>AP024487.1:2390000-2464819 GCA_021654415.1 Metallosphaera javensis (ex Sakai et al. 2022) | reverse complement strand
AAGGCTCACGCCTAGGCTACACCTCAAACTCAGGAGGAAGTTCAGCGTGATCTAAATCAGCTTGACGTACCCTATGTTCCTCCTCCACGTCTTGAACGATCCGTTCTCCAGTCCCAGAGCCTTAACCTCCCTTATCATGACCTCCGTGTCCCATCTGTTCTCCCATGTCGTGATTATCTCCTCAGGGGATATGGACAGTCGGTAGAGAAAAAATACCCTCGGAGAGTGTCCGGATTGAGAAAAATTCAATGAGAAATTATCTGGAGATGATAGAATTTTTGTAGAATTATGGAGTAATATTTGAGTGGGGAGAACGGATATCATACCATGAACACCCAAGTTATCCAACCACTACGTGGTGATGTCCGTTCCCGGTAGAAGATATACGTCCATCTTGAGGTTGAGTTCGCCAACTTCCCAGACGTAAGAGGCTGTCCAAGAAGGGGCTTAAGCATGTGAACAGGGAGTTTCAAGGAACACGGTATTTTCCTACACCCCCGCGGTCTCCGGAAATATCTTTGTCCCTACGTGGAGCGCTTCGAGAGAGTATCCGGAACGCACAAAATTCGGCTTATTTCGATAGAAAAGTATAGATAAATAAGTTGAATTAAGTAGTCACCTTAATTCCATGGAAGGCCCCAGTGACTTTACGTTATTCCTGGCACCTTAAACTAAAGCTTTGCTCTAATTCCGCGAAAAACCTAGAAACTCAATGGCTTCTCGTTGAATTTTTCTCAGTCCGGACAGTCTCTCGATACTTAGAGGCACACCGGAGACCCTACGCGAGAGCAAGGCCAGGAACGAGGCCTTCGTCTACGTGATAGCCATCACGTACAACATGGTCCACTTCCTCTCCATCCAGAGGAGGACTCCTCCTCACCTGCGGGCAGTGCAGTTCCCCTGACGTCCCAGGACGCGAAGGGTCAGGGTGAAGTGTTAATGACGTATTAAGATTTACTCTTAGATATAAATTGTATAAAATTATTTAATCCTTTTCTAAGGTGTGAGATTGATATGACTGATTAATATATTGATATGACTGATTAATATTATGTACTATTGTCAAATAAGCCGAATTTTATGTACTCCGGACAGTCTCTCGTGAGCCCCGTGAGCTCCAACCTGCCCTTCAGGCTCACCTGCTACAGCATGGCAACTAAGAGCTTCCTTAACACGTCAGCCCTGATCTTCAGTTCCTTGAACATCGCGTACCACAGATCCCTCTCGTACATTGACGCCTCCTTCAACCTCCTCAGCCGTCTCTCCAAGTTCATTATTCAAAATTTGTATTAGCATCCCAAAAGATTTTTAACTGGGAAGAGTTTCACGTCGATTTCAAGAAAACCCTAACTATAATAATCGCGTGCACTATTTAAGATATCTCACCCAACGCCAGGCTTAATAACTTTAGATTAAAATCCTGTTTGTGAATAACTTACCTGTTATTTCTGTCATCATTACTGTATATGAGAGGGATAAATTCTTAAAGGATGCGTTAAACAGCGTATTGAACCAAACGATTGATAATGACAAATATGAAATTATAGTGGTTGGAAAGTTACAAAATAAGGAAATACTAGAATTCTTGAATAAAGAAAGAATAACTTTCATCGAGAACTGGGAGAAACCAATTGGCCCAAAAATAGTCGATGGAGTTATGAAGGCAAAGGGTAATATTATTTCCCTACTTGAGGATGATGATCTTTTCCACGCAGACAAACTGGAAATAGTCCTGGAAACTTTTTCTCAAGATAAAAGCCTTGGATTTATGTCTCATCCATTACATATTATAAATGAAAAAGGAGATCATAATCCCTTATCCAATATTGGATACAAAAGTGTGTATATTAATAAGGGCCTTCCTGATAGGAAAGAAAAGTTTTTCAAGGCATGGCAGCAAGGATCAAAAGCCAGATACACGTCTTCAACGGTTAGTATCCTGAGAGATATATTGCTCGATAATGTGAACTTCCTACGTCAGGTAAACTTCTCTCCAGACTCATTCTATATATTTGCATCCTATAAATCTAAATATAATATGTATTATAGTGAAAAAAACTTAGGAGACTTTAGAATGTCCCTGACATCTCTCAGTAAAAATATAGCTAATCTGGAAAATTTCATTCAACATAAAAGAATGTACTCATTTCACTTTTGTGTAGATTATCTTAATTATAATCAGATGTTAAAGGATACTGATTTGGCAAATTTTATTATGGGAGCATCTATTTTCCATAAGATATACTATAATATATTTAACAAAGATAAAATCGATGAAAGATGCAAGCTTGGACTAATGGATATGATCAGATGGGTAATTGGATTTCAAGACTACCCCTTAAAACATTGGTATAATAAATTCTATCCCTTTATTTCTAAGATGCCTTGGCCAATACGTGAACAGTTTATCAAGAAAAGTTTCGAACGTCATAAAAAGGGATATTTATCTTTACTGGAGGCATAAAATAACTGAATAATAATTCCTCCTAAGGTTTAATCTGCCTAGCTGTTAATGAAATATGATACCTTAGATAATGTTATGGGGCCATTCAGGTCTTCATTGCGAATTGAATTCTAGTTCCTTCATTTCTCATTATTCAATGTAGGATTAATTGAGTGGAAACGTCTAGATCGTAAAGAAAACGAAAAGTATATGAATATTATTCAATTCTTGTAAAAAATTATCCAAAATGTTGTAGTTATCGGCGATGGCCCAGACGATCTGGGTTAGCCTGTGGGGCGTGTGGCACTTGCCGAACCTCCTCCTCTCCACCAGGGAGTTGAAGGACTCCACCAGGTTGTTGGTGGAGAGGAGGCGCTGAAGTTCTTGAGGAAGGGAGGTGAAGGAGAGGAGACCGCGTTCCACCAGTTCCTTGATCCTGTCAGGTAACTCGGCGAGCAGGCCAGACACGAGGAGGTCGACCTCCTTCCTTTCGTCGCGGTCTAAGCGCCTCTTGACGTGGTTGAGGCAGAGCTGCCTCTTCGCGTCTATTCCCGAGAGCTCAAGCGCGGAGTCCACGGACCTGACCATGTCCGCAACCACGAGCTTGAAGTTGAACTTCCTCCACACCCTTGCAAAAAGCCTCCAGTAACTCCTCGCGTCCTCCTCCTTAGCCAGGAGGAAGTCCAGCACAGCCTTCCTACCCTCGCGCGTGACGCCTGTCACCAGGAGGACTCCCTTCCCTCCCCTGAGCTTGACCCACTTCCCGTCAGCTATCACGTACTGGAAGTCTCCCTCAACCTCAAGCTCAGGGGTCCAGAGCCTCGCGTTCATCTTCCCTCCCAGCACTGAGTAGAACGTGAGCAGCTTCCTGAGCACATCTTCCTCCTCCCTCAGCAACTCCCTCTCAACCCCCGTCCTCACCCTCCCCTTCCCGTCGTACATCACGGGCAACCTCACGCTCATCCACCTGAGCCTGTACTCAATCCTCCTGCCCTCCATCACCACCGAGAAACCAGTTAGGAACCTGTACCTCGCGTATCCCCTCCTCTTCAGCCTCTTCCCCCTCGCGTACCTCGGGCTTACCTCCTCCACCTCCCTCATCGCTAGCTCCTCCACCTCCTCAACAGGTTTATTTATGAGCCAGTGCTTAGGAAATACGGGGTCGAACACTAGTACTTAGGTAAAGTTTTTATCTTGGTATTACTAATATAGAATGTGGAGGAATTAGAGAAGGCTTACAGGGAGGAAAAGAATGCTAGGATAAGGCAGAGAATACTGGGGGTGAAGATGTACCTCGTGGACGGGTTCAGGGAGTACAGGGTGGCCGAGGTCCTCGGGGTTTCGTACTCAACGGTGAAGAAGTGGGTCGCGAAGTACAAGAGGGGAGGGGTCGGAGCGTTGAGGGATAGGCCAAGGTCGGGTAGGCCCAGGAAGTACTCCAGCGAGGAGGTGAAGAAGGTGCTGGAGACAAGTCCCAGGGAGCTGGGATACAACCTGGAGGGGTGGACCATGAGGGCGCTGAACGCTGAGCTGAGGAAGAGGGGGATAGTTTACAATAGGTATCACCTTTACAGGGTAGTGCACCAGCTGGGGTACGGTTTCGTGACGCCCAGGCCGGTGAACGCCAGGGCCGAGGTGGAGAAGCACCGCGATTTTAAAAAAAGTGAAGGAACTGATGGGACGCAGGATAGCGTTCTTCGATGAGACAAGGGTGGTGGTGGGCACCACGGTGAGGAGGTGCCTCGCCAGGAGGGGTTCCAGGCCCAGGATCAGGGTGAACCTGGGCTTCCAGCACTTCTACGTCTTCCTCGCCCTTGACGCCATTTCAAGGAAGGTGCTGTACGCCCTCTACAACTCCCTCTCCAGCAAGAACATGAAGAGCTTCGTTTACAGGATGGAGAGGAAGTGGGGCAGGGAGACCAAGTACCTCGTCCTTGACAACCACTCCTCCCACAAGACGGGGGCTATCCTGGACCTGTTCAGGAGAAGGGGAGTGAGACCCGTTTTCACCCCAAAGTACTCGCCAGAGCTAAACCCTGTGGAGAGGATCTTCAAGGACCTGAAGTTCCACCTTGCGAACAGGTTCTTCAACAACGTGGAAGAGGCAAGGGAGGAGGTGAGGAGGTTCTTCGAGGAACATCACGATCAGTTTAATCTTGATGTGGTCCAATATCTGGATTTAGATGAAATAGAGGTAGAAAACAATGGATAAAAACTTCCACAAAGTACTAACGATGTGTACCAACTCCTCCTGGAGTTGGTACGCGGGTTCGATAGTTAGTTTGCTCATGGTATGACATCGTGTTCGGCCCCCTTAAAGTATTACTGAAAAATGATAGATTGATTTTGATCATCCCACGTAGATTAACTAATTACAATTCGCAATGGAAACCTGAATCGCCCATGTTATGGATTCATCGGTTCTCTATAGATATTTGGTGATATTATCAGCGATGTTATGGTAAAAGGATTTCTTGTATAATTCGGCTAGAGATGTAAAGTTATTTTTCGGTTCAAGCATTAAATGTACTCAGACTTAAGCTTCATTTTAGACGGCCCTATGCATTACATTTTCCCGATAGAATCGAAATTAATGACCACAACAATGTCTGAGTATAAGGTTGATTTCCTGCTCTGTAACTCTTTCCCATGAACTATGATGTAAAATGAATTTTTCTAGCTTGCTATTGCCCACCAGACCCTTAGCACTCATTGCTCTGCGTAACTCATTAGCCATAGCTTCGTAGTCAAATTCCCTAACCAAGGTAACTCCTGGAACACCGTCATAGGCGTATCTTATACCGGGTATGGCATATGCTATTACTGGGGTATTTACGGCTAGAGATTCCAATATCACCAGCGCATTAGTATCGTCATGAGATGGATAAACCATAACTTTGGCTGAGCTAATAATCTTGTATTTCTCCTCTCCCTCAAGGAATCCTAAATATTCTATTTTATCTAGAACCCCATATTTTTTGGCAAGATTATTAAACTTGTTAAAATCAGATTTGAACCTACCCATAATCTTTAGATTGATCCTATTGTCTCTCAGTCTCCTCATTATCTTTACAAGATCAAATATTCCTTTGCTTGGCTCCAACCTAGCCGAGACGAATAGTGCGTAATCGTCCTTCTTCTCTCTCCGATACTTTGTTACCGTCTGCTCGATTGCAAATCCTGGATCTAATATTATATGATTTGTGGGTAAACTACCTACTACTCCCTCTATTGCTACTTTGTTTACTCCCGCTACAAAGTCTGGTGGATTGGCTCTCATTATTTTTATAGCCTTCTCCCAGTAATTAGAAATAAGAATGTTTTTTGGGAGAGATCTAACAAAACCCTCCTGGCCTATTCTGGACTTATATCTTGAGTATGAAAGGGTACCCATATGGAGAGGAGCAATATATCCATTGATTAGAATTCCATATTTTTTACCAGTCAACTTTGCCATAACAGCTACATCGGGTGACACGAAGTTCGGCGCAAAGAGATAATCCATCATCATCAGCTCGGCGCTGTAGAGTTTGCTTATTTCCTTTAACAACCTAAAATCAAGGAAATTCCAAAGATATTCTCTACTAGTAATAGTTCTATCGACAAGGTATTGAAATTGTGAGGTTAACATGATGCCCTCCTTTTCTAACTCTTTAACTTTGTTTATCAAACGGCTTCGATCTTCATCATTATGTATTTGAAGATACGTGTTTAGTGTAGGAAAGAGATAAATTTCAAATTCGCTCCTAGCTCTTTTTATGAATTCCCTAATATGACGCTCAGCTCCTCCTTCACTTATGTTAGTAAGGGAAAATGTAATAACACCAAGTTTCATGGAATGAGATCTATACAACAAAATATTAAACTAAATCTGGTAAACCCTATTGAGTGAATAAGCGTTAGGAAAACTTAATCATAGCAGGATCGATTAGAGATTTCACAATATTTAACATACATTAAGTTATAAAACATTATCACATCTTCTATCTGTGATTACATTCAAGAGATCATGTGTCTTAACATCGCCTACAACTCCTACAACCAAATAATGAATAAAGATTAATCAATAAGAACTTTTTCAAGATAAAAATCTTGATTAGCTATTAGATCTCAATAAATATATTTATCATATAATCCAAAAAGGGCTTAACATCAACAAACATAAACAAAATTGAACCTAAACATCATATAGAGGAAAAGTGGTTTAAAAAAAGGTTAGCTTATCTTTCTAAAGACAAGTATTAGAACCACAATCGAGATAATAATTGCTATAATGCTCACAGCCAGTGCAATATCTACAGTTCCAGATAGACCCGAAAGTGCATTAACTCTGCTGTTGAGCGTATTGTATTCGCTGGATAGAGTGGAGACGGAACCCTGAAGACTTGCCACCGTTCCATTTAACGTAGATACGGTGTGACTTAAGCTTGAGACTGTGCCGCTTAGACTTGACACTGAACTACTTAGGCTGGACACGGTATTGCTTAGGGAGCTTAATTGAGACTCTAGGGTCTGAATGGTGGAGTTGAGACTTGCAATTAGAGCTTGCTCGTTAACGTTCACTGTCAAAGGTAGAGTGATAGTGTTAGACTGCATTCCGGAGTAGGTGGCCTGAATAACTAGATCAGTCTCATACTGAACATTGGGAACCGAGATGGTAATCACGTAGTAACCGTTCATGTAGGTTGCATTGTACATCGTGCCATTGTACATGGCAGTTACAGTGGCAGTGCTGACGGGCTGGCCCGCGAATGTCACCGTACTCATTAAGGTTAGTGTGGTACCTCCAGTCATGGTTATGCCGGTTCCGCTTGTGAGATCCTTGAGGTTCACGTTAGGCGAAGTGGCGCTAACAACCTGCAAGGCTAGCTCCTGAACCTGCACTGTTATCTTGAATGAGTAGGTGTTGGGTGCTGTCACAGTAATGTTCTCACTGGTAGCGGAGTAAGGAGATGGAGGAACTACCTTTAAGGTATAGGTTCCTGTAGGCAAGTTCAAGACCGCCTGTCCTGAGGCGTTAGTTGTGGCAGTTACACTATCCGCAGTAACTGTGACGCCCTGAACTGGAACACCCTGTGGGTTAACCACTAACACGTTAACAGTAGCAGTCAAGGGTAGGAACTGGAAAGTTGTGGAGTTGGTGAATCCCGTAGACGTTCCAACCTGGACAGTGTAGGTTCCAAACGGAAATGTTGAGCTCTGCTGTGTGGGGAACGTGAAGGCCTTCAGTGAATAATCACCGTTAGATCCGCTGGTCGTTACGTTAGAGTAAACTGCCTTTCCCTGAGGATTATATATGGTGACACCCACCTGAGTGTTAGGAGAAGTCACACCAGAGATAAATACTGTCTGTCCAGGATGATATACTGGCTGAGTAGTTACTGTTATTGCAGGCGCTGATCCCATAGATAATAATGGAACTACCAGAAAGGATAAAAGAATCAAGGGAAGAAGATTATACTTCATGATTAATCACCCTTTACTATAAACAAGGAAAAAATTAACTTGCCGTGACAACCTCGGTCAGTCCTGGGTTGTAGGGTATGCTTAACAGGTTATTCTGGAACGGTATGAAGGTTATAGTGTAGTTACCCGGCATTGTGGGTGTGAACAGTATACCCAGCTGAGTGCTCTGTCCTGGTGCAAGACTAATCTGTGCAATGGTCTCGGGTTGTACCGGAGTATTGTTAAGTAGAACTTCCACAGTACCGTATATGGTCTCATTCACATTACCGTTGTTAGTCACGTTGAACAACAGGCTATAGGACTTCCCTACTTGCATGCTGGTCACGGGAGTACCATTACTCAGTATCGTGAAGTGAGATACTAACACACTCAACTTTATGACTCCTACATAGAAGTAGGAGCTGGCCTTCATCCTCAACTGTTGCAATAGTCCTTGGGTATTGTAGTAGCTTCCCTCAACCAAATTCATGTTAACTAAGACCTTGTTAACTACTCCCGAAGAAGCCGATATTTCGCCCGGAGTTCCTGGTCTGTATACAGTGGGTTCAACAACCTTCAACAATCCTGTGTAGTACGGAGTTGAAATTGCCACACCACTCACTATCTTGGTCATCTGGGTTAACGTTAGTGTGGTAGTTTCACCATTTGCGGTGTTTATGATAGTAACATTAAATGTTGTTCCTGCGCCAGGAATGTGGGGGTTATTCACAGCATCCGGTGCATATACGGTAATGTTGACCAGTTCACCTGCAGTTGTGTTGGGGAATGGAACGGCGCCGCTTGGTGACTGAGTTATGTTATTGCCGTTGAAGAACACCGAGATGACAGGAGGTACCAGACCATTAATTTGCAACTGAGCTACTTGACTGGATACGCTTGGAACAGCATAGGCGGATACTAGAGAAACTGTACCAGTTCTTACATTGGGCACTTCAACTACATGGATTGCGTATACGTTATGAGTGACCGTAAGTAGATCAGTCAGATTAACCGCTATGGGTATTCCATAACTTCCTGGTGTACCATTCCATAAGGTCATGGGTGTCTTTATGACCCATATGGTATTATTGTAGTAGAAGGACGTGTTCGAAGATGTTACGAGCTGAGTCGAGGTAACTAGCTGTTGGGATTGCTGAGTTGTGATTGTCGAGATTATGCCCTCTAATATTTTATGACTAGCTCCCGCGGTTGTATAGTTCCCTGCAGCTGGATGAGTCAGCAGGTTAAACAGTGGAGACTGAAGCTCAATCTCCAGAGTAGCGAAGGGAGACGCTGGGGATGGGTTCAGTATGCTCACATTTACGCTTTCAACATTTATGGATATGGACTGCTGCTGGTAGTATGGAGTGGGACTGGAGGTACTGGTTGGGCCTATGGTGGCGTTAGCATTTACAAGGACAACGGATCCAGGAGCAACTGTTTCGCCAGGAGAGGTAATTATGGAGGTAAGGTTGCCAGACGAGACTACGCTAGAATTACCTAACACTATGGTTCCTCCGAATACTGGAGATCCAGGTGATACTTCCTTAAGGGTTACTGGAGACACATTAATGTTGGGTTGACTACCAGGTCCAGCCCAGGATGCAAATTGTGCGTAAATTGTTAGGGACCCAGTAAACTTCATATTATTTGCTTCCACTAGTCCAGGACTGCTTACGGAAACATTAACGTATTGACCTGGGTTGGCAGTTGATTGACTGACAGTCAATGTGAAGGGTGAAGGTTTAAGTATGACTGTAGCATTTACAGTAGATTGTGAAGACGGAGACACGTACTTAAATACAATTATGCCTCCATTCACAACATTCTTTAAGTTGGTGATATTTTGGCCATTAATTTCAAACCAATAACCATATTTGTTACTAACTACTGTATAGTACAGCTGAGTAGTGAAGAGACCACTATTTGCTGCAGTCTCAGAGACAAACGTGGTAGTGTATCCTACTGAATATCCGTTGGGCTTCTCCACTATTATTGTTAGGTTAGCTTCAAGAGAAGAAGATGGAACGCTTTGAGCATACAGAGTATCGGTGACGTGAACTGAGATATAGTGCTTCTCCGGAATTACGTTGTAGGGAAGTGGTGGAAGATATGCAGTTTCTGCAGAGGAGAATGAGGTTGAGGTGGGAGTCTCCACCGCTATAACTGGCGCAACTGTTGTGAACTTGTAGGTCACGCTCAGGGTCTGTGCCGTAAATTCATCATATATCTTGAACGTCAGCTCGGTGTTTGAGGGTATGAAATTCAACTTAAGGAATTTATGTATGAGAGTGCTGGGAATGATAACTAGGAATGTTCCGTTACCATTTGCGGATGATAAACGTGTGATACCTAGACTGTTAAGATTCCCTGTAATAGGTGTGCCGTTAGGAAGAACTGCGGTTACACTATCCGTGGCGACCAAGGCATTACTGTATAGGATATTATTACCGCTAACAACTAATGTGGTAGCTGTACCTAGCGCTAAATAGAACTCGTTGTACGCAAATTGTATTACAGGAGTTACATTACCTAGTGTGACTGTACCCTCTGGCACCAACTCTGCCGTCTCCGGAGTTATCTTAGATGGTGTAGTTAAGACTCTCGGCATAGTGGAGCCTAGATAGTAGAATGATGCACCCACATCGTTTGTTGCATTCACAAGAATAGTTGTATTGCTGAAGTCGTAGGGCGGAAGATAGATCGTTATGGTATATGACGACGACTCTTGTATGCTCACGGTCTTGTTGATGGTTAACTTTACCGTTGCCTGGAAAACACCTGAACCGGGTGCAGACTCGTTTAACATAACAAATGTGCTATAATATGACTTCCCTGATTGACCTACTAAGGATATTCCTGCCATTATTTGCTTAGAAGTACTGAAGTTCGAGATGTTGTCAAAGGCGTTTACCGCTAACGTTGCAGAAGACGTTGTAGAAACGCTGAAGGATTGAGGAGTTGTCTCTTTTATCGTTCCAGTTAACATAACATTATTTGAGTCGTTCAAATAATCCTCAACTGTTATTTCTATAGGTGTGTTGGGGGTAAAGTAGTGATCTCTTACGGTCAGGTTGTAATAGTCTTTGTAGGTTGCATTTGATGGTAATGTAGTGTTAGCATTGGCAATAATGGCGAAGCTACTATTAGTAACAACAGAGGAAGCCCACACAGTTAGGTTCCCATTATATACCCCTCCATAGCCGAACAGAGCTAGAGCATTAGGTATTGGATTATCTGTCACTGTGACATTAACATATTTACCGGTCAAAATAGCAGGATAGGTCACATTAACAAAGGTATAGTTTGTTGTTGAGGAACTATGTACATATCCTACACCATACACCTCAGTATGCGTTACAGTAAATCCTCCATTATTCCCTACCAGGGGATCTGCTTGCATCACGCTGCTATTAAATAGCATCTCCCAAGTGGAATTAAGAGGTGCCTGCGTTGGCACTGAAACAAGACCTGGAGTATAAGAACTCATTTGTACCAAATAGTTCTGGAGGGTCACACTGGCACCAGTTGAATACTTAACCTGAATTGTTTTTGAACCACTAAAAGCAGCAAGGTTAGCCACTTTAGCCTCACCATTTTTACCTATAGTGTTGGTACTGTTCACTAAACTAAATGGTAAATTACTGGGCAACTTGAAATACCACTGATTACCTGACTTGGTTAGGTAAGAATTTGTAAGAGTAACATAATTACTAGGAATGTAGGCTGCTTGACCTGATGACGTAGTACCAGTTGGTATGGCGATAAAGAACCAGAAGAAGTGCTGTCCATTTTCGACATAGTAAACTGATCCATCCAACGATGTCAAATTAAGAGTAGTAGCAACTCCATTAATAGTTCCAGTTATTGATAAGTTTCCAAGAACATACTTGGCACCTGTTCCTGTCTGTGGCACATTTGGATTGTAAACTGATACCAAGATAACCTGATCAGGGCCGATCCAGTAACTGTTAGCAGCTATAGTTACTCCAGATACTGTAGAGTATGGCTGGGCTAATGGGAATATCCCTGAAATGAACGACCCCCCCATTAAAACCACGAGGAGGATAGAGACATATCGTATTGCATTCATACATTTCACTGAATGACCCCTAATACGGAATAATATAAAAAACAATTGACTACAGTGGTATACACGCGTTGAGAAGATATTTGCAGAATCTAGAGCTAATGGACAGGTGGAAAAGTTGTGAAGAAATCCTCTAGTGAGGAAAAGAGTAAGTTAATTTTCAAGAACTACAGATCCAGGTTGAACGAACTGATACACTACCACCATGATATAGACCTGGTACTCACCATTTCCGTAGAGAGGATCCATGGATATCTGCACTGGTTGGAAATACTCCATCCTAACCTGGGGCAGGGGAGTACCTAGGCTAACCCCTGAGGCTGTAATTTGTGTACTGAATGGGGCAATCACGGGATATCCCTGGCTCTGCAATCCCTCTACGAACATGTTCACGATCAGCGACTGATACGCCCTATGTGTCCACGCAAACGGGAAGGAATTGCTCACCAGCCCAACAAGTTCCTGAGCAAGTGTGGGATCTGATGAGAATTCGCTGGCGATCTGCGTCTCAGTCTGGTTCAAAAGCGTGATGTTCACGTAATCATTCACAGGATAGCCAGCGATCACGGTCATGGCTCCCATGGCCTTCCCTATATCACCGAGACTGGAGGTGTAACCCAGGAATTGTCCTCCCAGGTTAGTGGGGTAACCAAGGAACGCCTCCTGTCCCCTGTAAATGGTGACCGCGTCGTATGCCACAATATACGTGGGTATGGTGTAGTTGGGGTTTCCGTAAGGATAAACGTGGAAGTCCCTCTCCAGAACCTGGGCAGCGAAGGTCTCGTTGTTCAGGAAGATCTCCGCCATCAACTTGATCTGGGTATCGTTCAGGGTGTTGTTCTCATCAATCACGGTCTTATTACCCACAATCTCAATCCAGTAACCGTAGTCCCACCAGCTCAGAACGAAGGCGTGAGGTGAGGTCTGTGTCCTGAGCCAGTCCAGCGTGTTAATCCAGGCGTAGTTGGGCACCGGGTAGGGAGACGCGGACGTTATTATGGCGTTGGGTGTGTTGCTGGCCATGATAGCGGAACCTGCGTCGGCCACAAGAGATATGCCCACCACAGCCAGCAGGAGGATGGGCGCAACCCTCACCCTGGCCTCCCTCAGCTTGTTCACCACGAAATATACACCGGCACCTGCCAGGGGCGCAACCATGTACACGGTGTAGTTGAAGAGATAGGGCTGCTCTGACGTTCCGTAAATGCTCGCCACGCCCAGCACGAGGAGCCATATACCCGCAAGGTTCCCCTCCCTCAGGAAGTAATACATGCCCACGATGGACAGGAATATGGCAACTCCGAAGTCAGTAAGCATGGCTGTCAAGGACTGCGGTATGTACTCCGCCACCGTCCTGTCAATGGGTACTGTGAACTGGTAGAAGGGGTCCACGATGGCGTAATATCTGGAGGGAATTGGGGTGGCCCTGAGAGCTGAGAGACCGCCTATGGCCAGCACGAAAATCAGGACCAGGAAGGACGTCAGCAACAGCGACCTGGTCAGCGAGCTCTCCTTGGGCAAGATCTTCCTAAGGTAAAGCTCCACGAATAGGAGGAGAGAGACCAGAAGGAGGGATAAACCGTGAGCTGCCCCTGACAAAAATCCAATGTTGTTGGGAGCAAAGGACGTCAGGAACGCGGTCAGCACACCCATCAGGGTGAACGACTTGACAGTAACGTCGTTATTTCTATTGAGAAGAATAACCAGGAAAGCGGCAGCGAGAAGGCTGATGTCAATGTAGGTGTAACCTCCCCATGATATCTCAGCTAGGAACAGGGGTATAGACGCAAGTGCACCATACCACGGTTTCTTCCTCTCTATGGCGAGGTTCAACAGGTAAATGGAGAAGAGCACAAACACCCCTCCCCAGGAGGTCTTGGGGAGCCCTCCGACCAGGTTCTTGTATGTTAAGGCTGGGGATACCGCAATGACCAGGGCTCCCACTATTGCGCCTACCCTGCTCTTGGTGAGTCCGTCCACGGCGAGGTAGGTGGCCACAACCCCGAGCCCCGCCAGGGCCATATCCAGAAAGAGGACAACGGTGTAAACTGAGTTAACCCCAAAGGAGGAGTAGAAGGGGAGGGCGAGAAGCGCGGAAATGAAGGGGAGGCCTATGGTATCACCAAGCTCGATGAAGTAACCTGATGGGAACCAGGCGTGGACGTCAGGGGGTACGGCGTACCAGTTCCCGTGGGCCTGGGCAATCAGCACTGCATTGTAGAAGAGGTACCAGGAATCAAAGCCGTTTATTGAAAGGGGATAGGTGGCGCTAAGTCCGCGAATGGCAATGGAGATGATGGAGATACCCAGCACCACGATCATGTCCACAAGGGTTGTCTTCCTGAGAACGTTGGAAACTTCCTTGAGAGCCATTACGGGAATAGCGAATGGGATATAATTAAGCTTAATCCAGATTGGTGAATGTTGGCCCTACCTACTAGGTGATATGCATTGAACCCAACTAGGCCCTTGATGGGGACCTCCTCGCGGGGCTGGAGACGTTTAGGGGATATTCAGTTCAGAAAACTTGGTTAATATACTGGAACACATCGCTTGATAAAAACTGGACATGAGGTCCTTTCACAGGTGCTCCACCTCGCAACAAGACGCACTCGACTGATCCACGCGCTCTCCACACCCTCACCTCCCTTCAACCTTCTGCCAGGTTTCTGAACGAGTCACAAAATTTCACGCTAGTACTTTGTGGAAGTTTTTATCCATTGTTTTCTACCTCTATTTCATCTAAATCCAGATATTGGACCACATCAAGATTAAACTGATCATGATGTTCCTCGAAGAACCTCCTCACCTCCTCCCTTGCCTCCTCCACGTTGTTGAAGAACCTGTTCGCAAGGTGGAACTTCAGGTCCTTGAAGATCCTCTCCACAGGGTTTAGCTCTGGCGAGTACTTTGGGGTGAAAACGGGTCTCACTCCCCTTCTCCTGAACAGGTCCAGGATAGCCCCCGTCTTGTGGGAGGAGTGGTTGTCAAGGACGAGGTACTTGGTCTCCCTGCCCCACTTCCTCTCCATCCTGTAAACGAAGCTCTTCATGTTCTTGCTGGAGAGTTGTAGAGGGCGTACAGCACCTTCCTTGAAATGGCGTCAAGGGCGAGGAAGACGTAGAAGTGCTGGAAGCCCAGGTTCACCCTGATCCTGGGCCTGGAACCCCTCCTGGCGAGGCACCTCCTCACCGTGGTGCCCACCACCACCCTTGTCTCATCGAAGAACGCTATCCTGCGTCCCATCAGTTCCTTCACTTTTTTTAAAATCGCGGTGCTTCTCCACCTCGGCCCTGGCGTTCACCGGCCTGGGCGTCACGAAACCGTACCCCAGCTGGTGCACTACCCTGTAAAGGTGATACCTATTGTAAACTATCCCCCTCTTCCTCAGCTCAGCGTTCAGCGCCCTCATGGTCCACCCCTCCAGGTTGTATCCCAGCTCCCTGGGACTTGTCTCCAGCACCTTCTTCACCTCCTCGCTGGAGTACTTCCTGGGCCTACCCGACCTTGGCCTATCCCTCAACGCTCCGACCCCTCCCCTCTTGTACTTCGCGACCCACTTCTTCACCGTTGAGTACGAAACCCCGAGGACCTCGGCCACCCTGTACTCCCTGAACCCGTCCACGAGGTACATCTTCACCCCCAGTATTCTCTGCCTTATCCTAGCATTCTTTTCCTCCCTGTAAGTCTTCTCTAATTCCTCCACATTCTATATTAGTAATACCAAGATAAAAACTTTACCTAAGTACTAGCGAACAGACTGGAGTCCTTCATAATCAAGAAATCCTAGGTTTAAAACCCTCGAAATCGTATTTAATCACATGTTAAAGGAAGAGTTCCTGAAGCTGTTGAAGGAGGATAAGAATTTCCGTAAGGAGGTGGAGGAGTTGCTGGGAATATCCTCCGCCAGGACTGACGTGACTGACACCAGGGAGGAGATAAGGGAACTGGTTCAGTCAATCAAGGAGCTTAAGGAGATGGTCAAGGATCTGGAGGAGGCGCAGAGGAAGTCGGAGGAGAGGATGTCCAAGTTGGAGGAGAAGATGATGGAGTTGGCTGAGGCGCAGAGGAAAACGGAGGAGGCGCAGAGGAAGTCGGAGGAGAGGATGTCCAAGTTGGAGGAGAAGATGATGGAGTTGGCTGAGGCGCAGAGGAAGATGGAAGAGGTCCTTGGGACGTTAACGCGGACCGTTGGCCAGCTCACAGAGGAGATGAGGCAGATGAGGAGGGATATGGAGAGGATGAACAGGACTCTTGATAGCATCGGCAGGAGATGGGGTCTGGATTACGAGGAGCTCATCAGAGGATTCTTCAGCGACTTTGTGAAGCAGGAGGGGTTGGACTTCACTTACGTGAACAAGTTCACCTACAAGGACAGTACCGGGAAATACGGCAAGAAGGGGCTCAAGTACGAGATAGATATTCTGGCCAAGGACGACAAGGTCTATCTGGTTGAGGTGAAATCCTTTGCCGAAGAGGATGACGTGGAGTGGTTCGACAGGAAGAGCGACGTTGTGATAGACGTGCTGGGGATCAAGAATTTCGTGAAGCTGTTCCTTGCGGTTAACACGACCGAGGATACGGTCAAGGTGGCTGAGGAACTGGGAATCAGAATGATTTATGGGGGTATCATTGAGGAGAGGAAGAGGGAGGACTCAACTGGTAGCATGTGAATTTAAAGATCCCCTTTACCACCTTCCCGATATGACTTTGAATCTCGCCCTGAGCAAGATGAGCACAGTGTCGTCATGTTGACGTTTTTAAGGTTCAAGGAGTTCAATGCGAAGACACGAAGCCGTAAATTTTTGCAAGTTTGACGACACTATGGAGATGAGGAATCATCAAAACTACCGGTGTGCCCTCTCATCACCTGAACCTTACCAGGCGTTCCCCGTCCTCTCAGCTGAGATGGACTTTTAAACTTGAACTTCTTCTTCCCCCTATGAAATTCCCTAAGCTGGTCAAGGCCTATTGCCCCAAGTGCAAGACTCACACTGACCACTCCATTTCCCTTTACAAGGGAGGAAAGAGGAGGGAGCTAGCGGAGGGACAGAGGAGGTACAACAGGAAGAACTTGGGTTACGGGAGCACCAGAAAGCCAGTTCCCAAGAGGTTCGCCAAGGTCACAAAGAAGCAGACCCTCATGTTTAAGTGCCAGAAGTGCGGTTACACCTACTCCAAGCCCGGAATGAGGGTGAAGAAGCTTGAGCTGGTTGAGGTGATCAAATGAGGAAGACCAGGATCCTTATACCGGAGCCCGCCTCCCACTTTGTCCGCGTGAAGTGCACCAACTGCAACAACGAGCAGGTGGTTTACTCCAACTCCACTTTCCCCGCACGTTGCCTCGCCTGCGGGACCCAGCTCGTGTACCCCAGGGGCGGGAAAGCAAAAATAGTCGGGGAAGTACTAAGACAGCTAGGTTAAAATGATCTACAACAGGCATCCCCTACCCCGCGAGGGGGACATATTAATTGCCACCGTGAAGCAGGTTTTTGATTACGGTAGTTACGTCACCCTGGACGAGTACGGTGGGCTTCAGGCCTTCCTTCCCTGGAGCGAGATCAGCACAAGGTGGGTTAAGAACATAAGGGACGTGGTGAAGGAGGGGAGGAAGATTATCGTCAAGGTCATCAGGGTTGACCGCAAGAAGGGATCTGTTGACGTTTCACTCAAGAAGGTCAACGACGACGACAGGAGGAAGAAGAACGCCCAGTGGAAGAGGATACAGAAGACTGACAAGATCCTGGAGATTGTGGCGCAGAAGCTCAAGAAGAGCGAGAGGGAGGCATGGGAACAGGTTGCCTGGAAGCTTGAGGAGAGGTACGGAGACGTTTATGAGGCCCTTCAGAAGGCGTCTAAGGAGGGTGAGAAGGTTCTCCTGGACGCGGGAGTTCCAGAGATCTGGGTGAAGCCCATCCTTGAGGAGGCGAGCAAGCACGGGGAGGAGAAGAAGGTTAAGGAGAGCAAGGTGGTGCTGGTGAAGAGCCTGGTCCCTGACGGGGTTGAGAAGATAAGGAAGGTGTTTGACCTGGAGGATGAGGGTGACATAAGGATATTCACCATTGGAGCCCCGAGGTACAGGGTGGAGGTCTCTGGTAGCGACCCCAAGGCGGTGGCGCAGAGGCTCGAGGAGGTTGTGCAGAGGATACTGGAGAGGGCAAAGGAGGAGGGCGTGACCGCGGAGGTTGCCAAGTGAGGTTAATCAGGAAGTGCCCAAGGGACGGAGCATACACCCTTCATGAAAAGTGTCCCACGTGCGGTGCAGAGACTAAGCCGGCCCATCCCCCAAGGTTTTCTCCCGTGGACAGGATGGTTAAGTACAGGATCCTGGCGAGAAGGGGGAAGGTCTGCTAGGAGTTCACCTAGGATGGAATACCTGTGAAGTTGTGGAGCTCTCCCTTTACTTCTTTTAAACTTGGCCCCATATCCTCTCTGGGCTATGAAGAGCGATGGGCGGCTAGACCTGTGATGACACACTGCAGCACCGAGCCCTTCGTGTCAGTATTTTTGTGCAAAAATCAGACTGGGTGGTACCGAGGCACCGAAGAATCCCACCACCTCAGGGATTGACCACTACACAGGGTTAGCCAAACTCAAGTTCTGTCATCATGTCACGTATCTTAAGGTCCAGGGAATTCAGCGGGAAGTTATCACGTCATTAGACCAGTTTACACAAGTTTGACAAATCTATGAACTCAAGATATCTTGAACCTTCATCACTAGATTCTCTAGGCACTCATCACACGCGACAGGTGCCATACCTCAACCACATAGCTCTTTTACTTCTGGGGGTAGAAGTTACTTCGGGGGGTAGAAGTGCTATTCGATCCAGCACCAAAGGAGGATAGGAGAGACTTCTTTGACAGGGAGAGTGAGCTGAAGAAACTGAAAGCCCTCTCTTCGCCCATAGCCCTGACCCTTGGTTTGAGAAGGACGGGGAAATCCTCGCTAATAAGGATAGCCCTCAAGGAATTATCGTTCCCAAGCATATATCTGGATCTTAGAAGGTTCGACCGCAAGGTCTACATCTCCTACAGGGACTTCCTCCAGGAAGTGCAGAGGGAGGTCAACAGGCTGACCAGGGCTGATAACTCCCTGCTAAATTTCCTCAAACATGTACAGGGGGTTTCAATTCTGGGAAACGAGGTGAGGTTCAAGTGGGGCAAGGACGAGAGGCTCTCCTTCTCCTCCCTTCTGGAGGGGCTAGAGGGATGGGCCGAGGAACGTGTTACGAGGGTTATCCTTGCCATGGATGAGGCCCAGGAACTCAGGAGGCTGAGAGGAGCTAACCTTTTGCCCTCCCTTGCCTATTCATACGATAACCTGAGGAACGTGAGGTTCATCCTAGGAGGCTCCGAGATGGGGCTACTTTACGACTACCTGAGAGTTGAAGATCCAAGTGGCCCTCTTTACGGTAGGGCCTTCCTTGAGGTGAAGTTAAGCCCCTTCTCCAGGGAGGAGGCAATAGGGTTCCTGAGGAGGGGATTTCAGGAGCACTCTGTCCCCTTTGATAAACATGAGATGGTTTATGAGAGAATCGGAGGAATACCGGGGTGGCTAACCTACTTCGGTTACTATTACGTGCAGGAGAGGGATCTGAACGCGTCGTTGCAGAGAGCTCTCCAAACTGCGAAAAGGCTGATAAGGCAGGAGTTCGAGAACTTTCTAAGGGATAAGAGCCTGGCAAGGGAGAGATACCTTACGGTGATGAGGGTTATATCCAGATGTGCGTCGTGGGGCGAGGTGAAGAACGCCCTGGAGGCCAGGGAGGGCGTGGAGATAAGCGATTCGGAAATTTCAAACTTCTTGAGGCAGTTGATGAGGGCATCGTGGATAGTGAAGGAGAACGGGAGATATTGTCCGGCTGAGCCGTTAGTGGGAATCACCTTCTCAGGCTAAATGGGGACAGCGTGAACGTGGGGGGTAGAGAAGGAGGGTAAAAAGTTCGGAGAGCAGTTGTGTCAGTAACCGTCCAGGCTTCAGTCTCATGAGCTTTTCTTGTGCTCCTGGAAAACCCTTTGGGCAATTTCGTATACATACCTAGCAGATTCCAGCGCTTTCCTGCAATAGCTCTCGTCGTATAGCTCATCGGGTGGAATTCCCTCCTCCTCGTCACCGTAAAAGGAGGGGGACCTCTCCAGACTTAACCACCTGGAAATAAAGGAGATGTTCTCCACCTCTTTCTGTAGCCATGAGGGGAGTCTGTCTTTATTCCTGAGCAACTCCCTGGCAGGTTCGTGTATCTTTGGAACCTCCATCCCCAACAGCCTCAGTATGGACTTCACGCTAAGCTCTACCGCTTCCTGTGACGTTCTCACACAGAACGCGTGGTCCTCCTCAAGTGCGAGTTCGGCGTACTTCAATCTGAGCCTAGCCACCCTCAGGTACCCCTCAGCGAGGTCCACACTATTCAAGGGTGTAGACCTCCCCCGGCTTAACCTTCCTGAAGATGACGTAGTGCCTTCTCCCTTCCTTCACCCTCTCCGCTCCCAGTTCCTCCAGCCTCTTCCTCACCCTCTCGAATACCTGCTTCATGACGTCTCCTCTGTCATAAAGTATCACGGCATCAAACGCTACGTCTATGTAGAGGGCCCTGAACCTTGTGGCGGACTTCAAGTCTAGATAGATGGGCATCACCACTCCCTCATATCCCCTCTCCCTTAACTCCCTGTATAGGGTGTCCTCCAGGATCCTGTCAACTTCCACGATCCTGGTGACCACGTCGTACCTGTCCTCTATCGTGTCCAAGACCACCAGGAGATCGATGTCGCTCTCCCTCCTCTGCTCTCCCCTGGCGTAGGAGCCGAACAGCACCACGGATACCAGCTTATCACCGTAAACCTTCTTGAAGGCGTCAACTATTGAATTCCAATTCATGAAATTAAATGAACTCTCGGGATTAAATACGTTTTCAGCATTGAGCGTCACGTTCTGACAGGGCTAAGTGCTAGGGATGTGTGGCGAGAGGGTCGCTCTCATTTCACGTTCTAGACCACTCTCACATGAACTTCCTTGTGCTGGCGTTGCCTGAACGAGGTTCTTTACATTTTCTTCAAATGTTTACATCATCCTCGCTTCAAGTGCCATCACGGAACCGTTGTTAGAAATTTTTCCATTACAGAGATTTAAATCCTTTCATCATGTCACGTAGAGGAACGCCTAGAGGACTACTCCTGGATATCTCCGCCCAAAGGTGAAGTCTGTGCCAAAGATCTTGACCAACTTCTTGCGAGATCGTTACTCACGTAATTCCTAGATCCATAATCACTTTTGAGAGAGTCTGTCAAAAAAACTCCTTGAGGCCTTTGTCCTCCTTCAGTAGTTCATCTCTAAATTTATTAGCTAATATCATTAAAAAAGTAGATTTATCTCTTATATTCTTTTCTTTTTCAAAGAGATATCTCACCGCGAGTAACTGGGAAAGAAGGGCCTTCTCCCTGGAACCTCCAGATGAATAGATCACATTTATCACCTTGTTGAAGGCTTCCCTTTCCTTCTCCCTGGTCAACTCCTGTTGGACTCTCCTCCTGATGAAAGATGCCACCAGCTCGTCCAAGTTTTCGCTCTCCAGAAAATAATGATTTTCCTTCCATGATCCCTCCCTTCTGACATCTCCGTCAAAAAGCACGTAAACCTCATGTTTCAATCTTAGGTACTCCCTCTCCAGTTTAGGTACGTTGTCCTTGCCCTCAGCGTAACAGAGAACAGCCGTTTGAAACAGTTTCCATAACACCGTGAAGTTTAAATAGTTTGTATACAAATTTATTTACGATGCTAAGACCCAAAGAAGTATGCCAAATACTAGGAATCTCATACAGAACATTACAGGAATATGTAAAGAAGGGTGTAATAACACCAGAAAGACTACCATCCGGAAAAATGAGATTTAGAGAAGAGGATGTAGAGAAACTTGAGGGGATAATAAGAAAAAAGAAAATAGTACTCTACGCCAGAGTATCATCAAACGCACAAAAAGATGACTTAGTGAACCAGGTGAACCACTTAAAGGAAAAGGTACCAGAACACGACATCGTAATAACAGACATAGGATCTGGGCTGAATATGAAAAGAAAAGGGTTCCAAAGACTCTTGAAGATGATACTAAACAACGAAGTTAGCAAAATAGTGATAGCTTATCCAGACAGACTAGTAAGATTTGGGTTAGAAATACTCGAGCAAGTGTGCAAAGCACACGGTTGCGAAATAGTGGTGGAAAAAGAGGACAGGACGCCAGAGCAGGAATTAATTGAAGACCTAATCAGTATCCTGGTCTCGTTCTCTGGCGGAACGGGAGGTCATGAGCATGAAAAGGTGAAGAAATGTGCTGAGGAACTTAAGAATTAAAACGTTCATGACAGAAAAGGAATACGTACACCTCACGTATGCGATAAGAAATGAGGAGGAAAGAAGCAAAGAACTAATTCGTGCCTACGTGAACTTGTTAAACAAAGGGATAAAATACGTGTTTAACAAAATCAAAATAAAGGATAAAAGAGCAGAATTACCAAAAAAGAAGGAAATATACAAGGAGTTGAGAGAATACTTAATGAAAGAGAATGCACAAGGATTAGCAAAACACTACATAGATCAAGCTATTCATGATGTATACTCTATCCTTGACTCCTGGAGAAGAAGATTTGAGAAGGGAAGAAGTGAATTCAAACCACCACTTGTGAAGAAGGGTTATGTAAGAGCAAAAACAACGCTAAGAAAAATCATTGGTAAGAGCGTTAGGATAACCGTGAAACCACGCGAGTACATCACCTATTCCTGGGATAGAAGATGGTTCTCTGAAAGAGTGGAAGGAATGGAGTTAACAGAACCGGTGATCAAGGAGGATAAAGTGTACCTGGTGTTTAGAAAAGAATTACCAACAACCACGCCACCTGAAACTGTTGCATTTGATTCTAATCTCTTTTCACTCGACGGTTACGATGGCGAGAAGTTTATCACGATCTCTCTGAAGCAACTTTACTCCTTGAAGTACGTCATGCAAATGAAGAGGGCTAAGGTACAGTCTGTAGCCTCTAAGAAGCTGAAGGGTGGTAGGAGACTCTTGATGAAGTACTCTCATCGCGAGAGGAATAGGGTTAACGATTTGATTAACAAGCTGGCTAACTTCATTCTTGAATTGTATAATAATCATGTTTTAGTCTTCGAAAAGTTAAATAAGCAAGGTATGTTTGGTAATGCTAGTGAGTCTTTATCCAAAAAGTTATCTAGGACTGTTTGGAGGAAGTTAGTTAACACGTTGAAATACAAGGCTCCTCTATACGGTTGTAAAGTGGTGGAAGTGAACCCGCACCTCACATCCAGGTCTTGCCCCAGATGTGGATGGGTTTCCCGAACGGTTGGCAAGACCTTCAGGTGCGGGAGGTGCGGGTTCACCCTTGATAGGCAATTCAACGCTTCACTTAACATTATGAAGAGGTTCTTATCTAAATTCAACCTCAAGATGTGGGGGTTTCCTCACCGTAAGGTGAGTGGGGTTATCCCCCTAATGGGAGTGAGAAGGATGAACGGTTCAATCCGCGACTTCGGTGAACTCCAAGGGTCGAGAATTGAATACAAAGTATATGAAATTCAATGAGACCTAAACCCCAGATTGTTTATGGCATAACAATTTTCAGCATTGGTCTCCATTATCCTGCTGGCCATATCATTGAGTTCTTCAATTTTCCTGGCGTCGGTGATACCTAACAACCCCAGGAGAAAGTAAAGATCGTCCTTCCCTTCAACGATGAAGATCCTTGTTATGAATCTTCACCCTCGAAGATCGACCTTCAGTACCTTAACTGCCTCCCTTATTTCCTCCCCAGTATAAGTCTTCACCATTACCTTACCGTCTTCCGCCTTTCTGAACCTCCACAGCTTCACATCATGTGGAGAGGAGCTCAGAAATCTGATGAACTCCAGGGACTGTGTTGTCACAAACCACTGCGACCTAGAATCGCGCATTAAATCCATCACCTTGAACATCAGCTTGAGATGGAGGTGATTCTCTACATTATCATAAAGTATTACATCGTGAGATGTTGACAGCGCCAGGAGGATGTAAGCCGAGTAACCGCTACCTAGTAGCTGAATGTTCATTCTCCCTTTCTTACCTTCAAAAACAATGCTATTTCTTCCAAGCTCATCTGGGAAAAACCCAACAAATTTGAAGCCTTCGCTGTTAATTTTCTCCACTATATCTTCCACAGGGTTCTTTATGATCTTGAGGAAATCGTACACGAATTGCGGAGTAATGGGATTGGGTAGAGAGAATGAAACGAAGTCCACATTCCTGGGGGGCACGCTGTTATTTCTGGAAAACGATATTATCACTGAGGAAAGGTTGGTGGTAGATTGAACATATGGTATATCAAACCTTAGCATGGATCTATAGTTACCGACCTCCGCGATTATCCCTCTGGTGTATTCTGGGTTAACTTGGTTCTCATTTGGTAGTGGGGCGAACTGCCTTATCTCATCCAGCGTGGCGCTCCTGACCTTCATCCCATCAATCTCGAGGTCTAGATCACCATTAACCAGGTAGTACAACCACAGTTCCTCCATTCTCAAGGTTGTTGCCAGTTTAAGCTTGGACTGAAATTCTGAGGTTACTCCCAGCAGACCTGCTGAAAGGGCCTCTAAAAAAGAGGTTTTCAGGCTGCCGTTGGGACCTGTGATCACGTTTATCTTACCAGGTGACAGGACCAGAGTCTTCCCGTCCTCATCGATGAACTCAAAGCCCCTTATCCTGTTCACCGCAACGCGCTTAACAGTCAAGTCAGCGTTAAGAGATTCCATATGTGAAGACTGTACACCTGAAATAAATCTTTGCGGGATGAGACATTATGGGGATAATGCAATCCTTTGACAAATGTTAAATTGAATGAAGTCCTACCGGGATCGTCCATGGATGGATCAAGGGTAGGACTCTCTCAATGCCCGCTTCCTGGTCCAGTCCTTCACACTCCTTGGGCGTCGAGTGATGTCCGGACCGCCTGACCAATTCGCGTGACATCACACTAGTTCCTTAATTGCGTAATAAGTGGCCAGGTTGTCCTGTACTGCCACCCCAACGCTCTTAAAGATGGATGGCCTTTCCACCCTGATTCCCTTAACCAGTATCTCCCCAAGCTCCAGCACCTTTGCACCCAGTGCACCACTCCTGGCTGGCTGAATGTAATCCCCGCTCTCCCTGGAAACCGCCTCAAGGGAGTCAACAATGTATGTCCTAGCCCTCCTGATCGCGTCGTCATCAAGTTCCCTTGCATCGGGAGTGTGAGCCCCTATGCTGGCCACGTGAAACCCATCCTTCAGGAGACTGCCCTTCACCACGGGAGAGGTGGAGGAAGTGGTTGCGAAGATCACATCTGCCTCCCTGAGGAGGGTATCCAACTCCACCGCCTCCGCCCCTGTCCTCCTGGCAAGCTCCACGTGACTCTTCCTGGCAGTCACGAGAACCCTTGAGGGGGAGAGGTAGCCCTGAGCCATCCTTATGTGAAACTCGGCCTCCTGACCTGCACCTATCACCCCCAGAACGCCCACCTTCCTTCCCACGGCAATTTCCGTGGACAGGACTGAGGTGGCGGAGGTCCTCAGTGCGGTCAGCGTTGCGCCCGGCAGGACGGCGAGGGGTTCTGCCGTGTCTGGGGAAAGGGCCAGAACTGCACCGTTCACAGATGGAAGGCCCCTCTCCCTGTTACCTGGTATCACTGCAACCACCTTCACGGTGAAGAGGTACCTGGTCTTGCACGGCATTACCCCCCACCAGTCCCCTTTCTGTGTGACCACTGTCCTCTGCGGAGAGATCACCTCTCCCCTCCATAGAAGGGAGAATGCCTCCTTCATTGCAGAAACCGCCTTCTCGGGGGGCAGAAGGTTCAGGAGATCCTGATCAGTGAGAACTTTCATGGATCTCGATAGACCAGGGAAGTTAAAAAGGAAATTGATGGAGCTCACGTACTCCTCGTTAGAGGTTCTCAAGGTATCTGGAAAGGACTGAGATCAGGGCCTTATCCTGAGCTGGGGTGAGATTTCCCCCGAAATAGAACAGGTCGGCCTCGGCATACCCCCTGTGCACTATGATAATTGTGGTCTTGTTCCCGTTAATTGTTTGCATGTAATTGGAGCTCACCACGTTCTGTAACTGGAGCACCACCACGTAGAGGTGATACCCTGTACCGTTTACGTACTCCACAAGCCCTGACTTGACCTGAGAGGGGAGATAAATGCCTACCCCGAGGAGGGCTAGGGTAGTGTTGAGGGTGTTCCCGGATTGCTGGTGAATGATAACGTTTCCATCAACCAGTTTGAAGGTTCCGCTGGTGGGAAGTATCTCACCTGGACCGAAGGTGGAGTTTATGAAGGTTTGATTGAGTGGAAGGGGTGGCGAGCTCTGGTGAAGGAAGAGGACGAGCAACGCGACTACTATTACCAAGGCAACACCGACTGGAATCAGCAACCTCTTCATAGGGGTTCAATAGAAGGGGTGTATTAAACGTTTTTCAGGATGAGACGTGCATATCGGGGAACATGAATACTTGTCCAACGAGGGCTTTCAGCAAGGTATCATGAAAAATCATGTGATGCGTCAGTGCCTTCAACTTGTAATGCATAACCCGAATGCTCGCAGACGCACGAATCAGAGCCTCAGCTGTTCATCCTGTTGAATATCCTTTCCAGAGTAGTTGCAACCTGTCCCGCACTTGGTCTCCTGCCGGGATCCGGATTAACCATGGCCTTTATCATGTTGGCCAGTTCCGGCTCCACCCCCGACAGAGTTAAGCTTGCGTAAAATCTCTGGTATTCCCTGGATGCCTGATCCAGCATGTAACTGAAGTTACCCCTGTTCAGGTATTCATCCACTGCACCGTCCATGAGCTTCACCACCTCAGGAGGGTTAAGGATTTGCCCGGTGAGCATCTTGTACCCTGTGGCGCCAAGGGCGTAAATGTCCATCTTGGGGCTTGCTCCGCTCCTCAAAAGGAGGGCCTGGACCTGATCCACAGGACAGTACTCCGCTGTGTACTGGTCCAGAACAGCGCCGATCTTCTTGGACGCGCCCAGGTCACCAAGCTTCGCCTTCACCCTTCCCGTCATCAGGTTTCCCATCACCTCATCACCGCTCCTTCCGGGCGGAGAGGAGAAGAAGATGTTCTTTGTCTTCACGTCCAGGTGGACATACCCTTCGCTGTGGACCACGTTCAGTGCCCTGGCTACCCTCATGAGGATGAAGGTCACAATTCTTTCCCACTTCTCGGAGTAGAACACTGCCTGCTCCTTCAGGAGCGAATCCACGTCTCCGCCTCCCATGAACTCCATCACCATGGCCGGGGGAGACTTGAGGTAAACCTCGACCTTACCGGAAAGGATCTCAGTTATCGCTGTCCTGTCCACAAAAATACCGTACAGGGTTACCATATCCTCGGTCTTGGTGGAGATCTCCTGCAGTTTTGAGGATTCCCCAGCCATATCGGCAAAGGTGGTCTTGCTCAGCCTGGTCTTCTCTCCCTGGGAGGCAGGGGAGATGAAGGGAATCTTTATGGCATAGGGCTGACCCCCTCTCTCTGCCAGAAGCACGTAGGCCGTACCGCCCTTGCCCACAACCCTCTTCACCTGATAACCGTAAATTTCCCTGTTCACCCACACTGAGGGATCCCACTGACTCAGAGGGGGTAAGTTCAATTTCTCCTGCTGGGGAGGGGCGGTTGCAGGGGATATTATTCTCCTGGCCGTTTCCCTGGTTTTCTCGCTGGTCCCCTTGGCCAGAACGAGACCTGCCAGCTTCTCGGCGTTCTCCCTGTCCCTCTTCTCCAGTGTCAGAAGGAGCGGATCCACGTTGTTTGGAAGATTTCCAGAGGAGAGGATGCACTGAACGAATCCCTTCAGATCCTGGCAGGAACCGTAGTCGACGTTATAGTTGGAAATTAACCATAGGAGAACTGTGCAGTTCTTATCCCTTGAGAACTGACAGGCCAGGGAACTGGGAGAAATTCCCAGGGAGTTGAGGAAGCTAACGTACCTCCTGGCGGTGCTATATCTCTTGAGCTTTACTGACTCCACAAGCCTGGCCTTAACCTTATCAGGGTCGGTCAATCCCCTGGGTATAACTGATCCTCCAGCCCCTGTCAAGAGGAGGGAAAGGAGCGCATAACCTAGGGAGAGCAAGAAAAGGAGTGCCCCGAGGGCCAGAGAGGCGGTGGAGGTGAAGAGACCCAGGGGAACTGGATTAACCCTGAATCTGGGAAAGAGACTGATGGGGATGAGAACCAGCGATGCCCCGGCCAGTACCAAGAGCGAGGTAGAGAAACCTCCTCCCAGGGTGTAACTGAAGGCCAAGAGCCATAGGGAACCCAGCACAGGGATTGAGGGATATGTTAATCCCACTGACCTCAGGGCCTGATAGGGCTTTGTGTCCGGGGAGTAGCTCAGCATGAGGAGCCCTGCAAGGCCCATGGAGGAGAGGAACACGGAGATCAATCCTGTACTGGAGTGAAGTTCAGAGATAAGGGTGTCCGGTATTACTGAGAGGTTTCCTCCACTCAACGAGACCAGGAGGGAAATGAACTGATTTCCCAGGAAGAGATAGGAGATCAGGGGTAATACGACGATTATGTAAAGGAGGAAGGAGAAAACGAAGGTCTTCCATCTACCCCTGTGTGTGAAGAGAACTATTGACGCGATGAGGAGGATAAGTGCGGTAAGGAAAGAGAGTGCGTACCCCGTAACCGTTCCCAGCTCTCCGCCCTGTTTCTCAAGGTTAAGCGCTATCAGGGTCAACCCGAGCCAGAGCGAGGTGGCTAGGCCGTACGCCTTCATGCTGTGTTTGAGAACAGATGCCAGAGAGATGAAGAGGATAAATAACAAGGGTAACCCAGCCGTCAAAAGCGGGGTTATCCCATTCAGATTCACTCCTGCGCCTCTATAAAAATAGAGAAAGGCAATGGCCAATGCCTCCAAGGACCCAGCAATCTTTAAGGCGGATGACCATTTTGCCAGCAAGCCATAACTAAATTTCATCCTTGGAATCTAGAATTTTCAGAGGTAATAAAGGTTGAGAGTATAACCATACGTGACGCGTCTCTCATGTAGACAGCTGAAACTCGTGATAGGTATCAAAATCCTGGCCATTTCATGACAGGAGCTTGAGAGTACTGTGCCTAGTTTACTGTTTGATACCAAAGGAATACTAGGATGAGAGTTCAGGATCATCTACAAAATTCGACGAGGCCTGCTGAATGGTGGATAACTGGGTTAAGATAACTGGGGAACAAAAGCTTTAAATGAACGTGGGGTCGATTTTAAGACAACAAGGATAGAGGGCCCGTAGCTTAGCCAGGTTAGAGCGCCCGGCTGATAACTTCTGTCAGAGACCGGGAGGTCGAGGGTTCAAATCCCTCCGGGCCCACTTTCTTCTAGGGTTTGTACATTTTCCTTAAAGTATCAAGGAGGCTCGTTGCTATCAGGATAGCTTCCCTGGCTTCTTCCGTCACAGACCTCTCGTCGTAATCCGCTTTCTTCCTGAGTGTGTAAAGGTGCAGGAAATCCTCAGCCTCAGAACTGAATCCCATATGCTTCAGCACATTTGCGAGTTTGTCATCAAGGCGTGGAACCTCAACCTTCATTGTCTCAAGGATGGACTCCAGTTCCCTCCTCACAGAGAAGTACAGCGCTGATACCGCCTTGTTCAGGTTTTGTATTTGAATATCCTTTCTAGCTTCATTTAGCAGTACTTCCGATTTCTTCGAATTCATGAATTAACTCCTCCTCTCCTTCCTCAACGAGGTAGTAACTAATTGTGCAGTTGTATCTATCGTTGACTAGGAGAGCAGACCTGGCCACTAGTCTCCTCACCTGTTCATCGATTTTCTTCACCACGACCAGCACGTTGCTGTCCCGATGGTATCTGTTTCCCAGGAAAATGAGCCTTGTCGTGTTGTCCTTGACTCTTTTGCTGAATTCCCTGAAGGCCTCTTGGCAATCACTGATCGCGATCTCCTCCCTGTTCTTGAACAGGTTTATGGTCTCCGTATCCTTCTCCTCTGTGAGGTAGTAACTAATTGTGCAGTTGTATCTATCGTTGACTAGGAGAGCAGACCTGGCCACTAGTCTCCTCACCTGTTCATCGATTTTCTTCACCACGACCAGCACGTTGCTGTCCCTAATCCAAGAATCCTCATCCAGTCCTAAGATCATGACAAGGTTAGGTCCAAGCGATTCTATTAGCAGGGTTGAGAACTCGTGAAGGGCCAGATTCCACTCGTTATTGAGAAGCCTGTACACTGATTAATAATGGAACAAAGGGATAAAAAACAAGAGGTAGATCTATCCCTTTCAGGCTTTCCTCATACTTTGAAAGGACATATCAAGGAGAGGAAAATTAACACGAAAGTATATCGGTGTACGAGACTTTTCCTATTCGAGGTAACCGTTCGGTGATGATTCCATGATTAGCCTCATGTCATGGTAGATAGAACCACCGCTGAGCCCAGCTTCCAAGAAATCACACAGACGAAAGCAGTCCATTCTATTTTCTTTCCACCTTACACGGTTCAACGTAACCGGCGAGCCAGAGGGAAAAGGCCTTTTTTAGACTCAGTATCACGTAATCTCCCTGCCTCAGTTCAATCCCATCCATCTTCATGCCACTCTTCACCTCACACAGAACCTTGCCATCTCTGTTTACATACGCACCGGTGAGATAGTTAACGTAGAAACTCCTCATTTTATCCACCACCTCATTTTGCCATGAGTCGAAGCTGTCCCTAATCTCCCTGTTTTCAACCACCTTGATGAGCCTCATCTCGAACAGGGACTCCGCTATCTCGGAATAGATCTTCAGCTCGGCCTCATGTATCTTGTCCCTGTACTTATATCTCAACCTCTTGAAGGTGGAGATTATCTGCTCCACGTCAGTTCCCGGTATACTCTGCGGATCCTCCCCCTTCAACTCCTTTGACAGAAACTCATCTAACGTAATAGGTCACCTCACCCAGGCCCTTGAGATAGGCGAAAACCGCATATCCGGCCTCCATGGATATGGGCTCTCCCTTATTCAGATGAAATTGCCTGTCAACGAGGAGGAAGTCCCCCGTAATGAAGGGAAGCAACACGGCCTTCCCTGAGAAGGGAGAAAGGGATATATCGTAAAGGAACTCATTCATCTCCTTGACCATGAGGGAACTCTTCCCGTGAATTGAGCCGGGAATCCTCACCAGCCTGTGAACGTCCACCGTGACCTGTTCATCCACCTCAACCCCGCCCTCCTGCCTTCCTGCCCATCCGGGGTCTCCCTCAACCCCCCTGAAGGGAACCTGGTCTCTCATCACATATCTTACGATCTCCTTCCTGTCCTCCGAATCCATGAGCGCGCAATCCCCACTGCACTCCACCAGTACGTGAAACCCCCTGTTCCCTGAGAAGAAGATCCTGGGTTTCATATCAAAATCCTCCTTCAATATCCTGGAAAGGAGCACGGCCTGATCCCACGTCCTCTTAAGGCACTCCACCGAGATCTCCATGTACTCCCTAGCCTCCACATCGTGATCGGGACACCTCTCGCCCATGACCTCCCTCCCGCACACGGGGCAGAAGGTCATCCTTCTGGGCTCGCACAGGTGATCAGCGTCCAGATCAAACTGGAGATCCGATCCCATCCATCCCTTCTCCTCCATATCCCTGGCTGAGGGTCTCTGGTACTTGGCGGAGGAGTAAAACACGTGACCTGGAACCTCCCTCAATAGCATTTCCCTCAGTTCCTGAGCCGTCCCGAAGGAGAGATGCCTGACGTAACTGCCCCCCGAGAGGGGTTGAAAGGCGAATTCCCTCAACTCCATATCGAAGGGGAGGTACAGCTCGGCCCTCTCGTAGTATCCCCTTATCAGGGACTTGACTATCCTATTCTGCCCTAGGGGCAATATAGAAGTCACCGTAACCCTCCTGAGGTAACTCGAACCTCAACTTTATGGGCAACTGGGAACCGAACATGAGCTCCACTATGTCGGAGGAGTTCCTCATCTTTGCGGTCTTAACCAGGTAATCCACCCCGTAAGTTCCCTTCGCATCTGCCCCCGTTGCCTCAAGCAGGGTTCCGGTCTCCTCCGACAGTTCCACCCTGGAACTTCCCACGTCTCCCTCAACCGAGATCACCAGCTTTCCTCCCTCCGCCGACAGGGTCAGGGCATCCCCCAGGTCTCCCAGTATTTGCATTACATTGGCGAAGGTTGAGGTGAGCATCTTGGCCTTGAACGAGAACTCCAGCTTGATTGTTGGCAGGTTCGGCTCCTCACCCGTGAGAATTGGGAGATAGAAGGTCCTCTCAAAGTCCCCATCCAAGGTTATCATGAGCTTATCCTCGCTTGACTGGAAGGTGAGGCTATCGTTCTTCTTAACGTTCTTGAGAGAGGAAATTATCTCCTCTAGCTTCACAGTGACGATCTCCTTCTCTCCGCTCTCGAACTCGTGGAAGTAGGCCTGGGGCACGAAGATGTCTATGAGCGCTACCCTAGCTGGATCTACACCGCTGAGCCTAACCCCTTCCTTGGTTCCAATTAACGCGATCTCAGGCATGAACTCGCCTATGGTCCTGAAGATGGTTGCGATGGAATTAGCGTCAATAACCTTGAATTTCATGGATGAATCATTTAGGATTCAGGTTAAAAAAGAAGAGGTCCCTATCACAGCCTGCTGTTGTTCTCCTCCGTGGCGTAATCCTCTCCCCCTGCCAGAACCCTCTGTAATTCCGCATACAGCTCGTCAAATCCCTGCCTGCTGGGAGCGGACACAGGTATAGGGGGTACCTCAAGGCTCTCCACGAGGGTTCTGACCAGTTCAAAGGAGTAGTCATCTATAACTCCCAGGCTATCCAAGATACCCTCCCCCTGACCCCACTCCATCAGGTTGCTCAGTTCCTGTTTGGAGATCAGGTCGATCTTGGAGAGGACATTCAGCTGCGGAATTCCCAGCCTGAACCTAACCGAGCTGGAAAGGAGAAGAAGAGACACGTAACTTCTGGCATCTCTGGCCAGAAAGGAATCCAGGAGGAATACGTTCACGCTCTTGTTATCCCCCACCAGAAGGGAGGAGAACGTTCTCCCAGTATCCCTGTACGCAAAGAGCTCAACCTGACCTGGAGTATCCACGAGGACGTAGTTGGCCTCTATGTTGCCCATATCGCTCTTAATCTCGGTTGCCTTAGTGAGGAGGAGATCAATGGAGACTATGAGAGAGGAATTGGGACCCAGCCCATATCTCTCCATTACCTCCATCGCGTCCACGTACTCCCTCACGTCAAAATCAGGAGTGTAGGGCAATCTCTCCACAGCTGGATCCATGTTGACCACTGCGACGTCCATCTCCTGGTCCAAGAGGTATTCTTGGAATTCCTTCACAATGGTTGTCTTTCCTGAGCCAGCAGTTCCAGTAAAGAACACGTAATACATGGGCTTACGTCTTCGCTTAACCTTTAAAACTTCACCCTTACATTCAATACAATGATCATTGTAGGAGGTACTGCGACCAACGGAATTGACGAGAGGCTGTCCAAGTTACTGGGAGCCAGGCTGGTCAAGGTTGAACACAAGGTTTTCCCTGATGGAGAGTCCTACGTTAGGATCCCCTCCTCGCTTTCCGGTGAGGACGTGGTCCTGGTGCAGACAACCCAGCCGCCCCAGGACAAGAACCTCATGGAGCTCTTCCTGATGGTAGAGGCCCTGAGGGATATAGGCGCGTCAAGGATAACTGCAGTGGTTCCCTACATTGCCTACTCGAGGCAGGACAGAAGATTCCTGGATGGGGAGGCAATAAGCATAAAGACAGTGCTCAACCTGCTTCGTTCCCTAGGGGTGTCAACGTTGGTCACAGTGGAGCCCCATCATCAGGAATCTCTCGCCTATTTCGAGGGAGAGGTGAAGGTTGTGGATCCCATCCCCTCCCTGGCCAGGGAAGTGAAGAAGTTCGTTAAAAATCCCTTCGTGCTGGGGCCTGACAGGGGGGCCATGGGAAGGGCCGAAAGGCTGGCCAGGGAACTGGGGTGCAGGTTCTCGTTCCTGGAAAAGGAGAGGGATAGACACACGGGGGAGATCAGAGTTAGATCCGGTAACCTGGGCTCCCTCAAGGGTTACGACGTGGTGCTTGTGGACGACATAATCAGCACAGGTGGCACGCTGGTTGAGGCCAGCAAGATAGCGCAGTCTCTGGGGGCGGAGAGCGTGAGCGCAGTGGGTGTCCATCTCCTCCTGGTGAACGGGGCATACGCCAGGTTAAAGGAGGCCGGGATCAGAGAAATTATGGGGGTTAACACGGTAGTTCCAGGTGAAAGGGTTAGCCTGGTGGACATATCCGATCAAATCGCCGTGAGGTTATGAAATACGCTAAGCTAAGCAACGACGAAGTCTTCGCCTCCATGGCCGAACTCAGGGCACTTGTTGGAGATGAGGTCCACTTCCTTACGGGAGTTGGACTCTACGAGGGCGACACGAAGGGAGTTGCGAGGCGTTCATCCACAATAAAGGTCGTGGGAGAGGTACTGGTAATATCCCACGATCCCCGGGAGATAAACGAAAGGCTGAGGGGAAATTGCTTCTCAGTCTATCCTGACGTCATACTGGGAAGGGAGAAGGAGAGGTTTCGTGTCCTTTACCTGGAGTCCATCCAGGGCGTTAAGACCTCCAGGTCATGTCAAAAACTTGACCTCATCTTCACGGATGGTGTCCTCCTGGCAGGAATCAGGGAGGAGGAGAGGGACAGCAAAAGCTTGATTGAGCACTCGAGGAAGCCCTTCTCCCAGTCAGGAACCATGGATCCCTACACCTCCAGGCTCATGGTGAACTTAGCTAGGCCCAGGAGGGTTCTGGATCCCTTCACGGGACTTGGTTCGATCCTCATTGAGGCTGAATGGCTGGGATACAGGGCAGTGGGACTCGACGTGGACCTGAAGATGTTGAGCAAGGCTAAGGTTAACCTGGAGTATTTCGGTTACTCCTGTGACCTGATCCAGGGATCGGCCACAGCCCTTCCCTATTCCGGAAGGTTCTCCGTGGTTACTGATCCTCCATACGGCAGGTCCAGTAACGCGAAGGGGATGAAACTGGTGGAACTGTATCAGGGTTTCCTCTCGGAGATTGCTGAACTGCTGGAGGGAAGACTGGTCTTCGCCACCGATTCCAGCGTGGACTGGAGAGATGTCATAAGGTCTGCCGGGCTTAGACCCATGTACACTCACTTCCTTTATCAGCACAAGAGCCTGTCCAGGGCCATATACGTGGTGGAGAGGTAGGACGGCCTTCTCCTCAACCTTTTTACCCGTTAGGTCTTCATGTTCGTGGAGCTTAAGGGTATGATGAGGGTTTACTTTATCGGGACAGGTGGGGGAGCACCATCCAAGAGAGGTCTTCCCGCTTACCTGGTGAGGAGGGATGGTTTCTCCGTACTCATGGACTGCGGTGAGGGGACGCAGATTACCATGATAAGGAACTCCCTGAATATAATGAACGTGAACGTGATCGCCATAACCCACCTGCACGCTGACCACGTGCTGGGTTTACCCTCACTCATCCAGACCATGGGTATGTATGACAGGAGGGAGAAACTGTATATCCTGGGACCTGAGGGACTCAGGGACCTCCTCAATGAAACCTTTGAGAGGACATACTTCGCGCCCAGTTTCCCCATAGAGTTCGTCTCCAGTTACGAGAGCCCAAGTATTACCGTGAGACCATTTAAGACCTGCCACGTGGTTCCCTCCCAGGGTTACCTGGTGGAGGAGAAGGACACTGCAAACCTTGACGCAGAGAGGTTGAGAAGGGAGGGTGTAAACGACTGGAGGGTGATGAGGGCGCTTAAGGAGGGGAAGGAGGTTGCGTGGGAGGGCAGAGTTCTAAAGCCTGAGGACTATCTAGTCGTGAAGAGAGGGATCAGGATAGGCTACACGGGTGATACCAGGCCCTGCGAAAGCGTGATCAACTCAGTCAAGGGAGTGGACCTTCTCCTTCACGATTCCACCTTCGAGCATGGAGTTGATGCCTCGGAATATGGGCACTCAACCTCGACCCAGGCTGCCACTGTGGCTAGGGAAGCGGGGGTGAAGAGACTGGGCCTCATTCACATAAGTTCCAGGTATAGAGACACCTCAGAGATGCTGAAGCAGGCCAGGAGGATTTTCCCCATGTCCTTTATCCCGGACGATCTCTCTTTCCTCAGTCTTCGGGCATAGGATTATCCCAGAGAGGTCTTCCCCTTGAGGTCCTGGGAGCCAGCCAGTCCACTACTGCCTCCAAATCCCTGTGAAACACGGTGTATGTTATGGGGCCCAGGGGCGACTCACTCTCGCTATCCACAAAGGTGATCTTTCCAACATATGCTGCCTGCTTGTGAATCATGAACTGCAACCTGTCACCCTCCACTCCCCTCCTCAGGTATTTACGGGCAGCGTCCAGTATCCTCTCCTCCCTCAGAACCCTGTGAAACTTTGATAAACTTGACAAGGTATCCGACTCGGCAACAAACAGTCTGTATTTCCCTTCCTCAACCCTGCTGGTCTTGAAGGAGAAGAAGTTCGCCACAGCCACCTTAACCTTATCCTCATCCTCCGACGGTCTGATCTCCGCTGTGACCACTATCCTGGTCAAGATATCTTCCCCAGAGCTTCCAGTGCTCTCCTCCTGAATTCCTCTTCCGTGGAATCGTTCACTATCATTACATCCGCCAACGCTATAACTCCACCGACACCCAGCGCTATCTCCTCCAGGTCTCTTCTCCTCAAGTCCTCTTCCCTCAAGGAGTCGTCAGCTCTCATCCTCCTCTTTAACCTTTCATACCTGAGCGCAGGCGGGGAGTGAACCGCCACGATCACGGGGTTTCCAAGTCTAGTGAACTCCTCAACCTCGGCCAGATTCCTCACACCGTCAAACACAACCTTTTCCTCCCTTCCCTTCAGCTCCTCTATACTTAACCTAGCAACTATCCCCTCTCCATAAATCTCCCTTAACCTCTTCGCGTACTCCATGAGCCTCTCCCCGTGTCTCGCCTCCTTCTCGAACCTCTTCCTCACAGAGTCCCCCATCACTATCACCGCGTAACCCTTTTCCTTGAGTATGGAGGAAAGGAGGGACTTTCCAGAACCGGGCATGCCTGTGATTAGAAGGACTTTAATTGGAGACCACCTTTCCTTAGGATTGAGGGGTTAAAAAACGTGAGGCTATTTATAGGGATTCCCGTTTACGATGAGCCCTGGCTGAGGGAAGCTCTTGGTATGGTGGAGAGGACAGGGGCAGACGTTAAGCTGGTTGAACCTCAAAACGTTCACATTACCTTGGCATTCCTGGGAGAGGTGGGAGAGGACAGGGTCGACCTGGTGAAGGAGAGTCTGGATGAGGTTAAGTTCACCGCCTTTAGGGTTGCGTTCAGGGGATTGGGAGCCTTTCCAAGCGTGTCCAGACCAAGAGTGGTATGGGTGGGGATAACCGAGGGGTTCAATGAGCTCAAAAGGATCAGGACGTCACTGGTGAAGTCTCTAACTTCCAAGAGAATTAGGGTGGAGGAGGAACAGTTCGTTCCCCACCTAACCCTGGGAAGAGTGAAGGGACCCAGAGGAGTACTGGAGCTAGCCAAGCTCGTGGAGGAGATGTCCGACAGACAGTTCGGTGAACAGGAAGTCAAGGAGATAGTTCTGTTCAAGAGTACCTTAACCCCCAGGGGACCTATTTACGAACCTCTTCATAAAAACACGGCTTGACGGGATCGATCTTGGAGATACTGGAGGAAGTCCTAAGGAGGGTGAAGCCAGGACCAGAGGACGCCAATCAAATTCAGAATGCAGTTAACCTGGTGCTGTCGAGACTCAAGGATCTGGACGCTGAGGTTCACGGTTCCTTCAGAAAGGGGACGTGGTTAAAGGGAGACACTGACGTGGATCTCTTCGTGTTCTACCCCAAGAGCGTCGGGAAGGAGTATCTAGCTAAGGAAGCTTTGAGGGAAATCCTGGAGAGGCTTCAAGGGCTGAGAACCAGACTGGCCTACGCTGAGCATCCTTACGTCATTGTGGAAGTGGATGGGGTAGAGGTGGACGTGGTTCCTGCCCTTCGAGTGGAGAGCGGTGATCAGGCCATCACTGCAGTGGACAGAACTCCCTTTCACACCAGGTACGTGACCAGCAGACTGAGCGAGGAGGGAAGGGACCAGGTGAGGCTCTTGAAGAGGTTCCTCAAGGGGATCGGGGTTTATGGGGCTGAAATCAAAGTTATGGGCTTCTCGGGATATGTTGCCGAGCTACTTGTCATATATTACGGTTCTTTCCTAGACGTAATGAGGGGTGCCTCCGCGTGGAAGCCTGGCACCGAGATAGTGCTGGAAAAGGAGACCAGGAAGTTTGATTCACCCTTGATTATCCCGGACCCCGTTGATCCCAAGAGGAACGCCGCTGCCGCAGTGTCCCTGAGAAGTTTAGCCACGATGACCATAGCCTCCAGAGCCTTCCTCCATGCTCCCTCGCTGGACTTCTTCTATCCACCCCCTCCAGGGGATCAGCAGGTTCTAGGGGAGGTTCTGGTCACGGAGCTCCAGCTCACGGAGCCCTACGTTGATGACGTCCTCTGGGGACAGATAAGGAAGAGCGTGGAGAAGATGAAGAGCGCCCTCACCAGCGCGGGTTTCAGGGTCGTGGATGTGGGGTGGTGTCAGGATGAAAAGGTCAGGCTCATGGTACAGTTGGAGTCCACGAGCATAGGCGACTACTACCTGGGACAGGGACCTCCCTTTTACCTGGAGAGTTCCGCCGAGTTTCTCCTTTCCAACAGGCACGTCTGGGTGGGAGATGATGGTAGACTCTACGCCCTGAGGAAGAGGAAGGAGATTGATCCCGAGAGGATAATTCTCAACTCCATATCTCTCAAGTATAAGTACTCGGTAAGACAGTATAGACTCACGGAGGCCAGTGACGATTGCACGAGAGCTTTCTTAAGGAAAAGGCCACTCTGGTTGAAATAGGTAAGTTTGTGTTTCCTTCCTATTCCCCCGAGATTGAGGAAGAACTGGTCTCCTCAGGAATAACAAGGGCCTACTCCTTCGGGGGAACGACCCTGGGGAGATACAGGGTTCTGGGCAAGGGAAAGACCGGAGTCGTGGTTCTCACCGAGGATGGCCTGGCCCTGAAGATCAGGAGGACTGATTCCCCGAAGGAGAGCCTGGAACTTGAGGCGAGACTGCAGATGAGGGCAGAGAAATCAGCTCCCAGGGTGGTGAAGTTCGGAAGGAACTTCATCCTCATGGAGTACGTCCGCGGGAGACATCTGGATTATGTGGAGAGCAGGGATGTCATGGTTGACCTTCTGATGAGGGCCTGGTACCTGGAGAGGGTCAACCTGGAACATAGGGAACTGGTTCATCCCTGGAAAAACGTGATCGTAACGGAGAGCAGAACCTACATCCTTGACTACGACTCGGTCTCCGTTAAGGAGAGAGCGTTCAACGTGAACAAGATCCTGAACGCCTTCGGACTCCATGAACTTGCGAGGGCGTACAAGAAGGGTGAAATTGAACTGGATGAGGTCCTCAAAAGGATCTAGATCTCTTCTCTCTCAGTTTGATCTGAACGTCATCCACCGATGGAGAGCCCAGCCTTTTCCCACACTTGGGGCATTTCCCTCCATAAATTGAGCTTATCTCAGACGGAGTTCTCACCCCGTAAAAGTCTTGTCCTACCTTTTCGAAACTATAAAGAACATGATTGCACCCCCTGCACTTGTAAACTACTGCCAAAATTTTCCACCTATCCCTCTCTATATTTGTTAATGTTCTTAAAGTATGGGCACGTGATACCGGGGGGAAAGTTCCTTATTTCAATCTATCATTACCGTAGAATACACAGAGAGAGTCGATTGAAAGTTTTGGGTATTACTAGGAGATTGATTTATAAGCGTGGCAAGTCGCAGATAAGTTGGGGGCCGTAGTCTAGCTTGGCTAGGATGCCAGCCTGGGGATAACTCCCTAACCACCAGAGCGCTGGTGGTCCCGGGTTCAAATCCCGGCGGCCCCACCTTTAGAATTGTTATTCCATACTCAGGTGAGGATTTTAGACTTTCTCCGCGTTACGTAGAGGTGGACGTTTTACTTTCTAGACTTAGGGAAGAGTCGCCTGCATTTCACACTGAAGGGAAAGGGTTTCAAAGTTTTTGAGATATAAAACTGTGAGTGATCCCAGACTTGAAGAATATCAAAGTGAGACACGTGCACATCTAGATAACGTAATCACCTCAACCTCAACCCTAGAATCTTTATAACCACGAGCAGAACCAGCCCGGCCAGGATCATCACGGCGGAGGCCGAGATGGCTACCTGTGGCCCGTAGTAGCCATAGTAGTTATAGATCTGTATTGAGGCCGGCGAGACTCCGTTGAAGGGCTGACCCAGAACATAATAGGCAATAATGGCTATGGAGCCAAACTCGCTTAACGCTCTAGACATGCTGGTCAGGGCAGATAGTACAACTCCCCTGAGAGACTCGGGCAGAACCACGTATGCGAAGGTTCTGAGAGGCCCTGCCCCCAGGCTCATGGCGTAGTTTTCGTAGGATCTGGGCAGGGCGTCAAAGTAGGATCTCATTCCCCTGACGTAGATGGGCGCCGAGACTATGACGAGAGCAGCCACCAATCCCTGAAAGGTATCAAAGAAGTTTATCCCGAGAGATTGGAGGAACCTGCCCACAGGAGAGTAGCTGGCGTCCAGAAACACTAGGGCAACTCCCACTATGGGATGGGGAATTGAAGCTGGGACATCAGCCAGCGTGTCCACCACCGGATCCCTCCCTCTGGACAGATAGTATGCCAGTGGAGTGAAGACAATCACGTCTATGACCGCGGCGGTGACGGAGGAGAGCAAGGAGAGTTCCACTCCCTCCAGGAAGGAGGAGGAGAACGCCTGGGGTGATCTGATTGCGAATCCCTCCACCAGGATATAGAGGACGGGAACCGAAAGAAGAAGTGCAGAAAAAATTGAAATTACCTTTATCCAGTTCAAAGCGTACCTCCTTCAACCAGTTTACCCTGAGAGAGTAAAGAGGCTATCTGGGGAGGGACGGCTGTGGAGTTGAAGAGGATGGCCGGTGACAGGGGGAGCAACCCGAACTTGCTTAGGGACTGGGAATTCTCTATTACGTACGTGACGAACTGAAGAGCCTCCTCCTGATTATTGGCGTTCTTGGGAACCGTTATGAAGAGGTAAATTGGAGAGCCGTGAACTGGACCGGTGGACAGATTGTACTCGAACTTGGAGTATAAACTTGAGTAGCTCGGATCTCCCTGGTTAATCTGGTTGGGCAGTTGTATATACTCCAGTCCCTTGGCTATTGCAGCAGACTTGTAAATGAAGAGGAAGTTTATCTGTCCTGCCTCCAGGGGTGACACAAGCTCCGCAGCGTTGGATGCCGTCACGTTACCCTTGTTGCTCAACATCTCGTTATAGAACAGGAAGGTGTTGTTGGCGTACTCGTATCCAGCTAACTCCAGGGTTATCCAGGCCCTGAAGCCCGCAGGGTCCGTGTTGGGGTTTGATATGCCAACCTTAACCTTACCGCTGCTCAAAACCTGGAAGAAGTCGTACCACGCTGAGGTATTCCCCGCCTCAGCCTCCTTGGCATAGTTAAGTGCCTGCTGTGCATATGGGTTATTGATACTGGTGTTGGTGTAGGCTATGGTTAACTGATCTGCAACGAAGGCTATGGCCCACCCAGACGAGTAATTTCCTAGATATGAGGGCGATGCCGCGGACAGGGCCACTGGAAGGAAGACGCTAACCTGTGCGTTAGGTCCCTCAGAGGCTATCTCCCTGGCGAGGCCGAAGGATCCTCCTCCCTTGGGAGTGGGCACAGTTATTCCGGTAGCGTTCTGGAAGGAAGAGCCCAGGAACTGGGCTTCCGCTGTGTACGCGTCAGCCACCCATATGTAGAGGGGAGTCTTGGTGGACGTTGTGGTGGTACTCGTGGTACTCGTATTGGTGGTTGGGGTAGTCACGTGCTTGGGCATCCCAATCTCCACATAGGCTAAAACACCAACTACAATTATTACCAAAACTACTATGCCAATAACTAAACCCTTGTTCAAGGCTATCGAGATAAGTAAGATATTGCTATATATAAATATTTTCCAACTTACATATTAAGATTAAATGGTTAAAACCCAGTAAATCCCATGCTCTACGATGCCCACTGTCACTGCTCCGAGCTGGAGAAGGAATATGACGTGATTGTGGCGGCTGTGTCCATGGACCTCAACACCTCCTTGAAAACGCTGAACATGAGGGGAAGGATTCTGAGAGGGGTTGGCATTCATCCCTGGAACGCTGGCAACGGTGAGCTGGAAAGGGTGAAGGAACTCGTGGATAGGGCAGACTTCGTGGGGGAGGTAGGACTGGATTACAGGCTGTCCAAAGCGAGTAAGGAGGTTCAGATCAAGTACTTTGAGGAATTTCTAGTCCCCGACAAGACAGTGAACATACACGCCCTGGATGCCTGGGAGGATGCCTTCAATCTCGCCCTAAAACATGGGGTGAGGAGGGCGATATTTCACTGGTACACCGGTCCCCATGACCTGCTCAAGGACATTGAGGGAGCAGGCTATTTCATAACCATCAATCCGTCGGTGACCTTTCAGGAGAAGCATCAGCGAATAGTGGACGTTGCTCCCGTGGAAATTATCCTCACTGAAAGCGATGGAGGTTACGTGTACAGGGGCAAGCTTCTTGAACCCACCATGGTGAGAGATGCATTACTGTTCATTTCCAAGAGAAAGGGGATGGATGAGGAGGAGGTTGAGAGGGTGGTGGAGAGAAATTTCAACAGAGCATTTGGAACAAGTTCTAATATCCTCTCCCGAAAGTGAATCCCATGCTTGCGCTAGTTACCGGAGCCTCCAAGGGAATAGGTAAGGCCACGGTAGAACTCCTCATGAGGGAAGGATATAGGGTTGTGGCCACGTCCAGAACGGAACCCGAGGTTGGCGATTACAGATTCAGACTGGACGTATCAAACAGGGGAGAGGTTGAGTCACTCATCTCGAAGGTGAGAAATGAAATAGGGGAAATAGATGCGGTGGTGAATAACGCAGGCTTTGGTATTTACGGATCCTTTCTGGAGACATCGCTGGAGGAAGAGGAGTACATGGTGAAGACGAATTTCCTTGGACCAATCTACGTCACCAAGAGCGTCTACCCCATCATGGTAAAGAGGAGATCTGGTTCCATCGTGAACGTGGTATCGGAGGCAGCATACGTTAACTCCCCGGTTCTCCTAGTGTACTCCGCAACAAAGGCTGGGCTGGCAAGTTTCACTAACGGTCTGTGGGTTGAAGCAAGAAAGTACGGGGTGAAGGTATCTGGGGTCTACCCGGGCCCCGTAAAGACCAACTTCTCATCTCACCCATCCTTCAAGGGGCGCGAGATAACCCCCAAGTATGCCGTAGAGCCTGAGAAGGTGGCCAGGGCGATACTGAAGGGGATAAGGACAGGGAAAAGGGAGATCTACGTTCCCTCAAAGCTCAGGTTAGACCCCTACTTCCTCAAGCTAGCCAACGTAATGCAGGAATTAACCTACAGGCTGGTGGACAGGTTGGCCGTTTAGTTACCTCATCCATGGCAAATGTTCTTGCCCAGCCCAAGGACTTTCTTTCGGGGCTACCTCATACTGCGTATTTAAGGAGCCTTAAACGTGAAATACACAACAAACCAGCTAGGCCCAATTCTTTTACCTTCTCACGTCTAGGACGCTTTGACCTACAGTGGAACTTAACCATATGGATCCCAGTTATCAGGGCCCGTCAGACACTTTCACTCAATCTAGATAGTAACGCAAATTTCTCCACTGCTTCGTAAAGTTTAAAGTTTTAACTGGTGTATCACCAGTTACTGGTGTAACTACAGTTGATATTTGATCTTCATCCCAAGGAGAAACTTGAGGAGCTTGCGGGGAGGGAAAAGGATGTGGAGTACATGCTTTCCCAGCTACTTTACGGGAATTGGGTAATTTTGAGTGGACAGAGAGAGATTGGAAAAACCTCCACCATGAAAGTCGTAATAAACGAAATGCGGAGGAGAAGGAAAATACCTGGGATATACCTCAATCTTAGAGGGATCACGAGCCTGAACTCGCTTCTTTCCCATCTCCTGACGGAAATAAATAGGGACAAGATTGAATGGAATTTTCACGTGAACGTGAACCTAGTCATAACGTCCGCCGGAATCGAGGTGAGGAGGGGAAGCAAGGTTGTGAATAGCCTTGTGGAGTTACTAAACTCTGCTGAGGAAATAGTAATTGGCCTAGACGAGGTTCAGGAGCTGTATCCCGTGTCTAGACAGTTCCTTGAGGTGCTGGGTAACGTTTTCTCCAGTAATCCGAGGGTGCACTTTCTATTTTCTGGATCTTACGTAGGTGTTGTGGAGACGTTACTGAATCCTCCCTCCAACTCCCCTCTTCACGGCAGACCTCCAGTGGAAATTAGGCTGAAACCCTTCACTAGGGAAGAATCAAGGAGTTTTCTAGAAAGGGGAATGAAGGAGGCAGGAGTGAACTTTGACCGGTTTGAGGTGATAGACGTGCTGGATGGAGTGGTGGGCTGGCTTACGCTTTTTGGAAATTTTTTCGCTTTGCGAAGACTGGACTACTACACCTCCTTGAGAGGAACTTTGGAAGAAGCTAAGAAAATCATGAGGGACGAGTTCAATCACTTTCTATCAAGGAAGGGAAACAGGAAGCTGTACTGCGAGATCATGAACGTACTGAAGGTGGTGAGCAGGTGGAAGGAGATAAAGAGGGGCGTTGAAATAGCGTTGGGGAGAATAGACGATAAGGAGTTTTCCAGTGCCCTGCAGAACTTGGTGAAGTATAACTTCGTGGTTAAATCCTCGGAGGAGTACAGGATAGAGGATCCCGTGTTAAGGGAAGTGGAATTCAGGTGTTAGCTCTGGTGGTGTCGTTCCACCTTCACCGGGTTCTCCAGCTTTCCTATCTTCTCCACTTCCACGACCAAGTTGGCCTCCAAGGCCTGAAACTTGTATTCGGAAGCCTCCTCTGCCCCCCTATAACCAATGGTGCCGGTGGAGATAAGACTGAGCCTGGGGACCGTGAGAACCTTGGACACCTCCACCAGAAGGTCTTCCACACCGTAAATGAGCTCGTCGCTTTTACCTTCCTGCACCACCACGTCGCCGTAAATGCTTCTCATGGTCAATCCGGTGATGTCACCTAACTCGTCAGCTGTAACTATCCACGGTCCCATGGGGGCGAAGGTATCCCTGTTCTTGTTCCTGAAGTGAGATCCTCTCACCGCCATTTTTTTCACCTTTCCATCCATGGGATCCCTCCTGTACGCATAGTACATGTCCTCCTTCATTTCCCCTGGTGCGGTAACGTCGTTGAACACCGTGTAGCCCAGGATGGCGTTTCTCGCTTCCTCTCTGCTGGCCATCTTCAGGGGCTTGCTCACGATGACCCCTATCTCAACCTCAGGCCTCACGCCAGATTGGGGGGCAAGTATCACGTCTCCAGGACCTATAACCAGCTGTGGGAGTTTCAGGAAAAACTTGGGAGATCCCAGCATTTCCCTAGCTTCCCTCTTATCCTCCACTCCCAGCATCCTGGGGGAATTAACCAGGGTGCAGAATATGGCTGATGGGATTAAAGGGGCAGTTAACTTAACCTGATCGATCTTTACCTCTTCCCCTGTTTCCCTTCCCCCCAGGCCCTGCGTAATCACGATGGAGTCTCCCTTCAGGTAGCCTGTCCCTGTCTCCCCTCTCCAGATGAATGAAACTAACTTCATCTCAACCACTAAGGCTGTGTAAAAAATTATGCTTTGGGGTTTGGCATCTGATCCATTATGTCCCTAACCATCTTCACGAACTCGTGTTTTCTATCCCTGTAAACCTCGGTGTACATCTGGGCCCACCTGATCGTGGGATCGCCTCTGCTGAACCTGTCGTACTGTTCATACCTCATCCCTGTCTCGGAACCTATGGTATCCCAGAGAATGTTGAATAGCTTCGCCCTCTCCAGGGCTGGTAGACCCTTGGAGGCCAGATACTTGTCCAGAAGGGCCCTCTCCTCTGGATTCTCAAAGTCCCTTATCCCTGCGGGAACAGGGATGGAGGATCCTGCACTTATGGACCTCAGGATCTCATTTATCCTGGGTAGGGCCTTCATTCCCATGGAGCTTATGGCTATGGCTATCTGTGGATTAGGTCTATACACACCAGGCAACTGCTCACCAAGCTCCTCCGACGCAACCATTCCAGCCTCGTACATCGCCAGGTAAATCAGGATCTCGCCCAGCTTCTCCTGGACATTGATGAAATTGTTGATACCCACGGCCTCAGCGATGGCTATGGCCAGACCTGCCAGGAACTTTGTCCTAGAGTAGTGCTGTATCACGAAGTGCCAGTTGAACCATCCTCTCAGGTTCACCGTGTGCCACATGAATCCCTCAATCTCCTCAGGCTTCCTGTAGAAGATAATCCTGTCCCAAGGTATCAGAACGTTGTCCAGCACCATTATGGCGTCAGGTTCCTCATATCTGGAGGTGATAGGGTACTCAAACTCTCCGAACTCCTCCTTGGGATGGAACCCCCTCCTCGAGATGAACTTTACCCCTTTGCTTTCCGTGGGAAGGGAGAAGAACACAGCGTATCTGGAGTCCGTATCCCTCTTCACGTTTGGTAAATACCACAGCCTTTCAGAGTAGGGGCCCGCAGTGGACAGGAGGGCGGCTCCTCTCACAACCAGTCCCTCCGTGGTCTCGTTGACCACGCCCACCTGTATGTAGGGGTCCTCCCATTGAGATGGAGGTCTGGATCTGTCATACATTGGCGCAACGATGGCGTGGGTATAGAAGAGGTCCTGTTTCGCTGCCTCCCTGTATATCTCTATCACGTTCTCCATCATCTTGCTTCCAAAGACTTTCCCGAAGTAGTCGTCAGCGTGGGCGTAGAACAGCATGGTCCACACGTTTAGGTAATCGGGACTTCTGCCGAAGAACCCCCTGTAGAAGTCGTAGATCTTGCTTATTCCCATCCTTAGCTGTCTCAACTCCTCCTTATTCCTTGGCCTGAAGAAGGTTATGCTGGTCTCCTCTCCTACGTCCGGGTTGTATACCCTTAGGTACTCCTTGTACTCATCCTTCCAGTGAAGGTCATAGTAGTCGGAAACTGTGCGTATGGCTGTCTTGAATGCGGGATGTTCCGTTACATCCCTCACTTTCTCCCCGTTATAGTATATCTCTCCGTGATGTCCTTCCTTCATGCTTTTTATGAAATCTACTCCCTTACGGATCAATTATTCCACCCCCGTAACTTACCCGTGATGTCCTCCACGGGAACCCATTCCTTGAGCCAGGACTCTGGTACTTCCCTCCCCCAGAAATCTGACCTATACCTTAACTGATCCCAGGTCCAGGCAATGGGCTTCCACTTATCGGGATCAAGGACGAAATAGTCCCCCGTAAAGAACTCTATCCTGTTCCTGTCCTGATCCCTCAGATAAACGTAAAACCCTTGAGTTACTCCGTGCCTCCCTGGTCCCCTCTCCAGGCTGTCCCAGAGTTGAGCAGAGGAGACCAAATCCGCAGCCCTTATGATGTCCCTCACATCGTGAACGTAGAACGTTGCGTGATGGAATCCCGGAACATTCCTGGAGCTTCTGGCAATGGCAATCTCGTGAGAATGACCAATCTTAGTCATCCATGAAACCATCTTTCTCCCCTCCTTATCCAGGAAGGTTTCGGTCTCGGTGAATCCAAAAACCTTGGTGTAGAACTCAACCTCTGCCTCAAGGTCCTTTACCATGAAGTTAATGTGATCTATTCTAACAGGGGTTACTCCCCTATACTCGTGGAATTTGAGCCTCTTATCCCCCACGTATTCCATGTCGTGATAAAGGAGAATGGGCAGACCCTGTGGATCCTCAAAGAGAAGAGCGTCCTCCACACCCTTCTCCTTCATTCTCCTATACCTTATGCCCATCTCATCAAATTTCTCCCTGGCCTGGTCCAGGACCTCCGCCTTCCTCACCCTCAGGGAGGCGTATGAGAGACCGGGGGAATCGGCTTTCCTTAAAACGAGACTGTGATGTTGCCCCTCCTCAACACCACGTAAATAGGCCTCGTCCCCGTTCCTCTCCGTTTCCACAAAGCCCAGAAGATCCCTGTAGAAAAAGAGGGCCCTCTCCAGATCTGTGACCCTGTAAACCACATGGGAGACGCGTAATATGTCAAGCATATGTGAAAAGTGGAGACAATTTTCTTAAACCCGAGATGAAAGGGGTTTCAGCAACCTCCTTCAACCACCCATCTCCATGCCTAGGAAAGATCAACGGAAATCAACTTTTCCTCACTCATGGCCAGCATGGTACTTCTCACACCTTCCCTGCTCCCTATTCCGCTAAGGCCAACCCCTCCGAAGGGAAGGGAATCCCATCTCAACCTGGTGCTATCGTTAATTATCACGGCTCCAGCCCTAATTTCCCGGCTCATTTTCAGTGCCATCTTCAGGTCCGAGGTGAAAATGGAAGCCTGAAGGCCGTACTCAGTGGAGTTTGCCAATTCCACGGCCTCCTTCCAGTCCGAGAACTTGGCTATGGGTGCCACAGGACCGAAGATCTCCCTTCTCATGACCACCATCTCCAAGTTGGCGTTCTCCACCACCGTCGGAGCGAAATAATAACCTCCAGTTACGGACGAGCCCCTGTGAAGCAAACCTCCCTTTCTCTGGGAGTCCACCACCGCGTCCTCCAACTCCTTGACCACGTTCGCAGAGATTACAGGTCCCACCTCGGTACTCTCATCCATGGGGTCTCCAACCCTCAAGGACTTCACCCTGTTTACATATTCTCTCACAAACTTCTCATAGATACCTTCCTGAACCAGGATTCTCTTCCCGGCATTGCAGTTCTGTCCGGCATACTCAAACCTGGCCCTGACGGAGATGGATAATGCCCTCTCCAGATCGGCGTCGTTGAACACTATGATGGGATCAGATCCACCCATCTCCATCATGAGCCTTTTCCCTGTTGTAACTGCCTTAGAGGCAATGGAGGTCCCCACAGGGGTTGAGCCGGTAAAGGTTATCCCTTTCACCTTCCTGTTCTCCACTATCTCTGCCCCCACGGTATCTCCACCGCCCGGAAGAACGCTCAGCGCACCCCTGGGAAGTCCAGCGTCATACAGGATCTCGCCCAGCAGGACACCCGTGATAGGGGTTGAGGTTGAGGGTTTCACAACCACTGTGTTTCCCACAGCCAAGTTAGGCGCCACCTTGTGGGCGAAACTGTTTGCCGGGAAATTGAAGGGAAGAATTGCCCCAACCACTCCAAGTGGTTCCCTTATGGACATCACCATTCTCTTCTCGTTACCGGGAGGATACTCATACCCATCCACCCTGAAAGTAGTACCCTCCAGAACCAGTCTGGCCTCCTGTGCTGCAGACCTGAAGAGGTGAATTGCCCTGGTAACCTCGACCCTGGCATCCCTTATGGGTTTTCCGGACTCTGCAGTCAAGGTTCTGGCCAGCTCTTCGCTCCTTCTCTCCATGATATCTGCAGCCCTCTCCAGGATTCTTGTTCTGTCCTTCAGTGCAAGTCTAGAGAAGTGATCGAAGGCCTGATCAGCAAGTTCTATGGCATGTCTGGTCTCCTCTCTTCCAGCTACGGAGATCTCCTCAAGGGGCTTTCCCTTTCCCGGATCCATCACAGTTACCTTGGTCTGGGTTACTATCTTCTCTCCACCTAGAATAATTGGAATCATGGAAATCAAATAATGTTTTAGCCAGAAAACTAAAGGATTTCCATGATACAGATTTCATATGAAGCCCTGCCTTTCTATCTCAGGGACAGGGATACACTGCAATCTATTTGTAAACAGGACGTTCCATAACTAAAATACTAAGTAGCCTAAACGTGGCTACCTTTTAATCATCCTTAACTCAGGTCAGAGTTGAGGTAGTGCACTGTCAACTTCCTGTAGGCGTTCCTCAGATGATGAAGGAAAGTAACCTTGCTTAGGCCCAGCTCCATGGCCACAGTATCCGCATCCGCCTTCCTTGGGTAGTCCAGATACCCCCTGGAATAGGCAGTTCTCAATGCCCTCCTCTCAGCTGGTGAGAGCCTGGGACCCAAGTCCAGCTTGAAGTCCTCCACAGAATAATTCACCAGCTTTCCGTATGACGATACCTCGCTCAGTATCTCAGATACCCTGTCCCTGGAAATTACGAAGCCCCAGGTCTCGGTTCCCCTCCAGATTCTGTTAAACAGAAACATCACCTCCTTATCGTATAGCCAGCCTGCCAGGGAATCCCTGTACCTGTTAAGAAAGTCCACAAAGTACACGTCGCCATAGGACGTTGCCTTATTTATCTTGAGCACGCCCCTTGACCTCTTCATCCTCAACACCACGGACTTATCCTTGGGATACACCGTTATCCTGGACCTCAAGTAATCCCTTTCCGGGTAAACCTGATAGTTCACAGTACTGGCATCCACGTCATCCAGATTACTAGTCCAGCATCCCTCATGTTGAACTGAAATCGTCATTACCTTTAAGGCTCCCATATGAAGTATATGAATATCTTAAACTTTAAAAGTCTTTTCCTTATTATATATGCATTAAAAATATTATAATTGTTAAGGGGTTAATGGGGAGATATCTCGTCCAGACGTTTCCTGGCAGTCCTGATTCCGGCCAGGGATATGAGCGCCGACACCAGCTGGAACGATATCATCAACATGAAAACCTCGAGTGGCACATTCCCTGTCACTCCCCGTGAGACTATGTTACCTATTTCCAGGGCCACAAGGAAGGAACCTATACCTCCCCCAATATGCCCTATTCCATCGGCCAACCCAAATCCTGTGACCCTGGCCCTGGTTGGAAAGTTCTCAGTGGTCCAAGTATAGGAGATGGGCACCCACAGGTTATTACCGAAGAAAAGCACAAGAGCTCCCAATACCTCGAGGGGGAAGTTACGCCCCGCCTCAGCCATGATTATTCCGCCAAGAAGCATTATGATCGCAGAGATGGGGACCCACACCTTCCTCTCCAGCCTATCCCCGAACAGAATCAGGAGAACTGGCACAGCCACGAAACCCAGTATTCCGAGGGACGCTATCATACCTGCCTCCGATGATGGATATCCCAAAGACGAGAGAATTGTGGTAAGCCCTGCAGCGTTGGTGTAAACAGTGATATACCCGAAGAACCACATGGACATTATGATTACCCACCTCTTCAGGTAAACCCTGTTCCCCAGGATTGTCTTCAGTGCCTCCCTGTAGGAAACCTCCGTGATGGTCTTCACCTCAATATGTTGCGGTATGGGTGGTAGTTCCCCCATCTTCCTTCTGGCAATCTCCTCCATCCTCTCCACAATTCTTGAGGCCTCAACTATCCTGCCCTTGGACACCAGCCATCTGGGGGACTCAGGTAGCTCAACCCTGAGTAACAGGCCTATTACCGCAAGGAGAGAGCCTATTCCATACATTATCCTCCAACCGGATGTGGCGAACACGCCAGTGTTTCCCAGGGCAACCGGGAGCCCCAGAGGAAAAGGCGCCGGGGGAGTGGTAATCAGGAGACCCAGCCAGAGACCCAGGAACGCTCCGAGGGTGGCGAACAGGAAAACCAGGGAAGTGAACTTGGCCCTCCCGTTCACAGGAGACACCTCATTTATATACGTGTTGACTATGGCCAGATCAGCTCCCACTCCAATCCCGGTTATGGTCCTAGCAAGCAAGTAGTTCAGGTAATCAGGGGATAACGCATTGTAGAGGGAACCCAACCCTGTGATGGCCATGGTAACCATGAGCATTCTCTTCCTCCCGTACCTGTCAGCCAGGGGAGTCAGGGCTAGCGCCCCGATGACGTACCCCACCAGGTTCCAGAGTACCACCGGGCCCAGCAACTGCGGAATCTTCGGAGACGATGGTGAGGTCACACCAAAGGTCGTGAGCGCTGTCTGAATGAACGAAACGTTAATGTCAAAGATATCAAAAAACGTGAAGAGGAAACCTGTACCCAGAACTGCTATGAACGTGGCCGGGAGCGACCAGACCGGCAACCTATCCAGTCTGGCTATAATTTCAGATGCGTTCTTTTCCTCCATTCCGACTCATGGGGAATTGAACGGGGAAATAATATCAGGTAAATTAAACCGATTTCATGAAGTACCATTAAAGTTAAAACGTGAATAAGTCCAAGATGATAAATAGGGCTCTATTACCCCTTATCAATTACGTGGAATCCGTGATCCCTCCAGCCAGTGAACAGAGAGTACCAGGGCGCCAGGGCCTCGAGCATGAGACCGGTAACCCCCTTCACCATGAACCTGGGTAAGTCCCGTCTCTTCAGGCCTGCATACCTCCTCGTGGTCACAAACCCATCCTTCAACATGAAGATCAGGGTGAACCATATGGGCCCCGTTAGAAACGGGCCGACGGGGAGGGGCGCGCTCGCGTCCCTCATGAGGACAAAGACTGGTACCAGAAAGCCCAACGCTGAGGAATACCAGCTGGCCAACTCCAGAAGGTACTTCAACCTGTTCCTCATGTCCATTCTTCCCTCCCTTAACCCGTCAACTATACCCAGTATCCATCTCCTCCTCTGTCTCAGGAAGTCCCTCATGTTCTGGGGTGGTATCTCGTAAACAAATCCCTTCATTACCCCATACCTGAACCTCCTGGACGCCCTCAGATGGAAAAGGAGATCCTCCGCCCTGACGGCACCGAAGTCCCATCCAATCTCCCTTTCCACCTCCGCCCTGGCCATGAAACCAGATCCATGCCACATCCCCCTTGGAGACAGGGACAAACTGATCACGTCGTTGGATGTCCTAAGCGTCTCCGTAACTGATAACACATCTCCCCTCCAGTTAACAGGGTAAACTATGGCGTGAACGCCCACATCCCTATCTCCCTGAACGAATTCAGCAATTCCCAGGAGGCTATCCTCTCCAAATACCGTCTCCTCATCGTGATAGTAAACCCAGGTTCCTGATCCAGCGCCCTTCCTCTGCTCCATGGCGTACTGGAGTGCCCTGGCCTTAAACATGGACCTGTTCCTGGTTTCGTAACTGCTGGGAACAACCTCTATTCTGGCTTCCAGTCCCCTTAAGCCTTCTTCCCTTCCCTCGTCCGTGACCACCCAGATCTCGTGGGGAATCTTCACTGAATACTTTCGCTCTACCTCCCTGTACCAGTGATGAAGGGACTTCACCGTCCTCTCCACTGTCCTGACATTTTTGCCCGAGGTAACCACCTGATTTATCACCACCCCATCATACCTGAAACCCCTGAGCCTGTCCACGTCAATGAAGGGCCTCTCCTTCTCCAGGGTCAGCCTGGACGCCCCGAATTCCCCCACCTTGGGTAACGCGAAGTACCAGCCCAGCTTGATGACGTCAAGGGCAGTCCTGAATTGCCAGCCAGGGAAGAGAAAAGCCATAACGGGGGACGAGGCCAGCATCCCGAGGAACTCCAGCCGGGAGGTTCTTTTCAATTCCTTAATAGTTTCATTATAAGCATCAACAGTAAAATTTTCAAATGAATTGGATAAAATCTGCATAAATAGAAGAATGCAGGATAGGATTTAACGTTTATCCAAACTCTGAGCCCGTCGTGCAATGGAGGACTGGAAGGGCATTGAAACGACCCTGGAAAGCCCGTGAAGTGGACATGGGGTAACGTTTTCCCATCTCCCGAGAGATGCGGATCGTGAGGGCGAAAGTTCTTCCACCTCCCGCACAGGGGAAGCCCAGGACAAACCGGGAACAATAAGTTATTAACCAGTCTCCATACCTGATTCAATGAAGAGGCTCTGGCTATTCTTTCTGGGAGCGGGGCTCTCCATTCTGCAGATAATGGATGGTGCTCTCCTGAAACTGGGCTTTCCCCTCTCCCTTCATGTGGCCTCGGGTGTGGCATTGCTAGTCATCTGCGTGGTCTCAACGTTGAGGACCTCCGGGGTTGAAAGGCGCATGTCGCTGGGTAACCTGGGACTTGTAATAGTGAACGGGGGGCTGGGGATATTCCTGGACCAGGTCCTCCTCCTGATACACCTTTTCCTTGCCCTTGGAGTTCTGGCCAACTTCTCCGTGATGTTTGGAATGGAAAGAAGGTGAGGAGTTACCGGTAAACCGTGGTTAAATCTAGTTTTTCAGAACAGATTTGGATGTTATCAAGAAAACTTTTTAATACACGAATAATACTCATTTTATGAGAAGAAATTTAGTACTGGCTGGTTTAATTATAATGCTGGTAGCAGTTGTGATGTATTTCAGTGCCTTCTTTGAGATTCACCAGAACACTGTCACGGCCTCAGGCACGCTCCAGCCGGGGCAATCAGTTCAGGAATCCTTTTCCTACAAGGAGGACGTGATAACTGTTATAGCCTCACCACCGGTCACCCTCAACGTGAATGTCCAGGGAAACGTGGTGACTCAGAACGTTTTCAATAACGCATTCGTGGCCATAGCCACGGGGTCCGGGAACTTGATTGTACAGAATAACTACACCTCCCCAGTGAAGGTAGACATAGTGGTGGCAAACCTGGCCTCTCCCATAGCCCTCTTTGGGATACTCAGCCTGCTCGGGATAGTCCTGGGGATTGCGGGGGTAGTGGTCCTAGTGATAGGAGTGTTGAGAAAGGAGAAATGAAGGCGGGAGTTATGACGAGCTCGTAATGAGCTATGAGCTCAGATATCGTGAGAAAATTAGAGATGAGAGTCAATCTTGCATATCCATGTATCTGCAAACTGAGCTTCATGGCATCGTCAAACTTGTATAAATTTATGGCTTCGTGACTTCGCACTGAACTTCTTAAATCTTAAAATACGCCCGCATGAGACACTATGCTCAGCTTCTAGAGATCAGTCATATACTAGTAATATAAATGAAATATTGACTAGCCAATGATTAATCCCACAACTTTACAGGCAAATAATATTTAAAGTTCACACTCCTGCCAGAATTACTAAGGTAGTTATAGCAGTAGTTATAGCCACTAAAACAACATATATCACTATCACGGTCAAAAGGCTTCTCTGCTCCGTAAAATGCCTCAAAACCAGATAGTTGATTATCGCCCCCGCGAACACTGCCAGTGCGGAAAGGTAGAGGTTCACCAGCGACAAAATCAAGGCAAAGTCCACCGAGGAAACGTAGATTCCACCAATTAACTTACTTAAGTTTGAAATTCCTCTGTCTATCAAGTTCGGCCAGGCTATTCTCCTAGCTGGTATTCCGATTAAAAAGCTAAGCAAGTAAATAGTTGCAAAGGCGCCCACAAACACAAAGTCGCTAGTGATATTATTCCTAGTTATTGGTATATTGAGGAAGGGAAGCTAGACGAAACATGAAAGAGATTCATTTAGTTTTAATTATTACACTATTATTTATTAAATCTATAATATTTTTAGTCAATATTATAGAAAACAAAAACAAGTCAGGATCAAGTTCCATGACGTTAAATCTTCGCTATAACACGCATTCGATTAATGGCTAGTTACCTATTAGCTTACATGGAATGTCCGTTATAGCCAAGACTGGCATTACAGTTTTCGCATTTATCAATACCATCACAAGTACACGCTCCCGTAAGCCCCCAATGAGCATCCCCCTTTTGGGTAAGACCAAAGGAAGTGCAAGTTACTCCGGTCAGTTTAACCTTAGCTCCATCTTTCCACTCAAGCTCTTGATCCAAGGTGAAACCACACGGACCTATATTTCCATTTTCTACATGAGTAGTAATCTTATCTATAATAACGCTGAAATTTAGTTTTTCTTGAGAAAGAATTATTAAACTATCTACAACAAGGTTAACTGGAATAGTGAAGGCTGACTCATCTACGTGATACACTTTAGCACCTAGAGGAATCTTAAAGGCACCAGCAGCGCCCAAATCAATTGTAGAATCTCCAATAACCAATACGATTGGCTTCTTGGCATCAGTTACTATGGTAACCTCAGAAGTGGGTGAGGAAGAGTCCAAGAGCGCGAAACCGTAAGCTTTCTGTTTGATATCTACCGTACCTAGAGAAGGTGAGTAGAAATTAAACTTGCTAATAAGTTCAGGATGCATAGAGATTAAAATGGACGCAACTCTTCGCAAAATCTCACTTACTTCTTTTTCATCCTCCAAGTTTATTTCCTGGAATAATGCCCTATGCGGATCGCTCAGCGCAACGCCCTCAAGTAAACTCGCATATGCTAATCTCTTTATAAAGAGACTATGTTTCCATGAACTTATCTCATCAACCCTTTCAGGATAGGCGAAACCAATATAGAAGAAAAATGGCAAAATATCATTATGATACTCTAGTAAATCCAGAGCTATATCTTTGAATTTCCACGCATAGTCAGGGTTTCCACGTGACAAACCAACTAGAAATTGAGATAAAGCGGAGCTACCTCATATTGTTGTGTATTTAAGAAGCCTTTAACGTGAAATACACAACAAACCAGACTAGGCCCGATAAAGCTGATGGCGACCTCTCCTTAAGTTCGTTAACTACCTTCTCTATCTCTTGAATATGATGCCTTGCCAGTCCCATTCCTAAGAGCCTGAAGAATTCTCCGCTGCGGCTCTTGTTTAAAACCTGTGGATAATACTTTAAAGCGAGAACAGGGTAGAACTTTGCCACCCCTATCATGAAATCCATGGCGTCTATCTCACTTTCTTCTTTGTTCAGTAGATTACTTACTAAATCAATGTATTTTATTGCCGTCTCTGAGTTGGCCAACAATAACTTGGACAGGAAATATGCCTGTAATCTTGGGTAGTTCTTTAGTTCACTCAGAACTTCCTCGTCATTTAAGTATGCAAAGAAATCAATTATTCTTTCCCTGATCCCCTCGTTGCTTAATCTCTTTAGCGCTTCTTCCCTTAACTCTCTCGCTACAGCGGGATTTATTTGGGCCAGTCTAGGAAGGAAGTAAGCCACATATTCCAATCCCTTTTCCTTCAATATTCTAACTATTTCATCCTTTCTCTTCTCATCTAGCGACTTAGAGGTAGCTAATATTACCACCAATGAGCTCAGAAGGTTGGATTTGACATACTTATCATCAAAGTCTCTGCGTGCGAAACTGAGTATGAGCTCCAGAGGGGCCTTATCTGGCCTCAATTCACTTATACCAAAGAGATACTTACTCCCCACCAATACTTTCTCTAGGTCATTAGACTCCAGCCACCGCTCAAATATATCTGCGAAGAGCTCTTTCCCGGCCAATATACTAATAAATCTCATTAAAGGATACGACATTCCCGCAGATATAACGTACTCATCTTTCACGTTAAGGGATCTGACTATACTCTCCAGGTTCTGTTTCACCAATTCTGCATCAACATCAAGAGACTTCAAGAGTAGCAGTAAGGCCTCCTCCCTTAGTCGTGGATCAGATAGGAGAGAATTCATCTCACCGATTACGTTTATCCTTTCCTTAATTTTGGGAGCCTTCCTTGCCAAGCGAAAATATCTCATGGCGAGGAGCTTGTCTCCTTCCATAAACTGCTTTAGAAAGTATTCTTCGATGCTATTATCTTCATGTAGGGACAATAACTCCACAAGCTTCATCTTCAGATCTAAAGAGGGGAAACTTTCCCTAGACCCCTCTTGAGTGGAATTGTTTGTTTGTGGACTAGGGAGAGAGAGTATTCCAAGTATTTTTTCCTTCGTTCCTTCTGAGAGATTGTAATCTTTGCCCATGTTCTTCAGAGTATCTGCTATCCACCAGCTCGCCTCATCCGTATTTATTGACTCTTCGATCTTAGGAAGCCAAGCTCTCAACGAGTTTGAATTTGTGAAGGAGAGTTGCCTGAGCCTAGAGGCTCCTATAAACCTGCTATTGGGGTTCCTACTTCCTAATAACTTCAAGGCACACCTTATTGTATCTTCGCTTGCACCTTTTCCAGCTAAAAATGCCTCTGCATAAAGCTCTGGAGCATTGTCAGGGCATTCATTACCGAAACTACCTAATACAATGAAATTAATGGGGTCCTTAGCTACGTCAAGCAGTACTTGAAGAAGGCTAGTTCCGTCAACTTTAGCCTCTAAAATGTGACGAAGACGTTCCATCTGTTCGTTATTAATATAGTTTCGTGCCTTGAAGAGATAGGTCAAAAGCGAAAGAAACACATCGTAACTCTTTGCTGAGTGTGTCCAACAATTTATCTCACCTGCCACAATTGCAACAGGTTGTAGACGGTGAAGTAGGTGGAGAACCACTTCCTCAGGCTCCACTTGCTGGAGTTCCACGGGAAGTGGAAGTCCATCCCTGACAACCTGTGCTTCACAGTCCTGAAGACCTGTTCAACCCTGTTCCTCACCCCGAAGGTAATGTGCTCGTGTTCTACCCCTGCCATGGAGAGGAAGTTGTACGCGGGTAGGCCGTCGTGGACATATCTGGCCTTAAGCACCTCGCCCCTCACCCTCAGCTCAACCTCCCTCACTCCCCCTACCAGGATTAGCACGTCCAGACCTGACCTGGCCTCGGTGACCATGAAGAAGGGTATAACGCCCGTGTTGAGGTCCCTCACGACCCACAGGTAGTACACCACGCCCTTAACCAGGATTACCTTGGTCTCGTCCACGGCGTACTCCCCTGACACAGGCACGTCAACTCTCGCGCTTGATAATCTCCTCCAGTAGTAGTGAACAGTGCTCCTGGGCAACTTGAACCTCCTGAGCGAGTGGCCCAGGTAGTAACCAGCAAGGGCCCTCGCCACCTCCTCCAGGGAGTGGAACCTGGGCTCAAGGTTATTAACCCTTAGAAGGTAACACATTATCTGGGTCAGGACGGGGAGAGACGCGATCTTCACGCTCCCACCCAGAATCAACCCGTCCTGGCCCAACTTAAATTTTGTCTATTATAGCAATATTGTTGGACACACTCAGTCTGTATATTCAATCTTTATGGTTTATATGCGAATGGTGTGAAGTCTTTATTTTCCATTACGAATTTCTTTAATTCGTTGCCTTTTCTATATATTGCTGATTTAATTTTCTTTTTAACAATTATGTCGTATAAATGTTTAGTTACAGATAAAGCAGAATCTTTGGATAGATATCCATTTGAGTCTAAGGATAGACTTTTTGTGGCGAATACTGCGTGTATGCCTATTGGTTTGAACATTTCGGAAAAATCGTAAGTAAAGGATACTCTTCCTGACATATTTTTATGCATGACGCCAAAGTAGGGATCAAATCCTACGGCGATTAAGGCGTGGGTGCAAAGTCCGTAAATTATGGAGTAAGCGTAGTCAATGCCTCTGTTTATTGGGTCGTTGTTTCTTGGTTTTCTTCCACTGAAGTTAGGAAAGAACTTTGATAGTTCTTCCCAGGCTTTTTTACTCATTTCTGCTTCTCTTACTCTTAGAGAATCAATGTCTGAAACTTTGTCAAAGCTGATTTTTACTGGGTTGACTTGAATTTTTCTAAGATAAGAAAAATATTTCATTAAATTATTCATACTTAAAATTTTGCCTTCAATAAATTTTTTGGCTAAGTATAATTTGTCGTTGTCGCTCATTAAGTATTGTTTAGCTCTAATTTCGCTCATAGTATTGAGAAAAGGAGAGACTAAGACGGAATCGTAAATTTTGCCATTAATGACTACAGGAACTCCAATAGAGGCAAGAAAAAGAAGAACTGAAGATGAGAGAGTAACATTGCTTCCCATAATAATAAGTAATTCAAGTTCATGTGTGGAAACTTCAGTAGTTTTACCAGCCCAGGTAATTATTAAATCTGAAGCTTTTCTGCTGATTGTAGCATTTTTGACAATCAGTATAATTTGCAATCACCATAATTAGTTTGATATGAAAGTTTTTATTTTTACATAGCTAATAATGTTTTATCATTTAGTGGAATTATTTGTAATTATTGAATAGATTTGTGGTTTTTCCAAATACGTTAATATTAACGTTCTCTTCATGAAAATGAGTTTTAAACTGCAAAAGTTTATCATACAAAGTAAGGATAAGCGATTTTAATAGTTTAATGGAATTAACTACTGATAGTGTTTTACGGATTTTTAACTATCTTCAAGAAAGTTCGTACAAAAATAAACTGTTTATAGATATTAGTAATCTGATCTTAAAAGTGAAATTTTCTTAAGATAATAGGAGGAACTGAAAGATATAGGTAAAATTGAAGGAAAGTACTATATTGGTTTTGTTTAGTCTTTTCATTACTTTGGAATTTTTCAAAATTTACTCCTTTATATTCTCTACAAAGATAACGTACTACGTAGTATAGGTAACACATAACATTATAATTTTTGCAGAATATAAACGCTAACAAATGGATTGTCGGATCATCAAAATCATAATTTTCGCAGGGCTTTTCATTTTCATGACATAAAGATTGATACTTTTACAACTTCTAATGACTTTTTGTAATTACAATTTAAAGTTTAGTATTAATTCAGTTAGTTTCTAATAACATTTTATAATAAAATTTGATTAGTTATATAAAGACTATAGAATTTCAAAATTTACGTTAATGTTAGTATTCTCTCCTCATGAAAACATTCCAATTTTCTAAAAAAGTCTGGAAATACACTAAAAACAAAAACTATGTAAAGACGGAAACTAGCGTTTAACAATTCTGATACTCATATCTATTAAAAGCTAAAAATATTATAATTGCATATATTTAGCATTTATAATACAACAATGGATTAAAGGATAGTTTGAAGATTGAGTCAAAGTTTCATTATATCGTGAAAACTGATAAATTATCTAGGACTAAATCAGTGGAGAACTTCTGAATAAAATTAATATAGAAGCCCTTATTTTGAGTGTTTCTCCTTAATTTACCCGGGATTTTTTATGGTATTATGAAAAATGCTATTAAAAATCTATTTAAATTATGTTTGCTTTTTAGTTTTTTCAAAATCTATATCTGCATTTTACATTCTCTTTATAGCTAAAATGAACTAAAATAGGATAGGATAGTTTACAAATACTACACGAAGCAATGATCTGGATAGACTTTCTGGAATAGTATCTAAACAGTATAGTTCACAAATCTCTCATTATAATTTTCACTCAGGAACTACCTGATCATTCTCTACCTCACACCTCTTATGAGTATAATTTTCACTGTCTATGCTTTATTTTTATTACGTTAGCTTTTATATTCCCTACGTAGTAAAATGAACTAAAATAAGATAGTCTACAATCACACAAATTCTTTATAGCTAAAACGAACTAAACTACATTAAAAAAAGCCTTTATCTCATGTTTCTGTCTTTACAAAAAACTATTATTTTTTAATTAAACCATTATCTTATATGTATGTGGTAGTAGCATATGACATTTCAGACGAAAAAATCCGTGGTAAAGTTAGGAGACTCTTACGCCGTTACGGTCTATCATTTGTATCTAGATCAGTTTATGCAGGAAGATTATCCTACAATAGAATACTCTTCCTATCGGAAAAAATTGCAGGATATCTTAAAGAAAGAGATACCATCGCTTTCGTCCCTGTCCAGAACGTTGACTTCTCAAGAACTATTATCGTCTCCAAGAATAAAATATCGAGAAACGAGCTACAAATTATCTTTGCCGGTCAGGATCTTTGACGACCTATCAATATGCGAACTCAGAGCAAAATTCTCAATAGACAAAAGCTTCAAATCAAAAGACCCTAGGTTAGAATACGAAAGAAAAAACGACATAGAATGGAACACAAAACAATTAGAATTATACTTCAAATACAAAGATTGGGTAAAAATAGTAGGAATACCAGACGGATTAGAAGACTCCCTAGCAATAGAATTTACAATAACAAGAACAGAAGGAATAAACCACATAATTCTAAGAAGCATCATTTATTCTTATATGTGCATGAAATATTATGAATATTGCTCCACAGCAATAATTTCTACTACCCCAGGAGAACAATTCGGAACACTAGTAATCCCAAACGCAAAAGCACTAGACTACGCAGCAAACCTACTTTACGACGTCCTAGAAGGAGAACCAAAAGGAAAAAGAATAAAATTCTGCCCCTCATGCCTTTACAGAAGAATATGCGAATATGGATAACTTATTCAAACCATCTTTTTTGTTGTTGTAAGCTATAAATTTTCTATATTTTTTAAAATTTACGTTAATAACATCCTATACACAGTAAAAATAACGTGATAAGTTCAAGTTATAAATACATGTAGTACTTACGAAAAAATGCATTTCAGTTTTATCCATTATCTTAACTAACTTATTTTTAATGATAGCGCCTTGGAGTTTTCAAAATTCACACTTTTACATTCTCTCTATAGCTAAAATGACTACTAAAATACGATAGTTTACGGCAAAAAGCATAAGGATAGTGTATATCACGAAAGTTTTCATTTTTGTCTTGAATACTAGTTAAGTGCATAAAATACTATACATGGAAAAACAGTTGTTGTATAAAAAATAAATATCAAATAATTCAAAATAATTAGAAAAATAGAGTGTACAATTTTTCTTACTATTACTATTTTAACGTAATGTATAGGCTATCCATATGGGAACGTAAAAAACTTTTTAATACATAACGAGTTATGATAAATGAAGTTATATCACGCACGTTTATATGCAATCATTGTTTAAGTATATAAGCCTTAAATAAGGAGAAGAGACCTTAAGTCTGAATTCGGTGTAAAAATCGTTCAACGAAATTTGAAAAAAGGCAATCTTTCAATTTGCGTTAAGGGTCTTCCGTAACTTTAAGGAGACTTAAGGGAAAGATGAATTTATAAATAGGCAAAACAACATTATTTTTGATGAACAAAAGGACATGTAATGACGAAAAGAAACTAAAACATTTTTGTTATATATGCCACTCTGAGTGAGTCTATCGTAATGACGAAAAGAAACTAAAACTTTATTCTTTTAAGCATCTTACTAAGATGAAAGACAATGGGTAATGACGAAAAGAAACTAAAACATGTAAATGTCCTTCTATCCTAAAATTCAGGGATGTAATGACGAAAAGAAACTAAAACGTATAACGAAGCTGGGGCCAGGTATCCTTCGTCTAGTAATGACGAAAAGAAACTAAAACACTGTATTGTAGATGCGTTTGGAAATATAGTTAAGTAATGACGAAAAGAAACTAAAACTGAGAATCTCAACGTCAATCATTCAGGATCTCCCTGTAATGACGAAAAGAAACTAAAACAGATCAGCCGGAGCAGGCGAAGGCGATGGAGGAATAGTAATGACGAAAAGAAACTAAAACATGTCAATCACGCCGTCCTTCTCCCTGTATGAACAGGTTGAGTAATGACGAAAAGAAACTAAAACATTGAATGCTTGAAACCGGCCTGGGTGACTGTCACTTGTAATGACGAAAAGAAACTAAAACATCTAAAACATGTCGTGGTTCCTGCCGGCTCCTCGATGTAATGACGAAAAGAAACTAAAACAAACATGTAAATATCCATCCATCTACCAAAGATTTCAGTAATGACGAAAAGAAACTAAAACATTGCTTTCCACCTCCTTCGCCTCCTTCTTCCCAAGGTAATGACGAAAAGAAACTAAAACAATGATTTATCGCTGAAAGTGTTCACGAGCGCCAGTAATGACGAAAAGAAACTAAAACAATGCCACTCCAGTGTATCAGGCAGTGAAACGATGCGTAATGACGAAAAGAAACTAAAACTCCAGTATCCCGGCGCATATGGAAATAGAGAGGATGCAGTAATGACGAAAAGAAACTAAAACAGAAAGGTTTAGACATTGGTGTTCCTCGCGCGGAAAGTAATGACGAAAAGAAACTAAAACCTGACGTTGGCGAGAATGACGTGATCGCTCCCCACCGTGTAATGACGAAAAGAAACTAAAACTATAGATGCTGGGTATGAGGAATGGGGTTGCCCTCCGCCTTGTAATGACGAAAAGAAACTAAAACCTGTTTTTCGCCCACTCTCCCAGCCCCTCTCCAGCGTAATGACGAAAAGAAACTAAAACTGTGCCTCCCATTACTACTCTTCGCATTGTCCCATAGTAATGACGAAAAGAAACTAAAACATAGTGTAGATTTTTCCTGATTGCCCTGTAATGACGTAATGACGAAAAGAAACTAAAACCTCAGGGCCTGTGGTAGTGTACTTCCCTGGCTATGTAATGACGAAAAGAAACTAAAACAACAAATTCAAACATATTATGAACATGTCGAGCCAGTAATGACGAAAAGAAACTAAAACCGTCACCCCCTGTGTTCAACTTTGAAATTGAGGGTAATGACGAAAAGAAACTAAAACTGTTGGCTTATACCTTGTAAAGCCACTAGACCGAAGTAATGACGAAAAGAAACTAAAACAAATTGCTGGTGTCCTATGGAGCTTCCGTGAATGTAATGACGAAAAGAAACTAAAACAGTGTAAATGTCGTGGGAGAGGAGAATTGAAAGGAATGTAATGACGAAAAGAAACTAAAACGTTTCAGCGATACAGAGCGTTGACCCAAAAACTGCCTGTAATGACGAAAAGAAACTAAAACGATCTTGAGGGGAAGAGGCTGATTTACAAGGTGTGTAATGACGAAAAGAAACTAAAACGACAATAATGGATAAGGGCTAGCCCGGCGTATGCTATGTAATGACGAAAAGAAACTAAAACGGGTGAGAGTTCTCGACAGGGATTTCCCGGTGAAGTGTAATGACGAAAAGAAACTAAAACGGATATGAACAATAAATTACGCTGATCCCCTCTTAGTAATGACGAAAAGAAACTAAAACAAGCATGATAACTTTAGTCATTGCTCATCCTCACCATTGTAATGACGAAAAGAAACTAAAACTAAATTGTTTCTATTTCTGCGAATCCGAATCCTGCTGCTCTTCCTGTTCCTACTCCCATTATTTGTGCGTGTTTGAATATTTGTATTAAGTTTTTTATTACGAATGGTGGTAGGTCTTTTTTTAGGTAGAATTTTGCGTATCCTATTATGCCTGGTAGCCAGTCTCCGTCGTAGTAATACCATACTTTCATTACTGTATTTAGGTTGTTGTGTGATTCTACTAGGGAGTATGCTAGTCTTATTATGTTTCTTTTATATATTTCTCTGTTGATTTCGTAGACGTTTACTGAGAATATGAATGGGGGGAATGGTAGGAATCTTTTTTCTGTTGTTTTTCTTTCTATTGATGCTATTCTGGTGAATGGGTCTCTGAAGATTGAGGGTGAGTTGAATTTTATTTTTAGTGTGTGGAAGTTTTCGTTTATTGTTGGTTCTTTTTCTTCGAATGCTGTGATCTTAGCTGAGACTCTGTATGATCCGTAGTCGAAGTCTATTCCTGACATTAGTTTGGTGAGGGTTTTTTGTAGTTCTATGTATAACTCTTGTTTTATTCCTACGTAGAATGTGTATTCTCCGTTTATTTCTATTTCTTTTGGTGAGAAGTCTGGTTTTTTGTCTTTTCCGAATTTTTTTACTATTACTTTGGAGTATATTGGTTGGTTGTCTTTGTATATTGGTGTTATTCTTATTGGTTTGGGGGAAGGGTATTTTTCGCTTTCGAATACTTCTTCCATTTTGTCGTTTGCTTGTATTAGGATTGCTTTGACTAGTTTTCCTGTGTAATCGATTGTTTTGAATTTTGAGAGTTTTACTTTTATTTGGTAGAGTTTATACATTTCTATCATCTAATTGTAATAATATTTTTCCTAGTTCTGTGATTGTGCATTCTTTTGAGTTTCCTATTCTTTTGCATTGTACTAGGTTGTTTTCTTCTAGTGAGTCGATTTGTTTTGATATTGTTGATACTGATTTTTGTAGTAATTCTGCTAGGTCTTTGATGGTTTTTTTGTCGTTTAGGTTTTTCAGTATTTTTATTTCTTCTTCTTTCAAGCTTTTTGGTATTGTTAATGGTAATTCTCCTTTTAGTGTCATGTCTTCTGTGTAAAGGACTACTTTGACGTTTTTGTTCAAATTTTTTGCTATTAAGCCGTAGTAGTATAATGATAGTGCGAATAGTCTCATTCCGCCTAGGATGTAAATTTCCATTTCATTATATTTTCTTAGTACTTCTGCTATTTGTAGGACTACGTTTAGAAATGATTTGGAGATATCTAGAGCTTTTATTTCGTATTCTAATCCTGCTTTGGTTAGATAGTCTTTTGCGTAATTAATTGTGTCTTCTGATCTTTTTCTGCTTAAGGGATCTTCTCCGAATGAAGTAAAAATTATTATTTTGTTTATGTCAGAAGTTCCTCTAGTGGAAATTATTCTGACTAAGTACTCAACGGTGAAGCCTAAAGATAATACTAAAACCTTCATACTTTTACATGAAACCTCCAAATATATAAGTCTTTTTTCATGTAGGCGAGAAAATACTAATATCTAGTAAAAGGGTGCAAAAGATTTTTAAACTAATATAGAGAGGATATTATACGGAAAAGAATAACATGATAGAGCAAGAAAATGAGATTATTCCTATTATAGAAAATGCTTTGTCAGTTTTAAATTTTGAGGAGGGAGTTAGAGAGGCTAAGTATAAGTCTCCTCAATCTTATGTTTTTCATACTGTTTCAGTCGGTACTTTATCCATGGATATATGTAAGAGTATTTATGATGTTGAACCTTCTGCTTTTGCTTCGTTGGAAAAAGCTTATAATAAGAATTTTAAGGAATTGTGTTTTTATGTAGGTTTTCTTCATGATTGGAATAAGTTAGAGGGAAAGGAGGATAGGGCAAAGGAAATTGCGAAAGCTTTGAAGTTTGATGAGAATCAGGCTTTGCATTTTCTATCGTTATTTGCTGAAGGGACTTTGCCTGATAATGTTCATTTACCTATTTGGATTTCTGTAAAATTGGCTGATATGTTGATGATAAGTGATATAAGGAGTGTTAATGATGTTGTAAAATATAAGGAGTCTCCTTCTTATGTTGATGCTATAAAGGCTTTGAATTCTTATGGTTTGGATTTGAAGTATGTTTCTTCTACTTTTAGGTTATTTACTTTATTAGCATCTAATGAAATAATTAATTTGAGTAATGGTGTTCCTTTAATTTCTTATACTGATGGTTTTGTTTATTTGAGTAAGAAGGATTCTCCTCCAGTATCTCTTCTCTCTATATATAATGTTTTGGAAAAATTGATGGAAGGAAAGGAGGAGGGTACTGACGCTGTAAAGGATAAAATAGAAAAGTGCTTGAATTCTAAGAGAGAGTTTTTTGAAAAATTGAATGACCCTAACTCTAGGAAGTCAACCTTATATAATGAGGGAAAAGCTAAGCAAGTTAATGCTTTTCTGCCTTCTAAGTTATGTTCTTACTTTGAAGATCAGGTTGGTCTTTTATCTCCTGAGTTGAAAGTTAAAGTTGCTGAGGAGATTATAGAGAGGCATAAGGATGATATACCTTATGGTGTTTTAATGTATTTTATAGAGAAATTCTCTTCTTCGGATAAAGATTACATTAAGAAAGGTTTAGGAATTAAAGAAAAGTTTCCGCATTACATGGAGGAGATTGATGATCCTATTGTTATGTTGGATAAGGTTAAGAATATTATAAGAGGGAAGTATTCTTCGTCTAAGACTACTGATTTGACTTTGCTTTCTTTTGTTAAGAAGTCTTTTTCTGGTTATGTTCAGGATGATCTTCCGGAAGTTAAGGAAAAGCCTTATGATTATTGTGTGGTTTGTGGTACTTCTATTTACGATAAGGAACCAGTCCGTTTTAAGCAGTTTGCTGAGTTGCTTTCTGGTAAAACTGAGATTTTCATACCTAGAGAAACTGCGTTAGACGAGATTGATAGGATAAGGGATGATTTACATATATGTAAAATATGTAATTATGAAGCGTCTCAGTTGAAGAATACTATACAACCTCCTTATTTTATAGTATCGTTTTATCCTGGTATTCCGGTTTCTTTGCTTAAAATTCTAGATTATGATGCTTCTAAAATAGCTAATGTGACTAAGAATGTTACATCGAATTCAAGTTATTTGGAAGTTTTTAGGTCATGTGGTGGAAATTTTAACGAATTGACTAATAAGAAGAGTATAGTTGATTATTTATCGTCAAAAGTGATAATAAAGGCTTCTGATGTTGCTCCTAAATCAAGGATAATTACTAGGCTGGATAAGACTACTTTTAATAAGATTTTGCCTTATGCTCCTTTGATTTCTATATCTTACTTATCCGCTCCAGTGAAAATTTCTTCTACGATATTAGATATTCCAGAGGAGAGTAGGAGTATTGACTTTTCTTCAGAATTTAATTATACCTGGACTAAATTGGAGAATAAGGAGGAAAACAATTACAAGACTTTGCTTCTTCTTTTGTCTTATTATGAAAAGATTGGAGTTTGTAAGGATGATAATTGTATAAATGAAATGGCTAGTGAAATGGATTTGTTTGCTTCTGTAGACCCTTCTTTGTCGGTAGTAGCTTTTGGTGAAGAAGATAATAGGTTTTTTAGTTATATATCTCCTCGTTCATATTTTTTAAATTTTACTCTAGGTAAGGTGTCTAAAATGGGTGAAACGTTAAAAAATAGTTTGTATTCAATAGCAGCTAATCTAAAAGAAATGAATAAGCAAGCTAAATCAAAGTACGATGTAATAGGATTTTTAAGGGATGGTATTGATATGTTTTTCAAAACTTCTTCTACTAATTTAGCAAAAGATGATAGAATAGGAATTGCTGTTAATGCGTCTTTATCTTCTCTAGAAAATCAATTATCTGAAAAAGTATTTACTGATGATAAAAAGAAAATTATGTATTATAAGTTAAATGACGTTTTTTCTATTTTATATGATATAGAAAACCAGAGCGATAGGTCTCTGGCTATATCAATTTCAAACGCAATAACGAATTGGTTGTATATTTTATATAAAACAATAGGTGATAAAAATGAGTCTAAATGAAAAAATTGGAAAAATATTAGGTATAGAAGAAGAAAAAATATCTCCATTTTTTGCTGACTTATCTGACGTAAAAAAAGAAAATGCAGTACCAAGAGGAAGAGTAATTAACGTATTTGTAACGATACAAGCAGAAGGAGAATTAATAATAAGGCACGAAGGAGGAGAGGACATAACATTAGCTACTGTAGGAGATAAGAAATATCCTATAATACTTCACGAAAAATTAACTTCAAGCATGAGAAGAAAAATGTTGGAATTATTAAGAAGAGACTATTCTGCCAATAAAGAAGAAATAAATAAAATAAGAGGAAAAAATGACGATTGGGATTGCTCTCTAAGACCATTCTCCTCAACAAAGAAAGAAGAAGAAAGAATGGGAGGATTATGCGGAGAATGTCCTAACTGTATGGAGTTTGGTTTTGCAGTAAAGGAAGAAGGATCATTTAACTTAAAGAGTAGAATAGAAGGAGACTTACATATTGCGACTGAACCGGAGCAAAAAAGCGTAGTAGTTAGAACTTTTAACGCAGTAGACGAAGTAACTAAAACGACTTTCATACAAGGAGAAGGAGAAAGGACTGGAGCATTATTCAGATTATCTTTAGTTAGAGAAGGTACAATATTCGTAGGAAAGGTAGTAATGAAAGACGTAAGTCCAGCAGAATTCTTACTATCACTTTACTCATTAGCGTCTACCAGCAGAGTAGGTGCAGTGACTAGCGATTTCGGAAAAATATCTGTTCACATACCAGCAATAATATTCTCGTCATATGAAGTATCCTCTGGATATGACTTACATAGGAGAGCTGGAATAGAAGGATTAAATAACTTAGATGAAATAAATAGAAAAATAAACTCTTACTTAGACGGATTTAAGAAAAACCACGTACTAATAACTTCTGATGATATTGCAAAGAAAGTATTAGATGAATTAACTGTAAATGGAACAATATCTCATGACGTTGTAAAAGAAGCCTGGATGAATGGAGTAAACTTCAGAAAAGGAATAAAACTATTCATTAGGGAGAAAAAATGAAAATATATGAAGCAGACTTTACTTTAGAAGGATTCCTTATTTTTTCTACAGAAGTAAAACCCATGATAACTTCTTCATCATCAATGGGTTCATACATAACTCCATCACCTTATATTCACAATTATCCTATAATGTATGGATTATTAGGAATGCCTTCAGAAGCTTACTTCGTAATTCCTTCTTTACACAAGGCTGATTATGAATTAAAAGCTAAAAGAGGAGGAGAAAAACTTCAGTACACTACAGTAAAAAAGGAGATAGAAAAATTTGCTAAAAAAGAAGAACAATCACTGTACTCTTTCCCTCTAGTTCCTAAAAAAATTGTAGTCAACTCATTCTTACTATCAGCAGAATCGTGGAGTTATGCATTACCAACTAGAAAACCTACAAAAAACGTTTTTCCTAGATTAACTAGTTACTCAGCATTTTCACCAGGTTCAAAATTCATGACATATATAGTAACTTCAGACGATTATCCCTTATCAAAATTACCTAGATGGATAAGAATAGGTAAAAAGAGGTGGGGCATATTAGACATATACTATAATGAAGTAGAAATAAAAGACATCAAACAAAGTACAGAAGAATGCACTAGCTCAATACCAGTAAACGATATAGACACTGAAAAATTCGGATATGAGATAAAAGAATTCGCAAAAATTCTAGATACTCCTTCCTTAGAAGAAGGAAAAATAGGTTGGGCAACAACTGACAAATGCTTAAAAATAAAAGGACAAATTGAAAACAGATACATTAGCATAACTCTTCCGTTATGATCAAAATGGAAATTTTCTTAGAAAACACCTTTTTAGAAGAAGGGCAAACTGAAATAAACCGTATAAAATTAAGAAAATTCCAAGAAGATCTTTACAAAATAATAAGAAAAAAAGGAGAAACAGACAAAATAATAATAAAAGCACCAACAGGTTCAGGAAAAACTTTTTCACTCCTAATCCTTCTAATCGACGCTTTAGACAATAAATTACCTGTAGTCGGAATGTACCCTTCAAGAGTTTTAGTTTATGATCAAGGAAAATCAGTACTAAATACTCTAAAAAATATGAACTTTAAAATATCTGAAGGAAACAATTTTTATGAAGTTAAAGGAGAATTTGAAATAAAAAACAACGAAGAAGTGGAAAGAAAGACAGCAGAATTTTACTTAGCAATGTTAACTAGCAAAACAAAGGATGAAGTATTTGCCAAGGTAAATGAACTCTGGGGAAAGAATCTCCTAATTTTAACAGTTCCGGAATATCCTTATTTATTTCTAACAAAATTAGGATTATCTAACGTAATTTCACAAATTTTTGAAGCTACTACAAAGTACTCGACTAGAGAAGCAATAGATAAGTTAAATATTCCAAAACAGCCAATTTCTAGAATATCTAATTTGTTTGCAAGAATATTTAATGGTTATTGGTTTATTGATGAATTTCACTTATACTCTGGAATTTCTAGATCGTCTTTGAACGCTCTAATAAAAGCGTTTGATTTTTGGAACGAACGTAATCCAATTAAAAAGCCGATAATATTTTCATCTGCAACTCCAACTAATATTCAAGGATATTCACTAGAAGTAAAAACTTCAAAAGAAGGAAGTAAAATAAAGAAAGAAACTAAAATAGTTTTCCATTTAGTTTCAGGAAATCCACAAGAAGAATTAGTAAATAACATTCCACAAAAAATTGAAAATCAAACTGGAATAATACTAGATAGAGTTTATTACATTTCGCAACTTTGTCAAAAAAATTGGGAAGAAAAACCAGCGTTAGTCTGGGGATTAGATAAAGATTACGGAAATTGTGTAAAGACTGACAAAATAGAAAACCAAAAAATAATTATAGGAAATCAAGCCTTATCCTTTGGAATAGACGTACCAAACTTAGATAAAGGATATATTTTCGCTCATGACGCAGAAACTTTAATTCAAAGATTCGGAAGATTTGGAAGAAAAGGGGAAGGAAGTGCAGAAGTACACATATTCTTAGAAGGAAAGTACAAGACAATAAAAACATTAAATGAGTATAAGGAGAAAAAAAAAGACTACGAGACCTTCTTAGATCTAATAAGGAAGATATACGATAAAAGAGTAGACGACAAATTAGATCAACTGACTTTTTCTAAAGAAAGAGAAAAAGCAATCTTAAGTGCAGTAGAAATAATTTACGCAATAGAACAGGGAAAAGATTTTGTAAGATCAGTAATCCAAGACATGCCTAAATCCAACATTAGAATAAGACCATCAACAGAGGACTACTTCAGATTATTCTCCCTAAGGCCAGGAGGAATAGAAGGAAAAATATGTAACTCAGATTATGACGAATTCTTCACGTTATTAAGAAACTTTGAATATAATCTAAATGATCAATGCTTCAACCTAGAAAAACCGATAAAAGAATCTCCATACATTAAAATTTCTGCATATGAAGTTAGAACATGTGAATTAATTACAATAGAACGCTTCTATAATTATAAGCCTATACTAGTCTTCAGAAATCAGAAACAACAGATTTACCTTAGACAATTAAAAGAATTGGAAGGATCTTACGTAATTTTAATCAAAAAATCATGCTTTGAAAATCCAGGAGAATGGGAAGACCAAAGAAGAATGGCAGAACTAGTAGCAACCTACGAATCAGCATTACCAGTTTATGCTGATAAAGAAAATTTTATAGCATTGGCACTATTCATTTAAACGTAAAATTTTTACTAGATATTTGACGGATACAAGAAAAGAGAACGACGTTAAAATTTGGTGTAAACTTTATTAAGTGGAATAACATAGTATAGTGTATGAGAAAAAATGGGATAGAGATGAAAGATCCTAAACTACATTTCATCATTACAGCGCAAGAAAATGTAAGATCATCAGAAGTTGAACCATCATTACAGATAGGAAATTACCTAGTATTCATATTTATGGAAAATTTTGCAATTAAAACATCTCAAGGATATATAGAATCTACAATAATTCCACTAAACATTATAATAAGAAAAATAGTAAATACATCTTTAAGATGTCAGACTTATCCCATATTACTAAAAGAATCACCATTCTCAGACATCATTTATTTCGTTTCAAACGAGAAATTAAAACAAATAATGCCTAAGAAAGATCCGTTCAGGTTCATGAAATATATGTAAATTTTTTATTTATTTATTATTGTTTCAAGTAAGTTTTACTTTGTGTTCTAAATTTTCGCAGTTTTATGAAGAGAATGTTAATACTAACATAAACTAAAAAACTCGGACAAAGCAAGTTTGCTGGTTAAATTAATAATTTCATTTTTATCATAAACAAATTCATACTTTATTTGCCACTAAGTCTGGTAAGTTTTTAATCATTCTTGAGTGTAAAAGCTCTAAAATTTCTAAAACTTTCCGAAATACGTAACAAATAATTTTTGCTTTGTTAGTATTTGTACTATTGTATTTTAGTTCCAAGAGAATTTAGATGTAGTAATGAAAACCCAAAAAAAGCAATGAGTTTGTAGATTTTTCAAAATACGTAAGCAATTGGAAATGATGTTACGCTTACTGTAAAAACCGCTATAATAACTAAGCTATCTAAAGCTCTTTATAATCTATCAATACGAATGCGTTGCTTTTACGATGAGAAACACATTATAGATATTGTAAAAAATAACTTTCCGTAAGAACTTTTTAATCACAAAGAGTAGTGTAAGTTTTGAAAAAATCTCACAAAATAAGTTAAGTAAAAATAAAGAATAGCTATCTCATGAATTATTTTTATCATTTTCGATGGATTTTATGGTATCGTCAATTTTTTTCCTTATCGATTTAATCGAATTCTCTATTTTTGTTAGATCCACATCTTTTGCTAGTTGATCTATTTCTCCATTATGTGTAATTTTGGTCTTTGTGTCTACAGACAGTCCGCTGTGCATTATAAAGTTCCTGTATTTAATTAGCTCTGATATCTTTTTCGTTATTATTTCATCAACTTTAGCTTTACATTCTTCTAACGTTTTATTTGTATCTTCGTAAGCTCCTCCACCCTTGATTTTCATACAATACGCTATTGGATATTCTCTAGCTAGGGATAAGAATTTATCGTAGTACTTTACCTTTGCGTAAAGATCAATAATCTTATTGAGGGATTCCAGATCGTTATTACCTTTTATCTTGTTCATTAAATCTTTTACACTTAAAGCGGAATAGAAGTTAGATAATAAAATGGTGTTGAAGCTCGACAATTTCGAATGAGAATACCATTCCTCATACAACTCTCTCAAGTTGTTTACTCTATCCTCAAATTCATTAATATTTTTCTCTAAATCCTTCAGCATTTTTATTGCATTAACCGGTAATCCATTCCTTAATTGAGCTAAGAAGTTCTTTATCATTCCAGGGTCATGGGATTTAATATTCTTCAAGATAGAGGAGATTTCTGGCATATCATTAGGATTAATTTGTTTCAGTCTGCTAGAATAATCAACGAAATATCTTTCATCAACATTCTTAATTGACTCTTCAATCATTATTGAGTTCCTCATTGCTTCAATAACGTCAGTTAACTCCACAATATTTACCTCCTTCTGAGCCCCTGGTGGTCCCATAACAGGAGCAGCATATACTTTGGAATTAAACATGGAAGCTAAAGAGATGCCAACTAACACATTAGTACCATGGGTTTAAGTCCAAAATTATTTCATATCCTTCATCATGGTACTTTTTGAATATATCACATTAAAAATGAAGACAGGATTTCTGTTTTCCGAATAAGACGTTCTTTTCGGCCTATTATTCCTTATTTATTAGTGCCTTATTGTCTTCTTTTATTTCCAACTCTAAAGCACTTCCAATATCAGTATTTGGTATAATATAAATCTCCAATTTTTGTAAAAAATACTTAATTTCATCAGAGTTATATTTTAATGCATTGGCTCTGCTTTGTGGG
>AP024487.1:0-2385000 GCA_021654415.1 Metallosphaera javensis (ex Sakai et al. 2022) | reverse complement strand
TTACCAACTAGAAGTGGGGGTCTCGCTCGTTGCCGGACTTAACCGGACATTTCACAACACGAGCTGGCGACGGCCATGCACCTCCTCTCCGCGAGTCTGGCAAGGTCGTTAGCCTGGCCGTCATCCTGCGGTCTCCCCCGGTGAGATTCCAGGCGTTGACTCCAATTGAGCCGCAGGTTCCACCCCTTGTGGTGCTCCCCCGCCAATTCCTTTAAGTTTCAGCCTTGCGGCCGTACTCCCCAGGCGGCGGGCTTACCAGTTTTCCTGCGGCACCGCGTAGGCACAAAGCCTACGCGACACCTAGCCTGCATCGTTTACAGCCGGGACTACAAGGGTATCTAATCCTTTTTGCTACCCCGGCTTTCGCCCCTCACCGTCGGGCGCGTTCTAGCCGGACGCTTTCGCCACTGGTGGTCCTCCCGGGATCTGAGGATTTCGCCCCTACTCCGGGAGTACCTCCGACCTCTCCCGCCCCCTAGCCTGTAAGTATCACCGCCGTTCCCCGAGTTGAGCCCGGGTCTTTAAACGGTGACTTTACAGGCCGGCTACGGGCGCTTTAAGCCCAATAAACGTCCCGATCACTCGCGGGGCTGGTATTACCGCGGCGGCTGACACCAGTCTTGCCCCCCGCTTATTCCTCCACCTTTCTGGAGTGGAGAAAAGCCCTCTTGCGAGGGCACTAGGGGTAACGCCCTCACGGTTTCCCGCATTGGGGACGTTCCGCGCCTGGTGCGCCCCGTAGGGCCTGGGCCCTTGTCTCAGTGCCCAACTGGGGGCTCCCGCTCCCACGGCCCCTACCCGTTATCGGTTTGGGGGACCTTTACTCCCCCAACAGCCTGATGGGCCGCAGCCCCATCCTTGGGCACCTCTCGACGGGATCAGCCGAGAGGCATTTAGGTAAGGGATCGTTCCAGATTCCCTTACCCGCTCCGGATTAGCCCCAGTTTCCCGGGGTTATCCAGATCCCAAGGGCAGGTTAGCCACGTGTTACTCAGCCGTCCGCCACGCCCTCTTCCCGAGAGCGTACGACTCCCATGGCTTAGCCCTACCCCTATAGCGATCGGGTCCGGCAGGATCAACCGGAATTAGGGCAGCTAACCTTTCACCACCCTCGGTTCCCCTGTCGGAGATGAGAGACCCGGAGTTATTAGCTCCGGGGAACTCAACTCCCCATAAGCGTAACCCCGTGCGGGTGTTTTGCCCGCCGGGGGCATTGCGCAAGATAACTATTATCCTGGAACCTAATATAAAGCTTACGTCCTTATGTGAAGGTGGTTCTGCCTATCCAGTGAGGGAGTTAAGAGTCGATGACCAGTAAGAGAAATCTAAAAAATAGTTTTCGGTGAGAGATGTTACTAAGTGAAAGATAGCGTATAAATTCCGGGCAAGAGAGAAAAGAATTTAGATAGAGAGGGAGAGAGATAAGAAAGTTTATGGAAAATTTCTAGAATAACTTGAGAGTGATGGATGTTTTTTGAATTCCACGAACCAGGGTGTACGCAGGTTGAGGAGAGGGTGGGATGGCAGGTTCCGGGGCGGAGTTAGCTGAGTCTGGATTGGTCTAGAGGGATCTGTCCTGTGGTGTGGATGGGATATGGTGGGTTGAGAGAGTGCAAGTAGGGAGTTGAGGGTTTCCGTGAAGATTGTTGGATGAAGTGTTGCCTGATCCGGATGAGGGACATTGAGTCTGGAGCAGGGTCGTGGATTTGGGGTGGTGAGTGGATAAGACGTTATGAAGGGAGTTTGTGGGTTTTGGGATAGCTTGCATCAAGATGCGTTGGGTGTGGTTACTTTCAGTGCTCAGGATCTCTGGGTGATGCGGTTTCGTCTTATGTGGAGTCGTCACCCAAGATTCCCTAGAGTCTCCGTCGATTTCTCAGGGTGTGGGTTTTCTAAGCCCTGGATATCCCCGGCGAGAAGGATCTCAACTTCTGAGAGCCAGGGGTAGAGATGGAAAGCGAATGAGATCGGGCGGACAACCCTTCCCCGTGACGTGGTAGACTGTACTGAGTGTCCCTGTACTCGGAAAGGAGATGGTGAAAAGGGTGCAAATGAGGTGGTTAAATGAGTTTTGCGAGTAGGCGAGGAGATGACCCTGAGACGGTAAGAGTGTTTTAGACTGGGTGATTTCCCTGTCTTGTGGATGGGGAGTAGCCTCCGGGGGTTCCAGGGATGGGGGAAATCCTTGATAGCACTTTCCTGAAAATCCCTTCAAGTCTATTTTACCTATAATTTCAGTTTTGTCCAATGATCTCCTAGTAAAATTTCACTTTTAAGGTCAATGATATTGCTTATCTATGAATTTTCATTTTCTGCGAACTCTTTTGAAGAATATCTCACTACATCAAAATCCGTAAAGCACTACCTTGAGTGTAAGGGGAGCGTTCTAGGTTGAATTGCAGAAAGGTGATACTCTGGGGGATCCTGATCCAAGGTTTAGTGAGAATAGACTTGCCTGTGAAGGTGGATCTCTCGGTTTGAGGTGTTGTGTTGGAAGTTAGCATAGTGTCGTCAAACTTGCATAAATTCGTCTCATGACGTGGCGACCTCGCATAATTCCTTGAACCTTAAAATATGCTAACATGACGACACTATGGGAGTTAGCAATGTCCGAACCTGTAGCACAGGTAGGCGTCGTGGAGCTCCTGGCCTACCTCGTCCGGGTGGTCCTCGTGTGGGGGTGATCTAATCTCGTTGATTATGGCCTTGGCTATCTCATTCTCCTCCATCTGGAAGAGGGAGCCCATCCAGGACAAGGAGTTGACAAGCTTTTCAGCCAACTCCCTCTCAATTCCCTTGGATGCGAGTATTATCTCTACCCTTATTGCCTTCATGACCGCGTTCAGGGCCTCCATGAAGCTGTCGTAGATGCCGAGCTGGCGGGCGTAACTCTCGAGGTCAGTCATGGACCAGCTCCTGGGGGCCGGGAAGAGAGTGGAGAGGGAGTAGGCGGGCATGGTGGAGTAGGAGCTGGAAGGAGGTAAGGGGAAGCCCATGACGTTAACTCCCTCGCATCCGCCGGTGCACAGTCCGCCAACCAGGACTGGGGAACCGTAGATCAAGGGGTTCTGGGGTATACCCACTAGCCTAGGGTTGGTGAACATCGACTTGATGGTATATACGTCAGCGCTGTCAGGCCCGCAGGGGGTTCCCAGGGCCCCAAGGTTTGTGTAGATCACGGCTGTGGGTACGCCCTCAAGATTCACGTCAGGGAACCCGATTATCCCGGGGAGGAAGAGAGGAGCCTTACCTGAGATGGTGATGATATCCTGCCTCACCTGATTGTTTAGGAAGTACCTGTTCCTGTTGGGAGACTCCTTCACGTAAACCTGCTGGGTAAATCCAAGTGTCTCATTGAAAACGTGCTGAAGTATGTACGGCACGTACGTGGGGATCAATCCCGCCCCTGCCCAGGACAGGTGGTTAAGGGCCTGCTGTATCCCCTCCACCGTCCTATACACCGGGTTCATGTTCATAACACTATCCAGGAACCTCTCCTGCCCTGACAACCTACAGGCCGGGTCGTAGGGTTGCAGGAAGTTCTTCACGTTTCCCTTCACGGGTAACATCATGAGGGGATAATCAACGTTCGCGAGCTTGGCCCCGGTCCCCTTGTTAACGCTGGTCGTGAAGTACGCCCCTCCCTGGGCAACCATGAACCTTTCAGCCCCGTCCAGCCACTCCCTGGCTGCCCCTCCCACGTACACGTAGACGCACTCTTTTCCAGTGCACCTGTCAGTCTTCACCAGGATCCCGTGCCTCACAAAGTTGAACACGTCCGGGGGAGCTTCAGAGGGGGTGGTGGCCCTACCCCTTCTCAGCCCTCCCGGAGACCACCTGGTGGGGGTTATGAGGGCGGGAGTCATCCTGTAGAGCGCGTCGTCAAGGCGATTACTGCAGAAGAAGCTCAGCTGGCTGGCCTCGCACTCCGCCTCGCTCGTGACCAATTCTAGCGTGATCCCTATCCCCAGGACTGCTGCGATCCTCTCGAAGATCTGCTCAAGGGGAATAACCTCAACCTGCTCCTGGTTCAAGATTACAACTTCTCCCATGGATCTCACCAGAACCTATCCTTTTTTATCCCACTCTCCGCTCTGAAATTATTTATCTCTAGATCAAGACTTTCGCAGGACACACTCATCAACAGCAGCTCAGTGCATTGGTGGTTTTGGTTAATTTTTACTTTCCGACGTGGACACCATTCAGAGAGCACTGGGTAAAAACTTACACAAAGTACTGACGCTAGAAGTTCAGCTGGAGCTACCATGTTCCGCGCTCACGTTACACTACACAGCAGAGGGTATGGGCCCCAACAGGTCTCCCGAATCCAGATGGTCTCGTCGACCCACCGATAAGATCTTTCCTGAAGTGCATTGATGTTCGCGAAGCTTTGTGAGCTACCCTGAAGGGCGAGGTTTTCCAGACATTTATAAAAGCCACATATCTAGTTTAGAGCTATGGGCTTTGGCTTCAAGGAGGCCATGGACGCGGTCATGAAGGCAATAAGGGTGCAGGTAGTACTAGTGTCCATGGGAGTGGATGAGGAGTTAGCCAGGAAGATGGTTGACTCCGTGCCGTGGACAGGAGCACTTTTTCGGATGGAGGAGAATGAGATAGCCAAGGCCATAATCAACGAGATTAGATCACCCCCACACGAGGACCACCAGGACGAGGTAGGCCAGGAGCTCCACGACGCCTACCTGTGCTACACGCAGGACCTGTGTTGACGGAATTCTCAAAGCAGATCTGTGCTGTTCAGGCTTGCGACAGGGGAATAACTTGTTAAATATCGGGGGAGATTATCTTAACTCATGATAGTTCAAACCGCGGCTGATGTTTACCTAAGCGAGGCCGATCGTCTCCTGGAGAAAGGGGATGTGGTTCAGGCTAGCGAGAAGTACTATAAGGCAGCGGAGGAGGCAATCAAGCTTCTAGCCGTTTCGAGGAACCTTAGGATAGTTAAGGAAGTGGAAAGAAAGGGGAAATGGAGTCTCGACGATTTACAAGAAGCTGTGAGAGAACTGGAGAAGGAGATTGGGGGAATCGAGGATCTCTGGAAATCCGCTATCTTAATTCTGAGCGCTACTCCTGAACCTTATATTCTTAAAGAGGAGGCTAAGAAAGTGAGAGAGCTTGTCAGAATCTCGGATAAAGCATCTAATACTATCCTGGATTGAGGAGGCTGATCGCTTGTTGGAGAAGGGAGATGCGGTTCAGGCTAGCGAGAAGTACTATAAGGCAGCGGAGGAGGCTGTGAAACTGCTGGCAGTGTCCCGGGGTCTTGAAGATGAAGTTATGCGAAACTCTAGGTCGATACACGAGATTGCGGAGATTCTGGGGTAGTGCGGGACCCCACATGACACGATCACGGGTTGCGGTTCTGCCCAGTTACAGCAAGTCTGGATGCGCAACATATTTTTAACCCTGAAGGACTCCGTATAATAGTGCGGGGATGCCCGAGCTGGTCCAAGGGGGCGGACTCAAGACCGCCAGAGTGATCCGCTGGCGCAGGCCATCCGGGGTTCAAATCCCCGTCCCCGCACGTTGGTGATTCTGGACCTTCTCGAGCTGGTCAGAAGGAAAAATTCATGAAATTGCAGGCCCATACCATAGTTGTCATATTAGCATTTTAAGTTTCAAGGATAGCATTTCCCTGAACTTGACGTCAGTGCCTCGGCCCTTGAAAAGTTTTTTACCTGGGTAATACGGGTTTTGAATAATGAGAAGGGGAAAGTGGCTGAGGAAACTGAAGGAGGCGCTAAGGTGGAGGAGGGATTACCTGAACGCGCTGAGGGATGCGCTAAGGAAGTTCAGGGCTGACGTTGTGAGGAAGCTGCTTCTGGCTGTGATCGCGGAGAGGGGAAGTCTGGCGGGTAGGGCTGAGGCCGTGGGTTTCGACTACGAGAGCGTGCTGGGCAAGCTTGACGAGCTGGCTGACGTTGACCTGCTCCCACCTGTGAAGCTCCTGGTTGGAGATCATCCAGTGCAGGTGGCGGTGGACGATACCTTCGACGAGAAGGCCTACGCCAGGGCCATGCCCGTGTCCAGGAACCTGGCCATGTTCTACTCCAGGGTGAAGGGGGCCTTCATACCCGCCATCCAGCTCCTGGTGGTCACGGTGAGGGACCTGGTCACGGGCGAGGTGTACCTGGTCCACGTAGACGCGTACGTGGCCAGGAAGGTGGCCGAGATGGCCAAGGCCGTGGGACAGGACCTGAATTTCTCCACGAAGGTGGACATGACCCTCCAGGTCCTGGACAGGTTGAGGAGGGAGCTCAACGTACAGGTCATAACCTTCGACTCCTGGTACGTGAACGGGAGGACCCTCCTCTCCGACGTGGTGTCCTCCCTCAAGTCCAGCGCACGGGTCGTCGAGGGTGACAGGTCCGTGCCCGTTGGACTCCTCCCCGAAGGAGAACACCACGTCACGTACCTGGGAGTCCCCGTGAAGTTAGTTGTACTGGACTATAAGGGTTACGGCAGGAGATACCTCTTCTCCACCGACCTCTCCATGTCCCCTGAGGAGATACTCACGGCATGGGAGAACAGGTGGGACGTGGAGGTGGTGATAAGGGAACTGAAGGCTCTGGGCCTGGAGAATGGTTCGTTCAGGACGTGGAGTAAGAACCTTGGTTACGTCAAGCTCATCTCGATCACGTTGAACTTCCTCCTCTCCCTGAGATACGTCCTTGGGGAGAGCCTGGGAGTCGTACGGCTCTCCCGCCTGCTTAAAACTCTTTACCTCGAGGTTGGTGATGTCAAGAAACTGTTCAGTCTAAGGTAAGTTCCGAAAAGTGCTATCAAGGAATTCAATGAGAAGTCGCAAAGCGATAAAACAGAATGTAAGCTTAACGACACTGTAGCAACACAACAAGCGAAGGTTTTGCCTGGAGGTGGTTCAAGCCCAGGGTCAACTACATTTTCTTGAGCACCAGGGATGTCAGCGTTGACTCCACTCCCTTCACTGACCTTATGCTCTCCACAATGTTGTTGAGCTCAGCCGAATCCCTGGCCTCCACCCTGACCACTATGTCGTAATCACCTGAGATCTCCATTACCTCCTTAACCCCCGGGATCACGGCCAGCCTCCTGGTCACGGATGTGGTGTAAACGTTTGAGCCACACTTCACTGAGACCACGGCCTCTATCCTCTCAGGGGGTCTGGGTTTCAGCACCTTCCCGGTCACCTCCTCAGCTATCTCCAGGAGGTCCACGTCCCTGAAGTACCTGGTTCCCTCGCTGGACTTGATCTTTGCGAGGACCTGTTCCATCTCCCTGTCGTCCAGTTTCACCCCCAGTCTTTCAAACCTGTCCTTGAGTGCGTGCTTCCCCGTGTACTTGTCTATGACGTAGTCCCTGGACCTGCCAAAGACCTCAGGCGGCATGAACTCGTAGGTTCTGGGATCGCTCAATATTCCGGCCACGTGAACTCCTGCCTTATGTACGAAGGCGTAATCTCCCGTGATTGGTGTGTTGGGGGGCATAGGTATTCCGCTGTACTTCTCCACAAGGGAGGCAACAGACGACAGCTTGTCCAGCCTCACCACGTCCACGTTAAAGTGATACTTCAGTGCAGCTGCCACGGTCTGGAGAGGCACTATCCCAACCCTCTCTCCGAGACCGTTCACCGTGGCGTGGATTATGGTTGCCCCGCCCTCAACGGCTGCCAGGGCGTTGGCTACAGCCATTCCAAGGTCGTTGTGGGCGTGGATATCGAACTCAACTCCAGGCACCTCCCTCACGAGGTAGGAGAATAGTTCCCTGGTCTTGGTGGGATAGAGGATTCCCACCGTGTCTGCTATGCTCACCCTGTCAGCTCCAGCATCCCTCGCCGTCTTCGCCACCTTAACTAGATAATCCAGGTCGGTCCTGGTCGCGTCCTCGGCGGTGAACCTGACCTTAACCCCGTGCGATCTGGCGTATTGAACCACGTCCGCAATGATGTTGAGTGCCTCCTCCCTTGTGGTCCTGGTCTTGGCCTTGAGATGAATGTCACTGACCCCGTAGAAGATGGCTATCCTGTCAACTTCCAGTTCGCTGGCTACCTCCACATCCCTCTTCACTGCCCTGCTGTGGCCTAGGATTTCTGAGGTTATTTCCCCCTCCCTCTTGAGCTTCACAATCCTCTTTATTCCCTCGTAAATGTCCGGTGAAACCGCCGGGTGACCGGCCTCGATCATGGAAACTCCCAGGTCTGACAAGGCCTTGGCTATCTCAACCCTCTGTTCCGTGGTGAACACAACTCCGGGAGTCTGTTCGCCTTCCCTCAAAGTAGAGTCCAGTATACCTACTTTCATCTATCGCACCTAGAAGTTCTAGATCGGTAAGAAACTTATTAATATCTACGTAAAAGACCAGTGAAAAGTTCGAACTAAGATAGGGAGTTTAATATGAGTTCTTTAACGCTTTCTATCCCCATCTTGGGGGAATACTTCTCGAGGATTGCCCCGATCAGGTTGTAGAGGGGCCTGTTCCTTGTGATGGACTCCACGTGGTTGGCGTACACGAAGATGAGGGCAGTCTTGATCGCGTTCTTCCTGCTCTCCATTTCCACCTCGGAGAGTATTGCCTCCACTTCTTTGGGGTTTACCTTGGATTTGTACTTTCTGAGCTCCACGAACTCCTCTTGATCCAGGACTGACATGGTTACACCGGCTCAACTATACTAGCAGTTTCTTCTCCCTTAATAATTCTTGCAAGCTTCCCTATCTTGTCAACGCTTGTCACTATCACCCTGATCCTGGACCTCTCCACGATCTTCATGGCCATGGGATCCAGAAGCTCGTATGTCCCCGCCTTGACGGACTGAGTGGACTCCAGGATGGATCTCAACTGGGTTGTGGTGACCCGGGGGAGGAACCTGGCGTTGGGGTTCTTCTTGGGATCGCTGTCAAACACCCCCTCCACCGTGGTGACCATGATCAGATAGTCAGCCGAAATTGCCTCCGCCACCAGGGCTGAGACAGCAGCGGTGGATTGTCCAGGCTGAAATCCTCCAACCACCACCACCTTTCCGTGACCCCAGTACTCCAGGAACTGTTCCAGGCTCTCCGGAATCCTGGCGTAGGCCAGGTCGGGCATGGACATGGCCATGAGGAACGCGTTGAGCCTGGCCACCCAGATTCCAAGGAGGTCGAGGCTTGCCTCGTTCAGGTTAAGGGACCTGCCCAGAGAGATGTATCTCCTCGCGGTGGCCCCTCCTCCCGTCACCAGGGCCACGCGATGACCCTCCTGCACAAGGGACCTGATGGATGACGAGAGTTGGCTCTTGTCTCCTTCAGCATCAAAAAACTTCCCTGTTACCTTGACTACCAGTTTCATCAGGGAAGAATCGGGATCTCAATAAAAAGTTTAAACTGGATAGTCGTCGGGTAGCTTGTGCCTGAAGTACTTCCCCGACTCGGGGTCCTTGAACAGGCCTATCTTGACTCCTTTCCTGCCCTTAGGGGCTAGGGTCCATGCCTTTTCTGGGGCTAGCTCAGCTTCCTTTCCTCCAGGCGTCTTGATCTTGACTGCCTTCTTGTATGTCATGTTCATCAATTTAATGTTGTAGGACTCATATTATAAACCTTTCCATGAGTATCGCAATTGATAATACCATGAGTTTATCAATGACTGACATTGAAGGACTGCCTTAAACTGCGGAACTGGTTCCTCCATCTACTAGGATTCCTGTGCCTGTGATGTAGCTACCCATATCGCTTGAGAGGAAGAGGAGGAGAGAACCGAGGTCCCTCTTCACGTCACCTATCCTGCCAACTGAGATGGGGTCCAGAACTCTCTCCTTCCAAACTTGATCGAAGGGAAGGCCCTTGGATTCGGCGTATCGGGAAAGGGTCCTTCTGGCCCCCTCGGTGGGAAAGCTCCCCATGAGGATGGTATTCACTGTGATGCCATGTTTCCCGTAATCCCTGGAGAGTATCTTGGTGAGCTGGAGGAGGGGTGAACGGGAAACGTCTGCAAGGACTAGAATGCTCTGGGGTTCCCTCACGGTCCAGGAGGAGAGAAAGAAGATCCTGCCCCATCCTCTGGAGACCATGTTGGGGATGACAAGTTTGGTGAGCGAGACTGCGCTGAGCAGATATAACCTAATTGCATGCTCCCAGTCTTGGATCTCGGTGCCTGAAAAGGTGACTGGCTCCCTGGGTGGATTTCCAGAGTTCACCACCAGGATGTCGATTCCTCCCATCACGTGGAGGGCGTATGAGACCAGGGAGTTCAGCGAGTCCAGATTGGTCATGTCTGATTGGGTGCCGTAAACTGCTGGGTTAATTCTCCTCAGGTGGTGCAGGGCGCTCTCCAGCTTCTCTCTGGATCTGGAGGTGATTGTGACGATTGCACCGTTGGAGGCGAAGGTCTCTGCAACTCCCCTGCCTATTCCCTCCGTGGATGAGGTAACAAGGACTCTTTTTCCCTGAACAGGAAACATCGGGTAAAGAGAGAGGGGAGACGTTAAAAATGTTGGGAAATGAGAGATGCGATTTGCAACTGGGAAACACGAGTTAGGTAAGGCTCTTGTAAAGCTCGAGAACCTTAAGGGACACTTCTCTCCATCTCCAGTTCTTGGAGATTTCCCTGTTTCTTTCTCCTATCTCTTTCCTCAGGTTTGGGTCCCTTAGGGACTCTACTGCCTGTTTCAGTTGCTCACAGTTGGAGACCACAAACCCATTAACGCGATCCTTGACTAAAGTGGGAAGAACCTTTGCCCTATCGCCAACAATAACTGGAACTCCCCTAACCATGGCCTCCTTAACCACTAATGGATCCGCCTCGACTTCCGACGTTAAGATGAGCGCAAGAGAACCATCAATCAAGGCGTATTTTTCCTCGTCCGTCACCTGTCCTAGATACTTTACCTTGTTTTCTAGTCCTAATTCCTTTACAGTCCTCATCAGAAGTTCAAAATATTCCCGATCTCTCACCTGTCCCGCCAGCACTAACTTAATGTCCATATTCTCGACGCATTTAACGGCAAATAGTTGGCCCTTTTCGGGACTAATTCTAGCCAAATAGAATAAATAGTCATGTGTTCCTTCCCTTGCTGGGTAGTCAAATACCTTATCTTCTACGCCGTTTGGTATGGTTACAATCTTGCTTCCTTGGAAACCTTTTCTTATCATCTCTTCCTTTTCCCACTCGCTTACTGCGATTATGCGGTGAAGTCTATTTCCCATGTACCTCTGTAACGTATCTAAAATGAGTCCCCTATTTACCACAAAAATGTCGTGTGGAGTTATGACCATGGGAATATCGTAAAATCTTGACTCAAATAAGGTAAACCAAAAGGTGTAAAGGTTCCAGGGACTAAATTTTCTTCCTAGGTTATGAAAATGGAGTAAATCGGGTTCCTTACTAAATCTCCATGTCCTGGGATGCCTTATCACCTTTATCCCGTCTATAACCTCGAGCGGTTTGAGAACACCCTTTTCCTCGTAAGTATCCCTGGTAGTATGTACTTCAACGCCAACCGAAAGCTTAACCAGTTCCTTGCTCAGATTATAAACGTGGACTTCTGTTCCTCCTCTAACAGGAAGAAAAAGAGGTGTGATCATCCATGTCTTTATGACGAAACACCCCTATTTTTTCATGAAGACCTCCAGTACCGAGATGTAGTCGTCCTCCGAGAAGCCCCAGGACTCCGCCATCCTGTAGAGCTGGAGGGCGAGGGAGGACATCGGGGTGATTATTCTCAGCCTCTGAGCCTCCCTATCTATTATCTCAAGGTCCTTTCTCATATGTTTGGTGGCGAATTGGGTCGAGTAGTCCCTGGAGGCCATCTTTCCGGCCTTGATCTCGGATGTGGGAGATCTGGCACTGCTGTACTTGGCGAGGAATTCAGCCACAAGCTTGGGATCCAGTCCGCTCTTGACTCCCAGGTTGAATGCCTCGGCCATAGAGGCCACGTAGGCACCTATGAGCAAGTTGTTAACCAGTTTAGCGTATAGGCCCATTCCGTTCTTACCCATGTATAGCACGGTGGAAGCGGTGTGGGAGAGAAGGTCCCGTATCTCTGGGAATCCATCCTCTGGTCCCCCTACCAGTACCGTTAACCTCTTCTGTTCCACCATGACAGAAGTACCCACCACGGGAGCGTCGTACATCCTTCCTCCGGCGTTGAATACCTGTGTTGCTAACTCCATGCTAAGTGAGGGAGAGATGGTGGACATGTCTACCAAAGTTTTACCCCTGACCACAGGGAGGATTTCCGATATCACTTCCTTGACCGCCATGTCGTCAGATAGCATGAGGATTATCACGTCTGACTCCTGAGCCAACTCTCTGACATTCTTGGCTATCTTCACCTGATATTTCTTGGAGAACTCCTCCGCCTTGGAGGTAGTCCTGTTATACACCACGTCCAGCTTGCCTGCATTTCTTAAGTTGACAGCTATTCTCCAACCCATTACTCCTAATCCGGCTAACCCCACGCGCATAACTTAGTTACTCCGTCTTGGTTAAAAGAGCTCTTATTCTTCTATGCTTTCCCTCTGTGCGAATCAGATCCACAGAGATGATCTCCACGTTCATCTCCTTGATCTTTTCCATGAGCTCGTCGAAATTCCTTGCCTCGACTAGCATGTCCTGTATGCCGTCATATATCTCGTGCCCCTTCTTTTCAGTGGAGTAGAAGATCACCCTGTAGGTCCTGGATAGGGGCTTGTTTTCCACGAGCAGATTGAACTCGCTCTTGCCAAGTGAGGAAACCTTAACAAGGGAGTAGCCCATGACCTCCTTTCTCTCCTCATGATAGTCCTCTATTATCAGGGGGTAGGGTTCAAGTATGCGCACATCTGAGGGCTCGGTGAAGGGTATAATAATCTTGTTTCCTATCTCCCTATCCAGCGAATCTCCTCCCCTGGAATACCAGGACGATATGGGGACTCCCCTTGAGAGCCTAGTGTAGAGATAAAGTACCTTCTGGTTCTTCCTTATCACCTCAACGCTCCTGGTATCCAAGTCGTACACCAGTTCTCCCTCAGGATTGTCCATGTCTGGCTCAAAACCAAGCTGAGATAGTTTCTTCCCCACTTCCCTCCTGATCTCAGCCTTCATGCTCTCGTAATACATCAGGCCATTGCCAACGGCGAAGTTGGTCTCCAGTTCCTGCATTCTGGGGGAGAGCCTGACACCTAGCACGTACCTCATGGGAGAGGTTCTCAGGATGGAAAGGGCCTTTGCCACGAAGTCCTCCTTCACCTGTGCCAAGACGTCATTGCAGAGGTAACAGGCTCTCCTCTGAAAGCCCTTTCCAAAATAGTGGGAAAAGAGCGATTCACCTGCTCCCCCCATGTTGAAGAGTACTTCCCTTATCCCCTCCAGGTCGGGGAGTTGATGCTCCTTGATCTTCCTATCAATTTCCAGGATCAGGGAGAGCTTTATGGATCTACCCCTTTCGCTGTTGAGATGACCGTAACCGAGCTTCGCGAAGCATCTGCCCAGACAGGAGTCACAGAGTGGATACCTTTCCAGTAGGGATAGGGCCTGCTCAGCCACCCAGCTGGCCGAAGAGTTTTTCCACATCCTTCTTCCTTCTCTTGAGCATCTTAAGAGTTCTCTGCACCGTATTGAAGTGTTCTATGAGTTCCCTGACCTCCTCCACTTCCGTTCCAGATCCCATGGCTATCCTCCTCATCCTTTGCTTATCAATTATTGAGGGGTTGTCCAGCTCCTGATAGGTCATTGAATTCATGATGGAGAGCCACCTTTGCATTTTCTGCTCTCCCACCTTAACCTGATCTTCAGGGATGTCTCCCATCATGTTCATACCGGGTATAAGTTGAAGGATCTTGGAGAGTGGACCCATCTTCCTCACAGCCACTATCTGCTTGTACATGTCCCTGAGGGTGAGCTTAGACTTACCTGTAATGACTTCCTCCATCTTCTTCTGTATTCCCTCATAATCCTCCATGGCCTTCATTTTCTCAATGATGGCCTCAAGGTCTCCCATTCCCAGAATCCTTGCAACAAATCTCCTTGGGTTGAATACCTCCAGCTCATCTATTTTCTCGCCCACTCCAATGAACTTGATGGGAGCTCCAGTGGCTGCCACTGCTGAAAGAGCACCCCCGCCCTTTGCGGTACCGTCCATCTTGGTAATGATAATGGAACCCACGTTACTGGCCTCGTGGAACCTCTTGGCCAGATCGTAGGCCTTCTGGCCCAGAGAGGCGTCTATAACCAGGATTACCTCGTTGGGCTTGATCTTTTCGTATATATCCTTCATCTCTTCCAGGAGTTTAACCTCCTCACCGTATCCGTGTCTGCCCGCGGTGTCCACAATCACAAGCTCATATCTCTCTGAGAGGAACTTCTCCACTCCCCTCTTTGCTATTCCCACGGCGTCCTGGCTCCCTGGCTCTCCGTAAACTGGTACGTTTATCTGTTTCCCTATCTGTTGCAATTGTTCCAGAGCTGCGGGCCTGTAGACGTCTGCTCCAACAAGGGCTACCCTGTAACCTCTCCTTCTGTAGAAGTACGCAAGCTTTCCCGCCGTTGTGGTCTTCCCGGTGCCCTGAACGCCCACCAGCATGATGACCCACGGGATCGACTTTGGATTGACCTCTGGCTCCTTGTCCCCTCCAAACAGGGCTGAAAGCTCGTCATAAACTATCTTGATGAACCACTCCCTTCTCTCAAGATTGGAGGGAGGAGTCTCCTTCTTGAGCCTATCCTTAATCTTGCTGGTGAGGGAGAAAACAAGTTTAACCTGCACATCTGACGAAATAAGGGCTTTCTGAATATCCTTAATGAACTCCTCCACAGCTACTTCGTAGGAAGCGTTACCTCCCAAAAATTTCCTTACAGCGTCCCTTATTCCGTCCAACAAGTTACTTTACCCTGACTATCTTTTTCCTTCCCATCACTTCCCAGTACTCCACCTCTGCATCCTTCTTTATCTTGCTGGCCACATCCTCCTCTGTGGGCATATCTATCTCGAAGGTTTCGTAGGTCTCAAGATCCATTATCTGAACCTTGTCACCAACGTTGGAGATCACCTGCCCCATGCGCTTCTCTATGATGGGAACCTCTACCGTGGAGTCCACTGGAGCCATGAGAGTCTTCTTGGCCCCGGTGAAGATGCTGACTGCCACAATGTTGGCCTTGGCACTCCCGTGTTTTCCGGTCTTGGCCTTGGTAACCTCTACCACTCTGCAGGGCTCGCCATCTATAACTATGTAGCTACCTTCTTTCATTTCACCAACTGTGGAGTAATTTATCCCCATTATTATCCAGTTCACCACTTCTACACTAGGCTTAAAACTCTTGCTCTGAGCTTTGGCCCTTCATCATGGATCAGACTAGATTCCTCTTCACAGCAGATTTATTTTGAACCCACGTCCCTAAATAAGTATGCCTTGGAAAATTAGATGTACGGAGTGCGGTTCGGAGCTGTTACTCAACGTAAGTTTTGACATAAGTAAGCAGAAATCAATTTACCATTACTGCAAGGTGTGCAAGAAGAACACTTTTAATGAGATACTTGGCTATTTAGAGGTGGATGAGGAGCCCAATTCAGTTTGATCGATGAAATAACCTGTCTCGTCTGACCATTTCAAACCTTGGTCTTACCCTATGAAGTCCTTGGTCTGAATCTTCTCAGGAATATACTGGAAGGCGAGGAACTTGAGACCCTTACTGGCCATGGCCTCTATTTCCAGCTTGGCCTTCTTCTGTAGGAACATGTTTATCTCCTCCTCCCAGCTCTTGGTCTTGAACCAGCTGTAGTTCTTTATTTCCAGGGCCCTCTTTATGTCGGTTTCCTTGGCCTTTATTATGAAGCTGGACCTCTCCCTCTCACTGAGATAGGCTTTCTTCTTGGGTGTCCCAAAGATGTCCCCCATTGACACCCCTAGGAACTTGGCGTCCGGCGTGGCGAGCCTCTCGCTCTCATAGGAAAGTGAGATTGATCCTATCCTGAAGACGCTGTAGATGTACCATCCATAGGGATCGGCGTCTGTCAGGATGTACACTGGTAGCTTCAACTCCTCGTTAAGCCTCCTGAGGAATCTCCTTGTTGCCCTGTCTGGCTGTCCGGCACTGGTGATCAAGATGCACTTATACTTTCTCCAGAAGCCGGCCCTATGCAGCTGTTGAAACACTGCATCCTTCTCCACCACAAGGACGTAATCAGCGTTAACCTCGACGAAGTCTATCAGGTCTGGGGTGGGCTCTATGGAGTAGGCCCCATGCCCCATCTTGCTCAGATCTATTATGTCGTTACCGCTCCTCAGTCTCATGTCTCCAACCACTTTCCCCTTCTCCTTGCTCAGGATCAGCATTTCCTCCCTGAGGAGTGAGGTGAAGACCTCGATGTCTATTATCACGCTGTCCGATTCCTTCTGTTCATCCCAGGTGTTCTCCTCATGCGTCTTTCCCTTGGGATCCCTGAGAATTATGGAGTGCTTCCCCCTGTAATAGAGGTCACGGATGGTTGGATACTCGTCGTTGACGAGGGCGTCATAAATGATACTTCCCATGAGAACTGTCTGCATGAACCTTCTTGCCTCGTTCATGTCCAGAAAGCTTCTCTTCATTTTCTCCTCTCCCAGGAGGAGGAGTTTCCTCTTTTCGTCATATACTGTATTAGCTAGGGTTCGCTTGGGAATTTCCATGACCAGGGGTTCTCCCCTATTTAGCTGATCCAAGAGAGTGAGGAAGTTCTTCTTTAAGGTCTCGGCTGCCCTGCTCCTTGCCTCCTTGTCCACCTTAGATACGAACTCGCTCATAATGTCTCAACCCTGTACGACTTAAATAATTCCAAATCTTTGTCCTTAATATTAAGCTTAGTCACCACAAGGTCAATCATCTTATTCTGTATCTCCTCCTGGACCTTGGGGGCTAACTCCTTCTTTCCATCAGTCACGAAGATGGAAAGGGATCTGGCCAACTCAGGTATGTACTTCAGATAGGTTAGAAGCCTCTTCCTAGCCTCTTCCTCCTTCCGTTTCTCCGTCATGAAGGTCTTAAGAGATCTGGAGGCCTCCATTATTCCGTTCCTGATCTCCTTCTCTATTTCCTCCACATCAGCTATGCTCTCCTTTCCTGCGCTCTTATAGGGTACCTTTGTACTGCAGAGATGAACCATGACGACCAGGGGAAGTTGTTCATCCTCTATTCCGTACCTCTTCCAGTCAATCTCTTCAACTACTTTCCATACCACGTCAGATTTCTCGTCATATATGAGGGGGATCTTGTTGGCATACCTCAGGACCGTGGGTTCCTCGGAGGGCTGTATATCCCCACCGTAAGCCAAGCCAACCTCAACTATGAAGGGGTGACCCTGATAGGCCTTGGGTCTCCTGGTCACCGCGCCCACATATTCCGGGTTAAAGGTCTGCTTCAATCCCAGTTCGATCAGGTCAGCCCCAATGGTGGAAAGAGCCTCAGGTGAAGGGGGCCTGAAGTCGGGGAAGTTTTTCATGGCATCTACTAGCTTGGAGAGCTGATCGTCAGTGAGCTTCTGGACCTTCTTCTCAGGATCCAGGCCAGCCATCTCAATTACGCTTAGGGCCGTTTTTTCCCCAACACTCTGGAACTCCTTCACCAGGAAATCCTTCACCGTTGTGTCCTCCTTCTGCCTGGAGATCATGTTCTTGAGTAACTCTATATCCACACCGTAAGGATGGGGTTTTACCTCCTTGGGAGGGGTAGGCATTTTGTTGGTGAGCCTGGGATACAGGGTAACGTTACCCTCAGGGTCCTTAAAGTAGAATTCAGCATAAGGGGTAATGATGTAGGTCCTCTTTATGTACTCGTATACTCTGCTTTTGGCCCTCATCCAGTCTCCAAGGATATACATGGACACCGAGGTACCGTGATAACCGGTATCGTTGTTGACCGATCCCCTCTCATATATGATGGGTTCGTTTTTCGTGACGTCTATCTTCAGCTTAAAACTGTAAATCCTTTTGGAGTTAACTGGCGCGGTGGTTATCTCAATAGGTTTGTCTTGGTACATCTGGCTATAGAGTACTGCTGCCTTAACTCCAAGCCCGTACATTCCCCTTGTCTGTCTGAGAACATACTTCGAGCTGTAAAGTACCCTTCCAAATGCGTCTGGAACCACGTGTGGAGGGATACCTATTCCGTTATCCTCCACGGTGAGCCTGTAAATCTCCTTTTCCTGACTGGTCCTCTCGATCACGACCTTAATTGAGGGAAGAATCTCGTGGACGTCCGTGGCATCAAGTGCGTTCTCCACTAACTCCCTGAGGGCTTGATACATGGCCCTGGCTGGATTGGAGAAGCCTGCCAGTTCCGGGTTTCTCTTAAAGAACTCCGCCGGCGAGATACTAGTAAATTTCTCTTTAGCTGACACTTAAATCACCATGATAGACATATTATTATGCGACTTAGCTTATTAAGGATGTGGCCAAGAGCGGGAGGGCTAGGGTGGCGTCAGCGTAGATGACAGCCTGCTCCGCGTTTTCCCTTATCTTATTCCAGGAGATTGCCTCCCTGGGCCTAGCTCCGCTGAGGCTTCCATCAAATTCCTGGGCGGTGGTGAGGTAAACCGCGTAATCCAGTCCATCCCTGAATTGGTTCCACCATATGGTGTGATGCTTGCTGATACCACCACCTATGAGAAGTGCTCCGGCCATCTTGCTGGAGAACACCCTATCCTTGATGAGCCTCATGTCCTCAAAGAGGTTTATTCTCAGTCCTGTGAACTGGGACTGAATGAACAGGTTGGTTCCGAAGCTTCCGTCCACAATACCTGGGACAATTATGGGGGTTTTGGTGTCGTAGGCTGCCCTTAAGATGGAATGTTTATCCTCTATCCTCTTGCCAAATTCCCACAGGAGCTCATAGACGGGCCACTCCTTCTTCTCCTTAACCAGGGGAGGAACGATCCTGTTTACAGCGTCCTCTACCACCCCTCCGTAGTCCTCAAAGGGAATGAGTATATTTCCCAGTCTGTGCACGTTTATTCTTCTTAGCTCCTCATCGCTGAACTCGAACGATCCCTTATAGTACTTTCCTCCAAAACTTCGGGCAATGTCATGGTCCACTGTTCCACCAGTTGTAACAACCATGTTAAAGTATCCCCTCCTGATCATGTCTGCAAGGAGACCCCTCAGTCCTGTGGACACAAGGTTAGCTGTGAAGGAAATGAACCTGAGATCACACTCGGAAACTATCCTTTTGAGGATCCTAGATCCCCTGTAAAGGCTCTCTGCGCTGAATCCGTAAATCTTGTTGTAGACCTCAAGGAGGTTGGACCCCTTAAGCTCGTCGAGAGTGACGTCCTGGACTTCCTCCACCAAGATGTCCTCTCTTTTCAACCCTTGGTCACTCCTATTGGTCTAAGTCTCATGACCAGCTTGGCTATCTTAACCTCGTGAGCCACCCTTGCGACTCTGTCCACGTCCTTATATGCTCCTGGAGCCTCCTCAGCTATTACCCTGCGTGTGGCAGCCCTGACTATTATTCCCCTCTCCTCCAGGGATCCCACAACGGAATTTGCAGGATAGTTCCTTACTGCTGCCTCCCTAGACATCCACCTCCCCGCTCCGTGTGGGGCAGTGAACCAAGTCCTCCTCCCCTCAGGTATACCGGCCATCACGTAACTGGCAGTTCCCATGCTTCCAGGGATCAGGACCACCTGTCCTATATCCCTGTGTTCCTGCGGAATTTCTGGGCTACCCGGTGGAAAGGCTCTGGTCGCGCCCTTCCTGTGAACCAGAACCTTCTTCCTCCTACCTCCTATGTCGTACTCCTCTATCTTGGCTATGTTATGTGCTACGTCATACACGATGTGCAGGTCCAGCTTTTCTGGATCGACCTTGAAGACCCTTCCGAAACTCTCCCTCACCCAGTTGGTGATCAGCTGCCTGTTGCTCCAAGCGAAGTTCGCCCCTGCGACCATTGCCCTAAAGTAGTCCTGTCCCTCCCTGCTGTTGAAGGGAATTGCCGCGAGTTCCCTATCGGGTACCTCTATTCCGTACTTCTTCATGGCCCTCTCCATTATCTGGAGATAGTCGCTGGCTATCTGATGTCCCAAACCCCTGGATCCCGTGTGAATCATAACAGTAACCTGTCCCTCCCTAGTTATCCCCAGGGCTCTTGCTATCCTCTCGTCGTATATCTTGTCAACCACTTGGACCTCAAGGAAGTGATTTCCTGCACCCAGAGTTCCCAGCTGCGCTGCTCCCCTCTGTTTCGCCACTTGGCTAACCTTACTTGGGTCGGCCAGTTCCCAGCTACCCTTCTGCTCAATGTTATTCGTATCCTCGTTCCATCCGTAACCCTTATCCACTGCCCACCTAACGCCTTCCTGGAGCAGGTTATCCAACTCCTGCTGTGTGAGCTTTATCCTACCTTCGCTTCCAACCCCGCTGGGCACGCTTCTGTGAAGTTCCTCCACTACATCAACCAGTTTCGGTTTAATGTCGGAGTAATCGAGGTTGGTCCTCAACAGTCTGACTCCGCAGTTTATATCATAACCTATGCCTCCAGGACTGACTACTCCTTCCTCCTCTATTGAGGTTGCAGCTATTCCCCCTATGGGAAAACCGTATCCCTGATGTCCATCAGGAAGCACGAAAACTGATTCCTGGACTCCTGGTAGACAGGCCACATTGGTTGCCTGCCTCAGTGTCATGTCCTGCTTCATTTTCTCGATGAGCACGTCATCTGCAAAGACTGTGGCTGGCACTTTCATGCAACCATTCCTTTCTATCCTCCACTCAAAGGAGTCCACACGCTTTAGAGAAATATCCATGGAAGATTCAAATCATGTCAATCCTTTTTAAGTAATAAAACTGTTCTCATCACGCTGATGAGTGTGGCGGACCCTGAATCGTGATGAACAAAACTACGCTGATCAAATCCTCTTTTCCGCCCTCTTCTTCATCTCCTCCAGTGCCTCCTGGTGTTTTTCGTAGATTTCCCTAAGTGGAGATGAAACGCAGTCCTCGGGCACTGAAAACACCAGTTCCCTCAGGAAAGAGTACGCGCAGGCCTTACTGTGAAATTCCAGAGTTCTTCCTGCCAGCGACATAATTATTCCTTGTCCTTCAGGGAAAGGCCTACCGCATGTGACACAAACATGGGATTGTGACATATTGACGAGGATAGATTTTATATTTTTAAAAATAACCATAGCTGGTACTGTCCCGCCAAACGATATAATGGTGAAATAGATGAGTGACTCTCTCAGCAAGAAGATATCGAGCCTGATGAAGGAGAGAAACTGGACTAAGATGACCCAGATTCAGGAAATGGCCATGGAACCTATATTGAGGGGATATAACACGCTGATCATAGCGCCCACTGGATTTGGAAAGACCGAGGCCGCTTTACTCCCCATCCTCAGCCTTATGTCGGAGGGAGAGCAGAAACCCGTCTCCATGATTTACATTACTCCACTTAAGGCATTGATAAATGACATTACCATAAGGATAGACTGGTGGGCGTCAAAACTGGGTTTTGTGGTGAATAGAAAACACGGGGAGGTTCCGCAGAAGGAGAAAAACATGAGGCTGAGAAAGGCTCCCCACATCCTTGTTACCACCCCTGAGGGCTTGGAAATAGACATGGACTGGGCGTCCAAGTTCAGGGAGAACTACAAGAACGTGAACTGGGTGGTAATAGACGAAATACACGAGCTCATGGGGTCCAAGAGGGGGGCCCAGCTTTTCGTCCTCCTTGAAAGGCTGAAGGATTTCTCGGGGAAGGACTTTCAGAGAATTGGCCTGTCAGCTACCATCAGCAACGAGGAAGCTGTTGCGACTACGCTCTTCGGTTCTTCAAGTAGGCCCAAAACCATAGTAAAGAGTGAGGCGGGGAAGGAGTTCAGACTCAAGATAAGGTCCATTAGCGATTCGGGTGATATCTGGGTAGCCTCTGCCAAGACCATTAAGGAATCTCTGGAACCGCCCACCCTGGTATTTACCAATTCTAGGTTCCTCACGGAAAGGTTACATGAGGAACTGGAGAAACTGGGGGAGAAGGGGATATTTGTTCATCACTCCTCCATTTCCAGGGATTCTAAGAGCAGTGCGGAGGAGAACCTGAGAAGCGGTAAGGCTGGAGCCGTTCTCTGCACTAAGACCCTTGAGCTCGGTATAGACGTGGGGAAAGTTAAGAAGATAATAATGTATAGACCTCCTCCCTCAGTTGCATCGTTCCTTCAACGATTGGGGAGGAGCGGTCATTGCGTTGGAGGGATACCTTACGGGGAAATCATTTGTGTGCAGGACTTTGATTGTTTAGAGGCACTGGCCATATATTCCCTTTCCAAAAAGGGGAAACTGGAGCCTCCCAGGAGGATCAGACCCCTGGACGTTGTGGCCAGGGAGATACTCGGTATGCTACTCCAGTACTCCTCGGTGAAGTTGGACCGCGTCTTTTCCGTAATTACGGCCTCTCAGGTGTACAGGGACCTGACCAGGGAGGAGTTTGGGAACCTGATCTCCTACCTTCAAAGGAACAACTTGGTGGTTTTGGAGGGAGACGAACTCAAGCTGGGAAAGTCATTCTTCAAGATCTGGACCTTCAACAGATCCAACAATTTTGTGTGGGCCAAGAACTTCTCGGAGTTCTTCTCGCTGATAAGTAACGACGATGCGTTCACCCTGAGGAGTGGAGAGAAGATAATAGGAGAGATAGACGCGATCTACGTATACAAGCATATTCGTCCAGGCGACCTGATCAGAATCAGTGGTAAGTTGTGGAAGGTAGCAAGGATACATAATGGAATGATGATGGTGGACCTGTTACCGGCAGATCGCGGAGAGGGAGAAATACCCATCTGGAAGGGAGAAGGAGTGCCCAAATCCCAACTCATCCCCAGGGAAATACAGGAATTGTTTAAGAATGATAAAATACTGGAGAGTGAGGTTTTAGAGGAGAACGCCAAGGTAAGTTTACGTGCGCTAATGGAGAAATACGTAAAGGGTAAGTTACCGCTACCCTCATCGAACGTAATATACATGACTATAACAGATAAGGAGACCATCTATTCCACGTTAATTGATGAAAAGATAGCCAACACAATAGCCCACATGCTTATGTATCTGGCCACCTCCAAGTACACACTCAACGTTTATACCAGGGCTTCAATCTACGGGTTTTCGATAAACATCACAGACAGGGACCTCCTTAGGGAACTGATCCAGATGAAGGAAGAGAAAATAAGGAGAATACTTTTCAGGTCAATTCTAAGATCTCCGCTCTTCATGTCCGTTGAGAAGGAGATACAGGCCAGCTTTGGTAAAATAGGCAAGATAAACCCAAAGGAGGACAAACTGATAATAAAGGAAGGTCTCAGGCAGACAGTCAAGAGATACTTTAACATAAGGGGGACCATGGCTACCCTGAGGAGGATAAGGGAAGGGAAGATAACCATAGTCAGATCTGATTACCTGACACCACTGAGTGAGGCGGTTCTATCACACGCCCCAATCAAGCCGTGGATTTCTGGAATAAACATCCTGATTTACGACGCGCTAAAAGGCGGAGCATATACCGTTCATGAAATTTCTGAGATGTTATCTATTCCCCCAAGGAGCCTTGAGGTGAAACTAAAGCAGATGAGAAAGACGAGCACAAAGTATAGGGTAACCAGCTTCGTGGACGTGGATAGCAAGGAGATCAGGTGGTGCACAGTGGAAGAGCTGAAACAACTTGTGAACTCAGATGAGTTCTATACCTCCTTCGCTCCCATCAACGAGGATGAAACTTTCATAGCTGAAATGAGGTCCATCGAAGGTTCCAGTAACACAGAGTTGATATTTAAGCCAAAACAGATATTAGAAAATCCAGAGGAGTTCGCGAAGAGGATTCCAATGGATGAGGTTGGGGAGCTTAGGATCCACGACCCGGTGGATCCCATGATATGTAACATGTCCCCACGATACTATTTCGTGAGGAGGGATATCGTTCCCTATCTCCTCCTAAATGCGTCAGCTTACATTCAGAACCTCAAATATACGTGATGAGAGCCCAAGATATGATTGGATGATACTGGCCCGTGTTACTGAAGCGAGGAATTGAATGTGCAATCAATAGATTTATTTGTCAATCGCGGTTCATGAGTGTAGTGAAAGTCCTAATGGAAAGAGGTACTCAGTTCGTAGTAAGCAGGAATAAGTCCATAGAGGAACAGGTATTAGACATAATCTCCTCATTTAACCAAGGAGTTAAGGACGTGGAGCTCAAGGGTTACGGTAGGGAGATAGATAGAACCGTGGATGTATATAACGTCCTGAAGGAAAAACTGGGAGATGGTGTAGTCCTTGTTGATGTCAGCATAGGCAGTGAATTCAAGGACAGGAGAAGGATATCATATCTCCTGTTCAGACTTAGGAAGAGTTTCTAGACCTTGTAGGTTATGGAGAATCGGAAGCAGTACTGAGGTTGGTTCTAAACTCCCTGTGGAGATTGCATCCATCTTGGAAAGCAGATCCGCGGTGACCTCCTCAGAGGTAAGGTCTGGAAACCTGGAGAGGAATTCGTAGGCATTTATCCCCTTCTTTGTTGCTACTAGGACTGCCTTCTTCTTGCTCTCGATCACGTATCCGTGCCTTAGGAGGGACTGAATGGTTTTGGCATAGGTGCTGGGTCTTCCTATCCTCTTCTCCTTCATATCCTTAATGACATCTGCATAGGTGAGCAATCTCACGTCTGATCCCCTAACCACGCTGATCTCTGCACTGGTCTTTCCCACAGGCACGTCATATAGCCTGTAGGTATAGAGGTTGGAGAAACCGCCATACATTTTCACCAATAGCTCCGCATCCCAGGTTCTTTCTCCCAGCTTCATTCTAAACTTCCTCACAACTCCTTTGGATTCGCGCATCTGGCTGGCCATGAATCTCCTGAATATCATGTCATACAAGGCGAAATGGGCCCACGAAAACTTCACTGAAAGCATTGTGGGGTTCTCAGCAATCTCTCTCTTGAGTGACTCCAGGTCCAGTGGCCTAGTAGGTCTTATGGCTTCATGGGTCCCCTCACTCCCCCATCCCCTGGGCTGATACTCGTGGGATAGGTTCGTCTTCTCCAGATATTCTTTGGCTATCTCCATTCCCCTTCCAGACACATGGTGGCTGTCTGTTCTATGATAGGTAATGAGACCGCTCTCGAAGAGATCCTGGGCAAGCCTCATAACTCTCTCCGCTGGGATCTTGTACCACCTATATGCCTCTATCAATAGGTCGTCTGTGGAGAAGGGTGGAGGTGGCTGTAACGTCTCCTCTCTTTCCTCCACCACGTCAACTTCCACGGTCTTGTCCTGGAGGTTGGGTTTCTCCCTGTGAAACTCCCTGTACACGTAACTTCCTACCTTGACGTTAAGTATCCAACCCATTCTCTGCTTATAATCCACGGTCTTCTTGACTATCCATCCTAGGACCGGAGTTTGCACTCTTCCAGCTCCGTGGTTTCTATCTCCGAACCTGAGCTTGAGCAGTTTGCTCAGTTCAAATCCGATCCATCTATCTTCTATCCTCCTCACCATCTGACTGTAGACTACGTTCATATCCAGGGAAGAAGAGGTCCTCAATGCCTCCACTATGCCACTCCTGGTAACCTCATGATACTTTATCCTAGCTATGTTGGGGTTATACGGAGATATGTTGATGGCAACGTCAAATGCGATCTTCTCACCTTCGGTGTCCGGATCGGTGGCGATGAATACCTGGTCCACCTCTAGGGCGAGCTTTCTCATGGCGTTGATAGTTGAGAGAGAGGAGGAGATCAGGTTGGATCCGCAGTAGGGACAAGTTTCCACTTCCTTACTCACAGATCTTTTACAGCTGGAGCACCTGTATATGTGGGAATAGAAGGGACTGAGCCTGTCCCCCTTGATCTCAACACCGTAGTACCCCTTTTCCTCAAGCGTGAGATCAGTTACGTGGCCCTTTGTGGCCATCACGTCCAGAATGTACACCCTGTTTCCCTCAACCACCACGGTCTCATATACCGGAACTCCTCCTATGCTTCTGCGGGCCGGAAAGCCGAACAGTCTAGAGATGGTCTTAGCTTTAGTGGGAGATTCGACTACCAAAAGTCCCGTTTTAATTTCTATCCTGTTTCCTCCCTCCCTCCTGGTCCTTTCAATCTCCTCTTTTACCTTATCCAGCTCAACGGTTTCGAAGTTTACCGGGGCGAACCCAGGAATCAGGAAGTTCATCTTCCTCTTGAAGAGCTCAAATATAACTTGATCATCCACCAAGATGACGCTCAGGCCCTGCGTTAGCCCCCCATTTAGGAGCCTGCTACTCCTCCCGGAGCCCTGGAGGTAAGTTATGATATCGGGGTACTCTATGAACACTTCCTTTCCCTTCCTAGAGATCTGGAAGGTCTCTCCCACAATGGTTCCGTTCACCTTCTTGAGGGCCTCTTGAGCCTCCTTCACGAGAACCTTCATTTTTTCCAGGAGTGTGCCCAGCCTTCCCTCCAGAGGCTGACCGGTTATCATGGCTATCTTTATGGCCTGAGCCTCAGCTGGGGATAGGCCCAATATCTCTTCCTCAGGAACCTGTATCCCCAAGAGTCTGGACACCCTCAAGAGCGTGAAGGGATTCTTTACAGATTCCTCTGCCCTGGTTCTGGATTTGGGCACTCCATAAAACAGAACATATTTCAGCCTCTTTGGTTCGTCTATTCCCCTTACAGCCACGCCATAATATGAGGCGGAGCCCACAAGGATGTCGGTCTTTCCGTCTGAAAAGTCCTGAAGGAACTTTCTGCCACTGATAGCCAGACCCACTTTGAAGTTCATGGATGTTAGGGTTTCCTTGATCTCCTTCATTTTCTCCTTTCCGTACTCCCTGGAGACCAAGATCAGACCTCCAGGTCCCAGCCTCTGAACCACCTCTTCCAGACTGGTGGAAGTGAATGAGTCAACTATGTTTCGGGCGTAAGTTTGGGCTGTGGAGATATCGAAGCCCGAGATATGCCTCAACGCCTTCTGTTTCACCCCCTTGGGTCTTAGGGTTGCGCTGGCAACAACCAGCTGAGCAATTATCCCCGTGAAGCTCTGTATCTTCCTTTCCAGGAGGGCTATTTTCTCCATTATCTCGTCCTTGTTGTCCTTTAAGTAGAGCATCCTTCTGAGCCTCACCAGCCTCATTGCGTCCTCATACACGTCCTTGGGGATTCCCATTAGCTCGACAAGTTTATCCGTAGTCTTCCCGCTCTTGATTATGGCATCTGCGTCATCAACTGCGATGAAATTTGGCCTGTAATCCCTGATCTGCTCGTAGTTCTTGTTAACGTAACTTACAGTAAGTACAGAGATAGAGTTGGGGTCAACCTTTCCGCAGGAAACGCTTGAGATTGCTCCGATTTTGGAGCATATCTGTTCCTGGAGGGATTTGGTTGGGACTATGTATAAAACTGCCTTGGAGAGGTAAGTTGAATATGAGATCAGGGTGGTGGTCTTTCCCATCCCTGTGGGTGCAGACAGGGAGAAGTTCTCCCTCTCTCCCAAACGCCTGAGCCAAAGCCTCTGCAGTGACCAGGGTTCGTTACCTGTGGCATGTTTAAAATAGTTGATAATCTCATTATACATTTCTGTGGTGTAGTACAGTTCCCAGTATTTTCCCAGTTTCCCGTTATTAACCAAGATATTGTATACAACCCTTATCTTTTCCTCCTGAGGTAAATCCTTGAATGAGTCGACGCTTCCAGGCATGCACGCACTGCACGGTAAACCTGCCAGAGCCCTGTAATCTTCAAGAGGTCCTTGACAGTTGGGACAAGAGCTATGGAATACTGAAGTTATCATTAATTCCTAGCTTGGAAAGGGAAGGGATTTATAAGATAGGACTCCAGATGTTACCAAAACGTTTCGTTTATAAGTTCCAGATAGCGTTGACTGAAAATAGAACGTTTTAAATTCTTATTATTACTCAGAGTTCCCTTATTCACAAACATGATTCATAGTGTCGTCACGTTGACACATTTCAAGTTTCAAGGAATTCAATGCGAAGTCGCGAAGCCATAAAACTAATTTAAAGTTTGACGACACTATGACACGATCAAGGAAAACTTGGATATAAAGTGAAATTATACCAATACTATTACAAAACCTTGAATGGCCGTCCGATTAACTTTTTAAACTTACGATATGGTTATGATCCGCACATAGGTGAATAAAATGAGCGGAACATCTCCTACTCCAAGTAACGTAGTCCTTGTAGGTAAAAAGCCAGTAATGAACTATGTCCTAGCTGCCTTGACTCTGCTAAACCAGGGCGTTCCAGAGATCATAATAAAGGCTAGAGGAAGGGCAATAAGCAAAGCTGTGGATACTGTGGAAATAGTTAGGAACAGATTCCTTCCAGACAAGATAGAGATCAGAGCCATAGGCGTAGGTAGCCAAGTAGTGACCAGCCAAGACGGAAGGCAGTCTAGGGTATCTACGATAGAGATAAGTATAAGGAAAAAGGCATAAACGGTTAGATAGCGATTTTTTACGCCGTTCCAGAGATAATTCTATTTTGGGCGCTGAAGGCTTCTTGGCATATATTTAATAGACCACTGGAGATCTTATTATAAGATAGACATGAGTCAACCTACTCATAAGGTAGAATTTGAGGCAAAGGCAAAGATAGGTGAAGTAATGGGAAATCTAGCCTCAATACAGCTCAGGCCAGAGGACCTTTCCAGTCCAATTGCATTTCAGATGGCCATCTCCAGAATATACTCAGAACTCATGAACATGATGAGCAGTGGACCCTCAAAGCATTACGTTGCTGAGGTCAGATTTAACGATTCCATGGGAAATCCCGTGGCCATTGGAGTCGACTTCGGTGATAAGATACCTCCTCTATCAAAACAGGAAGTCAAGGTAAAGGTTATCCTTGAATTCTATGACGAAGACTAGCCCTTCTTTTTAGATATGGTAGAGAAATTAGCTCTAGGTATTCCTCTAGGGGTAAAAGATACATCCTGCCATCCTTATTTATCAGTAAGCCTGCTCTCAGCATGTACCTTATGGTAGATTTTGTTATTTTCTTAGAAAAATACGGATCCAGATGAGAATAGGCCTCAAAGAGAGTGAACCCCGTATCCCTGAATTTCTTCCATAATAAAAAATAAATTACTGCATCCCTTTTCTTCAACCACTTCATGATTGCCTTACATTCCTCCTGTGGTATAATATGCTAAACGATGGATCTCCGCTCTCCCCATGAAACTGTACTGCGATGATCCAATTTCCTCGTCACATCTTGTTACGGCTCAAAGCCTGGTCGCTCATCACGGTCAGACCTTACAAGTCCTATCATAGCCGTTTTATATTCTAGTTTAAGGTTTAGATTTATGCCATATATTCTTGAGGGGAGGATCTGCAGACCCCATGAGGTGAACCTACTGGGCCCTGGAGATCTGGTCACCGTGAAACCCTTCACTGCATTTGTTAGGGGGAAGGCTCAAACATTCCCTCCCCTTTCCGTGGTCTCCCATGAATGCCCTCACATGATAACATCCCCCACTTGGGTAGATGGAGTAAGAGTCGGTGGTAACGTCGTTGTGATGGAGCCGTCCTCGGAGATTGAAGGGGAACTGGAGGTTCTGAGCCATGAATTCCTCCCAGGCTTTACCGCAAGGGAACTCCTCGGTAGATCCAAGTTTAGAGTTGCATCTTCTCTCCCCGGGGTTCCCATAGTCACCGTGCAAGGTCAACCCCTAATCTCGTCAAGGGGAAAAGAGGTTTTCCTGAGTGATGACAGAACCTTGTTACTGGCGCTTGCTCACTCCCTTACTTACTTCCTGTCCTCTAATGAGTAAAACAGGTCATCTAATGAGGTGGATCTCCTCTTCTTCGACTGATACTCCTCTGAGGTTCCCTTAGCTATGAGTTCATAGAGTATTGCTACCTTATTCCCGGAATTATTCCTGAGAAGTCTGCCAAGCCTCTGTATATATTGTCTCTTGGAAGAAGTCCCGGCCACCACGATCCCTACGCTCGCATCTGGAATGTCCAGCCCCTCATCACCCACTGTGGTTAAAACCAGAACACCTGAACTAGCCTGTTTGAACTTCTCCAGAACCTCTTCCCTGTCCTTCTTTGACATCTGACCGGTGAGCATGTAACCACCAATCACCCTGGAAATGAGCTCAGCATGTTCCACGTACTGGGTAAAGATTACAACCTTTTTCCCCCTTTCGTTTTCCACTATCTCCCTGATCTTGGATAGCTTTCCCTTTGTTAGACCTATTAAATACCTTATTCTGTTGTATACCTTTAGGGCTTCTATTGCCTTAACCTCGCCCTCCTTTGCTATCTTGACAATCTCTAGAATCGGCCTTCCCTCCGAGAGCGACCTGAACTTCCTCATGAGGCTCTCATATTCCACTCTCTCCTCGAGGGTTAGAGGAATTTTGATCCTCAGAACCCTGAACTGCGCTAGATAACCCTGAGCCACAAGCTCCTCCACTCCGCGCTGGTATACCAGGCCTCCCATCAGTCTGAAGAGTTCCACGTGCTTTCCGTCTGACCTATAGGGAGTTGCAGAGAGGGCCATCCTGTACTGGGCCACACAGGACAGGGCTATCTCCCTGAACTTCTCCGCGGGAAGATGATGAGCCTCGTCTATTATCAGGAACTGAAACGATGAAAGTTCATCCATATGCTTAATTGCGGTCTGATATGTGGTAATCGTGATTGGGGCAAGCTGTTTCTTCCTGCTATAGTATAAACCGACCTCAACCTCCCCGGTGGTGAATCTCCTGATTGTCTCCTCCCACTGCCTCAGCTGTTCATTGGTAAAAGTCACGATTAGGGTGGGCAAGCCCAACATGCTCATACCCTGCACTCCTATCAGGGTCTTTCCTGCACCTGTGGGAAGGGCTATCACCCCCCTATACCCGTTCTCCTTCCATGCCCTAACTGCCTCGAGCTGATATTCCCTTAGGTTCGCCGTTACCCTCAAGGAAAAGCGATCCTGAGCCAGTTCCAGTCTCTTCACCCTTAGTCCCTCGCTCTCTAGGATCCTCCTGAGCACGTGATAGTAGAATGGCCTAGTCCTGTAAACCCTATCTCTTGGATCGTAGGGTATGCTTATCCTATACTTTCTCAGGATATCCGATATTCTCGTTCTAGCCCTAACCACCAGCTTACTACCTTCCAGCTCAAAAACCACATCATAACCTCCCATTTCCTTCTCTAGGAGATTGAGGAACTCCGGATCAAGCGTTACTCCCACTTCCTCGAGGACTTTCCTTATTTGCTCCAGAGTTATCCCATTTATCCTAGCCCTCTCTGGGTCAACCATGAATTTTGCTCCGTTCTGATCCTCGCCAAGAAATTTTGAAAAGGAAATCAGCTTCTCCAGAACCTCATTGTTGAAGGGCTTCACGTAGAAAGTCTTCAAGGACACCAGATATCACTTCCACAAAGATCACTTTCCTATCCATTCCTACTACCTCGTTGAGCTTTTCAGGTTTATCCACGATGTATATGTTGTAGGCCTTCCCGTCCGATCTCACGAATATACCCAGGGGAGGTAAAGGTAGCTCTTTCTCGCTCATTACCAGGATCTTTATGATTCTTTCGTCAGGGCTTACCCTCAATATGAGGCCTATTCCGTTATCCAGCGTCAACCCAATGAACTCTGCGCCCAAGTAAGTGGCCTCTGATATTCCAAGGTTTAGTGCGTCCATTATTCCTTCAGCTTGAAAGGGGATCTCTGCTGGCCTCATTACATTTATTTCTGAAATCTAGCTAATATTTTGCCATGAACGGAAAGTACGTCCTTGTGATCAGCACGCTACCCGGGATGGAGGAAGGCAAGCGGATTGCAAGAACCTTAGTGGAGGAAAAACTGGCGGCCTGCGTTAACCTAGTTCCTGGTCTCGTCTCCATATACCGATGGGAAGGCAAGGTTACGGAGGACAGCGAGGTTCTTGCACTAATAAAAACCAACTCTGACAGGCTTGACGAACTGATAAAGAGACTCAAGGAACTTCACCCCTACAAGGTCCCTGAGATTCTAGCCCTAGATATAAAGAATGGTTTTAAGTTGTATCTGGAGTGGATAGATGAGAGTGTTTCCAAGTGAAAGTTCGGGTTGATGAGGAGCTCATGAGGAAACTCGAGAGGCTTGCCTTGATCTCCCTTACGGAACAGGAAAGGCAGGAATTCATGAGGGATCTTGCCAGAATTCTTGATTTCTTCAACAAAATAGACGAACTGAACCTTGAGGGCGTGGAGCCCATGTTCCATCCCCTATCCACAGGGAAACTGAGGCCAGATAGGCCTAACCAACCCCTTTCCAGAGATGAGGCGTTATCCAATGTGCCCAAGAAAAAGGATGGGTATATCATAGGCCCTAGTACCATAGGTGGATAACATGATCCTAGAAATGGTGAACGACTTAAGGAATGGAAACTTATCTCCAGATGAGTACGTGGGTAGAACCTTTGAGAGAATAAAAAGGGTGGAGGACAGGGTCAAGGCCTTCGTTACAATAAGGAGAGAAGAAGATGTGCTAGAGGAAGTTAAGAGGGCCGTGAAGGAGGGAAGAAGACTTTCCGGGTTATTGATAGCGGTGAAGGATAATATCTCAACTAAGGGGATAAGAACAACCTGCTCATCCAAGATGCTTGAGAACTATGTGCCCCCATATGACGCCACAGTGATCTTAAAGCTGAGGAAAGAAGGGGCTGTGATACTCGGCAAAACTAACATGGATGAGTTCGCCATGGGCTCAACCACGGAAACGAGCTATTTCGGTCCCACCAGAAATCCTTGGGATCTGTCCAGGACGCCCGGGGGATCCTCCGGGGGGAGCGGAAGCGCGCTGGCTGCAGGATACGTGAGTGTGGCCCTTGGATCAGATACAGGTGGTTCCATCAGGACTCCAGCCTCTTTCACCTCCACCTATGGACTGAAACCGTCCTACGGGACAGTGAGCAGGTACGGACTAGTAGCATATGCCAACAGCTTGGAGCAGATAGGTCCCATGGCAAGGAACTCCGCTGACCTAGCGTTGCTCTTCTCAATTATAGCTGGGAGCGACCAGAGGGACGCAACCACTATAGATTACTCTCCCCCATCTTCCATTAACCCCATAGCAGTCAAGGGCATAAAGGTTGGAGTGCTTAAGGACGTAATGGACGCTTCAGATCCAGGAGTAGCGGGAGTGGTGAAGGACTTCCTCAACAAAATGTCGTCAGAAGGTGCAGTGGTAGAGGAAACCAACCTTGGGATGGTGGACTACGTGCTTCCAACCTATTACATTATCGCGATGTCCGAGGCGAGCTCAAATCTAGCTAGATATGACGGTGTGAGGTACGGCTACTCCTCCAACGCTGAGGGGAACTGGAAAGATGTCTACAGCAGGAACAGGGGTGAAGGATTCGGGAAGGAGGTCAAGCGAAGGATATTGCTGGGATCCTTCATTCTGAGCGCCGGCTATTATGAGCAGTTTTACATTAGGGCACTGAAGACTAGGAGATTAATACGCGACTCTCTGGAAAAATTGTTCAGCAGATATGACATCCTAGTCTCGCCAACTTCCCCAATACTTCCACCAAGGATAGGTGAGGTGATAGATGATCCTGTGAAGATGTACGCAATGGACGTGGCCACGGTCACAGCAAACCTGGCTGCAATACCTGGGCTGTCAATACCTGCAGGGTTTTATAACGGTTTACCAGTGGGAGTACAGCTTATGGGAAGATACCTCTCGGACACCTTCCTGATGGGTGTCTCCCTGTACATGGAAAATATAACTGGATTGAAAGATATTACCGCGCCCTTGTGAGTTACCGTGGTAACATAGCTAAGCATTTTAAACTTGCCGAGTAATCTTGTTTGGTATAATTAATGGCGGTTAAAGGTAGTTTCAGGATTGACACGCTCTCTAAAATACGAGAGGAGATGGAGAAGCAGAGGTATCATCTGATTGGTGGACATAGCGCCTACAAGAAGTGCCACTGGACACATGAGGCTTTAACCAGCGGAAGATATTGTTACAAGGGTAAATTTTACGGTATAGAGAGTCACAGATGTGTGCAGATGACGCCTGTGAGCATGTGGTGCTGGTTCAGGTGCATACACTGCTGGAGATTGGAACCCGAGGATGTGGGACTTGATTGGGATGAAACCAAGATGCCATACATGGATGACCCGGAGTACATTGTGGAGAGATCCATAGAGGAGCACAAGAGATCGGTTTCTGGTTATTTAGGAAGGGAAGGGGTAGAGAACAGTAAGGCACTGGAGGCCATGAAACCTTCACATGTGGCGATAAGCCTCACAGGTGAACCCACTCTCTACGAAAGGATCGGGGAGCTCATTAGGGAATATCATAAACGTGGGATAACGACATTTCTTGTAACCAGCGGTGTCAGGCCTGACGTACTTGCCTCACTGGAGGAGGAGCCATCGCAACTCTTTGTGTCACTACAGGCTCCCAATGAAGAAAAGCACAGGCTGATCAACAGGCCTGTTGTAGCAAACTCCTGGAACCTCGTAATGAAAACCCTCGAAATACTCCCTAGCTTCAGTTCGCCCACGGTGATCAGGATGACCATGATGAAGGAGGTAAATATGGGGGACGATGATGCAAGGGAGTTTGCCAAGTTAATGGAGATGGCCATGCCGACCTACATTGAGGTCAAGGCATACATGCACGTGGGTCCGTCAACCTACAGGCTTACAAAGGACGCAATGCCGAGGCATTCTGAGATCAGATCCTTTGCGGAGAAGCTAGCCCAGCTTACTGGCTATAAAATAATTTCAGAACACGCGCCCAGCAGAATTGTTCTCTTGAGCACTCTGGACAGACCCATGCAAATAGGTAACGCGTGGACCGAGAAATGGGACTGGAGAACTCAGGACACCCAAGATGACATTAACGGAGAATATAGGGAGGCTGAAATGGGGTGCACTGAAGAGGGAGATGGTCAGAAACCATGAGTGATGAGTGTTTAATTGCCAAGATAGTCTACCTATCCCTACAGCGGAAGGAAGTTACCCAGCAGGCTATCGCCGAGGAACTTAAAATGTCCCAGCAATCTGTGTCCAGAAAACTCAAGGAGTTAGAGGAAAGGAACCTCATTAGAAGATCCCTCTCAAAGGAGGGGGAGATAATCAGGGTTACGGAGAATGGAGAGAAATTACTAGAGGACTGCCTCTCTATGATGAGGGGAACAATTATCTCATCTCACGTGCTAGAAATGAGGGGAAGGGCAACCTCAGGCCTAGGGGAGGGAAGAATATTCCTCTCCATGCCGTACTACATGGAATCGTTCAAGAAGTTCCTTGGTTTCGAGCCCTATCCTGGAACCCTAAACCTGGTGATTTACGACAGAACATCCTTGGAGAACAGACTCATATTGGATATCTCCAAGGCGATAACCATTCCGGAGCACAAGGAGGAGAACAGGGTATTAGGTGCGGTTAGGGCGTTTCCAGCATCCGTAAACGATCTAAAACCTGCAGCCGTGGTGTTCCCTCTCAGGAGCGTTCACCCAAAGAGCGTTATCGAGGTAATCTCGCCATATCATCTCAGAAAGGAGCTCAATATCAAGGATGGAGATGAAGTGCTCATTCAGGCCTACGCGTGATTACAGTATCTTTCAGTTATCTCCTTTATTATGGCAGATGTACTGCTATGGCCCCACCTATTTATCCTCTGCTCCAGCCTCACCACCTCCACGAAAATACCACGCTTGGCCAATTCTTCCTTTAGGGCTTTTTCGTCCACTTTCTGGTCTGGACCAAGAAAGATTATGTCTGGTTTGACCCTCTCCACGCTTCTGAGAAAGTCGTTCTCGTCACCTAGGAATGCCTCATACACATACCTGATGCTCTTGACAACTTCCAGCCTTTGATTCTCGTCATTTACAGGTTTACGACCCTTCACTCTTTCCGCGTTCTTATCCCTAGACACTGCCACGTACACTCTACCCAGAGAGGCTGCCCTCCTGAGGAACTCTATGTGACCTGGATGAATTATATCAAAGGTTCCGCCCACAAACACCTTCTTGGCTCCCTCACCCTCTACTATTTTCAGAGCGTCCACCAAACCCTCCGCGTAGACCACATCCACCAGCGCCGTTTCGAGGTCTCCCTTTTCCAGATAGTATTTTGCGTCCTCCACGTATTGTCTCGCGAGGCTAAGTATCCTTTCGTCTCCCTTGACCTTTTTCAGGGTTTCTTCCATGCCATTGATATACTTGATTACCCTATCCCTTAACTCAGGCATTTCAATCCCTCTATCTCCATCTCATATAGGTTTCTGGATGGAACTATTATAATGTGCGGAGGAGCTCCAAATTTTTGATTTAAAGCATCTGATATTTTCATAGCCCTGACGCTCTCATCCTGACATCCGAGCCTTTCTCCTATCACTACCAGATCATCATCCAAGATAACCTTCTCCCCAATATCGCTTTCCATCTTCCTGAGATAAGCCAGGGCTAGATCTGCGGTCATGACTCCGGTCTCCTTCAAATCCAAGTAAACCATGGTATGAAGACCCTGCTCCCTATTGGACTTTATTACCCTGTATGGAGTGTAGTCAAGTTTATCCAGTACAGGAAAGGTTACAGTGACTGATTTTCCAAACTTATAGGAAGATAACATAGACCTTGATATCATGTAACAGTGAACTGAAACCCCTGGAATAACGTTGACCCTATGTCCCCTAGCCCTGGCGCCGGTGGCTAAGCTCACGTGGGTTGTGGCAATCATGGGGTCTCCAACCACTGCTATTACAACCCTCTTACCTGAGTCCAGTAGTTTATAGATCTCCTTCTCCCTAGTCTCCAACATTTCCCTGGACGCGGGTATAATATCCTTGCCTGTGATTTCCCTGAGCGTTTTCTCATTTAAATCGCAACTAATTGAAGTGTAAACGTCAGCGTAAATCACGTCCGAGTTCTTCATTACCTCCAGGGAGGCGTTAGTAAGAAACCTTTTTGATAGCCCAAGCCCTACAAAGTATATATCCGACATTAAGTTTTCCATGGTGAGAGCTGGAATAAGGGTGTATCGGACTTGGTCAGCATAGTCAGGGACTTAGAGGTGGAGGAGGATTTACCCGTTATCTACGCTAGGCGCCTAAACTCGATCATTCTGTCAGATGTTCACATAGGCTATGAGGAGGAAATGGCTTCAAAGGGGATTTTCCTGCCAAGGATACAGAAGAAGAGATTCCTTGCGATTTACAGGAGGGCTCTGGATGTGTTCAAGACCAATAAGATAATTATTAATGGTGATATGAAGCATAGATTTAACGGGCTTGGTAGGCAGGAGAAGGAAGATCTCACTGAGATATTCAAGGACATGAAGGAAATGGGCGCTTCCGTGAAGCTGGTAAGGGGAAATCACGATAACTATATTTCTCTAGTTGCGGAAAAATTTGATAATGTTGAACTTCTAGATGAGGTTGAGAGTGAGGATTTGTTCATTTTCCACGGACATAGGGAGATAGAGCCTAAGGAGAACAGGATTTATATTATAGGACATGAGCATCTTCGGATCTCAATAAGGGACAAACTGGGATTCGCCAAAAAATTTCCATGCTTCCTGGTCTCACCTCTTGCGGGAAACTCCTATGTAATAGCCCTCCCTGCCCTCGGTGGATATCAATCAGGCAATGATATTTCCCTAGTTCATTCAGGATACATGAGTCCCTTGATGAAAAAGCACGCAATTCTGGAAAAAGCAAAACCCTTTGTAATAGTGGAGAATGAGGGAATAATGGAGTTCCCCGAATTAAACCTTCTAAAAAATATTATACTGTAAACATTCACCAAAATTACTATAAAAGGCTTAAAGATAGACCTCAACATCAAGGGCGCTAATTATCTCCTTGTATCTGTTCCTGATAGTAACCTCGGTGATATTTAGACTCTCTGCAAGCTCCTTCTGGGTCTTCTTATGATCTAGTATGGTGCTTGCCAGATAGACCGAGGCCGCAGCGACTGAGAGGTAACCCTTCCCGCTGGTTATTGCATTCTTCACCAAAATGGACGCTATCTCCGCTGCCATCGTTCCCACATGCTGAGGTAACTTAGCTTTATTGACAATGTCCGGTATGTGTTCCAAGGGGGAAGGTCCTCCGAAGTTAGAGAAGAATGAACCCTTTTGCATTACGTTCTGAACTCTGGCCGAGGCTTTCCAGAAGGAGCTGGAATCCACATTGAAAAGCTTCTTTACCTCATTTAACTGCAACGGAATCTTGTACAATCTGCTCACATAGAATATTGTGGCTGCAATTAATGCGTACATATCTATCCTTCTGGCAAGACCAGAGTCAATCAATCTCTTTATTACCCCGGCCGCCGTCTCCTTAACGTATCCAGGCAATCCCAGCTTGGCAGCCTCACTGTTAAGTTGCGACAGATATGTTACGAGTTTCTTGTCCTTTGATGTAACCCTCGACTTGTTCTGTAGCCTCTGAAGCCTGATCGCCTTCATTCTATCCTTTACTCTTCCGCCTCCGATTAAAGTGGAAAATCCCTGGTCATGAACCCTGTCTGTAACTCCTGCTCCCACTCTTCTTTTCTTGTTCCTGTCGCCCGCATCGAATTCTCTCCATTCGGGACCCTGATCTATGACGTTCTCCTCTATTACAGTCCCATCCCTGGCACATACGTAGTTCCCGCGTTCTGCATCGAAGATAATCTCATTTCCCTGGCAAACTGGACATATCATCTGCCTCACCTTCTGTTTTTCTTGGAATGTTTACGCTGTGGAATTTCAAGAAATAGCTTTCTTGGGGGTGTAGAATCTGATATGGATTCTGCGAGTATGTATGGCCTGTTAACGTTTCCTAGAACATCTAGTACCTTGCCAACTCTCCTTTGACTGGCATCAAGCAATACAAGCCCCGATGGGTCATTTCTGGAATAATCGTAATTCGCATCGGCTTTAATGAGCCACTTATCACCTAGGACAAGTGACTCAAATTCTCCTATGGGAATTATTTTTGTGCTCCTCACAAGTGAAGATAGATGTCATTCCTTCACTTATATCTAGTAGCAGATAATACCAACGTAATTTGACGCGAAGATAATACCTGCTTGGGATGGGGATTACAAGCTTTTTTGTATATAAACGTTCCAGCGATTCACTGCGAATGAGGTAGAAATTAATGATATTTCATTTAATTTAGTATATACTTATCTTTTATCCTACCTGGTCTCAAATTATAAAGAAAATGTGTTAAATTAAAGAATCTTTTTGTTTTGGCATATTTGGTCTCTCACCTTCCCAGTGATTGGGCCTTTGTCTCCTAAGCGTTGTGCAGTTGAATGGAGGTATGATAGACACTGAACACTTTGTGAATTACTCCACCCTCACGGATGGGGTTTCTTGGTTCATTGACCATGCTCGATCCCCTCCACTCACAGCGTCGAATGGAACCCATCCTTGACGCCCGGTGTGGGAGGGTTAAGGTGGAATTGGTCTCCGCAAGCTTGACTTCGGTTCCATCCCTAGGTGGCCATCCCATGGCTATTACCACATGATGGGGTTTTGCAGGCTACAGTTGATTTACGCATTATCATTCAAAACCCCTATATATAATGGGGAGTATCCATTCCTCACGGATGGGTCTTGCACCCCCTTAACTCCAAAAGAGATAAAGGTTCGGAAAATCTCGCCCTTCGGAGCGAGGTAGCTCACTCTATGGGTCTATGCGGTGAATCGGCAGGGCATCTCACTTCATTGTGATGAAACCATGTCCACCAATCTTGAACAGACATTTGAATCAAGACAATTCTAGGAAAAGTTATTAACGGAGTACTCTTTATGTAACCCTGATGAGCAATCCGCCAGCAGAGGCCACGGAAGAAAGCATTTACAAGAAGATATCTGACGTGAGGAATGAGATTTCAGTCCTTAGGGAGAAAAGATATGCCTCAATTGAGGAGATAAGAAAGTTAAGACAGAAGAAGAGCGAAAAGATAGAGAGATTGAAAGCCGTAAGGTTACAGCTCAAGACTGTTTTCGAGGAATACACCTCAAGGGTAAACGAGTTGAAGGAATTAAAACAGAAGAAGGAACAAATCTTTGAAGTAATTAAGGAAATGAGGAAAGAGTTCGAGGAACTGAGAAACCTCATGAAAAAGACTCAGGGGCTAAATCCAGATCTACTGGAGAAAAGGATAAAGAGCCTTGAATGGAGAATACAGACCTCTTCTCTAACACTTGAAGAAGAAAAGAAGCTGATTCAGAGAATAGCTGACATGGAGAGAAGGCTAAACGAAGCCAAGAAAATCCTCAAGGTAAAGGAGAAGGGTAACGAGGAGAGGGCAGAGTTCCTTGCAAAGAGAATAGAGCTGGCCACTATCAGACAGAGGATATCTTCGCTAATTTCAGAAATTGGTGAGAAAAGGAAGACTTTGAAGAGTTTGAGGGATGAGAGGAACAAGTTGGTTAAGGAGCTTGATGAGCTGACCTCTCAGATAGAGGCTAAGAGTAAGGAAATTGACGAGTTACAGAAACAGATAGAAACAAAAAGTAAGGAGCTTGATGAGCTCATAAAGGCCAGGAAGGCCTTAGAACAGGGAGTTAGTGCCCCCAGGGCTAACGTTGCCGAGATCATGGAGAAGAGGAAGAAGGTTGCAGAGGAGAAACTGAAGAAGGGAGAGAGACTGACGTTCGAGGAAATATACGCCCTTTATGGGGACCATCGGGGTAATAATGAAGACGGCGATAATTTACATTGATATAGACGATGATTTAAGCAGGGCTGGTGTTTCTACCCCAGTTATAGGTGAGACAAAGGCCAGAGAGGCCATAGAGAAGTCATCGAGGTTCTTGGCCTTAGATTCAGACTTCAACACCATGGTAACCGCATTCAACATATACCTTAACATGAAGGAGAACGGGGAAGATGTTGAGATAGTGTTCGTTGCAGGCTCACAGAGAGGTGGGCTAGATTCTCAAATGAGCCTGTCAAAGCAAGTTGATGAGGTTATTAGGTCCGTCAAGCCAGATCAGGCTATCCTGGTATATGATAGCCCGGAAGATGCGAAGGCTATCCCTGTCATTGAGAGCAGGCTGAAAATAGTGGGGATAGAAAGGGTTATAGTGGAACAGCACAGAGGAGTTGAGGAAACTTACATCCTTCTTGGAAAATATCTGAAGAGGCTGGTAACTGAAAGCAGATATTCTAGACTATTTCTGGGGGTTCCCGGGATAATTCTCTTCGTCTCCAGTATATTGGCCATTGCAGGCCTAACCGCTTACGTTCTTCCCTCAATACTTCTGGTCCTAGGAGGAGCCATGTTGGTTAGGGGATTTGGGATAGATGATGCCATTGAAAGATGGTGGGAAAACTCGACTATCATGGTCATTGTGGCAATCCTTTCCTCCATATCCCTGGTGCTGGCCATAATCAACGGTTACCTTGTCGCTTCCACAGCTGGACCTCTCTCCATGAAATCGGTTTCGTCTACATTGCTCGCCATATTGCCGTATCTAACCTTCTCCATCATCATCTTGTACTCCGGTAAACTGTTGTCTAGAGCTCTCTCAAAGGACATAAGGATCTGGCACGATCTCTTGAAGATATTGGCATCCATACTTGCGTATTTTGTCCTCACGGGGCTTCTAAGAAACCTTGAAAGTGGCGCCTACATAATTCAGATACAGTCATTTTACCTTCTTCTTCTTTCATCATTCATTCTCATTGCTACCTATTTTGTTCTTTCCAGCTTTGAGAAAAACAGACTCAAGTCAACTTAAGAAATTCCCTTTAGCTTTTCCCTAACTTCAAGGGGAAGATCGTCCATTTTTAGAACTTTCGCATCTCTGCTTTTCTTGGCAACCAAGCTGTTAAGTACGATGTATCTTTCTGGACTATTTTCATCCTTGTTCTTAAGAACCCTCAACTTAGCATACCTGGATTTTCCTACCTCCACGTAGACGTACTTTTCGTGTTTAAGAGCCATGGTCTCACTTACACCTCACTATTTTAAATTTCTAATTCCTCTTCTTCTTCCACTGCCTTGATGCAGTCCAGCTCCTCTAATTTGTCAAAGATTTTCTTTACTGCCTTATACACCTCGTCTTCTCTCTTGGCCCCAGTTATCACCATTTTACCACTACTGAAAATTAGAAGGACCACCCTAGGTTCATCCATTCTGAAGATAAGACCTGGAAACTGCTCTGGTTCATACATGTTATTCTCGAGCAGGAAAGCTGCCTTATCCAGATTCACATGAACGTGCATATTGGCGGAGGCAACTATGTTCTGGATCTGTATCTTAGGTTTACCACCTATTCTAATTCCGTATCTTCTAAGGCTCTTTATTATCCTCTTAACCGCCTTGATCAACTCCTCCGTGCTCTTGGCACCGGTAACAACCATTTTCCCGGACTTGAAGATCAGGGAAGTTACCTTAGGACTCTCAAGCCTGAATATTAGGCCTGGAAACTGATCTGGATCATACTCAACGTTTGGAACGCTTCTCTCCATGGCGTAAAGGTCTAGAGTTTGTTCCAAGGTTACTGTTGCTACAATGTTTTCAATACTTATTATTGGCTTATAAGCCGGCGAGTTGGAAATACAGAGTCACCAGTAATATAGTTTTTATACTGCTTTATAAACTCCAGCTTTTTAATTCCCTTGTAATCAAGACAAGTGCAAGGGAAGATTTTTAGAGGGTTCTAATTTTAAGCTAGAGTACTCGAGTGGCTTGGAAGATCCCTTTGCTCAAGATACCCATTAGCCCACAATTTCTACTTCTAGTGAATGATTAAACATGCATGTTGGCTTAACACCTCACGGATGAACGGTAGTAAAGTAAATAAGGCGGTGATCACATATTATAGAATTAGCCAACGCAGGTGTTAGTGCTTTGGAATCAAAAGTTTCAATGGAAAAGGAGGAGTTAATTCACAAGAAAATCCTTGAGAGCGGTGAAGATGGTATTTCTCAACAGGAACTTGCGAAGAAACTAGGTCTATCCACAAGGGAACTTGCTACAATTATAAAGAAATTGATCGACAAAAAGATGATAGCCAAGAAGGCAATAAAGGAGAACGGAAAGAGCGTAATCAAGCTATTCGCCATAAGGACAGTTGAGGAATCGAGCATATATGTGAATCTGGATAGCATAGAGGAGATTCCCTGTTTCTCCTGTAAACTTTTGTTTAAGTGCGATAACGGAGCGCACGTGAATCCTAGTTCTTGTACCAAGCTTTCCTCTTGGATACTCTCCATGGACATGTTAGGTTAATATGTGGGCCTAGCTCGGTTTATTGCGTATTTCACGTTAAAGGCTCCTTAAATACACAATGTGGGGTACCTCCTAATATTTCGGACTACCAAGGTTCTCCGCTTTCTCATGTTTAGACAGAAATTGATTCTTTGTTCAATTCAGTTCTGTTTAGGTGCTAGTCACGTCCTTGCGGATAACATTTTAATGCACTCTATGACCTCTGGAAATTCCCTGGATGTCTTGAATCCCCTGGGGTCGAAATGGGTCCTAACCCCATCTAAGCATTGCAGGAGTGAGAACATGGAAGGCATATTTACCTTTAGCCTGGAAGCCAACACATCGACCCTGTAGTATGGTCCAAATCTATTCTCCATCCCTAATCTTTCCAAAAGTTTAGATATCATCTCAAAATTTTGAAGATAAGAAAATCCCGTGAGCTTGTTTTTCATTTCTTCCAAAAATTCCTGATCGTTAAGCTCTCCAACCCATGCTGGACCATAATACTTCAGTTCCCCACCACAAACAGGACATTTTCGCTCGCATCCTTCAACACTCATGAAGGAGTAACCACATAGACCACATTCATAAAGAGTCCCGAGACTTTCTAGGCTCCTGTCGGCCCTCTTAGCTCCATCCTCCATCTTAACGAATAGCCTGTAATAGTAGTCATGATAGAAACCCATGAGGGGCTTTATTCCCTTTTCCTGCACTGATGCCTCTCTAGCTATTTTAGCCAGCAAGACTCTCAATCCAGCCTCCTTGGAATAACTCAATTTACTCCCAGATACGCCATATTTCCTTCTGGAAGAGGTTCTAGATTTTCCCTCAAGTGCTGAGAGATCGGTGGCAGTCACCCCTAGAACTCCTTTCCTTCTTAAGGACGAGATTGCGGAGAAAAGAAAGGGAGCAGGAGATCCAAAGGGATCCAGATCTGTGTAGCCCACCTTAACCTGATGCATTAGGGAGTTGGCATCGGACTTAACTACCTTACCCTTGACCCCGTTCAGTTCCAAGTTCTTTGAGATTAACTCCACGGATACTGGATTCTTATCATTAAGGATGACCTCTCCCTCAATCCTACTCTCCACGACGTACCTGATTCCCCTAACACCTGTTGCTGACATGGCATCCAAAACAGAAGGCGGAGATACTACCGAAACCGCTAAGACACTAACGTCCCTATTAAAGGTCATTCTGGGGTTGTAAAATACCGGAGACCAAGCTGGATCAAACTTACCTTCCCTAGAGAATTGAGAAGGATCTGGGACAAGAAGCCTTACCTTTCCCTCAATCACTTCTATTAATTTCATTGCTGAGGCTGTCGATGCTTTCGGAGGTGAGAATTTTAAACCCATCCTTATCTAGCCTTTTCGCTGTAGAGTTACTCCTGACCACTATCACCAGTTCTGACATCAACTCATTTGCTATTTTTGATGCCTCTCTCAACTTCTTCTCCATTTGATCCTGGGTCTTTGGTTCCACTGTAACCAAGATCCTTTTTGTGCCCTTGGACGCAACAACGTCCACCGCGGTGAACCTGACGGAAGCTGAGGCAAACCCAGCGTCAGTCAGGTTCTTTGCTATCCTAGAACTGATAGTATCAGCTGATTGGGACTCTGTCTCCAATCTAGGGATGGCATCATCACACACATCACCTATAACCTCATCCCCGAAGAGGTCAATCAGCTTCTCGGCAACTTCTATGGAGACGTCTGACTCGCCGTTTTCATAGTCGTAAATGGTTTTCCTGGTTACACCAAGAATCTTGGATAGATCTCCCATACTGTAGTTCATCTCTGTCCTTTTCCTTCGGAGGACATCTGACCTGATTTTAATGAATATGCCACCTCGTGTTCTATAGATGAAAATTTTCTCCCCTCTCAATGCCTTTGCTAGGCCTTCCACTGATAACCCAACCACGTTATCCTTACCTATTGCTATGTCCTCTTCCGTGTCATCCGTTACCATAACCGGCATGCTCCCCAGCACCGCTGAGAAGTTCTTTAGATCCCTGGTCTCATCCTTGGAGGGCCTATCATTGGATATCTTTATCACGAACCTTCTCAATTTTCCTCTTGCGATTATATCTATGGATTTCCTGTTCTTTTCAGGGTATTCTATCAGAGTATAACTTATACCTTCCTTCTCTAGTACGTCTAGTACCTCGTCCAGCATTCCAGGTATCATTTTAGATACCTTCCTTTTCTTCGTTCACTACAGAAATACTATCATAACCAAGGGTAATAAATATTAATGATTTAAATTCCCTTAAAAGGGATTCCATTTGTCCCACAGAAATTACGTTACCCGAAATGTTAAGGATGGAGGAGATGGCCTTCATATCCCACTCCGATCCATTAATTGAGTACTCTCCAGGAGTGGATAATTTCACCACAATGAAGGGGATTCTCACCATGGACCAAAGATATAGGGGAACAGCACTGGAGAGCTTCTTAACCTCGTCTGGATCAAATTTATGTTTAAAACCATTATTCAAGGTTATTTCCAGTTTTCCATCCATGGCTTCCTTTAGCGTGACGTACTCTGCGGGCATGGAATCTAGGATATCCCTTAATCCCAGTTGGAAAATTTTATCGAACAAGGATCTAGCCCTTGAACTTAGCTAGCACCATAGCGTGATCCTTGTCATATGGATTCAGGTTAACAATCTGCATTATGTCAAAACCCTCATTTCTCAGTTTCTCCGCTTCGGCCTTGAATACCTCCGTGGGATCCTTTGTGACATCTATGCTTCTGGCCTTTATCGCCAGAAGGAGATGTCCATTATCTTTTAGGAAATATCTTGCATTATATATTGCAATATCTGTCTGATCTGGTTGGGCAATATCCACGTAAAGCACATCAGCATCCTCAACCAAGGACGAGTAGTTCTGTGGAAACCTGGCATCGGCCAGAATTGGGAACAGATTGGGTCTATGCTGAGCAACTAGAATCAGTTCTCTCACTACCCTAGGAGAGAACTCAACGCCGTAAACCTTCCCCTCATTCTCAACTATGTCTGAGATGTGGCTTGGGGTTGTACCTGAGGCTGCACCTAAATAGAGAACCTTTGATCCTTTCTTTACAGGATTTTCCTTCAATCCCTTTAGGATAGCCCCTGCCAACTTACTCCTGAAGGCATTCCATTCCCTATACTCAACCCCGTCATAGTTCACGGTTCTCTCTCCGTACACCGTGAATCCTTTGGCCAAGTTCTTTGTGCAAAGCCTCACTGTACCATCGACATAGACGCATTCGTAAACGTTCTCCATTTCGGTTTTTTTAACCGTGTCCAGCAGTTCTGACATAATCACTCAACCTACCTTTTCTTTCCTTTCTTCCCCTTTTTATGTTCTCTTTTATCGAACCTTTTCCCCTCTTCCTTAGGTTGCTGTTTCTTGGGTGGTGGCTGTGCATACTTTGTCTTGATTTCCTCTATTCTCTTGTTCACCTGTTCCACAAGCTGAGTCCCCACAAATCTCCCGCTATAGGCATCTATCCTTGACGCTATTGCCAACTTGGCAGCTAGAGCTCTAGCAATCTTCCCCCTCTGCCATCTTGGAGACACGTGAATCGCTGGATATTGGAAAATGATTCCATGTTTAGGAGGCCTGCTTCCACTCTTAAGTGCCCTGAAGAGCGCTTTTTCTGCTCCTAACACCTGGATGGTGCTAGCTGGCATCTTGGATAGTTCCTCAAGACTCCCTGCCAAGCTCAACAGTCTAGCCCCAAGGGTTGGACCCACCAGCTCAGTCACGTTGGGGGCTACCTCCCTCATGATTGAGTCCAAGTAATCATAAAGTGAGTTCCTGAGCTTGAAAAGAGACAAAATCGTATTTGCCAGATCCCTGATGGAGTTTATATCAGCGTCAGAAATATCTGCTCCTATACTCTTCTTGGCGGCGTCCGCAAGCTTCTTGGCCTTTTGCTCGTTAAGGCCTATCTCGGTTAACGTCTCTACCGTTACATTATCCCTATAGCCAGCTAGAGAGACCACCTTGGCATACTGCTCGTGATCTTCAATCAACTTGTCCGCTTCTGGGAAGTGTATGCTATACCACTCTCTTAACCTTTCTGAGAAAAGGTTAATCGTCTTATCAATGTCATCTATGGCCCTTATGGCCTGTATGGCTAGAAGGTCCCTCTTCTGGGCAGCCTTTCTCAGCTTCCTTCTCGTGTATTCCAAAGAAACCTGATAAAGGAAATTATATACCTCTCCTGGGTTTTCCGCGAATTTTGCCTTTACTGCAAGTTCAGCGAGGGAGCCCCTCAGGGCCCTAGCCCCCACGTGGTGGGGTTTGGATACGACCTTAACTCCCAGTGACTGCATCCTTGAGCTCTCCGTCTCGCTCTCCACAACTACCTCTGACGGTTTCAATTTCTGAATCAATTCCATAGTGGAGGGCATAGGTTCGCCCTTTTCCACGTTTATTAGAATGTCAACCACCTTGCCCAGTTCCTTTGGATTAAGGACATAATCCAGAAGGTTCCCTGATTCGTCAAAGGCAAAGGATCCTATCGTGTGCTCAGCCAAATAAATTTTCATTGAGTAAAGCCCGGATGTAGGTAAAGCTCTAAGTTTAAATGTCTTGTTTTACCACATATACTGGATAGTAAATGCCATCTCACGGTTCGTTAACAAAGGCCGGGAAAGTTAGGGGACAGACCCCAAAGATCCAACCAAAGGAGAGACATAAGGAAGTGCCGAGGGTCAGAAACAGAATAGAGTACGAGAAGAGAGTTCTTAAGCAATCAACTCAGAAACCACAACGTGCACCCAGAAGGATGTAAGGTTTTTTAAATATTTTCTCTTATACCCTGTAAAATGTTAGAAGGTTATAGGGGAAAGGCTCTAGAGTTACTTTCTTCCTTAGGGGCTGATATAGGGGACGTATTACAGGTCTATAACGATAAGGTTAATGTGAAGGGAATCCTCATGCCGTCATATTCCCGTGACGATTCTGTAGTAGTTCTTAAGCTGGACAACGGGTACAACGCTGGGTTTTCGGTAAATAAGGTCAAGGTCACTCTCCTAGGGAGAGGCAATAAAGTCGTAGAAAGGAAGGGCCACGAAGTGTCTCGTCCTGGAAAAGTGAAGATAATCAGCACTGGAGGTACAATCGTGAGTAAGGTGGAGTACGAGACTGGGGCAGTTAGACCTGCGCTAAGCACGGAGGAGATCATTAGATTCGTTCCAGAAATCGAGGAAATCACCTCGATCTCCGCTGAGGTTCTTTTCAGTATCCTCAGCGAGAACATGAAACCTGAATTCTGGGTAAAGATAGCGGAGGCCGTCAAGAGAGCCTTTGATGAGGGAAGTGAAGGGGTTGTTGTTGCTCACGGAACAGATACCATGAGCTATACCGCTGCGGCCCTAGCTTTCTCCCTGCGTCTGCCAGGGCCTGTGGTACTTGTGGGTTCACAGAGAAGTAGCGATAGGCCCAGTAGTGATTCCGGGATAAACCTTGTTTCATCGATACTGTTGGCCAAGGAGGCTCCCTTCGGAGAGGTGGTGGTCAATATGCACGGGGAAAGCTCAGACACATACACACTGGCCCACAGGGGTGTGAAGGTAAGGAAAATGCACACGAGTAGAAGGGATGCCTTCCAGAGTATCAATGATCACCCCTTGGCTAAGGTACTTTGGAAGGAAAAGACTGTGAAGGTATTAAGAGACGATTACATCAAGAAATCTGATGGGGTGGAGGTCAACGCAAAATTCGATAGCAGGGTCTTTCTCTTGAAATTTTACCCAGGACTTAAACCCGACATTGTGGAGATTCTACTGTCTGCTGGTTATAGGGGTATAATAATCGAGGGAACTGGCCTGGGTCATACTTCCTCCGATTTCCAGGAGGCCTTTAGAAAGGCAGTTAAGGATGGGATATTCGTGGGAATGACTTCCCAGTGTCTCTTCGGAAGGGTAAACATGAATGTTTATCAGACTGGAAGGATGCTACAACAATCTGGGGTAGTTCCACTGGAGGACATGTTGCCCGAGGTTGCACTAGTTAAGCTGATGTGGGCCCTGGGCCAGACCTCAGACCTGAATGAGGTGAAGAGGATCATGTTAACCAACATGGTGGGCGAGTACAATCCAAGACACTCCTTGGATCATTTCCCGAGGTGGAAACATGAGTGAATACGAGAAGATGGGACTAAAGGTGGGGCTGGAAATACATCAGCAGATCAATACGTCCCATAAACTCTTCTGCGAATGCCCCACCACACTGGACGAGGAGAGTCAAGGCAAACTAGAGAGGTACTTGAGACCAGTGGTAAGCGAGTTGGGACAAGTTGATGTTGCAGCCTTCTTTGAGTGGGAAAAAGGGAAGAAAATAGTGTACGAAGTTCCGAGGAAGTCCAGTTGCCTCGTTGAGTGCGACGAAGAACCGCCCCACCCCATGAATTTGGACGCGATTAAGCTGGGTCTTGCCATGACTCTAGCATTCAACGGCGAGCCTGTGGACGAGATCTTCGTTATGAGAAAAACGGTTATAGATGGTTCAAATACCTCAGGCTTTCAGCGTACTGCAATAGTGGGACTTGGAGGGTATATCAAGGACGCTGAGGGCCTGGTGACCATACAGACCATCGCCATAGAGGAAGACGCTGCCAGAAAGTTAGAGGACACCCCCGATTCCGTCAAGTATAACTTGGATAGGCTAGGTATCCCTCTCATAGAGATCTCCACTGGTCCTGACATCAAAACTCCAGAACAGGCAAAGAGAGTGGCACTACTCATCGGTCAGATGCTGAGACTAACGGGGAGAGTGAAGAGGGGATTGGGAACCATAAGGCAAGACCTCAACGTTTCCATAGCTGGTGGAGTTAAAACGGAGATCAAAGGGGTCCAGGAGCTGGATATGATACCGAAGATCATAGAGAATGAAGCTAACAGGCAAAGGGAGCTACTGAAAATTAGGGATGAGTTGAGAACCAGGATTACAAGGGATGATTTTGAGAGGAAAGTGAAGGAGAAAGACCTTACAGGACTTTTCACCTCGTCTAGGAGCAGGCTTATCCAATCTGAGCTCAAGAAGGGCGGTAAGGTTCTTGGTTTACTTGCACCTGGATTTAAGGGAATTCTAGGAAGACAGGTGATGCCTGGAAGAAGGTTCGGGACTGAGGTATCAGATTACGTTAAGGCCCTGGCTGGACTAGGCGGAATATTCCATTCGGATGAGCTCCCCAACTATGGTATAGTGGAGGAAGAGGTTCAGAGAGTGGCTAAGGAGCTTGGAACGGGCGAGCTGGACGGTTTTATATTGGTCGTGGGTCCAGAGGAGAAGGTCAGAAAGGCGTTACAGGTCATTAGGGATAGGTTATCTCAGGCTTTTGAAGGAGTGCCCAAGGAGACTAGGGCAGCCAATGAAGATGGCACAAGCAAATTCATGAGACCTCAACCTGGATCAGCAAGAATGTATCCTGAAACGGATATTCCATCCATTCTTTCTAGGGAATTACTTGAAGATGCCAAGAAGATTATGCCGTCAACCCCGGAGCAGAAACTCAAGGAGCTCATGAAAATGGGTCTAAACGAGGAGCTGGCTAAACAGGTATTGAATAGTCCAAGGCTAGATCAATTTGAATATCTGACCAGAAAATACACCAATGTTTCCCCCACCATCGTTGCCACAACCCTAGAGAACACGCTAAAATACGTCAAGTCCCAAGGAGGTAATATAGACAAGATAACCGACGAGGACATTGAGACCGTAATAGCGAGTGTAAACCAAGGAAAGATAACCAAGGACTCCATTCCCCAGATACTTCTGGAGTACTCTACACCAAACTCTAACACCAAGATTGAGGCAGTTATCTCCAAATATTCCGGAATCTCTGAGGAGGAACTGATTAACTTAATCAGGGAGGTAGTGGCGCAGAACAGGGAAGAGGTGAAATCCAAGGGGGACAAGGCATTTAGCCTCCTCATGGGCAAGGTGATGGAGAGGGTTAGGGGAAGGGTAGAGGGAAAGAAAGTAGCAGAGCTAATAAGGAAAGTAATGAAAGATGAAACCGGATGACGAGTTACCCCCGAGCCTGAACGGTGAAGAAAAGGCATTTGTCTGACGGTGCATAGGATGTTGGAAGAGTTAGGTCTTGGACGGGATCAGTCCATCTACCTGGATGAGAGGCTACAGGCCATGGAACAGCTTCCCCTGGTTTCTAGGATACTGAATCTTTCGCTGGAATGGGACAGGTCGCTTTCCCTTCACGGTCCGGACGGAACGGTGGTTGAGGTCAGAGGGAGAGGGGAGGTCCATGAGGCGATGACACCACTGAGAGAGCATTCCATCCCTTGGAACTTCCAACGGATTGATCTGGATTCTCTCAAATCCATGGTTAGGGACCTCTTGCCCTGCGAAGAGGGGGAAGGATACCTGAACCCTTCTCCCTGGGAAAGGACAGTACTCCACTCTGGTAGACCCGTTAACCTAGCACCTGGGGAAGTGGGCCCTGGCAAGTTTCAGGAAGAGGTGAGTGTAACTGAACTTGTTCAAACTGGATTTTATAACGCTTTTTTTCACTACCTCAATCCCCTGTACATCTCTTCTACCGGATTGAGGTCCTTCGTTTCCATTGAGACATTCATGGTCTCGATTCAAGGAAGTTCCTCCTCCTACACCCTGTTTTCTAGCAGGCCGTTCACCATGGAATTTGAAACCGGGAGAGTCAAAGTGGATGGAGGTGCCGTTGTAAGGAGGTCCACGAGCTGGAGGGAGGCTAAACCCCACAGAATGGTTTGGGATACGGTTAACCAAGTTGTGGATCTGGATTGTAAGCCCAAGTACAAGGTATCCCTTCTGAGAATAGAGCCTTCCTCCGTTGTACCTCTTCACCTGAAATACGAAAACGGTAGATTACACATAACCCTGCTGAACCTAGATGACAAGCCCGTGGTATCAACCCTTTATCTACCCGCTAGAATAACAGGTGCATCCTTGCTGGACCCAAGGGATATATCCAGGGAAGGCGTGGAACCTGAATTTGATAGGGTCAAGATCCCCATAAGAAGATGGGGCCTTCTTTCGGCTACTCTTGAGATCAGGAGATTGCTTGAAGCCCTGCTAAAGAAAAAGATCATTTCAACATGAGATTAGTTTCGTAAAGGCAAGAGGGAAGGGATATTCCATTTCTCTTCAGTGCCTTCTTCCCCTCAGCGCAAAGTATACAATAATAGCTTGAAAGCTGAGCGCTACCACCCGAGGAACTTATCTTATCAACCAGATCACCTATCATCTCCATGAGCCTGGGATCCTTCTCTATTATGCTCTTTACTGCCGTGCCCCTCTTACCATTCATGTAATTGGCAACTGCAGCCGGGGTTATTCCCATGAGTAATGCTGCTCTATACAGTGGATATCCCTTGTCCTTTACCAGCTTGGTAGCAATAATTGAACGCATTGCTGGCAACAGCTCTTTTACAGAGTACTCGCAAGGTGGAACCAATGACATCGTCTTTACCATTAATCTATTATGAATACATGTATAAAAACATGAATATAGAGCCAGACTACAATTTGACTGCAGATAGAAGCAGAAAGATTTTCTCTAAAAACTAAAATGTATGATTAGGCTAGAGCTCACACGTCTTGCATCCGCCAGCGAAGTTCTCACTAACCTCCACGAACTTCTTTTCCATTCTGAGGGATGATGGCAAAGCCTTAGACTTCTCCTCCCTTTCCTTCTTTAACCCGAAGTAAATGACCTGCTGAGATTTAGACTTGTCCCTGTACACAGTTATGCCCTTTATTCCTAACTTCCAGGCCGTCATGTAAACCTTCTCCACTGTATCTGCGGGCTCTTCACTCCTCAGATTTATCGTCTTGGAGGTTCCAGAGTCGTTCCACTGTTGCCATGCTGCCTGATGCAGAACGTGATACATGGGTTCCACCTCGTGAGCAGTCCTGAACAGTCTCCTTATGGTCTTGGGCACAAACGGGTTATCACCCACCTCTCCTGTTTCAGCAATTTTCTTGACCACCTCCGGTGTGTCCAGTTCATATTTTCTCAGGTACTCTAGGAAGAGGGGATCAATCTCCATGAACTTTCCAACCGCCACATTCCTGATGAACGCCAATGCGAACAGGGGCTCAATAGATGATGACGTGCCAGCTATTATGGATATTGTACCCGTCGGAGCCACGGAGACCACGGTGGCGTTTCGCAGGCCATACTTGAGCCTCATGTCCTTGAGGACAGTGACGTCCAGTTTCTCGGCCTCTGACATCAATCTCTTTGCGTATTCTGAGGGTTTACCCCTGATCCCAGAAATGGCCAACATATCATCAAGTTCCCTAGCTGACTCCCATACATCCTTGTACCTTACTGGGTCGTATGCAGGGAAGGATCCCTTCTCCTTGGCCAGCTCAATGGAAGTCTTCATTGCGTGATAGTAAATGAACTTGGCCAGATAGTAGGACACGTAAACCGCATCAACACTGTCATATGGGATACCTAGTTTTATCAGTGCCCTGGCTAGACCCATCACGCCCAGTCCAACCTTTCTAGTCCTCTTGGTTGCCTGCTCTATTTGGGGTAGAGGATATCTATTGGCGTCCACCACGTTGTCAAGGAACCTTACTGCGTATCTTATGGTGTTGGCTAGGTCTTCCCAGTCAATGTATGGATTTCCATCTCTCTCCTTAACGAACTTCTCCAAATTGAGGGAACCCAAATTGCACGACTCCCAGGGCAGTAGCGGTTCCTCTCCACATGGGTTAGTGGCCTGGATCTTCCCCAGGTACCATGTGGGATGTCTCCTGTTGATCTCATCTATGAAGAGGAGACCTGGATCGCCGGAGTCCCAAGCGCCCTTAACTATTTGCTCGAAGATTGTCCTAGCGTTAACCCATCTTATCACGGCACCCTCCTTCTCCGCTATGGCTAATGCCTCGTCTACCGTGATTATCTTGCTCTCGTCCAAGTAAACTGGTCCCCTTTCCTCCAGCTCCCTGAGTATCTCCTCTTGGACCCACTCCTCACGCATATAGTTCCTTGCCTTGACAATGTAGTATTCGTGATCTGTACCGGGTATCTTGGTCTTCCTCGGGGTTATAAGAGGAACCTGCTCCTCCCTCATCACTGCCTCCATGAAGTAGTCATAAACGCCCACCGAAATGTTGAAGTTCTGAAGTTGAACGTCCTTCAATTCTCCAGTCTTGGCATGGATGAAATCCTCAATGTCAGCGTGCCAGGCATGCATAACGCCCATGTTAGCGCCACGTCTCTTACCTCCCTGTTTCACCACATCTGTGGAAACGTCAAATATTTTCATAAAGGAGACCGGGCCAGATGCAACTCCCGCAGTTGACGCCACAACATCTCCCTTGGGTCTCAACTCGGAGAAGTCGAATCCAGTTCCCCCACCCTGTTGATGGACCAATGCCATAGCCCTGAGTGTGTCATAGATACCATCTCCCGATGGAGAGGTCATGGAATCCCTGACCGGTAGAACGAAACATGCGGAGAGTATACCAAGTCTGGTTCCAGAGTTCATGAGGGCAGGAGTGTTGGGTACGAACTTGAGAGAGGACATTATCTCATAGAATTTCTGCATAGCGTCCTGCTGAACATTTTTGTCCTGCTCAACCTTAGCTAGATATGAGGCAACTCTCTTAAACATCATCTGAGGTGTTTCAATATACCTGAGAGTCTCAGGATCCTTCAGCAGGTACCTTGCCTCCAGCACCTTGAGCGCGTTATAGCTAATGAGAAGATCCTTAGGATCAAATTCGCCCCATTTTCCCTTCCCAAATACATGGTTGTAAATCCTGGCCAGAACATATTTTTTGGCTAGATCCATGAGTTCTGGATGCTCCAGGGAACCCTCAATCAGGTTCCTCTCCACAATATCTGCCAGTGATCTAGTATTTATTACATTGTCAGTAGAGTTCTGAACAACATCCTTCGCAATTCCGTCCACTATCTCATCGTGCAAGGGACCGAGCTTTGAGAGGATCTTTTCCAGCTTAAATTCCTCCCTCTTACCATCACGCTTTATGACAGATATCTTAGAGAGGGATAGTACACTGATGTCACTTTGCATGAGAATCTATATACTCTCTACCTTTTTTCATTTAACCATTTTCTTAGCGTGTTATGGTATTATCTCTCGCGGGTATTATTCTGAACTTGCCTTTGAGGGGGCCCTTCAATACAAGTTACCCAGAGATCAGCTTGATTCATCATTATCTTTCAATTTACTATAAAGAAGAGGAAATAGGGCTCTGTCTTTCATGAGTTTAAAATGGCAACCAATTGGGGAAATTTCCACGAGCTCGCCCAAGAGTTGCAATATTTCCCTTGATGCCTAAAAACGGACCCGCCGGGATTCGGACCCGGGACCTTAGGCTCCGAAGGCCTGCGCTCTATCCTGGCTGAGCTACGGGTCCAATAGAAGATTTACATCTTGGTTAATGAACTTATTCCTAGAACCCTCAGACCGTTTCTCATGACGATCTCCACTCCCTTCACTAAGTTTAACCTGGTCATTCTCTTCTTCTCGTCCTGTTCCTGAAGAACTCTCTCCTTATCATACCAGGCATTGAAGGTGTCAGCCAGGTACCTCAGGTAAGAAACCAGAACCTCGGGTTCCAAGCTATCAGCAGAGTTCTTGAAGGTTTCTGGGAACTTGGCAATTGCCAGAAGCAATCTTCTCTTCTCTCCCGCCAAGTCACCGTAATCTACGTCGAGACTTATCTCACCCGTGAACTTGGAGAGGATGTTATAGGCCCTCACGTACGTATACTGGAGATAGGGCCCGCTATTCTGTTCGAAGTTTGTAACCTTGCCCACGTTGAACGTAATTGGCTTGTCCGCTGAAACTGAGAGAAGGGCATACCTTATTGCCGAGTTGACAATCTCGGGTATGTTAACCTGACCCCTATCCTTTGTCTTCTCCTCCACAGCCTGTTTCACCTTTTCGTAAACCTCATCAAGGGAAACGTAACGGCCCAGCCTTCCGCTCATGGTCATTCCCGGGAGGGTTACCATACTATACGAGTAATGAACCAGATTTTTCGCCATCTCGGGGTAACCTAGAAGGTAGAGGGCGGCCCGGAGCTGTATCTGCGGAACTGTCTGTTGCTCAGCTATTACGTTAATCACTTGATCTGCCTTGCTCGTCAAGAACTTCTTAATGGTATACGCTATATCCCTCACCGTGTAAAGCGTTGTTCCGTCAGACCTGGTCAGAACCAGGGGAGGTATCTCCAGACCTGCCGGAATCCTCAACTCTTTCCTCACCTCGTCGTCTAGATATTTGTCCAGGTCCAGCGCCTCCGTTCCCTTATGTTCTATTCTAGCCCTGGAGCTCAATGCGGATCTCAGCACCGACTTCACTTCGCCGGACCATAGCAGATCGCTCTCGTAATCAAACTCGTCAAATGTGATGTTCAGCTTGCTTAAACTCTCCCTGAACCCATCCAGTACATAATTCACGTACTTTCTGACTATTTCCTTGATCTGTGGGTCCCCGGCCTCATACTTCCTTATGATGTCTGCTATCTTTCCCTCGGGGTCAGGATCATCTCTTATGGCCTCGGCCAGCCTGTCGAAGTATTCCTGGTTCCTGGACCTTATCTCCGAGGCCAGCCCTACCAGCTCATCTCTCTTGGTTACCTTTTCCCTGTACTCTGCGTCCTGTACGGTCTTAAGCTCATCTGTCAAAGCCCTGATTTCAAGGATGATGTTGGTCATAGCATACACGGTTCCAGCCCACAGGTCCTTCTTGGCCTCCTTGGGTGGTTCAGGGTAGCCAAGCTTGGAGAGACCGTAAATCAGGATTGCAACCTGTCTACCGCTATCATTGACGTAGAACCTGGTGATTACCTCATGACCCCTAGCCTTAGAGAGCCTGACAAGGGCATCCCCTATCACGGAATTTCTGAGGTGACCTATGTGAAGCGGGTGAATCGGATTGGCACTGGTGTGCTCCACCACGATCCTTCTGGGTTTCTCCACCCTCTCTATTCCGTAATCTTGATCCAACGACGAGAAGAGTTCCTTGAAGAGCTGAGCCTCATCCAGCTTCAGGTTGAGGAAAGGACCTGAGAGCGAGTGCGACTTAACAAACCTGGACTTAACCTCCAGGTTTTGCGGTTTCTTTCCCAGCGCAGGAAAGGGTATGGCTAAATCTCCCATCTCCTCCCTTGGAGGGTATTCAATTACCTTATAAACCAAGTCCTGCCCTATTCCCAGCTCCTGACCCACTTGGTAGGATATCTCCTGCTTTATCTTCGCTAGAATATCCACTGCCATAGTCCGCTGTTACCCTTTTAACTCTTTAAAGTTAAGACTCATATCATGAAGAAAATAGCCGAAGTCCTAGTGGTAGAGGATTTCACGGGCAAGGGGAGCTCTAGAGAAAGGTTGCAGGAGGTACTGAGCGGGTTAAAGGACGTTGATGCAGTGAACGTGGTGACGGTGCACATTCCGGAATGGAACGAGGAACTTGATTTAACAGGGGTACACGTCATAGTGAGGGAAGTTGCAGAGACGTGATATTTGCCCCTACTATAAGTCAGGTTTTTGTACCTCACCCATGCTAGATACTCCCTCAGATAGCGTAACTAGCCCCAACAGATGTTTCAAATCCTATAGAGGTTGTAGGTATTACCAGGACACGGGAGAGGAGAAGCAGGGTTTGGAACTTTATCAGGGTGTGGATCAAGAGGTCAAGTTCTATCCTAAGGTTAACGTGATGGAGACCCCGTTGGACAGCCAATGTGAACACTACAGACCAGTTAGAACCCAGAGGGGTTACGTGGCCTACTGCAACATTTTAGCTAGAGTCCTGACCATAAGCAACGCCTTAATGTGCAACAAACACTGGCAAACCTGCCCAATTAGAACTAGCTAATCTGTTCCCAGTTTAGCGTACCTTCCGTCTTCCAGCAAAGTCACCTGTCTATTTTCTGACAGGCTGGCTAGGGCTCTCCTTATCTTATCCTCACTTGCGATCCCGGAAAGCTTACTGTGAAGTTCCTTCAGGTTCATGGGCTTCTCCGTGAGGAGATCTAGAAGTATCTGCTTTAGCTCCTCTTCGTTGGGAGCAGTCATGACTACTACGTCCTTGTCAGAATAAACTACCTTGAGCTTACTCTCCACTTCACCCTCACTTTCTTTCGTCTTTCTAGTTTTTTTACTTTTGGCACTCAACGCAGTTCACTAGTATACTACTCGGTTAATCCTCTTTTAAATATTGTGAATACACTTCTAACATCTTCCCTAAAAATAGATAAGGTTTAAGCGTGTTTATTTATGAAATTTGTAATATAAGGTTAATTTTTAGTTATATTTATATAGAGATAGGGAATATAACTACGCACAGTTTAAATATGTATGCAAGAATATTCTGGGCACATTCCTTGTAATAAAAGTAAGATTAGGAATTTTTCTAATTCTGAACACCATGTCTATACACTGTTCACATCCCCCATAACTAATCCTTTTATAGATGAAGGCATAATAACCTCATTAGGCGATTCCGATTTGGGAGATCCAGATTTTCTGAGAAACATTGCAAGCCGGATACTGACTCCAACTGCCCTAGATCTGAAAAGATTGGACGATGTGAGGAGACTGTTGGCAGCTGCGGAATCCAAATACAAGTTCTCCTCTTATGGAGGGGACCCCAAAAGGCTTGTTGAATACTTCCAGAGCCCCGACTTCACGGAACTTGTGCTTGTGCTAGGCGTTGATCTATCCAAGAAATTACTCCAAGAGGTAATCTCTAGCTACTCCGATAAGGATATTCAGGCTGCGGCCAAAAAGGCTCTAGATGAGATAGATGGATACAAAGACTTGGAAGATTCAGACACTCTTCTAATGTATAAAAAATTTTAGGTTTTAACCGAAGGAAGGAGCTCCTCCCATTCCAGCTCCTTCTCCTTCCTCTCCGCCTGGGGTCTTACCCTTACCGCCCTCGGACTTCAACTGGGATGCTGCAATCAGGTCATCAATCTTCAGCACTGAGGTTGCCGCCTCCGTTGAGCTCTTGAGGACTTGTCTCTTCACCCTGACAGGCTCCAGTACGTTAATGGAGAACATGTCGTCGATTATCTTTCCATTTATTACATCTACACCGGCATTGGCCATTCCCTTAACATGCCTTGCCCTCAAGTCCATCAAGGCTGATATGGGCTCCATTCCGGCGGTTTCAGCAAGTATGCTCGGGATCTCCTCCAAGGCATCAGCGTAAGCCTCTATGGCGAGCTGCTCCTTTCCTCCAACAGTCCTAGCGTACTCTCTCAGCTTCATTGCCAGCTCGACCTCTATTGCTCCTCCACCTGGTACTATCATTGGCTCCAACAGGATGTTTCTGAGGGCGTGAAGTGCGTCATTAATGCTTCTCTCCGCCTCATCCAAGGCCATGTCGTTGGATCCTCTCAACAGGATGTTCACTGCTCTGGGGTTCTTAGCTCCCTCAATGAAGACCATCTTGTCGTTTCCTATTCTCCTTTCCTCGACCAGTTCCGCATAGCCTAGGTCCTCTGGAGTCGCGTCCTTGATGCTGCTTATTATTCTAGCTCCAAGAGCCTTCTCCAGCTTCTCAATGTCGCTCCTCTTCACCCTTCTAACAGCGAGTATTCCCTTCTTGGCAAGGAAGTGCTGAGCTATGTCATCAATACCCTTCTGGCACACCACCACATTAGCTCCAATGCTGGCCAGCTTGTCAACCATCTCCTTGAGATACTTGGTTTCCTCGTCTAGGAAAGACTTAATCTGCTCTGGGCTGGTGATGCTTATCTTTGCGGAAATTTCAGGCTTCTCTACCTCAAGAGCGGCATCCAGAACCGCTATCTTTGCCTTCTCCACTCTCCTGGGCATGCCTGGGTGGACAACCTCCTTGTCAAGAACTAGACCGTGGACCAAGATGCTGTCCTCGATTGTTCCTCCCTTCTTCTTATCGATCTTCACCAGATCCAAACTCACATTGTAACCGCCATTGGGTAGTGGCTCGGCTACCTTGGAAACGGCATCAATGATTATGTCCATGATCTTGTTCATCTCGGCCTCGGACTCGGCAATGAACTTGCTGGCCATTGTGGTGTAAACTATCTTCTTGAGGTTGGCCTTAACCGCGGGATCCTGAAGGTTCTTGACGTCTATCTTGGTGGAGATCTGAGTGAGGAGCTCAAGCGCCCTATTGAAGGCCTTCTTGTATCCCTCTATGATTATGGTTGGGTGAACGTTCTGGTCCAAAAGGCCCTCTGCCTTCTCCAAGAGAAGGCCTGCGAGAACCACAGCGCTGGTTGTACCGTCGCCCACCTCAGCGTCCTGAGCCTTAGCGGCCTCAACCAGAAGCTTCGCAGCGGGGTGCTGAATCTCCATTTCCTTGACGATTGTGGCTCCGTCGTTAGTGATGGTCACATCATTGAAGCTATCAATCAACATTTTATCCAATCCCTTGGGACCTAAACTGGATCTGAGCATCTCAGCCAAAGTTCTTGCTGCAAGTATGTTGTTCCTGAGCGCATCCCTACCTGTTGACCTTGAGGTGCCTTCCTTGAATAGAAGAACTGGAACTCCAGCCATTCATTATCACCTTTTCTGGTGTCCATTCAGATCGCTTATATATAAATCTAACTCTTCCATGAGAGAGTGTGTCCAACAATTTATCTCACCTGCCACAATTGCAACAGGTTGTAGACGGTGAAGTAGGTGGAGAACCACTTCCTCAGGCTCCACTTGCTGGAGTTCCACGGGAAGTGGAAGTCCATCCCTGACAACCTGTGCTTCACCGTCCTGAAGACCTGTTCAACCCTGTTCCTCACCCCGAAGGTGATGTGCTCGTGTTGGACCCCTGCTATGGAGAGGAAGTTGTACGCGGGCAGGCCGTCGTGGACGTACCTGGCCCTGAGCACCTCGCCCCTCACCCTCAGCTCAACCTCCCTCACTCCCCCTACCAGCATTAGCACGTCCAGACCTGACCTGGCCTCGGTGACCATGAAGAAGGGTATAACGCCCGTGTTGAGGTCCCTCACGACCCACAGGTAGTACACCACGCCCTTAACCAGGATTACCCTGGTCTCGTCCACGGCGTACTCCCCTGACACAGGCACGTCAACTCTCGCGCTGGACAATCTCCTCCAGTAGTAGTGAACCGTGCTCCTGGGCAACCTGAACCTCCTGAGCGAGTGGCCCAGGTAGTAACCAGCAAGGGCCCTCACCTCCTCCAGGGAGTGGAACCTGGGCTCAAGGTTATTAACCCTTAGAAGGTAACACATTATCTGGGTCAGGACGGGGAGAGACGCGATCTTCACGCTCTCACCCAGAATCAACCCGTCCTGGCCCAACTTAAATTTTGTCTATAGCAATATTGTTGGACACACTCCCGTGAGACCGATAATTTTTCAGTTTCTCTTGGCACTATGAAGCTAACGGGAGACTTTTTTCCTTGGATTCACAGAAATGAATGTGAAATGTGTTAGTTGCGGTGAAGAGGGAGCGGAGATACTGGTGAGCGGGAAGCTCCTCTGTTCCAGATGCTCCAGGCAGGAAGTTTTACACAGGGTTAGAAAGAACCTTGGCAGGGCAGGAATAAATCTAAGGGGGTCACAGGTTATCCTAGCCTATCCAGTATTCTATAAGGAAATAGGTCAATTTTTAAGATATCTAATAGGAAAAGTCTGCCCAAATTGCAATTTTACTATGAACGAGTTGGTTGTGGAAACCAAGAAGGAGATAAATTCCATGATCAGGGACTTGCTCCTGGAGATTGAGAGACGGGCAGAGAATCTGGTCATCCTGCCCTTCACTGCAGACTTCTTCGGGGCCTATCTGGTTTACTCTTCAGCTTCCCTGGAGAATTCTTATCTTTCACTCTATGGCCTCAAGTCTCAGATGCTTGGAAAGACCCTAGTTTCACCCCTTTATGATACCCCCATCACTGAGCTGAGGGGGTTCCAGGAGTTAACCGGGGAGTTAAAGACGGGTGATGAGGTTTTCGACGCGATCCTGAAATGGCTTCACTCGGACTTCAGCGACAACGAGGTCTTCCACACCTTTCCTCCCTCCATTGAGGCAATCCTGAGCAGGTTTTCAAGGTGTAAAAGGTGTGGAGCGGTCATCAGACCTGATGGTGAATATTGTAAAGCCTGTTCAGTTGAGCTTTCTCCTGAGACGTGAGTGTTATCTCGTAAAAGATCTCTGAATTGGATGGGTTGAACCTAGACGGAGGAACGGGTCCTGTAGAGAGGTAAATCAAGTAGCCTGAAGTGATTATCTCCTTCAAACCCTCGGGATCGTATGAATACATTTCCTCCAGCTGTGACATGAGATTCACCGCTTCCTTAATCTCCCTTGTGGAGAGGGAGTAACCACAAACCCTGCACGAGTAGTCAGGCATCACCGCCTCGAACCCGCACCTGGGACATTTCACGGGGGATCTGAGACCAAACAGGTTCCAATTATACTGGAGAATGTCTATCAGGTCCTTTCTTCCCCTCTTCTTGGCCTCAGCGTATAACTGGGGGGCCAGATCAACTATTGGTTTCTTTATATTCACCACAAGGAATTCTAACTGGTCATCGGTTAGCTTGCCTATCTCCACTTCTCGAACGATCCTAACGGCAAGATACTCCATCATTTCATCCCTGGAGGCGTTAAGCCTATTTATAATGGTTCTGGCCTTGGGCTTGGACTTCACCTGACCCACAGCTGAGATAAAGGGTTCCTTCAGGATCTCCTTAAGCAGTTCCTTGTCCAGATTGAGATGAGATATTCCCAGGCCCACTTCAACCTCTTCAAGATATTCGTCAAGGAGCTTCTCAGCATCAACATACTTCTCCTTCTTGGCCTTCTTCTCCCTTCTCGGTTCCTCTTCTTCCTCCTCTTCCTCGTCGTTTTTCTTTCTGGGCACTTTTAATTACACGCCTCTTCCTCAAACTGATTGGGCGAGATCCAAGAAGTCCAGTGGCAAAATTTTCTTCTTAGAAGTGAACTCCTGGTATTTATTGTCCAAGAACTCCAGAAATACTGGACAATTCTCGTATTTTCCATCTCTATTACATTTATTCGAAAGTGAAAGGAAACATTTTGAAGTTTTCTTATCGTAATAGGGACAAACCTTGTAGTAGGCCTTAGCACTCTTCATGATCTTCTCTATCCAGATCTTCTTATGATCCTTCTTCTCTGCCTCCTTCTCAGCCTTTGCCAATGCCTTATTGATCTCGTCCTCGGACATTTTTATTGATTTATTTGACGACAACGGAAACACCTCTCTACATTACCATCTCTTCAACTGGACCAGTTATATAGATTACTACTACTCTTTTCATATTTTCTTGTCAGATTGACTATTACATGTTTGTATAATTATTTGTCATAACGCGTTAGTGATCAACAAGAAATCAGCCATGGTAGAAGTAAGTATTAGCAGTTCTCCAGTTTCCTTTTGACGTTCTGAGAGAAACCTATTCTGAAGCCCAGCTTAGGGTCGTTGTAGAGATAAAGTATCTTCTTGGTTTGTAGGCCTCTCAACACCCTGAAGAGCCAGGCGGAGTCGGCCTTATACTCTTCCTGCAACTGATCCATGTATATGTATGTGGAGCCCCATTGTTTATATCTCTCTAGAAGAAACATTAGAATATCTCTTTCATCTTCGTCTAATTTCTCTGAAATATCCGATAGACAAACCGCTGGATCCCTGTTTTGTGATTTATTGTCCCTAGATCTGGTTTTGGAGTCAATAAACGACAAAACTTCCTTCTCCTGTTTTTCCGAGCTTTGTTTACTTTTGTTGTTTATTGAGTCCTTAACCTGTTCACCAAGCATTTGCTTGGCAATCACGAGCATTTCCTTAAACCTAGAGTTGGAGTATGATTCAATGATGGCCGTTGCCAAGGACTCACCCTGAGGGGTGAGATACCACCGCCCACCCTCCAGGTAGATGAGCCCCTTCTTTCTCCAGTAGCTCAGGTAACTGCTCACATACTTTGTTTCATATCCCAGATTGGAGGATATCTCCGAGGTTCTGAGGGGCCTAGCGTGGAGAAGAACGAGGATAGCTTCCATAAGCTTGGATCTGGGAGATGCCTTACTCTCCCGCGAGACCTGAATATCCTCCACGCTAGGTTCCCTATCGGACACTGCGATAATGTATAGGCGAATTTGCTTTTAATGGATAGGTAAATTATTGCCTAGGGAATACCATGGCTTTTTTGTCTAAGTGATACTGCATGTAGTAATTGCCATGTATTCGTCATATCCCACTATTACCCTGTAGACACCACTGAACTTGAGGTCCAGCTGTGGATCCCCGGTATCAAACCTGAGGCATTCCAGCTTGCTCAATTTTGTCCTCGATCCGAGAAGAATCAGATCCTCCTTTCTCACCCTTTTCAGAACTTCAGGCCCCAGCTCCTGGTTACCTCTCCCTATGACGAAGCCCTGCCCTCCAATGGGGGTCAGGACCAGCTTTAACTCCCCGGTTAATTGCTTCAAATCCTCGTAGTTTGCATTGTATTTTATCACTTTTCTTCCTTTCATAACATCTATAGACAAAAAATTTGGAGAAAATCCTAAAATTTGCTCTATTCTCTTAACTGTGGTACCAGGGCCCATGATATAGGTCACGTTCTCATTCATGACCTTTTCTAGAAAGAAATAGGCTATGGAATCTATTTCATCTGAGTAGTTGTATTCTTCCTTACTTGGGGTGAGTAAATCTGCAAATGAGATAGTGTTAACTACATGAAATAGTTTAACCACAAATCTCCCTTTTCTATACTCATCCTCGTCCAAGTCCATGACCTCTGCCTTCATTATTTTGGCCTTTCCTTGAACGAATTGAGTTAGGAGCGTTCCGGCGCTCTCAGGAGTTGTGGCAAACACCCCGCTATGCATCTTTACTCCAGCAGGTACACCAAGGATTGGTATATCCCCTGCCACCTCAGCCACGTCTCTCGCGGTGCCATCACCACCCACAAATACCACGATGTTAACTTCCCTGTCCTTCATCTCGTTGACGGCCTCAAGTGTGTCCTGCCTAGTTGAGTCGTCTCTCCCGGAGTTCAGGAGAGCATACCTTTTCCCACTACCCTTCATGTACTCCTCTCCCATTTTCCCCTTCGGAACTAGGTATTCCACGTCCGGGGCCCTAGACAGGAATCTACCAACTCTGTGTGGAATTTCAGGGTTCAGGAGCCTCACTCCATCGCTTCCCTTGAGACCTATCCTTCCCCCGGAACCTGCGTATGGATTAACCAGAAATCCTACTCTCATGTTCTAGGAGAGAAATTCCCACCTTATATGCCAAATGAGTGTCCTGCGGGACTAGGTAGATGATGAGACTCCCCACGGGAAACTGAGCGGAAAGAAGGCTCACCTCCTGAAGAAGGGATTTTATGGAGAAATCCTCAGTTTTAGGCGGGATCTCAATCCCCTGGCTGTCCTTCACGGTGATAAGGGTGGCCTCGGCTCCAATTCTGATGATGAGGTCCCTGAGCTGGATTACTCCCTCCTTCTCCACCAGGTTCTTCCCACCCAGAAGGACCAGCTGGATGGCACTCCAGTTGAGTGAATCTATGCGCACTTCCGATATTCTCACCCTCGATCTCCAGCCCTCCACAAGCTTCCTGCCATTCTCCGTCAGTTCGGTGCCCCCTACCCTATCAACAATTATCAGCCCCAACTCCCTTAACCTCTTCATCATGGTCTTCACCGACGCCTCGCTCAGCCCCAGCCTCTTCATGAGGGTTAGTCTGCCCATTGGTGGTTCGTCATGAATCAGGTTCAAAGCCCACATAACGTAAGCCTCGTCGTAGCTGGGCCTGTTCCCCTGCTTGGGTTTGGTGGCCTCTTGGAGGGCGGAGATACCACTCATACTTTATAATTGCCGTCCTTCACTTTTAAATGATGCTAAAAGGCAATAATCTTCTGTGTCTCCTGGATCTCGACAGATACGATCTACAGAAGTTACTTGACGTCTCCTTTTCCATGAAAGAGAAAGTTATGACCAACTCCGTCCCGAAGGCACTGGAGGGAAAGAGGATAGCATTGTACTTCGAGAAACCCAGCACTAGGACCAGGATCAGCTCCGAGCTGGCCATCTCCATGATGGGCGGAACGGCCATAGTCCTGAGCAAGAACGATGTTCAGCTCTCCAGGGGAGAGCCCATAGAGGATACAGCCAGGATACTGGGCAGGATGGTCCACGGAATAGGAGCAAGGGTTTTGAAGCATGAGACCCTAGAGAAGCTCGCGGAGTACTCAGGGAGGCCCACAGTTAACCTGTTAAGTGACCTATCACATCCGCTTCAGGCCCTCACCGACTTCATGACCATAAAGGAAATCTTTGGGACCCTTAACAAGCCCATGGCTTTCATAGGTGACGGGGGAGATAATGTTCTTGTCAGCCTGATGGCCTTTGTGGCCAAGTTCGGTCTGGAGTTAAGGGTCGCCTCTCCGAAGGAGATGAGGCCAAGGCCCGAAATATGGAAGAGAATAGAGGAGGAGGCGGAGGCCAGTCGCGCCATCATAGAGTTCTATGAAGATCCCTACGACGCAGTTAAGGGAGTGTCCGTGGTGTACACGGACGTATGGGTGAGTATGGGTCAGGAGGCCGAGGCCCAGAGGAGAAAGGAGATCCTCTCCAGGTACAGGGTGACCGAGGATCTCATGAGGTATACTTCATCCGACTCCATCTTCCTGCACTGCCTTCCAGCGGTGAGGGGAGAGGAGGTGGAGCAGAGCGTCATAGATGGAAGGAGGAGCAGGGTCTGGGATCAGGCGGAGAACAGGCTCTACACGGCTATGTCGGCCTTCTCCCTCATTTATTGAAGAAATCGTCTATTCTCCTCTGTGAAAGGATCTCCCTGATTGTTCTAATCTCCCTGAGGTTCACCCTCTTCTCCTTGAGTCTGGATTGAACAAGGTCAAGGGCCTCCCCCAAGCTGGAGGTTTTGGCTATTCTGTTCTGAAAGGCCCGTTTCACGGTTTCCCTGATGTGCCAGTTCCCCAAAGGCGCGAAGTAGTCCTTCGTTATCTCCCTGATAATGATCACTCCTGCAGACCTCGAGATGGAGTTCAGGTATTCCAGCACAGAGGTTCTGGCTGCCATATATCCTCCATCCAAGGTATCATAGTTGCCCCAGTAGTCTTCCCGAAGGTCTGTAATTACAAGCTCGCTGGACCAGAGGGCCATCTGATGCCAGATCTCCACCCACGAGGTAGAGTAGGAAGAGGGGTAGAGAACTACGTGAAAGTGGTTTCCAAGGTAACCTTGATAGAACACCATGACCTCATTTATTTGGGGTAACGACACCACGCGATCGTGCAGTTCCTTTCCCACAATGGAGTCCACAGCAGTTATTGCCCACCTTGTGGGAACCAGCTTCCTCCCCTTCCTGGTACCCAGTAGCCCAAGGGAGAGAGCGTCTATGATCCTGTACACATCCTGTCCGCTCTCGTAGAGGGAAACCACTCCCTCAGTTGCCTTCACGTCATCTTGGATCAGTTTCTCAAGCATTCTGGGAAGTTTGGGGTTCTCCACCACCCTGATCTCCTCAGCCTTCACTGAGGGTCCTCTGGGTAGCACGTAGCCATCAAATCTTAACTTGGCCTCAAGCTTTCCAGAGATCCTGCTCTCGGATTGAACGGGTCTCTCAGAAACCACGGCAAGTGAGAGCTCCTTTTCGTATAATTTCCACACGTCGTGAACCTGAACGGAAGAGAAGTTGGAAATTAGAGAGGAGCGATAATTTATAATGTCATATATTGTTGCCTTTCCCCACCAGTTCACGGGATCCTCATAGATCCTGGCCTGTTCACCCACCACACCTGGAGCCACATTGAAACTGAGGGAGACCTTTGGGTAACCCCTTTCCCCCACCACTGCACTGGGAGGAGTGGAACCATCCACTACTCCCCTATCCAGAGATATTCTGGAGGTAGCGTTAACCACTGCCCTGAATCTTTCAGTAATGGGACATGAGGAGAGGCCACACAAGAACTTAGTTCCCTTGCACCTCACGCAGAGTTCCGCGGGTATCCTTCTCAAGTCTCAGTTTCCTCTCTATATACCATTGGGCTATCTTCAATTTAGCGGTTACTGTAAGCCCCACGGGTACGGGTGAGATCTCTCCCCTTCTCAACTTCTCCAGTATCTCATCCACGTTAAACTCCTCACAATCCACCTCGTTGTATGCTGAGCCCATGGACTCCTTCACGTGGGCATCGCTGTTGGCGAGTCCGGGCAATGAGAGCGACCTGCTGGCAATCTCCGCCTTCATGTTTGCCCTTCGCGGAGCCTTTGAATTATATATCTCAATGGCATTAAACTTGAATCTGTATACCTGTTCCCCTATCCCTTTCCTGAAGATGTCAAAGGGATGTGAGGGGAAGAGCACGCATGAGTTCTCCCTGGAGTAGTCCACAAGAAGGGAAAGGTCCTTTGGAGGGTTTGGAGGGAAGTTACAGAGAATAACCACGTGTCCGAATTGGGTTGTGACCTCCTGTCCAGGTATGACCTCTCCCTCAACTCGTGATATGCCCCGGGAAGTATCGTGATCGGTCAGGGCGATATGTATGTCTAGTTTCCTAGCGTACTTAACCAGGGTCTCGGGATCGTGCTTCCCATCACTAAAAAAGGAATGAACGTGAAAATCCACTCTCATACGTAGCCCAGCTCTTTCATGACCTCCAGCGTGAGTATTGTTATTCCCGCTGCGCCTCTGACCAGGTTATCACCTAGCACAACCATTCTGATTGCCCCATTCTCGTTCTTAACCCTTCCCACACTGATGGCCATTCCCTTCTCCGCTCCAACGTCTATCTCAGGCTGAGGCCTATCCTCTCCCTCAAGTACCCTGATAGGGGTCTTGGGGGCCGTGGGTAAGTTCCTTTCCTGAGGTAGAGACTTGAAGGATGAAAGGTCCCTCTTCACCTCCTCCGCATTAACCGGGGAGTCAAAGAACAGGTAGATAACCCCCATGTGACCTACCTTGACGGGAACTCTGGTGGACGTTACCAGTGCCTTGAGCTCCACGTGGTGGATGGAGTCATTAGCGAGGGTTCCCAGCATTTTCCCGGACTCCTTAGGTATCTTCTCCTCCTCGCCCTTTATGAAGGGTATAACATTGTTGGTTATGGACATGAAGGAAAGACCGTTATATCCAGCTCCACTCACCGCCTGAAGGGTGGTTATAATCATGTGATTCAAGCGATACTTGAGAAGGGGTTTGATGGGCATGCTCATTATGGCTGCGGTGCAATTGGGGTTCTTCACAAGGAGACCCTTCCAGCCCCTCTTCTGCCTCTGAGTTTCCAGAAGTCTCAGATGCTCCCAGTTTACCTCGGGATTGATAAGCGGAACCTCTGGATCCATTCTGAAGGGACTTGCATTGGACACCACGGTTATTCCTTCCCTAACCAGTTTAAGCTCTATCCCCTCAGCCATCTCGTTTGGCAGGGCCGAGAGTACCACATCCACGTCCTTGTGATCCTCAGGTTCGGTGGACACTATCCTGAGGTCCCTGGCCTGTTCGGGCACCTCACCGCCCTCAACCCACCTTACTGCCTCAATGTACCTCTTGCCTATCTTACCCGGGGATGCACTAACTTTGGTGAGTTCAATGTAGGGATGGGAGGAGAGTAGCCTTACCATCTTTTGCCCTACCATTCCAGTAGCTCCCAGAAGAGATACCCTTAGTTTATCCATTTCACAACAACCTCATGTAAGTCTTTAGCTAGATTAAAACCTTCATCTCTTTTCACCACAAAGGTGGCACTCACGTTCTTCAGTCCCCTGGATATTGAGGCCACCTCAAAGGACGAGGCCTCCCTTAATACCTCTCTAAATAGCTCCCTGTTCCTCAATCCGCATCCCACAACGCTCACTGCGCTCGCATCTTGAACGTTGATACTATCCACATCTCTTAACTCGTGGAGGCGCGCTGAAAGCCTGTCAGCGTTCTTGGAGTCAACTACAATGTGGATTGTTGTCTCGGAAGCCGGCTGGGATAGGGAAATTATGTTAACTCCAGCCTCTCTCGCCTTCTCCATTACTCTCGCTGCAGAGCCTATCTTCCCCACTATATTGGTGCTTTCCACAGAGATCAACTTAAGGTCATCCAGCACAGCAATTCCCTTCAATTTATCCGACGAATCACACGTCCCCTGAACCAGGGTGTAACCCTCGTCGTAAAGTCCCTCTATGTAAACCCTTATGTCCCTGTCAAACATTGGTTCAAAGGTTCTGGGATGAAGCCTCTTAGCTCCCATCTGCGCCAGTTCCATTGCCTCCTCAAGGGAAAGTCTGGATATGGTCTTGGCCCCTGGGAACTTCCTGGGGTCAGCAGTCATGATACCTGGAACTTCAGTTATTAGTCTCACCTCTGGAAACCCAAGCAGTTTACCTAGGAGAGTGGCGGTATAGTCACTACCTCCCCTCCCGACGGTGGTGTATCTCTCTGTTGGGGTCTTGCCTATGAAACCGGGAATTACTACGATCCTAGATGGTATGTCAAGAACCTTTCTCGCCTCCATGGCGGAGAGATCCTCCATAACGTTGGCTTCTCCAAAGGAATCATCTGTCACGAGCAAGGGTTCTGGATAGGACTGGGCGTCCATCTTCCTGCTTCTCAGCATGGCTCCCAGCGTTATGCTGGCCATCCTTTCACCGAAGGAGAGGATGTAATCCCTAACCCTCATCGATATCTCATCCAGCACCTTGATGGACCATGCTATTCTGAACAGCTCGTCGGCCAGCTTGGATAAAGACTTGAAAGCGTTGTCAAATTCCGGTCCGTCCACAACCTTTGACAGGAGCTTGACATGTCTATCATATATCTCGCTGACTATTTCCACTGCCTTATCCCTGTTCTCCGTAGCTTCAATGAGGCTGTTGGTTACTCCCTTCAGGGCGGAGGTCACCACAATCGTCTTATCCCTTGATGAGGAGTAGTGGTTTATCTTGTCAGCTATGAGCTCAAAGTCTTTCTCGTCCTTCTGAATTGATCCACCTATTTTAACCACTAGCATTCAGATCACCCAAAATTATGCTTTCTAAATGGTCTGGATTTACAATTATACGTCTGGCCGAGGATTTTATCATGGAGTCAGGGTCCTTTAGTGCGTGCCCTGTCAGTATCATGACTGTCTTACTTGTCCTGTCCAGAAGTCCGTGCTCCAAGGCCTTCTTATATCCAGCGAAGGACGCCACTGATGCAGGTTCGGCCCCTACCCCCTCCCTTCTGGCCAGTTCCCTTTGGGCCTCCACGATCTCGTTGTCACTGACGTATATTGCAGTTCCCTGCGATTCCCTAATGGCCTTCATGGCCTTCTTCCAATTCACTGGTTTTCCTATCCTTATGGCAGTTGCCACAGTCTCTGGATTTTCCACAAATTGGGGAACGTCCTGGTTGTTCAGAATAGCCCTGGCGATTGGTGAAGCTCCTTCGGCTTGGACACCGACCATTTTGGGTACCCTGTCAATTACTCCCGCATCCCTTAATTCTGTGAAGCCCTTCCAAATTGCATAAATATTCCCAGCATTCCCAACCGGTACGAACACGTAGTCGGGAACCCCTATCTCCTCAGCTATCTCATACGCGATGGTCTTCTGACCCTCCAGCCTCCATGGATTGAAAGAATTGAGCGGATAAACTATTCCCACTTCCTTGTACAGCTTCATCACTGCCTTCATACCGACATCGAAGCTTCCCTCGACTTCTAGGATTGTGGCACCGTACAGGATGGATTGGGCCAGTTTGCCTATGGCAACCTTATCCTTTGGCAGGACTAGGTATATCTTGAGACCAGCTCTCGCGGAGTAGGCAGCCGCTGAGGCCGCCGTGTTCCCTGTGGACGCAGCGACCACGATCCTGTATCCCTCGCTCACCGCAGAACTGATGGCTACTGTCATCCCCCTGTCCTTGAAGCTTCCGGTTGGGTTTGCTCCCTCGAACTTGTAATATACTTCGTTGTTCTCCCTTGACCTGATCAGAGGCGTTCCGCCCTCGCTTATGCTTACAATTTTCTTGTAATTTCCAGCTATTGCAGGGGAGTATCTCCAGACTCCTCTACCTCTTAGCTTGGAGAACGAGAATGTGGAGGGCAATTTTACAGATATCTCAAGTATTCCCCCACATCTTGGGCAAGTGATCATTTTTTGGTCCAATTCACTTTGGAAACCACATTCAATACAACGCATAGATCCTTCTAGTTTGTTTCCAACGACATGTCACCAGCCTGCATGATCGCTGTATGTAAAAATTTAAACTTTATGGGACCTTTGACTCCATGGGTTTCAAGGATCTGCGGGATTATCTAGAGAGCATGCGTTCTAGGGGTAAGCTTATCGAGGTAGAGCATGAGGTCGACGTGAACCTAGAGATAGCGGAGCTGGGAAGAAGGGCCACATACTCCCATCTTCCACCACTCCTCTTCACTAGGGTTAAGGGTTACCCTGACTGGAAAGTCCTAACCAACGTGTATTATTCCATGGAGGGGATTTACGAGTTGTTTGGGACTAGGAACCTTGAGGGGATAGCGGACAGCTTCCTGGCGAGTTTCGGCGAAGTTCCTGTCACGATACTTGACAAGGTCAGATCTCTTCCATCTCTCCTGAAGATGGGAAAATACATGCCCAAGGGTAAGAGAGCCCTCTTCAGGGAGGATAAGAGCCTAAACCTGGAGAGATTACCTGCCACAAAAACATGGCCCAAGGACGCAGGCAGGTACATGACGTTTTCTATTGTAATAACTAAGGACCCAGAAAAAAATGTCAATAATCTAAGTATTTATAGAATACAGATACTGAACGACAGGGAAGCGTTAGTGCACTGGCAGGCGTTTAAGAGAGGATCCCTAGCAGCTTCTAAGTATAGGGACCTAGGCGTGACCAAGGTGCCAGTGGCGATAGTCAATGGGGTGGATCCTATCATAACGTTCACCGCAGCATCTCCTGTACCTCCAGGGCTGGATAAGTACCTGTTCGCCGGGATACTAAGGGATGACGGTGTGGATGTGGTGGAGCTGGACAATGGTATACTGGTTCCTGCACATGCCGAGTCGGTACTTGAGGGTTACGTGGACCTGAACGATCTGAGGCCTGAGGGACCCTTCGGGGATCACCTGGGTTACTACACTCCCCAGGATTACTATCCGGTGTTCAAACTTGAGAAGGCCCACTCCAGGGAGAACCCCATCTATCACGTGACCTCGGTGGGTAAGCCTCCACTGGAGGACGCCTGGATAGGCAAGGGAGTGGAGAGAATATTCCTCCCCTTCTTGAAAATGATAATCCCGGACCTGGTGGACATGAATCTGCCAGAGTACGGTCTCTTCACCAGTATTGGAATATTTTCGATCAGGAAAAGATATCCAGGACAGGCCAGGAGGGCCATGATGTCCATATGGGGCACTGGCCAGCTCAGCTTCCTGAAGCTGGTTATCGTAGTTGATGCTGATGTCAACATTCACGACATGAACCAGGTCCTTTACGCTATTGCCAGTACGGTGGATCCGCAAAGAGACGTCATGATAGTGACCAACGCGTTAAACGATAGTTTAGATCACACTGTCCCCAATCCGCCCCTAGGGAGTAAAATGGGGATAGATGCGACAAGGAAGTTCAGGGAGGAGTTGGGAAAGGACTGGCCAGATCCAGTTGAAAGTGATCCTGACACGGTTAAACGGGTGTCTGAAGTCTGGGAGAAGATAAGGTCTAAATGGCCAGATCCTCCCTCAAGGTAGATTCGCCTTTCTTGTAGATCACCGTTACCTCCACCACGTCTAGACCTCTTGTGGGTATCTCGAGTTTGTTGGTAATCTTCTCCACTTTAGTCTCGTCCGTGATGGTTCTCCTGCTCCTCTCCTCTGACGGAGAAAGAGAGGTGACGCTGTACTTTACTATTACCTCCCTGATGAGGAGGGGAGCTCCATTTATCGTTTCCAATATAATCCTTTCTCCATCTAACCTAGCCTTGAAGTCCGCCATGTTATCACGCGCCAGTTAACCTGTATTATGTATATTCTATCTTAAACGTTGTTTCTCCCCAAGATAAACAATAGAGCTTACATGACCAGTAAAGTAGAGGACTTCGTGAGGAACTGGAATGGAAGGCAAGAGGCTGGAATTGGAGAGAGAGTTAAGAACGCTTTCAAGACAAAGCAACCCCTGAAGTATAAGCTGGTCACCTCAAATTACAAGTTGAGAACCACAATTAACAGGTTAGAAGTATACATCTCCAAGATGCAGGAGAGAGACAGAGTTCTGTTTGAAAGGGTTATTTCAGCGCAGATGGCCAAGGACAATGCCAGGGCATCCATGTACGCCAACGAAATAGCTGAGATTAGAAAGATGACGAAGCAAATAATAGGGGTGCAGATTGCCCTTGAACAGGTACAGCTCAGGCTTGAAACCGTAACAGAGGTTGCTGACGTATTTAACAACCTGATTCCCGTGATCGGCGTAGTCAGGGAACTAAAGAATGCCATAAAGGGAGTGATGCCTGAGATCAGTATGGAGCTAGCTGACGTGGAGGAAGGGTTACAGGAGGTCGTAATAGAGGCCGGAGACTTCACTGGTACTAGCATAGAGCAGGCTGCCACTAGCCCAGAGGCAAGGAAGATATTGCAGGAGGCAAGCATGATAGCTGAGCAGAGAATGAAGGAGAACTTCCCTGACCTTCCCGCCTTAGTGACCACAACCCAGAAGGCAGAGAACGGGAACGGGGCTAAATAACTCTCATTCTTTTAATCCTTTCTGTTTTATATGATCTATTTTTTAATCGCTTTAATCTTCTAAGCAGATTTTTAAGTTTTGATTCGAAAAAGATAGTGGGGATATCTTATTGGTTACTCAAATTTTGAAAGAAGAGGGTATCCTTCCTTTATCGAGAGTAAGGAAAGATATGGTAGAGCTTGCAGGGGGAAAGGGGGCTAACCTCGGGGAGCTCCTTAGCCAGGGGATCCGCGTACCCCCTGGCTTCGTTATTACTTCAAAAGCTTACTCGTACTTTCTGGATTATAATGGTTTAAGGGATAAGATTGTTTCAATCCTGAAGGAGGAGGAATCGTCTGAGAAGGCTAGCGAGAGAATAAAACATCTGATTCTCACTTCACAGGTTCCCCATGACCTAGAGGAAATGATATACGGTTCCTTTGATGAGCTTTCTAGGTCAGTGGGTAAGGAGATATTGGTAGCCGTTAGGTCCTCTGCTACGGCAGAGGACATAGAGAGCGCCAGTTTTGCTGGTCAACAGGACACCTATCTCAACGTGAGGAGGGCAAATCTGATCAATATGGTCAAGGCTGTCTGGGCCAGTCTCTATAACGCGAGGGCCATAGAGTACAGGAAGAGCAAGGGGATAGACTCTTCCAAAGTGGAGATGGCCGTTGTAGTCCAGAAAATGGTAAACTCTAGGTCCTCTGGAGTAATGTTCACCCTTAACCCTTCAAACGGCGATAGAAATTTCATTGTAATAGAGTCATCCTGGGGGTTAGGAGAGGCTGTAGTTGGGGGAAAGGTCACCCCTGACGAGGTCATAATTTCCAAATCCGATCTGAAGATCATGGATAAGAGAATAGCTAAGAAAAGCATGAAGATCGTGTACAATCAGGGGAATAACGTCGAGGTTCCGCTTAATGGCGATGAGAGTGAGAGCCCAAGTATATCGGACGAGGAAGCGCTGGAATTGGCTAAATTAGCCCTGAAAATTGAGAGTCATTACGGTATGCCCATGGATATAGAGTGGGCAATAGATGCTGACATGAAGTTTCCGGATAATGTCTTCATAGTACAGGCTAGGCCCGAAACCTTCTGGGCCTCCAAGGGAAAGGAGGTGGTAAAGTCTACTACTCAACCCACAGAGAGGAAGGTTCTTGTTAAGGGACTGGCAGCAAGCCCAGGTATAGCTAGCGGAAAGGCCAGGGTTCTCATGGACGTGAGGGAATCCAAGGACTTCCAGAAGGGAGAAATCCTTGTAACGAGGATGACGGACCCTGATTGGGTCCCCGTGATGAAGATTGCCTCTGCAATAGTTACAGACGAGGGTGGGATAACCAGTCATGCGGCAATAGTTTCTAGGGAGCTGGGAATACCGGCAATAGTGGGAACCAAGGATGCCACAAAGGTTCTGGAGACCGGTCAAGAGATCACGGTGGACGCCACAAGGGGAGTAGTATATGCCGGCAGGATAGTCGCAGAGGAGCCAAAACAGGAGCACCAGGGGACCTCTGTTTCTGGATTGTCTAGGGATGTGCTCCTGAGTCTCTTCCCCGTCACCGGCACAAAAATATACATGAATCTGGGTCAGCCGGACATAATTGAGAAATATCTAGATCTTCCGTTTGACGGAATAGGGCTCATGAGGATAGAGTTTATTGTAAGCGAGTGGATAAAGCATCATCCGCTCTATCTCATAAAAATAGGGAAACCTGATGAGTTCGTGAACAAGTTAGCCGATGGAATAGCTAGAGTCGCGTCAGCCATATATCCAAGACCGGTAGTGGTTAGGTTCTCCGATTTCAAGACCAACGAGTACAGGGGATTGATAGGTGGAGAGGAGTTCGAACCCGAGGAAAGAAACCCAATGATAGGATGGAGGGGAGTTTCCCGATACGTAAGCCAGCAGTATGAACCGGCGTTCAGACTGGAGGTCAGAGCAATCAGAAAGGCTAGGGAAGAGATGGGTCTAAAGAATGTGTGGGTTATGTTCCCCTTCGTCAGAACCACTTGGGAATTGAACAAGGCCATAGGAATCATGGAGGATGAGGGTCTCAGGAGGAGTGGTGACTTTAAGGTCTGGATAATGGCCGAGGTTCCTTCCGTCATAACCATGGCTGATGAGTTCTCAAAGATGGTTGATGGGTTCAGTATAGGTAGCAATGACCTAGCTCAGCTAACTCTCGGTGTGGACAGAGACTCGGAAATCCTAGGGAGAATGGGCTACTATGACGAGAGGGATCCCGCTGTATTGAGATCCATGAAGAGATTGATCAGGATAGCCCACAAGTACGGAAGGACAGTTTCCATATGCGGGCAGGCTCCCAGCGTCTACCCCGAAGTAACCGAGTTCCTAGTGAAGGAGGGCATCGACAGCATAAGCATAAACCCGGATACGGTAATATACACGAGGAGACTTGTTGCCAGTATAGAGCAGAAGCTTCTTCTAAGAAGAAGGTAACCCAGCGCATTTTTTACATATTCTTCTTGAACCGTTGGAGTAAGCAACGCATTCTTCACATATTAGTCTACCACATGACTCACAGTAGCCTATGGAGAGGTTTCTTCCACAGAGCTCGCACATCGACATTTGGCACACGGAGCATATATTCCCTCTGAAATGGAGGTCACACACCACTCTCCCGCATATACTGCATGTGTTTCTGGCATCCCTTTCCTCACAGATTTCACATTTCAATGAACTTCTTGAACCAGAGATAGGCCTCCTCATCGTCCTTAGCCTGCTTAGGCGGGTGCTTGAAATAGAACGCAGAGACCTCGTTGAGGGGACCCCCTATTCCCCTATCCTTGGCCAGCTTCACTGCCCTTATTACATCCACAAGCACCGAGGCGCAGTTAGCCTTATCGTCCACCTCTAGGGTTGCCTCTACTTTCACTGGTCTTCCAGCAAATCCCGATCCGTTGACGTAAATGTACGCCACCTTGGTGTTTCCAAGAAAGGGGACGTAATCGCTTGGCCCAATTCTTATCCTTCCTTGGGTCTCTATTTCCTGTTCGTTTTCAAGGGTGCTTGTCACGGCCTTGGTCTTGCTTATTCTCTTGGAGTGAAGCCTCTCTTCCGTCTTCATGTTGAGGAAATCTGTGTTCCCTCCCACATTCAACTGATAGGTTTCCTCCACCTTGACTCCCCTCAGTCTGAAGAGCGAGGTAATGGCCCTGTGAAATATTGTGGCTCCAACCTGTCCCTTTACGTCGTCTCCGGCAATGGGCAAACCAAGTTCCTTGAACTTCCTTGGAAATTCCCCTGTGGGATCGCTTGCAATGAAAACGGGAATTGCGTTCACAAAACCTATTCTGGCCTCCAGCGATGCCCTTGCGTAGGCCCTGGAAGCCATCTCGCTACCCACCGGCAACATGTTGACAAGTAGATCCGCTCCACTGCTCTTCAGAGTGTCCACAACGGATTCGAGATTTCCCTCACCAGAGGGATTGAACACGTTAGTCATGTGGGGGGCAACTCCATCCAGCACGGGCCCTGGGGAAACCTCAACTCCCAGTTTATCCATCTCAACTATTCTAGGAGTTATGTTGGGTTTCTCAAATATTGCCTCCGCTACATCCTTCCCTATCTTGTTAACGGAGACATCAAAGGCCGCTACCACCTTAATGTCGGTTATCTTGTACCCGCCTATAACTGGCGTAATCAATCCATCAAAATAGTTCTCTCCCATTTTCCTGTAATATTCTATTCCTTGCACAAGCATGGATGCACAATTTCCAAGGCCAGCAATTGCTATCTTGATCATTGGCTTTTTAGGTTTGTTAGGCAGTTAAAAATATAGTGATGAAAGGGATTTAGCCGAGTAGTGAAGAAGTGGAGCGACACTGAGGTGATATTTTGGGCTTAGCACGGCTTCACGCAATAGTTGAGGGAGAAGTGCAGGGAGTGGGTTTCAGGAGATATGTACAAATTCACGCTGTGAGGCTTGGATTAAAGGGCTATGCAAAAAACTTGCCAGATGGAACAGTTGAGGTGGTGGCCGAGGGTTACGAGGAATCAATTCAGCAGTTTCTCAACTACCTATGGAAAGGACCACCCCTAGCTCTCGTGACCAAGGTAACGCATAAGATGGAGAACTATAAGGGCGAGTTCACCTCCTTCGACACGTATTAGGGGAATCCTATACATTTAAAAAGGACAAAATTATTTAATAGACGGTGTTCTTGTTGCACCAATGGCAAATAGTGAGGAAATAATACCAAGTTATTGGTATAACATTATACCTGATTTACCTAAACCCTTACCTCCTCCTAGGGATCCTCCAGATGCAGAGTTCTCTAGGATAGATCTCCTGAGAAAGATAATGCCAAGTGAGGTTTTGAGACAACAGTTCACGGTGGAGAGGTTTGTCTCAATCCCAAGAGAAGTAAGGGAGGCCTACATAAACATAGGCAGGCCTACCCCACTGGTGAGGGCTAAGAGACTAGAGGAATTTCTCAACACTCCTGCCAAGATATATTTCAAGTATGAGGGGGCAACTCCCACCGGTTCCCACAAGATAAACACCGCTTTACCGCAGGCCTATTTTTCCATGAAGGAGGGAGTTGATCACTTAGTTACTGAAACCGGGGCCGGTCAATGGGGAACAGCCGTGGCCCTGTCGGCAAGGATGTATGGACTTAATTCCACGATTTTCATGGTGAAGGTGAGTTACGAACAGAAGCCACAGAGGAGAACCATTATGCAGTTGTATGGCGCGCAGGTTTTTGCTAGCCCCACATCACACACCGAGTATGGCAAGAAGGTTCTGAATGAGAACCCAAATCATCCAGGCTCCCTTGGAATAGCCATGAGCGAAGCCATAGAGTACGCCCTTTCCAATGGCTATAAGTACCTTGTGGGAAGTGTGTTAGATGTTGTGGTTCTGCATCAGAGCGTTATAGGACTAGAGGCTATGAAGCAACTGCAGGAGCTAGACGAAGAACCGGACGTGTTGGTGGGTTGTGTGGGAGGAGGGAGTAACTTTGGAGGCTTTGCCTTCCCGTTCATCGGATCCAAGAAGGGATCCAAGTACATTGCAGTTGGCTCGTACGAGATACCGAAGTTCAGCAAGGGAGCTTACAACTACGATTTCCCAGACAGTGCGGGACTTTTGCCTCTCGTCAAGATGATCACTCTGGGAAGGGATTATGTACCACCTCCAATATATTCTGGAGGGCTGAGATATCACGGAGCTGCGCCTTCTCTGAGCATGTTAATCAAGGAGGGGATAGTGGATTGGAGGGAGTACAATGAGAAGGAGATATTTGAGGCCGCTCAAATATTCCTTCAAACCCAAGGAATAGTTCCAGCACCCGAGTCCTCTCACGCCATAAGGGCAGTCATAGAGGAGGCACGTGAGGCCAAGATCAAGAACGAGAAGAAGGTGATAGTATTCAACCTGAGCGGTCACGGATTGCTGGATCTACCCAACTACGAATCCATGATGAAGAGGATTGGTTAAGCTTGAAGATGCTTGTGTCCTATGCAACGCTCGGCTATCCCAATAGGGAGGACTATCTGAGGCTGGTGAAGGGACTTGTAGAGGCCGGATCTGACATTCTGGAAATAGGTCTCCTGCCCAAGTACGCCAAATACGATGGACCCGTAATTAGGCGGAGCTATAAACAAGTTTCTACTTGGCTGACTGATTTCTGGTCCCTCCTGGAGGAAACTAGAAGAGCAGTAGACGTTCCCCTCGTGATACTGACATATCTGGAGGATTGGGTGTCCTCTCTCTCGCAGGTGCTTGCTAAAATGAAAGAGGTGGGAATTGATGGCGTGCTGTTCCCAGATCTTCTCATAGACTTCGTCGATGAGTATGAGAAATACGTTAACGAGATCAAGAGTCACGGTTTAAGTGCGGTGATCTTCACATCTCCCTCAGTTCCGGATCCCCTTATACACAAGGTATCCAGATTGTCTGACATGTTCCTCTATTACGGCGTTAGACCCACCACTGGGGTTCCCCTACCTGTTAGCGTAGATTCCCTCATAACCAGGGTGAGAACCTTGGTCAATAACAAGCTAGTGGTGGGATTTGGTCTCTCTGATATAGAGGATATGAAGAAGGCACTTAAGGCTGGAGCGGACGGTGTGGCCATAGGTACGGTTTACATTGAGGAAATAGAGAGGAACGGGGTCGAATCAGCTATTTCTTTAGCTAGAAAGTTCAGGGGGATACTAGATGGAGCCTAGGGAGGTACTCAGGAGATTAACTGAGGGGATCTCTCTTTCCCAGGAAGAGGCCAAGGAGCTGGCAGATTTAATTATGGAGGGATCAATACCAGAACCCCTGGTTGCTGGAATTCTAGTGGCGCTCAAGATGAAGGGAGAGACTCCTGAGGAAATAATAGGATTCGCCACTTCCATGAGGCAACACGCATTGAAACTGGATTTGAGGAACACCCTTGATACCGCTGGTACAGGAGGAGATGGAATGGGGACAATCAACGTAAGCACAGCATCGGCTCTAGCTGTGAGCTCCCTCTTCCCCGTGGCGAAACACGGCAATAGGGCTGCAAGCAGTAAGAGCGGTAGCGCTGACTTCCTTGAGTCCCTCGGCTATAACATTCAGGTTCCTCCCGAAAAGGCAAAGGATCTGCTTTCGCGGGATAATTTCGTGTTTCTATTTGCCCAGCTATATCATCCCTCCATGAAAAATGTGGCACCAGTAAGGAGAATCTTGGGAGTCAGGACTATCTTCAATCTGTTGGGTCCCCTGACCAACCCCGCAGGATCTGAGAGGCAGGTTATGGGAGTTTACTCCCTGCCAGTCATGAGAAAGCTTGCAGAGGCAGCCCTTAAGCTAGGTTACGTTAAGCTTCTGCTGGTTCATGGAGAGCCTGGGTTAGACGAGGTTAGCCCTCAAAGTAAGACCTATATTACGGAAGTCGCAGGGGGAAAGGTTGAGGAGTACACTTTCGATTTCACCGAGATTATTGGTCAACCAGTTCTCGTTTCCAGACTAACAACCACTGATCCTCTGGACTCTGTGAGGAGGGTGTTGAGGGCATGTGCGGGAAAGGATAAGGACGTGGAGAAATTCATCAGGATAAACGTGAGCGTTGCCCTTTACACTGCAGGAGTGGTTTCTGACTTTAAGGATGGATTTGAATTATCAGAGGAACTTGTAAGAAGGTTACCTGAACGAATGGAGATCGTGGTGAGGGATAACGGTGATCTCACCAAGTTCAATACCATAAGGGAGTCGCTATGACCAAGATAAAGATATGCGGTATTGCCACTCTGGATGACGCGGTGGAGATATCTAGATTGGGGGTTAACATGCTTGGTTTCCTGGAGGATCCTGTGAGCCCCAGATACGTTAAAACCCAGTTTTTGAGGATAGTGAGAAGGAGCGTGTCCACTCCACTAGTCTCGGTGAACGTGACACGTCCGCTTCAGGTTATCTTGGAGAACCCCTACGTTGACACGGTTCAGGTACACAGGGTCCTGAGCGAGGAGGAACTTGAGTTGGCTAAGTCGTACTCCAAGAAGACCATTCTTTACGTCCCTTCATCGGAGAGATACTTGGACTATCTGCGTAGAGTCCTAGACGTTACCAACATGGTTCTTCTGGATCTGGAGAGGAAAGGAGATAGGCCCAACTTTGATTTCCTGTCAAAAGTTCTGAGGGACTATCCAGGACTGGGAGTCGGAGGAGGTATTTCCCCTGATAATGTTAACGATTTCCTGAGACTTGAGCCTGGCTGGCTTGACATATCTAGGGGAGTTGAGGACTACCCTGGGAAAAAGAACCTAAGTAAGGTGAGGAAGATTCTAGAGGCGATTAGATGAAGACCTACCCCATTACGGCATTTGCCCAACCCTATGAGGTTTATCAGTGTATTGAAAGAGACCAGGAAATCGCTGCATTAATGGAGAGCGTTGAGGGTTCCCAGAATACCGCCAGATACAGCGTAATTGCCTGGGGGGTTAAGAGAAAGATCCAAGTAAATAGAGGAGATGACCTAGAGGAGTCGGTAACCAATGCCCTGAGGGGAGTGGAGGAGGGAGAGCTAAGGTTCTCCGGTGGGCTTCTGGGTTATATCTCATATGACGCAGTGAGAAGGTGGGAGACGATAAGGGACTTAAAACCCATTGCTGAGGATTGGCCAGATGCCGAGTTCTTCCTTCCAGAGAATATCTTGGTCTTTGATCACGCGCTGGGCAAAGTGTTCGTGGAGGGTGATATACCATCAATAGCTGGGTGTTTTGAACAGGACGAGTTTAAGGTCACTCCCTACGACGAATCCATGAATAAGCGGGAGTATGAATCCGGGGTAAATTCGATCCTGGAGTATATCAGGTCTGGATACGCATTTCAGGTCGTTCTTTCTAGATTTTACAGGTATGAGGTACAAGGTGACCCAATGAGGCTGTATCGAAACTTACGAAGGATAAACCCATCTCCCTACATGTTTTACATGAAATTTGGAGAGAGGAGACTAATAGGGTCCAGCCCGGAGCTCCTTTTCTCGGTTCAGAAGGGAATCGCCGAAACCTTTCCAATAGCGGGCACCAGACCTAGGGGAAAGACGAGCGATGAGGATTTCGAACTGGAACAGGAACTTCTTGCCTCCGAGAAGGAGATGGCTGAACACCTGATGCTGGTGGATCTGGCTAGAAACGACATAGGAAAGTCCTGCGTCCCCGGAACGGTGAAGGTCCCTGAGTTTGCCTATGTTGAGAAGTATAGTCACGTGCAACATATAGTCAGCAGGGTTGTGGGTACGTTGAGAAAGGATGCAAGTTCCTTGGACGTTCTAAGGTCCATGTTCCCTGCAGGGACTGTAAGTGGTGCTCCAAAACCCATGGCAATGAACATAATAGAGATGCTGGAGCCTTATAAGAGGGGGCCTTACGCTGGTGCGGTTGGTTTCATCTCCAGGAATTCGGCAGAGTTCGCAATAACAATTAGAACTGCTATGATTAACAGGGATATACTCCGCATACAGGCAGGAGCAGGGATAGTTTACGACTCGGTGCCTGAGCAGGAATACTTCGAAACCGAGCATAAGATGAGGGCCCTGAAGGTAGCTCTTGGGGTGAGCTAATGGACATAACCTTGATAATAGATAACTATGACAGCTTCGTTTACAACATCGCACAGAGTATAGGAGAGCTTGGAAGTTACCCCCTGGTAGTGAGAAACGACGAGATATCTGTGAGGGGTATCGAGAGACTTAGGCCGGACAGAATAGTGATATCGCCAGGCCCCGGATCCCCAGAGAAGGCAGAGGACGTGGGAATAGTTCCTGAGGTTATCAGAACCCTGGGGAAGAGAATTCCAATTCTTGGAGTCTGCCTGGGACATCAGGCCATAGGCTATACATTCGGAGCCAGAATAAGGAGGGCTAGGGTAATATATCACGGGAAACTCAGCACCGTTGTCAGAACTGGAGAAAGCCCCCTATACACCGGACTGCCAACTGAGTTCAGGGCAACCAGGTATCACAGCTTGGTCGTGGATAATGTCACCCCTCCTCTAGCGGTTGACTCGGTCTCCAAGGAGGATGGGGAGATAATGGGTCTACATCACGTGGAGTACAGGATTTACGGTGTTCAGTTTCATCCTGAGAGCGTGGGAACTACCCTAGGACAAAAAATATTTTACAACTTCCTCAACAGAATCTGATAATGCCAAGATATCTTGAAGGATGGATCAAGGAAGTAGTTGAAAATGCCAAGAGGAGACCTTACGTTTCCAGAAGCAGGGAGAAGCCAGTTCTGCAGATAGTTCCAAGGATAAGGACCACGAAAGAAGCAGGGTTTAACCCGGTGATTGCAGAGTATAAGAGGAAGTCTCCCTCCGGATTTTCTGAGGATAGGGACCCTGTTTTATACGCCAGGGAAATGGAGAAGGGCGGGGCTGTGGCCATCAGCGTCATTACTGAAAATACTGTGTTTGGCGGATCCTATGAGTATCTGGAGAGAATAGCACGGAACGTCAAGATTCCACTGCTCATGAAGGATTTTGTGGTCACGGAAAATCAGGTAGATACCGCATATGACCTTGGAGCCGATTTCGTTTTACTTATCGTAAGAATTCTCACGGAGAGGGAACTTTCAGGCCTCCTGGAATACGTGAGATCCTATGGAATGGAGGCCTTGGTCGAGGTTCACGACAGGGAAGATCTAGATATAGCCTTGAGGTGCGGAGCGAGTCTCATAGGCGTGAACTCAAGGGATCTCCTCACGCTGACAATTCAGAAGGAGATGGCCATGAAACTACTGGAGCAGATGCCTTCAACAGTTACCAAGGTGGCCGAGAGCGGGATAGAGTCCGTGGAGGAAATCAGGTTATTGAAGGAGAAAGGAGCAGATGCCTTTCTTATAGGCTCGAGCTTGATGCGCAATCCAGATAAGATTAAAGAGTTTGTTAAGGGGTAGTAGAAGGGGAAAAATGGAAAATTTCGCAAGTTCACTTTCAAGGTTAACCGGAGAGTCAACTCTCCTTTATCAGGAAATAGCTAGGAACGTGGAGAGAACCAGGGGAATAAAAACCATTAACTTTGGTATAGGCCAACCAGATCTACCTACTCCTCAGAGGATAAGGGATGAGGCTAAAGTGGCACTGGATAAGGGTTTCACTGCATACACTCCAGCACTAGGCCTTGACGAGTTAAGATCCAAGATAGCGGAATTTCTAACTCAAAGATACGGGGATCAGATCAGGAAGGAGGAGGTAGCTGTTACCCCTGGGGCAAAGACTGCTCTGTTCCTTGCATTTCTGATGTATGTCAATCCTGGTGACGAGGTGATCATGTTTGATCCATCCTTCTACTCATATGGAGAAGTAGTAAATCTTCTTGGAGGGAAACCGGTTTACGTACCCCTTCACTTCAACGAGAACACAGGTTTCAGCGTGGATATGAACGAGCTAGTTTCCAAGATCACTCCAAGAACCAAGATGATAGTTTATAATAACCCCCACAATCCCACTGGAATGAACTTTAACGATAAACTTGCGAAGGACCTAGTTGATATAGCCAGGGAGAAGAGGTTAATCCTTCTCTCAGACGAGATTTATGACTATTTCGTCTATGACGGTGGATTCAGAAGCGTGTTGCAGGAATCTTGGAGAGACAATGTGATTTACATAAACGGGTTCAGCAAGACCTTTAGTATGACAGGTTGGAGACTGGGGTATATTGTGGCACGAAAGGAGGTCATAAATAAGGTGGGTATACTGGCGTCCAACATATACACATGTCCCACAAGTTTCGCGCAAAGGGGTGCCCTTGCGTCCTTCGATACCTTTGACGAAGTAAAGCATATGATAGACCTGTTCAGGAGGAGAAGGGACGTAATGTTCTCAGAGCTTAAGACCCTCAAGGGAATCAAGGTTTACAGGAGCTCTGGAGCGTTCTACATGTTTCCAGACGTTAGTGAGATCCTGAAGAGAACTGGAATGGACTCAAAGGCTCTGGCGGTGAAAATCATTGAGGAGGGCGGAGTAGTCACCATTCCAGGCGAGGTGTTCCCTGAAAAGGTTGGAAGAAACTTCCTGAGACTGAGCTTTGCCCTAGATGAGGAGAAAATTAAAGAGGGAGTATCAAGGATGAAATTGGCACTGGAGAAACTCACAGGTTGATGAAAAAGTTACGGGTGATCGATGATCAAAACTCCCATGGTCTGAATCACGCGGGAGATATCTTCACGTCCGGTTGCTCCGCCTCCCTATAGGTTATCTCAGTTATTTTGAGCGTTTTCTTGAGATCATCTTCCACTCTCATTAGGTCCTCTAAGAACTGTTTCGGCCCCTGTACCTCCACCTTTATCTGCGAGTTCATGGACATCCTCATCTTCACCTTATTGGTCCTCACCAGTGAGTTGAACTTCTTGACAGAGTCTCCCATCCTCACCACGTCCTCTGCTACCTTGATGTCGTCGGTTGAAGGTAAGCTCTCGAGTAGGACGCTCTGTTTCTCGCCGAAAATGAGGGAGTAAATTTCCTCCGTTATATGCGGGGCAATAGGATGCAACAGGATAATTATATCCTTAAGTATCCTTCCCAGAGTGTATATGGCAGACTTATCATCATTAAATAGCCTATGCTTGATTAGTTCAAGATACTCATCAGCTATGGTTTCCCAGAAGTATTCGTAAAGCATGGAAAGTATCACGAAGAAGTCCTGATTTTCGTAGGCTTGAATGGTCTTCTCCACAAACTCCTTGTGCCTAGCCAGTATCCACTGGTCAATGGGGTGTAACGTGGTTGGTCTATCCAGTTTCCTGCCGTGTATGAATGGGTAGGCTAGCCTGCTAGCGTTCCACAACTTCTGAAGAAGTAACTTCTTTCCCTTGACCGTGTCCCACTTGAAGGGGAAATCGTCGCCTATGGAGGCGTCAAGCAGGGTCATCCTTATTGCATCAGCACCAAACTCCTCTATCCTGTCCATTGGAGAGACGTTATTACCTTTACTCTTACTCATCCTAGTTCCATCTGGGCCCAGAACTTGACCGTGTATTACCACTCTCTTGAAGGGCACATTCCCAGCAAGCATTAGAGTTCTAAAGAAAGTGTAGAATAGCCAGGTTCTAATGATGTCAGTACCCTGCAGTCTCACATCCGCTGGGAAGGTCTTGTTGAACCTGAGTTTGTTCTCATAAAACCCAGACAGATAAAGCACAGTCACGCTGGAGTCTACCCAGACGTCAGCTACATGTGTCAATGGTTTCAGTGGAAGTCCACAATGTGGACACTTATCCACGGGTGGATTGCTCTTGGTGGGATCCACAGGCAACGAGGAGATATCAGCTGGAACCAGATGTAGATTATCGCAGTACCAGAAGGGTAAGGGGGTCCCGTAAAGTCTCTGCCTGCTTATGTTCCAGTCCCACTCAATGTTATTTATCCATTCCTCAAGTTTACCTGCCATTCTCTGTGGCTTGAAGTTCATTTTCTTGTACTCCTCGAGCAGTCTCCCCTTATAGGGGACAACATCAATGTATACCTGCTCCTTCACCAAGAACTCTATTGGTGAGAGGCAATCACTTCTCTCGGTATGGGATAGGACGTTATGCTTTATGGTCTCAATCTTTCTAACATATCCCTTCTCCTTCAATAATTCCACTATCCTCTTCTTAGCCTCCTCCACCTTCAATCCATCCAGAAAGCCCGTCCCCTTTATTTTCCCCCTCTCGTCCACGAGCTCCGTGACCGGAAGGTTATACTTGAGTTGCCATCTTATGTCCTGGGGATCGCCGTATGTACTTATCATCACAGCTCCTGTTCCAAAGTCCTTCTCCACATCCGGATCAGCTATTATCTGAACTTCCTTCTCAAAGAGCGGAAGTATTGCCTTCTTTCCCACGAGGTTCTTGTAACGCTCATCCTGGGGATTTACGGCAACAGCCTGGGTAGCTCCTAGAAGTTCAGGACGTGTTGTGGCAATGACTATCTCCCCACCTTCCTTCAGGGGAAATCCAATGTAGACTAGAATACCCTGTTTCTCGAGATATCCCACTTCACTCTGCGCCACTGCAGTCTCGCATTTGGGGCACCAGTACACAGGCCCCTGTTTCATCCTTATCATTCCCTTCTGATGCATCTCAATTAGACTTCTCTGTATAACTCTCCTGTAGTTTGGGTGGTATGTCCTATACTCAAACTGCTCCCAGTTGGGCCTATATCCCAGCCTTATCATGGCAGATTTCATTTTCCCTATCATGTCCTCCGTCCATTCCACGCACTTCTTCAGGAACAGCTCCCGGTTCTCCTTGGGTATCCCAAGCTTGTACTGGACCTTGAGCTCCGTTGGCAGGCCTTGGGTATCCCATCCCTGGGGGAAGAGGACGTTATAACCTTGAAGTTTCTTGAATCTGGCCATTGCGTCGGCTATGGTAACCCAGTAGGCATGGCCCATGTGTAGCTCTCCGCTTGTGAACGGGGGAGGGGTATCAATGAAGAAAACAGGCTTCTCGGAGTTCTCATCAAACTTGAATATCTTTTCCCAGTATTCCTGGGTTAACCAAAGTTTCTGCCATTTGGGTTCAATATCCTTGGGACTATAATGTTTGGGCCATTCCTCCATTCTCTTTAAAATCTCATCCTGGGACAACAATAACAGATCACCGCTAACTAGAATATAAAAACGTGCTTACAAAGAATCTTTTATACTTTTCGACAATGTATAGCTGATGTTAAGGGTTGCCATCATAGGTGGAGGGGTGGGTGGATCTCTCCTGGGTTCACTACTTCATGATGCTGGACACGATGTTACCCTATTCGATATCAAGGAGAGGTACTTCAAGCCCTGTGGTGACATAGTTCCCAATGTCTACAAACCTCCCTTTCCCTGGAAGGTTGAGTATGAGATAAGGGACTTCGCATTTTATCTGGACGGGGAGAGGATCTATGACGTGAGTTACAGGAGTCCCAAATGGCTTACCATAAACAAGAGCGAATGGATAAACTCCATGAGAGCGAAGCTGAGGCAGGTTGTGGGGAACGAAAAGCCTAAGCTTGACAACTACGATGCGGTGATCGATTCCAGAGGTCCCTATCCCATGGATAGGGAAGTGGTATATACCACAAGGGTAATAATGAAGGTTGAGGATTTTAACCCAGAGGCCATCCTCGAGTTTAACACTAGACTAACCGGATTCTACTGGATATTTCCAGCGGGGGAAGGTTTACTTAACGTGGGTGCCGGGTTCCTTGAGGAAAGGAACTCAAGGAGGCTTCTCTTGGAATATCTGAGGGAAAGGTTCACAAAGTATGAGATCATTGACATCAGGGGCGCCCCAATATCCATAGGCAAGGTCGTCAAGAAAGAAGGTAGAATAGGGGAGGCCAGGGGACTGGTCTTTCCCCTGAGCGGGGAGGGAATAAGACCCTCGGCTATTTCAGCTGAGATAGCCTTTAGTGCCCTGAATAGGGGAAAGCCTCTGGAGCAGGAATTGGAAAAGGGGCTCTCCACCATAGAGTCGAGAATATCCATCCAATCCTTGCTACTCAACTGGTATAGGAAGTCCAACATCTCCATGAGGAGGATAATGTTAAGGCATTTCCTCAGGAGTGAAATCTTAATAGATGCGTTCCTTGAGGATAAACTTGACTTTCAGGGAATCAAGGAGTCTATGGAGCTGATTAAAAGTGGTGGAATTAGTACTTGAGCAATCTAAGAGCAAGTCTGGAAAGCACGCGGTGAGGTCCCTGCTATTTAAATGGGATAACGAACCGAAACAACTCAATCCCAAGGGCACAAAGATACCTCCGCTCTACAAAGACGGAGAGGCCGTTCTGATAAACCTGAAGGAAAAGGGAATATTCATTTACGCAAGGTTTGTCAGGAACCTCAGGGGAAGGGTAAGGGGGAAGCTGGTGGTAATTAAGGACGGAGCTGTGTCCCTGGAGATGAATTACCGAAAGTTAAAACTGAAGAGAATATCAGGCGACGCCAACCTTTACCCCTATGTCAAGGCAGTAATGGACACGCTCAAAATCCCCATCAAGAGAACCAACCTAAAATGAGGGGAATTTCTTGTTTGAGGTTCTTTTAGGCGTTCAGACGGATCCTCAACGTATAAGGGACATCTTCAAGGACATGGTTAAAGTGCTTGAGGGTATATGTGTTCCCGTGAGAATTGGAGCATCCTTCCTCTGCTCTCCTTCCTCTTCGTCCCTAATCACCGTGTACCTCGCTGAACAGGAAATGAGACCTATGTATCTGGCGTTCAGAATAAAATCCAAGGATTCGCAGGACATAGTGAATTTTTCAGAGAAGATTAACCTCAAACTGAAGGATTATGGAGTGCACCCAACCCTCATTAACTCGGACTCCACTTCCCTGTGAATCTCCTCCGCGGAAGGGTTCGAGGAGTTCAATTCCACCACGACATTGCATATGACTGCCACTCCGTTCACGGGACAGAGCACTATCTTTCTAATGACCCCGAACTTGGTTTCTATGGTAGCGTCAAGATATTCAAGTTCCTTGAGTTTCTTTTTGCACGGTATGGAAAGGTCTAGAAAAACTAACCTCTTATCCCCGTCCTTGATAAACGAAACCTTGAAGTGATTCACGTAAAAATTCTCTATCATACTGCGGGTACCAATTCAGTGTTGCAGTATGGGCACCTGCCCTTCAAACCTCTCTTATCGGCCTCACAGAAGTATGCTTTGTACTTTTTCTCACATTTGGGACATTTGTATACCACGTCTATGCCCAGCCTTAAAGTTCTGTCACATATGGAACAGTAAACCTCAAACCAGCCAAGATGACCATAAGCGTTAGTTCCCTTCAACCTCAAGCTCATTTTTATCGTAGAAGTATAAAGTCTCTCCTGTTATAAAAGTTTCCGGGTAGGCACGTAGACGATGTTTTGCACAAGATCCATGAACTCAAGGCTAGCCCCCTAAGCTCCTTTGAGCTAATGCCTTTCCACTCCGCGGCCCATCGCCCATCATGTAATTGCTCAATATCCGGATTAAAATCCTCATAATTAACATAATCGATTTTACTATAATAGTGTCTTCTCAGGGTCTTACCAGTTGGCTACAGGAGAAGTTTAATTACATACATTAACCGTTAATATGATGGGTCAATTTGGATGCTACCATAATCTATTATGATCCAGTAACTGTGCCCGTCTTTCCTGACGTATCACTTGTGGGGGTAAAGTATGAGAGAGAGGAGAAGAGATCGGTGAATTCAGTTGAGGAGATGGAGCAGATAAGTGTGCAGGGAAAAGTCGTCTTAGTGAGGGCTAAGGGTACAGTATCCCTTAACCTGGGCCTTAATGTGACCTACCCCTTTAGCGAGATAGTAAACGTGAAACGTGTTGGCGTTCCACGCGAATTTGCCAATGAGGGAGTGAAAGTTGAGTACAAAGAAGTCCTAGAGCCCTACGGATATGTTGGCATAAACATCAATTTCTCTCCATCCCTTCCCTTCGTTATAGTGGAGACGGAACAGGGTAGCAGAATAATCTCCCTCTCCTCCATACAGGACACGAAACCCGAGATTCCAAGAGAATCTAAAACCCCAGAGAAAAAGAGGAAAAGACGTGTTAAGAAAAGTCGTAAGAGACGCAAGGTTAAGAGCAAGGGTTCTAGAAAGAGTAGAGGAGTTTAGGTTAAATAATAGGGCGAGCGAGAAGGTCTGGTTCAGGGAACTGGTTCTCTGCATACTCACGGCTAACTCAAGCTTCATCGGGGCCTTCACAGCCCTTCAGTCCTTGGGAGATCTCATCCTTTACGGATCAGCTGAGGAGATATCCAAGGTTCTCAAGGAAACGGGCTACAGGTTTCCAAATCTTAAGGCAAAATACATCGTAAGGAGCAGATCGCATTACGGCAAGCTTAAGGAGATTGGGCGGATAGCCGATAGGGATCAGATTGAGGCTAGGGAGATGTTACTGGAAGTCCAGGGTCTTGGGATGAAGGAGGCCAGTCACTTTCTCAGGAACATGGGATATCTGGACTTGGCAATAATTGACAGACATATATTACGCTTTTTCTCCGATTACCTGGAAGACCGGAAAATCTCCTCAAGGAAGAGGTACCTAGAACTGGAGTCTGTACTCAGGGGTATAGCATCAGCCCTGGACCTTCCAGTGGGAGTGCTGGACCTTTACATCTGGTATCTCAAAACGGGCAAGATAGCCAAATAGGTATCCTCATTTACTCTAGTTAGAAAAAAGTATATAAACTAGTGAATATCGATTAAAGTGACTAAACATGAATGGCCAACTGGTTACTACGCGTGACCAACACTATTTTAATCAATATTATGTTTCTAAATATTTCTATTTCTCTATTTCCCTTTCATCTATTTCATCATCACTCTCATCCTGTTAAATAATTCTCTTGAAGGTGAACAAGCATGGCAGGCAACTTTATGGATGGTTCTCTAGCTAAAGAAAATCTAACCATACTAATAACCGATCCAATTGACGAGTACATGATAAGGACACTGAAAACCAAGGGTCTCAGGGTAAACTATCAGCCCGATATAGATAGGGAGGAGTTACTGAAGGTGGTGGAGAACTATGACGTACTGGTGGTCAGGAGCAGAACCAAGGTTGACAAGGAGGTCATAGAGAGAGGGAAAAGGTTGAGGGTTATAGCTAGGGCAGGAATAGGTGTGGACAACATAGATACGGAGGAAGCCGAGAGGAGAAAGATCAGGGTCGTATATGCGCCAGGTGCTTCTACCGATTCCGCTGCGGAGTTGACGATAGGTCTAATGTTAGCCGGAGCTCGCAACATGTTTACCTCCATGACCTTGGCTAAGTCTGGTATATACAAGAAAACTGAAGGAGTCGAATTGAGTGGAAAGACAATTGGAATAATAGGATTCGGAAGAATAGGGTATAAGGTTGGGGTTATTGCAAAGGCCATGGGCATGAACGTCTTGGCGTACGATGTAATCGATGTCTCCAATAGGGCTGCGGAGATCGGATCTAGAGCGGTTTCCTTGGATGAACTGGTTACCCAGTCCGACGTGATTAGTATTCACGTGACTGTAGGGAAGGATGCCAAACCAATACTGACCTCCAGAGAGTTTGAAATGATGAAGAAGGGAGTCATCATAGTCAACACAAGCAGAGCAGTGGCTGTTGACGGAAAGGCCCTCCTCCATTACATAAAGGAGGGAAAGGTTATGTCCTACGCCACAGATGTGTTCTGGCACGAACCACCAAAGGAGGAGTGGGAGCTAGAACTGCTCCGGCACGAAAGGGTCACAGTCACCACACATATAGGGGCACAGACCAAGGAGGCACAGTACAGGGTTGCTGTCATGACCACGGAAAACCTGTTGAGGGCTTTACAGGAGCTCGGTGTTAAACTTTGATGCTCATTCCTGGTCCAGTAAACGTTCCAAGAAGTGTGGCCCAGAATTCCACAGTCGTGGTTAATCATAGATCCGAGAAGTTCAGAGGAGTGGTTGCTCAACTTGAGCACCTTTTAAAGGGTGCGTTTTTCTCCTCTAGAGTTGCCCTGCTCACTGGATCTGGTACTCTTGCTGTGGAGTCCATGGTGTTCTCCCTTCTGAAGAAGGGGGAAAAGGTCATCGTGTTGACTTACGGGGAGTTCAGCGAGAGATTGCTGGACTCAGTAGTAAGAAGGGGTACCTCTCCAGTGGTGTATAGGAAACCCTTTGGGGAGATATTTTCGGAGGAGGAGATAAAGGAGATACTCGATACCAACAAGGACGCTACGGCCCTAGCATTCGTTCATAACGAGACCAGTACTGGTATAGCATTCAGGAATTTGAGGAGGGTTGTGAAATTGGCTAAGGATATGGGACTGAAGGTTCTGGTGGACTCCGTTTCAGGTTTCGGTGCCTACGAAATAAGGGTAAACGAGTGGAACATAGACGCAGTAGCAACAGGTAGCCAGAAGGCGCTAGCCTCTGTCCCAGGCATGGGCCTGGTCGGGCTATCGGAGGAAGGAATCCGCAACCTTCAGGACGATGCGCCAAACTACCTCAACCTCAAGCTTCACCTTAAATTCCAGGATAGAAGGGAAACTCCTTTCACTCCTGCAGTGGGTGTATTCTTTTCTACACTGAGAGCCACAGAACTTCTTCACCAGGAAGGCGTTGAGAGGAGATGGAAGAGGCATGAAGCATGTGCCAGGTTCGTGCGAAGTATAACTGCCAAGGCAGGTTTCTCTTTACTCGGAAATGAGAGTAATTTTTCCAATACAGTGGTAGCTGGGGCTCCTCCAGTTTCACCTAAATCCATGATAGAGGAACTTTCGAAGAGAGGAATAGAGATCTCAGGGGGAATTGGCGAGCTCAAGGATAAGATAGTGAGAATAGGAACTCTGGGAATGATAGATGATAGGGCCGTACTCAGATTGAGATACGCACTGTCGGATATACTTAAGGTAGATTTGAACGATGTCCCCTCTGCAGACTGCAAACTTCCAGATTCTATAGCTCAAGAAATGGACTGGGATAACTAATTTTTTATTTATTTAAAACAGGTGTCTCGTATGAGTCAAGACGAAGCTCCAGGGATTAACCCTTTGACGCAGGTTTATGTGGGGAGCTGGAGAGACAGGCTTACTTCCTACGAGAGGGCACGAATAATTAGTGCCAGGGCACTCCAGCTGGCCATGGGTGCTTCTCCCCTTATTGATGTTTCCTCAGCTGGACTTGAAGGAGCCAGCTCACTTAGGATAGCTGAGGAAGAGTTTAGATCCAACCTCTTACCCATTAGTGTAAGGAGGAGGTTTCCCAACGGAAAAGTTGAGCTTATATCTGTAATGAAGCTTAGCTCAAAGAAGCCTTAATCTGGCGATGATGTGAGTCATGCCAAATGATCGGTGAAGACAAACCTGGGGTATCTGAGTATATTGGATTAGGCATCACGAACCAAGTTAAGAAATCGTTAAAACCTCTGAGAACTCTAAAAAATTTAAAAAGGCTATAAAGCCTTGAACTTTTCGTGCCACGCTGCGTATGCCTTTAACATATCCTGGTTAACGCTCGGCTTCCTGACCTTAAGCACTTCCCTGAAATCATCCATGTTTATCGCTCTGGGCTCCTGCAGGTTCTTTTCAAACATTTCCTTCACCACTCTCATGTGAGCCGATTGAACTATGTCTCTAATATCACTGGCCGTATATCCATCAGTCAATTCAGCAAGTTCCTCAAGGTTCACGTTTGGATCCAGCTTCACCTTGGAAGAGTAATGCTTCAATAACTCTAACCTGTGGGCCTTGTCTGGAAGGGTGATATATATCCTCTTCTGGAATCTTCTCAGGAACGGTTCATCCAATCTCCACGGCTTATTGGTCGCCCCTATGACATACACTCTGGAAATCTCGTTTTTGTCGGCTAATCCGTCCATCTCCTTGAGGAATTGGTTCCTAACCCTGGCCTCTCCACCCACCTCTGATGTGTAGGAGGCAAGCAACGCATCCAGCTCATCTATGAAGATGATGGCAGGTTTGTTCTCCTTTTTAGAGAGCTCCCTGGCAGTCTTGAATATCTTGGCTACGTTCTTCTCCGCCTCTCCAAGCCACTTTGACATGATTGAGGCCGCATCCACATGAATGAACTCCGAGTCAAGTTCATTTGCTACTGCGGCCGCTATCATGGTTTTTCCACATCCTGGAGGACCATACAATAAGATCCCCCTAGGCCAGCCCAACGGGAAGAGGTCTGGTCTCTTGCTAGGATAAACTACTGCCTCCTTAAGAGCTTCTTTCACGTCCTCTAGTCCAACAATTTCGTTCAGGGTCACCTTGGGTTTTTCCTTCATGACTATCTCTTCTTCACTTTTTTCAGTCTCTTCTCCTCCCTCCGGAACCATTTGGTTTAGCGTATCCAGCCTCTTCTTGTACTCGTTGATCATCTGCTCATAGGCGTTCCTGGCAACCATATCAGGGTAGAGGGTAACGATCTGTGTAAGCACCTCAATCGCCTTCTTGTAATTGTTGATGGCATCCTCCCTTCTCCCCTCCTTGTCAGCCCTAACCGCGGCTATGGCATACTTCCTTGCCATTTCTTCCAGCATCACCTGGGCACTCATCTGAGTCAGGCCTCCAGTGCTATTAGACCCTTCTTAGCTAGGTTGTTCAGTATCCCAAGGACTTCATTCTTGTCCACCCCATACTCCGCAGCCACCAGGGACACATCAAGTATACCCCCACTGTTCCTTATAAGGGTCAGAAGTTCCTCCTCTCCTATCTTTCTTCTAACCACCTTGGGTTCGGATGGAGGATACGGAAGCCCTATCATACTAGGCTCCATGGGAGTTACACTCTCCTTGGGAGGATGAGGTAAATCGAGCTTGGGCATCCTCTCACTGATCTTAGTTTCAGCTGTCTTTCTGGCCTCATCAAGTATCCTCCTTGCCTCATCGTCTACCGTAGGGACAAGAGATCTATCGCTTACCGTCATTCCCGTTTCAACGGCAATGCTATTCACGCTACTTATAATCGAATCCAAAGCTATGGCCACTTCTGGAGCCACTCCTCTTACTTGCTCCTTCAAGCTCTCCAAAGTCCTTCCTACGGGACCAATCATGGAAGACACCCCCTGGATATCGTGAATGGTTTCTAATCTAATCCTAACCTTCTCTATGGCCAGCCTCGCGGTGTAAACTATTTTCATGATTTTCCTTATTTCCGAAATTTCCTGAGCGTAAATGGTAGCCCTGGTCATCTCCCCGTTCTCCTGGGACCTCACCACCTTGTCGAAGAGGTCCTTGTCCCTATCCTCCAGCTTCCTCATGGTTTCGTCAAGCTTGTCCTGCTGATCTCTCAATTTAATAGAAATTTCAGTTAATTTGGAAGATAACAACATCTGTTCATCTTTCTTCCTTGTAATGTTGAAAAGTAAGCTTAACTTCATCCTAAAGAAATAGGTTGGTCACTGTGTGCTTAAGACTTTAACAGGTATTGGTGTAGGTAATTCCGTCCTGCTAAGATCGGGCTTTGTTGATGACTCGGTTCCATTGGTGAGGGACCCTGCTCCTTTTATATCTAACCCACTATCTCTATCACTCAGGTCCAGTTTCTCCATGGTCTTTCTTATGTCATCCTTCTCTACAATGTAACTCTCCTTGGCCTGCCTCAGTATCTCTATGGAGCCCTTGTAGGCACTCTCAGTCAGTTCAGCTGCTATATAACTCATTTTTACTGCGATCATTGCCCTGTCTATATGAGTGATCTGATCCTCCACCTCATTGAGTCTGCTCTTTAGCTTGCTTTTAATTTTGGCATAATCCTCCCTTATTTTCACCATTTCGGAATCAAGTTTCCTTTTCATATCATCATAGGAAGATTTTGGAATTTCCTGCTTTGCGTATAACTCCTCTAGTGCCCTCTGCCTCTTCCTTATTTTCTCCATTTGCATTATAGATTTCATAGAGTCGGCCTTCCAATCGGGAAGGATAGCCAATACATCATTAACCAGTGATATCCTGGACGGATCTAACGTGGAGAAAGTGTTCCCGTATGCGACCTCTATCCCGGTCACCGTTCCGTCCACTTCTGTATAGACATGGACAATGTAGCCTACCTCTCTCCCGTAAACGTCCTTCACCTTTTGACCTATGAATTTCATTAAATTATCATACGATATAGCCATAGGTATTACTCCTCAAAAATAGAGGTTACTCCAAGAATGGCTTAAAAGGCTTAGTGCCCCTCAGAGTAGGTTGTTCTTCATCTAATACGCGCTTTTAACCTTCATCACTGGTAAAGGTAATTCCGGGGGACAATTTAAATAAACTTTCCATGTCCAATATAAGGTTTGATCATGACGTTACAGACGCTTGTAAACGTAACAAATCAGTTGTTCCATCCATTAAGCTTCAACACTGAGCCTTTATCAATAACACTGATAGCAATGGGGCTCATAGTGCTGTTCCTGGTGGCCATAGGGGGAATGGTTTACGGTCTCTTCAAGGCAGTTAAAGCTGTACCCAACTTAACCACTAAACAATTCATTCTCTTCCTACTGCTGTTGGCCGTTGGTCTGGTAGTGGTAGGGATATTGCTGCCGTAAACTAGAGTCTCCTGCCTAGATATTCAAATCCAAATTCGTTTTCAATTTCAAGTAATCTGTTATATTTTGAAGTTCTTTCCCCTCTTGAGGGGGCTCCTGTTTTAATGAAGTCGCTATTCAGTCCCACAGCCAGATCGGCAATGAAGCTATCTTCAGTTTCACCGCTCCTGTGACTGACCACGGTCTTTATGGAGTTGTCCCTTGCTAAATCGAAGAATTCGATGGTCTCAGTTAGCGTTCCGATCTGGTTTGCCTTGACGATAACTCCTTTTGCGGATTTCATCTCAATTCCTTTCCTCAGGTATTTCACGTTTGTAGTGAAGATATCATCTCCAGTAATAATGACATTCTTGATCCTATTTTGTAACTCGGAATATCTACCGAAATCGTTCTCCTCAAATGGATCTTCCAGATACAGTAAAGGGTAACGACTTGCTATGTCCGCATAGAAATCTATCATTTCATCTGGGGACTTAGCTGTATTGTCTATTTCATACACTCCCTTCTCAGGGTTGTAAAAGTCCGATGCAGCAGCATCCATTCCCATGAAGACTCTACCCTCCATTCCTGACCTCTTAATTGCCTCATATACGAGCTTTAGCGCGTCCTCAGTCACACTGAGAGGTGGGGAGATCCCTCCCTCATCTCCTAAGGCAGTGTATATCTTTCCGTACCTTTCTGTGACCAGGGATTTCAGTGTTTTATAGATCTTTGTGGAGGCAACCAAGGCCTCTTTGAAGGTATCAAACTTAGCTGGAATTATCATGAACTCTTGGATCTTTAACATGTTACCAGCGTGTAGTCCCCCATTCAAGATGTTCAGCAGTGGTACCGGTAGCGTATGTGTTCTAGCCCCACCAATGTACATAAAGGGCTCCAATCCCATGGAAAGGGACGCGGTCTTGGCTACAGCAATGGATGTAGCTATAGTGGCGTTAGCTCCTAACCTGGACTTGTTCTCCGTTCCGTCCAACTCTATCATCAGCTTATCTATTCTTCCCTGTTCTCTCACGTCCAGTCCCGTGAGTGCAGGTGAAATGTAATAGTTTATGGAGTCCACAGCTCCTTTGACCGAACCATCCTTGTCCCTGAGCTCTATAGCTTCCCTGGTACCTTTGGAAGCCCCTGAGGGTGCATCACCTGTTGCTCTAATTCCAGACTCCAAAGTGACCTTGGCCCTAACAGTTAAATTTCCCCTAGAATCAATGATCTCGTAACCCTGGACCTTAGCTATTGAGAAACCGTTCATCATTTTAATTCATTGCTACTCATCATACACAGGCTAAAATGTTAATGGTGCCGATAGCCCTCTTCCTGTTTTACGGTGTGATGTCGCCCGTATATTACCATTTATTGAAGGATAAAATGAGCAATCAAACGGCGTTCACAATAACTTGGATCACGGCACCCTTTCTGGCCTCCTATCCCTACCTCGTGTCCTATCTATACATTCTTCCTATCATTCTCGTATTAAATATCATAGGATACGTTCTAGTGATACGAAGAAGTTACAAATATATTTATAATGGATTACTTTTCCTTACTGCCTCCATTATAACGATACTATTTTTTAAACTGTTACCTTACATATAACTCCATATGCCCAAGAAGAAACAAAGTGAACCGGACGTTTGTCCCAACTGCGGGACTAAGGCAGAGAAGCCCATAAAGACGTGGAACTTGGTATCTCCTCTTCCTGACGCGTACGGTAGAATAACCATTACCGTAATGGGTTCATATGAATGTCCCAATTGCGGTCACAGATGGAGAGCAGTGGTCTCCAAGATAAGGGCAGGTGGATCAGAGGTAGAAGTGGAGGGAAAGAAGGGCGTGAAGAAGTTTGGAGGAGAGAAGAAGGAGCAGAGAACCGATGAAGGGGAGGTAATAGAGCTGGATTTAGGCGATCTGGATGAAGAAGAGTGATATAGCGATCATCATTCTTATTGCGTTGGTTTATATCGTGTTTTATTCTAACATAGTGAGTTCTGCTAGCGTGGAAGGAGTATCAATGTATCCGATTTTTCAGAACGGGGCCCTGACCTTCTATCAGCCTCCAACTCACGTAACTTATCACTCAATCATAATATATAGGTCGCCACAGCTTCACACCTACGTGATCCACAGGGTCATAAGGGTTGACGGAACATACTACGTAACCCAGGGGGTGGATAAGATATCCAATCCTCAACCCGATAATCAGATAGGGTTAGAGCCGGCCCCTGGTGTTCCCTCCAGTGACGTGATAGGAAAAGTGACTCAAATAGATGGATATGTTATTTCCATCCCTTATCTAGGTTACCTATCTATCCTACTTTCTTCCCTGGTTAGGTAACCTAGACCTGAGAACTCTGTATGTTGGAGTTACTGTGCTGGGATGGTTCGCCTTCACCTGATCCAGTCTACCCACCGCAGTGTTCTGGGGAGTGGAGGTTATGGCTGAAGGATTGATGTAGGCTTTTTCCACAATCTCCTTGATCGCCTCAGCGAACTGGTCTAAGACCTCTACGGGCTCCGTTTCCGTCGGTTCTATCATGAGAGCCTCCTCTACGTTGGGCGGGAAGTATATGGTGGGCGCGTAGAAACCCCTGTCAAGTAGTGCCTTAGCCACATCGAATGCAGTTACCCCTGTCTCTTCAGCCAGTTTCTTAGCACTGAACACGACCTCGTGCTTTCTGAACCTGTGAGGAGCCATTAATTCCAGTCCCTTAACCCCCCTCAGTTTAGCTATTAGATAGTTTGTGGCCAAGGTACTCATTTTCCCAATCATGGATACTCCTTTACCACCAAGGCCAAGAATGTAGGCATAGGATCTCATTAGGTTACCGAAGTTACCGTTGAAGACAGAAATCTTTCCTATGGACCTCTCGGGCTTGACCAGAGAGTATCTATCTCCCTTGACCACCACGGGGTAAGGGAGGTATTCAACCATTTTACCTTTGGCGCAGACGGCTCCAGCCCCTGGACCCCCACCCCCGTGGGGGACCCCGAAGGTCTTGTGAAGGTTGAGATGAACTATGTCAAATCCCATGTCTCCGGGCCTCACTATTCCCAGTATTCCGTTCAGATTGGCTCCATCGTAGTAGAGTACTCCGTCCACGGAGTGAACTAGATCGGCTATCTCCTTAATGTTCTCCTCAAAGAGTCCCAAGGTGTTGGGATTGGTCAGCATGAACCCTGCAACGTTCTCTGATATAGTTCCCTTGAGCACGTCAAGGTCAACCAGTCCCTCCTGGTTGGACTTAATGTAGATTACCGAGAAGCCAGCCATGGCCGCGCTAGCGGGATTTGTTCCGTGAGCCGAGTCGGCAACCAGCATTTCCCCCCTCCTCCTGTTCTGCTCTCTATGATATTTCCTGATCATCAGGACTCCAGCCAGCTCGCCTGCGGATCCTGCAGGAACCTGTAGACTGCATTCGTCCATCCCCGTGGCCTCAGCCAGCCACCTCTGCATTTCGTACATTACCTCCAAGTTCCCCTGAACAGTATCTTGATCCTGCAGTGGATGGGTTCTCTCAAACACTCCTGTCTCCTCCTCTATCTTGGGATTGTACTTCATGGTGCACGATCCCAATGGCATCATTCCCGTATCAACGCCAAAGCTCATCTGGGAGAGCCTAATGAAGTGCCTAACAACCTCGAGTTCTGAGACCTCTGGCAGCTCAGGTTCCCTTCCTCTCCTGATCTTCTCAGGTAACTTGATCTCTGCCTCAATATTCTCCTTGGGCACAAGAAATCCTTGCCTTCCCTTTCCCTTGTATTCAGTGATGAGAGGTTCATCCCAATATGCTTGCCTCCACATTCAGACCACCTCTTTTATGGCGTTAACTAGGTCATCTATTGCCCTCTTGGTGTGGACTTCAGTTACACAAAACAGTGCCTCCCTAGGACCCAGTTTCAGCCCGCCATGAATGCCCCTCTTGAGCAACTCCGAGTGAATTCTATCGTAATCGGATCTGAACACAAAGGTGAACTCCTCAAAGAAGTCAGATTCCCACTTCCTAGTGCCAAGCTCCTCATCCTCCATCCTCTTCAAAGCGTAATGGGATCTCTTGTAAATCTCGATAGCTAACTCCTTGATACCGTTTCTTCCAAGGAGGGATAGGTAAACAGCGTTGGCTAGGGCCATGAGAGCCTCGTTAGTTGTGATGTTTGATGTTGCCTTCTCCCTTCTCGCAAACTGTTCCCTCGTCTGAAGAATCAGGGTAAACCCTCTTTTCCCGTTAACGTCCTGCGTCATGCCCACGATTCTTCCAGGCATCTGCCTCACCAATTTCATGTCCATCCTAGTAGCGAGGATACCGCTGTATGGACCTCCAAAGTTGAGCGGTATCCCCAATTCCTGGCCATCCCCAACTGCTATGTCAAACCCAAGTTCACCCGGACTCTTTATCAGTCCCAGGGAGAGCGGGCTCACCCCTACAATACTCACCACGTTATTCTTCCTCGCCCACTCAGTCACGTATTCCAGTTCAGTCTCCACTACCCCAAAGAAGTTGGGCTGTTGAACGTACACGGAGGAGATCTCGTCCGGATTGAGGGAGGATAGGAAATCAAGATCCACTTTGCCGTCCTTTCCTGTGGGAACCTTGACCACTTCCAGTTCCTTACCAGATATCCAGGTTCTGAGCACCTGTTCGTGTAGCGGGTTAATGGATTCTGGAACCACTACCTTTCTTCTCCCGTTGATCCTGTGCGCCATGAGAACTGCCTCGGCCAGGCTACCTCCCCAGTCGTAGTGGGACGAGTTAACCACATCCATCTCCAGAAGTTCAGCCATGAGGCTCTGATACTCGAACAGGGCCTGCAGGAGACCCTGATTTACCTCAGGTTGATAAGGCGTATACGCAGTGTAGAACTCCGACCTGGACAGAATGAACTTAATCACGGAAGGAATTGAATGGGGATATGCCCCAGCGCCAAGAAAAGGGGGATATTTTAACTTTAAGTTCCTCTCAGCCACTTGGCCTAATCTCCATCTTATTTCCTCCTCGGATAAAGGAGAGTCGTAACCCACCTTCAGTTCTCGTCTCAATATTAGATCCTCTGGAACGTCCTGAAAAAGCTCGTCAATTTCCTCTACGCCAATTTCCCTTAACATGTCCTGAATCCTAGATATATTTGGAAGCCAGGGATGGTTGTCCATTTAAACTCCATCAGCAAATATCAAACAATAGAAGGCGGTTATGAATGTTTTGGACTCCCTTGATTAACTTTGAGGAAAAGTTAGGGGCAAGTCTGGGTGAGTTTGCAGGTTGGAAAATGCCCATGACCTACTCCTCCTATCAGGAGGAGCATATGGCTGTCAGGACCAAGTCAGCCTTTTTCGACCTATCCCACATGGGTAGATTGAGGGTTACAGGAAAACTACAGGAATTTGAAAATCTCATTGCAAAGAAGATCTCTGACTCTCCACCTGGCAACATGATTGGTCCAACGGCCTTTCTCAACGACAGGGCCGGTTTTGTGGACGACGTAATGACCTACAAGGTTTCCGAATCGGAGTTTCTTGTGGTCACCAATGCGATAAACAGGGAGAAGGTGATAAACTGGATCAGGAAGAACTCCACCTTAGAGGTACAGGACTTAACCTTCGACTTGGTCATGATAGCTCTTCAGGGCCGGGGGATTTGGGAAGTGGTGGAGAAACCGGACCTTTCTCCTCTACAGTTCAAGTTAAACGCCAAGTTTGAGGGTCATGAGGTTTTCCTTTTGAGTAGATCTGGATGGACCGGTGAGGACGGAGTAGAATTTTGGGCAAAACCTGAGGTGGCCCAATCAATTCTGGAAAGGCTCATAGTCCGAGGGATTAAAGGGGCCGGTTTAGTCACGAGGGATAGTTTGAGGCAGGAAATGGGTTTCGTCCTCTATGGGGAGGATATTGGAGAGGATGTGAATCCAGTGGAAGCCCGATACTGGGTTTACTCCCTAGAGAAGGACTTCATAGGGAAAAGTGCTCTCCTGGAGATCCTAAGAGCAGGCGTGGATAAGCTGAGAATTGGTTTAAAACTACCCAAGAATCAAAGAGTTATCCCCAGGAACTCCTCTAAGATCAAGATCGCAGGAAAGGAAGTGGGTTACGTAACGAGCTCTACCTTTTCTCCCTATCTGTCTAGGGTTATAGGAATGGGATACCTGAGTTCCAGGCATTTTTTAGTGGGCGGAAATGCTGAGGTTGAGGTGAGAGGGAAGGATTATAGCGTTAAATTGTCAGATTTCCCATTATTAAAATGAGGCGCTTAATTTGAGCGAAATTAAGGTTGGTAAATACGTTCTTAGAAGTGATCTACTTTATACCGAGAGCGACGAGTGGGTTAAGTTAAATGGAACGGAGGCAGTTGTCGGGATAACGGATTACGCTCAGAAAAAACTCAGGGATATTGTGGGGGTAGATTTACCCAAAAGAGGACAGAGGGTCTCCCTTGGGGAAGTGATTGCGGTGGTGGAATCAGTAAAGGCGGCGGCAGACATTTACTCGCCACTCTCTGGGGAAGTGATAGATGTGAATGAGGAATTAGTGTCCAGTCCAGAGCTAATAAATAAGGATCCCTATGGCTCAGGCTGGTTATTCAAGTTAAAAATAACCAATCCAGAGGAAAGTAAAAAGCTTCTCTCTGCAGAATTATATGCGGAGAAGATTAAGGGTGATTGATGTGGAGGAAGGATTTGAAGTAGAGGAAAATTATGTTCCGGATTTGAGGAAACCCTCGTACATGATTGTGGGTATACCTGATGCGGGTCTAGTCGGAGAGATTGCTACAGAATACATGATCAGCAAGGGACTGGTCCAGGAATATGGCCAAGTATTTTCTAGAAAGTATCTTCCCCCTATACTGCATGTTGATGATGGAATTGCCAAATCTCCCCTGAGGCTCTATCACGGAAAGGATCTCAACATAATCGTTGTTCACTCATGGACAGCGCTTCCGGTTAACGCTGCCTATCCACTGGCCAAGTTTATAACAGAGTATGCCATCAGATACGGTATCAGCTCGGTTATCTCCATAACTGGGTTGCCCATACCCAACAGGCTTGATATAGATAAACCAACTGCCTACTGGATAGCAAATTCCAAGGATTTGGCCTCAAGTCTGGGCGGACTCGACAACGTTCAGAAGTTCGGCCAAGGTTACATTTCCGGTCCATACGCTCCAATTCTTTATGAGACTGCAAAGAAGAACATAGGCAACTTCGCCATAGTCGTGGAGTCTTTTCTGGACATACCAGATCCCGAAGCTTCAGCTGTTGCCCTAGAAATAGTAGGAAAATACCTTGGATTCACCATAGATACTAGCGCCCTTTTACAGGAGGCTGAGGAAATCAGATCTAGGATTAAGGGCTTGATGGAGCAAACAAAGAGGGAACTTCCCACCTATTCCTCAGGAAAACCAATGACCTACGCGTGAAAGACATGCCTGCATATAAGGACCTTTACGACATGGTAAAGAAGGCCATAGAGGCGGAAATGAGGGAAATGGAAAACATGGTAGAGCTAATGTCCAACGAAATAAGGGAGGCCGTGGAAAGGGAGAGCTGTCTGGTTCCACTTTACAGTGAACTGAGAAGGGAGAACGAGCTAATCTACATAGTGGATGTGCCCCACCTGAAAGAGGAGACCATATACGTTAAGCTGAATGGGCAGAACCTTGAGCTTTCCTGCACCAACTCAAGGGGAGTGAAGTACAGGCTAAACCTGAAGGTTCCCAAGGAATTGGAAGGGTCGGAGATCAAGGTCTCCAGGGTGAAGGGAAGGATAACCCTAAGGCTTATCAAGGCGAATACTAAATGATAATTTGAAAGTTTCAGTGTTGCTATAAATTTGGTTTCTAACTTTATTTGTGCTCATATAAAAGGTCAAAACTTTACGAGAGATAATAAAAGTCCCTTTTTCAAACTCTTATGAAGGCGTTGCAACATGTTTATAAACGCCGTTTAAGATAACTAGTTAAGGGATAATTTTGGAGGAGCTTAATAACGCCAAGGATATAGAGACTAGGAAGGTTCAGAAGCTCGGCTCATCCTCCCTTTTCATTACATTACCCAAGAAGTGGATCAATAGGTGGAACGTTAAACCGGGAGACAAGATCCTGATAGAGGTGTCAAGTGATGGCTCTCTTAAGCTGATTGCAGAGAAGATAAAGATGGAGAATAATCACAGGTCCATCAAGATTGATGTTGACTCATTGAAGCAACCAATTCCCAGCATTATCCCATGTCTCTACACCCTTGGATACGACGAAATCATCCTGGAATCCAAGAGATCCATTCAACCCAAGGACGTTGAGGACCTCATTCAAGTAACAAAGCAGATAGTTGGAGTCGAGGTAACGGAAACATCCGAGAACAGAATCAAGGTGGAGTGCCTCTTGGACACTGAAAAGGTTGGGATAGAGTCCCTTCTCAGAAGGATGCTCAACACTGTTGCCAAGAGAGTTGACGAGACCATAGCCCTGATATCAGGGGAAACGCCAAGGGAGAGCTCAGGGAATCATGAGGATCTGCGCAGGCTATATTACATGTTAATGAGAAGAGTCATGGGAAGCAGATACGAGACCGCCAAGAATATGACCAAGAACACCCTTATCGTGATAAATACCACTACCCTCCTTAACGTGGACACTGTGATAGATAAATTGATGGACGCAATCAGGTCATCCAGCCCTAGTAAGGAGGAATCTCAGGTCCTTGTCGAGACGCTGAAAAAGGTCAACGATCTCTTGGACGAGGTTATAATGACCGTTCTATTTCCCAGCACCAAGAGGGTTCTAAACGGTCTTAACTTAGTCAGAGAATCTAGGCTCAACTTATCTCAGCTAAACAATACTCCGGTCGTAGAGTACATCAAACAGATAGTGGGACTTCTGGAGAGCGCTCTAGAGAATTCGTCCTGTACACTGTTCCTGGAGGATATGCCTTGGATAGAAAGAAACTTAACTTAAAATGCAATAAATGGTGTGTGGTGAATTGACAATGTCTACACTTAAGGTTGAAAACCTTCACGTTGAGGTTGAGGGTAAGGAAGTTCTTAAGGGAGTTACATTTGAGGTCAAGAGCGGAGAGATTCACGCTCTGATGGGTCCCAATGGAAGCGGTAAAACCACCCTCTCACTGGCTCTCATGGGTCATCCCAAGTATAAGATTACCAGGGGTTCAATCACACTCGATGGTGAGGACATAACCAACCTAGAAACTGACGAGAAGGTCAAGAGAGGGCTATTCCTAGCTTTTCAAAACCCCATAGAGATAAGCGGAGTTAAACTCTCCACTCTTCTAGTGGCTGAACATAACAGAGTGTCAGGCTCCAATAAGTCAGTGTCGGAGATAGTGGCCGATGTTAGGAATATAGCTAAGGCTGTCGGCCTCAACGAGACTCTTCTAAACAGGGGAGTCTTTGACGGCTTCAGTGGTGGTGAGAAGAAGAGGACCGAGATCCTTCAGATGTTGCTCATGAAACCTAAATTCGCAATCTTGGATGAGCCTGACTCTGGAGTTGACGTTGATGGACTGAAGATAATTTCAGAGGGTATAAAGAAGCTCAGGGCGGAGAACAATACGGGTTACGTGATAATCACGCATTACAGGAGAATCCTTGATTACGTCAATGCAGACAAGGTCCACGTTCTGTACAGGGGAACAATCATAGCCAGTGGCGGAATGGAGCTCGCAAAGCTCATTGACGAGAAGGGATACGAGGGAGTAATTAAATCTCACGGTTAATTTTTAAACTTTAATTTTCGTTTAGCTTAATTTAGTTGAGAAGATATAATAGAAAGGCTTATAGCTTATCTTTAACACAGTTAAAGATGGTAAGAAAGATGACAGAAGAGAAACTATCGCTGGACATGAACGAGATTCTTAACGCGTCCATCGAGGCGAAGTATGAGAAGCTGGATCAACGCGAGTTTCATAGAAGGATAGTTGAGTCAGGACTAACCAAGAGCACGATAGAGGAGATCTCCAAGATAAAGAAGGAGCCAGAGTGGATGCTGAGGCTCAGGCTCAAGTCTCTTGAGCTCTTTGAGAAGATTCCAACTCCAAACTGGTTGCCTGATGTGTTGGGTTCGCTTAACGTCTCGAGCCTTGAACTTTACGTAAAACCAGACGTTGATCAGACCAATAGCTGGGATCAGATCCCAAAGGAGATAAGGGAGTACTATGATGTCCTTGGGATACCGGAGTCGGAGAAAAAGTACCTGGGAGGGCTAGTGGCAGTCTTTGAGTCCGAGCCCATTTACTCCAACGTGAAGGAGGAGCTGACCAAGAAGGGCGTCATAATGATGCCACCAGAGGACGCATTGAGAAAGTACCCTGACTTCATGAAGGATTACTTCATGAAGATCTTCCCAGCATCTGATCACAAGTTCGCTGCGTTACATGGTGCCCTCTGGAGTGGAGGAGTCTTCGTTTACGTCCCTAAGGGAGTTAAGATAACCACTCCTGTGGAGGGCTTCTTCATCATTGGCAGGGAGATGGAGGGCCAGTTCGAGCACACGCTGATAGTTGCAGATGAGGGATCATATCTTCACTTCATCGAGGGTTGTAGCGCCCCACAGCTTAGGAAGTTCTCATTCCACGACGGAATGGTCGAGCTTTACGCCAAGAGGAACGCAAAGATAAAGTTCACCACCATCCAGAACTGGAGCAAGAACGTAATAAACTTCAACAACAAGAGGGCATGGGCAGATGAGAGCGCAAACATAGAGTGGGTTGAGGGTTCCCTGGGCTCCAAATACAGTTTCGTGTACCCAACCACGATCCTGAGGGGTCCAAACGCAAGCTCCACCAGTCTGGTGGTAACCCTGGCCTCAGGTGAGGGAGAGTGGAAGGACAGTGGATCCAAGATGATACACGCAGCACCCAACACCAAGAGCAAGATTGTGAACAAGAACATAGGGTTCGGTGGCGGGGTCAACATATACCGTGGACTTATCAAGGTTAATAAGGGAGCCAAGGGGGCTAAGGCATTCGTCAAGTGCGACTCACTAATGCTGGACGAGAAGACCAAGGCCTATACCTTCCCGCATAACCAAGTCCTTGAGGACGACGCTGACGTAGCCCATGAGGCACATACCTTCAGGATGAGCGAGGATCAGCTATTCTACTTAATGAACAGGGGTATAGGAGAGAAAGAGGCAACATCAATGCTTGTGCTGGGCTTCATTGACGAGATCATGAAGGAGCTACCCTTCGAATACGCCACCATGCTTAACAAGGTTATTAAGCTGGAGCTGGATAAGCTGGGAGCAGTGGCATGAATGCCTGTTGTTGACCAAGAAAGTTTCCTCAAGTATATCTCCTCTTTGGAATCCAAAACAGAACGAGAAGAGATTTTTCAGAAGTATCTAACCTTACCATATCAGGTCATCAGCGACTCTCCCACAATAAAGCACTACACGGAATGGTCAGTTTTCGATACCCTCAACCTTGAAATGAGGGCTACCCCTATTAAGGATCTTACAATCCCACTGGAAGGTTACACGTCATTTGTAATTAGTAACAACACTCCTTTGAACTTCTCACCCATTGACTCTGTTAACTCTGGCCTTGTTAAGCCAGAGGATCACAAACTCGTGGCTCTAACCCTGGCAGGCTCCAGAAAGGTGCTCATTAACAGGGGAGGGAAGTATCTAGTTTACAACAGGTGCCAGGGGAAAATCTTTTGCCCCGTTCTCGTGGAGGTAAGTGTTCCTGACGGGGATAACGTTGACGTGATCTACTACTCCGATAGTTCAGACGGGGCAATGCCTTCTGCGGTGATCTCCCTAGATGTACCGAAGGGCTCATCCATGTCCTTCTCCATTGTTAACTCGAGCCGGGATTCCTATGCGTTCACCTACACCAAGGGCTCAATCAAGGGAGAAATCAATTCCTCAATTTTCTCAGTGGGTCAATCCCTGGGCCACACAGAGTACCACGTAGAATTATCGGACGAAGCTGTTGCCAACTTTAACGCCAAGAGCCTTGGAATAGGAAACAACAGGGTTAACGTGTTGGCAAACGTCAACCATGTGGGAAGGAAAAGCGTCAGTAACGGTGTGTTAAAGGCCGTAGCCTCCGGTAGTTCCTACACCGTGATCAGGGGAGATGCGGTCATAGGCGAGAACGCCATTGATTCCTCCACAACGATCCTCGGGAGGGCACTGATCATAGGAGATGATGCTAAGGCAGTCGTTGCGCCCATGCTCGAGGTGAAAACAGGAAAGATAATCACGGCAAAACACTCGGCCTCAGCTTCCAAGGTAAATGAAGATCTAATTTTCTACCTAGAAAACAGGGGGTTGGACAAGAGAAGCGCGGAGGGGTTAATAATCAGGGGCTTCCTTACTGATGATAACGACAACGACATAATCAGGAAGCTTGTGGAGGATGCGATCACCAAGATGGGATACTAATACTTTCGTCTAACCCTCCGTCTATTCCTATTTGTGAATGGTCCAATATATTCCGGTTTTCTAAGGTAGTAATACCGAGAGAATGAGAGTAATCACGTTTAAAGCGGAAGAGGATCTGTTGCTGAAGCTAGATCTCTATGCGGCTAACAAGAGGACTCCAAGGAGCGAGATCATCAGGGATGCGCTCAGGAAGTATCTAGAAGCCGCTGGCGGGATTTGAACCCGCGACCGCCGGCTGGCTTGGGAAACCTTACAAGGCCGGCGCTCTGGCCAGGCTGAGCTACAGCGGCACGTTATAACTATTTTTCATGAACCCATTAAAATCTAACTCATCATATGTTGGCAGACCAGTCCTCTATTGAGCAGAGAGAGTTGAAGATTTGGTTTTCTCATCTATCGTCCGCATGGATTTTCATTAGTGAAATACTGGATATTGCTTGTATATTGTTCCATTTCTATTTTCCCTCTAACTGGTCTAAAAACGTTGTCAACACGAGAGGAAGCCTGCCCGCCATATATTCAACGTTAAAGACCCCTTAAGCAGGCACCATGAAACCCCCCTAAAAGTACCAGGGCAAAGAGTTGGGCTAAATGTGACACCATGGTGCCGCCGCGGGGATTTGAACCCCGGACGACCGGATGACCCAGCACCCGTATGAGTCCGGCGCTCTGGCCAGGCTGAGCTACGGCGGCACTTCTAATGAGGTCATTATGCCTAAAAATTTTCCTCTACTCTATACCATTACCCCATGTCACTAACCCTCCCTCACATGACAATTTCCTTGAACCTTAGCCTCACGTGCAATGTAGCCATCACTAGTCCCAGAATCAGTGAGAGTAGGGCCAGCTCCATCAACTTACCGTTCAAGGGCATGGGGGAGTAAAGGGTAGCCCCCTGGATTAGGATCAGGGCAAGACCAAGTATCATTCCACCAAGTATGGCGCCTTTAGTTTTCGCGTCTACCTGCGAGAACTGTAGTCTCCTTCTCCACAGCTCACCCAAGGCGTAGAAGATCACTATCCCCACGTCTATGAGGAAATACCTCACGAATGCGGTGTACAGGAAATCTTCCCACCAGCTCACCAGGTTGTTAATTTCGTATAACTGGATGAAAATGAAACTACCGTAAAACACTGTCCAGTCCGCAAGTCTGCTATTCTTGAATGGGCCATATATCCTGATCCACGGCATCCTCTCAACCTCCCTGAGTCCAGGATCTGCAGTTCTGTTCACGAGGGTGGCCGGATCCTCCAAGTACCACATTACTCCCTTGCTTTTGGATACCTTTCCATCATAGTGAAGTTTGAACGTCCTGATGAATCTTCCAAGGGGGAAGAAAAGTTCAATCCCTCTGTCTGTGGGGGAGGTTAAGAGGTCTAATCCAAAGTGCAGAAACATTCCCAGACCCAGATAGAAGTTGAAGTACATAACTGCCAGTCCCACGAAAACGTTATGAAAGAGTGCCCTGTGAAGCTGGTACTTTGCAAATATCTTTCTCCTTGTGAAGATGTACTCCCTGTCCAGATCAGGCAGAGCTGCCCCTATTCCGACCAGGACTGCAAGGGGGATATTGTGAAATAGAGCTAGGCCCACCGCAAGCGCGAAAGCTATATGTGAGTTCAGATTCATGGGAGGAAAACTCGTGCTTACCTTTTAGTTTTCTCGTATGTTTGGTGGAGTGGGCACTATTCTTACATGATAATACGGCGTTCGATTACGATAGGGATTTATATTTCTTGATGGAGGAATGAATATGGCGCAGATTGTTGGATCAATTTCAGGGCTGGGAGCCGTACTGGGACCCGTGATAGGGCTGGAGATAAGCCTCGACGTGAAGCAGGAGGAGTGCCTCCAGCAGGGGTTGAGGAGCTACTTCTCCCTTTATGGGCGGGGAAACGCGCAGAGATATGAAGTTTACCCCGCTATTGCTACCTCATCCTCCCTGAGGATGTCGGCGGATAACGACCCGGACAGGGTGTACAGGCAGGGCATACTCTTCAGAACGGAGGACGCGGGGGAGTGGTACTACGTGGGCGGGGTATCTCCCCGCTGGAGTTATGACAGGATAGTGGCGTATCAGGGCGGGAGCAAGGCGACCTCCTCGGGAAAGGTGAAGGTGGGAATCCTGGAGAGGTTCGCCGAGACCGGGGTGGGAGTTTTCCCCATGGAGAAGTTGAGGGTTCCCTCCACGTGGTACAACCCGGCCCAGTTCAGGGACTGTGGCGGTATCCTGGGGGTAGTGTGGAACGCGCTTTCGAGATACCAGGTAATCTTCATGGGAATGATGACCGAGGCGCCGTTCTTGCGAATGGCATATCTAACCAAACAGCTCTTATACCGCGATAAAAACGGAAATTATCGCCTATCCAAGCAAGGCGAAGATATAATGAGGATGGTCTCAGATGATTACCCCTTCATTTACGAGGGGATAGGGGCTTCTCCTGGAAGACCTCTGCAGATCGGTGGTCTCCCAGTAGCTAACACCCGCTTCCCCTTCTTCACGTTGAACGGGATGAGCCAGGAGGTCAAGGCCATATGCGAGCAGATCCTGCCAAGAGAGATATGCAACGAAGGAAATCTCTCTCCGAACGCCGTGAAGATAGGAGGGGCGGACGTGGGCTCCCCAATCCTCACCTCGCTTGCGTGCGGCAACTCGTGCTCAGGTTTCGGGATTGCGGGTCTCGTCTCAGGGTACGAGAGGATCTCCCTTCAGGGACTCGAGGTTGTCGCCATCAGCGCCGTGAGACCTCCGCCCTTCACCTCCTCGGGCGTCATGGCCTGGGCTAGGGAAATGGGGCTGGATCAGGAGCTCTCCACCCTCCTTGAGGGATCTAGGAGGTTCAGGAGGGCCCTCTCCGAGCTGGGCTTCCCTCCCTTCATCTCCTTCGCCGCTGCAACCCTAGTTGACTGGATGGACCAATCCTACGAACAGGCTCTGGCCTCGGCCAGGGAGATAGCCAGGGAGCTTCAGGCCACCTACGAGAAGGTTGTGCAGGAGCTCTCAGGTAACCCTCCTCCCGTCACGGACATACTGTACAGGGAGTGGTACGAGCACAGGTTGAGGGTTGAGAACTGCGCCTCGGAGATAATTGCGGACCACCCGGACTACTCCTATGATGATCTCCTGGAGGAGGTGAACTATTGCGCCCAGGGCTAGAGAGTTGGGATGGCTTAGCACATAAAGTATTTAGCCTACGCTGAAAAGAATTGTTTATTATTGATCCAGCCTGAATCTATTTTATAACCAAAGTTGGGCAGAATGAGTCTAATTATTGCCCAGTATAATATGGTAATGAAATACTAATAACGTGATGTTAGGGAAGCTTTATAACACAGAAATTCAGCTTATTTAATTAGCCGGGTAGTCTAGCGGCCAAGGATCCAGGGCTCTGGCCCCTGGGACCAGGGTTCGAATCCCTGCCCGGCTACCTTATTTCTAACGGCTTTTGTTCCATCAAGACTTCGTGTATCGTACTCTTATCAGACTAATCATAACATTCTAAGTTCTATCTTAGAATTATCATCTCTCTCCAGGTCTATAGAGTCTCTAGAGAGACATAAATAGCAATTTTCAGCTCTATCCCCTCGGGCCTAAGTACCCGATCATTTGACCCCTAACCTTTAGTGATGTGAGGTCCAGCCTCCAGGACCAGTTTCTAGTCAACGAGTAGGGTCTTCGCCCTGCCATACAAAATTCGTGAAAACGAGTCCATCGACCCCTTACGGATTTTAAAGTAGAGAGATATCTTCAAGAAAGTTCGTACAGGAATGGAAATTGTTCATTAATGTACAATAGCTTAAGCTTGAAAGTGAAATTTAGCCGTAAGAAAATTGGAACGGAACTGAAAAGCATTCATGTAAAATGAACTTGAAGGGATTTTCAGGAAAGCATTACAAGAATAGCACTTTTCGGAACTTATTTCAGGTTGAACAGTTTCCTGTCAAGGTAAAGAGTTTTCAGGCAGGCGAGGGGACTCACAACTTTGGTCTCTCGGATGCCTCAAGACCAAAGGAAATTCAATTTGAGCCAGATGAGCTTTGACGTAAATCCATGTTCCTCTTTGTCTTGAACGAGACGTTTTCCGGATCCAGCTCCTTCCCCCTATCACGACCTTATTCCGTCAGTTCTCCCATCCTGTCTCTTCGAGGGATGAAGGCATCCGTGTGTCATGCCCATGTTGTATTTAAGGAGCCTTTAACGCGAAATACAACGAACTGAGCTAGCCTGAAAAAGTATCATCAGGTTATTTAAGGGATAGGGAATATCACGTCAATCTCACGCATAATCCAAGGGTTAAAACGGTTTACGGATAAGGTTTAAATCTACGCGATATTAAACTTAAAATAACTGATATCAATGGAGAAGGATTTACTAATAGTGGATCAAAATTACGTTATTGCCAGACTGATAGAAAGTCTTGACGACCTGCTTCTCTCAGCGGAATTATGGAATAGAGGTTTTACAAGAAATTCAGCTGGGAAAGCATTTAATTCGGTTAAAGCACTCCTATCAGCTATTATAGTAAAGTATAAGGATGAAATCGAAAAATATGTTGATGAGTCTGAATTCGAATGGTTTGAAAGGAAGGCTCATATTGTGCCCACACACTCCATGAAGAGTTTATCCATACTCTTGAAAAAGATTGGAATTGATTTGGAAAATTTGGTAAACTTAGCGTATGATCTTCACGAGTATCAGTATAATGGATTCGAGCCTGGCTTCTCTCCTTACTTGAAAAAGGAGGATGTCTTAGAGGATATAAGAAATGTAATAACTCAATTACCTAGTTTTATAGAGAAATATTTTTCCAAAGAAATAAAGGATACTGAAGTAAAAGATTTAGTTGAAAGGGTTAAGAAACTCAGCTTATAGATTGGAGCCACACGTCTCCTGCTAATTGTATTCTGATCACTTCATTTCTTATTATTCACTGTAACTTAATTGAGTAGAATCGCCTCAATAGTGAAGATAATGATGAATATGTGGGGATTTATTCCATTTGTGAGAAAGATTATCGAAAATGTTGTGGTACTGGGCTATAGTCCGGATGATCCGGAGTCTGTATGCGGTGTGAAACTTGCCTAACCTCCTCTTCTCAAGCGAGTTGAAGAACTCCACTATGTCATAGAGAGGAAGCATTGAAGTTCGCGGAGCAGGGAGATAAAGGAGAGGAGATCCTGTTCCATTAGTTCCTTAACCCTGTCCGGAACTTGGTAAGCAGGCCTGATATCAGGAGATAGTTCCCCACCTAGGTTCAAAGGTCTCTTGACGTGATAGGGGTAGAGATGTCCTGCGTTTACAGGAGAACTCAAGTACGTCCACTGGCCTGATTATTTCTGCAGTGGCAGTGTGAAGCTGAACCTCCTCCGAGTCTGGCTTTCAGTTTCCAGTCTTAGCGCCCTCCTAGACCAGAACGAAATCCAGCCTCCTCCCTTCCCGGGTTACGTTCATGGTCACGGGGAGAACCCCCTTAAGCTTGGCCCACTTTCCGGCACTACGAACTTTTTATCCGTGATAACCCTCCTAACTTCCTAGAGCCTGGGTAGGAAATTTCCGGAAATACTGAGGTAACTGATTCACCACTCCCTTTCTTAAGGTTTTTATTGTGGGTATCTTAACATTAATGAATGCCCTGGAATTTCCTCAAGAAAGATAAGCGACGATTTGAAAGAGATAAATTCGGAGAATGGGCAATAGTTGGATCAAACAAGGAACTGTCCTTTCTTGTCAACACAATCTCCAAGGCAGTCTCCAAGACGGGCTCAAAGAAAAACGAGATCTATGTTCTCCAGTACCTCAAGGACCCTGTGATCCCAAATCTCTTCTCGTTGAAGGGCATGGTGGAGACAAGTTACAATGTATCTGAGATGGCATTTCAGGACTCACTCAGGAAGATATTTGACGATCTAGGTAACGTGGGCGAGATAAGGACCGTTAAGGTCAGGCTGTGTAATGACATTTTCCTCTTTTTCAACTTCAACTTCATCGCAAAGAAGGTTAAGAACTCCACGGGGGAGGTGAAACTTCTCATCCCTCCGCTCGGAGTCTCAAGTTCTCAGATTCCCTACACCGTGGAGCACCTTTTCAACGCCATGATGGGGAATGAAGGGGACCAGTGCAGTGTCGAGACGGATTTCATGGATTCCAGAATGGCCAAGTTAACCTTTAACTGTAAAAAGGTTCACCTGGACCATTTCAGGGTAAGGGAGTCCTTTTCCTATTTTCTCGATGATGCCGTTGGTTTCAGGTTAAAAACGAGGAGTTCCAATCCCCAGACCACGGAGATCGAGATAGTTCTCCTCAACCTGAGGAGGGAATCCCTCATCCCCCTTCTGTGGGATAACTTTCTCTCCATCTATCCATCGTGCTAAAATTTTAATCCCCTTGTTTAAAATGATCGCGGGGATCAATTCTGATTAAAGTAAATGACATGAGTATTCCCACACTGGACGATCTCAACTTCGTTAACAGCAAGGTCCTGGTGAGGATTGATATAAACTCACCCGTTGACTCAAAGACGGGGAAACTTCTCGATGACTCCAGAATAAAGGCCCACGTGGAAACCATTCGTGAACTTGTGAATCGAGGAAATGGGGTAGTCCTGGTTTCACATCAGGGGAGGCCCGGAGACAACGACTTCACGGACCTTGAGGAGCACTCCAGACTCCTCCAGAAACACCTGGATATGGAAGTTGAGTTTGTGGGAGACGTCATGGGGCCCTACGCCCGGGAGAGAATAAAGAACATGAAACTGGGGTCAGTCCTTCTCCTAGACAATGTCAGGTTCGTTTCAGAGGAACTGATAGAGGCCTCTCCCCTTCAGCACTCGAAGAGCTTTCTCGTTCGCAGACTCCAACCGCTCTTTCAGGGATATGTGAACGATGCGTTTGCCACAGCCCACAGGAGCCAGGCTAGCCTCGTGGGATTCCCTCTCGTGCTGAGATCCAGTGCTGGGAGGGTAATGGAGAAGGAGGTCTCAGCTCTGGCCAAGGTCTTCAATGAGGGAGAGGAACCCAAGGTCTTCATCATGGGTGGAGGGAAGGTTCTGGACAGCCTCAGGATAATTGAGAACCTTGTGAAGAGAAGGCTAGCTGACAGGATATTGACGGGAGGACTCATAGCTGAGCTCTTCGCAGTTGCCAAGGGGCTGGACCTGGGAAAGGATAACCTTCAGGTCCTTGAGAAGGCCGGAGTCCTCAGTCTGATCCCAAGGGCAAGGAAGCTTCTCCTCTCAGGCGCTCCGGTGGAGATTCCCGTGGACTTCAAGGTGGAGAAGGGAGGCCAGGTGTACGAGGAACCAGCTAGCAAGGTCACCGGCGTTATCAAGGACGTGGGTTCAACCACGGTTGGAATATACTCGTCGTTTATAAGAGACGCAAAGATCATAGTCATGAGGGGACCAATGGGAGTAATAGAGGACGAAAGGTTCAGGGAGTCAAGCAGGGCTCTCCTCAGGAACTCCCTGGAGAGTCCAGGTTACCTCATAGTTGGAGGAGGACATATGATCAGCCTCCTGGGAGGAGTGGGACCTCTGGACAGTTCCAAGGTTCACGTGTCCACGGGCGGTGGAGCTCTCCTTCTCTTCCTTGCAGGAGAGAGATTGCCGGCCCTAGAGGCCCTTGACATTTCAGCCAGGGAGGTGTTGAAGAGGTGATCAAGGTAGCGGTTAACGGTTACGGAACCATTGGAAAGAGGGTGGCCAGCGCAATCCTAGCTCAACCTGATATGACGCTGGTGGGAGTATCCAAGACCTCACCCAACTACGAGGCATATCAGGCGCAGAGGATGGGGATTAACCTCTACGTCACCAAGGAATCGCTGAAGGAGTTCGAGGAGGCAGGAATCAAGGTAAAGGGAGTACTGGAGGACATGATCAGGGAGGCTGACGTTGTTGTGGACGCAACTCCCAACGGCGTTGGTGCCCAGTACAAGCAGGTTTACACGTCCATGGGGAAAAGGGCGCTCTTTCAGGGAGGGGAGAAGGCCAATGTGGCAGACGTATCCTTCTCCGCACTGTGCAATTACGACGAGGCTGTGGATAAGAAATATGTGAGAGTGGTGTCCTGCAACACTACCGGGTTGTTGAGGACCCTCTGCACCCTGAACAGGGTGAGCAAGATAACCAGGGTCAGGGGTACCATAGTGAGGAGGGGCGCAGACCCCAAGGAGGTAAAGAAGGGGCCCATCAATTCCCTGGTGCCTGATCCGGCTTCCATACCCAGCCATCACGCCAAGGACGTGAACACAGTTCTCAAGGATCTTGATATCGTAACCATGGCAGTTGTGGCTCCTACAACCTTAATGCACGTTCATCTCCTTGACGTTACGGTGAGTAGCCCTGTCACCAGGGAGGATGTCCTTTCTGTGATTAGCTCAACACCCAGGATACTCCTGGTATCGGGAAAATCCAAGGTATCTTCAACAGCCGAGATAGTGGAAGTCGCCAGGGACATGGGAAGACCCAGAAATGACCTGTATGAGCTGGTGGTCTTCGAGGACTCGGTATCTGTAAAGGGGAACGAGATCTTCTTGATGTATGCAGTTCATCAGGAGTCCATTGTGGTTCCAGAAAACGTGGATGCAATAAGGGCAGTTTCCGGTTTCGCTGACGGGAGGAAGTCAATTGAGATGACCAATGCCTCCATGGGAATTGGAAAGGGATATCTGGTGTGATAAGATGGGTTCTCCAACCTATACTGTAAGCATGTGGTTCAGAAAAATCCTGGTGCCAGTGGACGGATCAGAGAACAGCATGAGAGCACTGGAGCTGGCAGTGGATTTCAGCCTGAGATATGGCTCTCGAGTCACGGTGTTCTACGCGTGCGACAGATGTTCCGACACTGAGACGGTGAAGAAGCTTGTGAAGGAGAAGGTTGAGGACAGAATTGATTATGAGTTCCGTGTAGCTGAGGTGCCAAGGGATAGCAGTACCTCTAATGAGATTATCAAGGTTCTGTCAGAGGGAGTGTTTGATGCAGTTATTATGGGGGCCAGGGGCAACACCACGAACAGTGACATTAACACGGGTTCAAACGCCCTATCAGTGGTAGTCAACGCACCCGTGACCGTAATAGTGGTGAGATGATACACTCTTTTAGTGGATTCCTGCTAAGGAAGTGTATTCTTTCTCAGAGCGTCGTCACGTTGGTTTTAAAGTTTCACGGAATTCAATGCTAAGCCCTGAAGCCATAGAACAAATTCATGCAAGTTTGACGACACTACATTCTTTCTCCACCTTCGATCCTTCTGGGGATTATTCAGGTCTAGATGAGGACACTGCTCATCACATGATTTCAACGCCTTGAAAGCGAATGGTCTTCTTAGAGGTAAGCCATTCACAGCAGATCCCTTTTCGCACTTCTTCAGTTTACTAAAGAAGCTCTTCGTTAGAGTTTATCAGTATACTGATAAACCTTATATCCCAGGCAGATCAGGTAACATGTGGAATTAAAACAAGTTCTCCTAGACCAGAGGACGCGTCTGGAAAGGCGTCTGGAATCTGAGAAACTCATAGAGAGGGACGTCCCTGACCTGGAGAGATATCTGGTCTCGCCTAACGTTTTGGCAATCCTTGGAGTTAGAAGGTCAGGAAAGTCCACTCTTGCCAAGATGATCGTGAGGGGTTCAAACTACGGTTACGTCAATTTTGACGATGAAAGGCTCTATTGGCTCAAGATGGAGGATCTCTCCCAGGTGGAGAGAGCACTTTACGAACTTTTTGGTGAAGTCGAATACCTGGTCTTCGACGAAATTCAGAACGTGACTGGCTGGGAACTCTTTGTGAACAGGCTAAGGGAGGAAGGCAGGAAGGTAATCCTCACAGGTAGTAACTCGAAACTCCTGTCTGGAGAGCTGGCAACTCACCTGACAGGGAGGCATATCGACTTCACCCTGTTTCCTTTTTCTTTTCCTGAATATCTCAGGTATAGGGGTGTCAAACCGGAGAGAATGAGAGATGTTTACACTTCTCTCTCCGAAGCAACTTTGAAGAAGGAACTGGAGAACTATATCAGGCTTGGGGGATTTCCGGAGGTTCACAAGATCTCCGAGGAAATCATACATCAGATAGTGTCGGATATATTTGCCAAGGACATAGTTTACAGGATACGGGTTAAGAGGATCAGGACCTTTCATGACTTTGCCTTCAGTGTAATGAAGTACTACGCTAACGAAATCTCCCTCAACAGGATTTCCAAGATGCTCAAGCTGAGCATTAACACCGTAGAGGAGTGGTTTGATGCCATGATAAGTTCCCATTTAATTTTACCCTGCGAAAGGTACAGCGAGAGTCAGAAGACTGCACTGGTCTCACCTAAGAAATTATACCTGGTGGATCCTGGAATCATCTCCCTTGTATTGCTGGATCGTTCCATGGGAAGGATTATGGAGAACCTGGTCGCGTTACACCTGGCCAGAAGGAAAATCAAACTCCAGTACTACAGGGAGGAGGGTAAGGAAGTGGATTTTGTCACTCCGGACTCCTTTATACAGGTTACCTATGCCAACGGAAAGGATGAAATTCCCGAAAGGGAAATTGAGAACCTGAAGAGCGTGAGGGGAAAAAGGAAGATTCTGGTGACCTGGGACTACGAGGATGAGATTGATGGGATCAAGTTAATCCCCCTGTGGAAGTTCCTACTGGAGTGATTGGGAGTATTACCCTGAGAAAGGGGAGTTGTGAAAAATCTGGGCCCGGCCCGGTTTGTTGATTTCAGGCTAAGGCCCCTTAAATGCATAACAATGTGGGAGCCCCGGGTGTTTGTTATTAAAAATCTAGAGTATCATTGGGATCAGCTTAGAGTTATACTTGGATAGGTCGTAGTTCAGGGCGTACTTAACTTCCAGGAATCTGGATCTCATCTGGATCACCTTCCTCTTCATCTCGTTGATGTCCTTCTTATCAACCAGGATCTCCTTCATGAGTCCCGCAATCTCCTCCATCTCACCCTCCTTCATTCCAAACCTTGTCATCTCCTGCACTCCAATTCTTATCCCGCTGGGATCGTTAACTGCCTCCGGTGGATCATGTGGCAGAAGGTTCTTGTTCACTATGATGTTTGCGCTCTCCAGAGTCCTAGCCACGTAAGCTCCTCCACCCAGGTTCTTCACGTCCACCGCCACCTGATGGCTCTTGGTGTAACCCAGATGTTCTCCCACCACCTTGAATCCCATGGAAGCCAGGGCCTCAGCTAGTGCCTTTGAGTTCCTGGTGATCTGTTTGGCGTAATCCTCACCGTAAACCTTCATCTCCAGGGCAGTCACTGCAGTTGAGGGTAACCTGTGCAGGTGATGGTTGCTCACGAACCACGGGAAGATAGTTCTGGACACCTTCTTGAACTCTTCCTCCTCGTTGGAGAATATGGCACCGCCCTGTGGTCCAGGGAAGGTCTTGTGGGTTGAGACGTTTAGGAAGTCGGCCCCCTCATCAAGGGGGTTAGCCCATACCTTCCCCGTCATGAGTCCGTAAACGTGGGCTGCGTCATAAACCAGCTTTGCCCCAACGGCGTGAACGTGAGGGGCTAGTTCCTTTGTGGGATGCGGGAAGAGGTAAAGGCTACCACCCAGAACCACGAACCTGGGCTTGATCTGCTCTATCATTTTCACAGCCTTATCCACGTCCACATTCATGTTCTCCTCGTCGTACGGCATCTCTATGTGCTCAATTCCCAGCGCTCCAAGAGTCCCAAACTTGGTATGACTCACGTGAGCTCCAGCCTGGACGGGGGCAATCAACGCTTTCTCCCCGGGGCTTGCCAGAACCCTGAACACGGCCGCATTGGCGAGGGTGCCACTGGTAGGTCTGAGATCACAGAACTTGCTTCCAGTCACCTGGTTCATGAGGTCCATGGCCAGCGTCTCCACCTCATCCACGTACTTGGTTCCCTGATAGAACCTCTTGAACGGTTTCCCCTCAGCATACCTGGACATGAAATCGCTCATGTAAAGGGCCTCAGCCAGGGGGCTCATAACGTTCTCCGAGGCAATCATGTTTATGGTCTCTGTCCTTCTCCACTTGTTCTGGCTCCTGGTGAGCTCAATCACTTTTTCCAGTTCCTTTTGAACGTCCATAACTCTAGATTAACTCTAAAAAATTAAGTCTTCATGCCTCTCCCAAGGCGAAGGTGGGCCCTCCCCAGCTCCCTAGTGGAGAGTGCGGACAGAAGGTTCAGCTCTCCAGCCAGGACAGAGGCGGAGATTATCTCCGCCAGTTTTTTCGCGTTACTTCCTGGGGGATTACCTCCTCCCTCCACTCCCATCATGGAGAGCGCCTCCCTCTGAGTGGGCAATCTGGTCCCTCCACCAACCGTGCCAACCTCCAGAGATGGCAGGGTGACGGAGATGTACAGGTCTCCGTTTCTGTTCTCAACCCAGGTATAACCCGTACTGCTCTCCACAACCTGTGCAACGTCCTGTCCCGTGGCGATGAAGATAGCTGCAATGATGTTGGCGAAGTGGGCATTGAACTGGAAGACTGTGCCTGCCCTGGCCCCGCCCAGCCAGTTCTTCCTCAGGTTAACCTCCTGAATCTTCTCCGCCGTGGTCCTAAGATGGGTCTCCAGAACCCTTGAGGGAATGAGGGCCTCAGCAACCACACTCTTTCCCCTCCCCAAAAGCTCGTTGGTCATGGACTGCTTCTTATCACTGCAGGCGTTTCCGCTGACCGCAACGCATCTGGCCCCGGGAAACTTCTCCTCAAGGAAGGAACATGCAGCCTCAGTCGCTACAGTTACCATGTTCATTCCCATGGCGTCCCCTGTCTCGTACTCGAACCTCAACCAGACGTTGTTGCCCAGCTGAAGGGTATCAATCTTCACGAGTTTGGCGTGGGAAGAGGTGGACTCCGCAACCCTCTTGATCTCGGGAAAGTTTCCCTTAACCCACTCCGTGAACCTGAAGGCATCAAGTGCGCTATCAAAGGTGAAGACGGGAGCCCTTGTCATTCCATCCCTCAGGATCTTGGTCCTCACCGGACCTGAAAGTCTCAGAACCTTCATTCCCCTGTTAACGCTTGCAATTAGCGCTCCCTCAGTTGTTGCCAGCGGGACGAAAAAGGATCCCTTAGCGTAATCTCCCTCCACCAGTACTGGTCCGGCAACTCCCAGCGGTATCTGCGCTGCACCTATCACGTTCTCCGCATTCCTTCCCTTCACGTCCAGGTAGTCAATGATTGTTGCCCCAATGGAGGGAAAGCTCTTCCCCGTGAGCCTCTCTATGGCCAGCCTCCTTGCGACCATTGCAGCGTTAGCGTCCAGGTGATCGTCGACCCTGTGAAGCTCTATCTCTCCCTTTACTACCTTCTCCACCACTTCATCAATTTTGTCCATCATCTACCAACCTAAACTTGGTACCGTACTCTATAAGCCCATTGCTGGAGTCCACCCTCAGTCTCCTTATGGTAGCCTCAACCCTCTGTCCCTCTCTGGGTTCCTCATCCACGTCCACCAGCGGGGCAACCAGCTCCACCCCCTCGTCCAGCCTTATGAGTCCAAAGTACACTGGAGATTCCTTCTCGTGGCCTGTCCTGACCTGATGGGAGACAGTGTAGGATAGAAGAACTCCCTTTCCTGAGAGCTTCCTGGTGGTCACCCTGAATGAACCGCAGTTACTGCATACCGTTCTGGCCGGGAAGTTCACGTGACCGCACTTCTCGCACACCGATGCCACAAGGGAGTAGTGGGTATCCTTGTTTCTCCAGATCTTGGGTGGTAGGATTCTCATGTTCTCACCTCGACAATGCAACGGAAACCGCAAGTGAGCCCAGTTCGTCCATGGACAGGATCAACCCCCTTCTCGCGTCCTTAACCCTTCTTCCCTTGAAGGTGCCCGCAAGCTGGGCATAGCCCTCAGCCACCTGGTACACCCCTGTTGCACCTCCAGGGTAGCCCCTGGCCTTCAGACCCCCAGAGTAGTTAACCTGAATCTGGTCCAGCTGGTGAAGGGACTTTCCCCTCTCAAGACCCAGCTCGTCCAGAATCATGGCCGCAGTAATGCTGTAGGAGTCGTGAATCTCGTAGAAGTCAGGCTTAAACTCCTTCCAGGGGGTCACCACATCCCTCACGGAGAGCAATTCCCTCAGGTTAACCCCAGCGGTGGAGAAGTTCACTCCCTCAACTTTGACGGGAGTCTCGCTCACCTTTCTGGCAACCTCCTCACTTGTCACCAGCACAGCCGCCGCTCCGTCTGCCCTGGCAGCTGTGTCGAAGAGCCTGATAGGGTCCGATACCACCTGAGAGGAGAGGATGGTCTCCTTGTCCACGGGGAACTTCAGGAACGCGTGGTGGTTCTCCGAGGCATACCTGTGCATGAGGTAGGGCCACTCCGCGAAGTACTCCCTTGAGACGTTATACCTCTTCATGTACAGCTTCATCTGGATTGCCGCGTATGCCTGCGGGATAACCCCAGCCCTGTAAGAGAACTCCTCATCCAGATTCTGGGCTATTACGTCGTTGAGGTGGGAGGCAGGGAGATCCCCCAGTTTCTCCGCCCCAACCACGAGAACTGACTTTGCCGTGCCTGACTTCACCAGGGAGTAAGCTGAGAAGATTGCCGATCCTCCGCTTGCGTCCCCGTTCTCCACGCGGATGGCTGGAATCCTGTAACCCAGGGATCCGGCCAGCTTTCCAGCCAGCTGAACCTGTTCCTCAGTGCTCTCCCCATAGGCGTTGGCCAGGAGGAGAACGTCCGGCCTGTGCTCGCTGAGCTCCTCCTCCAGTTCCGAGACCGCAGCTATGGCCAGGTCCAGAAGGCTATTCTCGTAGTACTTGTCCACCCTGAGGGTGGACCCTGTGGCAACGAAAACGTTCATGTAATTCACCTAATCGTAAACCTTGAACTTGTGGGTGGTCTTTGCGTAGCTTGCGTAATCCACCAGCTTCTTCCTTTGAATGTAGTAGTCAGTGGTGTGCGCCAACTTCTGCCTCTCCAGAATCTTTTCAGTTATCACGAAGCTGTAAGCGTCACTTCCCGCACCGCTACCGAAGGGTGCCACGAGAACCCTCTGTCCAGGTTTGGCCACGTCCAGAACCCTGGCGAAGCCCAGGAGGGCCGAGGCATTGTATGGATTCCCTATCAGTGTGGAAACCATCCCCTGCTTCACCTTCTCCAGCGGGACGCTCAGTTTCTTGGCCATCTGGAACGGAAACTTTCCATTTGGCTGATGGAACACGAAGTAGTCGAAGTCTGACACCTTTAGACCGGTGTCCTGAAGGAGTCTGTTCACCGCCTCGTAGATGTGGGCAAAGTACGCTGGTTCACCCGTGAACGCCTCCCCGTGGAGTGGATAGGGCATCCCATCCCTCCTCCAGAAGTCCGGAGTGTCAGTCACGTAGGACGTACTTGCCTCGACCACGGCTGAGGCCTCCTCCGCCCTTCCCACAACGAAGGCCACGGCGGCAGCTGCGGAGCTGAGCTCAAGGACGTCGCCTGGATTGGACTGGGCCGTGTCGGAGCCAACCACGAGGGAGTAGGAAACCTGCCCGCTCTCCACCATGGAGAAGGCCATCCTCAACCCTGCTGAGGCGGCCCTGCATGCGAACTCCAGGTCGGCAGTGAGGGAGAACTTGGAGAGGCCAAGGGCGTCAATAAGGATTGCCGATGTGGACTTCACCGCGTAAACCTTGGACTCCGATCCAAAGAGCGCCATCTCCACTTCCCTGGGATCAATCATTGCCCTAGTGAGGGCGTCGCGTGACGCCTCTATGGCCATGGTTGTCGAGTCCTCATCCGCGGCCGGGACCGATTTCTCCGTGAGACCCAGCGCCTTGACAACTCCCTGTTCCTTTCCCCATACCGACGCAATATCACTTACCTTGATCCTGTACTTGGGAACGTAAGAACCCCATCCAATGATTCCTGTATGCATCCTGTCCCATAATTCGTCATGATTATAAAGGTTTTCGGTAATTGTCTATAGGGTTATAGACAGGAGTCGAAAAAAGGTTAACTGGAGCTTCTGTCTGCGAAGAAGACCTGGTACCTCCTAGGCTTCAGGGCCTCAACAATGAACTTGAACGCAGCCTGGGGGTCGCTGTCCTCTCCGCAGGTGTAAACGTCAAGGGTGGCGTAGTTGTATTCATTCCATGTATGAAGTGCAATGTGGCTCTCCTCAATGAGCGCTATGACCGAGACTCCGCCCTTCTTTCCTCCGAAGCTCCAGGACTTAGCCTCGACCAGGTTCATGTGGGCAATCTCAACAGCCTTGAGAACTAGATCCTTGAGAAGTTGCTCGTTGTTCAGGTCCTCCGGGTCTATGTCGTAGAGGTTTCCAAAAACGTGTTTTCCTACAATTCTGTCTTCAGGGGATTGGAACGTGACCTGTTCAGACATCTCCTGTTCTTGTACCCTCCAAAACTGGATGTGATTCTAGGATTAATAAATGTAACTAGAGGTTTTGAGGTGAGGAAAAAAGAGAGGAGTCACGACATTGTTACGCGAAGGCAGTCTCGTTTGGGAGAACGGTGGCGAAGACTGAGACGTTGTAACCGGAGATTTCAAGGAGAAGGGTCCTGTTCCAGACGTAAGAGGGGAGGGTGAAGTTATGGATGAGAGGGGCTGGAAGGGACTGCAAAGATTGGATGGTGATTTGATTTGAAATGTTAACCCACTGCCCGTGATAATCATAGAAGACTGCATCGAGGGTGTAATTGGAACCCCCTCTTATGGTGAGCAGGGTAGACTGGGAGGGAGTGGAGTTGAAGAAGATAAGGATGGAGCCTCCATCTATCTGCCTCCTGAGGACGGAGATTTCGTCCACCTGTTGAGCAGATGGTTTAGAGAAGTCCAAGACAAGGAAGGCAAGCGGGACCAAGATTATAACAACGAGAATTATTGCAATGATAAATGCAATAAACTCTGATTGAGCTTTCATAGAATCACCTAGAGTTTATTCCAACCCACGTACCAACTGTATATCACGGTAATATTTAAGAGATAATTCATTCTGATTAGTGTAAGTAGAATTATACTACTGACAGTATTTAAAAATTCGTAAGGTTCCCAGCTCAAACCTGTCTTAAACCCTCTACGATGAGTGTTCAGTAATAAACCTTTCGGCCTGAAAATCGAGCATGTCTGCGATGTAATCATTAAGGTATAAATTTTGGCACCAGCCCACTCTCCCACAGAATGAGATCTACGTACCTCTCAAATATCCTGTTAGCCTTGGTTGCCCTCTCGAACCTCACGAGCCTGTCACCTAGGGACTAGTTGGGGTTAACGGATACAACCCTGTGTTCAGGGAGTAAATAGACGTCATAGTCATCCGAAACTAGTCCCCTTCTAGGGCACTGTGCAAGCTCCTGTCTAACATCGAGAACATGACGTACATTCCTTACCTTAATATGAATCCCGTAGACTCACGAGTAAAACGCCTTCACGTTCCTCCCGAAGTTCACATCTCATCCATCTTCATGCCCTCATTCAGTTTAACCCCAGCTCTCCTCAATTCCGCGAGCTCTGCTCTTCCCTCCGTACCTCTTGATCCATGTGAAGACCATGCCCGGGAGACCTGAACGCGGGATATCTCATATTCATCCCATTTGCGTACGTCTTGAGGGTATCTCCATCTCGTTCTTCAATGTTTCGCTCCCTCCACGTCCTCCCACACTTGAGAGGTAGAACTGCCTCCCCATTACCTCCCCGTTCTTAACAACCTGATTCCTCACTAGGGATAGAGGACGTCCCTGCAGACAGGTTTCCTTCCCGTCCTGTCCATGAGCAATGCTCCCTGCATAAATATTTGTAGCTTAATGACGATACTATGATTGATTCCAAGTATCGTTCCACTACTAAAGCAAAGATTCATTATAAAGATATATTCCTGTAACTTTTTGATAATCTATTGCAGAGTAGTTAGTCTCAATTGTGATATAATTATCATTTACGTACAGCATAAATAAATGAGAATAGTTATTGAATAAATTCATAAAAGCGACGAAATTCTTTACTGGATAGATTACTGAGTTTTTAACTATGACTTGTACGTATAGCGGTATAATATGGCCCTATAGATGAATTAGGTGTGAGGAAAAATAGGTTTCCTAGAGATGTTACGATGATAATTGGTTTGCCTTGTGGATTGATAGGAATAATATGTGTGGACGGTGTGCACGGACTTACAGTAATTGGTTGATTTGAAAGATTCCGCCACACTCCACCTACAAAATAAAGTATCTCTACTATGGTAAGGTTGGTAGGTGGAACGAATATACCATCATTAGTGTAGTTGAATTCAATGTAAGAACCATTATAGTAGATGGCAGGATGACCGTATTCTACCTGTTTGATCTGAAGGGACTTAAGGAGCGTAGTTATTCACGGTAGCTAGCTCCGCTGAGTTAGCCTGCTGACTGTTAACAAAAAACGCGATCATGGGGACAAAAATCACCAATACGATAACTATTAACATGAGGATTGCAATTGCGTTTGCTAGACCCTTGGATAATTGCAGTCTCATGGCACCTCACACTATAGAGGTGTTGGGGATTAAGAAGTAAATGTTCCCATTTCCAGACACTATGATAACATATCTATTGAAGGCCTTACTTGGAAGGGGAATAGATATATTTCCAGCCACCACCAGTGAGCCCTTCAACACAGGGCTCCACGTCGTTCCATTATAGAAGTAGATCTGCGTCACGTTTAATGGGTAAGGGATGGACGTGAACACAAACCGCAGGAAGGGAGATCTACTCGAGTTGTAGTAAATGTTGGGATTTCCCCTAAACACCTGATTCACCTCCTGGTTCTGCCCCTCGAGGTAACCGGTGGCCTGCTGTGATCCCTGATTCGAGTAAATCTGTGTGGAACTTATGAAAAGATAAGCCGGTACCAGTACTGCCACAAGCAGAATAAACATGAGAACCATGAAGATAGGGACTGAAATACCCCTTCTTATCATGAGGAGGGCACCCCCGTGAAGGTGTAACCTATCCTGAAGGTATCCCCTTCACTATAAAGAACCCAGATCACGATCACATCACCCTGGGTGTACCCCTTCGCCAGTACTGTTACAGGGGTGTTAAAGGGTACGCTGTACGCGGTCAAGGGTGATGCATAAAGAATGTGACCATTCAGGTCATAAATTCGCGAGATGTTAACGGCCTTGTTAAGAGCCCCGGTAATCGAATAAACCTTGAATGTTGAGGGACTTGGAGGAGTACTAGGGGTTACCAGTGAGATGGAGGACTCAAAGCTCTGCGGTACGTAGAAAGCCACAATGGAGACGTTACCGCTCTCAGCTGGATCGTAAACCTCAAGCACTAAACTACCTGAGGTGGAGTCATTGATGAGGGGTCCAACGCTGAGAGTGGTCTGCGAGGCAATGTTGCTAGCGGTTTGTTCTTCGGACGTTAAGATTATCTGGGGATATAACACGGAGATGGAAAAGGCAACGATCGCTATACCTAGAGCCACAACTACCGCAATCAGTATAATTTCTTGGACAACGTTTTCAGGCATGAACTTCTATATAAATGGTGAACATCCTTGTAAATAAGTTTTGGTGAACGAATCTTATTAATCAGGGTTTAACGTGAGTCCAAATCCTAAGGGTTAGGAAGACGCATTTCGATCAACATGTAGAAGAATTAGTATAAATTTACCTAAAATCAAATCTAGATACTTAAGAAAATAATATTTCATGAAGGCTACAAAAGAAATTGGTCTTGAATTTTTCGTTAGAGTGAAAGGTGACCAGGTTTTTAACCCGTAATGGATTATTTCAAGGCTAATCTGTTGTAATGAGGTAAAATGATGTTATGCATAGCCTCGTAACATAAATACTGGTTTCACGTTAGGTTTTACACTAGTTATTCTCAGAGAGACCTAAAACTATTATGAGATTTCTTCATTGACTTATATATTAGTTTGGTTAGAATTATTTTATGCCATCAGTTGTAGTGACACTGCTGGTTGTTGTAGTTACGTTAATGCTAGCCATAGGCGTCTTCGGGCTCTACAATTCTTACTTTTCAACTCAGGGCACTGCTATTGCCGGCAATGAGATTGTGGTATCCCAGTCAAAGCAGACGCAGATCTTCGTTTCCCCAATAACGTTTAAGGGAATAGGTCCCAGTTTCACCTATTTTAACGTCTCATTTCTACTGTGGTACTCCGCGCCCGTAAAGAACGTAGTTCTGGTTCCCTTTGTGGTCAATCCGTTACCTGGTTTAGGAACTTACCTGTACAGTCCTCAGGGTGAACCCAACGCGACTATACTGGTAAACTCCACGGGGACTGCCAAGGTGTTGCCCTATTTCACTTTGTCCTTCCCCATCTTCACTCCACAGGGTCAGCAACTTCAGTCGGGTGTACCTGCATATAATGCGTCGAGTACAGGAACCTACATTGTGCACTCCATCGTAAAGCCAGGACAGATCATTGTGGTCTGGATCTTGACGCACGAGTTTGGGAAATGGTACAGACTTGGATACTTCTTCGTTAACCCTGCAAACGCTGGACTAGGACTCTATGTTGTTACACATACAGGTGTTTATTTAGGAAATAGTAAACAAGTTAATTTCCAGGCACCCCACTTGTTCAGCGACAACCAGGGAGTCCAAACAGGTTTATGGTTTGAGCCACTGGGTAACGCTACCATCAATTCCACTATATTTTACGCTGTAATAAATACTACCAACCACAGGCTTTATTATCTCAAAATATATCAAAGTGGGCTCAAGATATACATTGATACTAACAGTTCTGGTAGTGTCATGTATTTAGGGAATGTGACTCCATTTGAGTGGTATTTCCTGAATATATCATACGGACACCAAGCTAATCATGATATATCATACGGACACCAAGCTAATCAAGGTCATTTGAGTTATAATATTACGCTCTATAATTCCTCAAAGCTAATAGGTAAACAGAGTATTGAAGTTGGAGGAGAGACCAATGGATATGCAATTCAGATTACGTTTGGATCTCCTGATTCCATTGATGCTGTATCTCAAGCGTTTCTTGAGTCATTACAAGATAGTAGTAATAAGACCGCCTTCTATGATGTATCTAGTACAGTATATCATCCAGGAGTCTCAGATCCTCAATATTATAACAACACGAACAATCTTTATAACATAATTAACACTAAAGATTCATCTTTGTATGCTATAGTTTACTGGTATTTTGTGTATCCCTCATCATCTCCTCCTAGTGAGTTATCTGCCACAGTATGGTATTATAATCAATCTAAGCTTTATAGTACGTCAATTAGTGAAGCCGGTCCAAATACATGGATTATAGGATGATTTTGATATCATATTTAATAGTAGTATCTTGTATAATAAGCTACTTAACTTAAATATTATCAAGAGGTTCCGTTTTATTACTGAATATCTTCATACTGAGCGAACATGCTCGACGTTTATAATGAGCGTAAATCTTTTTTGATACCTCCCCCTCTAGTTGTAGGGACCCGTAGCTCAGCCAGGATAGAGCGCCGGCCTCCTAAGCGGAGGCAAGAGTGAGCCGAGGGTCGGGGGTCCGAATCCCCCCGGGTCCGCAATAAAAATTCAATCTTTAGACTTTCGATTTGGTGGAATTCTAAACCTTGCCTTTCACTTCACTCCTTCCCCCATGTTTAACTGTTATTCTCTTTTCCTTAGTTTATCCTAGTAGACTAGCAAAGAAATGAGAATCTTGAAAGAATTGAAAGATAAACTCAACTTTTATCTTCAGCGTGAATGTAGCCAAAAGGTATATAATGAGACTACGAGAATAAAATTCATGGCTATTTCAGGTTACCCGTCACTTTCCGGGATAGCCAGCGCATTAGGTCCCTTGATAGGCACGGAGATCTCCCTTGATGTGAAGCAGGAGCAATGCCTGCAAGAAGCGCTTAGGAAGGAGTTCAACCTGTTCGGACAGCATAGTTATCAGAGGTACGAGGTCTATCCAGCTGTGGCCTCGTCAGGGGCACTGAAGGCAGGAGCGGATTCGGTGGACAGGGTATACAGGGAGGGTCTGGTGATCAGGACGGAGGACACGGGGGAGTGGTACTACATTGGTGGGATATCCCCCTACTGGGCTGCGGATCAGCTCGTGGTGTATCAGGGAGGGTCCAAGGCTACCTCTGCGGGCAAGCTACCCGCAAGGATAATATCGGGTTACGCGGATAGGGTTGGAGTTGGAGCCGTTCCCCTTTACAGGGAGAGGATTCCGTCTCCGTGGTATAATCCAATCCAGTTCAGGGAATGTGGAGGAACGCTGGGGATCCTGTGGAATGCCCTATCAGCATATCAGCTTGGCTTTCTCGCCATGCTGACCAATGTCCCTGTAATAAGGGAGTATAGTGAACGTTACCCTCGTCTCTCATATAGCTCCAAGGACGGACATTACTACCTCTCCAAGGAGGCAGAGAACAACGTTATGAGGGTAGCCTCCGATACCTACCCCGTCGTCTACGAGGGAGTTGGCCCTAGCCCCTCATCCATCAAGTTGGGTAACCTTGTGCAAAAGATTTACTTTCCATTCTTCACATTCAACGTGATGAGCAGGGAGATAGCCTCAATATGCCAGGAAGTTACATTGAAATCCGAATGTACTCTAGCATCAGATTACCTTAAGATAGACGAGGCCAACATAGGCTCCCCAATCGTGGGTTCCCTTGCATGCGGAAACCAGTGCTCCCAGTTCGGCATCACAGGCCTCGTCAGTCAGGTCCAGGAGATCTCCCTTTCCGGCCTTCAGCTCGTCTTCATCTCCGCGGTCAGGCCACCTATCTTCACCTCCACCGGGATTGAGGCCTGGGCCCAGGAGCTTGGGATAGGTGACCTCCTCTCAACCCTTCTGGAGGGCAACAGGAGGTTCAAGAGAGCAATAACAGATCTCGCCTCCCTACCCTTCATCGCCGTCGCTGCCTCAACCGTAGACTGGATAGATCAGAGCTATGAGCAAGGACTAGCCCAAGCTAGGGAGAAAGCTGAGGCGTTGCAAAGCCTCTATAACCAGGTCGTTCAGAAGCTCGCGGGTAACCCACCACCACTCTCGGAAAGGCTCCTCTACGAACAATGGACCCTGTACAAGCTCAAGGTCGAGAACTGCGCCCGCGACATAATCCTAGATAATCCCAATATCACATACGATGAACTCCAAACAGAGACGCAGGATTGCGCAGGCTATCCAGATTAGGAACCTTGCATCTTAGTTCAAGAGTTTCCTGAAAATCACTTCAAGTCTATTTTATCTAAAAGTCTTTCAGTTCCTCCCAGCAGTCTCACAATTATCTTTCACTTTTAAGGTCTACAGCATTGTTCATCTATAAACGATTTACATTTCAGCACTAACTTCCTTGAAGAATCTCATCGCGTCTAATCCGTGAAGCATCATTCAAGATAGAGATAAACACATTGTCTGTTTAGGCACCTTAATAAGAACCTGTAGCTAGCATGATGGTATGTTAACCTTCTAACAGAGTGAAAAGAGCGGTGAATTCTCTTCGCTCCTCTCGACATGAAGTTCTTCCTTCAATCCACAAGGTCTAGGATCCTGTTTACCATGAATCTATCCACCATGAGGGATACCACATCGAAGACCCTGGCGGACTTACGGAGAATCACAAAGTCGCTTGTCAGGGAGGTTCCCCTGGACGTTATAACCTCCTTATCAGCCTTGCTCACAACACTCACGTTAAAACCCATCACTCTCAGCCTGCTGGCAAGCTCACCGCTCATACTCACCTGGGAATCCAGCACTATCCTGAATTCCAGTCCAAGTGAGATCAAGAGTTCCCCCACGGTAACCAGCGCATCCAAGAGTCTGGAGTCGCCCTTCCTCTTTCCAAGCCCCAGGTCCCTCACAAAGTTATCGTCGCAGAGGAAGAGCTGTTCCCCGCTCCAGGCGTTCACTAGGCTTAGCCCAACATTGAATCCATCCACCACCAGAGGTTCCACCAGTCCAACCTTCTCCCTGATCCTGAGAACTTCCTCCTCAGGGTGAATACATCTAAAAAGGAGTAGCCTCTCTTCTCTGCTTAACCCGTATCTCCCCGTGATCAGATCGAGGGAGGGCTTGCTTCCATATCCCCTATCCAGAAGGTATCTGTAGTCAAGAATTGCCTCCCTTAATTGCTCTCTCCACGATATCAATTATCTCCTCCCTTGATCCCTTCTCCATCATCACTGATCCGAAGGTTCCCTTCCCTCCTCCCTTTCCTCCAGCTTTCACCAGTTCCGCAACCACGCCAGACACGTTAAGATCCTTACTTGTCCCCACCTCGACCTGGAGTTTTCCATTCACTTGGTTAACGTGGACCACAATCACTCCCTGAGATGAGGTTAACCTCTTCATCGCCTCCTTCTCCAGTTCTCCATCTTTCAGGGCGGGCAGGATCACAATCTTCACCTTTCCCGCGTTTCTCACCTCAACCCGTTTCTCCAGCTCGTCCAGGAACTGTCTTCTGTAAAACGCTACAAGCTCCTTCATCCTCTCGTTCTCCTCCTTCAGCTTCTCCACTCTGCTCTCAACCTGCGATGAGGACGTCTCAAGTCTGTTGGCCAGTCCCTCCAGCTTATCCTCCAGCTGTCCAGCGTAGGAGGAGATGACGTCCCCAGCCACGTACTCCAGCCTGATGATGCCATCCTGTATTTTCTCCACGTTCACGATCTTGATTCCCCCGATGTCCGCTGTGTTGGACACGTGGGTTCCTCCACAGCTCTCCACATCCCAGTCCTTAATCTCCAGGAGTCTGATCACCGCCTTGTTGGGAACTCCTCCCTCGTAAATTGAGACCCCGTACCTGGACTCGGCCTCAGTCCTGTTTATCTCAAACGGGGTCACGGGTCTCCTGTCGTCTATGACCAGGTTGGCCATCTCCTCTATCCTTCTCACCTCCTCCCTTGTGAGATTTCTGTGATGGGTTATGTCAAGTCTGGCCTTCTCAGGAGTCTTCTCTGCCCCAGCCTGCCACACGTGATCCCCCAGGAGTTTCTTTGCCGCTGCGAGTACCACGTGAGTCCCGGTGTGATGCCTCATCATTCTGAACCTCCTCACCCAGTCGATTTCCCCCTTCACTTTCGCCCCTTCCTTCAGTGCGACCTCCTTCTCCAGTACATGAACCACAACGTCACCTACCTTCTGTGTGTCCACCACCCTCACTTTCTGACCATCCACGAGGATCCATCCCTGATCCCCCAGCTGTCCACCTCCCTCAGGGTAGAACACCGTTCTGTCCAGTACCAGATACTTACCCAGCGACTTGACCACAACACCCTCAAAGGACCTGGCGTATTGATCCCTGTAGTACAGTTTCTCAGTTGGGGGCAACTCCTTAACCTGGTTCGCAATCTCAGCTGGTAGCTTGGTTGAGTCCCACTCCTTCTTGACGGGCGCGCTCTGATGCCTCTTCGCCACTATGGAGTAGAAATTGTGCGGGACCTCAACCCTGAGACCCCTGGACCTCATCTCCTCCGCGATCAGGTCGGGCGGGATTCCCTGGGAGTCATAAAGCTGGATGAGGTCCTCAACACCTATCTTCTTCTTGGAAAGGGAGCTAACCACTGAGCTAATCCTGGTGAGTACGTCGTTGAACTTCTCCTGTTCCAGGTTCACTGCATCCAGAATGTAGTCCCTGTTCCTCACCAGCTGAGTGAAGTCCCTTCCCCAGAACCCTATCTGCATTTCCACGAGCTCGGACAGCCTCACGTCCACGCCCAGTAGCTTCAGGGTTCTCAGGGCCCTCCTGATCAGGAGCCTTCCCAGGTACCCTTCCCCTCCGCTCGAGGGAACTAGGCCATCTCCCAGCATGAGGGCAATGGTCTTTGTGTGATCCAGGACCTGGAACACCCTGGCAGCCCTGGTTAACTCTTCGCTCACCTCGTCAACGGGAAGCCCCATGGCCCTTGCCACCTGTTCCCTGTGGCCCTGTACCGTGGAAGGAACGTCAGGGTCTATTCTCCCAGCAAACCTGGATGCAACTTTCAACATCTCGGAGTTAACCCTGGGTAGCCCCAGTTTCTCAAAGAACCTGTCCACCAGTTCCCCGTAAATGGCATGGAACGCAGTTGGTGTCTTCTGGGTAAACCACGCCAGCCTCTCTATTCCATACCCAGTGTCCACTATCTTGAGTTTCAGGGGTATGTACTCCTGCCCCCTCATCTCGTACTGCATGAACACCAGGGTGGCCAGCTCCAGCCCTCCCACTGTTACCTCAAATGAGGGACCAGCGTTCCCACCTCCCTCCCACCAGGACTCCTTGAAGTTGAGAAGCTCCTCAGGGATTCCCATTTCCTTGGTGAAGAACTCCTTGGCGTATGCAACCGTCTCATCCTTCCAGTATACGAACTTATCCGGGTAGTTGAACGCGTGATGACCACCCATCTCGAAGGTGGTGAGGTGCCTCCCAAAGGTTATTCCAACGTTATCCACGTCATCCATTCTTATGCAGGGCTGGGATACAACCAGGGGATTTGCAGGAGGAGGCGAGATACCGCTGGTGATGTATGGCTGAAAATCCACAATGCTTGCAATGGTGAGGTAGAGATCCTCTCTCCACCTGGCGAGCACGGGTTTGGGCTGGATAATTTCGTGTCCGTTCCTCCTGAAGAACTCCAGGAACCTTCTTCTAGCTTCGCTCACGCTCCAGTTAAGGTTGCTTTCCTTCATGTCAAGGAAATAGTAGTCCGAACACGGAATGTCTGCGCAGTCCTCCCTTGTCTTATCCTTGCTCCAGAAAGGAGTTTTACATACCTTACATTCCCTTCTCAAGTAATCGTGATCGAGAAAGAACCTGAGCCTGTACTCCTCCTGATTTCCCTTCATACCGGTAAAATAAAAACCCGAGAAGATTAAAACGTCTTCTAAAAAACTAATTTATCCGAACAGGGAGGAGAGTCCTCCAGCGATCTCCTCGTCGCTTGGACCCTTCTTCTCTTCCTCTTCCTTCTTCTCCTCCTTCTTTGCCTCCTGTGCTGGAGCCGCTGCAGGTGCAGCTGCCACGGGCATTGCGGTGGCGTTCTTTAGAACCTCGTCAATGTTTACTTCCTTGAGCGCAGCGACCACTGCCTTAACCCTAACCTCGTCTACCTCAACTCCAGCAGCGCTGAGCACGCTCTTTACGGCGTCCTCAGTTATTTCCTTCTTTGCTGTATGCAAAAGCAAACTTGCGTATATGTATTCCATTTCGATCACCTATGATGTGGTGACACACTTTAAAAAACTAATTTATCCGAACAGGGAGGAGAGTCCTCCAGCGATCTCCTCGTCGCTTGGACCCTTCTTCTCTTCCTCTTCCTTCTTCTCCTCCTTCTTCTCTTCCTGGACGGGCTGTGCCTTGGGAACCTCTACTCCTAGATCCACTTTTCCGCCTAAGGCCGATACCAGGGCGTAGGCCTTGGCTACTGCCCTGCTCAGGACCGCGTTTGCTGTGTCTGGAGTGAGGAAGCCTGCCTCTCCAGCAAGGGCTAACGCTCTCATGTGAGCCTTCCCTATGGTTAACTTCAGCACCTCTGGCACTGGATATGCTATCTCCACTCCTAGCGCTAGGGAGTTCCTCGAGGCCTCCGCAACCATGGAGGAGTACTGATCCAGATTGATCTCTAGTTCGCTTACTGGTATGATCAGTCCCTCGTGATATGCTGCCTTCAGCTTCAGCTTTACGTAAACTGGCATTATTCCCAGTTTCTGGAGAATTGGCGCTGCCTCGGGAGGTATTGGATCCCCGGGCTTCGCTATAACTGTGTCCTTCACTACGTGAACCTTCCCATCCTGAACCTTGGTCTGAACCTTGAGTTTTCCGAAGGTACTGAGGATGGGGCCTGCGGTCATCCCCGTGTCTCCCGCCGGAATGACCACTTCCTCGTCTGCCTTGTCGCCCGGCATTGGATACCTCTTTAGCTTGAACTTTGAGAGGAAGATTGAGATTGCAAAGGGGTTATCATTTGAGAAAATGAAGGCGTTGCTACCGGTGATGTAGTTCTCTATCTTGCTTACGTCCACTCCAGCTCTCTTGGCTGCGATAAGGAACAGGGTATTCTTGGTTACTCTGATCTCTGCCTTTCCCCTCAACTTTTTCCTTATCTCGTGAAGCTTATCCGTGGGAAACCCCTGGATATCGGCAATCATCACTGTGCTCGAGTTCCTGATCTTTTCCTCCAGCTCAGCCACTTCATCAATTTTCCACTTGGGAATTTTCCTTTCTTCTGTTATGCTCATGGTGATCACTTCAGATTAATCTGAACTGGTTTACCCATAGAGGTTTTCACGTATATAGCTTTGATGTAGGAAGGACCCTTTATCTTTCCCTCAATTCCGTTAAGTACGGCAAACACGTTCTCCGCCAGATCTCCCGGTGATTGATCCTCCGTTCCCACAAAGGTCTGGGTCTGAGGCTGATCCTTGGTCTTGACTAGGGTCGATCTCTTGTACCTGAGTATATACTCAGAGATGTCAGAGGAAGAGGGTAACGGAGTGGGGAACTTACCTCTGGGACCCAGGGAGGGACCCAGGATCCTACCTGCAAGTGACATGGAGTCCTGTGCTATGAGGAACCACTGGTTCTTACTGGCAAGCTTCTTCACTGCCCTTTTGGCGCCCTGGATCTTCTGAAGCTCCTCCTTTGATAGGATAACGTTGGGCTCGGCCCTCTTTGCCGACTCCATCTGTTCTAGGGAGGGTACCACTAGAACGTTCCTTGGCTTTGATGGGGGCTTGGGCAACACAATGGCCTCCCTGAGCTTTATGTCTCCCCTCTTCATGTCCACGTCTTTGAAGGCAATGATCAGCTCCACGCTTTGCGTGAACTCCCTCTTGGGGTTGTTCTCCTTGGAAAGGGCCTGCTTCACCGCTTCCTCAATTTTCTCCTTTGGGACTATCATTTAATCACCCTGAAGACCACTTCTCCTCCATTTCCTTTATCTTATCGTCATATTTACCTTCTTCCACTTCCCTCACCAGCAACTTGGGATCCTTGTTGTCCACGGTCAGGCCAATGGACTTGGCTGTTCCCAGGATAGTCTTCACAGCTCCCTTAAGTTCCTTTGCTGTAAGGGATGGTTTCTTGGAGATGGCCACCTCTATCACGTCGTCCATTGAGATGTTGCCTATTTTCTTGTGCTCAGGATCCCCTGAAGGCCCGCTAGCTCCGGCCTTCTTCACCAGGAGAGAAGTAGTGGTCGGAACTCCTACGGACACCTCATACTTCTTGGTGTCCGTGTCCACGTCCAGCGTGACGGGGACAGTCATCCCCTTAAACTGGGACGTGGCCTCGTTTATCTTCTTGACCACTTCCCCAACGTTTAACCCAAGTTGGGATAGGGTTGGGGCGAGGGGTGGACCGGGTTTAACGTTCCCTCCCTCTACCACTACTTTTATGGATTTTTTAGCCATGAAATTTCACCTTACGTCTTTTTAACTGGTCTTATCTGATCCACAGGTATTGTTACCTGTAGAGGAAAGGCCGATTCCAGTATATTTAAAACTACTTCTCCGCGATCAGCATTATAGCCCATTACTTGGGCCTGCATTCCCCTGAACGGCCCTGACACGACCTCCACCATATCCCCTGTCTTTATGGATGGCCCTGTCTGCTTCTTGGAAACCATTTTCATGATGTCGTCCTTGGGAACCAGTCCAGGGGCAATCCCCCTCACATGTCTGATGCCGGCAATTATGAACTTCACCACGTGAGGGCCTGAACTTTCCACGATAACGTATCCCTTAAGACCAGGAGGGACTATTATGGAGTAAACGTCCCCAATGTTGTTTGTCTTGATTCTTTCCTCGAGCATGATTGCAACGCTTATCTCCTGACCCCCTGTCACCTTCACGGCATAGAAGTTCCTAACTTTTGGAGTCTCCACTCAGCATCCCTCTAACCAAGGAGGATTGAGAAGGCCAATTGAACCAGGAATGCCAACAAGCCCACGAATAGGAGGACAATAAGCGTTACCCTCAGGTTCAGGTAGAACATGTTTCTGTCAGGTTTCTTAGCTACGCTGATTATCCTTTTCCAGTCTTCCCTAAGTTTCTTTATCCTATCAGCTAAGCCCATACACTCTATCTTGTCCTTGAAAATATTAATTTAACTGAACGGGCCAGGGACATGTGTTAAGAACGTCAATAAATGGAAACTGAACACTCTCCTTGGCTTGATGCGTTGGTTGCGCAATGGGGCATCTCATATTGTTGTGTATTTAAGGAGCCTTTAACGTGAAATACACAACAAACCAAGCTAGGCCCCGTAATAAGTTACTTCTTGTTGGGGATTGGGGGTAGAAAATCTATCCGTAAGGGCGGGCAGTTAACTAAATACATTAGGGTACTCCTAGCTCAGTAACCTATCCGCAAACCAGTCTGGGTCAAACTTGACCAGGGAATCATAATCCTGGCCCATCCCCAAGTAGATCACGGGTTTCCCTAGCTTATACGCTAGGGATAGCGCGACACCGCCCTTGGCGTCTGCGTCAACCTTCGTGAGAATGACCGCATCATATCCCACGTTCTTCTCAAAGTATTCAGCCTGCTGTAGAGCATCATTACCGGCGAGAGAGTCCAGAACCAGAATCTTGAGGTCTGGTTTAGCAATCCTCACCACTCTCTTGAGCTCCTCCGTTAAGTCCTTGTCAGTGTGCATCCTTCCCGCAGTGTCCACAAGGACCACATCAATACCCCTGCTCTTAGCTGATTGAATGGCGTCAAAGGCCACAGAAGCCGGGTCTCCCCCATATTTCCCCTTAACCAATGGTACCTCCAGTTTTGAGGCGTGATAGGCAAGTTGCTCCTGGGCAGCTGCCCTGAAGGTGTCGGATGCTGCTATTATGACGGACAGTCCGCTCTTTCTGAGCATCATGGCAAACTTTGCTATGGTGGTGGTCTTTCCCACTCCGTTAACCCCAAAGAACACGATTACGTAGGGCTTTTTGGAACTCTTGATGGTATCAATTATGTCTTTTTCCCTGTAATTTTTTCTTAGAATTTCCCTTAGCGATTTTTTTAGTGATTTTTGAATAAGCTCCTCAAGGTTCTCCCTTCTAGAGACCTTCTGTCCCACAAGACTGTTCTTCAGGTCTTCCAGTATCTTATCGGTTACCTCCATTGACACGTCGTCTTCTAGGAGTTCTATCCTAAGTTCCTCTATCAGGTCAGAGATGTCATCTTCCTTTATTTCCCTGTACCTTAGGAAGCCAAAGAGACCTGATTTTTGTTCTTGCTTTTCTTCCCTCTCCTTAATTTCAGGCTTTTCCTCCTTTTCCTGCCTATCTCGCTGTGGTTGAGCTTGCTGGGGTGTTTGCTGTTGGGCTTGATTTTCTTGAGGAACACTAGATTGAGCGAGTTGAGAAACCTGTTCCCGTTTATCTTCCTCGGATTCCTCCTTCTCAAATTTGTTGGATAGCTTCTCAGTGAAGGACGAAAAGGCCTTCTTCAGCCTGTCGAAACAGTTCACTCACCTTGTTGTTGCTGGGCCCTGTTCAGAATCTCGGCTATCTGGGTGTATGCATTAACTGCATTGTTAAGCCTGGCCGTTATCTCCTGAAGGCTCTTGTTCAGCTGTTCTTCCCTTTCCTCAAGTATCTTGGAAGCCTGATCTGGCTCCATCTCAGCGTAGTAACCTAAACCCAAGTTAACCAAAACCTTGGAGGAGGGAATTTCCGTGACCTTCAACAGAACGAACCCTCTCCTGTCTGCTGATAACATGAGGTCCTTTCCCTGTCCCTTTATCAGGTTTATCGCCTCCTTGGCACTTCTTGCAGCGTTTAACGATTCCGCGATCTCATCCCTCAGCTTCTGAAGGGCATCTATCTCTTTCCTTAGGGCGTCGGCCTGAGCCAGTAAATCCTCTAAGCTGACTACCATCCTATTGTTGGATTCAGCCATTTCTATCACAATATTATTTTATCTATCTTAGATAGTTCTTTTATCCTTTTTTCTTTCACGGTGGATGGATCTACTTCCTTAACTTCCTGAATGGTTATGTTCCTCCTCTTTATCTTGTTCTTACTTCCCAGTTCCATGTATACTTTCTCTTTAGCCTGCTCCTCGTTGAGCGCTCTCACGTACTTGGTGAAGTTTTGTCTTACTGGGAATTCACTCTCGTTGAAGAGAGCAGTCCCTTTAACCATGTAAGTTTTAACTTCAGTCATCTCAATCACTAAACGCTCTTTGTATTCTTAAAATCTCTGGCCCGGTGGTTGAGGACCCGACGAGTATCCCGTGGCTGTTAGCTACCATTCCGCTCCTCACGAAGGCGCTTCCAAAGTTCACAGTGCCCACCTCAAGATTGACCTTGAAAAATGAGCTCAATGTCTTCACCTCCTCCTCTGTTGCCTCAACGTGAAGAAGACCTCCCTTGGAGGTCACCACTCCGGCCGATCCCACAACCAGAACCTGAGCTATGGTCCCCTTCCTTATCTCCTTAACGTTCAGAGCCTTACCAATGATGTTCATTTCGGCATCAGAGAACTCAGGGTAGACCAGAGCAGCATTATCGTTGGCCAGTATCACGTTACCCAGCGCAGTAGCTCTAACATCCACCACCTCCACCCGTACATCCTTGGCTATTCCCTTTATCGTGTTTATTTCCACATCCCTGGCAATCCGTGGAAGGAGAATGGTTTCATTATTGCCCGCCACGAAAATCCCCGTAAGGAAGCTATCGGCCACGGTTGTCTCGATGAGTTCGGTTTTTAGATTCTCCTGTATTATGCTCTTACTCTGCTTGTCCAGATTGGTCGGAATTATTGTGTACTTATCATTTGTAAAAATGTAAACACCTATGTTATCACTGCCGAAGACACTAAATCTTTGTAGATTCATTAAGGCTTCACTGCTAGCTTCACAAGAAAAGTCTTTTCTCCTATCTTACTCACTACAATCCTTACTCTTCTTGCCACCTTGTCTCTAGAATTTGCGGAGATGTAACTAAGGAGAAATGGATCAAGAACCACTTTCTCTGCACCAAAGTGCCTCATTACGGTATCTCTTATCAGGTTCACGGCGCTCTTGAACTTCCTTGGCCTCTTGGATTCATGTGCCCTTCTCAGGTTTATAATCATCTCAAAGTTGTCTTTCTGTTCCATTCCCTACACCTTTAGGTCGTTTCTCCTCCAGTTCCTCTTCTTGGGGTTAAATCTGACCTCTCCATTGGTCTTAAGAATAACCCAAGCTGGTACAGAGGAGTTTGACTTGAGTGCCTTGTTTAATCTCTTCTTTAGCCCAGATGGTTTATATCTACTCATTTCCAACCCCTCTCCCTTATCTGGATCTTAAAGTCTCTCTTTGACTGACCGGCTATCTGAGACAGGATCTCCTTAAGTTCTTCGTCCGTAACCGGTACTCTTATCCTTCCGCTCTGAGCCAAAGCTATTAACTGATCTTCCAGCGATTCTGCGAGTTCTGGCTTAACCAGCTTCACGTTATTTAACCTCTGCCTTGCCTCCGGGGTCAGAATGGAACGAAGTAAAGCTTCCTTCCTAGCTTCTAGCTCTGCTTTCTTTTGCCTTTCCTCAGTAGCTCTTCTGCTCTCTGTTTGCGCCCTCCTTCTAAGAAGCTCCTCCAATTCTGGATCAGAATAGTCATCCTGTGACATTTATCCTCTCACTCCAAGTATTTCTTCAAAGCAGGATTATTGTTTGCTAGATCTATAAAGATTTCGTGAGCCATTTTATCTAAAAGGGATCTTCCCTTGGGTGTTAAGACTCTGCCTTTCCTAACACCTCTAGTCTTGGCAACAAGACCAGCCCTTTCCAGTTGCTGGAATAATAACCTGGTGGAATGGCCCGGTGCCCTAGCCGAGACAGGTGGCTTTGTTCCCCTTCTCTTAAGGCCTCCATATAACCTGGTAGACTCTGAGACTCCGAAGTGTTCAAGAACGTAAAGTTTCCTGAGGATTGACGCCGCCCTCATATACCACCAGGACTGCGGATCGTCAGGAATTCTCTCCTTGAATGACGCAGTCTTTGTGATGAGTGACCAATCGGGAGGTTGGACTTCACTGACGTTGTTCTTGATGTAATCTGATAATCTTTTGACCAGTAAATCTGGCGGTACCATGTTAGCTGTGATCATATTAGATTCAGTAGTAGCTCTTCCTCAAGGTTTAAAAATTAACCTCATCAATATGGTCACGTGAAGTTACACATCGCTACGTCGCAGGAAATAAGGGAAGGAAAAATAACGGATGTGTATTTTGAGAGAACCTCAAAGGCACTGGAGAAGGCTGGAATAACCAACGTGAGGGTTAGAATGGAATTTCATTCCTACGGACTACCAAGAGGTTATGAGTGGGGAGTTTTTGCAGGATTGGAGGAGGCACTGTACCTCTTGGAGGGCAAAAATGTCGACGTCTACGCAATGGACGAGGGAACCCTGTTCAAGGAGGTAGAGCCGGTCCTCGTGATAGAGGGAAACTATCTGGATTTCGGCGTACTGGAGACAGCGCTCCTGGGAGTTTTGAGACATGCGAGCAGCGTGGCAACCAAGGCGGCTAGAATTAAGAGCCTTGCAATGGATAAGCAAGTGATATTCTTTGGTCTCAGGTCCGTTCACCCGGCCATAGCTCCCATGGTTGACAGGTCAGCCTATATAGGCGGGATGGATGGGGTATCAGGGGCATTTAGTGAAAAGGAGTTGGGAGTAAAACCCTCCGGCACCATGCCCCACGCACTCATGCTGGCGGTTGGGGATAATGTGGAGGCTTGGAAAATATTTGATGCCGGTGTTGAACCCGACGTTCCTAGGATAATCCTGGTGGATACCTTTGAGGATGAGAGAACTGAGGCTCTCAAGGCTGCTCAGCTTCTGGGAAACAGGCTTTACGGGATCAGGCTCGATACCCCCTCAAGCAGGAGAGGGAATTTCAGGAAAATAATCCAGGAGGTTAGGTGGACCCTCAATCTTCACGGATTTACTCACGTGAGGATTATCGTGAGCGGGGGACTGGATGAGGCTCAAGTAACCGAGTTGCGAGACTATGTTGACGGTTTCGGGGTTGGGACCAGCGTGGCCTTTCCAGAGAGCGTTGACTTCAGTGCAGATATAGTGGAGAAATTCGTTAATGGGAGATGGATCCCCATTACCAAGAGGGGTAAGTGGCCTGGCTTCAAACAGGTATATCGTTGCGGAACTGAGGATCATATAGTTCCTTGGGGTAAGGAAATGGATTGTGAACCTCTCCTCAAGAAGTACATGGAATCAGGGAAATTAACGAGAAGTTTGCCAACACCGTCTGAAATAAGGGAAAGAGTTCTCTCCCAGCTCAGGAAATTCTCAATCACTCAGCAGGAAAAACACTAGCTACTCTATTACCACTTCTTTCAGGCTCTCTATACCCCTGTTGAAGGCAATCTCCGCAATGGGTTCCATCCTTCTTATGGCGTTATAAAGTCTGAGGTTCAGGGTTCTAATCGCAGTTGCCACCTTGGGAGCGTTCATTCTTTGTATTCTTTCCTCAAGTATTAGAGCGTCTGAGAGAAGCACCCTTCTTAAGGTCCTTAACTCCTCCAATGCTTCATTTACAAGTTTTATGTCCTCCTTGTTTAACACCTTAACCACATGATCTATTACTACGGCGGTTTGATCTATCAACATGTCCATCTTATCCCACGACATTTTGAGTAGTGCTAGATCCTCGGGGTGTAGACTTAGTAAGTCATTTGCAGCCTCACTTATCTCATCAGCAGCCTCCTCCGCAGCCTTCATGAGTATCCTGTTCCCCACTATCTGTATTCTCTTCACTCCTATCATGTAGGCAAGGCTTCTGTTCACCTGAGCTAAAAGTAACTGCCTCAGGGAAAGGTAATAGAGTCTATCAACTTCCTTTTCCAGTTCCACGACTTCCTGCAGGAAGGTTCTGCTAGCCTCTCTGATTCCAAGGTTCAGATAGTGTAACATTTGTTTGAGCGTGTTGGTCAATCTATTTATCAGACTACCAATGTTGTACTTGGTGGGATCTAGGAATGACTGTATTTGAATGCTGGTTATGTCCTGCGAAACTATCTCCAGACCTATTAAACTCCTAGCTGTCTCCTTTATCTTTCTGAGGAGGTCCTCATTGAACGGCCCGTTAGTTGTCTCAATGAGTATTCTATCAAATCCTAAGATGTACAGGCTGTAGATTATCCTCGTTACAAGCTCGGGGGAAGTGGTTACCGAGATCTTCACCTTCATTTCTCTTGGTGCGTTCTCGGTCTTCAGATTTGGGGGGTAAACCTTGAGGCTACCATCTTCATCAACCTCAAGGTAAATGCTCTCTCCTGGGTTCAGGCTTACCTCCTTTACCCAGTCAGCAGGAAGGGAAACCATAAGGGTAGATTTCCCGAATTTTTGAACTCTTCTAACTTCCATATAACTCTCTATATAGTTCAAGAGTATATAAAAGTAATTTAAACCGAGTCTATACTGTTTTGATCACTGGTATAATGCCAAAACTTTTGGTGAATATTTTTTCTTCTCCATGGGAAGGTATGATTCTTATGCCGTATGGTCTCTTTTTCAAGAAATGAATAACAATTAGATCTTTAATAAGATCGGTATAAAGTTTCAAGTCATATTCAATTCCAACCATATCCAATCCAGCAACACATGCGGTACTCATTGCAACCAGGTGAGTTAGCGTGATTTTACCCTCTAGTACCCTTTTCCTTAGCGTCTCATCCTCGGCTATGGGTAGCATGAGCTCTGAGAAACCAAGCGGATTAATTCCTGCCTCCACAGAACTGGTCATGATATCATTGTTTAGTTCCTTGATAACTGAAAGGGAACCTGGAGAGAACAGTTCCTTTCCTAATCTTGATTCAATAAGATCTCCAACACTTTCCTCCATCCAGGGCGAAATGGAAGGGTCTATCCCAAGGAAACGCAGTCCGATGTCCTTCTCAACCTTTTCACCTATTTCCTTGGCCTTGATGATGGAGGAGGTAATTTCTCCTCTCATGACCTCGTTAACGTAAATCAGGGACATCCCGAATCCCTTGTGAATGTCATCTCCAGAGGATGTGGGGTAATAGGGGCTAAGGAGGAATTCCTCGTTGAGTAGAATGGCAAATCTGGTTGCTTGCTCTGGTTCAAGTTTAGACATCACCTTAACTATCGTGGAAATGTTGTCATGATTTTTCAGTAGAACGTGAATGAAGACGTTATTTGAGGTGGACAGAACGTCTGGAATTTGCTCTATCCTGGGGTCGTCGTCTCTCAGTCCTCCTAGGGAGAAAAGGATATCCCCCTGTGGCAACATATCAACGATCTTGTCTAGTGTAAGATCCCTAGAGGGATGAGGGAGGGTTAATCTTTTGGAAAAAGCTTCAACCTTTATAGAGGTCAATTTTTCTACATTTTCCTGAATTATATCGCGGGACGTTCTATTAAGGAAGGCCGTGAAGGCTCTAATCCTCATGACTATTGCTTTGGGTGGATCAAAATAAATCTATTAAGTTTCGGTTGAGCGTCCATTCTAAATTAACCGTGAAATCATCAGGTGTTCATGAAGAAGGAGAGGGGTATATCTGGAATAATCTCTAGTCTAATATTGGTGATAATCTTTGTCTCAGCTGTAAGCGTAATTCTTTACGTACAGAACTCTACCTTTAAGGGTATTTCGTACGTGGCTTCACAAGTTGATAATGTGCCAGCATCAGTGGTGGAATTGCCTGGAGGCCAGATCTACTCAAACGAACCAGTAAATATATCATATGTAATATTTCCAAACGGTCAATTTGAAAAGGTAAACATGAAGATAGGAGCCCAGCCCAAGTATATAGGCTCAATCCTAGGAGGTTACGGCTGGGCTCTAGCTGTAACAGATCAGGGACAGGTATTTAATATCTCCAATATACAGTTGTCTGGAGGGGATTCACAGTCAATATTCCCTTGGCTTCCCTCCGGCTCATTAGTGGGCGGATATTCATATCAATATGGAGGTAAGGTCTATTATTATGTGCCTGGGCAATATGACATAGGATCCACTATACCTTCATCTTTTCAGGGATATGTTTCCTCAACTTTCACTGGATTTGACCCACTAATGAGTCAGGGTTTCACCTACACTTTTCCTAGCCATTATCTTTATGGGTCTATTTACAATTCCTCAATTCTCTTCCCATTCTACAATGGATCGGCGTTAGAACTACAGTTTTCTTGGACACTAGGAAGGATATGGGAAACTGGAGGATATAGTAATTGTTACGAGTCTGGCCCTATTAACGGTTACCTCGATTTAGGATATGCCACTCTCCCCATCTCGCTCGTCATATATACTCCCCAGCAGACGCAAGTGATATGGATGGAGTATCATAGCTATCCGGTTTCTTTCCTTACTCCGTTAGCCTTTGTGGCTGCCTTTTCTCCAGCGAATGTAATGGACAATCCAAACATAGGCTATTACACAGTCAGGGTTGGTTCCATAACTGCTACCTCCCAGGCTCAAACATTCATTGGGAGCCTTAACATGACTATACAGGATACGCCTAGGGGGATAGAGATACTCCTTGATGGTCAACCCCTTGTATTTAACACCGTTACGGGGAATGGCGTTACAGAATATGACACTCCTTTCATACCTGAACATCTACTCCACGGAGAGGCGATCTTGAATCTTCCGGCTGGTGATGAGGCCTACTGTGGAAACTATGTTGTAGCAAGTAACCCCGCCTCGCTTACCAATGGACCTTACGCCGTGATCCTGTTAAATAAACTCAGTATAGCTAACGGCACTCAGCTGAATGGTTCCCCTGGATCAGTGTTTCAGATAGGTAACGGAGGAATAACTCTGGTTAATACCAATATCTTCTGCTGGAATACGCAAGGCACAATCTATTTCTATGAGGTTAATGTAACCCTAGACTCCACATATCCTTCAGTGGTCTATGCCGAACCGGTAAACTTCAACGGGAACCAGTACTACACTGGCACGTGGTCTTATTTCTCACCTAATGAGCAAAGAGTTGCAATATATCCGGGTATGCACAACTACACGTTTTACTTCGGCACTACATACTCATATGTTGCCTTGGGTGGTCACCTAGTATCACCCTCCCTGAACCAGGGACAGTATTACTCGGTTTCCCTACCTCTATCAAGCGGAGGTGAGCTTTACCTGAACCTCAAAGCATACTAGTAACGTGGCACTCTGGCTTTTATGATCTCACATCCAATGATCTTTTTATGAAACTTCAGCTTGGTGAACCTCCTGCTGATGCGGATCCCTTCCAATATTTTATGGAGTCGCTAAGGTTTTCTGGGGCCGGGCAGGGAACCATAAAGCTGTACTCCACCGCAATTCAGGACTTCTTGCAGTTTGTGAAGAAAGATCCCAGGACCGTGACCACTCAGGACGTGATCAACTGGATCAGTTCCCTTAACTCCAGAAAGGGAAGATCGAGAACGACTGATAGAAGGGGTAGATCAGCGACCATAAGGAGCTATGTGATAGCAGTAAGGAGGTTCCTGAAGTGGCTGGGGGTGAATGTGAGGCCCCCGGTTCCAAGGATTAGGGGCCCTGAAAGAGTAGCCCTCAGGGAGGAGGATATCACGGCTCTTCTCTCGGCATGTAAGAGACTGAGGGATAAGGTGATAATTTCGCTCCTAGTGGATACGGGCCTTCGTTCCTCGGAGTTACTTTCGTTAAAGAGAGGTGACGTTGACCTAGATAGAATGGTGATAAGAGTTAGGGAGACAAAGAACGGCGAGGAGAGGATAGTTTTCTTCACATCTAGGACTGCAACTCTTCTCAAACAGTATCTAAGGAAGACGCGTGTGGAAAGCGACCAAAACGATCCGTTGTTCAATATGACATATCAAGCTTTATACAAGCTGATAAAAAGGCTCGGCAAAAGGGTAGGACTAACGTGGTTAAGGCCACATATATTGCGACACACGTTCGCCACGAATGCCATAAGGAGAGGTATCCCGCTTCCTGCCGTGCAGAGGCTCATGGGACATAAGGACATCAAGACAACCCAGATATACACCCATCTCATCACCGAGGATTTAGAAAACGCGTACAGGAAGGCCTTCGAAACCTAGACTTTCTGCCCTCCAAGAAGTAACTGTATCTCGTGGACGTATTCCATGGCGTTGGCCTCTATCATGTGTATTTCTTCCTCCGTCAATTTTCTAACAACCTTAGCTGGAACGCCCAAAGCCAAACTGTTGGATGGTATTTCCTTGCCCTCGGTCACGACCGCGCCTGCTCCAATGATAACGTTATCTCCCACCTTGGAACCGTTGAGTAGGATGGCCCCCATTCCAACAATCACGTTATTGCCGATCGTCGCCCCATGGACCACTGCATTATGGCCAATACTTACTAGGTCCCCTATCTCTATTTTGAATCCCTTGTCCGTATGAAGGGAGCAGTTTTCCTGGATGTTCGCTTTCTTCCCAATGGTTATACTATCGTTGTCGCCCCTTATCACAGCGTAATGCCATACGCTAGTTAGTTCTCCTATTACAACATCTCCTATAACATAGGATGTAGGGTGGAGATAGACCCTGGGAGATATCCTTGGCTTCTTACCTAAGAACTCTTCAACGGGCATAGTCACCTTTTGATTAGCTTCGCTATAAAGAATCCGGTCATCTGGTGAACGTTGGGATGGAACCTTATCATGAGCTCAATTTCAAAACGCGGATCTGTGACGACTTCCTCGTTTTCAGCCAGAGTAGTGGTGCATGTGGAATAGATTACTGTTCCCCCAGGCTTCAGGATCTTGTATGCTGAGTTGAGAAACTGTTTCTGGTATGAGGAGAAGTTCTGTATATCATCCCTGGTCTTCTGGTCGAAGATTTTAGGTCTGACGCCGAGCGCAGAACAGGGTGGGTCGATCATAACCTTGTCCACATCCCTAATTCCCAGGTCCTCATAGAGGTATCGTGAGTCAGCCACATATACATCCACCTTCATCTTGAGAATATCCAGAATGTTCCTTAGTTTCTCTATCTTTTTCCTTGTATGATCAAAACCCACGATTCTAGCCCTAGGTTCAAGCTGATAAACATGGGTGAGTTTCCCTCCTGGATACGCATTCATGTCCACTATCAACTCGTTGGGTTTTGGATCCAACAGCTTGGCCACATACATGGAGGCCTTTCCCTGAGAGATGGCCAGCCCCTTCTTAACCACGTCAAGTTCCGCAACCTTAATTGAGGAATAAAGGGACTCCGTAACCTCCACCGTCATATTATCCTTTCTTAGAATACCGTTGGCCACGTGCTGTCCAGTCTCCGAGATGACGGAAACCTTGGAGTCGTTTCCTTCAATTTTCTTTATTCCAGGCCTGTACACATTGGAGCCAAGTAGCGCGCTTTCAGCCGTTTTCTTGTCAACCACAACTTTTGTGTTGTACAGCTCCAGAGAGTTTGGTCCCTTCACCTCCACAAAATAGGCCTCCTCAAAGTCTTCATCCTGTTTAAAAGCATCCAGTTCATCTTTCAATTCCTTCTTCCTTAATGTATTGAGTCTAAGATAAAGCCTGGGGTTAGGTTTCCCCAGAGATTCCAAGAACTCGTTGAGCGAAGTTCCATATACCTTCCTCAATTCCTCCAGTACGTATTCGTCATACACCAGTTCAGGACCACTCAACTTCAGCACCCCTATTGTTGGGCTCTGTGACCCATCCTCCAAATCTGGAAACCAGTTCCTCTCCTTCCCTCCTTGATGAGGTGAAGGTGAAAATGGCGGGTCCGAAAGAGGATAGACCGGAGGGAAATCCCATTTTGTAAAGTCTCAACATGTACTCCCTAACAGTATCAGATTGCAGTTCCACCTCTACCTTCTTAAAACCTAAACCCTGAATTTTCCATAATCCATCCAGAGCTCCTGACAGATCCCTCTCCACGACCGATGGGATGAACTCCATGAGAACTACCCTGGCCAATTCGTCAAAACCTGAAGCCTGTTGCCTGAAAGCCTTGAGCTCCTCCGGTCCAAATATCCTTCTCCCCGATGGTATGTTAACGTAAATATACCACGGGAAGTTCACCCTGAGCAACATGGGAGGAGGAGGTGCGCTGGAGTAATCAGAAGGTAACGGTGAGTTCTTGATCCTTGTTGAATGCCCTCCATCAACCACGAATCCACCCCTATCAAAAAGGTGAACTCCAACCCCTGAAGTTCCACCTCTTCTCACCAGCTTGGCAAGTTCATAGGCACTCTTTCTCTCAAAGTTAAGCTCAGAAACCAGTTTAGCCACTGAAAGATGGTACTGAGTCGTATGTCCCAATCCCACGTGGGATTCGTAATCCTCCTTAACGCAGATAGACGCGCGTGAGTCTCCTACCTTTACCTCCTCACAATTGCCTGAGTTCACCACTATTCGTGGATATCTAAGTGCAACCCCCATACCCCCATCGATTCGGCCATGCTTTCCTTCCAGATCGAACAGGGTTATGTGGATTCTCGAAAGCCCCCTAACTGTTAGCATCCCTAAGACTCAGGAAGCGACAGAATCTTAAACCCTTTCCTTTGAGGTCAGGGAAAATTCACTGTACCTAGTTCGAGATTTTACCCGATGCATCTCCGAATCTAATCCAGAACAGAGGATAACAAAATCTTGAGAATCATCACTACTGTAGCATGCGATTCCAGTTAACTGCAGGCCTGCAAGCTCATTGTTCACTGGAAACGTTAGTGAAGTATACAAATATGGTATCTCTGGGGCCGGCAAGACAGGATATGATTCGGTCCCCCAACTCATCTGGCGCAACTCACACAGGCTAGATTAAAAAGCTATTAAAAGAGAATGAAAATGGATTTGGAAATGAGCATAGCTAAGGTTCTTGAGAAGTGGAGTAAAGTCAGACCCAACAATTACCTCGTGCCAGGGATAATAACTTATGAGCAGGCGAAGGACAAGGTAGCCAGGCTTGCCTCAAGTATACCCGAACGTGGCGTTGTGGCACATTTCATGACCAACTCGGTGGAATCAGTGCTTTCCTATATTGCAGGATTCTGGGCCGGCGCTAAAGTAGTGGCCATAGATCCATTAACCTCAGCAGAGGATCTGAGATTCATTCTGGAGGACAGCTCCCCGGACCTCGTTTTTGTGGATCAAGAAACCCTCACTAGGGAGAAGGAAGTTCTGAAGGACTACAAGGCTATAATACCATCCTTTGATGGTGAGATGAGGGAGAGGCCTGAAGATTACGACGACAATACTCCCGGCCTATCCTATTATTATGCGGGAATAGCTGGAAGGACAATGGAGGTCATCCATAGCGGGTCTAGGGTAGAACTCAACGATAAAGTCCTGTATGATGCCATAGGACTTTCACGCATCTCGACCATTCTAACCGTGCCCATAGCTCACGTTCTAGGAAACAGTGTCCTTGGAGTTGCACTGGAGGCTGGAGGACAAATCATACCAATCAAAAAGTTCGATCCTGTTGAGGTGAGTGAAATTGTAAAGAAACACGACATTAATTTTCTGGCAACCGTGCCAATGGTTTACGACTCCCTTATAGAGAAGGGGTACGGGTTTGGGTCCCTCGAAGTGTGTATAAGCACCGCTGCACCTCTCTTCCCCAACACTGTCAAGGGGTTCAAGGAAAAATTTGGCAAAGATATTATTCAGCAGTATGGTTTCACTGAGGGGCTGGTTTTAACGATTCAACCCAGGGATGTAACGGGGGTGATAACCATTGGGAAGCCCCTTAAACATGTGAACATCAGAATAGTCAAGGATGACGGTAAAGACGCTGGACCAGGGGAAGTAGGTGAGCTATGGGTTAGAGCACCCTGGCTAATGCTGGGTTACAAGGATGCCAAGGAGAACGCCTCAGTTTGGCAAGATGGTTGGCTCAAGACAGGAGATTTAGTCACAATTGATGAGCGTGGACTTCTCTTCTTCAAGGGAGTGAAGAAAAGGATGCTCAAATACAAGGGTTATCCCATATTTCCCAAGGACCTAGAGTCCATTCTTCTCACCCATCCAGCAGTCAAGGAAGCGAGGGTAATCGGGGAGGATGCGGGCAATATGGGGCAACAGCCGGTAGCCAAGGTCGTGTTGAGAGACAGGGTAAGCGAGCAGGAGCTTCTAGATTACGTTAACTCAAAGGTAGCATTTTATAAGAAGTTAAAGAGAGTCTACATAGTGAATAAACTTGAGTGAGCTTGAACAGTTAGCCAAGGAAATCTCGGAGAGACTAAAAAGGAAGGCATCCTCCCTAGAGAGGAGGAGCGATGAGAAGATCGTTGCCATTACTGACGATGGCTTGGAAGAGATACTTTCCAAGAATAAGGTGGTGGTAATAGACTTCTGGGCACAGTGGTGCGCTCCTTGCCACCTCTACGAACCTGTATTTAAGAGAGTAGCATCAAAGTATGGCGAAAAGGCTCTGTTTGGTAGGTTAAATGTGGATGAGAATCCCAAGACCGCAGATAAGTTCGGAATAATGAACATACCGACCACCCTCATCCTAGTGGATGGACAGGTTAAAGAGACACTTGTTGGAGCAGTTGATGAAGATACCCTGGAGAGCGCTCTTAAGAAATATATCTGATTTCACCTAGTGAATTTACCCGATGAAGATTTTTATCTCTTTTTCTCCTAGTAAATACAACATGCTTGACGTTGTGGCTCTCAAGAAACTTGGAAATTTTACGCTGAATGCCGAACTTCACGACCAAGGAATCGTGTGCATAACTGGTCCCAACGGATCCGGGAAATCCACTTTCCTGAACATAATAGCCGGTTTCATTAAACCGGACAGGGGTAACGTGAAGCTGTTTGGGGAAGACGTAACTCGCCTTCCTCCAGAAAAGAGGGGAATCGTGTTGATAACCCAAGAATCCTATATTCCGTCTATGAAGGTGGACGATCACCTATATTTCGGCGTCAAACTTGGCGGTTATCAAATAACGGATAAGGAGATGGAGGAACTGAAGAACCTATTTTCCATAAACTTCACAGGGAGAATGAAAGAACTGAGTCTAGGACAAAGGGAAAGGGTCTCCATACTTACGGCGATCTTGAGAAGGCCACGTCTACTCCTGATAGATGAGGCCATGGCCAACATCAGTGATAAAGAGAAATTCATCAAAAATCTGATTGAGGTAAGAAAGTCCTTTGGTTTCGACCTGCTCTTCACCACTCAGGACATTTCAGACGCGAACTATGCGGACCATCACTACGTGATGAACAATGGTTCTTTGATGAAAAGGTTCTAGTTTCTTGCTTTATAGATTACGCTATATAGGAAGTACTTTTTAATTTAGAATTTAAGTTCCTGAACTCTTTTTATCATAAATACAAACAGACTTTTATACTCAGTCAATTATGCCAAATACATGCCTAAGACACCTGAAGAAGCGGTAGAATACGTGAAACAAAATAAGGTAGAATGGATAGATTTGCAATTTACAGATCTACCGGGTAGGTTACAGCATGTTACCATACCTGCTTCCGATTTCACAGTGGAGGAGATAAAGAACGGCTTTGGGAAACTTGATGGAAGCAGTATCAAGGGTTTCACCACAATATATGAAAGCGACATGGTTCTTTCACCCGTTCTAGAGAGTCTTGTTGCCTTACCCTGGTCTCCTTCAGTGGCCAGAGTTCTGACCAAAGTCTATTGGGGTGGAGGAAAGGGGAGATTTGAAAGGGATCCCAGATACGTAGCGGAGACGGCAGAAAGTGTCTTGTCAGGTGAAGGTTACGTTTCCTATTATGGACCAGAATTGGAGTTCTTCCTATTTGACAGGGTCGATGTAGACGTCAAGACTCCCCAACAGGGCACAGGTTATAAGATAACCGCTAAGGAGGCCCCATGGAACGGTGGTGGAGGATATATTATAAGATACAAGGAAGGTTACTACCCAGCTCCCCCAGTGGATCAGCTCATGGATGTAAGGCTAGATATTGTTCAGACGTTGACTAAATACTTTGGTTTTACCGTAGAGGCCACACATCACGAAGTTGCAACTGCAGGTCAGGGAGAGATAGATTTCAGATTCTCTACCATGGTTGATACTGCAGATAAACTGCAAACCTTAAAGTATGTTATCAGGAACGTAGCAGCCAAATATGGTCTTGTTGCAACGTTCATGCCCAAGCCCATGTTCGGCGATAATGGAACAGGAATGCACACTCACTTCAGTTTATGGACCAAGAATGGCAAGAACTTGATGTATGACCCTAATGATGAGTACGCAGAACTTAGTCAATTTGGTAGATATGTTATAGGCGGAATTTTGTCCCACGCAAGATCTCTATCAGCTATAGTCTCTCCCACCGTTAATAGTTACAGAAGGTTAATTCCCGGATTTGAGGCGCCCGTTTACGTGGCGTGGAGTAAGGGAAATAGAAGTGCCGTGATCAGGGTCCCCTCTTACTATAAGGGAATGGAAAAGGCTAAGAGAATAGAGTACAGGGCTCCAGATCCCTCAACCAATCCGTATCTAGCTTTTGCAGCTATAGCTGCAGCAGCCCTAGATGGAGTAAAAAAGAAGATCGATCCAGGCAATCCTGTAGATACTAACATCTATCATTTAACTCCGGAAAAGAGAAGGGAACTCGGAATAAAGGAGTTACCGCGTTCGTTGGATGAGGCATTAGATGAACTGGAATCAGATATGGAGTTTCTGAAACCCATCTTCAACTCATCCATACTGGAGACCTATATAGACATGAAAAGGGATGAAAGCAGAACTCTTCAGATGTATCCACACCCAATGGAAATATACTACTACCTGGATGTCTAACTTTTTCCTTAATTATTTCTATAATACTTTTCTGGAGTGATTTAAAGTGTTTCTAAGAAAATTATCCTAATCTGAATCCCTTTCTGTTTGACACTTCAAGCATTCTAAATACATGGTTTCTTAAGGTCCTATTAGTCTTGAAGATCCCCCTGCTTGCTACGGATAACAACTTAGCCTCCTTATCCTTCACTCCCCTAACATAAGAACACATGTGAACAGCGTCTCCTATTACCATTACGCCCTTAGGATGTAGATCGCTCTGCATTATGGCATCAGCTATTTCGCTAACCAGTCTCTCTTGAATCTGTGGTTTAGAGGCGTAATAATTCACAATTCTTATTATCTTACTAAAACCTGCAACTTTCCCTTCCTCACCAACAACATAGGCAACATGTATTTTCCCCACAAAGGGTAGGAGATGGTGCTCGCACAAGGACGAGAACTGGATATCGGAAGCCAAAACGATTTGATCCTCCTCGTATGAGACTCCATCTTCCCCCAGTTTGAATACCTTTATCTCAGGCTGAGAAGTTCTCAGGGCTGATGTCATCTCTAGAAATGCCCTGGCTACTCTATTGGGCGTTTCTGCTAGTCCCTCCCTATCAGGATTTTCTCCCAAAAGTTCTAGAATTTCTCTAACTCTTTTGGCTATCTCTTCTTCTAGTTTTTCTTTGCTCAATGAAGTTTCCATGGCCAAACAGGTATCTTAAGATGCATCTACTAAAAATTCTTATATTAAATGTACTCACAAGCTCTTATAAAGAGTTTCAAGGACCTCAGGTTTCCCTTTCCTGACTATTATTGTATCTTCAATTCTAACTCCCAGTTCTCCTTGAACGTAGATCCCAGGTTCCACCGTTATCACCATCCCTTCCTTTAGAACATCTTTAGATTTCATGGAGATTGCTGGACTTTCATGAACCTCTATTCCAACCCCATGCCCTGTGGAGTGAACGAAGAGTTTTCCAAAACCCTCTTTCTCTATTCTGGAGCGGGCTATTCTGTCGATCTGGGAGGCTTCTATCCCTTCTTGAATGGCATCTATGGCCTCCAGCTGGGCCTCAAGAACAACATTATATATCCGTTTACTTTTCTCCGTGACTCCATACAGGAACGTCCTAGTGCTATCAAAGGAATATCCGCTATATTTTGCTCCTATATCTATTACCACCGTATCTCCTTTTCGTAAACGTCTTTCAGAGGGAATATGATGAGGTTCAGCTGAGTTCTCTCCGAATGCCACTATGGAGGGAAAAGCGTAGTCCTCTGCGCCACCCCTTCTCATGGCCTCATCAATTATACCGGCAAGCTCTATTTCGGTCACCCCATCCATAAGGGATTCACTCGCTTTCCTCATTGCGTTTGCAGTTGCACTCTGTGCACGGCGGATAGCTTCTATTTCTTGCTCCTCCTTTATCGCCCTAGTTTGCAGTATCTCGTCTGTAATGTTCTTTACCTCGTATTTGGAACTCAGCTGAAGGAATAAATCTACGGAGGCGTAGCCCAGATCCATCAAGAGTCTCTTATCCTCGGAGGGAGGGCAAATCTTTTCCATTGCTGAAACTAGAGTACCCTCAATTACGTCTACCTCGAGTTTCACAGGATAGTATACCTTCACATCCATATCCTTGATTCCCAAGGCCCTGTTCCTTTCCAGTAGTGGTACAAGAAGGGTCCTGGTACCGTCGCAGTCCAGTAAACCTCCAACTCCTCTATATCCCGTAAAGTAGAAAAGGTTAGGCTCTCCCACTATGGCCAGGTTTCTAGTGTTGAATTTTTCCTTTATTTTCTCAAGCTTGTTGAGCCTCAATTTTCGTCATGTACTTAAAGTTAGGCTCCCTAATAGAAATAGTTGCCTCAAATCCATGCCTCAATAGCTCCAATCTCTCCTCATAGGTTAGATCCTCACTGGACAACGCGTACATGACATCTATTACCTTGTCCTCTCTGTAGAGGCACGTCTTCAGCTTACCGTCAACAGTTAACCTCACCCTATTACATCCTGCACAGAAGATCGGGTTAGCATACGGTTTAACTATCTCTATCACTAGTCCTGAGGGCAATGTATACCTTGGTCTAAAGTGTTTCTCTCTTATCTCAGACTTCACAGCCATCTTGGCTATTTCCCTCTCCAGATCTTCCATGCTCCTATGATAGGAAAAGGTTGATTTGCCAAGACCCACCGGATGTAGTTCTATGAGATGAAGCTCGTCAATACCGTTTTCCTCACTAAACTCTATTACTCTTTTGGCCTCTTCGCTATTTCTCTTGGTTAGCACAAAGTTCAATTTTATGGGCTTAAAACCCTGATTCTTTGCCTCCCTTATCCCTGCTACTACTCTGTCTAGCCCATCAACTCCAGTGACGTCTTTGAACTTTTCCCTCGTTAGAGCATGTAGGCTAACATTGATCCTGTCCAGACCCGCATCTTTCAATTTACCTGCTATATTTGCCAGAAGAAATCCATTGGTGGTCATTGAGACGTCGCTAACGCCTGAGGATTTGATTTCACTTATGATCTCTGGCAGGTCCCTTCGTAGGGTCGGTTCCCCGCCTGTAAGTTTTACACTCTTCACTCCAAATTCCACAGCCACCCTAGAGACAAGGCCTATCTGATAGGGAGATAATCCCTGCATGGATTCAGTACCTTCTCCTTCCATGTGGCAGAAGAAGCAGGAAAAGTTACATACGTGAGTCAATGTAACTCTCAAGTCCTCTAGAGGCCTTCCATACCTGTCAATCATTAAGTTTTATACCCGTGAGGAAACTTATAAACTCGAATATGAACGAGGTAATTTGTCCCAGATGCGGGGTAAAGATGGAATTCATCTCAGAGGCGGAGACGACAAATAACAGAAAGATAATCAGATACTTCTATAGATGTCCTGCCTGTGGTACCAAGTTGACTGACTCAGAAATTGCCCTGGAAAGGGCAGATAACACGCTGTTGATTAAAATTCGGAAATAATTTTTCTGAGCACGCTCAGATGAATTGGAGGGAAGAGGGAAAGAAGCTGAACGTTTCTTAAACTCATTACGTTAAGGGCCACGTCTCTACCCGGTTTGTACATCTCCAGGAATCCCCGGGTAATCTTTTCAAATCCCTTTAGATCTTGTATATACTTGTAAGCGACGAAAAGGAAATACACCAAGATGTCCCATGCCCTCAACTCCGGCTCATCGCTCACTATGGCTTCCTCCGCATCTATTACGTAAATTGTATCATTTATTAGAAAATTTTCAAACTTAGTGTCTCCCATAACGAATCCGTTATCATGTATTTCCCTTAACGCGGGCGCCAGATTTATGAAATCATCCTCTGTGCTGGGAGTTCTCCCATCCACGAATTCCCTGATAACGCATTTTTCCTTGATGTCGAAATCTATTATTTTTGGGACCCTTAGGTTCTTCCAAGGATAGGTCATGAACTCCATTTCCCTGCTCATCCTGGTAAGAGCATTGGCAACGTAAGGGAAGGGTCTGAACATGGAGGAAATGAAGTACCATTTCAATGCTACGCTAGAGTCATAGCACTTTACAACGTATTTTTGCCCTTGAGTCTCCAGAATCTTAGTTTGAGCATAAAGCACTCTGATGGCGTCTTCTATTTTCATGGTAGTTTATAGAATTCTTGACCTTTTAACTAATGGTGTTTTCAAGCAGTATGTGGGTTTGAAAGCTATCTGGTATTTTCGCCATCCCCCAAGGTCCAGTGCGAATCCATTCAGGAAAAAGTAAATCTGCATCTTAGTTTCAGGAGATTAAGCTCCGTTAAGTAGCCTTTCTATTTCATCAAGATACTTGAAGCCGTCATCTGGGAAAATGAGAACAGTGGTTTTCTCATCGCTCAACCTTTGATACGCCGCTATCGTGGCCCCGGAACTAAGTCCCACAAGTATGCCAGAACTTCTCGCTACCTTAACTACTCCATCCACCGCCTCCTTAGAAGTTACGTCTATTACTCTGTCTACCTTTACAGAAGAGATCAGTGTGTCGCCATTCTGCCTCTTTATTCCAGGTATCCTCTCATTCTCCGCTGGCTGAACACCAACTATCTCCACCTCATCCCCATATTTCTCCTTAAAATACCTGGATATCCCTGCAATATGTCCTCCAGTTCCCATAGTTGCAATTATTCTCTCTGGAAATTTGTTCACGGACCTCAGCTGTTCATCAAGCTCCTTAGCTGTAGTTTCCATGTGTGCCTTGACATTGAGGGGGTTATTGAACTGGTTTAGATGATAGCTTCCCGAGGTTTTTGCGTAATTCTTCACAAGTGGTAATAGATCGTTGGTGGACTTTCCAGCCTCTATAACCTCGGTTCCAAGCACCTTCATAGCGATTTTGAACGCCCTTGGAGCTTGCGTTGGGATAAAAGCCACGAATTTCCTGCCATATATGGCCGAAAGTGATGATAAGGCAACACCTATGTTCCCCGAAGTTGCTTCCGTTATCTGCTTTGCGTCTTCCTTGAGTGCCTCCCTGAAGAGGAAAAGGGCAGTTCTGTCCTTTATGCTTCTGCTAAAGGGATTGAAAAACTCAAGTTTAGCCCACACATCTTGACCAATTGAAAGTTTGAGAAGGGGAGTAGGCCAGCTCTCCTCTAAAAGCTGGATAGGATCGAAGTATACCTTATCTGAGGACACAATACGCATCTACCCTTAGAAAAGGAAATCTGGGTGATATAATAATCTATCTTTTTAATTTCAACCTGATTACGAACTTTCCCTTTTCCTTAGTGTAACCTAAGAACTGATTCCCAGTCTCATTACACCACTTCTCAAGCTCTTGAGTTACAGCCTCCCACGGAGTTTTAACTACCAGTTCTTCCTCCCCCTTGACGTTTCTCCACTCCCTCATGACCTTAAGAATTACTACTGGGCAAACCTCGCTAGTCTCTATTTCCTTCATAATGTTACCACCACATCGGAATCTTGGGCCTCCTTCAGATACGTGATTCCTCCGGAGAGTTTCACGTTATCAAGGAGATCCTCTTTCCCCAAGTGTGCTATCTTAAGTCCCACCTCATCCACGTAAAACTCAACACCTTCCTTTATGGCTTCCTCTATGAGGACGGAAGTATCCGGAAGTCCCATTCTTTTCATTTCTGATTCTACAAAAAGTCTAGCCAGAAATCCGAGCCTCAGTTTCGACTTCCCCTTGAAGCGTTTAGTAAAGATGGACACGGCCTGAGATGTTACGAAGAACTTCACGGTCCAGTCTATAGATCTGGCGTCCAGCGCCAACACGAGTCCGTGATATAGTTTATCCATGCTGTTATCCGCAAGGAGAATTGTTAGTTTTCCCATAATTGAAGATAATGTGACCGAATTAAAAAGATGCAGAAAGACCTGCCTGTTACCAGAGACTGGATTGAGTTGACGTTATTTCCTGTAGGAAGGTCCAATCACGACTCCGTGGGGTATGTTCTCATCTGGTGAGATGAGGGCGCCGAACTTCCCGGAAACCTGTCTTTTAGTTGTCGCGGGATAGCTAGCAGTAATGACAGAAGCTCCCACCTTGGTTCTATCTCCAACCACGCTGTGAGTAATATATGACTTTGATCCAGTGACGGAGTATGGTCCCAACAACGAATGAGCTATTTCCGCATAGGCTCCGACCACTGCTCCCTCCTCTATGGAGGAGAAATCCCTGACCAAAGAGAAGGACCCTATGTAAGCATTTCTTCCAATATACGCCGGGCCCTTAATTATGGCGAAGTCCTCCACCACTGCCCCATCCTCAATTATCACGCTCTTTCCAATTACTGCAGTGCTGGCTATGCTAGCCTTGTTGGAGATTCTTGATGACTCAGATTTCAGCAACTCTTCCACTGCCTGGATTAAGTCCTCTGGATATCCTATGTCCACCCACGTTCCTGTCCATACGAAATAGTCAGCGTCCCTGGCTACCTCATCTAGGTATTGAAGGAAGTCCCTGAATGGTTTCTTGGGTATCACATAGGCCCCTGCCAACGCGAGAGTTGATCCCTCACGCACTACTCGTAATCCCTCATCAACCTTCACAAGACCATATGTATCTAGACCCGTGGATACAGGAACAGTAGAAAACACGGGCGAACCGGACCTGTGATATGTGGTAATGAGTTCCCTGTAGAAATCCCTGGGCGCTATTATATCTCCAAAGGCCAGAACAAACATGTCATCCATGTATTCCATCCCATCTTGAATTGCCCCTGATATTCCTGGAGACTTCTGTCTAACCGTTTCCACCCTCACGTTAAGGTCCTTCACTGCCTGTAAAACCTGTTCCTCCTTCTCATTCACCACGATGGTAAACTCGGTCACTCCAACGGAGGTGAGCCCATCTATCACATATTCTATGACAGGTTTACCAACAACGCGTATAGTCTCCTTCTGTATCTTTTCGCTGTAAGGGCTCAACCCCTCTCCTTTACCCGCTGCTAATATTAACCCCTTCATCTAACGGTCACCGTTTTAGCCAGGTTTCTGGGTCTATCTGGATTGAATCCTCTCTCCTTTGCTGCATAATACGCGATTAGCTGCAAAGGGGGTGCCAGCGCCAGTGGCGCCAGTCTTTTATCATTAATGTCAACCATTATTTCAGTAATTTCTTGATCGCTCCTGAGCTCGGAACCTGCACTGATTACGTATACTCTAGCCTTTCTACTCTGCATCTCTTTCAGGTTATTCCTGAGCTCATCCACATGCTCGCCTGTATTCACGAAGATTACAGGGAAGTCCTTCTCTACCAGCGCAATTGGTCCGTGTTTACTCTCCCCTGCGGGATATGCTTCCGCGTGAATGTATGCAATTTCCTTGATTTTCAGCGCACCTTCCATGGCCATGGGAACCCCAAGTCCCTTTCCCAAGTAATATAAGCTATGCTTCTTTGCAACCTCTACTCCTATTTTTTCCGCGTAACCAATTGACTTGGAGAAGCTGTTCGATACCGTGCTTTCAGCCTCCTTGAGATAATCCAAGCTTTCTCCCAGCATTAGGGAGGAGATCAGCAGTAAAGCTCCTACCTGAGAGGTGAAGGTCTTAGTAGCTGCCACGCCTATCTCTGGTCCTGCCCTAGTATGAAGTGCAACATCGCTGTGGTATGATATGCTGTTTCCAAGGGTGTTGGTAAGCGAGATCACAAAGGAACCGTTACTCTTGTAGCTTTTCATTGCCAGAAGCGAGTCCATGGTCTCTCCGCTCTGGCTAATGACCAGGACAGCATCATCCTCTCCCGTCTTCACGTTATCGTGCTCTGATGCTATGACGGGGATAACGGTCTTTCCAATCCTCATCAACCTAGATGCAAATATTAGTCCAGCGTGATAACTCGTTCCAGCTGCAACCACGAATATCCTCCTTGCCTTATCCATAGCCTTTACAGCCTTACCCATGTTCTCCATATCGCTCATAAGGGAAACAATGGTATCCCTGACAGCTCCCCAGCTTTCCCTGATCTCCTTCATCATAAATGATTCGTATCCCTGAAGGGATGTGGCAGATCCATCTATCTGCTGAATAATGAGCCTGGATGCGAGGTTGACCTTCTCTCCCGTAATCTTTTCCGCGTAAACTGAGGTCGCCGTTATGTAACCCAGTTCATCGTCACCAACGGTTATGGTCCTGTTGGTAACTCTAACAAGGCTCCACACGTCACTGGATATGAGGTTCATGTCATCTCCTAGTCCTATTATAAGGGGATTGTTCTTCTTGGAGAAGAATATTCTATTATCCCCCTTTATTATAGCCAGAACAGCGTGATCTCCCTGGATGCTATATATCGCCTGTTTAAATGCGGAGAAGTTGTCCATTCCAAGCTTTCTGTAGTGTTCAATGAGATGGGCAATCACTTCAGTGTCGGTATCGCTAACGAACTTATGTCCCTTGGCAATTAAGTCCTGCTTGAGTTCCAGAAAGTTGAGAACTGTACCATTATGTATAACTGCTATCTCCCCTGTACAGTCAAGGTGGGGATGCGCATTGATATCGTTAGGCTCGCCGTGAGTAGCCCACCTGGTATGGCCCAAGAAAATGTTTCCCTTCATGCTCAATGGGCTCTTTATCCTCTCAAACTTCTCCACATTTCCTGCTGCCTTTCTTACCTCCAGGTGAGAGCTGTCCATGGAGGCCATTCCCACGCTATCATATCCTCTATATTCCAAGCTCTTCAATGCATCCAAAGTGATCTTGGCTAAAGCAGCGTCCTTGGCCCCAATGGAGACCACTCCGATGATTCCGCACATAATACATGGTTAATGTTCAATCATTTATTTCCTTTATCACCACACCTGTTTGATTTAGTTCAGTATTGACAATCTTGAAGCCCCTTGACTCTAAAAGAAGTTCAGCCTTTGGTGATTTGAGACAGACCACGGACCCACCCCCTCCTCCGCCACTCATTTTGCAACCGGGAAGTCCCATGGTTCTCGCGGTGGAAACCAGTTCGTCCAGCACGGGTGAAGTAACTCCTAGGGACATCAGCAGTCCATGATTCACATACATTAATTGTCCCACAGTTTCGATGTCCTCTCTTTCAATTCCCCATCTAGCCTCATCCACCAATTTCCCTATCAAGTGAAGTATATCGTCGAATTCCCTGCTCCTATCCTTCACCGCCTTGACCCTCTTCAGAATTTCAGCGGTAGAGGAGATGCGTCTCACATATCCTCCTGAGATGCTCAATGACGAGTTTACCCTTTCCACGTCCTCCGAATTTCTCGGAAAGTATAGAATACCTCCCAGCGAAGTAGTGAAGGTATCCATTCTACTGCCTAAACCCTGGACCTTTTTCTCAATGTGCCGTGATACCTTGGCTATCTCCAAGTTGGTCATATCGTAACCGAGAAACCTGGAGTAAGCGGAGACGACTCCCACTATCACTGCAGCGCTGGTGCCCAATCCAACTGAGGGATCTACTGATGATTCTATGGAGATTAGAGCAGGTTCCTTCTCCTCAAAATAGTTAAGCGCTTCCAAGACAAACGATAGCGCCCTTCCAACCTGCTCGCTCTCCACCCTCATATCCCTTAAATCCACCTTTATGTTCCCGATGTTGAGGGACGAGGAGGACACGATGGTTCTGTCGCTCTCCGTGACGCGAACTTTCATTGTTTCTGATATTGCCATGGCTATAGCAGGTTCTCCGTACACTACTGCATGTTCCCCGAATAGAGTAAGCTTAAGGGGAACTATAGCCTCAACCCTTCTCATTACTTAACCTCTCCTTCAGGCTCACAGGCAGGTTAGATGGTAGGAGGAGATCATCCGCGGACTTAACTGCTCTCTCTATCTCATCTAGTGTCATGGGTTTTTGTTCGGACGTCTCCCTTATCCTTACGGTCAGGTTCCCCGTCTTGAGTTCCCTCTCCCCCACTATGGCCACGAATGGGATCCAGTCCATCCCTGCCCTACGTATTTTATTGCCCAGCCCGTCTTCCAGGTCGTCTACCTGCACTCTTATTCCCCTTTCACTCAAGGAATTCACCATGTCCTCCACGTTATCCTCTTCCCTGACCTTCAGTATCCTCACATGAACTGGTGATAGCCACAGGGGTAAGGTGGGCGTTTGTTTCTCCCTGGCCTTCAGAAGAATGTAATATAGCGCTAGGCCAACATCTATTCTCACCTTATCTCCGTTCCTATTCCAGATCTGAAACTTGTTTGTTGAGTCCTGAAATTCCCTGGGAAAATCGGGGTCCCTATCACTCTCATACACAACCTCAATACGAGGATCTTCGTTGACGCACGGAAGTGCTCTACCCTCCGGTCTTGTAAACCTCACGCTCAAGAAACCTTTGGTATTGGTCTCACCGTAAATGATCCCCTTGACACCCGAATCTCTCTTTATCCTCTCCAGAACTGCCATCTTCATGAACGTGGACTCCGGAGATCCTGGAAATCCAAACTTGGAACAAACCTCCATTTCCTTGCTCTTCTGATATTCCACGGCCTTGGTTATTCTCCTTGACAGTTCGCTGAGCGGATGACCGTAACAGCTCACCGTGAAGGCCTTATACCATCCGAAAGGCACCTTAATCACCTTCTCCTTCTCAGTTCTGAGCCTTTCGTAAAGGGAATTAAGCACCTGGATTGCCGTTCTTGGGTCAGCTAGATTTGAGGATAAATGGGCGTAGGGATAGAGTACAAGAGTATCAGGCCTGGTTTTATTCATCACATCTCTAACGTTCTCTAGGGCTCTCTCAAGTATCTCCTGGTCATCCCCCTTCTCAACGGAAACAAATGTAACTAGCGTATTTTGGGAAGAGAAAGAGCCGGGATTTGGGTCCTCAGCAATCTCCAGTGCCTTCTGCTTTACCTCAAAGGAGAAACTGGATGCGTGTATGAATAACAGTATCATAGCCGGATTTCTTGTCCATTCTCCGGTACTAAAACTTCTACTCCCAACTTCTCCTTCACGAAATCTGAGAACGCCTGTGCGCTATCTGGAGACGCATGCACCACTACTATCTTCTCGAGGGCTTCAGAGGTCTTCACAATGTCCAGTAGCTGGTTTTTCCCTGCATGACTTGAGAAATCAAACATCTGAAGTCTGGCCTTCAGCAACGGCGAAGAGTCGTCAAACTTACCCATCTCCAAAAGCTTTCTTCCGGGCGTGTTCTCAGCCTGGTAGCTCACAAGGAACACTGCGTTCTTCTGGCTATCAGCTATTTTTTTGAAATAGTATACGGCTGGTCCACCCTTGAGCATTCCCGCGCTGGCAACTATGACTCCATTAGACCTCCAGGCCTTTCTCCTGTCTTCCCACCCCTTTACGTACTGGAACTCGTCATAGGCCTTCCTTAGCGCTTCCTTGTTATTTATGTACTGGCTATTATCTATCATGATCTCCATTATTGTCCTAGCAAGACCGTCATAATAGACGGGATAGGGTATATTCTTCTCCGCAAGGATTGAAAGTATCTCTTGACTTCTGGACAGGCTGAACGCAGGGACCAGGACTGTTCCCCCACCTTCAAGCACCTCCATGACAGAGGTATAGAATTCCTCCTCAACGCTCTTCCTGGTGGGATGGTTGAACTTCCCGTACGTGGCCTCAGTGATTATAACCCTAGACTTTTTCATAACGTCTAGCTCTGCAGGCTTCACAAGTTTTGCCATTGCCACGTTTATGTCACCAGTATACGCAATGTCTCCTTTCTCCGTTTTCACCACGGTGATGGCGCTTCCGGGTATGTGGCCCGCGCTAGAGGTTGTTATGGTGAAGCCTCCTATCTCCACCTCCTCACCGTAATTAAACGTCCTGAAGTTATCCATGGTTTTCTTAACTTCCACCCATTCAAAGGGAACCTTAGGTCCTGACAGCTTTATGAAGTCTTTCAGCATCAACTCCGTGATATACTTTGAGATCCCTGTTCCGTAAACCGGCTTACTGCTGGATATCTGGTAAATGGGTAAGGCCCCAACGTGGTCCAAATGAGCATGTGAAACCACGAATCCCCTGACCTTGGATGGCGCTTCCTGAAGTGGGAAGTTTGGTTCATCTTTTTGATTAAAATTTACTCCGTAGTCAAGAACTAGGCATTCGTCGGAGTTGGAAATTTCAATTCCAGCTCTGCCTACTTCATTGCCTCCGCCAAGTATCTTTATGCTATACTCCATATCTGTTAGTAAAGGTTAACCGCAAATATTAAGTTTGAGTAATAGCATAAAATATCTAATGAAGGTTAGCCCTAAGGATCTCAAGAAGCTTGAGAAAATGGGTATAAAAACTCAGAATATAGACGCTTTACGAGTAATAATAGAAACGCCAAGTGAGAGGATAGTGATAGAGTCTCCCATGGTGACCAAAGCCAACGTGATGGGACAGGAAGCAATAACCGTCGTGGGAGGTACCACAAGGGTGGAGACTAAAACAGAACCCAGTGTGGAAGTGAACGAAGACGATGTCAGGTTCGTTATGGAACAGACTGGAAAGCCAGAGGGGGAAGTCAGGGAAGCACTTAAGAAGGCCAACGGGGATATAGCTAAGGCAATTTTGGCTCTGACCGAAGGACAAGGCTCTTGAGCCCGTTAAGGAGCTCGTCCTCTGTTCTCTTTGTGGAAACTATCACGTTTATGCCCTCCTTGTTGGCAATGTAGATTGATAGGGGATCCATCTTAACTGGCCTGTGAAGAACCACCAGTTTAGGTCTTATTGGAGCTATTTTAAGGGCTATCATTGGGGACCTTCCACTAGATACCTTGGTGAAGACCAATATCCTGTTGAATACTATGGAGAGAAATTGATAGAACTCCATTCCACTCAACGCCGTTATTGCCCTAATGCTGTCAGTGATCACGTAACCGTAAACCTGTATATTGCTAAGGTCAGCCATTATGGGTATCCCATCCACTGCCATTACAACATCTTGGAGCGTGATTGGTGAGACGAAATCTGCCATGTCAACTATGAAGGGAAAGTTCAGGGAAAATAGCTTCCCCAGTTCGTTTATAACTCTGTAACCTCTCTTGGAATCAGCCTCTATCAATCCTTCTACAAATTTCTTAACCACGTAACTTCCAGGCTGTCTTCTATTCCTTTCGTAATCCGCTATGACCGATTGGGACATTCCAAGTATCCGCGCCAGTTCTGACTGGGAAACTCCAAAGGTCTCCCTCCACTTTCTCATTGCAAGACCTGGATTTTCACTCCACACTATGTCTCCCGCTATTCTCTTGGCAATGCTCTCTATGACGTATTCAGTGGCCATTGAAAGCTTTTATAAACGCGCATATTATAACTTCACTTGGTACGAGGGCCCGTAGTCTAGCTTGGATTAGGATGCGACGTTCGGGTCGTCGTGATCCCGGGTTCAAATCCCGGCGGGCCCATCTTCCCTGTCTGTATATTTATCATCTAGTAAATTTATCTATTCCGAGAGAAGTATAAATATTAAAATCTATTATCATATTATCTTATTTTTACAATCATTTGGTGCTAAGGAAGAAGTCTTTCCGGGGAATGTTAACTTTCGTGGAGCGACAGAAGTGGGCAGGAATTGGAAGTAATTGCAGTAAGCCATGCATGGGTCAGACATGTATCATGCAAACTTAGGTGAGAGGACGGTTAAGAAATACCCTAGGATTATTACCGGGACCTCGATGGACTTTATCTAAGTTGTTATTTGAGGTTTCAAATTACCGGAACATGTGAAACTGATCAAGTCCCGATTTCATGGGGGCCACCCGTCAAGAGACCCACAGAGATATAATACCCTAGATATCACGGCAAAGGATAAATAGTTTCTCTAAATCCAGAATGTATATGGCTCAGGTTGTTGGATCAATTTCAGGGCTGGGACCCGCCCTGGGCCCCATCATCGGTCTAGAGATAAGCCTCAACGTGAAGCAGGAGGAGTGCCTCCAGCAGGGGTTGAGGAGCTACTTCTCCCTTTACCAGGGAGGAGATCCCAGGAGGTACGAGGTTTACCCTGCGATTGCTACCTCCCAGAGGTTGAGGGTAGAGGCTGACAGCGACCCGGACAGGGTGTACAGGCAGGGCATGCTCTTCAGGACGGAGGACAAGGGGGAGTGGTACTACGTGGGCGGGGTATCTCCCCACTGGACCAACGGGACGATCATCGCGTACCAGGGAGGGAGCAAGGCCACCTCCTACGGGAAGATCAGGGTGGGAATCCTGGACAGGTTCGCCCAGGCGGGGATTGGGGTTTTCCCCATGGAGAAGTTGAAGGTTCCCCCAACGTGGTACAACCCGGCCCAGTTCAGGGACTGTGGCGGTATCCTGGGACCCGTGTGGAACTTGCTCTCAGGTTACCAGGCGATATTCATGGGGTTGATGACCCAGGCGCCCAATTTAAGAACCACATCTAGATTTCTAACGTATAGGGACAAAAGGGGAAATTACAACCTATCTAGGTCAGGCGAAGATGTTATGCGATCATCCTCTGATGAATATCCCTTCGTCTACGAGGGAATAGGGGCCACCCCAGCCAAGCCCATACAGATAGGCAACCTCTCCATCCCCACCAACATGTACTTCTCCTTCTTCACGTTGAACGGGATGAGCCAGGAGATCGCCTCACTCTGTACCCAAATTATGCCCAAGTATCTATGCGACCTAGGTAAGTCCATTACCAGTATTGGTGACGCCGACCTGGGCGCTCCCATCCTCACCTCCATCGCCTGCGGGAACACGTGTTCAGGTTTCGGGATAGCCGGCCTGGTCTCGGGATACGACATCCTCCAGGGCCTAGACGCAGTTGCAGTGAGGGCAGTGACACCACCTCCCTTCACCTCCTCGGGCGTCATGGCCTGGGCAAGAGACCTGGGCCTCGAGCAGGAACTCCTGACTCTCCTGGACGCCCAGAGGCGCTTCAGGAGGGCCCTCTCCGAGCTGGGCTTCCCTCCCTTCATTTCCCTCGCCGCTGCAACCCTGGTTGACTGGATGGACCAGTCCTACGAGCAGGCCCTGGCCTCGGCCAGGGAGATAGCCCAGGAGCTTCAGGCCACCTACAACAGGCTTGTCCAGGAGCTCTCCGGAAATCCTCCCCCAATCACGGACAGGTTGCTCTACAGGGAGTGGTACGAGCGCAAGCTCAGGGTGGAGAACTGCGCCTCCGAGGCCATCCAGGATCACCCCGACTACTCCTACGACGATCTCGCCGAGATGGTTAACGACTGCGCCTCCACATACGACTAATTTAACCTGTTTCTGACTCCCTTCAACGAGGGTTGGCAAGAGGTTCTTCAGGAAATGTCATAACTACTTTAAGCTATCGTCGCGAAATATCTGGGTCCACATGAGATAGAGGTGGAAAACAAATTACCTGAAGTACTAGTATATTTGTCACTTATCATATTTATCTATCATCATGATGTCATGTAAATACTAAAACCTTTTACACTTAACACAATTAATGGTATTTATCTTTATAAGTTTACATGTAAAGTTTATCATGATAGTTATGTTAGTTGCCAAGCCTAGGTTAATGCTGGGTAATGAGGCTATAGCCTATGGTGCTCTCGCGTCTGGTGTTGCTGTGGCTGCAGGTTATCCGGGCACTCCATCCACCGAGATAATTGAGACCCTTATGAGATTCAAGGATGTTTATACTGAATGGAGTTCCAATGAGAAGGTGGCCTTTGAAACCGGATTTGGGGCCGCTATGATGGGTGCCAGGGCACTGGTGACAATGAAACATGTGGGAATGAACGTTGCCTCCGATTCTCTTATGTCATCTTCCTACACAGGTGTATCAGGGGCCCTTGTGGTGGTCTCGGCTGGGGACCCAGGTATGTGGTCTTCGCAGAGCGAGCAGGACACCAGATATTATGGACTCATGGGAATGATTCCAGTGTTTGAGCCCTTTAATCCTCAATCCGCTCATGATCTAACAGTTGAGGCATTTAATCTGAGCTCGCAGGTTGGTCATCCTGTTATCATCTCCACAAATACAAGAATAAGTCATGTCAGGTCACAGGTCAATGTTCTTCCCAAAGGGGAACCTGTGTATGGAAGATTGCAGAAGAACCCGGGAAAGTATTCCCTTGTACCAGAGGTCTCTAGAAAAGACAGGGAGGAACAGCTTAACAGGTGGGAGAAAATCAAGTCGCTCACATCACATCTGGTGGAGTCTCGTGGAGATGGCGATGTTGCGGTGGTAGGAGCTGGAATCTCCTATTCCTATGTCTTGGAGGCCCTGAGAAATCTCGAGGTCGAGAAGGTCAGGGTTGTGGGCGTATCCTGCTCTGTGCCCCTGCCGGAGAAAATTCTGGACTACCTAACTGACGTTGAGAGAATACTCGTAATAGAGGAGCTAGACCCTATAGTGGAGAACCAGTTGAAGTCCATGTTGCTTGACCATGGATTGCGCGTCAAGGTTGAGGGAAAGAAACTCACTGGATACATGGGAGAGATGACCCTCGAAAGAGTGTTAAAGGCTGTAGCCACTTTCCTAAACATTGGGATCGACCCCATAGTTGACTCCCCAACAGTTCCTGAGGATGTTCCCAGAAGACCTCCAGCAATGTGTCCAGGCTGTCCCCATAGATCCAGTTTCTTCTTCCTTAAGAAGGGACTCGCCCTAGGTGGGATTTCAAGCACCTTCTATTCAGGAGATATAGGTTGCTACTCTTTGGGTGTTCTTCCACCCTTTAACGAACAGGACAGCTTAATATCCATGGGTAGTAGCTTGGGAATAGCCAACGGAGTGTATAGATCTACACACGTTATTCCCGTGGCGGTCATTGGAGATTCAACGTTCTTTCACACTGGACTTCCAGCCTTGGCAAACGCTGTGTATAATAAGTTTCCAGTTCTCGTGATAGTCCTAGATAATCGTTCCACTGCCATGACTGGACAGCAAGGGAGTCCATCAACAGTTATTGATATTGCCAGTGCTGCCAAGGGATTAGGAGTTGAGTATGTGGAGGTGGGAGACCCGTTCAGTCCCGCTTTTTCCAGGATTGTGGCCAGGGCCTCTGAATGGGTAAAGAAGAACCTAGCTCCAGCGGTGGTTGTGGCAAAGAGGGCATGTGCACTTGAGGTCTTGGATAGGGTGAAACCCACACAGGTTGCCGTCGTGGATTACGATAAATGCACTGGCTGTACCATCTGTTATGACCACTTTACTTGTCCTGCAATCCTGAAAAGGACTGATAAAAAAGCAGTAATTAACCCGGAAGATTGTATTGGATGTGGTGCTTGCGTACCTGTTTGTCCCTTTAATGCAATTAGACTTGAGGGAGATAAACCGGCAGGATGGGATGAGGCGTGGACAAGCTAAGCGTGTTAATAGCTGGAATAGGAGGTCAGGGCGTCGTCACTGCAGGAAGAATAATAGCCGAGGCTTTTGGTAATAAGGGATACAGGGTATTTGAGGCTGAAACTCACGGTCTATCCCAGAGAGGAGGCGCAGTGAACGTTCATGTCAGAATTGGAAACGTTGAGGCTCCCCTCATACCCCGTGGAGGAGCAGATATAATGATTGCTCTGGAGGCCACAGAGGCGCTAAGGAACATTGAGTATCTTTCAAAATCAGGAGAGATCTTCTTGAACGCATCAGTGAAGCCACCTTCTCTCCCTAAGGTTCAAGAACATGATGCAGAGCAAGTAATTGGGAGGCTAAAAGATTGGAAAGTATATGTACTGGACTGCAACAAGATAACAGGAAATGCAGGTAAATGCAATACCGCTCTTTTAGGTATAGTATATCAAGCAAGGTTCTCGGAGTACTTAGAGGAAGAGGATTTTCTATCCTTATTAAGAGACCAAAATAATAGGAACTCCTTCCTGGCCGGAGTCAGATATTGGGAAAGGGTCAAGGAACAAAGATTGGTTGTGCAAAAGTGAGAGTGGACCGGCCGGGATTTGAACCCGGGACCTCCTGGGTGCGAACCAGGCACTCTTCCAGGCTGAGCTACCGGCCCACTAGAACTCTTAGTGTTATCAAATTTTATTTCTTTGGGGGTTAAGGAGGCGGAAGACCCCATCCGTGAGGGTGGGGCAGTTCATTTTTACCTTCTTGGAGGTTTAAGTTAGTCTCTGGAGGGTAGATCTGCGATAGTGGGCATACTTCCTTTAACTTCAACATCCAGATCCCTTCACTCACGGCTCGTATGCCTCTCATTCACCCTTGTGAGGTATCCTACACATATACACTGTTTTTAAATCCCAAGAAAGGAAGATGGATGGCTTCAGCACATTGTCCGGGAAGTGGTATACAGGTACAGGTGATTCAGGGCTTACAAGAATCCCATCTATAGGTCAGGTCTGGAAAGATGACAAGCTAGTGGAGGCACTGGGCAATCTAGATGAATTGAACTCTGTTTTAGGCGTGGTTGCGTCCCTATACCCTAGGTTAAGGGAATTGATTCATGATATACAGAGGGATATTTTTGAGATCTCTTCGGAAATAGCGGGATTTAGTATGGGGTTTGGGAAGTATAAAGTTGAGAAAATTGAAAAATTAATTGAGGTCTATGGCAACCAGCTAGACCCACTGAAGAACTTCGTCTTACCTGGAGGACATATTGCCTCTTCCTTCCTGCATTTAGCTAGGTCCGTCTGCAGGAGGGCAGAAAGGAGTGTAGTAAGTCTGTATAGAGAAAATATAACAAAGGAGGATCATGTAATTTACCTGAATAGATTATCAAGCCTGTTATTTGTACTTGGGCTTTGGGTCAACAAGGAGACAGGCAATCCGGATGTGATTTGGAAAGGTAAAAGTAAGTGACTAGTTCCCTTCCAAGTTAGGAATAACTATCCTCACCTCAAATCCTTCGTTTCTCAATTTCTCCAGTTCCCTCCTGAGTTTACCCTTTCTCTCAAGCCTTATAATCAAAGGCTCCATGGTGTCCAAATCTGTGGATTTTATGTACTCCACTAGTTTTCCTCTACTCAAAGGAATAATTACTATATCTGCGCTGGTCCTCCTCAAGATAGAGCCTATGTTCATCTTCTGTTCCGTCAGCGTCGCTTTTCTCCAGTTAACAAGTTTGACCATGAGTTAGTGTGCCCTGCAGTTCCAAATATTAATATTGTCACTGGATTACGACCGCTATCTCCTTCTAGACAATTGCGGGTGTTACACCTTTAAAAGGCTCCCTAGGGCATTTAGCAGTAAGAAGTTACCTAAAAGATTCCACATTGCCAAGAAGAAAGACAAGAAATACTACAGGATTTAGGCTCATCCACTTGCAAGAATATGGCTGTTTCAAAATTAAATCAGTTCGGAATATTTAGCTTCCATGAGGATAGCATTTTCTTCCACATCTATTCTTACAAATTCAATGATTCATTTCCATTACGTGCCCATTGAAAGCGGAAATATTTTCTTTGCGAATCACTATAGACCAAGAAAATGATTCGGATTGCTGTCATAGGGGCCAAGGGCGGTGTGGGAAAGTCCACTGTGGCATATGGCATGGCAAAAACATTGTCGTGAGAGTGTCCGGAATGCACAAAATTCGGCTTATTTGACTATTATGCATAATATTAACCAGTCATATCAAGCTCACACCTTGGAGAAGGATTAAATAATTCTATACAGTTTATATCTAAGAGTAAATTTTAATGCATCATCAACACTTCACCCTGACCCATCGCGTCCCAGGACGTCAGGGGAGCTGTACTGCCCGCAGGTGGGGAGGAGTCCTCCTCTGGATGGAGAGGAAGTGGACCATGTTGTACGTGATGGCTATCATGTAGATGAAGGCCTCGTTCCTGGCCCTGCTCTCAGCGTAGGGCCTCCAGTGCTTAAGGAAGATCCCGAAGTGCTCCACGTAGGGACGAAGATATTTCCAGGGACCGCGGGGGTGGACGAAGGTACTGCATTCCCTGAAACCCCTGTTCACGAGCTTAAGCCCCTTCCTGGACAGCACCTCGCGTCCGAGAAGTTGGCGAACTCAACCTCAAGGTGGACGAAGAGGGTGAGATGAGCGGGAAAACCTTGAGCCCAAAGTACGACCTGGTCCACTTCTTGGTCCACCTTCCCTGGAACCTCCTCCTTGTCCTTAGCCTGGCCTTCACGAACGCCTTCAACCTTTCCGCCACTCCCAGGTGAACAGCGTCAAGCCTGTACTTCTCCATCATGGTCTCCAGTCTTCCCGGGAGGGAGGTCCAGCAGGAACGAGTCCACCAGCCACTCCCCTCGTAGAGCGCGCTAGACGGTAGGTACATGGTCCTGCACCTCCCCTCCAGATCCCTCGCGATCTCCCTGAGCAGACCCTTCCTCTCCCTTGCGAACCTCTCAAGGAAGTCGAACAGGGTTGTCTTCCCCACTCGTTCACCAACGAAGAGCCTGACCACCACGTCCGTGTTCACAAGGTTCACCGCGTCCCTTAACGAACACGTGAAAACGATCATCACTATCAGCAGCTTGAAGGTGAACCCACCCGGTAACCTCCCCTCGACCCTCTCCCTCACCATCTCCACCACGGGCATGAGGAGGAAAAGGATTTTATCCCTGGAGGGCATATCTTCCAGTGGGGGAACGGACATCACCACGTATTGTGGTCGTTGGATTGTGGCGTTGTCCATGGTATGATGTCCGTTCTCCCCGACTTAAGTATTACGCCATAGTTCTGCTAAAATTCTATCATCTGCAGATAATTTCTTGTTGAATTTTTCTCAATCCGGACACTCTCACGTGATATTTTGACACGTCACTATTAGTGTTACTATTTCCGGAAAGTCTTCGTACGATATGGATCTTTAATCATAGTAACTTTACATAAACACTAGTCTAAAGACTTTCCAGAATTACTAGTGTATCATTTGAATACTTTACACTAATTCTACGGCCGTTTCTGATTCAGAGAAGGATCTTAATTTTCAAATATTATATAAAATATAATTAATATTCTCTATCAGTAAAAATAACTCCTGCTAGATTACAAATATCACTACTCATTTCGGAAAGTTTTAGAATTTTAGGGCTTTTACAATCAAGGATAGAACTTTATGGATAGCACTTTTCGGAACTTGCCTAAGACTGAGTAGTTTTAATTACTTTTCCCCTTAAAATGAATAATTTTAATCAAATAAGAGACTATATTATTTTTATTTCTTAAAGTTAATAATACTTAATTTATAACTTTTCAAAGTTAAAGAAATTAACGTCAAGTTCAGGAAAATGCTACTCCAGGAGGAGTTGATATAGATGAGTTAGATTGTTAGTCTTGACATGGTATGATATCGTGTTCGATCCCTTAAAGTATTATTGAAAATGATAGATGGATTTTGATCGTATCGCATAGATTAACTAATTACAATTCGCAATGGAAACTTGAATCGCTCGTTAATAACAAAAAGATAAAATAAATGTTTATAATCAATTAAAAACCGTTTTGTGACATGATTTAAGTTTTTTTAGCTACAACAAACATATGCGAGGCTAATGAAGGAAAACGACTTAATGTTTTGTCTATAAGTTCTACAAGTTTACTATTGATTCCATCAGCTTCTACACCTTTAATTTTGATCAAAGAGAAATTATAATACTTCAAATATTCTATCATAGCTCTCAAAGTAAATGATTTTATATGCCCATTTGTTTGATTTTTATATTTAATTCTTCCAAAACCTGCAATGAATGAAACATCATGAGAAAAAGGTTGATATCCTAAAGCTAGAGTTATTCTATTTATCCATGATGAAAGGTTAGGTGTACTAAGGATTAACAATCCATTTTTTCTAAGAACTCTATAAATTTCTTTCATTACAAGATCTGAATTGTAAAGATGTTCTATTACTTCTTGAAATATTACAATATCTATACTTTCATCGTCTAAAGGAATTTCGTCTTTATTTATGTCTTCTATGAAGGGGATAATTCCTTTTTCATTAATAGAGTTAAGTGCGTTATCAGCGATTTCTATGCAATATGTCTTTTTAAAATTGAAATAATCTCTATAAAGAGCTAGATTTTCGCCAGTACCACAACCTATTTCAAGGATAGTTTCAAATGAAGAAAGATTATTCTTTATACTATCTATCGTTAAATAAACTCTTTTTTTCATATGGCTTGTAATTATAATTTTTGAGTAATGTTCTTCATAGAATTTTTTCAAAGGATCCATAATATAGAACTTACTTAAAAAGTTATAAATTTTAATTCGTATAGTACGAGTGTGTCCATAGTGTCGTCATTAAGGTATAAATTCTGGGATCAGCCCTCTCTCCCACAGAACGAGACCTACGGAGTACCTCATCATATCAAAGATATCAAAGCTCCTGTTCACTGCCTTGGTTGCCCTCTTGAACCTCACGAGCCTGTCCCTGAGGGACGAGTGGAGGGACTCATTGGGGTTAACGGGTGACACGACCCTGTGCTCGGGGAGGAGGAAATAGACGTTGTAGTCGTCCGAAACCCAGGTCCCCTTCTCGGGCACGTACTGCGCGAGCTCCTGAAACGTGTTCTCGCTCCTGTCTCCCACGGAGAACATGACGTACATTCCCTTCCTGGAGAACACGAATCCCGTGAAGACCCAAGAGTAAAACGCCTTCGCTAGTACTTTGTGGAAGTTTTTATCCATTGTTTTCTACCTCTATTTCATCTAAATCCAGATATTGGACCACATCAAGATTAAACTGATCGTGATGTTCCTCGAAGAACCTCCTCACCTCCTCCCTTGCCTCTTCCACGTTGTTGAAGAACCTGTTCGCAAGGTGGAACTTCAGGTCCTTGAAGATCCTCTCCACAGGGTTTAGCTCTGGCGAGTACTTTGGGGTGAAAACGGGTCTCACTCCCCTTCTCCTGAACAGGTCCAGGATAGCCCCCGTCTTGTGGGAGGAGTGGTTGTCAAGGACGAGGTACTTGGTCTCCCTGCCCCACTTCCTCTCCATCCTGTAAACGAAGCTCTTCATGTTCTTGCTGGAGAGTTGTAGAGGGCGTACAGCACCTTCCTTGAAATGGCGTCAAGGGCGAGGAAGACGTAGAAGTGCTGGAAGCCCAGGTTCACCCTGATCCTGGGCCTGGAACCCCTCCTGGCGAGGCACCTCCTCACCGTGGTGCCCACCACCACCCTTGTCTCATCGAAGAACGCTATCCTGCGTCCCATCAGTTCCTTCACTTTTTTTAAAATCGCGGTGCTTCTCCACCTCGGCCCTGGCGTTCACCGGCCTGGGCGTCACGAAACCGTACCCCAGCTGGTGCACTACCCTGTAAAGGTGATACCTATTGTAAACTATCCCCCTCTTCCTCAGCTCAGCGTTCAGCGCCCTCATGGTCCACCCCTCCAGGTTGTATCCCAGCTCCCTGGGACTTGTCTCCAGCACCTTCTTCACCTCCTCGCTGGAGTACTTCCTGGGCCTACCCGACCTTGGCCTATCCCTCAACGCTCCGACCCCTCCCCTCTTGTACTTCGCGACCCACTTCTTCACCGTTGAGTACGAAACCCCGAGGACCTCGGCCACCCTGTACTCCCTGAACCCGTCCACGAGGTACATCTTCACCCCCAGTATTCTCTGCCTTATCCTAGCATTCTTTTCCTCCCTGTAAGCCTTCTCTAATTCCTCCACATTCTATATTAGTAATACCAAGATAAAAACTTTACCTAAGTACTAGTGGAGCACTTCGGGATCTTCCTTAAGCAGCACTGGAGGCCCTACGCTGAGACCAAGGTTAGAAACGAGGCCTTCATCTACATGATGGCCATAACGTACAACATGGTCCACTTCCTGTCCATTCAGCGCAGGACTCCTCCTCAACTGCGAGCGGTCCAACTCCCCTAACGTCCTGGGACGTGAGGGGTAGTGCTGGATGCTAATGACCTGTTAATATAGAATCGCCGATATAAACTGTATAGAACTATTTAATCCTTCTTCAAGGTGTCGGCTTGATACAAGTAATTAATTTTATGCTTCTTAGTTAAATAGGCCGAATTTTATGCAATCCGGACACTCTCTCGTCTAAATATAAGGTGTCAATTATTGATGTTAGTTCATCTAGAACTATATGTAATATCCACGGTATTCGTGGTAGTTTAGAGGACGGTCACGACTATATGGTAGATCAAGGAAACCTAAAGATAGTGTCTATGTCTTCTCAACTTTCCTCCTCATTTAACTTGAGCAAGATAAAGGATACGTATGATGAAATTATCTCGGATACAGACTATTTAATAGTCGACTACGGCGTTCACATATACGACAAGGTGGTTTCTGGAGAGATCCTTGCGTTCTATGATGAGAGGACTGACCCTACACATATTATAGCTGTCAGCAGTCCTCAGGAATTCGTCATAATGTCCACGGAAAAGATGGTTGAATCATATATTGAATTAGTTAAGACTAGTAATGATTCTGCCAGAGGAGTTTTAGACTATATTGTGATTAACATGGTCAGAGAGAAGGGAAATTTCAGGATTAATATCAAGCCCACGTTAGGCATGCTAGTCATACCATTTTACAGAGACCTATCATTTAATGGATTTTGGAACGCTGACATTCCAAGGGAGGTTGTAGACATGGCAAACGCTATAGAGAATAGAGTTAGATGAAATTCTACTCGCCGGTCAATCCCAAGTAACTAAGCGTAAAGCAGAAGGTATATAGTAAAATAACCAATAATTATTTGAATGGACCAATATTACATGATCCTATGAAAATAATTAGTAGTTCACTCGTCTTTAAATCAGTATCAATAATTGTACAGATTCTTCTCTTGCTTGGTCTGGCTTTTACCATAGCGAGTACTGCTGTTCAGATAGTTACAGCGTTTCAAGCAGGGTTAATCTATGTTGCGTCGGTCATTCTTGAAAATGTACTTTTAATCATCGTTTTCCTTGAGGTCTACTTGAGTGCCCTAGATTTCTTTAGAGGTAAGGGGAGGAGCGTTGTCTATGTTATAGATGCTATGATCTCCTTTGTATCTAGAGAGGTTATCATCGAGATACTAGCTCCTCCCTTTAATTACACCGATCTGTTAACATTAGGAGGTCTTATCGTTGCAGGTTCCCTGGCGAGATACGTCATTTCTAGAAGAACAAGAAAGAAAATCAGAGGGCGACAACTTACAAGGAAAAAAGCAAGGCAATGACTAAAATCTTCAATGGATTTTCATTTCGTATCAAATTTTTAGATTTATTTCCCAATATCCTACAGATAGAATTAGAACATCAACCTGCCTATTCTGCAACAAGGATGTGGACCGGCCGGGATTTGAACCCGGGGACCTCTCGGTATCCTGCCCATGGGTTGCAAGCCGAGCGCTCTTCCAGGCTGAGCTACCGGCCCACATACTTTATCCTTTCGTTTGACTAAAAATGTTATCGCCAATTCTGTCAAGGTCATTCCTCCTCTATTAATGCGATGTACCCCTCGCATCTTTGTGAGCTACCCCGCCCTGAAGGGCGGAGCTTCCTGCTTCATGGACGAGGCTTGCCATAGAGGCCTCATCTCCACAGGCTCAACGGGTGGCTCCCACCCTGCCCTCCTGAGGAGGTTGAGGGAGGCGTTGAGGTCACGGTCAAGAACTAGGCCACATTGGCAGGTTATGACGCGGTCAGAGAGGGAGAGGTTATGTCTTCTACCGCACCTGGAGCAGGTCTGAGAGGAGTATGCGGGGTTGACTTCGCGGACCTCTTTACCGTGCTTCTGGAAGACCCATTTAAGGATTGAGGAGAACCTGGAGAGGGAGACGTCGTGGAGGTGCCTGTTCAGGGTTCTTGACCCGTCCCTGGTCATCTTCACCACGTTGAGGTCCTCGATCACAAGGATGTCGTAATACCTGGCCAGGACGTTGGCCAGCTTGTAGTAGAAGTCGGTCTTAGCGTTGATCACCCGTTCCAGGAGTTTCACTAGTCTAAGCCTGGCCTTCTCCCAGTTACTTGAACCCTTCCTCTTTCTGGAGAGAAGCCTGGAGAGAGACCTGTACCTGGATAGGACCCTCTCCAGAAAGCGGGGGTTATCTACGTAGTGGCCGTCTGACGTGACCAGGAGGTGGGAGATGCCTAGGTCGAGTGCAGCGACCTTCCCCGTCCTTTCACTTTCCACGTGAAGGTCTCCCTCCACCAGAAAGGACACGAAGACCTTGTTTGTTGGCGTCACCTTCACCGCGACCCTGCTGATCTTGTCTGGAAGCGGTCGATGGGCCAGGACCTTGAACACGCCAAGACCCGAGAGGGAAAGGTGAATCCAGCTCTTCTTCCCTGACCTGGCCGGCCTGGTCGAGAGGATCTTCCATCCCTTCTGTGGATACACCAGGGACCTGTACCTTTCAGGTTTCCTCTCCCTGGGGAACCTGGCCAGCCCCTGGAGAAAGCGATACCTGGCCTCGCAGTACCTGTCCGCTACGTTCTGGAAGACCTGGGAGAACACGCGTTTATACTCGCGGTCCTGCTTCCTCAGGTTAAGGGCGAGTTGCCTCAGCTCGGTCCTGTTCAACCACTTCCCATCCCTTTCATGGAATGCGATATCTGTATACCTTAAGGTGTTGTACGCCTCGCACAGCAACCTCAACTGGGATTTTAACTCCCTCAACACGTCAGGGGAGGCGTACGCCCTAAACCTTAAGGTATACATTACAATAAAGGTAGTTAGTTCATTTTAAATCTGTTTTGTTTGGACGCGTTCGTTCATCCCCGCCGTTAAACGGCTAGGTTTTCCGAACTTTTATAACAGATCGTTACGTTAGTTACAGCATGAAAATTGCCATCAATACTCAAACTCCGCCAATTCGTTTCAACTTTACCTATAAGGAACTCTTAGAAAGATATGGAGAAGTTCCAATTCCTCTTGATTTGAGTTCCCTGTCAGAGCAGGACTATCAGATCTCGGTGGGTGGAGTAGCAAGGATGATGATGTCGCTTGTTAAGACCTCTAATTTCGAGAGAAGTAGATGGGTAGCTTTAGGTCCTGGATATCCACCTCAAGTTACATTGGAAGGGATAGAGCTCCACTTCATAGATTTACCTCCCAATCTTCTATCCAGCTACACCAGATTCAAGGAGGGTCTATATAATGAGGCCCACGGACTTTACAGATATAATATCGTTGGATCGGACTATATAGCGTACGCTTCTTATAACTGGTATTCTGCCATAAAGCTTCTTGAGTTCTATTCTGATACCGATGTGTACCTAATCAATGATTTTCAGCAGTTACTGGTTGGTGGGATTATTGGTCCATCAGCGCCAGCAGTTCTTTGGTACCATATTCCTTTCATACCAGAGAGACTGAGCGATAGGGTTAGGGAATTTCTGGTCAGATCATTTGAGGGTTTCGATCTGGTCATATCCAGTACCAAAAGGGACCTAGAGGGACTGGTCAGATCCGGTGTCAAGGTTAAGGTCAGGCAGATATATCCTTTCATAGATCCTTCAGCATACACCCCTGTAAGCAGAAGCGAAGTCGAGTCCGTCTCTGAGAAGTTCGGGATAAAGGACGACGAGAGGATAGTCCTCCTGGTTGGAAGAATGGACCCGATAAAGAGCCAAGATATTGCCATAAAGGCCATAAAGAACACCAACCTGAGGCTGGTTGTGGCAGGAAATGGAAGTTTCACGAGTAAAAACCTAGGACACGATAAGGCCAGCATCTGGGCTAGAAAATTGAGAGACTTAGTAGTCGAGTTGGGAGTTCAGGACAAGGTCATTTTCACTGGATATGTAAGCGATAGGGAGCTAATGGCACTCTACCAGAGAAGTGATGTGGTGACTCTAACTTCTAGAAGCGAAGGCTTTGGGCTTACCATCTGTGAGGCATGGAATTACAAGAAGCCGGTGGTAGTCAGTGAAGGTGCTGGCGCAAGCGAGCTAATCATAAATGGGGTAAATGGCTATACCTTTTCTCCAGATAGGCCTGATCAGATGTCTCAGGCTTTACTTGAGGCCGTCAAGAACTATGACAAGCTGGGCCAAAGGGGTTACGAGACATTAGCCCAATGTTCCGTGCAGACAGCATCGGGAAAAGTCAAGGAAGCTTTAGAGGAAGCTCAAAAGGGATACGTTCATAAGAAGTAACGTGCCTTAAGGGTGAAGATGGTGAGGACTCTTGTTTCATTCCAGGTTTAGGATCATCCAAATGTATGGCGTGGACATTCTTCAGAAGTTAACACTGATACAAGTTTTGGCCTTACTGTATCTTAGTAGAGCTTTAAATGGATCATGCTCCATGTATAATTGAAATGTTCGATTCAATTCTTGTCCCATTCGACGGATCTGAACATTCGAAAAAGGCCCTTCAAGTTGCCATTGATATCGCTAAGAGATACGGTAGCGTGATCTATGTCATAGAGGTAGTAGATGAAGCAGTATTTTACGGCTCAGGTGTGTTGCCTCCTCTAAATGCAGTAAAGGCCATGGAGAAGAAAGCTAAAGATGACATAGATAATGCATTGAAAGAAATAACGAATGCAGGTTTGAAGGGTGTGGGAGAGGCGCTTGAAGGAGACCCTGCCAGCGTCATACTTGATTATGTTCATAAGAACGGTATAAAACTGATAGTTATGGGAAGCAGGGGACTATCAACAATGAAAAGAGTCCTACTTGGCAGTGTCTCAACCAGAGTTGTTCAAGAGTCTAAGGTGCCGGTCTTGGTTATTAAGTGAGCTTATTTAACCCAGGCAAGATTAATTTCATCTAGACAATATTTCTTTACTACATGTTAAATTCAATGAACATCTAGATTAAAATTTGTTTGTGAGCTACCCCGCCCTGAAGGGCGGAGCTTCCTGCTTCATGGATGAGGCTTGCCATAGAGGCCTCATCTCCGCAGGCTCAACGGGTGGCTCCCACCCTGCCCTCCTGAGGAGGTTGAGGGAGGCGTTGAGGTCGCGGTCAAGAACCAGGCCACATTGGCAGGTGATGACGCGGTCAGAGAGGGAGAGGTTATGTCTTCTACCGCACCTGGAGCAGATCTGAGAGGAGTATGCGGGGTTGACTTCGCGGACCTCCTTACCGTGCTTCTGGAAGACCCATTTAAGGATTGAGGAGAATCTAGAAAAGGAAACGTCACGGAGATGCCTGTTCAGGGTTCTTGACCCGTCCCTGGTCATCTTCACCACGTTGAGGTCCTCCATTACCAGGACGTCGTAATACCTGGCCAGGACGTTGGCCAGCTTGTAGTAGAAGTCGGTCTTAGCGTTGATCACCCGTTCCAGGAGTCTGGCGAGACGGAGCCTGGCCTTCTCCCTATTTGAACCCTTCCTCTTTCTGGAGAGAAGCCTGGAGAGAGACCTGTACCTGGATAGGACCCTCTCGAGAAAGCGGGGGTTATCCACGTAGTGGCCGTCTGACGTGACCAGGAGGTGGGAGATGCCAAGGTCCAGTGCAGCGACCTTCCCCGTCCTTTCACTTTGAACGTGAAGGTCTCCCTCCACCAGAAAGGACACGAAGACCTTGTTGGTTGGCGTCACCTTCACCGCGACCCTGCTGATCTTGTCTGGAAGCGGTCGATGGGCCAGGACCTTGAACACGCCAAGACCTGAGAGGGAAAGGTGAATCCAGCTCTTCCTCCCTGATCTTGCTGGTCTAGTAGAGAGGATCTTCCATCCCTTCTGTGGATACACCAGGGACCTGTACCTTTCAGGTTTCCTCTCCCTGGGGAACCTGGCCAGCCCCTGGAGAAAGCGATACCTGGCCTCGCAGTACCTGTCCGCTACGTTCTGGAAGACCTGGGAGAACACGCGTTTATACTCGCGATCCTGCCTTCTTAGGTCAAGAGCTAGTTGCCTCAGCTCGGTCCTGTTCAACCACTTCCCATCCCTTTCGTGGAACGCGATGTCTGCATACCTTAAGGTGTTGTACGCCTCACACAGCAACCTCAACTGGGACTTTAACTCCCTCAACACGTCAGAGGAGGCGTACGCGCGAAACCTTAAGGTATACATTGCAAAAACATAGTTAGTTCATTTTAAATCTGTTTTGTTCGGACGCATTCGTTCATCCCCGCCGTTAAACGGCTAGGTTTTTCCGAACTTTTATAACCTTTGTCGGGAGAAATCTAACTAATGTTTGATACTCTTCTTCAGATAGCTGATGAGTTGAATAAGGGAAACCTGACCAAGGCTGGGAAGATGATACTTGAACTGGCTAAGGAAGAAGACGATGAGAAAATACTTAGGGTCTCCTCCGAAATCGAGAAAATACTTAGGGATCTAAATTCGAGAGAGTCTGTCCTAGATGATTTTGAAGATGAGGATATGGAATTGAGAAAAATAGAAAAGGAAATGGATGAGTTAAGGATGAGAAAGCTAAAGGTGCTATCCATTTATGTTCTCAGAAAACTTAGTAAGGGGAACCTGATCATAGAGAACATGATCAAGAAGTATCCAACCGCCCAAAGACCTCAGACATACATGTGAGGAGCCGCGGCCGGGATTTGAACCCGGGGCCTCTGCCTGCCCGGGTCTATTACCAGGGCAGCGCTCCAGCCAGGCTGAGCTACCGCGGCACAGTTTAGTAGAGCAAGGAGTAGTTCAAAAATTTTATCTTCTGGGTTCTAAGGGGAAGGATCCTATTCTAAGGTTAGGTGTGGAGATCCTTCAAAGGAAAAATGCTCAAAATGATATAGACTAGGTTTACTGCGGGTCTACTCATTTTGATGAATTAAGGGGCCTTTAACTTGAGATGCGCAACATACCTGACTAAGCCCTATTGCGGTCTATTAGTCTCATCATACGGTCACGTGGGATGGCCACCCGGGGACTGAACTCAAGGTCGGGCTTGTAAAGACTAATTTCTCCGTGACCCTACTGCACAGGGTCTTGGATGAATTCCGTCGGACGAAGCATCTGCCATGGGGAGAGAGGTCCGAGCACGGTCAGTAAACCAAGAAGTCTATCTGTGAGGGTGGAGCAGTTTACTCACGGTTATATTTTAGCGAGTATGAAAGATACACCGGGAATAAGGATACAAGTAAAGGAAGTTCATCCAATAATGTAAACCAGCTACATAAATCAAAAATTCCACTTTATAGAATAAGCCAATAAGCCTTCCATCGATCTCGTCTCCCATATGATCCCAAAATTTTGAGAGAGTGGGCCAAATCAGATTAGTAACGACCTTCTCTCCCTTCTATATATTTTTCTAAAAATACGATGGAAGTAGAAAATGTAAATCTAATAAGGAAAGTTGTTAATGAACTCATTTCAAGGCTTCCTGAGGATTGTGCCGAAATAGCCAATGAGCACTTCAGTTTAATGTTAGATGAGATAAAAGAGAAGGGGATAGAGAGGGCTACCAAGGATTGGTATATTGGAGAGACCGAGGACGTAGAATACAGTTTTAACCTTTAAAAATAAAATTATATAAGTTAAAGGATTTTTCTACCTTATATGGAGCAATTTTCTCTCCTTCATTTGAGCAAACTCTCAATTAACGATCTTTGGATGCTGGCTAGTAAAAATACTAGCCAGTGTGTAGTACCATAGTGATGTCCACCGGCGAACTGCCCCACCCTTATGGATGGGGTCTTCCGCTCCCCCAACCCCCAAAGAGATAAATGGGAAACTTGGTGGCCCACTACTTAGTCGCAATAGAGGACACTTTCCTTAAACTACCTTCTAACTCTAGAAGTCTCCTCTTTAGATCCACACCTCTGGAGTATCCACCTAATCCAGTCTCTGCTACAACCCTATGGCACGGAATCAATAACAAGATTGGGTTTTTAGATAAGGCAACGCCTACCGCCCTAGGTGAAGTGCCCACAGCATCTGCGACCTCCTTGTAGGTAGCCACTTCGCCCCATCTTATCTTTCTAACTTGTTTGTAAACTCTCATCCTGAAGCTGTTGGAATTGAGCCTGATAGGTATATCATCAAATTCCGTTCTCTTACCCTGGAAATAATTATCAAATCTTTTAAAAAGATCCCTAAAACTATCGTTGTCTACAAGGCTTTCCTCGGCGCATTTACAGAAATCTAGCATAACTATTTGCTCATCATCTGAAACAACCGTAATAGGGCCCAGAGGGCTAACGTAAGTCCCATACTTTATCATTCATCCAATCCTCTTAATCAGAGTGTTTTCAGCATCTCTATTCTTTATTTCTAGAGATATCTCATCTACAAATTTTGAAAGAGGTACACCCTTGATCTCAACATTTCCTCTGGCCCTTATGGTCACCTTTTCCTCCGAGGCCTCTTTCCTCCCCACTATGAGAAGGTATGGAACTCCGTCATCGTAACCTCTCTTGATTCTCTTTGAGAGAGTCTCACCACTCGGGTCAATCTCTGTCCTGATTCCCCTCTGGAGTAGCACATCTGCTACCTTCCTAGCGTAATCCAAGTTATCCTCGCTTATGGGGAGAACCCTCACCTGAACAGGAGACAGCCAGGTGGGTAGTTTTCCGCGGAAATGCTCAAGAAGTATAGCTATCATCCTGTCCAGCGAACCATATATGGCTCTGTGAACCATTACCGGCCTCTTCTTGCTTCCGTCTTCATTCACGTACTCCAGCTTGAATCTTTCGGGTAGATTGAAATCAACCTGAATGGTTGAGAGTTGCCACCATCTGTTCAAACTGTCCCTGATGTCGAAATCTATTTTGGGTCCGTAAAATGCACCCTCCTTATCCTTAACCACGTAGGGTACATTGAGCTCCTTAAGTACGTCGAGTAGGGCCTTAGTTGCCTTCTCCCATTGCTCATCACTTCCTATGCTTTCATCAGGTCTTGTGCTCAGGTTTATCCTGACGTCCTCTCCTTTGAACCCAAACCTGCCCAGTACGTCAAGCGTCTTCATAACTAGGTTCTTTACCTCATCTTTTAGCTGGTCCTCCCTCAGGAAGATATGACCGTCGTCCTGTGTAAACCCTCTGGTTCTAAGGAGGCCGTAAAGCTCACCCTTTTTCTCCCATCTATAGACGTTACCGAACTCCGAGAACCTGATGGGAAGGTCCCTGTAGCTCCTCACCCTAGATTTGTAAATCAGAATGTGAGCAGGGCAATTCATTGGCTTTATCCCAAGTTCATCATCGTCTTTCTGGAAGATCAACATCTTATCCCTGTAGGTATCGTAGTGACCACTTATCTTCCAGAGGACTGTCCTGAACACGTGGGACGTGTAGACCTCCTGATAACCCATAGATGCGTTAATTTCCCTCATGTAGTTTATCATTTCGTTTCTGATTAGCTGACCCTTAGGATGGAACAGGACTAGACCAGGACCAGATTCCTCGTGGAAGCTGAACAGATCCATCTTTTCCCCTATAATTCGGTGATCGGTCTCAGATGCCTTCTCCAGCCATTGTAGGTAGTCATCCAGCTGTTCCTTGGTCTCAAAGGCTATACCCCTTATTCTCACCAATTGTGTGTTGGCTGAAGGGTGATGTACCGAGATGTTTAAGACCTTAAAGTATCTAGGCTCCCCCGAGGGTATCACATCCCCTTGGAAGCTTATCTGTTTACCGTTATAGATTATCTTTCCGTCCTTTATTTCATATTTGTAATCCTTCCATTGAGCAAACTTCTCAGACTCCTGAAGAGAAAGAGACGAGTCGGACTGAACGTCAATGTAGAAATCCCTCTCTCCTAGGCCTACCTCAACTGGTGCAAGCCCAGCATTATGCATGTTCAACGCCATTATTATTGCTCCCTTTAGCCACAATCCTCTATAGGACTCCATGTTAGCCCTAAATAGGCTAAAAGGGTAAAAATCTTATAGTTTAGCATGAAGAGACTGCTCATCATAGCCAGCGGAGGAGGCCATACTGGATTTGCCAAGGCCATAGCGGAGTACCTCCCCTTTAAGGCAGACTTTGTAATTCCGGAGGGAGATGAGAACTCCAGGAAGCTAGTGAGTCCCTACGCCGGAAAAATATATGAGGTCAGTAAACCAAGGGATCCCAAGGGGTCAAATTACTCCCTTGTTACTAAGGGATTCAGAGCTCTCCACCAATCAATCTTGTTACCCAGATATGACGTGGTTGTTGCCACTGGTTCGAATCACTCAGTTATCCCTTCTCTCTTTCAGAGAGTGAAGGGATCTACTTTGTTCGCCCTGGAGAGTCAAGACAGGATTGTAACTAGAGGAAAGGCAGTTTCTATCCTCTCGCACTTCTCCAAGGGAGTGTTTCTTCATTGGAAGGAGCAATCATCGCTTTATAAAAACGGAATAGTGGTGGGACCTATTCTTCAAAGGAGGAAATACGATCCAGTAGACGAAGGATATATCTTGGTTACTGCAGGAACAGAGGGTTTCAAGGCTCTCTTTGATAAGGTATCCAACCTGGGCCTAACAAACTTGATAATTCAGACCGGAAAGGTATCTCCAGAGCCCTATGCGAAAAAGGGGATCAAGGCCTTCAGTTTTGATCCAGATATTGAAAGGCTGATTGCAGGGGCCTCCGTGATAATAACTCATCAAGGTAAAACGGCCATGGAGTCTGCTGTACTTTATGGTAAACCCACAATTCTAGTATTCAATAGAAGCCTTACTAGGGCAGCTACTTTTGAGGATGTGAAACTTTACTCCGAAATAATAGGAGCCAGGTTTTTAGAGGATCCCTCTACCTGGGATGATGAGAAGTTAATGGAGGCCATCAACGAGCGTAAAAAACCCAACTCCCATCAACCTGGGACGGAGAAGCTGGTAAAGGTGATCATGGATTATCTTGAATGAACTTGTGGGACTCTTTCGGGAGAACAGGGATATAATAAGAAGTACAGGCTGGGTTATCACTGATCCCAAATCCTATGCGTGGTGGGACGGCTTCGATTCTGCAGACAAAATTGTAATCTCCGCCTTTCTTGTTCAATTGACCAAGTGGGAGTCAGTTAAGAGAGTGATAAGGACACTTGAGGAAAATAGCCTAGCCAAGGTAGAGTCCTTGGCTGACCTTGATCTTCCCTCTCTAGAGACCTACTTCAAGCCCATCAATTTCTATCGAACGAAGGCTAGAAGGGTTATGAGCTTCGCGAGGTTCGTGAAGGAAATGGGAGGTCTTGATAAAGTCCTAGTCCTCGAAAAGAGACCCCTTCTACTGAAACAGGAGGGGGTTGGCGAAGAAACCGCTGATTCCATTCTGTTGTTTGCGGGAAATCAGCCCATTTTCCCCAGCACGGAGTACTCCAGAAGAGTCCTTAGCAGAGTAACAGGGCGAGACATGAGTAAAAGGGAACTTCCGGGATTCGTCTATAGCAATGTTCAACAGGATCTGTACCTGTATAAGATTTTGCATGCAGGTTTAGGCGCTGTTGGAAAAGCTTTTTGTTTACTAACCAAGCCTAAGTGTGATAGATGCTTTCTTAAACAAGTATGCGAATATAATTATAGATAGCCATGAAACTTTATGAGTACGAGGGAAAAAGACTTTTTTCACTTGTCAATATTCCAGTGCCACGCGGACAGGTGGTAAGGTCCCCGGTTCACGTTCAAGGAAAAGTTGTGGTCAAGTCGCAGTTACTCGAGGGAGGTAGGGGAAAAAGGGGACTTGTGAGGGTGACTGAGGACAGTTATGGAACCATTGAAGAGCTAATGAAGGAAGGCGTTAACACGTTCTTAATAGAGGAGTTTGTTCCTCACTCCAGGGAAATATATCTTTCAGCCATGATGGATAGGGAAACTGGAAATCCAATGATAGTGGCTTCCCCATTTGGCGGGATTAACATAGAGGAAAGCAAGGACGTAAGGACATTCGTTATCCCCATAGACAGAAAACTCATGAGATATGATATTGATGCAGTAGAGAAATATGTGGGATACAGGGGTCTAAGTTCAGTTATAGAAGGTCTACTCAGGCTCATCCTGGAGTATGACGCGGAACTGGCAGAAATCAATCCGCTGGCAATAACGGAGAACGGTCCCTTGGCTCTGGATTCCAAGGTTATCCTAGACGACAATGCGTTGTATAGGCATGAGGAGTTACTGAAGGAACTGCAAAGGGAGAAGGTCCCCACGGACTCATATGTGGAGCTGGAGGGTGACGTGGGTATAATAGGTAATGGCGCAGGTCTCACCATGGCAACCATGGATCTAGTGAAGCTGATGGGAGGTAATCCTGCGGACTTCTTGGACGTAGGAGGCGGTGCAGATACTGAGAAGGTGGCCTCGGCGGTAATTAGGGTTGGGAGTAATCCGAGGGTGAGAAAGATAGTGATTAACATCTTCGGGGGAATAACTAGGTGCGATGAAGTCGCTAAGGGAATTGTAGAGGCATATCAGAAGGTGAACAAGCCCATTTACGTCAGACTTACGGGTACAAATGAAGAGGAAGGAAAGAAAATCCTTCAAAGTCACGGAATAAGGGTATACGAAGACGCATTAAGTGCTATAGGTGATGCTCTACGTTCATAAATTCAGGAACCAGGGTTCTCGTTCAGGGAATTACTGGAAAGGAAGGAAGCTTCCACACCTCGATGATGCTCAAGTACGGAACTAAGATAGTTGCGGGAGTAACTCCAGGAAAAGGCGGAACTGAGGTAAATGGGGTTCCAGTGTACGATACTGTTAGGGAGGCGCTCAAGGAACATGAAATAGACGCATCCATAATTTTCGTTCCAGCACGCTTCGCTAGCGAGGCTGCATATGAGGCCGTGGACGCAGGAATTAAGCTGATCACGGTTATCACGGAGCACATACCTGTGATCGACGTTGCCAGATTCGTCAGGTATGCCAAGGTCAGAGGGACCAGAATAATTGGTCCCAACTGTCCTGGACTCATAGTGCCAGGAGAGTCACTCCTGGGAATATTACCAGCTAAATACTTCAGGAAGGGGACCGTGGGGATAGTGTCCAGATCTGGTACTCTTACGTATGAGGTCTCTCATCTAGTTGGAGACATGGGACAGTCCACTGTGATTGGAATAGGAGGAGATCCAATTGTTGGAACATCTCTTCAGGAAGTGGTTCAGGAGTTTGATCAGGACGAGAGAACAGAGGCAATTGTGATAATAGGGGAGATAGGTGGAACAATGGAGGAGAGGGTAGCGCAACTCAAGAGAGAGGGAAAGATCAGGAAGCCCATAGTGGGTTACATAGCTGGCTTAACGGCTCCCAGAGAGAAAAGGATGGGTCATGCCGGTGCGGTCGTCTATATGGGTATGGGAACCTTTGAAAGCAAGATAGAGGCCTTCAAGAAAGCTGACATACCCGTAGCTAAAACTCCTTACGAAATAAGGGATATCTTGACCAAAGTCGTCAGGAAATAAGATCAGTTGTTTCTGGGTTTTATCGTTATGGTGCCAGTGTCCTCATCGACCTGCAACATATATCTTTTTCCAAATTTTTCCACCATTGACTTTGGAATATACAGGTTTAGAGGTAGTGTGTAGTATTCATATTCATAAACCTTTCCTCTAACCTGTTTCTTTCCCACGAGCCTCTTTGCCTCAACCTCTCTTTCTTTCATAAGATAATAGTAAGGTCTCATTTTTTAAAACCTTTCCTTAAGCAGTTCCTTCTTTAGTTTCGAAGTAAAAGTAAAACTAGTATAGTCTAAACGACTTGTTAAGCATATGGAACACAAGCTCGTTTTTCAGTGCTGTTGGGGTAATTCTGAAGACTGTAGCCTCAAAAGAACCGTCCGAGAACCTTATTTTCAGATGGTAAATCATGTCGTTACCAGAGAAGATGGCCATATAGACGCAGTCGTTATACTCACAGTTCGGGCCTATGCTGGTCCTCACCCTTTCTCCGTTTACTATGGTAAACATTGTTTGTAGGGACCAGTCGGAAACGTTGATTATCTCGAGGGAGTCTACGAGTAGCTTATAGAGTAACCCTATCTGAGATATTTCAAAATCCTTTCGTGAGGGAGCAATCTCATCTTTTCTAACTCTGGAAAGTACGTCAGTTAGTTCTTCCTCAGTAAGCGATATAACAAGTTGTTTGTCATCTATATAAAAGTGGATGAAACCATCCATTGGTGGCGATACGTGGATAGAGTTAACCCTGAAGGACTCTATTACCCCATTGAATCTGGCCTTATCACCGTCAATCTCCACGGAGACCTTTTCATTTCCATCCATCACTAATCAGTTTTGTAGACGACGTATAAAACCATGTTTTACACTCCCTTCAAAAACTAAACTCTCCCAACGCTAATCTTAAAAATTTCATGAAGGCATTTGCTAGATGAACCCCGTTCACATCCTTGCAAAGAAGGGAGATATTGCAGAGAAGGTTTTAGTTGTGGGAGATCCGGGAAGAGCGGAACTTCTCTCCTCCCTGCTTGAATCTCCTAAGCTCGTTAACAAGAACAGGGGCTTTCTAGTCTACACTGGTACATATCGCGGTACTAGGGTTAGTATAGCCACCCATGGTATAGGTGGACCTTCTATGGCCATAGTTTTTGAGGAATTGCACATGCTGGGAGGCAACACCTTCATTCGACTTGGCACAGTTGGTGCCCTGAGGCCTGAAATAGGCCTGGGGGAATACATTATTCCCACGGGTGCATCCTATAATCCAGGAGGACTTTTCTTCCAGTATGTGGGGGATCTAACCTCTGTTTCGGCAACACCTGACCATGAGATAGTCTCTAGGCTTATCACATCTTTTGCCTCAGCGGGACGCAGATTTTACGCTGGAAATATTTTCAGTAGTGACGCTTTTTATGCTGAAGACGAGCATTTCGTAAAGAGATGGTCGGATAGGGGTAATATTGGCGTGGAGATGGAATGCGCCACCCTCTTCTTCTTGAGCAGGTTAAGGGGGACGAGATCTGCAGCGGTGCTGGTGGTTAGCGATAACTTGGCTTCTGGTGGAAACTGGATCTCCAAGGAGGACCTTGAGAGAAGCGTTGTCGACGGTGCAAAATTGATTTTAACCGTATTTTCGGAAATGAAATAATGAAATTAATAAGAGATCCAGTTCATGGCTACATAGAGGTCCCTGACAGGTTACTTCCTGTAATCTCAAACCCGCTTTTTCAGCGCCTTAGATACGTGAAGCAGACTGCCCTCGCTTACATGGTATACCCGGGGATGAATCACTCCCGTTTCGAACACAGCCTTGGGGTGATGCATCTCTCCCTGGAGTTTCTCAAGTATATCAAGGAAAACTCATCGCTAGAATTCCTGGACCAGGAGCTTATGGAACTTATAGCTACCACAGCAATGCTCCACGATGTGGGGCATCTTCCCTTCTCTCACACGTTTGAGAACGCTCTTCAGGTCGCAAAACGGATTTATGGCGTGGATGTATTTGAAAGGGACAAGAAGACCCACGTCATTCTGGGTACTCAGCTAGTGGAGAGTGGTTTGGGATCCGAGCTCGAGAAGAGCTTTAGGACGTTCGAGGACCCGGTTAAATTCATCACCAGGGTATTGCTAGAGACCCCCTCGAACAAGGAGGAGAAGCTAGCTCATTTGATAATCTCCAATTTCATTGACGCAGACAGGAGCGACTATCTCCTCAGAGATTCCTATTACGCTGGGGTGGAATATGGCCAGTTTGACATCGAAAGGTTGAAGAGATTCCTCTTTTTCGAGAATGACATGCTTGTGGTCCTGAGCAAGATCTTACCCATAGTGGAGCAATTCCTTCTGGCCAGAATGTACATGTTCCAGAACGTGTATTTTCACAGCGTTGTCGGGATGTATAACGCAATTCTCTCACAGGCCATAGCTCAGTTGTTAAGGGATGGATACCTAGTTGTGCCAACAGAGGTGAAGGACTTCCTGGTCTTTGATGATAATTTTGTGGTTTCAAAGTTACAGCTGGTCAGGCATGAATTACGTAATGCAATCATGTATAGGCAGGGTTTCAAGAGAATCAAGATTGAACCGGGTCCCAGTTGTATAGACAAGCTGGAGTCGATGAAGAAGGAAATATATGAGGATGTTAGGTCCTCTGATGGCCTTCTCGTTTACCATGAATTCAACGATGTTCCATACAGGGAAGAAAAGGATGAAGCGGTTTATATCCTCACTCCGCACGGGGTTGAGAGACTAAAGAGGATATCACCAGTTATCGGTTCATTAAGCGAAATCAGAAAGGTAGTTGTGGGCTATCATGTGAGCAGGGAGGATCTTGGAAGAAAGTATGAGAAGATCTTGACTGAATGTGGGGACTGATGATGCGTTCAATGCGAGGCGAGAGATAGCTCGCATTCAGGTTATACTAGATAAGGGCCCTTTCCAACCCTGCTCACTAGAATCTTCACGCTTCCAAGTTCCTTCAGGAATTTCATCACTTCACCCATGTCCTTCTCCAGCACAAATATGTGTGGATTTGGACCAGCATCAAATGTGTACCCAGCTTTACCGAACTCGGCTATCCACTCCATTACCCTGAATGATTTCTCGTTCAGATAATTCATTGGGGGCCATGAGTCCAGAATTACAGCGTGCATACTATTGCTATGTCTCATGGTGAGCTCGAAGAACTTGCTCGCATTTCTTGTCCTTATTGCGTTGACTACTTCCTCAAACGTTTCCTTAACGAACTCTAGTCTGCATTTCATCAGCGAGGAGGTGGCAGTAGTGTTCTCCATTCCAGATCTAGAGGACACCTTCTTTTTCTCCTCTCCGAAAATTGCTATGATATCCACAAGTTCCGGCCAATGATTAGGTGGGAAAATCTCCTCGCAGAAGGAATCCTCACCACTATCCAGGTCACCCTTATTCCATTTCACGAATCCGCCGAACATACTCCTGCACGCGCTTCCTGATCCGATCCTGGCAATCTTGGATAGCTCCCTGTTGCTCAAGCCCAGTCCTAGAGCAGAGTTTGATGCAAAGGTCAGCGCAGCGATTCCTGCTGCAGAGGATGCCAATCCAGCCGAGCTGGGGAAATTGGTTGTGGACTCTACCCTAGCGAATACACTTTTCCCGTATAGTTCCCTAAACCTTCTCAAGACCCTCCCTGCATACTCGTTCACCTCTCTCTCATCCAGTCTTTTACCATTAATGAGAACCTCATCCCTATCCAAGGATTCATCGAATGTAACCTTCGATCTGACCCACAGGGAGTCAAGTGATACGGAAAGTGAAGAATTCAACGGCAGATTAAGCTCCTTGTCTCTCTTTCCCCAGTACTTCACGATGGCAATATTGGAGGGTGCAATTGCCTCAGCTTCCAGTTTCAACTCTCACACCTTCATCCTGTTTAACATCTATGGTTCTAATACTCATTTTCTGCCAGGCCTCCCTTACTTTCTCAAGGTTCTCTCCTAAAGCCATTATGAGATCTCCTCCACCTGCTCCAGGCATTAGGGATATAAGGGCACCATTTTTCTCGGCTAGTGCCATCAGTTTCCTATCCTCCTCGGTCTCTAATTCCACGCCCACAACCTGTTTCGAGAGCAAGTTCAGGTTTCGTCGCGCCAACTTTATGTGAGGTATCGCGGCGTCAACTTTCCCGAGCTCCAGTAGTTTGATTGCCATCTCGTTATCTATTTCAATCTCGTGCATTACTTCCTTGAACCGCTGGTTTTCCTTAACTTCCTCGAATCTCCTGACCAAGTTTACCGTGTTAGCACTTCTCCCTGTAAAACCCAAGAGAATCTGTAAGTTGCCTGGAATCTGTAGTTTCTTTATGGTGGAGTCCACTTTGTTGATGTCGTTATATCTTCTGTACACAACACTACCGAAGGTAGCCGCGGCTATGTCGAACCCACTCCCAATACCTTTCTGTCGCCTATAGTTAGCCCTCTGCGAAAGCCTATACACCAGATCCACGTCCAGTTTTCCTTCTAGGGTATATATGAGGCAACCCGTTAGCGCCACAGTTCCTGCAGAGGAGCTTCCAAGACCGGTCTTCTTCCCATCTATCTGGAACTCTGGGTCGTTTATGAGGTAAACCCTTAAGGGAGGAATTTCGTAAACTCGTCTAACTTCTTCAAGCACGCTGTCAATGAGCTCGTTTTGACCCTCGAGGAAATTCCCGTATGATGTGATGAACTCCAGCCTTTGAGATTCCTCACACCTGCACCTGGCTCTCCTGTTTATGGCTATCACATGTGATATCCCACCGAATACCACTGAGTAGCTCCCTATCCATAGGACCTTTCCTGGCGCCGTTACCTCATTCTGCATTTATTTTACTCAATTGAATAAGACCATAAAGCTATTCAGGTGTGTTTACATGAGCTCTTAAGGTATGAGCAACAAGATCAGAATATAGCTAATTTCTTTATTCGAGATTTTTAGAATTTCCATATGGACTTTCTTGACAAGAAACACAGGACGGTTCTGGTGGCCGTAGCCAAGGAAGGTTATGGAGGAATCTCTATTGATCAGCTCTTTGCTACTCTGTCTCCATTTCTTAGCAAGGACACCATTGTGAAACTTATTGAAGATTTATACTTTTCCCAGTATATCGTGATCGTGAGGGACTCTGGCGAAATAAGATACATAGCGAGTAAGAGCGTTAGGAACGCAATGATCTCGCTGGAGCTTCAGAGATATAGATTGACCAAGTTTCTTGAGTCCCTTAAATCCCTTGGAACCTCTCAAGAAAAACCTAAGCCAGAGGAAATATCCAACTTAGTTGAAAAGGGATTAAGAATAGTGTCCACAGGTTATATTCAGCTACTTTCCGAAGTTCCAGAGCTCACCATTCCGGAGTACACCGAGATGATGGAGCTATTGAGCAAGGAATTGTTCGGAAAACTAATCCAGACGGTGGAGAAGGAGACACCCAACGATGAGATAGAGAAGTTGGTTGAATTAATTGGTAAATATCGTGGAGAAAGGGATGCTGAGGTAATAAAGAATCTGATGTTCATAACCACGAAACAGAATCAACCTCAATCAGGGACATCAAAATGAACTGAAGAGGATCCTTTGAGTTAGTTTAAGAAATCCATTTTGTTACGAAACTACTTGATTTTTACTATGTAAACAAGTTTACATGGGTTATTCATGTTTGCTCATCTGACAAACCGTCAGTTAATATGAAAACACTTAAAAAGAACAACTGTAGTATTATACTCATGCGATCTCGGAGGACATCAGTGGAAATAATGGCGGATATACTTGAAGTGGTTAGTAGTGGCAGTACTAGCAAGTCCTCCATTATGAAGAATGCTAATTTAAGCGAAGGGCTTACAGAAAAATATCTATTAATACTGAAGAGTAAAGGTCTAATTCAACAGAAAGATGGCTCTTTCCTGTTAACCGAGAAGGGTAGGCAGATCCTTAATAACTTTAGAGAAATTAGAAAACTAGAGCTAAGATTGGATGAACTCTTAAATTCGACATTAAATGAATTATCTTAGATGGCATCAACATTTGTACAGGAGGCCCTTCTGTTTTCGCTAATAATCCTTATGGAATTGGTGATCTCCTACTACGGTCTACAGAGGTTTGTAAGTAAACTGGAGCCAGTATCGCACAAGGTGGAAGACGTATTTCTGCTTTACACCTTTAAGCAGATCGTTAACTTCGTTTCAGATAACGACCTAGTTCAACAGAGCCTCGTTGGTTCACTGGCCGGTATGAATGATAAGGATCTTTTGGACTTTATGAGGAGTAAAATTGGTGATATAAAGAGTCAGCTCAGCGAGATTAGGGATGGAATCTCCAGATTCGAGAAGGCACGCAGGACCATATCCAGGATACTTACAATGTCTCTTCAGATAAGGATCATGATTGTAATCAGTCTAATAGGCCTAGCCCTGGTGATTTTCCTGCCCTACGATGCCGAGCTGATGGACTTGGGGTTAATGTACGGGATTGAACTGGTGGCACTCTATTACACCTTTCTATCCATTTTCCTCTATATGTCCTTGTCCAAGGATTATTCCAGTGTCTTAAAGTCCATAGAAAGTCTGGAGACCTCCAAGTAGGCAAGAAGGTCTAGTATTTTCCTCATATAGACCTTGACAAAGTAATACATCCTATACCTTCTGAAAACGTTCTCATCCTCTTGGAGAATGTTTATATAACTATCTGGATCGTACCTCTTCACATTTAGATTTCTGCCATCTATTGATAGGGAGTTGGGGCATTCCCTCTTGGATACGATGAGTATTTCGTCACCGTTTATTCCAGCTAGCATAACATCCCATTTGCCCACCATCTCAACGGCTTGGAGAACTACCTCTTTCTCACTTAGCAATTCTGCTGGCCTCCTTTTCAAATATCTCCTTCACTTCGCCCAAGGGTTTGAAGGCATTTCTGTCCATCTCCTCTACCCTGATTTTCACGATCCAGCTTCCATAGGGGTCATCGTTCAGCAGGTTGGCGTTATCCAAGACTCTTTTATTAACCTCTATGACCTCTCCCTGAATTGGGAACCTGAACTTTCCTATCCACTTTGCGCTTTCCACAGTGAATACAGGCGTCCTAGGGTTGATCTTCTCTCCCACATTTTTAGCAGATACTTGAAATATTTTCCCAGTCATATACTGTCCCAGATCGGTTACTCCTAGGGTCAGGATGTTTCCTTCCAGCTTTGCCCATACGTGTTTCTCAGGGTCATAGAGAAGGTCTTCGGGAAATGAAAAGCCATTTATTCGCATGTGGAATTTGAGGTAATCAATACTTATAAATCTTAATTTATTAAAAAACCCATGGATTTTGGGATATGGCTGGACGGCGTAGTTTTAGACGTGGATACAACCGAGTCGCTCTACTCCAGTTATAAGGGCAGTAACTCACCGGTTCCCATAACTAGTAGGGTGAACCCTGATTGGCCAAGCTTCTATGCGCGGGTGAAAAATAGGGGACGCGTCTACCTTCTCTCCCCTTACTCCTGTGAAGATACCCGGGAAATATTGAGGAAAGTGGGGATCGAGGAGAGGTTTGTGTGTAACACAGGCAAAACCAAGCCGTCTAAGGAACCAACAGAGAGACTTGTCATGGAGAATGGGCTAGATCCTCTAAATCTGGTGATCATAGGCTCATCACCATTGGATCTTCTTTCAGCGAGATTCTACGATTCAAGGATTAGGGTAGTCTGCGTGGTGAGGAAGAGCGATTGTTCCAAGTATAGCCCTTTCATTCAGGTCAAGAACCTAGACGAGGCCTTGAAGTCCCTGGAGAGGCTTAAATTACTGCCATAGATAGTTGGTCCTATCTTCCATGTCTGCTATCTTGAACGCCAGTTTCCTTGCCTCACACTGGGAACATCTTCCACAATGGGCCCTGTGACCTAAAAGGCACGAGTAAGTATCTAGCGGATTCATGCCGTACTCAACTCCAATCTTGAGTACGTGGGCTTTGGATAGTCCCATAAACGGGAAAACGAGGTTTATGCGGAGAGCTTCAGCTAACTTTCGCAGGGCACTCATAATCTCAGGCTTGTTGGATTCGTATTGACATTCTTCACTAACCGTGAAAACGTAAACTGAGGAGTAACCCATTTCCAAGGCATACGTGAGTGCGAAGGGAATCATCACAGCATTTCTATGTTTAATGGGTTCGTGCGGGATCAGGGACTTCCCTTCTCTGAAGTATTCTCCCATCTTCCTCACGTCAACCTCAATCAGTCTCTTTCCCAGCCTTTCGCAATTGACCCTCGCGTACTTAACCTGTTCCTTGAACGCTCTCTGACCGTAATTCATTATCATACAATCGTAATCCATTTCCCTGTATCTGTACATACCCGCAGTGGAGTCCAAACCACCTGATACTAGGAACAAGGACTTCATGCTTTTTTAAATAACAAAAAACGAAAATAAGTTAATGGAAAGCAAGGAAAACGAGGCCAAAAAACTGGCAGCCACCTACGCCAGATGGCTGCGAAATCCGGAGGAGGCCCTCTTTGGAAAAACGGGGAAGGGTGTGGTTATGCAGATGTATAACGCAATAAAGCAGGCCAAGACCAAGGACGAACTTGTTCAGGTTCTGGACCTATCCAAATACGAGCTGTCTAAACAAACTTACAATGATATGACCAGATTCATTAACGAACTCAGAAACAAAATTTCCCAAATGCCTGACCAGGATGCTATAAACTTTACAATAGAGGTAATGAGATACTTTCAGATATCTCTTTTCACCAAGCTCGAGGATATGAAGAGGGGACTTTGGGCCTAATGAATATTTTATTCTTGCAATAATCACGAGATACATTTTTGCTAAAATAAGCAAAGATTTATATATACGTTTTTACCACATATTATGTGAGTTAGAATGGAAGTCCAAAAATTAAAAGCTAGACTCCCTTCCGGAAGGGAAGTAGGATTGGTGGAAGCGCTGAGCTTCTGCTACGACATCTCTGACACGGATTTTCAGATACTTAAGGCATTGATAAACATGGGACCTAAGACTGAGGACGACCTAGCCTCCGTGCTGAAGCTTAGTAAGGCGTCCATAAACAGGTCCGTGAACAAGTTAATCTCCATTGGATTCGTGGAAAGGGTAAAGGATCAAGGATCAAAGGGAGGAAGACCAAGATACATATATAAGGCCGTGGACGCGGAAGCTCTCACGGATAAGATATCGAAGGACTTCGAATATTGTGCCAAGCTATTTAGCGGTCTAACTCCCGCCGAACTCAAGAGCTTTCCGAAGCCCTAGGGCATTTATAGCGGAACCTATCAGGCTCTCTCATGAAGGTGAGCTGGCAGATTTCTGTGTCAAAATAGTAAACCGTTTCCTCGTATTTTTGCTGATAGGGTGTGCATTCCGCTTCAAAGAGTCTATTACAAACTGGACATACAACTTTCATGATTTCTTTCATGATTAAGAAGACTTTTTAGCTTTTTGGGTTCATTAAATGCCATGGAGGAGCTAAATCTCTTGGATCTGGAATGTCCCGAACCATTCATGAAGGTAGCTGCAAAATTAATGAAAATGAAAGAGGGAAGGCTAAAGGTAACGTTCAAGGACCCCAAATGCGATGACATGATAATGGAAGCGGTGAAATTGATGGATTGCAAGGTTATAGAACATACCTCTCAGGGAGGCACTTACACCTTAGTTCTTGAGAAGATGTCCTCCTCTGGTAATGAAGGTAAGGTTCAAGAGTTAGGAGGTTGCTGATAGAATCTTTTCGGCACATCTCTTCAAGTCAATCTTGACTCTCTCCTGAAAGCTGTCAGAGACCGCATAAAGGAACTTCGGCCTTCCTATCTTTTTCCCGTCGACCTTGATTCTTTCGACCAGTCCAAGTTCTATTAACTTCTTCATGCTATTTTCCACCGTGGTTTTACTTAGCCCCATTATCTTACCAAGTTCCACCGAGGTCTTTGGCTCTCCAAGCTCAAGCAACTTGAACAGGCAATCAACATCGGTATCGCTGATCTTATAACAACACCTTATACTCTCCTTCTTCTCCTTCAATGTATCTTTAAGTGCGTCGAAAGTTTCCATCATAAATATTTATAAAGTATGCCCGTTAAAAACTTTTTCTATTTTTTCAGACATCATCCCAAAACCTTGGGCTCTATTGTCCGAAGAGTTTCACATACTCCTTATACATGCATCTATCTTGGATTACTATTAACCCCTCAGACCTGGCCTTTTCGGCAGACTTATCATCCCTTATTCCTTCCTGAAGCCAAACAGCCTTCACGTCGTTCCTTTCCCTTTTCCTTTCCAGCACTTGGTCAATAATGGCGGGTACATCCTTTGAGGGTCTAAACACCTGAACCACATCTATATCATCTTGAACGTCTTTTAATGAAGGGTATGATTTCCTCCCAAGAATTTCAGTTACGGTGGGATTTACCGGGTAAACGACATATCCGTGCTCCATAAGAAATTTGGGAACCCTGTGTGATGGCTTCTCGGGATCCTTGGAGAACCCGATTGTGGCTATCCTCTTGAAGTTGGTTAAAACATACCTTATCTGACTTTCCTCCATGGATTTATATTAGGTACGGAACATTTTAAAAGCTAATACTTGGTTTTCTAGCTATACTATTGAGTTTTACATGATGTTTACAAATCTTTCATTTAATAGTAGAATGAAGAACAGAATTGTGATCGTTCCTGTAGCGACATCCAGCACTCGGTCAAGGTTCCTAGGAAGGCGTAGGGTAGCCATTCCAACAAGTATGATTGAGAGACTGGTTACTATGGCGAACCAGGTTATTACCCCAGCCCCAAGGAGTATGGATCCCGTATTCATGGCTAAGATTATTGTAACTATCTTAGAGGGAGTAACGTTGAACATGCCCTGAATTAGTCCCGTGCTCTTGGGTTCGACTTCGAACTCCAGTCTAAATATCCCGGAAATTAGAAGGAGGCCTCCAAACACTATCCCCAATAGGTCAGAGGCCAGTTCAATTTCAGGCTTCACGTAACTAAAGTAAATTAGGACAAGAGAGAGCGGGATCGCTATCAGGGCGAAACCCGCCGAGTGAAATATGGCCATTTCCACCAATTTTCTGTTTTTCCTCACTAACCTAGCCGAGGAGATGTGATCGGGTTCCAGACCGTGCGCTACGCCTATCAGACCTACAGTTGCCAGCACGTCAGCAATGTTTATCATGACTCTGGCTACTCGCGTCCTAAAAAATACGTTATTGACACCTAAACCCAGGAGAATTGCCACCTGATGCTTAAAATAAACAAAACGTAAAAAGATACTTATAATAAGTTTTTTGGGGAAAATCTTTATATATAATATGGTACATTAAGTTAACGAAATGCCCAGCTTTAGGTTTATTTTAGAGAAGGGACCTCAACACAGGATCCTCGCTGGGGAGGAGGCCTTGTTGGATTCCGTTGCTGAGGGATCTGAACCTGTTCTCAGGTTTGTTATCTTTGATCCTACCGCAGTTCTTTTGGGCTATCATCAATCTGCTGAGCAGGAGGTTAACTTGGAGAGGGTGAGAGAGAGGGGATGGGACGTGGGGAGAAGACCCACGGGTGGAGGCACAATAATCATGGGCCCAGATCAGCTGGGCTGGGAGATATATTCAGAATCGTCGCTTTTAGGAGGCTCTGTGGAATCGGCTATTAAGCGTTCGGCAGACGCGGTGATATCAACCCTTTCCAGGTTTGGGATCAAGGCCAATTTCAGGCCCAAAAACGACGTTGAAATAAATGGGAGGAAGATTTCGGGTTTGGGGGCATTTTCCGTGGGGAAGTATATCTCGGTGACCGGAACGATTCTGGTGGACTTTGATGTACAGGCCATGGTTGACACTCTGAAGTTGAGCACAGAGAAAATGAAGGATAAGGTATCAAGGGACTTCAGGGAAAGAATAACTTGGTTAAACAGGGAACTGGATTCCCGGGTTCCCATGGAAGAGGTGATAAGGGAAGCCAGATCAGCCTTCCAGGAATCGCTTGGCGTGGAACTCCATGACGAGAAGTACTTGCCTAGGGAGGAGGAGAACATCAGGGAGCTTGAGTTGAAGTATAGATCTCAGGAGTGGGTCTTCGGCCTTAGGAAAACTCTTGAAGGAGAGGATGTTAGGCAGGGAGAGATCAAGCTTCCAGGCGGACTCTTTAGGGTCCAGGTTAAGCTGGCCGGGAAGGGCCTTATACAGTCAGTTCTAATCACTGGAGACTTCTTCGTGGAACCTAGAAGAAGCATTTATGACCTCGAGGCTAGACTCAAGTGGTCCAGGGTAGAGGATCTAAGAAGAGAGGTCTCTGACTGGTTTCAGGGCGTCAAGTTCCTGGGAGTGGACAGGGATCAATTCATTCAGTTTCTGGAGGGTCTGGTGAAATGAAACCCATCTTCTTTTACGCGCCCTCACTTAAGAGGTATGAGACGGACTACCTAAGCTCAGATGATGGGTGGAAACCAATCTCCGTAACCGGCACATCCTGTGCCTTCAGTTGCAAGCATTGCGAGACCAGAGTTCTTGAGGGAATGGAGGACGGATCCACAAAGGAGAAGTTTGAGAGGATCATGGAAAATGTTAGTAGGGCAGGTCAGAAGGGAGTGATCCTGTCTGGAGGATCTTCTCCCAGGGGAGACGTCCCAGTCTGGAAATATGGTGAAGTCCTCAAGAAGTATCCACAGGTCACTGTTATAGCTCATACAGGAGTGGTCAAATCCAGGGAGATAGCCAAGAGATTCAAGGACAGCGGGGTGAAGATCGCATTATTGGATATGGTTGGGGATCAGGAGACCATAACCGAGGTTTTGCGACAGCCATTCACAGTTGATGATTACCTTAACTCGTTTAAGTTCCTTAAGGAGGCAGGAATCAAGATTGCCCCTCATGTCATAGTTGGGCTCAGCAAGAGGGGAGTGGAGGGAGATCTTCATGCGCTGGAACTTTTAAGGGAGGTCAATCCAGACGCCGTGATTGTTGTGGGACTAATGCCCCTGGTGGGAACTCCCTACAAGGGAGTGAAGGAACCCTCCCCAGAGGAGCTGGGAAAAGTTCTCATGAGGGCCAGGGAGCTCTTCACGTCCCCTGTCATGTTGGGCTGTGCTAGGCCCAGGGGGAAGGCCTACCTTGAAGTGGAGAAAATGGCCGTGGATCAGGGTATAGACGGTATGGCATTTCCCTCCCAGGAGACCATAGAGTATGCCATGGGGAGAAGGGAGGTAATCCTTAGCCACGCATGTTGTGGCAACGTGATACATGACTTTCTATTACGGGTGTCCATATGACCCTAAGATTGAATGAAGTAAAACCCATAAGTAGTCCTGAGTGGGTGAGACTCAGCTTCGGTGCGGATATGGTGCTAGGTTTTTCACCTGGAAGGTTTCTGAAGGGAGCACTGAACACCACCATCAACCTCCTGCAGTACTACCCTGATGGGTGTAAGGCAAACTGCATCTACTGCGGTCAGGCAAGGGAAGTAAGTCAAGGTCCTGAGTGCAAGACTTTGATAAGGGTAGAATGGCCATTAAGGCCTCTAAATACAGTACTTGACAGAATAAAGGAGAGACAGGGGGATCCAAACTACGGGTTACAGAGAATCTGTGTTGGTCAACTGGCTCATCCCAGGGCGTCCCCCGATTCCGTGGAGATAACCAGGAGAATTAGAGAGAAGGGAATAGAGCTACAGATCTCCGAGCTGGTTACAGCAACATACACTAGCAAGGACGACATGCGCAAGATGAAGGAGGCAGGCGGAAACATGATAGATGTTGCCATAGATGCTGCTAGCAAGAGGGTCTTTGACGCCGTGAGGGGGAAACCTGTGAGGAGTATGCATAGCTGGGATAGATACATTCATGCCATAGACGACGCGGTGGAGGTATTCGGCAAGAAGAACGCCGGGATACATCTAATCATTGGACTTGGCGAAACAGAGCAGGAAGCAGTATCCCTTATGCTTTACGCTCATTCCAGGGGAGCCAAAATAAGTCTCTTCGCCTTCTACCCGGAAGAGTCGACCCCCATGGAGAACAGAAAGCCCGTACCCCTTCACGTTTACAGGAGAATGCAGATATCGAGGTGGTTGATTGAGAACGACTTGGTGAAGGCTGAGGACTTCGTGTTCGATGAAAAGGGACAGTTAGTGGACATTAATCTGAGCCCCGATATAACCCTTCAGGAACTCTCTGGAGCCTTCTTGACTAGCGGGTGTCCAGGATGCAACAGGCCTTATTCCAATGAGAGACCTGGGGATAGATTGAGGAATATTCCCTGGTATCCCAACGAGAAACAGACCCTCAATGCAATTAAGTCATCGAGACTACCTCTGGCTAAGAGGTTCCTGAACTAAATGAGGTTTCCAGAGGGTAGCTTAGTCAGTTTTTTCACAAGTGGTTTCCCCTCGCACGTAAAGGTAAGTGCGGTAGATGTGGGCTCCTACGACAGGGAGGATTTTATCTCCTTTTTTAGAGGCATTGTGCTATCCGTTGAGAGGTTCAAGGTTGGAAGACCCAACAGGTATGCTGAGACAGACCACGATTACCTAGTGGTGGTGAAAAGCGGGTCCAAGCTTCTGAAGGCGCTTCATGTAGCTCCCTATCTAGAGCCTGGGGAGGAGATTAAACCAGGTGAGGCCCTGGGAAAAATGATATCCTCTCCATATACCGGTGGAGACTTTAGACATGCTCATATTGAGGGACTTAGGTTCACCTTCCCAGAAATCGAAACATCGGATGAAAGGGGTATAGGTCAGGTAGTTAAGACTTCAGAGAATTTCATTGATGTGAGACTATCTACCTATTCCATAGCAGGAGATTTCAGGGGTCTTGGGTGTTGTGGTGGTCTGCTTAACGCCAGTCTTCCCTTTGCTGGTTACGGTGGGTTAATTGGGACAAGGCAGAGAGGTGTAATCATGGTAGGAGGAAAGAAGTATAGCGTAGCCAGAACAAGACGTAATCTCAGCATCTTTGAGAGCAGGAAGGGACTTGTCAAGAACTGGGAATACGACTCGGCATTCAAGGTCATGGCAAACAGGCCAGTGGACGGTCCGCCTCTTCTGGAGAGCATTCTCTCATTCAGGGGTCGACCCGTAGTCAGGATATTCGGTAAGATGGACCTCAAGGAGGGTGATGAAGTTGACGTATGGGCGATCATTGGGGATCATATGGGATGAGAGATTCAGAGAGATTTCTTTTTCCCACCCCATGATAAGGGATGTTTCCAAGAGCAGGATATCCAAGTTCAGGGAGCTGGTCTCTGCCCTGAACAACGTTTACTTCATGTCACCAAGGCCAGCCCATTATGAAGATCTCCTAGAGGTTCAAGACGAGAGCCTTCTGAGGAAAATAAAGGAAGTAAGCTCCCTTCCTCACATCGGCTTCTTGGATTCCGGAGATACCGTTCACTACCCCGGAATGTTTGAGGATATACTTCTGGTAGCAGGTTCAACTCTCACTGCAATCTCCTTGTCAAGGTTCTTTGAGACAATATACATCCCGCTTGGTGGATTTCATCACGCCACAAGGTCAAGGTCCATGGGTTTCTGCCCAATAAACGACGTTAACCTAGCCATCTCAAGGCTGATCAAGAACGGGGAGAGAGTTGCCCTCGTGGATGTGGATGCCCACCATGCCAACGGTGTGGAGGAAATGTTTTACGATAAACCGGTACTGAAGGTAAACATTTTTGCCTATGACGGAAAGTTCTTTCCAGGTACCGGGGATCCCGGAAGGATAGGAGAGGGCGAAGGTTATGGATATAACTTTAATGTGGGGTTACCCCTGGGCTCCGCTGACGATTCGTTTCAAGAGGCACTGAGAATCCTAGAGGTGGTTGAGGAGTTCAGGCCCTCGGTCTTGCTCGTGGTTGCTGGAGTGGACGGTCATAAGGACGATGGACTGAAATCCCTGAACCTGACCACAAACTCTTTCAACCTACTGGGTCTCAAGGTGAGCAGGCTGGCCAAAAGGCTCAACGCAAGGATCATTTCCTATGGAGGAGGAGGCTACGGTCCAGGGTCAGCACCCTCCATGTTCTCCTTCGTGATGGGTCTCATGGGAACTAAAACTAAGGATGAAATACCAACCCAGGATGAGGAGAAAAAGGCTTACGTGAAAAAGTTGGTTGATCTATTCCTTGAACGCCTTCCCGGTAGCCTTAAGTAGAGAAGTCATTATACCCAGGGCATACTTGGAGTCTGGGTCCCTGGTTAATCCCGCCAATCCTCCTATACCCACAGGCTTCACGTTTGGCAGTTCGTTTGCCCATATCTTCATTGCCTTGGCGAACTTCTCCATCACTGAAACCATTGTATCCACAAGTTGTGGATCTGCCATCACATCCATCAGCTTGTACATTCTGTCCATGACGCCTGTCCTCTGCAGTTCAGCGAACTTCATCATCAGGTTGATCATGGAATCCATATCCATCTGAGCCAGCGCCTTGACCGTCTTCTCATCAGTTAACTTCTTCAGAACCGGCATGGAGGCCTCAAAGGCTCCCAGCATGCTCTCCACATCCAACTGCTGAATCAGTTTAATTGCCCTATCGCTGGTGAGCTTCTGCATCATGGGCATCAAGGAGTTCATGGCCCTTAGCAAGCCGTCAATATCCATCTTCTGTATCATGTTGATCGTTTCCTCACTTGTCATCTTCTCCAGCAGGGGCCACAACGCTTGAACCTTCCCTATCTGATCCATCCCGAAGGCTATCAGGGTGTTCACCAGGTCAGTCTTTTGTACAGTGTCAAGTAGTGCGAGACCCTGTTGCATGAGGTTCATTAGGTTGTCCAGCTGTCCCGATTTTTGCATCTCGCTCATCATGTTGGCAAGTTTGGTCAGGGTTGGGGTCATGGTCTCGGCAGCGGTAAGGAGGGCATCCATATCAAGGCTCTGTATTATCTTCAAAGTTTTCTCGCTTGTCAGCTTACTGAGTAGCGGTGTTAGGGAGCCCATGTATTCCAGAAGAGAGTCGTAGTCTATGCTCTGCAGTACCTTTATTGCCTTATCGCTGGTCAGCTTGTTAAGCACTGGGGTAAGCTTCTCGAGTGCGCTTAAGGTGGAGTCAATATCAAGTTGCTGGATGATGCTGATTACCCTATCACTTGTCATCTTCTCCAGCAGGGGCCACAACGCTTGAACCTTCCCTATCTGATCCATCCCGAACGAAACTAACGTGTTCATCAGATCAGCTTTCTGAATGGCGTCAGCTATACTCACGACCTGCCCCAGCATATCCAGCATGAAGTCAAGTTCTCCCTTCTTGTCCATTTCACTTAGTTTCTCAGCTACCTTCTCGAACGTGGGTAGAACGTCCATCAATTTGGTAACTTTTTGTAAATTCTCTTCTTTGAGCAAAATTTCCAGTGGATCCTGTTGCGACATACTGTTTCACTACTCCTTATATATCATTACTTAAATAATTTTAATGAATATGTTTGCCGTAATCTCACCCAGTTCTTACTCGAAACTGGCCGTTATTCTTGAGAAGTTTTCGGAGTACAAGTTAATAGTCACCACCTACGGGGTCTCTTACGCGCTTCAGAACCACATAAATATTGACTACGCGCTGGATAGGGGTGTATGGGTCAGGGCTTACTCGCATAAGCCTGGGACCTTTTCAGGCCTGCCCATGCATGAGGCAGAGGCCATAATGGTTGCGTCAGACCTTCAGGCAATTCTGATTGCTTCGGACGAGAAGGTAAAGAAGGAGGCGGAGAGACTAGGAGTTAAGGTTGTGTCCCCTGACTAGACTTTACCAGCATCTTCAAGACTATGTTGGGAGGAAATCCTCCAGGGATCTCAGTCTTGTCGTTAAGGACTATCTTTGGAACGCTCATCACGTGATATTTCTTCGCTAGGTCATCGTAGACCTCGCTATCTATGATCTCCAATTCCACGTTTTGATTCACAAGGGCAACCTGGTAGAGGAGTTCGGCAGCAATGGGACACTTGGTGCAATCTGGGGTTACGAATAACTTCACGTTTCCTCTTACCATTTTCGCCATGTCCAGCTCCTGCTGGTCGAGCTGAACGGTATTCGTGGAAATCCTGACCAGGGCATTAAGGAAAGGCCACAATTCATTCATAGATGGAATACCTAGGTATGAGAAATGCCTCCTGCCATTGGACCACACCTGAATTTGAGGCCTTTCGCATCCTTCACTTTCCTCTACTTCAATACTGGCCCCGCTAAGTTGAGATATTAACTCGGAGGCCTTACAGTGACTTATCTTCAGGTTTCTCAGAACCTTGACATACTGCTTGACAATGCTATCGTAGCTCACATGAAATACCTCAAACTCTCAATTCCCTCAAGGGCTTTAATTAACTTTTGTTCCAATTCATTTCGATCATTGAAGCGAATGACCACTTCCACAGTTGTCTCCCTCAACGCATAGGTTACTGGCTCTCCTATTCCCTGAACTAACCTCGAGGCCCTGGCATAGTAAGTCCCCATGGTTACCAGATCATCAAGTTTCTCCCTTCCCGTGGGAAGCGGTATGGGTATGTGAACCTCAGTGCCCTTAATATAAAAGGAATAATCGTCCATGGTTATCATCTCAACGTCACCGTTCCTTGTGTAAGAGAAATTCTTCTTTTCCAGATACTCCTTAAGTTCCATTCCTATCCTTGAATACATCCACGTCCAAGTTAAATAATGCTTTAGCTGCGTTACTTACGCTTTCTGAGATGGATGGATGAACAAATGGCGTGAGGGCCAGATCCCTTGCCTTCATCCTCGATTTTATTGCTATGGAAATAATGTTAATTATTTCCTCTGAGTATTGGGACACAACTTCACCAAAACACACCCTGTCCTGTTCGTCGAAACCCAACTTCACATACCCTTCCCTGATACCGTGGATAATGGCCCTTGTAGAGGCGCCAAGAGGAAAGGAACTGAACTTAACGGCGTTTTCCCTTTCCCCTACCACAGCAATCTGGGGGTCCGTGTAGACCACCTGTGGAACGGCCGAGTAATCCACCTCCACGGGCTGTCCGAGAATCGAAAGGGAAGCAATAACTCCCTCCATCATGGCAGAATGGGCCACCTTTCTCTTCTTGTCCACAACATCGCCTATGGCCCAAACCCGTGGGTTGCTTGTCCTCATGTACCTATCCACAACTATTCCATTACAGTTGAATTCCACTCCGAGGGATTTCACGTCGTCAGGGATGTTAGGCTTCCTCCCGGTGGCGTATACAACTTCACCCCTGAACTCACCGCAGGTTGTTTTTAGTAACTTGCCATCCTGATATACTGGTTCGCAGTTTTCCTTTATTGTGACTCCGTCCCACTCTAGGGAGTCCATAATCACCTTCCTCGCGTCCTCCCCCATTTCGTGGAGCACATTTCCCCGCGTGATAAGGGACACTGAGGATCCCAACCTAGCAAAGAACTGGGCTATCTCAACCCCTGCAAATCCTCCCCCGACCACAACAAGCTCCCTGGGTACATAATTGAGGTTAACCGCTTGATCCTCGGTCATCCCATCCTCTGCTCCCTTAATTCTGGGCAAAGCAGGCGAGGAGCCCGAGGCGATAACCATCTTATCGAATTCTATCTCCTTTCCATTTACCTCAACTTTTGACCCCCTAATCTTGGCCTCTCCCATCATTGTTGTCCCGCCAGCATCCTCAACCAGCCTTTGTCCTGCATCAGAAAGGTACTCTATCATGGTGTTTCTAGACGCGAATATATCCCTTACTCCAACATCCACCGATAGCCCCTTATAGTTCCCAATCTCAGAGAACCTTGCTAGGGAAAAAGAAACATCATATAAAAAAATACTTGGAACACACCCTGACCTTACGCAGACCCCTCCGAACTTTTCCCTCTCTATTACCAGTACCTTTTTCCCGCTCCTCGCCAGCACTGATCCTGCTATGTAACCGCCGGAGCCACCGCCTATTACCACAACGTCAAACTTCATGGGAATCAGAAGAACAGTGTTCTGTCCGCATCCAGTGTTAAATCTATTAGGGTCGATCCTCCCACAAGTTCTATTCCATCCACAACGTCACTTTCATTCATGTGGCACATATCCTTAAGGCTCTGTACACATACGTACATCTTTACGTTGTTGTCCTTTGCCATGTCGAAGAAGTGTATGAACGGATTTCCTCCTTTCTTTCTCTCATCCTCCTGCCACTTCTTTGACAGCAGTAATGGACCCTTTATCATGAAGAACACGGAAGTCTCGTATTCCATTGAGGCAGATATTGATGCCATGAAGAGGGGTGCATATGTCCTGTCAAGGTCCTCTGGTCCGTGGGTCACAACTATGAGGATTTTCTTCTTCTGTTCCTCCTGTGTTTGTTCAGTTTGGGTTTGTGCCAAGTCTATCCCTCATGATTATTTAATTTAGCTTACTTATATTTTTTATCAAACATATTCATCGAGGGATCTCTTGAGAAATGAGGGTAAGTATCTTACATACCTATCTAATTGATAATTAAAGAATGTTTTTACAAATTATAAACAACACCACAAAGCTTAAATATTTTTGATATAAAAGATATTTTGGTGAAAGTTTGGCAGGAAAGAAGTTATCCATAATAGTCTTCTCAGGAACAGTGGATAAGCTGATGCCTGTGGGCATTCTAGCTTCAGGCGCAGCAGCCTCAGGGTACGAGGTTAATTTGTTCTTCACCTTCTGGGGCTTGAACGCAATTAGCAAGAACGGAATGCAGGCTCAACCACAGGTGGACAAAAACTACGAGCAGATGGGCCCCATGATGATGAAGAGGATGATGGATATGAAGTTCCCCATGTGGCATCAGATGGTGAGAGAGGCTAAGGAAGTTGGCGAGGTTAAGGTATATGCGTGCTCCACAACCATGGAGTTCTTCGGCCTGAAGAAGGAAGATCTAGCTGACTTCGTTGACGATGTGGTAGGTGTTGCCACCTTCCTGGATAGGGCAGAGGGAGGAACAACCCTATTTATCTGAACTTGGATGGTGATATAAATGTCACAAGAGGCAAAAATAGCCAAAACCCTTGACGTAAAGGGAATGTATTGTCCCGGCCCCGTGATGGAGACCGCTAAGGCAATAAAGCAAATAAATGTTGGCGAAGTTCTTGAGGTACTCGCCACGGATCCAGCAGCCAAGCCTGATATAGAGGCATGGGCAAGAAGAACAGGACACCAAATCTTGGACATTCAACAGCAGGGCGGCGTAACTAGGATCCTCGTGAAGAGGGCCAAGTAACTTATTTTATTTTAGATTTTTTTTAACAAAACTTATAAGTCACCTTTTATCATTATTTACCTGTGGAAAGATGGCACAAGCTAAGAGTATACTCCAACTACCCGACGATCCAAGATTTCTAGATATGGCATACGACGTTCAGGGTGCAGTTCCAGAAGAGGAGAGAAATCTACTATCAAACCTGTCACCTCAAGACAGGGAAACCGCCATAAAGTTCTGGCAGGCAGTGAAGTCAGACTTTAGATATAACGAGTACCTGAGGGGTTGCCTGAACTGTGGAGTTTGCACCTCAGGTTGTCCTGCAGCCAAGTTCTACGATTTCGGTCCCAGGGAAATGATACAGTACATGATGAGAGACGAGGTGGACAAAATATGGGAGTTCACCAACAAGAAAGTATGGGCATGTGTGCAGTGTTACACGTGTTCCATGAGATGCCCATTCAACAATGAGATAGCTGGTCTGATCATGCTCCTGAGAGAGTATTCAGTTCAGTTTGCCCTGCCATCCGCCAAGGAGATCCTCGCTCCATATAGAAGGGTCCTCTATACCGTGCTAACTATGGGTAACCAAGTTACTCCAGACATGATTCAGCCAGATTCCTTCCCAGACTGGGGACCACAGGCAGTCGAGGAATCGAAGAACATGGACGTATACAGAAAAGCTATTCCCGTGGACCTGATGCAGAGGACAGACATTGGCTGGCATCCCTCGCTTCAGACTGCAGTTGAAATGATGACCATCATGATAGAGTCAGGAGTCATGGATTCGCTCAGAGGAGTTGACAAAGACCTTTATGACATGATCATGGATATCTACGAGGACAGGAAGTCTCAGCTGGAGGAAATCAAGGAGAAGTGGCAAAAGGGAGAGCTGGACGAGAACGAGCTTCCAGACAGCTGGTTAGACCTTTAGTCTTTCTTTTTAACTTTTTTCCCTTTTTCTCGCTATTTGCTTGAGTTTAGAAAAACCTTTCATAGTTACATAAAATGTTTAATAAGTAAAGTATATAACCCTGAGGAATAATAATGATTGAAGGTGTAAAGTTTGGCTACGCAGGAAATGGATAAGAAAATGGAGGAAGAGCTCAAGGAAGCCTTCCCCATGGCTGACAATGTTGACTGGAACGAAGTGTATCAAAGAATAATCTACAGATATAGTACACCTCATGGCCTACAACACGTGAAGGAGGAGCTATACAAGCTTGAGGACAAGGGCGAGATAATTGTGCATCACATTAAGCCCTACAACAACCCCGTGAAGATGCAGACCCTGAACGGCTCTCCCAAGATCATTCCAACTACCAAGTTATGGCAACACAAGAGCTGTGGGCAGTGCGGTCATATCCCAGGCTATCCCACCTCCGTGTTCTGGATGATGAACAAAATGGAGATAGACTACATGGACGAGCCTCATCAGACCTCATGTACCGGATGGAACTATCACGCTTCCGGCGCGTCTAACCCTGTGGCTCTGGCTGGAGTATATGTCAGGAACATGTGGAGGGCATACGAGATAGATTACTTCCCACTAATCCACTGTGGAACCTCATTTGGTCACTATAAGGAGATCAGGAACATGCTAGTTCTCCACAAAGAGATTAGGGACAAGTTGAGACCCATCATGAGGAAAATGGATATGGATATAGTGATACCGGAAGAGGTGGTTCACTATTCAGAATGGCTATACACCATGAGCAAGAAGGCAGCCCAGCAGAAGAAGTATGATCTCAGCGGAATAAGGGCTGCAGTTCACACACCATGCCATGTATACAAGCTAGTGCCCGAGGACACAATTTATGATCCAGAGGTATTCCAGGGTAGAAGGCCAGCAGCTCCGAGCGGTACTGCACAGAACTTCGGAGCCAAACTGGTTGACTACTCCACGTGGTGGGATTGCTGTGGTTTCGGTTTCAGGCATATCCTGACTGAGAGGGAGTTCTCCAGGAGCTTTGCACTATTCAAGAAGGTTATTCCGGCAGTCGAGGAAGGAAAGGCCGACATATTCGTGACCTCCGACACCGGATGTGTTACCACTCTAGACAAGAGCCAGTGGGCGGGAAAGGCTCACGGTTTCAACTATAACTTGCCAGTGCTAGCAGACGCTCAGTTCGCTGCAATTGCAATGGGTGCTGATCCCTACACCATCGCCCAGGTTCACTGGCACGCTACTGACGTAGAAGGATTCATGAGGAAGATAGGCGTAAACGTGGATGATTACAAGGAGAAGTTCATCCAGTACTTGGCTGACCTGAGAGAAGGGAAAGCGGAGCCCGAGTACCTCTACAAGCCCCACAGGAAGATCGACTTCTACCTCTCAGTCCCAGAAAGGGTAAAGTGGTACAAGGGCGATAAGGCCCAAGTGCCAAACACTTCTAAGTAAACCTTTTTAATTATTTTTATTAAAAATGATCTGAGAGTGGGAATTTGGCAGGAGAAAGGGTTCTTGTAATAGGGTCCGGTCCGGCCGGTCTGTCGGCAACCAAGGAGCTAAGAAACCTTGGCGTAGATGTGGTTTTAGTTGAAAGAGAGTCATATCTGGGAGGCACTCCTAAGAAACTGAAGTATAGCTTACTCTTCCCAGAGCTTAGGCCAGCCTCAGAGGTGCTTGACCCCCTGATTAAGGGCGTGGAGTCAAGCGGAGTAAAAACCTACATGGAAAGTATAGTTGAGGGTGTTAAGGACGAGGGAAAAGGCTTTACCGTCTCCATTAAAGATAAGTCCGGAAAAATAACTAATGAGAAAGTAAACGCAATAATTGCAGCTTCCGGGTTTGAGCACTTCGATTCCAGGAGAAAGTACGAGTACGGTTACGGCATAATTCCAAACATATATCAGATCTCAGACATAGAAAGGATGCTCTCCGAGAATAAGCTCGTAACAACTAAGGGTGTACCACCCAAGAGGGTTGCCATTCTTCTCTGTGTGGGATCCAGGGACGCCACTGTGGGTAACACTTACTGCTCCAGGGTCTGCTGTGCGGTGTCCACGAAGCAGGCCATGGAGATAAAGGAGAGAGTGCCAGATGCGGTAGTCCACATCTACTACATGGACATCAGGACCTATGGTCTAATGGAGGATAAGCTCTACTGGAAGTCCCAGCTGGAGTACAGGGTCGGTTACATCAGGGGAAGGATATCCGAGTTCATGAGAGGGCCAAATGACACAGTGATAATCAAGGGTGAGGACACCATGAACCTGAACAGGGCGCTTGTGGTTCCCTACGATATGGTGATTCTGGCCAACGGCATGGAGTTAGGACTGGGTTCAAAGCAGGTGGCAAAGGCCCTAGGCTTAGAACTTGAGGAGCACGGGTTCGTAAAGCCCATAGACCCGGACAGATTACCGGTGCAGTCCACTAAGAAGGGAATATTCCTGGCAGGTGCCATAACTGGTCCCAAGACCATCTCTGACTCCATCACCGAGGGATATGCCGCTGCCATGAAGGCCTATGAGTATGTGACCAAGGGCGTATGGGACGAATCCGACTTCGCGAAGAAGAGGGTCGAGGTGGCCCATCATTAGCACAGTTTTTTTGAGCGTTGATTTCGTCCGTGAGATTTACAATGCAATGTTAAATGTAGACGTGAATAACACTGCCTCAGGGGACGCTAAGAAGTCCCTCAATCTCATACTTGAGGCAATGAAATTAAAGACCGACTTCCTCAGGACCGTAAAGGTTGATACTGAAGAGGAAATGAAACAGGTTTTCGACTCAGTCTTCTACGCAAGGAAGCATTACGACGACGTGTTGAGGAACACTGGTGTAACAGCGTTTTCGAAGGCCCTTGAAACCCTCAGAAACGAGAATCTGTCATATCAGGAAAGAGTGGAAAAGTTCGTCTCCGCGGTGAGGGCCTCCGATCAGGAGGACATGGAGGATATGGCCAAGGAGATAATCCATTATCTTTATCCTGAGGAGTATCCCCTGTGGACTAGATGGATATGGAATCCCAAGAGAAATACAGGCTCCATCAATTACGTGCTGAAGGAGAATCTATCTCTCAAATCCACGGAAGAGTTCCTATCCTCGGTGAACGAGCTTAAGAAGGTCCTTGAGGTCTTCGGTCTGTCTACAGGTAATTATTATCCAACTTCCATTTTTCTTGTATACGCATATGTGAGGTATTTGGACTATACTACACACCTCGCAGTCGATAAGAAGGCTGCGGGGTTAATCCCCACACACCTCACAACCACGGCCCTGGTTATGGGCCTAAAACCATATATAAAGGTGATAAAACTTGCCCATACCTAATTTGGAAAAACCCATTATAAAGGGTTTAATTCAAAAAGACAAGGTAATAGTAGATGGAGTAGAGCTAGACGGAACATGGAACGCCTTCATGATAGAGAGGACGCAAACAGGCTACGACCAGTCCGTGTGGGATGAGATTGCCAACACGGTTGAAGGTGCCACTATCAGCCTCTGCTGGCAATGCGGAACCTGTACCTCAGGCTGTACCATGAGGGAGTATGATCCAAACTACAGTCCCAGAAGGTTCATTGATCTAGCCAGAAAGGGAGACAAACAATCGCTAATAGAGCTTCAGGACAGCATCTGGAGATGTGTATCATGCCAGAAGTGCACCCATAGATGCCCTAAGGGAGTACTGGTAGAGGAGGTTGTACACAGCATTCATAACTACCTACTGAAGCATGGTCTCGTCAAGACCGATCCAGGAACCGTGTTCGATGAGCTCTTCCTGGAGACGGTGATGAAGAATGGAGGAAGGATCAGCGAACTCCTGCTTGGTGGCGCATCTGCTAAGGCTGGGTTTGTTACCATGAGCTTGAGGGATCTGCTCATCATGATGGGCCCACTGCTCAAGTCAGGGTTAATAAAGGACCTCATGAAGCCCAGTAGGGTGAAGGAGTGGGACAGGATAAAGCCTGTCCTTGAGGAGGCAATGAAGGAGGAGGTGACCCCAGAATGACCGAGATAGCTAACCCATACGGTAAAGTAGCCCTATATCCGGGCTGTGCTCTGGACGGACTAGGGAAGTCATATGACGTATCTCTACAGCTGGTAGCGAGAGACCTTGGAATAAACTATGAGAAAATCGAGGACTACAACTGCTGTGGAGCTCTGGAAGTCAAGAACGTAAATACCATGGCTGGACTACTGCTCCCCGCCAGAAACCTCTCCCTGGCGAGGCAGATGGGAGCCAATGCCGTGATGTCAGCCTGTCCAGGATGCCACTATTCCCTATCGAGGACCCAGTACTTCATGACAAGGTATCCAAAACTCAGGGAGAAGGTTAACTCCTATCTGGAGAAGATGGGAGAGAAGCAGTACGATATGCAACTGCTCATGATCCATGCCGTTGAGTTCATCTACAACACAGTAGGACCAGAGGGCGTAAAAGCTAGGGTAAAGAGGCCACTTCAGGGACTGAAGGTAGCCCCATACTACGGTTGTCTGTATTCCAGACCTAAGGCCTACACGCTGACAGGGTACATGAAGATGAAGGATGACCCAGAGAGGCCAGTGTTTATGGACGAACTGTTGAGGGCGCTTGGTGCCGAAGTAGTTCCATTTGAGTCCAAGACGATGTGTTGCGGAGGACCTCACGTTTACTCCGACGTCACCACCTCACTGCATCTTGAGGCCAGGATTCTGAAGGATGCCAAGAGAAATGGTGCAGAACTCCTAATAACTGACTGCCCACTGGGACACGTGGCCATAGAGACCAACATGAACAAGATAGCTGAGAAGTATGGAGAAGATCTGAGAATGCCACTGGTGTACTTTACGCAGTTGCTGGCCTTCGCTTTCGGTCACAGCCCGGAGGAGGCTCTCCTCACGGCTAACCTCTCCAATCCCATGTCTGTCCTCAAGAGATATCTCTAAACTTTTTTCTTTCCATCTTATTCTCTAACCATGGTATCCCCATCGGACCATATGGCAAACGAGAGAACGTTTTTAGCCTGGGTAAGAACCGGAATTGCGCTCATAGGATTTGGATTTGTCATAGCCAAGTTTGCTCTTTTCCTTCAGATCCTGAAAGGGGTAAAGGGAGTGGGGCAATCCGTGATCTTCGGTGAAGTTATGATTGTGCTTGGAGCGGTAGTGATAGTGTATGGGCTTTTAGCGTATCATCTCACGGAGAGAGACTTGGAAAATAATACGTATAGATCGAGACACGTTCTCAACTCTGTTTTCGCAGCCATAGTGCTCATAGTTGCCGTGAGTCTAGCGTTACTAGTAATATAGATGACTGAAACTGTTTATATTCCAGTATACCGGTGAGTTGATTGATTCATTCACAAAGACTATCATTAACTAATTGATCTTTTGTTTTCTCTCACTCCTTCATCATCCGACTCGCCATGTTCTGAGCTTATAATACAGATGTTGTCAGTTTGACGTGATGGAACTATCTTACCTGTTATTACAGTTTTTGCTAGTGCTATTTCTAATGTTACTCTCGGCGGAACTTCTATCAAGAGGAGTGGAGGACCTAGAGAGAGTCATGGGTCAAGGTCTCGCAGGGGGAGTGATACTGGGGACTCTCACTGCACTACCCGAGACATTGATAGTCCTTGTGGCGGTACTGGAACACAAGGGTGGGATTGCCCTCGGCTCAGCCGTTGGAGGTAATGTAGTTCTATTCACCCTGGGCCTTGGATTGGTTGCGATTGCCTATCATTTAAAGTGGGGCGAGTCCCTGACCATGAAGGGAGACTACAAGCGGGAATTATTGGTTATGACCCTTGCCTCCATCATCTTAGTTGTGTCCCTGGCCCTAGGTGACCTGAATCCTTTATTCTCTGCAGTTCTATTCTCAATTTACGTTTACTATGTGGCCTCTAGGATCAGGAGGGGTACCAGAGGTAAAATCAACGTCAAGAGCGTGATGGAGGTACTGGTTGGTGGGGGCATAGTGATAGTGCTCTCACCCTACTTCGTCAACTTGATCTCGGATATGGCAACTTATAGCGGGATTTCTCAAACCTGGATATCCCTTGCGCTAACCCCTGTTGTGGCTGAGTTAGAAGAAGGAATGTCCGCCTTGAGGATAGCCCTCAGATACCCGGCTGGAGGCTCAACCGCGGTGGTGAGTTATTTCGGTAGCAAGATACAGAATGCGACCTTTCTTCTTGGTTTAGTAGGGTTAGACTTCGTAGACGTTAGGGGACCCTTCTTACTCCTAGCCCTCATTTCCAACTTAATAGGTATAGCGATAGTTAGAGATGGTAAGTTGACGTTTGCAGAGGGGCTGATCTTGTCAGTTCTGTACTTTGTAATGCTGTACGTCGCCTTCATATTTCAATTTTTCTCAATTTGATTTGCGTGGTACCGCGTATAAGCCTATTGGAAATGGACACAACGCCAAAAAGTTTTCCTTACGTTTAACGCATCACGTCTCGATTTTACAACGAATGGCGAATCACTTTTTTATTTCTCTTCTGTAATTTTTCTCTCGCTCTTCTTTTCCAACTTAATCTGTTCTTTCGCCATGACATCAGGATAGGCAGTCTCTCCATGTACTGCGTAATCTCCCTGGGCTATCTCATCCCTAGTTAGCCTCAACGGGGTTATTTTACCTATCAGCTTAGCCAGACCTAAACTCACAATGAAGGAATAAGCTCCCACCACCAGTACTGCCAACCCCTGCACCAGAAATTGATGCCAGTTTCCAAATAGTGCACCTCTATATCCAGGAAGGAAATATTGGGACACTGCAGGATCTATCATGAGGCCGGTCAGCAAACCTCCCACGGTCCCTCCAATACCGTGAACGGGGAAAACCCCTAAGGCATCGTCTACCCTTAGCCTGGGCAGTAGCTTGTACAGCCCCATCCATACCAAGGGAGCCGTGATAACTCCTGTCACCAAAGCCTCGCTTGGATTAACCATCCCAGCCATGGGAGTTATGGCCACCAGACCCGCGAAGGCCCCGTTGGCCATACCGGTGAAGGATGATTTCCCGAATGCCTTCATATCTATGACAATCCAGGTTATTGCCGCAGCTGCAGCAGCCAAATTAGTGTTGAACACAGCTATGGCAGCGTCAATTGTGGCCCCTCCGGCATCTCCTCCGTTAAACCCGTTCCATCCCATCCAGTCAAGTCCGAAGCCCAGAGCCGTCAGCAGAAGGTTGTGGGCTTCAATCTTCCTCTCATGGGGTAACCTCTGTCCTATTGCCATAGCGAGGGCTAGCGCGGAGTACCCTGCGGTCATATGAATCACGTATCCACCAGAGTAATCCACAGCCCCTAGCTGGTTTAACCAGCCACCTGCAAATAACCAGTAGGCTACCGGAGCGTAAACCAGCACAATCCAGATGGGGGAGAACAACATCCATGCCTTGAAGTTCGTCCTCTCCACTATGGCCCCTACTATAAGTCCCGGGGTTATGGCAGCAAAGGCGAATTGAAACATAACAAATGTGAGGAATGGGATATTGAGCGGAGTCCCCGTGGGACCATACACGGTTTCCCCAAACATGGGTAAGTTCCAGACGGGAAGAGGTAGCCCCAGGAAATTGAGCCCGCCCACATGTATGGATGATGAATAGAAGCTAAGTGAATAACCTAGGATGGTCCATACAAGGAACGTTGATGCAAAGGAGTAAAGAACCATCATCACTGTGTTCATGGAAAACCTCCTTCTGGTCATGCCGGCGTAGAAGAGGGCAAGGGCAGGAACCGATTGTATCATGACGAGCGTTGTAGCTGTTAGCATCCAGGAGTTGGATCCTAAACTCAACCATTGGGGTACCGCTGCCGGCGGATACGTCGCTAGGTTTCCCAATGCCATAAAGCTTAAACTTTAGATTTATCATATAAGTTTGATTGTCTTTTGCATCAAAGATGATCAATCATAAGAATAGAGAATTAAAAAACATACAACTTATTTCCTATCATTTTATCATTATATTTGTCCACTTTTCACTCGTGACAGGATCTAGATGATGCATTGCATTTGGTAGCTTAAGACATAGCCAGGTTGTTGGAGTAACTTTTGTCCCAGAATGTTGCCCGACAAATTTTAGGTTATTCTGCGAATGGAATATTTTTGGAAATCACAAATTATTTGCTTTTGAGTCTCCAATAAGAACGGAGTTGGGCAGTGTCTAGAGTGTAAAGTCTAGAAAATGAGGGAGTTTCTCTCATTTATGTTCACGCGAAATATGTTAAAACTACGTTAGAAGAAGATTAATATTGTTATCATGCAGATTCAGAGTATAAATGAATAAAACTTGATCATTAATTGCTTTTTTCATCTTCCATAGGAAACAACTTCCTGGCGAAGAATTTTCTCGATTAACGTGTTTTCTCGCAACTCCTTCACTTTACCACCGTATATCTCACTCCCTTCCACTGTCAAGTTAATCTCGAGTTAACTATACCAAATATTACTAGGGTTAAGGATATCCCCTGAAAAGACGTTATCTACACTGGAAACCTTGGCATTCACGATCTTTTCTGAAATTGAAAGTATTACGTTAATGGATATTACTCCCTCAGGAAGAGTGAAAGTAGCTATATCCAGAGAGTGATGTAGCGAGTGTATTAAAAATTCGAAAGGGTAATTTATGGTTTTAAAGTCATTGAAGTGAAGGGACCTTGGCGAATCGCAGAGCTCCGAGTTCCACCAAAGACGGTATGGAGAAGAGATTTTAACAGTATCAGGCCAATTGAAAACGTGTTGGATTGGAGCGAGTACGAGCGATGGATGAGGGCGTCAGTAAGTACCTTGAGAAGCGCTGAAAAGGACAGCGATTTTAACTGGGCGTGCTTTAAGGCGGAGCAGGCCGCGCAACTCTCCGTAAAGGCCTACCTCATCTTAATAGGAAAGCAGTATTTCGGGCATGATTTGCCATCCCTCCTAAAGAGAACTGGACTGGACATTTCGGGCCCAATGATGGATTGTGCCCTGTTTCTTGCCCGTATCTACATACCGTCAAGGTATCCTGATGTCCTGCCGGAGGAAGCTATCCCGCAGGAATCCTATAGCGAGAGTGATAAGCAAAAGGCTATTGAGTGCGCGTCAAAAATAATAGATATGGTGAAGGTGGCTGGAGAGGATCTTAGAAGAAAGGAGAAAGCAGAGGGAAGCGGTTCTTCTTCAGGTTAAAACTTACGCAGAGGAATGGCGGAAAAGTCTGGGAAAGGTAACTGTAGTCCTTTACGGCAGTTACGCTAGGGGAGACTTCAACCTGTGGAGTGATGTGGATCTGATTTTAATTTCCGAGAAATTTGCAGGGGTCAGGTTCCTGGATCGATTCGATATGTTCAGGATTGGAGAAGGTTTTGAGGTAAAGCCCTATACCCCCGAGGAATTTAGGATAAAGATGAATAAGATAGGATGGAAGGAGGCGCTAAAGGATAAGGTTGTTATACTGGACGACTATTCTCTATTTGAGTAACTTGTTTCGAAGTTCAGGAAAATCGTTTCAGAGTGGGAAGCCCGAGTTAAACCTTATTACCCTGGAAGTTAAACCATTATTATGAGATCCACCACCAAGATTCACAGGAAGGGGATAGTGGTGATTCCAAAGGAGATGAGAGATCTACATCACATGAAGGAAGGTGACGAGGTGATCATTTACAGCGATGAGTATGGGGTGCACATCCTTCCCAAGAAATCTCCCGAAGAACTGTTTGGCATGGATGAGGGGATGGGACTAGAGGAGCTGGCTAGCGAACACGTGAAGGAAAGGGAAGAGGAACGTGCAAAGGTACATCCTTGATGCCAACATCATATTCCAGTTCTTTGCAGGCACTCCCTCCGTCAAGAGGTACTTTCTGAACCGTGACGAGAAGGTGATAAATGTTATCAACCTCTCCGAGTTTGCCTTCCACTACGCAAGGAAGTTCGGGGTGAAGGCTTCAGGGGTTAGGGTTAACTACCTCCTCACCTTTGTTAAGCCAGTTGAAGTGGACAGGGAATTGGCTGAGACTGCTTACAAAATCAGGGTAAAATATAACCTATCCCTGGGGGATTCTTTTCTAGTGGCCACAGCGGATAAAATGGGTGGAATCATTGTAACATCAGATCATGAGGTGGCAGAAAGGGTATCCGGCGAATATCGAGTTGACTTGGTACCGCTATCCAAGACTTAGGGGGCCTTGAAAGGCGTAACAGACTGCAGGCTAGAAGTAAATTTGCTTTACATTGCGCCATGGTTATGATGCCTAGATGGCTATTATTAGTTGTTGATTACAAATACGCCGATTTAATAATGCTTTACAAGTAAATTTGTTTTATTTGTTTCACTGAATTGAACTGTTACCTAGGGGTCAGATCAGGATATTACGTTCCATCAGTATTACCCCTGAATGCTGTTTGTCTGGGCTATACCAAAAGAGTGATAACATTTTTCTATTAATATCCAAATCCAGTTTATTTATGGATTGACGTGATAGAGAAGATCAGTGCACTGACCGGTGCATCGATAAGTGCATCAATCCATTTTCCTTACTAGATAAACGTGCTTAGTCTTAATACGCTACTGGTAAGTGAGTTGTGGAGCGTTAACCGCGATCGTTTACAGGGGTAATACAGCGACAGAATGAATCAGTAACATGGTATTAGGCTGTCTTAATGACCGAATTTCCCGTATGGACCTCACGTTATCCACGAAATGGTAGGGAACGCGTGCATTTGAAACAAGGATGCAACTTGTATTTAGCAGTGAGTCGTTGTAACCCATAGGAAGCTAACATGAATACGTGATACGATTCCCGTACTTTAATCTTAGCGTGACCCCAATTCTCGTCTGGAGTAGATGCAAGGCCCCATTTCAGGACATTTCCAGGAGGCATAAGAGATCATGCGACCATACCGTGTAATTTTAAATTACGCGAGAAATTATTATCCAGTGTTTTCCCCTTCCCCTCATTCAAGTGTTGTATTTGCTTCCTCATGTCGTGATAATAGCAAAACTTGACTGAAGTAGATTATATGGCACGGAACATTCATAAAGATTTTGCTAATGGGTAAAATTAATCCAATTATCGGGAGAACAAGCCCAGACATGAATAGCAAGTTTTATATAGAAAATATTACCTTATCTTCTATAATGAACAAAGTTAAGCGTGGTCTTTCAGACTCTATAGTTGTATTGATCTTAGTAGTGGTAGCAGTTACATTAACTTTGACTGTCTCCCTTCTTGGTTTTACACTATTCAAATCATATGGCTCGCAGAACATAGTGTATGTCAGAGGCGTTCCGACGCTTTCCGAAAATAATGGGAAACTGGAGCTAAACGTTACGCTTGAAAACTCGGGGGCTACGGCAATAAGAGTGGAAAGCGTCACACTAGGTAACCTGGAGAACACGACGACTTTCACATTACCTGCAGGCTCAATTACCACTCTTCACGTGGAGTTCACAGGGGCAAGTCTTTCCAATTCAACGCTGGTCAAGGTTACGATAATTACGTCTTCTCAGCTGGAACCTGTAATTTACTCATACGCTCAGGTCCAGAGCTAATCGGTACCCCGCATTGTCGTATATTTAAGGAGCATTTGACGTGAAATACACAATAAACTGAGCTAGGCCCGCTAATCTAGTTTTTCTGATTTGGCCAGATCTGATCTGGCCTCCTCCTCTCTTCCGAGCTGGGAGTAGGCCTTTGACCTCCTAATGTATGCCTCCTTGTAGTTGGGCTTGAGATTGATGCTTTTGGTGTACAACCTGATAGCCCCTTGAATATCTCCCCTTTTTTCCTGTGAGGATTCCCTTGTTTAAGTATGCCTCAGCGTAATAAGGATTAAGGTTTATGGCAATATCCAGGTCCTTTTCGGCGTTTTGTTCGTCTCCCAGTGAGATCCTAGTAAGGGCTCTAAAATAGAAGAGATCAGCATCCAAGGGATAAGAGAATATGGCCCTGCTGAGATCTTGAAGCGCTTCATAAAACCTCCCCATGAAATACTCTGATATCCCCTTTACCTTCAGAACCAGAGGATCCCTATCCTCCAAGTTTTCAATCTCCTTAAGTGCCTCGTCGTATCTCTCCTTCCTGAGAAGCAACATTGCGCGAATTATCCTGACCTCTTTACCTTCTCTATTCTTAAGAAGGTTAAGGGTTAAGTCTGGATCCTTCAATGCCAGCAACTTAGATGCGCTCACGTAATCTTCCCCCTTGATAAACGCATCAATTGCCTCATCATCTCTTCCCAGTTCCAGGAGAACCCTGCCAAGGAGCTGATAGTTCTCCTTGGATGGATTTTGCTCCACTAGTTCCCTGAGTTTCAGCAGGGCCAGATTCAGGTTGCCTGACTGTAACAGGTTTGAGATATCCATCGAAATAATTAACTCAATGTTTCCTTATAAACGTGGATAAAGGGACTAATCCCATTTGCTGTGCATCAAAGAGCTTTCAGTACAGATACAAATCAATCAGGAGCTCTGCAGAAAAATGGGTCACCTTCTCCAGGTGAGGATGGATATTGAAAGAACGATCATTCCTCCACCAACTATCTCAAGCAAGCTGGGCACTTGATAAAATATTGGCAATGCCAGGAGGGTTGCAACAACCGGCTCCAGAAGACCAATTACCTCTATATGCTGAGGTTTAACATGCCCCGAGGCGTAGATAACTGAGGTATGTCCCACCAGAGTTGGTAGGGCTATGAGTCCCAGAAGGGATAGCGTAGAGGGTAAATCTATCCTTCCGGGTCCCTGCAATAAGGCTACTGGGAGGCTAAATAAACTCGACATTAAGTAAATGTAAGATGTCAGGAGGAGAGGATCTTCAGTGCCGGTCTTGGAAAGAAGGATGGTGTAGAGAGCTATGGTGAAGGCGGATACTATCGCCATGAGATTTCCTAGAAGATAACCTTGATTTACGGGAAAATTCATGAGGACAACCCCTAGGAAGGCCACTAGTCCTGTTATGATTTCCTTTCTAGTTGTGGGGATTCCGACCAGTGGAGCGAGAGCCAAAGAAAACAGTGGAGACGTGGATACCAGCACCGTGGAGTCAATAATTGTGGTATGATAGACGCTGAAAATGAAAAGTATCATGTGGGCTGATAACAAAAGTCCCACCTTCCACTGGGAAAGTATCTTTCTAGGATCCAGTTTTCCCCTGGATAGTATTAGTCCAGCTATGAAGAATCTGGCGAAGGCAATCATTCCCGGAGACATTTCTGAAAGCTTGATGAATATGGCCGCAGTACCGAAGGTTATCCCACCTAGGATGAGGATAAAGTAATACTTGTTCAACTTCAGTGTAAAAGGGTATCCTGCGTTAATAGCGGTTTTCCTCTGACGTGACTATGTAAAGCTTGGTTGAAAGGTCATACCAGGGAGTCGTTTTTGAAAGTCATAACGAGACTTCTTGTGATAAGCAGGTAAGATACTCCCAATTAGTTCAAGTAATGAAAAGTTGAAGGAAAAGTTTTAATTATAGAATCAAACTGTTTATTCTATTCTTTCTATCTGCCCATCCCTGATGTGAACCTTTCTTCCAGCTATGGCAGCCACATCTGGATCGTGAGTTATAATGACAACGGTGGTCTTGAACTCCTTGTTGGCCTGCTGAAACGTCTTCAGTACAGCCTCACCGCTCTTGGTATCCAAGTTTGCTGTGGGCTCATCTGCGAGGATTATCTTTGGACTCTGCGCTAAAGCCCTTGCAATGGATACCCTCTGCTGTTGTCCGCCCGACAGTTCGGTGGGTTTCTTATAGGCAAGTTCTCCTAGGCCCAATTTTGTCAGAATGTCCATCGCAATTTCCCTTCTTTCCTTCTTGGGTAAATTACGAGCCACCAACGGTAACTCGACGTTCTCTAGAGCGCTCATTCTATCTATTAAGTTGTAGTTCTGAAAAACGAACCCGATATATGTGTTCCTGATCTTGGAAAGTTCGTCATCGTTCAATGAAGTTGTATCGTGACCGTAAATGTATACCTTCCCTGTGGTTGGCCTAGCTAAGGTTCCCATTATCGTGAGCATGGTGGTTTTTCCGCTTCCAGAAGGCCCAACCACTGCCACAAACTCTCCCTCCTCAATGCTAAGGTTGATCTCCTTGAGTGCGGTAACCTTGACCTTAGTTCCATAAACCTTGCTCACATTCTCAAGCTTTATAACTTCCATAAGGCAAAGGTCAAGTTACGCATTTAAAAAGATATTCCGGAGACCTCTGAATAGAGGCGACTCTTCCTTTCCCTCTGCCCCGATATCTTCACTTCACGCACGGCTAAAATTTCATCCTCTGGTCAGAATGAGTTTAAGGCTTCTTTCTCTGGGTCGTAATAACCTTGGAGATCTTCTACATCATCACATAAGGTAAACGAGTCTTATAAAGGATGTAACAGGAGTATATGGAAAAGTCTTATAAAAGGCATATCGAATAACCGACTATGAAAAATTTGATAGTTTTACTACTTATGGTAGTATTCTTATCTCCTTTATCATTTTTTATCGTCACTGCCAATCCAGCTACCCCCACGGTCTCCATCTTGGGATATGGTTGGGGTAGCCCAAGTTCCACGGTAAGCGCTTACCCAGGTTACACTGATTTTCCATTCTATGTCGAGATAGGGGCAGTCGACTCTGCCACTCCACTGAGCGCATCCATTTCCTTTCCCACTGGTTCCCCCTTCACTGCAGTGGGCGGGAATCAGGCAGGAGTTTCTCAGGGAAGTGGTTACTACCTCGCTGTTTTCTACCTAACCGTATCTAGCTCGGCGTCCCCAGGTTACTATTCAGCTAAGGTTACGGTTAACTATGGAGCCCCAATAGCGGACCAGGTGTGTGTTGAAAGTAAAACGTTCAACATTGAAATTCCTGTATCTGCAGTCGATTTCCCAATTCCCGTGGGAATCCAGGGCGGAACCAGCCAGGTATCTCAACCACTGGTCACGGGAGAGGGGGTTACACCAATCACAGTATCCGTCTCAAACCCCTCAAGTAACACAGTAGATAATGTTCTGGTAAATTTGACCCTTCCATCTGGTTTGATGAGCGAAACAGGCAAGAACTTCCTTACGTTCACTATTCCCTCAATTCCCCCTCAGGAAACTCTTCAATCAACTCAAATGGTCAACGTTACCCAGAAGGCAGTCCCGGGGACCTACACCCTCAACTACTCGGTGACATTCACCAACTATCTGGGCTACAGGTACTATGCCACAAACTCTAACATAACTTCAGGTAATGCTAACGTAACGCTGGTTAACATACCCTTAACTCTCACCATCTATCCAAAAACGCCGTTAACCTTTTACGCTACCTCCGCTTCAGCCACACCCTCCTCTCTAGTATCCATCACGTTAAGGGTAAACTCCTCTTTTAACGCATATATTGAGTCCGTAACCCCGCAGACCAGCTTAACTCTCATTAGCTCTAACTTCACACCCACCACATTTCAGGGAACTTCTAGTTTCAACTATACATTCCAGGTTCCGCAGACCCTGCTACCTGGAGCATATCCTGTCACATTTGCCATCACGTATCAGTTGTTTGGACAACAGCAAGAAACAACTGTTACTACATTCGTACAGGTAAGTTACTATAATGCAGTACCAACCTTGTCAGATCCCACTTGGTCCACGTTGGCTACTCCTGGAACAACAGGTGCCACATTAACTTTTCTGCTTACCAATCCCCTTCCTTACCCCATCTCAGATGTTAATGTGACGATTCTTCCACCAACGGGAGTAAGTGCAACCTACGACACATATGTTGTTCCCACTCTATCAGCATCTGGACAGGGCGTAAACTATGCTCAAGTACCCTTCACTATTACCCTGGCACAGAACATCACACCTGGATATCACGAGATACCCTTCGTCGTGAGTTATTTCAGTAACTATGGATATCATGAGGTGAAGTCGCAGATCCCAGTGTACGTATACCCGCAGAGCCAACTTCTTGTGTCCTTCAGTAACGTTACCATATATCAGGGAACTCAGGCTGAACTACCCATCACCTTGGTGAACAACGATCCAGTGTCAATATCATCCGTCTCCGCCAGTCTCAGGCTAGCAGGTCTCAGTGTTGTGGGATTCTCAAATCAGACCTTAAACTTGGGTCCTAACGCTAACGCCACAATAGTTTTCACGATATCTGCCCAGGGAGTTGGAGCCGGGACCTATCCAGCCACACTAACCCTAGTTTACAATTATGAGGGGGTGACCAAGAGCGTTACTTACACAATCCCAATAAACGTGCTTCCAGCTCAAAATATCGTAGGCGTCACCATAACCCCAACGGAGGTCTTCTACGGTACAATTAATAATGTAACAGTTAAGCTGATAAACACTGCCCAAACTCCCCTTAACAACGTTGTACTAAAGTTATTTGGGCCTTCATCCGAGTTTTCCATATCTCAAAACACAGTGGATATTGGTACTCTTTCCCCAGAAAAGAGTTATAGCGTAACCCTAAGTCTATTACCCACAGTCTCATCGACCACTCCGTTACCTCTATCCGTGCAGGTCCAGTATCTCTTGCCTGGAAGTGGAGTTATCAGTGAAAGCTATAATTTCTCGTTGATAGCTACAGGTCTAGTGGACCTAGTGCTACAACAGCCTTCAGTGACGTTCTCCAATGGTTCTCTAACAGTCAGTGGAGTTCTAGATAATTTTGGTACAGCATCTGCCAATTTCGTCACGGTTTACGTCAATGGTAACTCTACGTACATAGGGAGCGTACCACCCAACAGCCCCACTCCCTTCTCGACCACGCTGACCTTACCCTTCACGGGAGGGAATTCCTCCACTGCAAGAACTCACGAGATCAAGATAGTAGTATCCTACGAAGATGCCATATATCAACCTCATAACCTGACTTATACCCTCAGTTTCTCGCCATCTGCAACTCACTTTAACGCTACCACGCTAGCTAACTTCAGACATTTCAGAAGAAGTGGCAACTCCCTCTTACCAGATATAGTGATATTCGTTCTTCTAATAGTCGTGATAGTTCTAGCCATCCTCCTAGTACTTAGGAGGGGAAAGAAATGAAATTTTCAGATGTTGTAAGCTTTTCCTTTAAAGCCTTAACCTCGAAGAAGCTGAGGACCAGTCTCACCATCTTAGGTATTCTAATAGGCCCAGCCATAGTAGTGGGATTGACGGGTTTAACCCTAGGATTTTCCTCAGTCCTAACCCATCAGCTTTTCTCTAGTCTTTCTCCCACGGACATCTTCGTTACGCCAGGTACTAACGTGATTACATCCTATACCGTGCAACAGATATCCCATATGCCGGGTGTTAAGGCTGTAGTTCCCTTTTATCTTATTTCTGGTACAATTGAAACCCCAAGCGGTCCGGAGGCTACAGAGATTCTCTCCATTAGTACAGGTCGGGCTTCCGAGGTGTTCCCCGGATTAACTTTGCAGGAAGGCCAATATCCCTCACCCTACTCATCTTATGGAGCTGTGGTCGGTTATTACATAGCTCATCCCCAATACCCCGGACAGCCCACATATCAAGTGGGTCAGACCATAACAGTGGTCATGAATACGCCTAACGGGAAGATCACAAAGACCTTCTTGGTCACGGGAAGTTTCAACGAATTCAGTAGCGCCTTTGCGGACATAGACAGGGCACTAGTTGTGCAAAATATAGTAGGTTCTCAGTACTACGGGGATCAGTACAGCGGTTTAATTGTTGAAGCAAGTAGCGTATCTCAAGTGAACAATGTTGTTACCGAAATACATAATGAACTTGGAAGGTCAGTGAGCGTCACATCTGTGGAGCAATTCATTACCCTCATAAATAACTCGCTATCTGCGGTTAGCAGTCTTCTTTTCGTTGCCGGTGCCTCATCTTTCATTGTAGCCTTCGTGGGGATCCTGAGTACCATGTTCACCACGGTGGTGGAGAGAACAAGGGAAATAGGAGTATTAAGGGCCATAGGCTTCACTAGAAGGGGTATCATGGTCATATTTGTGACAGAGGCTATCCTCATGGGTCTACTTGGCGGACTGGCAGGCATAGGAGCGGGAGTTGGCATGGGATACCTTCTCACTTCAGCTACAGATTCTGGAGGACCCGGGGCCGGAAGAGGAAGCGCTGCTGCGTCCGGAGGGCTTGGAATAAATGCTCATATTACCCCAGTATTTGAGCCCACTTTCATGGCTGAGGTAATACTCATTACCGTCCTGTTTAGCCTATTAGCCGGAATTATACCAGCCTATAGGGCTTCCAGGATCGAACCAGCAGTGGCGCTAAGGTATGAAGTATGAAATCCGGGATCTTTTTTAACGCGCATTCTGTTTTTCATTTGTGAGAAAGGAGATTCTAACTCCTGAAATTCCTATTCTAAAGAGCTTATCCATAGATCCCGCAAAAAGTGCAGTTGTAGTTGTGGATATGCAAAATGACTTTGTAAGGAAGGAGGGGAAACTCTATGTGCCTGACGCCGAGTCCACAATTTCTCCCATAAAGCAGTTGATTACCAAGGCAAGGGATTCAGGTGCTCACGTCATATATACTCAGGACTGGCACCTAAAAGATGATCCCGAGTTTAAGATATGGGGAGAACATGCTGTTGCTGGATCCTGGGGAGCAGAGATTGTGGACGAACTGAAACCCGAGAAAGATGACTACGTTGTTAAAAAATTGAGATATGACGCCTTCTTCGGAACCTCCCTAGATTATTATCTTCAGGTTAAGGGTATAGATACTCTGGTGGTGACCGGAACTGTGGCTAACATATGCGTTCTCCATACAGCAGGGAGCGCTGCATTGAGGTGGTATAACATTGTTGTACCAACCGACGGGATATCAGCTATAACGGAATTTGACTACTATGCAACTCTGAGGCAGGTGGACTTTCTTTATAAAGGGAAGATAACCTCCACTCAAGGAATTACTTTTAAGTAATGGTTACCAGTGAAACCTGACCTGAGAAAATGGACTATTACGCCATTGTGCACAACGACTTTGATGGAACTGCCTCCGCCAGCGTTTACGCTAGGGCAGTTAACTCCTTACCCAAAAATGTCTGGTTCACAGAACCAACGAAACTTCACGAAGTTCTGGCAAAATTGGAGCTAAGGGGAGTTTCAAAGATAATGATAGCGGATCTAGGAATTAACGAATCAACCTTTCCCTCCCTGGTTGAAGCTGTTAAGCGACTTAAGGGCGAAGGTGCTACCATTCAATGGTTTGACCATCATGTCTGGAAGGACGAGTGGAAATCGAAATTGAAGGAAGTGGGCGTTGAGGTTTATCACGACGTAACCACATGCGGGGCTGGAGTGGTTAATAAGGTAATGAATCCCGATGACGAGATATCCAAGAGGCTCGCCTCAGCTGACTGTTCCGTGGATATATGGCTTCACGATGATCCGCTGGGAGAAAAGCTGAGAAGGATAGTTGAGAATGATAGAAGTTTTGAATGGAAAAAGAGGCTACTTGAGATCTTCTATGGTGGAACCCTCTGGAATGAGGAGTTCCAGAGAATTCTGGAAACTAGAATAGATGAGGAGTTGAAAGGATACCAGAAGATCTGGAAATACGTTAAAGTGTTGGATGTGGAGGGGGCGAAGGTAGTAGTCGCAATAAGGTGGAAAGGTCCACCCGATATAAGTTACGCCTCCCAATTTCTCATGACGAGGACAGGTGCAGATATCTTCGTTTCAGCTAACGGGAAGGCAGTTTCCTTCAGGAGCAACACCATAGACGTGAGACGTTTTGCGGTGGGATTAGGTGGTGGGGGTCACCCTCTGGCCGCTGGCGCGTCCCTAAGAATTCCCGTGTTCTATAGGTTTCTGAGATGGTTGGGAATAAAGGGACCAGTCATAGATTGGGTTTCAAGAGTTGTGGTAGATGTGATAAAACGCGAAGGTCTGGTAAAGTATGAGAGAAAAACAGCACATTAACAAGTTTTGAGATTTAAACGAAATATAGCTAGTTTCCATGAATTCGATCTAAAATGAAATAAATTTATTCGTCTCGTTCAAGTTGTGGTCAAATCCGTATAAATTCGTCCTACGACGTGATAACATAGCACGAATTTCCTTAACCTTAAAAACATGCTAATGCGGGACTAGCCCAGTTTGTTGTGTATTTCACGTTAAAGACTCCTTAAATACACAACAATATGGAGTAAACCCCAATGCTACACTGTGCGCCTCGTTGAAGAGGTCTAGTGAGTAGTATGTTGAATCTCTACAAAAAGTAACTTCTAGTTAATAGCGACAACAATTTAACCTTCTAGGCAGTAATTAGTGCAGGTGTCAAAATGGTCAAAGTATATCAAAAATTCCCAGACGTTCAAGTTATGACCACAGCTGGTCCGATAGACTTTTACAAGGACATATTTGGAAAGGGTAAATGGTTGTTCCTATTCGCTCATCCTGCGGACTTCACACCAGTCTGCACAACTGAGTTCGCCGAGTTTGCTAGGAACTACTCGGAATTTGAGAAGCTAGGTGTACAGTTAGTGGGCCTGAGCGTGGACAGTATTTACTCCCATATTGCTTGGTTAACTGATATAGAGCAGAGATATGGCCTGAAAATTCCCTTCCCCGTTATAGCTGACCCGGAGAAGAAACTGTCGAGATTGCTGGATCTAGTTGAGGAGAATTCTGGACTCACAGTGAGGGGAGTTTTCATAGTGGATCCGCAAGGAACAATAAGGTTCATGGCCCAATATCCCATAGAAGCTGGGAGGAACATGCAAGAGTTAATCAGGATAACCAAGGCTCTAATAGTGTCCTATAAGGCCAAGGTCTCCACTCCCGTGAACTGGGAACCTGGGAAGGAGGTTGTGGTTGGAGCTCCAACTACACTCATGGAAGCAGAAATGAGGATGAAGTTACCCAATGCAAAAGCCTGGTACCTGATGTTCAAGAAGTATGAGGAACTACCCCCAGATCAAAGAGTGTAACCTTTTTAGATTTTTATTGTGGTAAACCCTCTATTTGCCGGTAATGCAACGTTATACACTTCCACTCTATCCACTCTAGCGTGAGTGACCACTGATTTGTGAGCGTGACCATGTATTGCGATGTCCGGTTTGCATTTTATCTCCCTAATCAGGGGATAGCCAAGCTCAGGATAGGCCCAGGTTTTCTCACCCTTCACTGTCTCATAGGCGGAAGAATAGTGGGTGATCAGAACAGTCAGGTCTCCTTCCTTTCTGCAGAGGAGGTCCTCAATCTTCTCTTTCCTCTTCATATAGAATTCCCTGCCTATTCCACTCTCTAGTTGCCACTTGGTGGGCCTCTCAATTACCCCTTCACTTCCCACTAAGTAAAGTGTGGAATCCCCAATCCTCAGTGAAGTGGCTTCTTCCTCAAGCCAGACTATCTTGGGGTAGAGCCTTCTATACTCAGCCCTCAAATCTCTAAAGTCGTCGTTACCAAATACAGCTATCACTCGCTTGGAGGACAATAACCTGTAGATGGGATCGAAATGGAGAACCTTACCCTTGTCTACCAGATCTCCGGCTAGAATGTATAGATCGTATGGTGGCGCCGTCCTGAAGGCTATAAAGAAATCGTTGAGGAATCTTGGTGAGTGTATGTCAGAGATAGCTCCCAATATCATGGTTTTTAATTAGTGTAGCTAATAAATATTTCATGGAGATAACAGGCATCAGTGACTTACCGCTTCACTACGGCAGAGTTCCCCAATGGCTTATCCCTATAATGAAGAGGCTGTCCAGAGCTATTGTAGATGTAATGCTTCTTGAGTGGGGTCCAGATAAGGTAGTCGAAAGGTTATCCAACCCTTTTTGGTTTCAGGGTTTCAATAACGTAATAGGTATGGACTGGGACTCCTCTGGTTCGACCACAGTCACCCTGGGCATACTGAAGGAGGTAATTAGCCCCGCTCAAGATGGGTTGGCTGTGACTGGAGGAAAGGGAAAGAACTCCCTAAATGTTCCTAAGGAATTGGCCACCCTTCCACTCAATTTCAACGTGGACTCTCAGGGACTTATCAGGATCAGTAAACTGGTTGCCAAGACCGATACCACCCTTCTCCAGGACGGCCATGAGCTATATCATCACTCCCTTCTGGTATCGGAATCGGGTAAGTGGGCAATAATTCAGCAGGGAATGAACCCCACCACGAGGTTTGCCAGGAGATATCACTGGAGTTCAGTGCGTAACCCGGTTGACGAGAAACGCGAGGGGTTAGCTGGACAAAGGGAAAAAGCTGTGCTGAACATTCACGACTCCATTAACGCGAAAAAGGTGATCATGGATCTACTGAGGGAAGACCCCATCAAGATAGAGAGGGAGTATCTCAGGTCCATGGCTATGATTAAGGGTACATCTCTGGACTCTTGGGTTAGCCTTGGAACCACTGGGGCCATATCCGCTGAGGCAAGGATAGTTTACATGAAGCCCGTTGATGTGAAGAGGGTTGTGAAGGTTCTCCACGAAGTGAGGGAGTATTCACCCGCAAATCTTGAGGAAGCTCTCCTCTTGGGTGTAGGTCCCTCCACCATGAGGGCTTTGAGTTTGGTGTCCGATCTAATCTATAATGAACCACCTTCGTACAACGACCCGGTTAACGTGCCCTTTGATCCCTTTAAGTACGCCTTCGCAATAGGTGGGAAGGATGGGGTCCCCTTCTCTGTACACAGGGAGATCGCCTTTGAGGTCATTCACACCCTTGAAGAGTTTGTGACGCAAGCTAAGCTAGAGAAAAAAGATAAAGCCCTTGCGTTAAATAAGCTGAGGGAAATGAAACTTGGAGTTAAGGAAAGGACTTGAGGATATTGCCATAAAGGAGACCTCCATCACCTATATTGACGGTGAGCTAGGTAGACTTTACTACAGGGGTTACTCCATATTTGATTTGGCCAGTTTCTCCAATTTCGAGGAGGTTGCATATCTAATTTGGTATGGCAAGTTACCCACCAGGCATGAGTTAGAAGATTTCAAGTCCAGGTTAGCTGAGGAGAGGTCCATTTCCGAAGACATTTCTAACTTCGTGAAGAGGACCGCAAAGTCAGGTAACCCAATGGATATACTCAGGACTGCCGTGAGCATGATGGGGCTGGAAGATAGAAGTGATGGAGACCTCATAGGGAAGGCAATAAGGATGACTGCAAAGATCCCTACAATAATATCTTTGATTCAGAGGACAAAAAGAAACCAGGAGTTCGTGGAACCGGACCCCTCACTTTCCCATTCTGAGAACTTCCTTTATATGATAAGAGGCGAGAGACCATCTCCCACGGACTCAAGGATCATGGATGTTTCGTTAATGCTACACATGGATCATGAAATGAACGCCTCAACAATGGCATGTCTCGTTGTCGCCTCCACACTCTCCGATATCTACTCCTCAGTTGTAGCTGGTATATCTGCACTGAAGGGTCCCCTTCATGGGGGAGCCAACTCAGAGGCTCTGAAGCAGTTCATGGAGATTGGTACTCCTGATAACGTGGAGAAGTATGTGATGAATAAGCTCAGTTCAGGGCAGAGATTGATGGGGTTCGGGCACAGGATCTACAAGAGCATGGATCCTAGGGCGAAGATTCTCAAGGAATACGCAACCCAGCTCTCCAAGACTGAGGAGATCAAAAGACTGTTTGAAATAGCGAACAAGGTTGAGGAAATAGGGATAAAGATACTTGGCAGGAGGGGAATCTACCCCAATGTAGACTTTTACTCTGGGCTTGTGTTCTACTCAATGGGTTTTGACCCGGATCTCTTCCCCACGATCTTCGCCTCAGCCAGGGTTATTGGATGGACGGCTCACGTGGATGAATACCTGAAGGATAACAAACTCATAAGACCCAAGGCCATCTACGTAGGAGATCTAGGAAAAAGGTACGTTCCCATAGAAGAAAGGTAATAGTTTTAATATCAAAGGAAAATAGTATTCGTGATGATTAAGTTCACCATTAACAAGGAGGAGATACTGTTTTCTAAAACTCTTGAAATGACCAAAAACATTAATGATGCCATCCTGAGGCTGAACGAACTTGTGAGAAAGGTAATCAAGGGAGACAGGGAAGGCGTAATGTCCGAGGTCATTAGAATAAAGGCGATCTATGAAAGGGTTGCCATGATAAGGGAGGAGATAGTATCCATGCTTTATGGGGAGGCTTTCCTCCCAGACTTCAAGGAGTCCATGATGATGCTGAATCAGGCGCTTTATAACACCATAAAGGCCATTAAGGACTCAGGGAGGGCAATCTCCTCCAGGAAACCCAATGAAGGGTTACTGAAGGCCTTAAGCGACGGTCTTCTAACCTATCTCTCCACAGTGATTGAAGGTGGGGAGAAACTCACCGAGATGATTTCCTACATGAAAACCGACATGAAGGAGGCAATAAGGATCGGGAAGGAGATCCAGCTACTGGAAAGGAACGGAGATGACATCAAGGACGTTCTGATACAGAAGTTGTATGATTCTGAGGGCATTGCTGACGTTATCAGCATCCTCCAGTTCAAGGACGTAATCATTTTCATGGATGATATTCTTGATTACATGGAAGAGGCAACACTAAGTATAGAGACCCTTTATGCAACTTTGAAGGCCTGAACGAGAAACACGTTGCTATAGAAGATCTTCGATGCCTATTATTGTTGCTGTGTTATCCTTTTAACAAACCGTGCCTTTCTTGTTATCATTAACTTGTTGATGGATGGCGGGACAACAAGTTCGTCAACGGAAATGATGGAGTCAACGTATCTCTCCAGGGTATCCTGATCAATATCCGGCAGTATCAGTTTTCCTATGTTCCTGAATGAAACTGGCCTACCTGTTGATATTATTTCAGACTTGAAGACTGTTATTTCCCCAATGTTGGACACAACCAGAACATTTCTCTTAGACTCGTTAAATCCATCTATGAAGGCTTTACCTGTACTCTTTATGCCATCCTTTACGTTGGAGGTAATCATCTCTGCCTCGGAGATTGCACTTAGAAAGTTTCCAATGGCCTGATTCGTGACCTCTCCCACAGTTTTACCTGTCTCGCGGGCTAAATTCACTAACCTCTCGTAGAGTTTGGAATCGATCCCCCTTATGGTAACGGTCCTGTTTTCCTTGTTATTCGTGTTTGATGTGTCTGACATGATTTCTCCTAATTCATGAAAGCATAAAAACTTTTCCCGGAGATATTCAGTTAGAATGACGACTCGCTTCGCTCTATTCATGAAGACTTATATAGAAATGATTGCGATTTAGATAATAGAAAACAGAACATTAATCTTCTAGAATTTAGCTCTATCTAGTAAGAAAAGCTTAAATGGATGATTAGAGATATTGAATACATGGTGTTACTATGGCAGTGATCCAGATAGCGCCTCACGTTCGAGAAATGTTAAATACACATGGTTTTGAGCGCAAAGTCACGTTGCCTATTAAGATGGTTTCTAACATGGACGCAGTAATTAATACAGCATTACCTAAATCTATAGTTGGTGTGATAGCTGGGGCGATTCAGGTTTCCATTGCGAATTGTAATTAGTTAATCTACGTGGGATGATCAAAATCAATCTATCATTTTCAGTAATACTTTAAGGGGGCCGAACACGATGTCATACCATGACTAAGCTAACTATCGAACCCGCGTACCAACTCCAGGAGGAGTTGGTACACATCGTGTTCGACCCCGTATTTCCTAAGCACTGGCTCATAAATAAACCTGTTGAGGAGGTGGAGGAGCTAGCGATGAGGGAGGCGGAGGAGGTAAGCCCGAGGTACGCGAGGGGGAAGAGGATCAAGAGGAGGGGTTACGCGAGGTACAGGTTCCTAACTGGTTTCTCGGTGGTGATGGAGGGCAGGAGGATTGAGTACAGGCTCAGGTGGATGAGCGTGAGGTTGCCCGTGATGTACGACGGGAAGGGCAGGGTGAGGACGGGGGTTGAGAGGGAGTTGCTGAGGGAGGAGGAAGATGTGCTCAGGAAGCTGCTCACGTTCTACTCGGTGCTGGGAGGGAAGATGAACGCGAGGCTCTGGACCCCTGAGCTTGAGGTTGAGGGAGACTTCCAGTACGTGATAGCTGACGGGAAGTGGGTCAAGCTCAGGGGAGGGAAGGGAGTCCTCCTGGTGGCCATGGGCGTCACGCGCGAGGGAAGGAGAGCTGTGCTGGACTTCCTCCTGGCTAAGGAGGAGGACGCGAGGAGTTACTGGAGGCTTTTTGCAAGGGTGTGGAGGAAGTTCAACTTCAAGCTCGTGGTTGCGGACATGGTCAGGTCCGTGGACTCCGCGCTTGAGCTCTCGGGAATAGACGCGAAGAGGCAGCTCTGCCTCAACCACGTCAAGAGGCGCCTGGACCGCGACGAAAGGAAGGAGGTCGACCTCCTCGTGTCTGGCCTGCTCGCCGAGTTACCTGACAGGATCAAGGAACTGGTGGAACGCGGTCTCCTCTCCTTCCTCTCCCTTCCTCAAGAACTTCAGCGCCTCCTCTCCACCAACAACCTGGTGGAGTCCTTCAACTCCCTGGTGGAGAGGAGGAGGTTCGGCAAGTGCCACACGCCCCACAGGCTGCTCCAGATCGTCTGGGCCATCGCCGATAACTACAACATTTTGGATAATTTTTTGCAGAAATGGAATAATATCCATATATTTAGCGTTTTCTTTACGATCTAGACGTTTCCACTCAATTAATCCTACATTGAATAATGAGAAATGAAGGAACTAGAATTCAATTCGCAATGGAGACCTGAATGGCCCTGATAGCTGTCCTAAATCCGGATACAGCACATTGCGAACAAATTAAGAACACTGTTCAAAGGGTTAGGCCAAACTCTTATACGATGTGCCTTTTTGACGAAGGGCATCCAAGCAATATTATTTTCGATATATTATAAGTAGCCCTTGATTATGCGATCAAGGTTGACTTTTAGCTTAAATGCGATGAATATTTTAGTTGTTAAGGGAAGCAAACTAAAATAACTTCTTGCACTGCCTACGGTCATAAAAACTGTTAAGAGACCTTTTCTTTTTGTTATTTTATATGGTATTTACCTCTATACTGTATTTACACTATACAGCTTTTTTACTCTTATTATGTACAGTGTTTACTAGCTTCGGGCTTAAAGTATTTAAACAATTCAAAAGACAGTGGCCTCGAAAGGTTTATCTATCAAGGCTTATACAAAGATATGGCTATGGTTATGAATTTGTCTAAGGATGAACAAGGAGAAAGTGAGGGATTCACAATAGAGATAGATATAAGGAAAGAGACAAAAACAGTCACTTTCAAGCTTGACGCCTCTCTACTTCAGAGGATAGATGAAAGTATAAAACAAAGAAATGGCGTATCTAGAAATTCCATATCAAGAAGCGACTTCATAAGGCACGCAATACTCTTTAAACTTCAAAAACTCAAGGCGTAATCAGGAACTGAATTTCAATGAATTTATTAAATTTAGGATTATTTCTTGTAGGTTTGGTTTCATCCTTTGTGGTTGGAGGAAATAATTCTGCAACCTCTCTAGGCATACTTATATCCACCAACTCCATGAAGAGAAAATATTCGTATTTGGTTAGCGCCGTTAGTATGTTCCTTGGAGTCTCCGTGGGTGCCATATCCCTTTCTGGCAGTATAAGGGGAACGGTTATCGGGGTTCAACCCTATCTCAGTATAGCAGTGCTCTCCGTGTTCCTAGCCTCCGTGGTCTCCTTTTATTATCTCAATCGCTCTGGCATCCCATCGTCTTTAAGTCAGATGATCTATCCCTCCTTGGCCATACTGGTGATTCTGTCCAGGGAGCTCTCTTTTGACTGGGGGAAGTTCTGGTTTACCGTCATGTCTTGGGCCTTCTCTCCCCTATTGGCGATAGTTTCCTCACTTCTACTTTATTATATACTGGTGAGGATAACAACTAAAGAGAAAAAAATTATAAGGGAAATGAAAATATATAAGTTCCTGATCATCTCATCCGCAGTATTTACCTCCTTCGTCACAGGCGCAAATGCTATTGGAATAATAACCTCAGAGGGATTACTTTCCGAACCTGCTTACGTTGTGTTTCCTCTATACGCTCTTGCAGCCTCATTCGGTATCTACTTTAGCTCAAGGAAGGCATCAATTGTGGTTGGTTTTAGACTAACTAGGATGGGATATCTGAGCGCTACATCGGCTTTGTTGGGGAGTGACATAATATCGGAGATCTTCACGTTGTTTGGGGTGCCAATTTCCATAACCCAGACGGTGATGGGTGGAATTCTAGGTTTAAGTTTCAGGAGTTATGGTCCTGACGTTAAGACGCAACTGAAACAGGTTACGAAGGGATGGTTAACCTCTCCGGTTATTGCAATTATTTCATCCCTTGCTGCCTTTGGTGTTTTGAAGAGCCTTCTTGGCTTATGAACCTTGAAGAGATCCCATTTTTCAAGGAGTATAGGCCCAATGCGTTCCTAACCAGATAGAGATATAAAAGTAGGGCCAATACCCACGGAATCCCGGTAAAGGTTATCAGATCAACCACAAGAAGGAGTGGGATGAGCCATTCCCATCCGTAATTATACCTGGCCAGAGAGTAAGTTGAGCAACTCATGAGAAGAACAGTCATTATGCCCACCGTGAAGGAATGAAGTGGATAGAGCCCTCCTTCGAAAAGGCCAAAGATTCCTGAAAAGACGATAGCGCCCACGTTCAGTAGTGCAGATAGAGTAGTTAGATTTATTCCCACCCTTAAAGTCCTTCCTCTAATGAGAAGAAAGGGATATACAACCGTGATGAGATTTATCAGTGAAGGAAAGAAGTAACTTGCTAGAATTGTTAGGAGTAAAGGAATTTGTTTCTTGCCCAACAATGGTCTAGCGCCAAGAGTGGCAGAGAAAATACCCACGTTAACCCCCAGGACGTAAAGCAGGAGTGGAACCTCAAGGACGTAAAAATCGTGAAAGAAACTGAACACGTACCAGGATACAGTCCCAGCTAGAGAGGAAACCAAAACCAGATAGTTAATGGGAAACTTGGACCCGTAATTCATCACATCCCCTATGGCCCACATCATTATCATGAATGCTACCCCCATTCCAGCTCCAATGAGAACAGGGATCAGGGAGAGCAAGAGTACCAGCGTGACTAAGTGCCCCACCATATATTTCCTCGCGGGCGCGAAAAGCCTAAACATCATTCCCACGTAAAAGAGATAGGCCCCACTCATCATGAAGAGTGGGTGAAGATTCCCTCCTATAACTATCTGTAATGCTCCCAAGGCCCAGTAAGCTATTGCACCGTAAATGAAAGGGATGTAAACTCCCCAGGGTTCTATGACACTCTTCATTGGGAAATAATACCCGAACATGTTTTAAAAAAGAGGACCTAAGCACTAAGGTATCATCTCGATACGCTAAGCCAAATGGAACTTGCTAGGATAAGAGTTGCGCTCAATATCTGTAAAGGCGTGAGAATCTGTCCCAGAAGAGGATAGGCCAGCAGTGTTGTTACCACAGGTTCCAGCGCAGATATCACTGTGGCAATTGCGGAATCCATAATCTTGATTCCCCTATAAAAGAGGTAATAAGGGATTATGGTGCCAAGGACCGCCATGTAGAGTCCACCAGCCACTGATCCCAGGGAGACGGATCTCGAAAAGGGTAAGATTACCACGAGAGAGAGGGGAAGTGACCAGACCGATTGTGCACTGAGAACGTCCCAACCTGAGAAACCTCGTAGCTGAAGAAACTTGGAGAATGAGATTAACGCCGCATAGGACATCCCTGAGAGGATCCCCCATATCAACTCCACGGGTGTGGGGGTGCCTAGATAGTCAAGGTAGAGCGCAACTATGACGATGACGGAGCCCATTACTTTTCTAAGGCTTAATTCTTCCCTAAACAGCACGAAGGAGAACAGTATAACGAAGAGGGGAGCGGTATAGAGAAGAAATGATGACAGCGGTGCACCGTCTAGAATTATCGTGAAAGCATAGATTTCGTAGAAGGCTCCTGTTATAATACCCATTACGGCAGATTCCCATCTGAGCAGGATTTTCCTGTTTCCCCCATAGAGCAATATCAGGCACGAAAAGAGCGTTCTGAACAGGACAATCCCAAAGGAATTTGCCCCTACTCTGTAAGCTTCCTGTACCGCTATTCCGATCGTTCCCCAAAGCACCGAAGCACCTACCAGATCGTAGAAAGCCCTGTTTAGCCTCATTTATTCAGTCTTCCATTACATAAATTAAAAATTAGAGGTAGGGATTGTTAGGCCGGGAGCATGTCAGATCTTGATGATCAAGTAGTTCACTCCTAGGTACAGGAGAAACAGGGGAAGTACGATGAATTCCGTCACGTCTAGGGTAACCTCAAGTATCCACAGAGAAGCGAGTGAAAAGAGCAATGATGATAAAACAAACTTGAGGTGAGGAAGCCTGATTCTTGCAATCTGATTCTTGAGCAATGCCGTTAGTCCTAGAACCAGCACTGCAGATATCCCCGTTCCCAAGAGAGTTGAGGAGTAGCTCTGCGGTATTAAAGCCAAGGCCACTAGCGCATCCTCCAGAGCCTCAGTGATTGCCACAACCAGAACCACGCCCATTCCTTCCTTTTCTTCCCCGTGATGTTTACGAATACCCTTAAAGGATCTTCTGGCACTCCTTATGAGCCTGTACCCAAAATAGGCCAATATTATTGCGCCCACTATCAGAACATACTGAATTGGAAGCAACTCTATGAACCTTCCCAACGTGAACGTGGGTAATAGAACCACCAACACGCCCAAAGCTCCGTAAATGTAGGGAATCCATGATTTGTATGCTCCAGCATATATCGCCGACACTGCCCCCGCTTCAGATAGCTCCAGGGTCCCCATGGCCAACGCAGCTAGAAATACTCCTACATCCATGAGATCGAGAAGGCGTCATTAAATTAAAATGTAACTCAGTTAAACCTAGACCGTGAAACCTTGACTATGTAGACTATATAGAACTAAATAGATTACATAAAATATATGGGTCATTTATATAAGGTTTCCAAGGTTAGAGTAGCTCAGAAAGGATATGGAACCCTTTAAATCGTTGGACAATGTAAAACTGAACTTTAATCACATCAAGATCTGGTACACCTCAGGCATGGGCTTCTTTACTGATGCCTACGATCTTTTCATAATAGGTGCCATCCTTGATATCTTCAATGCGTATCATTTGCCTGGTTTTACCTTGACGCCTTTATATGAGGGTCTCTTGGCCTCATCTGCAATCTTTACTGCCATAATTGGACAATTGATCTTTGGTGTGCTAGGTGATCTTATTGGTAGAAAGACCGTATATGGAGTGGAGGCGTCCCTTCTCACTGCAGGTGCAGCTTTATCCGCGTTCTCACCTAACGTTCTTTGGCTCATCATCTTCAGGTCTATAATGGGAATTGGTATAGGAGGAGATTACCCCATCTCCGCTACCATAATGAGCGAATATGCCAACGTTAAGGATAGGGGAAAACTTGTGGCCTTGGTTTTCGCAAATCAGGGAATTGGAAGTTTAGTTGCTGTGGCAGTGGGAGCAATTTCCGCTTTCACTCTTCCTCCAGACATGGCCTGGAGAGTGATGGCCTTTGTGGGAGCAATTCCCGCAGCAACAGTGATATACTTGAGAAGGAAAGTTCCCGAGACACCCAGATATTCCGCTTTAAAAGGCGACGTAAATAACGTGGAAAAATCTGTTGAATTTGTGGCCAAGGAGACTTCCAAGACCGAAGCGAAAAGGATTAGGATACAGAGAAAGAGCGTATCCGAGTTCTTCTCCAAGTACTGGTTGTTATTGCTTGGAACAGCTGGAACATGGTTCATCTTGGACATAGCATTCTACGGTACAGGTATCTATTCAGGTCCCATAGTTTCCTCAGTGTTGGGTAAACCGGCGTCAGTGGGTCAGGAGATTGTATACGCAGGAATTCCCTTCATGGTTGGGTTCTTTGGGTACTTCACCGCAGTGGCCCTAATGGACAAGCTTGGAAGAAAGCCAATACAGACCTTGGGCTTCATGATGATGGCGGTGCTTTACGGAGTAGTTTCCTTGCTTGCAGTGGCCAAGGGAGCTAAACTAGAAGGATTCTTGATTCCTTCTGCACAGGCGTTTGCGCTGTATGCCCTATCATACTTCTTCATAGACTTTGGTCCTAACACTACTACCTTCGTTATTCCATCAGAGGTGTACCCAACCAGTTACAGGACGACAGGACACGGAATCTCAGCGGCAGCCGGTAAGACTGGCGCAGCCATTACTACCTTTTACTTCCCTGCTCTGCTCTCCTCTCTAGGAATAAAGGGAATCCTGGAAATGCTAGCAGTGATAAGCGTGGTGGGGGCAGTGCTGACCTTGATAGCTATCAAGGAACCTAAGCTCAAGAGTCTTGAAGAGGTTTCCCAGGATTCCGTTGTTCTAGAACAGTCTCAAGAAACTAAATAAAGATATATAGCCTATATAGTTTAAAGAGGTTATTTTTAAAACTTTCTTCTTTTTATATATTTTATGGAATTCAGATCAGTTTTCCTTGACGTGGGAGAGACCCTAGTTGGATTCAGGCCTATGTCCTTTGAAAAACTAATTGTTAGACTAAGAAAAGCTGGTTATAATGTGTCAGCCAAGGGAGTGTTCAGGGCCTTATCAAAGGTTATGGGAAAGACCAATTTCCCCAACCAGTTAGGACTGAACCCTGTAGACGTGGGAGAACTTCTGTACGAGCTCAACATATTTCCATCAAGGGAGATCCTTGAGCAATTGGGTGGAGATTACACCCCAAGCCAGGATTATTTTCTATACGAGGACGCTAAGGAATTCCTTGAGTACCTTAACTCCAAGGAAGTTGATGTAGTTCTGATAACCAACGCCACGAGGAGAATGCACGACGTGATAGATTCCCTAGGTATAAGAAAGTACGTCAAGGCAGTTATAGCCTCGTGCGATGTGGGCGTGGTTAAGCCTCATCCGAGAATTTTCCGATATGCGCTAGAGTATGCTGAACAACCAGCTATACACATAGGAGACATATATGAACTGGATTATGTTGGGGCAAAGAGGGCAGGGATTGAATCCCTTCTTCTGGACAGGTTTGGATTCTATGACGATATGAGAGTGGAAAAGGTGAGAAATCTTATTGAGGCAATGACCTATCTCGATAAACATAAGCTTGTTTAATACCTAGAGTTCCATAATATTACTCATGGAGCTTGATCTGACGGGGCTATGTTGTTCCGTCCCCCAGCTGACCCTTTACTCAGCCCTCAAGAAGTTGGAACCAGGAACTAAGATTAGGATAATCACGGATGATAGAACAGTGCTGGAGAGGGATATAATTCCCCTTCTCGTTAAGAACGGGATGAGCTACACGATAACTCAAGATGAAGATAATTTTCTCGTAGTCGCATCAAGGAGAACCTAAAGGGATTCAACCATCTTTATAGCCCTGTATATACCAACTCTCTTAGCAAGTTCTGCCATGGACCCCCTAACGAATCTACCCATTAAATCACCAAAATATTCTGAACCTATTCGCAGAACTATTCCAGCCTGTTTGTAAGTGAACTTGACGTTGTGGCCAAGAGCATTCTCTATTGCTGTCCTCCCTGACTGAACAGCAACCTGCGCAGACATGGGTACGAAAGACTTGGTAGTCATGCAATCTCCAGCGCCAAAAACATCCTCGTAGTCCACAGACTGTAGATACTCGTTAACAAGCATTCTTCCATTCCTATTGCTGAGCCCCAGATCCTCAATCAATTTCGGACCGCGAAGGCCTGCAGCCATAATGGCCATGTCCACCTTCACCATGTCCCTGCTCGTGCTTATCCCCTCAGGACTCACTTCTTCCACCTTTGTTCCAAGGAGAAGGTTAACACCCATTTCCCTGAGCTTTTTCTCAGCATAGTGTGACGCTTCTTTGCTCATAAAGGAAAGGAGCCTGTCCTGTAGCTCAATGAGGTAAACTTCCTTACCCATTTCCCGTAAAATCCCCGCCAGCTCCACTCCAAGATTACCTCCTCCAAGAATTGCAACACTCTTGGTATGGGGTAGTTTGGCCCTTATGGTGAGCGCATCCTCTAGGTTCTCCAGCTTCTGAACGTTTCCCTTTACCTTGGAGGTATCCTGTTCATAACCTAAGGAAATTATCAATTTATCGTAGCTGAAATTTCCCTCAGTTGTTCTGACAACTTTACCCTTGAAGTCCACACCTAGCACGTTTGCCTTAACTATATCCTTGGGATAGGGTATTGTGGCAAGGGAAGGATTACCTGTTTCAATCACATCCACCAGTCTGTGAGTCAGCAGAAAGTATTCCTTGGAGTCTATTACTAGGGCATCCCTGTAAAAGTTTAAGGCTGATAAACCGGCAAACCCTCCTCCTAGCACTACAACTTTCATTGTATTATCATGTGATATCTCTTCCACCGCGATTTAAACCATTTCTGCTGTATATTAATAACAGTTTTAAGATCTTAATATTCATCATGATAATATCTTACAGGTCTCGTGATTGTAAATGGGACGCGGTACATAAAACCAAGAGGGTGGAAATTTATTATCTCTCGGGGGTCAGAATGAATCGTGGAAGTTCTGCTTTCTGCCGGAACATATTATGCTATTAAGAAGGGTATTCGTTACAGTGAGACAGCCTATGCCTTGATGAAGGGTGGGTGTACAAACCAGTGCAGATTTTGTTCCCAATCCCTGCATAATAACGCGGACAAGAACTACCTGTCCAGGGTAAAGTGGTATAACGTTTCACTGGATGAAGTGAAAGATATGCTTTCCACGTTCAAGAGGTTCTGTTTACAGACAGTAGTTAAGCCTGGTTTTCAGGAAGAGACGCTCAAAATAGTGAGCGAAATCAAGACAAGGAAATCAGTAACTACAGTACCCATTTCGACGGAGCACCTGAAGTTACTGAAGGAGAAAGGGGTTGACTACCTGGGAGTTGGGATGGACACCACTGAGGGAAACTGGGAGAATGCAGGCAAGCCTGGCAAGTTCAGCGATTATCTGGATTTCGTGAGGAGGTCCCTGGAAGTGATTGGAAAGGGAAGGGTTTTCGTTCATCTAGTTTACGGTCTTGGGGAAAACGAGGAGGAGTTCATCTCCCTTATGAAGGAACTCTACTCCATGGGAGCAGAGGTGGCCCTTTTCGCCTTCACTCCAGTTAAGGGAACGCCCATGGAATCCAGATCCTCACCCAGGTTAGAGGACTACAGAAGGATTCAGAGGATCAGGTTCTCCCTATCCCACGGATTTGATGGCGGGAATCTGTCCTACCTCACCTCCGGGTGTCCATCATGTGACAGGCCATTCTATAACGAGGATCCCAGAGGGAAACTATACAATGTTCCCATTATGGTGAGAAAGGAATGATAGGCGGGTTCATCTCAAAATCTAAGTTCACAACAATTAGCGTCACTGGAGGACAGTGCTCTCTCAACTGTTTTTACTGCGGTAGTAAATATATCTCCTCCATGGAAGGGGCAATGTCCCCTGAAGTCTTTGAGAAAACCGTTAGGAAGCTCTATTCAGGTGGGGTAAGAGGCTTCCTGGTCAGTGGAGGATTTGATAGGGAAGGAAAGCTTCCGGTCACCTCATTCCTTCCTGTTATGAGGAAACTTAAGAGGGAACTGGACGTGGTCTTTAACCTTCATCCCGGATTACAGAGTAGGCAGACCATTGAAGAAATGAGAGGTGTGATAGATATTGTTGATTTTGAGTTTGCCTACTCTCCAGGCGCTTATCAGGCTAAGGGAATTAAGGTGGAAAGAGAGGCCTACGTTAGAACGCTGGAGGAATTCATAGAGCGCGGTCCTGAGTACATTGTTCCACATCTTATGCTGGGAATCCCTAGAGATTCAGAGGAGGATCTAAAGCAGGAGATAGAACTGGTCTCCACTTTGAAACCCTATCTCATGAACTTTTTAGTCATGATACCCACTCCCGGTACTCCATCTCATGCGGTGAAGGTGGATGCGAAGAAGATAATTCCTTTAATAGAGTACGGATCCCGTCTTATGGGGGGCAGGACCAGTATGGGTTGCATGAGACCCTACTCCATAAAGGAGGAACTGGACAGGACTGTGTTGGAGAGGGGGCTTGTTCAGAGGATAGCCAATCCCCATCACAAGGTCGTGAGGGAATTTAACCTTACAATATACGATGCGTGTTGCAGTTTACCCGAGAAGTATCTGGAGGCCTTCAGGGTATGAGACTCGTGATAGAGGCAGGAGCTCCAGGAGAGAGGCAGATGGCCCTGGACGAGGTAACCCTGCATCTCCTGAACCAGGGAATTGTGGACGAGATTGTTAGGTTCTGGAATTTCTCGCCCACCACCCTGACCATAGGAAGGTTTCTCTCAGTTAATGACTGGGTTAACCTGGAACTACTTAAGGAGAAGGGAGTGCCACTGATTCGACGTTTCACTGGAGGGGGTCCAGCTCTCCACGATGAGTTTGGAGAGATCACGTGGAGCGTGGCCGTCAGGTCACAGGATATGATGAGTGTGTACAGGAGGATAGGAGAGGCCATGGTCCTAGCTTTAAGGGAGCTGGGCTTAGAGGGAGAGTTTGTGCCCATTAATGACGTTGTGGTCAGGGACAAGAAGGTAGTTGGAATGGCTGGGGCTCAGAAGGGCAACGCTGTTCTCGTCCACGGCACGTTCATGTATGCAACAGATCTTTCCCTGATGTCTCTCATTAGGGTTCCCAAACCAAAGGAGCTAGTTAGGGGCACTCCCTCCTCGAGGGTTTCAAATCTTTCCCTCCTTCTGGGCAGGAAGGTCTCCAGGGAAGAGGCGCTCAAGGCTCTGTTGTCAGGGTTTGTCTCGGTATTTAGGGCCGAAGAAGGGGAACTAACAACCCTGGAAATTGAACTCTCGAAACAACTCAGTTACAAATATACCAACGAGAAGTGGACCTTTGTGAGGTAGTATGATCTGCGAAAAGATATTCCGGTCCAGGGCTGGAAAGACCATCATCCTCAGGGTTGTGGAGGGTAGGGTAGAAGTTACTGGGGATTTCTTTGGATCCGAGGAGGACCTGGAGAAGCTGGAGAGAGACCTTTCAAGTTTGAGGTCCAGTAGTGCGAGAATTCTGGGAGTGGATAATGACGAACTCCTTGAAAAGGTGAGGGAGTGTTTCAGTCATACATAGTTTGTCTCAAACACTCCTCCATTACCTTGGCATCCGAATCAAGGATGGGCCTTCCCAGATTGGCGGGCGCATTCCTCAGGTACTTGGGCAACTGCACCACGTCCTCCACGAACTTTACCTTCCCTATCAAGCTCTTTACATCACATGCACCGGTGATCCACACCTCCACCTTCACCCTGTGGGGAAAGACCGCTCTGTTTCTGACCTTCTCCTCAGGATAAAGGGGAGTCTCATCATAGTACCAGTCGGAGACAACTCTCCCAATGCCCACTATCTTTCCCCCGTACCTTGTGGCATAATACTTGCTGACGTAAAAAATAATGTTATCACCTTTCTTTATATATTTACTAAGATTCGTTTTATATCCATATACTCCATCATACTGAATATTATCCCACATATCTTCCTGGATTGGTACTAGCCAAAAGGTCATAATCGTTTTTATATAGGAGTGACCTAAAAAATCTTTCCTTTCAGTTGGTTAGCAGATATAACTATTTCATTCCCTTTCTTATTTCAAAATTTCATGATATATTGTATCAGTATATTAAAGATTCCAGTGATAAAACTGTATATTGATATACATCTCGAATCCAAATCATATTTCCTGAATGTTATACATAAATATCTTCGCGTGATGTTAAGCAGGATGAAGTTAGTTACCCACTACGTGTTCACCACAGGCCTGCTCACCGCGATCTCATCCCCCTTCCTGGGTTTCTACACTGCCCTCACACTCTCCTTCATCATCTCCTGGATCTCCAACACCCTAATTGACAGGCTCGGTCACGAGGTCAGGGGAGGTTACATACGCAGGACCCCGAGGACGCACACCCTCTTCAGGAGCCTTCCTTGGGGTCTTATCCCTGCAGTTCCCCTGGCGCTTCTCGAGGGCTACGTTGTTCTGGTCCTCCTGGGCCTCGTGGCCGGTCCCTCCCACCTCCTGCTGGACCTCTTCACTGAGAGGGGTATTTACGTAAGGCAGGGGAGGAGGTGGACCAGGTTCGCCCTGGCTCACTTTCCCTACGATAGCATCTTCGTGAATGGACTGGCCATCCTGGCAGGGTCAGCGCTTCTTTACATGGCCCTTCTATCGCAACTTCATTCTGCACTTCCCTTCCATTTACTTAGTCATGTAAATTTTGGGCAAGATTAATTTCGTGAGTTATACTTAACTGAGTAAAAAATTTAAACCGAGTGACCAACAGAGAATCGTGAGTAGTAAAAGAAACGTCTTTATAAGGGAAAGTTCAGGTCTCCTCAAGCAGGTTAATCTGCTCGATGCGGTGATGCTGAATATTGGCAACATGTCCGCTGGCGTTACACTCTTTGAGTCCATTTCGCCCTATATCAATAACTATCCTGGAGGAGTGCTCTGGTTAGCGTCCATAATTGGTCTCATTTTCGCATTTCCTCAGCTCCTGGTTTATACGTATATGACAAGGAAGATGGGAAGAACAGGGGGCGATTACGTCTGGATAAGCAGGAACCTGAATGGAGCAGTTGGGTCTACCATGGCCATAGCGCTCATGTTAGAGTCCGTAGCTTATTTCGCATTGGTCGCGTTCTTCTCGGCGTCCAGCATCAACGCTGTCCTGTACACTATAGGGAGCGTAGATAACTCCCCGAGCTTAGTTTCCCTTTCAAATAACGTTTTTGTCAACCCCTACAATGGCGGATTAACCCTTGAGCAGAAGGCCCTATTCTACGGGATAGCAGCAGCCTTCTTTATCATTGTCATCCTACTCAATATATTCAGGTCGAGGTGGGGTTACTCCATAGTAACGGGCCTCGGAATACTTTCACTTTCAACTCTTGTCATTGCCATGATAGTAATAGGTGCCTCGGTAGGCAGATTTGGAACAGCGATAGTACCATTTCTCAACTCCATCAATTCGAGTTTAGTTAACGTTTACCAATCATCCCCCCATACCCCATTCCCCACCAACTTTAGCCTCCTCTCAACGGTATTGCTGTTACCCTTGTTCGCCCTGTATACTTATCCGTGGATGCAGGCAGGACCTGCGGTTTCCGCAGAATTCAAGCAGAGTGAAAGGGTGGCCAAGTTCAACCTTCTGTTTGCCCTTCTCCTGACGGCTATCCTGGTGACGGGCGGTTTCCTTGAAATGGATCTAGTGGCAGGATATTCTTTCAACTTTGCAGCCTATCCTTACTTCATCTATAATTTCTGGACAGTTGCCATAGCGTTAGCTGGAAATTCAGCTCTGCAATGGATAATTGGTATAGGAGCCATAGCTTGGAACTTCTTTGTCCTCGCGTATGGTATAATAGTGTTCTCTAGGTATGTCTTTGCTCTCTCCTTTGACAGGATTCTCCCCGAGAAGTTTGCGGAGGTGAACAGATTTGGTTCACCAGTTTACGCTCACGCACTGGACCTGACCATTACCCTGCTCTTCCTTCTTGTACCTGTGTTCTCATTGAATGCCGCTCTCTCGCTGTACGGCGCAACCATTCTGGGCTCCCTCTACTTCCTGGTGGCAAGCGTGGCGGGTGCAATTTACGGCGTAAAGAGTAGGGCAAAGAGCATTTCAATAGCAGGTGTGATCTCAGCTCTGTACTTTGCCTTCCTCACCTATGAAGCTGCCACTAACCCGTTATTTGGCTTCACCACATCCTCAGGTTCCGTTAACATAACAACACTGGTATTCGTGGTGGGGGTGCTTCTGGTAGGGTTCCTAGTATATCTGGTGTCAAGTTATAGGAACAAAAAGAAGGGCATAGACATTTCCCTAGTTTTCAAGGAAATTCCCCCAGAATAGATTTATAAGTTTTTTCAAAAATAAGTTATTTATGAGATTTTCTTCTTTGAATCTATTGAAGCCTAGGATTATCGCTGGGATTCTGTTACTTGTGTTTGCCCTGAACCCTATTACGGAACTTGAGGAGTTCAGATTCGAGCCACTTTTCATGGCATCCCATTACGCTCTATTCATAGGTGGGTTTCTACTTAGCATGGGAAGAAAGTACTCGCCACTGCTTGTACTTCCTGCAGTATTTTTAGTGGTTCTCTGGCACGTTCCCTTCTTTTATGCACTGGCTGGGACATTTTCCACTTATAGGATTATCAACGATCTCAGCCTCTTACTTGCAGGTGTGTTAGCAGGGGGCTCGTCTAACTCTCTTTCATTTCCCATGAAACTTCTTCTTTTCGTGGGCTGGATGGGAGCCGATAGTGTTCTTTCAGTTATACTTATAGTGGGATGGCCACCTTACTCCAACCAGGTATATTCCTTCTCCCCCTATTCAGTAGGACAGGAAGTAGTGACCGGGTTGACAATGTTCGGGATAATGACCACAATCTTTGTTGTGGTGCTATTCAGGCTTTTGAGATCGGTCTTCAACATCTGATTTTCAGGCCTCGGTCTTCATTATGCTTCTTGTGCTCCTTTCGAACGCGATCGCACCTATAACCGTGGTGGCAAGGCTCATTAAGATGACTTCAGAGAGGTCCACCTGATCAAATATTCCACTGGAGAACGCAATGGAGGAGATAACCAGTCCCATCTCGCCCCGGGGTATCATGCCAAGCGATGATGCGAGGGCCTTTTTCCCATCCCTGTTGTAAAGATATGCGAAGGGATATATTCCCGCGAACTTTAACGCCACAGCTATTAGCGTGATTATTGTTCCCTGAATCAGAACACTGGGAGATATGAACGTGAATACGTCAGTCTGGGCTCCTATGCTAATGAAAAAGAGCGAACCGAATATTCCTATCATCGTCTTTACCATACCTCTTATTCTCTCGGCCTTTCTACTCTCAGCAATTGCAACTCCCGCTATGAAGGCTGCTATTATGGGTGAGAACCCCAAGGTGATCATGATGGTGACCAGGACGAACAGGACCAGTAGGGAGACGTCAACAACGAGGGAGTCAGATACAATGGATATTATCCTTGGTATGATGAAGACCGAGGCGAAGAAGATGATGATCCAGGAAATAACCACAGTCAGGGTTATTTTTAGGACGTCGAAAAATGTTAGGCCTCCAGAATCTATTATTGCCAATGAGACTGAAAGGATAATAAAAGCTACAACGTCATCTATGGCGGCGGCAGATAACGTAATCTTCACATACCGCTCATTCTCAAGCTTTTCGCCCTCTATAATTGAGGCCACAGCAGCCAAGCTGGTAGCCGCACTGGCAGCACCCATCAAGATAGCTACGTTGAACGAGACGAATCTCGACATGTACAAAAATACTCCTACAAAGGGCAAAACTGCACCAAAGGTTGCAGCTAGGGACGCGAGAGTCCCCGAAGTCCTGAGTGACTTAAATCCATGCTCAAGTCCAGAGGCAAATATGAGAAGGATTACGGAGAACTCCGAGAAGAGGATGAGATATGAATTGATAGTGAATATCTGATAACCAGTAATAGTATTCAGAAAAGATCCCAGAGCGAAGGGGCTGAGTATTAGTCCGGTCAACAGCTCCATGATGAGCGGGGGAACCCGAGCTTTACTTGAGGCGACCTTAAGCCCCTGAGCAACCGTCACCAGAATGAATATCTCCAACAGTGCTAAGTACACTTGGTCGGAATTCATGTCATGCCACTGACTTTTATAACTATGAACATTAATCTAGTTTATGTCAATTTTCAGGAAGAGGGAGGAGAAGAACATCCTTCATATTGACCATCTTAATCCCGTGATGAAGAAAGCCATAAAGACGCTGATTGACTCAGGGATTCCTGAGGTAGCCAGGCTATACGGCTTCAGGTATCTCTTCCCTAGGATCGGGGAACCCATTTTTGTCCCATATGGCAGGCTGGACGATGAGTTCAAGGATACTCATGAGGCTTTTGAGAGAATACTGGAGGAGGTTAACGAAATAAAGGACGAGGGAATGAAGACCTACAAAACTTGGTACCCAACCGCTGAGGAAATTGATCATTTCAGGTTTACCTTTTACTCCATGACCAGGGAAGGTGGGATGAAGGTGGGAATAGCGGCCAATCCTCTGGCGTCTCTGGAGCAGGACGCGTTCAAGATAGGGGAAATAGCAAATGAAATTTCAGGGAGAAAGGTTTTACTTCTTACCCCAGCACTAGCTGGACAATCAGCGAATACTAACTCCGCACTGGCGAAGGCTTCATCGGTTCAGATACTTGATTTCGTATCGTCGAGGGAAAGCGAGATAGTGGATTCATTCATCTGGTTAAACAAGAACTTTCACGAGAAGTACGATAAGGACAAGGAGTATGATGCAGATCTTGGAAGAACCTATATGATCAGGCTCTTCTCCGTGATTAAGTCCATGATATCCTCCAAGGTTACTACTTCTCCCAGTGCTGACGTAGTGATACTACCTCTCTTCGTCTACCCCAGGAACAAGCTTGTGGGTAACATATCCATAATGGAGGCATGGAACAGTAATGAGACCTTCTCTCAGTTACTGAGACAGGCACAGTATCATGAGGTTGAAGTGGGACCAATCCTTTACAATGTGGATAGCATAAACAGCCTGGTTGAGAAATATGGCCTAAATTCCGAGAAATTCATAGTATTGACGGATCAGAAGGTTCCATCTCTAGAGAGACTGGACTACTTGAGTTGGATAAAGAAGTTCAGGATGGAGAAAGAGTCAGATTTCGTCAAGATCCTGAGGCCTTCTGTATAATCTGTAGAATCTGCTGTGCCGTGGACTCTATTTGAGATGGAACGTGGCCACTCTCTATTTCACTGAGAAGCTGGGTTGAGTTTGTGCTAATGCTCACCAGCTCCCCAGGCGGTAAGGATTTGGGATACCCCAGCATGATCCACGTACCTCCTGGCCCTGATATTATCAGGGTTGTGACCAGGTGGGGCTCACTGCTTCCCAGAGCTATGGGAACCTGATGCCCGTCGTAAACCACCTGAGTCTGGTTAAGCTGATACTGTTCCACAAGGTTAACAACCCAGCTTGGGGTCATGCTACCCAGCTCGTTCAGTCCCACTTGGACTCTGTCACCGTTGTTGACGGGTTCTCCTGAGGGAGTTGCATTAAGATATTGATTGTAAATATAGATAGCGTGAAACTGAACATTAGAGTCAGGCGTGAACCCCTGAAACAGAAGTCCTGGAATAGGTGCACCATTTCCTATGTCAGGCTCCGCTACTGAGTAATGTGGCGTAACCGTAAGATTTCCGTAATTACTCAGGGCAATGTATAGGGGCCACGACAGGGTAGCTCCGTAGGGACAACCGTACCAGCTAATTAGATACACCTGGGTTGTTCCGTTAGGGGCATAATCCGTGGATGAAACCTTAACGAAGTTGGTGAATGCGCTTGGGGCAGATGTTGATACGCTGGGCCTGAAGCTAAGTCCTATGAATAGGGCTATGACCAGCAACAGTGCTATGAAAGGTATGTAAATGAGTCTGCTCTCCTTCTCGTTATTCTTCTTTTTCCCCTTAGCCATCACATGAGTTAGCCCAGTTTCACATTTAAACCTTTTTCAAAATAGCTCCAGTACGTTTTGAAGATATGATACCTGACCGTCTCCCATTGCTCCAATCCATTACACTAACTCGTTCTCTTGAGGCAGATTCTTCCATTCTTAATCTGTGTTATTTCGTCGCAGTCAGCTCTGGTGACATTAATTAACTTCTCCAAGACCTTCCTTATACCCTGGTCCATGCTTATCAACTTGAAGGCACTCACCAAGTACCATAAATTTCCCCTAGTCTCAGCTATCATCAGTCTGGGCTCGATCTCCGTCAACTTCTCGATCACGTTATACATGTTTCCCATCCCCGTTACCCTGAACTCCTTGAAGATTGTATTGCCCGCCACATCCTCAAAGTCAAGCCCATCCGCGTAGATGGTGACCAGCGAGCCTGTCTTCAGCACAGCTGTGAATTCTCTGGGTTCAATCTCTATTCCGTATTTGGTCATGTAGTTGAGCCATCTTTCCCTTTTCCTCCCTCTCAGTCTCGACCTAATCAACCCTGATATGCTCATGGACGCAATGAGATCCGAAGCTGTGGCGGTTATGAAGTCCTGATCGCGGAATATGGAGGGACCTGAGCATTTGGAGTCTGTAATTCTTCCTGAACAAATAAAGGAAAGTTCTGGAAGTGGTGGAAAAATCACGTCCTCAGGAATCTCTACTTTAAGCTCCACTAGATAAAGTAGCAGAACAAGTTTATTTGGTTGTTATTAAAGTCCGGACTCCAGCTCCCTTCAAGGTGGTAGTGGATCTAAGCATTAAATTTTAGCATTTAACTTCCTCACATAAAAAGGATATATGAGTTTCAGGGATCAGGTCCTGCTCTTTCTATATAGTCATGGGGAGGCGAAGTTAGGGAGGATTGCGAGGGAGCTGAGAATAGATGAGGATGACTTACTTGGTGTTTTGAGACCCATGGAATTAGAGGGTCTCATCTCCAGAAGCGTTAAGGGGTTGATAAAGAAGGAGGTCTATTACTCACTCACGGAAAAAGGAGTTACGGAAGTAAGAAAAATAAATGATTCCCTTTAAGTTTACATTTCCTTGGTTATCTCCTCTTCCTTTATCTTCTGGGTTGGTCTCCATCCCATCCCGTAGGCTATTCCAGACCCTATCAGTGTTACGGCGAGATTTATTAGCAGAGCTAGAATGGCTATGTAAAGTGGACCCAGCGGAGTTGCATAAAGGCTGGTCTTGATTGCTCCGAACTTAGCGTTAGCCTCTATAACTAGTGCTAATGCTGATAGAATCCCCGCTGCCCATCCCACTAGAGTGGCCTTTCCATTTAGATTTCTGGTATAGAGCCCTAAGAACACGGATGGCAGGGTTTGGGTTACCAGGATTCCACCGAGTAGCTGGAGCTGGATTGCGTAGGTCGCAGGAACAGCGAATACGAAACCTAAAGCCACGAACTTAAACACTGTTGAAACGACCTTAGCCAGAGTGGCCTCCGTTTTAGGTTCAAGGGATTTGAATTCCTTTATCACATTCCTCACTAGAAGGTTAGCGACACCAATGGCCATGATTGCTGCTGGAACAAGTCCTCCAATGAAAATCGCAAGGTAAGCTAATCCCACAAACCAGTCAGGCATTGTATATGCTATGAGTGAAGGAACCACGAAGGTACCTGCGCCCAGCTTGATCACCGCATTTAAGGCGTTTGGCACGGCGTACACTAGGATGCCGAAAAGAGCTAGCAAGGCTAATCCAATACCGTAAACCGGTAATAGGGCAGTACCCAGCTTCAGCTTTCCCTTATCCTCGGAGCTAAGCGAACCATTGATGGCGTGTGGGTAGAGGTAAAGTGCAAGTGCTGATCCTAGAGATAGCGAGAAATACGCTGGGATCAGTTTAGGCGACAGGGCTCCGTAGTTTATGGGTCCCTTAGCATGATTCAGTGCCAGGTTCACAGTAGCAGATTGTGTGGCTGCATTATGGAACGCGCTGGCAAACCCGCCGTAACTTAGTGGTACAATAATTATTACTGCAAGCACTGTAATCCAGATTAGAATATCCTTAAAGACTCCAGTAATTGCAGCTCCCCTCAATCCGCTGGTGAACGTAAATGAGGCGAGGATGATGAATGCTATTATCAGGGCAACGTCTGATATGGTCTTAGATACCACCCCAGTTAGACCTGCTAGTAGAGACGCAAGTACAGCCTGCATACCAACTATCTGCAATGCAATATAAGGTAGTTCAGCAACTATCCCGGTCAAAGCTACTGCAATGGCGAGCCATCTGCTATCGAACCTGTCCTTAACGAAATCGGAAGCAGTGACGTACCCCTTGTTTCTGGAAACTGTCCATAATCTCGGCATGGTCAAAAGTGCAACTGCAAACCCCCAGGCCACGTATGGCACAGCAAAGAAGTACAATGATCCTATAGCCAACATGCTGGAAGGCACAGCAATGAAGGTATAGGCAGTGAACAGATCAGCTCCCATCAGGAACCATACCAGTAACCAGCCTAGTCTCCTTCCTCCAAGCCCCCATTCATCAATTTTGGATAGATCCCCTCTCCTCCATCTGGACGCCCAAAAACCGAGGAAGGCAAAAATGGCAAATAGGACAATGAATACCCCAAGGGTAACTCCATCTATATTTCCAAATACCATTCTCTTCACCTACCTCCGTTCTCTTTCACTGCAAGTACAACTCCCGCAAAAAGTATTGTTGACACAATCAGAAGGATTATCTGGTAAGAGTAGAACGTCGTTAATCCGCCTATCGAGGGAAGAGAATTATTAAAAACCGGAAATAAAGAGTATATTATTATATCAATCAAGAATGCGATTCCCATTGCCAAATAATATTTGTTCATACGATATCTCAGATACTACAGCGTTCTCGCGCTTATAAATTTTATAATCTAAAGGGAAACTATCATTGTCAATCTTATTGTATGACAAATTATATCTCTTACAATAGAAGGCAAGTTTATTCCTCGTGATAGACGGCTTAAACATGGGTTCGAGACAGTTTAATGAAAAAAGATGAAAATAACGCATGTTAATAAATTTTATCCTTTATTTTGAATCTATTGAGAAATGATAGTTGATTTGATAACCCCTCTTATTCTTTGAACCATTTCCTCCTCTCTTCTCGTATAGTATGATATTGCTCGCCCTTTCCTTCCCATTCTTCCTGTCCTTCCAACCCTATGAATATAGGTTTCAACGTCCCTGGGCAGGTCAAAGTTGATCACCTGTTCAACGTCAATCACATCTATCCCCCTAGCAGCTAAGTCTGTGGAAATGAGAACATCGCTTTGACCTCTCTTAAAGTTCATGAGATTTCTCCTTCTTGAACCTTGAGACATGTCACCGTGAAGAAGAGACGTGCTAACTCTGTCGGAGATTCTGTCATAAAGTGCCTCTGCCCTAGCCTTTGTGTTGGTGAAAACGATAGCCTTCCCGTTCACGTCCTTGAGAAGCTTGGTAACCTTCTCGTTCCAGTTATCGCGTACCGGATAAAATTCGTGGTCTATCTCCACCGGTTTATATTCGTCAACCTTAAGGAACCTTGCTTTAGGGGAGAACTCCTCAGCCAGTTCCTTTACCTCTGGGGGTACAGTAGCGGAGAAGAAGCCGAAGTTCTCTGCGCTGGTCTTAGAAAGTATCATCCTAACGTCATCTATGAACCCCATATCGAGCATTCTGTCAACCTCGTCCACAATGGCCAGCTTGAACCTGGAAAGGTCTAACGTTCCTCTACCCCATAGATCAAGGATCCTCCCTGGAGTTCCCACTATGATCTCGCTATTGGACTCCCTTTCTTGCCTGTCATAGCCAACTCCGCCTATGATAACTCCTACGGAGGTCCTCTTGTATTTTCCAAGCCTCTTGGCCTCGTATGCGACCTGTTCCGCTAGCTCCCGTGTGGGAACCAATATGAGCGTATCGTGATATCTCTCTAGCACAGGTATCAGATAAGAGGCCGTCTTCCCTGAACCAGTTTTGGCCTGAACTATTACGCTCTCCCCATTCATGAATACTGGGATGGTTATTTCCTGTACCTTTGTGGGACGCTGGTAATTAATGTCAGCCAGTGCCCTTTTCAGTTGATCGCTTAACTGATCAAACATGAGGCTGAGGTAAATTTCTGAGTTAATAAATTCACTTGAAAAATCTAAACGTTCTAAATCTTTTAGAACATCTCTAAGTTGTCCTTGTGCTAAAAAGTTTTCATGATTTAAGGACAAAAGATAATTATAGTTATCGTAAATGTAAAGTGTCTCCCACATCATTTTATCTTATGTTAATCTTATCCTGAATGAGATTCATGGTAATGTTTAAGCATTTTAATTTCTCACTTGATATTTTGGACAGATTTAAGTGAAATTTAATAACTAACAAATTAACTTCTTTGTATAACTTGTACACATGAGACTTTTCGGAGTGAGGATTAATTCTCTGCTAACTCCCCAAACGAAATATCTAACAACCACAAGGCAGTTGGTTCCGGAATACGGCGAAGAAAGGCCAAAGATAGTTGCACTGGACTGGGATGGAAGGACGTTAAGGGAGCTTATTCTGCTCAGGGAATCAGTTCTACCGGGGAAAAGAATTCAGCCTGGTTACAAAATAGAAGTCTCGTCCTCAAGTGACGGTAGACTTGGAAGTTTGAGCGACATGAATACCCTCACCATAGTACCTAGAGTCCTCAAATCTGATAAGTGGATGAGAGGAGAGCTAGTTATTCTAGGTAGGAAAGTCAATCCAGAGCGCATCTTAATTCTTCACGATATACCGGCCTTGGGCAAAAGCAGTAAAGAAGTCATGATTCAGTTACAGAAATTCTTGGATGATTGGGGTATTCATGCCAAGAAATTACCAGCAATTGTGAAGAACGTGAAGGTTTCAGAGAAAGTTAAGGCTAAGATTATTGACATAGACTTTCTGATGGTTAGCTCTCTCCCCTGAGCTTTCTTGTGACCTCACTGGAGACCTCCTTCGATAGTTTTCTGGTCTGCTCCGTGGCGTTACCGGACCTTTTCGTGGTCTCCAGACTATCTGACAGCCTTCGTGTAGTTTCCATTAACTCTATTTTCCTGGTCTGACCGGCTATCTCCTCCATCCTCTTGAGCGTCCTGGTTGCCTCCACCAGGTTTCCTGCCTGAACCTCACTGGATATCTTCTGGAGATTGTTAAAGTACTCGTACTCCAGCAGAACGTCCTTATTTACTCCACTCACGAAGGTAGCTTGACTATCTGCTGGCTTAATGGTAACCACGCTTAACAGAGCCTGCTTTCTTCCGTCAACTGGCTCCTCGTAATTCGCCTTCACCGTCATGAAGTTTCCACTGTAGTTAGGCGGAACTACAGCCTCTCCAAGTATCTTGACAACTCCCTCAACAGCATTAAGCTGAACCGGCGGGCCTGAATAATTGAGCAATTTCACGTTGGACTCGGCAACTATATCCACCGTCACGTTCTTTGCGGCTATCTTGGTTTTAGCAGCCTTGGGAAGCTTCTCCGGGATCTCCATGGCATCATTTACATGGTAAAAGACTCCACCTGATCTGTCAGCCAGTGACTTCAGTATGGTTTCGTTATAATCGTCCCCAAGTCCGAAGGATATGGTCTGGACTCCGTTTGGTATAGCCAGTCTCTTATATGTCTCCACGTTAGTGTCGTCTGTGGGATTCCCATCCGTTAGCAATATCACATAACTTGGTATCCCGTGCTTGTTGTGAAGATTGAAAGCAGTGAGAAGAGCTGTGAAGAAGGCAGTTTGACCTCCAGCGGATAAGCCAGTAATCTCAGCCGTGAGATCCTCAGGATCAGCGAACTCCCTCACAATGTTAACCCTGCTGGAAAAGGTGATAAATGATACCTTGTTACCCTGAGGTATTCTCTTTAATAGTTCTATAGCACCCTTCTTGGCGCTCTCTATCTTAAGGCCATCCATGGATCCGCTGGTATCCAAAAGAACAATGTAGTGAAATCCTGTTGCAGTTGAGATCTTTTCTGGAACTAGTAAGATTTTAAAGGCCATTTTCAGATCGCTGTTAAATGAATACCTGTGACTAACTTCCACCTTCATGGATAGGGTCATGATTTATCACCATTCAGAAGGAACTCCTCGTCCAAGTAAACCATGTTGAACTTACCTTGGTCCTGAAGTAAGATCCCTGCACGCATCTTATGGTATCTACTGGAAAACACTGTAATAACCCTTTCATCTATCTCAGACCTGAAGCCGTCAGCCACCTCGTGCCCCCTGATTATCCCCTTAAGTGAGTTTTCCCTGAGGAATTCAAGAGTCACATCCTTCCCGTAGAAGAACGTTCCTTCACCCCGGATATTGGGGACGAAACCGTCAAGTTCCTCCCTGGGATCGTTCCATAAAATCTCGAAGGCTATTTCGTCCTCTGGTATTATGTCAGGTTTCTTGAGCTCCTCTATCTGTTGTAGGCTCTTCAAGTTCCTTGCTATCCCTCCATGAACACAAAGGTAATCGTTCACTATGGCAGCGTAGGGCATTTCGGAGAAGAGGTCCACGAACTCCTTGTAGTTTTCATCTCCCAGTTTCTCCCTTACCTCCGCCCTAAATCCATAATATTCATTGGTGAGCGGGCTCTCATGGTTACCCCTGAGGACAATTACCTTGCCCTTGTTTTCTAGGAAACGGGAGAGAATTATCTCTAGGTTCTCCAGTCCGTAGGGCTCCCTATCAACGTAATCCCCTAGAAAGACTATGGCGTCGTAGTCTGAGAAATTCTCGAAAACATACTTCGTAACCATGTAGGCCCCGTGCGTATCCCCAACAAAAGCAACTCTTGACCTATCCCCAACCCTCAAGAGAGGTTTCATTGAGGAGAAAGCTTCTCTAGATTTTCTCACAAGCTCGAGGAGACTATCCCTCCTCTCTTGGGGCCAGGAGCTCATTCTCTCACAATCTTGATAATGGTATTATTGCCCAGCTTCACAACGGCGTTTTTAGGAAGTTGGGCCTTACCCTTTACAGCCTGAAATACCTTTCCGTCATAAATGTACGTGCCATTGGTGCTGTTCAGATCCTCTATGTAAAGCGTATCACCCTCCTTGGACAGAATTGCATGTCTTCTGGAAATCTCGCTATCTGGAATCATTAGGACATTTTCAGGACTTCTTCCCAGGGAAATATTTTCGAAAACGTCAAAATCCAGCGGAACCTTAGTCTTGTTTAGAGCCGAGACCGGAGTTGCAATGAACTGAATGTAGTATTTACCTTCTTGTGCGGTGGGCGTGGGCGTTTCGGTGACCTCGCTCTGCTGAGATGTTGTGGTAGTTTGAGCCTGATTCTCAGCGGTAGTTACGGTCTGTACTTCAGTCTGTTGGGCTTGTTGCTCCTGTGTTTGAGCCTGCGCTTCAACGGGTTGATTTACTGGTTGAACCGCCTGTTCCTGTTGTTCAGTTGGTTGTGCAACTGAACCAGCACTTTCAACGGTTTCCTGTGGAGCCGATTGGGCCCCTACTGACTCATCTGGTCTCTTTAGCCCGCAAGTGGTGCAGTACATGGCATCATCAGGGTTCTCAGTTCCACATCCTGTACATTTCCATGTCATGGTAATATTGTAGATACAATTAACCTATTAAGTATTTTTGCTAACAAAGACGATCTAACACTCCAGTTTTCTGCATTGAATGTCCCTCCTCTACCCAAGAAATATCATCAAAAAGTTTTTAGTTTGACTAAATTCCTAAGATAGGTAATGCAGAAGACAATCCAGGGAGTTTACGTAAACCCTCAACAGATAGCATATCAGCTGGAGAACTGGTTTAGATCAAAAAAGCATTATCAGACGCAAGTCCTAGGGATGGGCTCAAGCTATGTAGTTCAGGCTAAGAAGGTTGGCTTCCTGAGAACGATTTTCGGTGCGGATAGGGCCTTTACCGTCAGACTCATGGGCGGTCAAGGATTTTTAAACGTGGATGTAGGACTAGCTGACTGGCTAAAGGCGGCTGACGTAACGGAGGACGTTATAGCGGCCCTTGTATTCACTCCGCTTGCTGTGGTGGAGGGCATTGAGGAGCTATACGATCTGAAACTCGAGAAAGATATCATTAAGGAAGTGGAGAACTTAGCGTATTCTATGTCTCAGGGAGCTGGGAACCCCATGTATCAGCCCTATTCTCAGCCAAACCCCTATCAATATCCGCAAAATCAACCTTCGTATCCCCCAACTCCATATCAACCTCAACAACCCAATCAGCCCTACTCACAACCCCAATACTCACAACCTCAACAGAAGTACTGTCCATCCTGCGGGACGCCTAACCCCAGTACAGCTAGATATTGCATGAGTTGCGGGACCCAGCTGTTCTAAGCTAGATTTTCTTTATCATTCTCTGAAGCGAGTCCGGATCCCCAGGAGAAGATAAGAGCACGCTTTTTACTCCTATTCCCGAAAGTTCCTCTATCACGGTATTAACGCTTTCAGCGTCAAATGCTGGTTGGGGTAGAGCCTTTAGGATTTCCCTGTTCTTCTCTGTTCTAATGATGACATAGGGGATAATCTTCTCCAGGGGTAACCCTTCTAAGGAGCTCACTCCGCCAAAATAGAGTCCAAGAAAGAAATCCGCTGGCATATCCAGCCTGGAAAATATCTCTTCCCTGCTCTTCCTCAAGCTTAACATTCCGCCAGACTTAACTCCATAACTTCTAGAGATTTCTATTGCCCTATCAGTTGAAACCTGATCCACTTCCTTCCCAAACTTGGGTTTGTCTCCCTTTGTGAAGGCTATATCAAAATTGAAGAGTCGAGCAGTTATGGAGAGTGACCTGACGAATAATTCATTGACGTCTGCTAGCCTCTGGTTCAGGATAATCCTTTTCCCTTCATTCAGTTGCTCTCTGGCCAGTACGCCCACAGCCAAGGGCATGACTGAAGGTTCTCCAAGAGGTGCGTCTGGTATATCAAAGCCGTCAAAAGCTTCCAGGGAGGATATCTCCTTCTTAAGCTTGTCGATTTTACGCTTGGGATGCAGTTCGGCCAGTATCTCCATTCCGCACTCTATTTAATAATCCCTTTAAAAACATTTATACGTGTGTACTGCAAGAAGTGTGGCTCTAAGGCTATAATCAGAGTAACATCGGTCAATCTCACTCTTTGCTCCACGCATTTTACGGAGTGGTTAGAGGGCAGGGTTGAGAAGATCATAAGGGATTACGGGATGATACATGAAAATGAGAAGGTAGCGGTCGCAGTGTCAGGAGGTAAGGACAGCACAACACTGCTCCACGTGCTCACCAAGTTATCAGGAAAAATGGGATTCGAGGTTGTTGGGGTGAATATAGACCTGGGAATTGACAGGGGTACTAGATACTCGTCTCTAAGTACAGAGTTCGCTGTGAAGAACTTTGAGAAGTTAGGGATCAAATATAGAGTTGTCTCCCTCAGGGAACAGTATGGGTTTACCATTGACGACGCGAAGGCAAGAATCAAGAGGCCAGTATGTAGCACTTGCGGGCTCGTCAAGAGATACGTACTAGAGGAAGTTGCCCAGGAGCTGGGGGCAGATGTTCTGGCTACTGGCCATAACCTGAACGATATGGCGGTGTTCGTTCTTTCAGGTTATCACTCTGGCGATCTGCACAACTTGGCCAGACTGAGGGCTGTCTCTCCTGCAGAGAACGGATATATAAGGAAGATAAAACCGCTTTTCCTGGTCTCTGAGAAGGAAACCACTACTTACGCCCTAGTTAATGGCATTCCCTTCATTATGGATTCCTGTCCCAATAATCCCAGGGTTGGAGGCCCAACCTCAGACAAGCTCAGGAGAGTAATAGAGAATGCTGAGGATGAGATACCAGGTTTCATGGCAAGGCTTGTGGAAAACTTCGAGACCAAGATAAGGCCCTTCTTCGAGGATCTCCCAAAGTTCAACTTGGGGAAGTGTAAGATCTGTGGAAAACCTACCAACAGTGATAGGGAGATCTGTTCCTTCTGTGCCATCAGGATCAAAATGACTGGAGGAGAGAGTCAGATTGTCAAGGGAGGCTAAGTTCACCAGTATGTTACACTATCCAGACGGAAGCCCCGCTGGAAAGTCGGAGTACGAAGGGGGAATCTCCAGGGTTTATGACGAAACGGGGCAGTTCCTCTTCGAGGTTGATGGGGTCTTCCCTCCCAGACCCAGAAGCACCTCCATGGACTGGATAGACAAGGTGCTGGAGAAGGGACTAACGGACTGCAGGAAAAGGTTTATCCTTTACGTGGGCTCAAGGTATCTAGTCAACGTGAAGAAGCTACCCGAAGACGACGCGGTAGAGAAATTGAAGGAGTTCTATTACAAGAGCGGAGGAAAAGTGTACGAGACGTGGATCAGATCCGTGATTAGGGGAGTGAAGAGTAAGGGATTAATGCCACCTTCCCTGAAGTCCCTTGAGCTGAAGGACCGCGAGCTCTACCAGGCAATTAAGGCTGTTTTAGAAAGAAAATAGTATTAAAACTTTATAACGTACTATCTAAAAATACCTTTATGGCATCTGAAAAGAGATGGGATACATTCACCTGGTTTGCAGTTGTTACACCACTGGTCGCATTCTTCATTATGACCCTGATTCTCTCTGCCTATCTCAACGGATTTGGTCCATGGAGGTCTGTGGTTCCCGTGATACTGGGCTTCGGAGTCTTCTTCCTGCTGGTGGGTATCTTCCTGAGGACTAAGTTCGGTAGAATGGCCCTCTAACCAAGCCTCTCCTCTGCCTTGTCCAGAAAATTATCAACGTAGCTCTTTTCTCCAAAAATCACTAGGTCATCGATCTCCTTCTGATAGTACTTCTCCACAACCCTGAGTATATGTTCCGTGGTTCCTGGGAAAACGTCAACCACCTCGCCACCCTGTAGTTTATCATCCTCATATATTGCCACAGCCATGTTCTTGTATACGTTCACCCTGAAGGTTGAGATAACCTTCCCGTCCTCAACCTTCTTATAAACGTAAATGAGGAGAAGGGGCTCCGTCATGGAGTGCCTTACGTATTCGGCGTACTTTATCATGGCTTATTTAATGGAACTGTCATTTAAAAAACATGAACTCAATTCAGGACCTAATCGAGTTTGCGAGGATAGACACCACTTCAGCTAAGGGAAAAGGAGAGGAGGGAGCCAGGTTCATAAGGGATTACATGGAAGCTCACGGAATTGAGGCAAGACTGATCAGGCACAAGTCAAGAAATCCCTACGTCTATGGGGAGATAAATGTTGGTGCCAACAGGACACTACTGATCTATAACCACTACGACGTGCAACCAGCTGAACCCCTGGACAAGTGGAACAGCGACCCCTTTGATCCAGTAATAAGGGACGGGAAATTGATAGGACGTGGGGTTGGAGACGATAAGGGCTCCCTTATGGCAAGACTGCAGGCATTGGTGGAAATGGGAAAACCACCTATTAATGTTAAGTTCATCTATGAGGGGGAGGAGGAGATAGGTAGTCCCAACATAGACTCTTTCCTTAACGATCACCGGGATCTGCTAGGGTCGGATTACGTTCTCTGGGAAGGGGCCGGAAAGGGATCCAGTGGTGCTCCAGAGATAGTACTGGGAGTAAAGGGCCTGCTGTACGTGGAGATTTCAGTCAAAACCCAAAAGGATCTCCACTCCATGTATGCCCCTGTGGCAAAGAATCCAGCGTGGGAACTAATTAAAATCCTCTCCTCCCTGAAGAGTGGTGACAAGGTTAACCTTCCCGGTTTTTACGACAAGGTTAGGTGGCTCACGGAAGAGGAGAGGAGGTACCTGAAGGGGAACAAGAAGTCCATGGAAGATGCCTTGGGTCAGGAGCTCCCTGAGGACTTCCAGAGGAAGCTAGTTGAGGAACCCACATGTAACGTCGCCGGCCTTTACTCTGGGTATACAGGTGAGGGTTCCAAGACCGTTATTCCATCCTACGCTATGGCAAAGCTGGACTTCAGGCTTGTCCCCGACCAAGACCCAGAGGAAATCCTGAAGATACTTCAGACTCATCTTAAGGGAGTGGATATCAAGGTATGGAGTAAGGTGAGACCTTACAGAACCTCAATTAACAGCAAGATTGCCAGATCCCTGATGGACTCAGCTAAGGAGGTGTACGGGATTGAACCAGAGGTTATCCCCAACAGCTACGGTACCGGTCCCATGGAGTCCTTTGCAAGGATTCTAGGAAATAACCAGATAGCGGACGGGGTTGGGGTCGAGCATCCGGGATCAAACATCCATTCCTTTAACGAGAACATTTACATAGAGGACTACAACATGGCCAAGGAGTGGATGAAGCGTTTCGTGAGGCATCTGGCTCAGCCTTAGTTTTCAGGTCATCATTCCACACTCGGCAAACTCATCATCAGTACTAGGATGGTGCACAGGGTAAAATGTTCACTGTAGTCAGGGTGGAGGGAAGAATTTGGGAGGAAAGGGTCGAGGCTAGGCCAAACAGGTTCATGGTCAAGATGCAGTCAAGATTAATCTGCCATCTTCACGATCCAGGGAGACTTAAGGAGCTAGTATATCCTGGTAACAGGGTACTTGTAAGGGAAACCAGAGGGATTAAGACCTCATGTTCAGTCCTAGCAGGTTGGGATGGCGAGTGGGTCATAATTGACAGCCGATTTCATCCTGTCATCGCAAGAAGATTCCTTCCTCCTGACGCGGAAAGCGAGGTAAGGGTTGGCCACAGCAGGCTTGACTTTCACTTTAACGACACGTGGGTGGAGGTAAAGGGCTGTTCACTTGTGAGGAACGGGATTGCCCTGTTTCCGGACGCCCCCACAAGAAGGGGAGAAAGGCACCTTAGGGAATTAATCAAGTTGAGGGAAGAGGGACACGATGCCATGCTAATGATCCTGGTAATGAGACCTGCAACATGTTTCCTTCCCAACAAGGACACAGATCCCTCGTTTTCTGAGGCTTTCTGGGAGGCCCTGGATAGGGGCGTAAAGCTGACAATAAAGTCCTTCAAGTTGGAGGGAAGGGATATTGTTTACGTTTCAGATCTTGGAGTGTGCAATAAGGCTGAGTAAGCTTGACCCCTCTATCCTGAACAGGTGTCCCTCATGTTTTCTGCAGTCGGATGACCCAAAACCCTTCACAGGGTTGGATAGGAGGTTAGCCAGCTCCTCCTCTTGTAGGGGGAGAACAATTACCGCTAGAGGTTTGCATATGCTTTTCAGGTAATCGACGTGCCACCTTTTCCTCGCAAGGCTGTCACTCAGATGCCTTTCAATTCTTTTTACACAGTTTATCCCGCAAGACCCCACGTAGGCGTAAGTTCCACTGCTTATCATAAACCTCTTCCCTGGAGTCTCCACAACTCCATCTTCACATTCAAAAAGAACTACGTAACCCTTCTTCTCACGTTTCATTTATTTCATCTATTCTATTGGAAAGATTTTTAGTTTAGTATACTCTAATTAGGAAACCAGTGATAAAATGGTCGTGGAATCGAATTGTGAGATTCCGGAAAACCTTCTCTATTACATCGATGGTAAAAACACCGTGTGGGCAAAGCAGGAATCTGCAGATACCATTCTGGTGGGCATAACTGACATAGCCCAGACCATGGCAGGTAAGGTAGTAAAGGTCAGGATAAAGAAGAAGGGGACCAAGGTTGAGAAAGGAAAGCCTGTGGCTACCATGGAGAGCGGAAAGTGGGCAGGTCCAGTCCCAGCCCCAGTCTCTGGTGAGATTGTTGACGTGAATGGAGAGGTGGAGAAGAGCCCCGTTCTTGTGAACAGGGATCCCTACGGAAACGGCTGGCTAGTCAGGATGAAGGTGGCCAATCCAGAGGAGCTGAAACAGCTCTACACGGGAGCTCAGGCAGTTCAGAAATTAAAGGAGCTAGTTGCAGCAGAGAAAATATCCTGCAAGAGGCTGTGAAATGTCGTGGAGGTTTATTTCCCTCCCTCCACAGGACGGCTATCACATGGTTACGTCATTCGTTTCTGTAGCTGAATATGTTACAAGGGGAGGAAAAAACACATTTCTGGTTTTTTCAGTTAAGGAACCATTCGTAAACGTTGGGGTTCATCAGGAAGTTTGGCTTGAGGTAGACCTTGATTTCACCCTGAAGAACAAGATACCTGTCGTTAGAAGGGATCTGGGAGGAGGAACGGTTGTTATAACTCAGGGAGAGCACGACTACTTCATTGTGTTGAGGCAGGAGGAGGCACCCTCAGACCCCAAGGCATTATATGAAAAGTACCTCACCCCTGTGGTGGATGTGCTCAAGGATTACGGTTTGAACGCCTCATTGAGAGATCAGGATATAGTGGTTAACGGCAGAAAGATCAGCGGGAACGGTGCAATGACACACGGTAAGGCCGTGGTCATAGCAGGTAACATACTCATGAGAGCCGACACGGACCTTATGAGCAAATGTATCAAGGTCCCCTCCGAAAAGTTCAGGGATAAAATGGCGAAGGATATGTCGGAATGGATAACCTCTCTGGAGCGTGAGCTGGGTTACGTTCCGCCTAGGGAGGAGATCGATAAGAAACTGAAGCAGAGCTTTGAAAATCACCTTGGAATAAAGTTCGAGGATTCTATGCTGACGCCAGAAGAGATAGAGAGGTGGGAACAGCTGGCTAGCGAAAAGAGGAACGAGGAATGGGTTTACTATAAGGACAGGAGGCACCCCGATCTGAGGACGGAGAGATGTGTTAAGATCTCCTCAGCTGTTGCCATATGTCACCTGGATTACAAGGCTAGGAAACTGGTAAGGATTACCGCGAAATTTGTGGAGAAGAAGCTACAGGAAGTCTCCATCTCAGGTGACTTCTTCGTTATGTCCCCCAGGGACTTTCTGGAGAAGCTCGAGGACAGACTTAGCGGAATTTACGTCAACGATATACCAAGTGCTATAGATAAAGCGTTTGCTGAACTGAAACCTGTGATATTTGGGTTCAGCGCTGAGGACCTGAAGAAGGCTTTTCAGGAAATATTGAATAAGCCAGAAGTTCAGGAAGTTATATAATTTTTGGAACATTATAAAAATATAGAGTTAAATTGCAATTACAGCTAGGATCTCCCTCTCCTCTACGCTACCAAGGAGGGTTCTGGAGTCCACCACTGGGAGAAATCCCACGTTTTCCTGGACCATTATTTTTCTGGCAATCTCCAGGGACGAGTCTGGAGTTGTCCTGAAAACTGGCCTCTTCATTATGTCTGAGACGGGTGATCCGGTCCTGCCCTCAAGGATAGCCCTGCCCACATCACGTATTGACACGACGCCAGCGGGAAGGCTCTCTTCCACAACTACTGCGTGCCTCTCCCAGTTTTCCTTCATTGCCTTGATTACCTCCAGCACTTTGGTCTCAGGGGCGGAGATCAGGGGATCTACCTTCATTACGTCGCCCACCTTAACTTCTTCGTTCACAGTCTGAGATCGGAGAAGGTCCCTTTCCGTGACAATACCAACCACATCCTCATTTTCTATCACCAGGAGCGACCCCACACCCTTTCCTGTCACTATTTTACATGCCTGTTTCGTATCAGCCTCTGGGGAAATCATCAGGAGGTCCCCGCTCATCACGTCCTCCACAGCCCTAGCCCCTTCTATCCATCCGTACACAAGATCCCTGATGGTCACTATACCCTGACTTTTCCCCACGACTAACCTTCTTATCCTTCTCTCAAGCATAAGGGCTATTGCATCCCTTAAGGGGGTTCCAGGCTCCACCCTAACCAGGTCCCTAGTCATTACTTCCCTTACTTTCATGGGATCACGGCTTTGTTACTTTGACCGAGGAACATCTGGAAAGGCATTCCGATATATCCGTGAATTTCCATTCTCCCTTTGGCTTGAAGCACTCCTCCACGCATGGATCTGAAACCTGAGCTTGCATATTTTCCACCGATATCATTTTCAGACAAAAGGAAAAAACCTTTACGGGAGAAAGTCTACTCTCTTACAAGTGAAATTTTGATCGAGAAAGTGGGAAACCTTGAGCTAGAGGTTGAGGCAATAATAGAGATAGATGGCAATGAGTACAAGGTGGTTAACGTTCCATCAGTTGATGAGTACAGGGGATTTCCTCCCTCCTGGGAATTTGTTAAGTCCAACATGCTGACGTGGAGGCCATACTTTAAGGGAAGAATGGTGGATTTTAACGGCCAACAAATCCCGGCGGTGGGTCAATATCTGCTTAACATGGACGAGGAAATGTACAAATTTCTCATGGATATCTACCTTATGTTCAAGGTGAACAAACCTTCCATTGAGACAAACATAAGCGTGGTAATAAGCAAGCAGATAGATGACATGGAGAGGCAACTGGGAAGGACCCTCTCAGAGCAGGAGCGAACGAAACTTTACGTGAGATTCGCAACTGAGGCTGCTATATTCAGGGACCTTGGGTTGATCAATTAGGTGAAACCATGATCACTTTCACAGCTGAGGCTAAGCTGGAGGGAGAGACTGCACTGGTGAGCGTTAAGGACGTGGAGCTGAGGATAGGTCTCATTGGATCGGAGGATCCTACTCCGGAGGAGATAATGCTTGGGGCCGCGCTTTCCTGTATGATACTGACCATCTACTACATCTCTAGGGAAATGGGGGTTAAACTTCAGGGAGTCGAAGGTTATATTGAGGGAATGCTGGATCCCAAGGGTTTTCAGGGAGATCCCAACGTGCCCCCTGGGCTACTACAGGTTAAGTACGATCTTACGGTTTACTCTGATGACGAAAGGATAGAGAAGGTCATGGAGCTATCCATGCGGAGATGTCCTCTTAAGGATACCCTCATGAGAAGTATCGACGTGGATGTAACTTGGAAAGTGAGAAAGACTTAAAGCCCTATTTATTTAAGTTTTTTCGATAAATAATGGCGGAAGAACTCGTAAAGCCTGGAGAGAAGCAACTTGAGGAGATCAGGGGCTATCTGTTTGATCTACTGGACAACTTGAACGATATCTCAGTCAAACACGAGAAGATCCTCGTCTCCAAGGGCATCATGCCCAAGCTTGCCGTCCTCCTGGGAATGATAACGATGCAAAGGTATCAGATAGACCTTGTCATGAAGTACTACTGGAAGCAGTTAGAGGAAATAATAAACAGCATGTCCCAGTTGCAGGAACTTCAAGGAGAGCTGAAGGACATCATGGAGGATGTCCAGAAAATCAAGGAATTGGCCTCCCTGGCAGGACTTCAGATCTAAATTGATTTTTTGTTTTTTTCTCTAGATTAGTACGATCGTTTTAAAAGCGTGGACAAATAGGGGTAAAAGAGGCAACTTGATGCAGATAACATTCTTTCATGACGTGTTGTGCCCTTTTTGCTACGTTACCAACAAGAGGTTAAAGAAAGTGGTTTCGGAGTATAAGGACGTTCACGTTAAGCATAAGGCATTCATGATAATATCATCCCTTGATGACCTAATAGCCGCAGCACCCACTCCTGAGGACGCGAGAGAACTATTCAAGAGCGAGTTCTCCATACTGACTAGGTACTTCCCCGATTACGATCCCAAGAAAGTAATTGAAAAGGGTAAAATAGGTCACATCTGGTCCATGCCACCCCTCATGGCCTGTAAGGCCGCTGAATTCCAACGGGGGGATGAGGGTCATTGGGAATACTTCACACTGGCTCAGGAGAAATTCTTTATGGAAGGAGAAAACGTAAATGATGATCAAGTCCTGATCTCAATAGCCGAGCAGATAGGTCTCGATATAAACAGGTTTAAGCGGGATTTCAAGTCCAAAGAGGCTAAGCTTGCGGTGATACAGGACGAGGAAGAAGCTAAAGCAATGGGAATTAAGGGAGTTCCAGCTCTTCTTGTGAATGAGAAGTGGCTCATAAGGGGAGTGCAGTCTGAGGAATACCTTAAACAGGTAATCGATGACGTGTTACAATACGGTGAGCCCAAGAAGATAGAGTTGAAAGCCTACTGGGAACAATAAGTTATATACGGAAACGGATCGAGTCATCCTCTTCAACAAAGCTTATTTCCATTGTGGACCTATGATTACCTATGAAGAGAGTCAAAGATGTAATGAGTTCTCCCGTATTTCAGGTGGAAGCGAATACCACGCTTCAGGAAACCTGCAAGTTAATGCTGGAGAAGGGCGTAGGATCGGTTATTGTAACCGATAATGGGAAGCCTAAGGGGATATTCACGGATAGGGACGCAGTAAGAGCTATAGCCAATGGCGCCTCAGCTATGGATGAGTTAAGGACAGTAGCAACTATGCGTGACTTGGTAACGGTGAACGAGGAAGTTGATATAATACAGGCTGCAAAGCTTATGGCTGAAAAGAAGATCAGACATTTACCCGTGACCAATAGCGAGGGCGAGATTGTTGGTATGGTTTCCGTAACTGATCTATCTGCAGAATTGAAAGAAATGCAACTTTCTTAACTCTCGTAGGACTGGTTTCCGTCTAGGAACTGAAGAACACGATCATCTAATTAGTTTAGACGAAAATATTTATTGGATGAAACATATCCCTTCTCCGTGAAGCTTGCCATTCTCAAGGACGATAAGGACAGTATAGCACCTTTGTGGAGGGCCATTTACATTGAAACCGTAGATGGAACAGTGGAAAAAGTTAGTGCCAGTATGGGGAGGTCGTCAGTTCTTCCAGATGCTGATCTGATTATGGGTCGTGATATGTTGAGGGGCGAGATTGGCCTCCTGTCCTCTGCTTATCCCGTCATAGTGAACGGAGACAGGATAGTGAGATTTGACCAGATGGCTGGAAAATTCCCAGAGATAGTGGTTAAAGGTAAAACTCTGGGAGTGGGTTGGTGTGCTGAGAATCATGTGGCCTGCCTATCGGGTTCCGGGTTAGGGGACTTGATACATGGAGTCCATCCCTTTCCCTTTCGCGATGAAGTTTTTGACAACGTAATTGCTTACGAGATACTAGATTATGATGTGGTCAGGGAGTCTCATAGGGTTACGAGAAGGGGTGGTAGGTTCTTTCTGGTGTTCAGGGATAAGTTATTTGGGGGTGTAAAGCCCTCAGAGGCCCTGAAATTCCTCGTGAAATTTAACGTTGTTTCGCTTGCCCTGAAGGATGGGTTCTGGATCGTGGAGAGCAAAAAGATCAGGTAGTTTCAACCTCCATCACTCATCTAGAAAAGTTAATTACAATAAATACCGAACATTCCGTTATGTCCAAGCTAGTTTCCCTTGAGAAGGCCATGTCCCTTGTGAGGATAGGGGATATCATTACCATGAGCGGAATTTCCATTCACAGGAATCCCATGGCGTTCGTGAATATCCTTGTGGAGTATGAATACGAGGAACTGGGGTTTATTGACAGGGAGCCAGGGGTGGCCCTTGAGGTACTATTGAAACATAACGTGGTCAATAGGGTCAGGGTGGCCATGGCAACCCTTGAATGGTTCGGAATGTTGCCCACTTTCAGGAAAAAGGTTGAGAACGGGGAGATTGAACTACTCGAAGATACCTGTGGGGCCTTCATAGCCGGAATTAGGGCCGGAGCGAGCGGTCTTCCCTTCATGCCTGTTAAGGGAGTTATAGGTAGCGATCTAGTTAAGATACATGAAGAGGTTGGAACTTGGAAAGTTTCAAAGGATCCGTTCACCGGAGAGGAGATTCTCTTGGTTAAGGCCATTGTCCCCGATGTTGCGATAATTCACGTTAATAGGGCGGATGAGCACGGTAACGCAGAAATCCTGGGACCATTATATGAAGATGAGTACAAGGCCAAGGCAGCGAAGACGGTGATCATTACGGCAGAGGAGATAGTGGACGAAAGTTACTTTTATGGAAGGAGGCCAACAATAAATTCCATTTACGTGGATGCTGTGGTGCATGCCCCGCGCGGAGCAGAGCCCACAAGTATGTATCCTCTGTACGACGCCGATTACGAGGCAATAATGAAATTGTTGGGCGAAGCTTGAGCCAGTTAAAACTCCAGAGCAGTTCTTAGATTGCTCGGATCAAGCATATCAAGGTATTCTATTTCATCATAATACAACGTAACAATTCTAGTGGACTCTATCTCCACGGGAAAGCCGGTATTTTGGATTATGTTCTCTGGCGTGGCCCACGGCATCACTGCTTTAACCATCCACTTCTTTCTTTCCCTGTCAAACCTTAGTACCGCCAGATTGGTCACTAGGAACACCTTGTTATTGGAATACTTGGCAGTTCCCGTGACGAAGTCAACCCTGTTAACTAGGGTGTTCTTGGAGTGCTTCAGGTTCCACAGAATTAACTTGTTTGCCAGCGGCATCAGGTATGCAGTCGCTGCCCCTCCTGGAAGTTTCACCGATGGTCTCCTGTAGTCTCCTATTGCAGACAAGTTCACATTAGTCTCTTGATCTATCTGTGCGGGACCTAGGAACATGACGTCAAGTTCTCCCTTCTGGGCTAGGTCAAAGGAGTCGGCAGTGATCATCACTGGTGCTCCATCAAGGAAGAAGGGGTCTCCCGTGGAAGGCGAGAGGAGGATACTTTTGGGGTTATCAGCCTCTGCCACTCCGATTATTCTTATCTCCTTATCCATCATATCTCTGGCCAGAAAAGCTCCAAGCAGGGCAGGAATGGAGTTTAGACCGACATAGACAGTCTCGTAATCATCTATGAGCTCAGCCATGGCCTTTATGACGTAGTCTATCTTCATGGGAGAAATTTCTTTAACCGTGGTTATAAGATGTTTGTATGTTCTCAGTTTACAGATATCGTGAATATTTCGTTGCAGGGGTTAACCACGTGGTCCCTGACTATTTCCAGGACGTAGTTTTCATCAGGCAACAGGGAAACAGATGGGATGTGATAAGTGCTGAGAGGTTCAGGCCACAGGATCCAGACCTGACCGCCATCAGGGATGCCGTGAAATACGCCACTCACAGGGAGGACCTCAGGAAAGCAGTGATAGAGCTTAAGTCCAAGGGAATAACTCTCGAGGAGGTCAAGAACTTTCCCTTTCCCAGGTCCCTCATCGAAGGGAAGAAGAAGATCCAGGCCGAGTTCGACTGATGATCTTTTTCACTCTCTCCTTGAGTTTCTCCCCAGCCCTTAACCATTGAGCATTTCCCTCCAGGTCCCCGTTCAAGGTGGTATCCCGGAGGAGACGGGCGAACTTGTCGGCATTGGACTGCTCTTCGAGTATACTATCCTCCAGACTTTGCCCCTCCCTCACCCTCAGCACTATGGAGATTATTCTGTTCAGCCTGTCTGGCACTCCAACTCTGGACCCACGAAGTGTAATCTTCACCCTCGTCTGATGATATCCGGCAATTCCTGCCATCTCCCTAGTTGCATATTTCCATCCAGAATCGTCCACAATTCCGCCCAGTATGAAGGTACTCGCGCTCTTCAGAATTTCCTCTGTCGCCTCCTTCTCCGCGTATGGATCCAGGACAATTGCATTTACGGGCTCCGCGTTTCTTCTAACCTTGTTGAAGAAGGCCACATCCCTTAGCATCTCTTCAAATTCCTGCGTGGTGTGGTTGAGGGACAGGTTGTAGTCCCAGAGATACTTTCTCAGGGTTGAAATCACCATCAGGATTTGGTTCACCAGTTTCCTCTTTTCGTCTTGAGAATGCCTGTCCCAGAGTGACAGGTCTATCACGAAAAGCGGAAAAGTGGGGGCCTGGAATGGGAACTTCTCCCCCTGAGGATGGGGAGACTCAGTTGACATCTCCATTCCCTTTCCACTCAGGAACGATATACCATACTCCTCACCTATCTTTTTCCCATAGTAAATCCCTCGCTTCAATCCCCAATCATAAAGGACAAGCTTCAGGGCTACATGTTGCAGGAAAGGTCTTCTCAGTCCCTTGATGTATAGGTCGTCTATTCCCGCCTCCAGCAACTGTTTGCCCAGGGCCCTTCCAAGTATCAAGCGTATCCAAACAAGTGTAAGGTCCCCCATTTAAAATCCTGGTGTTGAATTGGATTTTCAATGACTTTGAACCTCCCAAGATAAAGAAAATCTAATGAAGATTCAAATAGAACTTTTCACCAAATTTTTTTTATACTGCCTGTCATCTCCGTCGAAAGTATATAGAAAATATTATAAACGCTGAGTAAGTAATGGATATGGATAAAAATGGCAGTAGAAGATATAGTTAAAGTGAGCAGAAACTATCAAGTTACCATACCTGCTAGAATCAGACAAAAGTTTCAGATAAAGGAAGGGGACCTAGTTAGAGTAGTGTTCGATGAAAATGAGAACTCTGTAAAAATTTTGCCAATGAAGCAGTAAAGCCAACTCTATTTAAGTTATATTCCGTTTTTACTTTTTCCTCTTCTGAGATACTTGGAAAGAGTGGGTTTATGTCAAGACTACAGACGCAGAAACTAGGCGGGCAGTGAGGCATCTGAACAGCTCCTAAGGCCCTAGTCCTGCATGACTCTCTTGAAGACGTAGTTCAGTATGTTACCATCTCTTACATATTCTAGCTCAGTCCTTGTATCAATTCTGGCCATTCCCTTCAATGTTCTCTCGGTTTCCCCTCTGACCCTTATGGTTACAGTGGTTCGCGGTTTCATTTCATCCAGCTCCACGTCTACAATCTCATTTCCCTTCAGGTTCAGAGACTTCCAGTCTGCTTCCACCGGGATGACGCCCATGGCCACCAGGTTACTTCTGTGGATCCTTTCGAAACTCTCCGCTATCACAGCCCTTACTCCCAGTAGCGCAGTTACCTTGGCTGCCCAATCCCTTGAGCTTCCAGTTCCGTACTGCTTCCCTGCAAATATGACCAGGGGTACTCCATCGCTCTTGTACCTCATAGCAACCTTGTATACCGTGTCCACAGTGCCATCGGGATAATGAACGGTGAACCCGCCCTCACTATTTACGAGAATGTTCTTCACCTTGGGATTCGCGAATCCACCTCTCAGCATAACCTCGTGGTTTCCTCTTCTTGCACCATAGGTGTTGAGCTCCCTAGCTCCCCTCTCCTCAAGATACTTTGCAGCATCCGAGTCCTTGGCTATGGGACCTGCTGGGGAGATGTGATCCGTGGTTACCTTGTCACCTAGCATCATTAGAATTCTGGCGTTTCTAATTTCCTTGAATTCTGAGCTCTCCTTGAACCACGGAGGTTCCACTATGTACGTGGACTTTGGATCCCATGCAAAGGTCAAGCCTCCTTCAACAGGCAATTGTTTCCAGTTTTCATCGCCATCGAATATCCTTCCCTTCTGTTCACTGTAGAACTTGGGGTTCAATGCCAGCGTGAGATAAGATGATATTTCCTTCATGCTCGGCCATACGTCCTTTAGGTAAACCGGTTTACCGTTAGGATCTATGCCCAGAGGTTCGTTCTCAAAGTTAATGTTGATCCTTCCAGCCAGCGCATATGCCACCACCAGTATTGGAGACGCCAGGTATGTTCCCTTAAGCAGGGGATTTATCCTACCCTCAAAGTTCCTGTTTCCGCTGATGACAGCATATCCCTCAATCCCCTGCTTCAGATCTTCCTCGACCTCACTGGGTAGGGGACCGGCATTCCCAATACATGTGGTGCATCCAAATCCCACAACGTGGAAACCCAATGCCTCCAGGTAGGGGGTTAACCCAGCCTCATTCAGGTACTTAACCACTATTGGTGACCCAGGTGCCATGCTTGTCTTGACGTAGTTCATGGACCTGAGACCCATAGCGACTGCCTTTCTAGCCAGTATTCCGGCCCCCAGCATTACCGTTGGATTTGAGGTGTTGGTACAGCTGGTGATTGAGGCCAGCACCACACTACCGTCTGCTATCTTCTTTCCTTTCTTGTTACCCGTCTTTAGCTCGGCCATTTTCCTTAGGGGTACCCTCTCATCGGGATTTCTAGGCCCGGCCAGAGACGGTTCCACATCGGATAGGTCAATGTTCACCACATCGGTGTATTTGGGTTCCACTCCGTAGAAGATGCCCTGAGCCTTAGCGTATTCTCCCACCATCTTTGCGTCCCTATCAGTCGCCCTGAGGTAATTCAGAGTTTGGTCATCAATGGGGAAGTAACCCACGGTGGCACCGTATTCAGGGGCCATGTTTCCTATGGTGGCTCTATCTGGCACAGACAGATGGGAGAGGGCGGGGCCAAAGAACTCCACGAACTTTCCAACAACTCCCTTTCTCCTAAGCGTCTCGGTAATGTATAGCACCACGTCGGTTGGAGTCACTCCCTCTCTCACTTCTCCCGTGAGTCTAACACCAACAACCTCGGGCACCGTCATGTAGTATGGTTCCCCAAGCATGACCGCCTCGGCCTCAAGACCTCCCACTCCCCAGGCCAGTACCCCAATACCGTCTGCCATGGTTGTGTGGGAATCTGTTCCGATCACAATCTCGGGAAACGCGGTGAGAACGCCTTTATGTTCCCTGAGGTCCACAACCTTGCTCAGGAACTCCAGGTTAACCTGGTGGATGATACCATTACCTGGGGGAACTATCCTCAGGTTGGTGAAAGCTCCCTGGGCCCACTTCAGGAACTTATACCTCTCCTCATTTCTCTCAAATTCCCTCCTCATGTTAAGGGACAGGGAATACTCGGTTCCAAAATAGTCCACCTGCACAGAATGATCTATTACCAGGTCAGAGGGTAGTCTGGGATTGACGCGGGAGGGATCCTTCCCTCTCCTCTGTAACTCTGATCTCATGGCTGCGAGGTCTACCAGCAGGGGAACTCCAGTGTAGTCCTGCATGATGACCCTGGTAGGAGAAAACGCGAAGTCCTTACCGGTTTTCCATCCGGCAATAACCTCAAGGTCCTCTTCCGTGATCTTCTCGCCATCGAGGTTCCTAAGGACGTTCTCTATGAGGATTTTTATGGAATAGGGATATTTCTCTACATCAAACCCCATTTCCTTGAGCTGGGAAAGGGGGTAATAGTAAGCGTTTCCTATCTTGGATTTCTCGATTTTCATGCAAGTTAATAGCGTTGTGACAATAAGAGATTTTTCTATGGGTAAGAATGGGTGAGAAAGCTTAAAAGTCAGCTCCAGGCCCTGGCCTTTATCTTCTCCAGTACCTTGGGGATGTTTATTTTCATGGGGCAGACCTCCTTACATCCACCTGAATGGGTGCAGAGGAGTGAGGGCTTTGGGTCGCCAAACACGATGTAAGACCACATGGAGCCCATGGGACCTGAGTAGGGAGGAACGCCCCATTTTCCATCCATCGCTCTGTACACTGGGCAGTGAAGATGACATCTCCCACACCTGATGCAGAGCAGGGCTTCCCTCAGGTCAGGGTCCTTTGACGCCCTCACTCTCCCGTTATCAACCAGGACCAAGTGGAACTCCTTGGGTCCGTGAGCAGGGCTCACTCTCTTCATCTCAATATCCCCAGTGGAACTGGGCCCTGAGGTCAGGTTAACGTATGTTGGTGGATATAGACCTGCATAGGCTGCCTGAACCATGGCCTCCATCATTGCGTGGGGGAGAGTGGGTACAATCTTTTCAAAACCCGCCACGGCAATGTGAAGCGGAGGGGATACAGTGGTAAACCTAATGTTTCCCTCATTTTCTACAAGGATGATCGAACCTGTATCTGCCGCTATGGCGTTGGCACCGGTTATTCCAACCTCAGCATTGACGAACTTGTCCCTCAGGAACTCTCTCACTCTGGCCACTATCTGCTCGTGGGTGGAGTTGGGGGGAAGCCCTCCCAGAGCTTCCCTGACAAGTTCCTCGGCCCTCTCCTTTGACATGTGAACTGCAGGCGCTATAATGTGGGAGGGTGGCTCGTTCGCTAGCTGAATTAGGAATTCTCCGAGGTCAGTCTCCCATACCTCTTTTCCCATGTTCTTGAGATGTTCCCTCAATCCTACCTCAAAGGCCACCATTGACTTGCCCATGACAATCTTCTTTCTGTCTCCAATTATCTTGGAGACTACTTCCCTAGCCTCCTCAGAGTTTCCGACCACATGTGGCACTCCACCAATTCTTTTCACAGACTCCACTGTTTGTTCCACGTAGGACTCGAGGTTGTTTAGAACCTCCAACTTTGCCTCCCTCAACTCCCTTGCAAGCTCAAGGATGTAGGGATACTTCTCCAGAACGTTGTAAACCCTGGGGACGTTGTTTCTTATTGTCCTCTCGATCGCAATTTCCCAGGTCATAATATCACCTCAGCTATATCCTTCACCTCTCCCCTGAAGTGGGGCGATAGGGTGATGTAACAGATGGGGCACACCACCAAGAGTTTGTTGGAGAGCTTATTGAGCTCCTGAGCCCTCTTCTCTGCTATGGACTCGCTCAGATCCCTGTTAATCAGTGCGATGGGGCCTCCACAGCAAGTTGAGGTCTCCCTCCCTGTCACGAGAAAGTCCTCGTTTAGCTTAATTCCCGATTTAGAGATTAGCTCCCTGTACCTATCCCTCAGGTCCAGGAACCTAGAGTAGAGGCATGAATCATGGATGGTGAACTCTCCCTCAATCTTCTTCTCCGCATCCACAAGCTGGAGATAGTTCACAACCTCCACGTCGAAGGGGACAAACTCCGCGTACCTAGTCAATGCGTTGTGGGTGTGGGGATCCACAGTGATCACCCTCTTCACACCCCTATCCCTCAGCATAGACGCTACTCTCCTGGCATGATTGGCGAAATCCTCTAGGAGGCCTGCCTCCAGGAGAAGGGCGCCACTGTATGGCTCGTCCTCATAGAGGTAACCAGGATTGATTCCTCTCCTTCTCAGGGCATTCACCACGTTGTTCAGGATTTTGTATGCCCTGTCAATCTCCTCCTTGGATGGCTTTACAAGTTTGGCCAAGGAGGATAGACCCTTGAGGGCTCCTGTGAAAATCCCAGTCATTGAAGAAAATTTACTCAGGGTGGGAACCACGGGTTCAATCTGATACATGCAGGATGTGAAAATGATGGTTTCTCCTCCATGGGGAAGGTCCTTCGCCCAACCTGAGCACACCTTCTTATCCACGGGGAAGGGCATATCGTACTTGTCTAGGCTCTCCTTGAGGAAAGATCTGAGACTTTCCATACCTGATAGTGGTTGAAGTGGTAAAAATGTCACGCTTTAGTTTCCTTACTAATCCTTCCCTTGGTTCTGGTCATTTCCCTGTAGCTCATTATCATGCTGATCACCCCCAGCACTCCCACAACGGTCACAACGAGAAGGAACCCCACATCTATGGCGTCAAGGTTAGGAATGGGGACTCCTGTGGATAATGCCCAGTTATCAATGCTGGGGAACAGGATGATGAGCAGGCCCACCAGTGAGAACGTGACTCCTCCATAGTACAAGACTCTGCCTGCGGTTTTGCTACCAACGTATCGTATGTCCTCCTCGGTTAGCTTCTTCACCTTCATCAGGTTTGCAAACAGTGCCCCAAAGATTATCTGCATGGTCATGGTGCCCAAGCCGAACATCACCCCAGGTAAGGGAGCAAAGATTATACTTGGCATCCTGGGTGCAAGCACGAAGGTGATGATGGAGGCATATGCTCCAAATCCAAACCCTGCAATCAATCCGTGGACGATGGTCATCTTAATGGGCGGGTCCCTCAGTTCGTTCCTCTCGGCCATGGGATCGTGATGTTCACTACCCAGAAGCCTGTCAATTGGTAGGTGAATATATCTCCCCTTCAGGATGTAAGATCCGGCTATGGCCATTACTATCCCCACTATCATGTATACTGGTCCATCGAGGTTGTACCTGTTGTAGATTTCAGCCAATCCTAGGAATCCTAGAGTCGTCAACAGTGCTCTCTGAGCAGTGAAGCCAAGAGAGAACAGGAAACCTGCCTTCATCCCTCCCTTGGTACTGTACTTCCCCACAGCGTAACTGAAGGTTATGGGCCAGGTATGCTCGTCAGGCGTTGCCCCATGCATTAAACCTAGTATGAATGAAATCACCAGAATCTCGCCAATAGTTAGGTCCTGAGGAGGATTCAGTAAAAGTTCAAGGAAATTCATTTTTCATCAAATATTAGGGTCACCCTAAAGAATATAAAGTTTTTGTTTTCTGAGGGATTCACGAACTGGTCCAGTGGTATAATTCTTATCCCTGCTCCACCTATCACCACGAAGGAAACCGCGTCTCGATTATCTACATGGTGGTAAGAGACCAACAGTATTTTATAACTGTTAGTATTTTATAATGCATTAAGTACACAAAAACGCTTCAGACTGGTTAGCAATTAATTTTTTGCATGCAGATCAATAAATTCTCATCGACACGCCCTTTTCCTTTTAAGGAGTACGAGAAGAATGTAACAATCATGGAAATTAACAACGACATGGAATTACTGGAAATCCTTAGGAGTGCCAGGGTTGAGGGAAAGACTGTTTCCATAGTGGGCACAGGAACACATTCACGCAAAAGTGCAGACTTGATTGTCTCCACACTGAAGATGTCAGGCTTCGAGATAAAGAGAGGAGAGGTAGTAGCGCAGGCTGGTGCCTCAGTGACCAAGATAAGGGAGGAGGCCATGTCATCTGATCTCCTTTTCCCATCACTCTACGATGGTACAGTGGGGGGCTTACTTGCACTGAATGAGGCATATCCAATCTCCACGGGGTACGGTACACCTTACTCTTTCACACAATGGGCTAAGGTAGTCACACCGGTAGGTATCCTGAAGTGGAGAGGATTGATTGGTTCCAAGGGCCTTCTCGGGGGATTCACTGAGGCCTCCATGAAACTTTTCCCCCGTCCCCATAGGGTAGTGACGTTCACGAAGAGGGTGGAAACGGAGGAGCTCATCAAGTTGTATGGACAGGCCCTGGGGTTGAAACCTCTTGCCTTCCTCGTTGAATATGATAATGGTTACAGACTTCACGTCTCCCTGAGTGAGGGCGAACTTGAGGGACTAGAGTCCTATGAGGGCGTTCCCGTAGTTGAGGATAGCGATAGGGGAAGCTATATGGTGAAAACCGAGGACCTCAGTTCGTTCATGGAATTAATGGAGAGGGTGAAGCCCATTTACGCCTACTATATACACGGCGTTAAGTGGAGCAAGGTTTACACATCTGAGGAAAATGAACTAAACGGGTGGGAGTATTTTCCCACAGGAGACGTGCCAGGCGTTGTGAAGAAGTTAAAGAGGGTTCTAGATCACTGGAACACCTTAGTGTAAAGCAAGTCTCTCTGAAGGTTCGGGTTTCTCCACCCCTTCAAGCCTTTCGGGAAATACGACGCTTTAACTGATCTCAACATCATCGCCTCACCCTCAACCTGAGGAAAGCCTTTATGCCAATTTCACCTCTCTATCTCATGAAATACACAGAAAGTGCACCCAAACTCTTCATGAATACGGGAACAAGGTTTCATAAATCTCTAATTTTTGCCATGGGCGTTGTAAAGTATTCGTGTGCAAGGGCAAACGTTACCCTGGGCATTCTAGATCAGCAGATTGGGAAGGCAATAGAGCAGGCATCCATGGAACTGATGGAGGGTAAACATGACGACAAAATTGTACTCGACGTGTTCCAGACAGGCTCTGGAACGGGACTCAACATGAACGTGAATGAGGTCGTTGCAGAGAGGGCCTCGCAGATTTCAGGTCTAAAGGTACATCCCAACGATCATGTTAACATGAGTCAGTCCTCCAATGACACTGTACCCACAGCTATCAGGATAGGCGCGGTGAAGCAGGTCCAGGAAAAATTGATCCCGGCTCTGGAGGGGATAGTGAGTTCCCTGCGCGAAGCTGGTGACAGGTACTCCTCAGTGGTGAAGTCTGGCAGGACTCACCTGAGGGATGCAATGCCAGTTACCCTTGGTCAAGAACTTCACGCCTATGCAGATGCCCTCTCTCACGATCTCAACATGCTCAAGACTGTTCTTGAATACGTGAAGGAGCTACCCATTGGAGGCACGGCGGTGGGTACAGGAGTGAATTCTCATCCTAAGTTCAGGGAGACAGTTATTGCAGTTATCAACCAGGTCACGGGGCAGGGTTTTACCCTTGCCAACCCCTTCAGAGGTTTGAGGTTCCTCACCGATCTACTAACTCTCAGCGGGGTAATGAGAACAGTTGCCGTGGAACTTTACAGAATGGCCCAGGACTTCAGGTTGATGTTCTCCGGACCAATGACAGCAATAGGTGAGATCGACCTTCCTACGCAGGAGGAGATAGCCGGGAGCAGTATTATGCCAGGAAAGACCAACCCTGTGACAGCGGAGGCATCAATGCTGATAGCAGCACAGGTGGTTGGGTTGGATCAGGCTAATCAGTTTGCGTCAAACCTAGGAGAATTCGAGCTGGCCATGGGAGTCCCCTTGATAGGGCAGAACGTGGTCACGCAGGTGGACCTCCTTTCCGAGGGCCTGAACAAGTTCTCCTCTCTGCTGATTAAGGGAATGGTCCCCAACCAGGAGAAGATGAAGAGGTATGCGGAAAGCAGTCCAGCGCTGGTCACCGTAATCTCACCCATAGTGGGATATGATAAGGCGTCACAGATAGGGAAAATGCTCAACAGGGGAATGTCCATCAGAGAGGCACTTAGGGAACTTGGATTTAGTGATAAACAAATAGATGATATACTAGATCTAAGTAAACTAGTAAGACCTGGAATACAAACTAAGTAAAAGGATTTATAATTTTTATTTTTAGCTAAGGAGATATATTTAATCTATTTCTCAACGAGCAATCAGTCAGTTAATCAGATATTTTCATATTCCGCTCAAGTGGAACTGCAACTAACAAATCAGTCTTAAATAGAGGAATGTTCAATTCCTCTTAGATAAAGATGGAAAAACTCTTCATCCTAATGTTAGTAATCTTGGCCCTGGGAATTACTGCATCAATTTTTAGTGTAACTGCTATTTCAGACTCAAACCAGAGTAATTTAACAGTAGTTTATCAGAGATATGATAGCGTGTACAACGTGGGTCTTGGACTGCACGTAATTCACGGGCTTCACGATCTTAATGGCACTATTTACTATTACGTATCGAGTGCTACCTATACCTCAACCTACTCTGGTGAGAGCGTAAAGATTCAAGGCAATTCCACCCTATATCAGCTGAGTACTGGAAGCGTGAAGGATTACAAGGGCAACATTACCGTGAGCCTTTCCCCTATGGGAACTCTCACCGTGACTTCTCAGATACCACAGCTCATCAGGCTAGTGGTTAACACCTCTGGAATGACTGAGCTTGTTTGGGCAGGACTAGCCAGTGCCAATGCCTCCATAACCACGCAGGCCTATGTGAATGAAACCGGCATGCTCACTCTGGTGTTCACAAATGGAACGTCTCTGGCTAACATCACTGTGCCCCTTACGGTGGGCAACCACGAGTTCAGCGAAAACCTCAACCTGGTTCAGGTAACTTCCACAGTGGTAGCTCATTCCACCAGAGAAGTAGAGGTACAGCAAAACTTCCCGAGGAGATATGAACCCGAACAGGACGAGCTACAGGTAAGCAATGGGAGCGTTAACGCCACGACCAACTACAACACCACCCTAGCATACTTCAATGGCTCACTGGTTCCTGCCCTGGTGTGGAAGGGAGAAGGGTTCGCCCTGATGGACCTTGGATTCGGCAAGTTCGGCGTATCAGGACAGTCATACTATCAGTTCTCTACCATAGAATTCTTCGGAGTTAACGGTACCGTACTGGGATACGTTCACAACAGCTTCCTCTCCAAGCAGGGAAGCAGGGAGGGAATTATCTCGAATTCCTTCTCAAGCCTGGTCGCCGGAGAACTCAAGATGGTCACAGGTCACGTGAAACCTCCTAGAGCTGAGACGGAGGCCGAGGCGGAAGTACATGGCGTGCCAGTGATAGTTGTGATAACTTCTAACGACTCCGCCGAGTCTACCGCCTATGTCAATCTGACCCATCCAGTCTACGTGGTGGAGCATGGTCACGGTGAGGGGGCCCACCTAGTTGAGGTATCACTGAACGGTACCTATCAGTTCTTTGTGGTAACACCCAGCGGAAAGGCCATTAACGTTACCGTGACAAGGCCAGAAAACGTTACTGAAACCGTGGTTAACATGACCGGTCATCAATTCCCGGCTCAAAAGATAGTGGTGAACGCCAGCGGAAACATACTGTTCAATGTCACTCTGCTCAAGAACGAGAGTGTCGTGGTTTATAAGGAGGTTAACGGTTCCCTAGTTCCCTTGAACTCCACCAACTACTTCGTTGCGAATGGCAAGCTGGTGATATATGACGATCCGTCCAACACGTACTATGCGGTTTACGGTGCATCCACCACATCCACAACCAGTTCATCCACCACATCCACAACCCCCTCAACATCCTCCACCTCCTCATCCCCAAGTTCCGGGAATGCATTACTATACGTGGCCATAGCCGTAGTAGTGATAATTATAGTAGCAGTTGTAGTGCTCCTGATGAGAAGAGTATAACAAGTGGTAAATAAAGGAAAGACTTTTATTTTTTCAACAAATTTTCAGTCATGAAGTGGCTACTATTTACTATATTGCTCGGAATATCGCTGTTTCCCGCATTTTCACTTGAATCACCAAGCTCTGTTATACTCAGTGCGGGCCAGTATGAGTACATCCCGCTGAACGTTAACACCACGGAAATACTTTCCTACTCTTGGAACTCCACAGGCAGTGTAGCCGTAATGATAATGAATCAGTCACAGTTTCAGGAGTTCCTTGACACCACGGGTAATCCGTACAAGGGTGTGGCAATCCTTAACTCCTCATTTAGTAACCAGGTTTTACTCACCCCTGGTAAATACTATCTCGTGCTTTACGCCTATCTACAGCAGGTAACCCTTCAGTACACCATGAGGCTGAGTCCCGCACAGGTGTCCTACACTTTACCTCCAGGGTACCAAGAAAACTACCGGCTTAACCTGACCTATCCCTTCCATCTACATCTCTATCTAGTCTCCAATAACTCATTTTCCTTGCAGGTGACCTCAGGTAACGTGACTTATTTCTCTGTAGGGCCCTCTAGGGATGTACCTCTGACCTTCGTGAATCGCTCACTTACCCTGAACCCAGGTAATTACTCTATCACAGTGATTAATCCCGGATCCTCAATACTGGCAATTTACTCCTCAGTTATGTATGCCCCTACCTATCCCAATCCACTGTCCTTGAACAGGACTGATTTTCCCATGGGTGTGGCCAGTTATGGCCAATTTAACAGATCCGGAGTGCCGGTCCCCTACGTGGTTAGGGCATCTTCGGTGATTGGATTTGCCAACATTTCCTCGATACTTGCATATAATCAGTCAGCAAAGGAGCTTAACGTATCTCCTTACTCCGCTAGTCTTCAGTTGAACGTTCCCCTGGTTGTGGTGAATGGAAAGGAAAACCAGACCTACTGGGTACAGAACGTCGTTGTTTTCATCACCAATGAGTCCACCCTATGTTTCCAGTCCTCGGTCCTGAACGTTACCAACGAAAACGCTACCCTCACAAATGTTACAATTCAGGGTAAGGGTGGAGTTTATCCACCGTTTAATAACGGGGTATATTACACATACAGGACCCAGAGTGTGGAATACAGGACACCCCTCTCCCTTTTGGTTTCTGTGAACGTGTCCGTACTCAAAAAGCTTGGAGTGAGGGTAGGCTTCGACTATAAATTGATTGAAAACGGTACTGTGGTTAACGGGAGCTGGAAGCAGTTCGACTCCCCTCTCATTCTGGATCCAAGCGCCACCCAAGCCTATCTCTACGTTAATGGATACAGCTATCCGCCTACCCTCAATTTCTATGACGCAGAGCTGGTGTTCGGGGGAGGAGGAAATGGAGAGGTAGCCTATTTCCAGAACCTTTCAGCGTCCCTGGCACTTTTCTATTATAACGGATCGCTTCATCCCTTCCCCAGCATCTACAGCTTTGGTGCTGACACGGCTGAGGGTAGCAGTGACTTACACGTCTCCCTGATGAATAATCTTGTCTCTGTCTCCAAAGGACAGCAGAACCCAGTCTTCCTCACGAATCAGTTTAACGCGTCCATACCCACGCTCCGAACCGTGATCACACCTGTTCATAACCAGACGAATACGATCACCAAGACTCAGACCAATACAACTACATCAACAACCAGCAGTACCAATACAACCAAGAAGGTTACACCACCCAGTAACTCAACTCAGACTTCATCAACTCAGACTTCAGGGGTCCCTGCCACCAAGGGGACCGGATTACCTCCCTACCTGATACCCGGTGTTGTGGTTGGAGTTATTGTGATAGCAGTGGCGTGGATACTCATTAACAGGTTTAGAAAGCCCACTCTCGACATATAGCCAAGTTCATCTAGGCCAGCCCACTCTTCAATAACTTCGACTCGATATCACCCCCTTAAGCTAGGGTTTTTTACTAAGTTCTCGTCTAGTTGATTAATGAACATGAGACAACTAAGGATACTGACCCTCTTACTGGAGGGGGAACTCAGCACGTCAGAGATCGAGGAATATACGGGAATCAGCGGTCCACGTCTGAAGAGGGATCTGGATGCTCTCCTGAAACAGGATTTAATTGAACAGAAGGCCATAATAGGCGGTGAGCTTATCCTCAGCATAACGCAGAATGGGATAGATGAGCTAATGAGGGAGTATCCCATGCTCAAGGACCTTCTCCAGGAAATGGAACAGGTCCTATGTCTGAGATTTGGTTGCTAGCTCATTGTATTGTCCACATTACAGCAACTGCGCCTCTATCCTGATCTCAAACCTTCTCCTTTCCCCAGAGGCTAGGGTTAGCAGTCCTATTCCGTTGTTAAAGGCGTCTGGGGCACCGCTCATTGGCTCAACGGCAACAGAGCCCGGGATTCCCGTGTAAAGCTGAACGAAATCCATCCCGGGTTTGGAGATCTTTATCTTGGAGTATCTGGAGGAAAGGGTCAGGTCTCCGGGCAAATGGAAGCAATCGTCGTACTCGCCCTGCATTATTGTGAAATCTATCATCTCTCCGGTAGGTATCTTATCCTTCATCACGCATCTCTTTGCCCTGTTTGGATATATTTCCCACTCTCCCTCAACGATAAAGTAGGGATGGGTTCCCACAACTAAGGGAGCTTCATCTCCCTCATTTTCCACCCAGATGACACATGTTAATCCGTCCTTGAGAAGGTAGTCCACTTCAATAAGCAAGCTCGAGGGATACCCCCTATCCGCCAGTTGCAACCCAAGCCTCACCTCTCTCTCGTCACTGGAAAGGATCTGAAACGCCTTGTCCATCACTAAACCATGAATGGCATTTCCTTCCCTGTTCACGGGGAGAGTGTAGGTTTTTCCCTTCCATTCATATCTACCTCCCTTGATCCTGTTGGCAAATGGAAGTAGAATGGCCATCCCTCCCCTGGTTTGTCTCTCCTGACCCTCCGCAATCACGTTCTTCCCATTTACCCTAAAGGAGCGAAGATATGCACCCCTTTGGTCCACAACCGCTTCCAGGTCCCCTGAGGATATCTTAATCTGCATGGGAAAGATGCTTTCGTTGAACTAAAAAGTAATATGGGAGTTAACTCCGTTTACCCGTTTTAAAGACTCCTATTAAGTTTCGGTTTAATTAAATACAATCCTACGTAGGTTAATGCTTGAAACTAAGAGTATTTGTCCGTACTGCGGAGTCGGATGTGGTCTCGTACTTGAGGTTGACAACAACCTGATCATGAGGCTATACCCGGACCAGGATCATGTTGTGAGCAGAGGTCATATCTGCGGTAAGGGGAGTACTGCCCACGAGCCTGGAAACAGCTGGGATAGACTTCTCTATCCTCTCAAGAGGGAAAAGGACGTGATGGTCAGGACTTCATGGGATAACGCCCTTCAAGAGATTGCTACCAAACTCCTCGAGATAAGGAAAAGGTATGGACCAGAGGCCATAGGGTTCTATGGGGGTTGCCAAAACACCCTTGAAGAAGGCTACGCCATGATGAAGTTGGCGAGAGCGCTGGGAACCAATAATGTGGATTCCTGCGCACGAGTCTGTCATGATCCTTCTGCTACAGCCCTGAAGGAAATGGTGGGACTTGGTGCCACTTCCACCTCAGTTACCGAGATTCCCAGGAGTAAGGCCCTGGTGATAGCGGGAGAATCTTTAACTGAGAGCCATCCCGTCTTGGTTCAATACCTCTCCTTATTGAAGAAGAATAACGGGAAAATTGCGGTGATAGATCCCAGAACTACTGGAACTGCCAAGATGGCAGATCTCCATCTCAAGATCAGGCCAGGTACCGACATTTACCTGTTTAACGCTGTGGCAAATTTCCTGATCTCCAACAATCTTTACGACAGGAAATTCGTTGAGGACAGGGTCGACGGCTTTGAAGAGTTCTCCAGGCTCATTAAATCCTACACAATCCAAGAAGCTGAGAGAATTACTGGGATTGAACAACACATTATCGTAGAGTTTGCCAGGTTAATTTCACAAAAGCCGGTGATTTTCTCCTGGGGACTTGGACTAACTCAGACCGGTGGACCCAAGGCAGTACGCAGTCTGATTAATCTGGCCCTACTCACGGGCAACGTGGGAATTGATGGGGCTGGCCTTCTGGTGTATAGGGGTCAAACTAACGTACAGGGATCTGGGGACCTGATTAAACCTAACGTGTTTCCCAATGGCCCCATGGAGCTGGAAACTGCCAAGGAACTTGAGAAAATATGGGGATTTCTACCTCCCATGAGGGAAGGGAAGACTGTAACTGAGGCCCTTCTCGGTTCAGATATGAAGGCTATAGTGCTAATGAATTTCAATCCTGCAGTAAGTTTCCCCAACAGGAGAAAGGTTGAGAACTTCCTGAAGTCTCTGGAGCTTCTGGTGGTGATGGATCCATTCATGACGGAAACGGCCAAATTGGCCCATTACGTTTTACCTTCAGCAATGTGGACTGAGAAGGAGGGATCTGTAACCAGCCTGGACAGAATCGTGAAGTGGAGGTTTAAGGCCGTGTCTCCTCCAGGGGAGGTGAAAGAGGAGCTAGAGATCCTCTCTCTCCTAGCGGATAGGCTGGGATTAAAGGGTTTTTCAAGAGACCCGAAGGAGGTATTTGAGGAAATGAAAACGGTTGCAAAGACCTACTCCAACCTCACGCTAGATCAGGTAATGGACTACTCCACTCCCTCCAGATATCCTGAGAACGATACCGTCCTTTACAGAACGAGATTTTACACCACTAACGGAAAGGCCAAGTTAAAGTTTGAGGAACAACCGGAGCCCAAGAGTGGCCTCATACTAATTACGGGTAGGGCAGTGACCAGGTATAACACCGACGAGATGATAAGCAGAACGCCTGGATTTAGTCAGCTTGCATCCGTGATTTATCTCAATCTTAAGGACGCTCAACGCCTTGGCATAAGGGATAATGATATTGTAAAGGTAACCTCCAGGTGCGGTATGGCAATTCTAAACGCCAGGATTTCCCCTGACGTGTTAGAGGGCACCGTGTTTGCGTATATGCATGTGCGAAGTATCAACAACGTTGTCTGCGATGAGCTAGATCCAGAAACAAAAACTCCCAGGTATAAATATACCGAGGTAAGTATATCAAAAATTGAAAATATCTATTGATTAACCCGTCTTCAGCTCCTTCTTTAACTCCTCCACTGCCTTCTTTATTTCATCCATGGAAGCCTCATCCTCTATGGTGGTAAGGTCACCCGCACTTGACCCCATCATCACTGCCTTTATCACTCTTCTCATTACCTTTCCGGACCTGGTCTTGGGCAACTTATCCACGAAATGTATTTGCGGACTCACAATGGGCCCCATTACCTTCCTCACGTGTGACTGTATATCCCTGGCCAGCTCTGGGGATGGCGCATAACCTTGCTTTAGAACCACGAATGCGTGAACCTCCTCGCCCTTCACGGGATCAGGTACACCTATGACTGCTGCCTCTGCAACCGAGGGGTGAGACGTTATTGCAGACTCCACCTCCCCCGCTCCAATCCTGTGGGCTGCAATCTTCAGCGTCTCATCTGCCCTTCCCAGCACCCAGATATATCCGTCCTCATCCACCATGGCGAAGTCTCCAGGGTAGTACAGGGAACAGAACTTGCTGAAATAGGTCTTCTTCAACCTCTCTCCGTTGTCGTTCCACATTCCCATCATCATGTTTGGCGGGAATGGCGGTCTCATTACAAGGTATCCCCTGGCCCGGGGAGCAGCTGGATTGCCATTCTCGTCCAGAACATCCACGAAGTTACCCGGCAGGGGGAAACCTGAGGCTGGCCCAGACTTCATGGGCATGTAAATTATTCCGGGAAGGTAGCCCAGGTTGGGTGCTCCAGTCTCTGTTTGCCACCACTGATGCGACATGAAAACCTTCCCTCCACCCAACACCTCCAGTCCCCACTTCCAGGGAGAGTAGTTGAGAACCTCACCGTTGGTCACAATTATTCTGACCGATGAGAGGTCATGATTTTTCACGTACTGATCTCCGTACTTCATGAAATATCGGAGAGCCGTGGCGGAGGTACCGAAGGTGGTCGCCCTGTATCTCTCAATAATCTCAGCCCATTTGTCAGGATATGGATAATCGGGCGCGCTTTCATAGATCACCACAGTTCTTCCCATGACCAGGGGAGAGTACGTGATATAGGAATGACCCACTATCCAGCCTATGTCTGAGGTGTTGAAGAGAACGTCATTCTCCTGACTCAGGCCGTAGCTCCACAGTAGCATGACTGCCGTTCCAGTTAGGTAACCACCAGTGGAGTGCATGATACCCTTTGGTTTCCCCGTAGTGCCCGAGGTATAGAGGATGAAGAGGGGGTCGTTGGAATCCATCCTTTCAGGTTCCACGTACTTGTACTTCCCTACCTCATCGAAGAAAACGTCTCTGCCCTCCTTCATGTTAACCTCAGTTTTCATCCTTCTGTACACCAACACGTGCTGGACCGGGTTTCGTTCACCAAGGGAGTTCAGGGCCTCGTCAACCGTCTTCTTGAGTTCCACGATCTTTCCCCTTCTGGGGTAGGCATCGGCTGTGATAACCACCTTAGCCTTAGCGTCCTCAACTCTATCAGCTATGGCCTGGGAACCGAACCCTGCAAATATAACACTGTGAATTGCGCCCAGCCTAGCTGAGGCTAACATGGCAGCTATACCCTCGGGAGTCAGGGGCATGTATATGGTTACCCTGTCTCCCCTAGCTACTCCCAATGACCTGAGTGCGTTGGCCCATCTGTTTACCTCATAGAACATGTCCTGATAGGTCACAATTTTCCTCTCTCCCAGCTCGCTCTCCCATATGACCGCAGCCTTGAACTTCCTTGGACCATTTAGGTGCCTGTCCACTGCATTGTAGGAGGCATTGATCTTACCTCCAATGAACCATCTTGTCATGGGGTCTTCTTGTCTCATGGTCTCCTTCCAGGGTTCATACCAGTCCAGGAGGTCCTGTGCCAGGGATCCCCAGAACTCCGCAGGTTTTTCCTTGCTTAACTTCATCAGGTGAGCATAATATCTCATGTTGTAGTCTGCCTTCTCCTCCAGTTCCTGTGACCCAGTCTTCAGGGTCTGTTCCTCAACCATAATATATCGCATAAACATGCTTATACACTATTAAAAAGGATTACCCTCAACCTTGAGCCTGGAAGGAGTAGGGGCAAGCATAGTCGAGATAATTATTCAAATTCTATTGAATTGACGCGAAAAAGATCTATCTCCGAAACGGATTTATTAGATCACTGGAGTAAAACGGTAAGTTAATTGGGTATATTTGACATTATATTCAGCTATTTCTAACCATATAGCTCTCAATAGTTACAATATAACAATGATTTTAGCATACTAAAATGAAAAACACTTATGGTAATTCCTTACCACCTTAAAAAAAGGATAAAGTAGAGTGATAGATAGCAGAAAGATTTTTAATAATTAATTTCGGTCTAGTGTTTGATATGTCAGGCGAAAAGTCTCAAAAGGCAGGGGATTTGGGGTTAGAGTCTGATAAGCAACTTAGAAGGTCCCTAGGCAAATTTGAACTGCTCTACCTATCTTTAGGAGGTATCATAGGCTCTGGATGGCTGTTCGGGATCCTGTACACTGCTGAGGATGCTGGAGGATCAGCTATTTTATCTTGGATAATAGCGGGAGTATTGATTCTGTTTGTGGGGTTGGCATACTCGGAGCTAGGTTCAGCCATCCCTAAGTCTGGAGGTATAGTCAGGTATCCTCACTACTCCCATGGTGGAGTGGCAGGGTACATCATAACATGGACGTATTTCTTGTCTGCTGCCTCCGTTCCAGCAACTGAGGCAACGGGAACAGTAACCTATCTATCTAGCCTGGTCCCAGCACTTACAGCAAAAGGTGTATTGACGCCCTTGGGGATCCTTACTGCTTACCTGTTCCTTCTCTTCTTCTTTTTCCTGAATTATGTTGGAGTTAATATCCTCGGAAAAGTTACCCATGGTGCGGGCTGGTGGAAGTTACTGATACCTGCAATCACTGTGGTTATCCTCCTGATCTTCTACTTTCATCCGGCCAATTTCACCCTAGGTGGAGGCTTTTTCCCGTCACCCTCTAACGTAGCGGCTGGATCTTCAGGAATATATGGGATGTCAGCGGTTCTTTATGCAATTCCAACTACCGGTGTTATATTTTCCTATCTAGGTTTCAGACAGGCAGTGGAATACGGAGGAGAGGGAAGGAACCCTAGAAAGGATATTCCCTTCGCTGTTATGGGCTCATTAATTATAGCTATCATTTTGTATACCTTACTTCAGGTCGCATTCATAGGAGGAATAGACTGGAACGCGTTAACAGTCACCAGCGGAAATAGTACAATACCAGTGACTCCTGGAAACTGGACGGAGTTGCAGCAAACTAGTCTTCCATCTGGGCCATTTTATCAGATATTCAAGCTAGCAGCACCGCTAGGTTTCTTGTCCCTAATATTTGGAGGATGGGGATACATACTTCTTTTAGACGCTGTAGTGTCGCCAAGCGGAACTGGCTGGATATACGTAGGTACCAGTACCAGAACTATGTATGGATTTGCAACCAACGGCTACTTGCCTGGAATATTCCTCAAGGTCGGGAAAACAAGAATCCCAATTTATTCGCTCATTGCAGCTACCATTATTGCAGCAATATTTATGCTACCGTTCCCTTCATGGCAGTCACTGGTAACTTTCATTAGTTCGGCTACCGTCTTTACATATATAATGGGCGGAATAGGACTGGAGACTTTGAGAAATACAGCTCCAGAGCTAAATAGACCATATAAGTTGCCGTTAGCAAAAGTAATTGCCCCAATCGCTACTCTCGCTGCAGGATTAATAGTGTACTGGTCCGGCTTTGCCACCCTATTTTATGTGGTGACGGGTATATTTCTTGGCCTTGCATTATTCTTCGGATATTATGCCTACAAAGTCATGGGAATAAACAAGGGCTTCTCAACTGTAGTAGGTATAGTAAATATCGTGGTGACACTAGTTCTGGCATTCGAATTATACGGAGCTACATTATCATTAAGTGCAGCAAACAACTTAGCATTCCTCATTTACATTCTAATTATGGCTGGTCTAGTAATATTTGACATATCTATACTGCATGCTTTTGGTAAAGGTGAAGAGGTGAAGAGAGAGATCACGGCAAGTTACTGGTTGCTTGCATACATTTTCGTTGTACTTGTAATCTCCTATTTTGGCGGTTTCGGTCTGAACCCTGTAATACCGTTCCCTGAGGACACAGTGGTTGCAGCTATCGTTACTCTAGCAGCTCATTACGGTGCAGTGAAGAGCGGATTCAGGACTCAGGCAATCCAGGATATCCTGGAGGAAACAAGGGAGGCCCCACCCTAATAGATTCTTTTTTTACCCTTTCTTTCCATTGTTTTTCCATGTGTTCCGGCATACATGCTATACCTTCAGGTCCGGGAGAATTCCCTGAAGCTGTTTACTCCTTTGTCGTTTGTGATAAAATCAACGTCATGATAGATGCAGGCGTGGCAAATTCCGTTATGGATGCCAGCTTTCTTGACAGGCTGGATTACGTGGTAATTACTCACCTTCACATAGATCACGTTGGTGCACTTTCAGAGATTGTACAGAGGTATAAGTCAAAGGTGATAGTTTATCAGGGATATTCCAAGTACCTGAGGGATCCTACCAAGATCAACAAGGACGCGAAGCTAGTGCTTGGTGAGGTGGCAGATATTTACGGTGAAGTTGCCCCAACGGAGGCCAATTTCTTGGAGGTCAAGGGAGGAGAGGAGATCGATCTAGGGGAGAGGAAGATGAAGATCATTTATACCCCTGGCCATGCGAGGCATCACATCTCGGTATTAGTAGATGGTATCCTCTATTCCGGAGACTCTGCTGGAGGGAGATATAACGGAGTTCCCATTCCCACAACGCCTCCACCGCTGGATCTAAAGAGTTACATTGAAAGCATAAAGCTACAAATCTCTCTCTACCCTAGAGCGGTGGGACTTGCCCATGGTGGCCTGGTTCCTCCATCTCACCTTGAGGAACACCTGAACCAGATACTTAACAGGGACTACAGGGTTAATGTTGATCTGGGAGGTCTGGCAGAGCAAATACTGGGTAAACATCTAGAGGTAAACTACAGGGGACTGGAGGAGGCCTACAAGGCCTTGGAGACAGGTTCCAAAACGTAGTGATAAACTGTAACTTAAGAAATCTCGCGGAAAAAGGCTTAAAATTGTTTACGCTCTCTAGTAATGATGCCCTCACCTCTAGATTACCCTGATTTTAGAAGATTCATAGTGAATAACGCGATTACATCCGGGGTATTTCCACTAAGCGAAATGACGGTGATGTGGCTATTCTATGTTAACCTGCACAATCTTCTCCTTTTCTCCCTGGTTGCCTCCTCCAGGGTTATATCCAGGATTGTTGTATCCCCCATTGCGGGATATCTGGGGGATAGATATGACAGGGGCAAGGTACTTTTCGTGACCAAGGCAATCTCACCTGCCTTTCTGGTGGTGCTTGCACTTCTCATGGGTTACCACATGTACTTGGCGGGACTGGCAGTGGTTTATGCAAGGGCGTTTAACTCTGAGATGTCTACCCAAACCGGTTCAGCATCAATTGTGACCATGGTTCCTAAGGAATTGATGTCCCGAGCCATCTTTATTAATAGGTCATTCAAGGAGCCCTCGACCCTAGCCGGTACATTGGCGTGGCCATTCCTGCTCAACTATCTGGGACCTTACGTTCTTTTCATATCGGCAACAGCTCTGGCCATTTCCCTACCTCTTGTCCGCAACCTGAGGATAAACCAGGGGAAAAAGGAAGTTAATCTCCTCACTGGATTCAAGATATTTATAACCAGGCCAGAGGCTAGAGGTGCAATTCTGGGTCTTGCTGTGGATCAGGCAGCAATATCCTTTCTTATCAACTACACTCCCCTTCTGGTTTCACTGGAGGGCGGAACACAAATCTTCTACAGCCTCGCCCAGGCTGCCTTCTATGTGGGCATATTTTTCGGATCCTATGTGGTAACCAAGCTGAAGAGCTCTTCCCTGATGGATCTGATTAACCTTGTTCTGAAGGTTTCCCTTTTCCCACCACTTCTCCTCCACACGCCGTGGGCCCTCCTTTATTCGATGTTTGCGCTGACCTTTGCCGATGCCAACCTGGAGATAATGTGGTTCAGGGCACTGAGGAAGGGAGCAGGGGACGAATACTTAACCAGTATAATTGGGGTAGACGAGCTTATGACAAACGTTGGAAGAATTACGGTGCTGGAGATTGTTCCACTCATTCTCACTGCAGGGCTATTCCCCCTGGTGGGTTTGGGTCTGGCATTAATTGGAGTGGAGGGGATAATTCACTTACTGCACAAACAAATACTTGACATAGAAAAATAGGCTCTTCAGCTTGACTCCAGCTGAGATGGTGTGACTCTATCCCCAAATTCTCTCACGTACTTATCAATTTCTAACAGTTGTTTATCTAGGATTTCTATAACCTCTGCAGGGGTATCATCAACGCTCATATAGATATCCTTTATCCTCTTGAATTTCTCCTTGTAAGCCTTCAACCTGATAGTGAACTGAGCTTCATAACTCTCCCTTGAATAGTCCTTTCCAAGGACATGATAGAACAGTCTGCTCAGGTCATCATATTTGGGAATGTAACCGATGGGAGTAAGGATTGATCCTGCCTTACCCTCTAGTCTCTCGGCTATCCATCTTAACCACACCCTCTTGTCCTCTTTGCTGTTCAGGAATCCCTTCTCGCCCTTCAGGAAATAGTTGGCGCTGTATATTCTTGGGGATTTACTCAATCTCCTCCCGAAATCTAGGTAATTACGGAGGTACATCCCAAGTGACACCGAGATGAAGTCAAGTAGGGCCATGGGATTGAACTCCATCTCATCCGACTTCCCGAGGACAGCGCTCGTCCTGGCGGATTCCATGGAGGCCCCCATGGTCACAACCCCGTGGGCCCAATCGAATGCCTCTGCAATGGGAACTAGGGTATTGTAGTCCTTAACCCCGAATATCATAGCCTCCACCTCAACTCCTTCAGGGTCCTCATACCTTGGATCAAGGTTTCTGAAGGACGTGAGCCTCACCGTGAACCTTGCGTTGGGATGGCTCGCGGGAACGGGCTTTCCTTCGCCGTCCCTTTTCCCTTTCCACCACTCTCCCGTAAAGTTTACTCCCTTTTCGGGTTCCGGCTCCCCGCTTCCATCCCAGTAAACTGTACCGTCAGGTTTCAATAATACGTTGGAAAATATCACTTCATCATCCTTGTGAAGAACTTCCCAGATTATTGGATCGTCTTTGGGATTTATTCCGTGAATAATGCCGAAAACTCCCGCCTCGGGGTTCCAGGCCCTCGCCTTTCCATCTACGTTTCTGATGAAGGCAAGATCATCGCTTATCAACTTTCCCAACATGGACGTGCTAGTTTTCCCTGAACCTGAAGGGAAGGATGCAGTGACGTAATGCGTTCTCTCACCGTCAATTCCTATGATAGCCATATGTTCGGAGAGCCATCCCCCATTTACGGCCATGTTCAACGTTAACCTTAACGCGAGCTTCTTGAGACCCACACTGTTCCCGGCATACGTGGTGTTAACGCTGTATACTGTTCCGCCCAGATCTATGGCTATTCTCCTCCTCTTGATGTCCTGAGTTCCCCTTGAGTGAACAAACCTCAGGAAATCAACGTTCCCCGAAAATTCCCAGAAGGCGCTCCTGTACAGCATCATCTCGCTGTGTATCACGTAGGTTGAGTCGGTAACCTGAACTGCAAGGATTCTGTGCTTTGAGTTAACTGGCCCCAGGGAGTAAAACCCCACGAGCATTTCCCTGTTCTTCATGGAGCCCTTCAGGATCCCCAGGACTTCCTTCAATCCCTCCTCCCTGGGTCTAGTGTTCACGAAGGGAATTTTTCCACTCAAGATGAAGGTATCCTCCCTGGCCCTAGCCTGATCGAGGGGATGGTCGAAATGAACTGTGTGGTTCCGGTTGAGTAGAGGAATCTCCTCTCCGTTTTCCAATGCCTTTCTTTTCACGTATTCAAGATCTTCCCTTGTCCCCTCCACCAGGTACACACTATCTGGTTCACATAATTCCACTATATCAGATAAAAAGGTAACAAGATTAGTATTATGTAGCTGATATAATTTGTTTGACATAAAAGAAGAGAGTCTCCCCCTTAATGATTCGGGAAAAACTTCCATATTAACAATGTGAAATCCTTACTTAAATTCTTTAAACATGAAAGGTTCATATGACCCTGTAACGTCCAGGGTAAAGTAAGTTAATGTTGAAAATCTAGACTTTGGGGAGTTTAGACAACAAAACTTAATTTAAAACTCGATCTTCTCTATCCATGAAGGTTCCAATTATCCTTGTGAACTACAAGGTCTATGAGACTTCCTATGGCAAAAGAGGGCTGGAGATGGCCAAGATTGTGGAGAAGGTGGCTCTAGAGACATCAACTGAGATAATAGTTGCCGTTCCAGCAACTATGATCACCAGAGTTGCGGAGATGGTGAGTATACCCGTGTATGCCCAGCATGTGGACGGAGTTCCAGAGGGCGCACACACGGGTGCAATAACCCCAGAGTTGATAAAGGACGCCGGGGCCAGGGGAAGCCTGCTAAATCACAGCGAGAAGAGGGTGAGGATGGACGAGATGGATGATGCCTTGAAGAGAATGAGAAAGCTTGGTCTGGAGTCGGTGGTATGTGTGGACAGATACGAGCTGGTTGCACCCATGGCCCTTCTGAAACCCACTGCAGTTTTGGTGGAACCACCAGAGTTGATAGGCTCAGGAATATCAGTATCCAAGGCTAGACCTGAGGTTATAACCAGTGCCGTGGATGAGATAAGAAAGGTGGAAGGAGTTTATCTCGTGGCCGGTGCAGGCATCACTTCGGGAGAGGATGTGTATGTGGCAATGAAGTTGGGTTCTGACGGAGTTGGAGCCGCCAGCGCAATAATGAAGGCAAAGGAACCACAGAAAGTGCTCCTGGAGTTCGTGAATGGGGCCATAAGGGCTCTTGAGGAGAGAGGAGGAAGGTGAAGTTAACCGTTCAGTCATTCCCTTCGTTAATTTCCTCCTCAAGCATTTTAGAATACTTTTCGAGAACCCTTCTAACTTCCTCCTGCGCCTGTTCGTAAACTCTTATGGTCTTTATCACCTTTGGGTCGATATTCGTTCCACCAGCATTCTTTCCTCCCTTTCTCATCTGTATTCCTCCAATCTCTCCATTGATCCTCCTGATGTATTGCCAGGCGAACTTGTATGATACCTTCATCTCCTCTGAGGCCTTGGATATCGAGCCCGAGTCAACTATTGCCTTAACCAAGGCTACTCCGCCCTTTCCCATCACGGGTTTCCCCTCGTCGTCCTCTATCCAGATTTTGAAATTAAACTTCATAGATCAGGCCCATTGGGATATAATATGTTCATGACATTTTCAATCTTTTCCTTAACTTCTGCCAGATCTCCTCCCAACACGTTAACATGTCCCATCTTTCTCCTCTTTCTTGCCTCACTCTTTCCATACCAGTAGACTGTTCCAATCCTCAGGATTTCCATGGGAGGATTGGCTATGCCTAGGATATTTACCATTCCTGAGAAAGTCAACACGCTGGTGCTTCCCAGTTCCAGTCCAGCCAGGGCTCTCACGTGCTGTTCAAACTGGGACACCTCTGCCCCGTCAAGCGTGTAATGGCCCGTGTTATGCACCCTGGGAGCGAACTCGTTAATGAGTACCTTTCCATCCTTAACGAAAAACTCAATCCCCATCACCCCGGTATAGTTCAGCTTTCTTGTGAGTTCCTCAGCTATCTTAACCATCTCCTCGTTTCCAAATGGACCGTAATTGTAGACCAAAATCCCCTTTTCATTGTAGTTGAACGTTGGGGGATAGGCTCTGAACTCGTTTCCCCTCCTCACGGCTATTATTGAGGCTTCGTAATCGAAGTTCACCAGCTCCTCCACCACGAAGTAGTCGTTCTCCTCCCTCAGGAAGGAGTACTTCTCGGCGTCACCCCTGATGAAGAATTGTCCCTTTCCGTCATAACCGCCCTTGGACCTCTTTATAACACCGGTTCCGTTAAACTCATCCCTGAGGACCCTGAGGGCTTCATCACCTCCCCTGACCGTGACAAATCTGGGCACCGGAAGGCTCTCCCTTCTCAAGAACTCCTTTTCCAGGTGTCTGGCCCTCTTCAGTTCCACCGCATTTATTCCTGGCACTAGCTTGTTGAGGTCCCTGGCCAGTTCAAGGGGTTGATCATCCACGTGTTCGAACTCATAGGTCACGACGTCGCATTCCTCAATGACCTTCCTGTACTCTTCCTTGAAGCAGTTGGCGATCTTGCAAGCCGGATCTTCCCTGTCACCATAAACGTAGAAGGAGAGAGGGAACTTGAGCCCCTCAAGGACCATCATCCAGCCCAGTTGTCCCCCTCCCAGGATGCAGAACTTAAACGAGTTCCGTGGAGAGTACGTCATTTCTCATCTCCTCCATGAACTTTCTCATTTTCTCTCCAAGCTCCGGGTACTTCACTGACAGTATTCTCACGGCCAATAGGCCCGCGTTCTTAGCCCCTCCAATTGCTACTGTGGCGACGGGTACGCCATAGGGCATTTGTACTATGGAGAGAAGCGAATCAAGGCCATTGAGGTTCTTGGAGGGGACTGGTACACCTATAACGGGCAGATGGGTCAGGGAGGCCACCATGCCAGGTAAATGGGCAGCACCTCCAGCCCCCGCAATAATTACCTCGATCCCCCTCTCGTGTGCTTCCTTGGCGTACTTCATCATAAACTCTGGCGTCCTGTGCGCGGATACAACTCTAGCTTCGTAATTCACCCCGAAGGATTTCAGGACATCAACTGCCTCCTTCATCACTTCCCAATCGTTTTTACTCCCCATGATTACTCCGACGAGTGGCATGGTTAACCTAGAGAACACTGGTAAATTAACATTTAACTAAGGTGTCAGTTCAACTACACGTTTCAAGATTTTGTTAAGAGTGCCTCATTTATACTTCATTTCAGTAATAGTTACGATGGGCAGTAAACCAAAGATCTCACCCACTGAAGTCTTCTTTTTATCCTTTGGCGGACAGTCACCTTTCATTTCACTGATGGCCTTCGGGACAGTGATGATCTCGTACGTGGGTGTTCACGCAGGTTTTGCCATGATAATGACTACCCTTCTCGTCATGGCCAATGCCTCCGTCGTGTACTCGCTTTCAAAAAGATTTAACAAGGGTGGGGGGTACTACACCTACGCTCTCCACACGTTGACCAGCAACTTGGGCATAACCACGGGGTGGATGTATATTCTCTACTCGTTAAGTTATGGGGGCACCTTAATGATGGGTGGGGTCTATGTGCTCAACCTGCTGACGGGACTCAACCCCTTCTACCTCACTCTGGTGGTTTCCATTCTCGCCTCAACGGTGGTCATTGCGGGAGTGAAAATTTCAGCCAGATATGCTATGGTCGTGGGAATACTGGAAATAGTTGCCATCCTAGGCCTCTCAGTCTTCTTCATGTATCAGTCCGGATTCGTGTTTTACAACCCTGTTCCCAAATCCCTTCCAATGAATTTGCCCGAAGCCATCCTGTTTGGTATAGGAATTCCCTCAGGTTACTCCAGCATAGTCAGTTACCCTGAGGAGATAGAGAACGCCTCCAAGACGGTGAGCAGGATATCCCTCCTTGTCCCTCTCGTGGGAGGTGGAATGGCCTCTTTCTTCTTTTATGCCCTGGCGGACCTGGGTTTCACTGGTAATCTGGTGCAGTTTCTCACCTCAAAGTTTGGGCTAGCGGGAGGCGTTGCCATCTCGGCCGTAGCCCTGAGCGACGCTGTGCTGGGAGGTATAGCATACCTGCTGGCTGGCTCTAGAACGATCTATAACATGTCCAAAAATGGTCATCTAATCAGGTATCTGGCCAGTGAGTACAGGGGTCAGCCCAAGGTAGCAGAGGTACTGGTCTCCGTCCTCATGCTGATCTCGCTTTCCTTCTTATCGCTGAATTTCAGCCCCCTGGTGGCACTGGGTCTGATTGGCGGGGTGTCGGGCATGAGCAACCTTTACATTCACATGGCTGCAGGCGTTTCCCTTGCGAGGATGGGAAGGAGAAAACCCTTGAAGCACCTTCACGAGATAGCGTTCTCCGCCATATCCCTAGCGTTCTCCGCCTGGGTCCTTTTCATCTCACTAGTTCAGCTGGAGAAATACGTGGTTTACTTCTTCCTAGGATGGATAATTCTGGGTTTCCTGCTGGCCGAGAGCCTAGAAATGGTAAGAGAAGAGGAGGAATGAGATATTGGAATGCGGGGTGGACCTTGCGGTTAAACGGAAGTCGGCAGTGGCTGTGATGGATGGGGACATGATCACTGTGACCTTTATTGATAGCGATGATGAGATAGTGGACATGTGTGAGGGGGCAAGCGTGGTAGCGGTGGATGCTCCCCTTACCACGGCCAAGGGGTTCAGGGAAGTGGACAGGCTCTTCCTATCCCGGGGGTTAAGGGTTTTCCCACCCTCCTTCATTTCAAGTCTTACGGAAAGGGGGATCAGGCTATCCAGGAGATTGAAGGCCATAGAGACCCACCCAACCTCATCCCTCAAGCTACTGGGGTGGGACTGGAGGGCGATCTCGGGTAACAAGGACGAAGCTGATGCGGTGGTATGTGCCCTCACCGCGAACCTCTGGTTAAGGGGGAGAACCCTAGCTTTCAGGGCCAGTGACGGTGAGATATACCTTCTTCAGGGAGATGTACCCCTTCCTAGAAGGCTGGGTCAGGGGAAATACCTAGTTCCAGACAACTCACAGGAGCCATTTCATTAACCCTTCCTCTCCTCTTCCGTAAATGTCCCAGAGGCCGTAGGGTATCTCCACGTTATCCACGGTGACGCTCTTCAACACTATAGCCCTGAAACCGGTTCTGCTTCTCTCCAGCCTGATTACGCTGTGGGCTGTGTGAAGCCCGAAGACTGATCCCTCCCTCTCCCTGTCCATGTAGCTGAACAGAAAACGTCTGCTCCTCCTTTCCCTCAGGGCTCCAACTATTCTGGTGTATTCTCTTCTGTTCTTGTGATGATACGGGTCCACCACCACCAGTTCCCTGTCCTCCATGGCCCTTATTGTGGGTTCCACGTCTTCAGCCTTGAAAGCCCTCCTCAGCTTCACATCTCCGCTCACGTTAAATATGCGCTGAAATCTCCTCACCAGAACTGGATCAAGCCCTCCCCTCTCCGAGACAATGACCACAAGGATGGGTGAGGAGATGGCGATAACCCTGTGGTAGAACAGTCGCAGGAGTTCCCAGTCACTGGAGTAGAACTCCACAAACTCATCGTCCTGGGTTATCCTGTCAAGCTCCTGAAATCCAGTGATCGGCCTCTCATCCAATACCCAGGACCTCCCTCGCCGTTCTCCTGAGGTACTCAAGGTAGTACTCGGAATCCCTACCCATGAAGCCATCTCTGGCGTTGTAGAACCCCCTGACTCCCCTGACGTAAGGTTCTCCCCTAATCCACATAACGAAGTCCCTGGGTTCACCATGCATAACCCTCCTCTCGTATTCCATGAGGTTCTCAACCAGATTGGACCTGAGCTTACTCAGGTCATCACAGCTCTCTGCCCTGGAGAGAATTTCCATGGAGCTCTCCAGGAACTCCTTCACCAGGTTGGGCATGTTTCTCCTGATAACTCCCTTGTATTTCATTCCCTCCTCAGTCATCCCAAAGTACCTCATGGGATAGGGCAACCCATCCCTCCTCCTTCCAAGAACTATCCACTTCAACTTGGTTGAACGGAGGCGCAATCCCGTCTCCTCCTCCAATCTCTTCACCAGTTGTGGGGCATCTCCCCTCACCACCAAGGAGTCCACTATACCGTGAAGCACCTCCACCCCCATCTCACGGGCGATCTCTACTGCCCTCCTCAGCGTCTTTCTAGCGTAGTATGTTACCAGCTCATACGCCTCAATCTTTCCGAACTTGGAGTTCCTGTATCCCAGGTAGCCGAAGGATGCAACAAGTATCCACTTCACGGCCTCCGCCCTCTCAGGATCCACGGGCTTCAGGGCTTCCTTTCTCCCTATTAACCAGGAAAGTGCCTCTGGAACTATTCCCCTCTCCCTGTTGCAGATGGTGTGGCCTATCTCAGTGACCACGTCGTCGCATGCGTCCACAGTCTCTCCCGAGATGTTATACTTTACTATGAGGGAAGGGTACATGGAGGAGAAGTCAATCTGCCAGGCATCGTCGAAACATCCGACCCTGGGGAAGAACACTAGCCCACCCTTATCGTTCAGGAGCATCTCGTCCATGTCCCTGAGCTTTTCCACCCTGGGAACCAGGTTTGGGACAACCACTTTCCTCTCAAATGCTACCCATGCCTCGTTCGTGGTGAGTGCCTTCCCTATGGTTGCGTTTACCAGTTCCTTCAGGGGAGTCTTACAGGTATAGGACCACTCGATCAGACCCTTGACGGAAACAGGGGATTTCTTGTGTTCAAGTCTTATCTTGACCGGCGCTCTCACATGATCGCACGCTCTCCCGAAACAGCCCGCCACATCAACCTCAAGGTCCAGATCCCTCAGGAACCCCCTCTTCACCTCTCCGTTTACCTCAGCCTCAAACATGCCTCCCTCTTCAGCGGGGCCATACCAGTCGTGGGTTATCACTGTGGCATATCTCACTGGAGGAAAGGAGAGGCCAGGATCCCAGGACTCCACGATTCTGCCATCCTCTATTTTAACCTTCCTGAATGGTCTGGCCCCCAGCCTATCCAGAACAAGGGAGAGCACTGTGGGAAGTTGGTTCACCACGGTCGCCCTTCTGGAAATGTAGGACCAGGCGTCCAGGTCCGTAAGCTCATATCTGTGAAGCTTGACTCTCTCACCGGAGAGGGTTCTCCAGTCCTCCTCCTCGTGAGATACCACTGAAGGATGTTCCATTATTGCCTCAGGTTTATCGGTCATGACGTAAATTGGGTAGGTTGTCCTAACCCACGCCTCCCTGAAGCCGTCCAGCACAATCTTCAGTCTACCCCTGTATGGCACAGCATCGATTACATATCCCTCCATGTCGCTATCAGTCCACTATCTGGAACGAAATACCAGTTTCCCTTCCTTTTCTTTAAGAGAAGAGATAGTCACTCAGGTGAAACTGACCACGGATTACCTAGTAAGACGGTGAAAGGTCTTGCCCCCGGAATCTTGGAATCATTGTCTTCACTCCTTCATTAAACCTAGTGTAACTAAACGTTAGGACTAATTTGACGTATTTCTGGGAAAAATTTATAACTAGAAAATTTAGTATGGAAAAAAAGAATAGGTATGTTACAGACCTATGAAATAGATGTAAAAGTGCCAAAGTCAGTGATCAAGTCAGGGTTAATGGACCCCTTCCTGTTCTCAGGAGTCATGGGTCATGTCAATATTCTTCAAGTCCTGGATAAGAACACAGGTCAATACGTTGCTCCCGGGAAACTCACTGCCCCCGAGAGAGATTACAGAGTTCTCTACATATTTGGTACCCCTGACAGCAAGTTACATGTGGTCCTAGGACATATGACTGGTCCAAGTCTGTCCGGCGGAGCAATAGTTTATAACGGGAAGTCGGATGACGGTAAATTTGAGTGGAGGACCGAATTCCTAGTTGAGGATACCAGCTCTGGATCAAAGATTAGAATAGGCCTAGATGTAAACTACAAGAACTCTGCGCTGGACAAGCTGATGGGGAGGAGTCCCTTCCAGCTTGCGGAGCATTTCATTCAGGATCACATAGTTCCATACCTGAGGTTCTATATGGAGAGGGAACAGGTTACGGTATCAGAACCTCAGGGATTGCCCCTAACTGAGGTAGCCAGAGTGGAGGGAGAGATATCGGAGGTAGCAACAAAGATTAGACAACTGATCAGTAGTTTGAAAACTGGAGTCATCGTGATTAAGGGCAAGAACATAAGGGCAAGCATTCAAGTGTCTGGAGGAAAGCCAGGCCTTATGAAGATGATTAGGGGAAACCAGGTGATAACAGGTAACGATGTTCTGGCTAACCTCTTACTGGAGACTGGTCAGGCCGTAGCAGTGGCCCTTGAAGTTGACCTAGAGCGCGTTCTAGATTATACCAGTGATCAAGTCCTTAAGAGCATAGAATTAGTAAAGGAAAAGAATAGTTAATTACTAAACTCACACAGTTCCTTTTACACTTTATCTCTTCGGAGGTTAAGGAGGCGGAAGATCCCATCGTGAGGTAGGGATGGATAGCCCAAAGAAAGGTTTTAAATGATAATACGTAGATCTATCGTGGCCTGCTGAACCCCATCATGCGATCACGTAGGATTACCACCCAGGGATGGAACCGAAGTCAAGCTTAAGGAGACCGATGCCACCTTAACCCTTCCACATGGGGCGTCAAGGATGGGTTCCATTCGACGCCGTGGGTGAGAGGGAATTGAGCATGGTAAATGAACCAAGAAGCCCCATCCGTGAGGGTGGGGCAGTTCACACTTTTCCATCTAGCTATCATGACCTATTAAACTATCCTTAAATTATTGAAAAACTTCAATTTCTTATGGACCATCATTTCAGGAGGCTTTTAGATCCAGAAAGGAAAAAGTTCGAGGACCCAGAGAAGTTCATTCCATTTCTGCTCCAGGGGAATGAAGTAGTAGTTGATATGGGATGTGGACCCGGCTATTACTGTCCAGTGCTGGAAGAGCATTCCCTAAAGCTATACTGCATTGATCTCAGCAAAGAGGCGCTGGAAATGGCTAAGAGCAGGGTAAAGAAGAGTTCCACTGTTTTCCTGAATGAGTCCTCGGAGCGCACATCCCTTCCTTCCTCCTCGGTGGACGTGGTGGTGTTTTCCAGCTCCTTTCATGACATGGACAGGGAGAGAACCTACGAGGAGGTGTTGAGGATACTCAAGCCCTGCGGGAAGGTAATAATAGTGGACTGGAGGAAGGACGCTCCCTTTGGACCCCCGGTACACATAAGGATGTCCAGAGAGGATTACCTCTCAACCTTTAAGGACTTCGAGGTAGAAAGGGAGTTCTCTCCAGGGCCCTACCACTTTGGCTTGGTCCTAAAGAGGAAATGCTAGAATTACGCGAATTTACACGTTTTACATTGAGGGAAAACCTTGTTCAGAACCAAGGAGAGGCACTCCTTCTCGTCAGAGTCGCAGGGGAACACTTTCATCCCCCTGCTTGCATAGTCCTGAAGTTTCTCCTTGGTTAATTCCCTTACAATTATTATGGAGGGAACTCCTGTGGACCTTCTTATGACTCCAGTATCATCAAGGGAAAAAACCTGCCCATCTTCGAATCCAACCAGAACGTTCATCATGGAATAAATATGGACACAATAAATAGAGCTAACGCTATTCCAATAAGCATTGAGCCGATCATGGTTGAGTCCTTTCTAGGGATGAAGGGTATATCAAATCTTCCCAGTATCACGTAACTCACACCGTACACAGAGGAAACTACCCCAACCACCAGCAGGATCAGTTTGGTAAGCAATACGACTTCTATCATTAAGAAATAGTTTGTTATAGAAGATTAATAATCTTTCTTCTAGCCGATAGAGAATGATATATTTATAAAGGTTCGGAAAACCTCGCAGTTTAGCGGTAGACCCAAAATCACCCCCTTAAAAATAAATCTAAATTATTAATAAACGGTTCTATAATTTTAATATATCTAGATAAAAATTCATCAATAACCTCAATCATAAAAACCAGAATAAGAAAGAACCTGAAATCCTCTCTACTCACCTCTCCCTTGATAAACAAAAACAACGAATACACAAACATAGCCAAAACGAACACAAACAAACGAAAACCCACTTCCTAGAACTAGTGAAAACAAGAAAACTCTTAATATTCCTATAAGAAGTCTCAATAGGATTCCTAACATCATCATACAACCTCAACATCTCATCCTTAGGTAAATCAAGATTAGTACCCCTAGTAGTACTTTCCTGAAAATCCCTTCAAGTCCATTTTACCTAAAAGTCCTTCAGTTCTGTCCCAATTATCTTCCAATTAAATTTCACTTTTAAGGTAAATGTCATCGCTCATCTATGAACGATTTTCATTTCAATACGAACTTTATTGAAGAATATCTCACCACGTTAAAATCCGTAAAGCACTACCCTAGCAATGAACTCAACCCTAGACCTACCACTCCTAACAACATCCCTACCATGAACAACCAACCTAAAACTAACCTGCTCATCCCTCCTCAACCTCTTACTATTGGTAGAATAAACCCCATCATACTCCTCGTAAATCTTAACATCACCAACGGGGACTGAAATAATATAATTAAATTGTGAAAGAAACCTTATAGTCTCAAGAGAGTGTCCGGACTGAGAAAAATTCTACGAGAAAATATTTGGAGATTATAGAACTTCTGTAGAATCGTGGCGTAATACTTAAGTGGGGGAGAACGGACATCATACCATGAACTCCAAGATTATCCAACCACAATACGTAGTGATGTCCGTTCCCCCGGTAGAGGATATGCCCTTCAGGGATAAAATCCTTTTCCTCCTAACGCCCGTGGTGGAGATGGTTAGGCCGAGGGTGGAGAGGAGGATACCGGGGAGTTTCACCTACTTCAAGTTGCTGGTGGTCATGATAGTGTATTGTTGTTCCCTGAGGGACGCGGTGAACTTGGTGAACACGGACGTTAGTACTTAGGTAAAGTTTTTATCTTGGTATTACTAATATAGAATGTGGAGGAATTAGAGAAGGCTTACAGGGAGGAAAAGAATGCTAGAATAAGGCAGAGAATACTGGGGGTGAAGATGTACCTCGTGGACGGGTTCAGGGAGTACAGGGTGGCCGAGGTCCTCGGGGTTTCGTACTCAACGGTGAAGAAGTGGGTCGCGAAGTACAAGAGGGGAGGGGTCGGAGCGTTGAGGGATAGGCCAAGGTCGGGTAGGCCCAGGAAGTACTCCAGCGAGGAGGTGAAGAAGGTGCTGGAGACAAGTCCCAGGGAGCTGGGATACAACCTGGAGGGGTGGACCATGAGGGCGCTGAACGCTGAGCTGAGGAAGAGGGGGATAGTTTACAATAGGTATCACCTTTACAGGGTAGTGCACCAGCTGGGGTACGGTTTCGTGACGCCCAGGCCGGTGAACGCCAGGGCCGAGGTGGAGAAGCACCGCGATTTTAAAAAAAGTGAAGGAACTGATGGGACGCAGGATAGCGTTCTTCGATGAGACAAGGGTGGTGGTGGGCACCACGGTGAGGAGGTGCCTCGCCAGGAGGGGTTCCAGGCCCAGGATCAGGGTGAACCTGGGCTTCCAGCACTTCTACGTCTTCCTCGCCCTTGACGCCATTTCAAGGAAGGTGCTGTACGCCCTCTACAACTCCCTCTCCAGCAAGAACATGAAGAGCTTCGTTTACAGGATGGAGAGGAAGTGGGGCAGGGAGACCAAGTACCTCGTCCTTGACAACCACTCCTCCCACAAGACGGGGGCTATCCTGGACCTGTTCAGGAGAAGGGGAGTGAGACCCGTTTTCACCCCAAAGTACTCGCCAGAGCTAAACCCTGTGGAGAGGATCTTCAAGGACCTGAAGTTCCACCTTGCGAACAGGTTCTTCAACAACGTGGAGGAGGCCAGGGAGGAGGTGAGGAGGTTCTTCGAGGAACATCACGATCAGTTTAATCTTGATGTGGTCCAATATCTGGATTTAGATGAAATAGAGGTAGAAAACAATGGATAAAAACTTCCACAAAGTACTAGTGATAGTTAGGCTTTTCGTTGGTGAACGCGTTGGGAAGTCCACCCTGTTCGACTTCGTGGAGAGGTTCGCGAGGGTTAGGAGGGACCTGCTCAGGGAGATAGCGAGCGAACTTGAGGCCAAGTGCAGAACCGTGTATTTACCTTCTAGCGCGCTCTACGAGGGAGTTGAGTGGCTCGTTGACTCCTTCCTCCTGGATTTACCTCCAGGGAAGACCAGCCTGGAGATCATGATGGAGAAGTACAGGCTTGACGCTGTAAACCTTGGGCAAGTGGAGAAGTTGAAGGCCTTCGTGAGGGCTAAGTTGAGGGCCAGGACGAGAAGGAGGTTCCAGGGAAGGTGGACCAAGAAGCGGTCGAGGTCGTACTTCGGGTTAAAGGTCTTCCCGCTCGTCTCGCCCGCCCTCTTCGTCCACGGACTTGAGGTCGAGTTCGCCAACTTCTCGGACGCTAGATGTAGGCTGTCTAGAAGGGGACTTAAGCTTGTGGACAGGGGCTTCAAAGAACGCGGAACCTTCGTCCATCCCCGCGGTCCATGGAAGTACCTTCGCCCCTACGTGGAGCACTTCGGGATCTTCCTTAAGCAGCACTGGAGGCCCTACGCTGAGACCAAGGTTAGAAACGAGGCCTTCATCTACATGATGGCCATAACGTACAACATGGTCCACTTCCTGTCCATTCAGCGCAGGACTCCTCCTCAACTGCGAGCGGTCCAACTCCCCTAACGTCCTGGGACGTGAGGGGTAGTGCTGGATGCTAATGACCTGTTAATATAGAATCGTCGATATAAACTGTATAGAACTATTTAATCCTTTTTCAAGGTGTCGGCTTGAGACAAGTAATTAATTTTATGCTTCTTAGTTAAATAGGCCGAATTTTATGCAATCCGGACACTCTCTCAACACTATAAAAACCGGCATCAAGTGCTATTAATCCTATTTGAAAACCTAGTGATAAGACTTGTTCCACTAGGATTTTCACAACATCAGCCTTACTCATTCCGTTGGTGAATGGTGTGAATCCTAGGATTACGATTTTCCCTTTGTATTTTGTTGTTGCTGTTGCGTAGTTCCATTGGTTCCCCTTTTCTCCGCTTCCTATTCCCTCTACTTTTTCTCCCCAGTATTTTATTCCTGTCCAGTCTATGCTTATGTTTATTGTTTTTCCTTCTTTTAGTATTTCTAGTGCTATTTTTCTTATATCTTGTAATATTTTATCTATTATTTGTATTCCTTGTTGTTGTACGTAGTTTCTTACTGTTTGTGGTGAGACTTGGTATTCTTGTGATTTGTTTTCTATTGAGTCTTGCCATATGCATGCTGATGCTAGTGTTTTTGCTACTTCTTTTTAGTTTGTGGAGTTTCTGAAGAGCTAACCTTAAAAACGCATAATACCCATGATGGTTATGCCCTCCGAGAAGAGGAGATACACTAGGGATTGGGGGAAGTACGACGAGAACCTCGCGACCAGGTACTAGATGATGTTCCCGTTTCTGTTTTAACACTGGTATGAGCTTCTCGAGGAGGACAACAGGAACGCGAGGACCAGGTATAAGGCTCCCGTGATGTTCAACGAGTTCCTCGCCTTCCTTTACGCACAGGGGTATTGAGGGGATATTGAGGTCGCTTCAGGGATAAGAAATACCGGTGTACCTGATCGAGACTGTCCACCTGAGGTTGAGGAAGATGAAGCTGGACTTCGAGTTAAGGGCGAGATAGAGCTGGTGAGCGACGGGACGGGGATGAGCGTGGAGCAGGGAGGTATATAAGTGCGAAGTACGGGGGGGGGGGGTAAGTTCCTGAAGGTCGCGGTTCACGTTGACGCTGAGTCCATGAGGGTCGTGCTGAGGTGGAGAACTCCGAGCTCAATCCTGCGGTCAAGGCCATCAAGGTGGTGAGGAAGGAGGGAAGGTCGCGAAGTTTTACGGTGACAGGGCCTACGACTCCAACAGGATCTACGACCCCGTCCCAGAGGTCGTAGCCCCGCCCAGGAGGTCCGCAAATTGATGGGGCGAACCCAAGAAGGAGACGATCCTTGAGTACAGCAATCTCCCGCGACTGGAGCCGGAAGAGGGGTTACGGGAGGTGGAGGGTCGAGATCGTGATATCATCAAGAGGATGTTCGGCGATGGGGTGAGGGCGAGGGGCGTCCTCCAGGGCTGGGCTTCACTCCTGAAGTTCTGGCTCTACCACCGCATGCGGAGTGAGGCCGACTCCCCCGTGGGAGAGGTCCACGCGATTCGCGTTGCGTAACCCGTTTTGGGAATTAGGTGATCCAGGCGAAATTTTGTTAAGCAAATATATAATCTATTAGGAGAAAATTCAGATGATACACACTACAAGAAAAAAGGAGACTATGACAAAAATGATAAATATGATATTCAAATTTTAGTTTTAGAATGATTTGGTATAGCATATTAACTCAATAATCTTCGATGATAGTAAAATTAAAGATTTATCATTTTCTTAAATATATTAGCATTAAGAAACACAGAAATTAAACTAAGAGCCATTATTAACATAGCTATTTGCATTGTTAATAGACCTAAAATTGCTAGGGGTATTCCTATAGCATTATATGATAATGCTATTAATACATTCAAAGGACCTCCTTTACTCAATTTTTTCCTATTTCTAATCAATTTGACCAAAATTCCAATATCATTACTAATTAGAATAATATCTGAGATATTTTTTGAAACATCAACCCCTGATCCCATAACAACAGAAACGTCAGCTATTGCTAATGCAGCAGCATCATTAACTCCGTCACCCACCATCATTATACTTTCTCCAGTCTCTTTTAATTCCTTAATTATTTTTACCTTATCATCTGGTGAAGCATTAGCGTAATACTCATTAATACCTATTTTATGTGCTATCTTTCTAGTTTTATCTTCTTTATCACCACTTAATAATATAACTCTTAATCCCATCTCTTTTAATTCCTTAATATATTCTTTAACGTATGGTCTAATATCATCCTCGATATCAAAACTACCTACGTACTCATTATCTATATAGACTGTAACATTTCCACTAGCGTCTCTTTTAACTTCCACTACATTATTATTAATATTACCTATAACACCTTTACCAGGGATTTCTTTAAAATTAATTACTTCTAAAAATTCCTCAACTCCTTTTTCCTTAGCATAAGTAACTATAGCCTTTGCTATTGGATGTGCGGATAGTCTCTCTATAGAAGCGGCATATAATAATCCTTTCTGATCACCAGTATACTTTTTAACAGTGGGTTTTCCACAAGTTATTGTGCCAGTTTTATCAAAGACTAGTATTTTAACATGTTTAAGCTTTTCATACACATATGGATTCTTTATTAATATACCATGGTTTAATAATTTCTCGTACAATGAGAGATTAATAGAAGGAGTCGAGAAACCAATTGCACAAGGATACGCTATAGCCGTTACTAATAATGCATTAATAATACCTTGAAGAATTAGATCTTTGCCAATTAATATACCATATATCCACCATCCAAAAAATGTAACAACCGATATAATTAAAGCTAATGGCACCCATACTTTATCAATTACTCTCTCAAAGAATGACATAAACCTAGATTTCTTTTGTTTTACACTGTTTATTAAACCAATTATTCTAGAAAGATAACTATTGTTATAATCTTCAACAATTTTTATCTTTAAATATCCGTTACCATTGGTTGATCCTCCAATAACTAAATCTCCTTTTCTCTTTATTACTGGTTCAGATTCCCCAGTTATTAATGCTTCAGAAACTTCACTCTCACCATCAATAACTATCCCGTCTAAAGGTATCTTCTCACCTGGTTTAACTAAAATTATATCACCTCTTCTCAACTTAGAAATAGGTACATCTTCTCCGTTTAATAAATGTGCATATGGAGGCCTTAATTCTATTATTTTATGCAACGCTCTCTCAACTTTGTAATTTAATAACCCTCCCATCCATCCTGCTGAAAGATGTAAAGAAGTGAGTAAGGATGAGATTAAAAGGAATCCTAGTAAATCTTTATATATTAGAAATAAAATTCCTAAAGTGTATGATGCTAATCCAGCAACACCATATAATACATGTTCATTTAATATTCTCTTTTTGATAGCATTTAATGCGCCAATATAAATAGGTTTTGCTATATAAAATAAATTAAAACTAACTACTACTAAAATCAAATAAAAAATATACATAGTAAGATTATTATAACTTATAGCTAGATATGTAAGCGATGAGGATAAAGATGTTAAACTCCAACTAATTATTGACCTTCTCTTAATATCTTTAAGCATAAAAGATATATCATTAGTAGTTTTATCTGAGACATAATATCCTAATTTCTCTATTTCTTTTTTAATAGATTCTTCTGTAATTACTGAAGAATCATATTTAACAAAAACTTCATTTGATTCTAAAACAACTTTCACTTCCTTAATCCCATTAACTTTACTTAAACCATTCTCCATTGTAGATGCACAAAATGCACACGCCATTCCACCTACATTTAAACTAGTAATCCTAAACTTATTTTCATTTGACATATGATATTATAAATAATAAAGATATATTAACTATAAAGTTTATAGCAAGTAATATGGTAAAGAAAAGTAAAGTTAATAAACAGACTTGTAGTTATCGGCGATGGCCCAGACGATCTGGAGTCTGTGGGGCGTGTGGTACTTGAACCTCCTCCTCTCCACCAGTTGAAGGACTCCACCAGGTTGTGGAGAGGAGGCGCTGAAGTTCTTTAGGAAGGGAGGTGAAGGAGAGGAGACCGCGTTCCACCAGTTCCTTGATTCTGTCAGGTAACTTGAGCAGGCCAGAGAGCAGGAGGTCAACCTCCTCCCTTTCGTCGCGGTCCAGGCGCCTCTTGACGTGGTTGAGGCAGAGCTGCCTCTTCGCGTCTATTCCCGAGAGCTCAAGCGCGGAGTCCACGGACCTGACCATGTCCGCAACCACGAGCTTGAAGTTGAACTTCCTCCACACCCTTGCAAAAAGCCTCCAGTAACTCCTCGCGTCCTCCTCCTTAGCCAAAACGAAGTCCAGCACGGCCCTTATATAAGATATTAAGGCTGGGCGTAATATCCAGCTGGGGGAGGCAGAATGGTAGAGCACGGCCCTGTGTGGAAATCCACGAGTAGGAGTGTGACCCCTGCCTCCGCTCTACCCGGGACCACGGGTGAAGTTAGGACTGAACGGTGTGAGGCCCCTGGCCTTCACGGATATAAGGGTGAGCGTACCGTGGTCGGGGTGGACGTGGACAGGGAGGAGTTGAAGTGCTACCTCCAGGGAAGGAGGTTCAGGACAGGAAACAACAGGGTGGGCTACTCGAGGGTGCCCACCGGGCGGGACGTCACAATCGTGCTCGAGGCTACCTCAACCTACTCGGTGAAGCCCGCAGCGTGGTTCTCCGCGAGGGGATGCCAGGTGAAGGTCGTGAGCCCCAACGTCCTGGCCAGGGAGAAGGACCCCAGGAGGAAAAGCGATTATAACGATGCGGAGAAATTGGCAAGCATGGAGGGAGGTCCGTTCGTAACGAGCGACCTGAGGGAGCTGGTCTCCTACCTCGAGTTCGTTGACGACCTTCTCACCAGGTGCAGGAACAGGTTCCAGAATCTCCTCCTGGTTGACGACGGGAGGGTGACCAGGGAAAAGATCAGGGAAATAGCCCGGGGAGAGTACGCCTTTGACCAGGAGTACGTGAAGCTTCCCTACGCTGAGGCAATTTACGAGCTCAGGGAGCTTGCAGCCCTCGTCCTGGAGCTCCAGGAGAGGAGGGAGAGGCTCGTGAAGGAGATGGAGAAGATCGTCCCGGATCACGCGATCTTCACCATCCCAGGAATAGGAGCGATCACGGGGGCGGTGATCCTGGCCAGGGTCGTGGACTTCTCCAGGTTTCCCTCAGCTGAGAGCTCCGTCTTCTGCGGTCTGGATCCCGTGGTGGAGAGGAGCGGATCTAGGACCACGTCCAGGGGAATATCCAAACGTGGTGATCGCTACCTCAGGAAGGCGCTCTACATGGCCGCGCTGGCCATGATAGCCAACAGGAACAACCCCGTCATAACCAGGTTCTACGACGAGCACAGGGACAGGCTTCGCGGTAAGAAGATGGTGATTGCCTGCGCCAGGAAGCTCGCGAGGATAGTGTGGAGCGTGGGCTACCACAACAGGCCCTTCGAGGTCAGGTAGGGGACGTGACGTCCCGCTTTCGTGGGTAGTCAGGGCTATGCACGATTTTCAGTAGTACTTTGTGGAAGTTTTTATCCATTGTTTTCTACCTCTATTTCATCTAAATCCAGATATTGGACCACATCAAGATTAAACTGATCGTGATGTTCCTCGAAGAACCTCCTCACCTCCTCCCTTGCCTCTTCCACGTTGTTGAAGAACCTGTTCGCAAGGTGGAACTTCAGGTCCTTGAAGATCCTCTCCACAGGGTTTAGCTCTGGCGAGTACTTTGGGGTGAAAACGGGTCTCACTCCCCTTCTCCTGAACAGGTCCAGGATAGCCCCCGTCTTGTGGGAGGAGTGGTTGTCAAGGACGAGGTACTTGGTCTCCCTGCCCCACTTCCTCTCCATCCTGTAAACGAAGCTCTTCATGTTCTTGCTGGAGAGGGAGTTGTAGAGGGCGTACAGCACCTTCCTTGAAATGGCGTCAAGGGCGAGGAAGACGTAGAAGTGCTGGAAGCCCAGGTTCACCCTGATCCTGGGCCTGGAACCCCTCCTGGCGAGGCACCTCCTCACCGTGGTGCCCACCACCACCCTTGTCTCATCGAAGAACGCTATCCTGCGTCCCATCAGTTCCTTCACTTTTTTTAAAATCGCGGTGCTTCTCCACCTCGGCCCTGGCGTTCACCGGCCTGGGCGTCACGAAACCGTACCCCAGCTGGTGCACTACCCTGTAAAGGTGATACCTATTGTAAACTATCCCCCTCTTCCTCAGCTCAGCGTTCAGCGCCCTCATGGTCCACCCCTCCAGGTTGTATCCCAGCTCCCTGGGACTTGTCTCCAGCACCTTCTTCACCTCCTCGCTGGAGTACTTCCTGGGCCTACCCGACCTTGGCCTATCCCTCAACGCTCCGACCCCTCCCCTCTTGTACTTCGCGACCCACTTCTTCACCGTTGAGTACGAAACCCCGAGGACCTCGGCCACCCTGTACTCCCTGAACCCGTCCACGAGGTACATCTTCACCCCCAGTATTCTCTGCCTTATCCTAGCATTCTTTTCCTCCCTGTAAGCCTTCTCTAATTCCTCCACATTCTATATTAGTAATACCAAGATAAAAACTTTACCTAAGTACTAAGGTAGAAAGGTTTATTACTGAACACTTCTACCCTCACGCGTGACGCCTGTCACCAGGAGGACTCCCCTCCCCTGAGCTTAACCCACTTCCCGTCAGCTATCACGTACTGGAAGTCTCCCTCAACCTCAAGCTCAGGGGTCCAGAGCCTCGCGTTCATCTTCCCTCCCAGCACTGAGTAGAACGTGAGTTCCTGAGCACAGCTTCCTCCTCCCTCAGCAACTCCCTCTCAACCCCCGTCCTCACCCTACCCTTCCCGTCATACGCGGGCAACCTCACGTCCACCTGAGCCTGTACTCAATCCTCCTGCTTCATCACCACCGAGAAACCTTTAAGAACCTGTACCTCGCGTATCCCCTCCTCTTCAGCCTCTTCCCCCTCTCGTACCTCGGGCTACCTCCTCCGCCTCCCTCATGGCTAGCTCCTCCACCTCCTCAACAGGTTTATGAGCCAGTGCTTAGGAAATACGGGGTCGAACACGATGTGTATCAACTCCTCCTGGAGTTGATACATGGGTTCGATTGTTACCTTGCTCATGGTATGACATCGTGTTCCCCTTAAAGTATTACTGAAAATGACAGATTGATTTTGATCTTCTCACGTAGATTAACTAATTACAATTCGCAATGGAAACCTGAATCGCCCGGACGGGGTAGCTCACATAGACATAATACACTAATGAAATAGATTCTGCGAAGAGGCTGAAAACTGATATTTGTACAAAGATGATCATCTAGGGCGAAGATCAAGAGAGCTCGCCATTCAGGTGCTCGAAAAGATAAACGAGGGAGATATCATATCTGTACGAGGTATTCATGTGACCTCCATGGAACTCTTCATAGACGTGTGGAATTCCCCAACTGTTCAGCAACTCATGAATCATCCTGTTTCCGTACTGGAGATTGAAGTCGTCTCTGCTTCCCACGTCAATGTAGAGGGACTTTCCCCTCAGCCCGTCCTTTCGTTCTACAAGAAATCTCACTGGATCAAGAGAAATCCAGTGTTTCCAGACATCCTCCCTTACCCTTCCAGTGTCCATCTCAAAGGGTAATTCCACGCCCTCCGCGGGGGAGTAAAAGGCTGAGAGCCCCACTATCATCATGGCATCCAGAAGGTCCCTCCTCTTACGGTCCTGCTGAGCCCAGAAAAACTCCACGAACTCCTTGGGATTACCAGCTCTTCTCAGGGTCTGTATCACTCTTGGAAAGAGGGGGAGGTAGGCATATTCGAAGTAGGCGTCAGCAGAGTGGGCTGCCATCCCCTGAAAGTCGTACTTGCTCCCCAGATGTAAGGCTCCGTATCCACCTGAGGACTTCCCCATAACTCCTAGAGAAGTGATCCGGTACTTTTCCCTCACCTGGGGAACGAGTTCCCTCATGAGAAAGGATTCGTAAAGACCTGCTGCCTTCGAGTCAAGGTATTGATTTCCTCCCAGAGAGGTGAAGGTATCCGGGAGGATGAGGGCCAGATCACCAATCTTTTTCTCCATGAAGAGTCTTTCCACCCTGTCCTTCAGGGATTCGGAGAGAGGATCAAGATTCAATTGAGCCAGAGATGTTGAGAAATAGCCACTGAGATAGAGAATTCCAGGAATGTTCTCCTTAGATCCAGTAGTCATGACAGCAACCCTTCTCCTGTATGGGTCCTTCCAGGGATTGTCACGGAGAAAATCACTTTCAATCTCTAGGTATTCGATTTCCATGAGAGAAGGGTTTTGTGAGATAATTAAAAAGCTTAAGAAAGCCTAGAGCAACGTGTGTGGAGGAGAAAGGGAAACCACAATGAGTATAAACTTTGATGGACCTCTTCATGCCTCGGGTTTTCTGGTGCATACTTCCCCAAAAAGAGAGTTAAAGTCCATATTAGATAGCTGCGTGAATCACATAACTTATGTGAGATATGTACTCTTTATTCTATAGGGAGGGAAAGAGGTTAACAAGATTAGAGTGAGGAGTTGTACATGGGGGGTACTTTAGAGGTCATCAGGTTACAGTGCAAAGCTATTAGCTAGTCACGGGGGCCTGTTCGAAACTAGCTCCTTAACTGAACTTCTTTACTTCCTCTAGCTGCGGCCTCCATCACTTTTTCGTGATCCTCTGGAGATGGAGCTGGAACCACCACATGCAGTGCCTCCATGTACGTTTCCGCCGTTATTCCCCTCTTTACTCCCTTTGGAACAATAATGATAGAGCCTTTATCTATCTCGACTTGGCTCTCCCCAATCTGGGCTTTTCCCTTTCCTTCAATTACGTAGAAGATGAGGTCGGAATCTGGGGCATGTGCTGGAATATATTGCCCAGGCTTGAAGAATACTAAGATAGCTCCATATTCGTCCTTTCTGATCACAGGTATAGGAGTGAATGTTTCTCCTGTTTGTCTGTAATCTGACAGATGGGCTATGACGGCCTTAGACTCCTCTTCACCCTTAGTTAGCTTCAATACGAAGTTACCGTCCTCACTCTCTTTAACCTCATACTTTCTAATTTTGCCCGAGACTAACTGTAGAAGATGGGCTGGATAATGATCAGCTATTACCTCCAGTTCCTCTCCAGCCTTCATCTTATGAAAGGTTTCTAGAACCAGCTTGTGCCTATGAGGGGGATCTACTTCCCTCAAATCCAGTGTGACCATATAATCTAGAGTGTTGTCAATGAAAATAAGAAAAGACCCTAAATGTTTAGGGCATTTCATTGATCTTTTTAGAACATTCAGTACCTAAATATTTAGGGTGAATAATTAAAAACAGAGAAATAATCATTGATTTTATGGGTCAAACTGCTCAAATTAATCGTAACATAATGGATAGGGCAGCATTAAGGTTAATAAGATCTTTGTATGGCCTTACTCCTACAACAATGGAGATTCTTTGGAAATTACTAGGAAATGAAAGACCTATTACAGTAGAGGAGTTAATACCATTGGTAGGCGTACCGAAGGTGTCCATTGCCCTCTCGTTGAAGAGACTGTATGAGCTAGGGCTGGTTGAAAGAAGACAAAGAAGAAGTGGTACCACGAAACGTGGAAAGGGCCGATTTCAATTTGAGTATTATGTAAATAGGTCGAAGTTGTTAGAGAGAATCTGGAACGATATGGAGGAGGCATATCAGAAATTAACATTGAATTTAGTGAAATAATAACGCGAGGCGTAACTTCCCTCTTTTTTAGAAAATAGACATGAACGTATCCCTCAATCTTTTTAGAAAGACAGGATAAGAATCGCTAATCTAACCTGTGGCGAGTAATCCCCATTGTGATAGTCCTGATTAAGAATACACGGAGCAGTTCACGAGGCGACTATTCACCGATTGCAGATAAACCCTCACTATTTAGGGTACTAACTTTTGTTATCCTCCTGAGACAAGAGACTTGGTGATCTGATGGGAATAGACCCCAACTACAGATCAAGGCCTGTGTCAGGAGAGCACGTGGGTCATAAGGTTTACGGAAATGTGGATGCGCCTAAAGTCTTGGGAATTCATGGGACAATCGTGGGAGTGGACTTTGATGTGTGCATAGCTGATGGCTCGTGCATAACTGCTTGTCCTGTTAACGTGTTCCAGTGGTTTGATACTCCTGGTAATCCCGTGTCCGAGAAGAAGGCAGATCCTGTTAACGAGAACGCGTGCATATTCTGTATGGCATGCGTTAATGTATGCCCAGTGGCAGCCATAGATGTGAAACCTCCATAGGTGAGGAAATTGCAGGACGTAGAGACCATTTCCCTGTTCATGACCAGGGATCATGTGAAAGGGGATGATGAGTTAGAGGAAGTTCTGGCACAGATTAGACGTGATGAGTGGGAGAAGGCCCGGGATAAGGTGAAAGTTGCGAATGCCAGAATCAAGACTCACATTTATCTGGAAGAAGAGATACTTTTCCCTCACCTTAAGGGTCCAGATCTTGAAAACTGGATAAGCGAGTTAATGATGCAACACGTGGCAATCTGGAACCTTCTTGACGTCATTCTAGGACTCTTGGAGGAAAGGAATAGGGAAATTGAGGGGAGGCTGATCCTTCTCATGCAATTGCTCAAGGCGCATAACTCCATAGAGGAACACAGTATTTATCATGAACTAGATAAGGAATTGGCATGGAATCCTGACATACTTTACGAGCTAAGGGACTCCATATTACCATCACACTGGAAGCCCAAGTACATGTGATGTGGTTTGATGAAGTTTATTTTGGCGATGATAGCACTCATGGTCGTCATTCATCTAACAGGAACAATCATTTCGTTTATGAAAAAAGCTTTTCCAAAGAAACTGGGAAACGTCATAGCCGTGTATGAGGCAATTTTCTATCTGGTTCTAGTATTGTTTCATTTTGTGACCGGTGTTCTATATTATGTGGGAGTTCTCTATCTAGTTATTCACGTCCTAGGCGGTGCCTACTATGTGAGGGGAGGGTTAGGTAAATTGCAGATCTCCAACGGTTTAACGTATTACGGCATCTATGAGCTTGTGGAAATGGTCTACTTGCTCATGCTCCTGTAGGAGTTACGTAATCCAGAAAGAATTTAGGGCAGGTGGAAAAGATTATTAGCTTAATAATGCTAATAATAGTTGGAAATGATTGCTGTACTATCAGCAGAGTTCGATAAAGGGGACGAGATGAAACTGGCTCGGCTTGGAATTTCAGTTGATGTGCTGAAGAGAAAAATTAAAGAGCTGGACGAAAAGTATTCAGAGTCTCTTACCAAATTTTATCAAAAACTCTCGGAATATATATTAATGTTGAGCTCCTCTGACATGATTGAGCCACCCCCTCTGGAGGAACTCAAGGAGCTTACTGATGATTACTCAAGGGTATACTCCCTACTTGAGAACCTTAACGACACTGATTATAAACATTTCTGGATTGAGAGAACAAGAAAAACGCTGGACATGTTCATAAGGTCTAAGGATGATTTCATCAAGTTACTAAGGGAGAGAGATCGATCAAATCCCTTACTGGAACACTACTATCAGATGTTTCTGGATGTGCTAGCCCATCTCCTCAAGGACCTGGAGTTAGTTGATACTTTCAACATAAGGGCCAAGGATAATGTACCCCTCACGAGGAAGGTCCATGGGATAAACTGGTATCTACTTTACTTCTTCTCTCCAATAGCTCTTTACCTGAAAAGCGGGATAAACAACTACAATGCAGTAGCAATTTTTGCTACTATCCTAATCGAACTCGACATTAGATTCGCCCCGCCATTACCAATGGCACACAGCGAAGATTATCTGAGGGCATTTTTTGGTGACTGAATGATAGGGGTGACCTTTGACACTAACGTTTTGTTTTACTACGTCTTTGGTTACCTAGATAAGGCAAAGGAAAGGCAAGTAATGGAGATAACTGAATATGTTAAGAAAAATAATCAAAAGAAAATTGAGTTATTTCTACTCAATTCAGTTAAACAAGAACTTGAGAGTTCCGCTACTAAGATCTTTGATGTTGTTAAGGTATTAGTGGAGAAAGAGTTACCCGATAACTGGGACGCAATGTCGTACATCGAAAGAGACAATTTATTGTCTGAGATCGATAAAAACTTTTATGAGAAGTTCAGGAGGGTTTATACGGCTAAGTACACGGATCGAAATCTTGATGATAAGGCAAAGATAGGGCATAGGTTCTTCAGGACGTTCAGACATAAGCTGGTAACTAGGGCTAAACAGGAAATTCTTCTTGATGTGTTGGGAAATAATTACATGAACATATTAACCTATCATATCATCGAAAAACTTGGCAAAGATTTTGAATCAGCAAAATATCTAAATTTAGATACAGAACTCTTACAAGAAATTCAACTCATTGAAGAGAAAATTATCAATGGATATATAAAGAGGCATGGAAAGGCAAGTGATAATAGAAGTGACAGGATAATATTTAAGGAAATTTACTTAACGTTAAGAGGCAACATGTATGACAAGATCATATTTTTTACGGAGGATTATGACCAAAGGGAAATCTACAACATTCTGCACAACTCTCTAACCGAATTCGTGAATAGTGTATCAGTTAATGTTAAATCGGACGTGTGGATGACCACCGCCAGAAGAATTTTAGATACTCTGAACAATTTGAGGGTTTTAAGTCTCTCGGAAAAGGAACTACTGTACCAGGTGCCTTCTGATTCGTGGAAGTAGTAACGTTTAGATAATTCCTCGATCCAGTAAGAGATATCCCAGAGTAATCCTGAAGTAAATTAAATGTCAATCTCTAGAGTAACGGGAGCGTGATCTGACCCCATCACGCTTTCTAGGATCTCTGCCCTCTTTACGTATTTCTCGAGCTCCTTGGAGACCACACAGTAGTCTATTCTCCAGCCTATGTTCTTTTCCCGAGCGTGAAACCTATAGGACCACCAGGAATAATGCCCTCCTCCCTTGACAAACATCCTAAAGGTGTCCACAAACCCTGAGGCCAGGAATTCGTGAAACCACTTTCTCTCTTCGGGTGTGAACCCAGCGTGATTAACGTTCTCTTTAGGCCTTGCTATATCAATTTCCTCATGGGCTACATTGAAGTCACCACAGATCACACATGGCTTACCGAGCCCTTTCACGAAGTCTTGAAACTTCTGGTCAAAACGGAGCTTGAAATCTAGCCTTTTCAACTCCTCCCCAGCGTTTGGGAAATACACGTTAATGACGTAAAGTTTGTGGAACTCAAGGGTTAGGACTCTGCCCTCCGAATCAAACTCCTCGTCGCCTATACCGTATCTAACGGAGAGTGGTTCCAATCTTGTTAGGGTGAGGGTCCCGCTATATCCCTTCTTTTTAGCCGGGTAAAGATATGACCTGTAGGGAAGCAGTTGAAAATCAATGGGTAATTGACTGCTCTTAACCTCCTGAAACATCAGGATGTCGTATTCCTGACTCTTGACCAGATCCAGCAGTCCCTTTCCCAGTATGGCCTTGAGACCGTTAATGTTCCACGAAAGTATCTTCATGGTAGGTTTGTTGTTTACAAGGTTCTTAAGGTATGTTCCATTTGCGAAATCAAAATTCCTCCGGAGGACTAGGATTAATAGGGCCGAGATGCTCAAACAGGTAGTATCACGTGCGTGATATCCATCCCTTTCACCCCCTTAATTCCTCAACAGGCTCGTGGTCTCTCTTTTCCACAATGATGACCGACGATATGACCACCAAGGCCAGAACGTCGAGAAAAACTGTAGCGTCTATTAGAATTGGAGGCGGTATAAGAGATATACCAAGGACTACAAGTGAATTTTCGAGTTCAATATATCCCAGTATGTGAGCTGTGGTAGATTTACGTGAGGCTATAAGGAATAAACCCTGGAAGAAAAGCGTCATTGGCATGATAACCCCCTCATACTCTGTTGGTATGACTTTGACGAATACCGCGTATACTACCAGAAGAGTTGCCGAGAAGAAGAAGGCTAGATTTACAACGAAACTGGATAGAACCTTCACCCTCTCTCTATCCCATTCCTTAAACCTGACAGTCTTGAGGAGAATGTAGGGTGTAAGGAACGCTCTAGTGAGAAATATAATTCCACCTAGTATAATAAATTCTACATTCTCTGTAAGGAAATAGTAAATAAAGGAAATTATCCCAATCAACAGCGACTGAATTCCTATTATTTTTATTGCTGGATTGAAGTATGCTTGACCCTGAACGTAAAGGGCAGTGACGGGTAAAAGAAAGGAGAGTATTAATATAATCTCCTGAACAGGTTCAACCATTGAGGGTCACCGTTAAAATTATAGAAAAGGCAGAGAGCACTAGGGCTACAATTAGGAAATCTTGGATCTTGAATAGCCTGAACTTGGCTAAGCTGGTCTCTATAACGAGGGTTACACCTAGGAGGATCAACCACTTTAGGAACATTATTCCAACGTCCTCTATCGCCCCAAGTATACCAGTCTGCATTCCCCATGGTATGAGGAACACATTCAACAGGACTGATCCGAGAAGATAGGACTTTACGTAGCCTCCCCATTTCAACAGCATTAGGCCCTTTCCGCTGTACTCATATACAAGGGAATCATCAATCATTCCCATTTCCGACATTCCAGAGCTTTCCAGTGGAAGCTTCCCGGTTTCATACAACCATAACATGAAAAAGGCCACGCTCGCTGTAACGTGTGGGAGGAAAAGATACTCCGTTGGAGATTGAATAGTTTCCAGTGTAACGTAGGGATTATTAGTCCCTGTCACCAGAGCGACTGCCATGAAGACGGTGAGCAGTGTAGCCTCTCCCAAGTAGGCAAAGGAGATGTTTCTGGACACCCCTAGCGTTACAAGGTTGCTGGAGCTCTCCATGGATTCGTATATTTTTAAGAATCCAGCAAGAGAGAAAAGTAGTGCACCTCCCAGAAAGTCCACCACAGGAGTGAGATATAAGGGCCTTGGATAGACCACAGGAATAACGAAGGAGATCAAAACATAGACAGAGAAAACTAGGTAGGGTCCGTTCACGAAAAGCCATCCGGCATTCCTCGGGATAGTCATCTCCTTTCTAGAAAGCTTTATGAGATCATAATAGGGTTGAAATATGCTAGGACCTCTTCGCCCCTCGACTATGGCCTTCATCCTTTCTAAAATACCGGGATAGAGAGGCGCTAGGCCAAGAACCGCGGATACTTGAACGAGCGTCTCAATCAGCGTGTTTATCATAACGTAATCACCATGATCAAGATGATGGCTACTATCATGTAGATCATGTACCATGTGATGGAGCTGTTCATGAAGCTCCTGGAGAAGAGCCTCGAAAACTTTGTATATGATCTAACCAGAACCAGCATTGCCTGCCAGAAGATGTCCGCGCTGGTCTCTAGTGATCCTGTCTTGGTTCTCAGGAGAGCCCTCAACATTAGCCTGAGGTTGTTTGCCATACCGAATGAAGTGTATCTAAACCCTTGACCAGATCCGTTATCCCAGGTATCAACTACCCTGATTTTTCTCCTTCCTAGGGATAGATATATCACCAAAGCAATTATTGGCCAAACAATTAGGACGTAAAGTGGAGAAATTCCCCCAAACGCTCTCTGATATTGGGAAGAGATCAGGGAATTTAGTCCAACACCCAACTGGGAGACGTTAGTATTGAAAGGGGATAGAAGATACGCGAGGCCCATGGTCACCAGAAGAAGAATACCTGACACCGTAAGGATTATCCCATATCTTTTCCCCTTCTGGCGCGTTAACTGGGTATAGGACGTAAACCTCGCAAGGGCACCTGTAGCAAATCCCTCACCCATACCTATCATTATCCCCGCTATCACCGGGACTATATTGATCAGGTGGGGCAACGTGATTGCCTCCATGAACATTGACTCAAGCAAAGACCACGTTGCTATTCCCCCTATAGTTGGCAGGAGACCTGACATGGACATCGTCATTAGGACTGTTCCCAGTACTGAGAGTCCATGTCTAAACGCCTTCGCAGTTGTTAAGGATTCTCCCTCAATGTATCCCGTTGACAGGAAAAGGCCTGTCTTTGCAAGCGAATGGGCTATCAAGTAGGTGAGAAGGCTGAACATGACGAATTCCCTCAGATTACCATACACGAGCTCTAGGCTTCCCAGTAACGCAAGCATGGAGCCGTTGTTCTCTATAGTGCTGAACGCCAGTAGTCCCTTCACGTGATCGGAAACATAGAAGTAGAGAGCCCCGAAGAGGTTTGAGAAAGCTCCTATCAATAGGAGGAAGATCCCAAGGTACATAGAGACTGGACTCAAAGTTTCCATCTTAAATATCCCATAAATTCCCGTCATGGTCATAGTCGCGCTAAGGATTGCAGATAGATCAGATCTGGCGTTCCCATGGGCTATGGGTAACCATTCCACTACTAGGAAGGGAAATATCCCCATCTTTACGATGAAACCCATCGAGGTTATGATCAGGGGAAGCGGACTGCTCAAATCCTCAAAGGATAAACTTCCCGTCATGGAATAAGCGAGGGCGAAACCAGAAATCAGTAATGCAGTGCTTAGTTCCCCAAACGCAAGAAAAGTTAATGCAGGTCTCCAGTCTTTTTTATAGAGTCCTATTCCACCAAAAGAGAAGAGAGTCATGGTTTCCCATCCGGCAAGAAATTCAACGTAGTTGGAACTTGTTAGAACCGCAATAATTCCCAGTACGGTCCCGCTCAGGATCATTGTAAGCCATTTATTGTTGTAGTGCACAAGGGAGTACATACTCACTAGAGTCCACACAATCCCAGCTACCAAGGAGAAGATGCCTGAGGGTAAGTTCGTCGCCCCGTAAATGGCAAAAACACCTGAGGCTAAAGCCAGCAGTATCAGGGATATTCTGTTACTCAAGAAAGATCCCGCTAAGGACAGGATAGATAAAGCATAAACGAGAAGAACTAAATCGGCAATCAAGGAATCTCTCCTCCCTTAGCTCTTATCAGCGCATCAAGTATTGAGGCGGGGGTTGGTGGACACCCCGGGATTATGACGTCACCCCTAATATCAGGGGGAATTCCAGTAACTCCACCTGATATCGCACATGTACCAAGCAGGATGACCAGTTTGGGTGAAGGCATGACGTCGTAAGCCCTTCTTATGACCTCTTCCATTCTCTTACCCAGATTTCCCATGATCACAAGGGCGTCGGCATGTTTGGGTGTATTGGTGAAGAAAATTCCAAACCTGGTCATATCATACTGAGGGGAAGATATTAATCTCAGTTCCAGGTTGCAGGCACCACAGCTTCCTGCGTCCAATGGATATAAATAGAACGATCTCCTGAAGGTTCTATCTGATCTCTCAACCTTGGGTGTTAGGGTCTCCCCAGTTGGCGAGAAGAGAGGTTCGCATGCCCTACAGAAGATACATCTCTCAGGTCTCCATTCCTCGCCTATCGCATCTGTGGGGCACTTTACCTCCCCCTCCTGAGCCCTCTTAAGCCTAGAAGGCCATTTGGTCTCGTGATGATAATCCTTTTCCGTTCTTACACCCATCCTAATTCCCTTCAAGAACCAATTCATTTTAGATCAACCTCCAGTTCAGATATCCAGATCCCGAAACTCTCCCAGTTGAAGGGAAAATCAGTAAATATATTTCCGGGCATTGACCTGAGGAAAAGCCTCATATTCACACTTGAGGGTGCCAGAAGAAACGCTCTCTCAATTCGTCCATTTCTAATTCTAACTAGGTAAGCCAGATCTCCTGATGGACTCTCTACCCTTCCTATTCCTTCCCCATCCCTTACTCTCATGGGGAAAGTATGAGGCTTCACCCTCAACTCTTGGAGAATTCTGAGCGACTCCTTAATCTCCTCAAGGCGAACCAGTATTCTGGAGAAAGCATCTCCATGATCCTGAGTTGGAACCTTCAAGTCGAAGTCTCGATAAACAAACAAGTCAGAGTCCAGTCTGGCGTCATATCTAAACCCAGACGCTCTAGCAGCTGGACCAATGGAGTTATCCTCCTTGATGACACCATTGCCTTGCAGTCTGTCTATGAAGATTCTATTCTCCAGTATTTTCTCCACGTCTCCGATTTTCAAGGATGGAACCTCATGTTCGCATTCCACCCTCCCGGGATAGTTGGCCCCAAAGAAGTACCTGTGCCCACACGACCTTGCTATTGTCCTGTTAACCTCCTCCACCTGTTGAAGGAGAAGATAGGATGGAACCAAGAACGATGCGGACTCCAGAACCCTCTGGATCACAAACAGGTTGTTCCTGATTCTCTCTAGCTCAAGCTGAGCCATCCTAGAAACGGTAACCTCATAGGGCACTTCTGCCTCGAAGGCCTTCTCCACAGCCTGGAGGAAAGAAATTGAATGGGAGGCCGCGAATGCTCCGTTTATTCTCTCCACTCTGATTAGAGCTTCCTCAACGGGCAGTTGTGTAATCTTGATTTGTCTCCCCTTATAAGGGACATGACCAATCCTCTCAATGCTTTCCCCATAAGTTGCTATTTCGAATCCTACCGACTCCAGCAGACCTCCAGCTGACGGACCATAGAGGAAATTGAAGGAACCATAACCTAGATCTCTATGTTCCTCTACTTCTCTAGCGCACGGTCCTTCTCTAAGCCCCTCTGAAGTAAGGCAATATGGCCCCAGATCTCCTATGATTCTCATAGCAACACCCCCACAATTCCGAGAATTAGTGGGATAAGTGCTGATATCATGGCAATAATTGAGAGTTCCCTGTGCTTCTCTTGATAGGGTTCTCCCTTGAAGATCATCCTGGAGACGTGATAGTTTACGGAAATGAACGAAATGGTCAAAGAGACTATCACGATCCAGAACTGTGGGATAAGTCCATGTTTAATAACAGAGGACAGGATCAGGAACTCTCCAAGAAAGTTTCCGAAGGGTGGTGCTCCTGTCACCGCCAGGGATGATAGGAGAAATGAGGAGGCGAGAATGGGACTTCCGTAAAGTCCATGTTCATCAATTTCCTTACTTCCCTTGTTCCTAAGCAGGGAACCCGAGGCATAAAAGGCTCCTGCTTTAGCAAAGGCGTGGGTAACCAGGAGTATTACTAAACCAGTTAACGAGTTCACCGCTACCCCCAATAGGGCAAAATTCATGTTTTCAATGGTAGAATAGGCAAATAGCCTCTTGTAGTACCTCTGGCTTGCCATCATTAGGGATGAAACTAAGATGGAGATTGTGGCCAGCCAGCTATACAAGCTTGGAAGTGGCGCGATGGTGAAAGTTATGTGCAATATGTATACCGCAACTGGCAAGAGAACTCCTGAGAAGAGCGCACTCACAGGCGAAGGAGCCTCTGAATGCGCATCAGGAAGCCACGTGTTCATGGGAAAAACTCCAGCCTTTGTACCAAAACCTAAAAGAGCTATTGCTGATGCCAAGGAGAAAAGAGGGGAGAAATGGGCGTACAGGACCTCCGTTATGGTCAGGGTGTGTAGACCATAGTAAAAAAGGATCACAGATATGAAGGCGAATGTAACTCCAGAGGAAACAAGGAGAAGATACCTCCATCCTGCCTCAAGCGCTGTAGGAGTACCTTCAAAGGTTACCAGGAGTACAGATGAGGTTGTGGTGGCTTCCAATCCCACCCACATAAGCCCTAGATTATTTACCGATAAAGTGAACAACATTGAGGCGACGAACAGGTTGAGAAAATAATAGTAGTTTCTTTCCTGGGGCCCCTTCTTCTCTAGGTAAAACACTGAGTAAACGGCGGAAAGCAAATAGACTCCTGCAACCATCACCATAAGGTACCATGTTAACGTGTTAACGTAGAACTGAGAGATAATGGGCAAAAGGGGTTTGAGCAGAAGCACAAGTATCAGAGTGACACCAGCTGAGGCTAGCGTAGAATACTTTTCATTGACGACTACAACACTTCCCAAAATTGGAGTGAGTATAATCCATCCCACTAGGTTTAGGCCAATCATCCTATCTCACCCATGCAAGAGATAGGCGTCATCAGCCTTCATGCTTCAGGCGGTTCGGGAACTAGCCCTGGGGGACGCCATCCCCACTGCTCTAGCATGATACTAGATTATAAGCCTTGTTTTATAATGACCGGTTTTTATATCAGGTGACAACACGTAAACTGACAAGAGGTAGTTTTAAATCTTGATGGAGGGAATGCTTTCAGTAATTCATCTCACCCCTTCATGAGATGCCACATGGTTAACTTTGTAGACCTTAACCTCATGAGCTCTTTCCATATGGGGGCTACCCCATATTGTTGTGTATTTAAGGATCCGAGTGTGTCCAACAATATTGCTATAATAGACAAAATTTAAGTTGGGCCAGGACGGGTTGATTCTGGGTGAGAGCGTGAAGATCGCGTCTCTCCCCGTCCTGACCCAGATAATGTGTTACCTTCTCAGGGTTAATAACCTTGAGCCCAGGTTCCACTCCCTGGAGGAGGTGGCGAGGGCCCTTGCTGGTTACTACCTGGGCCACTCGCTCAGGAGGTTCAGGTTACCCAGGAGCACGGTTCACTACTACTGGAGGAGATTGTCAAGCGCGAGAGTTGACGTGCCTGTGTCAGGGGAGTACGCCGTGGACGAGACCAAGGTAATCCTGGTTAAGGGCGTGGTGTACTACCTGTGGGTCGTGAGGGACCTCAACACGGGCGTTATACCCTTCTTCATGGTCACCGAGGCCAGGTCAGGTCTGGACGTGCTAATCCTGGTAGGGGGAGTGAGGGAGGTTGAGCTGAGGGTGAGGGGCGAGGTGCTTAAGGCCAGATATGTCCACGACGGCCTACCCGCGTACAACTTCCTCTCCATGGCAGGGGTAGAACACGAGCACATTACCTTCGGGGTGAGGAACAGGGTTGAACAGGTCTTCAGGACTGTGAAGCACAGGTTGTCAGGGATGGACTTCCACTTCCCGTGGAACTCCAGCAAGTGGAGCCTGAGGAAGTGGTTCTCCACCTACTTCACCGTCTACAACCTGTTGCAATTGTGGCAGGTGAGATAAATTGTTGGACACACTCGGATCCTTTAACGTGAAATATATAACAAACCAAGGTAGGCCCTTCCATAAACTTCTCTCCTCCATTTCACTTGTTCATTCTATCATAGGTGCCTCTCACTCCTCGCAAAAGGATGTGGTGCACATTGCAATCTTTAATTTCTACAAAACCCTTTACTTAAGTTCTTGGAGGAACATTCTTCTATGTCTCTATGGATATAACCTGCTGATATGTTAACAAGTTTTTATGCGCTCTAACGTTAATTTCGATTGTGGAAAAGGACTTAGTTAATGTTGATGAAGACTATATTTATGCTAGGGTTATTGAAGCGTTAGCAGATTCTCTTTTAGCCATAGATCTCTTTCAGGGAGGACACACCAGAAATGGCGCCGGAAAGGCGTTTGTAGCAGTAAAATCATTAATCTCAGCCTTAGTGGTTAAATTCAGAGATAACCTAGTTGAAATGGCTAAACAAGAAAACGAGAAAGAATGGATAAAAAGAAAGGATATACAGCACCCACTCACTCACTAAAATCTCTGGGAATGTACTTTGAGAAGATCGGAATTGATGTATATTTGTTAAATAGAGATAACGCCGGATCTTCACGATTACCAGTATAACGGTTTCGATCCGGATTTCTCTCCCTATAAGGATAAGGAACAGGTGAAGAATGACATCATCAAAGTTATAACGCAGGTGTACGGACTGATAAATAAGTACTTCGTGGAGAACCGTGAGATTATAGATATCAATGAGAAACTAAAGAATAACCTGGAAAAATTTGTTAAAGAGCAGGATCAGGAGGGTTCCCCCAGGTAGGGACCTGTTGAGTTCCTCTTTATTTCCTGATTCCAGTCGTAAACATTCATGTTCGAGGGGTACGTTAGAAAGGCTCGGTTAAACCCCCATTCCAGCGTCCCAAGGGCACAATCCCATCAAAACCTGATGCCTGGGTCTCAGGGACTGAGAAGCACTTTCCCCACCTTGTGCTTATCCTTGAGCATTTCGTATCCCTTATCTATTTCCTGAAGGCTAACAGTCCCCGCAACCACTGGCCTTATCTTCCCCTCTGCGGTTAATTTCAGGGCTCCTTCCGCGTCTCTCTTAGTTGCCGAAGCGTGTCCAATTATGGCAATGTCCTTAAGAATCGTGTAACCCAGTCTGAGTTGATAGGACTGTGTGGGGTCCACGTTACCTATCTGCACTATTCTGCCTCCCATCCAGAGGGATTTCAGACTTTCATCAAAGGTGGGTGTTCCCACAGTGTCAATTACCACGTTTATGTCCTCCTTCTTGGCCTCCTCTGAGAACTTTGATCCAACTATAACCCTGTCAGCGTATTTTCCCACAATTGACGCTTTCTCCTCTGAGGTTGTCACTCCCACGACCCTCGCTCCCATGGCCTTTGCCACCTGTAACGCATGTATTCCCACTCCACCACTCGCCCCCGTTACCAGCACGGTCTCTCCCTCTCTCAGGTTTGCTCTCCTTAATCCCCTGTACACCATCCCGGTAACGCATGGGACCATTACAGCTCCCTCATCCGAGGCATCCGCTGGGACCTTGACGAGGCTGGTCACCTTCACCTTTGCCATCTCTGCGAAGAAACCGTCCAGTTCCTCTGAGTATCCGAGCCTGGAGTGGCAATAGGCCTCCTCTCCCTCTCTGCAATAGTGACAGGTCCCGTCAGGCGCATAGAGAAGGGAGATCACCCTATCCCCGGGAGAGAAGTTGTTCACTCCTTGTCCAACCTCCACGATCTCTCCAACTACCTCATGGCCCAGAATCACAGGATATTTCATTCTAGGGTAGAACCCCTGTAGCTGGAGCAGGTCCCTGTAACAGAGGGCCGCCCTTCTCACCCTGATCACTACCTCGCCTCCGCCAGGTCTCGGGTCCTGAACATCCCTGACTTCATAACCCTGTTTGTGTCCTTTCACTACGACAGCTTTCATCACTTTAAATACATTTAAATAACTTAAAAAATAGCTGGTTTTTAATCGGAGTATATCCCCGGGGTTTTCATTCGATATTCGAATCTGGAATCTAGTCTTGTGAAGGCATGCAGATATACCGCGGAGAATTGGGAACTTTATTATCCTTCGCGACGATATACTACTTAATGATTGTGAAAGAACTAATCGGAAGGGAACCAGTAACCATAGACCCCAACTCGGATCTGGTTCATGCTGCCAAGCTCATGAAAAAGGAGATAGTGGGGTCCCTTCTGGTTGTTGAGGGAGGAGAACCCAAAGGGATTATCTCGGAAAGGGACATAGTTTATGCCATAGCCTCAGATCTTCCCCTGACCACTAAGGTAAAGGAAGTTATGAGCACGAACTTGGTAACTGCAGATGCTGGAACTGAAGTTGGGGAAGCAGCAATTCTCATGGTGGGCAAGGGGATAAGGCATTTGGTAGTGAAGGAGGGCAACAGGGTTATTGGTGTCGTGTCGCTTAGGGATGTTGCCAGAAGTCTAGGTCTGATCGCTACAGACCTGACTATCTGGTGACCGTGCCGTCCTTGTTAGGTCGAATAAAGATAAAGCGTGTGAAAAGAAACGTGAAATCAAGGTACTATGAGACTTCTTATGGCCTCCCCTTCCTCCAGCATCTTCACTGCCTCATTTATCTCCTCTAACCTGAATCTCCCTGTCACAAGCCTGGAGGGATCGTATCTTCCCTGTCTTACCAGTTCCAGAAGCTTCGGCATGTCCACCCTAGGTCTTCCCCCATAGTTACCCACGACTTCTATGCCTCCCCTAACAATGGAGGCCACCTTAATGGGGATCATTGCTGTGGCCGGAGGTAACCCCACCAGGACTACCTTACCTCCTATTCTAACAGAGTCAAGAGCCATATGGATCGTGTCCTCATTTCCTCCAGCTTCTATCACGACCTGGGGACCTCCCCCGGTCATTTCCTTTATCGCCTTTACAGGATCAGTTTCCTTAGAGTTGACCACGTCAGTGGCGCCCAGCTCCATGGCCCTCTCAAGCTTCCATTTCTTTGTTCCCACGGCAATTATCCTTCCAGCCCCCGAGGCCCTGAGGAGCTGGATTGTGGATAGACCCACTCCTCCCACCCCTATCACTGCCACAGTGTCTCCGGGTTCAATCCTCGAGGAAGATATTGCACCGTAACCTGTCAAGCCAGCACAACCAAGGACGGCAACCTTTTCCAGATCCATATCCTCTGGGACCCTGGTTAGTGCGTTCTCTCCAACGATGGCATACTCGGCGAAACCTCCTCCCAGAAAAGTCCTTATCTCCTTTCCGTCCTTGGAGAGTCTCGAGGTTCCATCTGGCATAACTCCCTTGAGCCTGACCTGAGAGAAAGTCTCACACAGGTTCTCCTTACCCGCCACACAGTTACCACATTTGCCACAGGGGTGAATGAACGCTGAGATAACCCTATCCCCAGGTTTAACCCTGGTCACTCCAGGTCCCACCTCCTCCACCACTCCGGAGATCTCGTGGCCTGCTACAACCGGCGGTGGGACTGGAGTCTTCCCCTCAAACACGTTTACATCGGAGTGACAGAGGCCAGTGGCCTTAACCTTAATCTTGACTTCCCCAGCCCTGGGTTGGGAAATGTCCACATCCTCAATGGACAGCGGTTCCTTATACCCGTGAAGTACTGCTGCTCTCACATTCTACAGTAGACTTCGGGGTTTAAAATGTTTAAAGTGTAAAAGTAGCACTCTTTTAAATTGGTTCTCTTTCATACTCGTATGCGCATAGCTGTTGTTGGTTCGGGAACCATGGGTCATGGCATAGCCGAAGTCGCTGCCATGGCGGGCATGGAGGTAAAGCTAATCGACATATCGTGGGATATCCTGAACAGGGCCAAGGAAAGGATGTATGAATCGCTTAAGAGATTACATGAGAGGGGCACAATAGGGGAAACCCCGGACTCGGTGATGAGCAGAGTTGAAATGTCCGTGAGCTACGACGTGGCAAAGGACGTGGATTTCGCCATAGAGGCTGTTCCAGAGATACTGGACCTGAAGAGGAAGGTATTTCAGGAACTGGATAGGGTGGTGCCCAAGGACTCCATCCTGGCAACAAACACCAGCTCCATTCCCATCAGCGACATTGGAGAGATAACCTCAAGAAAAGAGAAAGTTATCGGGATGCATTTCTTCAACCCACCGCCTCTCATGAAGCTGGTGGAGGTTATCCCCAGTAAGTACACCTCAGAGGAGGTAACAAGTTTCACCGTGGAACTGGCCAAAAAGATGGGAAAAACCCCCGTAAGGCTGAGGGTGGAGGTGCCCGGATTCGTAAGTAACAGGATCTTCCTCAGGCTTCTGCAGGAAGCGTGCAGGGAGGTGGAGAGCGGTGAGGCCACCGTGGAGGAGGTGGACTCAAGTGCAAGGAATAAGTTGAAGCTACCCATGGGAATCTTCGAGCTTGCAGATTACGTTGGCCTGGACGTGGTGGTTGACCTGTGGAAGGTCATAGTTGAGAGAGGAGCTTCAGACGTTAAGTGTTCCAGCTACAGGGAGAGGGTTGAAAGGAAGGAGCTGGGGGTCAAGTCAGGTAAGGGATTCTACACATACCCTGCTCCTGGGAAGTACACCAAGGTACAGTTACCCGCTGAGAGCAGGGTTCCCCCGGAGAGGATTATCTCCCTTGCTGTGAACGAGGGTGCATGGCTCATAGAGAACAGCATAGTGAACGCCGAGGAGGTGGACACGGTGATGAGACTAGGCTTCAACTTCCCCAGGGGGCTCCTGGAGATGGCAGACGAGCTAGGGCTTGACAGGATCCTCAACACGCTCAGGGAGATCCATTCAAGGGGCTACGAGGCCTACTCCCCCAATCCCCTCCTAGTCAGGATGGTATCCCAGGGATACACAGGGAAGACTGCGGGCAGGGGATTTTACCAGTACGGCAAGGCTTAAAGTTTTTAAATTATTTAAACATTCTACAACCATGACAGTTCTCCAGGAGTATGAAAGGATTCACGATGAGTTAAGAAGGGAAGGTTACATAAACACACAGTACCCCCTAAACCCCTCTGAGACCCTGTGGAACAGGAAAGTAATGACCATGAAGAGGGAGGAGCTGGAAAAGGTAAAGTCCTTCAGGCTCAAAAGGATAGTGAAGTGGGCATGGGAGAACGTTCCCTTCTACAGAAACTTCTGGAAGTCCAAGGGCTTCGACCCTGACCAGATTCGCGACTGGAAGGACGTGGTGAGGATACCAATTCTCAGGAAGGACGAGCTCAGGAAGGACCTCTCCGCCAATCCACCCTTCGGATCCATAATGGTACCTGAACTGGCCAAGAGGATCAGGTTCGTGGGTGCAACTTCAGGTTCGACTGGATTGCCGACCTTTCAGGGTTGGGGTGCCTTAGAGCTTGACTATTTCGAAGAGGCGCAGGCCAGGTACCTCTGGACCTTTGCCGGAGTAAAGCCCACAACGGTGTACGCCAATTACCTCAATATGTCGGGTTTCTACAGCTGGGGTCCCCCAGTGGTGGAGACTGCGATGTGGAGGTGTGGCGCTACAGCCATTGCAGGTGGAGGAGAGACCTACTTCTCTTGGAAGGCGAGGCACAACCTCATATTCAGGCTTTGGAAGGTCGACGTTCTCGCCACAACCCCGTGGCTCCACAGGCTCATAGGCGAGGAGGCTAAGGCTGAGGGTTGGGAGTCTCCTTTTAAGGTTCTCCTCCTTCATGGAGGGGCAGCTGCGGAGAACACAAAGAAGAAGCTGTTCCAGGTTCATCCAAACGCCAAGTTGGCCATAAGCGTCTGGGGCACAACAGACGGGCATATGGCAGTTGAGGTTCCTGGACTAGACGGCCAACTGGTGGTATGGGAGGACATGGAGATCTTCGACATTGTGGATCCCAAAACTGATGAGCCAGCATCCCAGGGTGAGAGGGGAGAGCTGATTGCCACGCTTCTCAACCACTTCACCATGCCCCTGATAAGATATAGCCTTGGCGATTACGTGAAGAATGAATTCACCACGGATCCTGACCCCACATATGGAATAACTCATGCCCGATTTGTGGAGCCCATTCCGGGAAGGGTGGAGTGGATGTTCAAGGTTAAGGGCAAGTTATTGCTTCCAATCTACGTGGAGGATGCGGTCAACGAGATACCAGACACCACTGGAATGTTCAACGTGATAATTTACGGTAACGAAATGGACAAGCTGAAGATAAGGGTTGAAACCAGGAGGAACATGGTAGATTCCAGTTACGATTCTAGGGCTAGGGAGATTCTTGCCGAAAGGATAGGTCTCAGCAAGGACGACGTGGAAATAGAATGGGTCGAACCAGGCAAAACGGTCTGGACAGGTTACAAGTTACAGGTGTTCCTGGATCAGAGAAAGAAATGAAGAGTGATTTTTCCACCTGTTATGCGAATTACCCTCACGAGTAATTTATGATGTTTCTTATGGCCCTGTTGAGTTCTGCCACGCTCCACGCCTGAGCAATACAACCTCCTTTCTTGTATGGAGGGATATCCTCGAACAGTTCAGGAACGTAACCGTTTTCCTTAACTGCTACACCAAGGAGAGGACTGAATTGGTTCAGCAGATTCTTGATTCTGATGGAGTCGTACTCAAAGTTCAGCTTAGCATCAACGTAAATCCCCACAAGCCACGGCCATATGGGCCCGTTGTGATATGCCCTGTCCCTGCTGGCCCTGTCACCCCTGTAAAATGGGGTGTAACCCCTGTCCCTCTTGGAGAGCGTACTCAAACCGTAGGGTCTCAAAAGTTCCATCTCTACCACCTCTAATACCCTCATGGCGATATCCTTGGATACAACGGGGTAGGGGAGGGCAAGTGCGACGAGTTGATTGGGCCTTATTTCCCTTCCTGGTTTACCGTCCCATCCAATGTAGTCGTAGAGACCGGCCTCAGAGGGAAATTTTTCCATGAACGACGATCTCACCTTTTCTGCCTTCTCAACGAACTCATCGTCGTGTATCCCAAGTCTCTTGGATATCTGGTCCATGATCATCAATGCGTTGTACCAGAGAGCGTTGATCTCCACAGCCGCCCCCTCCCTGGGAGTAACTATCTCCCCATCAAATTGAGCATCCATCCACGTTCTCGGTGCCCCAACGTGATAGAGCAAGTTTTCCCTATTCACCACAACCCCGTTTCCCTTCCAGTACCAGTCCACAACCTCAAGCATCCTGGGAAAGACCCTCTTCAGGAACTCCCCATCATTTGTGTACTGATAATACTTGTATACAGCGTTGATTCCCCACAGGGAGACGTCAACACCCTTGTAGGCGCTCTCATTGTTTCCAAGAAAGTTGTTGGGCATCAGGCCCCTGTTGAGGGCATTGAAATATCTCAGAAGAATTTTCTTGGCCTGCTCGAATAGCCCGTTCATGAGGAGAATTCCCTCCATGGAGATCATGGTGTCCCTTCCCCATTCATCAAACCAGTGATATCCAGCAATGATCGCGTAATCATCCCCGCTCTTCACCAGGAAACTTTTTCCGGCGCTTGAAAGGAGGTCCATGATTTCCTTGGAACCAAGGATCTTTTGTTCTGGCTTAAACTCGCCCCAGTAGAAGTCCATATCAATCCTGTTACCCTTGCTGATAACGCAGAACGGATTATACAGGTCCTCTAGGTAATTGGTTCCCCTCTCAAAGTCCAAGCGATAGAAGAAGTTATAGTACCAGTACTCCGTTTTTTCAAGGGTATAATTTCCCCTGATCCTTACCCTCAGGAAAGGTATTCCGTTAGCCAGAAGGAGAATATGGTCCTGAAGGATCTTATACGAGAAGATTGGATGAACCGTTTTCAGTGCCACATGGTGGCTCCTGTACGTGATTAGGGGACATAACCTGAAGATGCCCCTCTGGGAAGTGTAGGACAGGGTTATGGCATCGTAACCTCTGTGCACCTGCAGGGTCCTCTCCACCCTGGAGTTCCCAAAAAGGTACTCCCACCTGACGAAGTTCTCTCCCCTCTCCACGTGATCCAAGAACCTATACCCTTCGGGATAGAATACGTCATTAAGATAGTGGTTGGTGCTCATGGGATACTCTTGGCCATCCGTTATAACGAAGTCCTCAACCTTGGCCAGAGTCATGTACCTTCTGTGGGGTGGATCCTGGGGTATGACCAGAAGCCCGTGGTAAGTTCTGGAGTTTATTCCGCACAAGGTGGAGGAGGAGTAACCCCCTGTCCCTGTGGGTATTACCCACTCCCTGTCCTCGCACTCCCTGGGATCAAGCATGCGGTTAGTATTTACTGTGGTATTTATTTAATGTGATTATTAGTTCCGCGTGGGACCACACGAGGGGAATAACTGAGGTTGGTTCCCAAGTTTCTGGATCCACCTGCTCTGGAAGGAAACCAGAGGGAGTTGCCCTCTTCATGACCCAGTTCAGAAGGTCCTTGGCCTTATCCAACCTGGAGGTGTCTATCATGTACTGGGCCACCCATAACGTGGTGATTATCCAGGGATTGGGTTGAGCCTTCCTCCTCTGATACATGTCGTTCTCGTACCTCGCAATTCCGCCGTTCACCATCAGTCTCTGTTCTATGGCTTCCATCGTAGAGACCATGATGGGATGAATGGGTTCCACCATCCCGAAGAAGTACGGGGCATACATGCTGGCGTCAACAACGGGATCGGGCTGATAGTTCTCGTCCAGCCTTCTCAGGAACCTCCTTCCATTTGTGAGTCTCAATAGGGCTTGTTCCTTCATGGTCTTGGCTACCTCCAGGGCGTCCTCTGAAAGGCTCTCGTCTCCCATTCCCTTTGCCAGTTCAGCCCCCATGGTAAGCCCTCCATACACCGTGGAAACAGTGTAAATGTGAATACCATATCTCTCCTCCCAGAGGTCAAAGCTGGGCTTGGGAAGACCGTCCTCGGTATATCTCATCATGAACTGCAGGGCAGGTTTCATAAACTTCCTGTAGATCTCAGTTAACTCGTCAAGGTCCTTATACCTTCTGTAATGGCTTCCTATGGCCCACACCTCTAGCGCCGTTTCATCCTCTTGGATGGGAAGGATCCTCTTACCGTTGTAGAGCCACGGATGCCATGAACTGGCAAGGGTCCTGTTGGGGTTATACTTGTGGTGAAGATATCCTTCGGGACTGGCTATTTCCTTCACGAAGTTGAAGTGTCTCATGGCCAGTTCCCCATATCCCGCAACATCCAGCGAATGGGCAGCAATGGCTCCATCCCTTGGCCAGAAGTACTGGTAGGAATCCCCGTAAATGTTCACAAAGGAGAAGTCCGATGAAGCTATGATGGATCCATTTATGTCCATGTGGTTCTTTACCGTGAGGAGACTGACGTTGTACAGCCAGCTTTCGTGGTCGGAGGTCCAGCTTCCCTTTGAGAGCCAGCTCTTCCAGAACTGGAACACGGAAACAAAGTTGCTCTCTATCTTGGCCGGATTGGCCTCGGTGAGGAGCCTCCTCAGTTCCTCCAGGTTTCTTCCAGCCCCAATCACATAGTAGGCCTTCACAAAGGATTTGCTCCTCAGGTTAAGCTCTATGCCCACTGCTGACTTCACGTCTCCGTGGGAGATCGGGCTACCGTCAAGTCTTCCATCCTTCACGTCATCTAGTGGGTCACTCTTAGTTGCGGAGAACTCCATGTTGTTCATTTCAGTGGACATCAACTTGATACCCACATACCTCTTGGATTTGTAGTGTATGATGGACCACGTGACCGGGTCCAGAAGGGCCGTGTCCCCAAAGGGATTAGAGTAAATGTTCAGGTCGTGTATGAAGAATAGCTTTATCTTGCCCTCCATACCCCTGGATAGAACCTTGATGATGGAGTTCATTACAGGCTCGTTCACATCAACGAAGTTATAGGAGGTTATCTCCAGGCCTAGGTTATCTATGGTCCACCTGACCTCCACGAGATTTGTTCCATCCTCATATGAAACCTCCGTTTTCCACGACTCGTCAAAGTAAACGTTTTTCCCATCCCAGAGTACTACCCTGACTGGAATTCCGGACGTCTGATTCTCCATTCCTATGTAGGGGTAATAGAGGTCAATAATCCTTCCGTGGTCATCAAAGTTCACCAGCATCTTTCCGTTTCCAATGCTAGCCAATCTCATGGGGACATCAAGTCAGAACTGTATCGTGAATTTTGCTGTTGGCATTAATAACCTTGTGTGGATATATCTTGGAGTTCACTATCTCCGTGTCAGCGTCTATAACAACGTCATCACCTATCACGCTCCCGATAATCCTTGCCCCTCCCCTGATCTCCACGTGCCTCGCTATCACCGAGTTCTCTATCACAACTCCCTCACCAATGAAGGCCCTATCCATGATAGAGCTTCTAATAACCCTCACGTTATTCTTAAGGATGGAGAAGTTGTCTATTGTGGAGTTCTCAATGTAGACATTGTTCCCTATCTGGCAGTGTCTCCCTATTAGCACGCTCCCCTCGATCCTCATCCTCCCCTTTCTGTATTTCATGGCTATTACGTTCCTCCTTCTTATGGAGTCCGGGCTAGTTCCCTGGACGAATATTCTCTTGGACTGATCAATTCTCTTTCCGCCCATTTCATGCTCATCCAGGCTCTCGAGGAGAACCTTCATGGCGTCCAGATATCTTTCTGGAGTTCCCACGTCAAACCAGAGGGAATCCGTAACGTAACCATAAACGGGATATCCCTTCTGGATCAGGTAAGGAATTATGTCCTTTCCAAAATCCATCTTTCCCTCCTCCCTCATTGCCGATACCTCCTCGCTTGCGAAGATGTCCCTAATCTTGGGAGAGAGGACGTAGACTCCGGTGTTGATCAGATTGGATGGAGCCTCCCCCTCCTTTGGTTTCTCAACGAATCTCCTTATCCTCATGTCCTCTCCAAGGTCCGCAACTCCGAACTCCCTCACGTCAGCCCACTTCTTGAGGACAATGGTCATTAAAGACCCCTTGGAGAGGTGATAGTCCACGAGCTTCTTCAGGTCCAGTTTGATTAGATTATCACCCTGTATTACCAAGGTGATATCGTCTATTCTGTAGTAATCCATGTTGATCCTCACCGAGTCAGCGTTGCCCACGCTGTCCACTCTGGGCTGGTACTTGAAGTGGACCCTTGGTTTAATCCTGTACCTTGCTGAAAACCCTATTCCTTCCTTGAAGGTGTCAAAGAGCGACTTATAATTCACGTACCCTTTTACGCCGAAGATGAATTCCTTAACTCCCTGCTTTGCCAGTTCCAGGATGGGAAACTCAAGGAGTGGTCTGTTCAGCAACCTCACTGTGGCCTTGCTAGTTTCAACCGTTAAAGGTCGCATTCTGGTTGCTTCTCCCCCTATGGGAATGATAACCTTTATATCCTCAGGAGACCATTGCATGCCTTTTATTTATCAGATCTCACTTAAGTGTATTATGACTAGCAAGGTAATAATGGGCTTTGAGGTTCATCAACCGTTCAGGATCAGGAAAGACGCGTTCTGGAATCCAAGGTTCAGGGGGTCTCCACAGGATAAATATTTCGACGACAGGCTCAATAGGGAAATATTTGAAAGGGTGAGGGCCAAGTGTTACATTCCCGCCACGAACATCATCCTTGAGGAGATAGAGGCGGGAGAGGATGAGGGAAGGGAGGTGAAGTTCTTCTACTCGGTGTCAGGAACTCTACTGGAACAGGCGGAGAGATGGGGTAGGGACTTTCTTGACCTGCTTCAATTACTTTCAAGCACAGGTAAGGTCGAGTTCCTAGCCCAGACCTACTATCACTCTGTTACCTCCATGTGGGAGGACAGGACGGAATGGAGGGAGCAGGTAAGGCTTCACGCTGAGACCGTTAGATCCCTTCTGGGACAGACGCCAGTCACGTTCGAGAACACTGAGCTCCTGACCAACTTGGCTGTGGTGGAGGAGGCAGAAAGCATGGGGTTCAAGGGCATCATGATGGAGGGAAAGGAGTCAGTACTGAAGGGAAAGTCTCCTAACTTCGTGTACAGGAGGAAGGGCGGTAAAATCTCCATCCTTCCAAGGAACTTCACCCTGAGCGATGACATAGCCTTCAGGTTCTCCAATCCCAACTGGGATCAATATCCACTCACTGCGGAGAAATATTCCTCTTGGATTAAGGCCTCGCCGGGCCAGGTTGTCACGGTGTTCGTGGATTACGAGACTTTTGGGGAACATCACTGGAAGGAGAGCGGTATCTTGGAGTTCCTGAGGTGGTTGCCCAGGGAACTCAACAGGGAGGGAGTGGAGATGACCCTACCTAGGGAGGTTGAGAGCAGTCCCTATTACGACCTTGAGGTTACAGGAACTTCATCCTGGGCCGACATCAGGAAGGATCATACGAGCTGGCTGGGAAACATAATGCAATGGGCCTACGATGAGGCAGTGAGAAGGTCTGAAATGACCTCAAAGGAGTTAGGAGGAGATTTCCTGAAGGCGTGGAGATACTTCACCACCAGCGACAACTACTACTATCTCTTCACGGAAGGGGGAGGTCCAGGAGAGGTTCACTCCTACTTCAATGCCTATAACTCACCCATAGATGCGTTCCTGAACGAGTTCTATGCCATCAACTCCTTCCTTCACGATGAACTTGAAAAGCTGGGGATAAAGAACGAGCCCTTCTTCTTCTACAAGGACGGGAAGAGGGTTGGAGTTGCGTGGGATGAGAACCAGTTCAGGGAAATAGTTAAACGCGACGAATCACTCAAGGATCACCTGAAGTATCTGAAGGAGTGGTTACAATGAAAAGGATGGAATCCTTCTGGATACCGGAGTCCATTGAGAGTGTCTGGATGATCTCATTTGAGTTCAGGGGAATAACCAGTTCCGGGGGACTAGGTTCTGCAGTCTATGCCCTAAGCACCTCTCTCGCGAAGATGGGAAAGAAAGTTACAGTGATAATGCCAAGTCACGGAAGGCATCTGGACGGGATTTACAGGAGTAAGTTAAAGCTCCAGGAAATACCCACGTCAGTCACGGGAAACAGGAGGGGTTTGGATGGAGGGAACTATCCCTTCAGGCTCGGTTTCGAGAGGGGAGAGATTGAAGGGGTGGAGATGATCCTCGTGAAGGGGCTGGATTACGATACGGGAAAGATAATCGACTCCTGGGGCGTTTATGATCATGCCATGGAGAAGTCCGCCCTGCTTACCAGGGGAGTTGAGCATCTCGTCTCCACTCTGAACCTGGAGAACATTCCTTCACTAATTCACGCTCATGACTGGCACTCGGTTCTCCCTGGAGTGAGGGCCAAGATGAGTTTGGAGGAAAGGAGGGTGATAGTTCCACTGGTTTACACTGTTCATCTTCTCAATAGGGTGGGCGCACCGTGGCATTTCGCCTCAGAGGACTGGGCCGGACTAGAGAATTACGCCCACTACGTGTGGATGGTCTCGAAGCACGTGCTGAACAGCACCAGGAATCTCTGGGATTCATGCGAGGGAAAAATTGAGAGGTTCGGGTTTTATGAGGCGGACCTCATCACCACCGTGAGCAAGAATTACCTGTTCAATGACGTGCTTCCCTTCTCCGGCAGTTTCGCCGAGAACAAGTCGTGTGTGATCTACAATGGTACGGATTGGGACATCAATCAGGTCAAGGGTTACGCACTTTCCTCAATGGGAACGGACAATAGGGCTAGCATAAGGGAGAAATTATTCGCGTCCCTCTCCAGCAACAGATTTGTTCCCTCAGACTACACCACAGGGAGCGTGCTGTGGGCCAACAGAGGTAGACTCGGAATCAGGGACGACTGGAGTTACGAGCCTCTTCAAAGGGGTCAGCTGGTACTTTTCGCTGGTAGATTGGTTTATCAGAAGGGGATTGATCTGCTACTGAGGGCCTTTAGGGGCGTTGTTGAGAGGGTTCCGGACGCGCGATTGGTGGTCATGGGAATTCCCTCAGACGATTACGGACTTCTGCAGGACATAGTGGATAGGGCGTCGGAGCTTAGGGATAACGTGAGGATTCTCGCAGTGAGCACCATGGATCAAAACATGTTCAGGCTATGGCACTATTCAGCCTCAGTGATGGCAATGCCGTCCAGATGGGAACCCTTTGGTATTACCGCCATAGAGGCCATGGCACTTGGTACGCCCCTGGTGGCATCGGCCGTGGGAGGTTTAACTGAGATAGTTGATGACGTAAGGGCTGATCAGAACGGTAATGGATTCCTCACTGAGAGGGAGAATATTGAAGCTTTGAGGTCCAGCCTGACGGACGCCCTGCTCCTGTCCAAGGCAAGCGAAACAGGAGACAGGGAATTGCTCAACCAGGTATCTTCCAGCGTGAAGGAGAAGTCCTGGGACAGGATCAGGGAGAACGCTATAAGGAAGGTCGATACCACGTTCAGATGGAACGCCATCACCAATCAGGCACTCGAGTGCTATTCCAGGGCACTGGTGATGGCTAAATATAGGGGTTCTGCCTACCTTTAGGCTGGGAAGATGAAGGTTATCGTGTACCTACCCAGGGAGAAGAGGGAGAAGGAGGTTGAGTTAAACCCCAATTCCACAGTGAGGGACCTTGTGAGGAAATTGGGGCTCACTGTTCAGGGCTCAGTTGTACTCAGGGATGGAGTACCTCTACTGGAGGACGAAAAGGTTAAGGATGGGGAAAAACTCACTGTGGTGCAGACAGCATCAGGTGGTTAAGCTGAATCCTAGGAACCTAAAGAGCTTGGATCCAGAGACCAGGAATTTAGAATGGCAAAGAATGGAAAAGATAATGAGGGATGAGCCCCAGGAACTCCGGGGTATAAGGCTTTACCTTCGTTCCCTCCTCTGGAGCAGAGTTCAGGGAGTGAGGGAGGATGCCTGGAAACACCTCCACCTGTATAAGGAGCTGGAGGTAAAGGGCCTTGAGAAGGCTTTTTCCTCAAGATCGGACAGGATAAAACTCACTGCATGGCAACACGTGAGGGAGGTCATTGAACTGGGCCTCCTTTCCAGGGAGGAGCTTGTGGGACTCAGGCAACATTTCTGGAGGATGCTAAGGAGTTACTATCCCACCGTGAGGAAAAAGGCCTGGAAACTTCTTCCCGTACTGGTGAACCTGGGGATAGTTGGTCTAAGGGACAGGGAGAGGCTGGTGGAGTTCCTGAAAATCAGGAAGCCTGGAATTAGGATGATGGCGTGGTCAACGGCGAAGTTTCTCGTGGAGAAGGGCATACTCACCAGTGAGGACGTTGAGCAAAATCTTATTTATTTGAAAGAGCTCACAGAACGAGAGTCTTCCCTTTCCTTGAGGGCAAGGAGAATCCTGGAGGAGTTAAAATGAAGGTAGGAGTTGTGGGTGGCGGTATTGTTGGATTAATGACAGCTTACTTTCTGGCGAGGGAAGGCGCATCCGTAACTGTGTATGATCCTGCGCCGGGCAACTACTCTATTCATGCAGCAGGGTTAATAGAACCTTATCGTTTTGACAGGATTAATACAACCTCCATGATAGTGAAGATGTTACGTTTCATGAGGAGAGGAGTCACGGAAGTCAGGCAACTGAACTCCATGTGGGTGGTCGAGCTCCTCTCCTCCCTGAATAAGCAACCACCTCAGGAGGCATGGGAGATGATGAGGGAGATGGCGAGGTTCTCCCTTGAGGCCTACGCCAAAATGGCGGAAGAGAGGAACGATTTCGACTATTATAACGATGGTCTGCTGGAGATATACACGCGTAAGGAGGACCTGGAAAAGGGCGAGGAAGAGGAGAAACGTAGTCCTTTTTCACCCAAGTTTGAGGTAACTGAAGTTCCTGGGTTTGCTGGGGGAATATTCTTTCCAGAACTGAGTAGGATTGCCACTGAGAAGTTCGTGAATAGAATAACTCGAGAACTGGCTCAGTTGAAGGTGAGTTTTCGTAATGAGGAGGCCTCACCAGATCTCAATGGGTATAACATCAACGGCGAGAAATTCGACGCCATAGTCCTCGCAAACGGAGTCTGGATTACTAAGTTTCTCAGGTTACCGGTAACCTCATTCAAAGGTTACGGAGCCTGGGTTAAAGGCAGTTCCAAGATAAAGGGTGCATTCGTGACTGTTGATGAAGGAATTGCCGTATCTCCACTCTCGGATCATATCAAGATCACAGGAGGGTTTTCAGCTGACTATGGAAGCGAATGGAGAACGGATATTCTCTCAAAGGTCTCAGGCTTGGTGAAGGTCGGGGAGGTGATAGACAAGAACATGGGTTTCAGGCCATGCTCACCGGACGGCTTCCCTATAATCGGCAAATTGGATAACGTTGTTATTGCCACTGGTGCGTGCAGATTGGGATGGAGCTACGCGCCAGCTATGGGTTACTACGCCAGTGAGCTGGTTCTTGGGAGGAGAAACAAGCTTGGATACATTTCCAGATACGTGGAAAGGTTACGCTCTAGTCCCTAATACAGTCCTTAAGGAAAATTATGGTATAACCATTTAAGCCTTGGTACGGTATATTACTCATGGTAACTGAGAGCAGGGAACTAGTTAAATCCCTAATGGAAGCTAAGGAAAAGATTATCTCAGGAGACGTGAAGCAGGGAGTCGAAATAATTGGGAAACATGTGAATTCCTCCAACATAAAGGAGGCTAACTGGGTCATCTGTAATGTCATTGATGCTGCAGATTGTGCCTACGTTGTTGAAACGCTGAAATCCATAGGTAAGATATTTGACATCACGGCCTGCGGTAACCTCAAGAGGGTGATATTCTGCTTCATGAGGGCCGGAGAGAACTCGGAGTTCGTGGATATAGCCCTTTCAGCTCTTGTGGAGAAAAGAAGGGAGGATCAGCTGGATAAGTTACTCACGGAGATGAACGAAATCCCTGCACCCTTCCTCGTGAAGTTGGCCGCGGCCTATGGAAAGATAGGTAACAGGAAGAAGGAACAGGAACTTCTAAAGCAGGCCTGCGAGAAGGGATTAAAGGAAGCTTGTAGAGATATTAACCAGGTTTTCTCAAGAATAACATGACACGAAGGACCAAGATTGTCGCCACCCTAGGCCCTTCCTCCGAGAGTTTAATTCCCAAGCTCAGGGATAAGGTGGACATTTTTAGGGTGAACCTGGCCCACGGGGATTACGAGTCTCATTCCAGGTATTTCGAGTTGTTGAAGACTCAGGCCCCCAACTCCTCCATCCTTGCTGATCTTCCAGGTCCTAAGCTCAGGGTAGGGGATATAGGAAAGATTGAACTGTCCCTAGGCCAAGAAGTTCTATTCTCTCCAGACGAGGGAATAGTGGTTCAGGAACCGCTCTTCTATAGAAGTGTTAAACCGGGCTCAGTAATTCTGCTGGCAGATGGACTCATAAAGGTGAGAATAACTGAGGTCTCCTCCAACCAGGTCAGGGGAGTAGTGTTAACCCCTGGCACCCTCACCTCCAGGAAGGGTATCAATATTCCTGATATGACGCTGGACTCCGGATTGACCGAAAATGATCTTAAGTTGATGGACGATGCCTTATCCCTAGGGGCAGATTACGTGGGCCTATCCTTTGTGCTCAGCGAAAATGACGTCATGAGGGCCAAGGAGAAAATAAACGGGAGGGCATGGGTTATCTCGAAGATCGAGAAAGGGCAGGCAGTGCAGAGGCTCTTCAGGATCGTGGAGGAGAGTGACGGTGTAATGGTCGCTCGTGGAGATCTGGGAGTGGAAATCGGCCTGGAGAACTTGCCCTACATTCAACGTAAGATAATCAGGATATCAAAACAGCTGGGTAAGCCAGTGATTCTCGCCACACAGGTTCTGGAGTCCATGGTGAGTAACCCCCTGCCCTCTAGGGCAGAGGTAATCGACATCGCCAACTCTGTCTATCAGGGTGTGGACGCCATAATGCTCAGCGATGAGACAGCGGTGGGCAGGTACCCAGTTGAGGCAGTGCAATACCTGGATCAGATCATCTCCTCCTCCGAGGATAAGGTAAAACCCCTCAGCCCATCGCCCATGAGAAGCCCAGATGACGCAATTGCCTATGCCTCCTCGTCATTATGTGAACTTTCCAAGTCCCACGTGATAGCAGTTCACAGCAGAAGCGGTCTTTCGGCCATCAGGGTTTCTAGACTGAGACCGAGGGCCATGATCTTGGCCTTCACCCCCGATATGAAGGTAGCCAGACGACTCAAGCTCTGTTGGGGCGTTGTCTCCATACCGCTCGAGGAAGGGGCAAGCGATCTCAATGATCTAGTGTCAATCCTGGAGAGTAAATGCAAGGAACTGGGAATTAGGGGCAACGTGGTTATCGTGGCCGGGGATCCCAAGATGGAATCCGGGAGGACTAACTTACTCAAGCTCCACACAATCGACTAGTGCCTATTGGGGGAATGGCAAGAGTTTAAATTCTAGTATAGAAACATAAACTTATGTCGGAGAGTATAAGTTTGCCCTTGACCATCAGGGAGGCAACCAGAGGCGATATAGAGGGGGTTTACAGGCTATATCAGTCTCTCACTCCAGAGGACCTGTACATGCGCTTTTTCTCATTTCACAGGGTCTCTCACGAGGAGATAGAACAGCTCTTCAGTAGGCAGGATCATATCACGTTATTGGCAGAGATAGACGGTGAGGTGGTTGGAGAGGCCACCCTCTATGACGACGGAGAGTTCTCTGTTGCGGTCAAGCCCAATCAGAGGAGAGGGGGTATTGGAACTGAGCTGGTCGCTGAGCTGATAAGGAGGGCAAAGAAAATGGGTATCCATAGGGTTAGATTTTACACCCTTCCCGAGAACTATCCAATGATAAGGATAGGGAAAAAGCTGGGTTTCAAGCTGGAGTACGACGAGGATCAGGTTAAGGGAGTTCTGGAATTGAATTAAAGGAGTAGGTTTTCCTATGTGTGGGAAGTTTAATCTATTCTCCGCAACCATTATGGGAAACCACTACATTCTCGGAGACATAGCTCGGCTAGTTGTGTATTTCACGTTAAAGGCTCCTTAAATACCTAACAATATGGGTAGCCCCCATTCTAGAGAACGGTCCTAGCTTGATAATTCATCCTGAAGAACTACCAGTCATACGGACAGGAGTAGTCCATTATCCCTAACTTCTTTCTGGCCAGACTACAAAGGGGACAAATATTCACCTGGTCGGCCTCATGAAGCTTGTTTGTGTAATGCCTCACCATTTCCATGAATTCCTCGTCCTTCTCTAAGATCGCCTTGTATTCTCCCTCAGCCCTCTTTCCCTTCAGGTAGTAACTAACTTCAGCGGGAGTTAAACCCAAGAGTGAGGCTGCACGGGACTGAGACTCGCCTTGGTTAACCAGTTCCTTAACTAGAAGTGCCTTGATCGCTGGGATCACATCTCTCATAGCAGTCTCGCAGGGAATCACAAGTTTTCTTGAATCATTTTTCATTATGATAATATATCTTTAACGCTCTTTAAAGTTTTGAGCTAACTTGAGAGAAGAGCATAAGACGCAAGTTAGCTCAATGATAAGGTGTAGGTTTTCAATTTTTAAGAACAAAATTCACAGATAAGTTTAATTCTCTTTACCTTTTTTAGATCATTCAAAATCTAGATTACTACATTTTCAATCTTTTAAAATTAGTAATGTCATTCTCTAAAAAGAATTCATTTCTTTATTGAAGTGGTCAAAATACCTTTAGACCAAAAAGAAAATTTTATATAGATTTTCTAGAAAATACACTTGAATTATATGGCTCAAAATCCAGATCCGAGATTTAATTACTTTAGATATGCAACAATTGTATCGTACTTCTTTTCCTCGGTAGCTGCTGTCGTCTTCATGACGTTAGCCATTATCAGAGCTACTTTCGAGGCAGCTTACGTCTATGACGTATCGGGTTCCTTTGATGTACCAAATATCGTGTTGCTGGCACTGGAAGTTGGGACTCCCATATTTTCAGTAATGTTTGATGCCGTTGTAATCTTGGGAATTCAGCTCATGCTTAACAGAATCTATGTGATGAATATTGTGAAGTCAGTGTTGGTCATTGTTCTAATGGGAGTAATCTTTGGCTCAGTTCTTGGGCATAAACCAGATAACCCGTTTGACGCAGCAACGGAATTGCCCTTTATAGGGAGTGGAGTTGTGGCCATGATTTTCAATGCTGTCGCCATTGTGACCTCTTTGGGAATGAGAAATATTGAGAGGAAGATGTATGGATGATTATCAAGCCTACCATTCAGTGGAGTTACATGCCTTCCCTGAAAGCCCCTTACATTTACTGGAAAGATGTAATAGTGGTACTTGAGAATCCCACTAAGGTTTTTGTGGTTGACGCTTGGAGAGATCAGCTGGGGAGGTATAAGCCCCCATCCCAAGTGTCTATCTTTAAGTTTTCATATAGAATTGGTCAAGTAGATGATGAGAACACTAAGTACCTTGAATGTATTGCAGGAACCCTTCAGACGAAGTTGAAGCCTCTGATTCAACGTAAATATGACTGTAAGGACGTGGTGGTAATGCTATGATAGATATCGAGGATTTTTTGAAGTGCATGGGAAAGATCGTGGAAATGAGAAAGATCTCAGATCTAGAATGGGCCTTCAAGTTAAGGGAAGCCATAATGTTATCCGGGACCCTCAAGGTTAATCCTGGGATAGTTACGGAAATAGAGTTTAGATTTAGGAGCCCGGACGGAATAGGCAGGATAAAGATAACCAAGGGCACGATTCTAGAGGCAAGTTATGAGGGAATCCTTTCCCTACAGCTTAAGCCAAGAGTCAGGGAGTGTTCCAAGATTCTCGTGGGGAAAGAGACCGTTTAAAACTTTAGGACTGATCTTAACTCATTCACTTTCCTTGTGACAAGTTCAACCATTTCGTTGAATACCCTTTCTCCCAGCTCCCTACTGGGCTCAACCTTGTCTGCCACAACTCCGTCGCTTCCTCCCTTTTCGGAGGTGAATAACGTGAACGTGAGGGGAGAGAAGACGGTTTTTGTGGGAATCCTGTCCTGTCTCACCAGTTCGGGTCTGAGAAACATCAGCAAGGAGCTCTCTACGTTCCCCGCGTGAAGGTCTTGATATCTAGAGAAGAGGTCGATTTCGCGAAGATCAGCTAGCATCACCAGGGGTTGAGATTGCCTGAAGTTAATTCTTCTAACCGCAACCTTTAGCAGTTGGGTGTTACCTCCGTGACCGTTTACCAGAATAATTCCCTTCACGTTCAGCCTCACAGCAGATTCTAGGATATCGCTGATCATGTTGATGAAGTTCACGTCGTCAAGGGATACATGGGGAAGACTACCATGTTCTATGGAACAGCCGTAATAGACCGTGGGAAATAGAAGGAGTCCTTCCACCTGGGCTACCCTCTGCGCCACCGCTTCAGCTATTATGGAGTCTGTTCCCAAGGGAAGATGGGGACCATGTTGTTCTAGGCTTCCCACAGGTATTATTCCCAGGTTAGGTGAGAGGTCATCCTTTGTGAGCTCTAGGACGTTCATGGGGAAATATTAGGAGTGAAGAAAATAATATTTAGTTGACGATATCATGAATGATGATGAGCTTCCAGGCTCAGTGAACTGTGATGCTTTGGTTGCAAGAGCTGAGGTTTAGACTTTTGTTCCTGGTCCGAAGTTATCTCCTTTCAATCAACCTTCTTATCATTTCCCTGACGTCTCCTCTAGTTTCCGCGTATATTAGTTTCTCATACCTTATTCCAAATCCATTTCCGTCGCTCTCAAATCTGTAGCCTGTACAACTCTCGCAGTAACCCCTCACTATCTTCACAAACTCAAGGTCACTTACGCTGAACCTTACGTCCCCTAAACTTTCAATCGTGCTAGGTTCAGTGGTGAAGCTCAATCTCTCAAGGAACTCATGAATTGCTGCCCTGACCAGCCTGTGGCTATCTATTCCGTGATCTCTCAGGAATAGTGGAAACTCCCAATCCCTCTTTACCATCTCAGCTACCCTAGCCAACTCCTCCTTCAGTGCAGGCTCCTCAAATTGCTTGAGACATTCCCTCCTTACCCTTTCCACGTACCCCCTGTCACCAACCCACGACAGGAAGTACGCCTTCCCAATTTCTTCCATACAGTTCAAGGTCTTATCACCACCATCATCATTTTCCATTCTTCATCCCTGTACAGGTACGTAAGCATGGCGAAATTGTCCGGGTATCTGACCTTCTCCACCTGTATAAGGTCTCTCTTCAGATTCCTCATGAGCCAGGCCTGAGACCACTTGTAGGACCCCCTCGCGTTCAGGAATAGTAGGCCCTTTCCTCCCAGGAATGAGAGGAGCTTAGGATATTTGTTTACATCTATCATGGCATCAGGAGAAAAACCCAGGTACTTCACCTGCCTCAGGGGAATAACGTCAAGGAACTTAACGTCGAATTTTTTCTCCAGAACTGCATAGGCCATGGTCTCTCCTAGGGTCGCCGATACGTCACCTGAATAGTACTTTCCTCCCCATCTTCTCCCTTCCAGGTAATCTATAATCCCCGACACGAGTCTGCTGGAAAGGAGAGATGCCATAATGATTCTTCCGGGATCAAGCTCCACTATTTCGCTTGGCATGTTCTGAATCAGCGTATCTATCAGGGCTGAGGACACCACGTCCATATCTTCATCGCTATCGTTGCTGGAGTGAGGGATGACCTCGGAGGGGAGATCAGTCCATGATATTTTCAACTGCATATGATTTAATTTAGAAGTTATTTTTAAGCTATAGAACAGGGTAGAAGGGGAGAAGTCATTTTAATTTCCACGAGGATCATACCCCATGAAGGAAATAATTTATTCCGAGAACTCTCCAAAACCCATAGGTCCCTATTCTCAGGCTGTCCTAACTGATAGGATTCTTTTCGTATCAGGTCAGATTCCTCTGGATCCAAAGACAAATGAGCTGGTTAAGGGAGGAATTGAGGAACAGACCAGGCAGGTCATGGAGAACCTCAAGGGAATCCTCTCCTCCGCCGGAATGACCCTAGATAACGTAACCATGAGTTTCGTTTACCTCAAGAATCTTCAGGATTTCCCTAAGTTCAACGAGGTGTACGCCAAATATTTCAAGGAAAAACCTCCAGCGAGGGTAACTGTTCAGGTAGGAGATCTACCCAGGGGATCCCTAGTAGAAATAGCAGTTATTGCGTACAAATTTTAGTTCAAGAAAAAACTTTCTTTAGTAGCTGTTCCATGTGGGGACAATTTACATCAAACAGCTCGTGGTTCCCGTGTTCTATGCAGGAGCCCGCAACGGGCTTACCCTCCAAGAACACGATGGACGCTTCGTCGTCCTCCACTATGGAATAGGCAATACCTTCAAAGACCTTTCTGTATAGCATTTGCCATCACTTAAAATAGATAGTGTGAATTACACCTTTTTAAGCATTTCTACAATAAGCTCACTCCTTCTCGCTTACCAGGTTGAGCTGTATGGCCTGTTCTGCCATCTCAGCCAGTCTTTCAATTCCTGGAAGGTTCGAATCCAACTGAAGCCCTTCATAGAGCATATCCCTGTGGAACGGGATAATTACTTTCCTCTCAACCGGGACTTCCTCTACCTCTCCCTTGACCATGTTTATGACTAGGGCAGTTAGTCTGAAGTAACGTGTATCAGGAACCCACGTTTTCAAAAGTGCAGGAACCTCATTCATGTGTTTAAGGGTAAGTCTGAGGGCAACTCCCGGGGTTGTGACGAAAATGCTGTTACAATGGGCGTCTCCAGTAGCTAACCAGAAAGCCTTATACTCGAGTTCACACAGCTCATCCAAGTTGGGAGGATTATCGGTTATCACAATGTCACTACCCTTGAGTATATCCCTGTATAGGGGAGCTATCTGTTCGGGGGTAGGAATAGTTCTGGGAAAGAATCTTGTCAGGCTCAATACTTGAAGATTTCCTCGTCTAGTCGAGTGTGTCCATAGTGTCGTCACTAAGGTATAAATATTTGTAAAGGGAGTATTACTTATGGCCAGGAGGGGAAGGAAACCTGTCTACAGGGACGTTCCCTGTCCCTCTTGTGGAAGTAATCACGTGGTTAAGAACGGGAAGATAAGGGGAAGGCAGTTCTACCTGTGCAGGAAGTGCGGGAGGAAGTTCGTGGAGGGAGCTAAACACCATCACGATAGGAGCGTGAGGGAGAGGGCCCTCAGGATGTACGCGAACGGGATGAGCATGAGATCTCCAGGGTACTTCAGGTCCCACTGGGCACGGTATTCACGTGGATCAAGAGGTACGGAGGGAAGAAGTACGCGAAACTCGTGGAGCTGTGGAGGAGAGCCAGGGACGAGCTGAATGAGGGCGTGAAGGTCGTGGACGAGATGTGGACCTACTTCAGGAGGAACGCGAAGGCGTTTTACTCTTGGGTCTTCACGGGATTCGTGTTCTCCATGAAGGGGATGTACGTCGTGTTCTCCGTGGGAGACAGGAGCGAGAACACGTTTCAGGAGCTCGCGCAGTACGTGCCCGAGAAGGGGACCTGGGTTTCGGACGACTACAACGTCTATTTCCTCCTCCCCGAGCACAGGGTCGTGTCACCCGTTAACCCCAACGAGTCCTTCCACTCGTCCCTCAGGGACAGGCTCGTGAGGTTCAAGAGGGCAACCAAGGCAGTGAACAGGAGCTTTGATATGATGAGGTACTCCGTAGGTCTCGTTCTGTGGGAGAGAGGGCTGATCCCAGAATTTATACCTTAATGACGACACTATGAGTGTGTCCAACAATATTGCTATAATAGACAAAATTTAAGTTGGGCCAGGACGGGTTGATTCTGGGTGAGAGCGTGAAGATCGCGTCTCTCCCCGTCCTGACCCAGATAATGTGTTACCTTCTCAGGGTTAATAACCTTGAGCCCAGGTTCCACTCCCTGGAGGAGGTGGCGAGGGCCCTTGCTGGTTACTACCTGGGCCACTCGCTCAGGAGGTTCAGGTTACCCAGGAGCACGGTTCACTACTACTGGAGGAGATTGTCCAGCGCGAGAGTTGACGTGCCTGTGTCAGGGGAGTACGCCGTGGACGAGACCAAGGTAATCCTGGTTAAGGGCGTGGTGTACTACCTGTGGGTCGTGAGGGACCTCAACACGGGCGTTATACCCTTCTTCATGGTCACTGAGGCCAGGTCAGGTCTGGACGCGCTAATCCTGGTAGGGGGAGTGAGGGAGGTTGAGCTGAGGGTGAGGGGCGAGGTGCTCAGGGCCAGGTACGTCCATGACGGCCTGCCCGCGTACAACTTCCTCTCCATGGCAGGGGTAGAACACGAGCACATCACCTTCGGGGTGAGGAACAGGGTTGAACAGGTCTTCAGGACGGTGAAGCACAGGTTGTCAGGGATGGACTTCCACTTCCCATGGAACTCCAGCAAGTGGAGCCTGAGGAAGTGGTTCTCCACCTACTTCACCGTCTACAACCTGTTGCAATTGTGGCAGGTGAGATAAATTGTTGGACACACTCTCTAGCCAGGAAATTACCCTCCTTACCTTCGGTCAGGGCATTTATCAGACCATCGTTGAGTCCATGAAGTCTTCCTATAGTATTTGTATTATCCCTGTCGACAAGGGTTACTTTATACCTTTCAGCCAACTTTTTAGCTAGCAGATAAGCAATAGTCGATTTTCCAACTCCACCTTTAAATCCCAAAACTGAAAATCGGATCATAAACAACCAGCCAAGTCTTTTTCTATCTTATCTTCATTCTTTTTCTAGTTTATAAGATTGCATAATGATTAACGTTGTTAATTTTTCTTTGGAGTTTATAAAGGAGACACAGTTATTATTCGTGAATTTTATTTAAAATAAATTAGCTTGACGATCTCGTGTTTAAATAACCTTGAGTCCATTACCTGTAAGCACTATCACTGGATCGGATACCTCATATTTCCTAGCTCCTGCCAAAGCTACGGCGGAGCTATATTCTGCCAGTATACCCTTCTTGGAGAGGTACTTCCACGAGTCAATTATTTCGTTTTCTTTCACAATAACGCAATCTCCTGTCTCACGAAGAACCCTAATCATCTCGTCCAGAAGCACAGGATTTGTTGATACTAAAGCGTCAGCGATGGAGGTTACCCTGCTCGGTGGAGTATAACTTATTCCCTTAAACTTGGAGCACACCGGGCTAACCTCTTCTGTCTGAACGGCAATCAACTTGGGCATCTTGTCAATCATCCCTTCCCCCAAGAGGTGTCTGAACCCCTCATATACACCCAGCAGAAGGGTACCGGCGGAAGTGGGTAGAAACACTTCTCCGGGAGCCTTCCATCCTCTATCCCTGGCTATCTCATATGCTAGCGATCTAATTCCATCTCTAAACTCAGGCTGAAGTACATGGGACGCGTAATAGGCTCCAGAGTTCTCTGCAGCCTTGGATACGTCGTCTCTTGTGCCCTCCACCCTTATCACTTCAGCTCCGTAGGATTCGATCTGTTTTAGCTTTCCTCCCCTTGCGGTTGAAGGCACGAAAACCTTTACCTTCATTCCAGCCATGGCTCCATATGCAGCTATGGAAGCTCCGGCATTACCTGAGGAATCCTCGGAGATCTCCCTTATCCCTAGTTGAGAGAGGTAGGAAACTAGGGTAACTGATCCCCTGTCCTTATACGAGCCCGTGGGGTTAAGGAAGTCCAGCTTGTACGTGAATCCATCCACAGAGATGGAGGGCGTGTTCCACTCTCCCAGGGAAACCCATCTCTCGACATAAGGGAAGTTCTCCCTGAGATTCTTGGAGAAAGGGATGTCCACTTCAACCTTGAAAACTCCACCACACTTGCATCTTACCTCTGTGCCTTCTCTTTCTCTTCCACATCTCGTGCATCTAACTTTCATGGTGTTATTGGAGTTCTCCAAAGTTTAATGACTTATCTACGCACATGGTCGGACCGCACTCGTTATTAACCGTGAAGACCAGATTGTTTCATGGATCTAGATTATCTTTTCAGGCCGAGGACCATTGCAGTGGTGGGGGCTTCACGAAATAGGGAGAAGGTCGGAAATGTGATCTTTAGAAACGTATCCTCCACTTTCCGCGGTAAGGTCTATCCTGTTAACAACAAATCTGAGACCATAGAGGGAGTTCAGTCTTACAAATCATTAAAGGATATTCAGGATGATGTAGATCTTGCCATCATTTCCGTTCCCAGGGAGTCAGTTCCAGAGGTTATGGAGGAGGCTGGGGAAAAGGGTGTCAAGGCTGGAATTGTCATAACCTCAGGGTTTAGGGAAGTGGGGCCAGAAGGAGAGAAACTGGAAAGGGAAGTGACATCCATTGCGAGTAAGTATGGGATAAGATTTCTTGGACCAAACACGATGGGACTTCTAACTCCCGATTATAACGGCACGTTTGCCTTCGCTGATGTTAGACGAGGCGAGATCGCGCTTGTGGTACAAAGCGGTGGTATAGGCGCCTACATGCTTAACTGGGCGCAGAAATCCCGGACAGGGGTAAGTTTTCTGGTAAGCTTAGGAAACCAGACAGACGTGAAGGAGTACGAGGTCATTGATTATCTATCCAAGGATCCCGAGACCAAGGCCATTTTCGTGTATATTGAGGGTGTATCCGATGGCGAAAAGTTCCTCGAGATCATACCAGAGGCCACATCTAGGAAACCGGTTATCTTCATAAAGGGCGGAGCCTCGGCTCAGAGTGCGGAGGCAGTTAAGACCCACACGGGAAGCTTGGCCGGTTCCTACGACGTTTTCAAAGCCGCAATCAGGACCGTGGGCGGAATTTTCGTTGAGAACCTCAAGGACTTCCTGAACCTCTCCAAGTTGGTCAATTCCTCCGAACCCATCAGGGATGAGATCCTTGTGGTGACCAACTCAGGTGGTCACGGCGTATTAACCTCGGACGCCATAGGGAGAGCAGGACTTTCACTGGTGAGGATCCCCGAAAGGCTCAGCGCGGAGTTGAGGAAGGTCCTTCCGCCACAAAGCATTCCCAAGAATCCTCTGGACCTGTCCGGAGATGCTGGTAGGGATAGGTACCTCAACTCCCTTAAGATAGTCTCAGACCTAGACTGTACTAAACTGGTGATAGTGGAGTCCCTACCTTTCATCAGTTGTACTGAAGTGGCCAAGGTTCTCCTTAATTTCAAGGGGAAGGGAATCATAGGAGTGACAATGGGCTATGACGAGGATTCAGCCTCAAGGATACTGGAATCTGCCTCCATTCCTGTGTTTACTTTCCCTGAGGAGGCCGTTAATGCCATAAGCAAGCTGGTCAGGAGACCCTCTCCCAGGAAGAAGGTCAGGGTAACGCAACCCATAAACTCGGCTCAGGAACTTAGCAAAGGGAAAAGCTTCCTGAGCGATTACGAGGGTCTAAAACTCATGGAACTTTATGGTGTGAAGACACCCAGATGGGGTATTGCAAGCACAGCGGAGGAGGCACAAAGGTATGCTGACTCGATCGGTTACCCGGTGGTCATGAAGATTTCCACGGACCAACCTGTGCATAAGACAGAACTGAAGGGAGTTTACATGAATGTGGAGAAAGACATGGTTAAGGAAAAGTTCGAACTCCTTTCCAAGATTACCAAGAGAGTCATGATACAGGAGCAACTAACGGGACTGGAAGCCTACGTGGGTGGAATTAGAGACCCAGTGTTTGGTCACACGGTGTTAGTAGGAGTGGGAGGGATATACGTTGAGGTCCTCAAGAGCGTCAGTTACGGCATAGCACCTGTGTACGAAGACGAGGCCCTTGAAATGCTACGAGAAAGTAGGCTTCTTGACATGATAAGGGCAAGGAAAAGGGGTTACGATGAGGGTTCAGTTATAAGGACAGTATCCAACGTGTCGAGGCTAATTCTGGACCTGAACGTGAAGGAGATGGACATTAACCCTCTCATAGTGAACGAAAAGGGCGCATTTGCGGTGGATGTGAGGGTAACGTTTTAGATCAATTCACACTTCACGCATAGGCTAACTTGAAAATCGGATCGGGTTAGTTTTCTCACTAGATCATGCAGGGAGGTAACCCGAATATCTCCCTAGACCTAGAACAGAGGAGGCAAAATGTGGTCTCTTCCACTCTCTCCCCTGAAATTATTCTGCTCGCAACCCCATCTATCATGTCTGATATCTCTGGATCACTGAGAAGAGTTTTTAGCTTCATCTCATCCTTCACCCTTTTCTCGTAGGAGGTGGCGGACAAACCAATGAGCTTTGCAGCTCTCTTAACTGGAACCTTTCTGTCCACTAACCTCCTCATAATTGCGACCCTGAGGTAAGGAACCACAGTGTTAAATGCCTGTTCACATGGCGTTTCCCATTTCATGAATTCAATTATCTCTTTCAGCAAAGTTATACATTTGGTATATGATATTCAGGTTGATAGTATTAACCCTGTTAATATACTGCTCATTCTAAGTTCAGGACATTCTAAGTTCAGGACATCTCAGAGTAAGGGGTTAACTTTCCTAAGGAAAATTCCTATCAAGGTGATCTCTTTCTTGGCAATAGAGTTCTTCCGATCCGCTGAAAAAAAAAAGCGCCCTTCAAATTCATAACTTTAACTTTAACAACCTTTACCACTTTTGTCTAAAGCTCTAGACAAAGATGTACATTTTTATATATAAGTGCATACTTTCATATTGTTCTGAACATTAACATATATACATTTTTTAATCAAGTTATCCCATAAGGATTTTAGTGAGAAAGAAATGAACAAGATAGCAAATAAAATAAGATTCCCAGACGGAAGGGAAGTTGATATTCAAGACGTCATTGGGTTTCTGTATGGGCTTTCAAGAAGCGATGTCGAGGTTTTACACGTGTTAACATGCAAGGGAGAAAAAATGTCCACTGAGGAATTAGCAGAGACCTTGAAAGTAACTAAGGCCTCCATAAGCAAGTCCATCAATAACCTGCTTTACAAAGGATTAATAAATAGGGAGAAAGTGACGGAGGACGAGAAGAGAAAGGGAAGGCCAGCGTATATGTATTGGGTGAACAGGGAAGAACTATACGAAAGAGTTATTGCCGATATGATAAGCTTGGCCAATGCCATGAAAAACGACTTTAAGGCACACGTTCAGCTAGCAGTAGTACCAGCCTGAGATTGACCTGAACTCTTTTCCTCTGTCTTCTCCTCTTTCTTCTCTTCTTTTGTCTGCTTTTCTTCCTTCTTTTCTTGTTTCTCCTTCTTGGGCTTAATTATCCTGTTTTTCCTGATCTCGAACTGATAGGAGATTCCCTGCCCCTTATACTCGGCAAGTATCTTATCCCTGTCTTCACTCCATTTGACCTCTGTACCGGTTAATGATCTGATGTAGTCCTTCGCGAATTTGAGATGTCTATATTTTCGTTTAAATGTGGTTATCTTTCCATTGATCTCAATTTTTCCCTCGAGTTCATATTTTACGACTTTCATGGATTCAGTTTATTGTCACAAACATTAAAAGTCACCTTTTCGGATAGAGATTATGACACCAATTTCTGGAATTACTGAAACAGGAATCATATCACTGATAGTGGCATTTGTGCTCGGATTACTTATAGGGTTCCTTATAAAGAATGTTATCAAGGTTGGAATAATTATCCTGGCAATCATCATCATATTAATAGCCGTCGGGGCAATAACTCCCACGTCTGTGGAACATGCGCTGATGAGTCTTGGTCAAACGGCAACTCAGGCAGAGTCCAAAGTATCCGCATATCTGGATCTGCTTCCTTACAATTCCATCGCGTTCATTATAGGTTTGGTAATTGGTTTGGTAAAAGGTTGATTGTTTTCTTTTAAAGCTCAGAGATAGATAATATCTGAAATTATGCAAAGTTTATTTAAATGCGGCATCGAAAATACTCAAATTTAATACCGACGGCGATTCTCCCCTGCCTTGAGATCAATCAAGAGCATAATCTTTAAAATTTTATTTAGTAAAGAAGTCAGTAAGCGGGGGTCTTTCAACACTCATGATTATTTTCTCGCTGTTGGTGAAGGACGATGATGGCTGATATCATGGCCAAGGGGGGAAATGAGCAGGTTGAGCCGGAGCTGTTAGAGATGTTAATATCCTCTTTCGGCGTTAATTCGACCCCCAAGAAGATCCCCATGAAAGCGGTTTCGAATCTAGGGAAAATGCTTTCGCTGATTTTACCTAAGAATGTTCAGAAAATTGTGATAGTAGTGTCGAGAGAATATCTAGGCTCAGAGAAGGGCTTTCTTGAATCGGCTAAGAACGCCTTTCCTGGCGTAAGTATTAACGTGTTATTTAGTCATAAGCTGGATAACGATTCCTTGCTGGTCTATTTTAAGTAACTCGGTATGTCGTGATACTTTTGTGCAAGAACTTTAGGCTTTGGATTCGAGCAAGAAAGTTAGGCTAGGAGTGAATTGACCGTCTATTTCCATGTAGGTGAGCACAAATACCAATCCGGATAAAGGTGAACTGTGATATCAGAACATCAATTCAAGGAGATCTGCGGGAGAGTTAGGGCACTTCTGTACTTTGGATCCTACACTAGGGAGGATTACGTAGAGGGGGTTTCGGACATCAACGTAATTGCCATTGCTGATGATAAGAGTGTTCTCATGGAGCTTGCATCCATGGACCTTTCTCCTGTGGTAATGAATGAGGAGACTCTACACATGCTATGCCGTGAAGGGAGATCCATTATGTTACTATGTTCTGAATGACTCCAAGTTAATATGTGGTTCCCTTCCCAATTTCACCTTTAATTTCACCAAAGAGACATGCAGTAAGCTCCTCCGTTACTCGAGGACACAGGTGAAGCTGAGCCTTGAGGGTGTAGCGAGAGGAGACGAGATATCATCTGTTAATAATCTCTACAGAGGTATAAGGTCCTTCATAAGGTCCAAGTGTTGTTCTAAAGGGAATATTCCCCTATCCGATGGGGAGGTGATGGAGTGCTGTAAAACAATCAGGAACGATGAGCTTTGCGAGCTTTTCAGCAGAGTTAGAGACCTTCGGAAGAATAGGGAACCAGTAACGTATTGGACGATCAGAAGGTTCATGAGAGTGGTGGAGGGAGAGATAGGAAGCAGAGAAGATTGATTATTCCCCATGGTCTACAGTTGTCCATGGAATTGGCCGAGAGAATATTCAGAATGGGCGAGGCGGTTCACGGCGGACCTGTAGAATCCAGGATAATGGAAACCCTTGAGGAGTTGTTTCCAGATAGCAGGTCTATTCCCGTTAACACCAAGTTCTGGGATGTTAGATATACGGAGGCCCTTGTGAACGGTGAGAGGATACCTTCTGTGGCTATGCCCTATACCTCAGGATGCGTTAAGGGGAGAGTGGGGAGGGAGGTGGGTCTATTTTCAATGACTCCACATCCCTTCGAGCTGAAGGACTTACCACTTTCTCAGTATGAGGGGGTAATAATTGTGGAGGATGGTAAGCTGAGAAGAATAACCCTCCCGCAGGGCTCACCTCCCACCCTTTTCACGTCGAGAAAGGTAGAGGGTTTTGTTGAATTCTGTTCTGATACCAGGCTGGTAGAGGTCAGTTCCAGAAATATTGAGGTCACAGTGAGTCAAGGAGATTCCTTCTTGGTTCTAGGCGCCCATGTGGATCATTGGTTGACAGGATTTCATGATAATATTTTATCCGTTCAGCTCTTGGTGGAGCTTAAGAAAGACTTGGAGAGACTGGACCTGAAACACGGGGTTAAGCTGGTTTTCTTCAGTTCAGAGGAGGGACCCAGATGCTGTACCGGTTCGTCCCAATATCCGGTGAATGACGTGTTTGCCATGATCTCACTCGATGCGATCTATCCTTCCAGGGTTGTATTCTCTGGAACACCTGACCTTTGGTTTTTGTCTAGACATTTTCCTGTAAAGAGGGTGGAAATGCCCACCCCCTTTTCCGATCATTATCCCTTTGTGCAGAGAGGAATTCCGGGTCTGGTCCTTTACAACGACGATATGATAGGGGTGTATCACTCAGACGCCGATATTCCAACTCCCTTGGATTCCAAGTACCTAGAGGTGCTGAGGAAGAGCTTGGTTAACGCGTTGAGGGAACTGGATTCCATGCCTACCGAGAAGCTCAATGAAGAGTTTTTCAGACATGCTAGGCAAGCTGGTTACACAGGAGATAGAAGAGAAGGAGCATTGATCCCAGATCCTCAGACCCTCACCACTAGGTTTAGACGAGTCTAGCCATATTCCATTACATTTTCCAAAAAGGTTGATCATCTTTATAAGTCAGAAATTTCATATATGATTATCAATGAGTATAGCGGTTTTCAAAGATTTATCTATGTACAAGAGAAGAGCCGAACACTATCTAGGATTCAGGGAGTACCTGGAGGATATACCGCTTAATACCAGTGATGATGTTTTCGGCACGGTGATATATCTTAAGGTTCCCGAAGCCGAGGACGTGATTAGGGCAAGTGAGTTAGCTAGGTCAGAGATAACGGATATGTTAGCAAAGAGATTGCAGGATTTCATGAAAGAAGGAAAACTGGAATTGGCTGAACAGGTGTCTCAAGTGCTGGAATCGGCTAGGGAGATAGATAGGCTAGAGGAGGTATTCAAGACGGTAACAGTTGCGTATGTATTATCTCTGATTCGGAACGAAAAAGTGAATCTAGAGGTTGATCTGAAATCTTCAGCCCTGGACTTGATGGAGGCTGTGGAGAAGCTATTCCTTATGTCAATTCCGTTCCTCTCGGAAGTAGGAGATCTGGGAAAAGCAGTGGATAATTTGAGGTCCAGTGTGGAGATGTTAAAGGCTAAGGTCAGGAAGATCAATTTCCAAGAGTGGAGTATCTGAGGCTGTATTCCTTAAAAGTCCTTTAACACAAAGAACATTTCGTGATTTACGCTCACCAGTCCATTCTCAAGTCCCTGGGAAGCATGATACTTAACTACTCACGGGAGAACGTCAAGGAGAATGGCTATGATCTGAGGATTTGTGGGGAAAGGTATTGGAGGGTGAAGGGAGGATCCCAGTTACCCGAGGTTAAGTCGGAGCTTGAGGAGATTAACTTCTTGGACTATGCTGACCTAGAAGCCGGTAACACTTACCTCTTTGAGAGCTGTGAGGAGGTGAACATGCCCTCCGACACCATTGCCATAATGACCTTGAGAAGCACGCTGGCAAGAAATGGCTTCATTGCGCCCCCAACGGTAATCGATGCAGGTTATCAAGGAAAGATTATCATAGCCATAAGCACCTTGAGAGGAGGAAAGTTAAGGAAGGGTATGGGTGTCATTCACCTCATTTTCTCCAAGTTGGATTCACCTACGGAAAAGGTATATCAGGGTAAATATCAAGGTGGAAAGCTCATTTAGTCAAAAATTCCCCTCACTTTCCGTCTAGCCATTTACGGCTTCTGAAAATCCTTAACTCTCACTTAACTTGCAGTTGATCCTGTCAAGTCCATACATGAGGGGACCCATTGTGGGGTCCTTATCTATCTTTACCGTCTTAATTCTCCACTTCAGCAAGGCCTTCTCAAATTCCTTGGCGTAAGTTTTAGATCTGAACATTCCTCCGACCACATACACGGAGCTGGATCCAACTTCCCTGGCAACCCGTGAGGCTATCTCACCCAATTCGCTGGCAGCCCTGCTCAGAATGGAGCTGGCCACACTATCTCCCTTCCTTGAAGCCTTATCCACTATCTTGGATACAGAGGCAACCCTCTCCACATTATGACCCTTGTGATAGACCCAGTAAATCAGGTCATCTATATCCCTTATCCTCAGTGATTTTGTCAGAGCCTTGGTCATTTCCGTTTCCTTTTCCACTCCCTGGAGAACCTTTGTGAGGTATCTCAACGCCTCCCTTCCAACCCAGTACGCTGACCCTGTGTCCGAGAGGAACCATCCCGCACCCTCCGCTCTAACCTTTTTATTCCCATTGATTCCGAGGATTACGCTACCTGTTCCAGAGATCGTTATGACCCCTTTTCCACCCCTCGTCTCGCTGTATAACAAGAAGAAGGAATCGTTATCCATTATGACCTCTTTTCCCAACCCGTGAAGGTTTTCCCAGAGTACCTCATAATCATATTTGGAATCTAGACCCGCCAGTCCCATTACAACGAGGTCAGGTGTAGCCCCCCTTGTACTCTCCATAACTGCCTCCCTTATTCTCTGGGTTGCTTTCCTTATTCCTACGTTGTGAAAGTTGGATCCCTCAGTTTCATGTTCCGCTATTATCTTTCCGGTACCGTTCGCACATTCCACGGCAATGGCCTTTGTCTTTGTCCCTCCACCATCAACTCCTACAACTATCATGAGTATAACAGAGTTTTCTAGGTTTAAACTTTAAGGGATAACACATTCTTCAACATCATTGATCGAGGTTGTAAGATGACATTAATATTGAGAACATTTTTCAATTGATGGTCTTAAATATCTACCATGAAAATCAGCCTCCATCACGAGTCCGTAATTAAGGAGAGAAGGGGTAACACATCGGTCACTTATAACAAGAGCTCCACCTGGAGTGTAACGAGGTACTTAACGGACTCTGGATGGAGCAACACTGGAAAGGATCGAAAACCCGATCCCATCTGCGGTTCCTTTGTTCACCCCTCAGTTGCTAAGTGGGATAGGGCAAGGGAATTACTTGACAGGATCCAGCTGGGAGATAGAATAGAAATCAGGAAGGTGAGGAGGGAGATAATCTGGGATGACTACTCCTGCATCGAGGAAAAGCTGGTGAACTACGTCACGGTTAACGGAAGAGATTTCGCGTTCACGGGCGATCCAATGGACATACCCAGCGTCTTGGAATTTCTTAAGGAAGAGAGTGGGTTCAGGCACACTGTGTTCTTCGCGGAAAAGGGGAGAGTTCTCCTAGATCCAGAGGCTACTTCCCATCTGCTGAAATCTTTAATGGCCATGCTCATGGCAGACTCGCCTCTTCTGAGCAAGGATGAGAGAGGCCTCCCTGACATAACCCTGTATGATGATCCCCTAATTGCATACTCTCACGCCTATTATACCTTTGATGACGAGGGAGTGAAGACAGAGAGAAAGGAACTCGTGGGAAATGGACAGGTGTTAAACTACCTGGGAACTCTTTACACGGGCGCGCCAGGTAACGGTAGAGGAATGTACCCCAAGCCCGACTTTTTTAACGCCGTGCTGAAACCGGGCGACTGGAAACTCAGGGAATTGATGGAGGAGTCAAAAAATGCCTTGATGGTACTCGGTGCTACCCAATCGGAGATTGTGAAGAAGAGTATAAGGATCAGGCCCAGAAGGGTTATTCAGCTGGGTGGGGGAGAGATACTTGTTAGAGAAATTGCAATTCCCTTCTCAGAACTCAGCACCCTTGATGCTATCACATCCGATACTAGGCTCGTGTACTTGGATGAGGATCACGGGGCAGTGGCGCCATTCGTGAGGATGACCGCCAGATTGCTCATCTAGCTACTGTACCTGATGCCAACCGGGAACCTGCGGGTTAATCACGGAATCCCATCTATCATACGGCTTGATATCCAGAACTGGGGTCCCGTTAAAGGCATTCAGTCCCCTAACCTTGACCCTGTTCCCCTTGACCTCTAGGATCTCCACAACTGATATACCAATGGGATTGGGTCTATTGGGACTCCTCGTTGCAAATACTCCCACCTTCTCTCCTCCCCGAACCTTAATGAGACCATTGAAATGAGAAAGGTGAAGATGATAGATAATTATCCCGTGAGAAAACTGCTCTAGCCCAGTCAGACCCTCAGCTAGTTCAGGTCGCACAACCACAAAACACTCCTTTCCTCTGGAGGGTTCACCCTCCACCTCTACGAAACCTATGGGTTCGTATGTTATCAAAGTTCCTCCACTACTTTAGCCAGTCCCTTCTTATCCCTCAATGGAATGCCCGTTCCTCCTCTAGAAACAGCTACAATTTCTGCTACAATGCTCAGCGCGATCTCATTCTCCTCCTCACCATTAAGATCCAGGCCAGCGGGTATCCTCAAGGTGAGGAGTTTCTCCTTTGGAATCCCTGCCTGCAACAATCTCTTCAGGATTACCTTTGCTCTCTTCACGCTCATCACTGCGGACACTTCCTTAGCGCCTCCTAGGATGGCCTTCATTAATGCCCAGGTATCATAAACGTGTTTTGTCGCGACCAAAACGTACTTGTCCTTCACGAGCTCGTCTGGGATCTGGAACGTGTTTCCCCTGATTACCTGATCCGCCTCGTAATCCCCATCCTCAGCGAATGGATCCACTATGATTACCCTGTACCCCAGCATCTTCAACATCCTAGAGACCGTGGGCGCAACGCCCAGGGACTTGCCCTTGCATTTGCTCTCATCAACCTTCACAGTGTCCCTATCGCAGAAAACAGGTTCCTCCATCTCAGCTTCACGGCTTGATGAGAAGATAAGAACGTCCATGGGTACCACAAAAAAGATGGTTATCTCAAAAATATAAACGTGTGCCTAATATGTTTCAGGAATCCGTTTTTTACAATTATTCTCCAGTAGAGATGGATAAACTCTTTACACTTGAGGAACGTTTATAACTGGTGTACTAACTATAGTATACTATGAGTGAAGTAGTTTCTGTGAGGGTCAAAAGGGAGATACTCAAGGAGATAGACGAGCTAGTAGCTTCGGGGACATTCAGTTCGAGAAATGAGGCACTCAACTTCATCATTTCAGAGGGACTTAAGGAAGTCAACGAGTGGAGAAGTATTCTAAACAAGTCCAAGGAGATTGGCACTCAGCTCATAAACAAGAGACTTGAGGATTTCTTGCAAGAAAGGGAGAGATATTGAAATATTTTGATACTAGCGTTATTGTCTTGTCTATCCTCAATGATCCTAGAAGGGATAAGGCTCTGAGGGAACTGGAGGGAGGTGGTATAACATCAGAGCTGGGTTTCGTGGAATTGGTGAGTTACCTTTCAAGGAATGTGCCTGACCCTCTACCCAGTGCGGTAAACATTCTTTACAGGTTCAATATATCCGTGAGGAGTCTGAGCGGGATTAGGAACTCGCCCATGGGTAACCTGTCCGAGGTCGTTCACTACGCGTTGAGAATAGCTGAGGAAGTTAAATTGAGAACCCTTGATCTCCTCCATGTGAGCTACGCAGTTCTCCTTGGGTCCAGGGAACTTGTGACGGCTGACAGGGAATTCCAGAAGGCTGAGGATTTTCTGTCTAGGCACGGGGTTCAGGCGAAGATTCTGGAATGACGTTGAGCGGTACTCTGATCCCATCCTCGTGATCATCACATGATCAAGAGCTCATGGAAGTTAATCTAACTGTCTCAATTATCCTCTCAAGGGCATGCTCGGTCCCCTGAGAGAAATGCTCCCTGTTTCTCCCCTCAAAGGGCTTCATGTAGAGAGGCATCTCAACTCTCCATGTTGAGGTAATAGCGGAGTCCTGAACGTCTATCCTATTTGTTCCTTTTAGAATTCCACTGAGAAAGTGAAGAATCACGGAGTGGTCTAGGATCTCTATCCTCACCCTGGAGGTTGATGGAAATGCAAACCTCACCTCACCCTCAAACATGTTATCAGCTACCTTGTTCACGTGAAGTTCTCGTATACCTTTCCAGTAATTAGGCATGGAGTTGACATCCTTAACTATCTCCCAAATTCTTTCGCGAAGATTCGGCGGAAACTCCTTTACGATCCTGAACTCAATCATTACCTAAATAGAGTTCTATCAAGTAATAAATGGCTACTCCGCATTTCTCATTTTCCTCGTAACTTCGCTGGCGATCTCCTTTGTGTTACCTCCACTTGACATTTTCCTGGTGAGCTCCTCTGCAACTTCCTGGAGGTCTTGCCTTCTAGTCTGCTCCGCTATTTCCCTGAGTCTATCCAGTTTCTTTGTGGCCTCGACCAGATTTCTTGCCTCCAAATCCCTGGAGTAGTTCTGAAGAGTTTGCAAGTACTCGTACTCCATGATCAGGTCCCTGTCTATCCCAGAGACGAACTCCTGCTGGTTTCGTGCCTTACTTAAGGAGAACTCAAGGGTTCTGTTCTGATCACCATTCTCGTCCCTGTATCTCACCTTAAGCGTCATGAACTTCCCTGAATATTCTCTGGGGATAACCGTTTCCCCGAAGATTTTCACCACTCCCTCAACGGCGTTTATCCTTACGGGCAAGGAGTCATAGTTCAGCAGTTTCACAGGTGATTCGGACACCAGATCAACTACGACATCACTCGCAGCCACTTGAGACTTAGCCAATCTGGGCATCTTCTCCGGAATTTCCGCGGGATCGGTGATGTGATAAAAGAAGCCTCTTCCCCTTTCAGAGACCTGAGAGAGTATTTCCTCACTGTAATCATCCCCTATCCCAAAGGAAATTATCTGCACGTTATCAGGGACAGACAATCCCTGGTATACGGGAAGACATCTGTTCAGGTCAAACTTTCTCGATAGACCGGGCATGCATCCCATGTCAGAGGGTACGCCATCTGTGAGAAGAATGACGTAGGTCGGTCCCCCAAATTTTCTCGCCAGATTAAATGCCTCCTGCAATGCCTTATACAGGGCTGTCCCACTCCCTACCTTTATCTCCTCAAGTTCCCTTCCCAACGGGGAAGGATGTACATGTTCCTTCAAAAGTGAGACCTTCTCATTGAAAGTCAGTAGGGAGAAGTAACTCTCCTTGGGCAGGTTTTCAACCAGTAACTTAGCCCCCTCCTTAGCCATCTCCAGCTTTTCACCCTTCATGGAGTAGCTTCGGTCAATCAGAACAACGTAGTGAAGGTTCTTGGCCTCAAACTTTGATTCAGGTACCAAAACTATTCTAAACATGGCCCTAATCTCTTGGATAAAGCTCTTGCCATGGCTAACGTTAAAGAGTACTGAAAGCCCCATGGGACAAATTAGTTATTACAGCGTTTAAACTTTCCTATATTTATCTCAAAACTGTGATATTAGATGTTGGAGCCCCCCATAGTGTCGTCAAACTTGCATAAATTTGTTTTATGGCTTCGTGACTTTGTATTGAACTCCTTGAACCTTAAAAAAATGCCAATATGACGACACTATGGAGCCCCCTGACAGCGCCATATGAGACAGATAAAGCTGTATAGAATGGAAAAGTTGTTAATTTTTTAAGAAAACTTTAAATAAAGAGAAAGGTTTTTAGGTCAACTAACCAACCGCTTCAAAATGAGAGCAAGGTCACTAGTAATAATCTCGTTAATGCTTATCGTGGCTGGAATATATCTTTCCTTTCTGGCGACACAAAGTCAGCGCGTCTCGCTGGTTTCCTATGGCGAGGGCGATTGTGCACTACCACCAAGTGACTGGCAGGATCAGTACTGGGCTGTGATGAGTAAAGGGCCTCCCACCGCGACGGTGATACTGAGCGGAAGTAAAACAATTGTGCTGAAGCAGGTAGAGAACATATCACTAAACTCCTCCTCATTTTATGTGTACGTGATTCACGGATATGTAGAGGAATTAGCTCCCTTGTCCTTGCCTGGTATACTCTTGGTATTCGTGGGTTCAGCCATGGGATTTAGGGGAACCGTCCTGCTTGTCCAGGAGAGGGCCATCGGAGATTTAGCCAATTCTAGGGGTGCAGGATCCCTCTCCGCTTATGTTATTAAGAGATTTTTATCATTCCTGATCTCAATCCTCATCATATCCATTATAACCGCTATCCTGGAGATCCTTCATGGAGAGAACCTGTTCAAGGTAATCCTTGAGCTTCTAACTTTCAATTTCGGTTTAAGCAGACATTACGGTCTAAGTGTGGATTCCCTTCTTGTGTCTGCACTTCCTTACACAAGCATTCTATCGGGGATATCTTTCTCCCTATCCATTTACTTGGGCTCATTCATGGCGGTTAGAAGCATTGCCCAAGAGGGTTTGGTGGCCAAGGTTGTGAGGAGGTGGAAGTACATAGGTAACGCCTTGGCTTCCTGGATCATTGCCCTCTCGCTTATCTATGCGTTCCACCTGAGGGTGGAGAACGGTGTTAACATAATTTTCCCTGTTATAGCCCTCTTTTTCCCCTTCATCGGAACCTACGCGAACAGGTTGGTTTTGCCCTATGGTGTAAATGATCCTTTGAAGGCCAAGGGACTCTCAAAGACAATATTGGTTTACAGGCATATGCTGGGAAGTGCCTCTGTAGTTGCGTTATCCACGATTTCTGCAGCCTTCGTGGACATGCTGGTGGCTGAATTTCTTGTTGAGTCCATATTTTACTGGCCAGGTCTAGGATTCCTTCTCAGGGTGGGCGCAGTTTACGGTGACTTTAAGGTGGTCGAGGGGGTCCTTATTTTCTATTCCACCATCGTTTTGCTCTCTGGACTTGTGGGAGATATCTTTTATGGATATGTTGATCCCAGGGTGAGAAGATGAGATGGGCCTTGCTGGGGTTCCTCATTTACTTTGGATGGGCCTTAGTTTTCACCTTCATTCAGCTACCTAGCGGTTCCCCGCTTCTTCCTCCATCTCACCAGTACCCGCTGGGCACCTACGTGAATGGTGGTAACATGATTAACGTTAATGCTAGAGCTGTGGTGGATACACTCCTCTTTGGTATTATGGTAGCGCTCATAGAGGTTGGTCTGGGGGTTTCATACGGGGTCCTGGCCGGTAGCTCATGTGGTAGCCTCAGGTCTCTGATGATGAGGGTATCCGACGGCATAACCTCACTTCCGAGGGTGCCCATTCTCATGGCCATCATCATACTTTTTGCCACACCGGAGGTGACCTTTGTAAAGGCAAATTTCTTCCTGACTGCCCTGGTTGTGGGGCTAACTGGATGGTCTGTGATATCGAGACAGGTGTCGGAAGCCGTGTGCAAGGGAAATCCACTTTTCAAGATCCCGGAAATCTCCATTTACCAAAGGCTGAGAAGTTCCTGGGGAATAGGCAAGGCCCTGTCAAAACGCTTTTTCCTGCCTTCAGTGGTTGATGGGATAGCCGTGTATACCGCACTAGGAGTGATAGCTGGAGTTGGGGATCCCAACTTTCCTACACTGACAACACTCTTGAATAGCTCGCGTCTCTTTGACTTCTGGTGGCTGTTTCTTCCCCCAGCAGGTTTCAGGGCAATTCTCTTGATTCTCATCTTCCTGGTTTCAGATTCAATGGTGAGATAAATGCTGGAGTATAACTGTGTTACAGTGAAAGGGCTGAAATGCTTCAGTGCCAAGCTGGATAAGAAGTCTGTGGGAATTCTGGGAGAGAAGGACAGCGGAAAGGAGGCCATCATTCCTGCAACATTAGGTCTCTTAGATAACGTCTCCGGTTCCATCCTCCTTGATGGCATTGATCTGCTGAAATCGAGGGACCTTCTTCATAAGGTCAGATGGGAGAGGATATCAGCAGTGTTTTATGATCCCGGTACCATGTTCAATCCTCTGTACACGGTTGGATCCCACTTTGCCGAGATTGTGGTTTCCCATGAGATTGGAAACAGCGAGTATGGAGTTGAAGTTGGACTGGAGTATCTGAAGCTCATGGGACTCAACTCTGACGTAATGGAAAAGTTGCCCTATCAACTCACTCCTTTACAGCTGAAAAAGGTCGCCATAGCTCTCGCAGTGTTTCTGGAACCGGATTACGTGATATTTGACGATCTCGAATTCGGACTGGGAGATATTGGACGGGCCACTCTGATGAATTCAATCATAGATCTGATGGGTTCCGTCAGAAGCTCCTTCATGTTCTTGGAAAACAATCCAGGAATTCTCTCCAGGCTTGCGGATCACGTGATGGTGCTGTATCGTGGGGAAGTGGTGGAGGAGGGTCCTGAGGTCCTGCAGTCACCCTTACATCCCTACACCATAGATCTAATTAACGGGGAAATTGAGGAGGAGAAGGTAGAAGGAAAGGGTTGCCCCTATTCAGGGATCTGCAAACACTCCACTCCCAAGTGCTTTCAGAACGTGAACTGGGTTTCAATGGGTAACCATAGGGTCAGGTGTATTGCCTATGCCTGCGGGATATAACCCTATTCCTTTACGAGTAGTGGTGGTACAATGATACAGCTAAAGAATGGTCCAATACCCTTGATAAAGGACATTACCTGCATTCTTGGAGAGTGGGATGAGTACAAGGCTAGGCTTTCCCAATCCCTGAAAAGGGGAGATCTGGAAGTTCAGTATATCGATCCATCCACCGGAGAGTATATGTCGAGGAAGGATGGTATAAGGTCCACCTACCTTATTCCACGTCACCTCGAGAGGGGTAGAATAAAGGCAAAGGACCTACTTTCGGCTTGGCTAAAGAGCAGTAAGAGGGTTCAGGAAATAATGTTCCTTCTGGGAATTCCCGACGACTCTCTGGATGACCTGAGCGATCTAAACCTGGTCAAGGTTTACCTCTCTCCTCTCTTCATGGAGAAAACGCGTTTCGTCATTGTTGAGGATATTTTCCAGGAGGTGGAGGAACAGGAGAGGCTCAAGGTAGAGAAACTCCTAGTCAAAATCATTAGATCAAGGGGGCTGGACGCGTTGCTGTTCGTTAGCTCTGTTGACCTTATTTCACCTTGTAGCTCTGTTACCGTGATGTATGAGGACGAAGTGGTTGAGCGGGGTACTCGTCTGCTTCATCCCTACTCCATGGTGTTGGCAAATTCCGTGATTCGCCTTGGTAGGAAGGGAGAGAAGGTTAGCGTGGTCGAAGTTGGAGAGGGAAGCATGAGCGGATGCAGGTTTCATGATTACTGTGAGGTTATGAGGAGAAAGAGGGATCTACAGAGGCTGTGTAGACTGCAAAAGCCACCCATGGTTCAGATGGAGGACGCAGAGGTGAAGTGCTGGGACTACGCCAGGAGGACCTGATAATGGTCTTTCTTGTAGAGTATCCTGTAGAAAATGTTATTTTTAGTCTAGTTCCACTCTCTCTGAATGGACTTTCCATTAGCCGAGAGGTTCTTCAAGGAATATAACAATGACAGGGATAGGAACTACTTGATTTCTGCACCTACCGGTAGCGGGAAGACTCACATTGCTAAGAGAGTTCTAGTTGAGAGTAAAGGGATTTCCGTGTACGTTTCTCCTTTGAAGGCTCTATCCAGGGAAGTATATCTCTCCATCAAGGATAAAACCAGGGCAGTGATGGTGGATTCTGACGTTTATGAAGAGGATCTCAGGAAGATAAGCGGAGACGTTCTCCTCACCACCTATGAGAAGTTTGACAGCGCCATACGTCACAACTACTCCTGGCTCAATAACGTCTCGAAGATCATAATAGATGAGGTCCATAACGTGGAAAGCGATAGGGGGTTAGCGCTGGAAAACCTAGTGCTCTGGGCAAAATCCAGGAAGGTTCCCCTGATAGCCCTGAGTGCCACCCTTAGTGAACCTGAGAGATACGTGAGGTGGCTCGACGCTAGGCTCATTTCCCACGACAAGAGGACCGTTCCCCTTCATGAATGCGTTGCCTTTCCCTACGTTCTCAGGTGTGGAGAATGGGAGGAGAACCTGAAGCCGTCCAGGCTAACACGTCCCAGGTTTGAGCTACTGGTTCTGGTTCTCCAAAGGATTGTCTCCATGGGCAAGAACGCCCTGGTTTTCGTGAAGAGCAGGAGGTCTGCTGAGACTCTCGCTCTGGAGCTTCAGAAAAGGGATTTCAAGGCTAATCACTACCATAGCGGGCTATCCCACGACGAGAGAAGGAAGGTGCTGGATATGTTGATGGAGGGAAACCTCAACGTCGTGGTGTCCACCACTGCCCTGGGTCAGGGAGTAAACCTGCCAGTTTATGCTGTCGTCTTTTACGAACTTAAGTTGCCAGATGTTGACGAGAGGGGAGAATTCAAGGGATGGAAAGACGTCTCTCCTGCAGAGTTCAAGCAGATGGCAGGAAGGGCAGGAAGGCCCAGGTATGACAAGGAGGGAATGGCCATAATCATTGCCAATTCCGAGAAATTTGCAGTTCAACTGGAGGAGAAATATTATCGTGGAAGAACAAAGGCAGAGGTAATCAAACCGGATCTTGACACACTCTCTCTGGCCTTCGTTTCGTGGAATGACGGGGTGGATATAGATGATCTTGGAAGGTCATTAAACTCAACGTTCAATTTCAGAGGGATCGAGAATAGTGTAATCGAGTCCTCTGTGTTAAGGCTCAGGGAAATGAAACTTGTTACCACTGATCAAGGGGTGACGGTGACCCCTCTGGGAAGAGCCGTGGCCGTGAGTTATATTGACGTTAAGGCCCTCTCGGGTTTCCCCATAGAGGACAAGGGAGCAGACCTGCTGACCGTCATTGCGAGTTCATCGGCGGTTGCCCAGTCCCTCAGGGGTTGTAAGGAAGGGAAGGAACTGCTCACCAGATGGATGAGCGGGAACAGTCTGGATGGTGTATGCGAAAAGCTGACCTCCAAGGATCTGGGGGAGGTCATTTCAAACGCCAAGTGGATCTCCTTCGCCATGTTCCGCGTTTTAAGGGCGCTGGGAGATGACAGGTTTCGTAAGGCTCTAGAAATTCATGACAGCCTGAAATACGGTGTTCCTCCGGATGGCGTGAAACTTGCCAAGTCAGGGTTAACCAGGGACGCCGTGGTGCACGTTCTGTCCCTGGGAATAAAGGATCTGCGCGAGCTCTGCATGAAGGTGGGCTACAGGGAACTCAGGGATGAGCTCAGGAGGTCCAACGTCCAGATAGAGTTGATGTGCAGGGAGGTTTACTCCAACGATCCCTTGACCTTTGACGTTAGGAGGGCAATTCAGGAGTACCGTCAAAAGGAATTTAGCCTCAAGGAAGTCTCCTCCAGATTTGGAGGGGATGTTCTAAGGGAGATGGTGAAATTACATCTGCTAAGAAAGAGGGGAGAGAGATACGTGATAAGGGATCTGGAACAGGTATTTACGGGATAAGTTAAATCCTCGAGCACAAAATATTACTTTATGATAGAATAAGCTTTTAAGAATTGAATTTAACGTTGAGTGGGGATGGTCAGATGGAACAATCCTAGAGGGAGTCAATTTGGCATATCAGTATCCCAATAACTACAGGGTATTCGAGAACGTCACTCTCAGGACTGAGGAGAATCAACTCACTGCCATAGTGGGGCCCTCAGGAGTTGGGAAATCCACTCTGCTCAGGATTCTGGGAGGATTTATCAAGCCCTCCGAGGGAGAGGTCAGATTAATGGGGAAAAAGGTTCTCCATCCCACCCCGCGAATAGCTCTCATTCACCAGTCGATTGCCACCTTTCCCTGGTTAACTGCCCTGGAGAACGTTAAACTCGGCCTTAAGTATAGGAAGCTTCCCAAGGAGGAGGAGGAAAAGATAGCCAGAAAGATGCTTGAGCTTGTGGGACTTCAGGGCTTTGAGGACTTTTATCCTAAACAGATGAGCGGGGGAATGAGGCAGAGGGTGGCTATAGCCAGAGCCTTGGCGGCAGATCCTTACGTTCTGCTCATGGACGAGCCCTTCGCTCACTTGGATGAGCTCACCGCTGAAGGTCTCAGGCAGGAAATTTACTCCACCATTTTCAACGATGATACCTCGCTCAAGACAGCGGTAATGGTTTCTCACAACATGAACGAGGTTGTGGAGTTATCTGACAAGGTTTATGTTCTAAACGGAAGTCCCGCCACCATAGCTGGTGAGGTAATCATAGATTTAGAGAGGCCCAGAAATCCTAAGGATCCTAGATTTCAGGAGTATCTGGACACGTTGTATAAGCTTCTGACCCCGGTCAAGAAACGGGTGAAAGAGAGTTGATTTTTCCCCTCCTGGCGTTGCTGGCTGTTGGTGTCACAGTGGGAAGAGTTTTCATCACCATCATCCTCTCCATTGTAACGGGATGGCTTCTGGGCTACTTGGCCTTGAGAAACAGGGCCTTTGAGAACGTGTACATCTCGGTCTCAGAGGTCCTGGAATCCGTCCCCGTTATTTCCTTCTTCCCTGTAGTGTTGATTTTCTTTGTTACAGACATAGGAGGATTCCTGGGCACTGAGCTGGCAGTGATATTTCTTGTGTTCACTGCAGTTGTGTGGAACATATGGATGGGGATTTACCAGGCCTTCAAGACAGTTCCAGAGAACCTGAATGAGGTTGCTGAAAACATGAGACTGGGTTTCCTGGGAAAGATGTCCAAGCTCTACATTCCTTTTTCCATACCCAGAATTGCCGCCAATCTGATTCCCAGCTTCGCGGATGCAATGTTCTACATCACGGTAAGTGAGGTCTTCAGTGTTGGAAACAGTAACTATGCAGTTTTTGGGATCGGATCCCTTATCTCCAGGTTGACCACTTCGGGACTTTACAACCAGGCTCTCTACGCTCTGGGAATTCTAGCAGTGGTGGTAGTTTTCATAACCGTGGCGTTAAGGGAGTTCGCTTCATTCTCGGTTCAGAGATACGGTCTTGATACAGAATCCTCCAACATGGCCGTGAGAAGGGGAAGGTTCAGGGTCAGATACTCCGCCAAGATAAGTAATGCCATAGCTCCCGTGGCCAAGTTGGCCAGATACGTGACTAGGAGTAAACCTATTCCTGCAGATATTGACGAGGATGAGGAGAGAGTGCGCCATTGGGGAAATCTGGGTAAGATTATTGCGGTTCTTTTCTTGATAGGAATTTCCTACTCCGTCTTTACCGTGGTCAAGTCTGTACCCCCTGAGACGTGGAACTCACTGGTCTCCTCAACTCCTTACGACTTGGTATTAATAGGAATAGATTACCTCAGGGTGGGAATAATAGCGGTAATATCCTTGATAATAGCTATCTTTGTTGGATACTGGCTTTCCATTCACGAGAGAACAGAGAGGGTAATTATACCAGTTATACAGACCGTGGCATCCTTTCCTGCTCCTGCATACTTTCCCCTCCTGTATGGGGCGACATACCCCGTTCTGAGGTCTTTTCTGGGAGGTTTCACCAACGAATTTTATGTTCTATTGTTGGGCTTTATTTCCACTTTCTACTACGTGTTCTACAGTTACTGGATGGGTATCAAGAACATGCCCAAGGAGTACTGGGAAGTCATGGATAATCTGAACCTCACGTTCTGGCAGAGGCTGAGAAGGGTGGTAATTCCCTCGGCAATGCCATACATCGTTGCTGGCCTGACCAGCACCGTGAACAGCGCCTGGGGAGGTCTGGCGATAGGAGAGTACTGGCCAGACATATATGACGGGAGAACACTTCAGGTTCATCAAGGTTTAATGAAAGAGCTCGCACTTGCAGATAGTCAGGGGAACCTCGCGCTGGTGGGATGGCTTTCAATTCTGTTTGCGATAGTGGTGGTGATCTATTCCCTTTTCTTCACCAGAAAGCTCATGGACTTGGCCAGGCAGAAGTACGTTGCGGAAGAGGGTATATATGCTGCATAGTCCTCATCTCAAGTCCAGCTTACACTTTTAACGTTGGCCATCATCTACTACTCACCAGTGATGAGGAATCCGGGATCCGATCTGTGAGGGCCCATACGCGAACTCTGAGGGAATGACTAAGAAAGTTATAATTATAAAATATCAGCATGTATAATTTTCCTAAAGTTTAAATGATAAAAATTTTAAGAGAGAGTTTGCAATAGGTTTCGATTACACATGACTGCAACTTTCGAAAAACCGGACATGTCAAAGTTAGTTGAAGAGTTAAGAAACCTGAAGGCCAAGGCCTATATGGGCGGAGGGGAGGAAAGAATACAGGCTCAACATGCCAAGGGTAAGCTGACTGCCAGGGAGAGATTGAACCTGTTATTTGACGAGGGAACCTTCAACGAGGTCATGACCTTTGCCACAACCAAGGCTACGGAATTCGGACTAGATAAAAACAAGGTTTATGGAGATGGAGTAGTCACGGGTTGGGGCCAGGTCGAAGGCAGGACAGTGTTTGCGTTTGCCCAGGACTTCACGTCAATTGGTGGAACCCTTGGAGAGACCCATGCATCCAAGATAGCGAAGGTGTACGAGCTTGCGTTAAAGGTTGGAGCGCCAGTGGTCGGGATAAACGATTCAGGAGGAGCTAGGATTCAGGAAGGAGCCGTTGCCCTGGAGGGTTACGGTACAGTCTTTAAGGCCAATGTCATGGCATCTGGCGTGATACCACAGATAACCATCATGGCCGGTCCAGCTGCCGGTGGCGCTGTGTATTCCCCTGCTCTCACCGACTTTATCATCATGATCAAGGGCGATGCGTACTACATGTTCGTAACAGGTCCGGAGATAACAAAGGTGGTGCTGGGAGAGGATGTTTCCTTCCAGGACCTTGGTGGGGCCGTGATCCACGCCACTAAATCAGGAGTTGTCCATTTCATTGCCGAGAATGAACAGGATTCCATTAACATAACAAAGAGGCTGCTTTCCTACTTGCCCTCCAATAACATGGAGGAACCTCCCTTCATGGATACTGGGGACCCGGCAGATAGGGAGATGAAAGATGTGGAGAGCGTGGTTCCCACGGACACGGTTAAGCCCTTTGACATCAGGGAAGTGATATACAGAACCGTGGATAACGGTGAGTTCATGGAAGTTCAGAAACACTGGGCCCAGAACATGGTAGTTGGATTCGGGAGGGTGGCTGGGAATGTGGTTGGAATAGTTGCCAACAATTCAGCTCATCTTGGAGCGGCAATAGACATAGATGCCTCAGATAAGGCAGCCAGATTCATAAGGTTCTGTGACGCCTTCAATATCCCTCTAATAAGCTTGGTTGACACACCCGGTTACATGCCAGGGACCGATCAGGAGTACAAGGGAATAATTAGGCATGGTGCAAAGATGTTGTACGCGTTCGCTGAGGCTACTGTTCCTAAGGTCACCGTGGTAGTTAGAAGGTCCTATGGAGGGGCTCACATAGCCATGAGCATTAAGAGCCTTGGTGCCGACCTCATATATGCGTGGCCCTCTGCTGAGATCGCAGTCACCGGGCCTGAGGGTGCTGTAAGAATCCTGTACAGAAGGGAGATACAGAATAGTAAGTCCCCTGACGATCTGATCAAGGAGAGGATAGCAGAGTACAAGAAGTTATTCGCCAACCCCTACTGGGCAGCAGAGAAGGGATTGATTGATGACGTCATAGAGCCAAAGGACACCAGAAAGGTGATAGCTTCAGCACTCAAGATGTTGAAGAACAAGAGGGAGTTCAGGTATCCAAAGAAGCATGGAAATATTCCCCTCTAAGGCCTTCTTTTCTTCACCAGTAATCTATTTCCATCATATCTGGTATCTTGGGCTAAAGCTCTCAACACCAATTCCAGTTTTTTCAAGGTATCCCTATCTCCCTGGAACGCAAGTTCTTCCCCGTCCTTTGCCCTAAAGAACTCCTCCAATAACTCTTGCAGCGTCCTTGACAACTTTCTCACCTATCTTCTCACCGAGAATTGCCTTAACCTTTTCAGGATTCATTACCAGATCCTCCGGTTTCGTGAGACCGTTCTGGTACAGTAGTCTTCCCCTCTTCCTTCCAATTCCCGGCACTCTCACCAGATCCAGCAGATCTTCCTTCACGCCGTCCGATACCCTCCTGTTGAGCAGGAACATGATATCAGCGTGGGATTCCCACCCCAAGGCCTTACTCACCTGATAACCCGAGTAAGTGAGCCATTCCATGGTCTCCACTATGGATCTTAGATCTCCAGAACCTATCCCATACTTTGATAGAATGGCGTCCTCTTCAACTTCCTCAATCCAATCATGAACAATTAGAGCAATCTTAAGGGCGGAGAAATACTGGAACTCTTCGTCCTCGTCATCTGGCACCTCAGTGAATGTAGGGCATGGCGACCATTCAAGGAGATCATCCTCCTCAGGCTTGCTCACGTTGGCTATGGGTCCGTCTGGTGTCAGGGCTAGCATATGAATGTAGGGAATATCACAGCTTTCTGCCTCGCTCATGGATAGGATGTCCTTGATCAGCTTTGCAGTGAAGGGGTTGATGTAAAGGTCCGCAACCCTTCTCCCGAACTTGGTCAACTTCACTCCTTCGGTGAAGAATCCGTTTTCCCTCAACCAATTGAGTCCAGATTCAAGGTAGGACTTCACAAGCTCCTTGTCCAGAAAGGTCTCCTGCGCCATGTTTCTAACCTGATCTTCTGTGGTTCCCTCTTCCGACGCCAGGCCCAGCAAAAAGGAATAGAACGCAGATTCGTTACCCAGCTTGGACTCCAGGGGTTCTGGTGGAGATAGGATGTACTTTTTCGCTATCCTCTCCGAATCCTTTCTGTTTCTCACCACTATCACCGCCTCGCCCTCACTGTCGTAACCAGGCCTTCCCGCTCTTCCGCTCATCTGTTTGTACTCCATAACCGAGATCTCCTCCTGAAAGCCCAGGATCTTTCTGTTGAACCTGTAAATGTCTCCCACTACCACAGCTCTGGCCGGTAAGTTAACACCTGCAGCCAGCGTTGGAGTTGCCGTAATCACCTTGATCACCCTTTTCCTAAACCCCTCTTCAATCAAATCCCTCAGTCCCTTTGATAGACCGGCATGATGGAACGCCACTCCCTTGCTCAATAGCTCCGCTAGAGTTGTCTTTTCGTCTGAACCCGCATCTTCAACTTCCCTCAATCTGGAGATCAGTTCTTCTATCTCCTTTCTTTTGAGCGGAAGATTCAACTCGGCTATCTTCCTTGCGGTGGTTTCAGCCATCTTCCTTGAGTTTCTGAATACAAGGACCTGACCACCATCCTCTACAACCCTCTTGGTGTAGGCGAGAATTCCGTCATTTCCCTTCAGCTGGATGATGGTCCCATCTGAATAGGAAACCATTATCTTTCTGTCATTCACAAGTACGCCTTCCCTCAGTGGGACTGGTCTCCAGTTGGTCTTCACAGGGATGGCGTTGAGCCACTCCGCGATGGCGTCAGCGTTGCTCACCGTGGCGCTTAACCCCAGAAGGTTCCTTTTCTTTGCCCTCACTGCCACGCTTTCCACCACTGGGCCCCTCTTTCCGTCATTCAGATAGTGAAACTCATCAAGAACGAAATAGTCGGACTCCTTTAACCACGAGGGATTGTGTCTCCAGAGGGAGTCCAGCTTTTCGTACGTTGTGACCACAATATCATATTTACTGAGAAAGGCGTCATCAGTATCGTAATCCCCTGAGGTCATTCCTACCCTGTAACCCAGCGCCTCCCAGTCCTTGAACGTGTTATACTTCTCAGATGTTAGCGCCCTCAGGGGAGTAACGTAGATGGCTCTTCTTCCCCCGTTGAGAAGATGAGAGATCATTCCAAGCTCAGCTATGAGTGTTTTCCCTGAACCGGTGGGTGAAGTCAGGAGTAGTCTCTTACCTTGTAACAAACCCTTTTCAACAGCCTCGCATTGCACGGGATTTAGGGTTACTATTCCTCTCCTCTTCAGCACGTCCCTGACCCTGACATCCATAGGAAGTTCCTCAACACCAATAATTTTCATTAATGGACAAAATCCATTCCACCCTTTATTATATTGCGGAAATCATGGTCCTTCCAGAAGCCCGGCTATCAGAACGTCCTAAGCTTTATGGAATCTTCATGATATAATGAAATAATTTCTCAATTATCACGTTAAGCTATTTTTATTTGCCTGTTACAAGAAGATTTTAAAATCTCTATGGTAATAACATTTTCCCTGAATGTCAAAGGGATCTCAGGAACAGCTAAATGAGGAACCTAAAAGGGTCATAGGAATCCTAGACCTTATATTTCTCTCCTTGGGAGGTCAATCTCCATTTCTCAGCGTGTTAACCTACGGTTTGTACGCATTTCTGCTTGTGGGTACCGGGGCGTCCCTGGCCATTATCCTGGGGACAATCCTAGTCCTGGTTAACGGTCTTTCAGTTTATGTTTTATCTAGAAAATTTACCAAAACTGGAGGATATTATACCTACGCATACTACACATTGACCAAGAGGCTGGGATTCGAAACAGGCTGGTTATATCTTCTCTACTCCTCGATGTATGGTGCTGCATATGTGCTGGGAGCTTCCTACATATTGTCCACTATAATTCCCGTACCCTCCGTGGTTATTGCTTCGGTCATTCTGACAATTTCCAGTGTTTTTGCCATTCTAGGAATAAAACCCACAGCAAAATATGCTATAGTTGCGAGCCTTATTGAAATTAGTATGATGGCAGCTCTGGCAGTATTGTTTATGGCCTCTACCCATTTCTATCTCTATAATCCAATTCCGTCAAATCTTAACCTTAGCACACTAGCCCTAGCAATCCTGTTTGGGTCCTCCATACCAACCGGCTACGGCTCCATCACTCCTCTGTCTGGTGAGGTCAAGAACCCTGAGAAGAGCGTTCCAAGGGCAATAGTGACAGTTATCCTTTTGGGCGGTCTCCTTGCGGCCTTTGATGTATACGGAATAACAGATCACGTCATTTATTTCCATCTAGTAGCAAATCAGCTAAATTTGGTTCAACTCATTGAAGATAGATTTGGATTGATAACTCTCGTTTTTGTTCTTTTTGCTGCTGCCAACGATGGGATATTGGCCACCCTAACTTACATGATGGCCACATCCAGAACCATTTTCGCAATGTCTAGAGGAGGATTCTTACCAGAGCTCCTTGGAAAGCTAGAATCGGGAAGAGGACCAATTAACGCTGTCCTGGTCACAGTGGCCACTTTTGTGGCAATAGTTCTAGGCGGAATCCTGCTTACAGGCTTTAACGCATTTTTAGCGTTCACAATAGCAGGTCTGGTTTCATTGCTGGCCAACATTTTCGTTCATTTGGCGTCAGATTTCTCGTTATTCAGAATTTCTATCACTAAGGTTAACAAGAGAGTTAACTGGCTTGTGCTCTCCCTAGGGGGTATATTGTTTTCATCCTATGAGCTGTTCCAATCCATCAAAACCTCCTCACCGATAATCGTTTACTTCTTTATGGGAACCATAATCCTGGGTTTCTTGGCAGCCGAAATTATAGAGATGAGCGAAGCGAGTAAGGACGAGGAGGATCATGAGGAAAGCAATGGACAACATAATGGACAGGCCAATCATCATGAGAAGTCAAACGAGTATGGGAAAATCAAAGCGAGAAAGTCGGAGGATGAGAAGGTAACCTAGTAGTCTTAGTGATGTATGTGATGTCCTCCGTGACCGTGATGCTCTCCATGTGTGGGTTCATGGGTTTCCATTAGTTCTCCTTTGATTAGTTTATCAAGTGCGTCTTCAACCCTGCCCTCCGCTATGTATATTTTTGCCTTTCCTTCCAGGAATCTGACACCTGGAGGCCCTATCTCAGCCACCACAAAGGCCGTCACTCCCTTATCCAGAGCTGATCTAAGCATATATATTCCCCTAGCAGCGGTAGCCTTGAGTGCTGGATTCTCGTACTCCTCGATCAGCCTTATCTTTTCATCAACTTCGTATATCCTCACCGTGAGTCCCTCTCCAGGTCCATCTATCATGCCATTAGTTACAGGTACAGCGACCTTCATGAAACCACCTTCATTAATCTCTCACTGAGTCTTTTAATTCTATCTGAAATCATGCTTAGTTTCCCTGGATCGTTCCTCTTTAGATCCTCTAGGTAGTCCACGTAAAATTCTATCTCCTCAATTATCTCCTCGGGGGATGAGGGCTCACGTCTCATGCTCTCCTTAAAGCTGGACATCACGGCCATCCTCTGCCGTATTATCTCTATTTCATCTTTGCCTATTTCGGTTAATTCATATTTTCCATCTTCTCTCCTCCTTATGAATCCCTCCTGAGACATTTTTGCCAGCATAGGATAAAGGGAGCCGGGCGAGGGTCTCCACCAACCCTTGGTCATTTCCTCTATTTCCTTCATTATCTCAATTCCGTTCTTGGGCGACTCATTCAACGAGAAGAGTATTACGAACCTTAACCCTCTCCTACCTCCCCTATGACCAAATCCGTGGTGAAACATTGTGTATCTAAATACCGATATCGGATTACAGATATAAATCTTTCTGAGCTCTAAGATGTGGTAAAGGCATTGAAAAAGACCCACGGTATCAGTGATTTCCAGAGAACCATCGAGTGAATATTTGAGGCCAAGTCGAGATGATATCTGGCTTTTGTCAAGGATGCAGATTCTAAGCTATTTTGACAATGTTTTTAAACATCTCGGATGGGATCACTATTATGAACAAGTCTCTAGTTATAGGAGTAATAGCCATTTTGGTGATAGCCGTCGTAGTGATTGGGTTCATGCAGTTATCTGTTCCACATAACACTGTTCAGCAGGCTAAAGTTAATCTTGCCTCAGCGCCCAGCAGTACTGTTCTTCTCTCTCCAGTTCAGGCTCAAGTGTCAACTGGAGTGTCGGGTTACACGGTTGGAGCATGGATGGAGTTAAGTAACTTATCCGGACTGGCTCCAATGAACACTATAACCTCACAGTATCTGGGCAATTTCTCACAAATGGTTGGAACCACCTTCGCGGAGGTTCTAGTTCATAACAGCACTTCCACGGCTATAACTTTCGTATCCAAGGTCACTTCGTCCAATGTTACACAGGACTTTAGAAAACTTGCATTGATCTTAGTTGCAGGTTACAATTTCAACGTAAATAAGAGTGGTAACTTGGAATATGTGTATGGTAACATTTCCAAGTATGGTATAGCGCTTGGCTACAACGGAGAATACCTAGTTGGAGTTATGGTGACAGGTGTAAGTGATCCTTCTCAGGCCTCACTTAACCTATTTATGAACCAGTATCAGGATGCCGTAAATTCTCAATCAGCAGTGGTGCAACCACCCTCCATTTTTGGTAGCGTGAACGAAATGAAGTTGACCTACTGGTCATACATCAACTACACCGCTTTAAACTCCCTTAATCTTTCCACAGGTCTAGGAAACGGATTCATGAGCAATTTCCACGGCATGAAGTTCTCAAACCTTAACATGAGTAATGCGCAGTCAAAGTATCAGCAACTGTTCCATCAATGGAAGCTCAACGTAAGTGCTGGATATCTGGCCATTTACGCTAACAGCTCCTCAATACTTGCGGTTCAAGTGACTCAGTTCAACACGCCATCGCAAGCTCAAGCTCAGTATAACATGACTCTCTCCTTCTATGAAAACATGAAGGAATACACGGGAATGAATTCCGTGATAACTCAAGGAAACTTTAATGGTGCTCCGTACTTCATCGCCAATCCATACCCTATTAACAATAACACACTGGTGCTGGAGTCGGTATCAGGTCAGTATCTAGTTATGGAAACCAATTATGCTCATGTAGCCAGCCAGTCCCTGCTTCTCTCATATCTTCAAAACCTTTTAGGCCAACTATAACTTCTCCAAAGTTACCTATTTTTGATCCTTTTTAGGTCTAAATCAAGAATTGATTTGATATTTTCAAAAAGTTAATATATTGTCCCCGATGCATTAAATGCATGAAACTCGGTTTATTATTGGCCCTGGTCGTTGCTCTTTCACCCATTATTCCACTGCAGGTTAGCTCTTACGCAACCTATTATGGTCCACAGTATCAGGGAACATTTCAGGAGTTATTGCCTCCCAGTTCCCAGGTATGCGTGTCGGTTTTCATACCTCCTAAGAACATGAACTACCTATACTTACTGGTCCAGGAGATAGGGAACCATCAGATACATCCCCTGAACAGGTCAGAGCTCATATCCATGTTTGGAAATGTGCAGAAGGAGAGAGAGGTGATAAGTTACCTGAAAAGCCACGGTTTTACAGTGGTGTATAGCAGTCCCTTCTCCGTGATGGCAGTTTCCAATGCCTCTACCGTGGAGGAAGTTTTCCACACTTCCCTCTCCCTGTACAAGAGCGGGGCTTTACTATACTATAGACCAGAAACTACACCTATAGTTCCCAGCCCTCTAAGCAATTCCCTGATTATGGGCCTCTCAAATTACAGTTTGATTAAGCCTGATCTGGTGGTTCTGGGAAACCTCAGTGATGGACAGCTAAGATTGTCATCTCCTTCTCCGGGATATTATGGATTCCAGTTTTCAGCAACTTACTATACAGGGAGAGAAATCTCACAGGCTTACAACGTGATACCTGGAGGGAAGAACGTTACAGTGGCCATAATTGACGCCTACGGAGATCCGGAGCTTACGCAGGACGTTAAGGCCTTTGACGCGCAGAACAACCTTCCTCCCATAAATCTCACCATCTTACCGGTGGGACCATATCACCCCATCTATGGAATCTTCACCGGATGGGATGTGGAGACAGCCCTGGACGTGGAAACTGTTCACTCCATGGCTCCCTATGCCCACGTCATAGACGTGGTAGCATCCAACGCTGGATCAGCACTATTTGAAGCGGTTGACCTTGTGGTATCGCAGGACTTAGCTCAGGTGGTGTCCATGAGCTGGGGCCTCCCCGAGAACTTGATTGGTGCCTCAGGCTTTTACGCCTACTTCCAGGGCAGTACGCCCAATTACCCGTATCTAGACTATTATTTTGCCCTGGGGACCGCTGAGGGTATTTCGTTCTTCGCATCCTCTGGGGATAATGGTGCTTTTGGTGGGACCTTAACAAGTTACGGTGGTGTCAATTTTCCTGCCTCCTCTCCCTTTGTTACTGCCGTGGGAGGCACTTCCCTTTACGTGAATGCCACATCTGGTTCCATCGAGAACAAGAACGCCAACGTAAGTTATGGATATGAGACTGCATGGGGAGTTCTTCCCCAATACTTTGAACCTGGGATTACTAGCGTCGCGTCGGGAGGAGGTGTTAGTTCACTGTTCCCTGCACCTTGGTATCAGATTCAATATCTCAATGCCTCAACCAGGGAAGTTCCAGACGTAAGTGCAGATGCCAACCCGTATACGGGTATTGTCATCTACGCTGAGGGGGTGGAGGAGGTGATCGGAGGTACAAGCCTTGCCTCCCCCATATGGGCAGGTGTGACTGCCGACCTTGACTCCCAGTTAAACCAGTCGTTGGGACTTCTCAATCCCATGCTCTACTGGATTTACTCAAATTCCACCCTGTATACACAGGCTTTCCATCAGGTGACGGGTGGCTTCAATGGCGTTTACTCTGCGAAGCTTGGTTATAACATGGTTACGGGCCTGGGAACGCCCAACTATCCTGGGCTGCTGAACGCCGTGAAGCAGTATCTAAAGCAGCCCCAACTCAAGATTTCAGTCTCAACCTTCTCGGGAAACCAGAGCTATCCGTGGTATCCATATAACTCCACGGTGAAGATCGTGTCGTATATCACAAATCAGAGCGGGGACATAGTCGGTTCTGGCAATTTCACGGCATATATCTATACGGTCAATGGCCTCCTCATGAAAGTACCTCTGCAGTTTAACGGAACGTATTGGAATGGAATGTTCACGGTGAGTGAAGGACCACCCAACATCTGGTCCATAGTGGTTAGGGGATCCTCCGGCAGTGTTGAGGGTGTGGCTCAGGTGGACATAGATGTGGGGGACTCTGTGGTAATATCCCAGCCAGTTCCCTTCCCCTATTCACTCCCCATACCTCCCAGTGAACCTGTTCCAGTTCAAGTGCAGGTGACAGCACCAAATGGAACACCGCTTTCCAACATGTCCGTTACCGGATATCTGGTGAAGAATGGGAAAACTCTGCTGAACTTTACCCTGTTACAGTCGCAGATGCCCGGTATCTATAACGGCCAGTTTTCCCTACTTCCCAATATGCCACAGGGAACTTATCTTCTGGTCATAAACACCACAGGAGGATCAACGTACACATACCTAACGTTCGGCGACGCAGTTTACGGCACCGTCTATCCTTCTATCATAACAGGATTGCCAGGAGTTGCTCCTGGAGAGAATGTAAGCTTCTTCGCGGAGACCATAAGCAGTTTCGGATTAGGCCTATTCACCTCTAATGTCACAGCTTATGTGTATCAAGGAGACAAGCTGGTGGCACAGGTCCCCATGGTTTCAGCCCCAGACACTGTGCAGTACGGTATTTTCCTGCTGTTTGGTCTGAAGGAGGCCAACTTCACCGTTCCGTATAATTTCACCCCGGGAATTTACAGGGTTGTATATCATTCCGTTGTCAATACGTCCGTGGGCCTAGAGTACGGAAACTTCACCACGTGGTTCTATGTAAGTCCCTCGATCAAGACCACCATCCTGATGCCAACCTATCTCTATCAGGGAGAGAATGTGCCAATAAAGGTGAAAATAACATACCAGAACGGAAGCCCTGTCACACAGGGGATGTTCACCCTGACCCTGATGCCCGCTGGCACAACGTTCGAATCTCTCCTGAATGAGGTGAATTACGAGGTACCCCTCCAGTATAATGCCACCCTTGGGATGTGGGTGGGTAACTTCACTGTCCCCTACTTCTCTGGCAATGCACAATTCAGGGGAAGTCAGCCCGGAGTAATTTCAGGCCCATGGATTGGAGTGGTTCAGGGTACCACAGCCCTGGGCTATCCCGGCTTTTCCAGCGAGAATCTATACGTTGCAGATCAGACCTACATGGGTCCTCTCACCATTGGCGAAAACTCCTCCCTGCCCTACGCGGTACACGACGGAAATGGATATACCCTGTACCAGGTATACTCGCCTGACCTCACAGTGAAGGGTGTTTCACTGAACCTTGTGGGCTCTACTGTAAACAACTTGACGGCTATCGACTCCAACGTTACGGTCTCGTCATCTCAAGTAGGGCATATAAATGCCCTGAACTCCACCCTGACTGTTGTTGGCTCCACAATTCGTGGTTCCGGTGTAGCCTTAACGCTGAGTAACTCCAACGTCAGCCTTATCTCATCCCTGGTAAACTCAACCTATGCCTTTAACGTGAGTGGTGGGAACGTGATACTACAGGGCACCACAGTACTGTCACCGCACCTCTCTCTCACTCCTCCACCCAGAGTCCTGGAGGTCACCAGCAACGTTACCTCTTCCTTCCAGGTGATTAATGTGACCATCTCGCCCTTCCTGAAGCCAGTATCGGTATACTTGAACGGAGAGGCCCAGAACTTTACCTATACCGCAAGCAACGGATCGGTAACACTTCACATCCCATTCCACGCCTCCTCTTTACCTTCCGGAACATATCACTTCTTGGCGGTTCTGAAGAATGGGCTGGAGTACAACGTATCCTTTAACGTGGACAATCTTTACCCTGAGGCTGTACTTCATCAGCAGATAACATACCTCGAGGTGGGCATAATAGCCCTTGCTGTTGTGGTAGTCATATTACTTATCCTTATCCTGAGGGTGAGAAAATGAAGTCCTGGTTCCTCCTAACCATTCTGATCCTGGGACTTCTCCCAGGGATAGGTGTGATTGCCCAGTCATCTCCGCAACTCCACAGCGTAACCCTCTACAACGTAACCTCCATGCAGGGTCTGGATCCCAAGTACTATTCTTTCGAGGCAGTCGGATATCTTCCACCGAACGAGACCCCTGTCCTGGTCACCGTGGCGAAGAACCTAGTTTTTAACGACACCGCTTTCAAACCCTACTACCTCATCGTTCACATCCCCAACGGATCCTACAGTTTCATCCTCATGAATGTGAGCGTGAAGGAGGTCAATGGTACACAGTTTGACCGCCCATTCTACATCTTTGTGGATGGGATACCGGTGTTCTGGGGATCCACACAGGAAATTCAGAACTCCAGCGCCTCCGTGGATCTGACCATGTTTGAGAACCTCCTACACGGAAACGTGACCTTCGAGCCAGTGCTGGTTAACTTCTATGACGCAAAGGTCAACATAACCGGTCTCTACGTGGTCAACATAACTCTGGCCCTCTACCCTGGAAAGGCTCCGGGGAACCTCCCCAACGAGTTCATACCGCTCTTCGTCAACGGGACGTTCAATTACAACTACTCCTATGTGATCCTTAATCCCAATCAGGATAGTTACACCTCTCCCGTGACCATACCAAACGGTACGTACAGGATGACAGCGTTCCTTTACGAGGAGGGAGGAGGTCTTGACGAGTTCTGGTACAGCAATGAGCCGGCTACCAGGGATATACTGATGTATTATAACGGCCTGCTGACCTCAGTGATACCTCCCTATGAGACAATATACACTGGAGGGATAGATCTATTCTGGTGGAAGCCACTGCCAAGCATTAACACCCTGGCCTTCCATACCCCATATCAGATTGACCTCACTCCCTTGCTGGCGATGGGAACCAAAGCCAACATCACAGTGTCGATCACAAACCTGGCAACTGCCAAGGAGCTCACGGGAAGTCCCTCTTTCGACTGGGACCTCTCCGGGTTCCTAGCCCTATGGGTCAATCAGAGCAACCCAATGATATCTGGAAAGATGGTACAGGCCTATTCCAGGTTCTTGGATTCCTCACCCATATTTGTGGGCGGTTTCTCAGGGGTTCATTATCAGGAGGGCGGAAGCTACACATTGACTTATTCCTCAATTCTGACATTCCTTCATGGAGATGAGATGGCAACAGTATCGCAGAGCGGAAAGTTCTATGCCTCCCAAACCTTCAATAATATCTATCAATTCGCCTACCTGGATGAGACGTTCAAGGAAGTCGCGAACGAGTCCGGGTTTTACTCCTCATCCATGTATTTGGCGGGAAACTATCCTGTAACGTTGCAGATCTCAGCCTTTGCCACACCAATATCCTCTCCCAATGTAATTCCCTTCAATCTGTCATATGCTCAGAATGGATCCGTGGAGTTAGGAGCCTATTACTCCTACTTCTTCAACCTGAATGGTTACACCACAAGGCAATCCCTCCAAGAAAACCTGACCGCGCAGGGTGGTTTCTCGGGTATAATCGAGGTGATAAACAGTTACGGGGGCGCGGTTCTAGTGAAGCTCACGTCTAACAACGCCCTGACGCAGAAGAGTCTTACCTTCACCTACGAGGAACCCGGGGTAACGGCGTTCAAGGAGAACTTTCTAGCAGAGGCCGGCCAGAATAACTCGGTTAACGCCACAGGGTACTATCTGAAGATACAGAGAAGTTTCACGCCCCTGTCAGGAACGTTGTCTGGAGATCCTCCCTATCACGAGGCGATCAAGGTCACTGAAGATCGTCTGGTGGCATTTCATCAAAGTATTCTGGTGGAACCTCTTCGCTTTGCTCTTCTTCCACGTCCCTACCCTTTTTTGTAGATTGATAGTTCCTCTTGCTTTTTTCCTCAATCTGAATATACTCCTTCGCTGACTCGTTTAGAACGTAACTTAACCTTTGATAAAGGAGTGCTGCCTCAGCGGTACTCAACTGAAATCCTACCCTGTTCTTTCCGTCATCTATGACTAGAAGCAGTTTACCCTCCTGCGGAAATCCCTTATCGTTCATCACCGGGGAGTCCACCAGTAACTCCAGCGTCTTGGGCTTTCCCTCCTTGTTGAATCTAGGGATTCTGAGAACTCGCTTCATGACTAACAATTAAAATGCAGACACTTTAATCCTTTTGGGGAGTCAAAGTTCCCTTTCCGTGAAGTTGGGGTGCTCCTTTCGAGGGCGGGATGGACCCCCTTTGGGATGAGAACTTGCCCGACCGATTGGTGACGACGAGGGTTTAGCTGATGTCCATCTCGTTCCTATACACCTTGGATAACCTGTCAGCCTCCCTCAACACCTTGGGGTAACCCATCTTGCTGAGCTGGATCACGTCATCCAGACTCACCAGGTTACCAGGACTGTAGTAGTACTTTCCCACCTTGACCCCAACCCTCTCCCCGTTCAGGGTTACGTAGTTCACTCCGCCTTCCTCAACTATCTCACCCACGAGTCTGGATTTAGCCACTCCCACAGTGGGAGTTTCCAGAAGAACGCCCAGCACAGTGGCAATGCCACTCCTTCTTGGGTGGGCTATACCATGTCCGTCCACTAGCAGGAGATCGGGTTTGACGTCCTCCAGTGCTTTTACCATGAGGGGAGCTTCCCTCATGAAGAGTAATCCGGGGATGTAGGGGAAACTCACCCTTCCCTTGACCTTCTTGATAATTTGAGTTTCACCGTCACAGACCACCACTGCAACTCCCATCTCTCCTTTATATGCAACGTCCACACCGCACATCTCTCTTGGCTCCCTCTCTAGTTTCACCAGGTTAACCTGTTTGGCTATCATGTTCTGAACCAGATAGAGAAAGTTCACCAGGTAGTCCTGTTCCAGTTTCAAGGGTTGGTCAACCCGTGAAGAAACATGAACTGTTGCATGGTCTGCACGGCCCCTGGCCTATATCTCCTTACCTCCTGCACAGCCTGCTCTGGACTCATTCCCTCCCTCACAACTAGGTAGCCCGCAAGAACCGTGCCTGTTCTTCCCATACCGGCCACGCAATGAACTAGGTTGTTACCGCTGTCCAGCCATCTCACAATCTCATCAAATTGTTCCTTCGTGGGGGCATAACCATCTGGGACCGGGACATGGAGGAACTGCAGACCTTCCTCCTTGAGTTGGGAAAAATAATACTCAGGGTTCCCCCACGTATCCTCAATCTCCCAATCCTCAGTTAACACCAGGACTTTCCTGACCCCCTTCCTCTTCCACTCTCGGATCTCCTCCAGATGGGAGGGCATGTGGGATCCGCCCAATCTGTTTCTCCTCACCCAGTACAACCTTTCACCTCAGTTGATCCGCTGTTCTTCATCTACTTTTTACATACCTCAAGAAAGTTTTTAAGTACCTGAGTCCCATGCTCGGTATGTTTAACCTCAGGGTGAAACTGCACGGTGAAGATAGCGTTGTCTGAGTTAACCATGGACTGCACCTTGGTGGTCTCGCTACTTGCAAGAACTCTGAACCCTGGAGGAGGGAACTTCACCTCGTCGTTGTGACTCTCCCATGCATTGAACTCCGAGGGAATACCTCTTAGGATGGTGTCATGGTCCTCCACCTTGATCCTGACCAGCCCGAACTCTGGAGTGTTAGCCCTATCCACGACTCCTCCCAGGACGTGAGCTATAAGTTGATGCCCCAGACAAATACCCAGCTTCGGAACGCTGAGCTCCCTAACGAAGAGGGGCGAGTTCCCCATCCTATGCAATTCCTCCTTCACGGATTGAGGACCTCCGCTGAAGATCAGGCAGTCATATCCCTTCACCCTCTCTAGGGGTAGGGAAGGATCCACGGTTTCAATATCCCCTCCCAGATACTTCACGTTCTTCAGGATGAGGTGATTGTACTGACCACCGAAGTATATTAGTCCTATCTTCACATTTTACCTGATGTGGAAGGGATTTTAAGCTCATGTCCCTCCCAGTTTCTGTCCAAAAGTCATTTTACTTCTTCGGGGAATTGGGTCAAATGAAAGCTCTGGTAATAGGGGCTGGACATAACGGGCTTATCGCCTCTTACTACCTTAGGAAGCTGGGTCTGGATGTGACGGTTCTTGAGGCGTCCCACAGAACGGGCGGAATGACCGAGAGTGCCGTGGAGGGCAAGGCAGTGATAAGCAGGGCCTCCTATGTTCTTGGGATCATGCCCGAATCCCTGAGACAGGAATTCGGGATACCCGTCATAGAGAACGATATATTTCAGACCATTGAATATGATGGAAAATTGATCCCCTTCTACAGGGATCCCAGGAAGAGAAGGGAGATTCTAAATAGATATTTCCCTAGGTTCTCGGAGTTCGAGGATAAACTCCTCAAAATGAAGGAGATCATGTCGAGATTCACCTTCACTTCAAGACCTCCCTCAAGGGAAAAGGTACTTGAGGTAGCGGAATCAGAGGGAGTCCCTGAGATAGTGAGGGAAACCTCTCATCACTTCCTGAATGAGTATCTTCCAAGAGATGTGCACAGATACTTCATTTATCCTTCCATGGAGGACTCTCCGGCTTACGTTGTGGCCTATTTTTATAACGACTGGTCACTTGTTCCAGGGGGAATGGGGACAGTTGCTAGTTACATAGAGAAGAAGGCTAAATCCCTGGGGGTCCAGATTGTAACTAGGAGTAAGGTTGATCAGATCTTAGTTAGAAACGGTAAGGTAACTGGAGTGAGGGTAGGGAAGAAAGAGATAAAGGCAGACCTCGTTGTGTCAGCTATCAGCCCCGTCAGCACTTTCTCCATGACTGAACCCTTGAGCGACCTGAAACTGGATCCAGGAAGGGGAGGATGGGTTAAGTATAACGTGGTGTTCAGGGAAGGGGTAAAGGTCAAGGAGGAACTCAAGCCTTACTTACAGGGCATAATAGATCTGGAGGTTGGAGAGATTGTCATGCCGTCAGCCGTGGACGATACGCGCGGAGCCCCCGTTCTTGAGTTCATGGGTGACAGGGAAGAGGTTCTCTCCATGTTCTCTGGAGAGATAATTTACGAGGAGAAAATAAACGCGGAATATGCGTTAAAGCACTATCATGCACCTGCAGGAAATCTCAACCACTTACCCATGAGATACCCCTATCTCTTTGACGGGAGGCCAATGAAGGGATGGGGGTACAGGACTCCCGTGAAGGGCCTCTACCTTTCAGGGGCTGGCACCTACCCGGGTGGTCAGGTCACGGGCATTCCCGGTTACAATGTGGCGTTGGCCGTGGAGGAGGACCTTCGACAGGGTTTTTAATTCCTAGACTCATCTCCCCCTATGGAGAATAAGATAAAGGAGTGGTTAACTGGACTGGGAATGAAGGTCTGGACTCCTGACGGTGCCAAGGAGTACTTTCATGTTAGCGTATCCCCTCCTCAGGGTGCTCCAGTGGTGGATGTGGTACGTCCCACAAACATGACTCCCTTCTACATTGTGGGAATGGGTATAGCAGTGCATCAGACCCACCAGGACATGCTCAGGAAAATGAGCACCTCCACCAGGAAAGCTTTCATTGATGAGATAAAGTATTACCTCATGGAGATGGAAGTCGACGTGGCGTTTCTACCGCCAGGTCAGGAGATTCCACAGCTGATAAATGTAAGCAAGGTGATCTATGAAGACGGCCTGAGGGCCAACGACTTTCTTGAGGCCTTCTACTCGGTGAGGAATGCCGGAACCTACGTGATTCTGAGGTTCCTGGATGCCTTTGGGGCTGGGGAAACAAAGCCCAGCACCATGTATGGGTGAGATCATGGATCCAGTGAAGGTATTCAGGTCTCTGGGACTTAACGTGAAGGAAGTTCCACAGGCGAAGGAGTTTCTCCATCTGGCCATCTCTCCTCAACAGGGTGGACCCCAGCTGGAGCTCATTAAACCGGATAAGGACTCAAGGGTATACGTCCTGGGAATGGCTGTTGGAATTCACCAGTATCATCAATCCCAGCTCAGGTCACTTCCTCCCAATGAAAGAAAGGAATTCCTCAATGGGTTGAGATACAGGCTGTTAAGGATGAAGGTTGATGTTGGTTTCACTCCGCCAGACGATGAGATCCCTCAACTGATATTCGTGAGCAGGGTAATGCTGGATGAGGACCTTACAGAGAACGACGTGATGAACACCATGTACAAGGTGAGGAACGCGGGTACTCTAGTTATTTTCATGTTCGCTGACAGATTTGGCGTGCCCCAGCCCACGAGCAAGTACATGTAGAAGGAGAAAGGAAAGGGAGGCCACTACAAAGGATATGAGAGAGGGAAGCACTAGTCCGGCGAAGTAGTCTTGAAGGGCAAGGTCCAGAACGAGCCCGTAGACAAAGAGAGAAGCCTTCACGTCGTACTTGAAGGTAACCCTTCTTCTCCATGTAAAATAGATTAGAAGGGAGATGGCGTACCACGACACGAAGTTGGAGATGGGTACGCCAAAATACTGACCCGGTGTAATCCAGTGCCAGTCAAACCTGGAGAACAGGGGATCAACAGTGAGATCTATCATCACCATGATCCAGGAGGAAATGAAGGGATTTCCCGATGGAAGGTACGAGAAGTAAGCCAGAGTGGACCAGAGGAAGGGAATGATAAGCGGTACCCCTAGGATTTCATATCCCAAACCCGACGTGTAATAGTATTTACCGAAGGGGAAACCAGTATGTACCCCCAGGAACTCGAAGAGGTATCCGATCAGAAATCCTATAATGAAGAAGACCACTGAGCCCTTTCTCAGCTTTGTGTAGGAGTGATAAAAATATACGGATATCAGGACAAGAATGGGTATACCTAGATTGAATCCCGGAAGGTTAGTTAGCTGGGGAATGGTGGCCAGGAAAAGGTAAACTAGATAGGCATAGGCAACTATCCATATCCTTTCCATGACAGTGTATTTCCAGGACGGGATAAAGTATCTTGAGGAGCCTACACGGTCTTAGGTCTCTCCTCCTTTCTCTCCTCCCTTTCTTTCAAAAGCGCGTAATAGAGAATTCCACCAAGGGTCTGCGCCACTCCTCCTATCTCAAGGGGTAGGGCAAAGCTCTCCTCAAGCAGGTATCCGCTCGCTCCAGAGCTCATCTGTGAGAGTCGTGTGGCCACTCCCTGAAGGCTGGATGCGGTACCGAAGTCGTCCTCTGATACTCCTCTCACATTCACTGCGGTCCTGTTGGGCATACCGACACCGGCGTTAAATCCCCTGATCACGTAGAGTGCCCCCGCCAGTGGTAGAAAGGGCGACACTGCCATGGCTATGAGAAATCCCCCGTTCATTATCCTGGTTAGCGACGCCAGCCTAAGCGCATTCCCAGATATCCTAGTGGCCATATAGGAACCCAAAGACGTGCTCAGTGAGGCGCCTGTGAATATGGCCCCAATCACAAGGGGCGAGGCATGGAAGCGCAGGCTAAACCAGAGGGGTAGAAGTGGAATAGCCAATCCAACTCCAGCCCCGGAGAGCGTGTTTGAGGCTATTATTTTGGACACATACTTAAGACTCCCCTTCCTCATGAACCTGCTACTCTTTCTCTCACCCTTACGTTCCTCCACCCTTAGGATACACAGGGCGGAAGCGAAGAGTAGTCCCGACGCGACGGCAAAAAGGAAACGGAAGTCATTCACGTTTCCAAAGGGTAAATAGTCATGGAAACTTAGCAGAATCCCCCCCCCTGCTCCAGCCAAGGCTGAGACTGAGGTCAGCCTTCCCATCCTCTTTACCCTTTCCTGATCCTCCCTCCAGTTCCTCGCGATCAGAGCAGTCAACCCAGGAGAGAAGGCCCCTCTGGCTCCTCCAGCAGTACCTCCCAAACCTGTAACTATGGCAGATGGTATCACGATCACTGGATTCCTAGTGGAGATGAGAAGGATGAGGGCAATGGCCGGTACAAGGTCCCCAAGAATCAGTGACTTCTTGTAGCCTATCCTATCACCCAGCATGCCCAAGGAGAGGGAGAACCCAGCTATGTACCCCGTCATTCCCAGGAATACCAGACCAATTATCACCGGTGAAAGTCCTAGGGTTGAGAGGTAAAGGGAGCTAGATATTGTCACGAACATTATCCCTACGCTTCTAAGGGCCCTGGAGAGAAGGAGCCAGTTAAAGGAATCCAAAAAATCACCAAGATCCTTATTCCTGTTCCACTTTATTTCTTAGTGTTCCAATCCCCTCAATAATTGCCTCCATGACATCTCCCGGTTTGAGGTACTTTCCCTTTGCGAACCCAACTCCAGGCGGAGTACCTGTGGAGATTATATCACCCGGGGAAAGGGTAATTCCCCTGGAGGCCCAGCTCACCAGTTGCTGGACATTGAAGATAAGATCTCTAGTGTTGCCGTTCTGTTCAATGTTACCGTTAACCTTCAAGGTCATGGAGAGGGAGTTGGGGTCTCCGATCTCATCCCTGGTTACAATCACTGGTCCCACAGGTGTTGTCCTATCCATGGCCTTACCCCAAACCCAGTTCTGGCCATAGGGGTTCAGCGTCTTAGGCCATCCCTCTGGAAACTGCCAATCTCTCACCGAAACGTCATTAAACACTGTGAATCCGAAAACGTAATCCAGGGCACGTTCAGGCTCTATGTACTTCCCAGGTTTGCCTATAACTATGCCCAGTTCCACCTCCCAGTCCAGTTTTTCCGTGACCTTTGGTCTTATGACAGGCATCTCGTGCCCCACGAGGGAACTTGCGAATTTTGTGAAGAAATATGGTTTGGGTGGCGGTGCTGTCCCCGCTTCCTGACCATGAGCCCTGTAGTTAACTGCTGGGCACAAAATCTTCTCTGGATAGGGTACAGGAGGTGACCATTCCAGCGTACCCGTGAGTTCAGCCTCCTTAGGCCACTCCCTTTCCAGTTCATGAAGGACATTCATTACAGGTTTCCCAAGCATGATTAATTTCTTCATATCAAGGAGAAAACCTGGCGCCTCCTTAGTTCCGTACACCAGCTTGTAGGCCTCATAGAGATCGAGCCTCCTTGAATCTCTCTCCAGGCCTATCCTAGTTTCGCCAAATTTTAGAAAGGTGAAGAGCCTCATATCCGCTCTTAATTGGGGAAGGAAAAAAGCCTTACTTGAATTTCCACGCTAGAGATTTATCTCCCGTCTATTTGGCTACTTCCATCAATGTCTTGAATATCTCGTTGAAGTCAGCCTTGGCCATTTCCACGAAAACGCCGTATTGACCCATCACGCAGACCGCATAGTCGCCAGCTGCCACTGCCCATCCGTGAAATGGAGACCACTTCATTCCAGAAAACTTAGTGAAACCCTCAGCCTGCATCCTCCCCATCATGGTGTTCGCTGCACACATCATAGCTACCATCTCCGCCATATCCTTTGGTAGATTTCCCTTGTACTCCACTAGTTTCCCGTCCATGGTGTATTTACCTGCTGCCACTGCTCCCTTCAATTTCATTAGCCTTTCCAGCTTTTCCGACTCGGACATGTTTATCTACTTTATATTGTATCAATCATATATATAAGATTGATGATTAAACATTTCAAATTGCAAAGTAAACTAAAATAAATGATGTTCATCATTCCAACTTATTCTGTAATTATAGTTCACTTTAACAGGGTTTAATTTGGACCATATAAAAGTCACGATTTAAATATTGCAATATTTAGTAAATTAACATCACCATATCTTAACACTTGTATAAAAGAGTAGACGCAGAGATTTTAGTATGCCAACCCTGGAAACGCCCTACTCTGTACTTAATGAGGTGGCGAGAGATGTGTTAAGGAGAAGCGGAAAATCTGTGAAGGCGGAGATAGAACTGGTACCGTTTACTCCATCCGTTCTAGGATTTGTGAGAGCAGGTCAGAACGTCATTTATGTGAACACCGTGCCTCTTAGTGGGATCCCTCAGTCCGATCTGTTTGAGTATCTTTACGTGGTAATCCTGCATGAGTATCTTCATCTTCTGGGGATAGCCGATGAGAGGGAGGTGAGGAGAGTAACTCTGGAGATTGTGGACGAGAAGTTCGGTGAGGGAAGCTTCGCGCACAACCTGTCACTGAATCTGGCTGACCCCAGGGACGTGATGCTCATGGAATCCTGGAAAATGGGAAAGCCTCACACTTACATGTAATTGAGATTCTTCATATGTAGAGCAGAAAATTAATACCATTTCTTCAATCTGTGTATAACCTTGAAACCGTTGAGAACTTACGCTGTACTGAAAAGTCTGGCCAACAACCTATCTCAACCCTTCATCACGTTCACCGCGGCCTCGTCTGGAGTTGTGAACGAGTATCTGGGTATAATTAGCTCAGCCTCCACCGTGCTAACTTCAGTCTCCGAGTTCATAACTGCCCTCTTCAGGGTGAGGGCGCTCACCATGTTGATCTTGGGAAACCTCATCTCAGGAATTGCCTGGATTATCATGTCTCTTTTACCCTTCACTGGCCCTTATATTACCTTAACCTACTGCGTGGCGGAGTTGGGTCTTGGAATGTCATTAATGGGATGGAACCTAGTGATGGAGAAGCTGAGTTCCACATCTAGGGGAGAGGTCCTGACACAATACACGGCCTATGCCAATGTTGGAGGGCTCATTGCAACTCTTGGTGCAGGGATATTCGCGGGATCGTCGTTACAACTCATCAAGGTTCCCTTCATTCTAAGCGGGGTAATCACCCTGTTCACGATCCTAGTGTTGAGGCAATCTGACGTTGATTATGAAGATCCTGCAAGGAGATTTCACGTTCCCAGGAGCATGTGGGGTTTCCTCTCACTCACCACCGTATTCACCTTTTTCTGGTCCTTTGCCTGGCCCCTTTTCCCTCTGGCACAGATATACATCTTTCACATGAATTACGTGAACATTGCGATCATCTCGGTTATTGGAGGAATCTCCTCCCTTATCATGAGGAGATGGGTGGCGAGACTGATAACCAGAAACAGGAGGATAGCCATGTTCCTGGGAAGGGCACTCCTCACTGTTTTCCCCTTATCCTATGTCCTATCCCCAAGCGTATACTACATTTATCTGGCTGAGGTTGTTGCGGGCTTCACGAGCATGGTGGGGTCAACTGCGTACATAAGTTACCTGTATGATAGCTCCTCCAAGGAGGATATGAAGGTGGCCCTAGCTTTCTACTCTGTTCTGCAAGGTTTGGGGGCCCTCGCTGGGTCAGTGTTATCAAGTTTCATACTGAACCTTCTTATTCCCTTTCTGGGGCTAGTGACGGATATTAGGGCCTTGCTACTAACGTCGGCCGTCCTGAGATTGATCACCTCCTTCTGGTATCTAAAGCTGAGGGAAGTCAGGTCGTGATCCTGGTGGTCCCTTCGCTACCTAGAAATCTCAACAACCTCACAGGAAATTTTAAAGGGTGTGTCATTGAATTTTATCAGGGGAAATGGGAAAAGTTAAATGCGTTAATTGTGGAGAGATGAATCCAGACGTTCTTACACACTGCAAGAGATGTGGTGCAACTCTCCCCAACAGGTTCGGCGCACTTCAGGTGAAGATATGTCCCAAATGTGCCAGGTCAAATCCAGCCAATAGAACCACCTGCCTCTACTGTAACGCGCCCCTGATGTGAACGGATCAATAATATTAACCCTCGAAGTCGCTTACTTTTTGTGAGTATTTCCGAGACGTTTGCTGAGAAACTTAGGGACTCCCTCGGTTTCACACCCTACCCATATCAGGAAAGGGTAGTCACTGACGTCCTTAACACCCTGGAAAAAAGCAGGTTCGTAGTGGTCTCCATGCCCACAGGTTCTGGAAAGACGCTTGTGGAGCTCATGCTGGCTGACCATCTCAGAAGGAAGGGAATGAGGGTACTGGTCCTGGAGCCAACCAGGCTTCTGTGCGATCAGATGTATCATAACTTCTGGGTTAAGGTCTTCGACAGCGTTGGGGAGGAGTATGAGGGAAATTGCGCCAGCTTCGAGGAGGGAAAGGAGCTCGTGGTTTCAACGCCCTTTACTTCCTCCAAGTGCATGCCTAGGGTAGATGCAGTTATCGTGGATGAGGTCCATCATGCCTTCGGCGATCCCAGGTACATGTCAGGTTTGCTTTCCATGAGGCCAAAGATCGTGATAGGCTTCACTGCCCTCCTCCCAAGCTCCAAAAGGTACAGTATGGACTCCAGGTTTGTGGAAACCTTTGGTATGCCCTCTCTCTTAGCTTACGATTTCAGGAAGCTGTCGGAGATCGATCCATCCTTCACCCTTCCAAAGGCTATAGCCGACGTTTTTGACGCCGAGATGGACGGGGTAGAAAACGTGGCATACGATGCCCTATTGAAGGGGAAGGTGGCCGGCGATGAAAGGGCCCTGAGTTTCCTCAGGTTCACCCTTTACAGTCATGGAAAGACGGCCTTCTGCGAGAGCCTCGAGAATCTCAGGGATAAGGTGTCAGATAACGTGGCTTTGAGGACGTTGTGCAGTACCGAGGGTTTAGGCCACAAGGCCCGTAGCATCAAGGAGATTTTGGAGGCCTACGATGTTGAGGAGCACAGACCGGTTCTGATCTTCACAGCTAGGCGTTCAACTGCCCACGAGTTCGAGGTGTTGCTCCACAACATGGGCATAACCCGGGTCAAGACTTTAACCGGGGAGTTAAACAAGGAGGAACGCCTGCAGATCGTAAATGAGGCAAAAAACGGTGATGTAGACGTGATCATATCAACCCACGTTGGAGAGGAAGGGATAGATATTCCAGAGGCCAGACTCCTGATAATGACTGACGTACCAAAGAGCCCTCTCAGGTTCTATCAGAGACTGGGCAGGTTGATAAGGAAGAGCGAGTCCAAGGGGGTTAAGTACCTTGTTGTGACCCTGACCCCAAAGACTCCCGAATATGACGACCTGGATGAGGCGCTGAGATCCCTTCACAAGGAGGGAGTGGACGTAAGTTACATCGTGGAACGAAAATCGGGGAAGGGGTCCACATCGAGGATACTGGACCAGGTGAAGGCGGAGAACGGTGAGGTACCTCTCATGAGGCTTCTGGAAATGGAATACGATCTGAAGAACTACACGATGGTCAGGGGAAAATCCAGCGTGGTTCAATTCCTTAACGCCAAGGAGCAGGACATTCCCTATTCCGACTTTGTGGACAGGGCAATCACTGATGGAGACCTCCTTTACTACTATGACGTGGAGGGGATGGGAAATCTATTCGCTAGGATATTGCTTTCCAAGTACTGTCAGCTATGTTACGGTTCCCAGTGCCAGGGCCTGTGCGATCTGGAGACAATGGAACTAGGAAGAAGCAAACAGTATAAACTAACGAGGAAGGACCTTTTGAGATACTTTATGGTTATCTTCACAGCTGATAAGCTCAGGGATGTGGAGAAGAAAATGGAGATCAGGTTTGATAACCCCGGTTTTGGCTTCTCCCTTCAGAGTAACGTGAATGAAAAGAACAATTCAATCAACTTCGTGATCCAGCTCAACGCCTCCATAAACGGTATAACTGTGTATCCCAAGATCACCCTAGCCTATTACGGAGTGAAAAAGGAGATGAAGGAGTTTCTAAAAAAGAACGTTATGGCCATCTGCAACGTAGCTGGGAGGATCTATTTCTCCTATTTCACTTCCCCACCTGCTCCTTGAGCTCCTGGAAGGCCTTCCTCACTTCCTCCACTGAGGCCTCGTCCTCCAACGTGGTCACATCCCCCACAGGGGAGTTTGTGGCAACTGCCTTGATAACTCTCCTCATTATCTTACCGCTTCTGGTCTTAGGTAGCTTGGACACGAAGTGGATTTCCCTGAACACGGCAATGGGTCCGAAGTTCTCCCTCACGAACTTCACTATTTCCTCCTTGAGCTTCGCACTTGGTTCAACACCAGATCTAAGGATAACGAACGCCTCAGCCACCTCACCCCTGACCGGATCCGGAACGCCCACCACAGCGGCCTCAGCCACGGCGGGATGCTGAACCAGTGCAGATTCCAGTTCGTATGTTCCTATCCTGTGCCCAGCAATTTTCATAACCTCATCAGCCCTTCCCAGTATCCAGAAATATCCGTCCCTGTCCTTTATGGCATAATCCCCTGCATAGAAAACGTTGGGGAACTTGCTCCAGTAAACCTTCACGTATCTCTCTGGATCCTTGTTGATGGTGAGGGGCATTCCTGGCCACGGTTTGGTGATCACCAGGTAACCCTTCTGCTCCTCCGGCATGGGTTTCCCATCCTCGTCAAACACGTTAGCCTCCACCCCCAGAACTGGAGGGCCGTTGGTCCCAGGTTTCATTGGTACCAGGTAACCTCCAGGTGTATGGGATATCATGATTCCTCCAGTTTCGGTCATCCACCACGTGCTTCCGAAGGGAACCTGACCTCTTCCAACAAGCTTGTGGAACCATCTCCACGCCTCAGGGTTAATGGGCTCTCCCACCGAGTGAATGAGCCTTACACTGCTAACGTCGTGCTTCTTTATCCATTGCTCTCCCTGCTTCATGAAAGTCCTTATCGCCGTTGGGGAGGTGTAGAGTATTGAGACCTGATGCCTCTCCACAATTGATACCCACCTGTCGGGCTCAGGGAAGTCCATGGCCCCCTCGTACATCACCTCCGTAGCTCCTTCCTGAAGTGGTCCAAAGACTATGTACGAGTGCCCCGTGACCCAGCCAATGTCCGCTGTGCACCAGAAAACGTCAGTGTCCCTGATATCAAACACCAGCTTCATTGTGTTGTGCAGAAGGGTCATGTATCCCCCAGTATCATGGACTATGCCCTTGGGCTTGCCTGTTGTTCCTGAGGTGTAAAGTATGTAGAGAGGATCCTCGCTTTTCATCCTCTCGGGTTCCACATATGCGTTCACTGGGACCTTGGCCATGACCTCGTGCAGGTACGCATCCCTCCCCTGTTTCATGCTGATCTCTATCCCTGTCCTTCTCACAACAAGAACGTTCTTCACCGTGGTGGCGGTCTCAAGGGCCTTGTCCACAATCTCCTTTAGGGGGACAACCCTACCTCTTCTCCAACCGCCGTCCGCGGTGATCAACAATTTTGCGTCAGCGTCGTTCATTCTGTCAGCTACCGCCTGTGCACTGAAACCTGAGAAGACTACGGTGAAGGCGACACCCAACCTAGCGGCGGCCAGCATGAAGATCGGGAGTTCTGGAATCATGGGAAGGTAAATCCCTATTGTATCACCCCTCTTGAGCCCGTAAACCTCCTTGAGAAGGTATGCTGCCCTGTTCACTTCACGATAGAGATCAAGGTAAGTTAGCTTCCTCACTTCTTTGGGACCGTTCTCCCAGGGCTCGCCCTCCCATATTATGGCAACCTTGTTTCTCCTCCAGGAGTGGGCATGTCTGTCAACTGCTAGGTAAGAAGCGTTGAGCTCTCCACCAACGAACCACTTATAGAAGGGCGGACGCGAGTCATCAAGCACCTTTTCCCATGGTTTGAACCAGTCCAGCTCCCTTGCAACAGACTCCCAGTACTCCTGATTGTTCTCCACCGTCCTCTTGTGGATCCTCAGATATTCCTCGGGAGTTACCAGCCTGTGCTTGAGTAGCTCCGGTGTTATTTTCTCATGAAAAGGTAGACCTGATTCATTTTCCGACTGAGACATGCAAATACCTTTGGAAATTTATATTATAAATTTGCTGTAGTATGGAAGACTTAGAAAAGATTTAAATTTTCTAGATGAGAAGATGGGAGGAATCTACATGACAGAACAAAAAAGAGCAAATCCCGCACCCCTAGGTCTCTCAGGTTTCGCTCTAACCACCCTCGTTTTAAGTACGTATAACGCAGGTCTACTTTCCAGTGGAGTTAACGCGGTTCTGGGCTTGGCTGCCTTTTATGGAGGGTTGGCCCAGCTCCTTGCGGGAATACTGGAGTGGAGGGCAGGCAATACCTTCGGATACGTTGCCTTCTTTACATATGGCGCGTTCTGGGAGTGGTTCTTCCTGACGTCTCTAGGAATTTTTGGAGACGTTACTGCGGTGGGTATAGGATATGTCCTAGTGGCGTTCGGAATATTTACATTCGTAATGTGGATAGGGACTTTCAAGTCAAACATGGGACTATTCGTGACCTTCCTTCTCCTGTGGATAACCTTCTTCCTGTTGGGGATAGGTGCCATGACGGGAAATGCGGGGCTGTCGCACGCGGGCGGATATGTGGGCATATTGACCGCAATAGCAGCGTGGTATACAGGACTGGCTCAGGTAGTGGCTGAGGCACTGGGTGCCAAGGCCCCTCTGGGAAGGGCACCTATGTCCTGACAGGTTGGGAAAAGATATTCTTTTTTATCCTCTACTCTTTACCGGAAAGGGGAAATGTTCCCTCCTGTAGGCTGAATCCCAGAACATGAATTCGTAGATTGATGCGAGCCTGAAGTTCTCCATCATTTTCCTCTCCGTGATCTCATCCACGCTGACCCTCTCCAGTTGATTGATGGCCCATCTCACTCCCTTCTCGTACTCCTCGCCTCCATACGTGTTTATCCACCTCCTGTACTCCTCCACGGGAGATCCCCTCTTCACAAGGGACTTCCCCACGTGCATGTATATCCAGTAACAGGGCAGGACTGCCGCCAAAATCTCAGGGAAGGGGGAGGAATAGCCAACGCTGAGTAGAAAGGAGGTGTATGCCCTGTTCACGGGAGACATTTCCTGCATCTCCAGATCCACTCCCCACTTCCTCAGAAAGGAGGAGTGAAGTCCTTCCTCTACCTTGATGGAGTCCAGGACGTGGGTAAGGAAATTCACTCTCTGCTCCTCGTTCTCAGCCTTCACGGATGCCATTAGAAGGACCTTCCCGAACTCCTTGAGGTAGAGGGCATCCTGAACTATGTAAAATTGAAAGCTTTCCATGGGAAGTGATCCGTCCACAAGCCCCGTAATGAAGGGGTGTTGCTCAATTCCTTGAATCACGTCTTGAATTGAGGCCCAGAACCTTTCCTGTCTGCCCATGGCATTATACTTGATTACTAGGTTAATAAGCAATTTATAACAGATGGGAAACATCCTTTGTGTTTGGACGCAGGGATGGACTAGACAGTGACTCAGTACCTTCATCCCATAAAAATGTTTATTTACTTATGGAACGAAATTGTAATAATGTTATACCTTGTCTGGTTTAAGATACGTCAGCCCGAGTCTCTCACCCAGAGACATCTGATGCAGATCTGGCAAAGGGAGGCTGAGGCAGCCCTACCTGCGTTGAAGCAGGGAGTAATCAAGGGCTTATGGAAGGTATCGGGGAAGAGGGAGGTCGTAGCGGTTCTGGATGTGAACTCCCACGAGCAACTTGACGAAATCTTGGAGAATCTCCCCATCATGAAGGAAATGGGGTATGGAGTTGACATAGAGGTGTATCCCATACATCCCTATGAGAACTTCTATGAACTGGTGAAGAAACTGGCGACTTGAGATGGAGGCCTATGTGTTCTGGCACAGGAGAGATCCGCAGGTGAACAGGGAGAGGTACGAGGAATACCTGATCCGATTTCACGAGAATTTCCAGAGGGTAGGGGTTAGGGGGTTTCTTCATTCTACCAGTTACAGGATTTCTGGGGTCTCGTGGATGCCTCAGGGTGACGTGTATGAGGACTGGTACCTCATTGAGGATTCTGGGGTTCTCGACAGGCTGATAGATGCAGTGGAGAAGGACACGAGGACAGTTCATGACGAGATAGCGTCCTTCTCCCTTGAAGGTAAGGGGACCTTACTGGCGCTAAAGGCTGGGGAGTTGAGTGAGGTAAGGCAGGATGTGGCGACCTGGTTCTCCAAGCCCCGGGGAGTTCAATACGAGAAATTCTATGCATCACTGGAGGTGAGCGGATCCCTATGGAGGAGGTTGCTGGCCATGGGTCCGTCGCCGGAATTCTGCATGATCAGCGCTGAGGGAGTAACTATCCCATCCTCAATTCAGGTCAAAAGGGAGATGATATTTCCTCGATAGGTCTCTCTTGAGCCTCCAACCCGGTAAGTTCAATGTTTATAACGTGATTGTTAACAATCAATTGTGGCCAAGTGGTTTGAAAAGAGCGAGCAGGAGAAGCAAGTGGCTATACTTCTGATGGAGAAAGGTTACTATCCCGAGGCCTGTTTTCATTCCCACATGGCTGTGGAACTGAGATTCAAGGGGTATATTCTTCAACGTACAGGTTCCATTCTGTACACACATTCTTTGAAGAGATTACTACAGGAGATAAGCAAATTACACGGAGTAGCGATGTATGACGAGCTACTGGATTGCGCAAACTATCTTTCAATGCTCTACACTGGCTCAAGGTATCCAGAGGAGAGTTTTATTGATCTAGAGAGACAGGAGGGTGAGAAATGTGTCAAATGCATGGAAAAATTACTCAATAGTATCTGATCTGTGGGAGATCTACGCGGAGGAAGAGAAAGAGGTGAGGGAATATGTCTCTGCGCTTTGTGGAAAGGAGTATACGGTCATCCTCTTTGGGTCAAGGGCACGCGGAGATAACATGATCTACAGCGACTGGGACCTCCTGGTTGTGGGAAAGGAGAGGCCAGGTGTACCACCCGGGGAAATCGATTTACATTACGTAAAGGTGGAATCTCTTGAACGCGAAATACAGGAATTCAACACCACGGTGATAGACGCCTTTTACGAGGGAGTTCTTCAATGTGATAATCTCTCAATCTTCAAAAGGTACAGGGACATGGTTCTAGGAAGAATCCACGGGCTCAAGAAGACCAGGGAGGGATGGATAAGGACTCCAACCCAGTGATGCGATCTTCAGGAAACCCTCATTCTATTACTTTCCTCACTATGGAACCCTGATTAATCATTTTTAATATCAATAATTTAGCAATGTTTATGTTATTCAAGCTTAATCGAGAGAAATCTTTTTAAAAAGAACCAAGTTCATGAAACAATGAAAAGAGAGACGTTCCTAGTGATTGGTTTCATCGTGATGTGTTTCAACTCCTTATATCAGTACTCCTGGAATGCCCTGGAACCCCTTCTCAAGGAAGGTTTCAACGTTTCCGTGGTGCAGATTGCGCTTGGCTTCACCCTCTTCAGCGTGTTTTCCTCCTTCTTTCAGCCATTGGGAGGTCACTTTGCCGACAAGGATGGACCGAGAAATGTGGGCATAGTGGCGTCATTACTTGCCTCGCTGGGCTTTCTTGGAACTTATTTCTCGCCCAGTATCATTTACTTCTACGTGTTCTGGTCCTTGGGAAGCATAGGTGAAGGAATTCTTTATGGGATAGCAGCCAACCTAGCCATGAAATGGTTCAGTGACAGGATGGGCTTCGCCACGGGTATAGTGTCCATGGGATTTGGACTGGGTTCAGTGGTGGCAAATCCCCTGATACTTCACGTTGATAATTACAAGGTTGTTACCCTGACCATCGGTCTCTCGGAGCTTGTACTGGTCACAGCCCTGATGTCCCTAGTCAAGTATCCAGCCTCAAGTAAAGGGAGGCCACCGGGGCAGGTTATTTTCACAACCAAGTTCTGGTTAATCTATGTCTCCTTCGTGGGCGCAGTTATTCCCCTAACGGCAATCTCATCCCAGTTGGCAGTCATTGGGAAAAACCTCTCACCAGAGGAACTTACCATCCTTATCTCCATTTTTCCACTTCTTAGTGGCGGTATGAGGCCAATCATGGGAAGGATAGCTGACAGGGTTGGCATAGTGAGAACAACCCTCATATTGAACACCATATTGCTGGTGGGATCCTTGACTCTACTTCTGGGTCAGCTGGTTCCCACGACGGTCCTCATAGGATTCGCAGGTGGGTCCATGATAACGTTATACTTCAACGTTGCTGGGGAAATATTCGGTACAAGGTTTTCAACAGTGAACAGTGGTATCCTCTATACGGGAAAGGCACTAGGAGGAATTCTAGGGAGTTTCGTTTTCGCCTATCTCTACACGTTAAATGTGGAAGTGTCAGAGATTTACCTGGTTCTGGGCAGTCTCATGGGAGTTCTAGCCCTGATTCCAGTGATGCCTAGGGTTAGAGCTGGTCAAAGGCCTGTAGGTCAGGGTAGCAAGCAGGGTCAGGGAGGTAGTCAGGGAAACCTGAGGTAGCTAAACCTCAGCTATCCTCTTCAGGATGTCCTCGGGTATTTCCACCGATCTCCAGACCTTGGGATCTATGGCCACCTGTGTCACGTATCCCTCTGTGGTTACATTCCCCTTAATCAAAATCTTAAGATCAAACCTAATAACCTTCTTGGACACTACCTGTGGCGAGATCATAATGGTGAGCTCATCCCCTAATCTCACTGGCCTCTTGTATACAGCGTGAGTTTCAACCATTACAAACCATAACTGATCGTTCACGTTTGGGTAGGGTATACCAGCTTTATCCTTCATGTATTTCTCTATTGTGTTTGTGAAGAAACGGTAATAGGATGCGTAGTGTGCTATGCCTTGGGCATCCGTGTCATATATCCTTACCGTATCTTCGAATACAAATTCATGGGTCATAGTCTACTTCATGATTCGCTAAAATAAACTTCTTTTTACAAGTTCGTTGAAGACTAGTAACTGATCACTGTTTTCTCCCTCCCCTTGTCCACATCTCCACTAACAATCATTTCAGCCAGTCTGGCGAATTGTGGGAGCCTAGGGATATCCCTTATGGGGCCAGAGTACTGAAAAAGCTCCTCAATGAACGGGACAAGTATTCCAACCTTAGCATCTATCTTGCTCAGGAGAGTATTCATGTTATTTTCAAGTGTGCGTTTTCTTGATGGGGACGGAATCATATTTATCACTAAGGCAAGCGTCTCGCATGAATCCCTGCTCTTCTGATAGATGGCATATTCAAGGGTCTGGTTAATGTCAAATTCGTTAGAGTCGGTTACCTTTATGTCGTAACAGCGGTCTTTATGCCTGAGCGAATAGATTTCCCTTTCCAGGGCGATCTCTTCGTCCGTGGGTGAAGAAAGAGGATAGTTATCAATAATGGTATACTCATGTGGAAATGAAAGGGCTTTAAAGTATGTTTCTTGAAACCTGGTGAATAGCCTTTCATCCTTACGTATCTTTTCGACGTCAATCTTCATCCTTGGGCCGTCTCCAGCCAGTTTAACTATCCGGGTATTTCCCTCGTCCTTAAAATACTTCTCGCGATTTAGGCCATCAACTATGGATGATAGGAGCCCTGGTCCGTCCAGTCTCGCCAGGAAGGATGTGTAACCTGATAGGTCCATGTCAACCAGTATAACTCCCTTATTTAACCTGTTTAATTCCAGTGATAGTAACACTGAGGCTGTCGACTTTCCAACACCACCCTTTATACTTGTTATTGAAAACCTCATACTCACTAAAATCAAGGGAACTAATATAAATCTTGAGAGCGTTGGCCCTTCACTTATTGAGAGGTATAACCTCCTGTGGCTATCTTGAAGTCCGTGGTTAAACATGTTTTTGAATGCATTTTCGCCAGAGTCTCTATCTGGCTAAATCTAGGAAGATACTCAGATGTGCCAGAAAACTGGAAAAGTTCCTCCTTAAAGGGAAACACGAAGACATTGGAGATTCGACCCTGCGCCATCTTAGTGGAGAGATCGTGCAAGCCTCTAACGCGTCAGTTATGTGTTGCCTTGTTTATGGCCAGGTATTGCATTTGGACATTAGTGAATGCAATTTGCTTTATACCTGCGTTCAAAAGGGCCATTCAGGTCTCCATTGCGAATTGAATTCTAGTTCCTTCATTTCTCATTATTCAATGTAGGATTAATTGAGTAGTGACGTTTCGATCATAAAGAAAACGAAAAGTATATGGATATTATTCCATTTCTACAAAAAATTATCCAAAATGTTGTAGTTATCGGCGATGGCCCAGACGATCTGGGTTAGCCTGTGGGGCGTGTGGCACTTGCCGAACCTCCTCCTCTCCACCAGGGAGTTGAAGGACTCCACCAGGTTGTTGGTGGAGAGGAGGCGCTGAAGTTCTTGAGGAAGGGAGAGGAAGGAGAGGAGACCGCGTTCCACCAGTTCCTTGATCCTGTTGGGGAACTGGAGCAGGCCAGAGAGCAGGAGGTCGACCTCCTTCCTTTCGTCGCGGTCTAAGCGCCTCTTGACGTGGTTGAGGCAGAGCTGCCTCTTCGCGTCTATTCCCGAGAGCTCAAGCGCTAGTACTTAGGTAAAGTTTTTATCTTGGTATTACTAATATAGAATGTGGAGGAATTAGAGAAGGCTTACAGGGAGGAAAAGAATGCTAGGATAAGGCAGAGAATACTGGGGGTGAAGATGTACCTCGTGGACGGGTTCAGGGAGTACAGGGTGGCCGAGGTCCTCGGGGTTTCGTACTCAACGGTGAAGAAGTGGGTCGCGAAGTACAAGAGGGGAGGGGTCGGAGCGTTGAGGGATAGGCCAAGGTCGGGTAGGCCCAGGAAGTACTCCAGCGAGGAGGTGAAGAAGGTGCTGGAGACAAGTCCCAGGGAGCTGGGATACAACCTGGAGGGGTGGACCATGAGGGCGCTGAACGCTGAGCTGAGGAAGAGGGGGATAGTTTACAATAGGTATCACCTTTACAGGGTAGTGCACCAGCTGGGGTACGGTTTCGTGACGCCCAGGCCGGTGAACGCCAGGGCCGAGGTGGAGAAGCACCGCGATTTTAAAAAAAGTGAAGGAACTGATGGGACGCAGGATAGCGTTCTTCGATGAGACAAGGGTGGTGGTGGGCACCACGGTGAGGAGGTGCCTCGCCAGGAGGGGTTCCAGGCCCAGGATCAGGGTGAACCTGGGCTTCCAGCACTTCTACGTCTTCCTCGCCCTTGACGCCATTTCAAGGAAGGTGCTGTACGCCCTCTACAACTCCCTCTCCAGCAAGAACATGAAGAGCTTCGTTTACAGGATGGAGAGGAAGTGGGGCAGGGAGACCAAGTACCTCGTCCTTGACAACCACTCCTCCCACAAGACGGGGGCTATCCTGGACCTGTTCAGGAGAAGGGGAGTGAGACCCGTTTTCACCCCAAAGTACTCGCCAGAGCTAAACCCTGTGGAGAGGATCTTCAAGGACCTGAAGTTCCACCTTGCGAACAGGTTCTTCAACAACGTGGAGGAGGCAAGGGAGGAGGTGAGGAGGTTCTTCGAGGAACATCACGATCAGTTTAATCTTGATGTGGTCCAATATCTGGATTTAGATGAAATAGAGGTAGAAAACAATGGATAAAAACTTCCACAAAGTACTAGTGTAGTTATCATGACTTAGATTCTGGAACTAGGCTCCCTTCATTTCATAGATTCAGCCACTGTTTTATCTCAAGTTCCTGCTTATGACTTTAGTAGCCTCTTTAACCTCACACACCCGCAGGGGATTGGAGAAAATCATCAAGTTTACGGCTATGACCTTGTGTCACGTGGGATGGAAATGATATCATAATCTCTTGAAACTCACGTTACCTTCTAGGACACTACATTTACCCGCCAGATATTCTCTCACTCTGCGGCCACATAAAGAATCAAGGATTATTCTTTGCCGAACATAAATACGCTTAAACCCCTTAGCACGGAACACCTGGGCCATTCAGGTCTCCATTGCGAATTGAATTCTAGTTCCTTATGGATATTATGATACATCACCTATACAATGCTCTGAAGTACATAGGGATTTTGAACGGGCGATTCAGGTTTCCATTGCGAATTGTAATTAGTTAATCTACGTGAGATGATCAAAATCAATCTATCATTTTTCAGTAATACTTTAAGGGGGCCGAACACGATGTCATACCATGAGCAAACTAACTATCGAACCCGCGTACCAACTCCAGGAGGAGTTGGTACACATCGTGTTCGACCCCGTATTTCCTAAGCACTGGCTCATAAATAAACCTGTTGAGGAGGTCGAAGGGCTAGCGATGAGGGAGGCGGAGGAGGTAAGCCCGAGGTACGCGAGGGGGAAGAGGCTCAAGAGGAGGGGATACGCGAGGTACAGGTTCCTAACTGGTTTCTCGGTGGTGATGGAGGGCAGGAGGATTGAGTACAGGCTCAGGTGGATGAGCGTGAGGTTGCCCGTGATGTACGACGGGAAGGGGAGGGTGAGGACGGGGGTTGAGAGGGAGTTGCTGAGGGAGGAGGAAGATGTGCTGAGGAAGCTGCTCACGTTCTACTCAGTGCTGGGAGGGAAGATGAACGCGAGGCTCTGGACCCCCGAGCTTGAGGTTGAGGGAGACTTCCGGTACGTGATAGCTGACGGGAAGTGGGTCAAGCTCAGGGGAGGGAAGGGAGTCCTCCTGGTGGCCATGGGCGTCACGCGCGAGGGTAGGAAGGCTGTGCTGGACTTCCTCCTGGCTAAGGAGGAGGACGCGAGGAGTTACTGGAGGCTTTTTGCAAGGGTGTGGAGGAAGTTCAACTTCAAGCTCGTGGTTGCGGACATGGTCAGGTCCGTGGACTCCGCTAGTACTTTGTGGAAGTTTTTATCCATTGTTTTCTACCTCTATTTCATCTAAATCCAGATATTGGACCACATCAAGATTAAACTGATCGTGATGTTCCTCGAAGAACCTCCTCACCTCCTCCCTTGCCTCCTCCACGTTGTTGAAGAACCTGTTCGCAAGGTGGAACTTCAGGTCCTTGAAGATCCTCTCCACAGGGTTTAGCTCTGGCGAGTACTTTGGGGTGAAAACGGGTCTCACTCCCCTTCTCCTGAACAGGTCCAGGATAGCCCCCGTCTTGTGGGAGGAGTGGTTGTCAAGGACGAGGTACTTGGTCTCCCTGCCCCACTTCCTCTCCATCCTGTAAACGAAGCTCTTCATGTTCTTGCTGGAGAGGGAGTTGTAGAGGGTGTACAGCACCTTCCTTGAAATGGCGTCAAGGGCGAGGAAGACGTAGAAGTGCTGGAAGCCCAGGTTCACCCTGATCCTGGGCCTGGAACCCCTCCTGGCGAGGCACCTCCTCACCGTGGTGCCCACCACCACCCTTGTCTCATCGAAGAACGCTATCCTGCGTCCCATCAGTTCCTTCACTTTTTTTAAAATCGCGGTGCTTCTCCACCTCGGCCCTGGCGTTCACCGGCCTGGGCGTCACGAAACCGTACCCCAGCTGGTGCACTACCCTGTAAAGGTGATACCTATTGTAAACTATCCCCCTCTTCCTCAGCTCAGCGTTCAGCGCCCTCATGGTCCACCCCTCCAGGTTGTATCCCAGCTCCCTGGGACTTGTCTCCAGCACCTTCTTCACCTCCTCGCTGGAGTACTTCCTGGGCCTACCCGACCTTGGCCTATCCCTCAACGCTCCGACCCCTCCCCTCTTGTACTTCGCGACCCACTTCTTCACCGTTGAGTACGAAACCCCGAGGACCTCGGCCACCCTGTACTCCCTGAACCCGTCCACGAGGTACATCTTCACCCCCAGTATTCTCTGCCTTATCCTAGCATTCTTTTCCTCCCTGTAAGTCTTCTCTAATTCCTCCACATTCTATATTAGTAATACCAAGATAAAAACTTTACCTAAGTACTAACGTAGACACATCATGTAGATACTCGCTTCTACTGCTGTTAAGTTAAGGGGAAATGTAAAAGAGGTGGGTGAAACTGTCTCAAGGAAAGGGACTACATTGCTCAACCTTGGGGCTAGAAGGGAGCAAAACGGTAGGGCCTTTGAGGCCTCGGTATTCGCGATGCAAGGAGCTAGTTCGGCCATAGGTGGCTCACTTCTGGCGTTAATCAAGGTATTCGAGAATATATTTAGTACGAACGTTATTAATTCGATTTTCACTCTTGGACAGGTCAGTATTCCCCAGCTGTCATTGCTTCTATTAGCTATTCTGGTAGCATTGTCTTTTGCTAACGGAATCTTTATTGTAATTGCGTATGGTAAGACATTCTATTCCTCCCTTTACTTTGTGGGATACTTCTGATAATTACAGCTCTAAGTTTTCATTTCACTTACGTTCTTACCCAGGGTATTTTCTCGGGCGTATTCCAGGGGTTACCCACCATAACCAGGGTTCCAGGGAACATTTGACTAGGAAATTTTCTCCTCAACTAGCTATGAATGACATCAGGTATCAATGTACCCTAGAAACAGGACAAGATCAGAGGAGAAGGACATGAGCCAACTGTCAGTATCAATGTGATATAAGTGCAAGTTTTATAATTGCTGGTACCAGCAAATAGGTGGTACCCGCAAAATGTGGTTCCTCTATGGTCCGCCAACCTCCAACCCGTTTGGCAGGGAGAATGAAGTCAATTCTCTTCTAGCCCTGATGAAAAATGGACAACCGGTTGGCTTAATAGGACCTAGAAGGATTGGCAAAACCTCCATTATATTAGCCTCTCTCAAGAAGGTCCCCCTACCCTATGCGTATATCTCCGCTGAGGAATTTGTTAGAGGCGAAAAGGGTTTCAACTTCGCAGAGTTCCTGAGTGCATACGTGAGTAAGTTGACCTACTCCATATATGCCCATGCAGGATATAGGGGCCAGATCCAAAGGGCTATGGATATGACAAAGGGCTATGTAAAGCAACTACGAGATCTAATCGGGATGGTAAAGGTTAGTTTTAACATTCCAGAACTCACTGGACTCATGGAAGTCATCCTGGATAAATCGGAGAAAAACAAGGATCTCAGCGAGGAATTCTCCAGGGTCCTAGATTTACCGGAGGTCCTAGCAGAGCGTTTCGAAATCCAGAGAATAATATTTGTGGTGGACGAGTTTCAGTACCTGAAGCTGGCAAGACAGGCTGTTCCTGAGATCTTTCACGTTATGAGGAGTAAATGGCAATTTCACAGGAAAGTGAGTTACGTCATATCTGGGTCGGCGACAGGTATGTTGGAGGAACTGATTAACTCACGAAGCCAGCCTTTCTATCAGTTCTTCTATATGACTAGGATAACCCCCTTCGCAAGGGATGTATCGAAGGAATTCCTGAGGACAGGCTTTGAGGCTGAGAACCTGAGGGTGAGGGAGGAGGAATTGGACACGATAGTGGATTATGTGGATGGATTCCCTGCCTGGCTGAACTTGGTGGGAATTAAGATGGTTGTGGAGAGAAGATCAGTTAGCGAAGTTCTCCAAAGTTTACCTGAGGACGAGAACGTTATCACTGCATTGGAGGGAGATTTACGGAAACTTTCATCTTTCGCAAAATCAGTCTTGAAAGCTATGTGTAAGTTAGGCGGAGAGGCCAGGCCAAAGGACTTAGGGGACGATCAATGGGCCGTTACCAGGGCGCTTCAACAGCTCATGAGATTTGGTTACGTTGAGAGGGAGGAAAGGGGCGTCTATAGGGTAGTGGATCCTATGGTGGTTCATTATCTACAGTCTCGCTAATTTTCTCATTTCTCCCAAGAGATCTAAAGGTTTAGTTTCAAAATCCTTACGCGTCACTACAATTAAATTCCTCCAGGTAATCCGGGTTATGTCTCCACCGTTAGAGCACCGTGATAGGGAACGTCAAATGCCCTGTTGACTAGAAGTCTGCTGTACATTTTCTTTATCATAACGTAAGTCCTGCTGAACGCTAACGCTGTTTTTGTCTCCTTCCCGTTGGTGTCAAACCTTAAGATACCGCCATCATCTCCTCCCTCCATAACGCACAGAACTCCGAGGGAGTACATGGGCAAATCCAATCCCCTAATCTCCTTTAGAACCGTGGATACTGCGTTTTCCGCAGAGATCATGGCTGCCCTCGCAGTTCTCGGGAAGGGCGTTTGAGCAAGATCTCCAAGCGCAAATATCCTTTCATCCTTCCTGAAACTTGGTAATTTCACCTCAACGAAGCCAGAACCTCCTGCAAGGCCTGCATCCTTCACCACCTTGGGGGCTGAGAGGGATGGGAGGACAGATATTACCTCAGCCTCCACCTCTTGACCGTCATTCAGGACCACCATCCCCTTCCTTACCTCCTTTACGCTCTTTCCCTTCAGGAGTTTTATTCCCCTCCTCTCGAAGTAGGAGTTTGCCCTTTCATGTACCCAATCCAGAGGAATGGGTCCAAACACACCCTTGGGGCTTTGAGTTGCCAGGTAAACTCTTCCCCTAGCTCCCCTCTTCCTCAGTATGTACTCCGCAATGAGGGCTACCTGATACGAGGGTCCCTCTATGGGACTTCCTGGGGCGTTTCCCACGAACACGTCTCCCTTAGTGTTCCACAGTAGTTCCTTAAGCTTAAGGAAGCCATCAAGTGTGTGATGCATTACCGCGTTCTCATGTCCAGGAATCCTTCTGAAGTTCTCCTCATATCCTCCGCCAAGGGCGAGAAAGAGGTAATCGTAATCAAAGGTTCCCCTGTCCGTCTTAACCTCCCTGCTTTCCGGCAGGATCTGACTCACCTTGGCCTCAACGAAGTTAACTCCCTTCCTCTCCATGGCCAACTTAGCGTCAAACTCAGTCTCCTCTACCTTCACCTCATCCGTGAGAAGGAGCGGGAAAATTGTGTTCTCTCTCACCACCCTCGACTCTGAGATGACGGTTACCTCGTCCCCTAGAAATCTCCTCAGCTTGTGAGCCACCGTCAGCCCAGCGTAACCGGCACCAAGTATCAAGAATTTCATAAGATAAGATGAGATAAAGGAGAATTAATCTTTGTTGTTCCCAAATAGTTTAATATTCGCTCTCATAGTTTAGGTGTGTTAGCCTTCATTTCCAATCAAATCACCTCCGCAATTCTGGACGGTACTTCAGTGGTCTGGTTTCCAGTGCCTAAATTCGATTCTCCCTCAATTTTCTCCAAGCTGGTTGATGAAAGGGGAGGAGAGTTCTCCATACTCCCTGGTGAGGTTACGTACATGGCTCAGGAGTACAGGGATCCCATGGTTCTCACCACCTACGTTGAAACCGATCAGGGGAAAATGGTGATTCAGGACCTCATCCCCATAGGGGAGACAATTATCATCAGGAAGGTTGAAAGCGAATTCCCCTTCAAGGTTGTGTTCAACCCGATCTTCTACTACGGTTTATATAGACCCGTTCCAGATGGGAACAGAAGGATCAATCCCAGGGGAAGGGATTGCGTGGCCTTCCTTTACGAGTATGACGGAGAGGTGGAGGTGGAGAGCGATGATGTATGGAGGTTCTCCAGGGGAAGGGGATACCTGGTGGTAAATTACTCCTCCGATGCCAAGCACGGTCCAATGAGTGAAAGAACCTCTAGACTTTCCCTTGACTTCTCCAGGCCCTTTGAGAAGACCGTTGAGTACTGGAGGAGATCCTTACCGGCGTCCAAGGAATATCTAAGGGAACTCTACACCACCTCGGTGGCAGTCCTCCTGGGTTCAATTTACGCTCCTTCCGGTGGACCCATAGCGTCGCCAACCACCTCCCTACCTGAGGTAGTGGGTGACTCAAGGAACTGGGACTATCGCTTCGCGTGGATCAGGGACTCCTCCATAATAGCTGAGGCTCTCCTTGACGCCGATTACGTGGTTAAGGCCAGGGACATAATTAACTTCCTGCTCTCCCTGATCAATTTCTCGTCTAAACCCTTCTTTTACCCGCTCTATACCGTGGAGGGTACAATCCCTCCACCGGAGAAAAGACTTCCCTGGCTCTCTGGTTTCAGGAACTCCAGGCCTGTGAGAGTGGGAAACGGAGCGTCAACTCAGGTTCAGCTTGACGTGGAGGGCTTCTTCATGGCCTCCCTATATAAATACTTTGAGAGAACGGGGGACAGGGTTTACATCTACGACTCCCTGGAGAAGATTACCTATCTTGCTGACTGGGAGGCAGAGAACTGGAGAATGAAGGACTCTGGTATATGGGAGGACAGGGGAGAGCCAAGGCACTATATTCACTCCAAGATAATGATGTGGGTTGCAATGGACAGGGCGGGGAGGATTATGAATGCCCTGGGTATGAACGACCCTTGGAAGGAGAGAAGGGAGGAATTGCGATCCTGGATATTTGAAAATTCGGGAGAGTACTTCCCCAGATACGCAGGAAGCACAGAAGTGGATGCCTCCATCCTGTCCGCGTCTCTTTACGGATTCGTTGATGTAAATGATAAGTTGTTTCTCAACACTCTTCAGAGGATAGAGAAGGACCTAGTTAAGGACGGTTTTGTGAAGAGGTATTTATCGGACTTCATGGGGGAGGCGAAACATCCCTTCCTTCTCACCACGCTTTGGCTGGCCAGGGTTTACATAAGGCTGGGCGAGACAAGGAAGGCCAAGGACATCTTGGAAAGGCTGGATAAGGTATCTGGTACCCTTCATCTGCTGGGGGAGCACCTCGATACCTCTACCATGGAATTCACCGGAAACTTCCCACAGGTTTTCGTTCACGCCCAGGTGGTTTCAGCGCTCAGGGAACTGGAGCGTCTACAGTGAACCTTTGAGTTTCAGTTAAAAGAACATTATACTAAACTTTAAAAACTTTAAACACTACTAACCTGTATGGTCGTCAGGACAGGAGAACAATACCTTCAATCCATAAGTAATAGGTCCAAGGTTGAGATTTACGTGATGGGTAGGGAAGTCAAGGACGTGACAAAGCATCCCTTCCTTAAGCCCTCCGTTATGTCCTTTAAGGCTACCTTTGACGCTGCCTGGGAGGAGGATACTAAGGAGCTAGGTAGGGCATGGAGTCCCTACCTTGAGGAGGAGATCAACAGGTTCAATCACATTCACAGGTCTCCGGATGACTTGGCCGCTAAGGTCAAGTTACTTAGGAAGCTGAGCCATAAGACGGGCGCATGTTTCCAGAGATGTGTGGGATGGGATTCCCTGAACACCCTTCATATTGTGACCACAATGATGGCCAAGAAGGGGAAGACTGAGGTAAGGGACAGGTTTGTGGAGTACCTCAAGTACGTTCAGAAAAACGATCTAGCCTTGGCTGGAGCCATGACCGATGCTAAGGGCGTTAGGAATCTAAAACCAAGTCAGCAACCCAACAAGAACGCCTATCTCAGGATAACCGAGGTCACAAAGGATGGAATATACGTGTCAGGAGCCAAAGCCAACATAACGGGCGTTGCTGCAACCGAGGAGATGGTCGTGCTACCGACCAGGGCTATGGGACCTGAGGACAAGGATTACGCCGTTGCCTTTGCAATTCCCACGGACACCGAGGGAGTGAAGATAGTTGTGGGAAGGCAGTTAAACGATGCCAGGAGAATGGAAGAAGGGGAGATAGATGGGCTTCCTTACTTCTACAACCATGAGGGGTTGGTGATCTTCGATAACGTGTTCGTTCCCATGAACAGGGTTTTCCTAGCTGGGGAGTGGGAGTACACGGGCACCCTCGTGGAGATATTTTCCGCCTATCACAGGCAGGGATATGGTGGTTGCAAGGCTGGACTGGGAGACGTGATCATAGGGGCAAGCGCAGATCTGGCGAAGCAGATTGGAGTCGACAGAGCCTCTCACGTTCAGGATAAGCTCACAGAGATGATCTTCCTGACTGAGACAATGTATTCCGCAGGGATAGCTGCAAGTCTGAACGCCGTGAAGATGTGCGACAACTGCTGGTGGGTGAACCCCATGCATGCCAACGTCACAAAGCATCTGGTAGCGAGGTTCCCATCCCAGATTGCACAGCTTTCCATAGACCTTGCTGGAGGAATAGTAGGAACTGCCCCCAGCGAGTGGGACCTTAAGAACCCCAAGCTGAAAGAGTACATTTCCAGGTACCTTCAGGGGGCGGAGGACTTCACCGCTGAGGACAGGCTGAGGATGGTCAGGCTAGTGGAGAACGTGAGCATGGGAGTAGCATTCCAGATAGAGTCAGTTCACGGGGCTGGCAGTCCTGCCGCGCAGAGGATAATGTTCTCTAGGCTATACGATCTTAACTTCGCCCAGGAGGTTGCCAAGAGGCTGGCCGGGAGGAAGAGCGAGGTGAAGTTCACGAGTAAGGCGGAGCCCTGGAGAGAAAGCCAGTCTGAGGCAGAGGCCAAGGAGGTTGGCCTGAAGAGTTAAGATATCCTCTCGGGATGGGAGTACACGTTAAAACTTTTTCCTCTCACGAAACCTATCAGTGTTGCCCCGGAGCTTTCTGCTATTCTCACAGCATAACTTGTTGGGGCCGAGATTCCGCTTATCACGGGAATTCCAGCCATTATCGCCTTGCTGACTATTTCATACCCAAGCCTTCCACTTACCTGAAGAATGCTTGAACTGGCTGGTAGCTTCCTCTCCATGATAAGTTTTCCCACAATCTTGTCCACGGCGTTATGCCTCCCCACGTCCTCAAATAGGAACTGCAGTTCTCCATCTCTCGTGAAGAGCCCAGCAGCGTGGAGACCTCCCGTCACATTAAAGACGTTCTGTTTCTCCCTTAACTTGTCGGGGAGGGAAACTATAACGTCCCTGCTCACAGTGGTACTGGTTGATAAAATGTCCAGAGTGTAGAGGAGAGCCCTCCCGCACACTCCACAGCTGGAATTCACCACAATTTGACGGGATTCTATCTTTTTCACGTCCCTTAGATATATCTCAATTCTGTTCAATTCCTGCTTGACCTTGATCACGTCGTCTAGGGAGTCAATAACCCCCTCGGAGTAGAGGAATCCCAGGCTCAGCTCCTGGTCATTCCCAGGAGTTCGCATTACTATGGCGAAGGTCCTGCACTCCTGGTTGCATATCGTTATGTCCAGCGGTTCCTCCACTGCAACGTAATCCTCGTCCACCTCTTGATGCCCATCCCTCACCTTGACCAGGTTAACCCTGCTTACTTGCACTGCCTATCGCCCGAAGTATCTTCAGTAGAAGTAGTAGTCCTCTCCTGACATCAGGGTCATTGAACTCCTGCAATATCTTGGTGAGGGGTACGTCTTCCACCTCCTCATCCCCGTTAAGGACCGCATATATCACGTTCAATGTTCTGATCAGTCCTGTGTTCTGCTCCGTTAAGGAGGAGATGGTCACATCGAGGTTCTCTGCCAGCCCTGTCAGGAACGGGAGGATACCCGATCTGTTCAGGGCGTTCACTAACCTCAGGAACTGCTCCAGGGCCTCTCCGCTCTCCTGGAGCTGAGCCATCACTCTGTCAAGGGCTTGAACTCCTCTCTCATCCATTTCTTGGTCACCTCAATTCCCACCTGTCTCTTTCTTTCCTGAACGTGGAATCTCCAGTTATCTCTTGGTAGAGGGGTACCGCTTCCACTGGCCAGTTTCTCTATCATTACCGGCGTATCCTTATAGCCCGGAGTTCCGGAGGCCTTGTCAAACTCCTGCCCCGTCAGGTTATTCACTCCCTTAGAGGGTTCAGAGGCGAAAAGAGGTATAAACACTTCCTCTCCTGTGACCCTCTCGCTCACCAGCGCCCTTGCCTTGATTTCCCCGCCAAACTTTGACTTCACGAGCACCAGATCCCCGTTCCTTATGGAGTATCTCTCCGCCAGCTCCTTGGATATCTCCACGAACGTTTCTGGGAACTTTCTTCTGAGCCCTTCAACCCTTCCCGTCATGGTACCACCGTGAAAGTGTTCCAGGACCCTACCAGTGTTGACCACTATGGAGTGTACCTCATCCTTCAGAGGCCTGGGTTTCCATTCCAACGAGTAGAGGACAGCCTTGCCATCAGGAGTCGCGAAGGAGTTCATGTAAAGAAGAGGAGTGTCTGTGCCGTCCTCATTTACAGGCCACACCAAACTGTTGAAACCCTCCAGTCGGGAGTAGGAGACGCCGGCAAACACGGGAGTCAACCTGGCTATTTCATCCATGATCTCCGATGGATGATGATAGGTCCAGTTTGCCCCCATTGCATTGGCTATCATCTGGATTATTTCCCAATCCGGTTTGGACTCTCCTAGGGGATCCATGGCCTTGTATATCCTCTGTATCCTTCTCTCGGTGTTGACGAACGTTCCATCCTTCTCAAGGCTGGCTGCGGCCGGAAGTATGACGTCAGCCAGCTTAGCCGTCTCGGTCATGAACATATCCTGCACCACAAGGAAGTCCACGTTTTCAAGTGCCTTCCTGGTCAGGGGAGTCCCGCAATCCACCGTCACAGTGTCCTCTCCCACAACGTAGAGCGCGTGAATCTTTCCCTCCAGAACTCCCTCTATCATCTGAGGTATCTGGAGTGCTGGCTTCCTGTTCAGCGTAGTCATCCAAGCATCCTCAAACTTGGACATCACGCTTTCCTCCATTTTCTGATATCCCACCATGTAGTTAGGTAGACAACCGAAGTCGCTCACTCCCTGAACGTTGTTATGACCCCTCATGGGGAATGCACCAGTCCCTGGCCTCCCGTAATTACCGGTGAGAAGGAGGAGATCAGATATGATGGTGGACGTATCAGCTCCACCCAGGTGCTGGGTCACGCCCATTCCCCACAGGACCGCTACTCCCTTTGCCTCATGTATCATCTCCGCCAGCCTGATTATCTGCTCCCTGGGAACTCCAGTCACGCTCTCCACGTAGTCCAGGGTAAAGCCCTTAATCGTCTCCTTGAACTCGTCTAAACCGTTCACCCTCTTGAGGAACTCATGATTTACCCAATCCCGATCCAGTATATACTTGGCCACACCTGCCAATACCGCTGCGTCGGTACCGGGCTTTGGTCTGATGAATAGGTCTGCCCTCTCCGCCATTTCGTGTTTCCTAACGTCTATCACGGCAATCTTAGCTCCCCTGATCTTCTGCGCCCTCTTGACCTTGCTCCCCACTACGGGATGACTCTCAGTGGTGTTATGGCCCACTATCAAGATAAGATCTGCGCTCTCTATGTCCCTTATTGTCCCGGAATCTCCTCCAATGCCCACGGTCCTCCACAACCCCACCGTCGCGGGGGACTGACAGTACCTCGAGGAGTTATCCACGTTGTTGGTGCCTATCACGGCCCTCGCCAGCTTCTGCAGGAGGTAAGCCTCCTCGTTTGTCATCTTATCTGAGGCGATGAAGCCCATGGAGTCAGGTCCATATCTCTCCCTGATCTCCTTGAACTTCTTTGCAACCAGCTGAATTGCCTCATCCCAGCTGGCCTCCCTGAAGTGATCTCCCTCCCTTATCAGCGGTTTGGTTATCCTGTCCGGACTGTTAACGAAGTCCCACCCGAACTTACCCTTAACGCAGGTCAGGATCCCGTTGGCGGGGGATTCAGGTTTGGGTTCCACTTTCAGTATTTTCCTGCCCTTAGTCCACACCTCAAAGGAACAGCCAACTCCGCAGTAGGTGCATACGGTTTTGGTCCTCTTGATCTGTGATTGCCTGGCCTTGGATTCCAGCTCACTCACCGTCATGAGCAGGCTGAAGTTGTCCTCCGCCTTACCCACTGCCTCAATGGTCTTCCTCTTGAGCTCAGGGTTGATCCACGTGAAGAGTCCAGCCTCACCCAGCATTCCCTTCTCCATTAGCGCGTTGACAGGGCAGACCGTGACGCAGGTCCCGCAATTTACGCAAGAGGAATTCCCAATTGGATTTCCACGATCCCACACCACTCTGGGAGGGTTCAGGCTCCAGTCTATCCAGATCACCTCGTTCACGGCAAAGTCCTGACATGCCTCAACGCATCTCCCACAAAGGATGCATTGTGCAGGATCGTAAACGTAGAAGGGACCCGTATCATCCAGGGAATAGGGTTTCTCCGTGTACCTCTGATGAAATACTCTCTCCTTTATAACCGCCTCATGCAGGGCACAATCCCCGTTATTGTTTTCGCAGACCGTACAGTACAGCTTGTGATAACGAAGTATCCTGGAGATAGCCTCCCTCCTCATTTTTCTGGAGACTTCGTCACTGGTGGTTATCCTCATCCCCTCCTCAACCTTAGTGGAACAGGCCCTCTTCAATTCCCCATTAACCTGCACTAGGCACGTGTCACAGCTCTCCAGGGGAACGAGTCCCTCATTGAAGCAGACGTGGGGGACGTAGATGTTGTTCCTCTTCAGTACGCTAATGATGGTCTCCCCGGGATCGGCAGAGTATACTTTACCATTCACGCTCACCGTGAGAGACATGCCCTACTTCTCTTGGGTACATTTAAAAACATATCTCTATATTGTTGTTTAACTTTATATACATTTTATAAGCTTTACATAAATGCAGTGTGAAAATAGACAATTGATGATTTGAATTGAGTACTTTAAATGTATTTAATTGCCCATTTCTAGGCGATAACGTGGTCATTGAACACTTTACGATTTGAATGGTCTCTTCATTAAACATGGCTCATGGTCGCATGACTCATTTTAATTATTTTTATAAAAAAGTTTTTAGCTTATATTAATGACTTATCTATATGGACTCTAACTGGAATCAAATTCCTGAAGAAGTTAGATTTGGTATAAGGTATTTATCAGCCCATTTTTATCCCAAAAAGTATATGGCAAGATGGAGTATTCTGAGACCCCTCTCCATGAAGTTCGTGGGCAACGTGAGGGGATACTCGCCACAGCAGTATCAGGAGGAGCTTGAACATTTCGACTTCTTTGATAGCTATTTCAGGGATGAACCACTCTCGGAGATTGAACTACCAGGTTCATACATCACGTTCTTTGATGAGCTGACCAAGGACTTTGAGAGCGGTGACATCCAGAGGATAGTGACCAGGTTCCATCTAGTTACGGAGGGCATTCTTGCAACCACAGGGCTAAACATTCTGAGAAGTATGGGAGAGAGGTACGGTTTGACCCAGTTCACGAGGGGGATAAAGCGCATCATAGAGGACGAGGCCAGGCACATTAACTTCGGTCTGGGGCTCATCACTGATAAGGGATTCGCGTTGAGGAGGCTGAACGAGATATATCCCGAGGCGATGAAAATAGTATCCGACGGCAGGGTTCACCTGGAGGCCCTGACACCCTTCAACGAGATAATGAACATGATGGAGGAGTTGAGGAGGGCCAGGGAAACTAGGTTGAAGGGATAACTGGGAAAAGGTTTTGACGTGAAAGATCCTGTCTACCAGTCGGTTACATCATTAAGCCAGGGTTGAACGAGTTCAAGCAGGTTATTGAACGTCCATCCAAACCTAAATAGTAACTCCTTTGCCTTCTCCTCTCTCTCGTAAGGGTAAAATGTGCCAAGGATAGCCCTCCTCCTAGAAACATCTCCCGTATAGTCCCTTACATTAACGTAAACGTTTGTCTCGCGGAACAGCGGAGAGATCTCATTCCTGGGATCCAAAATTATTAAGTTCACGTCCAGTCCGTCGTTCAGTGTCTCCAGCTCCTCCAGGCCGAGGGTCCTGGTGTAGAGATATATGTTAAGTTTCCTCCTGTTCACGTAATCCACGACCCTCTTAGCCTCCTTCAGGGCATATCCGTGATTTGCCGGGTTCAGAACCACTCCCGCAATTCCCTTGCTGATCTGCCTCTCAAGTTCAACCTCCACCGGTACTCTGCAACGCGGATTGTAAATACCCAGCTGAATGAACCCCTTTCTTCCCTTGGACCAGAGGTACTGCTGGTAAAACCCATCCACGCAACACTGGCATCCCAGCCTGTAGGACGGATTGAGAAGGACCAGATCCAGTCCAAGGTCCCTCTCGTATCCCCTGATCCCAACGTGCTGGATATCCACCATCATGAAAAACACTTTTTCCTATACATGGGGATGAGATCCTCCCTTCTCCTCTCCAGTGCACATCTTGAAGAAATCCTCTGACTCAAGTCTCTTGAGAACGTATATTCCGTTCCGCTCGGTTATGAAGAAGAAGGATCCGTCATCCTCCAGTCTCTGCAGGAAGGTCTTATTGTCGTCGTCATACATGGTCATGGAGATCTCCCTTATTAACGCGTTAAGGTCCTCCGCCTTGGAGAAGGAAACGTGAGTGTTGGAGTCCACAACGTACATCACTGATTCAAGGCCAATATTCCTTGAGATCAAGTAAAGGAGCAGGTCGGTGGTCTTTTTACTGGACACGATCACAAACCTCCTGTCCGCCATCTCCCTGCAGATCACTTCCTTCTTGCCGTCCTTGGCATACTTGTAGGCCAGAAACACGAGAATATCGGTTCTCATAAGTCAATCTTGAAGGCTGACTAAATTAAGGTTTCTGTTTCGATTAATATCATTACCAATTTTCTGGCCTAACCCTCACGTGAGTGGAGTGGGAGGGATAACCTTCAGGGCCTCCTTAACGTGGGAGGTTGGATTCATCTGCGAGGAATAGATCAACCTTATCTTTCCCTCCGGATCAATCACGAAGGTTACTCTCCCGGGAATTAGAAGCCCCTTGGCTCCGTAGAGCTCCCTTATTCTATCTCCCTCATCGCTGATCAGGGTGAAGGGAAGACCGTACTTCTCCTTAAATCTCACGTGGGATTCGGGTGAGTCTCCGCTCACCCCCATCGCCACGGCCCCTCTCTTCAGGATCTCGTCCCAGTTCTCCTTGAAGCTCAGAGCCTCCGCCCTGCATCCCGGAGTGTCGTCCTTGGGGTAGAAATATAGAACAACATACTTGCCCCTGAAGTCCGAGAGTCTTACCTTCTCCCCCTTCTCGTTTACGCCCTCGAAATCCGGAGCCTGATCACCTACCTTCAGCTTCATATCGAAAGTTTCGAGAACTAGTTTAAAATGATTTGTTTATGAGCATTTTCTAGGATTGCTTTTTAAAATCTGAGGATTTTAAAATAAGTAATGACAATCAGATCTCTTCGGATTTGATGATTCTTGAGAAGGTCTATTCAGGTACGTTACGCATTCCACGTTAAAGGTTCCCTACACAACAATTCCCCAAGTTACTCTTCAACAGCAATTACCCTAGCCATGGCTCCGCTCCCCTTCCCTATTTTTATTGGTAGCGCCACTATCGTATACTCCTTTCCAATTTCCAGTTGTTCTAGGTTAGCTAAGTCTTCAATCACTATAACTCCACTGCTTAGAAGTTTCTTGTGTACCCTGAAGTCCGTGTGATCGTATGGCTCAATTCCCAGAGTGTCTATACCTACCAGCTTAACTCCTCGCGACATGATGAATTCTGCCCCATCAAGCGATAGTCCGGGAAAGTCATAGAGGAACTCCCTGGTGAAGGCCCTCTTCTTGTCCCATCCCGTCCTTATGAGGATAGTCTTTCCGTCATATTCAGGCTTCCATACCTCCTTCAGCGCCTCTGCGGTGATCTCCTTACCCTTTATCTTGGGAGAGATGCAGTAGCCCCTGTTCACCAGGATATTTAGGTCAATCCTGTCCACCGTAACGCCATACTCGTCGAAATGATAGGGAGCATCTATATGTGTTCCAGTGTGTGTGGCAAAGGAGATTGTTTCCACGTTATATCCGTCCCTACTCATTATCCCGACTGGCCTTATCTCTACCATGGGATTGGTGGGCCATACAGGCATGAAGGGTTGGAGGGTTACGGTTAAGTCGAAAATTCTTTTTGGATTCATTGTATTATATTGTAGTTAAAACTCCTAAAAAGCAAAACGTAAGGTTCCATCGCAGGTTGTTTCATCAAACCTTATCCTGGGCCTAGTTCGGTTTGTTGCGTATATCACGTTAAAGGCTCCTTAAATACACGGTAATGTAGGGTATCCCCTCCTCTTCAGTTTCTTACCCCTCTCGTACCTCGGGCTTACCTCCTCTGCCTCCCACATCGCGAACTCCTCTACCTCCTCAACAGGTTTATGAGCCGGTGTAGAAAATACGGGGTCGAACACGATGCGAATCAACTCCAGAAGGGGTTGATATCGCGATTCTATGGTTACCTTGCTCATGGTATGACATCGTGTTCCCCTTAAAGTATTACTGAAAATGTTAGATTAATTTTGATCGTCTTACGTAGATTAACTAATTACAATTTGCAATGGATACCTGAATGGCCATAACACATCTCTTACAGGTTTTTAAACTTAAACTGGAATTATAATTCGTGGAGAGAGATTTAGTAAATGTCGATGAAAGTTACGTTCTAGCTAGGGTCATTGAGGCTATTAACGATTCCATTTTAGCCATTGACCTCTTTAAGAAGGGGATTACAAGGAATTCGGCAGGAAAGGCGTTCTCTTCGGTGAAGTCACTTCTCTCTGCGCTTGTGGTCAGGTATGAGGGCAAACTGATAGAACTGGGCAGTAACGAGGAGAAGGCTTGGCTGAGGACGAAAGGGCACCTGGTTCCCACCCACTCAATGAAGATGCTGTCAAATTATTTTAAGAGAATTGGGATAAACATTGATATTTTAGTTGAGAAGGCACTGGATCTTCACGAATATCAATACAACGGCTTCGAGCCTGATTTCTCTAGATATAGGAGAAAGGAGGACGTGAAAGCGGATCTAGTGGAGGTGGTGAGCCAGATTCCCGAACTTGTGGAGAAATATTTTTCAGATATCAGGGAGAGGGAGGTTGAACTCCTGGCCGAGAGACTTAAAGAGGAACTGAAATCGCTCAGTTAAGGAAAGGCTTTACGCTAGATCTGGTAAATGATGGAGGCTTTAGATTTCCAATCTTGTTAAGCAATTCATACGCAATGTTTAGCCATAGACCTGACTCCTTAGTTCAAGATTGAAAAGAGTTCAGCGATAATGCGTTTACAGATATTAATGCGTGGGCCATGAACGTCACATGCCTACGTACATCGTGATACAAAATCATCCGGTTGAAGGATTAGGCACTTTAAAACAGTTTCTGGGATCGGGGATAGATATGATCACGATGAGCGCGGAAAACCTGACGGGTGGGGAAAGGTTCGACGGACTGATAATACTGGGAGGACCCATGGGGGTATACGAGATGGAGAAGTATCCCCAGCTCAGGGTTGAACTCGAACTGATCAGGAAGGCCATCAAGGAGAATAAGAGAGTTCTAGGGATATGCCTTGGGGCCCAACTACTTTCCCACGCGCTGGGTGGCACAGTTGTGAAGGGTGGTCTAGGCCCGGAAGTTGGTGTTGGAAAGGTGAGGTTCACGGGAAGACTGGCGGAACTGCACGAGGTTGAGGTTTTTCAGTGGCATGGGGACACCTTTTCTCTTCCTGAGGGATCAGAGCTTCTGGCATACAGTAACCGATACTTCCAGGCCTTCTATTTCAGGCGTGCTCTGGGCCTTCAGTTTCATGTGGAGGTTAACGCGAGAATGGTTGAAGAGTGGATCAGGACGTATGGTGGTGATCCCGGCTTGACGAGAGAGGTGGAGAAAAGGGAGGATCACTTCATGAGAATAGCCCGTTACTTGGTGGAGTGGTGGTTAAGGCTCTAAACTGGTTTTTGCCTGGTGCGCAGGGGCTTTCCGCAAAGTTTTGCCGTCGCATATCTTTCAAGGTAAAAACCGGGTTACATCCTGCCTGCCAATCCCCAGGTCTCTCGACACGAAACATTTTTAGCGCAGTTTGACCAGCTAAACCCTAGTGAAGCCAGTTTGACCATCAGGGTGGAAGTGGGGAAGAAGGGGTACTTGATAATCCCCAAGAGTGTGAGGGATCTCCTGGGAATCAATGAGGGTGACACCCTCGAACTGAGGGTCGAGGACGGAAAAATAATTCTGGAGAGGGAGAGGAACGTTGACTTTAAGGAACTTGAGAGGAAATTTGAGGAACATGGCAGGAAGATAGCCTACGCAAGGAAGGCACAACTGGGAGACCTGAAGGGTCTCTCCCTGGAAGAGGAGTTCCAAGATTGATATTTCTGGACGCAAACTTTCTCGTATATCTTAACCTAAATGTGGATCCGGTAAAGAGGTTCTATCTGAAACTTCTGTCCAGCGAGAGTCTTGCCCTGGACGCGCTTGTGCTGGATGAGGTTATTTACGTCTCAAGGAAAAAGTATCAGGTTGACTTTAGCGACACCGTGGAGTTCCTGGATCAGCTCGTTCTACCCTATGTGACCCTGCTCCCCATTACCCTGAGGGAGTACGAGGTGGGTAAGGGAATAATGCTAAGGTACTCCATTCCTCCCTCCGATGCCCTTCACTAGTACTTTGTGGAAGTTTTTATCCATTGTTTTCTACCTCTATTTCATCTAAATCCAGATATTGGACCACATCAAGATTAAACTGATCGTGATGTTCCTCGAAGAACCTCCTCACCTCCTCCCTTGCCTCCTCCACGTTGTTGAAGAACCTGTTCGCAAGGTGGAACTTCAGGTCCTTGAAGATCCTCTCCACAGGGTTTAGCTCTGGCGAGTACTTTGGGGTGAAAACGGGTCTCACTCCCCTTCTCCTGAACAGGTCCAGGATAGCCCCCGTCTTGTGGGAGGAGTGGTTGTCAAGGACGAGGTACTTGGTCTCCCTGCCCCACTTCCTCTCCATCCTGTAAACGAAGCTCTTCATGTTCTTGCTGGAGAGGGAGTTGTAGAGGGTGTACAGCACCTTCCTTGAAATGGCGTCAAGGGCGAGGAAGACGTAGAAGTGCTGGAAGCCCAGGTTCACCCTGATCCTGGGCCTGGAACCCCTCCTGGCGAGGCACCTCCTCACCGTGGTGCCCACCACCACCCTTGTCTCATCGAAGAACGCTATCCTGCGTCCCATCAGTTCCTTCACTTTTTTTAAAATCGCGGTGCTTCTCCACCTCGGCCCTGGCGTTCACCGGCCTGGGCGTCACGAAACCGTACCCCAGCTGGTGCACTACCCTGTAAAGGTGATACCTATTGTAAACTATCCCCCTCTTCCTCAGCTCAGCGTTCAGCGCCCTCATGGTCCACCCCTCCAGGTTGTATCCCAGCTCCCTGGGACTTGTCTCCAGCACCTTCTTCACCTCCTCGCTGGAGTACTTCCTGGGCCTACCCGACCTTGGCCTATCCCTCAACGCTCCGACCCCTCCCCTCTTGTACTTCGCGACCCACTTCTTCACCGTTGAGTACGAAACCCCGAGGACCTCGGCCACCCTGTACTCCCTGAACCCGTCCACGAGGTACATCTTCACCCCCAGTATTCTCTGCCTTATCCTAGCATTCTTTTCCTCCCTGTAAGCCTTCTCTAATTCCTCCACATTCTATATTAGTAATACCAAGATAAAAACTTTACCTAAGTACTAACGTGGCGGTGATGCTGAATAACTCCATAAAGAGAATACTAACGGAGGATTCCGACTTCGACAGGATTCAGGAGGTATCTAGGATCTGGATTGAGTGATCCTCTGCTCATCTTTTATACCCTTTTTTGCTCTACTTTTCTAACTTGAAAGTTCTCGCGATCGTGGACTTCGGCCTCGTGGAACACAGCGGTGGATATCAGAGAAACCTAGAGATGATGAGGAGACTGCCCTCTTATCTGGACATGGATATCGTGCCCTCCCTGAGGAACGTGAGGCTGGCCCTGAATGGGCACAGGGATGAGCTCCTCTCCATCCTGAGGGATCTGGGGGCATGGAGTTCCTTGGATGCCGTGAGGGAGGCCAGCTCGGAGGAGGAGTTCACACAACGATTGAACCGCGATAAGTATGACATGGCCCTCGTTTACAGCAACTCGGGGGAAAATGTGGAGCTGGCCTCAAAGCTGACAAGTTCTCCAGTGGGAGTCCAGCTTCAACTGGAGCCGTTCTATAGGGATCTCTCCACCCTCTTCAGGATCAAGTTTAGAGGTCCCACGGGAAGGGCGCTTGATCGATTCCAGAGGGCCGTGCAGGAATCGAGGAGGGAGGAGAGAACCTGGTTATCCCTGATAAGGGCAAGAAAGTTGAACTTCACCATCTCCGTGAGTAGGGTACCCCTCGCCTATTCAGGTCTGAATGGCTTAATTCCGTACGACGTCACAATTCCTGGAAACGCCATAGACCCTGGCATCAGGAGATTCAGAAGGGAAAAGGAGGATTATGCCGTTTACTTCACCAGATTGATCCCGGAGAAGGGACTTTTTGATGTCCCCCTCATCTGGAAAAAGGTGAATGAGCGCAGAGACATGAGGCTATATGTCATGGGTCAATTCCTGGACGAGAAGGATGAGGAGGATTTCATGAGACTTATTCAAAGGCTCAACGTTAACGTGGAGTATCTGGGCTTCAAGACAGGGAGGGATCTGTATGAGATGGTTGCCGGAGCACAGTTCACTTTGTACCCCTCCCATTACGACAGTTTCTCCCTTGTGGTACTGGAATCGCTGGCTCTGAACACTCCCGTGGTTGCATATGATACGCCCGCCATAAGGGAGGTATATCAGGGAGTTAAGGGTGTCAGCACTGTGGAAGAGGACAATTTAACCGGTATGGCATCCCTCTGCTTGAAGCAAGGAGAGGTCAACGTCATCTTCCCTGAAATTTATTCCTCCTGGGACAAGGTGGCTCTGGCAGAAATTGAGTCCATCAATAAGATGGCCAAGACATTTTCCCTTCCGGGAGTATACTGACGTCCTGGAGCTGTTGCCTTCTCAAGGAATCCCACCTGGAAAGGAATTTGACAGTCCATCATTTCAAAACGTCGTAACTTGCTTTCATCCCTGATGAGCAGGTCTTACCACCTCTCCGTAGCGAAATCCTTTTAATATGGATAGGCTATCCAGCCACATGATCAGGAGTAAAATTGGTGTATTTTACGTCCTGAACCTGACCGTGATCGCGATCCTGTTTTTTGAACTTGTAAGGATTTCGCAGGAGGCAAGATCATCCTCTGTCTCCTTTTTCTCGCTGGGAGTTCTCGCGTTCTTCCTCGGATTGAGGCACGCGGTGGATGCAGATCACCTTGCAGCAATAGACAACTCCGTGAGGAAGCTGACGCAGGAGGGAAAGAGCTCACTACTGGTGGGAACGTTCTTTTCCCTGGGGCACTCCACTGTGGTCTTCCTCCTCTCCCTAGGACTAGTGCTCACCACGCGACTGGTGGAGGGAAGCATACCTAGTCTGGAGAGGATAGGTTCCATTGTGGGAACTTCCGTGAGCGGGGGAGTTCTCTACCTGCTGGGTTTCCTGAACTTCTTCGTTGCCCTAGAAATATATCAACTGTACAAGGGAATGATGAGGGGAGAGGTGGACAACGAAAGGGTGGAGAACGTACTGCAGAAGAGAGGATTGATGGGAAGGTACTTCAGGAGGCTATTCTCGTTAATAAGGAATCAGTATTACCTCTATCCCATAGGTTTCCTATTCGGGCTCGGGTTTGATACTGCCTCCGAGACCGCGCTTCTGGCGATCACCGCCACCTCCTCCGGGCTGTTCAGCAATGTCTCAGTGTGGTATGCCCTCCTGTTTCCAGCCCTGTTTGCAGGAGGGATGACACTCATTGACTCCACGGATGGATTCTTCATGAACGGGGCGTACAGATGGGCCTTCGCTGGAGACCCCCTCAGAAAGGTGTGGTATAACCTCACCATGACCGTGATCTCGGTAATGGTCGCCTTCCTGATAGGTTCACTGGAGCTTCTGGGCCTCCTTCAATCTGAGCTGGACCTTCAGGGAGGAATCTGGAGCTGGATTGCATGGGTTAATGGAGGGACGGAGTGGGGCTATGTGGGCATCTTCATCGTGTCTGTGTTCGTGGCCGTGTGGAGCATTTCTGCAGTGGTCTACAGGGTAAGGGTGAGCAGGGTCTCCAGGTCCTTCAACAGGTAAACCCTTTTATCTTGATCCCGTGACAGGAATTGAGTTGAAGGTTCTCGTCATCGCGCCTCATCCGGATGATGAAACCCTGTGTTGTGGGGGATCAATTCTGCGTTATGTGAGAAGGGGTGACGAAGTTCACGTTGCAGTGGTTACGGACGGAAGATACGGGGCACCACGTGAGGATTTAAGGGGGAAGAATGAGCTCGTCCAGCTCAGGAAATCCGAGCTGTACAGGGCAGTGGGCAGGCTCGGGCTAAAACCAGGTGATGTAACCTTCCTGGGATTTGAGGATGCGCATGTAAGGCTCAAGGCAGGCGAAGTGGAGTATGCTCTTAGGGACCTGATGAGGGCCTGGAACCCATCGGTGGTCTATTCACCCCTTCCCCACGATGGTCATCCAGATCATTCGGAGGTGGGAAGGATTGTGATGAGGTTAGGTGTCCCGGCAAGGTTCTACCTGATCTGGCTTCCCAGGGGAACTAGAAAAATAGAACTGCTTCAACTTAGAAACTGGAGAAGGGTTAGGGTGGACATATGTAAGCACAGGGAAACCAAGATTGGGGCAATTAACGAGTACAGATCGCAATTAGGAGGCCTTGGTAAGATCCTTGAGAGATTAACCGGAAGGTTTGAAACATTCTACGTTAACGCTTCCCTCCACTTAACCTGAAACCATGACTGAAATGACGAAATGTGGCCATTTCACTTTCCACGCTAGTAGTTTCTCCACGTCCCTCCCACAACCCACACGGGTTCCTCCACCACGTCCAGTGCCACGGGATCGCTCTTCAACTCCTCTAACACCTTCTCGTCAACCTCCACCCCAATTCCAGGTCTTTCTGGAACCCTGACCCTTCCCATCTCCACGGGAGTTCCATTCTTCACCAGATCTCTCTTCCACTGGGGGAACCAGTCGTAGAAGTTTTCCAGCAGGAGCAGGTTGGGAATAACGGAGGCCAGCTGAATGGACACAGCGTTCTGTATGGAACCAAAGGCGTTGTGGAAGGCAACCTCAACGTCAAAGGCCTCGGCCAGCGACGCTACCTTCTTGCCCACTGTAACTCCCCCAATGTTGGTTAGATCGGGCTGTAACACGTCCACCAGTCCCTCCTTCAGGTAAAGAAGGGTCTCCTTCAGGCTCACAAGCCTTTCACCCATGGCCACCTTCAGGTTAGAGTGCATCCTGTACTTCCTGTATCCCTCCACGTCCTCATGATGAACAGGCTCCTCAGCGAACAGGGGCCTGTACTTTTCAAGTCTTCTTGCGATCTCAATAGCCGAGTTGGCGTTAAACCTCCCGTGATGTTCAATCATGATCTCAACCTCATCGCCCACTGCCTCCCTTACTGCCTTCACCCTAGCTTCAGCCTGGTTAAGTCCACGTTCATCTATCCAGTCGTAATAGGGACCGAAGGGATCGAACTTCATGGCCCTGTATCCCATCTTCACCACTTCCTTTGCCTCCCTGGCGAAGTCCTCCGGCGTTACGCAATCCTTATACCACCCATTGGCGTAAACGGGCACATGATCCCTGAACTTCCCTCCAAGTAACTTATGAAGGGGAGCACCCAGTTCCTTTCCCACCAGATCCCAGAGCGCAATGTCCAGTGCACTGGTCGCGGTGGCGGACTCAAAGGACCTGCTCAGGTAGAAGTCCTGCTTATACCATTCGTGGTAGTTTCTCTCAACGCTTTCCACCTCCTTTCCCAGATAGCCCTTACTCACCTGTTGAATTGCGCTGAATACTGGCTTTACCCTTAATGTAGGCACGGCCTCTCCATATCCCACCATACCATCACTGGTCGTTACCCTCACCACAATCATGGTGGAGGCCCAGGTGGCAGATCCCTTTTCCTTTGAGGAGAGAGCGAACGGAGTAATCTCTTGGATTTTCATACCAAGAATGCTTCGCAATAAGTAATATACTTTCCAGTCTCATTACTCAATCAAATCTTTGATAATAAGATTTTAAATGTTCTTGGCATAACAATTTTCATGGTTTTTGAAAGCATGGGGGTGGTTCCTTGAACAGGAACCTCAAGGCAATAAAGTGGTTCATAAACACTCAGCTTCTTGGGAAATGGTACAGCGTCGCCTACGCCACGTTCAAGGTAACCTCCCACTGCAACCTCAGATGCACCTTCTGTAATCCCTCCTACTACTCCGGGACGCTGGAGGAGGCAAGTACTGAACAGCTCAAGAGAGTCATTGACAATTTGAGGTCCACCGTGGTGGTTTTATCCTTTGAAGGGGGAGAACCCACGACCAGGCCAGACATCCTAGAACTCCTAGAGTACGCCCACGACGGCTCATTTTACGTGATGTTAACCACCAACGGATACAAGCTGAACGATCCGGACTTTCTGACCAAGTTATCCGAGAGGATAGACTTTCTCCACTATTCAATTGACGAGTATCACTGGAACGTAAAGGCATTCGACACACTCTGCAAATTCAGGGAATATAGCCTGAAAGTTAACGTTCAGACCGTGGTCACAAGGTATAACATCGATAAGCTTGAGGAGAAGGTGAGAAAGGTCAGGGAATGCGGTTACAAGATCCTCCTAATGCCTGCAGTGGATTACCCGGACTCCAAGGTTAAGCTGGCCCCAGACCGGGAGAAGTATTTCCAGGTTCTCTCCTATCTCAAGAAGAAGTACGGCTCAACTCTAAACAACTCCTGGGGATTTATACGTGCTGTGGGTGGGGAACTTCCCAGCAAGTTAACGAGTTATGCCATCACGGTATATCCCAACGGTGACCTGCCCTACCCGGATGATGTTAACGGGGAAATAATAGGTAACCTCACCAGAAACAGGCTGGAGGACCTTCTCAGTTCAAGAAGGGCTGATGAGCTGAGAAAGAAGATGCTGGAGGACGTGGCCAGATATGAGTACCTCCACCTCCAGACGGCGTCCTTCAACAGTTTGAGAGATCTGGCAGAGTATGTGAGGGAAATGGGCAAGTGGGCCTTTACGGGAAGGGCGTGATAAAGTTGAAGTGCCCCACATTCGGGTTTCCCCCAAAAGATAAAGCCAAGTTGGAGACATTTCTATTATGAAGGCAATTATTGTAAGACCACCCAATGAAGGAGTTGAGGTCAAGGATATCTCTTTGAAGGAATCTGTAGACAGGAAGGTAGTGGTGAGGACTAAGCTTAACGGACTCTGCGGAACGGATAGGGGTCTGGTCACGGGTAGGCTCACCTTTGCCAGACCTCCTGAAGGATACGACTTTCTAGTTCTTGGCCACGAGACCCTGGGAGAAGTGGTAAAGGGCTTCGGGGAGTTCAGTCCCGGAGACCTGGTGGTACCTGTGGTAAGGAGGGGATGCGGGTCGTGTCTAAACTGTATGCTGGGGAGACAGGACTTTTGCGAGACCGGGAGATTCACGGAAATAGGGATCAGGGGAGCTCACGGAACCATGAGGGAACAGTTCCTTGAGGACCCAAGATATCTTGTGAAGATCCCTAAGGAACTGGGAGAAGAGGGAGTTCTGCTGGAACCTCTCTCCAATGTGGTTAAGGCACTTACAGAGATGGAATATCTTCAGAGAAGGATGTGGTGGAGATGCGACGATTCCACCTACTCGTGTAGAACGGCTGTGGTTCTGGGAAGCGGTCCCATTGGTCTCCTGTTCTCCATGGGTCTCCGAAGCATGGGGTTTCAGGTAATAGTGGCGAACAGAAGGCCTCCTTCCAACGTGGAAAGCGAGATCACCAGGGGGATAGGTGCGACCTTCGTTAACACCTCGGAACATGGGGATCTTGAGCCCGACCTTCTCGTGGATACGTCTGGTCATCCCTCGGCCATCGTACCGCTCCTTTCCAGAGTAAGGAAAAACGGGGCGGTTATCCTTTTCGGGACAACGGGACTGGAAAAATATCAGCTTACAGCGGATGATGTAACAGCCCTAGTAGAGAATAACGTGCTCATCTTTGGAAGCGTAAACGCGTCAAAGGCCGACTTTGAGGGTGGGGTTAACCTGCTCATGGAGTGGAAGTCCAGATATCCAGGTATCCTTGAAAGGATGATTACCAAGAGGGTTAGCGTTGAGGAGGCTCCACAGGTCCTGAGGGAGAAGATCCCAGGGGAGATAAAGACCGTCATAGATTGGACTTTGTGAGAATGAATGGAAAGAACGGAGTTACTTTACGTGGTCTCCGGGCTCCTTTTCCTCACAGTCTTTGGTGTGTATCTCACGTTAAAGGACTTCACCGTGGGATTGATACTTACCATCATCTCGGTCATATGGGCCCTCTCCATCTACATCTTCATGGTGAAGTTCTGGAAGGAGGAATCCAGCGAGTGACATTGTTCCACGAAGGAGACTATCACGGACATCTCCTCAGCGCTAGCCTCAGGCCTGCTCAGGTTGTGTCCAGCCCTCCTGTTCACGAAGAGGTAAACCCTGTTCCCCAGCTCCCTGGACTTGGCCACATACTTAAGTGCGTGCATGGGGTGGACCCTATCGTCATTTAGCCCCGTGTACACCAGGGTAGGTGGAAGACCCTTCTTCAGGTTGTGGTAGGGGCTATACGACTGAAGGAAATCAGCGTCAGTTTCAGGGTTTCCGTACTCTGGAACCCAGTACATCCCCGCCAGATACCTGTGGAATTTCAACATGTCCAGGACTGGATACCCTATCACCCCACAGTCAACCAGGTGGGTATAGAGATTGAGGGTTGCCCCCACCAGCAGTCCACCGTTACTTCCACCCATGGCTATGGTTCTCCCTCCCATCATCTTCACGACCTGGAGGAACTCTGAGAAGTCCTTGAACACGTTCATCTTGTTCCTGAGCATTCCAGCCTTATGCCATTCCTCCCCATTTTCGAAGCCTCCCCTGAGGTTTGTGACCAGGACGGAGTAACCTGAATCCATTAGCTCGAGAAAGAGAGGATTATAGCTGGGCAACAAGGGAATTGAGAAACCACCGTAACCGTAAACCACGACTCCCCTGTTTCCACCCTTGGTAAGAAGGAACCCATGCAGAAGGACGTCTCCCTGTACGTATACCTCCTTCACTGTGAGCTTCTCCTCTCTTCCACTTTTCAGAACCTCTACCTTCCCATCCTTAATCTTGAAAATGGCATAGGACTTGTTGAATGAGGTCTCCAGCGCATAGATCTCGTTTTCCACAACGTCAAAGGAAAGTATATGATCCCGCGTGTAACTCCAGGTCTCCCTTCCCTCCTCGGAGTACTTCACGAGAGAGGTTCTGTAATTCCTAATCTCAAGGGTCAGAATTCCGTCATCCATCACTTTCATGTCCAGGACTGGCCTATCTAGGGTGAATAACTCCTTTCCATCCCGAACAAGGGAATTTCCTTTGACGTAATGTACTCTTCCTCCGTTCATGTCGTAAGAGGTGATATCACCCTCATCCATTTTCTCGAAGTTTCGATAGATCACCTTCTTGCTCCAACCTATTCCCCTCACCAGGAGAATGTTATCCCCCTCTGCCTTAACTGATATCCATTCACCCCTCCCAGGGTAGAAGGGGAGCATCTCCTCCTCGCAGAATATCCTCTCCACAGCAGGAGGTACACCGTCTGGGGAGCTCTCTGTTCTGTACTCTTTAACGTAACATAACCTACCATTCAGATAGAAGAATTGATTAACTAGTCCTTGGACTCTCCTCATCACTTGGCCGTGTTCGTCCACCAGGAGGGAATATCCCTGGTCAGACCCAGTAATTCCCACTCCTATTCTCACGAGGTCCGAGTTCCACACCTTCTCCAGAGAGTTGAAAATATCCTGTTCCCTCTCGCTCCTAACCACGTTTCCGTTGATCTCAGCGTGAACTCCCTCTCTAGATCTGACTAGGATGGCCAGTCCCTTTCCTATACCCACCAGCGCGATGGGCCTCTCCTCAACAAGCCTCGTAAGGATGGACTGGTAGTGGAGCTTCGCCCTCTCCTGAAGGAAGGAGGACCTCCTGCTCTCCTCCTCAATGAACTCCTTCGTCCTGGGATCATCTAGGTTTTCAAGGTATTCAAAGGGATCCATGAGCTAGTTAGCAACCTAGGATAATTTGGTTAACCTCCTTTCTCTCCCTTCACAATTACCGTGATCATGTCGCCCAGTTCCGACAAATCTCCACCGCTCTCAAGGTCCCCATTTCTAAACCTTAACTCCACTTTTCTGGAACCGTCCGAGACGAGTACAACCACCTGTGAATTCACGCTCCAGAGCATGGCCTGCTCCAGAATTTCATCTAGCTGATCCTTTCCCACCTGTTTAGAGAGGAGGGTCTTCATGCCCAGAAGTAGCTTAACGTTGCTAGGAACTCCCCGTTCTTCCCTTCTTTCCTCGCTGGGGATCGATTCCAGATCCCTCTTAAATATTTCCACGCCCCTTCTATAGAATTCCTCAGTCTGTCTCTTGGCAACCCTCTCAAAGGGTCCCCTGTAAAAGAAGGTTAATCTCACCACGGTCCTGTCCCTGGTGGGGAGGATGAGGAAGCGCAGGTATGAGTTTACCTTCACAAGTCCCTGGGTTTTCTTGATGAGGTAAGTTATCTCGTCCCTGGACTGTTGCATTGTCACCCTGAGCGTGACCGTTATCATCCATGAGACCTGAAGTTCCCAGCCCTCCTCAGTCTCCTTTAGACTCTTGAAGCTTGGGACGTACTTCATGAGGTTGTGCGGATTGGATAGGTACTCCTTAACCACGTTACTGGGTTTGCTCGTTTCAAATTCGTATGTGACTTCCACATTTTATAATTATGATTCTTAGTTAATAAATAAAGGATGATGGAATCATTGTTGAAAATTGGGGGATATTCCAACGGGACTGAAGGTGCGGTTGGATCACTCCCGTGGAATCATGGTGTGCATTTAAGGAAACTTTAACGGGAAGAGAGCGAACCTAACCGGGTTTCTCACATGTACTCCCATACGCCCTTTCCCTTGTAGTTATAGACTACAGTTTTGTAGGCCGTCACATGCTCTATGGTGTACCCTATCCCTTCCCTTCCCAGTCCCGAGTCCTTTCTCCCACCAAAGGGGAAGTACCCTATCCCGTGCCTTGGAAAGTCGTTGATGTAAACGGCCCCCACTTCAAGCAGTCTTATGGCCTTCCTGATCTTGTTGATGTCCTCTCCGAACACCGAGGCATCGAGGCCATATCTCCTTGAGTTGCTCAGGGAGATGGCCTCATCCACGTTGTTGACCTTGACCAGGACTGCAACCGAGAGGAAAACCTCCTTCTGATAGAGGTATAGGCTCTTTACCACCTCCTTTGAGGCCTCTATCAGGGTGGGCTCTACGTAGTTTTCCTTCACCCTTTTACCCCCGAAGATGATTTTCGCTCCCTTCTCTTGCGCATCCTTCACTGAGAACTCCAGTTCATCCACCGTTCCCTTATCAATGATGGGCCCCATGTTAACGTCCTCCCTGGGATCTCCCACCTTGATCTTTGCCAGTTCCTCCAACAATGTTTGCCTCAGCTTCTCGTACACTCCGGGCTCAGAGAAGATGAACTTTATGGAGTCGCATCTCTGTCCGCTGTATGAGGTAATTGAAGTAACAAGTTTCTGCCCGGTAGAGATGGGATCAGCGTCATCCAGGACTATGGCTGAGTCCCCTCCTCCCAGTTCCATTACGTACTGCTTCACTCCACCTGCCCTGATTACCCTCTCCCCTGTCTCAGTGCTTCCGGTGAAGGAGATTACCCCGATTCTCTTATCTGACACGACCCTGTCCATATCCTTTCCGGGGATGGTTAAAACTCCTAGGGCATGTTTGGGAAATCCGGCCAGTTCCGCAATTCTGGCGAAAAGGATGGCAGGGACAGGAGTTTTGCTTGCCGGTTTGATGAGGATAGCGTTGCCTGCCACCGTGGAGTAGACGAATTTGTTCACCACATCAAACAGAGGATAGTTGAAGGGAGTGATGGCAAGAACCACACCCAGGGGTTCCCTCCTCACTATGGCCTCAGTCTCCAGGCTCTCACTGCTCCAGTCCCCTGGCACGTACTCTCCGTAAAGTTTCCTCACGTCTAGGTCTGCCCTGATCAGTCTTTCAATGGACGCGTTCACCTCACCGTTTGCCGCTGCCCTGGTTTTACCGTTACCTATCACGAGGACTTCAACCAGATCATTTCTGAACTTGTCCAAGAGGGAAGCCATCTCGTGGAATATTCTCAGCCTTTTCTCTCCTGGAAGGTCACGGATTTCCCACTTTCCCTTCTCTGATATCCTGGAAAGGGTGCTGTCCACCATCTCGTAGGGGAGTCTTGGAACTTTGGCAAAGGTTGTGAGATCTATGGGGGACACGACCTCCTCCAGTTCCTTTGTGGAAATCCAGTCTCCTGCGAGATATGTCTTAAAGACCTGAGTGTTCGACTCCAGCCCTGTTATCTCCTTGAATTCCGGGGATAATTCCTTAAGGTTCATAAATAGAATGCATGCTTTACTTTTTATCCATTTCCCTAAGGAAGGTCTCTATTTCGGGTAGACCGGGAAGGTTCTCCTGATCGCCTCTTATCATTACGTTGAGCGTTGAACTTACGATGGCGTAATCCAGGGCCTTCTCCAAGGAGAACCCTGAGGCAACCAGGGAGAGGAAAGTTCCTCCTAATGCATCCCCTGCCCCAGTCACGTCCTCCACGGGGACGGAATAGCCCGGGGAGAAGTACCTGCCCCCATCGTGATAAAGGGAAGCTCCCCTGGGTCCCTGCTTCATGATGATAACCTCTGCGTATTCCTTCAGGAGAGTGGAGGCCCTATCCGGATCAGTCTCTCCCACAAGAATCCTGGAGTCGTCCACGTCAGTGATAAGGTACTTCACCGGGTAATCTCTTAGAAGCTTCATGATCGCGCTCCTTGCCTCCTCGGGAGTCCAGAGTTTTAGCCTTATGTTGGTGTCGAATGACCTTCTCTCATTGAGCGAGAATGCCTTGAACACGGCATCTCTGGCAGAGTTTGAGATAGCTAGGGTTATTCCGGTGGAATGAACGAGGTCGGCTCCTCTCACCACATCCTCCTTCACGTCCTCTGGCGAGAGCTTACTTCCTGCGCTCCCCTTCCTGTAATAGATGGACTCACTGTGAAGTGGTACAGGGTAATTCCTCTGAATGAAAAATAAACCCGTGGGATTCTCGTCAAGCTTGACGTGCTCAACGTTGACCCCCTTCCCTCTCAGCCATTCAATGGCGTTGTAACCGAACTCATCGCGTCCAACCCTTCCAATATAGGTGCAACCATTTCCAAGCCTGATGAAGGCCACGCAGTAGTTGGCTTCGCTCCCCGCAACGTGCTTTTCGAAGTAGTTCACGTGCCTGAGAGGTCCTGACGTCACTGCGTTGAGCTCTATGAGAATCTCGCCCAAAGTTACCATGGTCTTCAAGCTGTAACACCGAGGCCCTTGAGGAAGTTCTCCACTTCTTTCCTGAGCTCCTTTTCCTCTCCCTCATCAAGTGGAAATATGGGAGGTCTAGGTTTACCAACCGAGTATCCCTGAGTGATCTCCGTTAGGACGTAAAGGGCTCCCAACTGACCATATTTCCTGGCCATTTCCACCATGGAGCTTATTAACCTCTGATGAATCAGGGCCTTCCTCAAGTCTCCCTGTGAAATGGCCCTCTTCATCTCAACGAAGAGGGTGGGAAGGCAGTTGGCCATGGACGCAACCGTTCCGTCAAGCGAAACGAGGGAATAGAATGCGAGGGTATCAGAGCCGTTATACACCTTCATCTTGGGGAAGGTGGACTTGAACTTCATGGAGTGGGAGAGGTCCTGGTTAGTATCCTTAACCCCTGCCAATTCAAGTCCAGACCTGGAGAGAAGTTCTGCCGAGATGTCATAACCTGTGGCCAGCGGGTAATTGTAAAGGTAGACGGGGTGAGAGGAATGGGAGACAATGGTCTGAAAATACTTGATCAACCACTTCTCCGGAAGCCTTGGAAAATAGTAGGGGGAGTATGAGGCTATTCCCCTCACTCCGTAATCGGATGAGAACTTCACCAGTTCCAGCACGTGGTTCAGGTTGAGCTCTCCAACCTGGAATATGATTCTGTCAGTGATGTCCGAGAGGGTTTTCAGGGCTTCTTTCTTTTCCTCCTTGGAAAGTGCAGGTCCCAGTCCAGTGGTACCATTCAGGAAGATCAGGTCAATCCCCTTCTCTAGGAGGTTATGGGCGTGGGTCTTCAAGGCCTCTCTGTTAATGGTACCATCGGGGTTGAAGGGTGTGAGAATGGGAACTATAACTTCCATGGGAAATAGATGGGGATCTTAAATAAAAACCTGCCCTTCCTGGTGCAGTTTTGCGCGATACTCCTGAATTGGGCTAGTGAAGGATTGGCGGTCACAGGCTTGGGCCAGGTCCCATCGTATAAAGATTTTATTGTAACATGGAATCATCTACATGTGTCTATCTCCAGGACCTTCACCATTCTACGAAAGATGACGCCCAGGCTCTTGAGGTACAGGGATTTCAGGAGGAGGATACTGAAAGGCGAGACCATTCCCAGAGAGGAGCTAGAGGAGGAGGCCAGGAAGTTTGTGGATACCATGATAGAGTTAGGCCCCACCTTCATCAAGCTGGGCCAGGTTCTCTCCGTGCGCGCTGATGTCCTCCCCCAGGAGTACATGAGGGAGTTACAGAGGCTTCAGGACGAGGTACCTCCAGCGCCCTTTGAGCAGGTTAAGGAAATGATCTTCAGGGAGGCTGGAGACGTGATCAGGGAAGTTGATCCCACTCCCCTGGCTGCAGCCAGTCTGGGACAGGTTCACAGGGGGATAAGCAAGGACGGGAAGGAGATAGCCATCAAGGTGAACAGGCCTGGAGTTGAGGATATCCTGAAGGCTGACATCTCAGTGATGAGGAGATTCCTTCCCCTGACCAGGCTGATCTTGGACTCCAGCCTGGTGGAGACTCTCAAGCTCATCTTCAGGCAGTTCTCCTCCAGGATATTTGAGGAGCTTAACTACGAGAGGGAGGCCTTCTACACCGAGAAGTTGAGGGAGGAGCTTGAGGGATTCAGGGTCAGGATCCCCACCACCATAAAGGCAACAAAGCACGTCTTGGTCATGGAGTACATCCCCGGTATGAAGATCACTTCACAGGAAGCCCTGAACAGGTTTGATAGAAAGGGTCTAGCCTGGAGGGTGTTCAAGGTGTTCGTTTACCCAGTACTGAAGGGGGAGTATTTTCACGCTGACCCGCACCCCGGAAACATCTCCGTGGATGAGGACGGGAACATAATACTTTACGACTTCGGGATGGCAGGTTACATTGACAGGGAGACCAGGGTGAAGCTGATCCGCATGTACGTGACCATAAGCAGGGGCGACCCCCTGATGCTGGTGAACGTTCTGGATCAGCTGGGCGCAGTTCAGCCCTACGCTGATCGAAAGGTTCTGGCCAAGGGGTTCGACTTGATGATAAGGGAGATGAAGGGTGTTCCGGTGGACCAGTTGGAGCTTGAGGAGTTTAACAGGCTCGCAAGCGAGGCATTCTTCAAGTTCCCCCTCAGGTTACCGGAGAAGATAGCCCTGTATTTCAGGATGTCCTCCGTTCTGGAGGGTACGTGCAGAATGATTGATCCGGAATTCGATTTTCTGCCCAACCTGGTAAGGCTAGTGGAGGAGGAGGGGTTAATGCGGATGGCGCTCGTGGATGAGGTCATGGATTACGTCAATTACTTCTCCGCGGGGATAAAGGAGAGAATGCTGAAGCAACCAACCCTGCCCAAAAGAAGGGAGAGGAAATGGATTGGCATACCGGTGGTGGCTGCCTCCATCCCTGCCTACTTTTTCCTGGGCGATGTGGTATCCATACTGATAGCCCTTCTTGGAATAACGGTTACTCTATCTTTACCTTAGCTGCCCCCTCTATGGGGATCTTGAGCGTGAGAACCCCATTCTCGTACTTTCCCGTTACCTCCGCGTCCTTTGGAACCTTCACGGGTAGCTTGATCTCCCTCATGATCCTCGAGGGTCTCTGCGCCACGTGTTTTATCCCTGCCTGCTCCACGTCCCTCTTTCCCTCCACCCTCAGGATTCCGTCGGAGGATAGCCTTATGTTAATGCTGGACTTGTCGAAACCGGGCATATCCACGATCACGACGAGAGTATTCCCCTGCTCATACACGTCCACTGGGGGAAGTACCTTCTCATAAAATTCCTTGGTCAGGTCATTCAACTGCTTACCCAGTTCACGTAAAAGGATCTCCATGTGATAAGTAGTGTGAAGGAGGGTAAAAAATCATTGCTTCGTAGAGTAGTAAAAATAAGCTCTACTCTACCTTTTTCTGAATATTCTCAAGAGTCTCAGGAGAAGGAAAAGGAGTCTCCATTTCATGGGTAAAAGTGTGAATTGTCATTATTAACCCTTTTCACCGTCCTACACTGAGAGCACTGACATGGTTACATACATCAACGACAGAAGGGGTATCGCCAGCAGGCCTCCTCTCTCCCCCAGAAATGAGAGCGAGATGGACGTGAGGAGGATCGAGGTTCCTCCCGCCAGGACGGCAGAGAGTTGATAGGCCAGCCCAGTCATCATCACCCTCTCCTCAGCCCTGTAAAGTTCGGAAAGGTAGGCCCCCTGCGGGGCATAGCTCAGGGTATCCCCAACGCCGAAGAGAAGGAAGGAGGCGAAAACTAGGACCGGGCTCCTCACCAGGACCGAGACGCTCAACAGCCCTGAGGAGATCAGCATTAGCAACATTCCAGTCCTTATCACCTTCCCTCTTCCCATGAGGTCAGAAGCTATTCCCATGGGTATCATCAGGAAAATCTCCTCGACCGACACCAGAAGCACGGGGAGGGTACCCAGGTCCAATCCGGCCTTCACCAGGAACGGAATGGAGAAGGAAGTGAAAAGGTAGAAGTTGGAGCTCTCCCCTGCCTTGATCATGATTCCCTTCATCAAGGACCTGATACCGCTTAGCTGGGCTCCCGTCAATCTTCCCCTGGGCTCCGGTAAGCGCAGTATCGCGGGAATCAGAAACGCTGAGATAAGGGAGGGAACCAGCAGGGATAGTGGGGAGAGTATCACGGTGAGCGAGAGGAGCAGACCCAGGGGAACGGATAACTGCACCACGCTGGTCCATCCACCCCTCATGCTCTCCGCGCTTTCCGCAACAAGTACGGACGCGTTTCCCCACTCACCGCCCAGGGCGAGGCCAATGAGTATTGGCGAAATTATGAGGAGGGGCGATCTCAAGGAAATCAGGAGGTCCCCCACGAAGAGGAACAGGAACACAAGGGAGAGCGAGAACCTCTTACCCAGTTCATCCCCCAGCCTCCCGAGGAGGTAAGCCCCCATAGGCCTACCAACGAACGCAGAGAAGTAGAAGAGAGCCGAGAGAATAAGGGAATGGAAGGGGGATTGGGACGCGGAGAGTATTCCCACGGAGAAGAAGGAGTACCAGGAAACTACAGTTCCCATCAGCGCCACTAGGGGGATCCTGAGGTCCATGAATTCACCGTGAGAAATCCCTGCAGATGAAGGGCTCGCGTCCCCTGTAGTCCGTGTCCATGACGAACACCGAACCCCCAAGATCCTCCCCTGCCCTGGAGGAGGAGGTGATGAAAAGTTGATTGAGATCAGGACCCCCAAAGGTGAGGGACGTCACGATCTTTACAGGTGTCCTGATCTCCAAGACTGGCCTCCTGGAGAACGCCTCCCAAACCGTGATGAGTCCCCCTCCGTAGTGGGCAACCCAGATGAGTCCCGAGGAGTCCACAACCATCCCGTCAGGGACCCCCGGGTAATCTGAGGTTTCCACTGCGGCCCCTAGACTCTCCAGCTCATCTCCCCTCACCCTGAAGGCGTAAACCCTCTTCCTCGGACTGTCCACAAGGTAATATACGTTCCTGAACCAGTCCATCCCATTGGAGATTATGAGGTGATCAACAAGGGGAGTGAAGTCACCGTTGAACCTGTAGAGTGTTCCCACGTCCCTTTCCTCCTTTAGGTCCATGGTTCCAACCCAGAACTCCCCTTCAGGTCCGCACTTACCGTCGTTGAATCTCACGCCTTCCCCCTTGATGCTGGAGATGGGGGTGAAAGTGTGGGAGTACCTGTACAGGGTTAGTCCCGCAGAGGCTATGAGCGTATCGGGATCTTCCGTGAGGCCCAGCGCCGAGATCATGCTTGGAGCATCGATGGTCCTGTCCTTACCCTCCCTGGTTACGTGTAATTTCCCTCCTTCAATGTCCACCCAGTAGAGTGTTCCATTCCTGGGATCCCATAGAGGTCCCTCTCCCAGTCTGGCGTTTGCTCTGACGTAAATGGATGGTTCCATTTAACTTTCAATGCATAATGATATTAAAAAACCTGGTGTAGGAGACAAAGTTACATCCCCGTCATCAGGTATCTTTTTCCCGGAGTATGTAGAATCTTGAAGCTAAGGAGTTAAAGTCTCATCCGAAGGTTGGGTTAGTCTTATATTGATTCTAAACGTAATACGTATAGAGTCATTGTGGCTGTAAAACTCATTGTGTAGTCACGTGGGATAGCCACCCAGGGGAACCTAGTGAGACTTACGGAGACCAATGCATCCTCCCACTCGGGGCGTTGAAGATGGGATTCCATTTGACATGAACCTTACAGTAGGATGAGGTTGGTACCAGGAAGTCCATCCATAAAGGTGCTTCAGTTCACTAGAATAGTCACTTCACAACACCATCAAGGTTATCCCATCATCTTACCCTATCCAGTTGAAGGACCAATGGTCCTCATAATTTAAGGTCCAGGTAGTTCAGTGGAAAACCACAACGCCATATGATGAATTTATCCAAACTCATCAACATGATTTCATTATTTTCAGTTACAGAAATCCGGTTCTGTGCTCTCATGCTCCCATCACATCAGGACTGTCAAACTCTATTTGACAGTTATACGTAGAACTGTCAAATGGCATTTGACAGATTTTTAAACAACCTCTCCCGCTCTCCATCACGGAAGTGGAGTTGCTCAGGAGAATCCTGGACCGGTCCATGAGGGAAAAACTGGAGAGAGGATAATAGACCGGGATTATGGGTACTCCATTTCAAAGAGTAACGGCAATCCCGACATTCCCAGGTCCCCTCACCCTCCTCAACTTCGTGATCCGCTTCTCCTCAAGGGTGAGTCATACGAACCTGTTGGCACTATACTTTAACCAAAATGTCACACCTCATCTTTCTGGTGATCTCCATGTATCATTCATATACAACCAGTGATTTTACATAATTACATAAAACTAGATTGATAACTTTCCGATTACAATCACATTTATATTATCAATATCCTTATATCGTGAAAAGCTGAATATATCTAGGTTAAAGTGATGTACAAGTATGGTGAGGACTTCTGGGACATCTACCAAGATCCTGGTAGAGGACCCATTTTAGACGCCATAGCCAGGGGAACCGAAATATTTGCCAGTAAACTGAAGGATTTGTCCCTCTGCGTAGACTTTAGAAAACGCGCCATTAAAGCATGTGTAGAAAGGGGACTCAACCAAAGGTGCGCTGAAATAGTGGGAGCTAGAAATGGATGTGCTCACATGGGATTTGATAACATAGATGAGCTCAATAATAACGAGGTCCTCAGTATGGAACTTTCCGAGATACAAACGGAAATATTCCCATGGGACACGCTCAGCGTCGTGGTTAGATTTGTGACCAAGGAGAGATCGGGTAACGAGAAATCATCTGGGGACCTTAAGCACGTATCGCTAAATCTGGAAGGTATTTCGTTTACTGATGCTAACACTTTTACGGCCCAGGAAGTGATCTATACATGGAAAATGATTGAAGGTAAAATTGAAAATCTAGAGGTCATCAAACTGGTAAAAACTCTAGATGTACGAGAGCCGGTAGTACAGGAGATACTTGACAGGATATTAGGAAAGATAGGATTAACGGAAAGGAGCGTAATAGAAGCTTTCCTGGGCATGTATAGTACTATCAGTGAAAGCAAAAAGTATTATCTGCCCAATTTCAGGTGAAGAGATTGTCGCTCATCCCGGACCATGATTACTGGGTACGCTCGGGTATTTTTGATACTTTTATTAATACTCACGGTAAGAAATGGTTTAAGGATATTAAAGAACTGGATACAAAGTTCTATTTATATAGGTACATTCCTAATGGTAATGAATACGGATTTATTAGAAATAGTGTGTGGAGTATTTGAATGAATCACGTCAGGATAGGGCTTGGATGAGCCGTGCTGTCTCGATAGATAAGGCCTGGTTTTCAGAAAATCCACACACTATATTAGAAAAAGAAAATTTGTATTTTCCATAGATAGATATGGAACATATTGGACCACACTATACACAGATGACCCTACTGTAGCTCAGTGTAAACTCGCCTTGCCATATGAACCTAAATATCGTGTGGGAGGAGTTCCAATTTCTACACTAGTATACGGCATTAAATATCAGGGGATCGTCAACCCTAACTTTGCAAGCATTAAGTTGAACAATGGTAAGACTCTTTTACAACATTGCCAAGATAACGGCCTAGGTTTGGAAGGAGCTTGGGAAGTGATAGTTTCTGTTCCTGTAGCGATAGTCACTGGCCCTGTGGAAATTGATCATCGACTGCGTCCCAGGCTAGGTCTCTGAACTTACTGCCGATCCCTTTAATCGTTGAGTAACTTTACCAAGTATGCCCTTTTCACGGTTTATGCTATCATGTGGCAGTCTCTGAGGGCTCCATGCGTGGCTCCTTTCCCGCCCTCATACCCTTGACACCAACGTTTAACCTTAGAGAACCTATATCTCACGGATCTCCTCCTCCATGAGCCTAACCTTTGGAGACTCGGGCAGACCCAGTCCTCCTCTAGGCTAGCACCTCCCAACGGCTTCATGATCGTCTTCTAAGTAAATTGTGAAACATAATGCATGTTAACTTTAGGACTTGGTATATCCTGTTAAATCCTGAGTATGGTACTACATCATCTTCTTAAAAGGTATTAATCCCAGAGCTATAGATATATAAAATGATCATATCGCGTAGATTGCGTCATCATTCACAATGGAAGCCTTGATGAGAACTTATTTCGAGAGTTTAGAGTCACTTCAAGAACATCAAGAATTAAAGAATGAATTAAGAACTGACCAAGCTTGCTTGCGGACACACTACGTCATCAAGGGTGTAAATTTAAGTTTAGTTCACATCAAATCAAGGTTCTCTATATTATAAGTTTTTATATAATCTCTATATAATTATATTAGCATGATGTCATCCACTTCCCCTCCCCAGATGGACCTCTTCTCCAGATTCAACCAGCAGGTTGTGGGGGATATAAAGAGCCTGATGAGGGAATCCAGGGAAAAATGCGTAATTATAGTGGGTCCCCCCAGGGGTGGAAAGGACTTCCTGAAGGATAAATACCTGAAGGATAGCGAATTGGCGGGCGCAAATTTCTTCACTGAGATTCTGGGCCTATCTCCTGGACAAAAACAAGGATGAAGTACCAAACATTCTGGAGGCGATGGGGAAGCGGGTTAGAGGATTTCTAGCCAAGGTGGGATGGGGAGTTGAGAGCGAATTAAGTAAGGTTGGGTTAAAGGAGAGGGAGATATCTTATCTCACCCGCACATTCAGGAAAGACTTTCTGGTTCTAGAGCCCGTACTGGAACATCTAAGGACCATGAAGAAAAAGGGGTATATTTACGTCTATAGAATACCCTTGGAGGACCCCCTGGTGATGGAACTCGAGGACGAAGTGGCCAAGAGGAACTTGAAGAGGATAAGAAATGATAAGGCCCTGAGGAAGAAACTTAGCTGGCTGGGGGCCAGTTTCGTGCCCCCTGGGATACTTCTTCTTCAACCTCACGAATTTGATGAACAGATGGAGATATTTTCTAGGGTGCATGTCATGCTGGATCTTCCCGAATGGGAGGAGGTGAGGGGAGGGATCGTTAACACACTTATCGCCCTTACCAGAGGGATGCTTGGAAACCGGGAAGTGCTGGGAGAAATTAGTTCCATACTTCTTCCTTCCTTAGGTCTAGTAGCCACTGCAGCGAGCGTCGCAATAGTTTTGCTCCTTCACTTCGCGGAAAGGGATGAGATGAGTTGGGCTTCCATGGTCGAGCTTTCGAAGAACTGGAGTAAGCTGAACGAGGAGCTCAAGAGGTTGATCGCGGCCAAGGTGGCCTATGAGCTCGGAATGGGAGCCGATGAGGCCTACACTTCCCTAAATCAGATTTTGGGTCAATGGGAAAGGCTGGAGGCCGAGCTCAGGAAATTGCAGGATATGGTTACGAAGCTGGAGAACGACCTCAAGAAGCTCAGGGAAGAGATACTTTCCAGGGGCACTGGGAGGATAAGGAACGAGATGGAACTCAGGAGAGAACTTGTGAACTTGAGGGAACCCGAGAGGATTGTGGGCCTGGGCAACAGTAAGGAGGACAGGGAGGTGGATGATCTGGTGAACCGTGTAATCTCTCAGGCATCAGGAAAGTTCGTTCTTCTCGTGGGCGAGCCGGGCTCCGGGAAGACTACACTGCTTTATCTTGTGGGAAGGAAACTCCTCCAGGGACGCGACCTCTACTGGATAAGGGACGTGAGCCAGTTCAGTCCTGTGGACTTCGTGGAGCTTACCGATTCCTACGCGATTGTGGACTTGACCAGGGAGGAGAACGTAAATCTGTTGGATCGCATTCTGAAGTATGAGGGCAGTCCTCCTCCCCTCTCCAGGATAGTGGTCGCAGTGAGGGAGGGTTACCTCAAGGATCTCCTCGAGAGGCTCAGGGAGGACGACAGGTTCGACATAATGAGGGTGAATTACTCCAGGGAGGTCGTGAAGGAGATAGCCAGGAGATCCCTGGAACATGAGATGGAGAGGAGAATGAAAGAGGGCAAACTAAGTGGGTTCTTAGATCAGGAGCTAGACACCATTTCCCAGGCCATAACCGATAGGGCGGAGGGGCTTTCCCTCTACGCCGTGGAGGCGGCGAAACTGGTGACGGAGAAACTGGTTTCCAACCTTGACGTAAATCAAGTGCTCAGGGGACTGCCCAGGGGAATCAGCTCCCTGCTGGCCGAGATACTCAGGCTGGAAACGGGGGTAGAGGCAGGGGAGAATGGGAGTCCTCACCTCCTGCTCACGTATTATGCAGTTTCTCACTACCCCGGTTTCCCTGAAGAGTTCTTGGAGGAGTTCCAGAGGATGACCAGGACGAGGCTCCCCAGGTTTGTGGACGTGAAGGATAAAGTTGCCTCCCTCCACTCTTGGTACAGGGAGGTCACCGATGAGATCGCCAGCGAGAATTTCCCTGAAGGTCAGGACATAACGAAGCTCGTGGATGAGGTAAGGCGATTGAACGGGATGAGGGACCTCCTGAGGCAAATGGACATCAAGGTTCCCAAAATCCGCGAGGAGATCGAAAAGACCCTTAAATATGACGCTTTCGCCACATTTCAGGACGTGGTGGACTTCCTAGTGTTCCAGGTCATGATCAGTGTGGTGAGGAGAAAATTAAGGAGGACGAACTCAGGTTACGGATTTGATCTCCTTTCCGAGAAGTTGAAATATGAGGAGCTGAGGCGCGAATCCTTGGACCTATACTACAGGGTGGTAGGTTTCCTAGTGAATTCATACCTTCAGGACAGTTCAAGACTGGAGAAGAGGCCCTTCTACTGGCTCACCGCGCTTTACATGAGCGGGCTACTCACGGGAGAGGTCGCAGAAGCGGTCTCAGGTTGGCTTTCAGACATTAACAAGAAAATAGACTACCAAGACCTATCAGGAAACTTAACCGCGACTTCATCTTTACTGGTGGCCTACACTCGCAGAGTGGTCAACGTGCTCGAGGTGCTGGGCATCCTCAACCCAGAACGTGATACCGAGGACATGTCACATTTCATGAAGGGGTTTTCCCACTACCTGAAAGGCGAATTCGATCAGGCGATTTCCGAATACGACATGGCCATCTCCCTCAACCCCAACAACCCAGCTTACCACAACAATAAGGCCACTGCGCTCCGCGAGAAGGGCGACCTAGACGGTGCACTCCGCGAACTCGAGAGAGTGTCCGGATTGCATAAAATTCGGCCTATTTAACTAAGAAGCATAAAATTAATTACTTGTCTCAAGCTTACACCTTGAAAAAGGATTAAATAGTTCTATACAGTTTATATCGACGATTCTATATTAACAGGTCATTAGCATCCAGCACTACCCCTCACGTCCCAGGACGTTAGGGGAGTTGGACCGCTCGCAGTTGAGGAGGAGTCCTGCGCTGAATGGACAGGAAGTGGACCATGTTGTACGTTATGGCCATCATGTAGATGAAGGCCTCGTTTCTAACCTTGGTCTCAGCGTAGGGCCTCCAGTGCTGCTTAAGGAAGATCCCGAAGTGCTCCACGTAGGGGCGAAGGTACTTCCATGGACCGCGGGGATGGACGAAGGTTCCGCGTTCTTTGAAGCCCCTGTCCACAAGCTTAAGTCCCCTTCTAGACAGCCTACATCTAGCGTCCGAGAAGTTGGCGAACTCGACCTCAAGTCCGTGGACGAAGAGGGCGGGCGAGACGAGCGGGAAGACCTTTAACCCGAAGTACGACCTCGACCGCTTCTTGGTCCACCTTCCCTGGAACCTCCTTCTCGTCCTGGCCCTCAACTTAGCCCTCACGAAGGCCTTCAACTTCTCCACTTGCCCAAGGTTTACAGCGTCAAGCCTGTACTTCTCCATCATGATCTCCAGGCTGGTCTTCCCTGGAGGTAAATCCAGGAGGAAGGAGTCAACGAGCCACTCAACTCCCTCGTAGAGCGCGCTAGAAGGTAAATACACGGTTCTGCACTTGGCCTCAAGTTCGCTCGCTATCTCCCTGAGCAGGTCCCTCCTAACCCTCGCGAACCTCTCCACGAAGTCGAACAGGGTGGACTTCCCAACGCGTTCACCAACGAAAAGCCTAACTATCACGTCCGTGTTCACCAAGTTCACCGCGTCCCTCAGGGAACAACAATACACTATCATGACCACCAGCAACTTGAAGTAGGTGAAACTCCCCGGTATCCTCCTCTCCACCCTCGGCCTAACCATCTCCACCACGGGCATGAGGAGGAAAAGGATTTTATCCCTGAAGGGCATATCCTCTACCGGGGGAACGGACATCACCACGTATTGTGGTTGGATAATCTTGGAGTTCATGGTATGATGTCCGTTTCTCTCGACTTAAGTATTACGCCACGATTCTACAGAAGTTCTATAATCTCCAAATATTTTCTCGTAGAATTTTTCTCAGTCCGGACACTCTCACGACATGGCCATCTCCCTCAACCCCAACAACCCAGATTACCAACAATAAGGCCAATGCGCTCCTCAAGAAGGGCAACCATGTTGATGCATATGAGGAATTTAGAATTTCTCAGAACCTTCTTCCTGACCCTTCCACATATCTTCTCATGTTATCCGCTTTGGCATGTAAAGGAGAGAAGGATTCTGCCTTGGAACAGTTTTCTAGCTCTCCTGACCTGAAGAGTATCTGTGTGAAGCTTTCGGAACTAGTTAATGACCCCGATCTCACCGACTGCATGAGATCCTTCATGAGGGACCTCTCAAATTCCTTTTGCTAAACATTTTTCTAAGAGCTCTGTTAGTCGTCCCGTTAGTACCACCTCTCACGTCTTCATCTGTGCATTCCACCAGTGCCTCCTTTGAGTGAGGAGATCCAGATCACTTTCTTCATCATCTAGGTTTTACTTGATCACTAAAAATTCCAAAACCTAATTGGTTTAGGTTTAAAATAATCTCCATGAAAATACTTGAGGGGAAAGGAGATACATTGTACCGGATGAAGGTCCATGATTTTCCCGAATTCCAGAACATATTAGTCGAGGCGGATAACTCTTCCTACATTATAAAAAATTACACCAACTCAGGGTATACGGGCGATTCAGGTTTCCATTGGGAATTGAATTCTAGTTTCTTCATTTCTCATTTCAATGTAGGATTAATTGAGCAGTGACGTCATAATCGTAAAGAAAACAGGAAGTATATGGATATTATTCCGTTATTGTAAAAAAATTATTCAAAACGTTGTAGTTGTCAGCGATGGCCCAGACAATCTGGAGCAGCCTGTAGGGCGTGTGGTACTTGCCGAATCTTCTCCTCCTCACCAGGGAGTTGAAGGACTCCACCAGGTCGTGGAGAGAAGGCGCCGAAGTTCCGGAAGAAGGGAGGAGAGGGAGAGGAGACCGCGTTCCATCAATTCCCTGATTCCGTCGGGGAACTAGAGAGAGTGTCTGGAACGCACAAAATTCGGCTTATTTTGATAGAAAAGTTACAGATAAATAAGTTGAATTAAGTGGCGACCTTTATTCCATGGAAAGCCCCAGGTATGACTTTACGTGATTCCTGACACCTTAAACTGAAGCACTGCACTAATTTCACGGAAACTTAGAAACTCAATGGTTTCTCGTTGAATTTTTCTCAGTCCGGACACTCACTCGAGAGGCACTCCAGACCGGAGAATGGGCCTAGCTTGATCTGTTGTGTATTTCACGTCAAAGTCTCCTTAAATACACAACAGTGCGGGTAGCCCCGAGAATTCTAGACTAGGTACAGACTCCGCTCTTCACGATCTCGTGGGACAAGAAGTCTTCCTCGAGGGTTCACATCCCCCATGTAATATCCCAAGCGCTGGACCTCAGACCGTGAGTATACCCTCCCTCAAACGCGAAGTCCTTTTAAGTTCCACCATGTTATCATCCCCATGGATTACGCCTCAGCCTTCGCAACTGCCCTGGAGAGGCCAGAGCTCTACTGGTCTCCCTTTGCCTCTAAAATGCAATGGTTCACTCCCTGGGACTCCGTTCTTCAGGACGGCAAGTGGTTCGTCAAAGGAGAGACCAACATAGCCCACAACGTCCTCTCTCACGAGGGAATCGCGCTCATCTGGTATGGGGAGGACGAGAGAAGGGAAATCACGTACTCCGAACTAGCCCGCCTGACAGAGAGAGTGGTCAGGATCCTTAGGGATAGGGGTGTGACTCAAGGAGACAGGGTGGCCATTTACATGCCCAACCTGCCGGAGACCATAGCCTCCCTTCTCGCCTGCGCAAAGATGGGGGTTATCTACTCCGTGATTTTCGCTGGCCTTGGCGAGCAGGCAGTAAAGGCCAGGATCCAGGACCTCTCGCCCAAGGTGGTTCTAACCACTTCCCACACCCAAAGGAGGGGGCAGAAGATCCCCCTGCTGGGAGGAGACGTGATGCTGGATCGTCACATGAAACCTTGGGAAGGGGAATTCACTGATGCTGAGAGGGTTGAGGCCAACGACCCCCTCATGATAATGTACACCTCGGGTACAACGGGAAGACCAAAGGGTATAGTGTTACCCCACGGCTCGTGGATGGTGGGTCACTACACGGTGTTTGACATAGTGTTTTCCCTGAGACGTGGGGACGTGGTCTTCACCACTGCGGATGTGGGATGGATAACCTTTTCAAGGATAATGTACGGCACCCTCCTTCACGGGGGTACCCTGGTCTTCATGGAGGGGGCTCCCGATTACCCCAGGGACAGGGTGAGGAACATCATGATGAGGGAGAACCCGAGGGTGTTCTTCACCTCCCCGACCCTGCTTCGCCTGCTCAGGGGCATGGATTTAACCCTCCCCAGGGTGGAATACGTGGCGACGGCTGGGGAGATACTGGATGAACCCTCCTGGGACTACGCCATGAGGTTCGCTGACAGGGTGACTGACATCTACGGGCAGTCTGAGACAGGATACGTGGTGGGCACTCCCTTCTCTCTGGGGGTTGAGTCAAGGAAGGGATATGCCGGCGTCCCCTTCCCCGGAGCCCTGCTGGAGACTGTGGATGAGGAGGGCCACAGGGTTGAGGGTAAGGTGGGTCACCTAGTCCTCAAGAGTCCGTTTCCCACCAGGTTTGTGGGCGTCTGGAGAAACGAGGCCAAGTTCAGGGAGTACCAGAGGTATGGCGGACATGACACAGGGGACCTGGCCGTAATGGAGCAGGGTTACGTGAGGATTGTGGGGAGAAGTGATGACATGATAAAGATCGCTGGCCACAGGATCACCAGCGGTGAGGTTGAGGATGTGATCTCCAAGCTCCCAGGGGTTAAGGATGTGTCCGCGGTGGGAGTTCCAGACCCAGTTAAGGGAGAGAAGTTAATACTTTTTGTGGTGGGGGACGCGGATCCGGAAAGGGTTAAGGCGGAGGTCAGATCCAGGCTGGGCCCAATATACGTGGTGGACAGGGTTGTGAAGGTGCAGAGGCTTCCCAAGTCGAGGAGCGGGAAAGTAGTCAGGAGGATATTGAGGGACCTCGTCATGGGGAACGAAGTTGATGCCACAATACTTGAGGATCCAGAGGTGGTGAATGAGTTGAGGAAAAGCTTAACCTGATCCCGTTTGCCTTTCCCTCCCTGTCATCTGGACTGTCCTAGCGTGTGGAGTAACTGTAAAAAGACCTCCAGTTTCTGAGAGATGTCAAGTTGAAAGAGAACTGGAGACGTCGCTTAACAAATACTCCACACACCAGGTCTGCCCGCGTTTCCATCCGTCCCTTACCCGCTTATCCCACAGTCTGATTCTTCGCTCCCCACTACTCTCTCGATCCCCCCAGTTCAAGGACCCTGGTGTCTCCGGCGGAGGACAGGCAGAACTCCACCTGTTCCGGAAATCCGGCGGGCGGAACCAACAGCTTGACGCAGTGTAACCTCTTGGTCTCCCTCTCCTCCTCCCTGAAGCTATCCGATCCGCATTTGCATATCCCCCTGGGCTCAAAGTAACCCTTACCGCACGAATTGCACACGTACACTATCACGGCTCATCACCCACCACAGTTACCGTGGCTGAGTTTCCAAACCCGGCCATGCTCAGGGACAGCCCCGTTCTCGCATCCTTAACCTGTCTTTCACCGGCCTCTCCCCTGATCTGATGGAACGCCTCAACCAGCTGGGCCACTCCGCTTGCTCCAATGGGATGCCCCTTGGAGTTCAGTCCACCGCTGGTGTTAATGGGCATATCACCGTTAACCTCCGTACGTCCCTCCAGGTAGTATTTCCAGCCCTCTCCCTTCCTGAGGAGACCCAGGGCCTCAGCCTCCACTATCTCCAGGATGGTGGCCATATCGTGGAGTTCTGCGAAGTCCACCCTCTCTACCCCGCTAAATTTCATGGCCAGCTCCCCGGCCCTTTTCACGGACCTCATCTCCAGGAGGTCCTCCCTATCCGTTATATGCGATGAATCCGATCCCATGGCCATTCCCTTGATATACACGGGCTTACCTGTGAAGCTCAGGGCCTCCTCATCTCTCACCAGGAGAAGTGATGCAGAGCCGTCACTTATGGGACAGAACTCATATTGTGTTAAGGGATCTGCAACCACTGGAGAGGAGAGGACGTCGCTTAACGTTACCTCCTTTCTTATGTGCGCGAAGGGATTCCTGGCCCCGTTCCTGTGGTTTTTCACCGCAACCTCAGCTATTGCCTCCCTTCTCGCGCGGTATCTGTCCAGGTACTCCCTGGTCATGAGTGAAGCTAGGGAAGGAACAGAGATCCCCACTGACCTTTCCCTCGGGGGCAGAAGTGAGGAGATCACCGAGGTCACGTCCCTGGTTTTCATTGTGGACATCTTCTCCACCCCGATCACCAGGACGGCCCTGGCCATCCCGGAATCCAGAAAGCTCTTGGCAACGAGCACTGCACTGCCACCGCTCCCGCTGGTGTTGTCCACCCTGATGGAAGGGATATCCTCCAGTGAGAGATAGGTGGAGATCAGGTTGTTCACCCCAGATATTCCGTTGAACTCTCCTGAATAGGAGTTGGAGATTATCACGAAATCTATGGCATCCCTGAACTTCCTGATCAGGGGAAGGGAGGACTCCTTTGCCAGGTCAAAGAGGCTCTCCTTTCTCTTCCCGAAGGGTGTTAACCACGCATCAACTATGGCAACCATCCCTTGAACACACTCCACGATGTTTAAATTTTTAACTTAGAGCTTTAATGTAACAGTATCTTTTAGATTCTAAATGACTGAAGAATAAAAAACAGTAATGCAGTATCAATATTATTTCCATTCAATTCACCTAAAACATCTTATTTTTTCTCCAGTCTCCTTTACCTCACGATTCTCTCTATACTTAAAATCTTGAAGTTATATTTATACTTTATTAGTTGAATTTATCTATATACTAGTATGTATAAAAATCACAGATATATTTAAATAACATGGAGTTCAATATGAGGAAAGTGATACCCTTGTTACCGAGAGTTAATAATAAAAAGGCAGTTAGGGGTTTAGCTAAATCTGTAATAATAGGAATAGTTGTAGTAATAATAATTGTAGGCGCTGTGGCCGCCATAGAGTTAACAACCCATAAAACGAGTCCTCCCACTGTCACCAACACTTCCACCACTACACCTTCTGTTACCAACACAACTACAACCTCTGTCACAGGAAACGTCACAATAACGTATTTTGATGATCTCTCCCAGTCAGAGGCTTCAGTGATGCAGAACGTGATCATTCCTCAGTTCGAGAAGGAGTATCCCAACATTCATATCAATTACGTAGATGAGGGCGCAACGGACATTGTGAAGAGCGTTGAGGAACTTGAATTGAGCGGAAACGTAGGGCCCGTGATAATTGGAGAGGACAACTTGGTGATAGGAGAGCTTCTCAATGGTAACTATCTAATGAATCTCACACCTTATACCAGCCAAATACTACAGAATGTATCCCTTATTCCATCAATGGTTACCCTCGTTAAGTACGAACAAAGCGTGTATCATGGAGAGTTCTTCATTCCATTGAGGGGAAACATACCTCTAGTTTGGTATAACGCAACCCTGTTAAGGGAGCTCAACCTGACTCCTCCACAGAACTGGTCTCAGCTCATGCAGGTCGCCTCGGAGATAAAGGCTAAGACTGGAGTTGCCCCAATCATGTTCCAAGGCCATGGTGGAGCAAGCACTTACACCGAGCTCTACCAGTGGATGGTCCAGGCAGGAGGTAATCCATTCCTGTTTAATGATTCAGGAGACGTTTTGGCCTTCGAGTACCTCTATAACCTGTCCAGTTACTTCACTCCGGGCTACGTCCACGGATATTGGGGTAGCTACAAGGGACTGCTGAGCGGGGAATATTACATGGTTGACTATCAATGGCCCTACATCTACAGTGTCATGGCTAGCGAAGGTGTAAACATGAGTCACATAGGATTCTATCCAGGTCCTGTGGGACCAGCCAATGGAGATCATCTGGTAGGAGGAGACGTCCTGGCCATACCAAAGGGTGCAACTGACATTCCAGCACTAATAGATTTCGCAAGGTTCCTGCTATCTACGCAGGTCCAGAGAGACTTCATCATATATCTCTCATGGCCTGCAGTGAATCAGCAGGCTTACAATAACCTGCCCAGCAACATAAGTGCCCTATATAAGGCAGAGGAGGAGGCAATGAGCAATGCCTTCTTCAGAGAGCCAGTTCCATGGATAACGGTGTGGGGACAAATAGCTGACAAAGTATTTGATACCATAATAGTGGATCACGCTCCGTACTCTCAGATACCCAGCATTCTGAGCCAGGCGAATCAGGAGATGTATAACTACCTAGCTCAGAACTACAACACTACGGTGGCCCAACAATACGAACAGGGAGTTTACGGACCTTTATACGGGTGAAAGAATTGAAGTTAACCCCTTTTTTACTTGTCCTGCCAGCAGTGGGGTATATCGTTGCGTTCTCTTTTTTTCCCACCGTGGACGCGGTTTACCTGAGTTTTCAGGATCCCCACGGGGGATTATCCCTACACAATTATCAGGAGTTGACCTACTTCAATATAGGAGGAGCCGTCCTAGACACTGTTTTGGTCACCGTGGGAGCACTTCTCATTCAGCTGGCCCTTGGCTTCCTCGTGGCGTCAGTGTTAAGCAGAGAATTCTTCGGAAAGAAGGCACTTTCCACCATAACTATTATTCCCATGGGCGTCGCCACCGTGGTTGCCGCCATCACCTTTAGTTTCATTTTCCAGACCAGCGGAGGTTATGCCAACACAATTATACACTCCTTATTTGGTACCAATGTGAACTGGTATCAGACGTCCTTGTCCTCTCTCATTGTGGTTATGCTTGCAGACAGCTGGAAAAACACACCCATAGTCTCCCTAATACTGCTCGCCGGGATGTCCTCCATTCCAAGGGAGCTCTACTACTCGGCTGCAATAGATGGCGCGGGTCCATTTAGAAGATTCGTCCACATCACCCTGCCAAATCTCAGGAGTTTCATAGGTGTAGCCCTCATTCTCAGAGGAGTGCAGGAGTTTAACATCTTCGCTCTCCCGCTCATCCTCATAGGGGATCATCCACCCCTGCTTACAACGCTTGTGTATAACCTCTATACCACCACATTCCCTGAAGTAGGTCTGGCCCTTGCAGCTGCGACCGTCCTCTTGGGATTCATCCTGGTCTTCATGGGTGTTGTGATAAAGTTGACAGGAGGTAGATCCACATGAAATGGTCCTATATAGGTGCCATAGTGGTCGGAGCGTATTTTCTCTTCCCCCTTTACGTCCTTTTCCTGCTAGCATTCAATTCGCCCACATTTACCATACTAGCTAGGTATCCAGCTCTACTCCCCATATCGCTTACGTTAAATAACCTTGTGGTATCCCTCCAGGGCTCCGCCTTCATAGATCCCCTAATCAAGAGCTTGGAGACTGCTACTTTAGTGGGAGTAATCACGTTAATACTTGCGGTACCAGCGGGTTACGGTCTCAGTAGACTCCCCAGAACCGTGGCCTATCCCATCCTCGTTCTTCTGCTGGTCACCAACATGATGCCCGCCATTGTCATTGGAATCCCCATAGCGGTGGAGTTCATCAAGCTTCACCTCTTCGAGAGCGTTGTGGGTCTTGCCCTAGCTCAGACCTTGATCACCCTTCCACTGGCTACCTTTATCCTTCAAGGGACCTTCTCGTCCATACCGCAAGATCTGGAGAATCAGGCTAGAGTCGATGGGGCAGGGCTATTAAGGAGACTCTTCTCGATACTTTTGCCCATAGCTGCGCCCGGAATAGCTGCAGCTTTCCTGATCTCTTGGATGTTTTCATGGGATGAGTTCACCTACGCCATTCTGTTGATCCCATTCCATTCAACGTTGCCTGTTACAATCTACTCTGACGTTACCAGGGGAAACCTGCTAGCCGGAGTGGCATTCTCCCTAGTCTTCACCTTACCCGTAATAGTATTAACTTTCGCCTTACAGAAATATCTTAGAGGAGAATACTTGGCAGGAGGGATCAAGGGATGACCGTAGAACTGGTTGAACTGGTAAAGGTTTACGGAACCAAGAGGGTTCTGGATGGAGTGACAGAAAAGATAGAGAGCGGTGAGTTCTTCGTGATTCTTGGACCCAGCGGAGAGGGAAAGTCCACCCTCCTCAGGATCATGGCAGGAATTGAGAAGCCGGATAAGGGTAAGATAATTGTGGATGGGGATGACGTGACCAATAAACCTCCGGAGAAGAGGAACGTGGCTATGGTTTTCCAGAATTACGCGCTTTACCCGAATATGACGGTGAGGGAAAACATAGAATTTCCACTGAAAATGAAGGGGGAGAAAAAGGAGCAGATAAGGGAAAAGGTAGAAAAGGTAGCAGGTCTCCTGGGCATCTCCGAGATCTTGGATAAGAAAGTAACAAAGATAAGCGGGGGTCAGCAACAAAGGGTGGCTATAGCTAGGGCTATTGTGAGGAACCCGTCTTACTATCTCTTGGATGAGCCCTTAAGCAATTTGGATGCCAGGATGAGGACGGTAGCTAGAGGTGAGCTGAAGAGAATTCAGAAGGAGCTAAAGGGAACATTCATATATGTTACTCATGATCAAAAGGAGGCATTAAGTCTCGCTGATAGGGTTGCCGTGCTTCATGCGGGAAAGTTTGAACAGGTTAGTAAACCCAAGGAACTATATGATTATCCTAGAACCAAGTGGGTTGCCGAATTCATAGGAGACTTCCCCATGAACTTCGTTCCCGGGGAGATACTGGGCGAGAGGGTTGAGGAAGTGGGTTTCAGACCTGAGTGGGTAAATGTCGGGAAAGGAGATCTGACCTGTTCTGTGGAGTCAGTGGAGGCGGTAGGAGACTCTAGGTATCTAATCTGCGTCTTCAAGGGTTACGGAATAACGATCCTTTCCGAGGAGTATTATGATGTGGGAGATGAGGTAAGATTCGAAATAACCCAGTACAGGAAATTTAAGGATGGAAGACTTGAGGAGTAAAATTCTTTTTTTAGTATTTCTCCACTCCATGTTCTTTTTTATGCGTAAGGAGGCCCTGTGCGGTTTCATCAATGCGTAATGTCTCCTGTAGTCGTCAATTATCCCTAAACTTGAGGAGACGTTATTACTATTTTATTACGACTGTGTCCTTGTAGACTTTCTCGATAGAGGAGTCAACTGTGTAGATCATTGCCCTTTCCCCCTCCGCAAGTGCAATAACATAGCAATCAACTATGGATAGGAAATCGTAACTTAACTTCAGATCACCTGCGCTTATACTTAATTTCTCGTCAATATTTACTATCTTGATAGAAGAGTTCTTGATCAGTGATATGGCAACAGAAGCTGATTCCTTGTCCAATAACCTACCGAGAATGTAGTAGAGCTCTGTTATGTTCAAATAAAGGGTTAAGCCGGAGCCACTTGCTATTATCTCGCTCATGGCTTTCCTATATTTTTCATTTTTCTTTAGAAAATAGTTAACGAAAACTCCAGTATCAATAACTATTTTCTTTCTCAACTTCCTTTCTCCTCATCTCCTTGAGTAATTCTAAAGCCTCTTCTGAATCTGCCCTACCCTCAAACATTCCCCACGCGTCCAGTAAAGATACCTCTTTCCTCAAAACTATCTCGTCTCCTTTTATTTCAATTTTCAACACACTTCCTTCAGTTATTTTTAGCCTATCCCTAACCTCCTTGGGTAAAACCACTATACCCTTTTTGTGAACTTTAACTTTCATGTGGATTTGTAAGTTGAATCGAAATATATGTTTAACTTATGGGAAGTTTAACTTTCTCACGGTTTAACTCTACTGCCCAGCGTAAGAAATAAGTGTGATCCCCTTTCTCCAAATCCCTAGTCAACATATTACTCAAAACAATTTCGAAACGTAAAAAATCAGTTTTTCTTTTCGTCTTTCTTTTCCTTTTCAGTCATTTCAAGAATTCTAACCCACGTCATGAAGCAATCTTCAATGATTTTCCCCTTCTCCTCCTGGGCCATGTTTTCATCCCAGAACCCTTGTGTAGAACCTCACTGTCCTATCCCACGCGTCCTTGGCTGCAGCCTCGTTGTATGCCGGACCTCCCTCGGTGGCAAAGGCGTGATATGTTCCAGGGTAGATCTTCATGTCCAGTTCCTTCTTGTACTGTATCATGGCCTTCACCATGTCGGGAACTCCTTGATTGATTGCCGAGTCCTCCCCCGCGTAGTGGGCCATAACCGGTCCCTTTATCTTTGCTATGTCCTCAAGTATCCTGGGGTTCCTTCCGTAGTACACCACCGTGGCGTCCAGGGGAACCTGGGTCGAGAGTTGAAACGCCAGTCCTCCTCCCATGCAGAAGCCTATGGCTCCAAACTTAGATAGACCAAGGGACTTCAGAAAGAGATAGGCGTGCTCTAGGTCACTCAGCATTCTATCCTCCGTTGAGGCCCTGTTAACCACGAGCTCCTGGTAGATTTTCTTCTCCTGCTCGGTAAGTCCCTCAACTAACTTAGCCACCGCCTCCTTATCTCCCCTCTTCTCGGGTGGGAGGGAGAAGAACCTTCTCATTACACCTGAAATGGTTCTCTCGTTGAAGATCTCGGAATTCCTTGAGTAGAGGTTTGGCGCCAGGGTCGTGTATCCAAGGTTTGCAAGTCTCCTAGCAACGTTTCTTATGTACTCCGTCATTCCCCAGATCTCGGAGATCACTATAATGCCAGCCTTATTTCCACCTGAGACCAGAAAACCTTCTACCTCTTTACCGTCGAAACTTGGAAATTTAACTATTTTTTCTTCCATACCAAGTTTAGACATCTAATAATGAAAAACTTAACTTTCTGGCAGTAAGAGGCAACTTGGTAATTTTTCCACTTTCCCTGTATGCCTGTCCGAACAATGGGAAACACCCTTAGAAAAAAAGGGGATTGAATCTAGGGAAAGGAATGCCTTTCCCCCGGGCACTCTTCACGTGTTCTCGCTCTTGAATGCCAGCCTTCCCAGTTCCATGATGGCTCTTATGGTCCCCCTCACATTATTGATATTGATGGATGAGAACTCCAAGGACTTCCTTCCCTTAGTTTCCTTCAAGTCCCTGAAGAACCACTCAATTGAGGAGAATATTCTATCTATCATGTACCTGACTATTCTCCCTGTGATTCCCTTACCTCCAGCTAACCTTGGGGCTAGTTTCCTAGTAACCTTCATGTTGTACGTCCACGCTACGTAGAGGAGGTCCCAGTACTTGGAGGGTAACCTTTCAAGGGCTGGGAACGGATTGTCCTTAATCCTTGTTGTGGAGATGGGAATAACGGGAAGGGGGAAGACCCACGCCGTGAAGTCGTGATCTATTATCTTCTGAACGAGGTCAATGCTGTCTTGGACATCATCGTCAGTCTCCTCCCTGTAACCTATGGTCATGGTGTAGCAGGGGAAGATGTAATTATCGTTCATTATGGCAGTAGCGTCCAATATCACATCGGCCCACTCTCTTGGAGTCCATGGGAAGGCCTTGGCCGGCATGTACTTTTCTAGGATCTTGAGGCTCCCGCTTTCCAGGCCCACGACCGGCATCACTGACCTGTCAAAGCTGTAACCCGCAATGTCGGCCATGGCCTGAACCGTCCTGGGGCTCTCCCTGACTGCAGGAGCGGAGATGTGGGGCCAAAACAGTCCATCCACTCCCATTCTCTTAACCTCCGTAAAGAGCTTCACGATGGCGTCATGGTTCACCCTCAGCTTGGAGGAGCCGTAGAGAAGGATGTCATCTGTGATGAGATCAATGTTTCTTATTCCTCCCCTGAGGTTTACCTCAACTTCCCTCTTGATTGTGTCCAGAGGGATAGTTCTGAAGGTCTCAGGGGTAATGGAACAGAAACTGCATCCCCTGGGACATCCCCTGGTCACCTGTACCTCTCCCCACCTGGTAGGAGCAAGGATGGGAGGAATTTCCTCCACCCTGGGATCCCTTCCCTTCACCATGGGAGGAACCTCCTCTCCGTTGAGGATAGACCTCACCAGGGGAGGTAGGGCGACCTCAGCCTCTCCAAGGAGGAGCACGTCGAGCCAATCCGGTCTATCGCGAGCCAACTCCCATGCACCTGGACCACCCGCTATGACCTTGAAGTTGTATCTCCTCTTCAACCTGGAGATGGTGTCTCCCAGTTCGTCGAAGAATTGTTCCAACCAAGATTTTCCTCCCCCAAAGAGCATGGCCAGCTTGAAGGTTACGGGATCCAGACCCCTGGGATCATGAACTGATATCCCCACGATCTTGGTTTTAGCTGAGATAACCTTCTCCAGCCTCTCCGGCTGTATTACTGCAACGTCAGTTATTCCGTTCGTGACCAGGGTGGCCTCAATTTTCCTCAGGGCGTATGGCGCGTAGAGCGCCTTCCCCTCCTTATCCGTTTCCTCTATTGGCGGGGTGAAGAACCTGTCCATGAAGAACCTAGGAACAAGTCTGGCAGGCATACATGCCACATAGCCCAGTACGCTGGAGGGTCCAAACCTCGTGAATGATCCCCTATCTGAGGTCAGGATAACGCTCCATCCAGACATGGGTACACATGAACGCTTAAGAATTTAAAGATTAATTAAATGATGTTCAGTTAATCAATTAATTCTTAAACTCACAGTAAAAATCTCTAGCGTTGAGCTAATTACCAATTCTTCTAAAATGTATATGCAGAGTATCTGTGAGAATCGGTAAAGATAGGTTAAGCCGGGACATCGGGTCACTGTAGGAAAGGCCTAGTTCTTGGAAAGCTCTAGGACCTCCTCATGTGCATTTAATGGGCGTTTAATATGAAATATACAACAAATCAAGCTGGGCCAAAATTCAACACTGGTTTGTGCAGGCATGTCAAGGAACTCCTTACTCTAACTCAAGAATTTGAGTAGCTCTCTGGCCGAATTTAAAGATTTTTCACAGTGAGAGGCATCAATAGAAGGATGGTCCAATTGGTTTCCCTGATAATACCTGTAAAGCTTAACGCCTATATACCCTTTTCCGTAATCGTAGAAGTGATCCGCAAGTGTTCTGTAAAAGTAAATTGTGAATAGAGACTTGGTTAACTCTACATTTCCATAAACTTTTTGCGTCATATCATTCATAAAGTCCTTTTCCTTGAAGCCAGTGGGCGGATTATCTCCTTGCCTGCGCATCCACTCTTCAAATACTATGAAGAAAAAGGCACTCACTGCCCTCCTGAAGCTGGAGACGGAACTGGTTTTTTGGCATAAGTCTGTATATATTAGAGATAAAAGATCCATATATAACTCCTCAAACACCGAACAAGGCTTTCTCACACAGAACGTTAAGCTTTTTCGCATGAGGGTGCTTGAACACGATCTTCAAGGCCTCATTCCATTCCTCTTCCCCACAGTCCATCACAACGTGAATAAAAGCAGGCTCATCATCTATTTCTGCCAGACCTACACCTTTCATCTTATCCCCAAACCTATCCAGCAGGCTGGTAAAGGCCCTCAATATATCCACCATCTCCTCGTTGGAACTTGCTATCATGATTCCGAACCTTACGACTCCTCGAAATAACTCAGGATATCTCATGATTAAGCCTGTCCTGTCCAGGATGGATTTTGGGACCGGAACCTTTAGTGCTAGGTTGTCCAGAAGTGGCTTCACTTCATCCAGATACAAGCTGTCCTCAATAACTAAGATCTCCAGGTCAGCAATTGTCACTTCCTTGATTGAGCCCGACGAAATGGGAAATCGAATATCCTTCCGTTCCACAGGTGCGAACGTAGATTCTGAAGGTGAAAATATCGAAATCTGAGTAGCCCCAGCGACCACGTAAATCGCCTCACGTATACTCTACAAATCTATCATACATCAGCTCGAGGTCCTTCACGAATAAATCGATCAATCCCCCTAGTTCCTTCTCCCTGAGAACACCATTAATCACCACCTGCTCGCTCTGCTCTGGATTTGCCCCTATCTGGATTTCCCTCCACTGAACTCCCCTTATGTTGCCTGATTTGGGGCACTCGTTTGATAAGATCACGCTATAGTAGCATGGGGTTGGGAAGGTGTTCAGGAAGCTCAGGTCTGAGTTAATGCACCTGAAGTGACCCTTAACCAGTAAGTTGATGTCCACCTCACGCAAGTGGATAGGTATAGAGGTGGATCTGGCGAGATCATCAAGGAGGGCTAACTTCTCCTTTATTTTCTCACGTTCAGAAAATTCTGTGAAAAGCGCCCCCCTTACGGATTGACCATGCATGAGATTTGTGGCGAAAAGCGGACTCCCACCCAGATCACCGATCTGAATTCTGGGAATTCCTGTCATCAAAGAGATTCCTATCCCAGGGTAGGCTCTGGGAACAATGGATGGGGTGTCTCCTACGACCTTGAGTAGGTCCCGGTTACCAATTTCCCTCTCCAGTATCACAAAGGTCGTGATCCTTGAGCTTACCAGATTTTGCCAGAGGCTAGGCACCTGTGTTGTCATTACTTGTGTTTTACCAGAAACAATTTAAGTTTTCAAGGGTGAATCAGGCTGGCATGCTGTTCGAATCCGTCAAAGGTTTCGCGTCCTTATTTTCACCTTTGACCGAGGCCCCATCTAGGGATCTTGAGCGAAACACATTCTTTGTATAAGTTTACTTAGTTTCTAGTTTTGTTAAACTTGCATAAATTGATTTTATAGCTTCGTTGAATTCCTTGAAACTTTAAATACGCCAACATGACCACATTGCCCCCAATTTTACCCTATTCAGGGATAGACGATTAAAACTACGCTGAACACTGGTGTCATCAGAGACACGCGGAGAATCTATTTACCCGAATAACTAGATTAGTTCATGATTATTTCCACAGAGAGGTTACCCGAGGAGTGCCACCATCTCCTGGATAGGTTCGGGGTAAGGGACTCCAACCTCACGGACATTGACCTCATGAACGGTGAGGTTCTAATGACATGGCCCTCCAGGGTTTCCACTTTCCTTGAGAAAATGCCCAGGTTGAGGGTGCTCCAGACCTTTTCGGCCGGTGTTGACGATCTTCCCTTTGAGAGACTGAGGAACGTAACCGTGATGTCCAACGCCGGGGCCTACTCCGAGTCCGTGGCTGAGCACGCGTGGGCTCTCGCGCTGGCCCTCGCAAAGAGGGTAAACCTGAGGAGAAGAGTGGAAACGTACTCCCTCAGTGGAGGTACTGCCGTGATTCTAGGAGCCGGGGGAATAGGGTCAGAGATTGCAAGGATAGCCAGGTATGGGTTCTCCATGAAGGTGATCGGAGTGTCCAGGTCCTTCAAGAGACCCGAGTTCTTTGATGTCAAACTTCCTCCCAACGGGTTAAGAGAGGCCATTCCCCAGGGGGATGTGATATTTGATGCCCTTCCTCTCAACAGGGAGACCCGGGGCCTTCTGAATTACGATGTGCTCAGTCTGATGAAGGAAAGGTCGATCCTGGTGAATGTGGGGAGGGGCGAAACCATAGTGGAGGAGGACATTATCAGGATCCTCAAGGAGAGGAGAGACCTGATGTTCGGGACTGATGTGTTCTGGAGGAAGAATGGAAAGGAGAACTTCGATAGTCCCCTGTGGGATCTGGAGAACTTCGCTGGAACCTATCATACCGCCGGCGCGTCCGCCAGCGGTGAAACGTTGAAGAGGGCAATGATCACTGCCTGTGCCAACCTGGAGAGGTATCTGACAACGGGAGAGGCCAGCAACCTGGTGAGGATCTCAGATTACCTCTAGGCACTCCTCTTCGGTGTAAGCTAGATGGATGTTACTCTCCCTCTGTATCAAGCTTTCGGAACATGTTCCACACCACATGGGAGCACGTCCTCACGTTACTGAGCGTGGGATGGAGATTCCACTCCAGTTCTCCATGGGCCAGGAGGTTCCTCACGTTTATGGAGAGTCTTAAGGCTAAACTGGTCCTTTGATCCACAAACCTTTCAGCCCAGCTTAGCAGGAGCCCCTGGGAAAAGGGGAAGACTTCTCCCTTAACCCTAACCCTGTATTTGCTCCAGCCCTTTTTCCTTATGTAAAGTTTTAGCTTCCTGTAATCCAGTCCCCCGACCTTGACCTTCCTTTTTCCATACCTTATGGTCACCTTCTCACCCATCCACGCGGAGTAAAGGCTCCTGAGCCCCATCTCCAGGATCAGGTAGCTCTCCAGTGTTGCCAGATCATTTAGCCCGCACTCCATGAGTTTGATTGCATAGTCCTGTGCCTTCATCACCTTTTCCGGGAGTTCCTGGTGGATCTCACCATCCCCCAGGATGAGGTAAGGAATATTTGCGAGGTAGACTCCCACGACATCTCTCCTTCTGGAGACCTTGATCACTTCATCCCTTATCCTAACTCTTCCCCTCTCGTAATCCAGGTTTTCCAGCGCCTCCTCAAGAATTTCGTCGTCACCCTTCTTCCTGTACTGAAAGAATTCATTGGTAACCTGGATCAGACTTTTCACGAATGACTTTTTTCTTCAGCGGATTTAAACCCGAGTATGCCCGGAGGAAGAGGTAGAATTGGGGTCATTGTCCCTGCAAATAACGCATCCCTGGAATACGATCTCTGGAGGATGAGTCCTGAAGGAGTCACGGTTCACTCCACCAGGACGAGGCCCACGAGGGGATGTGAACCCACCGACCCGGAGGAGTTTAAAAGGGAACTGTCCCTGGCATATGACCTTTTACGCGAGGTATCGGACGTGGTAATTTACGGTAGAACCTATGGCACCCACAGGCACGTGTCATACATCAAGGAAGTTGCAGACCTTGTGATTCCAGAGGAGGCTGTGGAGAAAGTTTTGCGAAAACTTGGGGTAAGGAGGATCTGGATAGGCACCCCTTACATTAAACAGAGAACCCTAGAGGAAGTGGAATACTGGAGATCCAGGGGGTTCCAGGTGACCGGATACGACGGACTCAATAAGGTAAAGGGCGTGGACATATCCAACACCAATACCTTCACCATTTACAGACTAGTGAAGAGGCATCTCGCTGAGGTTGTGCAGGCGGAGGCGGTTTACATAGCGTGCACTGCTCTTGCTACCTACGACGTGCTGAGCTATCTTCATGAGGACCTAGGCATGCCAGTCATCTCCGAAAACTCCGGAGCAATGTTTGAAGCTCTGGAAAGGTTGAAAATCTCCCACAGAATTCCAGGAATATGACCAGGACGAGAAGGCGACGGAAAAGACTGAAAAACTTAGAGTAACTTGTGCTCATACTTGGTTACGGGACTTATCATTTTCACTTTCCAGGTTATCCCCATCTGACTCGCAACATTTGCAAGATCCTGCATGCTGGGTACGTCCCATTCGCAGACCGCCGTTTTGTTTGCCTCATCTACGTTAAGCTTCTCTAGCTTAAATCCCTTGGGAAGTTTCTTTCCCTTAGCCATGTCCACGAGCCCATTGAAAAACTTCAGGGCCTGATCCTTTTGCGTATCATCCCACTCATGTATTACGTAAACCTTTGTCATAGATATAATATTAAATTCATAAGATATAAGATTTTCTACCCTAGGTTCAATGAATTCAATCCCTTAGCAAAAAGATTAAATAGTTAATAGTTAGTAGTTTAACTATGCAGTACAAATGGATCGCCTTGAGTAACACCACGTTGGGGGTGCTGATGGCAACGATAAATGGCACCATCACCATCATCTCCCTTCCGGCAATATTTCGTGGAATAGGGATAAATCCCCTGGCTCCCTCATCATTCCAGTACCTTCTCTGGATTCTCATGGGTTACAACGTGGTGACAGCCACCTTACTTCTCTCATTCGGAAGGCTGTCAGATATGTACGGAAGGGTCAGGTTATACAACCTAGGCTTCCTGGTGTTCACCGTGGGATCAATCCTGTTATCCCTGACCTTTGGTAGCGGAGACGTGGCGGGGCTCGAGCTGGTAATATTCAGGATAATTCAGGGGATTGGAGGGGCCTTCCTGATGGCCAACAGCGCTGCCATTCTGACAGATGTTTTCCCCATGAACGAGAGGGGAAGAGCGCTGGGGATAAACCAGGTTGCTGCCTTGGCCGGTTCCCTCATAGGTCTCATTCTGGGTGGGATACTCTCGGTCATCAACTGGCGTTACGTTTTCTTGGTGAGCGTTCCAGTGGGAGTTTTTGGGACGGCCTGGAGTTACCTGAAACTCAAGGAGACCAGTGCTAGGAACAGGGAGGGCATAGATTGGATAGGGAATGCAGTGTTCGGTGCTGGCCTCATCCTGGTGTTAATTGCCATGACCTACGCGCTCATGCCCTATGACTCCGCGCAGACCGGATGGGGAAATCCCCTCGTTATAGCCTCCATGGTTGCGGGGGTGGGACTCCTGACGTCATTTCCCTTCGTGGAGACGAGGGTCAAGTACCCCATGTTCAGAATGGAGTTATTCAGGAACAGAATGTTCACGGCTGCGAACTTCGCCGGATTTCTGAGATCCATAGGTTACGGCGGTCTTATGATAATGATAGTGATCTTCCTTCAAGGAATATGGCTTCCCCTTCATGGATACTCCTATTCCGAAACGCCGTTCTGGGCAGGGATCTACACAATACCCCTGATGGTGGGCTTTGTGAGTGCCGGTCCCGTTAGCGGTTGGCTTTCCGACAGGTACGGGTCGAGAGGTCTGGCCACCGCAGGCATGATCCTGGTCGGTGCAGGGTTTCTGGCCCTGACCACTTTACCCTACAATTTCAGTTATCCAGTATTTGGCGCTATAATTTTCATGATGGGAGTGGGGAACGGTATGTTTGCGTCCCCTAATACGTCCTCCATAATGAGCAGTGTACCCGCAAAGCACAGGGGAGCAGCATCGGGGATGAGATCAACCCTGCAGAACACCGGGCAAACCGTGAGCATTGCCATATTCTTCACCATAGTGATACTCTCCCTCAGCTCGTCTCTGGGACCTTCACTGTCTCACGCCCTGGCGCAGGCTGGAGCCCCACAGCTATCTCCCTACGTGCAGAAAGTTCCGGTGACTGGAGCCCTCTTTGCAGCCTTTCTAGGATACGACCCGGTGAAGGCCTTACTAGGGACATTACCACCGTCAGTGGCCTCTCAAATTCCTGGTAACGCTATCTCCATTATGGAGCAGAGAACCTGGTTCCCGAGTGCCATAGCCCCCAGCTTCATGCTGGCCTTGAGGGAAACGTTCTACTTCGGGGCTGCGCTGTCCTTCGTGGCGGCCCTAGCCTCAGCGTTGAGGGGAAAAGCTAAAATCCCGGGGGAGGTTGTCCAATATGATGCAGAGAAAACTAGACGTTGAAGTGCTTGTGAGGATCTCCAGGGTTTACAGAGCAGTGAAGAGGGAGTTCAATAGGAGGCTGGAGTCGCACGGGCTTAACTACATAGACTTCCTCATTCTCATGACCGTTAAGGAATCCCCGAAGTCCATGGTCTACTTAGCCAAGGAGGTACTCATGACCCAGGCTGGGATAACTGCCGCCATAGACAGGCTGGAGGAAAAGGGACTGGTGAAGAGGGAGAGGGACAGGGAGGACAGGAGAATCATTAATGTGCAGATAACGGACCTTGGAGTGAAGGCCACAGAGGAGGCAATGCAGATCTACGAGGAGATGGCCTCGGAGCTAATGAAGGATTTGAGCGTGGAGGAAAAGGAGAGATTGATAGCCCTACTTGATCTGGTTCAGGATAAAATCGTGAAACAGGAAAAGTTGGCCCAATCCGGTTAGCTCTCAAGGTGGTTCCTGAATCCCAAGTTCAAGTAATAATAGGTTCTTACTAGCTCTGCATGACTCCACACTAAGGGTGATACTGAGGGATATTTTCCCGAGGGAGTTATCTGTTCAGGTATTATTCCAGTTTTGAGTGAGTTTTTCTCAACCCATCTTATGTATTCAAGTGCTTTCTCATTCTCACCTTCGGCTATAAGCTCTTGTGCGACCCAGAGAGTAGTGATGAACCAAGGATTGGGTACATCTCCGTCTCTCAGGTATTGATCCCCTTCATATCTAGCTATCCCATCATTAACCTTTAGTTTTTTCTCCGCGGTCTCCCTAGTGGCCTTAACGTGCGGATCAGACGCTGGATACACGAGGAGACTTCCGAGGACAGTACTGGAGTCTACCGTGGGATCAATTTTACCATCTATGACGCTTCTCGCAAAGTGATCTCCCAACCAGAAGTTGTCCAGTCCCTTCTTTATGGACTCTGCAACAGTTATGTATTTGATCGAAACGTCCTCCTCCCCAAAGAAGGAGGCAAACCTAGATGCAGATATCAACCCTGCATAAACCGCTGCTCCAGTGAAGAAATGAACCCCATATCTCTCCTCCCAAAGGTCATATGAAGGTAGGACGTGCTCTCCATCATCGTCTAAATATGAGCAAAGAAAGTCAGCAGCCGCCTTCACTCCAGGTCTGTAAAGTTCCTTGATGAAGTCAACATCTTTGAAAATTGAGAAGTGTACCCAAAGTGCGTAAATCATGAGCGCAGTTTCATCTTCCTGGATTGGGAGATATTTCCCAGTCCACGGATGCCAGGTGCTACCCCAATGCCCGTCAACGGTATACTTCTGAAATAGATAACCGCGAAAGAGCAATGGCCTCGAGAACTGAAAGAACTTTCTCGACAGATCCTCATATCCAGAAAGTGCCATGGCAATTATTGCGAAGGCTGCATCCCTATGCCACACGTAATTATAATTATCCCTGTTGAACCTCATTATGTCAGTATCCAGGGATGCTGGAAGTGCACCATTCTCCTGCCAGTGACTAGCTATAGTCAGGAGACTCCTCTTAATCTCGTTGTATTTTGCCTTAATTAACCACGCCTTCCAATACTTCCTAGTTCTATCGAGTATCCTTTCCCCTCCTCTTTCCATAACGTACTCATGAAGTGATATGACATCCCTATAGCTCCTTCCTCCTACCAACCAGCAAGCTATGGAATCGTTAACCTCAAATGACACGGCAGAATCCACGGCACCCTGTGCAATTGGATTATTTGATAGTTCACCGTCTTCACAGTCCTTCCACGTTCCTTGATAAGATCCTGTTTCCTTATATCCTGTCGCATACTGAAATGGCTCCACTCCGCAGGAAAATAGGAACCACTTATCCCTTTTGTAATGAATGATGGAGTTAGATGAAGGATCGAATAGCGCGGTATCACCGTATTCTATTCCGTTAATGTGAAAGTCCCATGCAAAGAAAACCCTACCTCTTTTACGCGATATTCGGCGGATCAGAATAGGATAGGCAAGATCTACAGTATCCGTTACCATGACGCTCTCCCCATCAATGGTTACTGAAGCGCTGGAGACTAGGGTTTCGGGCTCGTAACTAATCTCTGGATTTAGATCATGAAACCAATGGAACCCTGATCTAGTTAGAAATCCGATCCTTCCTGTATGAAGGTGATTATCTATAGATAAGGGAAAATATAGTTCTTTCATGAGGTAATTGGTATCAAAGAGCGTGGTAAGTTTACCATTGCCCAGTACAATGCTTCGGGTCATGTCCTACTCTTCTCCCAGTTGTTAAAATCCTTCCCTCTTGATACAACCAATTTGCACGTAAACTTGATTTATTTAGTTATATATTCTCTAGAAATCTAAATTAAATGTAAAATTTAAAACTTGGTGAGAGGAAATCTATATAGATTGGAATGGAGAACCAGATCCTGCTGTATTTCTCGATATTTTATATTATAGCCATGATGTTAATCGATTTTTGGATATTCGGTTATATCCTGAGGAGGGAATTCGTAAATTTAAGAGCTCTTCTCTTCCTTCTCTCCATCACCTTGGTCATGGCCAGTGAGAGTTTATCGATTGCCTGGATAGGAGTATTACATGGTTCGTTGCTGGTGGAACTGGCGGCTTTGGTAGTTGCACTTATTCCTTCTCTCCTCTCCATCTTCGTGAAGCCTGAGAGGATCAACATTAGGAGAAACCTCAGGGTTTCAGTCGCACTATCCCTAGTCTTGCTTTTCGATGAGCTTTCCATGGGATTCCTATACGGTTCCTTTTTTCCTGAACCGAATCCCATCCTTACCGCAGTTGAGAACCCTGCCTTTGGACTCATGATGCTGGGCGATGGAATATATTTCATGGCCGTCTCCAGGAGGAAAAACGTGCTGGAGTGGTCCCTGACCACTTTCGCGCTCTCCATGGCATTCATGCCCTCCCTGTACAGGATCGGTGAAGTGGAATTGGTAACCTCCCTGGTATCCTCAGCTATCATGATAGTGAACATTGTAATGCTTTACGTCGTGGAGATGAGGCAACCAACCCTGAGGGGACAGTTAGTCTCCATAACCCTTGCGCTCTTCGATTTCGTCATGATGATGGGTCTATCCTTTTTCGCTCTAAATGATCTTTATCTCATTACCTTTGCCATGGTGATTTCAATGGCCTGGTACTTCCTGCTCATCTTTTACGATCTTCCCTCATCAAGAATACAAATGAAGTTAAGGTATCCATTCATCTTCCTGGTCCTTGTGAACATGGCCGAGTTAACAATGGGATTCGGGGAGAGCGTTTTAGGTTTCAATTTAACAAATCAGATCTTCTCCGGCCAATCCATGTTAACGCACGGCATGATGAACATGCACGGCATGATGCACATGAGGTCTCCCTTCACCAATCCTCTCTGGTGGCTATTCCCCATAAATCCTCTGGCCATGACGGAGATGTATCTTCATGCGAACTTTCTGATATCCCTTTTCATGACTCCTTTCATGCTAGTGATGACCACTACCATGTCTCCCTTTTACGTGATCATGATGGGAGCAGAGATGTCGTTCCTGGTGTATCAGAGGTATAAGAGCGTCAGAACTGGATATCTCAGAAGCTGGACCCTAGCAATACTTGCAGGTATTCCCATCTTTGTGGTGCTGATTCCCTATTACACCAGTTTCTACGTGTTTGGAATGAGCGGGATGATATTCCCAGTAACGCTCAGTGGCTTTATCCTCTCCCTAGGAGTAATAGTGGTTGCCTCCATCCTATTTGGCAGAGGAAGTTACTGCAACCTTGTCTGCATGTCTGCGCATATGTTCTCCAACGTCTTCTACGAGCAATTTCAGGTCAAGGGTTCATCCAAGATCTGGGACTACCTCAGGTGGGTGTTCATGGTTCCCATGTTCCTGTTCTTTGGGCTTTACATTATGCAGGAACTACATCGCATCACTCTCCCCTTCAATCCTCTGAACTTCTACGGAATGTTCACCCTTAACTACGTGTGGTGGTTCTTCTATTTCCTTACTCCAGTGTTCGGAACATACGCCTGTGCCAGACAGGGATGGTGCGGTTTCGGAACCTTCATTGGAATTTTCAACAAGGTGTTATTCAGGATAAGGGCCAAGGATCTCGATACGTGCAGAACCTGTACCACGAGAAATTGCGATTCCTCATGTCCTGTTAAGATTCCAGTGAGTAAGGACATACTTGATAGGGGATACACCAACAGGATAAGTTGCGTGGGATGTGCCAGATGCGTGGATGCTTGTCCCAACGAAAACCTTGAGGTTAGAAACCTTCTCACGTTACACAGGTAAAAAATCACGAGAAGTACATCATGGGATCCTCGTATTTCCTTTTCCTCAATGAGTTATAGTACTCTGGGTACTCAACCTTGAGGAATTCATCGGGCATCTTTGCCATGTCGTAAGGGGTTTCCTTTCTTCCAAGTAGCTTAATCATCTTATCACCTAGTTTATTCTTGTACTGTAATGTTTAAAAAGTTACTGTGACGCTTTAAGCGAGTTTAGATCTGACTCGGAAGATAAAGTATTCTAGGATTCCGTAGAAAATATTTATATTAATGAAAAATGAACCCACCTGGAAAGGGGTCACTGTACGTTAACCACGTTGTCCATGAAGGCGTCCATTTTCTTCAGGACCTCCTCGTTGGTTATACCGAATCTTTTACCTATCTCGCTGGGCAACTCATAGAGAACAAAGGTCTTCCCCTCGGAGCTCCAGATAGCCAGTCTCAGGGGCAACTCGTAGGCAATTTCCCTATTCTCCTGCATGAGGAGGGTACCAATCCTGGGATTTCCAAAGATCAGTACCCTGGTGGGCTCAAGTTTCAGGCCCACCTTTTCAGCGTTAAGGGCGTGATCTATTTCAGCGAAAATGTCCGCGCCAAGGCTCCTGATCTTCTCCCTTATCCTAGAAAGAATCTGATCCATGGGGATGGAGAACTCTCTCTTGATCATAAGGATCGAGTGAAGGAGACCGAGACTATTTTTAAGTTTTTACCCATTTTCACGCTCTCGTGGTGAGCGGTGGGTGATGTTGACCATGGCTCCTAGGCACTCTAAGGATGAGGGTAGCTAGGCCCGCTGGGCGTCTGGTGAACATATACGCCGTTGAAAACTGTTTCCGTTAGAGCGTGAAGTTTAAATACTTTGTATACAAATCAAATACAATGCTGAGGCCCAAGGAAGTTTGCCAGAGACTGGGAATCTCCTACAGAACGCTGCAGGAATACGTGAAAAAAGGGTACATAAAACCAGAGAGATTACCATCTGGGAAAATGAGATTTAGAGAAGAGGACGTTGAGAGATTGGCAGGAATAATAAGGAAAAAGAAAGTGGTACTTTACGCCAGGGTGTCATCAGACGCACACAATGACCTGGTGAATCAAGTGAACTACTTGAAGGAAAGGGTTCCAGATCATGATCTAGTCATCACTGATATGGGATCTGGATTGAACATGAAGAGGAAAGGGTTCCAGAAACTACTCAGAATGATACTAAACAACGAGGTGAGCAAGGTAGTCGTGGCTCACCAGGACAGGCTGGTGAGATTCGGATTTGAGATACTTGAGGAGGTGTGTAAAACACACGGTTGCGAGATAGTGGTGCTCGAAAAAGAGGATCCAGAACAGGAACTAATTGAAGACTTGATCAGTATCCTAGTCTCGTTCTCTGGCAGAACGAGAGGTCATGAGCGTGAAAAGGTGAAGAAATGTGTTGAAGAACTTAAGGATTGAAACATTCATACCACAAGAAAAAGAATACATACATTTAACGTATGCGATAAGAAATGAGGAGGAGAGGAGCAAAGAACTAATTCGTGCCTACGTGAACTTACTGAACAGAGGAATAAAGTACGTGTTCAACAAAGTTAACGTGAAGAATGGAAGAGTAGAGTTACCAAAAAAGAAGGAAATATACAGGGAGTTGAGAGAGTACTTAATGACCCAAAACGCGCAAGGACTGGCAAAACACTACGTTGACCAGGCAATTCACGACGTATACTCTATCCTAGAGTCGTGGAGGAGGAGATTTGAGAAGGGGAGAAGTAAGTTCAAACCACCGCTTGTGAGGAAGGGTTACGTGAGGGTGAAAACCACGTTGAGGAAGATCATTGGTAGAAGTGTTAGGATAACCGTGAAACCACACGAATACATCAGATACTCATGGGATAGAAGATGGTTCTCTAAGAGGGTTGAGGGAATGGAGTTAACAGAACCGGTGATCAAGGAGGATAAAGTGTACCTGGTGTTCAGGAAGGAATTGTCAATGACGACTCCCCTCGATGCTGTTTCATTCGATTCCAATCTTTTCTCACTCGACGGTTACGATGGCGAGAAATTCATCACAATCTCTATGAAGCAACTCTACTCCTTGAAGTATGGCATGCAAATCAAGAGGGCTAAGGTACAGTCAGTTGCCTCTAGAAAGTTGAAGGGTGGCAAGAGACTGATGGAGAGGTACTCTCATCGCGAGAGGAATAGGGTTAACGATTTGCTTCATAAGTTGGCTAACTTCATTCTTGAGCTATACAATAATCATGTTCTGGTCTTCGAGAGGTTGAATAAGCAAGGTATGTTCGATGACGCCAGCGAATCCTTATCACGTAAGCTTTCAAGGACTGTCTGGAGGAAACTGGTTGTCGTGTTGAAGTATAAGGCTCCCCTATACGGTTGTAGAGTGGTGGAGGTGAACCCGCACCTCACATCCAGGTCTTGCCCCAGATGTGGATGGGTTTCCCGAACGGCTGGCAGGACCTTCAGGTGCGGGAGGTGCGGGTTCACCCTCGATAGGCAGTTCAACGCGTCACTTAACATCATGAGGAGGTTTCTGCATAAGTTTAACCTCAGGATGTGGGGGTTTCCTCACCGTGAGGTGAGTGGGGTTATCCCCCTAATGGGAGTGAGAAGGATGAGCGGTTCAATCCGCGACTTCGGTGAACTCCAAGGGTCGAGAATTGAATACAAAGTACATGAAATTCAATGAGACCCAAACCCCTCTCACAGGGGCTTTCTCAGCTTTATCACGATGTTGTATATCAACCCCCCAAATTGATACGCCCACAGGATCACGGATATATAGGCGAACATGTAACTAATCAGTGAAACGCCGGGAATCCCGCTAACCCTCGCAGTAAAGTACGTACCAAGGTCGTAAACAGCTATGGGGAACACCGCACTCCAGAACTGGAAGTCGTACTTCAGGAATGAGATATGTCCTCCCACATGTTTCCACACGAAGAGAAGGAAGAGTAGGGGCATCCACCAGGTTCCATACGCCCAGACCAGTATCCCCGATCCCAGAAGAAAATCCCTGAGTTCGAGGAGAACGGGATAGCCGGGACTTGAGTGAAGAAGGAGGAGGGAAGATGAGAGGGAAGCCAGGGCGGGAAATCCACCGTTGATCCAGTAAGCCGGAATCATATCCTCCGCCCCAACCCTGGTCAGGAATAGCCTGGACGCAATTAACACCGTAACCACCAGATAGGTTACCCATCCCACGAAATAGGTGATGAGACCGGCGAAGATCAACGGGGAAACCAGAGTGGAAAGGTCCACTGACAGGACTGAAAGGGTGAGGGTGGACACGGGCAATAACAGCCAGAGACCGTTCACGTCCTGGATTCCACCCTTGTCACTCCTCACGGTGAGGGTGAAGAGGAAATAATACTGCAGGATTACCCAGAGGACCAGGCTTACACTCCAGAGGATCAGGGCGATGCCAGCCTCATGAAGTATTAACACCAGCTGGTCTCCAACAACGTCCGTCCCCGCCACCACCGTGAGATATCCCAGTCCCCTGCCAGGATCGTGCACGTCCTCCCTCATCTTTTCCCTGAACCTGAATACCCTGACCAGGTTGAGGGCAATCAACACAAGGTAAAGGAACAGGTTCAGGACGGTGAGCAACAGGGCAGGAGAGATGAGCCCGTACACCTTCAGAATGATGGATACTACTCCCGTGGCCATAACGGCACCGAAGTAGGAAGGTGAAAGAACGGAGATCTCAAAAAGTATCCTTTTGAGCATGGGATGTGTTTGAAAACCCGGGAAAAAGATTTACCCGGGATAGTAGGGAGTTCCGCCCAACTTCCTCCCCAGGGCCTTTTCAAGCGCCAGGAAAACTGCGGGCAGGGCTCCTGTGGTTCCAGCCTCACCCACTCCCCTGGCCTGGCTCAGAGTGTTAGAGGGGGTAGAGAAGGTCTCCGACACAACCCTGCGAACTGCCTCCACTGCGGTGGGAAATCCGTTGTCCGAGATGGATCCATACACTGGATTTCCGTTCTCGTCATAGGGAGCTGATTCCAGGAGAACCTGAGATGCCCCCTGAAGAACTCCCCCTATGATCTGTCCCTCGACCTCTGAGGGGACTATGGCCCTCCCCACGTCATCTATGGCATGGTACTCCACCACCCTGGCGAAGCCCGTCTCCCTATCCAGGTCCAGGACTGCCATATGTATCCCGGGGGTGTAGAGGTCGGAGGTCCTGGTGAACACCTCTGCCTCAAAGACCTCGTTCGATGCCATTGCCTCCTTCACGGTGAGCCCTCTCTCCCTTATCTTCTGAAGAACTGCTCTGGAGGCCTCAATCACCGCAGATCCGCCAGCAGCGGCGCTCCTGCTTCCGAAACTTCCAATCCCTTCCTTGACCAGGGAGGTATTGTTAACCTCAACCCTTATCTGGCTGGGATCGAGACCCAGGACCTCACCGGCCAGAAGGGCGAAAGTTGTCCTGTGGGCCTGTCCGTGGGGTCCGCTACCCACCGCTACCAGGACTTCTCCCTTACCTATCCTCACCCTGGCTCCCTCTCCTGGCGATGCCCTCACCACCTCACTGAACGCCACGAAGGATATCGCCTTCTCCCTGTATTTCTCCTTGAGGGCGTAGTAGACCTGCTCCGCCCGGGTGAACATTTCCTTGTAAGCGGCCCTGTCAATCTTCACACCCAGCGGTGTGGTGAACTCTCCCTCAATGAAGTTCCTCTTCCTTATCTCCACGGAACTCAGGCCCAGCTTCTCAGCCAGGTCCTCAACAAGCGTCTCCGTTATCAGTGCAGCCTCAGGTCTTCCCGCCCCCCTGTATGGACCTGTAGGAGGTTTGTTTGTGTAGACACCCATGGCCCTCAATTTGGCGAACCTCATCCTATAGGGTCCGTTTGTCAGAGAGGCGATGAATGCGGGGGTGGTGGTGTTAATGGTGAAGGCGTAAGCTCCCAGATCCACGGCAATGGTTCCCTCCAGGCCCAGGATTGTGCCGTCCCTCCTGGCGTGAAGCTTCACCCTGGAGTAAACTCCCCTTCCCTGAGTGGGATTGGTGAGGTGTTCCCTCCTGGTCTCAATCCACTTTACAGGCCTTCTCAGTTTTATGGATGCCATAGCAGTGAGGACGTACTCTGGGTAAGCTGGCACCTTGTTTCCAAATCCTCCCCCAACGTTGGGAGGGGAGTAAACCACTATCCTCTCAGGTGAGATCCCCAGGGCCTCCTGCAGGTCTGCCCTCACCCTGAAGGCCGACTGGAAAGATCCTATCACGGTGAGCATGTCCCCGTTATAGTAGGAGATCACACCCTTGGGCTCCATGGGATGCTGGACTATCCTGTCCTGCCACAGTTCCCTCTCCACCGTGACCTCTGAGTTCACCAACTGGTCCAGGTCCCCTCCACTCAGGTCCAGGTCTATTGCCACGTTCCCTCCCTCGTGAATCTTCACCTCCTCCCTGAGGGAGTCCTTCACCGAGAGGACCGGCGTCTCCTGCGTGTAATCAACTCCTATCTCCTCAGTCACGTCCTCAATCTCGTATCTGTCCTTCACCACGAAGGCAACTACGGGTTGTCCAACGAAGTTAACCCTCCCGTTGCTCACAATGGGCATCTTGACCAGGTTCTTGGTTCTGGGATCGGGCCTGATAGGCATATATGCGGAGACAGCATCCCAATCCAGGAAGAGCAGAACATTATCACTCCTGGAGATGTCGTTTACCTTTCCCCTCGCTATGGGAGATCTGACCACTCCTAGGTAGACTGTGTCAGGGAGTTCCACGTCATCCACGTATTTTCCGTGACCAGTTATCTCATCCAGATGTTCCCTTATCCTTATGGCCATAACGATTGCCTATAAACTGGACATAAAAAGCCTTTCTTGAACGTGTTTCATGTCCCATGGAGTGGCCTGCGAGGGCTACCTCACATTGTTGTGCAAGGAGTCTTTAACGTGAACTACATAACAAACCGAGCTAATCAGTTCATCGGTGACCAATAGTAATTTGTTTTTAGCATGCTTGTTAGAACTTAATAAAGTTGGCCTGCTTTTCAGGAAAAATCCACCACTTGACGCCGGGTTTATATGTTACTATGCCTTGTTACTTCATGATGGAGGTTAAGGTCACAAGGAATTACCAGATTACCATCCCTCAGGAAATTAGGACTAAATTGGACATAAACGTTGGCGATAAACTGATCCTGAGAATCGAGGGAGACAGGATAGTTGTGGAGAAGAAAAGGGGGATCATCGCCTCTCTTAACGTTTCCATAGGGAAAAGAATAACCGATGAAGACGTTAATAGAGCCGTAAGGGAGGCAGGGAAAGAGATTGGAAGTGGTTAACACTAATTTCGTCATAGCTTCATTTTTAAGGACAACGAGTTTCATGAAAAAGCCCTAAAGATCTGGGACCAGATAAAGATTGCAAACTCAGTCTTATCTCCGTATTTGAAATTGCATATTTCCTGGTTAAACATGGTGTAGACCTGAAAGTAATCGGTGAAGTAATCAGAGATCCCAAAATTAACGTAGTTCCTAACGAGGTGGAGGACATAAGCTATGCCATCTCGCACCTAGAGGAGATAAAGGGATATGGTGACTTCAACGACTTTATGATTATTTTCACTTCTAAGAGATTGAATTTGGAGCTATTAACTTTTGATTAAAAAGATTAAATCTAAGATGAAGTGATCAGAAAAGTAGAATGTAACATTAGTCCTAAACAAGTCATTACTCAGGCGGAATTTCCCGGAACACCTCCCTTAGCTCTATCCCCTCTTTCCTCCTGAGCCTGCTGGCAACGGCGTAGATCAGCGCTCCGCTTCCCACTAGAGCCACCAGGTAACCCGTTCCTATTACGTTGATCCCAGAGCTGGACACCACCCCGAAGAAGGGATTGGTCACGGACTCATACGCCAGGAAGGCCATGAAGGCAGAGGACAGAGCCCCCAGTATCACGAGAGAGGACTTTCCCTCACTCCTTCCCACTTTAACTCCCGTCAACCCCACCAGGAAGAGGTAAATTGCTGCGAGGGGCGTATACGCATAAAGTGACTCTGCACCGTTCACTGAGATGAGGGGGATCGCCAGGAAGATTAGCGTGAGGATCAGGTCCAGGACGTGGGCAACGTAGGGGGAGGAGGCCCTGTTCAGCTTTGCGAAGGCGCTAGGGAATATCCTGTCAAAGGAGAAGGCGAAGATATATCTTGAGAACACCACCACACCGAAGGCCATGACGAAGAAGTTCCAGGAGATGAGACCGAGACCCAGGAGCCACTGAACCGGGAGAGGAGAGACTGCTATGGCTGCTGTCCAGAAGTTGTAGGTGAACGAGGGGTAGAGTGACGCGTTGAAGGCGTAACCGCCCACCAGGTCCATCACAAGGAAGGGAACCGTGATCATGGCGGTGGTGAGGAGACTGCCCAGCACCAGGTTGAGCTTTACGTTCCCCTTAGCCTCAGATGCCACCGCGGGCCCTGCGTAAAGCCAGATATACGCGTAGGAGGCAAAATAAGGTATCATGTAAACCGTGGATCCAAGGCTGAAGGATGGGCCACTGTAACTTGAGGGAGTCACTCCCTCTCTGGAGAGGAAGACCCCCACCAGCTGGTGAAAGTCCCCCGCGTTGAGCAGGATCATCACCACCCCCAGGGCCAGGGTCGCAGATGCGAAAACCCCAAGCCAGGTGGTGAGGGAGTAGCCCCACCTGGGTTTCACTATGTTCACTGCGATGATCATGAGGAACGCCAGGGCCGAGAGTCCATAGATGAGCAGTTCCTGCCCCAGCGTGAGAGTCCCGTAGGGGTTCACGAACACGTTATTGCTGAGGTACACCAGCGACTTCACGTTATCCAGCACCCCAATCTCAGAGAGCACGGCGTTTATTGCTGACACAGAGAAGAATGCTGAAAGCGCAAAGAAGGGAGGCATGTTGAAGGCTATGGCTATCCCCATGATATTGCCCAGCGTTCCGTTGAGTTTCCTGGACAGCCACACGTAATCCCCACCGGTCCTGGGCATCCTCGTCATTAGGGCCGTGTACAGGAGGACCAGGGGAAGGGAGATGAGGAAGGTGAGAAGGGAGGCCACCCACAGCCTTGCACCTGGAACTATGTAGGGGGAAATCCCCTGGAAAACGGCCAGCCCTGCACCCATGTTTGCCACGTTCAGCATCACTAGGTCCTTAAGGGTGGCCTGTTTCACAAGTCCCGAGGACTGTCTGAGGAACTTGGACATGTTAACCCAGAAATCTAGATAAGGGATAACAAGATAAATCAATATTAACTTGTCAAAATATGCATAGAGAATGGGCGGGGAACGGCAAAAAATGCCAGACAGGATAACAAGGATGTTCCTACACGTGGAGGGGGAGGTCCCTAGGGTTAGAGAAAGAGTCAGGAGGCTCATGGGTGAGCACGGGCTGGAGGAGGCCACCAAGGATTACGACGCAATAGTCGTGGTGGGGACGGATGGGGAGCTACTGAAACTGCTTCAGACCCTTGGCGTCCCTGGGGCGCCAATATTCCACGTAAGTCCCCCGGGTTACTCCACCTTCTACTCCTCCGTGGAATGGGAGGGTCTTAACGGGGCGCTGGAGAGGCTCTCCAGGGGAGAGTACCGCGCGGAACAGCTCACCAGGCTGAAGGTGTGCGTGGGCTCCAGTGACGTTTATGCCCTGAATGAGCTGGCACTCTTCCCCTCCAGAAGCGCCACCGTCATGGAGTACTCCTTGACAGTCAACGGGGAGCTCCTGTGGAACGATAAGGCGGACGGTATCATTGTGGCCACACCCGCGGGTTCAACGGCGTACGCGTACTCCGCTGGAGGACCCATGGTTCTCAAGGGAACAAGGGTGTTCGTAGTGGTTCCGGTCAACTCCCTAAACCCCATGAGGAGGAGTCTCGTGATACCTGACGAGGCTAGACTGGAGATCAGGGACATCTCCAGCCAGGTGGGCGTGGAGGCGGTTCTGGATGGCGTAACAAGGGTCAGGGTTAGTGACAGGGTGATCGTGGAGAAGGGAGATCCGGTCTTCCTTATCAGGTTCACTGAGAAGGTGGGCGAGAACATTGAGAGAAAGGTGAAACTGACACTTGAGAGCCAGGACATACCACCCAGTGCCAAGTTTGTGCTCAAGATGCTTCAGATCTACGGCGAGGCTACGCCCAGGGAACTGGTGGAGAAGACCGGTCTACCAGATAGGACCATCAGATATGCCTTGTCAATCCTCGTAAGGAAGGGTATTGTGAAAAGAATTGCGAATCCGCGAAACATTCAGCAGAGAGTTTATAGGGTTGCTAAACCTTGATCAGTACTTTCCTTCACGATATACGCACGTGACTACATATATCAGGTTTGGAAAAACGAGTGTGTGGTTCGTTTTACATCACGTGAGCCGGCGAAAAGATGAAACTTATCTAAACAAGATTAGAACTGGATGAAAAAGGTTTATCTCGAGTTTTCTCAATTAGCTTTACTAACTTCAATCTTTCCCTCCTTCATTCCCTGAGGATGTGAGGTTAACATGGAGATTCTGAATTCCAGATCCTCAATTTCTCTTCTGGTGTTCTCCCTCTTCACCAGAAGGTCGAGTAATCTCTGACCCCTTTCTGTCAGGCATTTCGTATTCCCTGTTGTTATAAACTCATTCTGCTCCAGGTCATGAAGATACTTGTTGAGGAGGTCATAGCTCAGATTCGCCTTATACATGATCTCGGTTTTCTTACCTCCCATGGCACAGATTGACAAGATGTCAAGGTAAATCTCCAGTTTTCCGCGTCTTTTCGTTGTCATGAATAATAGCTATCTTGTAAGTATTTAAGAGGTCTCTAATGCGATGCATGAGTTATTTGACATGGAGGCCCTGCACTTGTCAAATTTCTCATACAAGTCCTCTTGTGATTTTGTAGATTAGAACAGGATTTCAAGCGAATAGTTACCGGTCAAGGCTAGATCATATTATCCTGCATCTAAGGAGCCCTCAACGTGAGCCCTGTAAACTGGACTAAGCTCCCGGCCATCACTCACGACAGTGATCTCGGCTAAGGAACACAATCATTTTAGTCAGTCTAATCTGACTAATCTGAGTAATCAGACAAACTTTTATTTTACCGGGACCAGTTACACCTATGGAGAAAGTAATAAAGGTTGGGAAGAGAAACGCAATTTACCTGCCCAACGAGGTCGTGGAGAGCCTGGGAATAGGTGAGGGATCCAGCCTATTGCTCACGGTGAAGGATGGGAAAATAGAGATCCTACCACTGAGGAGGGCCAATAAGTACTGGGCCGAGATCTCAAGTCGAGAGGTAGAAGAGGTTGGAGAAGAGATTAGCAGAGATCTCGGAGTTACTGGTTGATACCTCTTTTCTGCTTCCTTTCGTGGGTATAAGGGTGACAGATGCGAATCTAAATCTGGAGGGCAAGATTTTGCACTATCCCTCCCTCATGCTAACGGAGCTCTTCGCCGTGATAATGAAAGAGGCCAAGAAGAGGAGACTAGCCTCCATCCCCAGAGAGGCACTGGATGGGTTCCTGTACGTCGGATATGAAGTGAATCTGATTCAACCGGTGGAACAGGACCTGATAATGACCTATGAGGTGATAAGGAATGGATGGAATGACGTATTTGACGCTATCCTCTATGCAACTCACGTTAGGACCTCTCTGCCCCTTGTAACTGTTGATGAGAGATTCGTGAACTTCCTCTCCAGTAACGGGTTTAACGTGAACGGTATTCTCCTGGTTTCATAATGTCAGATGAACAGTCAGAGTGCGGTTCAGTTAAGTAGGGTTTTACGATGTGTAGGTAATGTGTGGAGTGACTGAGCAAAGACCTGCGTGTTTCTGCGAGATGTCAAATTGGAAGAGAGCCGAAGATGTCACTTAAAAGATGCTTCACACACTTTATGTCAGAGCTCTCTATCCTAGGCCAGGGCAGGATTCGGAGCTCATCCAGGTAAAATCCTAAAGAGTACTTGGAGTGAATGAAAGGACCAGGCCTTCTGTCATGACACCGTGGCTTAGCTAAACCGAATCCACATATCAACGAAGTACTGACTAAATTGTTGATTCCTAATCAAAAATTTTTAAAATTAAAAAAAGAAAAATAAAAATTGCCGTGTTACTCAGTTAGTTGATAACCGTAGAGGTTCAGGTAGTAGTCGAACGTTGTCGCCGCTGGTGCACCTGGGTTGTTCACCAACATTTCCACTATCAATATGTCATAACCTGGCTGTCCGCCGGTTAAGGTAACTCCGGAAGTGGCGTAGTGCTGATTTATGTTTTCCGTCGCTAATAATGTGAATGTAACGCCACCAAGAGAGATCTGTCCACTTTGGGCCTGAGTAGATGATTGAGTTACTGGGATAGTGTTGTTAACGAACAGAAGATTAGAGTTAAGGGTGGAAGTATTGGGATAAGCTAGTATTAAGAATCCGATGTTCTGATCTACACTAGATGGAGAGAAGTGTGCGTTCTCGATTGAGGCGTTCACCATTAATGTTCCATTTCCATTATACTGTACATCGACAACCTTCCATACATATATTGCAGTGTAAGCGTTACCCTCGTCGTTGACCAGGTTTGTGGCAGGAGCGCTACCAGGACCTACCTCGGGAAGAGATACGGTCAGTTGGCCTGCGCTATTTACCGTTGCAAAGTTTTCAAGAGGCTGGATCTCGATTAACGCGTCATGACTATTGATATTCACGACGCTTCCACCAACGTCAGTACCAATACTGAAACCCACCAAAAACATCTGAGCGAACAGTACTGTAGCTAACGCGACTAACACGGATATTGCGGTTATGGTTTTTAGGTTCACGGTTTCACTGAAAACATATAAGTTTAGTTGGATATTTAAATTAAGTTCATCATGTTAAAATAAAATATATATCAAAATCTCTGTGGTATATATCTAACCCTTCATTTCGTATCTATTAGAATGGGGAAGTACTTTACCCATAGTTTGCTATGTGCCACGAGAAATCTCAGGCATTAAGTCCTTCATGTCGTGTTCATGATACCCATAATCCCGCCCATAAGTATTGACGCCATGACCGCGAAACAGATAACGAGCCTCGGTTTCCCAGTATACGTACTTTCCCATTATTCTTCTATTACCGACCAGTACCCCAATGAGTATGGCGGGTAGTACCATGGTAGTACTGTAACTGTAGGCGATACCGAAAACATAGTCAAGACAAAGTTGATAAATGGAACTATTGCTACCGATCACTGAAACAAGATGGCAAGGATTGATTCCACAATGCAAAGCTTCACGGTATTATTGTAATTATTCCTGTTTATAGTCTCTAGTACCCACAAATTTGAAAAATTATGATACTAAGATAACCGAAGATGAGGTTTTCATTGACATAAATGCAGAGACTTAGGGCTCTTTACAGTGGCCTGCTCAAGGAGATTTATCCATCCGTTTTACCGCCTTCATCACTGACGACATATGTTTGGTGGTGTCATACACGTAAATAACTAGGACAATGATAATTAAGATTAGAAGAACCACGTTTCCGTAAAGTACAACTTTGAACTGAAAGGACGACATTAGTCCGGAGAAGGGCCCAAGAACCGTCTCTATTACAGTTATAACGGAAAGAATCCTGATCGACCTCGTAATGAAAGTCGTAGAATTGATCCTGTTTGTGAGGTTACCTATCTCGTTGGCCTTATTCAACACCATTTCCAATTGTCTCTTGATGGGAATAAATCTGTTGACCACCTCAGTATAAATGTCGTTCCACTCCTTTCCTTGTAGGTTAGTTATATACACGAACAGATCCTCAAGCAGGTTGGTGGCTTCCCCTTGGGAGAACAGATCAGTCAGCGAAATTAAAAAGTCGAGAATACTTGCGTTTATCACCTTATTCTTCATGGACTTGATCATTCCATTGTAGTAATCAACTAGTTTCCATAACAGCACCAAACTTGTCGTGGACAGGGCGAGATTGATGATTTCCAGGAGTGTTAAGAACATATCATGCAGTAAATCAATGTGCGAAATTAATAAATTGAGACTGTGTAAAGCGAGGATTGTTACATATCTTTCTCGATTCGTGATCCATAAGGAGACATTCACCGGTGTAACGCATCGCTGAAAGTACTCAAGTACAGTTCATGTAGTGTGTGGATTCTCTGAAAACTAAGCCTTATCCATCGTGACACCATGGCTCAGCTAAGCCTTATCCTGACGTGATTCATTCAAATACTCCACACACTACAGTTTATGTGAAAATCCTCGCTTACCTACTAACTATATCACAAAGTATGTACTAGAGCCGAGTTAAATGAGAGGATTTTAAATATTTTTCAACGTGCAGTAGAACATGACATTAGTTAGCTTGAACTATGAGGTGAAACTTCCTTGAATCCTGCTGTTGATCTAGCGTGGGAGTACGCCAAACCTGTCCTAAGGCTACTTTTCAAGTTGTTTCTCGTCTTCCTCCTGATCTTCTCCGTAGCCGTCATTTCTGCAAATCTTGATGGCAGGCCACTATTTGTTGCCTTTACCAGCGGGTACAGCATGTATCCGTACCTTAAGCCGGGTGAACTCGTGTTCATAGTACCTGAGCCATTTGCAGGGAAAGTAACCCCGGGCAACATAATTGTGTTTCATGATCCAGACTACGGAAAAATACCTGGGTATCCGCCTTACATCATTCATCAGGTGGTGAATTCAACAAGTAAGGGATTCATCACCAAGGGAATAAACGACGATTACGTGGATCAGATTTACATGCCTCCCGTGAACTCTTCGGAGATTTACGGGAAGCTCCTGGTCCTGAACGGAAACCCCGTGATAGTTCCAGGGATAGGTTCCATCGTCTATTTCCTCGAGAATAACTCCCTGGAAGGCGTGATAATCCTCACGCTCATAGGGATATCATTCCTGGTGCTGGATACGTCTACCAAGAGTCGTCAACGGAGGCAACTAAGGATCTCAACCAGGGGCATAATGCTGGGAATCGGTGTCGTGATCATCTCCTTTACAATCATTGCTTCGCTTGCCATGTCCTTCTCAGCCACATTTTCCTACTTCACCTCAAATACACCAGTGGAAATAGGAGGTGGCGCCCTAAACACGCCTTCAATAGATCTAGGCGTAATTATGCATAGTCATTCGTCCTCTTACGTGGTGAACGTAACCAACAGGCTCCTCATTCCCGAGTACGTTGAGGTCTCCTCTGTTAGGGGTTCAAGTTCCGCCTACTACAATATTACCCCCACCAATACAATACTTATGCCCTCTCAAACCCTTCACCTCAAGTTTACCGCAATAGGGAACGGATCTCAAGGACTCAAACTGGTTGTGGTGAAGGCGTTCGTAATTCCCACCCTTTTCCCCATTACTCCCCTGGCGCAGGGGCTAAAATACTATCCCCTGGAATTGCTATTGATCAGCTCAATCATTAGTACATTGCCATTTATAATGTTCATCTACATAGTGAGGCTGAAAAGTGATGATTGGTAAAATAGTTCTAACCATTTTCATGATTGCCGTAGCCTCCTTTCTAGTTCTCTCATCGTGGATGCCGGGTTTCGGAGTCTCCAATCGCGGCACCTTTGAAGTGGGACCAACCATGGCGTATGGTTCCATGACATATGAAGGAAATCAGACGTATGATCTATCGTTAAACGATGTGTACCTAGTCTCGTACACTAACCAGATTCAGGTGATCATTATATGTCCTCACGCGTCCATAGTGAACGTGAAAACGGATGGATCGTACACCATACAGAATGGAGAGTTAGTAATTCAGTATTTTAATCAAGTGCCCTGGGCTGAGGTAACGCTTAACTCCACCTCCACGCCCACCCCCACAGTGTCCATGCAGATGTTCATAGGACAGGGGAGTCTGGGAATAATAGGGGTTGATTCGCCATGAAAACCAGATTCATGAAAACCAGGACCATGATAGCACTAGCAATTTGTCTGCTATTTCTTTCAGTGTCCGGGACAATGATTTATTATGGGTACGCCTCCAATGTTCCCTATTACAGGACCTATGAAGTGCCAACGTACAGTTATCAGGCCCAGCTCAATCTGTGGAGTAACTTTCACATAAACGATTCGATCCTGTTTGATAACGTGACGTGTGTGAACAGTAGCACAATGTTCTCCAAACTGGTGGAAAGCATCACTTTGCATGCTGAAGTGAACGCCTCTGGAAGCTCTCCCACGTCGTACAATGGAACATACGTCGTTTATGAGTATCTCTCCACAAGCGACTGGACTAAGTACATAGGAAGCTTCCACGGACCCATCGCAAACTCTTCGGGACAATTGCTTTTCTTCAAGTATGCCCCTAACATAACCCAGTTCAATAACCTTACCCAGAAAATTAACCAGCAAGTTGGACTCAGTTTCACGAGGTTTACAATAAAATTGGTGGTTATTGCAAACCTAACTCTGCATAGCGGGAGTGACGTGGTTCCGGTTACACTTGAAAAGAGCATGGAGGTTTATTTCGGCTCCCTCAACTACACATTCTCCCAGGACCCAGGAGGTAATGTAACTCAGACGCTCTATCACCAGGATCTAGTCAGGGGTATGACAGGGTACAATAAAATGCTGTTCATATCAGGGGGAATATTTGCCATATTTGGAGGAGTATCCTTCGTTTATGGACCTAAGGCTGGAGAAACTATGAATCCAGAGGCCATGGCAGAGAGGACCCTGAGAAAGCTATCGGTGAGCGGGACCGCTCCTTCAACAAACTCCCGGGAAGTTAAGGTCGAGAGTGCCAGGGGATTACTGAAGCTCGCGAAAACGCTGTCCAGAACCCCAGTGAAATTTGATAAGGGCTACTACATCATCGATTCGGATACAACTTACGTATGGAATAAGAGCTAAAGTTATTGTTTTTATTTTTTAACTCTGATACTATTTGTTTAGCTCTAAAATATTCTCCGTACAAAGGGTGAAAAGGTTTGTTCAGATAAGGATAGATCCGGCAGTCACGTTCATAACATGTTAACTTCTAAGTTTCAGGCAATCGTCTAATTTAACTATACGCTAAATCAATTTATCAACTCCTAGAAGAGTACCCTGATATTTTCTGTCTTCCATTATCGCGAAGCTCTAGAATTAGTCACCTGATAGGGATAGAAAACCCTGTGGGTCAGTGGGTACCACTATCATTTTCCTATCACTGATCATCATGGTGTCCTCAGACTTGCATAAACTCGTCTTACGGTATTGTGACTTCGTACTGAACTCCTTTAAACTTAAAATATGCTAACATGATGATACTATGTGGATCACCAAGAATTTATAACAAATGTATGATATAAAATTTTGACAACAAGTCAATGGAGATGTCAAAGTTGCTAGATACCACGTACAAATGATTTATATGTTAAAGGCTGTTAATTTATCTGGTTATCATGATAAGAAGAACTAGGCAAGAAATTGTTTTGAGTATGTTGGAGGGTTGCTCTGGAATTGGGACTAACAAGACCAACTTAATGTATAAATCCGGTCTGAATTACGATTCCTTTCTTAGGTACTTGAATCACTTGATGGATATTGGTCTCATTTCCTTAGTTGAAGGAAAGTACAGGTTGACGGGAGAGGGGATGAAAACACTGGACAAGCTGAGGAAATTCAAGGAGCTCAAAAAGAGCATGCAGAAGATGATGGAGGATATCTCGGACGTGTGAGGTTTATATAGGTAAAAGATTTATTTAAAATATTTTTCCTTGTACTATAAAATGATAAAAATATCTTAGAACTGTAGATCAGAAGTTAAAAAATATAATCAATAACGCGAAATCTATAATTATGATATCTAATTATCTCGTGATCATGATGACGGCAATCTAAAAACTTTCTATCAATATATGTTGATGTTCGTTATTTTACTGAACTCTACTGATAACATAAAGTAGTCGCGAAACCAGACTAGTAACGCCTTTTCCCTATCAAAGTCAATGAAGCCGTAGGGATGAACTATCCTGGAAAGGTTACTGTAGATCCTTTCAAGGTTCCTGGGATCATAACCGGATAAGTGGCACGCAAGTCCTATCAGCGCGCTCACCTTGGGCATTGCGAGAGTCAGGTCTACAGCGGGGGCACCGCACTTGCATCTTATCCTTCCCTTCACCCCGAGATCATGAAGGTCTCTGGAATACTGGGGAAAGGTCAGATGTCTCTTGCACACGGGTTTGCCCGCAAGGAATATCCCTTCCCCTTTTAATGTCCCCTTTACGCCCAGCTTTTTCTTTCTGGAGAGCGCCTCTCCTAGGCTTGTAATGATGAACCCTGCGTCAACCAGCCTGTGCCAGGTTCTGGTCCTCACTAGATCCAGGTAGAGATCGCTAGTTCTCTCCACGAACTTTGAGAGACAGAACCTCTCCAGGATAAACCTGTTACTCTCCTCAGCGGAATGGAGGTTACCTCTCAGGGCACTTCGATAGCCCTCCATGACAGCGCGTTTGATCTCCTCCCCAAAAATCAGGTCATGGTAAATGGCCATGGATCTCCGCACATATTCCCTTACAAGTTTTCGCAGGCCAGACCATCCAGAGGGAACCTGATCGATGATGTCCAGCGTGTTTCTCCTTGTCCTGAAGAGGTTATCGGATATGAAGAGAAGGACCTCCTCGCAGGACCTTGACCTGCACCTCCGTATCCTCTGTTCTATCCATTCCATTTTGCTCCCTCAACCAATACAGATGACGCAGTTATCACAGGTTTTTCTCCCTTCAGCCTGTGAAGGTAAGGAAGGGTGGAGAGAATGGTGCATGCCACGTATATCATCTCAGCCTCAGGATTCTCGTGACCTATCTTCACAGCTCCCTCCACGAGGTGGGGAGGAGTGCTGGATATGGCCTCTCCACCAGTTCTTCCAAGGGCAACTGAACCCACAACCCTGGTATTGAACCCTCTCAACCACTTCACCTCATAATCATGCCTGTATTGATTGTATGGACTTACTAGGAAGATGCTCTTTCCACTCACCTGTTTAACTATTTCCTCGGTGGCGATGAGCACGGGTTTTGAGAAGAACCTGTGAAGCAGTTTCCATCCATGCGGAGAGAAGACACCGTAAGATCTTGCGTAAAGTATCAGATCTCCCTTCTCCACCTCATCCTTGATCTCGGAAAGCTCTCGGAACATCCTCTCCCTTTCCTTGTGAGTCTCCCCGTGGCCCGGGTAAAACTTCATGTAGAAAGCCCTCACGTCCATCAACGCGGAGAGATCCCTTTCAAGTGTTTTATTTTCCTCAGAAAGAATGAGAGAAATTCTCATTTTTCATTTAGAAATGATAATCTTTTTTTACTTAATAAGTTTATGGTGAAGCCCCGTGGAAACGCTGATCTCAACACAACCTTGAAGCTGTGTTAGGACAATAACGTTAAACGTTAGAGGGAGGTATTATCCTCATGAGAGTGGTAGTGACAGGAGCTGGTGGTCTTCTGGGAAAGAGGATAGTTCAGGCGTTCAAGAACGAGGAGGTGATAGGGGTATACAACAGGAGCGAGCCGGAAACCTCTAGACATCTTATCATGGATTTAAGCGCCCTCAACATGAAGCCTATTGAGGACCTGTCACCTGACGTGATAATTCACGCTGCAGCTCTCACTGACGTGGATAGATGCGAAAGGGAACCCCAGCTGGCCAGGCTAATGAACGTTGAGGTAACCAGGGAAATTGCTAAGGTTGCAGGGAAGAGTAACGCCCTTCTGGTTTACATCTCCACAGATTATGTATTTGATGGAAACCGGGGAAATTATAGCGAGGAGGATGAACCCAACCCAGTGAACGTGTATGGTCTGACAAAGCTAGAGGGGGAGAAGGTGGCGAGGGAGGTGGACAGCCTGGTGGTCAGGACCAGTACCCCTTACGGTAGCAATCCAGCCAGCGGGAAGGATAACTTCGCCCTCTGGTTATTGAAGAAGTTGAGGGCCGGGGAGCCGGTAAATGTTCTGGTAGATCAGATTACCTCTCCCACCCTCAACACTAATTTCGCCCTCATGCTGAAGGAAAGCGTGGAGAAGGGGGTTAGGGGTGTGTTACACCTTGCCGGTAAGTCTCAGATCAGCAGGTACAACTTCTCGCTGAGTCTGGCCAGAACATTCGGTCTTGATGAGAGGCTGGTGAGACCTGCTTACTCCAGGGATATGAAATGGCTCGCGAGGAGACCCCTGAACTCATCCCTGAATGTTGACAGGGCCATGTTGCTGGGTCATAAACCCATGACTGCTGAGGAAGGGCTCATGGAGTTGAGGAGGGAACTTGAAGGTGAGGCAAGGTAACGGGAAACATCTAGTTGGGGGCTACCCCGTTGTTTAGAAGACTTTGTGGTGTGTGGAGTATTTAAATGAATCACGTCAGGATAAGGCTTAGCTGAGCCGTGGTGTCACGATGGATAAGGCTTAGTTTTCAGAAAATCCACACACTAGAGCCTTTGACTTGAAGTATACAACAAACCGAGCTAGGCCCTCTGGTTGAACGACTCCAGGAGGGACTTAATCACCTCGCTCTCTGTCCAGAACCCTGTCAGCACTTCCCTTTTCTCCCTCATGAAGTCCTGAAGCTCCGGATGATCCCTCATTACCCTGTCCATTACCTCCTCCACGGTCAATGACCTGTCCTTGACGTACTCTGTCACCATCTCTGACACGGCCAGGGCCAGCATCTTCCTGTCCACCCTGAGTTTCAGCTTCTTGGCTTCATCCTCCAGAAGGTTTGTGAAGGGTTTGTACTTGAAGGTTAGCATATTGAAGTTTCTTCCCCCTCTCATTTCCTTGAGCTCCCCGTTGTCGAATACCTTTATCACCACCCCTTCCTTGCTCTTCAACCAGCTCATCACTCTCTCCGCATCAATGTCCTGAGGAGTTCTCACTCTCATGTACTCCACAGCGTGAGGTAGGGTTATCTCGGGTGGTTCCAAGTATCTTCCCTCCCTTAGCACGTCAAAAACACTGAAGTTCAGGAGTTCTCTCTCCACGTTAAAAGGGGTATACTCTCTTCCGAAAATCTCAATCTTGACAACCACCTTCTCTTCCCTCATCAATTCCATCAGCTTCAGCAAGTCGCCCTTGAATCTGGCGTAGACCCCCAGCAGGAGCCCCAGGTCCTGTTTGTCCACTTCCGTCCCGTTCTTATGCTTCATGTGGATTCTATCATCAACCTTCATGACTATCTGCGTTCCGTCATGTTTCGGCTCCAGGTACGTGGGAAACCTCAGGAAAGCCTGAATTTCTTTCAGTGAATCCAGATTTTCAGTATTGTACTGGATCTCGCTCCTGGACAGTTCCCCGTCATAGTCCCTGAAGATATCTTGAAACTCCTCCAGAACCTCCTCTCCTGGAGTCAGACCCAGTCTTTTCTTGCAGTATTGTAGCAGTTCCGATTTCAGGTTGGGATTGTTCTGGAAAAGGTTCACATGATAGGTGATCTCCTCTATATAATATAAGGATATGTGGAGGTCTCGATTTAGAATCCTTCAAGGACCTTCTTCCCCGGAATGGGTTCGTCCGAATTTACACAATCAGGTCAAAGCTAGACTTTAAAGAAGATCATATCTTTCTCTTAATTCGTTCAAGTCTGATCTCCTCGTTGAGTTTCTCTAGGAAGCCATTGATCCATCTGTCCCTGGACATGAGGGAGAATGTACGTTCGAACACCCCTTCATACTCAAATTTTAGGATCAACGTGTCACCGTTCTGAGTAAGCACAAGTTTTCCCGTTCCTATTCCTCCGCTTTTTATCTGAAAGACATATCTTATGTCCACTCCCTTGAAGACAGTTCCAGATAATTCGAAGTCCCTCATGGCGTACCTTCCCTTGCCCATAAACTCCGAACCATTAACTGTCAACTCCTTCGCCACAGGAAACAGCCTAGGGATCACGAATCTAGGATCTGAGAGAATGGTACTTGTGGCGTCCCATCCGTGTTCTAGCTTTACACTTTTCGTTATCTCCATAAGAGAAGGTATTACTGAGCTCATAAAAGCGTTTTTATAATGTTATTTAACATAACGCATTACGGCGAGTTAAAGAAAACATGATCACGGTTTTCGCCAATTCAACATTTTAAAATGTGAAAAATCAACTATTTTAAATCGTGACACACAACATGTAAAGAAACTTTAATAAATAAAGATTAACCTTCTAACTATATGGTTCAGTACAAGTGGATTGCTTTATCTAACACCAGTCTTGGCGTCTTCATGGGCTTCATGAACGCTAATATTGTGTTGATCTCCCTACCAGCAATATTCCGAGGAATAGGAATAAACCCCTTTAACTCATTTCAGTATCTATTATGGATTTTATTTGGGTATAGCATAGTTTCTGCCATCCTCGTGGTGAATCTGGGCAGGATATCGGATATTTTCGGGAGAGTAAGGATGTACAACCTGGGTTTCCTTATCTTCACCATAGCTTCAGTTCTCCTTTACCTGACGCCTGGACAGGGAGATGTAGCGGCACTCCAGCTGGTGCTGTACAGGGTAGTGCAGGCAGTCGGAGGAGCACTCTTGATGGCAAATAGTGCCGCCATCCTTTCTGAGGCATTTCCACCCAAGGAGAGGGGATTTGCACTGGGACTTAACGGGGTCATAGGAATCTTTGGTGGAGTGGCCGGGATAATCATAGGCGGTATATTGGCCTCAGTGTACTGGAGGGATGTTTTCCTGGTGAATGTCCCTATAGGTATCCTTGGAACTATCTGGTCAATGAGGTCACTAAAGCAGTTGAGTAAGCCAGAGAGGAATCAGAAGATAGATATTCCAGGCAACGTGTTATTTGCAGTGTCCTTAATACTCATTCTGGTGGGAATAACTTACGGTATTCTCCCCTACGGGAATCAGGTAACTGGATGGTCAAATCCATATGTGATCTCTGCGATAGTGGGAGGCTTGGCCTTACTGGGCGTCTTCCTCTTCGTAGAAACCAAGGTTCCTGATCCCATGTTCAGGCTTGAACTCTTTAAGATAAGGGCTTTCTCCATGGCATCAGCTGCTATAATACTGGCCCAACTGGCTTTCGGTGGCCTTCAGTTGATGCTGGTTCTGCTTTTGCAGGCCATATGGTTACCATTACACGGCTACAGTTACGAGGTCACCCCGTTCTGGGCTGGGATATATCTGCTTCCCCTACTTGCGGGGTTCGGAATAATGGGTTCCATAGCCGGGAGACTATCGGATCGGTATGGGGCAAGGACTCTTGCAACCCTGGGGCTGGTGATACTTGGGGTAGGCCTTCTAGCCTTGACCACTTTGCCATATAATTTCAATTATCTGGAATTTGCCACCATCATTTTCATGATGGGCTTGGGGAATGGACTCTTTGTATCTCCCAACACTGCTTCCCTGATGAATGCGTCTCCTCCACGTCACAGGGGATCAGCGTCTGGCATAAGGGCTATGTTAACCAACACCGGAAGCACGTTGAGCATTGGAGTGTTTTTCACCATTGTCATTGAAGTGCTTTACGTGATCCTGCCCACAACCCTCTCCACGGCGTTAACATCCGCTGGCGCCCCGCAGTTGATTCCCTACATGACTAGGATACCTCCCACCGCAGCCATATTTGCAGCGTTTCTGGGATACAACCCGGTATCAGCCATACTCTCCCAGCTTCCTGCCTCTGTGGCCAGCTCAATTCCCAGCTCCGTGATCTCCACCATAACTGCAAATACCTGGTTCCCCAACGTGATTGCTCCCGCCTTCATGAAGGCACTTAAGATCGCTTTCTTCACCGCATCTGGGCTGTCATTTGCAGCTGCCATAGCTTCAGCTCTCAGGGGTAAAACCGTGATCTATGAAGAGAGAATAGTGGAGACGACCAAGGGTCAAAGCAAATGATTTCTTTTTAATCAAAATCTGTGAAGCTCCATGGATAGGAGGATAGTTCTTCTAGCCCTGACCATTGTTGTATCCACCCTGTTAATAAGGGCCTCGAGTAACGTGATCTCAACTACCCTTCCGATCCTCGCCAGGTATTCACTGGGTTTCTCCAGTTTAGGTGTGGGCGCATTGAGCGCCATATTCACCGTGACCACCTTCGTGGGGAGTGCCTTTCTCGTTAGATATTCCAGCAGGCCTGTTTTCCTCTCCAGTATCCTCCTGTACTCCTTGTCCCTGGCATTACTATCAAAGGTCTCCTCCTCAACTGTCTGGATCGTAACTGGTACCTCTGGGGGCGCACTGGGTCTCATCATGCCCAACCTGATAACCATTTCAGGAAAAGAAGAGGAGAGGAGGACGAGGGAAAGGTTATTGAACGTATATGCTCTATCCCTCAGCATAGGTTTGGTGGTGGGACCACTTCTTGAGGCCAAATTGCTTCCTGTCCTGGGAGTTCGTGGGGTCTTCCTTGGGTTTGCCCTGGCGCCACTGGTTGCCCTACCCCTCCTAAGCACAGCACGGATTTCCTCCAGTTCGGGCAGGACCAGGATCGTGGGAAATCCAGCGCTTACGGTGGCAATCCTTAACATAGCCAGCTACGAACTCATCTTTTCCTTTCTTCTCACTTTCGGTGGGATCTACATGAAGGAGAGATTTGGTTCAACCCTTTCTGAGGTGGAGATAGGGTTTTCTCTTTTCTTTCTTGCCTCTCTTCTAACCAGACTGATCATGTCCATATACCCTGTGGAGAGGGTGAAGAGAGGGGTAACCCTGTCCCTCTGTCTCACGGTGACAGGTATAGTGATCATGATCCTTTCAAGGTCCCTGGTTGAGTTTCTGGTTACCTTGGCGGTACTCGGGGTACCACATGGCATAACCATGCCTCTCTCCACCGTGGCCATAACGAGGAGAGTTCCCCCTGAGATGAGGAGCATGGCCAACGGTATTTTCTTCGCGTCATTAACCATGATAGGCTCTGCCACCTCATTTGTCTCTGGTATAGGGATAACATTTCTGGGCTTTCAGGGAGTCCTGCTCGCGATTCTGGCTCTCGTGATGGCCATTGGCGTAATCTTGATGAGGAAGGTGGGAATAGTGGATGAATAAGATGGTTATAAGCATTCGGAAAACCTCGCCCTTCACGGTACTCCCCAAATTCAGTTTATGAAAAAATCACTAGAGCTTTATTTTAGACTGGAGGAGAGGATGTGAATTAAAACTCATGAAACAAACTGAACTCTGCTGGAGAAAGAAATTTGTGGGAGAGTGGGTAATACTAGGATGGTGATATTACCCATGATCACCCTACTCTCCCACAACGTAAACATCCAGAAGCTAGGATATATAACCCTTTCCTCGCTAAACTTCAAGGAAGGAAGAGGTAGCGAAGACGTTGGTCTCGGCCTGCCTGTGGAGAGACTCGGTGGAGAACAGGTCGAGAAGCTACGATATATCCCCACAGACCGTGAGGAACTACGTGGAGGAACAGGGGATAGAAGTAGCGGACCGCCTGCTCCAGGAGGTACAGGAAGTGGCGAGGGAGGTGTTGAAGGGGGTGGAGGAGGTGGACGTGAGCGTAGACTGGACGGGGGTGAAGTACTGGGGAGAGAGGGTGGAGGGGCTGGGAAGCGGGGATAAGGGATACCAGTGGAACTACGCCACAGCTACTACGGATTACAACGGCAAAACCGTAATCCTAGCCTTCACGCGCTACAACGGGATGAGCAAGGACGAAGTGGTGAAAATCCTCGTGGAGCAGGTCCTCTCCCTGGGATTTAAGATTGGGATAATAGCGCTGGACGCAGGCTTCTACACAGTAGAGGTCATAAAGTTCCTCTCCCAGTTTAGGTACATTGTGGGCGTCCCGGTGGGCGACGTCAAGGTTTACGAGGAGTATGACGGCCCTTACACCACCGCGAGCAAGAGGACTGATCAAGTCAGCTTCAGGTTGATCGTCCACGGTCGTGAAGTGACTAGAAGGAGGTCCCACGTCGAGTACTTCGCCAGGGCGACCAACCTCGACCTGCCCAAGGACAAGGTCTTGAGGCTTTACGACAGGATCAGGAACCCCATCGAGACTTCCTACAGGGAGGTGAAGGGCTTCCTCCCCTTCACCTGTTCCAGGAGCTGGGTCTTCCGCCTTCTCGTCTTCGTTTTGGCCACGTTCCTTTACTCGCTGTTCTTGTTCCTCAAGGGGGAAGTTAAGAGGACTGACTTCAAGCTTCTCCTTCATTTGCTTTTTATAGATGAAATACAAAATAAGTTCTTATCACGATTGATTAAAAGTATAGAACCGCTTTTTATTTATTTTGATTTATTTTTAAGGGGGTGATTTTGGGGAGTACCGTTCAGGGCGGATAGCTTACCCACATCACATGTTCAGAGTCAAGGAGACGTTAAAATGAAATACACGCAAACTAGGCAAGCTTTAAAAAAGGAAAGGGAGTTCAAAAAGACTAGTAGGAGTCTGCAAAGTTCATGAGAGAGATCGTGTTTGCGACTTCCCTTAAAGATACCACACCTATGGGTTGGTCCTTATCCTTCACGAGGAGATGGCGAATCTTCTTTTCTCCCATCAGCTCCAGTGCCTCCAGAAGGGGTAAATCCCTTTCCACAGAGATAACGGGACTATTCCCTATTCTCCCCGCAGGGGTGGAGTAGTCGAGCCCGTCCGCCACTGCCCTCGTTATATCCCTCTCAGTCACTATGGCCACAATTTCTCCCTTTTCGTTGGTGAGTATAACCGAACTTACGTCATTCTCCTTCATAACTTTCGCGACCTCCCTCATGGAGGAGGAAACAGGAAGTGAAACTAACTTTTTTACAACTAATTGTCCAACATTCATTATCATATATTATAACAACTACTAGTTAAAAAACTTTGACTTAACCATACCTGAGGGACATCCCGAGACCATATCTAGGATAACTCCAGGCGATGTTGTGGAAGGGACAGGCAATCCTGCACCCACCGCACTCAACGCAGTTCTCGTACGACAGCACCAGTCTGTGTCCATCCCAACTGTAGACGTTCGCGGGGCACACCGCTATACATGGTTGTGGCGTTCCGTACTCCTGTTCGCACTTGAGGCATTGCGCCGGATCCCTTATCTTTAGATGAGGTTCTTCATCCTTCTTGTATCTCAAGGTGTAAAGTTTCTCCTCAACTCTCATGATAGAGCACCCATGAGAAGTAATGCATGTTTGAATAGTTTCCATGAGTTCTTCTTTACGGCATCGAGGGAGAGATCTCCGGAGATCCAGGACGAGGAGAGCTCCGTGGCCATGGAGATGTAAGACTTCATGTTTTCCTCTCTTAACAATTCCTTCACCAGGGGTCTCATCTTGACAGACTGGGACACCACTCTGTCCTTGAGGAGAGCCCTCTCGTAACCCTGACATTCTCCCCTCACTGCGTACTCCCCTGCAAGTGCGCCTGAGATTACCGCGGGGCCTATTCCGTTGAAGGTGACGGGGTTAACCAGACCCAGGGCATCCCCAGCTAGATACACGTTACCTGAACATGGCTTCCACGCCGGAAAACCGTTCTCAGGGATGATCTTGGCGGAGTACTCCCTCAGTGAGAAACCCTTCACTAGCTCCTGGATACCGAGCGTTCTTTTGACCTCCTCAAGAACGTCCTGTGGTCTAATCCTGTGGGAGATGAGTGAGGTCATGTGAACTCCCACGCCAAAGGCTATGGAATCCTTGTAGGTGTACAGGAATCCAGCTCCAGGGACGGGGTCCTGGAACAGGTATCTCACTGCCAGCCCCTCCTGATCGGTGGATAGGCTCAGCCTCCTGTTCACTTCATCCTTGTTGAGAGAGTACACCTCCTTCACCGTTTGAACAGTCTCCTCTGAAGTAAGGTCTCTCCTCAACCCTGCTCCCATGGATACTAGGGCATTGGCACCCTCTGCGAGGATTATCACCTTTCCCTGTACCTCTCCTCTGTCAGTTACCACTCCCTCGGGCTTAAGTTTCAGGACGGTGGTCTTAGTCAGGACAAGCGCACCAGCACTCTCCGCCTGGGAGGCCATCCACTTGTCCAGCTTTAGCCTTCCCACGTTTATCAGCCTCTCCCTGGGCTTTATCTCCAGTGAAACTTCCCCGCTATTCCCCAGCGTCAGCCTCACCTTCTTCACTTCCCTTTCCACGGGGATGTTCTTCACGTCAAATACCTTCAGCTCATCTACCCTGACCATTGCTCCCGATACGTTCTTGGCCCCTGGCTCTGACCCTCTCTCAAGGACGAGGGTCTTTGCCCCCATGCTGGCTGCCTTGAGGGCAGCAGCACTTCCTGCAGGTCCTGCACCAACTACGATAACGTCGTACAACTTCATAACCTCCTTATCAGTTCTGGTACTACCTCAAAGAGGTCCCCAATCAGACCATAGTCGGCATTGCCGAAGATCTGCGCCTCAGGATCGTTGTTTATGGCAATGACCTTCTTAGCTCCAGAGATGCCCACCAGGTGCTGGACTGCCCCGGAAATTCCCACAGCGATGTAGAGCTTCGGTCTTATGGTTGTCCCGGTCTGTCCCACCTGCCTCTCCTTGGGATACCATCCTGAATCAGCGAGAGGTTTCGTGACCCCCACCACTCCACCTAGTTTGGAGGCCAGCTCTTCAATCATCTTGATATTGGAGGGATCCCTTATTCCTCTCCCCACACCCACAACCACCTCAGCCTCTGCCAGCACGTTCTTCTTTTCCAGGGCCTTCCTGTCCAGAACCTTGAACCTTGTGAAGAGATCCTCGATTTCTTCCCTTATCACCTCTCCCTTTCCTTCCAATCGAATTGGCCTGAACACCCCTGGCCTCACGGTCACCATCACGGGCCTGGAATTGGGACAGATGATCGTGGACATCTCCTTTCCTCCAAAGTCTGGCCTGGTGGAGTTGAGTACTCCCTTGTCATCAACCTCAAAGCTGGTGCAGTCAGCTATCAACCCCGTATTCACCGTGATCGCTGTGGTTGATGCGAGCTCCCTGGAGTTCCTGGTTCCAGGGAACATAACTGCCTCGGGCTTGTATTTCTGAATAACCTTGGAAAGGGCCATTGTGAACACGTCATTATCGTAATAGTTGTAACCCTTGGTTACCGCGTGATACACCTTATCTGCACCGTGCTTGAAGGAGAGCTCCACCAGGGAGTCAACATTGTCTCCTACGATAACTGCTCCCAGCTTAGTGGACATGAGGTCAGCGATCCTCCTAGCCTCTGCCATGATCTCAAAGGACGCCAAGTTTGGAGCTCCACTCACGTGATCCACGTAAACCCATATCTCTCCCTGAACCTTCACCTTGGGTTGTGGTTTCACGTACTGCGCGGTGCTGGAGGAATCCTCCTTGAGCGATTCCCTTATCTTTTCCGCAAGCCAGTCTATGGCTCCCGGTTCACTCACCTTCCTGATCTCCGGGTTCCTCGTCTTGGGTGGAGGATGAACCTTTATCACCTTCGTTGGGGAACCCGCAAGCCCAATCTTGTTCGGTTCCGCCCCAATATCATCCTTGGAGAACTTGACTATCTTGGCTGTCTTCGCTCTGATCAGGGAGTTGATGTCTGGTTCCCTTGGTTTATTGGCTGTATCCATTATTGTGAGAACTGCCGGGATTGGAGACTCCATGGTAACCTCCTCCATCTCCGTTGACTTTACCGCAACAACGTGTCTTTCATCCAGCTCCTTCACCTCCTTCACGTATCCTATCACCGGTATCCCCAGCCACTTTGCGGTCTGAGGACCCACCTGTTCCGTCTCCCCGTCCACTGCCCTCCTTCCAAAGAGATATAGGTCTGCCCCACCTAGCTTCTGAATTGCCTTGAACAGCGTGTAAGAGGTGGCCCAGGTATCTGCTCCGGCCATTGCCCTATCGGTGATGAGATAGGCGTCATCCGCACCCATGGCCAAGGCATCACGAAGCGCCTGCTCGCCCTGAGGTGGACCCATGGTTATCACCGTGACCTTACCACTATATTTCTCCTTGAGCCTCACAGCCTCCTCTATGGCATGAAGGTCAGGGGGATTAACCACGGCAGGAACCCCTTCCCTAACCAGCGTGTTTGTAACCGGATCAACTCTTAGATCGTCAGCATCGGGGACCTGTTTAATGGAGACGATAATTCTTACCATTCTTTTTCATCATTAATTACGAAATCCACGTATATAAATTCACCATCAATTGTAATGAACATGATGATAGATGTTTTAACATGAATTGTTGTATAAAACAACGGGTCTTGAGTGGTCAACCCAGTATTTCACGGCAGGTTTCATCCAGCAGGTCCTTCCATTCTCCCACAGCTACCTCTTTGCAGAAAGCAGTTAGTCGTCTCACGTCCTCAAGGTTCACGTAATCCAGGAGCTTAGGTAGAGTGACGTACCATGTCAGCCTTCTCACGTTGAGATCCTCATCCTTAAGTAGCTCAAGCAAACAGGGGATGTTGTGGAGAACGGCCTCCCTGTTAACCTGGGTGAGACCTGGAATCAAATTCCATACTCTGTACCGTGTTCCGTGGTCCGGAAAGCAGAGGAGTGATTCCACGTCGAGCCTTCCATGGCTGATAAGTTTCTCGGCAGCGATCCAAGCCTCATGCTTGATGTCCTTATCTCCACTTTGCAGGTATTTGAGCAATTCCTCCTTTCCTATCTTGAGTTCCCTTATGTTAGAAAGGATCCTTTCCTTGTCTGAGGACACCATGTAGATCCAAATGTGAAATTAAAAAGTTCTGGGTTACAAGCAAGGTTTCAAGTGGAAGGATATAAGTGAATTTAGACTAGATATTCAGATGATGAAAAGGATCCTTGTCCGTCTGGACGAAAATATTTACAGGGAACTAGTGAAGTTGTCTACCAAGGAGGAGATAGATAGGCTTGCAGAGGATGCGTACAGCGGTAGTTGACACAAACGTTTTTGGTTTACGACTTTGTGGAAAATTCCCCCTTTCACAGGGCGGTGAGGGATATCTTGTAACGTCAATCAAGCTAAAAAAGACTAGGAAATGGTGAGGAGGAAGCTGGAGGAGATACTAAATGGTTCTGTCATGGTTGGGAGACAGGACTTCAGGAGGGCGTTGAACCTGAATGTAAACCTGAGAGGAATTAACGATCACCTGCTTGTAGTTGTGGCGAAAAGGCTGAACGTTCCCGTTCTGAGTTATGACTCCGACGTAATTACTCTAGGTAAAAGGGTAGGCGTGGATATTATAAATGGGTTCACCCTTGATAGGCAGTTCAACGCATCGTTGAATATAATGAAATGATTATTATCTAAATTCAACCTCAAGATGTGGGGGTTTCCTCACCGTAAGGTGAGTGGGGTTACTCCCTAATGGGGGTGAGAAGGATGAAAGGGTTGATCCGCGACTTCGGTGAACTCCAAGGGTCGAGAATTGAATACAAATATGAAATTCGATGAAACTCAAACTCCTACTATTAACTCAGCTTAATTCCATATAAACATTGTTAAGATTATATGATTAGATGATTGTCTTACCTTATTAATGAACTAAGTACTAAAATATAAACATTCGTAAGTTATGATAAGAAAGATTTTTATATAAGACTTATTACAAATTAATAGCTGGTGAAATATTTTGATTGTACTTGAAACCGGAGATGGAAAAAGGGAAGAGATACCGGTTGTGGACTATCATGTTCATGTATGGAGGGCCAATGAGGAGAACTGGTTAAGACCAGAATTGGCCAAGGGCTGGATTGATTGTTTTTATGATTATCATAAATCATTAACTCCGGAATCGTATTTGATGGACTACAGTACTTTCAAGTATTATGGAGGGAATAGAATGATCGAAAACGTCTTTATAAACGGATATGTGGATGTTGCAATAACGCAACCTCAATATTTACTTTATTTTTATCGTGAACCATTTGGAAATACTGAGGAGTTTGGTAAATTAGCATTGCAAAATCCATATAGATTTATTATAGGTACTAGGTGGGATCCCAGAGATGGTGAGGAAGGAAAAAGAAGATTAGAGGAGGATGTCAGTAGATATAGAGTAAAACCTTGGCAAATGAAACATGTAAAACTATACACCGCAGAATGGAAGGATATAGGAGGTAAACTGTCCAGAGGTTGGAAATTAGATTCCAAAGAGGCATTCGAGTTTATAGAGTTCAGTAAAAGTTTAGGCATAGATGTTTTAGTAGCTCACAAGGGGCCTACTGTATGGCCTTTAGATAAGGACGCATTCGATATAAGTGATGTCGATGCTGCAGCCTCTTCTTTCCCTGAAATTAAATTTGTCGTAACTCATATAGGATTACCTAGGCTAGATGACTTTGTATGGACTGCGGTACAAGATAAGAACATTTATGCTGGATTAGCAGTAGCGTCAGCCTTCATACATAAAAGGCCGAAATACTTCGCGCAGATAATGGCTGAGTTACTATTTTGGTTAGGGCCGGATAGGATTTTAATGGGATCTGATTATGCTATATGGAACCCGAAGTGGATAATTGAGGAATTTATGAAGTTCGAGATACCCTCAGATTTGGAAAAAGAATATGGGGTTCAATTAACGCTTGATATAAAGAAGAAGATCCTATACGAGAATGCATCTAAATTATGGGGAATTAACATACAAGAGGTAATAAACAGAAATGACGAGATTAGTAAGAGCGCTAAACCACTTTACATCAAGGTGTGAATTTTGGATCCGAAGGAATTACTAGATAACGTGATAGATCCTGAAACTAGTTTCTCTATATCGAAATTGGGATTTGTTAAGGAGATCAGCATAAATCAGTATAATAATAGTATAAGAATTGTACTTTCTCCTCCCACTTTCTTCTGTCCACCACTATTTCTCTATATGATCCTAGAAGATGTTAAGAGAACGTTAAGAAGCCAATATACCGAGGTTATAATTGAGGTCATGGATCATCATGACTCCAAGAAGCTTACTGATTGCATAAATAAAGGAATTGGATTCGACGAATGCTACAAGAGTGAGGTTGAGAGGGAAAACTATGGGGCTATAAAGAGAATCTTTAATGAGAAGCGTGAAAAGGCTAAAAGTAATCAACTAACCAGATTATCCTTAGATTTGAATGGGGAATTTTGTAAACTTATATCAGAGGCTAAGAGAAATGAAAGCGTTCAGACTTCATGATTATAATAAACCATTGTCAATAGACGAAGTACCAGAACCTAAAATTGATGGACCTTACGACATAATAGTTAAAATTAAAGGAGCGGGAGTTTGTAGAACAGATTTGCACATTCAAGAGGGAATATGGAAAGGTATTGTGAATCCAAAACTTCCCTTCACTTTAGGTCATGAAAACGTAGGGATAATAGAGAAGAAAGGGACGGCAGTAGACTGGTTAGATGTTGGAGATCAAGTTATTTTGCATCCATATATTACCTGCAGACATTGTAGAGCATGTAGAGCTGGAAATGATATGCACTGCCCCTATGGTAAGTTTCCAGGATTAGACGGGACCGACGGAGGATATGCAGAATACTTAAAGACTTCTGCTTTTTCAGCAATAAAGATACCTAAGGGTGTGGATATAATACCAATGGCTCCCTTAGCTGATGCTGGAATTACAGCTTATCATGCAGTTAAGAAAATTTCTCCTTATCTTTACCCAGGAAGCTTAGTAGCTATTATTGGTGTAGGCGGTTTAGGACATATTGGAATACAAGTGGTAAAGGCTATTACACCCGCAAAAGTAGTTGCGATAGATATAAATGAAGAGAAAGCAAAGTTAGCAAAAGAATTGAATGTTGATGAAATAATCTTAGCTGGCAAAGATGGTGGGATTAGTGATGTTCTTAAATTAACCGATAATGTAGGTGTTGATGTAGTTATAGATTTCGTCGGGGAATACTCTACTCCTCAAAATGCTTTGAGAATGGTAAGAAAAGGTGGTATATACTCCATTGTGGGATATGGAGGGGAATTTAGAAATCCTACTATAGACTTTGTAAATAGAGAAATTATGGTTGTGGGCAACTTGGTGGGAACTTATAATGAACTTAGTGAGTTAGTGAATTTATATGTCCAGAATAAGGTAAAATTAAAGGTACAGAAATTCCCATTAGAGGATGCTAATAGGGCACTTGAAGAATTAAAGAACGGGAAAATCATTGGGAGAGGAGTCCTAATACCATAAAATGATATATTACTCCACATTGCAATAATAACTTTTTTATTTCTATTAAGATTGTGCTTATATGAGGTTTCTTTGGTTACGATGGTTAGTGCCTCAATTATAAGAACTGGAAAATCTAGTGTGTGGAGTATCTGAAAGAATCACGTTAGGATAAGGCTTAGCTGAGCCATGGTATCACGATAAATAAGGCTTAGTTTTCAGAAAATCCACACACTACTGGAAAATCTATGTAATACAAATGTGCTTCTATCGATGTGTGAAGTGAATTAGTCGGGCGTTTATAACGTTCAGTAATAAATCCCATATAAAGTGTAATACGTTCAGCTTCGGAGGAAGCTCTATCATTTATCTTTCGCATGCTAATTGCTTCACATTGCAGATTTGTGATAAGAAAAATCTAAACTTAAAATACTAGTTTTCCAATGGTATACCTAGGTGTTCCATAGCGTCTGTTCCTATTACAGTAAAAGTAAAGAAAGAGATTGTTGAATTGGCCGATGAGATGGTAAGATATGGAATGGCTAAAAGTAGATCTAACGCAATCAATATAATGATAGAGCTAGGAATTCAGAAAGTTAAACAGGAACTGGATTTTTGGAAGAAAATCTCTGAGGGTGTTGGGGAACTCAAGAAAAATAACTATAAAATGCAACACGGTGGTCTGTCCAAGATCCTGGAAGAGGAACGTCAATAATTTATTTAGATATTAGCTTTATTATCTCATTTATGGATAAAAAGGATAGTCACCATGAACTGGCCATTAAGTTAGATGGAAAATATTGAAGATGATAATAAGGTTGTATCAGGATTGGTTCTGCTTGAACCAGCATCTGTCTGTACTAGAGCTGGATTTGATAAATTGAACTAGCTTTCTATTCCATAGATAAAGTAGGCTCTAAGTTGATAGAAACAGATTTGAACATTGCTTTTAAAGAAGCTTTAAAATACTATACATTAAAGTTAAGGACTTTAGATCTACTACACTTAGTTCTAAGTAAAATAATTGGAGCTACAAAATTTGTAACTTTTGATAAAGATATATTTTCTAAAAGGGATAGATACATAGTATCTTAGGTATTAAAGTAATATCAGTGAGTTAGTTGCATAGTATACATTTTACGTTACTGTTTCCAGTAAGATCTTTGTACAATAGGGGCTTTTGGCTAAGTATCTTTGCATGAAAACTAGTCGAAAGATTTTCAGTGATTACTATCGTTATTACTATCGTTTATTGTTTTTCGTATTTTTAGGAGGGAAGTCCTAAGTGGTGATGGAGGTTATGTTTCAGGCAAAGGGAGAGGTGAGTAGAAAGAATTTCAGGCTCTTTCTTATCCTCGTTTTCATGAATGAGGTTATCGATGAATTTATATCTAAATATATTAAAATTATGGAATCGTTTTTTATAATTTAGATTTATCTTCAAGGGGATGATTTTGTGTCTGCCGTGAAGGACGGCGTAGCTCGCTTGATCAGCAGACGCTTTTGGATATGGGATACCTGCCCAGTATGGGAATCACGTGTCCCTTGATCATGTGTTCCACCAGTTCAGAGAAATTGAAACCTGAAGCTCTCAGCCAGATACTGGACCCATCTGAGGTATTAATCATGATCTTAACCTTTGTCCCGTCATTCACTCTGCTAGCTGAGATATCAATTTCGAACTTCGTCTCGTGATCCATCAGTTCCCCCTTGTAGGAGATACCTAAAGGCGAGTATATAGGTCCTTCAAGGAATCCTTCCCTGGTTTTCACTCCATTTCCAACCTTTATCCAGGCCTTTCCGGAACCAAAGAGGTAAGCTACGTGAAATTTCGTGTAGTTGGGGGAAGTTGCCTGGGACGGCATGACGAAATTCTGGGATGATTCGTCATATAGCTCTAGGATGGCCACATGCCCCAAACTTCCCACGAAAAAGAAGGGATTAGCTAATCTGGACAGGACTGCTTCTCTGGGATGGTCAACTGTGAACTCAATGTTCTCGATCAAGTATATCCACTATCTTTTCTCATTACAGTATAAAAACTTTCCTTTATGTTTTCTATTTCTAATTATAATTATTTTTATATAATTTAAGTACAGTTCAGTGTATGGAGAACAAGTTTAAGTTTACATTGTAGGATTAATACGAGTATACTAGGGAATGTCTGTGACGTAATAATCTTACCTACTTCTCGTACTTAATATTCCACGTTTGATATTAAAGTATTTAATGATAAGTCCTCAAATCATTATATGAAAGTTGTTTTCATACGCCCCAGTAATCCAACTGGGAGTGGATATCTTAGGTCCTTCGGATTTCTTCCTGTTCCCCTGGGCCTTCTACAACTTGCTGGGGACGTGAAGGAGGCGGGAGATCACGAGGTTAAAATTATTGACATGGAAGCCGATCAGATGAACGTTCCTCGGGTAATTAATGAAACCTTGAGGTTTAACCCTGATATAGTTGGGCTAGCACTTCACGCTACGGCAGCCCACAATGTCTCAGTATCCATAGCCAAGGGAATCAAGGAAATGAAACCAGACGTAGTTACCCTGGCAGGAGGTCATCATGCTACCTTTGTACCTGAAGAGATGTTAAGGAATCACTTTGACGTAGTGGTCATGGGAGAAGGTGACGAGACCATGATGGAACTAGTTAACATAGTGGAAAATCACGATGACCTAGCTAAGGTAAAGGGGATAGTGTACAGGGACAAGGACGGTACCATAAAGAGAACACCACCGAGACCGCTCATGAGGGACTTGGATAAGCTTCCCATGCCGGCCTTTGATCTAGTGAACAGGGAGAAGTACACTTTCGATGTGTTTGGAAAGAATGAGACCGTGGCCTGTATGGAGACCAGTAGGGGATGTCCCTACGCCTGTGAGTTCTGTTCCGTAACTCCCACCTGGGGAAACTCGTGGAGAAACAAGTCCAATGAAAGGATTCTCAAGGAACTCTCAGAGATTAAGAGGCTGGGCTACAGCTGGGTGTTCTTCACCGATGATATCTTCATTGTCCAGCCCAACATAAAGGACAGGATGACTCTCTTTAATCAGATAATTGAGAACGGGCTGAGTGCTAACTTCATCGCTCAAATGAGGGTAGACATTACTGCAAGGAACCCAGAGGTAATCAAAAAGGCCTCAGATGCTGGGCTAAGAATAGCCTTCCTGGGAGTAGAATCTGGTGACGACGAGACCCTGAAGAAACTTCATAAGGGAACCGTCACCTCCCTAGCTGAGAAGGCCGTCAAGGTTCTTCATGAGAACGGGGTAATAGTCCTTATAGGACTAATACTGGGCGCACCCTACGACACTTTCAAGAAAATGATGAAGACCATTAGGTTCGCTTACAGGCTCTCTGACCTTGGGGCTGATAGTGTTCAGTTCAGCATCTATACCCCGCTACCCGGGACGAGAGTTTTCGTGAAGGCCCTTAAGGAGAAGAGGTTGTTTACCCTGAACTGGGATTATTACGACGTGTTGCTTCCCGTGATGAAAACTAAGAGTAACCCCTTACTGGTTCAATTCCTGCAGTATTACGGTAATTACACCTTCTACCTGAGGAAATGGATAAGGGGAAAGTTTGTGAGAAGTAAGGTACCCGAGAGAAAGCTGGAGTTGTTGAGGAGAGCCGAGAGATATTTCGCCGGAAAGTTGGGGCATTACGTGAAGGAGATAGTGGTAAGCCTTCCTGCGGGTTTGATTAAAACTGCTAGGCTTATGAGGCAGGGGACTCTTCCTTCAGAGGAAAAATTACAGGAACTTATATCCTCGAGCAAGGTGATAGTGTATAGCGAAACCGAGGAGAAAAGGAACAGGTACTTCTCCATTGATGATTAGGAGGTGAGTCACTTGCCCTCATGGGGGTTGGTGTTGAGTTTCTTCTGAAGATTACATATGAACAACTGTTCAAGTATAGAAATATTTATTAGTGACGACGAGGATATATCCCTATGAAGTTAAATCTTAGAATTAATCCCGAGGCATCAACGGGAGATAAATGCGAGACCTGTGGTAAGCCACTCACCTCTGAAAACCTGTATACAAGGAGGATAGGCGGTCAGGTTCATTACTTCTGCTGTTCCCATTGCGCGGATGCCTTTGAGAAGAACCAGCACTGCTGTTAGTGAAGAGAGATGTATAAGCTCGCCATCATTGGCTATGGGGCAGCCGGATTTGCAGGCATGATTAAGGCAAATGAACTGGGAGTCAAACCGGTTCTCATAGGGAAGGGGGAAGTGGGAGGTACCTGCGTTAATGTGGGTTGCGTTCCTTCCAAGAGAATGTTACACGTCGGAGAGATCTATAAGGTGGCGAGGGAAGTTACGGGAAGCGAAGTCTACCCGGAATTCGCAGCCTTTCGGGAGAAGGACCTCCTAGTTCAGGAGATGAGGAAGACCAAGTATGAGGATCTTCTTTCCTATTACGACGTGGAACTGATTCAGGGAGAAGCCAGGTTCGTGTCACCCCACGCTGTGAAGGTTAACGGTAAAGTTATTGAGGCGGAGAAATTCCTGATCGCAACAGGTTCATCTCCACTGGTGCCGGACATCCCTGGAATAGGGGAGGCCGGGTTCTGGACCAACAGGGAGGCCTTGTCCCCGGACAGGAAAATTGACTCCCTGGTTGTAATAGGAGGTAGGGCCCTGGCCCTTGAGTTCGCCCAAATGTATAGGAGGATGAACGTGGATGTAGCAATTCTTCAGAGAAGTTCCAAGCTTATCCCTGACTGGGAACCAGAGGCCTCGATCGAGGCCAGAAGGATCATGGAGAAGGAGGGGATAACAGTGGTAACGGGGGTCAGGGTTAAGGAAGTGAGAAGAGGTGCAGGGAAGGTGGTGGTCACAGACAAGGGTGAGGTAGAGGCAGATGAGATACTTCTCGCCACAGGGAGGAAACCCAACGTTGAGCTGGGACTCGATAACGCTGGTATTTCCCTGAATGAAAGGGGAGGAATCAGGGTGAATCAGGAGCTTAGGACGGATAACCCGAACGTGTATGCGGCGGGCGACGTGCTTGGAGGTAAGATGCTGGAGGCTCTCGCTGGCAGGCAGGGTTCGGTCGCTGTCGAGAACGCACTGACGGGCTCTCATAAGACAATTGACGAGAATGCCGTTCCTCAGGTCATTTTCACCCAGCCCAACTTCGCCAGGGTCGGTCTCACTGAGGTTGAGGCTAGGGCAAAGGAGGGTAAGATGGAGTCGAGGGTTCTACCCATGAGTTCAGTGGCCAAGGCGGAGATACTGGACGCCAGGGACGGATTCGTTAAGATGGTTACCCTGAACGGGAAAGTGGTGGGAGTTCACGCTGTGGGGGAGAACGTGGCAGAGATGATTGGTGAGGCCTCGCTGGCGATCAGACTCGGGGCGAGCGTGGACGATCTTGTGGAGACAGTCCACGTATTTCCCACGATTGCGGAGTCCCTCAGGTTAGTGGCATTGGCGTTCCGCTCCGATGTGAGCAGGTTGAGTTGTTGCGTGTGAACTGAGGACCTAGGTTCTTGATTTTCCCACCTTCATGGATCTCAGAACCTGAACGGCCTTCAGTGCGCTTCTTTCCTTGTCCCTTATCTCCAGCATGATGTCAGCGTCTCCCACCCTGGATATCTCCTGAACGTATCTTCTGAAGTCGTCCTCATCCAGGGTACTGGCGTGAACCCCCGCTTCCTCACCGGGCTCCTGAGAGCTGTAATCGGTCATTGGAGTTCCCCTCCACGTTTCTCGGGCCAGGGAGAAGGCCTCAGATAGTCCCTCTCCACTGCTGTTAACCTGATGATGAAGATTGTCTAATATCACAGGTATTCCCAGCTCCCTGTTAAGGACAAGGCAATCGCGAAGGGTATATATCCTATCATCATTCTCCACCGCGATCCTCCTGGCAATCCTCTCCGGCAAAAGGGAGAAACCCCTCACAAACCTCGCCAATCCCCTCTCTTTCCCTCCGCTACCGCTCCCAACGTGAATCTGTATGACTCCCTCAACGCCCATCAGGTCAAGCAGATCCGCGTGATACTCCAGCTCCCTCACGCTAGCCTCAACCACCTCCCTTTTCTCGGAATTTATCACCGTGAACTGTCCAGGATGCATTGATATCCTCAGGTAGTGGTCCCTGATGAAGGAACCGACCTCCTTGAGCAAGCCCCTAAGTTCCTCTTTCCAGTTCGCGGTGTTCATGGGATGGGAGGCGAAGGGAACGGTGTTGGAGCTAATCCTAAAGAAGAGAATATCATTGCTCACATTCCATTTCAGTATTCTCTTGAGGCAGTTCAGGTTTGAGGACGCGGTCTCAATCACCTTCTCCTCTGTAAGATTCTTCAACCTGAAGGTTGCGTCAGCCTTATAACCCATGGAGTAGTTGGTGGAAACGTAACCTATCTTCACGGGATCCCGTGCAATTGAAGGGTTAAATTTTAGCTTTAGAGGAAATGTAACGCTGATTCCGTGGGAAACGCGTCGCTGGGTTGACGTGAGTTCTATCCCGGACAGTTCGTCGCTCAAGTCAAGAGATTTAATCCTTGCTTTACAATGTATTTTCATGTTCGTTCATGACCCCTTGGATCTTTTGAGATTCGAACATGCGGTAATTCGCCTCAGGTTCTCCATAGCCCAGGAGATTTTGGATCAGAACCCTCAACAGGGGCTATCCCTTCTCTGGGAGACTCACTCATTTGTGGTGGGATGGCATGCCAGGATAGAGGACAAGTACGTCTTTCCCCTTCTGGGAGATAAGGCCAAACCCTTCAGCAACGACCATCTCCTCATAGATAAATACGGCACAAGTGCCATTTCCCAGGGAAGGAAGGACTGGATTCAGAGGTATGTGAAGATCGTTCTGGATCACAACCTCAACGAGGAGGAGAAGCTCTTCGTAGAGCCCTTGAACCTCTCAGGTTTATGGAATGAAATTCTTGAAGAAATAAAAAGATATTCGGATTATACTAAAATTACAGGAATGAGAGTTAAGTGAAGATAATGTCCTGAAATTAGCTAGTTGCTCTCTTTAACTCTTTTGGATGGAACTCATGTTGTCTAATATAACCTTTTTTATCTGGGTAGAACGAGATAATATATGTCATACTTACGCAACTATCTGAAAGCACTTATTCAGATTGGCAACGACCTGGGCACTGAGGTTATTGCGACTAAGATCCAGAAAATCTTCTTTCTTCTCCAGGGGGAGGGTGGAAAAAATCTGGGCCTGAAGTTCGAACCTTGGTTATTCGGTCCTTACTCCAGGGAATTGAATAATGCGTTAATCGATCTGGTTGAGACAGGCGAAGTGGAAGAGCTCGGGAAGCCTATAGTTGATCCTTTCACTGGTGACGTAGTAGGATACAAAAGAAGTTATGTTTTGAAAGAGAGGAGGGACTTGAAAGAAGTGGAGCCTGAAGTCAAAGAATTCTTCAAAAAGTGGATTGTTAAAAGCAGGAAAGATATATTAATATATGTGTATAGCAATTATCCTAAATATAGCGACTACTCCATCATAAAAAATAGAATTCAGGAATTAATAAATGGATAAAAATGATAAAATACAAATCTCTCTTTCGGAGCTACATTAAGGATGCTCATGGAGATGTTAAAACAATACTGAAGCTTTATGACGATATTCAGAGAGAAGTTGATCCTACAGCGAAAGAGGGGTACGAAAATAACAAAATATTTCTTATGGGAGCGGCTACCGAGAAGCTCAGTAAAGCTTTACACGCAATTTACCCAATTGCACTGATTATACTCATATTATTTACGCTAGGTCTAAAAAAGCAGAACTTAGAGATCCGAGAAAATTACAGAATCTTGACAATGAAATCAAGAATCAGATAAAGCAGTTAAGAAACCCGGAAAAATTGGGGCATAGGGTCATAACTAGTTCTCACTTGAAGGAAATATTGAATGTATTAGTAAAACTGGAAACGGGGGAAGAGAATAAAAAAGTAAGGAAGTTCTATCGGGCTCTAGCCTCGTTCATGGATAAAAACCTGTTAGTCGAAAATATGATGAAATGTTTACGGTAATGAAATTATATTTAGAAGTGGTAAGCTTAAGCGATCTGAAGGATGATCCTGTTAGGACAATTGGCAACTGTTATGATCTAGTTGAGGAGTAACGTTAGTACTTTGTGGAAGTTTTTATCCATTGTTTTCTACCTCTATTTCATCTAAATCCAGATATTGGACCACATCAAGATTAAACTGATCGTGATGTTCCTCGAAGAACCTCCTCACCTCCTCCCTTGCCTCCTCCACGTTGTTGAAGAACCTGTTCGCAAGGTGGAACTTCAGGTCCTTGAAGATCCTCTCCACAGGGTTTAGCTCTGGCGAGTACTTTGGGGTGAAAACGGGTCTCACTCCCCTTCTCCTGAACAGGTCTAGGATAGCCCCCGTCTTGTGGGAGGAGTGGTTGTCAAGGACGAGGTACTTGGTCTCCCTGCCCCACTTCCTCTCCATCCTGTAAACGAAGCTCTTCATGTTCTTGCTGGAGAGGGAGTTGTAGAGGGCGTACAGCACCTTCCTTGAAATGGCGTCAAGGGCGAGGAAGACGTAGAAGTGCTGGAAGCCCAGGTTCACCCTGATCCTGGGCCTGGAACCCCTCCTGGCGAGGCACCTCCTCACCGTGGTGCCCACCACCACCCTTGTCTCATCGAAGAACGCTATCCTGCGTCCCATCAGTTCCTTCACTTTTTTTAAAATCGCGGTGCTTCTCCACCTCGGCCCTGGCGTTCACCGGCCTGGGCGTCACGAAACCGTACCCCAGCTGGTGCACTACCCTGTAAAGGTGATACCTATTGTAAACTATCCCCCTCTTCCTCAGCTCAGCGTTCAGCGCCCTCATGGTCCACCCCTCCAGGTTGTATCCCAGCTCCCTGGGACTTGTCTCCAGCACCTTCTTCACCTCCTCGCTGGAGTACTTCCTGGGCCTACCCGACCTTGGCCTATCCCTCAACGCTCCGACCCCTCCCCTCTTGTACTTCGCGACCCACTTCTTCACCGTTGAGTACGAAACCCCGAGGACCTCGGCCACCCTGTACTCCCTGAACCCGTCCACGAGGTACATCTTCACCCCCAGTATTCTCTGCCTTATCCTAGCATTCTTTTCCTCCCTGTAAGCCTTCTCTAATTCCTCCACATTCTATATTAGTAATACCAAGATAAAAACTTTACCTAAGTACTAGTGAATCAATGGAATGTCAAGGATTAGACCCAAGAGCCGTTAAGATGATAAGGGACAATCTGGATCTAATACCGTACATACTAGTGGCGACCGACATAGCACTTCAGAATATAGTCAATTTCATAGCACTATCCACTTATTTAGAAGAGGCTGCCGGAGATACACCCAGATACAGTTACGAAAGAACCCCAGAAGAAGAGGAATACCTTTTAGACGTAAAGGAACATCAAAAGGAGATAATCCAAATTATCAAGGCGATGGATATTTTTCTCACTTATTTGTCGGAGAATCCGGAGTTCGAGGATAACCTTAGTGAACTAGTAGAAAGATTGGTTGAGAACGTAACTTTCTAGGAAGATTATAAGGATTCGGAAAACCTAGCCCTTCAGGGCAGGGTAGCTCACCACTCTTGTCCTTGTGGATAGCTTCTCTTAAACATGCATATTTTCAGTTTTGCTTAACTATTTCAAATATTGCGGTATTCATCCCTGATTTAGAGACCTTAAGCCCAGCTTCTCGTAAACGCTACATCTCAACAAAAATTTAATCCACGGGCAGTAGGGAGATTTCCAAGTCTAGAATACATGCCCACGAATTACTCCATTAGTGCTTTCCTGAAAATCCCTTCAAGCCCATTTTATCTAAAAGTCTTTCAGTTCTGTCCCAATAGCCTCGCAATTATATTTACCTTTTAAGGTCTGTGGTGTTGTTGATCCATGAACGATTTCCATTTCGACACGAACTTTCATGAAGAATATCTCACCGCGTTAAAATCCGTAATAGGTTATATGCGAGATTGACGTGACCTCCCTCTCACGTTAAAAACTTTATAACCAAGTATCGCAGAATTTTGGCTAATGTATACCTGCATAGACCCCCTGAAGGTTCAGGAGGAGCTCGGTAGGCAAGTGAAGAGGCTGGCGAGGATGCAGGACGCTGTGAGGAGCGACACGTTCGTGAAGTTGACTAGCGCGCTGGCGTTAACGGGAGAGAACATGTATGCCATGTCCAGGATCGCGGGCTTCAACTACGGGAACGGGTTGAGGAAGCTGGACGATCTTTCCAAGACAGAGCTGGAGAGGGTCGTGAAGGCTCTGGTCAGGGACGATCTGGTCCTGCTCATCGTGGACGACACGCACGACGTGAAGAGGTATGCCCTGGCTGAGCCCGTTTCCGGGACGTGGGCGCAGATCTTCTACGTCCCGTGAAAGGGCGTTCCTTCCCTCGCTTCAGCTCCTGGTTATTGCGATGAAGGACCTTAGGACCAACCAGGTCTACCCGGTTCACGTGGAGATCTACGTGCCCAGGAAGGTGAAGGACGAGCTGGAGAAGAGGGGTGTAGTGGTTACCTTCAGGACTAAGAGCTCATGCTGGAGCTCGTGTCTAAGTTGAGGAAGATCTTCAACGTTCAGGGGACAGTGTTCGACACGTGGTACGTGAACGGGCGAACCCTCCTCCGGACCTGGTCTAGGAGCTCAAGTCCAACGCCCGGGTGAGGGTGGCGAACCTAGGCGAGTGGACGAGCTCGGGCCAGGGGTTCACCACGTCACGTACAGGGGCGTCCCCATTAAGTTACTCGTGGTGGATTATAAGGGTCACGGCAGGAGATACTTCTTCTCCACCGATACCTCCACCTCCGAGGAGGAGATCCTGGTAACGTGGGAGAACAGGTGGGACGTGGAGGTGATCATCAGGGAGATGAAGCAGCTGGGGCTTGAGGAGGGATCGCACAGATCCCTGACCCGTACCCTGGGTTTCATCAAGCTCGTCGCCCTCACGTTGATCGCGCTCCTCCTCGTTAGGTACTCCCTCAAGCTCTCCCTGGGAGTCAAAGAGATTTCCACGGTGCTGAAAAGAGTTTACCTGGGTCTCACGAGGAGGCGAAAAGTGTAAAGTGGCACGTCAATCTCGTATATAACCTATCCGTAAAACACTACTCCATGTTCCGAAGAGCAATGCGTCAGGTTGAAGAACTTGACTGAGACGAGAGTGATAGATGTTGTCTACTCAAATCCTAGCCAACCCGAATAACTTCAGGAGGGAGAAAAGACTTCTCATGATCCTCTTAGGCACTACTTCCTGGATGCGCAGACTAAAATAATACGCACAAGGACCACAGTAGCATCACGATCAGAAGGGTGGAAGGTAGGGAAGGCCAAGCGTCCACTCACAGGTATATACATTAACCCCCAATTGCACATATTTGCGGTTTTCCCATTTATTTAAAGTATTAATTAACATAAATCGTGGATAACATAGCTAGAAATTATAAACAAAATATAAATAAATATGCTATATTTAAAGGTTTGAAAATCGAGGATATATTGGTGATCGAAATGGCATTCATAGATGATTTAGCCCTGATGTTATTCACCTTACCCCTTGTGTCCGTTCTCATATCTTACACCACTATACAGGCCTACCTTGGCTTCAGAAAGGAGGGATACAGTGCCATAAAGAGGAGCTTAGACGATTCCATTATACCTGCAGGTATCTTAGGCGTAGTCATTACCATTATGGCTCTCTGGGGAGAGTTCACCTGGACCTTACCCGGTAGCTACAACATCCTGTTCTACGATGTTTACCTCCTGCTGGGTATCGTCATTCTTTCCTATTCCATTGCAGTTTACATGGAGAAGAGACTTCAGACCACGGGAATATTCGCCCTCTTCGCCGGGTTGATTACCATATACTACGGCGTTGTGGGTTACAGGTTGGGCTTAACTCAGGAACCTTTGGCCCTGCTAGGGCTTTACACGGCCTACGGCATTGCAGGAATACTGGGTTACCCTGTTACAGTGGCATTAGATAGATGGAGAGCTCAATCGGTAACAAACAAGGCGTCCATTGGCGCGTGGATGGTGATTTTCGTGCTATTCTGGCTGGCAGTGATCGTTGCAGGTATACTGGGCGCGGTAATAGGAATAGAGACTATCCCGGCCCACCTGGCTCATGCCCCGTGAAAAGGAATCTTTTTATCGTTCTCTTTTTTCCGCAACTACGAAATAAAACAGGTTTAAGGCCATTTCCCTGTAGACCTTGATATCCAACAACCTGGAGAAGAGGGTTTTGTAATACAGGTTCGTGGATAGCCTCCTGAATATGTAGTATATGTACCTGTAATCCTGGGGTTTAGCCCCGCCAAGCATGGCAATGTAGGGCATCAGGTAGTGCAGGTAAAACCCCACGTAGGCTCTCTTCCAGGGATTGTCTGGTTTACCCATGGCAATGAAGGCTATCAGGTGCCTGGAGACCCTATCCATCTCCCTGATCACCAGCTCCACGTCGTCTGCTGCATGAAGGGCAAAACTACTCATGACCATGTCGAAGGAGTTATCCCTGAATGGCAGTGAGTCAAAGGAACCCTGTACCCTATCTCCTTCAACTACTGCTCCTTTTAACATGTTCTCAGAGTAATCCATCATCACAGTGTAAGCGTTGGAGAACTTTCTGAAAACGTAAGTGAGTTCCCCCTTTCCTGAGGCCACATCTAGGACTAACGAGGGATTGGGGCAGAATTTCAGTGCTGTCTTGACCAGGTCAGCCCTCCATCTCACGTCCTGATTAAAGGAAATGAACCTGTTAGCCCTGTCGTAACTTGAGGGTATATCCTCGTAAACCCTCTTCAGCTCTTCATCTGTGGCCTTAACCTCTTGCATTCTGAAAAACCTCGGGAGTTCAATCGTGATCCGTAAACCTGAAGACCTTCCCAACTCCCATATCTAGGAAGACCTTCTGGTTCTGGGCTAACGCCTTGATCACGTTTCCGCTACAGTGTGCCGGTCCCACCTTTCTGGCCTGTCTCACGAGACTTGAGAACACCTCCTCCACATGATCCCTGGGAGAGGAGAGAAGATGGAATCCTCCCAGCACAGCCTCTATTTCCCCTGGCTTGACCTTCTCCTTCATGTCTGACAGTATGTTCAGGATTCCTGCGTGACCGCAGCCCGTGAGCACAACTGCTCCCCTGTCACCGCTCACGTATAGGGATGCGTCGTCCTCCATGTTATCCGGTACAACGGAGTTCAGGGCCTTGTAGAGACCTCCTGTATACTGGGGGAAGCCAAACCTCTTCACCTCCCCACTGAAGTGAAGCCCCTCCACCACCTCCAGTGGATCCCTTGTAAGGACCAGGGAGAACTCCCTCTCCATCTCCTCCCTGGAGAGGGGGATGGAAATGTCCTGAATCCTTCCGGACCAGTTGAGGAGCTTTCGCTCAAACACGCCAGGGTGAGCTATCACCATCTTCCCCCTTAGTTTCCTCAGGAGCTTTGGGTTGCCGAGGCCACCCGTGTGGTCCCTGTGACCGTGGCTGAGGACAATATAGTCAACCTGCGTCAGGTCGATTCCCAGGAGGGAGGAATTGTGTAGCAGAGGAACGCCCGAGTTACCCACGTCGAACAGCACCTTCACGTCTTCGTATTCCACGAGGGCTGAGAATCCCCACTCTCCGAGGAGGGGAGGTATGACCGTGGATGAGAAGTTATCGCTCAGGACTGTGATCTTGAGGTCCATACACTATTTCCTTCGACGAGGTAATTAGCTTTCTTTAACCGGGGAGTTAAAGACATCACGAGGAAATCTCGAATGTTGCTGGTTAAGCTGATCGGGAAGCAATACTTAGTAAGAAGTAACCTGATCTCCCAATCAGGGCCCAGCTCGGTTTGTTGTGTATTTCACGCTAAAGGCTCCTTAAATACACAATCTGGAGTGGCCCCCAATCCATCTCCCGCTGTCAACAAGCTCTTAAACTGGAAGAGGTGAGTAACCTTCATGTCAGACTGTGGTGACGATTTTCTCCACGACCTTGTTCCAGTAACCAGGGACAAGTAAGAACGGTAAGGAAATTATGCTCTCGAACACTGCAACTCCAAGTATAACTCCCGGAATGGGAAGGAACGCCACCAGAACAATCCCCACCAGTGGAATCACCGTCAACATCCCCACCAGGTAACGGGAAGGACTGAAGGTCATGGGATTCTGAAAGTTGATCTGATAGAACCTGGCATATAGCGAAATTATCATGATTGAGCTCAAGGGGAGGTCCACCACCATTGCCACAGCCATTCCTATCTTTCCCAGCACAAGGAAGGAAAGGGCTATGGGCAACAGCATCAACAGGATTGATACCGCCTTGCTCAACACGTAATACCTGGCGAACTGGATGGGACTCATCACGTTCATGTCAAGCCACACGGGTTCGGATATGAAGGCTGAGTTGGAGTATGATACCGTGAATATCCAGGTCCCGAGTAGAACGTAAAAGCCTAGCGCAAACCCCCTGAAACCCAGGAGATTTAACACGTAAATCACCACCCCAATCCCTGTGGTCACGGAGAGTATCTTCCACCATTCAATTCTCCTCGAGACGAAGGTGTAACTCCCCATGAGGTTCATTCTTCCTCCTATCTCAAAGATCTTCAGGTTTCTGCTGAGCATAAGCAGGAAGGGACTCCTGGAGTTGAAGGTGATCTCCCTCTTAACCTCCTGCTTCCCTGGAGGAGTGTAGGAGAGGGTAGAGAACGTGGTGTAGTTGAACCTTCTCAGGGCCAGGGCAAGGAGCACTACAGAAAACGCCGGAAGGATCAGGTAGCCGTAGTTGTAACCGGCGAACATGGAGAGGGGACTGAAGGGGAACCTCAGCAGGGCTGAAAGGAACCAGGCCACCATAACCACGCTCACCAGGGCCTTCCTCCTGTTGTCCAAGTTGTAGAGAGTCCCGGACATGGATGAGATCGCGAGGGCGAGGAAAGGGGGTATGATGAGGCCAGCCAGTCCCAGGGCATACACAAACCATGCCACAAACACGGCTGAAAAGAGAAGACTCACCACGAAGTATCCAAGGATAAATGAGGCTATCAATTCCCTATCGTCCACGGGAAGCATGACCAGGAAGTCGGAGTCCGACTTGGTTACGAGGTTGAACCTGGAGTTGAAGGGCGAGATTCCCACAAGGAAGGTGATGTAGAGAATGGAAAGGAGGGAGAACTCTGGAGATATTGCAGGTGAGAAACTCCTCCCGGGAAGGCTCATCCCCACAAGAACCGTGTCCAGTAGAACGATCATCAGGATCGTACTCTTGGGGAAACGGGATAGTATGATGACCTTCAACAGTTTAGTGATCATCGGTCATCATCCTCGACACCACGCTCTCTATGGGTTCGTCCTCCCTCCCCAGGGCCCTGAGCTCCTGGATACTCCCGGCCCAGATTACCCTACCCCTGGAGATCATGACCACGTGATCTGTGAGCCTAGAGGCAATGGACATGATGTGAGTGGAGACCAGGAAGGTTGAGTTCATTCCCCTCAGGATATTAATTATTCTCTCCTGCGTTGGAATGTCCAGGTAGTTCAGGGGTTCGTCCAGGAGCACTATCTCAGGATCGTGAAGCAGGACAAGGGCAAGGGAGAGCTTCTGCTGGTTCCCCCTGGAGAGCTTCCCAGCCTGTATCCTCTCGTACTCCCTCAACCCGAACAGGTCAATCATCTCCTCAGCCTTTTCCCTGGGGTTCTCAATTCCCCTCAGGGACGCGAAGTACTCAAGGTTCTCCCTCACGGTCAGGATCCTGTAGGGCACGGGATCCTCGGGCAGGTAAGCCAGGATCCTCTTGACCTCCTTGCTCCCTGGGGTCATCCCCTTGATGAGGGCCTCCCCACTGTCCGGTCTTATCAGTCCAGCGAGGATCTTCATGGTCGTGGATTTACCGGCTCCATTGGGACCCAGGAGGGAGTACCTGCCACCGCACGGTATTGAGAAGGAGAGGCCATTCAACGCATATGTTGTCCCAAACCTCTTCACAACGTTGGTCAGCGTGATGCAGTCCATTACCATTCAATGAACCCAAAAAATTAAATGGTTTTGTAAATACCTAATCGTAAAGTCGTCTAAGGAAAGGTAAAGTAAGGGTAAAGAGGTTAACTTACCGGCTTGGAAAGCATTGTCTACAACGTAAGATTTTCTCGCTTCCTAACAGCGTTAACTTGAATTTCAATAGCTTATTTGAGTCCATAAAGAAAGTTCTGTGTACATCTTTAGAAGGATATAGCTTCAGATCACCTAACTTATTCAAACTCGTCAAAATTGAGCAATGATTAATGGGCAAAATTAATATAGAATAACTTACTCTTACTATTCATGAGATACTTAAAGGGTATAATTCTAATGACCTTCCTACTGCTTCCAGCACTCATAACTACTGGGGAAATTGGTAATTACTTTCACTCCAATAGTGAAATAGGTTTAGTTGGTAATACGCAGAATCTTCAGCCTGGATCTTATACCTCTGAACCGGCCCCTATGGGAATTGCAGATTACGGGGTTGGACCCAATGGGGACTATTCCTATCACACCACACAATTTTTAGGACAGGTTTACATAAACAGCCTACAGGCTCATAATCCGGTGGGATCTACCATCGTTACTTTCCAGCTTAATGTAGTGCTTAACTATAAATATAACGGGGTAAGTTACGCCCTATGGGTACAGGACGTCGCGCGGTTTAATACGATAAATAATAATATTTATTTTATAGATAATATCTGGAATTATAGTGCACCATTTGGTAACGTTACATCACTTCAAGGAAATGGGCAGTATGGTAACTCTACTGGAAATGGATACCCCTCGCAAGTTTTCTATTATGATCGCTCTTATGATCAAGGATCTTTCGTTACCCTATCACTTCCTGCGTCATTCGATCTTCTCGTGAACGTCACTACCAATAATCTTGGCCAACCGGTGATTTATTTCTGGTATAATGACGGTTACGGGTGGGTAAACTATGATACGGTCACCGTCACCAATGTCCGTGGTGCTTCTAACGTATATTTCGAAGTAAACGGAAGTGCCCTCACAGGAAGTGGTAACTACTATGATGCTGAACTTGATCTAGCCGGACCTGGGGGAGGGTCAACAACCTACATTGATCAGGCTAACGTCGATTTACTCTTATTTTACTGGAACGGGCATAATTTCCAGGAGGTCATAAATGCGTATAATTACGGTTCGGATACAGCGGAAACGTCATCCAACCTGCAAGTCCTTTATTATTATTATCTATTTTCTGGCCTCCCAACAGCGTATATAACTACTGGACCTGGCACTCTGGGACCGTTGTGGAATACATCCGACATTACCTGTTTGACCGTAAATACGGGACTAAACCAGGGATATGTTCAAATCTATAATGATGATTATTCCTATCAATACGCCCAAAGGTATGGAAATCTCTACCCATTCCAGGGAGGATCGGCCACATTCACCCTAGAGCCTTACGTTAACTATTCGGTCCTTGTCTATAACACCAACGACCAGCTGGTGGGAGAGGCTAACGTGATGGCTCTGCCTGGCTCCGTAACCACCAGTGTCACTCAGTTTAATGTAATAGTACCTCCAACCGTAGATATGTCGCTAGGACAGACAACCAACGTACCGGTTCAAATTCAGGCCTACGGGTACGTTACTCTTCAGGTCTCAAGTCCATCTCAGACCAGAACATATACCTTACATGTGAACGGTCAGACCACGTTCAACATTCCCGTTGAGGCAACCACGTCAGGCTCCTATCAACTGGAGGTTAATGCTACATTATTTCCCGGATTTTCAGTCGTGAAATATGTAACGATTAACATTGCACAGCCTCAAGTTTACTCCGTGACGGGGTCCTACTCCGTCAATGGTCAAACGCCTCCCTCTACACCCATGATAACTTTCACCTTCCCTAATGGTACTAAGGTTACCGAGCCTCTCAATAACCTGAACATTAAGGTGCCATCTGGCACTACCTATTCAGCCTCCAACATAACCGAGGGAGGCTATCGATGGGTTGCCGTCAATGGTCAGGGGGAGATATCGGGCTCAACTGAGCTATCAATCACCTACTATGAACAGGTTCAGATAAGCTTCCAGTATCAGGGGCCCGAGGTTCCCACAGTGAGCTATTATTATCTAGGGAATCTGAGAACTGCAAAGTTACCCACTACCCTGTGGGTAGATTATGGCACCAACTATGAATTTCCTCAAATTCTTTCCAGCAATGGAGGGGAACGAGTAATTACATATAACTATCAGGGATCAGCCACCTCTCCTAACACTGTCACCGTGACCTATTATCAACAGTATTATGTTGATGTCTCTTCAACCATTCCAGTTTACGCCATGGTTAATGGTCGCAACGAGACCTTGAGTTCAGGCTGGTATAATCAATCATCCGCCATAGACATAGAGAACATTCCATACTATGTGGCCACAGGGGAAAGGGAGGTGATTGGCCATGTAACACCTTCAACCTCTCTCACCGTTAACTCCCCTCTTAATGTTACCATTACTCCGGAGGTACAATACTACGTTCAGGTATCGTCTCCCATACCCGTGTACGCTCAAATAGGATATGAAAATTCAACTCTTCAATCGGGCTGGTACAATCAAGGAACGTTGATACAGGTGGAAAACATCACCTACTATCCATCTCCCAATGAAAGGTATGTAATAACATCAATAACCCCTTCAACTATAACAGTGAACCAACCGGAAACTATCACAATATCAACCGTTATTCAGTATCGACTTATCCTGAACTCTCCAATCCCCACATATGCATTGGTTAATGGTCGCAACGAGACCTTGAGTTCAGGCTGGTACGACGCCGGGACAATCATAAACGTGGAAAATGTGACGTATTACGTTAACCCCACGACAAGAGAACTTGTTACCGGAATCTCTCCTGCAACTCTGACCATGAATGGTCCTGCAACCATATCGGTTAAAACAACTAAACAGTATTTAATTCAGATTAACTCCCAATATCCTGTGACCATAAACGGAGTTCAGACCAACAGCGAATGGGTAAATGCCGGATCCACTGTCACATTGAATGCTAATTTACCATTCTACTTAACTGGAAGTTTCACCGGAACAGACGTAGTGGGACTGGGCGGGAGCATCATGGTAGATCAACCAGTTCAAGAGACTTTGCAGACCTCGATAAGTTCCGTGTTTCTAGGGATTGTTATTGTCGCAATTGCGGTAGCAGGTGCAGTATTAGTGATATTGAGAAGAAGATAGTCAATATATTCAAGGTTTCACCAAGAGGATTATTAAGCAGATAAAAATTCACTAATTTCACTTTTTTATAGGATTTGGTTTCTGGATTGTGCTCAATTACATTCATGAGAAAATATTTTAGAAACATTAAAAAAACTGTAGTATATTCGGTGAGCCACATTCAGGTTTCCCCATTGGAAATATACTCTAGTCTCTCTATTTCTTATAATTCAACGAAGGATTAGTTAGGGGAGATCATCCTGATTGTGTCCCTCTCTTCTCATCATCGAGAACTTCACGCTTGTCCTTCTGAGCCTCTTGGTGCTTCTCCACTCTCAACCACAACCAGGACCTGTCAAGAGTCTTCACCTAGCATGTCTCCTCCTTTTCACGCTCTTACCTAGCTCGTGTCTCGCGCTAATCTCGTTCGCGTCCTTCAAATACAGTTCCTCTATCAACAGGTTTGTGATTCAGTGCTTAAGAAATACGGAGAAGAACGTGATGCGTGTAGAGTCCTTGGGGAATTGATACGATAATTCTTTGGTTAGATTACGCATGCTATGGCATCGCGTTCACCTTAAACCACTACAGAATTAATAGATTGAGTTTGATCAACCTCACGTATATTAATTAAATTATAAGGAAAGCCCGAATGGCCTATTCTCTCACATCTTATGTGAAACTTTTATATGGTGTACCTACGTATTATACGCGTAATATGTCAATTACTCTTACAATAAAGGTGAGGAGAGAGGTGGCCAATCTAATTAATAAGCTTCTGGAATTGGGCATTGCCAAAACTAAAAACGAGGCTGTTAATCTCCTCATAGAGTATGGCAAGGCGGAAATTGAAAGAAAGTTGAGGGAGGAAGAGGAGGTTAGGAAGCTAGTTGATAAGTGGTTAAGGGAGGGTTTTCCATACGAGGGATTGGATACCTCAGATTTAAGGGAAGAGAGAGCATGAATTACGTGGATACTAATGTTATTCTTTCTTTTGTTGAAAAAGATAGTAACCATGATAAAGCAAGAAAAATTTTGGAATTTGATAATTTAATAACGGGAGAAATCACTTTGATTGAGCTTAGCTCGTTCTTTTCCAGGAAAATTAAGGATCGTGTGAGGGCAAAAGCCTCAATGTTATATGCGATTCAGGCCACGAAAGTAAGGGTGATTGAGATCGATAATAACGAGCTAATCAGGAAATCCACTGATTTATCCACTAGACTACAACTCAAGACACTTGATGTTTTGCAGATAACTTCCGCCTATCTTTTAAAAGCTGAGAATTTTCTCACGTTCGATAAGGATATAATCGGTAAAAAAGACCTGATAGCACATGAAGTTGGTATAGAAATAATAACGGATTAAAAATAGTAATTTCATTCTGATACTATTTCATCTAAGGTAACGGGGCCGACTTAGGTTTCGTGATGCGAGTTTTACATCCCCCTAGCACTTTCCTGAAAGTCTCTTCAAGTCCATTTTACCTAAGTGTCTTTCAGTTCCATTACTATTTTCTTACAACTAAATTTCACTTTTAAGCTCAAGCCATTATACATCTATGAACAAGTTCCATTCCTGTACGAAACTTTCTTGAAAAAATCTCACTCCGTTAAAACCCGCAAAGCACTACCCCCTATTCAACAGGATAACAATAGGATCACCCTGATCGTGATCCTCTCCGTCACACATAGTAACTCCGTGCTCATCTAGTAAGCCTCACCCTTCTCTCTCAACTGCAACCGGGAACCCTAGTAAGCCTCCACCCTACCTTTCTCTTCCCTACCCTAGAGTGTCTGGTGTTACCTCGTTACCTTCCATCAACGTTAAGGCCTCGAGAGAGTGTCCGGATTGCATAAAATTCGGCCTATTTAACTAAGAAGCATAAAATTAATTACTTGTCTCAAGCCGACACCTTGAAAAAGGATTAAATAGTTCTATACAGTTTATATCGACGATTCTATATTAACAGGTCATTAGCATCCAGCACTACCCCTCACGTCCCAGGACGTTAGGGGAGTTGGACCGCTCGCAGTTGAGGAGGAGTCCTGCGCTGAATGGACAGGAAGTGGACCATGTTGTACGTTATGGCCATCATGTAGATGAAGGCCTCGTTTCTAACCTTGGTCTCAGCGTAGGGCCTCCAGTGCTGCTTAAGGAAGATCCCGAAGTGCTCCACTAGTACTTTGTGGAAGTTTTTATCCATTGTTTTCTACCTCTATTTCATCTAAATCCAGATATTGGACCACATCAAGATTAAACTGATCGTGATGTTCCTCGAAGAACCTCCTCACCTCCTCCCTTGCCTCCTCCACGTTGTTGAAGAACCTGTTCGCAAGGTGGAACTTCAGGTCCTTGAAGATCCTCTCCACAGGGTTTAGCTCTGGCGAGTACTTTGGGGTGAAAACGGGTCTCACTCCCCTTCTCCTGAACAGGTCCAGGATAGCCCCCGTCTTGTGGGAGGAGTGGTTGTCAAGGACGAGGTACTTGGTCTCCCTGCCCCACTTCCTCTCCATCCTGTAAACGAAGCTCTTCATGTTCTTGCTGGAGAGTTGTAGAGGGCGTACAGCACCTTCCTTGAAATGGCGTCAAGGGCGAGGAAGACGTAGAAGTGCTGGAAGCCCAGGTTCACCCTGATCCTGGGCCTGGAACCCCTCCTGGCGAGGCACCTCCTCACCGTGGTGCCCACCACCACCCTTGTCTCATCGAAGAACGCTATCCTGCGTCCCATCAGTTCCTTCACTTTTTTTAAAATCGCGGTGCTTCTCCACCTCGGCCCTGGCGTTCACCGGCCTGGGCGTCACGAAACCGTACCCCAGCTGGTGCACTACCCTGTAAAGGTGATACCTATTGTAAACTATCCCCCTCTTCCTCAGCTCAGCGTTCAGCGCCCTCATGGTCCACCCCTCCAGGTTGTATCCCAGCTCCCTGGGACTTGTCTCCAGCACCTTCTTCACCTCCTCGCTGGAGTACTTCCTGGGCCTACCCGACCTTGGCCTATCCCTCAACGCTCCGACCCCTCCCCTCTTGTACTTCGCGACCCACTTCTTCACCGTTGAGTACGAAACCCCGAGGACCTCGGCCACCCTGTACTCCCTGAACCCGTCCACGAGGTACATCTTCACCCCCAGTATTCTCTGCCTTATCCTAGCATTCTTTTCCTCCCTGTAAGCCTTCTCTAATTCCTCCACATTCTATATTAGTAATACCAAGATAAAAACTTTACCTAAGTACTAACGTAGGGGCGAAGGTACTTCCATGGACCGCGGGGATGGACGAAGGTTCCGCGTTCTTTGAAGCCCCTGTCCACAAGCTTAAGTCCCCTTCTGGACAGCCTACATCTAGCGTCCGAGAAGTTGGCGAACTCGACCTCAAGTCCGTGGACGAAGAGGGCGGGCGAGACGAGCGGGAAGACCTTTAACCCGAAGTACGACCTCGACCGCTTCTTGGTCCACCTTCCCTGGAACCTCCTTCTCGTCCTGGCCCTCAACTTAGCCCTCACGAAGGCCTTCAACTTCTCCACTTGCCCAAGGTTTACAGCGTCAAGCCTGTACTTCTCCATCATGATCTCCAGGCTGGTCTTCCCTGGAGGTAAATCCAGGAGGAAGGAGTCAACGAGCCACTCAACTCCCTCGTAGAGCGCGCTAGAAGGTAAATACACGGTTCTGCACTTGGCCTCAAGTTCGCTCGCTATCTCCCTGAGCAGGTCCCTCCTAACCCTCGCGAACCTCTCCACGAAGTGGAACAGGGTGGACTTCCCAACGCGTTCACCAACGAAAAGCCTTTATTACGTCCGTGTTCACCAAGTTCACCGCGTCCCTCAGGGAACAACAATACACTATCATGACCACCAGCAACTTGAAGTAGGTGAAGCTCCCCGGTATCCTCCTCTCCACCCTCGGCCTAACCATCTCCACCACGGGCGTTAGGAGGAAAAGGATTTTATCCCTGAAGGGCATATCCTCTACCGGGGGAACGGACATCACCACGTATTGTGGTTGGATAATCTTGGAGTTCATGGTATGATGTCCGTTCTCCCCCACTTAAGTATTACGCCACGATTCTACAGAAGTTCTATAATCTCCAAATATTTTCTCGTAGAATTTTTCTCAGTCAGGACACTCTCTCAATAGGTTCACGAACTGGTAGCCTGAAAACACAGGACGCAGTGTATATCCGCCTTTATGGAGCTAATGAACTGTGCACTATATTCTGAATGCGATATCACGTTCCCTTAAACCGTTATCGAAAATCATGGATTAGTTTTGTTTTTGATCATATCGTGTATATTAACTAATTACTATTCACAAATGAGAACTGAATATCCCTAAGATCGATCTAGTGTAAGTCTGAGTGTGTCCAACATATAGAAACATTAAAATAATGGAACAAGTTGTATCATACAATGTTTAAGTTTAAAGCGATGATCCTCCTGGTTATCCTGTTCCTTCCATCATTTTTTGTTGCTGCAGTTCAGCAGTCTCCCATCTTTTTCCCTCCAGTTCACGGTAAACCTCAGCCACGCGGAGAGTACGTGAATCCTTTCCTTTACTACACTTCGCCTCCAGCTCCCTCCGGGATCGCATCCTTTGGCCTCTACAACTACTCAGGTAAGGTAACACCATACGTCATAGAGACCTCCAAGGTACTGGGTTACGCCAACATAACCAGTCTGCTGGCTTACTACAAGCAGGCCAGGAAATACGGGGTCAATCCCTACTCAGCCACCCTGCAGATGAACGTGGTACTGCAGGTTAACACGACTCAGGGAACCTTTGCGTACTGGCTTCAGGATGTTGGTAGTTTCCAGACCAATAATGATCAGGTTACCTTCATTGATAACATCTGGAACCTCACTGGGAACCCCTCCACCCTGTCCTCCTCCGCTGTATCTGGAAACGGAAAGGTTGCTTCAGCGGGAAGCGGTAACACGTTCTACTACGACGTTGGGCCAACCTTTGCCTACTCCTTCCCGTTCTCCTATGTGTACGTTGTAAACACTTCGTACACAAGTAACTCGGTCACCATATGGTTCGGGTACCAGATCTTGCAGGGAAGTCAGGTCACCCCTGTTCAGTACTATGACAAGGTTACCATATCCCAGCCCGGGATAAAGTCGGCCCAAATTACCGTTAACGGTAACGTGTACACCCCAGACGGGCTCTACTACGATGCGGAACTGGTGTGGGGAGGTGGCGGAAATGGTGCGCCAACTCAGTTCACACATCTCAACTCCACCCTTGGACTGTACTACCTGTCCAGCACGGGTAGCGTGACTCCAATACCCTCGCTGTACACCTTCGGTTCTAATACTGCGGAGAGTGCCTACAACGTTCACGATACTCTGTTGAACGGCGTGCCAGACAGTTACGTGGGAACGGAGGAGCTCACACTCCTCACCAATAACTTCACAGCGATCCTCATCTAGATTATTCAAAAGTTTTTATCCTGATTTTCGAGTAATTTTTATGCCAAAACTCCTTTTCGTGGTGATGAGTGATCCCTCGAGCCTCTCTGAGTCAATTAAGGCAGCCCACGCATTTCACTACGCCGTTGAGCTGAGTCAGAGGGGGAATGAGGTTCTGGTCTATCTGGACGGACTAGGAACGAAAATACCCATCGCGGAGAGCCCATACAGGGGATTAAGACCTGCATTCGAAGAGGTGGTGAAGAGGGGTCTCCTCCTTGGGGCTTGCGGGTATTGTGCGTCTCCTCCGCACCTGAACATAAGGGATAAGCTCAAGGTAAAGCTGTTGGGGGACGAGCACGATCATTACGCCTTTCAGGACCTGGTGGAGAAGGGATTCCAGCTGGTAATTACGTGAAACGAGAGGGTCAGTTAAAGTTAGCTCATGAGCTCAGGCTGACTCAAGGAGTCCTAACTTGACAAACCAATTGGAGGTATCCTATGTTGTGCATTTAAGAGCCTTTGACGTGAAATACACAACAAACTGAGCTAGGCCCCCAATTCGCTAGTAGTTTTGATTAATTTTTATCCTCTGGCATGGGCACCGTTCAGAGAGAACTGGGTAAAAACTTACACAAAGTAATAGCGTGGAACAAGTTACCCTATCACTGAGGGAAGGGAGTTGAACCCTTATTACTTAGTATCCCCAAAGTTACTTGGGAGGGGGTAAGTTTAGCCCTATTTGATCCTAGACCAAAAAGATCATTGAAAGAAGTTTTTGACAGGGAAAAGGAGATTGAGCAGTTAAAGGGATCTCTCGATTCCCCATTGATCCTTCTCTAGGGTCTCAGGAGGATGGGGAAAACTACTCTCATCCTCTCGCTCCTAAACAGTCTGAGAAAAAGATACATATTCCTTGACTCCAGGTCCTTCGAGTCCAGGGAATACATTGCATATAAGGATTTCCTCTCCGTTGTGGAGAGGGAGATTAACGGGAAAATCAAAAGATTTCAGGGGTTGGAGAAATTCCTCTCAAGGGTGAGAGGGGTCACCGTGACCGGGTTCTCCATCTCCCTATCCTGGGATGGGGAAAACAGGGTAAACTTCACGGATCTGCTGGAGAGGATCAATGAGTGGGGTGAGGAGAGAGGAGAACAGGTCTTTGTGATCATCGATGAGGCCCAGGAACTGATCAAGCTGAGGGGTTACAGTCTACTTCCCTCCCTCGCCTACTCCTATGATCATCTGAGCAATCTGCATCTCGTGGTTACCGGGTCGCAGGTAAGGGCATTCTCTGGGTTCCTGAAACTGGAGAATGAGGAGTCCCCACTGTACGGGAGGGCATACGTTAAGGTAGAGCTAGGGTCCTTCGACAGGGATACCTCAGTTCAGTTTCTGAGGAAAGGATTTCAAGAGCACGGAATAGAGTTCAGCGGTGGGGAAGAGGTGTATGAGGAGCTGGGAGGTAACCCGGGCTGGCTAACCTTTTACGGTTACATCGCGGTAAAGAGGGGATTTGACGGAGCACTGGAGGAGACCAAGAAGGTGGCTAGGAGACTCCTTCGCAGGGAGTTCCTGAATTTCCTGAAGGAGGGGAATAGGTTAGGATCCAGGGAGAGATATGAGAGGGTTCTGAGGACGTGTAAGCAGGGATGCACATGGAGCGATGTAAAGGGTTCACTGGAGGCCCTTGAGGGAAGGAAAATAAATGATGCCACAGTCCTGACAATAATTAACAACTTAATGGATTACTCATTCCTCGTGAAGACTGAGCGGGGTTATGAACTGGCTGATTGGGATAAACGAAAAGGCTCTGATCCCTATTCTTGTGGTTGCTGTGGTAGTGGCAGGTTGCTCTCCGAGGTTCCGTAAAAAGAGAAGGGTAGTGTGGAACAGGAATGTGTCGCCCAGTGAAGACCATCATCTCCCTGGGGTCCCTAGGAAAAAAGAAGGATTTACCTTGACATCTCGGACGCAAGCCTCTTGGCGTATGCATACACCAGGGGTATCAGGAGTAGTCCGAAACCTATGGCCAGTCCCCACGCCAGGATCTGCAAAACCCCGGTAACGTTGGCAAACGGCTGGGTAATTATGGCGACAGCAATGAGTATGAACACGGTGTAGAGAATGAACCTTCCATACGATACCAGAGTGGTGGCGTTGGGATCAGTCCTTGAGATTGTGTCGAAGGCCTTATCCGTGATGGTGAAGGCGAACATGAGGATCACAGACGCCAGGATGACATCGTAGAAGAGGTATGGGCTAATACTTGGTATCCAGTAGAATATCGCAAGTGTTGCAGCCACGGTGATGATCACGGCATATATTCCGAACCTGAGCACTGAGAAAATTGTCTGTATGAATGGATCACTGCTGTTCATCTGCTTCATCATGTAGTCAATGAGAATGTTGACCAGGGAAAGTCCCAGCGTGAGCAGGAGGATTGCCCCAGCCAATGCCGGTAAGTATCTCGCCACCTCTGCGACGTAGACCGTTGCAGGTCCCAGATTTAGCACGGATAGCGCGACCGCCAGCGCTAGCAGGATTATGAGGGCCTTCACCACACCGGGTACCAGATCACTGCTTATGGCTGAGGAGGGTCCGCTCATGATCCTTGGCAGTATTCTCCTTATCACGGTAGCCACAACGTTGGCAATGATGTATCCTATAATCACTATTATGACAAATAAAATGATGGATGGTATTGCATTAACAAATTCAGTTCCTAATTGACTTAGAGATTGGGATATTGTTTGGGCTTGGGCTATTATCATTGTGAGATATAAATGGGGGTGTTAGTTTAAATCTTATTGTTTCCTTAAATTGTTAAAAGTAAGGAAGTGAAGGAAAATGATGGAATAGGTCGTGGTGTAGTTGGACTTGCATAAATTCGTCCTAGACGTTATGACTTCTCATTGAATTCCTTGAAACTTAAGATACGCATGACGACAGTATGGAATAGGTGAAGAAATTAAGTGGATTTGATGCGCATTTTCTCGCGTTCTCAGAGTCTGACATCTTTCAGGCACCTAATCAAGTCATCGTTGGGTTTCCTACCCCAGGCATCCTGAAACACTAGCTCTGAGAGGGACAGTCTGCTGTTCCACCCCTTCTGCTCAAGCTCAGGCTTCTCAGGGAAGAAGGTCACATATCCCATGGTCAGGTAAGCCACCAGGTCTATCTCCTTGGGGATACTCAGTATCTCCTTCACCCTCTCCTTATCTAGGAAACTTACCCAACCCACCCCGATGTTTTCGGCCCTAGCTGCCAGCCAGAGGTTTTCGATGGCAAGAACAACGCTGTACTGACACGTTTCAGGCATGGTTATTCTGCCCAGAACGTGTGGTCCAAATCTGGAGCAGTCCGCTGTTACCGCCAGGTTGTAAGGAGCTTCCATGATACCCTCAATCTTGATAGTGTTGAAGAGGGATCTTCTCTTCTCGTCTAGGAGCCCCGCGTATCTGGCCCTCTGTCTCTCTGCCTCCTCCTTCACCTTCCTCCTGACGTCAGCGTCCTTCACTAGGATGAAGTTCCATGGCTGAGAGTAACCCACCGAAGGAGCCAGGTGAGCTGCTAAAAGGATTTTGGATAGCACCTCGTTGGGGATAGGATCGGGTTTGAAGTAACTCCTTATATCCCTTCTTCCCTTAATCGCTTCGTAAAGGTCCATATGGATAGAGTATCCAGGAGCTTAAATTGGTTTAGGAAGAGTTAGGTTTGTGTTATCCCTTCAGAATTTTCCCTGGTTTTTCACCACCTGATCGCGATCAACCGGAGTGTAGTAGAAAGGTTCGCAGAACGAGGTTGTAAAGATTCGGAAAACCTCGCCCTTCAGGGCAAGATAGCTCACTATTCTACCTTATGGAATTTAGGAATGAAGACGCTCTGGCTGGGATTAGACCCCATGAGTTTGGCTTTAACTTTTCTCACGTTGTCCAACATTTTTTGCGTGTCTATCGTCCATCTACCATCTACGGTGAAATGCTCGTATGGGATTGATGCAGCTAGCAGATACTTAAGCCGAGGTTCGAAGGGATGAATCATAATGTCTGCATCAACGTGGTATTTGTATTTTAATTGAGAGATATATTCTAGTATCTTTCCAGAAATCGAGTTTTCTAAAAAAGCGATACCGAAATAGGTATTTTTGCCAAGTCGATGAACATGAGTTAGTGTAGGTATCCTAGTTAATTCTCGTAGAAATTCTTCATTCTTGTCAAATATAATAGATAATCTAGTCTGATTCTCGCCGTTAAGTCGTATGCCAAATGCAGTGATTAGTCCTTTTCCAATCACATGTTCTTGATAATGTTTCAAAACAGTTTTATATTTCACATTAATTAAATTTGCTATCTGCTTAAGTGTTAGGTAATTTCTTTCCTGTTTCTTGCCAATTATTTGTAGATCTACCCAGTCAGGTTCAAATCCATCGCTCAAGTCAGGGAAGTAAACAGGCTCTCTAGGTTCCACCAAAAACTGGTCTTTGTATCTTCTAAGTTTAAAATCATAAGTGGAAAAGTCATACGTAAACTGTATGCTATCTTCTGTGTCGTAAAGGCTAGTTACCTCTAACATATTACGATTTTCTAGCTCATTGAAAACATTTATTATATCCTTCTCAAATTTAGGAGGAATTATCAGAGTTATGATTAATTTATCATTGAATATCTGGTCCCTTCCAATGAATGCCGTAAAACCATCAAATATCTCATATATATCCACAAGTTCTATTCTTGGATCAGCGTTCACTAATGTAAATATAGCTTTCAGTCCGAGCGACCTATATCTAGGTATATATGATGTATATAGAGAAAATTGCTCTTTAACTAGTTTTATTACCGAGTCCGCATTTTTCATCTTCGCTAATGCACCAAGTATTTTAGGGTTCAAGTCTCCAAATCGCTGGATGTACATAAGAGCCTTAGATATATCCGCATCATCCGCAATAATCCTTGACATCAATTGTATCTGTTCTCTAACACTCTAATAAACGTTACCTTGAGAATTAAACACATACACATAGAGTTTTACTCACAACTTCTAGTATCCTCCTAAGTTTCCTGAGGATATTCCTGCATGTATAATGACTCCGTGACTGGCCAACAGCAACGCGGTGGCTGCTGCTCCCATCATGGCTAACTTGATTACGAGTTGTGTTTGGATTGGATTTAACCTCATTTTTGTTCAATTTTATATTCTCCTGTACATCTTATTATTTTTTCTATCCTAATACTATAGAAATGCAATTTAATTCACAAAGACCGCACGAGAAAACTGTACATTTTTAAGTTGTTAACGTGTAGCATTAATCATGTTTACAGCATAATCTTAAACACAGAGGCGTATTACGATATAAAAGCTTTTATATATACTTGCTTTCCCCTGGGAAATCTTAATTCATTAAGATATCCTATCCAGCTCACGCATATATGAATTCGCTAGATTTTTTCTAACGTGTTTGAGGTTGAAGCGATCATGTCGTGGAATATTTTGCTAACTAGCTCATGAGGGCCTCTCATTAGCATACAACGCCGTTGAAAACTGTTTCCGCTAAAGCGTGAAGTTTAAATACTTTGTATACAAATCAAATACAATGCTGAGGCCCAAGGAAGTTTGCCAGAGACTGGGAATCTCCTACAGAACATTGCAGGAATACGTGAAAAAAGGGTACATAAAACCAGAGAGATTGCCATCTGGGAAAATGAGATTTCGGGAGGAGGACGTTGAGAGATTGGCAGGAATAATAAGGAAAAAGAAAGTGGTACTTTACGCTAGGGTGTCATCAGACGCACAGAACGACCTGGTGAATCAAGTGAACTACTTGAAGGAAAGGGTTCCGGAACACGACCTCGTTATCACTGATATGGGATCTGGATTGAACATGAAGAGGAAAGGGTTCCAGAAACTACTCAGAATGATACTAAACAACGAGGTGAGCAAGGTAGTCGTGGCTCACCAGGACAGGCTGGTGAGATTCGGATTTGAGATACTTGAGGAGGTGTGTAAAACACACGGTTGCGAGATAGTGGTGCTCGAAAAAGAGGATCCAGAACAGGAACTAATTGAAGACTTGATCAGTATCCTAGTCTCGTTCTCTGGCAGAACGAGAGGTCATGAGCGTGAAAAGGTGAAGAAATGTGTTGAAGAACTTAAGGATTGAAACATTCATACCACAAGAAAAAGAATACATACATTTAACGTATGCGATAAGAAATGAGGAGGAAAGAAGCAAAGAACTAATTCGTGCCTACGTGAACTTACTAAACAAGGGAATAAAGTACGTGTTCAACAAAGTTAACGTGAAGAATGGAAGAGTAGAGTTACCAAAAAAGAAGGAAATATACAAAGAGTTAAGAGAATACTTAATGACCCAAAACGCGCAAGGACTGGCAAAACACTACGTTGACCAGGCAATTCACGACGTATACTCTATCCTTGACTCCTGGAGGAGGAGATTTGAGAAGGGGAGAAGCAAGTTCAAACCACCGCTTGTGAAGAAGGGTTACGTGAGGGTGAAAACCACGTTGAGGAAAGTCCTCGGTAAGAGCGTGAGGATAACCGTGAAACCACACGAGTACATCACCTATTCTTGGGACGGAAGCTGGTTCTCTGAAAGAGTGGAAGGAATGGAGTTAACAGAACCGGTGATCAAGGAGGATAAAGTGTACTTAGTGTTCAGAAAAGAATCACCAACAACCACGCCACCTGAAACTGTAGCATTCGATTCTAACTTGTACTCCTTGGACGGTTACGATGGCGAGAAATTCATCACGATCTCTATGAAGCAACTTTACTCCTTGAAGTATGTCATGCAAATCAAGAGGGCTAAGGTACAGTCAGTTGCCTCTAGAAAGTTGAAGGGTGGCAAGAGACTGATGGAGAGGTACTCTCATCGCGAGAGGAATAGGGTTAACGATTTGCTTCACAAGCTGGCTAACTTCATTCTTGAGCTATACAATAATCATGTTCTGGTCTTCGAGAGGTTGAATAAGCAAGGTATGTTCGATGACGCCAGCGAATCCTTATCACGTAAGCTTTCAAGGACTGTCTGGAGGAAACTGGTTGTCGTGTTGAAGTATAAGGCTCCCCTATACGGTTGTAGAGTGGTGGAGGTGAACCCGCACCTCACATCCAGGTCTTGCCCCAGATGTGGATGGGTTTCCCGAACGGTTGGCAGGACCTTCAGGTGCGGGAGGTGTGGGTTCGCAATTGATAGGCAGTTCAACGCGTCACTTAACATCATGAGGAGGTTTCTGAACAGGTTTAACCTCAAGATGTGGGGGTTTCCTCACCGTGAGGTGAGTGGGGTTATCCCCCTAATGGGAGTGAGAAGGATGAGCGGTTCAATCCGCGACTTCGGTGAACTCCAAGGGTCGAGAATTGAATACAAAGTACATGAAATTCAATGAGACCCAAACCCCTTCAATCGTCTAAATTAGTCCTGTTATTCATAATGTCGTAAAATTTGCATAAATATGGTTTGTGACTTTGCATTGAACTCCTTGAAAATTAAAATATGTCAACATGACTACGCTATGCTGTTTTCCACTTGAGATGAATGAGCATAGTGGGACATAAAATTAAGCTGGAATATTCCCTGAAAATCCACTCAAGTTTCCACTTATACTCTCTTGCTTCTAGGCCAATAAGCAACAAATTTTCCTAACATGAATGTCATCGCTCACCTATTCACACTATTTCATTTGGGTACAAACTTCCCGAGGGGCATCTCACATGGTGATCTGGTTTGCCCTTACGGACGAAGCATCCCTACCACGCGAAGGGGATTTCCCGCTTCTTAGCCGAGCCTCGATCCCCTCCATTCACAGCAAAGGTTCCGCAGAACGGAACCCATCCTTGACCCACGTGTGGGAGGGTTACGGAGGTTCATGGCTCCACAGGTTATCAGGCAGTCCCAACTCTCATCCCTACCAGCACTTTCGTCCCTATAGGGAGAGATAGAATTTTGAACGCAATAATAAAATTTTTTCCTACAGGAGGCTATCCATCCCCAACCTTCTGGAGGACTTTCACCCCCTAACCACAAGAGTTGAAGCGTCGTGACACATAGTTTAAGGAAAGTTTCAAAGACCACATTAACTGGACCTAGCTCGGTTTGTTGTGTATTTCATGTTAAAAGCTCCTTAAATACACAATTTGGGTAGCCCTATTCTCACCACGACCAGCACTCAAATCTTACATCTGTTATTTTCGGCTACCCTTTCTCCTCTCTTCAGTTCCACCGAGACATCAGGCAGGTTCTTCAGGATCTCCAACAGAAGCGGAAAGGGTTCAGGATTTAACGAGTAGTAGACCCACTGAGCTCTTTTCCTTTCCCTCACGAGATTTACCGATCTCAGCTTAGCCAAATGCTGAGACACGTTTGACTGGGATAGGTCAAGAATGGAGGAGATCTCACACACGCAAAGCTCCCTTTCGCTGATCAGCTTAAGGATATGAAGACGGGTGGGATCGCCCAGGACCTTTAAGATGTTAGCCATTTCGTCGATGTCGTAATTTTTGAGGCTCATTATATTAAACAGAGAGCTCCAGCTCTTAAACGTGATTACAGGACCTATCAAGGCTACTCCGGCATGATCTGAAGGTACCTCATCAGAAACTAATGATTGATCAAAGAGAGTGACGAGTTAGGGGAGACGGTTCATGGGATAAATTTTCATGCATTTCGATATGTTCAGTCCACCATGATTCATGTCACACTACAACGCGGAGATATATTAGAATATTAGAATATACTCATAGATAATAAAACCTCTTTATGAAAAATCTACAATAGCCTTTATAATCTTGAGCCACAAGCAGAAAACCAACGCGTTTGAGGTGTTACCCACGCATCTGTTCATTGTCTCCCTGGCCATATTCTTCGTGACTCTTCTTCTAGTTTTGACCAGGCCCAGAAATCTCGGTATAGGCTACTCAGCTTCCCTAGGAGCCATACTGAGCCTTCTCCTTGGAATTACCACGCTTCACGATCTTGTCATAGTGTGGGGAATAGTATGGAACGCCACATTCACCTTTATTGCGGTGATCATCGCGTCCCTGATATTTGACGAGGCTGGATTCTTTGAATACTCCGCGATAAAGGTGGCCAAGCTAGCTAAGGGAAGGGGCGTCCTCCTCTTCATATTCATCATCCTCCTGGGTTCAGGGATATCCGCAGTCTTCGCAAATGACGGAACGGCCCTAATCCTCACGCCAATTGTTTACTCTCTCCTTATTAGGGTAGGAATGGACGAGAAACACGTTATACCCTTCATTATGGCCACAGGTTTCATAGCGGATTCGGCTAGCTTACCTCTTGTGGTAAGCAACCTGGTTAACATAGTCACGGCAAGCTACTTTTCCATATCCTTTCTTGATTACGCGAGGGTGATGGTCATCCCCGACCTAGTTTCTGTGGGAGCCAGCGTGATCCTGTTGCTGACCTATTACAGGAGATCCATTCCAGCTCGCTATGACCTCGAGAATGTGGGGGATCCCAAGGGCGTGGTCAGGGATCCCCTGCTGTTTAGGCTTGCCTTGCCCACGATAGCGGTGCTGATAGTGGCCTACTCACTGGGAGGCCTATACAACGTTCCAGTGGCTCTTGTTGCTGTTCCTACAGTGGCAGTTATCTTTCTTGTGGCTAGAATCAATCGTAAGATTGATACCAATTCGGTTCTGAGGGGAGCTCCCTGGCAGATTGTCATTTTCTCTCTGGGAATGTACGTGATAGTTTTCGGTATGGGAAGGGAGGGACTCACCCATTATCTCCTGATGATTTTGAATAGTATTGTTAGTTTTGGAAATCCTGCCTCAACTCTTCTTGGGGGGTACCTGTTTGCCATGATAGCTGCAACCATGAATAATATGCCGTCGGTGATGATAGGGAACCTAGCCCTGAGTAAAATGACGAATCCTGTAACCTTAATATATGCCAACGTGATCGGGAACGATATAGGGCCAAAATTTACGCCCATAGGATCTCTGGCCACCTTGCTTTGGCTTTTCATGCTTGAGAGGAGAGGAGTCAAGATATCTCCATGGTATTATATGAAGGTGGGTTTCCTCCTCGCTTTACCTGTTCTATCCCTTACCTTGCTCTCCTTGTGGTTTGTCTTAAATTGATGAAATATAAGTGATCCCTTGTCATACACGTTAGACCACACACGATATTAAGATGCGCTCATTAAGTCCGAAGGCCCTTACGCACCATATCAGAAACTAGGGAGCTCTGCCCTTCAGGGCAGGGTAGCTTATCCCATGCGATTTACAGAAGCCCAATCGTTACGTGATGTCCTGAGCATCACTGAAGGAGGCCCTTTTCAAGAAGGAGAAGAATATAACTACAATCGGAACTAAACTGAAAAATACTAGTAAGTGTTAAATTCATGGGCAGGGTCTGAATAGACTATTTTTGAACTCTGGAAAACATCCATAAATCTTCATTCTATCACAAAATATTCGTTGTCAAGGGGTAAATTTTTCTTTACTAAATAGAAAATTACGAAAAACTTAAATGTGTAGTTATTCTTGTAAATGTATGGATATATTCGAAGCCATATCAAACGAGACCAGGAGGAGGATACTCCAGTCTCTATCCTCTCCTAAGACCTTCTCTGAGCTGGCGAACGAGCTTGGATTGGACAGTCCCAGTCTCTCCTTCCATCTCCGTAAGCTGGATGGATTGGTAACCAAGAACGAAGAAGGGATATATCGCCTGACAGATGACGGAGTTAAGGCATTAAACCTCATCTCCATGATTAACGCGGGAGAGTCGCGTCTCTTTCCCATGGTGGTAGAGTACTTGAACTACGTGAAGGTAGACAACGAACTTCTAATCAAACTTAGAAAAGAGGGGAGAAAGCTGGTCATAAGGAACGTTAGAAACCTAGATCTCTCTGAAGTAAATTCGTCTTTACTTAATGAAGTCCTAGAGGTCATAGAAAACGTGGACAATCTATCATGTTCTAACGAGACCCTATCACTGGTGAGGGACAGGATTAAGGGGAAATATAACCTGCAAACCCAAGGGGAAGAGAGAAACTTGAACACATCCGAACCCGAGTCACCCCTAAGTAATTTCCTCTCCTATGTGACTTCAAGGCTACCTAAACTGAGCAACTTGCACGTGGTTTACGATGATCGGATTCCTCTCTCCAATAGGCTTGAAATAAACCTGAATGGCGGATTGGTTAAACTTCTCAAGGGCGAGCCTCACCTCTTGGCGCAGTGTCATGATCTGGGAGATCTTGACTTGTCCCAGGGGACGATCAACGCCGACGGTTGCAATCTCAACGTCTCCTATCCGGATCTTGATACCTTGGAACTGGACATTAATGGAGGAAAGGCGACAATTCAGGGACTGAAGGTAGACTCTCTCAAAGCGGATCTGGCTGGAGGATTGCTCCACTTGGGTGTCCATACGAGAGCGTGTGAGCTGAGAATAGATGGAGGGAAAGTGGACGGGAGGCTATCCTATCCCGTCACGGAAAGCTCGCTCTCCTTGACAGTGGAGGGAGGCATTGTTGAGCTTTCGCTCTCTCTACCTAGAGAACTGGGAATAATCACCTCCTCCTCCACTGACTTGGGTTTGACCACAATCCCTAGGTCACGCCCTGGAAAGGTGAACTTGTCAATCTCCACGCAGGTTCAGGGAGGATTGGTTAGGATCAGGGAGAGTGATTAGATGTCGCAGATAGAGGCAAGAGATATCTGGAAGAGCTACGGTAAAAACGTGGCTAACCAGGGTGTATCCTTCACCATTAATGAGGGCGAATTCGTGACTTTCCTAGGCCCCAATGGCGGTGGGAAAACCACGCTCATGAGGCAGATTTACGGAGAGCTCTATCCCGATAGGGGAGAACTTCGCATCATGGGAGAGAAACCGCAGAGGGCGCTCAAATTTATGGGGGTAGTACCTCAGGAGGGAAGGCCACTGGACTCGCTAACCGCAGAGGAGCACGTCACATTACTGGGTAAGCTGAAGAATCTGTCAAGGGAGGAGGCCAGGGCCAGGGGAAGGGAACTTCTTCAATCCATGGGAATAGACCCCAGGGCGAGAGTTGACAATCTCTCAGGAGGTAACAAGAGGAAAGTCCTGATCATCTCTGCCATAATCTCTAACCCCAGGGTGCTGATACTGGATGAACCCACAGTGGGCTTAGACCCTGAGGCGAGACGAGACGTCTGGAATTACCTCCTGGAGATGAAGAAGGATGGAAAGACCATTATACTCACCACTCATTACCTGGAGGAGGCGGAGACTCTGTCCGACAGGATTTACTTTCTGAACAAGAAGATACTCCTGGAGGGAAAGGTGTCAGAAATAAAACAGAGATTCTCAGAGTATTACGAGGTTACGAACGTGGATACGGGAGAGAAGCATTATGTGAAAAGGGAGGAGTTGAAGGAGTTTCTGGGAAGGGCAGACTTCAGGTTTGAGGTAAGGCTTCCCTCGCTAGAGGAAATCTACATGAGGTTATTCCAATGAAGTTCTTCACTCTTGTGGAAATCTACCTAAGGCAGGTACGTTTCTATATCTTGACCACACTGTTTTACCTTCTCTTCTTCCCCATTGCTCTCATACTCAACCTACCCAGCCTGAACACCCTGGTGGGTACCCTGACCCTTTACATTTTTCTGGATGGGTTCCTATCCATTTCACAGCAGATTTCGTTCATGAAAACGGAGGGACAGTTGACTCTCCTTTACGTGTCTGGATCGCCCAAGTGGTTAACAGCGTTCTCCCTGGCATTCATCACCTTGGTAATATCCATTCCCCTGGTGGTGTTAATAACGGTGATATCTAGAACGGCGGTGTTGTTCAGCCTAAATTGGGCCTATCTCATGACGACCCTAGTCCTCTCGTTAATAACTTCCATAGTGCTGGGGATGGATCTGGGATTGGCTCTCGGACAGAGGCAGGTTAATCAGCTGTCCCAGGTTTTAGGGCTTGGGCTCTCCTTCTTTGCCCCAACCTTTGTTCCGTACTCCGCACTGCCAGTTTACCTTCAGGTCCCATCACTGCTCGAGCCCACGACCTACGTTGCGCAGGCCCTAAGATACGATCTGGGAGGAAGTTTCTCTTGGGAGTGGAATCTAGGAGTTGCAGTCTTTCTCGTGATAGGGGTCTTGATCTATTTGAGGGTGAGTAGGAGACCATGATAAAGTATACCTTTTTCCGGATTTTAACATGATAAAACATTCTTCAAGAAAGTTCGTGTAGAAATGAAAATGTCCATACACTATCATCACAATTAACCTCTAAAGTAAAATTTTCTCATTAGGCAATTGGGATATAACTGAAAGATTTTTAGGCAAAATGGGCTTGAAGAGATTTTCAGGGGAGTAACAGGAGTTTGAGACAATATTAGTATTTGATGCATTGTCTCGTTCCCCAGTTTACCCAAAATTGATTTTTGTCCTCTTCATATCTACCTCATGTCTCGACTTTTAAAGGAGAAGGTGAACGGTCCACGCAAGTTAAGGGAACTCCTCTCTTCAAGGGATGTCATTCTGGCACCTGGTGCATTTGACGCCCTATCTGCCAGGCTGGTGGAGTCAGCAGGATTTGAGGCCGTCTACATGACAGGTTTCGGAACTTCAGCGGGACTTCTGGGTTACCCGGACGTCGGTCTCCTGACCATGACCGAGATGGTGGAGAACGCAAGAAGGATTGTGGACGCTGTGAATATCCCAGTAATTGCCGACGCAGATACAGGTTACGGAAACCCAATTAACGTGATAAGGACTGTTCAGGAGTACGAGAATGTGGGAGTTGCGGGAATTCACATTGAGGATCAGATCTTTCCTAAGAAGTGCGGTCATATCTCGGGAAAGGAAGTGGTATCCGTTGACGACATGGTTCAGAAGATCGCTGCAGCGAAGGACGTGAAATCCAGGGACTTCCTTCTCATTGCCAGAACTGATGCCATAGCAGTTGAGGGCCTTGATTCAGCTCTGGAGAGGGCAAAGGAATATTACAGGGCCGGGGCCGACATGCTCTTCGTGGAGGCGCCTGAGTCCATGGAACAGATTGAGACCATTTCAAGGGAATTGAAAGGTATTCCCTTACTTTTCAATTGGGCGGAGGGAGGAAAAACCCCTCCTGTCTCCCTGGAGGACCTGAGGAGGCTGGGGTTTAAGTTGATCATATTCCCCGTGAGCACCCTGCTGTCTGCGACGTCGGCCATGAAGAGTGTGCTGGATCAAATCAGAAGAGATGGCACACCTCTCAACGTAATGGATAAGCTTTACCCCTTCAGGGATTTCCTCTCCTTCATAGGGTTGCCAGAGGTGCAGGTCCTGGAAAAGAGATATGTCACACGTAGGGAGTGAGGAGAATGGAGTCCTGTCTAACCTTGAGGATTTCCTGGTTTGTGGTGACCACTCTGGAACCCAGCTCCATGGAACTAGCAAGGAGATAGGAGTAGCTTAGGGAGAGTGTCCTGTACTTCTCCCTGAGTTTAATTGCCTCTCTCACTATCTCTTGGGATAAGGGAACGATCTTGATGGGCGAATCGAGGATAAGGTTTAGTTTAACTTCAGTGTAGGTTAAACCATGAATCCTTCTGTAACTGTCTAGGAACTCCCCGAGATTCATGGTTAGCAGATAGGCCTCGTACTCACCTGAATAGATCCCCTCCATTATCTCCTTGGATTTCTCGTTCAATCCGGAGAAATACACAGAGAAGAATCCAGAATCTAGGCTAATCTTCTCCCTCATCCTTTCTCCTCTCGTGAATTAACCTGAGAGTTTCCAGCCCCTTTACCCTGTCATCCACACTGAAAGCGTCTAGGAGGGTTAGTTTGGGACGTAGGATTATTGCCCCATCCTTGACGGAAACCTCAAGTCTTGAACCCTCCCTAATCTTTAACTCATCCCTGATTTCCCGTGGGATCACCACTATCCCTTTCCGATAAACTTTGAGCTCCATAATCTCCCTTGGATAAACTAGTTGAAAAGTTTAACCTCACGTGTTGGGGCCACGAATCCTCTCTCCCCGTTTAGGAACTGTGTATTCGCTAGCCAGGTTTATCCATGTAGTTACATTTTATGCGTGAATAAATATTAACATGCTTTCGTTCTCTATTTTATGGATTCCACCATTATGGATTACGAATTGACCATAAAGTCCATTTTCTGGAGGATTGAGAAGCTCTATGGGAACAGGACAATCGTATCAAGGTTCTCATCTACCAGGAAAACGTACACTTACTCCGAGTTCGCCCAGCGAGTAAGAAAGACCATAACGTTCCTTCGTCAGAACGACTTGGCAGGAAAGAACGTGGCCTCCGTGGCGTGGAACACGAGCAGACATCTTGAACTGTATTTTGCGGTCCCCCTAACCGGAGGAGTTCTCCATACTGTTAACGTGAGATTTCATCCAAGCGAGATGGAGTACGTCATAAGGGAGATGCAGGACTCGGGGGTATTCATGGATGAGGACATTCAGGCTACCTTCAATGTGAAGACCTTTAAGTTTAACCAGGACTATGACGAGATTGTGGATTCCCTGACCCCAGCTTCAGAACTTCCAGATCTTCAGGAGAGGAGCGGGGCGGTGAGTTGTTTCACCTCAGGCACCACGGGTAAGCCCAAGGGTGTCATTTACAGTCACAGGAGCATCTTCATTCATTCCCTCTCCCTTCTAGCTGGGGACGTTCTGGGCCTCTCCTCAAGTGACGTGGTGATGGATGTCGTGCCCATGTTCCACATATCGGGGTGGGACATACCCTTTGCTTCCCTAATGACCGGGGCCAAGCTCGTGTTACCGGGGATAAGGCCCAGGCCCAGGGACCTGGTGGAGCTGATCAGGGAAGAGGGGGTAACCGTGGCTGCAGGCGCGCCCACTGTCTGGATCGACGTAATGAACTATGTGGAGAAGGAGGGGGAGGACCTTGGAAAGCTCAGGACCGTGGTAATGGGAGGAGCTGAACCGCCCAGGGGGCTCATGGAGAGGATGAGGAAAGTGGGGGTGAGAACTTATCATGCGTGGGGAATGACTGAGACTGAGGCAATAGCCACGGTGAACAGGAGCGAGGATTTGGACGCTCTGACCAAACAGGGTTATCCCATATTCGGGTTCGAAATAGCCCTCTTGGACCCAGAGGGAAAGGAGCTACCTTGGGATGGCAAGACAGTGGGCGAGCTGGCAGTCCGTGGTGCCTTCGTCACAGGGAGGTATTTCAAGGGAGACAGAACCTTCACCTGGTTCAGGACGGGAGATGTAGCAACTGTGGACCCGGACGGCAACGTGAAAGTTGTGGATAGGCAGAAGGACCTCATCAAGAGCGGAGGGGAGTGGATAAGTAGCGTTCAGCTTGAAAACGCCATAATGTCCTTTAATAAGGTCTTGGAGGCTGTGGTGGTTGGAGTTCCCCACGAGAGGTGGGGTGAGAGACCCGTAGCCCTAGTAGTGACCAGAGAGCCCACAAGTCCTCAAGAGATCGTGGATTACCTGAAGTCGTTGAGGGCCTTTCCAGACTGGTGGATACCGGATAGGATAGTGTTCGTGGACTCCATCCCCAAGACCAGTACGGGTAAACTTGATAAGAAGGTGGTGAGAGAGGAGGTCAAAAAACTCCTACAGATCCCTTGAGAGATTCCCCCGCATCAAGGGAGATAACCTGCCCCGTCATCCCCTCTACCTTGATAATGGAGAGAATGAGCTGGGCCACGTCCGCCGGATCCAAGATTCTACCTGTCAGCGTGAACCTCTTGGCGTAATCCTCCTCGCTCATCCCCCAGACCCTTGGGAGGCTCTCTCCCAACCTAGTTCTTACTAGCCCAGGGGCCACAGCGTTAACCCTGATCCTGGGTGCCAGTTCAAGGGCCATATATCTGGTGAGGGAAATGACTGCCCCCTTCATTGCACCGTAAATGGACAATCCCTTGAACGGCATAATTCCCGCCAGGGACGCTACGTTCAGGATCTCACCTCCTTCAGCGATATGTGGTGACGCAATCTTAGAACAGTACAACACGGACTTGAAGTCCGTCTGAAAGTGCTTCTCCACGATCCTGTCGTCCACCTGCAGGAATGGTGAGTATATTCCCACTCCAGCGTTATTCACCAGAACGTCAAGGCGACCAAAACTTGAAATTGCGACGTTCACCAGCTCCTTACATCCCTCTTCCGTGGAAACGTCCGCCAGTACTCCTACCACCTCCCCACCTCTCGACCTTATCTCCTTGATTGTCTCCTCCATCTCATCCTTTCCCTTCTTCGCATTTACCACGACCTTTGCATCCTCAAGGGAGGCCCCTATTGCAACCTCCCTACCTATACCTCTCCCGGACCCCGTCACCACGAAAACCTTTCCCTTAAGCTGGTACATAATGTAAAGTGGAGAAGGGATCTAATATTTTCTACTCAAGACAATGGTTACAAAAAAGGTTGTTTTAGTAAGATCTGTTAAGAACTACCCATGAGCGTCGGTAGCCTCATTAATTTCCTCCAGCCTCACCTTTATTGTTTTAGGTAACGTAAACACCGTGAGTATGGCCATTACAATGGCAGGTATCCATGGTAGAGTCCAAGCACCCACATTACCCAGAAGAGGGATTAGAGGAAATATTGCGAGCAATCCAATGGCGCCTCCCGCATGACCTACTCCATCAGCTATGGCATATCCCGTGGCTCTGGCGCTCGTTGGGAAGTTCTCACTGCATAGCAGATAATAGATATTGTACCATCCCACGCCCACTAGCTCAGCTATGAAAGCGCCTATAAAGAATGTGGGAATGCTTCTTGCGACGCCTCCAATGGCCATGATGGCTGTACCAATAGTGTACACTACGACTCCAAATACTGTCATGTACCTCCTGTCGAATCTATCTATGATGAACCTTAACAGTATGGCCCCTAGGAAAGCCCCTATTCCGGCCAATCCGAAATAGAACACAGCTGATGAGAACAGGGAACCGCTGTAACCTAGGATGTCCTTAACCCAGGTCTCTGGGAGAACTAGGAAGGGGTAATCCATGAAGTATATCCAGAACATCAGAAGGAAGAGCACTATGAGCCTCTTGAGATATTTGGGTTTAGCTAGAGTCTTGAATGGGTTTTCCTTGGGAACATTATAGGTTTTCATGTTGGGTTCGGGTAGCTGGCTAACTCCAGCTCTCTTCATGGAAGTGGATTCCATACTTGTGACAAGGTTATCGACCTCGTTGAACTTCCCCTTTACGGCAAGGAACCTGACTGTCTCAGGAGCATATGCCCTTATTGCCAGCGCCAAAGCTGCAAGAATACCGCCCACCACGAATACTATTCTCCATCCTATGCTGGGTATGGAGGTTACTATTAGTGCAGCTATGAACGGTCCAATCCCTATTCCCGCCCAGCCACCTATGAAGGCGAGATTTGTGTATTGACCCCTCTTGGAGGCGGGAGACATTTCAGCCATGTATGTCATCACTAGCACTAGGTCAGCTCCTATGGCCATGCCAGTAATAAATCTGAACCCCGCAAGCATTGGATAATTTACTGAGAAGGCATCCCCGAAGCTTCCCAGTGCCGTGAGAAGGGCCGTGAATATTAGGGTGGGTCTCCTTCCAACTAGATCTGCCATATATGAGAAAATTGGTGCTCCCACGACGTAACCCCACAGTCCCAATGAAGCGATGAGGGAGGCCTGGCCTGCAGTTATCACAAAGGGTATATAGGGAAGGGCGAATCCCACGTTTATGACGTCGTACAATGTTATAAAAAAGGAAAACCCCATAGCCCATATTAGAGCGTATGATAGGCCCCATGTGGGAAGCCTATCTACCCTAGCTATATACCAGTCTGGTGACTGTTTTAAATTAGAGCTATCTGCCATTATGGTTTAATTTGCTCATGAAATATATAAACTTTTATCGTTGATCAATATTTTAGAAATAAAGTAGATTCTATGATTTTAGAAATGACGTGAGTTCAGCCTCATTGAAACTACCTTTCTGACGAAATAGCTACGTCATTTTTATCATGTATAGTGGCAGTCCAGACCTTAGAAAATTACGTGGTTTTTACCATGTTCTGGGCAGGTACTTCCACCTTTTTAGAAGCTGAGTAATTCCGCGGATTACCTTTCTTTCTCCGCTCTTTAAAGTGTATGCAACCATGTTCACCGATTTTCCAGTGGCCTTGGCAATATCCCTTAAGTTTGACTCCTTGGGAATGTTAAAATATCCCATATCGATCGCAGCTGAGAGGACCTCAACCTCTTCCTCACTTAACTCCAATCCCTCATAGTCCTGTATTTCTACCTCGTTCACCCTTGACGCTTCCCTGAGATCATGCAGGATTTCGCTTATCTGGTACTCATACGCCAAGAAACTCCAGACCTCGTTACCGTAAACGACAGTAGGTTCCAGGACCATAACGTTCTTAGTATCCAACATGGAGAAAATGGAATTCCTATAATCCAGAGTCATATCAACGAGAACCCTCTCACTATCAAGATAACTCACGTTAGAGATCGTGTTTATTCGTGTTGACCTGTCCAAACGCTTTATGACCCTAAAGCTATCCAACTTGCCCACAACGAGGTCTCTCACCATGTTTCCGTTACTGTGATGAGCAATTACCTGAACCTTGCTGTCCAAGAAGCTCGTCCAGCATCCCTCATGTAACAGGTCCACTGTGACAAGTTTAAGGGGATATTTGGAATACATGGTACTACTTGTTCATTCATAGATTTAAACTTTAAACTTAATTTATTATCTATTTGTGAGTTACTTAAGGTGATAGAGTAAAAACTGGATAAGCTATCGCCTAGAAGTGGTAGTTAAGGCAATGTGACGTGTTGAAGGGTCTGGTACGACTTTAGCTTTGTTCTCGGTTGAAAAGTTATTAATCATTATATCACATGATAGTATATGAGAACTAAGGAAGAGTTCGTGAAGGGTTTAAGGGATAGGAGAAAGGTTTTCTACAGGGGCGGATTGATAGATGTCACGGAGCATCCAGTAATCAAGGTGGCAGTTTCCCATGCCTCCAAGCTCTTTGAGTACAGGGAAAGGGTAGGTGAGGATAACTCAAGTAAGTTCTTTCGTGTTCCGAGAGATAGCCAAGACCTTATGGAGAGGCACAGGCTAATTTACGGTCTCACCATGTATTGCAACGGGATATTCAACATATCTCAAGCCATAGGGAGTGATGCCCTCTTCGCACTCTTGATCACCTCAAGGAAAGTGGATAAGGAAAGGGGAACAGATTACACAAGAAGAGTGGAGAATTACCTGGCTTACGTTAAGGAAAGGGACCTCACCCTCGCCACAGCGCAGACAGACGTGAAGGGGGACAGGTCCAAGAGACCCAAGGAACAGGAGGATCCGGACATGTACCTGAGGATAACGGAGGTGAGAAGTGATGGGATAGTGGTGAAGGGGGCCAAGGCTCACACAACACAGGCTGCAGTTTCAGATGAGATAGTCGTGATCCCCACCAGGGCCATGAGGGATAACGAGAAGGAATACGCCGTTGCCTTCGCTGTCCCCGCGGAGACTGAGGGACTCAGAATGTACGTGAGGCCCATAGATGAGCTGGAGGGGAACTCCTCTGCGGTGGTTTCCCGGCAGGATTACGAACTGGAGACCCTGACTGTGTTCGATAACGTTTTCGTGCCGTGGGATAGGGTATTCCTGTTCCAGGAGAGCAAGTTCGCTGGACAGCTGGCAACGCTTTTCGCCACCTTTCACAGGTTCACTGCCCTCTCCTACAGGGTTGCAACAGCTAACCTATTCCTGGGAGCAGCCAGGCTGGCGTCATACGTGAACGGGATTCAGAACGAAAAACAGGTGAGGGACGATATGGTGGACATTATCATGTACAAGGAGGTTATGAGGGCAACTGCACTGTCGGCTGCCCTCTCTCCCTTGATTGATGAGAGTGTGGCAATTCCCAATCCAACCTTCACAAACGTGGGGAAACTGTATTCTAACGCCCACTTCCACGACGTGGTGAGGGATCTCATAGATATTTCAGGAGGGATAATAGCGACCATGCCCTCCGAGGAGGACCTGAAGGGTGAGGGAGGGGAGGAAATCCTCAAGTATCTGAGAGGGGCAGTGGACGGGAAGGAGAGAACCCAGGTGTTGAAGATGGCCAAGGAGCTGGGCTCCAGTCATCTCACCGGGTATCTCCTGACTCTAATGGTCCACGCTGAAGGTTCCATGGAGGCCAGCAAGATAGAGTTGTATAGGGGATATGACTTCTCGGATTCAGAGAAACTGGTTAGATCACTCCTAAAGAGCTGAACCAAGGATTTCCGTAAGGCGTCAAGTCCTCCCTAAAACGATTTAAATGGCGCTTGTCTCATTTTCACCATGCTAAAACTTGCCGGAAAAATTTTCGATGGGACAAGGGTAATCGAGAGAGGAATGGTCGTGGTGGAGGGGAATCAGATAGTGGAAGTGGAGGAGGGAGTTGAGGAAGGTGATGCAATTCACGGATTCATTATGCCAGGAATGATAGATGCGCACCTTCACTTCTTTGGAGTACATGAGGACAATGTGTTATCGTGGAACTTGGTGAATGAGATCGACGTAGCCATTAGAAGCACGAGGGATATGGAGACTCTTTTGAGGGCAGGGTTCACCACGGTCAGGGATCTGGGAAGCAAGGTAGCAACCAGGCTATCAAGACTGGAGGCGTCGGGGGAGATAATTGGACCTAGGGTGATTGCCTCAGGATATTCCCTGGCTATCACGGGGGGAGATGACGATCCCAAGGACTTACCGTTGGACGTTGCCCAGAGGCTTTCCTACTCCTTCTACTGTGATTCCCCTTACGAGTGTAGGAAGGCGGTGAGGCTTGCGGTGAGGCAGGGGGCAACTGTGATCAAGGTATACGCGTCGGGTGCATTCTCCCAGGGCGGGAAGATACTTCCAGGTCTGGGACCAGACGAACTTAAGTCAATTGTGGAGGAGTCTCACAGGTTCGGATTGAGGGTTGCCTCTCATGCCTACGGTAGGGAGGCAATCCTTAACTCCGTGGAGGCTGGGGTGGATACTATTGAGCACGGTCTGGGACTGGATGAGGAGACAGCATCCCTCATGAAGGAGAGGGGCACCTGTTATATTCCCACCCTGGCAACTTACGAGATTCCCTTTCACGTGTCTAATCCTGAAGTGAGAAGATATAGGGAGGAGGCTGTCTCGAGGCATATGAAGGAGGATGTTAAGCTGGCTAGATCAGCGGGACTGAAGATCGCAACTGGGACGGACTACGTGGGCTCAGATTCCAGGCCTCACGGGAGAAATTACAGGGAGGCGGTTCTCCTTTCACAGTTCTTGAGTAATCACGAGGTTCTCGCGTCAACTACCTCGATAGCTGGGGAGTGCCTTGGACTTAGGGTGGGTAAAATAGAGAGAGGCTATCTCGCAGACCTGGTAGTGCTGAAGGCCGACCCGACGCAGAACGTGGAAAACCTTTCTCCCGAGAACGTGATCCACGTGGTGAGGAATGGTAAAATATACAGGGGAGCTGGGTTAGGAGTGTAGACCTTTACGTGATGTAGAATCTGAACTACGCCTTGTCGGGGGGTCTTTTGTATGGACAATGTCTTGATCCTCCACAGAGACTCTCCATCCACTCCTTGACCCCCTAGAAAGACCTAGGCAACTTGAGAACGTTATGGGCCAGATCCGCGAGAATTAAGTTTCTGGACACCGGTGCAACCAGAAAGAGCCTGGTTTCCCTCAATTTCCTCTCTATCCCCAAATCCTTGGAGTATCCGAGACCCCCAAACACGTCCATTGCAACGTTACCTAAATACCACGCCACCTCACTCGCCTTGTATTTGGCTATGTTGGCATAGGTTCCCACAACTCTGTTATCGGATCCCGAATCGTAGAGTTCACCGGCGTGTCGCAGGAGTAGCGCAGAGGAAATCAGTTCCGCAAATCCCTGAGCTAGGGGGAATTGAACGCCCTGATTTTGTCCAATGGGTTTATCAAAGACTTGCCTCGTCCTAGCGTATTCTGTGGCCTTCTCCAGGAAATATTCCGCGTTACCGATCATCTCCGAAGCTATCATAATTCTCTCCGCATTGAGACAGGAGAGGAGACAGTAAAACCCTTCATCTACGTTCCCTATGACGTTACTCGCTGGCACCTCCACATTCTCTATATAGAGTTCATAGGCGTCCGTATTGGCCATGGTTCTAATCCTTTTCATCTCTATCCTCCCTCTCAAGTCCCTCATGTCCACGAGAAACATGGTTATTCCATGGGCCTTTCTCTCCCTGTTGAAGGGCTTCGTCCTAGCGACCAATATTATGAAGTCCGTCTTATCCGCCCTCGATATGAAGATCTTATGTCCATTGATCACGTAATGATCTCCAATCCTCTTCGCAGAGGTCTTTAACTTAGTGGTGTCGGAGCCCACCTCAGGTTCAGTCAGGGCCAGGCTGAGAACCTTGAGGTTACCCCTCACGATCTCGGGGAAATATCTAGTTTTCATGGACTCCTGGGCGCACTTATTGAGGAGGACTGTGTTATAGTATTGACCGTGGACGAAATAAGCGTTACCTCCCAGGAGGTTTATTTCCCTGAGTATAAGGGAGGCATCAAGAACACCCATTCCGCCACCCCCATATTCCCTAGGAAAAAGGATGTGTCCAAATCCCAGTTCCATGAACTCATTAAAGAATGACGACGGAAATTCCTCGCGAACGTCCAGTTCGCTCCAGTATTTCTCGGGATACTTACCCATCAGTTCCCTGAGCGAACTCAGGATCAGTGACGTGTCCTCATTTATGCCCAGGAGAGATGAAACCTCGTTTATAGGGCATCACCGAACAGCTCATAAGCGAGCCCGGGATCGTGACCTTCGTGGCCGATCTCCTTGACCCTCTCCAAGTATCTAAGGAGGGAATCCTTGAAGCTGGGGTGAGCGCATCTCTCCACTATTTCCTTTGCCCTCTCAATAGGTGCCTTACCCCTCAAATCAGCATATCCCTGTTCCGTGACCACTACGTCAACGTAATGCTCGGGTATATCCACATGAGTTGTCATGGGAACTATCCTGGAGATCTTCCCATCTCCTGTGGTCGAGGGCAGGGCAATCACCGTAATGTAAGCGTTAGGGGCAAAGTCCACTGATCCGCCAACTCCATTGTATATTTTTCCGTGAATATGTGATATGTTGGCATTTCCGTAAACGTCTACGTTTATGGCCTGAAGGATGGACACTAGGTTTAGCCTCTGAATGACCTCAGGATTATTGGTAACGTTCTGCCCCCTAAGTACCACGTTCTTAAAGTCCCTGGTTTCATAGAATTCATGAAGGTATTTCTCGTCCCCGTGAAGGGCAAAAAGGGCTGAGGAGCTAACATGTTTGGCGTAATCCCCAGCATGCAGGGCCCACTTGACAGGTAAAGTTTCAGCCCACACGTCAACTCTCAACCCAAACTGAGATAGCCTTTCCTCCAGCTTACTGGAGAGGGATCCCGCACCCGGTTGAAGAATTAGATCTCCCCTCTCATAAAGTTCCCTGGAAAATCCCTTCTTAATCTCTTGGGAAAGGAATTGCAGGATATTGTCCGAGATCTTCGTCTCAGCGTCTCCCGGAGACTTGTAGGCGCCTGGCGAACTATCATTCTCCTCTGTGAGCAGAATGGCCACTATCTTAGAGGAAGGTATTCTCAGCTTGATGTCTCCTATCCTTTGCCAGACTCTTCTCAAGGGAATGGGAGAATCTTCCATGTATACGTCATGAAGTCCGTCCAGTCTAGGTTTGCTCTCGTTTATCTCCACTATAACTCTCTTTGCCATCCTCACAAAGGAGAGGGAGGAATCCAGCGACAGTGAGGGTATCACAGAGCAATCCTCAAGGATTGCTGTTCCCTCAATTACCGCTATATCCACTTCTCCTAGTCCTCCAGTTCGAATCATTCTGTTGAACTTATACAGGCCATAATCGAAAAATTGGAGGATATTCGAGTTGGCCATGTTCCTGTGCTCCCCACCGCTCAGGAAGGGGTATCTCCTGTGAAAGATCCTGGCAATCCTCGAGACTGACCTCTCGAACTCCTCTGAGGTTGCTCCTCCCGTAAGAAGGGTTAACGAGTATCCTTGATCCTCCTCCAGAAGTTTCGCCATAGCCCTCGGAAATTCCTTGGGAACGGAAGATCCTGACATGCCTCCGAAGGCGATCACTCCCTTTCTGGGAAGGAATCTTTTCACCGTGTCCATGGGATCAGAAACGAGTTCTCTAAGTTCGCTACACCCTATCCTTTCCATATTTTCACCCATGGTGAGTACTCCCTTCTGAAAACCTCTATTTCCCTGATAAAGCTGGAAACCTCAACTGAGAAGTTGTTCTTGTACACGGTACTCCTTACCGTGACTTTCCCTTTCTCCTTGTCAGGTTTCACGTCCAGAACCTCACTTATAACGTGAAGTGTATCGCCGTCAAAGACTGGAGCCTTCAACTTCAGTTCCTTTATTCCCAGATCTGCGGAGATGTTCGCCCCAAGCTCGAAGGAGGAAATTCCGGATGCGACTCCCACTATGAATGGTCCCTGTACCACTGTCTTTCCGTAATCGTGATATCTCATGTACTCCTCATCAAGATGAAGGGTCGCGGTATTCATGGATAAGACGGTGCTCAGGATATTGTCGTACTGCGTTACGGTCCTACCTAACCTGTGAATCACCCTTTCTCCAGGAGTGAAGTCTTCGAGGTATCTTCCCTCCCAGCCGGGATGAGATAGCTTCCTTTCCTCAGTGTTCAACGTTACCCTTTCCCCACTCTGCTGACTGGAGTTAGCCATCTCTCCTCTCCCCTCAAGGAACCTGATCCAAGGGGAGGTAGACCTCTTATAGATCAGATTGTTCCTCTTTATCTCGTAAACGTCCTCTCCCCTTTGATTGTATACCCTATGAATCCAGCTCACAACGCCCACGTTGGGCCTCTTGGTCTCCCTCTTTCCCACAACCTCTGTCTCCACGCACAGGGTATCTCCCGGAAAAACGGGTCTCCTCAAATTCTCGTAATCTATGCCAAGAAACGCGAGGGTATTCACGCTTGTGTCTCTGGTCGCTAGACCTATCACCACTGAATGAACAAGCCGAGGATTTAGCACAATCCTGCCAAGTTCCGTTAGAGAGGCGTAAACGGCATCTAGGTAGAGAGGAGTGTAATCTAGGGTGAGGGTTGACCACAGCACATTATCCCACTGTTCCAGCGTTCTGCATGGCCTATGCCTTATTATCTGACCTAGGTCAAAGTCCTCAAAGAAAGGGCCAAATGCCCCAAATACCACTGAATCACCCTATTTTATTTTGAAAATAAGGTTAAAAAGTGTACTCTCTAACAATAGTTTGATCGTTGATTAGCATGGGTTTATACTGATCAGAAAATTGAACTTACCTTTAAATTTTACAGGAGAACCTTAAGCATAAGGAGTATATACTATTATTTATTTCGTGTTTTTTTAGAAAAGCGGTAAGTATTAATACAGACCTAATTTAATAAAGAGAAACAATAGTCAGTTGAATGGCCTATAATTAGTAATATCCATATTAGACTTTGGGTATTATGTATTTAGGATCATAATATATTATTTGCTCATAAAGCCAGTTCAGACAATTAATTTTTAGTAATATCTATAACAAAATGATAACCGTACAATTGATAACTCTCGTTAGACTTAAAAGTATCTAAAATATGATATCTAAATCAGTATATTGCTTCTCTGATATATATTCCTGGTTATAAAGTAAAAGTAACGGGAGAAATAGATAAAATTGAGTAGATTTTGTTATATCCTAAATAATATCGTTTTCCTAATATATTCAGAGCCACACATTCATATAAGTTGTCTTTTTATAAGAGGAGAATCAACTTTGTTTAATGATAAGCGATATTAAAACCTACAAACTCTGTTACGAGTGCATCAGTGACGAAAAGGATGCCTTGGCCATAAAGGGCTTAGCCGAACACCCGATGGAAATTCTCGTCACAGAAGTACAAACTAAGGATGGATATGTTGGGTATGGCGAGTCATTGGCCTATGGATGTTCAGATGCTGTTCAAACTACAGTTGAGAAGATATTGAAGCCTATCTTATTGAAGGAAGATGAGGAACTTATACAACACCTATGGGACAAGATGTATAAGGCTACCCTAAGGTTTGGACGACGTGGGATAGTCATAGCAGGAATTGGTGGAGTCGATATAGCGCTTTGGGATATCATGGGTAAGAAGGCGAAGAAACCCATCTATAAACTCCTTGGAGGCTCCAAAAGGAAAATCCAGGCATATATAACTGGAGGTTATTACTCGGATAAAAAGGATATGGAGAAATTAAGGGATGAGGAGGCTTACTATGTTAGAATGGGGTTCAAGGGAGTAAAGGTCAAGATTGGAGCGAGAAGTATGGAGGAGGACTTGGAGAGGTTAAAGGTCATAAAAGAAGTGATAGGGGATAAGGTAAGAATGGCAGTGGACGCAAATAACGTTTTCACCTTTGAGGAAGCTTTGGAAATGGGAAAGAATTTAGAGAAACTTGGTGTATGGTTTTTTGAGGAGCCAATCCAGACCGATTATCTGGATCTAAGTGCTAAGCTGGCACAGGAGCTGGATATACCCATAGCGGGGTATGAGACTGCCTTTACCAGATGGGAGTTTTACGAGATAATGAGGAGGGGTGCAGTTGATATAGTCCAGACTGATGCCATGTGGACTGGTGGGATATCTGAAATGATGAAGATTGGTGATATGGCCAGCATCATGGGATATTCTTTGATCCCTCATTATTCTGCGGGAGGAATATCATTAATTGCAAATCTACATGTGGCAGCTGCACTGGGTCTGGAATGGATTGAAATGCATCTGAGAAAGAATGATCTCAGGGACAAGATATTCAGGGAAGGTATACCTATCGAAGATGGTTATTTAGTGGTTCCAGATTCTCCTGGACTTGGCCTAACCATCAATGATGAAGTATTTGAGAGATATAAGTGTAAATAATTTTGGTAATCAAAAATAAATCGTAATAAGTTTATAATGATCAGTATTATCATAGACCAAATTTTATCTTATAAAATAAGAATCTAAAAATAAAAAAGAAATTTAATTTTTTCACTTATTTCAGTAGAGGTCTTGAAAGAATTCTTCCCCTTGAGGAAAGGAATAATCCTGCATCCAAAACAAGTAGCAAAGGCAATATTAATACCAGAGCGCTGTTATTGCTGGTTTGTTGCGATGATAGGTCCAGTCCATATGCGGAGGGATTAGTTACCCATGGTGGGTAATAATCTGCAAATGGATGATTCGGAAATCCTAAGTATCCTAAGCCTAATTTTGCTGCAGATAGCCATTCCTGTTCCTCCTCATGCATTGCACTAACTAGAGTGGAGTTCCAGGCAGATAAACCTGGAGTTCCAACTTCCTGTAACGTTAGCACTCCTGAAATTAACTGAGCATATACGTCATCAAATGTACCTCCATCGGAAAGTTGATATACAAAGTTCTGTTCTGAAGTATTCAACAATTGCTGATAATCATACCACTGGGCTGGAGTATTGAAATAGTCCGTGGCGTTCTTGTAATAGGTAACTGCTTTCCACTTCGTCCATATTTCTTGGCCTTGATACGACGACCAGTAATGAGCCAACTTAAGAGCGTCCTGTTCTTGAGGTCCAGTGGGGATACCTATGGAGTCTATAACCAAGGCATAATAGTGTTGTGTACCTGGGAACGGAGTTTCGATAAGGGTTACGTTAGGACTATTAATATATTGAGGTAGCGGAGGATAGCTTGTAGTATTGAGAAAGTCATAGGCATAATTGGTCAGCCAGTTCCCATTAGCCTGAAATGCAACTTTTCCTTGTACTAACAACGTTAATCCTTGAGTCCACGTCATTGATTGCCATCCAGGATAATCGTAGCTTGTGAAGTTTAAGAACCAATAGTCCGTCTCATTTATTAGTTTTTGCACTGTAGCGTTGTTGAAATTAATGGTACCGTAAACCATCTCGTTATATAGATGGGGTCCAGCCAAATACAGGAATATGTCTTCCCATAGGTTTAGCTGATCCCATCCACCATCTCCTCCAGGAACCATCCATGGATGAATTCCATGATTGGCCAGTTGAACTGTGTCATATACCAGAGTACTGAAATTATATGGAAATGGTAAGTTGTACTCCCTCAATAACTGGCTATTCACCCATAGCAGTGCTCCTCTATGTACATTAACAGGTATAGAAAGCAAGGTTCCATCGAATGCTCCCGCCTGCAACACTGCATATACAGCATTATTCATCAAACCCCATTTGACTGCATATGGAGTCATGTTTACGAAGTCGTTCAACCCATTGGGAGCAGATTCTACGTAACTAATCATTTCAGGACCGAAATGCACTTGGAACGATGCCGGCGGTTTTCCTGCTTCGATTAGCGCAAGGATAGCATATTTTGCGTTAGTTCCACCAGCTCCAGGAACTACATTTGGTTCCACCTGAAGTCCCGTTGCACTTTCAAACGCAGGAATCAGATGATTGAGTGCCACCTTCCCCTCCGTAGCCCACCATGTATAGAATACTAACGGCGATGTAGTGACATTAGTAGGCGGAGTCGTCGTGGTTGTGATATTTGTAACTACGGGCGTCGTAGGAGTTGGTTTCCTAGTTAACATAATTGCAGCTACTGCTCCTATTATTATAATTACTACGATTACGCCTACTATTATTCCTATCTGCGTAGAAGAAAGACCTCTAACTATACTATAGGGGTATCTTTTCATAGTCTATCCCCTTTTTTTGAATTCATAATTACGGTTAATAAATCTTTTCATATGTTTCAACTTTCAAATCATTTTGATTAAAATATACAGTTAAGGCAAATAAGAGTTTAAACTAGACTTATACGTCTCAACATTTCTAGGGACTTATACTTTCATCGATGAAATCAACATGAATATCATCGATGCTCTTTTTATATTGCATGTCACTAAAAATAGGTTCGATTTTTATTTAAATACTATAATTATATAATATATACAAATTATCATAACTCATAGATATAAGCGGATATATAAGTTATGTTTATTTTTGGAGCCATACATACACTTAGATACTCTAGTAAAAAGTTTATGAAAGTAGCTATCAAGGGAGATTGATAATCATTAACTTATATATCGCTCCTCATACAAATTAATTTGATGGCATAACATGAAGAAAGGTACTGTTATTCTGGTTGTTCCAACAGCACTTTTTTCAATAATCCTGCTGTATTTAGTGCTATGGAACGCCGGCGTATCTTTCATGAACTGGTCTCTTCTAAATCCTACGCCTTCCCTAGTGGGATTGGAAACGTTCGTATCCGTTGTGCGACAATTTCAATTTTCTAATTCACTAGTGCATTCACTAGAGTTGTCTGTAAGTCTTGTGGCTATAGGTAATATATTAGGAATATTACTGGCATCACTATTATATTTTCTTAAATCTAATGGAGCGAGATCTATATTCATGTCAATAATGATATATCCATTGGCTATTTCAATGGCTGTCAATGGTCTCATTTGGTTATGGCTATACAATATTAACATTGGAATCGACTGGGTGTTAACAAAAATTGGATTGCCACAGTTTCCATGGTTGTCTTCCACATCGACAATGTTCCCCAGTTTAATAGTTGTATCTGTTTGGGCATATACAGGGATAGCCGCACTGTTTTATCTTGCTGGATTTATGAATATAGACAAGGCAGTGGTAGAAGCGGCAAGGTTGGATGGAGCAGGCGCGTTTAAGATAACGTATAAATTATTAGTTCCAAACTCATTTAATTCATTCGTTATATCTACTGCGTTATTATTCTTGTTTTCATTTAGAATATTTAGCCTACCTTTCATACTATCTGGAGGAACAACTAATATATTTCTACAGACATCAGTACTTTATATGTATTATCTATTTACAGTGGAATTTTTCTCTGACGCAACAGCTGTGGCTACAATAATCACTGTCATCGCCACAATAGTCATTATACCCTATGCCTTGATTATGATCAGGAGGTGGATCAGAAGATGAGACCAGTAATAAAGGCATCTTTGCACTACTTAGCTTTAGCTGTGGTAAGCGTATTGTGGCTTATACCAGTTTATGCAATGGTTATAAATGGTTTTAAGAGCGACTTGGAGGTATCGTCTACTCCCGTACTGGTACCGCCAACTCAATTTTCCATCGGAGCTTATGTCTCAGTATTCGGTAGCCTAGCAAAACCACTATTAAATAGCCTGATTATTGTAATTCCTACATCCTTTATAGCAGCTTTTCTAGGCGCGATGGGAGCTTACTTTTTCTACACCCTATCGTATTCCTATAGTAGGTTCTCCTCCACATTGAGTGACGTCCTATTTTCTCTCATTGCCTTGGCCACTTTCATACCGTATCAGGCAACTCTTATACCTTTAACTAGGCTAATAGTGGATATGGGCCTCTTGGACACTTACGCTGGAATTATATTTGCCATGCTTATATTTTATATTCCAACAGGAGCTCTGCTCATGTCCATGTTTATATCAGTCCTGCCTAGGAGTTTAGTTGAGGCAGCGAAAATTGATGGAACAGGTGATCTGAAAATATTTCTTAAAATAGTATTCCCGCTGTCAATGCCCGGCTTTATCTCCACGTTAATTTTTATTATTATTCAGTCCTGGAATAATTTCTTTATTCCCTTAGTATTAGTGACTACTCCTGAAATGAAGTTGATATCGGTTGCGGTGGAAGCATATACGGGAGGTTACGGTACATTATATAACGATACCTTTGCTGCTGCGATGCTGGCAAGTATAATACCCCTGGCAATATTCATATTTTTAGGCAGGTACTTCATAAGAGGGTTGATAGCCCTAGGAGGTGGAGGAAAGGGGGTGTAACCATGGTCAAGGTTGTCGCAAAAAATCTTTCAAAGGTGTTTAAGAAAGGTAAGGTTATTGCACTGGATAACATTAACATTACTATAAACAATGGGGAGAGGTTCGGTATTCTGGGACCCAGCGGTGCAGGAAAAACCACTCTTATGAGAAGTATAGCAGGCCTTGATGTTCCCAGTAGTGGAGAACTATATTTTGACGATAAGCTGGTTGCAGGAAACGGCAAACTTTTCGTTCCACCAGAGGATAGGAGAATAGGAATGGTGTTCCAAACTTGGGCATTGTATCCCAATTTAACCGCGTTCGAAAATATTGCTTTTCCATTAACTAACATGAAAATGAGTAAGGAAGAGATCAGGAAAAAAGTAGAAGAGGTCGCTAAAATTCTTGATATTTCCCATGTACTAAGCCATTACCCAAGGGAACTTTCAGGCGGGCAACAACAAAGAGTTTCCTTAGCTAGGGCCCTGGTGAAGCAACCATCTTTACTTCTCTTGGACGAGCCGTTTAGCAATTTAGATGCTAGAATGAGAGATAGCGCTAGAGCTTTAGTTAGAGAAGTTCAGAACGAGTTGGGGATTACTCTGATCATTGTCAGTCACGACCCTGCGGACATTTTTGCCATAGCAGAAAGGGTAGGTGTACTGGTGAAAGGTAAATTTGCTCAAATTGGTAATCCCGACGAGATTTACAATGATCCTGTATCTGTTGAGGTAGCCAGCCTAATCGGAGAAATAAATGAACTGGAAGGAAAGTTAAGTAATGAGGGAGTCATTGTCAGCAGTTTTAAGTTTCCCCCAGATACCTATAGAAAAGATAATCCTGCTTCTGAGAAAATTATGATAGGAGTGAGACCTGAGAATGTTAAGTTATCTAAGGAGGTCATAAACGACGACTCATGGATTTTTGTGGGTAAGGGTAAGATAAAAGTAGTGGGTTATCAGGGTGGCTTATTTAGAATAACTGTATCTCCTCCTGATTCCGAGGAAGAGATCGTTACTTACACAGATCATAGAACGAATATAGGCGAAGAAATACTTGTTTATGTTAAGAAGCATTCAGTAATGGTATTTAATCAGTAATTTTTGATTTTTTTAGTTATGTTTCTTATAAAAAGAATCCAAGACTGTCTAGTTCATCGATAGGGCCTAGTTCGGTTTGTTTTGTATTTCACGTTAAAGACCCCTCAAATACACAATAATTTGGTACCCCATCGATATATAAGTAGGCATTAGATGCCCACAAATTATAATAGGAGATTAGAGTCTATATGTGCTTAACTAAGGGCATAGCAAGTTAATTTTGGATGACTATCGCTATCATCAATTTTGAAAGACCGTTCCACGAACTAAGGTGACCTAAACTTTAGATTAATCTACGATATTTGGATTATTAAGCATGGAGAGGTTCGTGACCTTTCATCAAAATACATGATCTCCTGAGTCCCTCAAACAATGTTTAGGTTAAGTGCTCTAAATGGGTAACCCTAATATGACGGCTCTATCATAACTTGCTAACAAGACTTATTTTCTTTATACTAATGTGCATTATCAATGAAGGCCATAATTGTTAAACCGCCTGCAGCAGGAGTTCAAATTTCTAATGTCAATGAAAAAGATCTGAGTAATTATGGATATTTAAAGATAAGGACATTATATAGTGGAGTATGTGGAACCGATAGGGAAGTTGTTAACGGGAAATTGATTCTTTCAGAGTTACCTAAGGGAAAGGATTTTCTTGTATTGGGTCACGAGGCGATTGGGAAGGTGGAGGAATCATATGAAGGCTTCTCAGAAGGAGATATGGTGATGCCTGTAAACAGAAGAGGATGTGGAGTTTGTAAAAACTGTTTAGTAGGTAGGTCAGATTTCTGCGAGACTGGGAACTTTCGTGAAGCCGGAATTGTAGGTATGGATGGATTTATGAGGGAACAGTGGTATGACGATCCGAGATATCTTGTAAGAATTCCCAAGTCCCTTGAGGATATAGGGATCCTAGCCCAACCTTTAGCTGATGTGGAAAAATCAGTTGAGGAAATATTTGAGGTTCAAAAAAGAGTTCCCATTTGGAGTTGCGACGACGGTACCCTAAATTGTAGAAAGGTGCTAATTGTCGGTACAGGGCCAATAGGCGTACTATTTTCATTACTATTTAGAACACTTGGAATCAAAGTCTGGATATCCAATAAAAGAGAGCCCAATGAAACAGAACAAATTTTGTTAGAAGAGGCAAGAATAAACTATTATAATTCTGTAAATGATTATGAAGAATTGAGCAGAAAGGTTGGAAAGTTCGACGTTATCATTGAAGCCACAGGTGCAGATGCAGGTCTTATTACAAAAATTCTTCCATTATTGGAGAGAAATGGTGTAGTAGGCCTTTTCGGTTTCCCCGTTTCAGGTTCCGCCACAATTGATTTCAAATCAATTCAGCAAATCGTTCACGCGAACAAGGTATTTTTGGGTTTAGTAAATGGACAAAAGCCTCATTTTCAACTAGCAGTATCACATTTAGCGTCATGGAAAACGCTTTATCCCAAGACATCTAAAAACTTGATAACAGATACGGTAAGTATTGATGAAGAGAAAGAAGTTTTGAAGATACTCAAGGAAAAGAGGCGGGGCGAAATCAAGATGAGGATATCTTGGGATTAAAAGAGAACTATTTTTATTATTTTCATCTATAAATACTAATGACAAGATAATAAAACAATATCTCGGTATGGATACTAGGTTAAATTTTCGTATAGCTAGATCAAAACATTATAGAAGTTTTAATAGAAGAAATTCGGAGTTATTTAGATAACGATATTGTTTTAGCATAGGCTATTTTATCATGGAAATACTTATTAGTGATATAATCTTAGCTATTAAGTATGACGAGAAAAGCTATGTCAACCATGACATGGGTCATAATCGTTGTCGTTGTGGTCTTAATAGTAGTAGGTGCAATATCGGCGGTACTCTTGATACCCCACACTAAACCGACCTCCCCAATCACCACTTCAAATATTTCCACCTCAACTAAGTCTACTACTAACGTTACAACTACCAGTACTATCACTAATCTTGTATTTTATACATGGTGGGCGACAACAGGTAAGGTAGCCCTGAATCATCTCATTCCGGCATTTGAATCATCTTACCCAGGTTATACAGTTACCAAGAATCTAGTCCCGGGGGCTGGAGGTACAAACGCTAAATATGCAATTCTGGCGCTTATTGAGGCCGGTAAACCTCCTTCCCTGTTCCAGAGCTTAGTTGGAGCAAATATGTTAAGTTATGTTGAATCAAGTCCCCAGGGACTAAGCACGTTTATTAATTTGACCCCAGTGGTTCAGAAGGAGGGATTGTTAAATAATGCAATCCTGCCGGTCATGGAAGCATCAGCATATAATGGCACAATGCTAAACGTTCCGGTTAGCGTGCATAGTGGGCTAGTGCTATATTATAACTTGAATTTGCTAAGAGAGTATAACCTTCCTGTTCCTCAGAACTTAAGTGAACTCACTTATGATACTGTCCAGCTAGCCCACCATGGTGTAACTCCTTGGATGGTACCTGGAGCAGATGGTGGGTATGATCAAGAACAGTTATGGTTTGCAATCTTCCTGAGCATTGGCGGACCTAGATTGATGGATGAACTCTTATATGGTACACTTAATTTGAGTAATACGGCTGTCCAAGAGGTATTTAATGAAACCAATTATCTTTTCTTGAACTACACCTCGTATAATTATCCAGGTTGGCAATCCATGACTTGGCCACAAGGCATCACCTTAGTAGATCAAGGTAAGGCTGCATTTGAGGTAGATGTGGATTCAGCAACTAACTACCTTTATGATTTCCTGAACGTTACTACCTATCCGGCAGTGCAACCATATCTTAACTGGAGTAACGTAACTATGGTTGCCCAACCATTTCCAGGAACTCAAAACTACTTCCCTATAGTATCAGACGCGGTTGCAGTACCAATAAGTAATCAACAACAGGCAGCACTTACATTTATCAAGTATTGGATATCCTATCAGGGTCAAGAGGTATGGACCAAATGGAAGGCAGTCACGTATTACAAGAATGGAACAGATTGGTACAATACACCTCAACAATATTGGATGTACCAACACCTGCTAAATACATCTCCTAATAACTTTGTTATAGATCCGCTCTCGCTTTTTGCCGATGTTGATGCCCAGCTTTATTCCGGCTTACTTACATTACAACAAACTGGATCTCCTGCGCTTTCTGCTTGGGAGTCTCAATTCAATTCATCCATGCATGAGGAGTACCTAGAATGGCAAACTGCAGCTAAGTTCGGCTTAGGTTTCCTAGGATTTCAAGGACATCCATTTGGAGGATATTATCCACCCTGGGTTAAGTCTAACTATCCTTCATCATCTACGTCCAGTAATTACTATGAATTAAATCAGACAAGCTACGTGAAACTAGCTATCCTATTGACAGGAGATTCGAAGCTTTGGAGATAAGTAATGAGTAGTATAGATCTTTTTATTACCTAGTCTAATTTTTCTTATATTATATTTGATGTTTATCTAATATACAATTTAAAAGGAAAATCCAGACATATTGTCTTAATGTTTCCATTATTGGAACAAATCTCGTGATATCTTGGTGAAAAGGTAAAAATTTTCCGGACTCCGGAATCGTTCCAATGATGGAAAATTCTCTTGGGTTATGCGTGAGATTCACGTGGCCTCTTTCCCCTTAAAAACTTTATAGTTAGATAATACTCTTTTTGGCTAGTGTCTAACTACCCGCTGGAGTTAGCGATCTATCATCACAAGAGGCAGACGAAGTGTCTATCCAGTTTCCAGGATACGATGAGGAGCGTCACCTTCGCAAACTGATGAGTTGTGTCGCACTGACGAAAGATTGTATGCGGGATAAGTCACTAAGGGAAAATTCGTTAGGGAGAAGTTAATCTTCCTCAATCTCCGGTTATCCAGCATAACCTCATGAAATTAGAAGTTTACATAGAGATAAACTTTAAAAGTTTGCAAGACAAATTATATTCGTGGAAGAATGAGTGAGACCATCTCCGTGAGGATAAGCAGGAGGTTAAAGGAAGATCTTGAAAACCTAAGGATAGACTACGCAGAACTGGTCAGGCAATACCTTGAGGAGGTGGTCAGAAGAGAGAAAAAGAGGCTCATGCTTACAGATGCGGACAGGACCAGGGAAGAGTTAAGGGCAAAGTACGGGTTACTGTCGCCCTCCTCCCATCTTGTGAGGGAGGACAGGGATGAGGATAGTCGTTGATACCTCTGCCCTCGTTTCCGTGTTCCTGCCAGAGAGCGCAAGCGAATGCGTCAGGAATCTGCTGGAGAGATATGACGACCTTCACTTCCTCGATCTCATTTATTACGAATTCCCCAACGTGATGAGGAAAAGAGTGGTACGAGGAGAGATCTCTGCGGAAGATGGAGAGATGGTCGTAACAAAGGGGTTGAACTTCATTTCCAACTTTCCTGTCCATCAGGGAAGGGAACTTGCGCAGGAAGCTTATAGGCTCTCCGTGAAGTATGGGATAACGACGTACGATGCGTCCCTAGTAGCTCTGGCCAACACTCTAGGTGGCGAGGTGTTAACCCTGGATCTAAAGCTGATCTCGGCCCTGAAGGGAGAAAGGTTTGTAAGTTGTTCATAGGACTTTGTTTATCTTTTTTGGAGATGGGGGCAGAGGACTCCATCCATGATAGGGCAGTTCACCTATCATGCATCCGGTTTTTCCCCAGAAGCTTTTCAGCCTAACATTTCTTTCCGCTCAATATATCATTTCTCTTCATATAACCTTGTAACTGGATTGAACCTCTTGTACTAGCTCGGGTTAATTCCGGCTCCAGAAATTTTCCGTTGGTGGAAAATCCTCAATAAGCCCGACTCAATGCCAATACGAACCCTATTAGGGAAGGTGATTGTTGAGAACAAGTTGAATTATTAGATTTATAGAGTAAATTTCAAGAAATTTACAGAGTCTCCCGACACATCTTATTAATGAACACATCCTAGAGTTTAAAGGACTCTGGATATGCTAAAACTCCTGCTCTTCATGGAATACACCCATTGATTAAGTTAACTAAAAATTGAAACATACAAGATAGGAGAATCTTTAAATCTCTTCAATGAAAAGGATAGTGATACACATGTTTCTGAAACCTGAACCTACGGTAAAGGACCTCAAGGGGTTAGTGGAGTCAGCTGGGCTTACCCTAGATCAGTTATTGGAGATGTATTATGAGATGAGTCTCATCCGGGAGTTCGAGGAGGCTATAGGGGCCAAGTACTATGAGGGTAAAAATCCCTTTAACATGGCCTCAGGACCAATAAGGGGTGAGATGCACCTCTCCTCAGGGCAGGAGGCGGTGGCTGTGGGAGTTGGTTCTAATCTGAGGAAAGAGGACGTAGTTGTGAGCACTCACAGGCCCCATCATCACGCCATAGCAAAGGGAACAGACGTCAGAAAGTTAGCGGCAGAAATATTTGGGAAGAGCACGGGACTATGCGGAGGGAAGGGGGGACATATGCACCTCTTTGATAAGGAAGTGAGGTTTTCGTGTAGCGGAATAGTCGGCGCGTCATTTCCCCAGGCTGCGGGAGCAGCCTTCGCCTTCAAGTACAGGGGAGAAGATAATGTTGCTGTGGCCTTCGCCGGGGAGGGAGCAGCGAATCACGGTACCTTTTATGAAACCTTGAACGCTGCGTCACTATGGGAGCTTCCCCTTATACTGGTGGTTGAAGATAATATGTACGCCGACTCCACTCCCAAGAGTATAGCCCTTGCCACGCCCCATCATTTCCAGAGGGCAATGTCCCTGAACATTCCGTCCTATCTTGTGGATGGAATGGACGTCATTGATGTCTATCTTGCCACGAGAAAGGCAGTTCAAAGGGCCAGGAGTGGAGGGGGTCCTTCCCTGATTGAAGCCGTCACCTACAGATTCAGGGGTCATTTCGAGGGAGATGGACAGGAGTACAGGGAAAGGGATGAAGTTGAGATGTGGAGATTAATGGATCCAATTACTCGGTTGGGTAACAGGTTGACCAAGTTGGGAGTAGAGAAGGAGAGACTGGAGGAACGGAGAAAGAAGGCCAAGGAGAAAGTAGATGAGGCCTTAAAGTTCGCCGAGGAAAGTCCCTATCCTGAACCTTCAACCGCTCTAACGGGGGTGTTCAGATGAAGATGAAGGGAATTTCCCAGGCCATAGCTCAAGGAATAGCCCAGGAGATGGAGAGGAGAAATGATATTGTAGTGTTGGGGGAGGATGTTACCTATTGGGGTGCTGTCTTCGGGTTCACCATGGGTCTCTTTGATAAGTTTGGAAGGAAAAGAGTGGTGGACACGCCCATCACGGAGCAGACCTTCATGGGAATGGCAGTGGGAATGGCATCAGTTGGCCTTCACCCCGTGGTATCTCTCATGTTCGTGGACTTCCTAGGGGCGGGATTCGATCAGATGTACAACCATATGGCCAAGAACCACTACATGTCTGGGGGACAGTTTCCCATGCCTGTCACAGTGATAACAGCAGTGGGTGGCGGTTATGGGGACGCAGAACAGCACTCTCAAGTGCTTTACGGACTTTTCGCCCACGTCCCGGGTTTCAAGGTCGTAGTTCCCTCAAATGCCTACGACGCTAAGGGCTTGACCATTAGGGCATTGAGAGATCCTAACCCTGTTGTCATATTCGGACACAAACTCCTCACGGGACTACCATTTCTCCCCTACGAGGGAGAGGAGGATGAAGTGCCGGAAGAGCCATACGAGCTGGAGTTTGGGAGAGCGATAGTGAAGACGGAGGGGAGTGACTTGACCGTTGCATCTGTGGGAGTGATGGTGCATAGGGCCATGAGGGTTGCGGAGAAACTAAGGAAGGAAGGCATCTCCGTCGAAGTGGTGGACCTGAGAACACTGGTACCCCTAGACGAGGAGACGCTCTCCAGGTCGGTAAAGAAGACTGGAAGGTTGCTCATAGTGGACGAGGATTACATGAGCTATGGCATGACTGGTGAGGTAGCGTTCAGGATCCAGTCAAGGGCCTTCAGAGAGCTAAAGGCTCCAATTCAGAGATTGACAGTACCGGACGTGCCGATCCCCTTCAGCGAGCCCTTGGAGAGGGAGGTAATTCCAAGCGAGGCAAAAATAGAGGCCAAAATCAGGGAAATGGTAAGATAGATCGGGACTAGGATAAAAATTTCAATTTTTTTATCTAATTACATGGTTTATAAATGATCAAATTCAAAAAATTATTTTCCCTTTCCCCCTCTTCCACCTTGAAGTCGTGTATTTCAGCCAAATTCCTTAGAGTGAGGACCCAATCGTAATCATTCACCTTTACCTTAATTCCCTCACACTCTCTTAACTCCCTCACTGTGTTTATGATGATCCTTACGGGGTTATTAGCCCCGCATATCTCCTCTCTCCTGAACTCTAGCTCCCTTAATATCTTCAAGGCTCAGTTCCCTTTTTCACCGGTATCCCAACTACGTTGTTCCATTCAGCTGAGGATCCATCGTAAACTCTGACTGCAGGATATCCTAGGAGATACTTCAGCACGAACCAGGTATGAGCCGCCCTCTCCCCTATTCTGCAGTACGTGATTACCTCCTTATCCTTCGGCACATTGGAGTATATTCTGAGAAGTTCATCATAGGGTCTGAACTCTCCTGAATCTGGATTCACCGCTTGAGCCCAGGGTATGTTGATTGCTCCAGGAATGTGACCTCCCACCTGAGTTTGCTCATCTGCGTATTCCGGCGGTGCCTTAATTTCCCCCGTGTACTCCTTGGGAGATCTCACATCAACTAGGGTCACGAACTTTCCAGCCTCCCCCCTGGTCACCTTCTGAAGAACTTCCCACATCAGGACCCTATGACTTCCCCAGTCTACCTTACTAACCTTGTAATCTGTCTTGGGATAACTTGGAACTTCCTTAGACGTGGGAAGACCCAGTTTCGCCCATTTGGTCCTACCTCCGTTAAGCAATCTAACGTCCTGATGCCCATATGCCTTGAACAACCAGAAGGCATATGTTGCGAACCAGTTGTTGTAGTCGCCGTACAAGATAACAGTGCTCTCGTTGGATATCCCCACTCTTCTCATGAGGTCCTCAAACTGTTGGGGAGTAATGAAGTCCCTGATTTCCGGATGCCTTAAATCCTCTCTCCATCTCACTAAGATGGCGTTGGGTATATGCCATGCATCGTAGGCTGTGGTATGGTCGTGAGGGTGTCCGGTATGTATAAAATTCAACTTGTTTATCTATCCTTTTCTATCAAAATAAGTTGAATCAAGTGGCCATCCCGATGCCCCTACAATTCATGGGCGCGAACCATTCATGATCTCCGTTTCTGGAACTTATCGTTCTAACTCTACGAAAGTGCTGAAGAGGTAGATAATTTTTCCATTGAATTTCTAACGCCCTGGATGGCAAATCCAATAGTATTGATATATCATAGTGATATAATTTAAATTTTAGAATTATCTGTTATTCTAAACTGCCTTGTCATATGGGTTAGGCGCAAAGAGCTGTAACTAATGAATACTCTATTGTCTTTAAAAGTAGAATTTAGTTTAAAGGAATCTATAGATAATAACTAATAGAATGAGAATAACACTTGGATAGTCGTCTCCGAGAGCTGAGAGATCCCTTGCCTCAAGCGCCCCAATGGCTAATAACTTGAATACTAGACCCAATACAAGTAGCAGTGTAGTTACATTTAGGAATCTATTCAAGTCCCTATTTGTGAATGTATTCCTATAAATTAGGAATAATATAATTATAATAATCCCTATAGCTAGAAAAATGAAATCGTCTAGGGATTCAAGAAGGCCACCATTCAACTCTTCAAGAAATCCTGCTATACCAAATATGAAGCAAAAAACTCCACCTATTAGTGCCACTCTTCTCTTGGCTCTACTCCTAGCCATATCTCTATCTAGCTTTTTCTTTTCCCCCAAAAGTCTCACCTCTAAACTTTTGGCGTAATAGTTTTAAAAACAACTCGTTATTTACACTCTGATGAGATCTAACCTCGAAATCATCTATAGGACATAAATTAGCGTGGAACCCTCTTCACCTTTCCATATTATTTCATTAATTACATGGTCTAATTCTGAAACCTAAGCCACTACTTATATGGCTTTAAAATATTTGCAAAGTACTTACTACTTCATCGCCAATGTAAACCTAAGGTCTAGGAGCTTTTTTGATTAGAATTGCTGTTTTTATTATCACAGCGTGATTGACTTTAATAATTATAATTATAGATGAGAATGATCCTTGTAGGTCTTGCAATTATTTCCTCTATCTTTATTATAGATTATAACGTATTTAAGGTAACTATAATTCAGTAATAGTTTTTACGCTGATAATACAGAATCTTCCGTGATATATAAAGAGGTGTAAATGGTAATGGAAAGTTCGACAAAGCACAAGTCCCCATATGGGGAATATACCATAATAGTTGATAGTGTAGGCAGGAAATACAGGGTAGGAGAGGACGTAAAGGCGATAACTAGGAAGATGCTGGGATATCCAATAGGCAGGAGGCTCTTGTTGCTAGGCGCATGGATGTCATTTTTCTTCGGTAGCGTACTAGAGTACGGTTGGGGTGCAGCCTCAACAACGGTAATTTCCCATTATGGGTGGTCACTCGCTGAGGGTTTCTTCAATTATACGGTGTATGTGCTTTTCCAGGCCACCATATGTGCCATGATCTTTCAAAGATTGAGGGAGAAGGGTCTAATTAGTCCAAGAAGGGCACTGTTGTTTGGCGGTGCCTTGCTCATGGTAGCATATTACCTTTTCGCTAATTCGTTCCAGCCTTGGATAGCATATCTCGGATACGCGGCTATAGGAGGTGTGGGTGCTGGTTTAGGGTATGCCGTGGGAGGGGGCGTGGTCAATAAGTGGTTCCCGGAAAAGAAAGGATGGAGATTAGGGCTAGCAAATGGTGCTTGGGCTTACGGTGCGGTCCCATACATTCTTTTGTATATCTTCGACTTTAATTCCAGTAACTTCCAAGAAATATTATACATTACTGGCCTCAGCATTGGGATAGGATTAATAATAGCTGGATTCTTAGTCACAGATCCTCCGAAGTATTGGTGGCCCAAGGATGTAGATCCCATTGCCGCTAGGCAGGCTAAACTCAAGTCAAGAGAATTAAAGGTTAATCCGCCTGCGGTAGCCCAATGGAGCCCCAGGGAAATGCTGGCAACTCCGATAGGAAAGGCTCAGATGATCTCATTCACGCTAGCGCTGGCGGCCTCACTATTTAATGTGTCATTCTACGCACCTTTCGGGGCAGCCATGGGGTTTGGGGGAGGTATAGCTTTCGCTGTTGGTGCAGCAGGTTTCGCATTGACGGATGGTCTAGGTAGGCCAACTCAAGGCTTCATCTCAAGTCTGATAGGAAGAAGAAAGGCGCTTACCATATTCTACTCGTTTATGGGGATAGGTGGTCTAGGTGTTCTATATGCAGGATTAGCTCATTTGGCGATTCCTTGGGCAATATTAGCAGTAGCCACAGGTGCAGTATCGGGTGCATGTTTCGTGTTCGACTGGTTGATAATTGCTGACTACTTCGGTGAAAACAATATAGGAAAGAACTGGAGTATTCCCTACGCCCTAAAGGTGGTAGGTGGAGCTTTCGGAGGAATAGTAGCGGCAGTTATATTGACGCTAGTGAGTGGAGGTATCTGGGCCGATGTCGTTACGGGTGCGCCGATAACCATAACTCCACTGGCGTGGTCTGTGGTATTTTGGATAGGTGCCGCATTTTCGCTGATAGCTGCTGCACTGGTCTGGTTCGTGGAGAAGCCTCCAACAATAGAGGATTACATTAAGGTTAGATTAAAACTTCATGAACCTATACCGGAAGAGGTTGCCTCAAAGATCCCTCAGGAAAAGCTACAGGCTCTGATTCAAAAATATAGTAAATGATACTCTAGAGTCACAAACAAGTTAGATTGATTTTTCTATCATATTTTATTTTATCTGAGATTATTTTGGGAAAAGATTTTTAAACTCTAAAAACCATATTATAATGAAGTAGAATGAGTAAGGAAAGAGATGATCAAACCGAGGAGTGGACCATTCATAAGGGCTTGATAAACGTATCGGATACCGTGATCTATATACTGGGATGGGTCTTCCTATTCGTGGGATTGGGGGTAGATGTGCTGGGGGTAAATGCCCACTCCGGTTCCATAGTGGCTGTGGGGATAGGACTTAACTGGATCGGAATCATTCTGGCGTTCGGCAGTGGGGCAATAGGAAATAGAAAAATACCACCAGGATATGGAGAGAAATGAAATATATTTGAACAAATTTTCTTTTTTAATTAACGAAGTAACATAGTTCTTTTGGACGTTACTTTTCGTGACATCCTTTAAACTTTCTGCAAATCTGTAACTTTGATCATTGCAGAAACTTGAATACATTGCCCTTGCTGCTTGCGAATATGTTAGAAAACTTTAATACTGATTAGTTACGTTATTAATAATATGTATGCAGGATTATAAACTTGATGAGGTGGACATGAAAATACTTGAGAGATTGAGATATAACGCTAAGTTCACCCTCACCGTGCTCTCTAAGGAATTGGGCATGCCAGTGAGTACCATTAGATACAGAATAAAGAAGCTCGAGGAGAACAGGATAATTCTCGGTTACGTTCCCCTCATAGATAGGGCGAACCTTGGCTATAAGGTCTCTCTCATACTGGAGATTGATTCGATCCCCAAATATATTGAGCGGGTGGTCAACGAAATATCTCAGTTTCCTGCCGTGGTAAGGGTTTATGGCGTTGATAGCGGACCTAGGCTTCACGTTCACGCCGTATTCAAGGAGGAGGAAGAGGCCTACTCGTTCATTTCTAACAGATTGTATAATATCAAGGGTATAAATTCAGTTGAGACTTCTAAGATAATAAGAAGATATAAGATAGATCCCTCCATCCTACTCTAATTTTTTTCCTAATCCAATTCACTTTAATTGAACATCTTGTTGACGAGTTCTCCCTTGAAAATCTAATTGGACTATCTTGGTCACTTTGAGATTCTTACAAAGAATCACCTTGGGACTTGAAACTTTCTTCCAGACGCAAACTGGATTTTTTGAAAAAATTACTTAAAACTATAAATGTAAGCAACTACTATAATATACATGAGAAAATGGGAGAAGAAGATGTAAAGTATGTGGAGATAACCTATAGGGGGATATTCCAGAAGAGGCTAGCGAAGTATGTTGCTGAGGGACTGGTGTATATGGCGAGAGATATGGGGAAGTCTGCAGTTTCGTTCGGAAGATACGGCGATTCTCCTGAGAGAAACGGAGTTCCTGCGAAGTACTATGTAGCAGTAGGCAACGTAAGCGAGGAGGACCTGATAGGATATTCCACAAGAGTGGAGCCAGAGTATGTGGACGTGATAGCTGTCCTAGACGATACCCTACTGAAGGGCGTAGAATCTTGGGCCTGGCAGGGTGTTCAGCCCATTAACCTGAAGTTGAGGAAGGACGGAGCCATGATTGTCACCTCAAGGAAGCCCATGGAAGAGATGGTTAAACTTACGCCCTCCAAGGACTTTCAGTGGACCTTAGGAAAACTCAATTGGGACAGATCCTTCTCAGGCCTGTGGGCATTCAACGATGATACCACTATGGAGAGGGTGTGGGGAGCCATAGCTAAGGTAAGACCAGACATAGTGGACATCCAGCATGTCGTCTCATACGTGAAATCGCATAAGAAGGATAAGCTCAATGAGAGACTGAAGGCAGTGGAGGAGGCATACGAGGGGCTAGTGATCAAGACCATGAACCCTGGAGAGGGAGTGGAGTTCAAGTACGCTCCTCCTAGGCTCCTGACATGGCAGGAAATGATGGAGGGAACAGCAATACCCGCAGTGCCCAGGGGAGGAAGAAATGAACAGTTCAAGAGAGGTACAACGAAGACCGAGAGACCCACGGTGGACTTCGATGCCTGCATAAAATGTGATCTCTGCTGGGTGTATTGCCCAGATGAGTGTTTCGATAAGACTCCAGACGGTTATTATGATATAGCATACGACTATTGTGTAGGTTGCGGTATATGTGCCGAGGTTTGTCCGGTAAAGAACTGCATCGTGATGGTTGATGAGAAAAGGTTACCAGATTACACGAGGCCTTACGGAATGTGGAAAGCTAACAAGGTGGAATATAAGAAATGGCTTCAGAACGCTAGGGCTGAGGTCAGGGAAAGACCAATTGTTCCGGGGTTGGGAAGATGACACAGGTAGCAGAGAAGGAAATTCTCCTCAATGGAACCCAGGCCGTTGCTTACGCCGCTATGTATGCTGATGTGGATGTTACTGCTGCTTATCCCATAAGACCTTACACAGAGGTTATGGACACAATATCCAAGCTCATAGCTGACGGACAGTTGGACGCGGAGTTCATAATAGCTGAAGGTGAGCACGGGCAGTTTGAGATAGTCAAGCATGCGTCACTGGTGGGAGCCAGAACCCTGGTGGGGACGAGCGGGGTGGGCTGGCTATACGCGATGGAGGCCATAGTTGTCACGGCAACGGACAGGGCCCCAGTCGTCGCGGTTATAGGGAACAGGGCACTGGACGATCCAGGAGCATACGGAGTTGAGCATAACGACGCGTTGATGGTCAGGGATGTGGGATGGCTCTTGGTCTGGGTTGATACTGCCCAGGAGGCATTCGATACAGCATTGCTCGCTTACAGAATTGGGGAGGACCCAAGGGTGCTCATCCCCGTGGGTGTCTCAATGGACGGTGGATTTCTCACCCACTCTGAGCAAATAGTGAGACTTCCCGATAGGGAGCTTGTGAAGAGCTTCCTTCCACCCTACGATAGGGGTAAGCTCAGAGTTCATCCAGACAATCCCATCAGTGTTGCTCCACAGGTAAATGAGGATTGGGTTACAGAGATAAGGAGACAACATGACGAGGGAATGGAAAGGGCTAGGGAGGTGATCAAGGAGGCTTACGAGTCCTTCAAGAAGACCTTCGGGAGGTATCCGGGTACAACTAGGGACATCACCATGCCAGAGAACCCATTCGTTGAACCTTACATGGTAGAGGATGCAGACGTGATCCTAGTAGGTATGGGAACAGTCTCTAAACCCATGAAGGTCGCCATAAAGAACATGAGGGAGAAAGGGGTGAAGGCAGGAATGCTAAGGATAAGGTGGTTCAGACCATTCCCTGCAGAGGACGTCATGAAGTATCTTGCAAACGCTAAGGTTGTGTGCGTAGTGGATAGGGACTATTCCCTTGGCTCACCCTTCAGAGGCGGCGTGGTGTATCACGAGGTTAGATCCTCCCTTTACGATTTGGATGAGAGACCCAAGGTCCTCAGTTTCATTGGAGGTCTAGGAGGAAGGGAGATAACCATACAGGACGTGGAGAAGATAATCAAGATCGGGGTGGAGCAGAGGGATACACCCCTCACAAGGCACACCTATTGGGTGAACGTGAGGGGGGATCCCTGGTAGTGGAGGTGACCAGACATGACCGAAAATGAGTTGGAAAAAGAGGAAAGAATGTATAAATCCATCATAAAGACAATAAAGCAGGCTCCCTTGGAGGAGTTCTACACCTCAGGGCACAGGACATGCCAGGGATGCGAATCTGCCCTCCTAATGAGGTATCTGGCCAAGATATCAGGGGAAAGAACCATAGTTGTGGGCGCCACTGGTTGCATGTATGTAGCCAACACAACATACTACACCACATCGTGGGTTGTCCCGTGGGTCCACACTCAGCTGGGCGGATCCGGTGGAGCCGCTCTGGGCACGGCGGCCGCTCTAAGGGCATTGATGAGGAAGGGCAAGATAAAGGAGGAACCCATAAACGTGATAGTGTTCTGCGGTGACCTGGGCTGTGCGGACATGGGTCTTTCAGGAGTGTCCAACGCCATGACCTACGATTATAATCTCCTAATAATATTGTATGATAATGAATCATCCGCGAATACGGACATCCAGGAGACAAGCATGACGCCATATGGTGCACAGACGTCTTTCAGTAGGCCAGGTACGGCCAGGAGAATAATGAAGAGGAGATGGAAGAAGAACGTAGTCCCCATGATAATTGCGGGACATAGGAACGTGAGATACGCTGCCACCACCAGTCCAGCCTATCCACTGGACACATTAAACAAGATAAAGAAGGCATTGAGCGCCGGAGGACCCACCTTCATACACTCTCTGGATCCATGTCCCAAGGGATGGGACTACGATCCCATGTACTCTCACGAACTGGGAACTCTGGCCGTGGAAACAGGGATATGGCCCCTGTATGAGTACATAGACGGCAAGATAGTGTACAACGAGCCAACGAAGGGTATAGTGGAGGGAAGGATAAAGAGGAAGCCGGTGAGGGAATACCTGGAGAAACAGGGAAGGTTCTCCCACTTTGTGGAGGAGGATTACGACTACTTCCAGAAAATGGTCGATGAGATGTATGAGAAGTGGGAGATACCTGGAGTAATGCCCATCAGGTCCGTGGAATTAGCTAGGAAATAACACTTGAAAAAAAGTTTTTTTCTTAAAAAAGTCATGGTTTATTTTGGCCTTATTCAAGAGATTCTCTATTTTCTTTTTGAGGGCCCAGGTCCTTTCTCTTCTTGAGTTTCACTCCCTCATTCTCTCACCACTAGATGATCCTGAGAATGATGAATTGGAAGATCAACGCCGCCACCACGGACACCATCAACTGAAATATCCTGAACGTGTTCCTCACCGTTCCATCGTAACCCTTCGCAAGAAGAATTCCGTAAATTATCCCTGTCTCTACTATGGCCACCCCTAGCCCAAGTATCTTATTTCTCCTGAGCAGAGATCAGCGAAAATTGGTTCTCCAAATAGCCGTAAGAAGATTCTTGCAGTGAACGAAACTTTCATCAGGAATCTCCCTCCTCGATGATCCTCTTAAAGTTTATTGCAAAGTATTGAAACAAACTATCTAGAGAGTATCCTGAATGCATAAAATTTTACCCTTGACCAAGAGGGATAAGATTAATCAGTAGTATCGAGCCTCATACCTTGAAAATGGATCGAATAACTCCGCTAGGTTCATACCATGAACCCATATGGCACATGATGACCCGCATAGATACTTCCCGTCAGGGGATGTCGGGGATTACACTGTACTTAAGTGAGAAGGAGTCCTCTGTCGGAAGGAAGTGGAGTGTGTCGTGATCGCTACATGAGATTAGTATCTTCATACATTCCTATCAGCCTGAAAGCATGTATACAAGGTTTATAATTTTCCCCAGACAGAGCTTCTCGTGGTAAGAAAAATTGTCATATCAGCACTAATTTTAGCAGTGTTGCTGGGTGCAGTTGCGTTTTATACACGATATGACAACCATTCAACTGAAAATAACGGAGTTCCTACCGTCGCCAGTAAATACCTTGTAGTCCTGTTTCCCGGACCCCAGAGGGATGTATCCATCCTGGGAAGTTACCTCAGTCAGAGCAGATACTCCATGAGCGAACTATACGCTAATGGTTCCAGCCTCTTCCTCTCCCCGTTCCTCTGGAACGTGAGGACTGCCCTGGGCGTTACAAACATGACCCTGACTCCATACCTTAACGTCACCGTTAAAATGACCCAAATCACCAAGATAACTCCCTCCATACCCGTGGACGGATACCCCGGTTTAATGTATGGAGAGGAGGGCTGGTTCCCCTTCGCGGGGAAGACCCTGGTCTCCCCATTACTACCATTACCTGAAAAAATCTCAGATCTACCGCAGTTTTACTCCATCCTGAAGTTCAGGGTGTTTCAGAACTTGGGCGTCATACAGGATTTCTCGTACGACATCTGGTTAACCCGGGACCCCAACACCACCTACCTCAAGTATGGGGACTTCGAGGTGATGATATGGATGTACGGGAGCGACTACATAACCCAGAACAAGTACTTCATCTTCACGGGCTACATGACCTTCCCTGTCTTGGTCAACGGAACCCTCAAGAACATGTCCTGGGCTGTGTACGTCCTGCCCAGGACTGGTTCAGCGACCGGATGGACAGGAGTTTACCTGTTACCTCCCCAAAACCTGCAGGGTACTGTGGGTATCCCCATAACACACGTTCTGCAGAACCTTAATCCCTACCTGCAGAGAGCCAATGTGAACTATAATGAAAGTTACTATCTTGACGCCATTCAGGTGGGCATGGAATTCAACGACTCCAGCGGCACCGCCGACCTAGGGTATACCCTCTACTCGTGGTACCTGAACTTTAGTCAGGCCTGAAACATGGAGGATCAGGGACAATCAGCAGGTGTCGAGGGAAGAGACAACTTTATATATTCTTGTCCTATCAGACTAGTCCCGTGAGACTAGTACTAAAAAGAAAGGAATGCGGGGAACTCAGGAGTTGATTACTGGCTATTGCTGTACGGTAGGAGAAAAACGGGAAAGACTACGCTCATGAAGAACTGCATCAAGTACGACTATTTCGTCACCATGGCCAATGAAACGGAGGGCCTGCTGGAGAGCGGGGAAAGGGTGGAGGTGGAGGAACTGTTAAGGGAGGTTCGCTCAGAGCTCAAGAAGGGTGGCACCGTGATCATCGACGAGTTTCAGAGAATGCCGGAGAAGTTTTATGCAGATATCTCCAGTCTTGACAGGGGCGGGACCCTCATCCTGGCCGGCTCAAGTTATGGAGTCTTGGAAAAGGTATTCGACAGGAACTCTCCCCTCCTGGGCTTGTTGACTCCAAGGGAGATTCCAATCATGAGTTACGAGGATGTCCTGTCCCAGCTGGAGGACCCGGTGCTGTCCACCCTGTTCAGGGATCCGTGGATCATTCCCTTCATTAACTCATACGAGGAATTTGTTGAGAGACTGAAGGAGTTTTCCCTGATCTCCAAGGGTCTCATAGGAGAGGTGTTCAAGGAGGAGGAGAGAAGTTTAACCCAGATATATTACCAGGTGCTTCTCAAGGTGGCAGAGGGAATCTGGAGAACTTCGGAGCTGGCAGGTATCCTGCAGGTTAAGGGTGGGGAGGCAACAGTGTCCTCCCTGATGAACAGGTTAAGCAAAATGGGATTGATAAGGAAGATTAGGACCCTGGGAAAGGAGTATTACTATAGACATGTCTCCCCTGTGATTTCACTCTCGCTGTACGCCGAGTCAAAGTACCTAGTTAGCGAAAGGGACGTCAAGGTTAGCGATCTGCCCCTGGGACTGGAGGTTCAGTTCTCGGTGGGAGAGATGATAAGTAAATATTACGGTGGAGATTTTGTTTACTCTCCCAGAGAGGATATAGACGTGGTGGTAATGAAGGGAAGAAGGAGAATTATAGCATTTGAGGTCAAGATGGGAGAGATAACCACTTCGGAGGCCAGAGAGGCGGTGAAGAGGATGAGCAAAGTCGCGGATAAGGTTGGGCTGATAGGCCTGAGGGAGAAACCTCCGGAAATTGGAGACGTTTCCATAGGCCCTAAGGAGTTAATTGAGATTTCTAAGAAGCTAGGCAAGACGTAAACTAAAACATTTTATGAGGGTCGTTGAGATTTCCTTGGTTTATATTTAGTTGAGTAAGTATAAGCTAAATTAATTCAGAATTTTCAGTAACTCTACACCAGGAACAGGATGCCATATCGTTGGCATAGTAGTCAATGAATTCCTGTAAGGCTAGTCTGGGCATCACCTTGAACTCCGTACTTCCTTATCGCTGGTTCCTGACCTTCTAGGTATATCCCAGTAGCCATATGCCTTTGTCCCGCTATATGGGAACTTATTTTCTATCATTATTTCAATAACCGAGGGGGTATCGCTTATTTTAAGAGCGGATTTTACAGTCGAGATTACTTCCTCGGGCGTCTCTGCCTTGAAGTACTCCGCTCCATAACCTTTGGCAATCTTTTCAAAGGAAGGAGCCTTTAAATTTCCTCTTCTATCTCTAAATTCTGTTCCAATCAATCTATGTTCGAAATTCCTTATTTGGAGGTCTCTTATAGAGATCCAGCCGTAATTATTTAGTATGATTGTTATAACGGGTAAGTTTTGCTGAGATGCGGTAAGTAATTCAATATTATTCATCAGAAAGGACCCATCCCCCTCTATGGCAATAACTGGAGTGTCACCCACTGCCAACTTAGCTCCTATTGCTGCAGGAAGTGCGAAACCCATGGTAGAAAATCCACCTGAGCTAATAAAGGTTCTAGGCTTATCCGTGATCCACAACTGGGAGAATATCTCTTGCGGCAATCCAGCACTGAGTGTTATTATTGTATCATTGCTTAAGTTTTCTCTAAGAATCTTAGTCAATGCAGGTATCCCCATTGGTGCCTGTTTCCTTAATTCCTCAACCTCATTAAACCATTGCTGTTTCATCTCCCTTATCCTCTTGGTGTATTCTGAGATATTCTTACCTCTTTTGCCCAAGCTTTCTACGGCCTCGTAAAGCTCCGCTAAAGCAGTCTTAGCGTCGGCCCATATTCCAATCTCCACCGGATAGTTCTTTCCGATTTCATGAGGATCAATGTCTATTTGAATCACCTTGGTGGGCGGTATGTTAAAGGTAATACCGCGCACATAGGAACTTGTGGTCTCGTCACTAAATGTCACACCTATAGCCAATATGACGTCCGCCTCTGATGCAAGTTTATTCGCTACTGGGTTTCCTATATTACCCACTGAGAAAACGTATAGTTCATGGGTCTCTGGAAAACTACCCTTGGCATCACCCCTGAATGTAGTAGCAACTGGGGCACCCAGTAGCTCTGCTAACTTGACAAGCTCCTCTGTGGCATCCGACATCACAACTCCTCCTCCAACAAGAATAAAGGGTCTCTCGCTTGATACAAGGAGTTTGGCCGCTTCAATTATTTTCTCCCTATCTGGTCTAATCCTGCCCACTTGTAATACAAGAGGGATACTATTAATATCGACGTCTATTGTGTCTGTTTGAATGTTCATTGGCAAACCTATCAATACCGGTCCAGGTCTTCCACAGACTGCTTCCTTGAGACCATTGGAAATAGCGTTTGGAAGTTGCCTTACATCTGTGACAAAATATGCCCTTTTGGTGAAGTGTCTCATGGCATTAATATAATCGCTTTGAAATTGCCTTTCAATCTCTTGGAATATTCCTTTCCCAAGAAGATATGTCTGAATGTCCCCTGTTAACGCTATGAATGTCGAGGAGTCGACATAGGCAGTAGCCAAAGCTGTAGCTAGGTTAGTAGCTCCAGGACCCACTGAGGTAGTTACGATGGCGGGAGTTTTCCTATTCGCCCTAAAATATCCATCAGCCATATGCCCTCCGTATTGTTCATGTTTTATTGGGATAAACTCCATGTCTTTCTTCATGTCGTATAGAACGTCAGTTAAAGCGGCATTTCCATGCCCCGGAATGCCAAATACGTGTTTTATTCCAGCCTTCTTAAAATACTCAAGAGCCAATTGACTTCCTGTATATAACGTCATTCTAAGATCAAGAGATATATGGAAAAATTGTTATATAAGTTATGCTGACGTTGTTAGTATTAAGTTAGATTATCTGATTCGTAAGCAAATGTTGGCTACGGCTCATTCAACTGTCACCGGCACTCCCTCCAGCGCCGACTTCTTCGCCGCATCGGATATCCTTCCCACCTGCATCCCGAAGACCTCGTCAGGAAAGGTCCTCTCGTCGTTCATCACCGCCTTGACGAAGGCCTCTATCTCCCTCCTGTACGCGTCCCTGAACCTGTCCTCGAACCACAGGTAAGGAGGATGAGTGACGGAATCCCCCTTATACACGAAGGTCTGGTAGTCAGTAACGTTCTCGACCTTTAACAGGCCGTTCTCCCCAAGTACCTCCAGCCTTATATCGTAGCCGTACTTGGAGCACCTACTGGTGTCTATGTTGACCAGCGGACCATCGTAGTACTTCACGTTCACCAACGTGTTGTCGTAATCCCCAGCCTCCTTATACTCCTTAAATACTGCGGCCATTCCAGTAGCGAATAACGTCATTTTCTTGAAACCAAACAACCAAACCATAGTGGCAAAGTCGTGTATTGCCATATCGTCATATACTGCTCCAGGGTAGAGTATGGTTCCAATACCAGGCTGGGGAGAAGGATCTCTGCTTATGAGCTCAGCTATAAGCGGTTTCCCTATTTCTCCGCTACCTAAACGCTTCTGGACCTCGATAAAAGAAAGATCATATAACCTTTGGAAACCTACTTGAAGCTTCACCTTCTTACTTTGGACTATTCTTACTATATCCTCGTTTTCCTTTGAATTAAGTCCCATTGGTTTCTCCACAAAAATATAGGCTCCGTTCTCGGCGGCCTCCTTTATAAGTGGTAGATGAGTTTGAGTGCTACTGGTAATGACCACAAGGTCGGGTTTAACACTAGCAATCGCAGAAGATAAGCTAGAAAAGGGGGCAGCACCTACCTCGTTGGCAAGTTCCGATGCCCTTCTTTGATCTATATCAACTATTGCCTTTAGTTCTACATTTGGGATTTGTTTTAAGTTCCTAGAATGTACTTTTCCCATTCTTCCTGCTCCCACTACTATTGCCTGAACCTTTCTCATGCCTCAGAACAAAACTAGCTACTGTAGTCAATTTATAAAGTTAACGTGGGTAATTCATGCTAAGAATTAGCGTATGGATTTTAATAACGAAGCCTAATCGAGTTCGGATCCAAATTTAAGGTCTAATTGATAAGGAATAAAAAGAAGAATATTATTTAAAATGCACAGAAAGTCAAGCCGAAGAAGATCATCTAGCTACCTCCATTTCATGACTATCTTAATTTCATTTTCCTGCTTTTTCATTATATATGGAATTGCCTCCTCCGGGTAAATTACCCTTGTTATCATTTTCTTTATAGCCTCGTTGTAATACGATTTTATAATTTCAAACTGCTTTACCGCTTCCTCTAAATGTATTTTGCCATGCGCTGCTGATCCAAGAACTAGTATGTTCCTATAAACTAGGTCTGTCAGATGTTGGGCTTTAAACGTGGACTCATCTCCTAATCCAAACCCGAAAAGAATTACTCCACCATTTGGCCTTACCCTCTGAAGGGCCCGTAGTAATGAAACTGTGGATCCTGAAGTATCAATGAGAAGATCTACTAGCGGTAACTCCTCGTCTATTCTTAAGAAGCTTACACCAACACTTTTTGTGATGCTTTCCTCTGCACTTGTGGGACCTCTCCTATTTACAAGAATTACTTTCAGACCTAAGGTCTTCAATAACATTGAAAATAAAAGCCCTGTTGAACCTGTGCCTAGTATCATAGCCGTCCTGCACCGCAGTGTAGAATCCCTACAATACCATGTGAACCTAGAGTTAAGCGCATTTATTCCCGTATACACTGCCTTGATTATGTCTCCAAGAGGTTGAATGAGAACAGCCGATTCGTCCGTAATAGTATCGGGTAATTTAACGAAAAATTTTGCCTCATCATTAAAGGTATCTGCCATGAAACCATCTTTTCCTTTCACTCCGGCAATGGGCATCTGACCAGTTTCGCACAAATCTGGCCTCCCCATCTCACAGCTTAAACATTTTCCGCATCTTCTCCTGGCTAATCCAACTACTTTATCGCCAATCTCAAATTCGTCAACATCCTTGCCTTTATCCACGACTTCACCTATTACCTCATGACCCAGTATCATGAACTCCTTTCCTTCAGGCGGGATGCTGTGCTTTAATAGGCCGTTGGCTAATTCCCTATCCGTTCCACAGATCCCCGTGTAAATTGCTCTTACTTTTATCTGGTTAGGAGCTGGTCTGTTCTCGTCAGGGAGTCTTTCAAATCTAACCCCGGCTTGGGGTGGATTAATTATTATAGCTCTTCTCATATCCATCCAACTTCTTATTGACATCTCTCAAAAATTAATTAAACATAACGCTGTAACTCGACGTTAGAAAGCCATATGTTTACGGTCATATCATATCTAGGTCTCAGTTCGAGAGTAATTCTTTCCCTCGGAGTTATTATAGTCCATATAGTCGGTACTGGCTACATGAAAAGATATATTTCATAAATATCTAAGTTAGTCTCAATTTACTATACTTTCGTTCTCTAGAATCTTTGCCATTAAATGAATGTAATGCCCTAGTTCCCTATGGTATTAAATCAGCGGACCGGTTGCCCTAACAAAAAAGAGGACTGAGGTCCTTCAGGATTTACAAGCGACAATGAAATCTAAAAGTTTACATACTACCCCACTAAAAATTAATCAATGAGAGATGAGAGATCTTCCGAATAAAGATACGTCACAAATCAGAGAGTTTCTACGCAATTTTGAATATTACGATTTTTCCATGCCGTTGACCCATAACGCAATAATGTGGCCTACCATGCCCCCAATAAGGATTAACAAGATAAGATACAAGGAAAGAGATAGGTCTGAAGCTCACGAAATATGTATAACTACACAAGATTATACTCATATTGATGCCCCATCTCACATGACCAGTGGAAATAGTATCGACAAATTCACAGTGGATAGATTCGTAACGGATGCCCTACTTATAAATGTGAGTAATGGAGGACAGATGCAAATACTAGTGAATGAGCTAAAGAAATTCGAAGAAGAGATAGCGAAAGCCACCTCAGTAATTCTCTATACTGGGTTCAAGAAGCCGTACAACATTCCAGTATATGATTGGAGATATCTGACTCCTGATAGTGCAAGATATTTGGCCTCTTTTAATAATCTAAGGTTAGTGGGGATAGATAGTCCGAGCATTGCTGGTTGGTCAGGTACAGTAGAAGTTGCAACTCCCAGAATGAGTAGAGATGATGCAATCTTGACCCATGTAGAATTAATGAAGAATGATATATTAATAGTGGAAGGACTATACAATCTAGAGGCTGTTTTTAGAGGGACTAAAATAGACTTTGTAACTGGAATATTTATTGTTATGCCGCTGAATCTTGTTGGACTAGATGGATCTCCTGTAAGAGCGATATTCATGAGGTTTAAGGAATGATTGTTTAGATGTTATGGAGTTAGCATGGAGGCGCATATAAGTTCATATGTTTTATGAAATAAATTCTAGAATATTTAGGAAATATCTCTAGTGTGTGGAGTATAGGTAATTGAGGTCCTATTACTCCTACTAAACATTAAATTGAAAGAGAGTCTATAACATTACTTAGCGGCTACCACACATTAAAATATCTCTATAAAAATAAAAATTTTTTATATTCCTTTTCCACGTCGCGCGTTCTTCATTCAACTGTCACCGGCACTCCCTCCAGCGCCGACTTCTTCGCCGCATCGGATATCCTTCCCACCTGCATCCCGAAGACCTCGTCAGGAAAGGTCCTCTCGTCGTTCATCACCGCCTTGACGAAGGCCTCTATCTCCCTCCTGTACGCGTCCCTGAACCTGTCCTCGAACCACAGGTAAGGAGGATGAGTGACGGAATCCCCCTTATACACGAAGGTCTGGTAGTCAGTAACGTTCTCGACCTTTAACAGGCCGTTCTCCCCAAGTACCTCCAGCCTTATATCGTAGCCGTACTTGGAGCACCTACTGGTGTCTATGTTGACCAGCGGACCATCGTAGTACTTCACGTTCACCAACGTGTTGTCGTAATCCCCAGCCTCCTTATATTGTGGAAATGAAAAGGCGAGTGCGGTTGAGTAGACGGTCATTCTCTTGAAACCAAAAAATGAAACCAATGTGGCAAAATCATGTATTACAAAGTCATCATATATGGCTCCAGGATAGGGTAAATAGGGTAGAAATTCTGGGGTCGGGTCTCTACTAATAAGCTCTGCAATTAACGGCCTGCCGATAGCGTTGCTGTCCAATAATCTTTTAGCATTTATGAAGCTATCATCATACAATCGCTGGAAGCCAATCTGTAGCTTGATTTTATTCTTTTGTACCGATGACACAATTTTGCTATTTTCATTGGAATTTATCCCCATAGGTTTTTCTGTGAATACGTGGATACCGTTTTCTGCAGACTCAATAATTAGATTAGCATGAGTGTTCATAGGCGAAGCTATGATCACCATATCAGGTTTCATGGCCTTTAAAGAGCTCTGGAAGTCGTTGAAATAGATAGCGCCCAACTCACTTGCAAGTTTCATTCCTTTCTCCTTGGATGGATTTACTACGCCTACAATTTCTACCATTCCGGTATTCTTTAGGTTTATTCCATGGATTCTACCCAATCTTCCTGCTCCTACTATTATTGCTTTATACATCATTGGAGGTCAAAACAACATAGGCAGAACTCTAAATTAAGGATTTTTATGGATGCCTAAATGACGACTACTTAGTGAGGTTGCCTAAAAGTAAGTTTTACTTAACATCTCTATCTATATTGAATTATCGTTAACTATCACAATATCTTTTTTATTTATAAGAAATATCATGATTAACTTGTTATACGTAATTTTCTCAGGATAATACATTGAATATTTATCGAAATCAACAAAAACCTGAATGAAAAGTGCTAAGTTACCGCGTTATAGAATGAATTTATGCGAGTTTGACGGCACTATGGAAAAACAAGGCTCTATTCGTTGACCGTCTGGGTTAAGGTCCTTTTTTAAGTAAAACAGTTTTATTTACTTTAAAATACTGTAGAAAGTGATATCCACTATATATTTTTTCTATTTCTAACAAGTTAACCTCGTCATTGATATATCCTCCAAGTTCCACTTCTGCGTTTCCTTTCCATACGTTCTCAAGTTTACTATCTTCTTTCACTCTACTGACAAGCTCATATACTTCTTCTTCTCCATCCCCTCTGCTTGGAAATCTCCTGATGTTAAGAAAAGGGCCAAAATCACTTACTGGAATTTTTTCCGCTTTTTCAGCTAGCTCTACCCTCAATCTAAACATGACACCTCCTCCTCTTACCACATAGCCTCCCAGCTTTATTCCACTTTTGGGCGAATCATATTTTGGTAAAAGCGGATGAAGCTTTGTCATGCTTATCTTAGCTAATTTTTTGGGATAACCGTCTAACCATCCCCTGACTAATGCCCAATCCTTATCGACCCACATAAAAGGATAATAAAGGTAGTTTTTTCCTTCAAAATTAACCTTTAGTCCTATCGCGCCCTCCATATATTGCGTTAAATCTGGATCCATATACATATTTTCCCACTTTTCTCCCATTACTGATATGAATTCTGCTACATAAATCCACCCTTCCCCATCAGTCGTCAGGTACTCAGGGAGTATCTTGGATGCTTTCTTACATTCAAACTTTACGTGAGACGCTATGTATGTTACACCATAATAATATGGGGGTGGGGGTACTATACTCGAATTTCCCGTTCTGGTAATGGGTAGAGTGAAAGACATATTTCTTCTCTATACCTTCCGAAGAATAAATTTATATATTTTTCTAATTGGATCTTGCATTTTAATTACATTTTTAAATTATAGTTAATATAGTTATCATGAATTAACTTCATCTTCCGGTACGTAATCTCGTTATAATTTTATTTTAGATAATATAAAGTGTGTTCATACTGTCGTCACATCAGCATAATTTAAGAGAGCAGGGAATTAGATCTCAAAGCTATTTCGTCGTGTATCATGTCGTCAAACTTGCATAAATTCGCCTTATGGCGTTATGACTTCGCATTGAACTCCTTGAAACTTAAAGTATGCCACTATGATTACACTATGTCGTCGTGTAACAATTTTTGCAAAATTGATGGCGCCATGAGTATTCTCAATAATTATTATATAGTATGGAATAGTATCCATATATCTTATTTTCTCTTTTCTCTACTATCAAGACAATTCTACTCAATTAATCCTATACTGAATAATAAGAAACGAAAAACTAGAATACAATTCGCAATGAAGACGTAAATGGTCCGACCTAAAATAACTATAAAGGCCTTATGCCTTAGATAAAAACTATACAAAAAAGGAAGGCTTTAAAATTTAGAACCACCTTTCAATTATAACCTTTCTATCTGTGAAGAGATCAAGAGTTTCCACTTGAGGATGTAGCGCACCGAAGAAGGACTCCTTCATTCCAGCAAATGGGAAGAATGCCATAGGTTGCGCAACTCCTATATTAATTCCCACATTTCCAGCGACTACTCTAGAAGCGAATTCCCTTGCAACACCCCCAGCGGATGTGAATATTGATGATGCGTTGCCATATCTGCTTCTATTTACTAGGTCAATTGCCTCGTCTAAGTTTCTGACATGAAGTATGGATGCTACAGGACCGAATATTTCATCCTTGGCTATTACCATATCGGGAGACACTTCGTCAAAAATGGTAGGACCTATATAATATCCCTTTGGATACCTCTCTACCTTGACATCCCTACCATCAAGTATTAACTTGGCGCCCTCTTCTACGCCTTTCTCGATATACCCTCTGATTCTTCTTAGAGCATTTTCATTTACAACAGGGCCAACGTCAGTTCCCTCATCTAGTCCATATCCTACCCTCATGGACTTTGACGCAGCAACGAACTTTCGCTTTAACTCATTATAAACATCTCCAACTGCTACTAGGTTTGCGTTAGCCAAGCATCTTTGACCTGCACTTCCAAAGAACGACGAGATCAAGTTGCTCACAGTATCGTCTAACTTAGCGTCAGGCATTACGACTGCAAAGTTTTTAGCTCCTCCACTAGCGCTAACTCTTTTCCCGTGTTCTGCTGCCTTCGCATAAATATATTTAGCCGTGTTAGTTGATCCCACGAATGTTACCGCCTTAATATCTCCATGTTCTAAGATTCTGTCTACTGATTCCTTGGCACCGTTGACGATATTAACAACTCCTGGGGGAAAGATCTTCTGAAGTATTTCACCTACTAGCATCATGCCCAATGGAGTTATTTCGCTGGGCTTAACTACTACCGTATCTCCATAGACTAAAGCGTATGGAATGAACCAGAATGGGACCATAATAGGAAAATTAAATGGAGCGATAATCCCCACAACGCCTATAGGTTCTCTCACAGAAATCTCATCAATTTTTACAGCAACCGATCTCATATATTGCCCCTTAAACAGAGTATATCCAAGGGATATTGCTGACTCGATGTTTTGAATCGCCCTATCCAGCTCTCCTATAGCTTCGGTCAAGGTTTTTCCGTGATTTATGGTTATGGCAGTTGCCAATTCCTTCTTTTTCTCCTCCATAGCAACCTTTAACTTGAAAAGGTATTGGAGCCTATCAGGCATTGGAAGTTTGCTCCAACTCTCAAAAGCGTCAGAAGCACTTTCTACCGCCTTATCCACATCATCTTTAGACGAGAATGGTACCATTCCAATCTCTTCTCCTTTGCCTGGATCAAATATGGGATGATAGTCATGCGATGAGGATTCTACCAGTTTACCGTTTATTAGGTTCATTATTTTATCGTGGATAATATGGAGTGACATGTTCCCATTATTTGTCATATAGGATATGTGTTATTTAAACCTTTCACTAGTATGTTTAAAATTACCAGTAAAATGTTATAATATATTTTCTGTGTAAAGGAAAATAGGCCCGCGATTCGTAGTGTCGTTCTGGTATAAATCTCTCTAGTAATGCCATGAGGTTACGTCTGACTCTGTGGAGCTTATAATTTATTCGGGCCTAGCTCGGTTTGTTGTGTATTTCACGTCAAAGGCTCCTTAAATACACAACATTGTGTGGTAGCCCATTTATTCCCTTATGACGGCACTATGCTCTCCGAAGTTTTCGGGTACCCTAGGAAGGGTCTTCACATGGATCAAGAGGATGGGGTGGGGACGCCAAGATCATGGTGCTCTGGGGTGCGAGAATGTAGGGGACCAAGATATCAATGTCATTAACAAGATCTGGACTTTAGCATGGTATACACTTAAGCATTTCGCGTATGGGGATTTTTAGTGACATTCGTATTCCTAGGAATGACATGTACATGGTCTTTTACGTGAGGACAAGAGCGATAGAACCTTCTAGGGAGAGTCCCTTGCTCATCCTTAAGGAATAGATTTACTAAGTTCATGAGGGATATTAAGGCATTGAGCAAGAGTTTTGAGACCATGAGATACTTGATGGGATTAGTTCTGTGGGAGAGGAAATTGATCCCAGAATTTATCCCTATTATGACAATACTATGAAATTAATAGTGGAGCAATATGGATAAAAGGGCTTCATAGGACACTGTCGATCCTAGCAGGCACACGGTTGGTGCGATGGACCAAGTTGTGAGTATTTTTTTGAGCTCAGGTATATTTGACCGATTAAGGTCTAGTAGACTTATTCCCATAATGCCTCCCATGGTAACTTGGGTAAGTGAAATAGGTATTCCGATCAACGTAAATATTTCACTTACTAGGAAGCTTGATAGCATGACAGATGACGAAGACGAATAATTTAATTTAGCCAGCTTAAACCCCATCTTCAGTGCTGATCTTTTAGAAAGGAGTAATACTCCCAGTGCCGACATAACTGCGAAAACGAATGGTACAATAATACTAATACTACGTGATCCAATTAATCCTACGGATATTATGAGACCTATAGTATTGGCCCCTAATACAAAAATAATAAGGCTAGATGATATTAAAATTAATATTTTGTAAATTTTCATAGATACTATTAGATTCTTATCTATAAATCTATTTATAGTTTTTCTTATTATATTTATCAAAATGATAGACGAGAAAGCAGATGCGATTGGTGCAATAACCCATGATATAACCGTAAGATCAACTTTACTCCAGTAAATATGTATAGAAGATGTAATAAGGGATAATATAACTAGAGATGGAAGTAGCATTTGGCTCAATGACGTGGGAATTCCCCTTCTATTTAAGAAATAAAAGGAACCTAGTGAGGTCAGTAAGGAGCTTAAACCTATTATTTGAAGTAGTTGCATTGGACCAGAAAACACAGTCAAAGTGTAATTTACCATCCGGATACTCCCCAAATATGCTCCTAAGAACATTGCCAAACAGCTTACGACTATCACGTATCGTCTTTTTATTACGTTTGTTGCTATTAAAATGGAAATACCTGGAACAGCATTATTGCCGCCTACCATGAATGACAGCAAGGCTCCAAATAAAAGCATCATTATCGGTATTACCACCATCTCTGAAACATCCAAGGGAGATTACTCTCAATTATCGTTTTTTAACTTTGCGGTGATCTATAGAAACTATATAGGACAATATAGTCTATATATTCTATATAGATTTCAGAATTGTGTGGTGGTAATTACTTCATTAAGATCATCAAACTTAAGCTTCTATATACATTGTTTTAATAACTTATTTAAAATTTTAAATAAGGAATCAAGATTAATTATTTATTCATCATAACTAGGAGGTAAACTATGTTATATCTTCTTCAGTATATCTCTTATGTAAGAATATCCTTTTTTGATCTCTTCTTTTACTTTTTCTCTCTCCATTTTATCGAACTCTAACATAACATAGCCATCATAACCAACATCTTTTAATGTTGATAAAATCTCATAAAAGTCTATTATGCCTTGGCCCACATTTACAAAGTCTCTCGTAAATCTAACTTCACTTTTAGGTAATCTTGCTCTTAGATCCTTTAAGTGAATAAGACTTATTTTATTGCTAAATTTCTTTATAAAATTAATAATATTAATTCCAGCAGCTTCAGCATGTGCAGTATCAAGACATATCTTTAGATCTGGAACCACTTCTAGCAACTTTACTATCTCAGGTTCCGATTCGAAACATGTCCTCAAATGATTGTGGAGAGCTAAGTCTATGCCCTTTTCGCTGGACTTTTTCTTATATGTTATTATTTTCTCTATAGCACTGGAACAGTCCCTTTCACGAGCAACTATCCATAAAAGTGTAGTACCACTTTTCTCTGCTACATCCAGTTCTTCTTCTCTTAACGAGAAATAACCACCAGCGTTATCAATCCCAGTCTCGTGCAACATTATGGCAATCTTATGTGGATGTTTAATTAATTCTTTAGGGAGAAGCCTAAATTCCAATCCTATACCTTGATATCCTATTGATTTAGCCTCATGTAAGACAGTTTGCATTTCGTTTTTGTCTTTTATTTTTCCCCAACATAACGTGGTAACAGCTATTTTCACATCAATAGTTCATGTCAGCTTAATTAATAAGTTTAATTTACCATACTACGTGAGGTTTTAGGTAATTTAATTGTTTACTAAATCTCTGAAGCTAGAAGATCATTATGAAAGTAGAGAAGCATATCCTAGGATCCATTTTCCTGGCCTAAAGGATTATCTTAGAGAAAGAGAAAATTATTCAGTTGTTCCGATCGCATTTAATCTGATACTAGCTGTAACGTACATTTATATTCTCCATCTGTGAAAGCAAGTTTTAGTGAAAGTAACGCTCATGTAGAGTATGCTTAACCTAGTGCCTGGAGTTATTGTAATTAAGGCCTTGTGAGCATCTATTAAATATCTAATTGAAAGAAGATTTAACATGTCGCCTAATAGAGATTTCATACATCAAACCACTAAATTAGCATGATTTTCTGAAATCCAGTACTTACCTATCGTTAGCCCATCTGAACAATGGATTGAGGATGGCTTTCAGATACTCCATATTGACCTGAATTCATGAAATCGTGAAATTTTTATTTTTATTAACTATCAATTAGATGGGACTCATACTCTTAAAAGTTGGTCTCTACGGTAATTAACTCTTAGCAATGTTCAAGAGGTGGCCACTATCACAATCTTCCATATATAAGCTTTGCCTTACTTCTATCGTGAAGCCTCGAATATTTGCGAGTTAACGTCTTTATACTTGCTAGTTTTGACGTCCAGAAATCACGATTTAAGAATCGAGATTAGATTATTTCGAAAAGTTAAAACAAAAGTTTATCTCCTTTTGCCTAAGCTTAATATAAAAATTTTGGCCTCCTCCTTGATTCTGATATTTAATGTATTCACAAGAGGGTTAAAAGTATGACTATATTTTACCTAAAAGGAAATTCAAGGCCTTCCCAGGAGCTATCTTATTTCCTAATTACTAAATTACTATATAAAATCTTACAATATAATAGAGTATCATGATAAAACGAAAACCTTTTAAATAAGTTAAAACAAAAATGAATTGAGGCCATGGGAGTGGAAAGTAAAGATTCAAAGGATAAAGGTTTAGGAGGAACAGAAGACTTCGAGAATAAAGGTCTTAGGGAATTGCCCAGATACTGGTGGTATGCATGGTTTACAGCCTCAATGGGGCAATTCGTCGATGCATATGATACACTAATTATAGGTGCAGCTCTCCTTTTCCTCATCCCATTATGGAAATTAAACGCAGTTGATACGGGACTTCTAGCTGCCTCTGCTTTCATAGGCGTGGCAGTCGGTGCACCTGTATTTGGCTCAATTGCTGACAGAGTTGGCAGAAGATTCCTCTACATTTTCGATCTAACATTTCTGGTTGTTTTCGGACTTCTTTCTGGTCTTGTATACAATTTTGCTGAGTTATTCATCACAAGACTTCTAGTGGGAATTGGTGTAGGAGGAGATTATGCACTTTCACCAACTCTAGTTGCTGAGTATGCTCCGTCTAAAAGGAGAGGCTTCGCCCTAGCATCTATGAATAGCTTCTGGGGAATAGGTTCGATCGTAGGATTTCTTACCGCGTATGCACTGGCCGTAGGTCTAGCATCAAATCCGAACTTAGCGTGGAGAGTAATGCTAGCTTCCGAAGCTATCTGGGGACTTGTGGTAATCCTCCTGAGGACAGGTATATTGGAATCTCCTAGATGGGCTGAAATCCAAGCTAAACTTGGAGGGGCTAAAAAGGAGAAATGGGAAAAGGAAGCAGAGGATTCCATAAAGAAAATCGCTGGGAGCTCAGACGCTAAGATATCCACTGGACAAGCTACTAAAGGTTCCATCAAAGATTTATTTAGAGGTAAGATGTGGCTGGTAACCCTATTTGCGTGGGTTTGGTGGCCGGTTTTCGACGTTGCAGCCTATGGAGCAAACCTATACACACCATATATTACGGCTGGACTTGGCCTCACATCTAAGGCAGACGCTTTCTTAGCCTCGGCGTTATACTGGGGAATTGCACTCTTGGGTTACTACACTGCTGCCTATTACTACGATAGGATTGGAAGAAGAATTCTAGTGATTGTGGGTTCCCTCATAATGGGCATTGATATGTTTGTAGGATTAGCCATATATGAATCTCTTAAGGTTCTTCCTTTCCTTGCAGTGCTGGGATTATTCTCAGCATATTACTATTTCATGAATTTCGGGCCAGGTCCATATACAATGACGTTGGCAGAACTGTGGCCTACTAGGGTTAGAGGTACAGGAATGGGATTAGCATCTACATTCTCCAGGATCGGAGCAGCCACCAGCTCGTTCGTTATCCCCTCCATAGTTGCTGCAGTGGGCTTCGGAGGCGCGTTAGCCCTGTTAGGTGCCGCAATTTTATTTGTAGCCCTATGGTCATTCCTAATGATGCCCGAAGCATCCAATCTTACTCCAGATGAACTGGAGACAAGGCTTTATATGGGAATATTTAAGAATAAGAAAAAAGAGAAGGCTAGCAAGCCTCAAGTTAGTTAAAGATCTATAACTAATTTAAAATTTTTATTAAGAAAATTAGTTTTTATGAGCATATAAATTATCTTGTGTATGAAATCTTAAAAAGGCCTTATTTGTATCTAGAACAAGGGTGCATAGTGTGGATTTTCTGAAACCGAGCCTAACCCCTCATGAGACCATGGCTTAACCAAGCCAGATTTTGATGACCATTTATTAGACACTCTATCCACCAATGCACATTGGATTATTTATTATACCGGTGATGACTGATTATATAGATCTAGGAAAATTTAAAAATCAATTGAAATATCATGTACAAACCATACCGGGGTCTGCCACATTGATATCGTTTTTAGAGTTTCATTAAATAGATAAATTTCTCATTATAAGTATGAAATATTAAAAATCCTAGAACCCCATTCATGCCTGCAAATAAAAAAATTTAAAGCCAATACGCAAGGAATCATTATGATGGGTTGATATGAATCTAAAAATCAAGGATTTCAAGTTGTTCACTGCGCAAGCAAACTTTGAGTGGTCATTTGTAAGGGTATATGCAGATAACGGCCTATATGGAACTGGTGAAGCTGGTCCTGCACCAGGTCTAAAGGGAATGGAAGACGAGTTCAGGCAACTCTTGGTGGGAGAAGACGCATTTAAGATAAACAGGATTGAGCAGAAACTTAGGTTCGCTTCTCTCTACGCGGGAACCACTGTCTATCATGTTATTTCTGCAATAAATATAGCCCTCTTTGACTTAATAGGGAAATATCTGAACGTGCCAGTTTGGAGGTTATTGGGTGGAGATAGGGAATCTATAAGGGTATATGTGGATGCGCATGGAGGAAAGGGACTAGAGGCGATGAATGCTATGCATTTGCCAGTTAATTTACCTTGGATAAAGTCAGCCGAAGTGGAATCCCAAAGATTAGCTACCACGTCCAACCCAGTCCATGGTAGGCTTTCCATTGAAAGGTGGAACGAAGACTATACGCCAGAAGCCTACTCTAAGAGAGCTAAGAAGCTAGTTGATGAAGGGTTTACCGCACTGAAATTTGATTTAGATATCCCTACCCCATATCTAAAAGATTATCTAATAAGGAGCGGTGAACTTACCCTAAAAGATATAGATTACTTAGCCGACATAATGAGAGCCGTTAGAGAAACTGTGGGCACGGAAGTAGACCTAATGGTAGATCTTCACTGGAGATTTAACCTTAATACTGCTATAAGGATCTGTGAAGCTCTGAAGCCCTATAGGCTAAGATGGATAGAGGATCCCACACCAGCTATAATCTCGATCTATAATATGGATGAGTTACAGTTATTGGAAAGGTACTGCGGTCAAATTGCTACAGGTGAAAATCTATACACCGTATACCAGTTTAAAGACCTACTTAAAACTGGAGTGAAAGTATGGACTCCCGACGGAGTAAAATGCGGTGGTATCTCTGAACTCAGAAGAATTGGTGAACTCGCCTCAATGTATGATATAGAACTTTCTCCTCACAATACCGCCTCACCCATTGGGACCATGGCCTATGCCAATGTACTTTCCACAGCAAATACACTGGGAGTGCTGGAGTTTCATGGGCATGACGTTCCTTTCTGGAATGATATTATAAAGCATAAAAAGAAAATAATAGATAAAGGTTTCATAAACCTGACCGAAGAACCGGGAATAGGCTTAGATCTCGACGATGAAGCCATGAGAAAATACTGGCCTGATTATGATTTATAACTGTGGTGATTTAAAATAAAGTTTATTATTTTTCTTCTGTCAACTGAGAAGTTCTCGACGACAAGATCCGCATCGGCCAACTGGTCAACGGTATAATTTCCCGTGGCCACTGCTATGGCAGTAGCTCGTACTTTTTTGGCAGCATCTATATCTTTAGGTGTGTCACCTATCACAAAAATATCCAAATTCTCTGAACGAGGTATTAGGCTCAGAGCCTCCTGTAACATTTCCTCTCGCCTTAGAAAGTTATCTCCAAAAGAGCCGAACTTGAAGTAAGAATGTAGGTCGGCAGCAGCTAGCCTAGCCAATGCAATTTTCTTACAGTTACCAGTTCCTATTCCAAGTATGGCTTTATTGGAGAGTTCTTTCAAGAGATCAGCTACGCCCGGTAGCATTGCCACATCCGAAGGTTCAAAGAACTCCATGAAGATATCCGAGAGTTCTTTAACGAGGAGATCCAGTTCTTGTTCAGATTTTTGAAACCCACTAATTCTAAATACCTCGTAGACTATACCTCTATCCGTCATTCCGTGTGTTATTAGATTATTATATTTATGCTTATCTATTCCATATCTCTTAAAAAGTGTGGAGAAAGCTAATTTGTGAGCCCTCGAATTTTCGAGTAGCGTCCCATCGATGTCAAAAATAACAGCTTTCATGTCATGTTGTTTAAAGCTATTTAATAAAAATATTTTATGCTTGTAGCCTCAAGTTAAAACATTTTATAATTTTTTCTATATATTTATGATAAATCTATTTTAGTCTGTAGTAACATGTGCAACATCTGTTGGAAGACATAAAACAACATTCATTTATACTAGCGTGTGGTGTGTGGAGTGTCTGAAGAGTTAGCATCCTTCCCGAGTGTAACCGGGTAGGGACCAGCTCGTAAATCCCGTTGGAGTCATACGCCCTGTCTCCAAACCTGACTACCTTACCTCCCTCCCCTAATCCTATTAATCTCGCGGACTCAATCTCTGAGTTCCACATCTCCACTCCACCATGTTCATCCTCTCCTTATTTACGAACCACCTTGATGCTGGTTCCTTCTCACTCATGCATACCTTCCGCTTCGCGCTCATCCCGTCCCGTCACTCATCGACTCAATCCTGTCCTTCACTCCTTCGGAGTCTAGGGAGGCATTCCTCACCTCGTCGTAATTTGACCAATCCTGTCCTTCCTCCTCTCAGAGGACACGAATTCAATGGGTATTACGCCATTTTTGTGAAGACCTACAGGGATCTTCCAGGGAGTGGAGCAGGAGGAGGTAGAGGGCCGAGATCGTGATCCCCATGAAGAGGTGTTCAGCAACAGTACTAGGGCCAGTCCTTCAGACCAGGTACTCCTGCTCAAGTTCCGGCTATACCATGTCATGAGGAACGTCGCCCACTTCCCCGTGGTAGAGGCATACACGGTACGGGTAGTCTAGTCCGTATAATCACTGAATAACTCGCGGTCCTCTAGGAAAACTAACGATACGAATATGTAATCTTGGATGAAATAATTCAGATGCTACACACTGATACTCAATATTCATATCCTACGGATAGGTCCCGTGTCATAGGAAAGGGATAGCTAGAATTTATGCCTTGATGACGTCACTATGCTGAAACGTGTTCTCGCTCCTGTCTCCCACGGAGAACACGACGTACATTCCCTCCCTAGAGAACACGAATCCCGTGAAGACCCACGAGAGAGTGTCCAGAACGCATAAAATTCAATCTATTTTGATAGGAAAATATAGATAAATAAGTTGAATTAGTGAGACCTTAATTCCATGGAAAGTTCCAGGAATGACTTTACGTGATTCTTGACATGTTAAACTAAAGTATTACTCTGATTCTGCGAAAACCTAGAAACTCAAACAGTTTCTCGTTGAATTTTTCTCGGTCCGGACACCCTCACGAGTAAAACGTCTTCGCGTTCCTCCTGAAGTAGGTCCACATCTCGTTCATCTTCACGCCCTCATCCAATGTCTCCCCAGCCTTTCTCCACAGCTCCACGAGCTTTGCTCATTCTTCCCTCCGTACCTCTTGATCCACGTGAATACCATGCCCAAGGGGACCTGAAGTACCTTGGAGATGGCCCTCATGCTCATCCCGTTCGCGTACATCCTGAGGGCCCTCTCCCTCACGCTCTCATCGTGATGGTGCTTCGCTCCCTTCACGTCTTCCCGCACTCCCTGCACAGGTAGAACTGCCTTCCCGTCACCTTCCCGTTCTTAACCACGTGATTCCGCACGAGAGAGTGTCCGGAATGCACAAAATTCGGCTTATTTGACTATAATGTATAATATTAATCAGTCATATCAAGCTTGCACCTTGAAGAAGGATTAAATAATTCTACATAATTTATATCTAAGAGCAAATCTTAATACGTCATCATCGCTTCACCCTGACTCTTCACGTCCCAGGACGTCAGGGGAACTGCACTGCCCGCAGGTGGGGAGGAGTCCTCCTCTGGATGGAGAGGAAGTGGACCATGTTGTACGTGATGGCTATCACGTAAATGAAGGCCTCGTTCCTGGTCCCGCTCTCAGCGTAGGGCCTCCAGTGCTGCTTAAGGAAGATCCCGAAGTACTCCACTAGTACTTAGGTAAAGTTTTTATCTTGGTATTACTAATATAGAATGTGGAGGAATTAGAGAAGGCTTACAGGGAGGAAAAGAATGCTAGGATAAGGCAGAGAATACTGGGGGTGAAGATGTACCTCGTGGACGGGTTCAGGGAGTACAGGGTGGCCGAGGTCCTCGGGGTTTCGTACTCAACGGTGAAGAAGTGGGTCGCGAAGTACAAGAGGGGAGGGGTCGGAGCGTTGAGGGATAGGCCAAGGTCGGGTAGGCCCAGGAAGTACTCCAGCGAGGAGGTGAAGAAGGTGCTGGAGACAAGTCCCAGGGAGCTGGGATACAACCTGGAGGGGTGGACCATGAGGGCGCTGAACGCTGAGCTGAGGAAGAGGGGGATAGTTTACAATAGGTATCACCTTTACAGGGTAGTGCACCAGCTGGGGTACGGTTTCGTGACGCCCAGGCCGGTGAACGCCAGGGCCGAGGTGGAGAAGCACCGCGATTTTAAAAAAAGTGAAGGAACTGATGGGACGCAGGATAGCGTTCTTCGATGAGACAAGGGTGGTGGTGGGCACCACGGTGAGGAGGTGCCTCGCCAGGAGGGGTTCCAGGCCCAGGATCAGGGTGAACCTGGGCTTCCAGCACTTCTACGTCTTCCTCGCCCTTGACGCCATTTCAAGGAAGGTGCTGTACACCCTCTACAACTCCCTCTCCAGCAAGAACATGAAGAGCTTCGTTTACAGGATGGAGAGGAAGTGGGGCAGGGAGACCAAGTACCTCGTCCTTGACAACCACTCCTCCCACAAGACGGGGGCTATCCTGGACCTGTTCAGGAGAAGGGGAGTGAGACCCGTTTTCACCCCAAAGTACTCGCCAGAGCTAAACCCTGTGGAGAGGATCTTCAAGGACCTGAAGTTCCACCTTGCGAACAGGTTCTTCAACAACGTGGAAGAGGCAAGGGAGGAGGTGAGGAGGTTCTTCGAGGAACATCACGATCAGTTTAATCTTGATGTGGTCCAATATCTGGATTTAGATGAAATAGAGGTAGAAAACAATGGATAAAAACTTCCACAAAGTACTAACGTAGGGACGAAGGTATTTCCAGGGACCGCGGGGGTGTACGAAGGTACCGCGTTCCCTGAAACCCCTGTCCACGAGCTTGAGCCCCCTCCTGGACAGCCTGCACCTCGCGTCGGAGAAGTTGGCGAACTCGACCTCAAGACCGTGGACGAAGAGGGCGGGCGAGATGAGCGGGAAGACCTTGAGCCCAAAGTACGACCTTGTCCACTTCTTGGTCCACCTTCCCTGGAACCTCCTCCTTGTCCTCGCCCTCAGCCTGGCCTTAACGAACGCCTTCAACCTGTCCACAGGTCCAAGGCTCACAGCGTCAAGCCTGTACTTCTCCATCATGGTCTCCAGGCTGGTCTTCCCGGGAGGGAGGTCCAGCAGGAACGAGTCCACCAGCCACTCGATCCCCTCGTAGAGCGCGCTAGACGGTAGGTACATGGTCCTGCATCTCCACTCCAGATCCCTAGCTATCTCCCTGAGCAGGTTCTTCCTCTCCCTTGCGAACCTCTCCAGGAAGTCGAACAGGGTCGTCTTCCCAACGCGTTCACCAACGAAGAGCCTGACCACCACGTCCGTGTTCACAGGGTTCACCGCGTCCCTCAAGGAACACGTGAAAACGATCACGATCAGCAGCTTGAAGTACGTGAACCCGCCCGGTAACCTCCCCTCGACCCTCTCCCTCAGCATCTCCACCACGGGCATGAGGAGGAAAAGGATTTTATCCCTGGAGGGCATATCTTCCAGTGGGGGAACGGACATCACCACGTATTGTGGTCTCTTGATATCTAAGGTGTTCATGGTATGATGTCCGTTCTCCCCCACTTAAGTATTACGCCACAGTTCTGCTAAAATTCTATCATTTGCAGATAATTTCTTGCTGAATTTTTCTCAATCCGGACACTCTCACGAGGGACAGGGAACGTCCCCGTAAACAGGTTTCCTTCCCCTCTTGGCCATAAGTAATACTCCCTATACAAATATTTATACCTTTATGACGACACTATGGACACTACGATAAAACTTTTATACCTGGAGAAATGAAAGATAAACTCAATAGATAGGTGAATTAGCTATGAATAAGTATATTCCTATAATTATAGCACTAGTAATAATAGTAGGTGCACTCGCAGGCGTGCTAATTTATACACATATTACCACTACAACTCCTACCCCTGTAACTTCAACCACAAGTAATTCTACAATCTCCTCTACTCTTCCTCCAGCTGCAGCCGCAAATTCTGGAATAACGATATACATGGTAACTCATGGTGCTCCCACGGATCCATTCTGGATACCAGTAATAGAGGGAGCTGAATATGCAGCAGCTCTATTAGGAATTAAGGTTATTTATGAGGCTCCGAGTACTTTCAGTATCTCAGCCATGACGCAACTCTTGTCCAGTGCATTGGCTGCGAAGCCTGATGGCCTAATAATTTCAGTTCCCGCTCCCTCAGCAGAAATTCCATATATTAATCAGGCCTATCAAGAAGGAATACCAGTGTTAGTGGTGAACGCAATTCCCACTTCCTCTTCATATCCATCATTCCCCTATAACGAGACAATAGCATACGTTGGACAAGACGACTACGAAGCTGGGGTAGGATTGGCTCATTATATAATTACTTGGTATGAACAAACTCATAATGGGCAGAAACCAACAAACATCGTTATTTTTAACCATGAACCAGGTCAGTTCTCCTTAACAGAAAGGATAGCTGGTATAGACTATGTATTAAATCAGAATGGGCTGCCCAACGCTACAGTAGTACCTACCAATCTTAACTTTGCTCAATCCGAATCGATCATATCCTCATACCTCACTGATCACCCAAACACCCAAGTGATCATCACCTTAGGACCCGCAGGAACCGATCCGGCTGTAGCAGCTCTTAATCAGACCGGTCTGGCACATAAGATTGCCCTATTCTCTTTCGATTATGATAACACCACTATTAATGCAATTAAAGCTGGGATAGATGACGGTACTGTTGACCAACAGCCCATGGAACAGGGATTCTTAAGTGTTATTGTAATGTTTATGTATATAAAGCTACATCTAGCTCCAGCAATCTATAACATCTCCACAGGTCCATTTATAATTACTCCCCAAAATGTTCAACTGATAGAAGAACAAAATGGGGAGACTAGTTTACTTTCATCCTATCTAAAAGTAGGCGGAGATCCAAATGGCGTATATATGAATCCGTTGATATTAGGTCACATAAACTCAAAGCAATTGCTTTCTAGAGTCACGGTACAATTTATTCATAAGAAAGGTTACTATGAAGTTATTATTAATGGCGAGAGAAATCAAACATCACTACAGTCCTTAGAACACGATATAACCGCAATAGTTCAGGACATTTTCAGAGACGTAATCAGATATCTGTAATAGTCATGTAATTAATGAAAGCATCATCAAGATAAAATTTTTTAATATAGCTAATCCAATTAATATTGGGTGATTGTTTTGAGTAGCTCGTATATAATTAGGCTATTTAGGGAAAAGAGAGGATTAGGTATATTAATTATTTTTATAGTAATAATGTTTCTATTTGATGCTATAAATAAACTGTTCTTCACTCCGGAGAGCCTGAGTGATATACTTTTAGTCGCTACTCAGGATGGAATAATAGCTATATTTGTTACTTTGCTACTCATAGGGGGAGAATTTGATTTATCTGTGGGCGAGGTCTTCGTTTTTTCTGGTATGATTTTCGGATATGCATTACCTACTCTTGGTCCATATTTAGCGCTACTCCTAGCTCTTGTAATTTCAGCAATTATAGGATTAGGTAACGGGTTAATTACAACATACCTTCGTGTCCCATCTTTTATAACAACCCTGGGCACGTCTTTCCTTTTAGAGGGTTTGATATTTGTGACAACAGGAGGGTTTGAAATATCTGTAAGCCTCTCAAGAGTTCCATTTTGGTATTACCTAAGTGGGAGACTTCCTTATGGCTTTAACATGTGGATAGCCTGGTTTATTATCTTTGCCGTGTTAAGCTACATTCTTCTGGAACATACTAGGTTTGGGAATCACATATTCGCAACTGGTGGATCTCAAAATGCGGCATATGCTGTTGGAGTGAATACTAGGCTTACTAAGATAATTCTCTTCATATTCAGCAGTACTATCGCTGGACTTGTGGGAATAATGTCCCTACTCTATTATACTACCATATCACCTGTGGAGGGACAAGACCTACCCCTTATTGTGCTAGCAATTGCGGTTATAGGGGGATCGTCTCTGTTTGGAGGTGTTGGAAGCGTAGAAGGCACAGTGTTTAGCGCCTTAACAATAGGTGCAATATACGTGGGATTGGTACTTGCTGGGGTCCCTTCATATTATTACTATTCATTCGTAGGTGCTCTGCTTGTATCAATCGCTATTGTCAATGAAAAATTATTAAGGAGGAAAGTTCAAACTTAAGGTGGGTACAATGACTGTGGATTACATTAATAACGAGAAACAAAAAGGCAAGCCTTTACTTGTTGCAGATCACCTTTACAAGTATTACGGGGATTTCCCAGCAGTAAACGATGTCTCGTTTAGGATAGATTATGGGGAAATAATTGGACTAGTGGGCGATAATGGTGCAGGAAAGTCGACCTTACTGAAGTTATTAGCCGGTTATCATAAACCAGACAAGGGTTCCCTATACTTTAAAGGAGAAAAGGTAAATTTTAAGTCCCCTTATGACGCTAGGATTTCAGGGATAGAGATTGTCTATCAAGATTTGGCTTTGATATCGACAATGCCCATATATAGGAACATATATCTATCCTTTGAGAAGAAAAAAGGGATATTTCTAGATAAGAAAAGAATGAAACAGGAGAGTGAAAAATTTTTAAAATCCCTAGGGATCAAGGTAGACCCAGATAAGTTAGCTGGAGAATTGTCAGGAGGACAAAGACAATTAGTGGCAATAGCGAGGGCTCTTATGTTTAATGCCAGTCTCATCCTATTAGATGAGCCCACAAGTGCATTATCAGTGTATGAGGCAAACGAGGTATTGAATTTCGTAAAAAGAGTAATAAACGAAACCTATAAAGATAACGCATCAGCAATAATAGTTAGCCATAATATATACCATGTATATTCTATAGCAACAAGAATCCTTGTAATGGATCAGGGTAAATTAGTGCTAGATGTAAAAAGAGGTGATATGGGTCCAACGGAAATGGAAGAATATATTGTAAAAATAACTAGGGAGAGAGCGGTTCATTAATATTTTCTAGATGGAGCACACGGAGATTTCCAACTGACGAAGATAGCGTTATTGGCATGAATTTTTATTTGCGCATCAAGCATATCTCTTATTGTATGATCTAGTTCGCTATGTACCATGGACTTTAGGCTAAATCAATAAAAAGTTCCAAATAAACGTGATAACCTTATAGAAGAGAAGTATAAATCCGAAGTGTTATTGAACAAGGCGGACTAGAAAGTGTACTTTATCTTCATTATTGATTTATTGCTGAAATATCCTTAGTATTTTATAATGCGATTAGTTCATATTTTGTTCTCTATTAATATGATTCCGTTGAAAGATGTTAGTAAGTTATATACAGTATATTAATCTTAAAAATAAATCGCTAAGATAAAAGTACAAAACTTTCATATTTTGATTGGCTTATATCCGTAAGAAAATAAATACTATTCATTCACACGGGATATGGCACCGTGTCCTTTCATGAAACTGACTAGAATTTTTCTTTCTATATTTCTCAAATGATAGTTAACATTAGATGGTGACATATGCAATATTCTTGCAATTTCTTCTAAGTCTACTCCCTTAGGATTATCATAATAGCCCATTTCGGTAGCAACTCTCAAGATTTCTATCTCTTTATCGTTGAGGTCGATCGGTTCAACAGGTTCATATTTGTCTTCTTCTACTTCCATTTGGCTCATGATCTTTTTGATCTCTGAAAGAACAATCCTTGTCTCGCGTTCGGGTAAGACAAATCTCCATTCTTCAAGACCATTCTTGTAAATACTACCCAGAAAGTAACCGTGATACATGTCAATCATTTTAGGTATAGAAATTTCGTGAATATTCTTAACAAAGCTTACAATATAGTTATTTGTACCATACGCAGAAACTCCATTAACTATAAACAGATTGTATGTTTCCCTGAGTAATCGTAGTAGGATGCTTATATTGTCCTTGTGTACTGACACAAGCATTCTGAGATGATTATCATCAATTATTCTAAAATCAAGGATTTTAATGCCCTTAGTTAATCTTTTGTCTGTACTCCAGCAGTTATCATGAATACCTCTTACAGTAATCTTGACCAAACTTGTTGGATAGGACTTCATAAGAATATATTAGTTATAGTTCTTAAATAAAGGTTTAGAGTGGATTTTCCAAAAACACAATGCTTAATCAGGGAAATGAAGTTATAGTTTCTTACCTTTTCTTTCGGTGAGTCCTAAGCGAACATGTTCTCGCTTTTATTGTGAAGATACTATTTGTTCGGTATCTTGGGAATACATAAAGGTCTACGTTAATAGCTCTTGAAAGCAGTTCAGAGTGTCATCATTGAGGTATAAATTCTGGCACCAGCCCCCTCCCACAGAACGAGACCTACGGAGTACCTCATCATATCAAAGCTCCTGTTCACTGCCTTGGTTGCCCTCTTGAACCTCACGAGCCTGTCCCTGAGGGACGAGTGGAGGGACTCATTGGGGTTAACGGGTGACACGACCCTGTGCTCGGGGAGGAGGAAATAGACGTTGTAGTCGTCCGAAACCCAGGTCCCCTTCTCGGGCACGTACTGCGCGAGCTCCTGAAACGTGTTCTCGCTCCTGTCTCCCACGGAGAACATGACGTACATTCCCTTCCTGGAGAACACGAATCCCGTGAAGACCCACAAGTAAAACGTCTTCGCGTTCCTCCTGAAGTAGGTCCACATCTCGTCCACGACCTTCACGCCCTCATTCAGCCCGTCCCTGGGGCTACCCCGGTTAGTTGTGGAGTACGAGGTGAAAAATAATGGCAAAAAATAAAAATATCCCCGGAAGGGGTAATACCATGAGTCCGGAAGCAGAGAGGGTAAAGGCCAAGGCCAAGGCAGTGCTGGAGGAGGCAGTTAAGAAGGGCGTGTCCCTCACCGAGATAGAGGAGCTTGTGCTCCAGGCAGCAATGGAGGCGGAGAGGGACGCGTACCTGGAGGAGCACGACGACGTGAAGAACGGGACGTACTTCAGGTACCTGAGGACCAGGGACGACGAGCTTAGGAGGGTTCCGAGGACGAGGAGGAAGGGCTTCAGGCCAAGGATTTTGCCTGAAAAGGGAGAGAGGACAAGCGAGGACTACGAGGAGTTCCTGGAGGCCCTGGTCCTGGAGGGGTTGTCCCCAGGCCAGGTCAAGGCAGTCCTGAGGAGCAGGGGGATAGAGTACCCGGAGGTGATGGACAGGGTGGTCGAGAGAATAGCGAGAAGGTTGATGGAGTTCAAATCCACTCCTCTCCCCCACGACCTATTTGCCGTGTATGCGGACGTGAAGTTCATCAAGGTCAGGGAGAACGAGGTGGTGAAGGAGAAAGCAGTATACGTGGCGATCGGCGTCGACCTGGACGGAAACAAGTTCGTCCTGGACTACGAGATAAGGGAGAACGAGGATATAGACGGGTGGAGGCACTTCCTCAACGGGCTAATCTCCAGGGGAGTCAGCAGGGTTGACGTGATTGTCACGGACGACTTCCCGGGACTGGACAGGCTGATCTCCACGCTCTTCCCCTCCTCCCAGCACCAGCTCTGTTTGGTTCATCTGGCCAGGAACCTGTACAGGGCGCTTCCGGACGGCGAGAAGGAGAAGGTCTCCTCCCATCTCCCCTCAAGTCGGCCAGGAACGTTGAGGAGGGAAAGGCCATCCTCGAGTCCCTCAGCAAGGTAGTGGAGCCCTACTCGCCCAGGCGAGCCAGGCGACTCCTTGAGGCCTCAGACCTCTACACCTTCCTGAACTTTCCCAGGGAGGTGAGGCACTACATCTACACCAACAACAGTTCCGAGAGCTTCAACTCCTACCTTGACGGGATACAGGACGACCTCGGAGGTTACTTCCCGTCCCTCCTTTACCTGGAGACCTACCTGTTCGTGGCTATCCATGGAAACAACGCGAGGTGGAAGTCGCGTCCCATGTCGGTCATCAGGCACCACTCCTACCACCTTCGCCAGCTCCACGCTGCCCGCTTCCAGGTGACGGACCATGAAAGCTTATAACGCGGGTTCTTTATATTTTCCTACACAACAATATGGGGTAGCCCCGTCCCTGGCTCTCCTCCACAGCTCCGCGAGTTTCGCGTACTTCTTCCCTCCGTACCTCTTGATCCACGTGAATACCGTGCCCAGTGGGACCTGAAGTGCCCTGGAGATGGCCCTCATGCTCATCCCGTTCGCGTACATCCTGAGGGCCCTCTCCCTCACGCTCCTATCGTAACGATATTTCGCTCCCTCCACGAACTTCCTCCCGCACTTCCTGCACAGGTAGAACTGCCTTCCCCTTATCTTCCCGTTCTTAACCACGTGATTACTTCCACAAGAGGGACAGGGAACGTCCCCGTAGACAGGTTTCCTTCCCCTCCTGGCCATAAGTAATACTCTTTATACAAATATTTATACCTTCATGACGACACTCTGAAGCAGTTTAACTATGTTATTTTCCCCGTAAAATTATGAAAGTATAATGCTTTCGGGAACGATCTCAACCCATTTTTGTCATTAACGGCCTTAAACGTCGTTTGAGAATGTTATTTTTACGACTTTGTCTAGCTTATGATTGGGAAGACAAAATGAGTGAGAAGGAAAAATTGGAAAGTATCTTTAATAAAGAGATAAAAGTCATAGATGCAGATGCACATATAGTTGAGAAGCTTGAGCATTACCAAAAATACCTGGATTCAAAGTACAAGTTACCTCAAGTTGTAGAAGATGTGGAGTTTGGAACCAGATATTGGGTGATTGATGGTATGTTAGTACCGAGGCCGTTAAGAGCGCCTGGACCAGGTCCCGTCAAAGGTCTAATTCAGCATTTTGATCATCCAAGGTTTGGTAAAGTAATAGATATGCACAATGAGACACCGTCTGCTAGGGACGGCTCGTTAGATGACATAGAGGGAAGACTTAGGGACATGGATAGGATGGGAGTATATATGCAGGTTGTGAATCCTACGCTAGCTATACCCATAGCTATGATAAAGGATGCTAATTACGCTGCCTCACTGTGCAGGGCATACAATCAATATGTTTCAGATAAACTAGAAAGCATTGAAAGGATTAAGGCTAATTATGTCGTGCCATTACAGGATGTCGGACTTGCCATCGACGAGCTACATAGAGTGGTAAACTACAATGGTTATGCCGGAATTGCAATTCCACCGATAGTTATTGGTGAAGGTGAAGTGGGGAACGGAATAAAAACAGTTGCCGATCCTTCATTCGATCCGTTCTGGAAAGAGGTCTCAAAACTTAATGTTCCTGTCACCATCCACTCTCTATCCTCACTGCCGTTACCATGGATTTTGCTAGGGAGAAAGTATCTTTATTCAAGAGTTATGACCCACTCTATAACCATGGAAATATTACTCACATTGCTAATTGGTGAAGGTTACTTTGATAGATATCCTAACATCAAAGTTTTGCTGGCAGAGGCCGGATCCACTTGGCTTCCCTACTGGATATTTTATTACAGCGAGCAATATGAGCATCCATCCATAAAAATAGCAAAGGAATATTATGGTATAAACGAGCTTCCTAAGGCCCAGCCATTAGAATACTTGAAGTCAGGAAATATATATGTAAGTGTTGAGGCCGAAGAACCTACAGATATCTTGGAATATATGATAAGAAAAATGGGTATAGGATCGCAATTAGTCTTTGCCACAGATTATGGCCATGAAGAAATGGTGATTGGTGCAGTAAGGAACTTCATAGAGAATCAAAGTGAGCTAGGAAAAGAATCTTTAATGAATATTCTATCTTTGAATTCAAAGAAATTCTATAATTTTAATTTTTAAATTTTTATGCTCAAATTGAATTAAGAGGTGCTGAAATGAGTGGAGGAGAACTTGCAAGGAAAGATCTTGTAAAAATAACAGCCGTACTTAATATAGGTACGTCTCTTGAATGGTATGATTTTGTAGTGTCATCAACAGCAGCAGCAATAGTGTGGCCTGAAATATACTTTTCTTCTTCTAACCCCGCTACAGCACTGCTCCTATCCTTTACCGTTTTTGGGATAGGTTTCTTGTCTAGACCTATAGGATCAATTTTATTCGGTCATTTTGGAGATAAAATTGGGAGGAAATCGTCACTAGTATGGACATTATTAACTATGGGCATAGGCACTCTAGGTATAGGTCTAGATCCTTCTTTATCCCAAATAGGTATACTGGCACCTATCTTGCTCACTCTTTTTAGGCTACTTCAGGGACTTGGGATAGGTGGCGAGTGGGGTGGGGCAGCTACGATGTTAACTGAGTTCGTAAGTACTAAAAGGTTCAGGGGATTCTGGGTAAGTTGGATTCAGCAAGGGCTTCAGTTTGGCGTTATTCTTGGAAATGTCGCTTTCTTATTACTCGAAAGACTACCCGAGCCGGTATTTTTAAGTTCTGGATGGAGAATAGCATACTATATTGGATTTGTAATAGCCATCACTGCAGCTGTTTTAAGATATAAAGTCTATGAAACCCCACTCTTCACCAAGTTGCTTTCTAAAAAAGAAATATCGAAGATACCATTTGTTGACATGATGAAAAAAGATTGGAAGAAAGTTTTTATCATGGCTATGATATTCCTAGAGGCCAGTGCAGGTTTCTATATTGCAATTAGCTTCAGTCAAGCATATATAAAATCATTTCTTCATTTTAATTCAAGCTTTGCAACTTTAGCAGTAATGATAGGAGCTATAGCTACAGTATTTGGAACAATGGTAGCAGCGTATCTTAGTGATGTTATAGGAAGCAGGAAAAAGATCATGATAATTAGTCCCATTGGAGTCATTTTATTTAGTTTTCCTTTCTTCATTCTAATGAATACAAGAGTTCCATCTTTAGTTATACTTGCCGTTGCTGCATATTATGTTATAGAATTATTTGGATGGTCTGTAATGCCAACGTTTTATGCTGAATATACTCCAACAAAATATAGATACACGGCGACGTCGTTTGCAATAAATCTTGCAACACCTTTATCTGGAGGATTAGCACCAATAATAATGACGTTTATACTTCAACAATTTAATGATAATTATTTAATAGGTTGGCCTTACGTGGCATTAGTAAGTGTGATTTACGGTGTTCTGGGCTTGATAGGAGTATTACTCGTCAAGGAGGATACAGCTACAAGGGCCTTGGAGTAACCCTTTACACTTCGTGGAGGATAAACAGGAGGAGTTAGGTTTCATAGTCTTTTTTAGCTTGAATAATGTTCCTAAATCTCAATTCCTCTAGATATCTGTTGATCATTTTACGCTCCGCCGACCTCAAATGATAAGCGACAGTGGCTTTGTTAACACCTAAGAATTTGGCCAGTTTACCCATTCTTATGGATTTTGGAAAGTTAAAATAACCTTGCATAAATGCTAGACTCAGTATTTTTAACTCTTGTGGAGTTAATTCGTCTTCTTTATGTTCATACTCCTTCATACCTAAAACCTGGATATCCCCTTCGCTCTTCAATATATCTAAAAGCTCATTGATTTTATCCCTATATATTAACACTTTCCAAAATTCCTTCCCATCATATTTAAAATCATCAACTACTAATCCGTCCAACGAAAGTATGGCTTCCAATACACGATGGGTATTTTTCTTGAAATCAAATATCACATATCTGCCGGAAGTATGTAGCGAATAATAGTCGATGTATGACCTATGTTTCTTTATTGTATAAATTAAATCCTTATGTTTCTTTTCCAATATTATAGTACTTCTAACATAACCCTTTTCCAAATTTACGAAACGCGAAAGATTTTCAATAACATAATTTCCTATAAATGTTGTCCAACAGTTGTCATGATGAATGGAAAAGCTTAATTCATATAACGTATTCCTCACAAACCTTCATTAGTAATATGTTTATTTGAGCTATATTCTTAACGTTTATACACGAAAGTGTCCATGGCGTCGTCATTAAGGTATAAATATTTGTATAGGGAGTATTACTTATGGCCAAGAGGGGAAGGAAACCTGTTTACGGGGACGTTCCCTGTCCCTCGTGCGGAATCACGTGGTTAAGAACGGGAAGGTGACGGGAAGGCAGTTCTACCTGTGCAGGGAGTGCGGGAAGACGTGAAGGGAGCGAAGCACCATCACGATGAGAGCGTGAGGGAGAGGGCCCTCAGGATGTACGCGAACGGGATGAGCATGAGGGCCATCTCCAAGGTACTTCAGGTCCCCTTGGGCATGGTATTCACGTGGATCAAGAGGTACGGAGGGAAGAATGAGCAAAGCTCGTGGAGCTGTGGAGGAGAGCCAGGGATGAGCTGAATGAGGGCGTGAAGGTCGTGGACGAGATGTGGACCTACTTCAGGAGGAACGCGAAGACGTTTTACTTGTGGGTCTTCACGGGATTCGTGTTCTCCAGGAAGGGAATGTACGTCATGTTCTCCGTGGGAGACAGGAGCGAGAACACGTTTCAGGAGCTCGCGCAGTACGTGCCCGAGAAGGGGACCTGGGTTTCGGACGACTACAACGTCTATTTCCTCCTCCCCGAGCACAGGGTCGTGTCACCCGTTAACCCCAATGAGTCCCTCCACTCGTCCCTCAGGGACAGGCTCGTGAGGTTCAAGAGGGCAACCAAGGCAGTGAACAGGAGCTTTGATATGATGAGGTACTCCGTAGGTCTCGTTCTGTGGGAGAGGGGGCTGGTGCCAGAATTTGTACCTTAATGATGACACTATGAAATAACAGATCGTTTTTACCATCTTACGTAGATTAATTATAATTCACAAGGGGGAACCTGAATGAGCCTCGTCATGAGATAATCAATGAAAAGATAATCATCGTGTAACTTACCGAATATTTCATATAGCACTTTTCGGAACTTACCTTAGACTGAACAGTTTCTTGACATCACCAACCTCGAGGTAAAGAGTTTTAAGCAGGCGGGAGAGCCGTACGACTCCCAGGCTCTCCCCAAGGACGTATCTCAGGGAGAGGAGGAAGTTCAACGTGATCGAGATGAGCTTGACGTAACCAAGGTTCTTACTCCACGTCCTGAACGAACCATTCTCCAGGCCCAGAGCCTTCAGTTCCCTTATCACCACCTCCACGTCCCACCTGTTCTCCCATGCGGTGAGTATCTCCTCAGGGGACATGGAGAGGTCGGTGGAGAAGAGGTATCTCCTGCCGTAACCCTTATAGTCCAGTACAACTAACTTCACGGGGACTCCCAGGTACGTGACGTGGTGCTCTCCCTCGGGGAGGAGTCCAACGGGCACGGACCTGTCACCCTCGACGACCCGTGCGCTGGACTTGAGGGAGGACACCACGTCTGAGAGGAGGGTCCTCCCGTTCACGTACCAGGAGTCGAAGGTTATGACCTGTACGTTGAGCTCCCTCCTCAACCTGTCCAGGACCTGGAGGGTCATGTCCACCTTCGTGGAGAAATTCAGGTCCTGTCCCACGGCCTTGGCCATCTCGGCCACCTTCCTGGCCACGTACGCGTCTACGTGGACCAGGTACACCTCGCCCGTGACCAGGTCCCTCACCGTGACCACCAGGAGCTGGATGGCGGGGATGAAGGTCCCCTTCACCCTGGAGTAGAAGAACATGGCCAGGTTCCTGGACACGGGCATGGCCCTGGCGTAGGCCTTCTCGTCGAAGGTATCGTCCACCGCCACCTGCACTGGATGATCTCCAACCAGGAGCTTCACAGGTGGGAGCAGGTCAACGTCAGCCAGCTCGTCAAGCTTGCCCAGCACGCTCTCGTAGTCGAAGCCCAGGGCCTCGGCCATACTCGCTAGGCTTCCCCTCTCCGAGATCACAGCCAAAAGCAGCTTCCTCACAACGTCAGCCCTGAACTTCCTTAGCGCATCCCTCAGCGCGTTCAGGTAATCCCTCCTCCACCTTAGCGCCTCCTTCAGTTTCCTCAGCCACTTACCCCTTCTCATTATTCAAAACTCGTATTACCCTGGTAAAAAACTTTTCAAGGGCCGAGGCACTGACGTCAAGTTCAGGGAAATGCTATTCATATATGAAAAAGGAAAATATCACATGTTTATAACATATATTTATATATATATTGGTACAAACTTCTATGCATGAAAAGCGATCACACAAAGTTTCCTTTGAAGCGTGTCGACATGAACGTATTTCATGAGGATTGTTGGACATCATATATCGAAGAGTCTGTTATCGAATCGTTAGGGAGAGTATATTATCCAGAAGATAACAAGATAAGGGTATTCATGCTTATGAATAAAAAGGATCTAGAAAAGATCTTCATGCTAAACGGAACTAAAATAAAGAAGGTAAATAATATCTCAAGATTAAATAATAAATTTCTAGTCGATATGATAGTGGGTTATCGTGGATCCATTTTAGAGATTTTTAACATGAATAACGTCCTAGCATTAAATATGTCAAATGTCGGTGGTAGGGAGAAATGGAGTTTCTTGGGATACGAATATCAAATATCCAGAGTTATAAGTGATCTAAGAGGAAGTGCGAAAATAGAATCCTATACAATAAGTGATGTAGGAAACTATTTAAATGGTCTTACTGATTCAGAAATCACCGCGCTGAATCTAGCCTTCGATATGGGCTATTTTGAGTACCCTAAAGGAGTTAAGGCCGAGGAATTAGCATCTCTACTCGGTGTAAAGAAGTCTACCCTTATATATCATTTGAGGAATGCCGAGAGAAAGATAATAGGAAGTTTCCTGAGGAAAATTAATCCATAAGCAATCCGCCGTTCACGTTTACGGTTTCGCCAGTTATAAAGGAGCTTGCATCGCTAACTAGGAACGCCACAACATTTGCCACGTCCTCAGGGGTTCCAATTCTACCGAGTGGATGGAGTTTCTTTAGTTCCTCCAATCTTTGATCAAATCCAGTCTTGCGAAGCATATCAGTTTCAATAAAGGATGGAGCCACCGCATTTACGGTAATGTTATAGGGCGCTAAGTACTTAGCTAGATTCCTTGTTAATCCCAGGAGTCCAGCCTTGGAAACCGTATAGGCTAAATTGGCCTTGCCTAGTCCACCTGTCTTTGCCACTATGCTGGACATTATAACTATCCTTCCATATTTCTTGGTCATCATTTCTGGAACTATCTCCTTCAGGAGCAGAAATGCGCCCCTGAGATTGGTGTTGATAATGGTCTCCCACTCTTCTAGGTCTAAGTCAAGGAAGTGATGTGGGGAGTTCACACCAGCGTTGTAAACTAGTATGTCAACCTTACCTGAAGTTGATACGATTTCCTTGCCTTTACCCCTTACTTCATCCACGGAGGATAGGTCCATAGGATAGGTCCATATCCTTGTTTCTCTGTGCGTTTCCATGAGTTTCTCCTTTAAACGCGTCAATCCATTAGAGTCCCTAGCCACAAGGATCAGATCCGATCCCATGTCTGCTAGCTTTGAGGAAATGGCCTCTCCTATTCCACCCAGCGCTCCTGCCACAAGCGATACTTTACCCGATAGCTCTTGCAAAGCCTTTCCCCGCTCACTCATCTCCTAAGACTCTTCCCCTATCCACTACCAGCTTGTCATCTAGATAGATGGTACATTCCCTCATGGCAATATCGTAGTGGTTCCTAGTGAATCTTCCAATATGGTGATTGGGACCTGTGGAAAATAGAAAGTTTCCCCAGAACACCCTTCCCTCATCTCCGCTCACTCCCTTAGTGTCTGGCGATCTGTCATAGGTGGCCATGTTGGGCCATTTGGCTTTCTTGTTTAACCCCCATCCCACATGGGATACGGCATACACGTTCTTGTCGTTGTATATAGCTAAATGTTCACGCATTAGCTTGGCATCAAAGCTATCTCCCCTAACATCAACGACGTAGTTGTTTTCGATAATTAACTCGATCCTCCCAGTGTGATACATTGCGAAGGGTGTAACGTTATAATCTCCAGTATCTATGACTACTTTACCGTGAGAATCCGTGGGATAGTTACTCACCATATTTTGACCCCAAACGTCCCACCTTCCGGGTTCATCGGAGAAACCATATGAGGCAAAGGTAGTATTAGGGGAAAGTATAGCTGTGAAATCTGTTCCCGCTTGCGACATTACCCTCATGACCTTGGCATTTCTCAGCATGGAGGCATATTTAAGTACCCTTTCTTTCATCATTTTAGCTTCCTCATCAGACCATGGCATGAGTCTACTGAGTACCTGCGGTGATTGTGCCCCTGCTCTTAGTACTCTTGTGCCCGATTTAACCAATTCAACTCTTCCTGGCGTGTGTATGAAACCCTCAAGGGTAAGATCCAAAACTAGATTAACTCCCTTTAAAGAGTTAATGACCGACCTAGATAGGGCCAGCATTCCTCCTAAGTCTATATTTCCACTTTCATCATACCATCCTCTACCCCAATTGGGAATTGTTATTTGGAAGGTGTCGGATCCCATATCTGATGCTGCAGCCATTGCGGCCACAGCGTAATCCCTCCTACTTGTTAGGTCCGTAACTACCGCTAAGGACTCGTCACTTCTTAACTTACAGTTTTGGAGCTGCCTCCTGAACATTTTATATAGGAAAGGAGATACATCACTCTGCTCCATTTAAATCATCACCAATCTCAATCCTGCAACTTTAGCTATTAAATTTTATTGCCCAATAATATAATAGGATTTGTGGTATATAGTATTTCGAAATAAACCACTGATTTCCGTTTCGCTAAGGCAATATGCGGAGTATCTATAAACAAAGCCCTTTCATTTTCACATAGGCCATATAAATGTTAAAGAAGATTTTATGGTTCCCAGCAGCTACCATATACTTTTGACGGTTAATTAGATTGCAAGTTCATTCTAATTAGCTTAGAGATATTAACCGATATTTCCAGTAATTTCCAACCTAAACCTGTGTAGAAGGGATTATGTGAAGGTTCAGAGCATCCATAGTGTCGTCAAATTTGCATAAATTCGTCTTATGACCTCGAGAGTTCGTACTGAACTCCTTGAACCTTAAAAATATGCTAACATGACTACACTATGAGAGCATCCAAGAAATTCTAGTAAATGTTATAAGCTGTGGGCGTTGTTACGAAAAATTACATAAAATTAATGTGCGGGATATCCGAAAACAAGGCCAGATCGATGGCAAATGGACATTTAACAGAAATATAGCCTTACAGCTACCTAACTGATATTACATGCATTAATGTTAAATTGAATTATTTTATAAAGCCTAATGTTCCTCATTTATCGCCAATTATCCGCCGGAAACATTGCTGGTGGGCGATTCAGGTTTCCATTGCGAATTGTAATTAGTTAATCTACGTGAGATGATCAAAATCAATCTATCATTTTTCAGTAATACTTTAAGGGGAACACGATGTCATACCATGACTAAGCTAACTATCGAACCCGCGTATCAACTCCGGGAGGAGTTGATACACATCGTGTTCGACCCCACATTTCCTAAGCACTGGCTCATGAACCCGTTGAGGAGATCGAGGAGCTAGCGATGAGGGAGGCGGAGGAGGTAAGCCCGAGGTACGCGAGGGGGAAGAGGATCAAGAGGAGGGGTTACGCGAGGTACAGGTTCCTAACTGGTTTCTCGGTGGTGATGGAGGGCAGGAGGATTGAGTACAGGCTCAGGTGGATGAGCGTGAGGTTGCCCGTGATGTACGACGGGAAGGGCAGGGTGAGGACGGGGGTTGAGAGGGAGTTGCTGAGGGAGGAGGAAGATGTGCTCAGGAAGCTGCTCACGTTCTACTCAGTGCTGGGAGGGAAGATGAACGCGAGGCTCTGGACCCCTGAGCTTGAGGTTGAGGGAGACTTCCGGTACGTGATAGCTGACGGGAAGTGGGTCAAGCTTAGGGGAAGGGAGTCCTCCTGGTGACAGGCGTCACGCGCGAGGGTAGGAGAGCTGTGCTGGACTTCCTCCTGGCTAAGGAGGAGGACGCGAGGAGTTACTGGAGGCTTTTTGCAAGGGTGTGGAGGAAGTTCAACTTCAAGCTCGTGGTTGCGGACATGGTCAGGTCCGTGGACTCCGCGCTTGAGCTCTCGGGAATAGACGCGAAGAGGCAGCTCTGCCTCAACCACGTCAAGAGGCGCCTGGACCGCGACGAAAGGAAGGAGGTCGACCTCCTCGTGTCTGGCCTGCTCGCCGAGTTACCTGACAGGATCAAGGAACTGGTGGAACGCGGTCTCCTCTCCTTCACCTCCCTTCCTCAAGAACTTCAGCGCCTCCTCTCCACCAACAACCTGGTGGAGTCCTTCAACTCCCTGGTGGAGAGGAGGAGGTTCGGCAAGTGCCACACGCCCCACAGGCTAACCCAGATCGTCTGGGCCATCGCCGATAACTACAACATTTTGGATAATTTTTTACAAGAATTGAATAATATCCATATACTTTTCGTTTTCTTTACGATCTAGACGTTTCCACTCAATTAATCCTACATTGAATAATGAGAAATGAAGGAACTAGAATTCAATTCGCAATGGAGACCTGAATGGCCCTTGCTGGTCAACCATAAATTAAATTAACACAGAAAAGCAAATATTAATTCATGATAATAGATAGCTTCACTCACATTAATCCCCCATTATATCTTAAAAGACTTAAGGAGATAGGAAGGGAATTGGGTAATTTTTCAATTACGAATGTTTCTGGTAATTACCTAGAGATGTGTAATGTTCATAGGCATTTCTGCGATACTTTGGAAAGAATAAAGGACATGGAGAAGTTTGGAATAGACGTTCAAGTGATCACAGTTCAACCGACCCTAGATCCCAATATCTTCGACATTTCATATGACATGAAAAGGAAATTATCTGCCATTCTCAATGATGAACTATCGAAGATACAAGAAAGTAGTAATGGAAAAATTATCGCTATTGGCACGGTAGCTATATCCAATGCAGGTCAGATAGATGAGGAGGAGATGAAAAGAGTTATAAATGATCTGGGCTTAAAGGGCTTTCTGGCCTTGTCACATATCAAATGTACCCCTGTGGATGAATTTAAGCAGTTTTGGGATAAGGCAAATTCGCTACAAGCTCCTATTTTTCTTCATCCCATAGATCCATGTGCAGGAATGATAAGACCATCGGAAGGGGAATTTAACGCTCTTCATATATTCTCATGGCCCTATGAGTCAGCTCTTGTAATCTATAGATTGGCCTCTAAAGGTATTCTAGAAAAATATCCTGACGTTAAACTTGTAACCCATCATTTGGGTGGCGTAATACCATTTTTATGGGGAAGGATATTTGAGTCCCTAGATCAAAGTTCCCTCTCCACTCCTAACCAAGTTCCTTCACCCGAAAGAGTCCAAGAAGGGTTACAAAAAATCTATTATGATACTGCAATAGGGGGAAACGTTGCAAGTATTAAATGCGCACTAGAGGTTTTAGGACCGAAGAGACTTGTTTTTTCCACCGATTACCCATGGGGACCTAAATCAGGACGACATAGACTTGAGACATATCCCAAAATAATACATGAATTAATTATAAGCGACGAAAGCAAAAGATATATATTCAGTGAGAATATAAGAAGAATCCTAAATATTTAGGTTCGATTAGCTAATACTTTATTTACTTGTTATGTCATGGCTCATTACCATGGCTAACCATTTTGTGATATATTTAAGATAAGAAGTCTTTAACATGAAATGAACGTGAGACCAGATCAAGCCCCATGCGTCCCCTTGGACTTATATGAAAACACTAATATTCCTGATGTTTAGGACAGGTGGAATTAGCCTTGCCTCGCGTCTCCTAATTTTTAATTCTTCCTTTTTCCTTACGATCTCATCTTTTCTGGTGGCTATGATTACATCAATATCAGCCTCCTCTCTTGCCTTATAAATTACTACATCACTAAAGACCAATGCTACGTTGCTCACAGGCTCTACTAATACGTTGCTCACAACCCTAACGGTGTTTGACGGTGGATCCTCGGCCCAAGCATATTTTGTCTTAAGTCTCTGAACCCTCAATGTAAGACTTGCCTTAGTATCATCAAAGATGATTATTTCCCTTTTACCATGAGTGGCTACGCCCTCTGAACTAACCGTATCTTGAAACTTAGTCGATACCACAATGTATTCAGCATCGTCAGTAAACATCTCTAACCATTTGTCAAAATTTCTTTCATCGAGAAGCCTAGCTTCACGATATAAAAAATCCTCTATCTCCTGCCTTGGGAATTGTTCCATTATCTTATCCCTTTAACAGTTCTAGCCATCTTTTATAAAACATGCGTTGATTTGTTTCGCCGAAGGGAGCACCCAATATTCCACGTGCGTTAGGACCAAGAACCGAACTGGCTTCCTTTTCCATTCCCAAACCACCTTGATAGTTTAGCTTTACTTTTCTGCCCATTGGTCCTCTTAAGGTTTCTGAAATTCTGAACCAAACCTCAGCATCGTCCTGTTCAAATACTCCTCCAGGGCCAAATTCTAACTCAAATTTTTTTGCTATTTTCCTGTTTTCCTCCTCTGATACCCTTCCGTCCACTACTAGCCAACTCCTTACCTCAGTCTTCTCTGGCCCCTTGGGGTTCCAAACACGAAGGAAGGTGTATGGCCATAAATCCAGTACTGAAAAGTTAGGAAAAATATGGAGATGTCCCAATGGCATGATATCCCTTACAAAATCGCCCATCTTATCAGCTATTTTATCTATGGACTCCCACAGTATCTTCTTATATTCCTCACTGGCCTCAACTCCTCTTCCGGTTCCCCCTACCTGAGCCCCAAAGCCGTGCCCATTTTTAGTTGAGATCTCAAAATCGTTTGGAGAATATGGGTTTCTTAACCTTACTTCCACAGCGGATTTATGAGTGAATAATGCATGGTACGAATCTCCCATAAAGTTTTCAGAAGGTATTTTCCAATTAACTGGAATAATCCATCTGTGCACTCCTCCATATATTTTCATGTTTCCGTCATACCGGTCTAGAAACATGTCGAAATATGGCTTCATGTCCCCTAGGTATTCCTCAAACGAAGGGGCTTCTGGATCCCAATTTCCCCAGATAGTCCCCTTGTAATTAACCAGTCTAGGAACCTGTATTAGCCCCCACTCACTCTTATCCAAATTTGGATAAGCTATTTTTTCCAATGGGACACCAGTCAATCTTCCTTCGCTGTTGTAAGTCCAACCATGATATGGACAAGTAAAGAAAAATGAGTTTCCCTCGTCTCTTACGCAGAGCTTTGTACCTCTGTGCCTGCAAAGGTTAAGAAATGCCCCGATCTTTCCATCTTCTCCTCGTATTACTAAAACCGGGTCTTCCCCCATGTACGTGGTAACGTAGTCTCCAGGATTCTTCAGCTGGGATTCGTGGGCTAGATATAACCAGCATTTACCGAAAATTTTCTCTTGCTCTAACCGGTAAATATCTTCGTTCGTAAATATTTCCCGCGAAATAAGGCCTTCATCTACTATTACCAAAGAATCAAGATCCATCTTGCCATCAGAATGTATTATTTGATTGGGGTTATTAGATCTTTTCTATTCATGCTAACAAAACTTATCTATGATGTCAGGTGCCTTCGTTCCATATTTCGAATATGTATTTTAGTAGCGTATGAAGCATATAAAAACAAGGCCAAATAGGGGCTGAATTAAATGTTTAACTGAAAGATAACTAGGTCACCTAACCGATATTGAACACTATACCACCTCTAGGATCTAACTATAAATATTATTTAAGCGAACACCATTATTAAAGTTTATTTATAGTTTTATTAAAATAACTGTATAATTCTGTTATTAGGAGCTCGAAGGCCTCTTTCCCCATCTCGGATGAAGATAAAGTAGGGTCACCTATAATTCCCACATCAGACACGGTATGAATGCCTTGCTTCCTCATTAATTCCCTGGCTTTTTCCACGTTTCCTACATAACCCTTGGTTAACTTATCCAATCTAACTAAATCGGGCTCTAGATATAACATAAGGGATGTTTCTCCGATTCCTCCATGAGCTCCCACTAATTCCCTCGGTATTCCTCTTTTCAAAGCCGGTTGATTAATTATTTCGGAAAAACGTTCAAAATCCGGATAAGATTCTACATTACTGAAACCTGATTCGTTAATGGCTTCGTTTACTGCTTTAAAGTTCCCACCGTGGGCTGGAATAATGATTATTCTCTCAAATCCATGGTTTACGGCTGATGATATGTAATCTAACAAGATTGATTTCAGGGTTTGAGATGAGAGGGAAACCGTTCCAGGGAAATGAAGATGATAGGGAGAATATCCCAAGGATACCAGTGGCCCCACCAAACCGTTCATTCTTTTGGCAAGGGAAGTAGATATATGAGTTGCTAATAGAGAGTCGGTGTAGAGAGGAAGATGTGAACCGTGTTGCTCCGTTGAACCTACCGGAATAAATAAGGTTTTTCTACCATTATTTATCTTTTCCATGACTTCATTCCATGTCATGAATATGGTCATGACTTCGTGATCTACTTTCATTAGCTATAATTGAGGATATGCTGTATTTAAGCGTTCCAGGAGGTAGTTCATTTTTATGTAATCTATCTATTTTTATGTAATCTCTCTTCAGTAGACCTTACAATTATAGACTTTTTTACCTGGCAATATAAATGCAATTCTCTCATAAGACGACCACTACCGAAATTCTTTTATAATCAGTAATAAATAATCTCACTCATGATAGATACCTTAATTACAGGAATTTCTCATGTGTCCCTGAAGGTAAAGGATATTCAGGAATCCCTAGATTTCTATAAAAATGTGATAGGTATGATTGTAACAGAAGATAATGGCACAGAGGCTTATCTGAGGGGGTACGAGGAAGACTTCCATCACAGTATAATGTTATCTGAGGGAAAAGAAATTGGCCTGCATCACTTCGCTTTTTGGGTAAATGGGGAAAAGGCGCTAAATTCCATCATGAAAATCCTCGATGAAAAGAACTTAGGGTATAGAAGGATCGAACATGAAAAGGGAGTTAACGAGGGACTGTTGGTGGAGGATCCGTCAGGTTTCCCTGTAGAATTCGTCAGTTCAATGAAAAGCGAAAAAATAATGCATCAAGACTTTATAACTAGAAAGGGAGGATTTCCATTACGCTTGGACCATGTTACAGTACATACACAATTAATTGAAAAAGAAGTAGATTTTTATGCTAGGCAGTTAGGGTTTATCATTACTGAAGAAATAAGATCCAAGGAAGGCAAAACCAACGGAATATTTCTCACTAGGAAGGGTAACACTCACGATTTAGCTGTATTTAGGTCCGATGGGCCCGCGGTTCATCATATTGCAATTCAAGTGAGAGATGTGAATGATATAATACGAGTTTGTGATATTCTTGGGTACATGAATAGAATTGATCAAATTGAATTTGGTCCAGGCCGTCATAGGGCCACTAACGGGCTTTTCATTTACTTAAGGGACCCAAACGGTTATAGAGTTGAGCTATTCACAGGAGATTATATGGTGATTAACCCTAACTGGCAACCAATAGTGTGGGAGGAGGACCCAAGGAGGCTTGTGCTTTGGGGACATATACCTCCACCACGATTTAGGGAAAAAACCCCTGTTATCGATCCAATTACAGGGAAACTTGCAACTCAAAGCAAGATTGGCGGCGAAACTCCTATCTCGCTGTAAGGATATTATCTATGTATTACATTACGTTTTAACAAGATAAGGGCTCAACAAAGACCTAAGATGATGTTGTTATATATTGAAGGTTCTGACAGGCTCTAAAATCTAACTTGTAAGAGATCAACTAGTGCGATCTCCAATATTACGGTCGTGCGTATACTTTTGGGAACTTCTTGCTTTGACATAGAAATCTGTTTTCAAGGCGAAAAGCAATAGCATGGATAGACAGACAGTTAGCCATTACATAGTGTGGTCAAATTAGCGTAAATTCATTCTAAGACATGATAACCTTGCATCAAGTTTCTAGAATCTTGAAATTATGCTAACATGACGATCCTATGAGCTATTATTTCATTTTCTTATTATATTAATAGATAAAATGTATAGTTCTTCATTAATATAAAGTTTAAATACAAGTTAATATTAACATAAAATGATGGCTCAGTCCAAGGTGTCTGAACTAGCTAAGGTTTCCGCAATGGGAATGATAGGTACTGCAATAGAGGATTTCGACTTTATAGCAGCAGGACTCGCCTCAAGCATAGCTTGGCCATATGTGTTCTTTCCTAAAGGTAACTTTGCTGCGGATCTGCTTGCCTCCCTGGGCGCGTTCTTAGTTTCCTTTGTTGCGAGACCATTTGGAGCGTTTCTTTTCGGACATTATGGAGATAGACTTGGAAGGAAAAGTAGCCTAGTATTTACGCTCTTAACTATGGGAGTTGGAGTATTGATCATAGCGATAGTACCAGGTTATGCGGTTTTGGGATTGGCAGCCCCCATACTCCTTTTCATTGCGAGAATACTTCAGGGACTAGGCTATGGAGGAGAATGGGGAAGTGTCACTACTTGGGTTGTGGAGCACGCGTCCACTTCCAAATGGAGAGCTTTATGGGCTAGTATAGTTCCAGAGGGATATGCTATAGGAGGATTAGCTGCGGCTGTGCTAACTACCTTGCTCCTAAGTATATACGGGTTCAAATCGTTCGTGGATTTTTACTGGAGGATACCATTCTATATTGGTATTGTGGTAATACTCATTGGAGCGTTTCTAAGATATACTCTCATGGAGAGTCCTATCTTCTCCAAAATTTTTAGCGAGAGAAAAGTCCTTTCGCTCCCATCCCTACAAGTATTTAAGGAGAAATGGACAGACGTCCTTAAGCTTGCAGGTATCAATATGATTGCACAAACACCATTTTACGTTGCGATTACAGTGATGATTACTTATATATCGGTGGCCCTCTCACTACCTAGGTCGTTTGCCTCTTTCACTACGGTAATAGGAGAAATAGTTGGAGGATTTCTAGTGATAATTTGTGGTCTCTTAGCTGACATAGTTGGAAGGAAGAACTTGCTAATTGCCATTTACGCGATTGCGATAATTTTCTCAATTCCATACATTCTCCTGGTAAATACTGCAGTTCCTTCGTTAGTTTTGCTAAGCCAAGTGATTCTAATGGGATTAGCCTTCGGAGCTGTGGCTGTGCTGTCCTCTTATCTTTCGGAATATTTTGATCCAAAATATAGGGCTTCAGGATCAGGTTTGGCCTATCAGATAGGTGTTCTCTTGGGTGTTCTCCCACAGTCATTGCTAATAGGTTATATAGTAGGTACCAGTAAAGTAAACTCGATATATATAGGTATCATACTTGCAATTACAGCCATTCTTTCCCTCGTTTCGTTGCTCTTAGCTAGGGAAACGAGAGGTATCAAGGTCGGGTGAATATAATATATTTATTTCGATATATAAGAAATTTTTTGTAAAGATTTACTACTATAGGAGATCTGTAATTAACGAAGATATTCCCTAGTTATATTATATACATTATCACTGAATTGTCTCCTAATTATGGTCCTTGAGACCTTATGCATATTATAAATAACGAGTTAAATCAAAAGTAATTTTCTAGGAGTATTTTTCTAGGATATCTTGACTCGGGAAACAGTGCAGTCTTATTGCATAGTGTCGTCAAACTTACATAAATTCGCCTTATAACGTGGTAATTTCGCACGGAAATCCCTGATCCTTAAAAGGCTAACATGACGACACTATGTCTTATTGCTCGACTTAATTCTACTTATTGTATATCTTAATCTGTCTTATAGTATTTACGGGAGAAGATCAAGATATTATTATCATTCAGTTAAACGTCTAGTCTGAATAGGTTCGACTTCATCTTCGCATACTTCACATGCTACCATATTCCCCTTATTCTTCATAATTACATAAATGATTTAAGCATCCCTAACGCACTAACTACATGGCTCTTCCTTTTACTTCAGTCAAAAGAGGAGGAGAGATTGTAGCAAATGTGATAGAGAAGCTGGGAATGAGTAAGGTCTTTGTTGAACCTGGCAGTCAAATTCTTCCTATCCTAGATTACTTGGACAAGAGCGTTCCAGAGATAATAGGAGTGATAAATGAGGGTAACGGTGTAGTAATGGCAGACGTAGTTGGAAGAATAACAGGTAAACCCGCAGTGGTATTAGTGACCGCAGGACCTGGTGTTACCAATTGCGTAACAGGTGTGGCCCAAGCGTATACGGCCAATTCTCCATTACTGCTTGTCTCAGCCAGAAACCCGCCTGAGGGCCCCACAGAGGCCTTTCATGGAGTCGCAGATCCCTATTTTCAAGAGAGAATATTCGAACCAATTACCAAGTACACTGCAACAGTTAAGGAACCTAAGGAGATAGAGCCTACCATAATAGAGGCTTATCGACATTCTATTAGTGGGAGATTTGGACCATCATACGTTGCCGTCGTGGATAAGGTACTCAATGAAGAAACAGAGTTTCCAGAACACAAAATTAACTTATCAATAGATTCTCCTACAGTCAAGGGAAGTCCTTTAAGTAAGATAGTAAACGAGATAGTTACTTCTAAGGCACCGCTTATATTTGCAGGTAAATACGTAATAAGAGCAGGTGTCCAAGATAAGGTGGAGGAACTGGCTAAATTGCTAGCTTCCCCCGTTATAGTTCCTAGAAATTATCCAGATGCCTTTCCCTACGGGGAACTTTATGCTGGTAGTATTGGGCAGTCTGATCATCCTTCCGCAACCTATGCCATATCTACGTCTGACCTAGTAATCAGTGTCGGTATAAGAGTAGGCTCATCTGAGGATCTGGCGCTAAGAAGTAGATGTAATAAGCATTGCAATATTATTTATATAGATATAGATAACCCAAGTAACTCAGAGGTGGATGGACTTTTCGGTGACATGAGGATAAGCTTGGAAGCGCTTATTTCAAGCCTAAGTGAACATAAATTGGATAGGGCAGGAAGAGAGGAGAGAATATATATAATTAACAAAATAAAGGTTCAAGTAGAGAGTGAAGTGGAGAAAGAAATAGTATCGGTGTCGGAAAGGCTCAATCCCCTGTATGTGATAAGGGCCATAGAGAGATCAGTAAATGATAACTTCTTTCTCATAGGTGACGCAGGGGCTGCTGGTGGAGTGTGGCTTAACGATGTCTTTAGGTTTAGAAGGACTGGTAGGTTTTTACATTCTAGAAACTACGATAGCATGGGTTTTGCAGTTCCTGGCTCTATTGGAGCAAAGATTGCTGCACCTGAGGCCGACGTAGTGGCCGTGACAGGAGATGGGAGCTTCCTTCTGGGAGTGTCTGACCTTGGACTAGTGAACAAGTTGCATGTTAATCCAGTGATAGTTGTTTTCAATGACAGTAAGCTTGGATTAATATGGAAGGAACAGATTGAAAGAGGATCTAAGCCAGTGGCTACAGAACTTCCTAAGGTAAATATCTCAAAAATTGCGGAAGCGATGGGGCTTAATGGAGTTACTGTAAGCTCTAATGAAGAGTTCTATGACAAGCTCCAGAGAGCATTAACGTCAAAGATAGGAACGGTAATTGAGGTCCCCATGAACTCCGAATTTCCATATCCATCAAGAACAATCTGGAAAAGAAAATATTTCTAGAAATATATAAAATTAGATATTATCTCATATAATTTGATGGGACATATTTTGGAGATATTGAGATCTTAAGGTTTTTGAGAGAGGATCATTCCTGGTTCTATAGTTTCATGATCACATTACAATGCTCCAGAATTCCACACAAAAATCTCTTCTAGGTAAACGTCATTTGAATGATTTTTATTGATAAGGCTAAATGTTAATAATATTGCAATTGAAGTATGATAATTTTGCAAAATTAGCCAGAAATAAAATTGACTTATTGCTACTTATATACTTAGTTTACCCTTTAATTAGAAACTTTTAATATAAGGTCGGGTTTTTAAGAAAACATACATAAATACATCCCTGGATATTTCACTTTATAATACTAAGATTTATAATGATAGTAATAAACTGTTTAATAAAACTTTTTAATCCTGTAATAGTTAGGCACATCCCTTATGGGATAATGTTTTAATATAACTACTAAACCTAGTTGCTTATGAAATATAGAAAAGGTATAAGTCGGACCCTAGTTGCTGGTATAATTGTAGTAATAATTATAATAGCTGCAGTAGCGTTCATATCTCTATCGAGACATACAACTGTACCTACTCCCTCGCCCGTTAATGTTACTCACCCTACGAACATAACAACTACTAAGACAAACGTGACTGTGACCACGACAAACGTTACATCCATACCCTCAACCATCACAGTTGACGAGGCAACTCCACCAGTTAGTGTAGATCCTGCATCTAGCTATGATATTGCAGGAGGAGAATTAATACAGAACGTTTATCAGACTCTCGTGTTTTACAACGGAACCAATACCTCCAGTTTTGTAGGTGTATTGGCTGAGAATTACACGGTACTAAATAACGGAACGACCTACGTGTTCCACCTGTGGCCATTTATAACCTTCAGCAACGGCGATCCTCTGAATGCTACTGACGTTTGGTTCTCGGTCTATAGGACCATGTTAATCAACCTTGGAATTTCGGTCTACGTTAGCCAGGGACTATCAGTTAATGATGGACTTGGATTCGTAGGAAAGTTGCCAAGTGGCGCAACTGGTACCATAGAGTTGCCTAACGGTACCCTTCAAGCTCTGGAGTACGCGGGCTATACCTTTCCCTCAAACTTAACTCAGGCATATGAACAAGCCGCATACGACCTAGCCTATATTCTATCCCACTTCAACGTGAGTAACCAAACCATTCAAAAAGTCATGAGCTATCCCTATCAGGCTGTGGTCGTGGTAAATCCGTATACTGTTCAATTTAACCTGCAATATCCATATTCAGCATTCCTGGCAGCAATGTCCACTTCTGCAGGAGCTGTGGTAGATCCGGTCTTCGTGGATGAGCATGGAGGAGTCCAGATTGATACAGCCAACACTTACCTTTCCACCCACGCCCTAGGTTCAGGTCCCTATGTGTTGGAAACTCCAATAGGTCAGTCCTATGTCATCCTACAGGCTAATCCTAACTACTGGGCTTCCAAGGTTCCTCAGTCTCAGAGGAACTTCATGTTGGCTACCCCCAAGATCAAGACCATCGTGATAGACTACCAGACCAACGAAGCCCTGAGAATAAGTGATCTTCAATCCGGGAAGGCCCAGATAGCTCAGATTGATATAATAGATTTATCGCAGATTATTGGCTCCCAGGGTATTTCTTACATAAGAAGTCACACTAGCTATCCTGTGGTCTATAATGGCACATATGGAACTGTTTACGTGTGGGGACCATATCCAGAAATAGACTTCTTGGCAATGGATGCTTATCAATACCCATTCAATATCACTAACGTCAGATTGGCTATCGCTCATGCAATAAATGCAACACAGATCCAGCAACAGGTTTATGACGGATTGGCCATAAGCTACGTGGGTCCTGACGATCCGTCCCTTCCCTTCTATAACTCCTCAATACAAGGCTACACTTACGATCCATCCCTGTCTATACATCTCCTAACTCAGGCAGGATTCAGTCTAACCCTTCCCAACGGAACAACTGTTAATCCTGGAGGGACACCCTTCCCCACCATAGTGCTAACTTACCAGACAGGTAGCACGGCACTTCAGGACGAGGCTCTCATAGTGCAACAGCAACTAGCTCAGATCGGGATTAAAGTGCAATTAAATCCTGAATCTGCAGTTACCATAGTGGAGTCCTACCTCAACCCGCCCAATTCCAGCAGTTATCCGGCATTCCAACTTGCGGCCAATTTCCCACCTGTGCTGAACCCCATTGATCCTGCAATCTATTTAATGTCTCAGGCAAGGCTTCATCACGGTAACCCAGCTTTCGTAGATAATTCGCAGATAAACTCCCTTATAATTCAGGCAGTGAGGACTGATAACCCGGTTCAGCTTCAAAGAATCTTTAACGAAATTACCGAGCTCTCGCTACAGCAGGCCCAATACGTGTGGCTTGACGACTTCATTGCATACACGGTGACAGCTCACGGAATTCAGGGAATATATTACAGTCCAGGATTTGATGGATTATTCTACGCAACAATATACTAGGGAAGAACATGGGGCTGGCCAAACTAATCGGAAAACGTGTGGCAGGAGCACTTCTAGTTATTTTTGGTGAATTAGTTCTCGTTTTTTTCTTGGTTAACGTGGCGGCCCCAAATCCAGCCTCCATTTGGGCAGGGCCCGAAGCTTCACCTGAACAAATACAGATAATTACCCAACTTTACCACCTGAACTCTCCGTGGTACATTCAGTTCCTCTATTATGTCAAGAATTTCTTCACAGGTAACTGGGGAATCTCACCCCTTTACCAAACCCCCGTTATTCAGCTTGTGGAGGAGTACCTGCCCGTTACTCTGGAGCTTGCAGTCATATCCCTGATACTCAAGTTGATCATTGAGATTCCCTTGGGCGTCCTGTCAGGTCTTAAGCCCAATGGCTTTCTAGATAATGCCATCAGGATTATCTACACAGTAACCAGAAGCGTTCCCCCCTTCTTTGTGGCTCTGGGTCTCCTCCTAGTGTTAGCCTACGACGTTCACGCCTTCCCCGCTTCGTATCCAGTTGATCCGATACTGGCGTTAAAGGAGCCCAAGTTTGAGATATATGACCCATTCAACGGAAAGTATTACCCATTCTGGTTCTTTGATAACATGCCCATCCTGAACGCTCTTCTCGTGGGGGATTTCAGCGCCTTCGCTTCAGCCCTGGATCACGCGATTTTACCGGCGTTGAGCCTTACCCTCTTTGGTTTCGGTGGGATAACTAGACTTTCCAGAAACTCAATGATAGAGGCCCTCAACATGGACTACATTAAGACCGCAAGAGCGAAGGGGTTAAGGGAGAGGGTCGTGATATATCGTCATGCACTGAGGAATTCCCTTCTTCCCACAATAACATTGTCAAGCGTGATCTTCGCGGGTTCAATTCAGGGAGCTCTCGTGGTGGAAACAATCTTTAATTATTACGGAATGGGATACTACCTTGCTCAGAGTCTCTTGGACCTAGATACTCCTTCCCTGTTAGCTGGGACGGTTGTGGTAACAATAGTGGTGGTCATATCTAACCTTGTTGCCGACATTTTGTACAGCGTAGTGGATCCTAGGGTGAGGGAGACGGTATGAGTGCCAGAACAGTACTGTTATCGAGTAAAACATTATTGGCAGGAGCTGTAATCATTGTTGGGTTCATAGTCTTGGCCATCATCTCTGCACTGGACTTGAAACTCCTTACTCCCTACGATCCCAACAAGATCAACTTCGCCTTGGCCAACCTTCCACCTTCCACTGCTCACCTCTTCGGCACAGATAGCGAGGGTAGAGACGTTTTCACAAGGGTGCTTGCGGCCCTACCCAACGATGTGGCAATTCCCTACATCATTGCCGGAGCTTCGGCTCTCATAGGAGGGCTCGTGGGGATGATCTCCGGTTACGTGGGAGGGCTCGTGGATGAGGGATTAATGAGGTTCACAGACATCTTCCTTGCCTTCCCTGGAATATTGCTGGCCTTGGCCATAAGCACAATTCTAGGACAGACGCACGTGGCGGAAAGGCTCTACTTCAGCATGATTGCCCTTATTGTGGTGAATTGGCCGATTTACGCTAGACTGGTGAGGAGTCAGGTTCTTCAAGTGAGGGGAATGCCCTACATTACCTTGGCAAAGGCAGCAGGTTTAACTAGGTGGGAGATCATGAGGAGACATATTATCCCAAATATATTATCCCTTGTTATAGTGTATATTACGCTGGACATGGGAACCATTATCCTTTTCTACTCTATCCTTGCCTTCTTTGGTTTGGGCGCTCCTCCGCCCACTCCAGAGCTGGGAAGGATGGTATACGACGGCTTAACTGCCTTGCCAGGGAATTGGTGGTCCTCCGTTTTCCCTGCCCTAACTATCACGTTAATGGCTGTAGGTTTCTCACTTTTCGGTGAGGGACTTAGGGATTACCTAGATCCAAGAGGTGGAGACTACGTCAGAAGAGCTAACGCTTAAGGTTGAGGACCTCTGGGTTTCCTATTACCTGGAGGGAAGGGAAGCGTTTGCCGTAAGAGATATTTATCTAGACGTGGGAAAGGGAGAAGTTGTAGGGGTGGTGGGGGAAAGCGGTTCAGGGAAGAGTACCCTCGCCCACGCCATCATAGGACTACTCCCCAGGAACTCGAGGATAAGCAAGGGAAGAATCCTGTTTAAGGGACGGGACATCACCAAGGTGAAGACGGACCAAAGATACCTTTACAGGGGAACAAACATCTTCATGATATTCCAGGATCCCATGTCGAGCCTTAACCCTACCATGAAGATTCGTGACCAGTTACAGGAAGCCATAGACGTCAGGTCAGGAAGGAGAGGATGGAGCGTTGGAATGTGGAAACCCCCAAAGGGCGACAACGAAGAGGAGATTGTGGACTCCCTAGAAAGGGTTGGGATTAAGAGGCCCAGGGTTATCATGGAGAAGTATCCCCATCAACTCTCGGGGGGAGAGAGGCAGAGGATCATGATTGCCATGGCATATCTCCTGAAACCCTCACTCCTTATCGCAGACGAGCCGACCACTGCTCTGGACATGATAACCCAGGCGCAGGTGATGAGACTTCTTTCGGAACTGAGAGAAAACCTGGGACTTTCAGTTCTCTTCATAAGCCACGATATGGTGTTAGTGGGGCAGATAGCTGATAGGATCGTTGTAATGTACGCCGGGAAGGCCGTGGAGGAGGGAAAGGCAGAGGAGATAATTGAATCGCCCATGCACCCCTACACTAAGGGTCTAATTAACTCCATCCCTGATGGATATAAGAACGAGAAGAGAATCGAGTCAATACCGGGTTCTCCACCAAACATTCTTAAGTTGCCATCTGGCTGTTCCTTCAATCCAAGGTGTAAGTTGGCCATGGAAAAGTGCATATCTGAGGACCCTGAAACCAGAGTTTTAGGAGGGAGGAAGGTTGCCTGCCACCTATACTAACCTGCTCCAGGTCGAGAACCTGGAGGTGGAGTTCAACGCGGGAGGAAGGATCATAAGAGCCGTTGATGGAGTCTCACTAGGGATAGGAGAAGGAGAGACTTTCACTGTAATAGGGGAGTCAGGGAGCGGTAAATCTACCTTGGCTCTGGCAATTCTTAAACTCATCAAGATAAAGGAGGGAAGGATCATCTTCAAGGGAGAGGACATAACAAACCTGAAGGAGTCTCAAATGAGGAGCATAAGAAAGGAGATGCAGATAGTGCTTCAGGATCCCTACCTGAGCCTAGATCCTAGATTGAGGGTGGGTGATATAATCAGGGAACCTCTCCTGCCCTTAGGAGAGAAGGGAGAAGAGAAGGTGGGGGAAGTGCTTAACCTAGTGGGACTAGATCCAGGAGTGGCGACCAGATTTCCACACGAGTTCTCTGGCGGGCAAAGGCAAAGAATAGCCATTGCTAGATCCCTGATCAGCGATCCCAAGTTCATCGTGTTGGATGAACCGACCTCCAATCTGGACGTTTCCATACAGGCCCAGATACTCAATCTCCTTCTGGATATTCAGGAAAAGAGGAAGGTGTCCTATCTCCTCATAACCCATAATATGCTGGTGGCAAAGTACATGTCCGATAATGTGGCTGTTATGTACTCGGGAAAGATTGTGGAGAGGGGTTCAGCGAGGGAAGTAATAGGGAAACCCCTACACCCCTATACTATGGAATTGCTCAACGTAACTCCCACCAAGGGCTTCATGGAGAGGATAAGGAAACTGGAGTTTATTCAGGAAGGGGAAGTACCCGTCAAGGGGTGTAGATACGCAAACAGGTGCAGATTCGCAAAGGAAGTTTGCAGGACTACTGAGCCTGTGCTGAAAAGGGTCTCACAAGATCACGAGGTCGCCTGTTTCCTATATTAACTCACGTCTAAGGATTAGATCAGCGATATCGCTGAGTCAATATACACTTTTTCCCTTTGAAAGGACCTATAACATTTCCTAGGAATTGACGTCAAAATTCCCTTAAGTCCTGCGTGAGATTCCAGACTAAACTAGGCTTTTTAAGGAAATTAGTTTAGATCTCCGCCTATACAGTTCAAGATCATTTCTACTTATCACGTGAATCTCGAAGGGATCTTCCACACCCTTTTTCCACAGGGTTGATATCACAACTTCAGGCGGGATTTCCGTGACCACCAGGATGTCTATATCGCTGGAAAGTAAATGCCTCCCCTCAGCAACGCTTCCGAAAAGGTACACCTCAGCCCCTTTATCCAGCTCATTCATGGTTTCAAGTATTATCGAGAAATAATGGGGCAAGTCATTGAAGATCTTAGCCCTGCGCTTTGCCTCCTCAATTAAGAGTTTGTCCGATAACTCTCATCACCTCATCCGCTACCTCTCTTAATCTTTTAACTTCACCCTCCTTAAATTCCCTTGCTATATATCTAGAGGTGATGTAGACGTCCTCAAATAGTCCAAGTTCTACCTCGTACCTAGTCTCGAGCCGGGCTATCTCATCCAGTCCAGTTATCTCGCGTATTATCTCCAGGAGCCTCCTGATGCTATGGGTCCTGGGGTAATCATATCCAAGCCTTACAATCATGGCTTTTAGGAAGAGTTGTAATGACTGCTCCAGACTGAAGGCGGAAAGGTCATAATAACCTTTCTGGAGCTGGAAGATGGCAGTTTCATAAAAGCGTTTTGATCTGTCCAGCAGATGACCATATTCCTCCTCCTTTGTCATATGATAGATACTTCATGACGCCTTTTAAATAGTAGGGATCCCAAGTCGTTATACAGATATGAGAGGTTTATCTCTAGGATAATTCCATTGGTTCCTGTAATCTTCCGTATAATAAATATTTTTAAACTTCTTTTTTGGCTCGGCTAAATGATACTCATTAGACTATAAGTAGCCGTGGAATAACTTGACGTTCACTTGATCTTCATTTTAAAAATCTAAAATGTATTCATGACTATATGTCCTCATTAATCATGATATTTATGCACCATGAATACTAACCAAACAGAGAGGCACCCCCTGATACTCACCCCTGATACTCGCTCTTCTCACTACCTAGGCACATCATATCCGCTAATATCATATTTTAGAATATGACTTTTAGTGATTTCTGGTAATTTGACCGAAAACATATACCGTAAGATCCAGCAATCCCTTTTAAGGATATCACATAAGAAAATGCCATGAAACTCATAGATCTTCATGAGGATCTGGCCTACTCCAATCAGCAGGGGATAGACGTAATTGATGGAGATCATCAGTCAAGCCTTAAGCTTCTGAGCAACTTCGATTCCCTTGTTTTTGCCTCCATTTTCCCTCACGTTAACACAAGGGATGAGAGATCCGATCTATTGACCTCCCTTTATGGATCGTTCACCCCTTCCACGACTTTCTCCTTCGAACTTCTCATAGACCAGATCAAGTTTTACCTCTACCTGGAAAGAAAGGGACTTGTCAAGATAGTAAGGTCTGCAAAAGATCTGAACGAGCCACGAACGAAACTCCTCCTCTCCCTGGAGGGAGCTGATGCGTTGAGGGATTACATCGACATTTACCTCCTAAGGGAACTTAACGTTCGGAACCTGGGACTGACCTGGAATTATGACAATAAGTTCGCCTCCTCCTGCATGTCAGGGAAGGATTACGGCTTGACCTCGGAGGGAGAGGAACTGGTTAAGCTGGCCAACTCCCTTGGAGTTATAGTGGATCTTGCCCACGCAGGAAAAAGGACAGTCCTGGAAGTGGCCTCAATCACTAGGAAACCTGTAATAGTATCCCACGGAAATATGATGAAATTAAAAATGCACAGGAGGAATCTGGATGACGAGGAGATCGAGGCAGTGGTTAAGACCAAGGGAGTGATAGGAATAACTGCCATTGTCTCAACCTTACGTGAGCCCACTATTCAGGGAGTGGCGGAGAATCTGAGATATGTGGGGGAGTCGTACGGGTGGGAATACGTTTCCCTGGGAACCGATTTCCTGGGGATTAAAGAGACACCTCAGGGCTTCGAGAACGTGATGAAGGTAAAGGAACTACTGAAGTTTGTGGATGGTCACGAGGAGGAAGTTCTCTGGAAAAATGCCATGAGGGTGATTATGAGCAATATGGGCTACTCTGTTCCATGATGACCCATCCACAGTACTTTAACAGGGTGATTAGCTCTTCTTAACCAGTCGGCATCATTGACGACAAGATTTTGAACTCTGTTTTCAATATTTGGACCTAAAATTGCAAAGTTATCTTTTTTAACACTCTTGAGTTTAAGCTATGTAAGAGGAAACAGAAAATGGTCGCGATGCAACCATCCGATCTCGCGATCATAATAATAGTAGCGCTAGTTCTATTCGTGGGAAGTAACAAAATACCCGAGTTGTTCAGATCCATGGGAAGGGCTCTTGGGGAGTTCAAGAAGGGGAGAATGGAGGCGGAAATGGAAATTGCCCAGATGCAGGTTCAACAGTCTCAGCAGGTTTCTCAGGCTTCGCAGAGGAAGGTATCGGTTGAGGAACTGGAGAGACAGATAAGGAATCTTCGGAACCAGCTGGAGCAATTGAAAAGGCAAGGCTCCAAGTAAGGCACTTTTTCCTTGTTATGATAATTGCCCAGATCTAACCTTGTGCCGAACCTAACGCCTCTCATATTTTCTTTATGAATTCATAATGTATCTCCCTGAACCCCCTCTTCTTGTAGAAGGAGACGGCGATGATATTCTTGGCAGGGAAACGGGCCATAATAGACTTAGCTCCCTTTCTGGACAGCTCAGATATCACGAAGTCCACAAGTCTCTCTCCCACTCCCTCCCTTCTATATCCAGGCATTACGTAGATCTCCTCAATAACTGCCATCTTCTCCGGTACGTAGTACTCTCTCCTTTCTAGTCTTACCCTCACTGCTCCTATGACTTTTCCATCCTCCTCAGCCACAACCACCAGGCTATCCTCGCTCCTCAAGTCCTCGGAGAGGCTTTTCTTCAGTCTTTCCTCGATCTCGTCATGCACCTGAAGGAGGGGATCAAACTCGGAATTGAGAGCATACATTCTCTCGAACATATCAGCTATGACTTCAACGTCCCTGGGTTCGGCCTTTCTAATCAACACTTTGAATCGCCTTTATCTTATTTCTTGACTGTTCTATCTTAATCTTGGCCATGAGCCTGAACTCTTCCCTGCTCAGCTTTACCCTTGCATATCCCCTCTCCACGGCCTTTTCCGCAACAGCTGAGGCAAGTTCATAATAGGCGTCCATCTCATCCATCCTTGGAATAATGTATGTTGGGGATATCCCCTTCTTCTCAGCGTATTTGGCCAAAGCCTCCGAGCCGGCTATCACCATTTGATCATCAACCTTCGAGGATCTACTGTCCAGGACTCCCCTGAAAACTCCAGGGAAAATAAGGGAGTTATTTACCTGATTGGGAAAATCGCTTCTACCTGTGGCAACAATCTTGGCCCCGGCGTCCAACGCGTCGGAGGGGTAAATCTCTGGAATTGGGTTAGCTAACGCGAAGACAATGGGATCCTTCATGAGACCTATCCATCTTTTGGATATCGTGTTAGGTCCTGGCATTGATGCCGAGATGAGGATGTCCGCATCCTTGAAAGCCTCATCTATACCTGTGATGTTGAATCCGTTTGTAGTGACCGCAATCTCGTACTTCCACTTATGATTGAACATCATGGAGTCCAAGTCCCTCCTTTCAGCGTGAAGCACACCTTCCCTGTCCACCACTATCATTCTTTTGGGATCAAAGCCATATGCTTTCAGTAGCCTAACCGTGGCGATGTTGGCTGCCCCAGCGCCAAATATCACTATCTTACTGTCCAGTCCCTTCCCAGTAAGCTTCATGGCATTTATGAGCGCAGCTAGCACTGCTCCCGCGGTTCCCTGCTGATCGTCATGCCATACGGGTATATTCATTCTCTCCTGAAGCTTCTCCAGAACGTAGAAGCACTTGGGACTCTCAATGTCCTCCAGGTTTATCCCTCCAAACGACGGCTCCAGAGCGGAAACCACGTTAACTATGGCGTCAGCATCCTTCACCGCGAGGGGAAGGGGAAACGCATCCACGCCACCTAGATACTTAAAGAGGAGGGCCTTCCCCTCCATCACGGGCAGAGAGGCCTCAGGCCCCACATTACCTAGACCTAGCACTCTCGTCCCATCCGTGATAATACCCACGTTGTTCCACCTGCTGGTCAACTGGAAGCTCTTCTCCCTGTCCTTGGCTATCTCCTTCACGACCTCGGCCACTCCTGGAGTATATATCACGGAGAAATCCTCGTAGCTGGAGATGGGAACCTTCGGAAGCATCTCGATCTTACCCTGGTACTTAAGGGAGATCTCTACGGATTTCATAATGATAAATTAAGGGATTGGTATAAAATGTTATGGTTCGATTTGTGAGTGTGTCCATAATGTTGTCATTAAGGTATAAATTCTGGGCCAGCCCTCTCTCACAGAATAGACTTACGGAGTACCTAATCATCTCAAGGCCCCTGTCCACCTTGGTTGCCCTCTTGAACCTCACGAGCCTGTCCCTGAGGGACTCGTTGGAGTTAACGGGTGACACCACCTTGTGTTCCGGGAGGAAATAGAGATGTGGACGTCCGTGACCCAGGTCCCCTTCTCAGATGCGCGAGCTCCTGAAATTCTCGCTCCTGTCTCCCACGGAGAACATGACGTACATTCCCTTGCTGGAGAACATGAATCCCGTGAAGACCCATCAGTAAAACGCCTTCGCGTACCTTCTGAGGTTCGCATCTCATTCACGACCTTCACGCCCTCGTTCAGCTCATCCCTGGCTCTCCTCCACAGCTCCGCGGGCTTTGTGTACTTCTTTCCTCAGTACTTCTTGATCCATATGAAGACCGTGCCCAGGGGAACCTGAAGTACCCTGGAGATCTCATGCTCATCCCGTTAGCATCCTGAGGGCCCTCTCCCTCACGCTCTTATCTCAATGGTGTTTCGCTTCCTCCACTTCCTCCTGTACTCCCTGCACAGGTAGAACTGCCTCTCCATTATCTTCCTGTTCTTAACCACGTGATTCGACAAGAGGTACAGGTAACGTCCCTATAAACAGGTTTCATTCCCCTCCTGGCCATAAGCAATACTTTCTATACAAATATTAATGCCTTTATGACGACACTATGGGCACACTCCAGAAACCCCACAAACCAAAGGAGATATTGAAACGATTGGTCCGAACTGACATTGTAAAGGCGCATAGGCCTCGTTTACGGATGCTCAATTCGCCAGAGATTTTAACATAACGTGGAATATATTAGCTAAGTTCAGAAATATTTGTCCACTCTGATCGCTATTTTATTGAATAAAAGATTATTAATTTAACGGATCGAATTTTTAAAAGTTTTTATCGAATTAAGTTAATCCTGAGTTTCTCCTTCATTATCAGAGAAGGTATAGAGAGAAATGGCATGAGAAGCACCTAGAGGAGAGATGTCTAAATTAATTTTATTTAGTTACCGATTTACATTGAATAATATTTAGCATTCGTGGAACAATGAAATTTCACACAGCTATTTTCGTGGCGTCCCTTGGATAGTTCATGAATAATAACACGGATGACATATCTACAGCAATGGAAAAACTGGAAGAAGTACTGGGAGTGAACCTACAGGGTTACTGGAGAGAGGCAAAGGAGATCAGCGACAGACTTGGGAGCGTTCTGGGCTCCAGTTTTCCCTACGCATTGACCGAGAGGAAGCGTCTCATTCTCTACTCTCTTGTGAGGTATCTGGACCCTGAGGTCGCAATCGAGACAGGGGTGGGTCCAGGAGTATCCACAACAATGATTCTCTCGGGATTGAGAAAGGGGATCCTCTACTCTGTGGATGTGAGGGATATCCTAGAGAACGGTAAACCAGTCGGTTTTCTTGTTCCCGATGAACTGAAGGGAAAATGGAGGCTGTACATAGGGAGAAGTGAGGACGTGTTACCTAAACTGATGAATCAAGCTGGAAAGATCGACATTTTCCTTCATGACAGTGAACATACTTACGAGAACGTGATGTTTGAGTTGAGGATTGCTTGGGCTCACCTTAGGCAGGGAGGAGTGCTATTGATTGATAACTTGGATTTTACAAGGGCTCCACGTGATTTCGCTAAGGAGAGTAATGTCAAGCTGATTAGAGTGGCGGAAGATGCTGGCGGGTTAGGAATGATATTGAAGAGGTAGCATTGCTCCTAGCTAAACAGGATGTTATCGACAAAGATTAATCATAGACCGTCTCGATGAATTCCTTGGCCTCCTCAACGCTCATTTTCCTAGGATTTTCTGAGGCATTGGTCATCTCACTCAACTTCTTGGCGTGAGTAAGTGCCCCCTCAAGGGTAGTATACTTAGAGAGGCTCTCCTTAATCCTGTACTTCTCAAGGATTTTCTCCAGTGTTTCCACAACGTTACCCAACTTTGGGGCCCCACCATTGAATTTCACGGCCTCAATCAAGGATATGCAGGACGTGACGCCGTGGGGAATGTTGAAGGCTGGTCCGTAAACGTATCCAAAGACGTGACTCAATCCTCTACCCCCATACATGAAAGAGAGTGAGGCCAGCCAGGTACCCACTTGACAGAGCTCAAGGTCCCATTTCACGAGGCAGTTTACAAGGTACTCGTATCCCTTCGCAGAGAGAGCATCGGTAAAGGGAGAACTCTTCGTGGAGTAGCTTGCCTCAACCGCATGATCCAATGCCCTGAATGCGGTGGTTACCACTAGCCTCTCAGGAGTCCCTGTTAACGAGAGCGGGTCAAGGATGACCACGTCAGGTGGTCTTGTCCTCACTGTCTTCTTGATGCCGTCATCAGTGTATCCGGCAACCGCAGTGTGCTCTGCTCCCGACAATGTGGTCGGAACGGAAACGTGAAAGGCGGGAGAGGAAATCTTGACCGCATCGATGATGCTTCCTCCTCCCAGGGATATCACGTTCCTTCCCTTTATCTTGGAGAGAACCTCAAGCTCTGCCTTAGGCGTATGCTGTGATGGTCCCCTTATCACCAAGGGATTATCCACCCTGGATGTAACCTCTCTTAGAAGGGAGGAATTCAAGAGGCTCCCGGTGGTCACCACGATGGGTTCCTTCATCTCCAGATCCCTTAAGGAGTCCAGGACTCCCCTCCCGTAATACACCCTCACGTTGTAAAACTGAGTGACCCACATTATTTTCTTGACGTAATGGTCAAATATATTCCTATCAGCGTTATCACGGATCCCACGGCCTCTCCCAGGCTTGGAAGTACGCCAAGGGTTAGAAAGCTGAGAATGTATGCCGCAATTGGTACAAGAAGAGAACCGGCAGATGCCCTGATGCTTCCCATTTCCTTTAACGCATTGAACCAGAGGATGTACCCCACAGCCTGCCCCAGCACGCCTAGAGCTATTAGTAGAGCTAGGGTAAGGGGAGTGAAGGTAAAGTAATAGTCCAGGGGAGTGACAGCAAGCGCCACGGGTAAGGACACCAAACTCATGAAAGCGTTAAGCTTGGGCACGCTCTCGCCCGTAAGGTTCCTTGAGTAGTACACAGTTCCCACTGCCCAGCTTATTCCTCCGATCAGTGCAATCAGGATTCCCACATCTAGACTGGCTGATGTGATGGACAGAGCAAGCCCCAATATTCCCAAGACAATCCCTACCACTGATCTAGTAGAGATGGTAGTTCCCAGCATTCTCTCAAATATTATTACGAATATTGGCTGAGTGTATATCATCAGTGCTGCAAGTCCTGGGTTACTGGAAATCGAGGTACCCACGTTAAGGCAAAGCATGAAGATGGTGAAGTTGAAGATCGCAGTGATGAGCTGTTTCCTCCCGGCAGATACCTTGAAACCGGACATGATAAGAAAGAAGAGTGCCCCGACAGCAAATCTGACCCAGGTAATGATCAGGGGAGAAACGTCTGCCGACACTATCTTGGTCAGGGGATAGGTTAACCCCCACACTATGGCCAGTGGTCCTAACCATCTAAAACCCTTGAGATAGGCATTAGACACAGAGAATTAGTATCAAATTAAAGTTTAAATGGTTAATTATTTTCCTTTTTTGAAATCGATCTGGGTTTATCATGCAGTTTTGATCTAGGGGCGTTAGGGCATTGATAAGTTACACAGTTACGTCACTTCCCTCAACCGGAAAACAAAAAAGTCGTATCGGAACTCCTGACAAGACCTATTGGCGAAGTTTAAGAATCAAAAGAAAGTTAATATTCAGGTAGTTAAGCTTAATACGCGTTTCGCGTAGATATAGGATATGTTAAAGGAACACTACCCCATTATAGTGGGAAAGTCCGTATACATAGACGACATAACTCCCCCTAATACGGCTTACCTTCATGTGGTCAGATCTCCGATAGCGAGGGGGATAATCAAGTCGGTGTCGGGACCAGAAAAGGCTCTACTCACCTTCACCTGGGAACAGGTAAAGAATTGGATGCCGGTGAGACTCTTCGGTCCATCCGAGGGTCTTCAGGTGGTGAGGATGCCAGTGCTGGCAAATGGAAGGGTGAACTTCGTGGGTCAACCCGTGATGGCCTTTGTGGTTGAGGATAGGTATGAGGGGGAAGATCTGGCTGATGAGGTTTCTCTGGATTATGAAGAGTTAGAGGCCGTGACTGATCCGGAAAGGGCCCTTGAAACAGAGCCCATTCACCCGGAGCTCAGGAGTAACGTTTTCATGGATCAACCCCTTCAGGGAGGCAATCTCTCCCTCAAGGAAAAGGCTGACGTGGTTGTGAGAAGGAAGATCAAGCAGAGCAGGGTGGCAACAAATCCCATGGAGCCCAAGGGGATTCTGTGCTGGTGGGAGGGAGACACACTAAACGTCAGGGTATCCACTCAGGCTCCCTTCGGGGTGAGGAACGACCTTCATGAGCTACTTGGTATACCGCCTGAGAAGATCAAGGTCAGTTCCCCACCGAACGTGGGAGGTGGTTTCGGAAACAAGAGCGGAGGTTACCCTGAATATGCCTTAGCTGCCTTAGCCTCACTGAAGCTAGGGAGACCCGTGAAATGGATTGAGACTAGATCTGAGATACTAAACAACGCCCAGTCGCAGGGGAGAGGAGAGGTATCTGACATGAAGCTCTACGCCACTCGATCCGGTGAGATGCTGGGAATGGAGGGAGTGGTAATAGCAAACATGGGGGCATATGCCTACGGAATAAACTATTTCATATCTCAGTTCGTGGCCAGACTCTCCAATGGTCCATACAAGTTAAAGTTTGCCTCAGTAAGGGCGGTCACGGTTTACACCAATACTCCGCCCATGGGCTTCTATAGGGGAGCTGGAAGACCTGAGGCTGCGCTCATTCATGAAACCTTAGTGGAGGACTTGGCTGAGGAACTGGGGATGGATCCAGTGGAAATAAGGAGGAAGAACCTCGTTGATGATTCAGGTTACGTGACACCTCTTGGTTTAAGGTATGACGCAGCAGGATACAGGGAGGTATTTGATAGGGCAGCCAATTACTACAGAAAGCTTAGAGAAACATCCAGGGGAGTATCCCTTGTGACCTTCACCGAGATAGTGAGGACCTCACCGGGAGAGAGCGCTAGGATAGAGGTCAGGGATGGGAGGGTAATAGTTCACCTAGGGTTGGGAGCTCATGGTCAGGCATACGAGTCTTCCTTTAAGGGACTAGTGGCTGAGGAACTGGGAATAGACCCTGATAAGGTCGAGGTCAAAACCGGTGACAGTGAGGGAGTGAAGGAGGGAATAGGAAGTTTCGGCTCAAGAGGAGGCACTGTTGGAAGCTCGGCTGCTCTGGCCGCTGCCCAAGAACTAAAGAGGAGAATGGGTGGGAGGATTGACCTGAGCAAAGAGATTGCAGTGGAGGTGTTTTATAGGGCCGAGGACATATTTGCCCCAGGAGCCCATGTGGCCAGGGTAGAACTGGATCGCGAAACGGGCATGTTCAGGGTGGTGGAATACTACGCTGTGGATGATGTGGGAAGAGTTCTCAATCGCGAGGAAGTGGAGGGCCAAATAATTGGAGGGGTTCTTCAGGGAGTATCTCAAGTTATGATGGAGGCCATGAAGTTTGATGAGAGGGGTAACCCCATGTGCAGTTCAGTGGCGGATTGCGGTATGTTGACTGCTGTAGAAGGTCCTAGGAAGGTTACTCCGGAGTACGTGGAGTTCAGGTCATCCCTCTTCTCAGGATCAAGGGGTGTTGGCGAGGCTGGAACCACGGGCGCCCTTCCAGCCACTTTCCTGGCTCTAGAGAAGGCTCTGGGAAAGAAGTTGAGCTCGTTACCCTTTGAACCATGGTAAATTAAAACGAATTTATTTAAATCTTATTATATTATTTCACTATATTAATCCTTTCTTCATAAAGTTAGCCATTCTTAAAACATGATAGGATTCTCCTATCAAAAGACCCGCTGAAAACATGAGCATGGAATCAATGATTAAGGAAATGGTTATGTTTGTAGGAAACAGGAATTCAAGCGACAATCTCACCAAGAGCAGGACTAGCCAAACCCCGTAAATAAACGATGACCTTTTGTAGTATAATTGCTCATCTTTATGAAACAGCGTTACAGATTCCCCATATCTCATTCCGACTAAGAAACCGGCAAATACAGCGACAATTACAAAGGGTAAAAAGGAAATGTTCTCCAATGAAATGATTAATCCAAGAAGAAGATAAATAATTGGCCTTATAAGGAGTCTTCTAGGGCGGTACCTTCTCCCATTTCTATTCCTTAGGAATCCAATAAATACGATGATTGCTATAATAAATATATAGATTAAAATACTGAGATTTGTGCCAGAAGCATCATTTACTGAAGCCATATTAGTCACATGATTAGTTATTTCATTAACAAGATAATAAAATCTCTTATGCAATAATGTTTTGTTCCAGAAAGCATATATGATCTTTTAAGGGTTACTAGACCAACTTAAAGTTATGATTGCCCAAAGCTAAGTGGTTTTCAATTTCCCTCTAAATATTAGCCTCGTTTGCATCACGGAGCCTGCCATTTATACTGCAAGCCTGCTAGGTGATATTTCATTATTCACATTTTGTTCAAATTTAAAAGAATTGACAAGTTTTCGTTAAACTTGAGCAAAGTTTAATATTTACTTTGACAAAAGTGTCAGAAAAGGCGAAATTGTTACAATTTGATGATACTTCAAGGGACATTGTTAGATTACTTCATTTTCCCGGTGAGGAAAGGCAGTTTCATTACCCCACCTCCTCTAGAATCGCAAGCAAGCTTGGAATAAATTTCAGTAAGGTGGACAGGAGACTCCAGGAGATGAGATCTGCCGGATTCGTATCGGAGAAACTGTACATAGCCCTCAACCTGGATTATCTGGGTTTCTCCAAGTTCATCCTGCTGGGATTGACTCCCTCCCGTGAGGTGAAGGCAATTTACGATGATGTGAGAAGGGAACCTCCCTCATTCCTGGAGAGCTTTTATAGAGCCAACACGGGCCCTCCCTCGGATACATCCCTTGTGGTCATGGAAATAGTGTCTCACGAATCCACACTGAGGGAGAAGCTGGAGTACATGTCCTTAAAATACAGGAACCTGGAGATAATGGATAATACCATAGTTAAGGCGAACTTTATCTCAGTGAAACCAGAGACCCATCAGGAAGAGAGGGTCCTGAAGAACTTGAAAGAGAGAGACTCACTGGAGAGGAAAATCCTGAGATCTTTGTGGGACGATACGTCACTTTCTGTTCCCAAGATAGCTAATAAGGTGATGAAAGGGGAGGGAAAATCTAGATACAGGACAGTTAAGAGGATCCTGGACTCCATGGTGAAGTTGAGGGCGTTCTGGCTTTACCCCCAGATAGACTCCACGAAGTTGAGTGGGAAGACCATGTTCGCCCTAACCATACTCTGCGATGAAAAGGACAAGGCAGAGACCACGAGCAGGACCTTAAAGATACTTTCAGAGAACTATATAATGTACAGGGATTACTATGAGGGCATGATTCCGGTGGGATGTGTTTATGAAAACAGGGATGAGTACATGTCCTTAATTCAGAGCCTGAATGACGCTCATCTCGAGTATATCGTGTATGAGGACTTCTACGGCTTTTCCACGGGGAGGTGGCCCTTACCGGAATGACGTCCAACTTTCCGTACCCCTTTACGCTGGTTTAGAGCCTTTCCATTGACATCAAGAGTGTTTAGAACCTTAATCATAAAATATTTAATGTTCATTCATTCCATTTAGTCTATGAAACGGGACGTCTTTTTATTAATGATCTCGAGGGTTGCAAGGAGCTTCGCCGCCGGGCTTCTGGCGGTAATTGTTGGATTGTATTACATTCACGGGTTACATCTCTCCCTTCTGCAGGTGGGTATATTGTTCGGGGTGGGGGCCTTCGTTACGCCCCTGCTTACCCTGGTGCTGGGATTTTACTCTGATAGGTACGGAAGAAAAAAGATACTTCTGGCCACACTCTCCTTCCTTCCCGTGTCAGTCCTCATCCTTCTACTCACCTCAAACTTCTTCCTTCTCATGTTATCCTCTGCGCTGGGAGGTTTCGGGATAGCAGGGGGACTAGTGGGTGGAGGTGTTGGAGCGAGTGTGGCCCCCATGCAGACCGCGCTTCTCACCGAGAAGGTTAAGCCGGAGGAAAGGACCAAGATATTCTCCTGGTTCACCATTATCTCCAGCTACGCTGGCTCTGCAGGAGCTCTGCTAGCCAACGGATCAAGCTATGTCGAGCTCTTCGTGATCTCCTTTCTGGTATCTGCCCTATCTGCGCTGGCCATTCTTCCCGTGAAGGAGAACTTTAAGCCAAGGGAGAGGAAACAGGAGCCCAAGGTAACAAGGAGAGATAACGAAACGATAAAGAAATTCACCCTCACCGGTATCCTGAACGGAGTATCACAGGGGTTGATCGTTCCCTTCATTCCCATAATTTTCAGCGAGGCTTATGGTTTATCTCAGGGTTTCATTGGGGACCTAGTTTCACTTGGAGGAGTGATTTCGGCCACCCTCATGCTGGCAACTCCAGCGCTCACAGAGAGGCTGGGTTTCGTAAGGCTGATCATAACCACAAGGACCATTTCAGCTGTCCTAGTTCTCCTGTTTCCTTTCCTTGGGGTGTGGTACCTAGCCTCAATTGATTATCTGCTGTTCACTCCACTCAGGGTAATAGCGTTGCCAGCTCAGCAAGCGCTCATGATGAACCTGGTGGGAGAGGGAAGGAGAGCCACAGCCACAGGTGCGAATCAGGCTGGTAGACTTATTCCAGCTGCTGCCTCAACGTCGCTTTCCGGCTACCTGTTGCACGCTGTGTCCTTCGCGATCCCCTTTGAGGCCGCTTTCGTTGCCACGGTAGCTAACTCGTTCCTGTACTTCAAGTTTTTCAGGGGAGTTGATAAGGCAGTAACAGGTAAGGTGGTTATCTCTGAGGGGTAGACAGGGGCATGAAACGAGATGACGAGATCAAAGACCTTCATGGTGGGCGATCGTTGAATTAATCCCCAGTTTTCAGGAGTTCCCTATACATGGGATCCACCAGCGAGTAATTTTCACCTTCCTTTTTAGCAACTCTGGCATTGATTAGCTGTTTAAGGGCGTGGGTGAAGCTCCAGTCCTTCACCTCTCTTCCCAGTAAAGCTTCGGTCACCTTCTTAAGGTTCCTCCAGCTCGGAGAGTTTAGCAGGCTTAATCCCCTTAGGACTGCCCTCTCAATCTCTCCAAGCCTCTCGTATTCCTCTTTCACGAGCTTTAGGGCAATTTTTTCCACCTCTTCCTTGGATTTCTCGTGATCGTACCCGAGGCTCCTGAAATTGCCATAGTACGTGAGCCAACCCGCTATCCCCCTATACGTCAATGAGGCGTCCGTCATCTCCTGTTCGGTCATGTTCACATCACATCTTCTCTTACCCTCCCTGAGAAAGGCGATCCCCTCCTCCAGGTTCAGGGGTGTCACTTCCCTCTCCACAATTGGCCTACCCTTTATGGTCTTGCTCTTTCCCTTCCCTCCACCGGCCAATACCTTGGACATTCCAATCATGGATCCTGTAAAGATGAACCTTACATCACTGGAGTTGTAGGCCGTTGAGAGAACCGAGGTCAGCCAGGGAGTTGCTATGTTCTGAACCTCATCTACACCGAGAACCCTGTCACCCAGTTTCGAGAGAACCTTCTCCAGGGTGATTACAGGCTTCCTCTGGACCTCAACTTTCAGGATCCTGATATCTAGGCTTAGGGAAAGCGTCTCTATCCTATCAATAAGTCGACTGGTGAGCTCCCTGATGGAGGAGATACCGCTGGCGTCAAGGTAAATTCCGTCGAGCTCCTTGGTAACTATCTTGACTATCGAGGTTTTGCCCACCCTTTTTGGCCCCACAAGCAGGGGCCAGAACTTTGCCTCCACCAGTTTCTTAACGTCCTCGATCAGCTCGTCCCTATCAAAGAAGTTCTTCCTGTCGTCCTTGGGATAGGGATCGAATAATGAGCATGCCATATTAGTAACTAATAGGGGTACTCCCTTAAATTCTTCCCTTATTCCAGGGAGAATAGATGCCATATTAGTAACTAATAGGGGTATAACCAGGAGAGTTTGTACGTCAAGTCTCTGTCATCCCGTGTGATGGAACTTACAAAACTACTAACAAGATCCACAGTAAACTCCCTGGGGGAGAATATGGGCAGAAATATATTAACTGGTAGAAGATTGACCCATAATGATTCTTGATGATTCTTGTTGAGAACCTCACCAAGGTTTACGGCAAGAGACCGGTGCTGGACTCAGTAAGCTTCTCCGTGGAGAAGGGGTCCATTACGGGTTTCATAGGTCCCAACGGTGCAGGCAAGACCACCACAATCAAGATTCTCACAGGACTGCTCAGGAGAACCTCGGGTAAGGTGGAGGTGATGGGTATGGACCCATGGAACAACCCGAGGATTTACGAGAGAATAGCGATCATCTTCACCACAATCTATCACCCGCAGGAGGTTAAGGTGAGGGAATACCTCACCGACGTGGGGAAGGTATACGGCAGGGATCCCCGGGATCTCATGGAGGAGTTTGCGCTCACCCCACACGCCGACAAGAGGCTTTCTCAGCTCTCCTCTGGCTTGGCTCAGAGGGTTCAACTGGTGTCAGCCCTCATAAGGGACCCTGAACTAATCATAGCAGATGAACCCACCGCAAACCTTGACCCCAAGGCCAGGCTTGAATTCTACGACGTCATTTCCAAGCTCCACAGAAGGGGAGTTACCCTCTTCATCTCCTCCCATATACTCTCTGAACTGGAGAAGGTGATAACTCACGTGATCTTCATAAACAGGGGAAAGATCTCCTTCTCTGGTACAATAAATCAGGCATTGAGGGTTGAGGAGGGAGAGATTTACCTTCTCGTTGACGATCCTGAGAGGGCAATCAAGGTTCTTGGAAGGGGAACCATGGAGGGAGGATACATCAAGGTCACGGGTAACCTGAGGGAAGTGGTGGACCTTTTGGACGAGAACCACATTAGCGTGATCACTGTGAGGAGGTCGTCCCTTGATGAGGCTTTCAAGAGGTTTTCAAATATTTAGGATAGTTTTCAGGGAGAGGTACAGGGAGCCCACCCTTGAGCTGGTGTTGCCAACCATGCTAGTTGCCAACATTTTCCTCTCCGCATTTTACGAGAGGGGAAACTTCAGCCTCCTGGGCGTGGTGCTGGGTTTCACTCCTGTGATCAGCGTGGCGGAGACCCTGGCCTTCGCCCTGGGGCTCAGGAACGTCATATTCGTCACGGGAGATCACGTGTACAAGGGAAGTATAATCTCATTTCTCACCATGCCCGTGAGGAGAGAGATCTTCTTCCTTTACATATATTTCGCGGACGTGGTGATACCGTGGGCGTTGTGGCTCCTGACTTCGCTTCTTTACTCCCAGCTCTCAGGGATACGCGTGCCCTCCCTGCTGTTGGCCACCTTCACCTCGGGATACTTCTTCTCCCTCAACGTGGTGTTCCTTCTCACCATCCTCCTGAAGAGTCCTGGCGTTGCAACCCTGACCTCAATGTTCGTTCTTGGATCCATATTTGTGTTTGGGGGTGCCCTGGGATATTACCAGCTAATACAGGGAAACACTTCCCTCCTCTACCTCAGTTCCTTCTCCAACCCTTACGTGCTGTGGATAGCAGATTCGCTGGGAAGAAACCTGATCTCCCAGATAATCTCGGGGGTTTGGGTGGATGGGGTGCTGGCAGTTCTCGCCCTTCTATTCGCCTTCTTCAGATTCAGGGGGTTAGAGCCATGAAGATTGGAACCCTCCTACTCGCCCTGGGGATAGCGATCCTTGCCCTGGGCAGTGTGAGCATTAACGCACACGTGAAGTACACTCTAACCTTGGGACCCCACCCCGTGAACCTGGACGTCCCGCCCACAGCGTCAGGTTTCATCTCCATCTCTGAGAACGCCACAAACACTACGGTCTACGTCCTCATAAATCACGATGGGAGTAGGGTGGTCAAGCTTCCCTATTCCTCGCCCCTTACCCCGGGAAACTGGAGCATAGAGGGGTATAAGGAGATCATAGTCACCGTTGCCAAGGAGGTAATCACGCAGAACGAGACGTTGAAGTGCGGTAACGTCACTACCCAGAAGGTGGTAAATCACCTGGTTCAGAACGTGTCCAGCAACGTCACCTCTCCTGTGTATATTCACGTGGAGGTGGACAGAATGGACCTGGTACAGGATCCAGCCGTGGTGGAGGGCGTGGGAGGGATCCTGACGGCTCTGGGCCTGATCCTCGTTATTCTGGAGACCCGTCTCAACCTCTCAATTTAGTTTCGGTAATCCCTCTCTGAAAATTTAAGCTGAGGGGTGCAAGTAAACCCATGGGAAGAACAATTCCCTCGTATACGGGATCGGTGGATAGATTCCTCTCAGAACTTGAGAGGATTTCAGAAAGAACGGGTTACCTGGAGGACGTGTTAAAGGAGACCAGGAGGAGAATCAGGTACTTTCAGAACGCGTCCTACGACGAGAGCATAGATACCCAGACGCTGGTCATTGTTGCCATGATCTCGGTGATTGAGGACATGTGCAAGGGTAGATTAAAGGACGGATCTCAGAACTCCGGCAATGTGATGAATGGCTAACCTACCCGCAGTTATCCATGGATAGAACGAGAGGAAGCCGTGAATCATTCCCTGATATCTGACCAGGGTGGAGACGTTCCTAGCCTCGTTGAGGGAGTGAGAGTAGGTCTCCCCCTGATCCCTCAGGGGATCGTATTCTGCCGTTATCACCAGGGAGGGAGGCAGGTCATGGAGGTTGCCCAGGGCGGGTGAGGCGTAGGGGGATACTGCGTCTCTACCCGAGGAGAAGTACATGGATCCGAACCAGCTCATCATGGACCTGGTGAGGAAATATCCCTCGCCGAACTCGTGAATTGAAGGAGAGTTATCCACCATGTTGACTGCAGGGTAAATCAGGACCTGATATCCGATCATTCGTTTTCCCTGATCCCTATCCAGGAGGGTCATGACGGCGGACAGATTCCCTCCTGCACTGTCACCGGCAACTGCTAGTCTGGAGGTGTCCAGACCCAGCTTGCTCCCGTTTTCCGAGATCCAGAGAAGAGCATCCCAGGAGTCGTTCACCGCGGTGGGGAACTTATGCTCTGGGGCCAGTCTGTACTCGACTGAGAGGACAGCCACTCCGGACTCCTTGGCTATGAGGCTAGAGAGACCGTCATAGCTCTCAATGCTACCGAAAACGAAGCCTCCACCGTGATAGTAAACCAGCACGGGAAGATTCTCCCTGTTAGAGGGAACGTAAAGCCTGGCCCTGATCCTGGAATCCCTGGTGGGTATCTCGAGGTCCTGAACAATCTCCAGTTTCTCCCTCGTTGCGAAGAAGGCCGAGTCCCAGGCCCTCCTTAACTCCCTAACGTCGCGGGATAGGTCCTGGGGAGGTAAGAGGGAGAGGAATTTCTTTACTTCTGGATTCAGGGGCATACAATAACTGAGGAGAACAGGATAATAGGTAAAGAAGATCTGGTCAGGGGCGACATGAATCGGATGCTTGTGGTTTCCGACACGGCAGGCGAGGTGACACGCAATCATCGGGATAGATATTCCATTGCACACTCCCGTGACTCACGTCTTCAAGAATCAGTGGCTCGAATTGTTGGGTCTAGAGGATGTTTGTAGATTCACATTTCCCTGAGAATCCTATCCCTCACTAGAATGGAGGACAGGGTTACCATTGGAACACCTATTCCGGGCTGGGTGTACTGGCCCACGTAGTAGAGGTTCCTCAGTTTCCTGTTCTTCATGGGTAACCTGAAGGGGCCAGTCTGATCGAGAGTGTGGGAGAGCCCGAATGCCGTTCCCTGATACGCGTTGTAATCCCTCACGAAGTCCTCGGGACCGTAAATCCTGGAGTACTTTACCTGAATCTTGCTCCCCGTCTTAATTTCAAGGTCTCTCAACGCTATCTTAACCAGTTCCTCCTTGGTGTTGACCCCGGGCGCCACGGGAATAAGTATAACCAGGTCCCTTCCCAGCAGGTTATCGTCAGTTGCCCGCCTGTAGCTGACGTAATAGGACATGTTCTCCGGTGTGGGCAATCTCCTCTCCTCCAGTGACCTGAAGTGATCGGCCCAGTCCCCGTTCACTATCACCGTGTGATGGGGCAGGTTAATCTCTCCCTCCACTCCCAGGTAACCAAGGATCGCTGATGGGGCTAGCTTCTTCCTCCACCACTCCCTCTCCACCTGGAACTCATCTGGAAGGAGGGTATCCGCGTAGTGGTAGTCCATGTTAAACACGAACACGTCTCCCTCCACTTCCCCATCTGGAGTGATCACGGACATGACCCTCCTATCCTCAACCTTCACCCTGGTCACGGGAGAGTTAAGTCTGAACTCGATTCCCGCCCTCCTGCACATCTGGTAAAGGTTGTCCACATATCCCTCAAATCCGCCCTTGGGGTAATATACCCCCTGTCCATATATGGTGTAGTTCACCATTGCGTAAACTGCAGGCGTATTGAATGGAGAGCCACCCAGGAACACCGAGGAGAAGCCCATGGCCTTTCTCATGAGGTCGGTGCGAAAATATCGGGAATTGAACCTGTCCAGGCTCTCCCAGAGGGGAATCCTCCCCAGATTGGAGAGAACTTCCCTGTCCAGGAAGTCCAGTATGGTCATTTCCTTGTTCAGGAACTTCCTCATGGCCACTTCATACATGTAACCAGTGTCCTCAAGGTAATCCCTCATCTCCTCCGCGATCTCATGGAAGGTTACGCTCTCTCCCCTCTCTCCCAGTTTCCCGCTGTCAACCCTGACCAGCGGATTCACCCTAACCACGGGATGAGGGTTCTCCCCTATCTCGCGAAAGAACCTCTCAAACACCTCGGGCATGAGATACCAGGAGGGTCCCATGTCAAACTTGAACTCCCCTGCCCTGAAGGACCTGGCTCTCCCTCCCACGGTGGAGTTCTTCTCCACCACAACTACTTCCTCAAACTTTCCCCTCAGGAGAAGGGCAGTGGACAGTCCACCTATCCCTCCACCCACTATCACTGCCCTCATGTCACTTCTTCACCTGCAGTTCCGGGGGTATCTTGTCCAGTCCCTTTATCACGAAGAGGAACCCCCAGTTACCCTCTCCCTCAGCATGATGCACGTCGTGAACCAGGATCAATTCCCTGAATGGACTGTGCCTCATTCCCCAGCTCCTGAGGTGTAGATGCCTGTCGTGGATTACCATGTCGTGCACGAAGAAGTAGGCCACCCCATATCCCGTGAGGCCCAGACCAGCGCTCAGGGCCAGCAGGTTTCCGTGGAGGATCCCCTGAAATATCAGGAAAATGGCAACTCCAGCAAAAAGGAGCCCGAAGAGATCATTTTTCTCCAGTTCCGCCTGCCTTTCCCTGTGATGATCCTCGTGAACGGACCACATCACCCCATGCATCACATATTTGTGCATTCCCCTTGCCACGAACTCCATCCCCACGAAGGTGAGGGCGAAAATTCCTGCATATTCCAGCATATTTTCAATGATCATAATTGTAAGGGCGAGGGTCCCCTTTTAAATATGAATTAGATTTTTTCTTTCAGTTCCCTATAGTCGTCAATTAAAGAGTTTTTTACAAATGCATTAATTCACTTTAACAGGGTTTAACACGATACAACTTGAACAAACAGCTTGACGAAATTTTCAAGCGTGGGAGCACGACATACTACAACAGCACTCTGTTCTTTCCTCCCAGGATTAGGGAGGATGTGACCAAACTTTACGCGTTTGTGAGGGTCTTTGATGACCTTGTGGACAGCGTTCCCCAGAGGAGGGATGAGTTCTATCAGATGAGGAAAATGTATGAGATGGAGAGGGATGGAAGGAGGACGGGAAATGTGGTACTGGAGAACTTCGTTGAGCTCAAGGAGAGGAAGGGCTTCAGGGAGGAGTGGGTAGAGGCGTTCCTTAACGCCATGGAGAGCGACCTTCATAAGAGGGTGTACTATACCCTGGATGAGACCCTCAAGTACATGTATGGATCGGCGGAGGTGATAGGGCTTTTCATGATGAAGATACTGGATCTGCCAGGCGAGGCGGAGCCCTACGCCAAGATGCTGGGCAGGAGCATGCAGTACCTCAACTTCATCAGGGACGTAAAGGAGGACGAGTACCTGGGAAGGCAGTACCTTCCAGTTGAGGATATGGAGAGATTTGGGGTAAGGGGACTGGAGTGCACCGACAAGTTCAAGGACTTCATGAGGTTTCAGGTTGAGAGATACCTGGAATTTGAGAGGGAGGCAGAGAGGGGTTACAGGTTCATCCCCAGCAGATACCTCGTACCCATAAAGACCGCCTCCGAGATGTATAAGTGGACGGGATTGAGGATCAGCTCCTCCCCCTGCGTCGTCCTGTCCAGAAAGGTTAAACCCAAGAAGAGGAAGATAGTTCTTTCAGTCATGAAGAACTCTGTGGGTGTTTACGTATGGAGATCCCTTTCCTCGTTGGCAGGTTTGCCTATGCTGAGATAGATTCCATGATGTTCTTCCCCACCCTGCTGATCTCGCTGTGGATGGGAGGGAGGAACTATGTTGCCCTCATGAAATCAGTGGGGGTGGTTGCCCCGCTCTACCTGTTCTGGGATTTCCTGGCCACCTATCGTGATTCGTGGGCCTTCAATCCCTCTCACGTGCTGGGGCTTTACGTGGTTAACCTGCCGGTTGAGGAGGTGATGTTCTTTGTGGTCACTCCCTTTGCCACCATCATGATATACGACTTTATGAGGAGGAGAAGGGACTCGCGCGTCAGGTGGGCCTCGTGGATTAGCCTCTTGGCCGGAGTGGCCTCGCTTTCAATCTCCCCTCTCTTCCTTGCACATTCCTACACCTTCGTTAGTACTTTGTGGAAGTTTTTATCCATTGTTTTCTACCTCTATTTCATCTAAATCCAGATATTGGACCACATCAAGATTAAACTGATCGTGATGTTCCTCGAAGAACCTCCTCACCTCCTCCCTTGCCTCTTCCACGTTGTTGAAGAACCTGTTCGCAAGGTGGAACTTCAGGTCCTTGAAGATCCTCTCCACAGGGTTTAGCTCTGGCGAGTACTTTGGGGTGAAAACGGGTCTCACTCCCCTTCTCCTGAACAGGTCCAGGATAGCCCCCGTCTTGTGGGAGGAGTGGTTGTCAAGGACGAGGTACTTGGTCTCCCTGCCCCACTTCCTCTCCATCCTGTAAACGAAGCTCTTCATGTTCTTGCTGGAGAGGGAGTTGTAGAGGGTGTACAGCACCTTCCTTGAAATGGCGTCAAGGGCGAGGAAGACGTAGAAGTGCTGGAAGCCCAGGTTCACCCTGATCCTGGGCCTGGAACCCCTCCTGGCGAGGCACCTCCTCACCGTGGTGCCCACCACCACCCTTGTCTCATCGAAGAACGCTATCCTGCGTCCCATCAGTTCCTTCACTTTTTTTAAAATCGCGGTGCTTCTCCACCTCGGCCCTGGCGTTCACCGGCCTGGGCGTCACGAAACCGTACCCCAGCTGGTGCACTACCCTGTAAAGGTGATACCTATTGTAAACTATCCCCCTCTTCCTCAGCTCAGCGTTCAGCGCCCTCATGGTCCACCCCTCCAGGTTGTATCCCAGCTCCCTGGGACTTGTCTCCAGCACCTTCTTCACCTCCTCGCTGGAGTACTTCCTGGGCCTACCCGACCTTGGCCTATCCCTCAACGCTCCGACCCCTCCCCTCTTGTACTTCGCGACCCACTTCTTCACCGTTGAGTACGAAACCCCGAGGACCTCGGCCACCCTGTACTCCCTGAACCCGTCCACGAGGTACATCTTCACCCCCAGTATTCTCTGCCTTATCCTAGCATTCTTTTCCTCCCTGTAAGCCTTCTCTAATTCCTCCACATTCTATATTAGTAATACCAAGATAAAAACTTTACCTAAGTACTAGTGGACCTGCTTTACATGGGAATGGCCCTGATTGCGAGCTGGTTACTTGACAGGGGAATGCTGGAGTCCTTGAATTTCTGGCGCTTCATAGCCCTCAGTTACGTTCCATTCCTGGTGTTTGACTTCTTTCTCACAGCCCTTCCCGTGGTGGAGTATGGTCCCGGAAGCATACTGGGAGTCAGGGTGATAACGATCCCGGTTGAGGATTTCATTTACTCCTTTTCCATGCTGACCCTTTACACCCTCTTCTACAGGTACTTTCTGGGGAGGCAGACCGCAAACGTGAGGTGATGATCATGGAGGAGATAGAGAAGCTTTTCAGGGGGTCTCCCAAGGACGTGGAGAGGATATACTACACCTTCTCCAGGGAGGAGATAATAGAGTGGATGAAGGGAAGGCCCAGCGCAGATATGAGGTTTGTGGAGGTTGAGGGAGATAGCGAGATCGTGGTAGTGGTTCCCACTGCGGACGCCTCAGGGAAGCTAGCCTCAAGGACGAGGGAGCACTTTCAGGGATTGCATATCATTTTCGTGGAGAGCAGAGGACCGCTCTTCAATTACGCTAGGAGCGTGAACGCAGGGGTCAATGAGGCTCTGAAGTTCAAGCCAAAGTGGGTGGTGATATCAAACGACGATCTCACCAGGGTGGAGAGCGTGAGTAAGCTGAGGGATCAGCTGGACTCGGTCACCGGCGTGGATCTGGTGATGGCCTCACCCTCAAGTTACCACACCTATCACGTGCTCCTGATGGATCCCAAACCCTGGTTCGTGACGGGAATGGGCGTTTTCGGGAAGTTAACAGGTCTTGCCCCGGCCAAGGTTTACGGCAAACTGCTTAAGTTCAGGGAAAAGCTGGGGGTAAGGTTCGTAACCATGATAGAGAGCATGGTGGGACCGATGGCCAGATTTGCAGGAAAGAGTTACAGGGTCCTCAATGCGGGTAGCTTTGCCGTGATAAGGCCAAGGAGAAGTCCACTGGACGAGACCTTCATTAATTCCCATGAGGACCTGGTCCTTTCCATGACATCCAGATATGCGGTTATTAACTACAGAATTGAAGAGCAAAGGGGAGCAAGCCTGGGATTTGGAGAGGCGAGGTTTGTGAGGACTTTCGTGAACGAGATTTATCTGAACTACCTTCTGGAGAAAGGCGTTCTGTCCATCCCTGGAACTGAGCGTGAGTTAAGTCACAGTTGAGTTCTCCTTTAAGGTTTCCCTGTGCTTGAGACCGGTCGTGGTATCTGTGAGCGTGTGGCTACTACATGCACTCCACGTCATATGAACCACCACCGCCTCCTTAATTCTCTGCACCCTACCCGTGAATAGGCCCTGATAGCCGGGAGGTTATCTTCCCTAACGTGCAAAAGGGGAATGGCTCCTTTTCTTCTGGCCTCCCATGCCATGGCCTTCACTACCTCCCCTGCGTATCCTCTTCCCCTGTATTCGGGCAAGGTGAACATTCCGCCTGTTATCCAGACCTCCGGTAAGGTAACTAGGGAACTGCCAATAGACACGAGTTTACCACCTTCCTTAACTCCAAATGTTTTCTCCAGCAGTCTCCTGGCCCTTTCCCGGGATATTCTACCCGTGGATAATTCCCTGATTTCCGCTAGTTGATCAAGGTCTTCGACCTGCAGTTTAGTCGCAGTTTCGCTGGGTCCAATGGGTTCGCATATCATGTCAAGATATCTGATGGCCCTCAGTTTAGGAAATCTCCTTGATAGATATTCCGTTTCCTCTAGGTTGTAAGTCTGAATATTGTGTATGTCCAAGTCCGGGATAAGCTCCACTTCGTTTCCGTAAAGCAATACGTCATTCCTCATGAGGCCTCTCCAGAGAACTACCATGGAATTGTCCAGTATCAAGGAGGTGTTTGCGGATTCCTCGGGAGTGATTAGGTCGTAATAAAGGTAGGCATATGTTATGGGATCCCTTGCGTACAGTTTCCTTATCCTTTCCCTAAGATCCGGGGGTAACTGATCGAGACTATGGAAGTATATACGCATGAAAATGATGCGACATACAATGTATTAAGCACCCACTGTGCAAGGACGTGCAGACCAGAGCTAAACGCATAATAGTGCTAAACCCTTCACCTGTGGATTATTAATCCTTCAGAGGGATTTCCCCAGTGCTCATGGCATAAAACAAGGAGTAATTGTAAAATGTTATTACTCTTTTCTATAACTGAATAGAGTTAATTTTCTAATATTATTAAAAAAGAAATTGTATTCATGAGACTAGTTCTGGGACAATAGCTTCTTTGCCTCCTCTACCTCCTTCTTATCAGCTTCCCTGTAAGTCAGCCACCACGCAAATCCCTTGAATTGCTGTAATCTCAGCTTGGAGTCCTTCACGGTTCTGGGCGGTGGATTTAGCACGTTGTCCCCGATCATTTCGTTGTTGGGCCAGTTAGCTGGTATCACATTCCCGGTCTTATCCACAAGTTGCAACGCCTTAACGCTTCTCAATATTTCGCTTATGTTCCTTCCAATTTCCAGCGGATAATACATTATTAACCTCACTATTCCCTTAGGATCCACGATAAACACAGCCCTCACTGTGGCCGTTGAGGACTCTGCGTGCAACATCCCCAGTTTCTTTGCAACGTTACCCATTGGATCTGCAATTATGGGGAAGGGAATCTCAATCTTCAGGTTCTGCTCTATCCAGTTCACCCATTCAATATGACTGATGTTACTATCAACGGATAGGCCAATCAACTCGGTGTTCAGGTTCTTGAACTCCTGGTATCGCTTGGCGAAGCTGTAGAACTCCGTGGTGCACACTGGAGTAAAGTCCCCTGGATGGGAGAAGATCACGAACCATTTCCCTGAAAATACTTCGGGTAGTTTCATCCTACCCTGGGTTGTATCCACCTCCATCTCCGGGAACTTTTCACCTATTAGGGGTATTCTTTCCTGAGTTTCCATTTTTCCATCCAAATGTAATTTAGAGTAACTCTTATTTAAGATTAACCTCTAGTTTAGATTAAATACAACTGGTAAAGGCCGATAAGGAGAGGGTAATAGGATAAAGACTCCTCTTGATTCCTGAGGTTAGCCCATGAGAAAGAGGCAGAAACTCCATCCCTGCATTAATGGCGAGAGTATCACGACCTTGTCCAGTTCTCAGGGACACCTGAAAACTGCACAGGTGTAACTGAGCAAAAATGACCGGAAATTGCTCTCAATCTTGATCAAGGAAACCAGTGTGACGTAAGAATAGTACTTCAACCCCTGATGGATAAGCCCTATTCAATCAGCACAACCCTGACGTCCTTAACGTTTTGGAAGTCCTTGTCCTTGGTCAGCACCGTCAGCTTCCTGGTCAAGGCCTGGGAGGCAATAAGTATATCAATGCTCCCTATTAGCTTTCCTTCACTCTTCAACTTCCTGTATATGGAGGATGCAATAACGCCGTCCCGTCCGGTCAGCGGAAGAACTCCATCAAGGGAAGAGACTAGGCCCAATATCTCCTCTCTGGGCGTTCTACCCACCAGAATCTCGTAAAGGGACAGGGAGCTCACGTAGACCTTTTCCGCGCCAGTGATAAAACTCTTTGCCCTTTCATTTCCTCTCATGAACTCAATCAGAGCGGACGTGTCGGCTAATACTTTCATCTAACTTCTCCCTAGCTCTCTTGACCTCTTCTTCCAGTTTATTCGCCTCCTCATCCGTCAGTATTCCAAAATACCTCATGAGGCGTTTATTCCTTGAATCCCTGGACTCCCTTATCAGCTGATCTATCAGTTCACTAAAGCTCCTGTCACCCTTGATTTCCAGAAGCCTCTCATACACGTCATCTCTGATCATAATGGTCTTCATGTATTCTGTATATAGACTACAGGTAATAAAAGGATTACGCTGATAGGGCTAATACGGGTTCTTTAACCTGTGCCAGATTCCCATGGTGGCAGATTCAGGTCCAGGAACTGAATATTATGTGAAAAATTAACAAGCTTGAACAGAATTACCGGAAGCAATATTTAAATCAAGTCAATTTCAATATCTTCACATGTGCAGGATGGTAGCATATCACGGAAGTAACAGGGCAACGTTAAGGGAACTTGCGGACTGCCTGGTGAAGGCAGCGGAGGACGACCCACTCAAGGGATGGTCACATCCTCACGGATGGGGTATTGTGGCGCTCACGGAGGACAGGCTAATTCATCACAGGAGCTCAAGGCCTGTGTTTGAACCCTCCGAGAGAAGCACTCTCATCAACCTGGTGGACTCCCTTTCAGGCAGGATGATGGTGATCATTCACGCTAGGAAAGCTAGTGATCCCTCCCTGGTGTCCTCCATGTACTCCCATCCCTACCTAGAATCCAACGACAGGGAATTGCTCTACGTGGCCCATAATGGGAGCGTGAACCTCTCCCTTGGAAAGGAGATTGGAATGGGGGTTGAGGGAGTGGTTGATTCAGAGCTAGTTGCTAGATACCTTTCCATGAAGGGAGTTAACAGCGTGAACGAGCTGATTCCTTACACGCGGACTGCATTGAATCTATTGGTCCTCAAAATTCCACGGGGAGTTGGATCTCCTCTCTCCAGGGCAAGCCTTCATTATTTCAACTGGGCCAGCTCAAGTGACCAGTACTATGACCTTCATGTTGGAAAGGGGTATGTGATGTCCTCCTCCCTGAGTAAGGTTGGGTGCAGGAGCCTTGGTCAGGCCGAGAAAGGGAAGCTTATGGAATTGATACCGGAAACATGATATCATCCAGAGTTGAGCTGAGAATTGATCTAGTCTCTAGGAAAGATATAATGTGTGGAGTATCTTTAAGCGACGTCTTCGATTCTCTTTCAATTTAACATCTCGCAGAAACCTGGAGGTCTCTGATTACAGTAACTCCACACACTGACTCTAGCATGAAAATATACAATCCCAGTGGTCCTGGCTATTTCCTCACCATATTCCCACGGAGATGTCCGCAAAGGTTTTATTGTAGTCAGTTTAATGACTACATATGGTAAATGTTATAGCGTCAAGAACTTCCATCCCTGCCGTCATCAATGTTGCCCTCACCGTAAAGGAATTGCGAAGTCAAGGGAAGAGCGTAAACTACCGGTTTGTGGGATCGGAGTTATGGGAGAATGTCCTCAAATTCACTGATCCAAGCGACAGATCTCTTGTGATTCTGGATGTTCCTCTCCCCAAAGACGTAAACGAGATTAAGATAGAACCGGGAGAGGTAGCTGTTCTCTACGTTCCCAGCAAACTTAACTCCCCTACCAGGATAGAGAGGGAGATCCTGACGGAGAAAGGTATCTCAGTGACGCCCGATAGGGAGGTATCCAGATGTTTTCTTGGCGATCATGAAGATGAATGGGTGAAATTGAACGAGATTATCTCTATGGAGAGGGCTCCAGAACAGAGCGAGCTAGAGAAGGTGAGGGGAATAATCCAGACCTCATTGAGCTCCATGGAGGAGACGGTAGAGAGGGTGATCAAGGGTGAGGACTTTAAGAGTCCAAGGAGGATAGTCAAACGTGAGAGAAGATCAATACTTCTGGCTGAGAAGAACTCACCTGAAGTCTATGCCGACCTATTTGAGATATACGTGACAGAGGGAGTCGAACCTATGCTTGTTCATGGAGCTGTGAATGCGATATTCACAGTTAAACCGACGTTTTTCCTTGACGTTAGCGGAGAGAAATTAAGGTTGAAGGCTAGATTTGGTAAAGGAGCCGTACTAGAGTTCGGGAATCCGGTGGATCAGGTGGACATGGGCTACTTCTTGGGAATAGGCGGATTTCCACAAGTGGTCTTGAAAATATCCAAGTCTACCCTGGTAAGTGAAAGGACGTTACATAGGTTGCTCGTGGGAGGTAGGACTGTACAGAGGGTTGGAAACAAGACTTATGTTAAGCAATATCATGGACTTTCCAGGAAGTTCAAAGGAATCAAGTTCATATCCCACGATCACTTGCTCGTGCCCGATAGGGCGTTTGAGGAAACGGTGGCCGTGCTCAAGAGGAGTGGAGTCAATTACAGGATATCAGAGTTCGATGAAACTCAAAAGTTATAGATATTCAGAAAATTTGTCATTCAGGGCATGACGGTTAACAATAATAAGTTGCCACGACGATCGTGGAGGATGTTGCCCCGTTAGGGTCACGAGGAAGTCCACAAACCGTGATCGTGAATGTAGGAAGCTACCTTCCTTATTTCCGCTAGGGTATCTTTGGGTATCGAAGTCACATCTCCGTGATGTATTCCACTTCTTGACAGTCCGTAAAGCTGACCCTCAAAATTGTCAATGTTCACGTATACCTGAACCTTTTACGTATAGGTCGTTATCCTCAATGCCCCTCTGTAGAACGTAAAGGGATGAGTTGGATTGCCATTAATAACGTAATTGGAACTTTTCATTTCATCTTGGGTTAAGTTGTGCTTGCTCAGCACAATGAGTGCCTTAGAGCGTTTAATGAGGGCATCAGTTAACCTTGAATGCTTACCCAATCCATCCATTACTATTATTCCCTTCTCTATCACTGCAGCTAGGTTTAGATCAATAATATTTTCGTACATCTCTGGGTTAATCTCCTCGGTGGGCTTGCTGTAGTTAGGAGTTAAGTATGCATGCTGGTTTTCCTCATTTGAAAGTATATCATATCTTCTAAATGTAGGGGAAGGAATATCGCAATCCAGTAGGGCAGCATCGTTTCCCACTTCCCTAAGTGCCTTAAACAATAGATAAGCAAATGCCGATTTGCCACTGTGTGGCGGACCTAAGACTAATACGGTCCGTTCATATCTGTTTTTAAGGGCGCTAGAGGTTATGGATACTCCCAAGCATTGGATGAACAAGAAGATTAAAAAAGATCCAACTTACTGGCTCTATTATATATTCAGCATCATAGATCTCGACTACACAGCATATAAAGTAGTCTCGTCAAGAGTTGTTAGGTCATAGAAATGCTATGATAATAAGACTCAACTCCATAATGTCGCGAAATTTGCATAAAGTTTTATAACCTCATGACTTCGTATTGAATTCCTTGAAACTTAAAAATACCAATATGATGACACTATGATCAGCTATAAAATTTTACTATAATTATGTATATATTTTCAACTGTAATATTCAAGGTCATGTCTTTTGACATCTCTCCTTTTTCCAGCCTATCTTTTCCTAGTTTGGTTCAGATAAGTTATCACAGATATATAATTTAAAAAAAATTGGAAATAAATCTGTATAGAACTTGAGCCTTAAAATGTTAAGATGATGTAGCCCTCATTAGCGAACTTTACTATGACGTCTGCTCCCCTGCTGATCTCATCTGCGTGAACCAGTTCCTCCTTACTCACGTTATAGTTTTTCATTGCCATCTCGCAGGCGTACACCTTGACCGAGTTCTTCCTAAACGCATCCACGTTTTTACTGACTATCTCTGAGAGCTTGCCTTTCTTGTCAAGTGCGGTTATTCCAGGTCCCAGGAATACCACCCTCACGTCCTCCGCACCCATCATCTTTAGACCATTTGCCACATTCACTGCAGTATTTACATTTGGCTGATCCTGGGATTTTACCACAAGTAGGAATTTAGCCATGAACTAAAAACTCTTTTAGCAATCTTAAGTTTTTCTTTTATGAATAGTATTTTCCTGGTTATAACGTTTCTCAGGGACTGAAGACGTCTACCAACAAAAGGAGAAGGATCCTAACAAGTTCCTGATCTGTTTTTATTTTGAGTACGGGAAGGAAAAGTACCGCAGTCATTCATCTCGTCGTCTCGATGAAAATCCCCTTTACCTTAGAATACGTAAAACTTGGTGGTTTAAATAATCCAATTACTAGGAGACGGAATCATTTTGCATTATTGTTTTTACATCGCGTTTCAGGTCTTAAGGATGAATGTGCCTTTGAAGGAATGGTATTCAATGTAATTATCGATCCCATGGTTTTACTTAACCCTTTCGCATAGCGTGACTTTTCCCTCTTTTCCCAAGACACTTTTACGGCCATCACTAGAGGTTCTGTTTGAGCTTCTTTAGAAGAGTGTCCCCCACCTTGCTCATCTTCCTGAGTATCCTTACAAGTTCCTCATCTTCCACAGGAGAATACATGAAGGTCATTGTCTTCACAAGGGACGAGAAATGGTTCTCCATCTCCTCCCTGTCCCCAAGATATTCCTTAACGTCGAAGTTGTTTTCAGATTTAAATCCTCTGAAGACTAGGTATTTGCGTACGTCCCTTGCGAAGATCTTCGCGGTCTCAAGAATAGTGGCCACCACATGCTTGCAAGGCCTCGCATTATCCGGGCATGTGCAGTCATAATCAATCTTTTCCGGGAGGAGGGAGAGACCCTTCAGCCTGAGCTCCAATTCAACCTCCTCGGGAAAGGTGTTGAGATTAAGTATAACGTTTAACTTCTCCAGGATAATCCTGTTCGCACCAGGAGGGAATGGTAGAGCCCTAATAGTAACTAGGTATCTGGAACTTCCCCTCACCGTTGCCCTGATCTCACCCTCAGCGATGCTCACCACGTTCACCCTTCCTTCCTTATAGTAGTCTATTCCCCTCTCCTTCCTTTCCCTCTTAGCCCTCCTTAAACCCAGTCTCACCCATGCATCCGTATACCAAGAGCTATCGTACAATGGCATTCATCTCAACTCCAGGATTCTCCTTAGTTCCTCAGTGGAGAGTTCAGTCAGTACCTCCTCGTTCCCCCTTATGAACTCCCTGTATACCTGCTCCTTTGTTTTTATTACTTCGTCTATTTTCTCCTCGATTGTGCCCAGCGAGATCATTTTGTGAACTATTACCTTCTTAGTCTGGCCTATCCTGTGGGTCCTGTCCGTGGCCTGATTCTCCACAGCTGGGTTCCACCATCTATCGTAATGGATCACCCTGTTTGCCGATGTCAGATTGATCCCAACTCCTCCTGCACGAAGGGACATTATAATGACCTTTCTGTCCGAGTTTGCGTTAAATTCGTTAAGTAACCTGTCCCTCTCCTCCCTTGAGAGACCTCCATGAAAGAAAAGGGGGTTATAGTCTCCCATCTCAAGGGCAAGTTTCAGGATCTCCCCCATCTCCACGAACTGGGTAAAGATTGCCACCCTATCTCCCTCCTTTACGGCCTCCTCCACCACGTCCAGGGCCCTCTTTAACTTGCCCGATCTCACCGGGGAGTAGTCCCTGTCCCCCTTCACGAGGGCAGGATGATCGACCACCTCCTTGAGTTTGGTTATTGTGGCCAGAATGGAACTCCTCCTCTTCATTCCGCTGAGCTTATCCACCCTAGTTAAGAAATCGTCCACAATTGCTCTGTACAGGGCGACCTGTTCCTCCGTGAGATTGCAGTATTCGCTCATCTCTATCTTGTCGGGAAGGTCAAGGGCAACGCTTTCGTCGTTCTTCGTTCTCCTGAGGATGAAGGGGGCTATTAACCTTCTCAGGGTCTCTTTGGCCTCCTGATCTCCCCCTCTAATGGGTTTCGCGAATCTCTCCTCAAATTCATTTCTACTGCCCAGCAAACCTGGGTTGAGGAAGTTCATTATTGACCACAAGTCGTTCACGCTGTTCTCTATGGGAGTGCCCGTTAACGCAATCCTGTACTCTCCCTTTAACTGCCTAATTAACCTGCTCCGCCTGGTGTCGGAGTTCTTTATGTTCTGAGCCTCGTCCAGAACAAGGAACTTCCAGTTTACCCTTAACAACTCCTCTCTCATGAGAAGGGTATTGTAGGTGGTGATGTAAACGTCTACCTTTTCACCGTTCACACTGCCCTTCTCCTTTCCGTGAATTACGGTGAAGGTGAGAGATGGGGCATATCTCCCTATCTCCTCTTCCCAGTTCCTTAACACGGAGGTGGGGCATACCACTAGAGAGGGTGATACCTCTTCCCCTTCCTCCTTTGCCTTGGCTATGGTGGCAATTGTCTGAATAGTCTTTCCAAGTCCCATATCATCGGCTAGGCAGACTCCAAAACCAAGGGAGGTCATGAATCTCATCCAAGAAAAGCCCTTAACCTGATAGGGTCTTAACTTCACGTTCAGGTTTGGGGGCTCAAGAACGGAGAATTTCTTATCCTCCAGCTTTTCTACTAGTCCCTTGATATGTTCTCCCTCCACGTAACCTGACAGGGCTTCCCTCACGAGCTCGGTCCTGCTTAGCTCGCCCTTCTTGATCCTATCGAGGATCCTCTCAACCCTCTCTAGGTCTTTCGTAGAGATTTCTATTAGCTTACCCCCCAGTTCAAGGTAGGGTCTGTTCTCTCGAACAAGCCTTTCAAATTCCTCGGGAGAGAGCTCGTGATCTCCAAGGGCAATCCTGTAATCGAAACTCTCTATCTCCTCCTTGGTAAGTAGATTTAGGCCGGAGGTCCTTATCACTGGCTTCACCCGGGCCTTGGTCCTCACAAAAACCTTGTATCCCTTTTTAGATAGATAGGAGAGGGCCCTCATTACCATTTTTGCACTTTCGTGATCCACGACGAAAGGGGTATTATAGTAAATGTTGTTTCTAACCTCTGGGTATCTCATTACCCTGTGAAGCATTTCGTGGAATTCCGCCTTCAAGACTGAGAAATCGTAGGGAATCATGGCGTTCCTTTGAAGGTCATAAAGTCCAAAGGTCACTCTCCATCCTTCCTCCTCAGGCGTGGCGAGGAAGTAAAGGGTGTAGCGGGACGAGGAGGAAAGGGAATAACTGGAGAGAACCCTCAAATCATCAGGACTCAGACTGAGGTTGGCCAAGGAATCCATTACTGCGTCGACAAAGCTTTTCACAATCTCCTTTCTTCCCTCCTTTGAGGACCAGGAACTGTAGGGCATGGAATCCACAGGTGCGATTTTCGTGATCTCATGCAGGAGATTTTCCTCGATCTCCCAGTGTATCCTATCTTCAAATCTGGGGTAAAAACCTCTCCTCCATTTGATCAGGGTGAGCACCACAAGGAGCACGTGCCTCCAGTAGTTCATGGAATTTGAGTAGGGGAAGTCGTATCTCTCAACGAGAAATCTCAGAAGATGGCGGTTAGGAATCTTCATGGCCTGGATCTTAAATTGCGAGATCTCCCTTGCCGAAGAGTAGGGATAAAGGGCGGGCTTTCCATCTTTAGAAGGAAAAGCGACCTCTATTGTGGTAGGGACGGCTTCTAGCTCCTGGATCAGGACATCCACGTCCTTCAGGGAGCCCAGCTCTCCATCGTTTTCGTTCTCAAGCCATGTGTAAAAATTTTCGCCATCCCAGGTTCCGTGTAATACGCCCACAATTTTAGAACGTGCTGGTGACATTTAAGTTTTAATTGAAAAACCTCGAGGCTAGTCTGGTTTGTTGTGTATTTCACGTTAAAGTATCCTTAAATATACAACAATATGGGGTAGCCCCAAAACCTCATTAGAAACACAGAAGACAGGGACATTACGTCATCATGATTTTTGCCATCACACTTACGCAACTCACACCTGTTTGGAGATATTTTCCTTCTCTTACTGTAATTGTTATTCAGGACAACAAAATTGTTCGTCGAATCGTTATATCATTTTTAAGGTTTTTAGGATTTTTACGCTACGTTAGCACGTTATAGACGAATTTATGTAGGTTTCTATGGACTGTGAAATCATTGAATCTTGAGCTTCTCTTCACCATCCTTGTAAGCTTTCTTGAAGGTGAAGACCAGGACCCCGTTATTGAGCTTCGTTGACACTGGTTCCACCGGACCGGGAAGGGATATCTCGCTCTTCCTCCCATTCCACTCCACTATCAATTTCACCTTATTCTTTAGGGTTGCCTGAATTTCCTCCTTCTTCGCGCCTGGAACCTCAAGGGTAACTATAACCTTATCCCCGCTTTCCACCACCTCGAAGTCTCCCTCAGGAGGCTCAACTTCCTTCTCCTTGACCTGGGAGATCGGGACTCCATTGACGTATTCCTCAATCCTCGGTTGTCCGTCCGGACCTATGGTCACTCTCCTGGTGTATGTCCTGACGTCTCCACTCTCCATGAGCTGTTTGATCATTTCCTCCTGCATCTTCAGGAATTGATTAAAGATATCGTCAAAGCTGGAGAACGGATCAACGGGCCCCGTCTGTTCATTATTTTCCTCATCTTTCTTCTTGTCCTTCTTTTTTCCAAATCCAAACATAAATAAGGTGTGGATTTGAGAGTTAAAAACATGTCTTTACGATTTCTTGTTTCCGTAAAGGAAGGAACGGGGTGATTTAAGACCCTTCTAGACTCCGTATCCACACTGATCACGTTCGAGACGGAAAGAGTTCCTTTCCTAGAAAATTTGCCTTCGAGTCCGTATCTTGACCGGTCAGTCCATGCTTATAATCTCACGTATTCATGTAGATGCATGAAATTCCTGGATAAATTCCACGAAAACAGGTACGAAATGGCAATGGCCATAGCTGAAAATACCTACAAGATTCAGGGATACACGTACGTGGAAACTGTTGATCCCCTGAGGGATTACGTCATTGGGGAAGACAATGGAGTGGTCTACGTTCTTGAGGTGAACAAGCACTGCACCGACGTGAGGAAATGCCTGGGCATAGATTACCTATATAGCGAGCCCTTTCCCTTCCAGGAGGGCGTGTCGGTGGGAGTTCTGGACATCGCCCTAAGGATCATAAAGGGCTTCAGGGATATGTCAGGTCTGAGGGAGCACATCCTTAACAAGGAACTGATCCAGTTCGAGGCAAGGGATTACATGTACCTGAGGAACACCAGTGAACCGGAGAACGTATATCAGAGGTTCGTGAACTCGCTCCGCGACCGTGAGGTGGAGGAGCTGGCCCTCCTATCCAGGAACTACATGGAGATGTATCGTGTTCTGGACAGGAACCCTGAGGGGGTGGAGAAGCTGGAGGAGAAATTCAGGGAAGTGGAGGCTGAGATCCTCCGCATTGCAGGGAAGAACGGAGTTGAGTACGTTGAGGGTTACGGGAGGATAGACCCGGAGGAGCACATCTCCGAGGATGAGGAACACATAGAGAGGGAGGTGGAGAGTCCCCTGGACGTACTTCACATACTGGCACAGGTTAGAGCCAGGAAGGTGAGGGAAAACATTGACGGGTTCCTCGAGTATCTGAGAAGAAGCGAGGGCCCCCTGACCTGGGGACCTGTGAACACCACGGGCGTACTTCTGGACTCCTTTGAGAGGAGAACTGGGACCATCCTGATCCTGAACCCGGGTGACCTGGTGGTAAATAGGGGAGGGGAGAAGAGAGTTCATGTGGAGCCTGGCATAATCCTTGTGGAGAAGCTTGTGGAGTCTGGATAGATTGAAGTTGTGAAACTCTCCAAGATCATGAGCTGTCACCTTAACGTTCCCATGAACACCTTGCTTACGTATTCCCCGGGTTTTTCACGTTTCCTCGCCTCCTCCACAACCTTGAGATGGGCATTCATAATCCTGAAGAGGCTGGAATTCCTCAGGTCCACCTCCTCGCCAGCAATCCTCCTGGCCACAAGTTCCGCGTGCATCAGGGATGGTCTTATTCCCTCCCCTGTGATGGGAAACACCGCGCCACCTGCCTCTCCCACCGCGTTCCCCAGCTTCAGACCTCCCATGGAGATCCTGGCCACTCCGTAGCTAACCTTTTCCCCAGCGAGGAGGGAATTGAGTCTCTCCCTGAGCACGGTGAAGGGAGCCTCACCACCAATCCCTATCCTGGCGCCGTGAGGACCAGGGAAAACCCATCCGTAACCCACGAAATCTGAGTAGAAATAGGAGTTCAGCACGTTCTCCTCTGCGTGATAGGTAGTATCGTACTGGATTGCCTGAACGGTGTCGTGGGAGAGGGCCTGATATCCCCTTGCGTCCACCACGTGGTCATACCTGATACCATTGACCTCGTTTCCCCTGATCTCTCCCTTCTCCCACCTGATCTCAACTCCCTCAGCCAAGCGTTCCAGAAACCTGGGTTTGTCTATTATATACGCGAAGGGTTCGCTGGAATGAACCTCGTGGACCAGTTTGTTGTCAAAAAAGATCCTGTACCCCGTTATCTTGAACAGAATTTCATTCCTTGAGAGGAGGTCCTCCACCGAGGACAGGACAACCCAGCTACAGGGTTTGGTGCCGAGCCTCTTCTCCCTTTCGTAAACAATCACGTCCTCCTTCAGGTTTCTGGCCAGAAAGAGTCCTGCCGGTCCCGCGCCCACTATGGCTATTTTCATGGAAGAAATTTCTTCATGTGGTAAATAGGGCTTCATGCCGGGGAAGGCACTCGACTCCGTGTTAGTGACGGGAATCAGGAGAACGAGAAGGGAAAAAGTGACTTGAGAAGGGGACAAATGAAATCTCCCCCATGGATTTTCACGATCTAGCCTGATGTCTCTTCAGCAGTTCTTTATGTAAGTTCTTACTCGAATTCCTTTGAATGGTGATCGTGCCAGGCGATAAAAATTAATGAAAAATACTAAGAGAAAGCACGCAAAATTTACCCTTCCTGTCATGATCGTGAAGCGCTAATCACTGGACGTGGACCTCAGCAGTTCCACAATCTTTCGCCTCACATCCCTTGCAACCTCCTTGCCCAGTGCCGTGCCTGGACCGGCGAAATATCCATCCCCGGGTGTACTGCCCACCGCCACTGCGTCGCTCACCGTACCGGTGAGGTTAAGTCCCAGATCCCTCAAGGCCCCTGATTTTGCCTCAGTTACGGTCCTCACAAGGTCCACAAGACCATTCAGGTTCAGTCCCTCGTTCACAAATGCCCCCACGTTGATGGTACAGCCTGCGTCCTCCCCGCTCTCCCCAACTCCCGCACTCACGTAAAGCTCGCCCCAGGATCTTTCCTCGTGGGAGTAAGCGGTGGCAGCTGTGATGAAGGCGATCTCGCCCTCAGCGCAGAGAGATCTCACGTCGCTCCACGGATCCTTGTTACAGTAGGCCTTATCCACGAATATGGCGCATATTCCCCTGGCCCTGCCAACCCCTTCAGGGTAGAGGGCAGAGGTTAGGACAATGTATTCCCTCTTGAGGGGGAGATGCATCACTTTCATCATAGCAATCCCTCGATCTCCTCCGACGCACTCACCACCGGTTTTAGGCTGGTGAGGTTGTGAAGCAGTTGCTCCGGGGAGTAACCGGTTATTGTAGAGGGAGAATACAGGTAACCAATCACCATGTAGGTTCCCTTTGGCCCGGATATGATAATGGTGGAGGGTATGTGTGATGGACTACCCAGGTCCACTGCAGGTCTGAAGAACTCTCCTGAGGCAAAGCTCTGAACTTCATACCTGTTGACCAGAGGGTAGGCCCACGGAGCCTCATCCCTGATCAGCTGAAGGCCATACTCCACGTAATTGTTGATGGGCGTGCCATTGGCAGAAGCGTTAAGATATTCATTGTAGAGGTATATCACCCTGAATCTCACCGTTGAATTTGGGGTAAAACCTTCGAAGATAAGCCCGGAGGTGTTGGGGTATTCGTCCAGCGGGTCAGAGTGGTTCAGGGTTACGTTAAGTTTTCCGTAGTGGGACAGGGCTAGATAGAGTGCCCAGCTGTCCGTAGCTCCATAGGGACATCCATACCAGGAAATGAAGAGAACGCACGTCTGGTTGGTGAGCTGTTGCGGGGAAACCCTGAACGGCGTATCCAGCGGAACTCCATACACGGGGAGTGTTCCCAGAACCAGGATCAGTACCACGATTATGGTAATCCCGATCACGATGACTTTCTGATTCATGAGAAAAGTTCCGCGTATGAAATAAAATGGTTGCCGTAACTTGGCGATGGAGGTCTAACTGAAGCGGGGAGAAGAGCGATGAAAGACGACACCAGATTAGTTTCAGGGCCCGGCTCAGTTTGTTGTGTAGTTCAGGTTAAAGGCTCCTTAAATACATAACAAAATATGAAGTAGCCCCTAGTTTCAAACTTGGTACAAACAATGAATTGGGATGCGTTCACATGTTGGAGTTTTTCCTGAAGAGGCCAGAGAACCCTCTCGTTTACGCCTTCTCCTTCAGGTAAAGGGCCAGTTTCTCCAGGTCCCTTGCTATTATGTCAACCTGAACCAGGGAGAGCTTCTCCATTCTCCTGTTCAGGTAGAGGGCCCCCATCCCGGCGTTTTTCGCCCCCATGAGGTCAAACCAGTTTGATGAGGCCAGGAATGCAGGGTAACCGGCTCTCTCCAGGAAGTATTTGTAGACTCTGGGGGAAGGTTTGTATGCCTTAACCTCCTCGGCACTAACCACTCCCTTGAAATACTGGAGCACCCCGTTCCTCCTCAGGTGTTCCTCAACCTCCTCTACCGAACCGTTACTCAACGCGAAAACGTCGGCAAGTTCTGATATGTCCTTCAAGAACCTGGTGTCGGGGTAAGCCCTCAGGTTCAACCAGGCGTTCATCAGATCGGTTTCCGATCCCTCGTGAGTGAGGAGGTACTCCTGAATGGCCTGTCTGGTGATCTCCCTGAAGGGGACAAACTTCTCCATGGTTGTGTAGACCCATGTAAGTTCCAGCTGTCTTCTCCTTATTTCCGGCGGAAAACTTGAGGTATCCAGAAGCGTTCCGAAAACGTCGAATGCGAGTATGAGTCTCATGGTCATGTCTTGAATTGCGCAGTTAAAAGATTGTAAATTGGTTAACCTTTGGTTTGGACAAAACCCTCTCCCGCGCGAGACGCACAGCTTGAAAAGCTCCAGTAGTACTTTCCTGAAAATCCCTTCAAGTCCATTTTACCTAAAAGTCCTTCAGTTCTGTCCCAATTATCTTCCAATTAAATTTCACTTTTAAGGTAAATGTCATCGCTCATCTATGAACGATTTTCATTTCAATACGAGCTTTATTGAAGAATATCTCACCACGTTAAAATCCGTAAAGCACTACTCCAGCTTGAGTTACCGGCCGGAAGTCCATCGCAGTGAGCTTCATGTAGGTGAAGCTATTAACTCGCCATTCTCAGGTTCTTCATGACGCGAAATGAAAGGGATTATGCAAGGATGAGCCTGAATGATTTCCTTGTGGCAGTGAGTAGATTGAGGAGAGGTTGTTTGAGACTCTCAGCCTTCAGGGCTTACAAGAGTGAGAGAAGATTACTGCAGGCCCTTGCGGTGGTTCACGGTCTGAGGAGGGAAGACACCTACTGCGCGGTGCCCAAGGCTTACATGATTGACGTTTCCCGTAAACTTGAGGTGAGATATCCGGGAATTGTGAACATGACCGTGAGAGCTCTAACTCTTTTCAATCAATGGAGAGAAGGTAACCCGGATGGGGAAGCGATCCTGACTCTCCTGAAATCCCTGGAGTTTAACTGGATCTCCTCCCTCGTGGAGGAAGGTCTGTGGAGGAGGGTCCTGAAAGTTCAGAAGGAGTTGGATTAGCGCCCCGTAAAGTTTTATTCACGCTTCTTAATCATGTCCTGGTCAGGCATCATCAAAACTCCAAGCTGGTCCCACGTCCTGGTCACGATCCCTGTTTCATCCCCTGATCTCTCCTTTCTTTCCAGCTGAGCAGAACATCAAACAGCCTCACCTTCTCCGGTTTCTCCCTCTTACCTTCCCTCATCAAGGAGTATATCACGAGCAGTACCATTGTTGAAAGGGCACCTATGAGCAGAGCCTCCTTAGGCATTCCCACAAAGATGACCAGAAGTCCCACCACCGAGAACCAGGGCAGATAGGGATAGCCAGGAGTCTTGAACTCTGGATTGGTTCTCTTCCTCAGGTGGATGACCGCCAGGGACGTAACAAGATAGGAGAAAAGGAGACCAAAGTTACTGATGGCAGCTATCACGTATACGTTCCCTGCAAAGAGCGTGACGAGGCCTATGATAGCTGAAATTATCACTCCGTTACTTGCCACATCTCTCTCCCTGTTGTACTTGGCCACAATCCCTGGCAGTAGTCCATCCGCTCCAAGCTGATAGATCATTCTGGACGAAGTCAGGATCATGGCCAGGGTTGCAGAGGTTGTGGCAATGAGTGCCCCAATTCCAACTACAAGGTAAAGCCATTGTGGTGCATGCACGTAGGATAGGGCGAAGGATAGGGGATCCGCGCTAATTCTGTAAAGGTTTGCAGGGACCAGGATCATCATGGAAATTACCACGGTCACGTACAGTACCAGGCTTATGATCACGCTGTATATTATTGCCCTGGCTGCTCCCTTTCCTCCTCCCTTCACACTTGATGCTATTGTTGAAACGCTTTGAAAGCCCGAGTACGCGAAGATTATCCCCTGGAAAGACTCCAGAAAGCCATATCCTGCGTCTGCGGGGATGGTGAAGTGACTGGCCAGGTTCACCCTGTTCACAAGGAGGAGGGCAAAGGCGGAAAAAATTACAAGGATAGCCACCTTTATCATGACCAGGTAGAAGTCGGCCTCGGCTGCCTTCTGCACACCCATCAGATTAAGCACCGACAGGATCAGTATGAGCAGTATTGCATAGATGATTGGATCCCCGCCCACTATAGAGGAAAGATATGATCCAAAACCAGTGGAGATAGCTGCTATACTGGAGGCGTAACTGAAATAGAGGAGTACCCCTGTGACGAAACCCAAATGCGTACCAAAGGCCTCATTGGCGAAGGAATAGGCTGATCCTTTAAGGTCAGGAAAGAGGGATGTGAGCTCGCCTGTTTCAAACGCAATAATGAGGGCCAGAAAGCCCACAAAGGCGAAGGCCAGAATTGACAGAATCCCGGCCAGGGAGATGACGGTTCCACTGAGGACGAAAATCCCCGATCCAATTATGGCCCCTAAGCTAACCGCTGTTGCGTAGGCGACACTGATCTTCTCCATAACAATTTGTGCACACAAGGATATTTAAATGGTCTAGGTCCGGAACTCTGCCTCAGTGGAAAGGCACGCTTGAGCTAAGGTTTTTAGCCACCAGTTCTTCTCATTCCTATGAAAATTTGTACAGTTGTGGACGATCAGGATAAGATTGAGGTCTTCTCCAGGGGAAAATTTCTAATCCTATTTGACGACAGGAACAGGGAAATAATGACCAGGGAGGAAAACCCGGCTCTCCGTTCTCCAATGAAGAGACCTGCCGTGGCCAGGGAATGCGTCAGGCTGGGGGCGCAAAGGGTGATAGCAGCACATGGTTCCCTGTGTTATCCCTCGTACTCGATCCTGAAAAGGAATAACGTGGAAATGTTGGTTGGAAGACCTGGTCAGGGAATCTTTGAGGAATTTTCCCCTGTTACCAGGGGAGAGATCCTGTATTCAAGTATGCAGGCCATCATGGAGAGGATTAGAGGACACTGAGCGGTCAAGTTCAAGGGTTAGGGACATCTTGAGGATGATTTAACGTTCCTGGGTCCCCTACACTCAACCTGTACGCAACAAAGTCCCACATATCTCTTATTCTTTAAGGAGATATTGTAAACAATGAACGAGGAGTGGCTTAGGAGAAGAATGGAGGCCGAAAAAGAGGCCAGGGAGATGAGAAGGAAATCTGCCGACTGGAACTTCATCAACTCCCTTCCTCCAAAACTGAGGATAGCCCTGGAGTATTACGTGGAGACTGGAGATATTTATAATGGGGCCAAGCTAGCAGGGTTGGCCGTCGATGAATTCAATGAGTTGAGGATAAAGGCTGGGATCATTGCAGTCGATTAGGGCAATCATGGATACCTCATTTCTGATTGACTGGACCAAGTATGATAAGAGGGATCTACTCTTCAGTTGTTACGAGATAGTGTTTATCACTGAAAGCGTCTTGAACGAGATCAGAACTGAAGTTCCCCTAATCTGGGTTTCCAACTTGGATGAGTAACGGAAGAATCAAGGTACTGGGGGAGAACTCGGAGACCAGGAACAGGGCCTTAAACGTCGTGGATAAGACCAGATCACTGCCGGTTAGAAGCGCGGACTATCCCGAGGCAGTATGCCTGGTCTTTGGCAAGGAGTTGTCCATAGATGTGCTCACGGAGAATGGGGGAGTGTTTTCTGCCATAGAGATGATAGACGAGTATCAGGGGGTGAGGGCACTCAGGGGCATAGACGTTCTGTTTAATCTAAGCGGGAAAGGAATAATCCATGATTTTAAAAAAGAAATATTAAATTACATGAGGCTAACCAAACATTCATATACTCGGGATCTACTTGGAAAATATGGAATCCAAACTTGGGAAAATACTTAGATTTGTTGAGGAGGCCAGGGAGATGAGAAGGAAATCTGCCGACTGGAACTTCATCAACTCCCTTCCTCCAAAACTGAGGATAGCCCTGGAGTATTACGTGGATAGCGGTGATTTTCGCGGTGCGTCCAGGATCGCAGATATGTCAGTAGATGAATTCCTATATTTCGCCAAGGAGAGGGCAAACATCATCGATTTGTCGTGATTACCTCGCTCTCCTCACCACTCTCCTCATCAGTGAGGTGATTTGCTCAAGCTGTGTGGGATGTGGCTGACTGATTCTGGCCAGCTCATAACTGGTTAGTCTCTCACCAACAGCCAGGGCCAGTTCCCCTATTAACATGTCCGCATCCTCTCCCACAACCTGTGCCCCAAGAATTCTCTGGCTTCCCCTCTCTATGACCACCTCCATCCATCCTTCTGCGAATCCATCTATCTGTGCCCTGGAATCCAGGGAGAGATCGTATCTTCTGGTCTCCACGTCAAAACCCCTGGCGATGGCCTGCTCTTTCCAGAGTCCCACCCATGCTACCTGTGGGAAGGAGTAAACAGCGAAGGGGACAGCGTTGTAATCCATCTCTACCACTTCCCTGTTTCCCTCGAGAATGTTCTGTGCGGTCACCCATCCCTCAAGCACTGCGATGTGGAATAGCATGAACTTTCCGTTCACGTCCCCGGGCGCATATACGTTATCCAGTACGGTCCTCATCCCGGGGGAAGTCTCTATCTCGCCCCTCTTTCCCAGGGGAATTCCGTTCACCGCAGAGGTATTGGGCTTCCTTCCCACAGCAACAAGCACTTCATCGAAACCCTGATATCTTCCCTTCTCCGTAATGACCGTTTTCCCGTTCTCCCTGAGGATGCCCGAGGACCTTTCCTTCACTATTTTAACTCCCGCATTGGTCAACTCCTTCTCCAGAAGAGCCTGAACCTCCTGCGAAACCTCCTTGATGAGATGGGACGCAAACAAGGTAACCTGTGAGCCCAGTCTGGCGAAGATTGAGGCCATCTCCACCCCTATGTATCCTCCTCCCACGATCGCAAACTTCTCTGGAACTTCCCTTATGGTTGTTTTGGGCATTAGCAGGTCGTGGGTGGTGATCCCGCCCTCATACCCCTTCGGTACTACAGGGTCGGCCCCAGTGGCTATCACGAGGTATCTTGTACTGAACGTCTTATCCCTAACCTTGACGTGTTGCTGATCCACCATTACCCCGGAATCTGCGATGAAGGTCAAGTTCTCATGTTCCTTGATTTCCTCGTCGTGTTGCCTGAACCTCCTTTCCTGTACTTGATCCTTCCACTCCACGAGTTTGGGGAAGGATATCTCCGCCTTCATGAAGGGGACTCTCCTGGACCTTTCAATTTCACTTGCTCCATACCAGTAGGTCTTGGAGGGTATACAGCCTTCATATAGGCAGTTTCCTCCCAGAACGCCCTTAGGTTCCAGCATCAGGACCTTCATTCCGCCCCTGGAAAGCTCAAAGGCAGTGGTGTAACCTGCTCCTCCTCCACCAAGGATTATGGCGTCGAAGTCAGTCATGGAATAAAACACGAATTAAAAGTTAAATATTTATTTAGTTTTAGATCCAACCCAATCAACGACGAGGCAGATGCCCCTATTACTGCCAGGACTCTTCGGGATAATTTCACTGGGTGATGGGGGCCTTCCTCACGAAGGTACCTCTTCTCAGATCAAGCAGGGCCTGGGTTAACTCCTCCTCGGTATTCATCACTATGGGACCATACCAGGCTATGGGTTCATTGATGGGCCTCCCGGACAGGACTATGACGTGGGCCCCCTTCTTCGTGGTTATCTGGAGCTCATCACCGTCGTCGTAGATCGCCAGATGACCCTCCGACAGAGTCACATTATCGTCCATCTTTGCACTTCCCTCCACAACGAAGGCCAGCACGGTGTAACCCCTCTTCACACTTGCCCTGAACTCCTTCTCAGGCTCCAGTTTCACCTCATAGTAGGTTGGATCAACCGGGCTGGTGACTCTCACGGGACCCTCAACTCCGTCGTATTCCCCCGTGATAATCTTGACCCTTCCGCCATCTATCTTAACCTCAGGTATATCACCTCTCCTAGCATCCCTATACACGGGGTCAGTCATCTTCATGTTCCTTGGCAGGTTGATCCATAACTGAAGCCCCTTATTCATGGTATTCAGTACCGTGGCGTGAAGTACATCCTCCTCGCTCAAGGGCTTGGGCATTTCCTGATGGAATATCCCGCTACCTGCGGTCATCCACTGTGCGTCCCCGGGGTAAAGAACCCCCTTCCCTCCAGTGCTGTCCTCGTGTTCCACCTTTCCCTGGATGAGATAGGTTAGGGTCTCAATACCCCTGTGTGGATGCCACGGAAACCCCGCTATGTAATCCTCCACGTTATCTGAGCCGAAGAAGTCCAGGAGAAGAAACGGATCGGTCAAGGAATAGGTATGAGGTCCGCCGAAAACTCTGTACAGCTTGACTCCAGCCCCATCCCTGGTTTCCTTACCCTCTAACATATACGAGACTTTTCTAAGCATAAATTAACTTTACCAAGTAAAGTATTTAAGCTTGCTTCAACTTGGGCAAGTCCATGCGTAAATGGCTCCCCGGCGTTAAGTTAGGAAGGCAAAAGCAGAGCTAATAAGCGACCAGTGCTTAATTTACATGTGCCAGACTTACTTGAACTTTCACAATATCTGGGGAGGCTCAGGGCCTTTAACTGGAAGGACTTCAACGTGTATTATGCAGTTCTCTTTGGGTCACTCGCCAGGAAGGGCAGGGGAAGGGATCTGGATATAGCGGTGGAATTCAAGAGGAAGAGTTTGGAGGCCTACTCATCCCTTCTCACCTCCTTGATGGAGTACCTGGACCTCGAGAGGGTTGACCTCGTCATGATATCAGACAGCACCGACTGCTTTCTGGTTCACGAGGTCTTCAGCGACTCCTTAATCCTTTATCTCGAGGATTACGACAGAATGCACAGGAGGGCATCCATCTGTGAGGACTTCCTCATAGACATGAGGAAGCTGGACATAATAGACAATGCGGGAAGGGCGATAATGAGGAGATGGCGGTCCTAGACAAGTTGTTGAAAGTCCTGGAGGATATAACGGGCAGGCCGGATCAGTTCACATCCGGGGATTACGACCTGAGTGATTGGAGGGATCAAATGGTAGCCCTTCATTCTCTTCAGTTGCAGGCTCAAGCTCTCATTCACCTTGGATCAAGGCTTCTCTCCAACATGGGGGATAGCGCGCAAGGCTACAAAAACATTACAAGAAAGTTGGGAGAGGGGACTTATTGACGAGGAAGACGTGGATTTCATGAACAAGGTCATAGGTTTTAGGAACATTGTGATTCACTAGTACTTTGTGGAAGTTTTTATCCATTGTTTTCTACCTCTATTTCATCTAAATCCAGATATTGGACCACATCAAGATTAAACTGATCGTGATGTTCCTCGAAGAACCTCCTCACCTCCTCCCTTGCCTCTTCCACGTTGTTGAAGAACCTGTTCGCAAGGTGGAACTTCAGGTCCTTGAAGATCCTCTCCACAGGGTTTAGCTCTGGCGAGTACTTTGGGGTGAAAACGGGTCTCACTCCCCTTCTCCTGAACAGGTCCAGGATAGCCCCCGTCTTGTGGGAGGAGTGGTTGTCAAGGACGAGGTACTTGGTCTCCCTGCCCCACTTCCTCTCCATCCTGTAAACGAAGCTCTTCATGTTCTTGCTGGAGAGGGAGTTGTAGAGGGTGTACAGCACCTTCCTTGAAATGGCGTCAAGGGCGAGGAAGACGTAGAAGTGCTGGAAGCCCAGGTTCACCCTGATCCTGGGCCTGGAACCCCTCCTGGCGAGGCACCTCCTCACCGTGGTGCCCACCACCACCCTTGTCTCATCGAAGAACGCTATCCTGCGTCCCATCAGTTCCTTCACTTTTTTTAAAATCGCGGTGCTTCTCCACCTCGGCCCTGGCGTTCACCGGCCTGGGCGTCACGAAACCGTACCCCAGCTGGTGCACTACCCTGTAAAGGTGATACCTATTGTAAACTATCCCCCTCTTCCTCAGCTCAGCGTTCAGCGCCCTCATGGTCCACCCCTCCAGGTTGTATCCCAGCTCCCTGGGACTTGTCTCCAGCACCTTCTTCACCTCCTCGCTGGAGTACTTCCTGGGCCTACCCGACCTTGGCCTATCCCTCAACGCTCCGACCCCTCCCCTCTTGTACTTCGCGACCCACTTCTTCACCGTTGAGTACGAAACCCCGAGGACCTCGGCCACCCTGTACTCCCTGAACCCGTCCACGAGGTACATCTTCACCCCCAGTATTCTCTGCCTTATCCTAGCATTCTTTTCCTCCCTGTAAGCCTTCTCTAATTCCTCCACATTCTATATTAGTAATACCAAGATAAAAACTTTACCTAAGTACTAACGAATATTCAGAGGTGGATCTAGAGATGGTGGAGGATATACTGAACCGAAGGGAGTACAGGAAGCTCCTTGAAATAGCAATGAAATTGAAGGAGAGGGCCAGAGAGTACTGGGATCCTTGAGGCAGATGCGATTGGGGAAAGCGACGTACTGTGTTAGTTACCTCAAAGTCTTGGAAAGTCGATGACCTTGCTCTCCTGTCTGGACCTTTTACGAATGGGTTGTGACTCTTAAAAACTCCCCAGTCCAGCCCAGCTTGGCCACTTAACGATGAACCTCCACTCACCCCACTAAACTCGTCTTGACGAATTCTCTATCCTCATCCCTGAAAGCATTTAAGGGTGGACTGAAAGAGAAGAGTGTGTCTAGTCCTCCCGGAAAGCTAAAATCCTTCTTCGTTTCCTCCGCAGGATTTCTTCTGGACGGATACGATCTATCCGTGATATCCTTTGCGCTTCTTTTCCTCCCCAAGGAACTCCATCTGAATCCACTGCAGGAGGGGTTGGTGAGCTCAGCATCCCTCATGGGAATGATAGTAGGTTCAGTGCTACTGGGACTTCTCTCTGACAGGATGGGGAGGAAGAAGCTCATGGGATTTGACCTGGCCATCTTCACGGTTTTCGCCATTACCTCTGCGCTTTCACAGAACTTCCTAGAGCTATTCCTCTCCAGGTTACTGCTAGGCGTTGGTATTGGTGGAGATTATCCCCTGAGCAGTTCCCTCATGGCAGAGTACTCACCCTCAAAGTCCCGGGGAAGGTATCTGGTAGGGGCGGTCTCCATGTACTGGGTGGGTACCCTGCTCTCCGCGGTGGTTAACCTGGTGTTTCTCCCCACAGGGGGATACTTCTGGAGGTATTCCTTCGCGTTTGGTGCGCTTCTCTCCATCCCAGTGATAGTGGCCAGGTTCTCCCTTCCTGAGTCTCCCAGGTGGTTAATAAGTAAGGGTAAGCTGAGCGGTGAGGGTATGCCAACGCAGGAGGAGGAGAACAAGGGAGTGAGGGGGTTCCTGGACCTGTTCAGAATTAAGTTACTTCCCTACCTCCTCCTAGTCTCAACCATCTGGTTCCTGTTTGATGTGGCATCCTACGGCATAGGACTGTATTACCCCGCCATTTTCAGGGAATTCTCGCTTCCCTCCAACTACGAGGTAATTTACGCCACCATGATAATTGCAGTTGGGGCAATTATTGGGTACGTCCTTGCAGAGGTAGCCATTGATTCCATGGGAAGGAGGGCGGTCCTCCTGACTGGATTGGGGGTAATGGCCCTGCTCCTTGGCGCAGGAGGCCTTCTCAAGATAACCGGGGTCGCTCTCGTACCCTATTTTGCGGTGTTCGTGGCCATGGAGCAGTGGGCAGGGGCTGTAACGCTCTTCTATCCAGCTGAGGTTTTCCCTACCCCTGTGAGGTCCTCCGCTCAGGGATTCGCAACTGCGGTGAGCAGGATGGGAGCGGTCCTGGGGGTGGTTTTCTTCCCGAGCATGGTCAAGGCCCTCGGGCTGTCCAGTTCACTTCTGGTGTTCTCGGTAACCTCCGCAATAGCCCTCGGGATGGCCCTCCTGTTGAGGGAGACTAAAAGGAAGGAACTGGAGGAGGTGTCCCTGGGATTAAAGGAAGTTAAAAGCAGGCAATGAGGTCCTGTACTTGCTGTGGAAGTGCAAGTCCATTGCTACGGGAAGGTCTAACACGAGACTGGGGAAGTCTGTGCTTGCAAGAAATGAAAGAATCAATTTTCACTATTGAAAAGTTCCTGACCTTGAGAATCCCCAAGGACGTGAAAAATCATCCTGGGTGTCTGGCCTCAATGGCCTCCTTCTTCACCTCCTGTCTAGCCTTTATGACGTAGTTCTTCGTGAAGAGAGACGCTATCAGGCTGAAGAACATGAGGACTATGGCAACCATGTACATGTAGTGAAAGGCCGAGTAATCCGGTACCTGTGCCACCGGGAAGAACTGACCATTCACATCATACAACAACCAGGTAGTGTAGGTATCCATGAAAACAGTGGATATCACTGGCCCTATGGCGCTCCCAATGGTCCTGATCAGGGTATTCATTCCTATTCCTATTCCCCTCTGCTCCTCAGGTAGAGCTACAGCGACCATGTTAACCAGCGGAATTATCAAGTTTACCAGCCCCGCTGCGGCCACGATCACGTCAAACAGCACCTCATACTCATTGTATCTGAAGGTGTCCAGTAAGAAGTATCCAAGCATGCTAACCAGGGACCCTACCACGAGAAGGGGTTTGGGACCTATTACGTTAATTGCCCTGCCCACAACGGGGCCCAGGGTCATCATGACCAGGGCCACAGGCGCCATGAGAAGGCCAGATTCAATTATGGTCAGGCCCAGTCCGTAGGGTTGAGGTAACTGGAGATAGTAAACCAGTCCCGTAAACATCAGGAACATTCCTGTGCCTGAGATGAGGCCGGCCACGTTCGCTACCATGAGATTCCTCACCTTAAAGAGGTCAAGCCTCATTAACGGTTCAGAGGTCCTCCTTTCAACCATCACAAAAATGGGGAAAGCCACCACTGACACCACAATCAGGGAAATCTGGCTCAGGGTCGTCCATCCTACGTTTGGGCCGTTGGACAGGTAAACCAGAAGGGGCACCACAGTGAGCATGAGAAAGGTTGCACCTAGGTAGTCTATCTTCTCCCTAGTTTTCTCAGGAATCTCCACGATGAACTTGGCCGAGATGGCAAGAAGGATCACGGATAGGATGAAAGCTGTGTGAAAGGCGTAGGGCCATCCCAGATCCTGAACTATGTATGAACCCACAAGAAGGCCCAGGGCAGGACCTGCGGCCAGCGTCGCGCTGAGGATTCCCTGAGCCCATGCAACCCTCTCCTTGGGAAAGAGGTCAGTGATTATGGCTATTGCCAGAGGAAAGGTGGAGTAACCTATACCCTGAACTCCCCTTGAGAAGATAAGGAAGTAGATGTTGGGTGAGAAACCGGCCATGAGAACCGCAAGCGAATAGAACCCAATGGAGATGAGGTAAACCTTCTTCTTACCGTACCTATCTCCTAGTTTGCCGAAAATGGGAGACGCCACAGCCCCAACGATGAGATAGGCCGAGGTTACCCACGCAACTGTCGTCGCTGTGGTGGAGAATTGATCCTCTATCTTGGGTAACGCTGGTATGACCATGGTCTCCACATAGTTCACTAGCATCAACATGAGGGTGAGGGAGAGAAGAGTTCTTGTAACTCCCCTGGGATTCATGACAAGAAAATGTTTTTGCGCGAATTAAACTTTTCGATATATCTTTTAGATCGAGTTTTTAAAGCGCAAGAACCGGTCAGGATTAGTTAGGGAAGGAAAATGAACCAAAGAAAACTCCGCTAGTACTTTGTGGAAGTTTTTATCCATTGTTTTCTACCTCTATTTCATCTAAATCCAGATATTGGACCACATCAAGATTAAACTGATCGTGATGTTCCTCGAAGAACCTCCTCACCTCCTCCCTTGCCTCTTCCACGTTGTTGAAGAACCTGTTCGCAAGGTGGAACTTCAGGTCCTTGAAGATCCTCTCCACAGGGTTTAGCTCTGGCGAGTACTTTGGGGTGAAAACGGGTCTCACTCCCCTTCTCCTGAACAGGTCCAGGATAGCCCCCGTCTTGTGGGAGGAGTGGTTGTCAAGGACGAGGTACTTGGTCTCCCTGCCCCACTTCCTCTCCATCCTGTAAACGAAGCTCTTCATGTTCTTGCTGGAGAGGGAGTTGTAGAGGGCGTACAGCACCTTCCTTGAAATGGCGTCAAGGGCGAGGAAGACGTAGAAGTGCTGGAAGCCCAGGTTCACCCTGATCCTGGGCCTGGAACCCCTCCTGGCGAGGCACCTCCTCACCGTGGTGCCCACCACCACCCTTGTCTCATCGAAGAACGCTATCCTGCGTCCCATCAGTTCCTTCACTTTTTTTAAAATCGCGGTGCTTCTCCACCTCGGCCCTGGCGTTCACCGGCCTGGGCGTCACGAAACCGTACCCCAGCTGGTGCACTACCCTGTAAAGGTGATACCTATTGTAAACTATCCCCCTCTTCCTCAGCTCAGCGTTCAGCGCCCTCATGGTCCACCCCTCCAGGTTGTATCCCAGCTCCCTGGGACTTGTCTCCAGCACCTTCTTCACCTCCTCGCTGGAGTACTTCCTGGGCCTACCCGACCTTGGCCTATCCCTCAACGCTCCGACCCCTCCCCTCTTGTACTTCGCGACCCACTTCTTCACCGTTGAGTACGAAACCCCGAGGACCTCGGCCACCCTGTACTCCCTGAACCCGTCCACGAGGTACATCTTCACCCCCAGTATTCTCTGCCTTATCCTAGCATTCTTTTCCTCCCTGTAAGCCTTCTCTAATTCCTCCACATTCTATATTAGTAATACCAAGATAAAAACTTTACCTAAGTACTAGCGTTCGGAGTGAACGGTGAAACCTCTCAATTGCTTAATCCCACAATCTCCTTGACTCTTTTCACAGTTTTGGGAAGGACCTCCTCCACCCTCTCCCTAATGACCAGATCCGCCACGTGATCTAGGGGAGTCTCCACCATGTTTATGATTACAAGCCTCCCACCGTTCTCCTTCACCACCTGTGGAATCAGGTTCGCGGGGTAAACCGTCAGGGAAGATCCAACCACTAGAACCAGGTCTGACTCCTGAGCGATTGCTAGGGCCTCCCCTATCCGGTGTACTGGCTCGTCAAAGAGCACCACTGCGGGCCTTATGAGTCCCCCGCACTGGCAACGGGGTGGTAACTCTCCACCCTGTACCTTCTCCAGAACCTCCCGTCTCTCAAATTGCCTCCCGCACTCCTCACAGTAGAATCTCCGGGAGGTACCGTGAAGCTCTATCACGTTCCTTGAACCGGCATCCTGATGAAGTCCGTCTATGTTCTGCGTGATCACGTACTTGATGAGGCCCATCCTCTCCAGCTCCGCCAGCGCGTAATGGGCAGGGTTAGGGGAGACCGAGTCCATGGCCCTTAACCTGAAGGCGTAGAACTCCCAGAACCCCCTGGGGTCGCTTTTAAGGTAAGAGGCGGAGGAGAGTTCCTGCGGATATTTCTTCCATAGGCCCTGGGGACCCCTGAAGTCAGGTATTCCGGAGGGAGTACTTATCCCAGCACCGGTGAAGGCGATCCCGTGAGTGGAGGTGAGGAGCAGTTCAGCGAGTTCCATGAGTTACTCTCCTCCCTTCATGTTTTAACTCTTTGGGAGTCTTAACCTGCAAGCACTTCATCCTTGAGGGCGGAGTAGTTCATGCTTTCGCGACACTCGAGACGCTACCTGGATCACTAGGAATATTAATCCGTTTAGTTTGTTAGATGGTTATCATGATATCGATATTAATCCTCGTACTCGTTGGAATTGCCGTTGGTGCGTTGACGGGAATTACGGGATCAAGTGGCGTCCTGATCGTAGTACCTGCCCTGTCCTACCTTGGGTTGAGCTTTGTTGATTCCGTAGGCTCAAGCCTCTGGGTCGACATAATCACCACACTCTCAGTCATATTCGTTTATTTCAGGCACGGGAACGTGGACCTCAGGACCTCCCTGTTGATGGGTGTTGGGGCAATCCTGGGAGCCCAGCTTGGATCAAGGATTGCCTTCATCACTCCAGATAAATTGCTGGAGGGAACCTTCACGGTCTTCACCGCAGTGATGGCCTACATCTCCTTCCGGAGATCCAGAAATCCGTCCCTGAAGATCAGAAGAAGGAATCTGGGACTCTGGGGCTACGTACTGGCTCCTGTCATGAGCGTGATCATAGGAGTCGTGACAGGAACGCTGGGAGCCAGTGGGGGAATCATGTTCATTGCAGTGATGATGATACTTTTCTCCATGGACGTGAAGAAAATGATAGGGACTGCAACGCTGGCCATGTTATTATCTGCATTGAGCGGTGGACTGGCATATTCCCTCGCGGATAGGGTGAACCTCCTTGCTTCACTGGTGATAGGGATCACCGCGCTTATCTCTGGCTACTTCTTCGCCAGGCTGGCCAACGGTATGAAGCCCTCTCACATGTACATGTTCCTGGGTAGCGTTTTCGTGATAACTTCCCTCAGCGAGGTGCTCAGGATAATTCCCGCCTGATTTAGCACGGGATCCGCGGTAGGGAGATGCATTAGTAGTTTTGATTGCTTTTATAGTGGCGTGGACACTATTCACAGAACACTGTTAAAAACCACACAAAGCACCAATCACCACGACAGGCGTCAGGCCTCCATGCTTTTTTGCTGTGGTCTCACCGTTGCCCATCACTGATACTTGTCAGTTCTGAACACCAGATCCTGTACCTTGAGGGAGAAGGTTCTCATAACCGCGTAACCCGGAGGAGAGGCCTGAAGGATCTTGGCGTACTCTTCCATACCGATCTTCTCCAGTGCATCCTCATCTGCCCTCATGGCAATCTTGGTGTTGGTCAGGGTAAGGATGAGATCATTGAGGTCCGTTGGCCTGTGAGTAGCTAGCACTGCTCCAATTCCCCTGACCCTTCCCAGCCTCAATATTCTGTTTATTAGCCTTTCCAGCCCCTCCTTTTCCTCATCTCGCCTTGATTGAGGGAAGTACTCATGAGCCTCGTCAAACACCAGAAGATAGGGCGTCTCCACTCCCTCGTTCTTATACCTGGAATCTATCAACCTGAATATCCGATCCACCACGAGAAAGGCCGTCGTTGTCGCAGTGGACACTCCCTTCTCCATCACCCACCTCAGGTCCACGATGGCCTTCCTCCTCACAAGGTCCTCGTAGTCAGGTTCTCCCAGATATCCCCCCTCCAGGGGGATGTCCAGAATTCCCGTTTCCTGCAACATAATCACTGACCTTCTAATGTTCTCCGCCGTGGTTTGATGTACGTGAAACTCGCTGAAAAGAGGGTTGCACTCCTCGATCCAGTTATCAATCTCCGTGAGGCAGTTTTCAGCAATCATCTTGAAGAAGTAGGCTCCCTGTCCCGAGAAGATGGGCGAGACATCGGGGATCTCCCTGTACGTCTCTCTCAACCTGAACCCCATCAGTTCCACGTAAAAGGTCCTCTCCCCGTTGGTGAGGGTAACCCTCTGCCCATCAACGCTGGCTATTTTGTAGTCCTGCAGGTTACTTCTCCTCAAGAAAAGGGAGATGAAATCTGTCACCCTCCCCATCTCCCTGGTCACGGGAACCAGGACGGTTCCCCCAATCGTGGCCATCGTCCTCACGTAATCGCCCTGAATATCGAAGGCGAGGACGGGGATATTGCTCCTGGTTATCAGGAGGCGAAGAAGGTTGGTCTTACCCGCGCCAGTGGTCCCCACCACGAGGACGTGGTGTCGCAATGCCTCCCCGGTGAGGTTCACTGGAACGTCCAGAAGCTTATACCCCTCCACCAGTTTCCCTACGGTGATTCCATCAGGTGGTAAACCCAGCATCTCCTTTATGAACTCCGTGTTAGGAACGAAGATGGGACTCTGGGGATCCACTGGGGAACTGGGAGGAACGACCTCGCCCTCCACCTTCTCCGAGAGAAGCTCTATGGTGAGGGATAGAGGCGTGGTTATGGCGGAGGTGTCCTCCACGGGTGAAAGAGCTGGAATCCTGGAAATGGCAAGGATGTCTGCCCTCTCAACTGAGGTTATCCTCCCCAGCATGAGGGTACCGGATACCGGGATGGATATACCCACGTAACTTCCAATGAGGAATTTCCTTTTGAGGTAAACCTCATAGGGGATCTCGGCGCGAATTTCATTGTTGTCCTTCCCGTGGGAGATGGGCGTGACCCTGCTGATCAGTCCCACGACTTCCCCGTATCTGCTGGCCCTGTTCCTGGCTTCCTCAAGGCTCATGGGATTTAAGGGGATTTTTTATTTTTAACTCTTTGGGAGTCACGAAGAGGCCTCACCCCGTGGTTGACAGTTCGCATCCAGATCAACGTGAACGGGATTCCCTCTTTTCACTACCCCATCTCCAGATCCATGTTGGCCTGCTGGAACCTGTTCCAGTCGTCATAGGTGACATCAACCTGTCCCCTGGCATAGATGAACGACAGAACGAAGGTGGATGCGCTCAACTTCCTTGAGAGCCTGTCGGCAGCCTCTATGAAGGCGGGTATACCCCTATATGACGCGTGGGCCAGGGACGTGGCCACTCCCTGACACAGCAGATCCCTGGAGGGACTCTCCACTCTGAAGGCTGAATCCCTGACCTTCACGTAAACCATGTAACGTTGAAGTGAAATGCTGGAGAGCTGGTATTCCTCCCTCAACACGGGAGTGACGTAAACCTGTTTCCCCCTTCCCAGTTCCAGGGTCAGCACGTCATCGGTGGGAGCTCCATCCCCTCTCCACAGGTCCTTCACCCTGGAGAGTTTCCTCGACATGGAGAGCCTCTTCACCACTCCCACCAGGCGATCTCTCTTTCTGTCGTGGATCAGCTTCTCGAACGCGGACCTGTATGGTTCACCCACCAGGGGCAGGTAGGGCCCGGGAAAGACGGGACCATCCACTATGGCAACCCTAGCCCTCTCTATTGCCCTGTTCTCAAGGTATATCCTCAACTCGTCCAGAATGTTGTCATCCTTGTAACCTGGATCGTAGGGGACCCCGTTGACGTTCCTGGTCCTCACAATGGAGGAGAGCGGTGAGCCCTCTATCATCTCCATAACGTCCTTCGAACCCTTAATCGCAAGGAAGGGGAGGGAAGCGCTAAGGGGCACAGTCATGTGTTGCCCCTCCAGGTTGGCGTAAAGGGAGGCCATGTATATGTTGGCCCCCCTCACGGTCATATACCGGGAGGAAGTATCCAGATAGGAGAAGGAGGTGAAGGGTTCGCAACTTTCTAGGGGACCTTCAACCTCTACCGAAGTGGAGTCCTCAACCTCCTGGAGGGTCACGCCCAGAAACAGCTTCTCCCTGGAAAGCCGGGAAAGCGTTGCCATCAGGTCCCTGATTACCTCGTGGACTTCCACCTTGATCGAAAGTGTATATCCCACAAGTATTATAAAGATTGGGACAACCTAGGGGCGGGGTAGCCAATACACGTTAAGGTCAGTGAAGACTTTCCCTAATGGGATTGAATTTAACGGAAAATACGGAGATAATTTATTCGGGTTGAGATGGTTAGATCCGCACAGCACCTACTGTGAGACGTTGCACACGCGATCTGGTTTCAACCTCTTCATTATTTCACGGTCTGTGTTAATACACCCGGACGCACTGGTAGATAACCGAGTCGCAATTATGACGGCTTGGATATGTGTGGATTTTCTGAAAACCGAGCCTTATCTATCGTAACATCATGGCTCATCCAAGCCTTATCCTGACGTGATTCATTCAAATACTCCACACATTAACTTGGATGGCGTTATTCCCAGTTTGGCGGGCCTGGGACTACGCGGAGATTATCTGAAAGGATCACGTCAAAACACGGTTAAACCAAGCTGTGGTCTCAAGATCAGGTTCTCACTAAATCCAAACTGGTCGACAGTTAGATTTAAGTTACAGGGGTGTAACTAAGTTACAGGGGTGTAACTTGCTCTTCGATACGCAACCCAAGGGTTCGCTTGACGATCTTTTCGACAGGGAAGATGAGACGAGAAAACTGCGGGAGAACCTGAGGGAAAGGATGATTGTACTTACGGGACTCAGGAGAGTTGGTAAATCCAGCCTTATCCTCTCAGTGCTCAACTCGCTCAGGTTGAATTACATTTTCGTTGATGTTAGAAAGATTTTCGATTCCAACACTAGGAAGGTTCACGCTCAAAAGCTGGTCGAGGAACTGTACTCCTCATTAACCAAGATTAGCAGGAAAGAACAGGTCAGGGACATACTGAGTAGGCTGAACCTTAGCGTGGAGTGGCCAGTGAAGGTGAACCTGAGGCCTGGAGAAATGGGCAGAGAGTTGAACAACATCCTAACAGTCCTGAACGAGATCGGACTAAAGCAGGGAGGCATTCCGCTCGTGTTCGATGAGGCACAGTACCTGAGATTCTCGACAATCGGGTTGAGGCCCATACTTGCCTACGTTTACGATCACTTGAAGGGGATCAACTTGGTTTTAACCGGGAGTGAGGTGGGACTACTTCACGACTTTTTAGGAGCGGACGACCCCAGGTCAGAGCTCTACGGAAGATATTACGTTGAGGTTGAATTGAAGCCATTCAACAGGGAGAGATCCAGGGAGTTCTTGAGGAGGGGATTCGAGGAGCTGGGGATGAGCGTTAGCGACTCCCTGATTGAGAGGGCTGTTGAGGAACTTGATGGGATTGTGGGCTGGCTGGTTTATTTCGGAAAGCTTTACCTGGAGAGGGGCGGTGAGGCAATACAGGAGGTGAAGGAGCTGGGCACCAGGTTAATCAGGGAAGAGTTGCAGGAACTGTTCATGAAGAGTCCCTATTACCTTCCCATAATGAAGTGTGTGGCCAGCCTGGGGAAGGCAAAGTGGAAAAATGTAAAGGATTACCTGGTTGCCTCCACCGGAAGAACCGTGAGCAATACAACCCTATCAAGGGACCTTAAAAACTTGGTTAAAAACGGATTCCTGGAGAAGGTTGATGACGGTTATCGTGTGGCCGATCCCATAGTGAGATACTCAGTACTGGAGGAGTTCTAGTGAAGCTGTGGACTAGTTGAGGTGCGTTCTAAAGTTGGGTCACGGGGTGCGGGATCATTCGCAAGTGGTCATTTTGACACAGAAAAGTTCAGATAGGGATGAAGACTATGTAATTTGTGATGTTGTTAGGGGTCCGGTTCACGACCATCAAATCCCTTGCGGGATTGAGGCGTCACAAAAAGGGCACTTGGTGAAGCGTGACAAGCAGGACACGGAGTAACTACCCCGTGAAATTCATAATCCGGACACAAACCGGGAGAACACTGTCTCCGCGATTCACTCACCCTTCAGGAGTTTCACCTTCCCTCCCTCAATCTTGACCCTCTTGTCCTTCATGGGACCTCGAGCGTAGGCTGCATACTCCTCTCCCAGGGCACTCCTTATTTCCTCCAGTGTGCTTTCCCCACCCAGGTCCTTGAGAAAATTGATGATCTCCCTCTCCATTATCTCAGGGGTGAGCTCCTCCTCCTCTTCGTTCTCAGCCCTCTTGGTCCTCTTGTACTGTTCGTAGGAGAGCTCGTCAAGCTTAGCGAAGGTCCTAACATGTCTCCTATATGCCTCGATTATCCTGTAGGCGATGTCCAGTGCCTCCTGATCCGAGAGCCTGATCATCTTGTCCCCTGAGTCGTCTCCAATCCTGATGAAGAAACCTCCGTCTATCACGGAGCCGTCCTTTATAATTGGGGACGAGTCTCCAACCCTTATCCACACGGTGGTTCCATCGTCCCTCTTATGAACCTTTCTCACTATTATAGCCATTATCATCTCTATGTGCTAAGGAAAATATAAAGATTGAACATCCTGATCAATCAGCGTTGATATCTCTGCTCAGACTTTCACGGAGCCAGTCAGGTCGCGAATGGGCTCATGTTTCCTCGTGAGATCCCCGCGATTTCAGCAACCTCATGAACACATCCTCAAAGGTTAAGTATGCCCTCCCGTCGTAGAGGACCACAATCACTTTCTTCAAACTCCTCGGCTTAAACTCCAGGAACACGCGGGCCATCACCTCGGCACAATCCTCGTGAGGATAACCGAATATTCCTGTGGATATAGCCGGAAGTGCCAAGCTCCTCAACCCCAGCTCCTCTGCCTTCTCCAGCGATCTCCTCACGGCGGAGTACAGCTTATCCTTGCCCTCAACCCCATATCTCGGTCCCACGGCGTGAATTACATATCTGGCCCTTAAAGCCCCTGCACTGGTCACCGCCACCTCCCCCACGGGGACGGGACCGTGTTCCAGAACGTACTGATCGCTCTCCCTCTGGATCACGTCTCCTCCCTTACTCACAATTGCCCATGCCACCCCTCCCCCGTGGGAAAGGTAAGAGTTGGCCGCGTTGACTATGGCATCTGCTTCAACTTCCGTTATATCTCCCCTGGTGAGCACCACATCGAAATTGAGGCGGAAGAGCTTCACGAGGGGAAAATTTGGGTGCACGTTTAAATTCTCATCTCCGCGAGGTCTCTCGCTTGACTTTCCTCACTGGAGAAGTGACTCAACCTCAGATGCGTCCTCCACCTGATATGCCTGGGGAGTGAAGTTCCCCTGATCCAGAAGGGGCACATACTCCAAGGCGTCCCTGGTCTTGACCTCAACTCCCTGAAGCTTGAAGAGTCGCCTGGGCTCATCCACGTCCTCCTTCCACATGTGAACGTGGAATCCCCTCCTGGTGGTGATCACCAGTCTGGCCCTGATGCCCTTCAGTTGCCTCAGAACCTCCCTCTCCCTTACGTCAATATCCAGCATGAATATCCTGAAATCCACGTTTCTTGCAAGCTCCGAATGATACAGCTTCATTATATCCATCTTTTCCCCACAGCTCTCCACGAACCTGGCTGTGACCTTCCTGGAGGCCCTCACGAAGTTTACGGGGTTCAGCAGAAACATGATCTTAACCCATTCCCGCCTCACCGCCACTCCCCTCACCTTGAAGATTTCTGCCCTCCCCCTGATGGCGCTGAGAATCTCGGTGGCCCTCCTGGGATCCCTCTCCGCGACGCGAAAGAGAACCTTGTCCACGTTGACACCCAGTTCCCTCCTTGCCTCGCGATCCCGGGAAATGAGGTAGAAAAGGTAATATTCCTCCTCGCCCAGACTGGGAAGGTAGTCGAAGAAGCTGTCGAGGTTCACGGCTTTCATGTTCACACCTACACCCGGGCCACCCTAAGCTAGCCCGCCCTGCTCACCTGCCTCCCTCCTCAGATCCACGGTGAGGGTATCGTTCACAACCTTTACCGAGGTGAGCCTCGCCCTCTCGGGCAGGTTCACCATCATCTCCCTATCCTTAACCCTGATCACAAGAATCATTCCCTCAACGCTCACGCTGACGTCCTCCTCCTTCACGCCCCTCACCTCCATGACCACCAGTATCCTGTCCCCCTTCACTATCACCTCTGGTCTCCTCTTACCTGAAACCAGGTTACTCAGGGTGAACCTCCTCACCACTCCCTCCAGCGTTGAGTTAAAGGCCTCTATCTCCAGGAGAAGCTCGTAAAGGTTATCCCCAAGTTCCTGGTAGGTGTTCCTCAACTTCCTCAGCCCCTCGTTCGAACTTCTCAGATCCTGAAGGATCGGGTCCATCCCCGGTTCAATGGCCCTCAGCTTCTCCACCTCCCTGGGATCCAGCGTGGAGCCGTCCCTGACCTTCTCCAGCAACTCGAAGACCTGCTCGTGCTCCTTGAGGAAATCCCTCGCCCTCATCATGCTCTCCAGGGTTCTGGCCCTTACCTCCTTGGTCTCCCTGGATATCTCCCTGTTCCTCTGGGAGAGTTTCTTAAATTTCTCATCTATCTCCGCCGCCTTCTTCTTTATGTAACCCAGGTCCAGTATGTGGTTCCTTAGGTCTTCCCTGAACTTCCTGAGAATTTCGTCCGGGGCTTCCTGGATTTCGTCTGAGACCTCGTTTACCTCATCCATGTAGAACCTATGCTCACCTAGAAGGGCATCAATCCTGTCCAGGGTCTGGTTCACCCTCTCCAGCGCCTCCTCCATCTCCCCTATCACCTGGTCGTTGGAGAAGATGATGGCGATGATTTCCGCGTATTTCCGGGTCATGGTCTGAACCAGCGAAGCCACATCATCCTGAGACATGTAATTATCTGGGATACCAAAAATAATAAACCTTGAGTTACGCTGGTGTGAACCGGGAGAGTCTCACGAACGTGTTTCCGGGGTTCCAATCAGGTCACGGTTACCTCATCCTTTTATACCATGAAGAGCTCTATCTTCCATGCAACTCATCAGAATGACCTTCACCGTGACTCCAGTGAGCGATGTGGTGCTACCTCCTCTCTCCTCCAAGGTGGTGAAATACCTGGTGCTGTCCAATCAGGTTCTCCCGTTCCTCCAGGAGATGGTCAAGTCAGGGGAGAAGCAGAAGCCCCTCTTCATCTCCAATCTTGAGGTGAACGGTAAGAGGCTGTTCTCCACCGGTGAACCGGTGGCGGTGAAGGGAGGGGTCAGAATGTTTGCCTCGGTTTCATTTCCCTTCACCAAGGAGGCACTAAACGTTGAGGGAGGAAAGGTGAGCACGCCCTATGGGGAGTTTCAGGTATCACTCAAGGAGATCACTATCCTGGACGAATCCCCTCCGGCCAGCATTGAGGGAAACCTGAAGGTGTGGTTCAGGACCCCAACCCTGCTATCCTCAAAGATCTATCTTCCACCCTTCCTTCAGGAGAGGTACAGGAGGTATAACGCGGGATTCTCACTCATTCCCTCCCCGGGGCTCGTGGTGGCCTCGGCGTATCGCCAGTATCTCGCTGTCCTGGGAAAAACCAGCGGTTACGAGAATGACATGAAAACGTTCAAGCTCACCGTGATGGTGAACGCCCTTTCCAGGGTTGTGGGATACAACCTCCATCCAGTCACAGCTATAATAGGTGAGGATGAGAAGGGAAGGTTGAGGAAGACCAGGGGTGTAATGGGATGGATGGAGTTTGATGTGCCTGGTAGCCTCAAGAGGAGGATAGTGAAGTACCTCGAGGTGGGGTCCTTCCTTGGAATAGGGAGGAGCAGGGGAATCGGACTGGGGGAGATATCGATCAGGCTCGTGAAGGAAAGGGAGGGTGAGGCGAAACCCGAGGCGGAGAGGACCATGTGAGGCCGGAACGCCCCAGACTCGGTGTTATTGCGACCTAAGTTCAGTTGCAGTGCAGGTGAAAATTTTCCCTAGCTTACCCTTACTGGGCCATTCAGGTTTCCATTGCGAATTGAATTCTAGTTCCTTCATTTCTCATTATTCAATGTAGGATTAATTGAGTGATGACGTTTTGATCGTAAATAAAACGAGAAGTATATGAATATTATTCCATTCTTGTAAAAAATTATCCAAAATGTTGTAGTTATCGGCGATGGCCCAGACGATCTGAAGAAGCCTGTGGGGCGTGTGGTACTTGCCGAATCTTCTTCTCTCCACCAGGGAGTTGAAGGACTCCACCAGGTTGTTGGTGGAGAGGAGGCGCTGAAGTTCTTGGGGAAGGGAGAGGAAGGAGAGGAGACCGCGTTCCACCAGTTCCCTGACCCTGTCGGGGAACTGGAGCAGGCCAGACACTAGGAGGTCGACCTCCTCCCTTTCTTCGCGGTCCAGGCGCCTCTTGACGTGGTTGAGGCAGAGCTGCCTCTTCGCATCTATTCCCGAGAGCTCAAGCGCGGAGTCAACGGACCTGACCATGTCCGCAACCACGAGCTTGAAGTTGAACTTCCTCCACACCCTTGCAAAAAGCCTCCAGTAACTCCTCGCGTCCTCCTCCTTAGCCAGGAGGAAGTCCAGCACAGCTCTCCTTCCCTCGCGCGTGACGCCCATGGCCACCAGGAGGACTCCCTTCCCTCCCCTGAGCTTGACCCACTTCCCGTCAGCTATCACGTACTGGAAGTCTCCCTCAACCTCAAGCTCAGGGGTCCAGAGCCTCGCGTTCATCTTCCCTCCCAGCACCGAGTAGAACGTGAGCAGCTTCCTGAGCACATCTTCCTCCTCCCTCAGCAACTCCCTCTCAACCCCCGTCCTCACCCTGCCCTTCCCGTCGTACATCACGGGCAACCTCACGCTCATCCACCTGAGCCTGTACTCAATCCTCCTGCCCTCCATCACCACCGAGAATCCGGCCAGGAACCTGTACCTCGCGTATCCCCTCCTCTTGAGCCTCTTCCCCCTCGCGTACCTCGGGCTTACCTCCTCCGCCTCCCTCATGGCCAGCTCCTCCACCTCCTCAACAGGTTTATTTATGAGCCAGTGCTTAGGAAATACGGGGTCGAACACGATGTGTATCAACTCCTCCTGGAGTTGATACGCGGTTTGTATCTGAGTTGATGTCATGGTATGACATCGTGTTCGGCCCCCTTAAAGTATTACTGAAAAATGATAGATTGATTTTGATCATCCCACGTAGATTAACTAATTACAATTCGCAATGGAAACCTGAATCGCCCCCCTTACTGATGGCAATATCCTAGCTTCGCTTAACCGTATCTTAACGTGGTTCATCTAATACTCTGCACTTCATACCCTGCTCAATCATTACAACTCATCAAAGTAACATTTTAACCACTAAGAAATGTTTATATATTCTTTAAGCTATAAATGGATGATAGATCATGGTCAAAGTTTGCCCCAAATGCGGATACCAGAACAGAGATGACTTCAACTACTGCATAAAGTGCGGTTCTCTCCTAAACCAGCAACCATATCAGACCACACCAGCTTATCAACCAAGTTATCAACCATATCAGCCGTATCAGCCCGCACAGTACCCTGCTCTTCCTCAGAAAGGGAGGTCCCTCAAACTACCCATAGTGGCAGGAGTTATGGCTGTGCTGGTACTCCTGGTTGCGGTCTTCGTGGTTGTTCCAATGTTCAATCATCCGTCAACAAGCAAAGTGATTCCACCAACTCCTCCAGGAGGATCAAGTTCCTCAGGCTCCTCGTCTGGAAGCTCATCTACTTCCTCGTCAGGTGGGTCTAGCAGTTCCTCTGGGTCTACCAGTTCCTCCGGATCTGGCGGGAGTTCACCATTAACCAACCCCAATGTTACTCACGTTGCGCCTCTACCATCCTCTGATGTGTGCTTCATGACGCCATCGCAGGCTGTTAGCATATTTGGAGGTCAATGGATCCTCAATACCAGCGAGTCCTCCATAACCAACGTCACAGGAAACGTCTCGACCCTAACCTACTTGAACGGCACACAGGTGAAGGAATATGGTTCCTACAACTACAATTACGTGATAAATGAACAGATCTATGGCTACAACGTGTCAGGAGCTTATTCTTCATACGTGTTCATATCGGTATGGAAATACCAGTTCCAGACACCACAGGAAGCCATATCGTACTTCAAGTACAGGGCCGCCGATGATCCTAATGCAGGGACTATCAATGGCTTCACCTACGGATACGGTTATCATTCAGTTTCAGCAGTTAACGGAACCACGGTTATATTTGTGTATGTGGAAAACATCTCCCCAAGCCAGCAACAGTTGCATTCTATAATTCAAGATATCCTCCAATAGTTTTTTAGAAGGGAGTATCGCTTTTTTCCTAGAAGTGTTTTGGTGACCGCAAACCAGTTTTTACGCTTGTGTACAGCCCTTTCGCTCAAGATGTCCGAAGATATCACGCCACATGTTTAAATAGATCACGGGATGGACTAAATATGATCCTGGAAAATGATCCATCAACCGAGAGTCAGGAGAGAAAGGCGAGGTTTCAGAAAGGTTTACATATCATCAGCGAAAAGTAGTGTATTGAGTTACTGCAATCAAAGACCTCTAGGTTTCTCCCAGATGTCAAATCGAAAGAGCGCCGAGGACGTCACCTAATAGATACTCCACCCGCTAGGCGAAAAGAAGGAATTTGTACGTGATGTGTTCACGTAACCCCTTAGCTAACCAGATATCCAACAGTCGTCTCTGTCCTCACTCTCCGGTCCCTTCACGTCCTCATCATGGCTCATCTACGACGAAGCAGACCTAGATCTTTGACCATTCAAATGGTTTCAAAGTGAGGGTAAAAAGTTTGGGGAGAGGCCTATGTACCCTTCTGTGTTTGACCCCGTCATGGGTTAACTCCTTAAGCTTTGCATCCCCTTCACAGACTGCCTCGCTTCGTGACAAGCCGGCGGGTTAAATTTCCTTGTTGAAAACGGAAAATCCGTTAGTACTTTGTGGAAGTTTTTATCCATTGTTTTCTACCTCTATTTCATCTAAATCCAGATATTGGACCACATCAAGATTAAACTGATCGTGATGTTCCTCGAAGAACCTCCTCACCTCCTCCCTTGCCTCCTCCACGTTGTTGAAGAACCTGTTCGCAAGGTGGAACTTCAGGTCCTTGAAGATCCTCTCCACAGGGTTTAGCTCTGGCGAGTACTTTGGGGTGAAAACGGGTCTCACTCCCCTTCTCCTGAACAGGTCCAGGATAGCCCCCGTCTTGTGGGAGGAGTGGTTGTCAAGGACGAGGTACTTGGTCTCCCTGCCCCACTTCCTCTCCATCCTGTAAACGAAGCTCTTCATGTTCTTGCTGGAGAGGGAGTTGTAGAGGGTGTACAGCACCTTCCTTGAAATGGCGTCAAGGGCGAGGAAGACGTAGAAGTGCTGGAAGCCCAGGTTCACCCTGATCCTGGGCCTGGAACCCCTCCTGGCGAGGCACCTCCTCACCGTGGTGCCCACCACCACCCTTGTCTCATCGAAGAACGCTATCCTGCGTCCCATCAGTTCCTTCACTTTTTTTAAAATCGCGGTGCTTCTCCACCTCGGCCCTGGCGTTCACCGGCCTGGGCGTCACGAAACCGTACCCCAGCTGGTGCACTACCCTGTAAAGGTGATACCTATTGTAAACTATCCCCCTCTTCCTCAGCTCAGCGTTCAGCGCCCTCATGGTCCACCCCTCCAGGTTGTATCCCAGCTCCCTGGGACTTGTCTCCAGCACCTTCTTCACCTCCTCGCTGGAGTACTTCCTGGGCCTACCCGACCTTGGCCTATCCCTCAACGCTCCGACCCCTCCCCTCTTGTACTTCGCGACCCACTTCTTCACCGTTGAGTACGAAACCCCGAGGACCTCGGCCACCCTGTACTCCCTGAACCCGTCCACGAGGTACATCTTCACCCCCAGTATTCTCTGCCTTATCCTAGCATTCTTTTCCTCCCTGTAAGCCTTCTCTAATTCCTCCACATTCTATATTAGTAATACCAAGATAAAAACTTTACCTAAGTACTAGTGCAGTCTAGAGTTTCACCTTAAGGCAGATACGTGGATCTTCACCATACTGCACTTCTTAGATAATGTCCTGGAGGGAATCTAAGACTATAAAGCTTAAAACTAACAGGGTGTTAGTATACTAACAGGGTGTTAGTTATCTACTTCGAGCCCACAGCCAAGGAGACCAGGGAGGACCTGTATGACAGGGAAAGGGAGCTGAGAGAACTTCACGCGCTTGTGGGCAGGCCCATAATCCTGCTCACCGGAGTGAGGAGGATTGGCAAGACCTCAGTACTCAAGGTGTTTCTCAACGAGGTGGATCTGCCTCATGCCCTGGTGGACGCCAGGATGTCGCTCTCCTCATACAAGAACCTCTACGTGCTTTTTTCCGAGGTTCTCTCCCAGATAAACAGAAGGAGTCCGCTCCGACCACTGCTGGAGCATATCTCGGGAGTGTCGTTTTTCGGGGTAAACGTGTCCCTATCCTGGGACGTCAGGAGCAGGCCATCCCTGGCCCAGATCATGGACAGGATGAACGAGTCCGGTAAGGTGGTGATTGCGCTGGATGAGGCGCAGAACCTGAGGGGAAAGGTTGGGAATGAAATGCTATCCCTCCTGGCTCACTGTTACGACTACTGCAGGAATACCACCTTCATCCTCACGGGATCGGAAATAGGCCTCCTGCGCGACTTCCTGAGGCTCGAGGACCCATCCTCTCCCCTGTACGGAAGGCATGTGGAGGAGATCAGGCTGGAGAGATTTGATCACGGTGCGTCGAGGGAATTCCTGGAGAGGGGATTCAGTCAGGTGAACCTCACCCCGTCACAGGAGGTCCTAGATTACGCGGTGGAGAGCCTGGATGGGGTCGTGGGGTGGTTAACGGAGTTCGGGTATAGGTGCGTAAGGGCTAAGGAGGCGAGGAATGAGTTTGTGGATGAGGTGATCGATGTGGCAGGCAAGACTGTGCTTCATGAGCTTGGTCACCTCTCCCGGAACTACGTCCTGGTTCTGGAGGCCATAGCCCTGGGGCATGACAGGTGGAGCGAGATCAAAAGATATCTGGAGGAGAAGGAGAAGAGGATTGTGTATGATGCCGAGATAAAAAGGTTCCTGGAGAGACTGGAGAAAATGAGCTACGTGACCAGAAGGGAGAGGGGGAGGTATGAGTTAACGGATCCGGTGGTGAGGAGGGCCCTTGGAGGCTGAGGACCGTGTCGTGGTGAAATTTCCACAGTAGTGCTGTGATGACTTTGCACAAGGTCATCGTGACCTCAAAATTGTACCAACAAGAAAACTCTACATGAAGGCAGTGTTCCTTCATGGGATGCTAGGTCAGTGAAGAATCATTGGTGGGTCTAATTCGGTTTGTTGTGTACTTCATGTTATAAGCTCCTTAAATACACAACGATGTGAGGTAGCTCCCTGGGTTCAACCTCATCATCCTAGCGTGTGGAGTGTCTGCTAAGTGACGTATTCCTTTCTCTTCTAATTTGACATCTCCCAGAAACCTAGAGGTCTCTGATTACAGTAACTTCACACACTACCCTCACCCTCATGAATGGGCCTCCTAGCCAATCCGCTATGCATCTCTCTCATCCGTGGATGTTAAGTCCAACGCACCTCGTTGATGGCACCCCATGGGGAAGGACGGTTGGGAAGATCCTCCTCAAGCTCCACTTCTTTTCTATCCCATGGCGCCCACGTTTATGATTGCACGATGGATTTAGCATCATCAAGATTGCCCATGAGTTCATCCCCTCCAGTTCCCGGGGCTATTCACCCCCTTCCATTACGAGGTGAGCTCCACTACGTCTTCCCTCTAGCAATTTTCATGAGAACCAGCATAATCTCCATCCTGTTCTCCTCCCAGAACCTCAAAAGGTAACTCAGGCTCTCCTCCAGTCTAAACTCAAACAGCTCCTGAAACTGATTCCACAGGGCGATCTCCAGCTCCGGATCTGCGGTCTCCTTGGCTATCAGCATAAGGTCCTCTCCTGTGAGAAGACCCATCTTTCCTAGAAAGATGATATCCTCCTTACTGGCCCTCTTCACAAGTTCCTCTGGTTTCAGTCCCTTAACCTTGACGGGCGATAACAAGCCCTCCCTCAGCAACATCACAACCACCTCAGGCAACTCATCTAGGTGTCTTATCACCACCTCCACATATCCCGGAAAGTCCCTGGGATTGATCTCATTATCCTTCCTAGCTATTGCCCTCCAGGCTATGATCTTCGCCTCCTCGTCATCCCCCGAAAAGATCTCCCTTAAGTACGGGATGAAATTGGTTCTCTCCCTAGCATCAAGATATCTAGCTGAGTGGAACCAGGCCATGGCTCTCAATCTCAGGTTAGGATGCGCCAGAAACTTCCTCACTAGTCCCTGAAAACTCGAATCCCTCATTTCGTTTCTGATCTTAAACGGCTTTTCCCTACCTAGCTCTCTCCATATCCTCTCATCCCCCTCGGCTAGGATCTCCTCCATCCCCTCAACTCCCAACTCCGAGAATATCTCCCTGAACGCCTCGTTGAGCATCTCAGGATAACGCCTCACCATGTCCACGCGATCGCTCGGTTCAAGTACCTGGACATTAAACAGATCTATGGCGTCAATCCAATCTAGAGTTCCCGACCTTATCACCTCCATCAATGCGTTAACATGTGGCATCATCTCCTCGGTTTTGAGTACCTGATCTCCCACTACCCATGCCCTTATCCTTATCTCCAGGTCAGGGTCCTCCAGTAACTCCTCCAGTCCAATGTCCGTCTCCTCCCTCGTTACCAGGTCCATCATAACCAGGGTCGAGAAAGCCGTCCAGGCCTTTATCCTGATCCAGTGATCCGGGTGAGAGAGCAATTCCCTCAGCTTGCCCACCCACCTCATCCCCAGTTCCAGGTAGCTCTCATCCTTCGCCAGGGAATACCACGCGTTCGCTCTCACCATGGGATCATCGCTTCCCAGGAGATCCAGGAAATCCTTTCTGGCAGGTCCCCTGAGAAGATCCGCGTAGATCAGGAACGTCCTCTCATTGTCTGACCTGAGGAGTTCAATAAACCCTCTCCTGTATCTTGAGCCCTCAGTGACTTTCATCACATTTATTTTATCAAGGCGAAGTAAACCTTCCCAGGCATTCAATCTCAGGCTCATATCGCTGGAGACGAGCAATTCCAGGAAGCGCCTCCTGTAGGGTTCCAGGTCTCGCTGCGTGATTACGCCGGGCGTCACATGGATCCAGGCATAATACCTCACCCATTCATTCCTGTGACCGTAAAAGGGTAAAATCTCCTGTTTAGTGAGGATTCTGTTCTTCAGGAGTTCGTTAACCTTGAACCACAGATTTGCCCCCATGTCCAGCGACTCCAGGAACCCGGTCTTTCTCATCCTTATCTCCTCATCTGTTGCAACACTCAGGAAAATCTTCCACGCGTATTCCCTTACAACGGGTTCCTCTGATTCAAGGAGATTTACCCTATCTGGAGATATGAGAAAATCGTATAACTCCTCCGCGTAATCCATCCATTCATGCTCGTAATATAGATCCCCTGACCTGAGGAGATCCAGAAACCTCTCGTTAAGGACATTTTTCAGGTCCATGCGTAATGTTTAACAGCAAAGTTTTGAGCATTTCGGATCCAGGTCAAGAATTTGCGGTCTGGATCAACAAGAAACTTAACCCTGCCCACCACACTTTACACATGGAATGCAGGGTTGCCATAGACGTTGGCGGAACCTTCACGGACTTCGTGACCCTCAGGGATGGGGAGATAGTCACGGTGAAGACTCTAACGAATCCCACCAGACCGGCCCAGGTGATAAGGGACGTCCTCTCCTCCATGGAGTGCGCTCCCTCAGAGGTGGTTCACGCCACGACCCTTGCAACCAATGCCCTGCTGGGACAGGAGAAACTGGACCTCCCCAGGACGGCACTGCTCACCACGAAGGGTTTCAGGGACGTGGTGGAGATAGGGAGGCAGAACAGGCCAAGGCTCTACGACCTCTATTTCCAGAAGCCTAGGCAACTGGTCCCCAGGGAGCTGAGGATTGAGGTGGACGAGAGGGTTGACGCCCAGGGTAACGTGTTGAGGGAGGTTAGGGAGGAGGAAATTGAGGCCATCTCCGAGATGCTGAGGAAGGAAGGGGTGAAGTCAGTGGCCGTGAGTTACCTTCACTCCTATCTCAACCCGGATAACGAGGAGAGGACGGGAAGGGTGCTCTCCAGGCACTTCAGATATGTCTCCCTCTCCTCCCGGGTGTCCCCGGAGCCCAGGGAGTATGAGAGGACGTCAACCACCCTCGTGAACGCTGTGCTCATGCCACTTATCTCATCCTACCTGGAGGAGCTCAGGTTCATCCCCAACCTCTACATAATGTCCAGCTCAGGAGGACTCGTGGACGTGGAGGAGGCGACGTCCAGACCTGTCCAGCTTGTGGAGTCCGGTCCCGCGTCGGGTGTGGTGGCCTCAGCCTCCCTCTTCCCAGGGCAGGTGATCAGCTTCGATATGGGCGGAACCACGGCCAAGGCAGGGGTGGTACTTGATGGAAGGTTTGAGATAACCACGGAGTACGAGGTTGGGGGAGAGGTCCACTATGGAAGGGTGGTGAAGGGTAGCGGTTACCCCATCAGGTTCCCCTTCGTGGATCTGGCAGAGGTTTCCGCAGGGGGAGGGACTGTGATATGGAGGGATGAGGCGGGGGCGCTCAGGGTAGGACCTGTGAGCGCGGGGGCGGATCCAGGTCCCATGTGTTACGGCAGGGGAGGGGAGAAGCCCACGATTACGGACGCCAACCTGGTCCTGGGGAGGGTTGGAGAGTTCCTGGCGGGAGGGCTGAAACTGAACAGGGAACTGGCCATGAGGGGTCTCTCATTCCTCGGAGATCCCCACGAGGTGAGCAAGGAGGCCCTGGAACTGGTCAACCTGGAGATGGCCAGGGCAATTCGCCTGGTCACCGTGGAGAGGGGCCTCGATCCCTCCGGTTTCACCCTGGTGGCCTTCGGTGGGGCTGGGCCACAGCACGCGCTGTACCTCGCCGAGGAGCTGGGGATAAGGACGGTGAAGGTACCCCCTTACCCTGGACTATTCAGTGCCATGGGCCTCCTACTGGCGGACTGGCGCTTCGAGGCAAGGAAATCCTACCCTCAAGACCTGGAGGCTGAGTTCGCCCAGCTGGAGAGGAGCCTCGCGGAGAGGCTCAGGGGAAAGGTTGACCTCTTCCTCAGGTATGCAGACGTGAGGTATCAGGGTCAGGGATGGGAGCTAACAGTGCCCGTTAGCGACGTGGGGGATGTGAGGAGAGTCTTCGAAGAGGCTCATAAATCCATCTACGGTTTCGTCATGGGGGACAGGGACATAGAGGTGGTGACCATAAGGGTATTCGCCATCAGGCGGAGGCCAGTGCAGATCAGGGTCAGCTTTGGCGAGGTGGACAGACCACGGGAAAGGAGGAGAGTCCTGCTAGACGACGACTGGGTGAACGTGGACGTTTACGTGAGGGAGAGGTTGCCCAGGGGCTTCAGGGTCAGGGGACCGGCGATCGTGGAGGAGTTCAGCTCCACCACCCTGGTGAAGGATGGGTGGGAGGCCGTGGTGGAGGACTCAATTACGATGGTGAGACCATGAGCTGGGAGATTATTCACAGGGCCATGGAGTTCGTGGCGGAGGAAATGGGGGTCATGCTCAAGAGATCGGCCATTTCACCCAACATAAGGGAGAGGATGGACCACAGCTGTGCCATCGCTGACGAGGAGGGGAGAATAGTGGCACAGGCGGAGCACATCCCCGTACACCTGGGCTCCTTCAGCGTGGGCGTGAAGAACCTCCTCAGGCAGGTGGAGCTGGAGGAAGGGGACATGGTGGTGGTGAATGATCCCTACATCTCTGGAACCCATCTCAATGACGTCATGGTGATGGCCCCAATCTTTCAGGGAAGACTACTGGGTTACGTTGTGAACAAGGCCCACCACGTGGACGTGGGAGGTCCATATCCAGGTAGTCTCAATCCCCACGCTATCACGCTTTACGAGGAGGGTGTGGTCATTCCTCCCGTGAAGGTAGTCAGGAGGGGAGAAGTGAACGGGGATGTGTTCAGGTTCGTCAGGGAGAACTTCAAGGTTCCGGACGCGTCTCTGGGAGACCTCAATGCCCAGATCTCAGCGAACCTGGTGGGGATCTCCAAGGTCAGACAGATAGTAGAGAGATACGGCGTGGAGAGGGTGAGGGAGGCGTGGGAGAGGACCATGGATTACGGAAGGAGGCTAGCCCTCTCAGAGATCCTTAAGTGGGGTGAGGGGTCTGGAGAGGACCAGGACTTTCTGGAGCTGGATGAGCTCAGGAGGATCAGGGTCAGGGTCGAGGTGAGGGAAGGGGTAAGGGCTGACTTCTCCGGCACGGATCCCCAGGTTGATGCTCCCTTCAACGCCGTGTACGGGGTAACCTTCTCGGCAGTGAGCTTCGTGGTGAGAGCCCTTCTGGGAAAGGACATACCCACCAACGATGGGTTCTACAGCCTGATCAGGGTGGACGCACCTGAGGGTAGCCTCGTGAATCCGGTGAAGCCCATGGCCGTGGGAGGAGGAAACGTGGAGACCTCGCAGAGGATTGCGGACGCAACGTTCAAGGCTTTCTCCCACCTGATGCCCGTTCCGGCAGCCGGATCTGGTACCATGATGAACGTAATGATGGGAGGGCTGAGGGGGAGGTACTGGGCCTACTACGAGACCGTGGGAGGCGGGACGGGAGCCAGACCGGATGGGGACGGTGTTTCGGCAGTTCAGGTGAACATGACCAACACCCTGAACACGCCCATTGAGGTGGCGGAAAGGCAATACCCCCTCCTCTTCACAGGGTACAGGGTGAGGGAGGGAAGCGGAGGGAGCGGAAGATTCAGAGGAGGGGACGGGATAGTGAGGAGCTTCAAGGTGCTGGAGAGGACAAGGCTCTCCGTGATGGCTGAGAGGTTCAGGATTGGTCCGTGGGGACTGAAGGGTGGAGGAGACGGAAAGCCCGGGAGGGTGACCATTATCAGGGCCACAGGGAGGAAGGAGGAAATGCCAGGAAAATTCTCCACAGTCCTAGAGAGAGGGGACGAGGTTGTGATAGAGACACCTGGTGGTGGAGGATACGGTCGGGTCGAGACAGGGGAAGGGAATGCCTCCCGTCAGGTTTGATCAGACCTGGTGGAGAGCAGGTGGATTTTCGGGAGAGTTGCTGATCAAGCCAGCTTGACTTGAGGAGGTGGTGTGGAGATTTTCCCGTCCCGATGATATCCCACTTCGATGAGACGGGGTTGATGGACTACCCCAGGCATCTGTGATCAAGGCTCTGTCCACCCTCAGATACTCCACACACTGGATGTACCTGAAAGAATTTCAAGGAAATTACGTTCTTATTGAAGTGGTTTGAGTGAAAGAGAGTTTTACTTCACGGAGCACGATCCCGAACGATTCCCTAAAGCTAGCTCTTCGCCCGGACGATCCGAAACTAAAGACTTCTAAACTTAATTCTTTAGAACGTTGAGGTTACCTTCTCCCAGCTAACTTCTTAGGTTAAGAGCCCTTCGCCTGGTCACTTCTTCTCCTCGGCCAATTTCTTCAACGCCTCAAGGACGCTCTCATCCCCTAATCTCTCACCAAGCTCCCAAACCGTCCTAATCATCTCTATCCTCTTTTCAACGCTCTTCTTATACCTGCGAAAGGCCTTCCACTGCAGAGGGCCCATAACTCTTCTCCCATTCTCGCACCTCAGGTACATTGAGTCAATGAAGCTCGTCACCGGGGAAACGTATGGATTCACCCTGGCGATCACGTCTATGAGGAACATTGTGAGGAGCCCCATGTCCCAGTTCTTGTCCTTGGAGTACCCGAGGAGGTTGAGCAGGGTTAAACCACCGGTGTCCCTCCCTATTCCTATCATTTCATACCCCGGGTCATAATGCCTCGGCTCGTAAAGTCCCGTCGAGTCAAAGGAGTAGAGCCTGGGCTCGCAACCTGACAGGGTACCAAGAAGGATTGACACATCTGGCTGGATCCCGTTCTGTCGCAGGTATTGAAACCTGGTCATTAAAGTGTCCTGGATCTCGTCCACTAACCTATCGAGCTCCTCACCCTCCGGTGCCACCTTCATGTTCTGGTAATAACCGGTGAAGTGCCTCGTGATGATCTGAAACGATTGCTTCACGATTGAGGCGTTCCCAGCTCCTGCTACTACAGCCAGGTCCACCTCCTGTTTATCCATGACGAAGATTGGAAGGATCTTCCTCTCCTCCTCAAAGACTGCCCCGCTTGTGGCCCTGCTATCCGATGCGAAGATGACCCCCTGACCCGCAACCATAGAAATTACAAAGGTCATTTACAGGATGAACAAGAGGGAAGTTTTAAACTTTCGTGGCCTGTGCAAGGGGTCTGCTCCACACTGCTGTAAAGGGGACTATAAGAAACCGTGTTTAAGCTTTCGTGGCCGTCACTTGGAAGAGTTGAACAAGGGAGGGTGATAGGAGTGGTACCTGATTGCACGGAACGTGGCTTCCACCTCTCGTTGTTTCAATGGATCGCCACGATCATGTAGGTCACCGGGTAAAGGGACTGGAAGTAACCTCCTAGGTAGTACTTTGTGTCAGTCGTTACCCAATGCCCCTTGAATTGTACTTGTGAAAGAGTAGTTAGTGGCGTAACTGTAATCAAAGACCTCCAGTAGCACTTTTCGGAACTTACCTTAGACTGAACAGTTTCTTGACATCACCAACCTCGAGGTAAAGAGTTTTAAGCAGGCGGGAGAGCCGTACGACTCCCAGGCTCTCCCCAAGGACGTATCTCAGGGAGAGGAGGAAGTTCAACGTGATCGAGATGAGCTTGACGTAACCAAGGTTCTTACTCCACGTCCTGAACGAACCATTCTCCAGGCCCAGAGCCTTCAGTTCCCTTATCACCACCTCCACGTCCCACCTGTTCTCCCATGCCGTGAGTATCTCCTCAGGGGACATGGAGGGATCGGTGGAGAAGAGGTATCTCCTGCCGTAACCCTTATAGTCCAGTACAACTAACTTCACGGGGACTCCCAGGTACGTGACGTGGTGTTCTCCCTCGGGGAGGAGTCCAACGGGCACGGACCTGTCACCCTCGACGACCCGTGCGCTGGACTTGAGGGAGGACACCACGTCTGAGAGGAGGGTCCTCCTGTTCACGTACCAGGAGTCGAAGGTTATGACCTGGACGTTGAGCTCCCTCCTCAACCTGTCCAGGACCTGGAGGGTCATGTCCACCTTCGTGGAGAAGTTCAGGTCCTGTCCCACGGCCTTGGCAAGCTCTGCCACCTTCCTGGCCACGTACGCGTCTATGTGGACCAGGTACACCTCGCCCGTGACCAGGTCCCTCACGGTGACCACGAGGAGCTGGATGGCGGGTATGAAGGCCCCCTTCACCCTGGAGTAGAACATGGCCAGGTTCCTGGACACGGGCATGGCCCTGGCGTAGGCCTTCTCGTCGAAGGTGTCGTCCACCGCCACCTGCACTGGATGATCTCCAACCAGGAGCTTCACAGGTGGGAGCAGGTCAACGTCAGCCAGCTCGTCAAGCTTACCCCGCTCTCGTAGTCGAAACCCACGGCCTCAGCCCTACCCGCCAGACTTCCCCTCTCCGCGATCACGGCAAGAAGCAGCTTCCTCACAACGTCAGCCCTGAACTTCCTTAGCGCATCCCTCAGCGCGTTCAGGTAATCCCTCCTCCACCTTAGCGCCTCCTTCAGTTTCCTCAGCCACTTTCCCCTTCTCATTATTCAAAACCCGTATTACCCAGGTAAAAAACTTTTCAAGGGCCGAGGTACTGACGTCAAGTTCAGGGAAATGCTACAAGAACTTATCAGCACGAGGTGAGTTCCGAAAAGCGCTGTTCGCACATGACCAATCCCATGTCCCGCTTTGAAGTAGCTCACCCGTTTAACGGGAAATAACCTGGGTAAACCACCGTAGACGCCTCAATGTACCAGGAGAATGAGGGACGCGAGATACCTCGTCCTATCATTGAGGTTTTGATGAACCACCCTGCTAGCGAAAATGCCCACGTTCTCGTCAGCCTTCCTCGCTACAGGGGTGGGATCCTCACCGTTCATCATCCTGACCGAAATTGCCACCTCCGACATGATAGGATCGTGCAGGAGAGCATCCTCCGCGGTAACCTTGACTGTCTCCCTTATCTCCTCAAGTTTCTCAGCGTTACCCGCAAGGGCCTCTGCCACATCCATGAGAATGAGGTTCCTCAGTATGGTGACCTTCCCCTTCCTAGCGGGTTTGCCCAGGGCAAGGGAGGCGATGTACCCTGCAGTGGCGAGGATTTCGTCATCCCGGTTAGAGATTTCCAGGATGTCCTCCACAACGTTCCTGTATTCATACTTGTTTCCCATGAGAAGCACCCTGGCCAGCTTGAACTGATAACAGCCCAGGAGCTTCCCACTTTCCGCCTCTTTCCTGTTCCTGAACACGTGATTGCAGAACCCGGAGCTCAGGCTCAGAATATCCCTCAGGGTATCCCTCAGATCCCTCCCGTATGAGTCCCTGAACAGAATGAAGGCCATCAAATACTTTAAATCATCCAGCACCAGTTCCATTTCCTGCACCACACTGTCAGGGTGAAGCGAAAACACCCTGCTAATCATGTTTAGGCTCTCCCTGTCCACCCTCTTGATGGAGGATTTCAATAGGTTAACCCTTCTCTGAAACTCGTTCACAGCATCCATAAAATCCTGCGCGTAACTAAAGTCCTTAAGGACTCTCAATGCAAACTTCTCCAGGCCGAATGCCATGCCCAGACATCCCATCAGGATTCCCAGGGGAGATTTATCATCCTTTCCCAGGTCCGCCAGCAGGGTGTAACTCCTGGCCCTGGGTGAGATCTGCGCCAGCTCATTCAGGTGATCCACGCTGTTCTTTATCATCGACATGTAGGAATAAAGAAGCACCAGGTAGTCATCCCTCGTTTCCATGATTCTCCTGAACATTATGTCCTTGAGCGGGTTGAATATCCCCTTTGCACCCCTGAAAACCAGGAAAGTGGCGTACTCGAAGGCCTTCCTCAGGCAGGGCAGTTGGGTGGAGTGAACCAGCGTGCCCACCAGTGCCTCCAGCGTGCCCACGGGATCCTCAACTATCTTCTCGAGTTCCTTGACGTCCTCATCATCTTTCCACTCGAAGAGGTCAGGGACCAGTTCACAGTTCTCAGGGTAGAGATCAACCAGCTGGGGAATTGCCCTGGAGAGAAGGAGCCCCGAAACCCTGGGCAAACGGGAGGGTGACCCGAGGTAGTCCGCAAGCTCACTGGGGAAATCCACATATCTGAGTAACCCCCTGAACTCCTCCAGTCCTCTCAGGCTGAAGAGGACATATGCGGTCATGAACTGTCTTGCCAGCCCTTCCCTTCTCACCTTCTCCACAAACTCCTTCAGGTAGTCGTCAAAGGGATCCCTGTACTTGACGCTACCCTCACTCGTAGGTAATATCCTGGCAGATGTAAAGTACTGAACCACCTCCTGGTCCTGGTTCTCCACACCGTTAACCTTCAGAATCATCTCGGCGAACCTCGGGGGGAGGGGACCTCCGTACTTTCCGGCCATGGCCACCAGTGGCTGATACTTTCTCGCGAGGTTCTCGTCTCCCCGGAAAACCACATTGAAAAGCAGGCCACTCCAGTCATACTTGAGAACGTTATTGAGCCTTTCTGGCGTGATCAGCACGTCATAGTTAAAATACGTGACTCCATCTCCCATTACCCTTTGCATGACGTGCCTGAGTTCGTGGGTGAGAACGTAGATCTTCCTGGCGTTGAGTTGGGCCCTATCCCAGAGCTCCCTGAGGGAATGGAAAGAGGTATCGTGATAATCCACCAGGATCAGGGGAATCTTGCCTTGAGCTCTTACCTCCTCCACCCTCTCCGGCTCGGTGAGGACGAAGGAGCTTTCCCTCGTGGTGATATACCTGACCACATGACCTGCAAACTCCGTCTTACCTATTCCAAGCATACCGTGAATGACCAGATGCCCGTGAACAAGCTGTGTTGCGTTCCGCTCCACTTTATCCAGAAGGCTGGAGGGAAAGTTCAGATCAAGTAGATTGAGGGACGGCCTCCTGGATTCCACGTTGATGTATTCCCTGATGATTTCCCTAGCTCTGCCGGGAAGGAGACCCAGATACGCATCTAGAAGGTAGTAGATTAGCTCCTTCCAGTTATCGCTCAACCTATCCCATACCCATCTCATTTCCCCGGGAGAAAACACTGAACCCACTATTTCCGTAACACCAGCCTCGCCCTTTGCCCTTGGGGGATTGGCGTACAGTTGCTTCAGGCGTTGTACCGCCGGAAGTATCTCGTCCAGTTTACCTTCTTTTAGAAGGGAAATTCCCTCCTTCACGAGGGGAGGAATGAAGGTCCCGTGTCGCTTAGTGGTGAGATACGAGTACTCTATTACCTTAAGTAGGGATTCTTCGTTGAGCGACTTCATTCCCTCGATCTTCATGGCGTCCCATGAGTAGTTGGTGAGCATGTTCCCGTAGAGCAGATTGTCCAGTGAGGGCTCTCCCAGCTTAGCCTTTCCCAGAAGGAGGGCGATGATGTAACTCCTTCCCTCCACCACAACTTTTCCCCTCTTCCTCCTCTGGGCCACCTCCTCCCTCACTCTCCTGATTTCCTCCACGGAGCTGAACTCCCTGGGTAGTTCCAGCAGTTCCTTATCTCCCTTCACTTCCCTGAGCAGTGTGGTCTTCCCCACAAGAGGTAGGCCGGAGACAGTGGCCACGCTTAACTCCCGGATCTCCTCGGCCACCTGCTTCCTGTCCACTTCATTTACCATGGGAACATGAATGATGAGGGGATTAAAAATGTTGAATGAAAGATCCGCGACTCTGAGAATTTCGATTAAGTGATTTTTCTTTTTATTTATGGGACTCTTCCTAGAGAATAATGGGAAGAAACTACTCGTTAGCAGTTTTGAAAATTTTTGTCAAGGGCACTCTCGGAGGGTGTGTGAAAACTTACACAAACCACTGGTGTAATTACTCTAAATTTTTACGTAGTGAGATACTCTTTAAGGAAGTTTGTGCTGAAATGAAAATATTTCATTGATGAGCAATTCCATAGTCCTTAAAAGTAAAATATAAGCGTGAGCTGTTGGGACAGAAATGAAGAACTTTTAGATAAAATGGGTTTTTAAGGTGTTTTAGAATTACACTACACCAGTTAAAGTTAATGGTTTGACAGGAGTCCAGCGGTCTTTTCCCACTCGAAAAAGAACTAACGTGTCACTCAACGTGGACTCACGGGTCGTGTTGTTTAGTCCAATTCCAGAAGGTTATGGAGATTGAAGTACCACTTCACACCTTTTACCCCTCCCAAGTGCCAGTTCTTCTTTCTGGAGATGGTCTGAGCCATGGCCTAAAACTGCAATGTTTTAGAAGTCTTTATAGTAGGAATAGCACTTTTCGGAACTTACCTTAGACTGAACAGTTTCTTGACATCACCAACCTCGAGGTAAAGAGTTTTAAGCAGGCGGGAGAGCCTCACGACTCCCAGGCTCTCCCCAAGGACATACCTCAGGGAGAGGAGGAAGTTCAACGCCAGTGAGATGAGCTTGACGTAACCCATGTTCCTCCTCCACGTTTTGAAGGAACCATTCTCCAGGCCCAGGGCCTTCAACTCCCTTATCACCACCTCCACGTCCCACCTGTTCTCCCACGCCGTGAGTATCTCCTCAGGGGACATGGAGAGGTCGGTGGAGAAGAGGTATCTTCTGCCGTAACCCTTATAGTCCTCCAGTACAACTATCTTCACGGGGACTCCCAGGTACGTGACGTGGTGTTCTCCCTCGGGGAGGAGTCCAACGGGCACGGACCTGTCACCCTCGACGACCCGTGCGCTGGACTTGAGGGAGGACACCACGTCGGAGAGGAGAGTCCTCCCGTTCACGTACCAGGAGTCGAAGGTTATGACCTGGACGTTGAGCTCCCTCCTCAACCTGTCAAGGACCTGGAGGGTCATGTCCACCTTGGTGGAGAAGTTCAGGTCCTGTCCCACGGCCCTGGCCAGCTCTGCCACCTTCCTGGCCACGTACGCGTCAATATGGACCAGGTACACCTCGCCCGTGACCAGGTCCCTCACCGTGACCACCAGGAGCTGGATGGCGGGTATGAAGGCCCCCTTCACCCTGGAGTAGAACATGGCCAGGTTCCTGGACACGGGCATGGCCCTGGCGTAGGCCTTCTCGTCGAAGGTATCGTCCACCGCCACCTGCACTGGATGATCTCCAACCAGGAGCTTCACAGGTGGGAGCAGGTCAACGTCAGCCAGCTCGTCAAGCTTGCCCAGCACGCTCTCGTAGTCGAAACCCACGGCCTCAGCCCTACCCGCCAGACTTCCCCTCTCCGCGATCACAGCCAGAAGCAGCTTCCTCACAACGTCAGCCCTGAACTTCCTTAGCGCATCCCTCAGCGCGTTCAGGTAATCCCTCCTCCACCTTAGCGCCTCCTTCAGTTTCCTCAGCCACTTTCCCCTTCTCATTATTCAAAACCCGTATTACCCAGGTAAAAAACTTTTCAAGGGCCGAGGCACTGACGTCAAGTTCAGGGAAATGCTATAGGAACAATGGACCAGCTTGGTTTGTCGTGTATTTCACGTTAAAGACTAGCGTGTGGAGTATTTGAATGAATCCCGTCAGGATAAGGCTTAGCTAAGCCATGGTGTCACGATGGATAAGCCTTAGTTTTCAGAAAATCCAAACTTGTTGAAGGCTCCCTATACAAAACAGTATGAGATAGGCCCCAAAAATAATATCCTTACATAAATCTCTTTTACCTCACGATCAAGAGGGCTTTGCTCAATTGATCTTATTTGCTATTCTAAGTTTTATGGAAAGGTAGAAACCAGAGCACGACCCGTAATGGAAGCCTGAATCGCCCCGGATTATTCCACACGAGATTTTATAGGAGAAAACAGACATAATTCTGACCCACTTGAAACAGATTTCATTTAGAAATATCTGCTCAAGGAAAAGGAAAGATTTAACCATAGTGGTAATACTGACGATGATCTTTCTATCCTCAACGTTTATAACGGCTACGGGTAATGGAGTTAACCCGTCCAGGAGTGATCCCGGTAATTTGAACCCCAGTTTTTATAGTATTCTTAAAATTAATGGATGGAACAGCGTGAACTCGCTGGCTGAAAATGGTAACATGGTTGTTCTGGTGGGCGGGGGAAATAACTACAATAATGCTAGGTTAGGGATATTGAACCTATCAAACGACACTTTTTATGATCTTTCTTCCATGTTACCCACGTATTACGGACCGCTGAACTCAGTAACCTACGGTGGCAATGTGTTTGTTGTTGGTGGGAGTGGAACCAGCAGTAACCCAACCAGCAATTTTGGAATCCTGTATAGCAATCTGACCTTCAGGGACATGTCATCAGAAATTTTGCAAAGCGGGAATTTTGGGTGGATGAACACAATCGCTTCAAACGGGAGTACCTTTCTTTTGGCAGGAGCAAGTTCCCTATTCACACCTCTTGACTTCTATTATCCCAGCAATAACCAGTTTACCAACCTCGGATCCAACATAGGCTACTATTTCGCCACCAACTCTGCGCTTTGGGATAACTACACCAAAACGTATTTTATAGCGGGAGCGGGAGCTGGAAGTTTTCCCAATACAAATGCAAAGTTCGGTAGCATAACCAACGGTGGGCAGTTCGTTGATTACAGTTATGCGGTGAACAGTCTGAATGTGATCTGGAGAATAGGATATGCCGGGCCTTACATAATCATTTGTGGACAAACGTCTTCGGGAAATTACATTTATCTATTTAATACGAGGACAAATACATCAATTAATATTACCAAAGAGTTTCCTCCACAGTTGTCAGTCGGGTCATTTTACGGTCACGGACAAGAAATTTTGATAAGTGGGGAATTACCCGGCAACATACCGTTTCTCGCTGAGTACTACCCCGGTAATCAGACCCTTATTCCCTTTAATCAAACATTGCTTGATAATTTTACCAGAGTCAATGACGCGATAATTAACAACATGGGGGAAGTTATAGCGGCAGGTACGGATAACAACGTTGGAGTTCTGGAGATTTTTTCGACAAATTCGTCCCATCCAGTTACACCCATCAGTTCGGTCTCCTCTGGTACGGGGACGGCCATAATACCAAGTGTACAAGGGGCAGTGGGCTCAAACTATGTCCTGCTGGAGTTAGCCAATTTAGTGGTCATGATAATGTATTTAATCATTGCAGTTGTGAGGAGAAGGTAGGGAGTGTGAAAAACAAATAGTCCGACTCACTTTTAGTAGAAGGTCAGATACTTTGAATAGAGAGACGTGATTCCTGACTCCCTAAACTAGAGTATTGCTCTGACTCTTCGAAAACCTGAAAAATAAGAGAGTGTCACAACGCATGAAATTCGACTTTACTGATAAGCACAAAATTAACAGTTGTATCGAGTTCGTGCCTTGCGACAATATTAGCTGATTTCGCATCAATACCTAGGAGATAGTATTGACAGTGTTACTGAAATAAAATTTAAACTTCCCTCACCAGATAGTAGATGTCCCCATCCTTCTCCACTATATCCTCAATGAATACGATTTTCCCATTCATAATCGCAATGTCATACTTTTTGAACTTAGGACGGGATGGTCCTTTAGGTTGTCTTCGTGTTGTTACAGAGAATTCTTCATTTCGTACTGAGGCAGAGAATTCTTGTTTTCTCTGGAAATCCTCTGTTATATCCAGATGATTCATCCGCTGATAGTCCTCTTTTTTAGATGAACGAAGATTGTTCAGTTCTCTTTCAAGTAATTTTATTTTAAGAATCTGGAAAAGATAACCAAATATAGGAATTCCTGGCCGTACTATGGCGAGTAAAGATATGAACCCTAGAACCTCCAGTAGCGCGTCTACAATATATGAAAGAAGTCCTTTATTCAAGGAAATAATAAGTGATATTATTGCAATAAAAGCAACAAAAGCTGAAATTAGTAATTTAAACTTATTTTCTAACTCACCTTTAGAGATAACAAGTTTAATAATGACAACTACTAAAATAATTAAAGATATTCTACCAATTATTAAAAGAACTGTTAAAACAGTCCCAACAAAATTGCCCAAGCTCAGGGCTATAATGTTTACAATACTAAGGTTCATAAATAAAGACATTGATAAGTGATCAAAAGTGGAGCCCAGTTGAGAGAGACCGTGACTCAGGAGGTGGAAAAGATTAATCTCGCTAATGTTCATCATAATGTCCTCATGTTGGCATGTTTTAAGTTTTGTTTTAAGGAATTCGAGTGTGTCCAACAATTTATCTCACCTGCCACAATTGCAACAGGTTGTAGACGGTGAAGTAAGTGGAGAACCACTTCCTCAGGCTCCACTTGCTGGAGTTCCACGGGAAGTGGAAGTCCATCCCTGACAACCTGTGCTTCACCGTCCTGAAGACCTGTTCAACCCTGTTCCTCACCCCGAAGGTGATGTGCTCGTGTTCTACCCCTGCCATGGAGAGGAAGTTGTACGCGGGTAGGCCGTCGTGGACGTACCTGGCCTTAAGCACCTCGCCCCTCACCCTCAGCTCAACCTCCCTCACTCCCCCTACCAGGATTAGCACGTCCAGACCTGACCTGGCCTCGGTGACCATGAAGAAGGGTATAACGCCCGTGTTGAGGTCCCTCACGACCCACAGGTAGTACACCACGCCCTTAACCAGGATTACCTTGGTCTCGTCCACGGCGTACTCCCCTGACACAGGCACGTCAACTCTCGCGCTGGACAGCCTTCTCCAGTAGTAGTGAACCGTGCTCCTGGGCAACCTGAACCTCCTGAGCGAGTGGCCCAGGTAGTAACCAGCAAGGGCCCTCGCCACCTCCTCCAGGGAGTGGAACCTGGGCTCAAGGTTATTAACCCTTAGAAGGTAACACATTATCTGGGTCAGGACGGGGAGAGACGCGATCTTCACGCTCTCACCCAAACTCAACCCGTCCTGGCCCAACTTAAATTTTGTCTATTATAGCAATATTGTTGGACACACTCAGGAATTCAATGCTAAGTCACGAAGCCATAAGATGAGTTTATGCAAGTCTGAAGAGAGAGTATCCGGAACGCACAAAATTCAACTTATTTTGATAGAAAAGTATAGATAAATAAGTCGAATTAAGTAGTCACCTTAATTCCATCGAAGGCTCCAGTGACTTTACGTTATTCCTGGTACCTTAAACTAAAGCTTTACCCTAATTTAGCGAAAATCTAGAAACTCAATGGCTTCTCGTTGAATTTTTCTCAGTCCGGACAGTCTCACGCAGATCAAAGATGGTGAGGTACTCCGTAGGTCTCATTCTGTGGAAAAGGGGGCTTGTCCAAGAATTTGTACCTCAATAATAACACTACCGACGGCTTTACTTAATTAATCCTTACATTGGATAATAAGAAGTGAAGGAACTGGAATTCAATTCACAATGGAGACGTGAATGCACCCAGAGGATGGAACAAGAAGGTTTATATACAACAATTTATGAATTTACTAATAATATGTTAAAAACTGATGGTAGTGAAAGATTTATTTGTCCAAATTATTTAGCAGAGCAAGAGATACGACTATACATTATATGTGACGCTAAATATGATTGCGAGAGGGAGGTATAGCGGTATGATAACGAGTAATTCAAAGTATGATGCAAAATTTTACAAGAGTATCAATTTAGTTATTATATTTCTTTTATTCCTAGGAGCGTTTAACGGATTGGTCTTAATGGTTAATTCTGCATCCCAGGGAACGGGAAGCGCACCACTGAGCCCTGTCTCAAATTCTACGTCGGAGGTGTGGAGTCAGTTCGATGGTAACGCCTGTCACACCGGTTATATTGGCTCAATTGGACCAACTACTAATAATATCGTATGGAGTGATAATATACAAGGATCTAGAGATGGTTTGATAGTTATTAACAACATTTTGTACGTCAGTAAACCCGATAGCGGGGGAATAACGGCTATCAATGGTTTAAATGGAAGTACCCTATTCTCCGCGTATGTGAACGGAGTTAGTGGGACTTCATATCCAGCTTACGGTGAGGGGCTTATCTTCGCGGAGAACTATGAAGTTGGCTTTTTCAGAACAACAGTTGATCTAGTTGCCGATAACGCCTACAATGGAGGGCAGGTTTGGTCTATCTCAATCACTCCTGCACCCGCGGAGAGTGCCTATTACTCGTATGGTCTTGTTACGTACTATGACGGATATGTATTTGAAGTTCCGTATCAACTCAACCAGATAACTTCGTATGTTGCAGGTACTGGTTCGACAGATTGGACAGATCATACTAATTTCAGTATTACTACTATACCCACAGTGGGAGATGGCCTAGTTGTCGTGGCCGGAGGGAATAAGGTTTCTGCAATAAATATATCATCAGGGATCACGCAATGGAGCCTGAACATCACTGGGAACATAACTTCCACACCCTCCTATAGTTCTGGGACTTTCTTCCTGGGTACATCATCTGGATATCTTTATGCCATCAGTGTGGCGGGTACTGTATTGTGGAAGGTGAATTTAGGGTTTCCGATAGAGGACACAGCGTCTTTAGCTAATGGGTTCATATACGTGGGTACTGACGGAGGTAACATCTATGAGTTAACCCAATCAAGAGGCAATATAATGTGGACTTACTCAGTTCAAGGTGCTGTAATAGCTTCCCCTGTTGTGTCGAGTAATGGCATAGTTTATGTGGGTTCGACCAATGGCATAATTTACGCCCTTAATGCAACTAACGGGAAACCGGTTTGGGAGAAGAACCTAGGGGCATCAATAACCGCAAACCCGGTTCTAGTAAATGTAGCACTTTTCGGAACTTACCTCAGGCTGAACAGTTTCTTGGTATCACCCACCTCAAGGTAAAGGGTTTTAAGCAGGCGGGAGAGCCTCACTACACCCAGGCTCTCCCCAAGGAGATACCTCAAGGACAGGAGGAAGTTCAACGTGATCGAGATCAGCTTGACGTAGCCCAGGTTCCTCCTCCACGTCCTGAACGAACCCTTTTCCAGGCCCAGAGCCTTCAACTCCCTTATAACCACCTCCACGTCCCACCTGTTCTCCCACGCGGTGAGTATCTCCTCAGGGGACATGGAGGGATCGGTGGAGAAGAGGTATCTCCTGCCGTAACCCTTATAGTCCTCCAGTACAACTAATTTCAAGGGGACTCCCAGGTACGTGACGTGGTGTTCTCCTTCGGGGAGGAGTCCAACGGGCACGGACCTGTCACCCTCGACGACCCGTGCGCTGGACTTGAGGGAGGACACCACGTCTGAGAGGAGGGTCCTCCTGTTCACGTACCAGGAGTCGAAGGTTATGACCTGTACGTTGAGCTCCTCAACCTGTCCAGGACCTGGAGGGTCATGTCCACCTTCGTGGAGAAATTCAGGTCCTGTCCCACGGCCTTGGCCATCTCGGCCACCTTCCTGGCCACGTACGCGTCTACGTGGACCAGGTACACCTCGCCCGTGACCAGGTCCCTCACCGTGACCACCAGGAGCTGGATCGCGGGGATGAAGGTCCCCTTCACCCTGGAGTAGAAGAACATGGCCAGGTTCCTGGACACGGGCATGGCCCTGGCGTAGGCCTTCTCGTCGAAGGTATCGTCCACCGCCACCTGCACGGGGTGACCTCCAACCAGGAGCTTCACAATCGGGATGAGGTCAACCTCGGCCAGCTCGTCTAGCTTGCCCAGCACGCTCTCGTAGTCGAAGCCCAGGGCCTCGGCCATACTCGCTAGGCTTCCCCTCTCCGAGATCACAGCCAAAAGCAGCTTCCTCACAACGTCAGCCCTGAACTTCCTGAGCACCTCCCTCAGCGCGTTGAGGAAGTCCCTCCTCCACCTTAATGCCTCCTTCAGTTTCCTCAGCCACTTTCCCCTTCTCATTATTCAAAACGCGTATTACCCAGGTAAAAAACTTTTCAAGGGCCAAGGCACTGACGTCAAGTTCAGGGAAATGCTATAAATGGTTTTCTGTATGTCCTGACATCAAACGGGAATCTTTACGCCTTCTCGTCAGGTATTCAGATTTATGTAAGCTATGAGGTAGTCGGAGGAGGATTTGGATATGGCTCCCCATCCTTAACGTATGTGTTCGATGGATCTAGAATTACAGTTATATTAAGCCAGACACCTACTTCAATCGTAGTCGAGAATGGAACGCAATGGAATGTGACGCCCATATTACCTGGTTCCAATGGGGCTCAAAGGTGGGCAACAAATATGACCTCTGGAATTGTAACAGGTACACAGTCGATTAAAATAGTTTACTATCATCAATACTTAGTTAACTTTTCATACAGTATTGTTGGGGGAGAAGGTTTTCCCAACCCTCCTGTTCTAGCAGGTTTTAGTTTTGGTTCGCCTATCTCAGTTACATTATCCGGAGAACCTGTAGCGATATGGCTAGACTCAGGTTCGTCTTACAGCGTCACTAATCCCATTGTCAATACAACTTTGAATGAGAAATGGTATACCAATACCTTCAATGGGACGATTAATGGATCTGGCCAATTGGATATAGTGTACCGTTCAAGTACAGTAAAGTACACTTTACTAATTGCTCTATTAAATGCTGTAATTATTGCAATAGTAATTATAATACTGGTAATACGTAGAAGGTAGGATATGAAAGGACCATTCGGGTTTCCGTTGCGAATTGAATTCTAGTTCCTTCATTTCTCATTATTCAATGCAAGATTAATTGAGTGGTGACGTTTCAATCGTAAAGAAAACGAGAAGTACATGGATATTATTTAATTCTTGTAAAAAACTATCCTAAATGTTGTAGTTATCGGCGATAGCCCAGACCATCTGAAGTCTTTGGGGTGTGTGGCACTTGCTGAATCTTCTCCTCTCCACCAGGAGTTGAAGGACTCCACCAGGTTGTGGAGAGGAGGCGCTGAAGTTCTTGAGGGAGGGAGGTGAAGGAGAGGAGACCGCGTTCCACCAGTTCCCTGATCCTGTCGGGGAACTGGAGCAAGCCAGAGAGCAGGAGGTCGACCTCCTTCCTTTCGTCGCGGTTCAGGTGCCTCTTGACGTAGTTGAGGCAGAGCTGCCCTGCGTCTACACCCGAGAGCTCAAGCATGTCTACTAGTAGTTTTCATTAATTTTTATCCTCTGGCACGAGGACCATTCAAAGAGCATCGGGTAAGAACTTACACAAAGCACTAACGGACCTGACCATGTCCGCAACCACGAGCTTGAAGTTGAACTTCCTCCACACCCTTGCAAGAAGCCTCCAGTAACTCCTGGTGTCCTCCTCCTTAGCCAGGAGGAAGTCCAGCACCTCCTACCCTCGCGCGTGACGCCTGTCACCAGGAGGACCCCCTTCCCTCCCCTGAGCTTGACCCACTTCCCGTCAGCTATCACGTACTGGAAGTCTCCCTCAACCTCAGGGGTCCAGTTCGCGTTCATCTTCCATCCCTGCACCGAGTAGAACGTGAGTTCCTGAGCACATCTTCCTCCTCCCTCGGCAACTCCCTCTCAACCTTAGTCTTTACCCTACCCTTCCCATCACAACGGGCAACCTCACGTCTACCTGAGCCCCTCAATCCTCCTGCCCTCCATTATCACCGAGAAACCTTCAAGAACCTGTACCTCGCGTATCCCCTCCTCTTCAACTTCTTACCCCTCTCGTACCTAGGGCTTACCCCATCCGCCTCCCTCATTGCGAGCTCCTCAACCTCCTCAACAGGTTCATGAGCCAGTGCTTAGGAAATACAGGGAACACGGGAACATGATGTGTATCAACTCCTCCTGAAGTTGATACACGGGTTCAATTTTTACCTTGCTCATGGTATGACATCGTGTCCCCCTTAAAGTATTACTGAAAAATGATAGATTGATTTTGATCTTCTCACGTAGATTAACTTATTTCAATTCGCAATGGAAACCTGAGTCGCCCCTCCTTTGCCACTATCAGTTTTGATTAATTTTATCCTCCAAGCATGAGCAATGCCTTAGTTTAGGGAGTCAGAAAACACGTAAAGTCATGTCCAAGACTTTGCGTTAGTACTTTGTGTATTTTTTGCCTGGTGTTCTCTGAACGTTGCCCATATTCCTCCAAAACCTGAAAACCCAAATATTTTCTCATTCATTTTTCTCAGTTAGGTACTCTGTTGACTCTCGCCCTAAAACGATCTAAATGTCATCCATGAAGTGAACCTAGAAAACCAGGAAAATTCACATCAGCTCGTTTAATCACAGACTATCCTGTACATCTTTTTTCCTTTATCATTAATGATATCCATTATCATACAAATAGAATTAGAATCATTATTAATAACTAAATCAAATTTCCCTAAGCCGTTCTGAGGAGGAGGAGAAGGCATAATTGGCCGTCTCCTTGAGGAGACAAGAAGATAGGTTTCGTAGGGAAGAGCGATCATCACACCGATTATTAAGTTTACTTCCAGAAGTAATTTGGACCCCAGATGTAAGCCCAGAACTATCAAAATCAACATTAGAAGGAACAGTAATATCTCGCTCTTTTTTGAAGATAATCCCCTGTAACTTCTATTTCCAGTCACAAATGATTATAAAGCGTTCATTTATTAAGCTTATCTTTCTAGTAGGGAAGTGCATAGAGAATTCTTTCTTCTGCAACCACATTAGGCACCATCTACTACAACAGGACATGATAGCACTTGAGTCTGCTTTAGGAGATCTTTCCCAGGTTTACCTGCCCCTTCTGCGATCTTCATGAATGGTTGAGGGAACGAGTCTCCTCCCGTTGAGCCCTTTCAATGAGACCTTCAGGAATTGTAGCGGAGGATTTACAGGAGCACGCTCATGTTATGAGCTTCTGTAAATTCTTTCCGTCCCGCTCAATTTTTTATCGGAATACATTATAAATGAAATAATATCATACAAAAAATCGCAACTAATTTTCACACGGATTGAATAGAGATGTTCTCCAGAACCGGCATCATACCGTTGGGTGGGTAAGCCCTGGCTATGACCCATTCAACGTACTGATAGGAGGTGGAATCCCCGCTACCCGCCCCGATCATCAGGCTGGGCCCAGCCAATCGAGCTGACGTGCTGTTCAGTGGAAAGCCTGGCGCGGAGGAAGTGTTTCCCGAGGACAGGAGGCTACCCAGCATGGTCAATGGGACCCATACCTGGTTTGGTGAGTATTCGTAGTAACCTGCTGTCACCTGGTTTGGGCTCACTATCATGTATGAGTAAAGCGTGTAGGCCGAGGATACGAAAGAGGTCTGGCTGAGAATGGAATTGGTGTAGGCCGACTTCAGGAAGAGCTGGTTGGAGTAGTACTCGAACTGGGCGAAAATTCCCGTGGCAGGCGTACCTCCCCCGTCAGTACCGCCCGGTCCTGTTGCCCCTATAACTGTCCCGTTCCCGAACAGGTTTATGGTGTTGGCATCTGCTCCAGAGGACTCGTACCACGCCTCCTCAATCACCACCGGCATTAACGAGAAGTTTACCGGAGGGAGAATGTATGTACCCTGATCTCCCTGATTATTTAGCATCTCTATTCCATCTGGGGAGGGTTGCGGGACAAATTGATCGCTGGTATTATACGCTTTCCACCCATCTGTCGTGTCATTAAAGTATCCATACGCGAGGAACACCTTCCCGCCGTTATCGTATCCGTGAATGCCCAGCGCGTTCTCCACCTCGGGCGACATTCCCGTGAAGGGATAGTTATTGACGCGACTCAGGTTTATGTAGATGGTGACGGCCGAGCTGGGGGGTATAGCCTGTGGTAACTTGACCCACCACACCATGTAGTTGCCCGTGTAGTTCTCCAGCCAGGCGTAAAGGTTCCCAACACCGGGCTCATAAAATAGTGCGCTGAGTGGATCCGCCACCACGTGATTGAACACAACCGACCCTAGCTCGTTCCTGGTCAACGTGATCTCCACCTGGAACGGGGAGGGCGTGAAGGAATCCTGGAAATTTACAATTTTTAGCCTTATCTCAGTGCCGTTTGGTATGGGGGTTACGTTCAGAACCTTATTTATGTTTGTGGTTATTTCCGTGGTGCCTGTACCCGTGCCGGTATTTTGTGCATTCCTAGTATTAGAGCTAGAGTTATTAATGTTGGATATTTTTGTGACAGAGTTATTAACTGAAACAACCCCACTGTTATTTGAGGAAAGGATGAAGAGGGCTGACAAGATAACCATGATTAATTCTCCTATCACTAGAAAACTACGGAGTGACGCCATCGCTTACCAAATCTTAAATATTAATTAAAAAATTTTTCTAGGCAGTTAGGAGATTTTCACTGTGAGCTACATCGCCCTGAAGGATGAGGATTTTCCCAATCTTTATGATCCCAGCCGATTAGTTCAACCCGTGTAAAATTGCGTGCTATCCATGGTCCAGTTAAGAATTATATTTTAATTATATTTTTATCCTATCATTTTATTATTCAATCCAGGAGCTATCAGGAGAACCTCCTTTATTAAGATAAGGAGTATTCACAAAAATCCAATATATCAATAATTCCGGCTCTAAGAATAAGGATATTATTCCGCATCCGTATAGTGTCATCATGTTGGCATATTTTAAGGTTTAAGGAGCTCAACGCGAAGTCATGAGGCCGTAAAACGAATTTATGCAGGTTTGACGAGACTATGCGCATCCGGTTTCTGGATCGCAACTAAATCTTACCTGTGACAACTAAATAGTCCTACCAGGACCACTCCAGCCTTGTCGGGATGCTCCACTCACCCCATAAGAAAAATATCTGCTCATATTACTGAACTCTGCTCCATATGAGGGGGGCCAGGTCGATTGTAGAATATTTTGCGTTAAAGGCTAACGCGTGGATTTTCCTGAAAACCGAGCCTTATCTATCGTAACACCGTAGCTCATCCAAGCTTTATCCTGACGTAATTCATTCAAATTCATTCAAATACTCCACACACTAGTCAAAGGCTCCTCAAATACATGACAATGTGGAGTAGCCCGCAATCTAGAGCTTGTGGGATGTGAGGTTCTTAAATCCTTTACACCAGGGAATGAACATTCCCACCAGATTACATGAGGGCGCTGACGCTTCGTTGATAGAGCGCATGCGAGGACGGGTAGGAGCTGGTCTACCACGAATTTCATGCCGAAGTCCCACGAAATTCACAACAGTAGGGCGATTCAGGTTTCCATTGCGAATTGTAATTAGTTAATCTACGTGGGATGATCAAAATCAATCTATCATTTTTCAGTAATACTTTAAGGGGAACACGATGTCATACCATGAGCAAACTAACTATCGAACCCGCGTACCAACTCCAGGAGGAGTTGGTACACATCGTGTTCGACCCCGTATTTCCTAAGCACTGGCTCATAAATAAACCTGTTGAGGAGGTGGAGAAGCTAGCGATGAGGGAGGCGGAGGAGGTAAGCCCGAGGTACGCGAGGGGGAAGAGGATCAAGAGGAGGGGATACGCGAGGTACAGGTTCCTAACTGGTTTCTCGGTGGTGATGAAGCAGGAGGATTGACAGGCTCAGGTGGATGAGCGTGAGGTTGCCCGTGATGTACGACGGGAAGGGGAGGGTGAGGACGGGGGTTGAGAGGGAGTTGCTGAGGGAGGAGGAAGCTGTGCTCAGGAACTCACGTTCTACTCAGTGCTGGGAGGGAAGATGAACGCGAGGCTCTGGACCCCTGAGCTTGAGGTTGAGGGAGACTTCCAGTACGTGATAGCTGACGGGAAGTGGGTCAAGCTCAGGGGAAGGGAGTCCTCCTGGTGGCCATGGGCGTCACGCGCGAGGGAAGGAGAGCTGTGCTGGACTTCCTCCTGGCTAAGGAGGAGGACGCGAGGAGTTACTGGAGGCTTTTTGCAAGGGTGTGGAGGAAGTTCAACTTCAAGCTCGTGGTTGCGGACATGGTCAGGTCCGTGGACTCCGCGCTTGAGCTCTCGGGAATAGACGCGAAGAGGCAGCTCTGCCTCAACCACGTCAAGAGGCGCTTAGACTGCGACGAAAGGAAGGAGATCGACCTCCTCGTGTCTGGCCTGCTCGCCGAGTTACCTGACAGGATCAAGGAACTGGTGGAACGCGGTCTCCTCTCCTTCCTCTCCCTTCCCCAAGAACTTCAGCGCCTCCTCTCCACCAACAACCTGGTGGAGTCCTTCAACTCCCTGGTGGAGAGGAGGAGGTTCGGCAAGTACCACACGCCCCACAGGCTGCTCCAGATCGTCTGGGCCATCGCCGATAACTACAACATTTTGGATAATTTTTTGCAGAAATGGAATAATATCCATATATTTAGCGTTTTCTTTACGATCTAGACGTTTCCACTCAATTAATCCTACATTGAATAATGAGAAATGAAGGAACTAGAATTCAATTCGCAATGGAAACCTGAATGGCCCTCCAATTAAGAACGAGGTAAAAAGATTTGGAAATATTAACTTGTGATTAGATAAGGGCTCAAACAGGTAATGAGTCAGCAATGGTAAGTCTAGACCTACGGCGCCTCCTAGTAATCCAAAAGAAGTTATTGATAACATGAACACGGCCAGAATCACGTAGCCTATCTTATTGTAAAGCGTTATATACTTGATTTTCAAGTCAAGGTCCTTTTCAAGTCTTTTCCCTGTCTTCAAGTGCAGCATGTCTGGCCTTCTCTCCTCAATCATCTCCTTCGGCGTTATCTCCAGTGGTAGCAGACTGAAGTCCTCGTACGGGTAGAGAAACACCTCATGTTCGGTACCCTTCTTAAGCGGGATAGAAATAGATCTGGTGTCCCCGCTCGCCCTCAGGGTTTTGAAGGTCCTGACGAAGAAGATTCTCCCCGGGGGAACTCTTTGCCCCAGCTGGACCACAGCCAGATCCAATTCAGGCACCTGTGTCAACCACCTGAATCCCTCTCTCCTTCCGTTCACCGTCACCCTCTCCACGTCCCTGTCCATGGAGAGATAGGCGTATTCCACGGGGAAATTCAGGCTATTCTCGATCTCATACTCCGTTATCTCCAGGAGGGCAGTCCTGGACTCCCTGAAGATGTGGCGAACGTTCAGGATCTTCAACTCAGCGGTGGAGATTATCAGTTCATCCAGGTGAATAACATTCCCGTTGATCGAGGATCTTCCCAGGTAAACGTAACAGGGCCTTTGCATACCGTTCTCCTCCATCACGGGAGCTTGGACAATTTGGGGTGATCTCCCCGCCACGGTCACGTGCTGATCTGGAGCCATCCATTCATAAACCTGACCATCCACTTCAACATGAGATGAGTTCACGTGGTACTCAGCACCCATCCCGTCAAGTGCCCTGATCTTCACTTCATTTCCGTCGCCAATCTCCACGTTCAGCTCCTCAATGGCGCGCGGTATACCCGGTATTATAACACTGAAAAATATTTTTAAAGATCTCACATTTTCTGGTTACATGAGATGCTTTTATACCTTGTTGATCAAATTGGGATGTGGCCAGTTCACCGCCACCTATCTGGAACCGTATACATGCAACATGGTATCTGACCCCTTGATGTAAACTTCATTCATGGCCCGTGACAACTTCCCCGCAGACTTGGACAACCCAAGAATTATTTCCTTCTCTCAACGTGAAGTGTCCGGTTGACGAGATGAGCAGGTTCCTGATCATGATTCTGTATTTTAAATTCCCACTCAAATCTATCTCAAGATATAAGTAAATACTCCACACACCAGAGAGACCCACAAAAAATTCTCTAAAACTTTCATCACTTCTTTTCCTCGTAATCCAGACCCCTCTGCTTCTCAGCGTTACCCGCGAGCCTCGCCACTTCCTCCTCCCTGCTCGCCTCCTCCAGGGATTTGCCCTTGGTTTCCGGCACCAGGAGCATGGTGATCATCGCAGCCAGAATTCCCAGGAAACCCCCTATTCCCACGGCAAGACCTATACCGAAGTTGGTCACCAGGAACGGAAATATTGCGGAGTTCGCCAGTGCTCCGGTCCTGTCTATTGCCACAGTTATCCCCGAAGCTATCCCTCTTATCTTGGTGGGAACTAGCTCGACGTTGAACACTCCGGCCGCGCTCACGTTTGCCGGTCCCACATTGTGGAAGAAGTGATATCCCGCCAGGATCAGGGCTGCCACCAGGGGAACAAGGCCCTCCGGAGATTTCAGAACCGTCACCTTCAGCACGAAGAACAGGATGAGGGCAACTCCCATTCCCACGAAACCTACGGCCTCCAGGGGTTTTCTTCCCCACCTGTCAATGAGTAGCAGGTTCACTATGCCCCCAGGGATGGAGGCCAGAAGCGTTATCAGCAGACTGAACAGCGCCAGGTCCTTTATTCCCAGCGGGTAGGCCACCAGGGCCAGTTCGAAAACTCCTCCAGGGTTGACCATGTGATCCAGGAACCACAGGAACCCGGCAATGAATATGAACCACGCATACTTCCTGATGTAGAAGAGGACCGGCGTCCTGTCCCTGACGTCTGCGTCAAGATTCACGTCCTTCCTTGCCACGGTTTTGATGACGTTTTCAAGTTCCTTCAGATCTCCCTTTATCCTCGCCAGGTATCTGGGCGATTCCGGAACCTTCCTCCTCAGGTAGATCACGGAGCCTGGGATGATGGCACCCAGGGCCAGGACTATCCTCCAGCTGAGGTCGGGGGATACGTTCAGCGCGTTCAGCAGTAAAATCGTTCCGGCGCTGACCACGCTTCCTATGGGACCGGTGACGCCCACGGAAAAGGCAAGGAGCTTGCCCCTGTCCCTGATCTCCGAGAACTCTCCCACCACTATTGGAGACAGCACGAAATCTCCACCTATGCCAATGCCGAATATCATCTGGGTTATCACAAGCTCCACGGCATTAGTGGTGAGGGCGCCCAGGATGGAACCAATGGCCAGAAAGAGGCACTCGAAACCGTACACTGCCTTCCTTCCCTTGAAGTTTGAGATGAAGCCGAAGATGAGCGCCCCGGCTATTGCCGTCCACAGGGACGCGGTGCCCAGCAACACGAACAGGATTCCGGTGGTGTGAAAGATGTGCGATAGCTGTTTCAGCTCTATGGAGACGAACGTGGTGTTGTAGCTTATTGTGAACATCCCAAGGGTTTGCTATTAACAGGCTTCTGAAGTGGTACATATTGAAGTTCGTTTCATCGAGGGGTTTGAAAACATCTTTTAAATTCATTTAACTTTTTCTAGATGATTTTAAGATTTAACAATTATCGACATAGGATAGATAGGTGTATATAGGGGTATATTGAGTATATAGGTTGCTTGAGATGAGGAGGCCTGATATGGACGGGGTAACATCACGTCACGCCCAGTGTGGGCCCTGAAAGGTAGGGACTTGCGTCTGAATGGTGAGGAGATCCCGAGAGAGAAACGGCGATGAGCACGGGGGCCTGGCTCCTTGGATCCCACCCTGTTCCGGGGGAATGATGAGGGCGTGTCGATGCCGAGAAAAAGACGAGAAATCACCTGCTATGGACCATTCCGTATTACTACTGGAACGGGGAATGGACCATGAGCGCCGTAATTAAGCGACCACGGCACGGGGCCAAGTTTACATATTCCCCTGGTCTTTTCCCTGAATTCGCTCACCACTTATCCGCTGAGCGACGCTTTCGGTTCTCTTTCAATTTTACATCGCACGAACCTGGAGGTCCTTGATCACAGTACCGCACAGTGCGGTCAGTGGTTTTATTCGCGTCTTTGTGGCTCCCGATCCGCAGGGCATGGAGTAAACACTAAAGATGTACGGGCAATGGCCTGGTCTCATCCCTGGGATATCCCCGCCGTGATCAAGCCTGACCCAGAGAAACTGGGATAGTTTAGTCGGTTACCTGACCCCCGGATATAATCGGGTCGTGGATAGCTCCTCAGGCCTGGGGAGGTGTGGCGGGAATCCCATCAAGTAGCTCTCCCTGCTTTTCCCGGGAGATTCCATCGGACAAAAAAAGCGGGCCAGTTGAAGATCACAGCAAGATGTGAGGGACACCCGGGATGGAGGGACTTCCATCCCCGCTCGCCAGGACTCTCCCGGATCCCCGGTCCCGGGGCTTACCCGTCCCTGACCGCTCAATCTCGTCAAGCTTATTTATTTCCACCACAATTCAGGTTATGGTCAAACTGGTATCCACGCTCGGGACAAGCCCGGGTGGCGTCTTCGAGACCTTCATGAACCTGAGGCAGGGGAATTACGAGGCTGATAATCCCGTCCCTGTGGACGTTAAGGTGGTTTACGTGATAAGGACATCCGACCCGGCAGTGGAAAGGGCGTTCAGGCTACTCAAGGCCATATTCGCCTGCTGTGGCGGTAGGGACGTGGAGGTGGTGGGAATACCCCTGAACATGAACGATATTAACTCCAGGTCAGACTACATTCAGTTTAGAAGGGAGGTCCTGTCCAGGATTTCCTCTGAGGACTACGTGGATTTCACGGGAGGAAGGAAGGCCATGAGCGTGGCTGCAGTGATGGCTGCGAGACAGAGGGAAGCCCATGTGATCACCTCCATCATTCCCCAGAGCGATTACAACGAGATTCAGAACAGGATGAAGAACTTCAGAGATGAGGACATCTCAGCAGGAGAGAGGGGAGAGTGCAGGGTGGACTTCTGCACCCTGACCTCCAGGAACGTCAAGACCATTCTCCTGGAGTGAGGGGAAAGCTGGGGGGTCAGCTAACTCGTCTGGGGCGGGTTGTGGCCCGGGAATTAGAAGGGAGCAAGTGGGAAAACTTAATGTGAGAGTTCTCTGAAAACCAGGCCTTAACGTGACACCATGGCTCATCCAAGCCTTATCCTGAAGTGATTCATTCAAATACTCCACACACTATTCGAGAAATGTCCCGGGTCCTAACCCTCATGCGAGCGTGAAAACCCGGCGACGAGATAATCCTCAAGGAATGGGGGAGACCATGGGTTAACGTTTAACGAATTTCTGGTTCAGTACATGATGTCTGGATCACTCTGGATCACCTGGGCGACCCTTGCGGAGTTCCCTGCGCAGGTGGTGTGAGTAGTCAGCAGGATAGTGACATCCCTCCTCATGTATGCCTACTGAGCCCTGCTCCGCGCCAGAGTCAGTGTGTGGAGTATCTCAAGAGACGTCCTCTGCCCTCAATTCTCGCAGAAACCTGGAAGTCTTTAGTCAGTGACTCCTGCACTGTTCGGTCACTGGGGACATGGTAGTGCTTTGTTTAAGTTTTCCCCGGCGCTCTCTGAATGGTGCCCCATGCCAGAGCATAAAAATTAATCAAAACTACCAGGTCCACTCCCTACCTAGATCGTCCAGTAGACGACAGGACATGGAAAACGGCCTCTCACCTTTTAAATTCCCACTCCCATCTACCTGCATGATACTGGCAACCCTGGGATCCGATAAGTCTGTCTCCACAGTTAACGCAATCATGACTGAGGTGTTCGCTGGTGTGAAACCGGAGGAGATAAGGATTTACAGGGAGGACAGTAATGGTCTGGGGGAGAGGAAGGCCAAACTGGAGGGCGCGCTTCGCCTCCTGGGCCTATCTCCCCAGATTCGTGAGGTGGTGGTGGGGAACGACATAACCTCATGGAGGAGCAGGATGAGGGAGGAGAGCGTGAACGTACTGGACATTACCCCCGGAAGGAAATACATGGCCCTCACGGCCTTTAACTACGTTATGGCGGACCAGGTAAGATATGCGTATATCCTCCAGGAGTCAGAGGGATACAGGGTGTTCGGTTACCTCCCCTTCCATCACCTCAGGCTCACGGACATGAGAACAGGGGACGTGGTGAAGCTGGATCCTCCACCCGTGACCGGTGGAGAGCCCATCTCCTCTCTCACTGCCGATTCGCTCACAGCCCTGTATAACGTGCTCTCCCTGAAGGGAAAGGTGGGCGTGAAGTTACCCCGTGAGTATGAGGATTATGAGGAACTCTGCCTGTTCAGGTCCGGCTTCCTGAGGTTCTCCAACGAGGACCTGGTGACCAGTAAGGCCAGGGAGGGGATAATCGTGGCTGACACAAACGTATACATAAGGATGGGCACCAGGTTGGCTGAGCTGGCGAGGGTGGGAAGGAACCTGAAACTTCTTCCCCTCAGGACTGTCTACGATGAGCTGGCCAGCAGGGCAATGAACAGCTCAAGGGACCCCAACCTCTTCACCTTCCTCCTCGGGCTCGACGCCTACAACGCAATTCACAGGGTTCCCGGGGAACGCAGGGGAGAACGCAGTGACGTTTCCATACTGAAGGAGGTAAGATCCATCAAGAGCTACGTGATGGAAAAGGTGATCTTCGTGACAGGGGATAGGGAGCTGGGCTCTAAGGCCATGGGGTTTGGCGTGGACACAGTGACACTGGAGGGGATCAGGGTGGGAGAAGGTGACCGGGGAACGTTCCTGCAGTGTCTCGGGAGGATCCAGGCGAGGACGGGGAAAGCCAGGATACTGCTTGACGGAAAGGAGGTGGTGGAGATGGGGCAGACAGTGGCTGAAGGGGGAGAGTTGAGGACAAGGGTGAGGACGCTGGTGGGGGAGCTAAACTACGCCAAGGTGCTGGAGTACCTGCAGGATCTTGTCTGACGGAATTCATCAGACCTGCGGTGGGCTGAACCGCATGCAAGGTACAAAAGCGAGGGTGAATGGAGATCCAGGTCCAGTGTAGAACCTTCTACATTATCGCTTCAAAACTAGTGAAGGCACTAAGGAATTATTTCTCGTCTGGAAAATGACCATCTCACTCCAGAGGCGATGCTTCAGTCTCCCGATGGGAGCGCCATATCCTGTCTATTCACCTGAAAAGATCAAGGATGAACTATGATCCATGGAAGCGGATGAGGGCAACCCTGTGTCTCGGGCCTCCCTCATCACCACCTCAAGTTTCATCAATGTCCTCTGAATTCCATCTGCCCTTGAGACGCTGTGGGAGGGTTTGTGAACGAAGTGAGGAGCAGTCCCTGAATTCTGCCTCCGGGAGACTCTGTTGAGACACGTCTTCGGTCTTATTTCAATTCAACACATCGCAGAAACCCAGGTGTTTGATTACACTCCGCACACCACCCTCTAAGGACTGACTCCCTGTCGTAGCAAAGCCTGGGTAACGTCCTCCAGCTTGACTTCTCACCGGGTTCCCTGACCTAAAAGTATATCAATGGACATCTGGTATGTAAACTCAAGTGACGTCTTCGGCTGTCTTTTAATTTCACATCACGCAGAAACCCAGGTGTTTGATTACACTCCACACACCAGCAGACACCGTGAAGGTATGTTACGCATGCCCAACCCTGCGTACCCAGATCAGGAAGGGCCTGCCTCCCCGCTCAGGTCCCCTCTCCCCTCAGCCTCACGGGAGGTCCTTTCATCTCCCACCTCCACCTGGATCTCCCCCAGCCCTATTCCCCTGCTCCTTCCAATACCCAGGTATGACCCCACCATCAGGTACTTCAGGGTTCCCCTCAGTTCCTGAGGAAGATGAAACTCAATCCATCCCGTCACTCCCCTGACCTTCCTCAGCCTTCCGTCACGGTCCTCGCCCAGAGCCACCGTCACGGGCCTCATCCTGAAATCCGTAACCCTGGAGAGGGAGTTGGCCAGCGTCACCAGCCTGAAAACCCTCTCATCCTCCTCCCTCCTTCCCCTGGCCCCCTGGTAAACCTTGTAGGCGGAGCCAAGTATGAGACCCGGGGAGGGAACGGTGAAGCTGGAGCCCCTCCCCCTGAACCTTGACCAGAGCGAAGGAGGTAGCTGGAGGAGGGAGGAGAGGAGAACCGGGGAAAGGAACCTCACCCTCACCACATTCCCGTCGGGTGGGGTAAGCGCATCCAGGACCGACAGGGAGCGGGGACGTAAAAGGAACTCGCCGTAGGGTGTCCTGACCCTGCTTTCCTGCACGTTCATGGCCTCCGGGTTGAGGGGAAAGGCCACAGAGGCCTCCAGCACTGTACCACCCCTGACGGTGATTGGCCTCCTGGAGAAGAGTCTCCTCCCTTCCACCCCAAGTAGCACTTTTCGGAACTTACCTTAGACTGAACAGTTTCTTGGCATCACCCATCTCAAGGTAAACTGATGAGAAATTCGTTGATTGTTTCAAACCCTCAAAGGATCTCTACAAACTCGTGGACGGAGCCGAAATATGTAACGACTCTCGCAGGGTTTCAAACCCTCAAAGGATCTCTACAAACCTAACGTTCAGACTGAGGAGTGGGTAAACCAGTTTGCGTTTCAAACCCTCAAAGGATCTCTACAAACTTTAACGAGATTAGAATTAGAAGCTATAGACACCATTGTTTCAAACCCTCAAAGGATCTCCACAAACAAGAACGAGAAAGTTGCTTCAATTCAAGAGATTAGCAGTTTCAAACCCTCAAAGGATCTCTACAAACCACCACTCGCCAGTGCTGTTCCTCCATTTAGGTCGTAGGTTTCAAACCCTCAAAGGATCTCTACAAACAGCAATATACACATACGCTGCCGACTTTATCAATTCTAGTTTCAAACCCTCAAAGGATCTCTACAAACACCTTAGACCGGTTGACGTTACTGACATTCTCTAGCAGTTTCAAACCCTCAAAGGATCTCTACAAACTACAATTCTACAATGTTTCAGCAATTCCAGACATTTAGTTTCAAACCCTCAAAGGATCTCTACAAACGACAGCCCAGTAATCTCTATTCTTTCGAAGAAAAAGTTTCAAACCCTCAAAGGATCTCTACAAACATCGCGTTCATTGAACCTGAAGAAGGACACAAAGAACGGTTTCAAACCCTCAAAGGATCTCTACAAACGCGGGGATGTCATGTTGTCACTCCAGGGGCAAAAACCCACGTTTCAAACCCTCAAAGGATCTCTACAAACTACCCTCGCTCTCCTACGTAAACCGACTTTACAAAGGTTTCAAACCCTCAAAGGATCTCTACAAACCCTCTGTCACTGTTTCTTCTTCCTCCTTGTTATCATTATGTTTCAAACCCTCAAAGGATCTCTACAAACAAAAAGAACGTTATCTTATCAAGATTTTCTGAATTACAGTTTCAAACCCTCAAAGGATCTCTACAAACGGCCCATATTGCTCCCCCCACGCTATTGCCGAAATTGGTTTCAAACCCTCAAAGGATCTCTACAAACTTTGTTCTTTTTTCTCTCTTCTCTGCCTTGTTTTTCTGTTTCAAACCCTCAAAGGATCTCTACAAACACCGAGTACGGTTCTGTCACAGTTCCACCTGGCGTCTGTTTCAAACCCTCAAAGGATCTCTACAAACTCGGGACTAGGGATTAAGAGGGAACAGGCTCTGGCAAGTTTCAAACCCTCAAAGGATCTCTACAAACAACTATGTAGTGAGATCATCAAGCCTCAGTATTCCACAAGTTTCAAACCCTCAAAGGATCTCTACAAACAGAAACTGGCACAGAATAGTGAGAAGCACAAAATGATGAGTTTCAAACCCTCAAAGGATCTCTACAAACACAAAGCCCTAAAAGATATGCATGAATCTGAATTACGTTTCAAACCCTCAAAGGATCTCTACAAACCGTCCAAAGAAAGAAAACAATACGTAACTTTCTAGGGAAGTTTCAAACCCTCAAAGGATCTCTACAAACAACTTTATGAGAAAATAATCTCTGCAACCAGGTCAAAGAGTTTCAAACCCTCAAAGGATCTCTACAAACTGAAGGTTAGGAACACGTTCATGATTCCCAGGGATTTTGTTTCAAACCCTCAAAGGATCTCTACAAACGCTACTGTCGAGGAAAAGTGAGTCTCGAGACTATAGTCGTTTCAAACCCTCAAAGGATCTCTACAAACCAAAATGTTCAGAGACGCATTATAGTCCCTATCAATAGGTTTCAAACCCTCAAAGGATCTCTACAAACGAAGTCCTGGCCTCACGCCTCGAGTCTTTCGCTAAAGAGTTTCAAACCCTCAAAGGATCTCTACAAACGAGTTGTATAAGCCCCTCAAGATTGTGAGGGGAACAGTGTTTCAAACCCTCAAAGGATCTCTACAAACCAAACACGACACTATGAACGTAATAACGAGTTCCTTTCGTTGTTTCAAACCCTCAAAGGATCTCTACAAACTTTTTGAGATTTATTTTTGTAAAGAAACATTAGCCAAGTTTCAAACCCTCAAAGGATCTCTACAAACGACGGATTGATGGCCATATTGTCTGTAGGGAGGGAGCTGTTTCAAACCCTCAAAGGATCTCTACAAACAGGGAAGGCATTTTCAGATCCTCACAGCCCTGGATACAAGTTTCAAACCCTCAAAGGATCTCTACAAACGTTAAGTGGGGAATACCTCATTGTAGATCCGCTATCAGGTTTCAAACCCTCAAAGGATCTCTACAAACTCTCTACATCGTATTCGATGCCTGCTGACCTGAGAAATGTTTCAAACCCTCAAAGGATCTCTACAAACACCTACTATCCAGTGACGAACTCGAAGAGTGGAAACAGGAGTTTCAAACCCTCAAAGGATCTCTACAAACTTTTTTGAGAAGGAGAAAAAGAGGGAGGAAACAGGAGTTTCAAACCCTCAAAGGATCTCTACAAACTTGCAACCGGCAGTTGGCAACGAGTCAGCCTCAAAAGTTTCAAACCCTCAAAGGATCTCTACAAACTCCAAGAAGAATTACGATCTTGAACGTCTTGTACATCTGTTTCAAACCCTCAAAGGATCTCTACAAACATTTCTCCTTTACTCATTTTCTGCACTCCTCTAAGAGTTTCAAACCCTCAAAGGATCTCTACAAACCTGTGGGAAGGAATACCCACATTCAAAATCTTTGGAAGGTTTCAAACCCTCAAAGGATCTCTACAAACCTGTATTTGCCCAGGCAAACAAACTTCCCCTGAATGAGTTTCAAACCCTCAAAGGATCTCTACAAACGCATATTATTATTCCGCTATACTTGAAGGCGTTGTTATGTTTCAAACCCTCAAAGGATCTCTACAAACTTCAGGTTCTCAGCCCTGATTGAGAGATCCTTTGATAGTTTCAAACCCTCAAAGGATCTCTACAAACAATCCTCAGGTGTTTGGAAGGGGGTTGCCTGACCCTGGTTTCAAACCCTCAAAGGATCTCTACAAACCGTCCAGATGTCTAGAAAGCAGGCACGCTCATCGGGTTTCAAACCCTCAAAGGATCTCTACAAACTAGTGGAGACCAGAGAGGGTACGGGAGTTCTGTGCGAGTTTCAAACCCTCAAAGGATCTCTACAAACTCATACCACTACCACACATATACACAACACCACTATTGTTTCAAACCCTCAAAGGATCTCTACAAACAGAGGGTAACTGATCTTGATGAAGTGTATGAATTTATGTTTCAAACCCTCAAAGGATCTCTACAAACTAGGAAGAGGAAAAGGGAAAAGAGAGGATTATAGCAGTTTCAAACCCTCAAAGGATCTCTACAAACTCTCTAACTTTTACTGGAAATATCTTGACTTTTCTCTTGGTTTCAAACCCTCAAAGGATCTCTACAAACAGGATCCCGCAGAAGCGTTACCACTTATAAACCAGAAGTTTCAAACCCTCAAAGGATCTCTACAAACAAGTTCAGTAACTACCCGGAAGTTGTGGATGTTGCACTGTTTCAAACCCTCAAAGGATCTCTACAAACAGTGACCCAATTGGTGGTTCAAATGGAGGGGCAAGAGTTTCAAACCCTCAAAGGATCTCTACAAACACGACCTATTAACTCCGCAAGTTGCGATTTCGAAATTAGGTTTCAAACCCTCAAAGGATCTCTACAAACGACAGTTGTGGACAGACTGGATGTCAAGTACAACTGGAGTTTCAAACCCTCAAAGGATCTCTACAAACAATATTTGAGAGATTGCTTGACGGCCCAGCAGCTGCGTTTCAAACCCTCAAAGGATCTCTACAAACGGTACAATTCCTATGACACAAGAGAAATCTGTTTTAGTTTCAAACCCTCAAAGGATCTCTACAAACTATAATGTATCGCACGTTGACAGCTGTCTCTGTCAGCTGGTTTCAAACCCTCAAAGGATCTCTACAAACTCTGGTTCGCAAGAATATTTTCGCTATCGTCATATTGTTTCAAACCCTCAAAGGATCTCTACAAACTCATAAGGGCCTACAACATTCCTAGGGAGAAGGTAGAGTTTCAAACCCTCAAAGGATCTCTACAAACCTTTGAAAAGATTTTCCAACAGAAACAAGAGGAAATTGGTTTCAAACCCTCAAAGGATCTCTACAAACTCCACAATGGTCTACCAGAAAGCCACACTTCTTGATGTGTTTCAAACCCTCAAAGGATCTCTACAAACATTATATTGCATTATTCTATTTTTCGGGATCTGAACAGTTTCAAACCCTCAAAGGATCTCTACAAACCATAAGCATGTTGAGACGCAAAAGGTAGAGCAAAAGGTTTCAAACCCTCAAAGGATCTCTACAAACAATTACCGCCAAGTTCGCAATCCACTTCTGAACAGGGTAGTTTCAAACCCTCAAAGGATCTCTACAAACTTCCCCAAACTCCTATCCCCCAATTTCTTCCCCTTTCAAGTTTCAAACCCTCAAAGGATCTCTACAAACAAGAAACTGAATTTTTTTCCAAGTTAACCGGGGAGTGTTTCAAACCCTCAAAGGATCTCTACAAACCTTCTATCTCGAAGAAAACGCTACTCTTGCCCATAATTGTTTCAAACCCTCAAAGGATCTCTACAAACCCTCACCTCAAAGCTTTCTTCCCTCATCTTTTGTAACCAGTTTCAAACCCTCAAAGGATCTCTACAAACCGTATCTCGTCTTTTCATCTTCCGTCAACTTCTTTATGTGTTTCAAACCCTCAAAGGATCTCTACAAACAAGAAGGAGAGGTTTGGGTACAGAAAACGGGGCATCATGTTTCAAACCCTCAAAGGATCTCTACAAACCCATGTAATTTCTCTCTCAGATCTTCCGTTGTGTATCGTTTCAAACCCTCAAAGGATCTCTACAAACGGTACCCCCTCCAGATTTTTCCTTCAATTTCATATCTGTTTCAAACCCTCAAAGGATCTCTACAAACATGGCTCTCGGAGTCGGCTTCGCTATCGCACCATGGATTGTTTCAAACCCTCAAAGGATCTCTACAAACCATTAGAAGAGGTACTCTATTCGTTATCGCCTCATCCAGAGTTTCAAACCCTCAAAGGATCTCTACAAACTCTTGTATTATCTCTTTGTAATTCTATTAGTTCCTTGAAGTTTCAAACCCTCAAAGGATCTCTACAAACTGTGGAGAGGCCATGGGGCATGTATTTCCTAGTGCCAAGGTTTCAAACCCTCAAAGGATCTCTACAAACGAAGCCCAAATTACGACAAAAAGAATTTACTGAAATTGGTTTCAAACCCTCAAAGGATCTCTACAAACTCTTGTGATTCTGAGGGCCTCTGTTCTGCCACCTCTAGTTTCAAACCCTCAAAGGATCTCTACAAACGGTACAGGAAATTCTATTACACCCCCCTCAAGTGAGTTTCAAACCCTCAAAGGATCTCTACAAACATGAGTAGGAGGATTAATATAGTGTTCCCTATCAGTCGTTTCAAACCCTCAAAGGATCTCTACAAACGGCCAGTGTTAATGCCAATATCATAAACAGTGTCATGTTTCAAACCCTCAAAGGATCTCTACAAACTATTTCTTCTTTTCAATCTGTTTATTCAGATCGTAAGGTTTCAAACCCTCAAAGGATCTCTACAAACATTCAACCTTTGATTCAGACTGTGATTCAGGCTTTGATTGTTTCAAACCCTCAAAGGATCTCTACAAACGTAGACATCATTTTCAATTTCGCTAATATGATGATAGTTTCAAACCCTCAAAGGATCTCTACAAACAGGAAAGGCAGACATTGATTGGGGTAGAATAGTGAGTTTCAAACCCTCAAAGGATCTCTACAAACCTTTCCAGGGAGAATCCACCTGGCAATTCATAGTAAAGTTTCAAACCCTCAAAGGATCTCTACAAACTTCAATTACTGAATTTGTAAAAGATATTTCTAATGAGAGTTTCAAACCCTCAAAGGATCTCTACAAACTCTGTGCTTTCTTCACAGTCACCTTCATCCCCACTCTGGGTTTCAAACCCTCAAAGGATCTCTACAAACTCAAGAGATTGTCGACTTGATCCTGACTATATATAGTCTGTTTCAAACCCTCAAAGGATCTCTACAAACTCTTTGTGCTGTCCAAACTTTCCATATGTTGAATTCAGGAGTTTCAAACCCTCAAAGGATCTCTACAAACTTCATGAGCCATTCAGTGTCTGCTTTTACTGGGATAATGTGTTTCAAACCCTCAAAGGATCTCTACAAACAGAATCTGTCTGTATTCTCTAGTCAGTCTCACCATGTGGTTTCAAACCCTCAAAGGATCTCTACAAACAGGTGATTGATGAAAATATGGGATTTAGAAGTGGACCTTTAGTTTCAAACCCTCAAAGGATCTCTACAAACTTTTATTCGAAGAAAATATGGAAAAAAGGCTTTTAAGTTTCAAACCCTCAAAGGATCTCTACAAACAACGGGAGTAATCTCTTTTTGGGAAACTTACGAAAAGTTTCAAACCCTCAAAGGATCTCTACAAACAACTTTGATAGAATTTCTGTTGCTACAGCTCTTTGTCTTAGGTTTCAAACCCTCAAAGGATCTCTACAAACCCTTTTTTCCTTAAAAGGGCGTGATTAACTGGGGAGTGTTTCAAACCCTCAAAGGATCTCTACAAACCTAGAATCTTCAAGCCCCACATGTGCAGAAAAAGATTAAGGTTTCAAACCCTCAAAGGATCTCTACAAACTCCAGCTTCTTCCTTTTCATTCAGATGGTGTGTAGATAGTTTCAAACCCTCAAAGGATCTCTACAAACAGCTCTTATTTCTTACATCTTTTCTCCCTAAAAAACCTTCCCCCGGACTCGGCAATTCAACCCCTCCCTTCCCTCCCCTTTCACTGCCGAGGTAATTTTCCCTCAAAAAGATATGTTCATCTCTACACATTTCCGCTCTCCCTTTCACTGCCGATTTTTCAATAGTAAAAATATCACAACGCTTCCCTAACATATTTTTAAATCATCTCCCCAATCTTTCCCCATGAACTGCTCTCCTCAGGACCTCTGCTCCCATCCCGACAAACTTCTCAAGGTTCACCTGAACGAGGTAGGTACCACTGCGTCGGTCATCATCTCTCGCACCCATCCCCAGCTATCCGTCCCCGCGTACATTGCGGGAGCCTATCATGACGTGGGTAAGTACACCACCTACTTTCAGAAACATCTCCGCGGGCAGACCGGTAAGGACCCCAGGTCCACTCACGCCGAGATTTCGTCCCTCATCGCATATCATGTGGCCAGGAGAGTGCTTTCTGGGTCCTCCAGGGAGCTTCCCGTCCTAGTATCCCTGGCGGTGAGGTCCCATCACGGTCACCTGAAGGGAGTGCAGAGCGTCCTGAACTGGGCCATGTACAAGGAGGACGATCCAGGCTACCTTAAACCCCAGTACGAAAACCTGAAGGGGAGAAGAGATATAATCCTCAGGGACATGTCGGACATAAGGTATCACGAGTACGTTGGTGATTTCCTGGATCTGGACCTTGTAGATGTCCTGAGAGAATACATGCATGACCTCATGACCGTGAGGGATGCTCCAAGGAATACCTGGGAATGGTACTTTAAGGGATTGCTCCTGTTCTCCTCCCTCATAGACTCGGACAAGCACAGCGCCAGCGATACCCCATTCCAGCAGTCAAACACTCCGTCCCTTTCAGCCCTCCAGAACTTCATCTCATCCCTTCAGGGGAAGGGAAGCATGGCGGAGCTCAGGCAGAGGCTCAATCAACTGGTCTCGTCCCTGTCCATGGGGAAGACCCTCACCCTGGTGGCGCCCACAGGCTCCGGGAAGACTCTCTCCGGCGTGCTGGCTGCCCTCAAGACTGGGAGGTCAAGGCTGGTTTACGCCCTCCCCTACATAAGCATTGTGGAGCAGGTTCACGATGTGCTGTCCAGGGCTCTCCCGGGAACGAGCCCCCTCAAGTTCTACCACCTCTATCCGGGAGTTGATCCCAGGGGACAGGACGACGAGGACGTTAGTGCAGAGGAAAGGCTCATGATCGCTGAGTCCTGGGATTACCCCGTTGTGGTCACAACCTTTGAGGCCCTGGTGGCCTCAATCCTGTCCCCCAACAACAGGTCCCTGAGGAGGTTGCACAGCCTCGCCGGTTCCACACTCATCCTGGATGAGGTTCAGGCCATACCGGTGGAGTACCAGTTCCTCCTGAGGGAGGCCCTGCAGTCCCTGGTTGACTACCTTGACGTTAATGTGATCCTGATGTCCGCCACGGTTAACCAGATCATGGCCCTGGAGCCAGTGGTCTCCCTTGACGCCACGCCGGACAGGTATGAGGTTGAGTTCAGGCTCGGGAAGTCCTCACCAAAGGACCTGGCGAGGATGGCCGAGGAGCTGTTCCGGGAGGGGAAATCGGTGATGGTTGAGGTCAACACCATAGCCTCTGCCAGGGAGGTATTCAGCCAGCTGGGGGAGAAGAGGAAGTTTTACCTCTCCACTCACGTTACTCCCGGGGACAGGAGGAGAAGGATTCAGGAGCTGAGGAAGGTGATGGCCAGGGAGAAGGTGATCCTGGTGACCACACAGGTGGTGGAGGCCGGGGTTGACCTCGACTTCGACGTGGTGATAAGGGACTTCGCACCGCTGGACAGCGTGGTTCAGGCATCGGGCAGATGCAACAGGAACTGGAGGCAGGGGAAGGGAAGGGTCCTAGTCCCTGAGGTGGTGAGGGACGGCAGGTCGGACTTCCAGAGAATTTACGGGAGGATAGCCTACCAGGTGACAGGGGAGGTGGTTCAGGAACTGATCTCTGAGGGTAATCCAGTGTCTGAGGCGAAACTTCTCCCCTACCTCTCCAGGTATTATGACCTGGTGAACAGGAGATATCATCCGGACGGGGTGCCAGAGTACAAGGAGAATAGGGAGAGGGTGATGAAGCTGAGCTATGACGAACTGAAGGTGAGCCTCATTGAGGAAGAACCCAAGTACCCGGTCTTCGTGAAGCTGGGCGAGGAGGCGAGTCAGGTTCTGGAGGAGCTCAGGAGGGCCAAGAGGAACAGGGAGCCCAGGTGGAGGATGAGGTTACTCCTGAGCAGGGCGATGGATTTCGTGGTGAGGGTGTGGGAGGAACCTGGACTGTTGCAGGACAGGGACCTGGAGTGGTACATCCTTGAGGATCAGGCAAGGTATGATAGATTCACGGGTTACGTTCCCAGGGATGAGGAACAGGCCCTCTGGTGATGGCGCAGGGGTCTGGATCTGATTGTTACTCTTGAGGTTGGGGAGACTGGTTCGGTTTGGGTATATCACGTTAGGTGGTGTGTGGAGCGCTCGAATGAATCACGTCGAGATGGGCTTGGCCGTGATGTTACTGGATAATGCTGGTTTTCGCTAGCTTTCAGAAAATCCACACTAGTAGTTTTGATTAATTTTTATCCTCTGGCATGGGCGCCGTTCAAAGAGCACTGGGTAAAAACTTACACAAAGTACTAACGCTACATTATGTCACACCGAGATTGAGGGTCGGCGAGAGAGGGTTTGGACCAGTTTCCCCTCACGGGCTCGGTGCAGGCATTGGTTTTGCAGGCATTTACCCTGTGTTATCCGGGTGGTGCCACCAGGGGATAAAAATTAATCGAAATCGCTGGGTAACCTGACATGAATGGGACAAGGTTCAACCCGGGATCGCACTGTCACGTGAATGGGCCCGGCTTCAGCAGATCTCGACCCGACGAGGACTCTCGACTATGGCCTAGATTAATCATGGTATGGCGTAATTTCAGATCATCAAAACATTTGCAAACACGGGTTACCACGAGTAGGGCCACGGGTAAAAACTCATGGAGGGCCAGACTGGAACCACGCCGGAGAGTGGGTGACACTACGCTCAGTTCTGCCAGGCCCACTCCCTCACCCTTCTCTGCTCCGGTACTACTCCAGGGGCCAGCAGAAGTCTCTGTATGCACACTTCCTGCAGTACCTTATCCTCCTGGGGGGCGGAAGCTCACCCATGACCACTTCCTTGACTGCCTCAATGTCCCTCCTGGCCCTCTCCTCGTCCAGGGTGACCTGAATCCTCTGACCCTTCCGGGGGATGTAAACCTGACCCCTCGCATTCACACCCACCTCCCTGAGCCGGTACAGGTAATAGTTGAGCTGGGCCATGGCCGATTCCAGGTGACGGGAAGATGTCTTCACCTCAATCACGGTCTGATCCTCAACCCTGAAGGAATCAATCTTCATTCCCTCCAGGGTGATGGGCACACGGTCGGAGTGCAGGCTGTCAATGGCCCTGCCCAGCTCCAGGCGTGGATGCTGATGATAGGGTGTAATGGATCTGGACATGAGCCAGGTCTCCCTCCTGCACACGTGAACGTACCACACCAGAGTTCCCGTCACGAATACGTCGTCGAAAATCCGGTAGGACATGAGTGAATTATGGGGAAGTCCTATTTATCCTGTGGAGTTCCCTGTGGTGGTTTTGATGAACTTTTATCCTCCGGCATGGGTACCGTCCTGAGAACGTATCCCCATCCCTTCAGGGGTTAATTGAGTTCAGTCCTCACGGGCACAGCCCGGAGAACTGGGTAAAAACTAGCGCAGTGAACGGAACTCACCCGCTAGGTCACATGAAGACGGCCGTCTCCCCGCACCGCACTCCCTCTGCCTTACCCTTCACCCTGATGGGCCTTCCCCTAACTTCTAGATAGTAGTTTACCAGGGGTCCCGAGTGCCTCTCCCCGTCGAACTCCCTGGGCACCAGCTCCTCCACCACCACCTTCTGTCCTGACTCTGGCGTTACATCCACCAGATTCGCCCTCACCACTCCCACAACTTCCCCCGAGATCTCCTGAACTGGAGTGCACTCCTCCACCCTCACGTCGTGAACCCACGCCAGAAGGTTTGCCGGTCCCAGGGAGGGAGGATAAACGGGGTATCGTAGGGCCCTCTCAAACTCCTTTCCCTCAGCAACCCACACCTCATAGGTGAGACCCTGATCTCCAACAACGAACTCCCTGGTGGTGGGCACCCTGTTTCCTATCCCCCTGAACTTATCTGCGCTGAGGCTATCGGTATCCAGGTAACTCTCAGCGAACACCAGTTTCCTCAGCTGAGTCCTGGGTATTACCGCAATCTTCAGATCCGAGAAATCCTCATAGTAGGAGTCCCTGTCCCTACCCATCGCGCCGGCCAGGAGGCCCATCACCGTTGTCCTTGGAGGGAAGAAGTAGGTCAGGGAGGTGGAGTTGGAATATACCTTCCTGAAGTGGGCCATGTAACCCGATATCCTGAACCTCAGTACCTCCATGGCGCTTACCCGTAATTACCGGGGCAGGGACTTCACCCTGTCCCCCAGGGTGCTCTTCAGCTTCGAGCACAGGTCCTGTATCACTGGATCTGAGGCGCACCTCACGTACACTGCCGGGGGATTCGCCCTGGCGATCTCGGCGACAAGCCTGTCCCACTTAACCTTGACGTCTGAGATGTCCCTCACGGCATCCTTCTCCTCCACGTCTATGAACCTCCTCAGGTCTCCGAGGAAGTTATCCCCGTCGTACTCAACCCTCAGGTAGAGAAGGGGCCTCTGCCCTATCTTGCTCCTGGTGATGGTCTCTGTGAGCAAAGCCTCCCAAAGCCCGTTGTCCAGCACCCTCAGATCCTCGTCCCTGGTCCCGAGCTTCTCAGCCCTCTTCGCGCTCACGGCACCGTGAAAGGCTATCATGGAGTAGTAAACCCTGTAATCCTTTCCAATTGTTCCATACTTGGTCTCCTCCCCGGAATCCCTCCCCGCGAAAACCGAGGTTATGGACCTGGAGTCCACAAGGTCCACCCTGTGGAGGGACATGCCCCAGGTGAACTGAACTGCCCCAACATAGGAGATGGAAGCGCCCTTGGATTTACCCTCTCCCTTAAGGGGGATGGTGGCACCGAAGAGCCTGGCGTCTATGCAGTTCTTGAGAACGTTATCGGGTCCTCCAAGTTTGTTCACCCTATCCGTGGCATCCACCGTTTTCCCCTCCATCTTGGTCACCCATACCTTTTCCTCCCCGTACCTGGAGGCTATGTAGTCCCTGAGATATCTCTTCAACCTCACGTCTGAGACGAGGTTCCTCTTGGACTTGGGGTCCATCCTTGGCCTGTTCTCGTCGTCCGGATCACCGTTGGGATTGGTTAACTTGGCCTCATACACGAAAAGGATCTCACTGTTTTTCACGAAATTCCACCTCACTCATTATCCTGTTTGGTCATAAATAACTTTGTCTGGAATGAATACCCTGAGAGGATGTGGAAGACGTTCTCCACCGGATTGGTCAGCTGATCTCTCCCCTCCAGGATGTAGGTATTGGCATCGCTCAGCAACACCTGTGTCCGGTTGAGCACCTTGTAGTCCCTAGCCGACTCATAAACCCTGTTCACCAGGGTCAGGATGTCTCCAACGTCCATTCCCTCGTAATCTATCCTGTCCAGAATTGCCTTCTTCTCATCTCCCTTGCGGTACTGCTCTCTTCCTATGTACGCGATCACAGCCCCCAGGAGGAAGAGGCCGGCCTGGCCCTTATTGAGCCCTATCCTGTTCACGTAATCGTAGATATCTCCTTTCTCTAGGGTCTGAACTGGTTGTGAAGGAGTTGACATGATTCCCAGTAGCCTGAACAACTTAATAAAGCTTGTTTGAAGGATGGCCACATCCTCCAGGCTGAACTTCCCAGTCATGGAATTGAGGCATGTGTCATATCTCCTGCATCTCAGTACGCTGAGGAACTGGGCGTAGAGGTGGTCCTGGTCAAGGGGGTACTCCAGGAGAATGGATTGAATCGCGTCCAGGAAGGGGATGTACCTCGGGGTGTTACCCATGTCCTCAACGGGTAGCACGGAGTAGAGGGAGTTGAAGGACAGATCCAGTGAAGCCTTCCCGGACAGTTCCGTGAGGCCAAGGCCCCGAGGATCCGAGTCCCTGCTCGAACGCACAACCCCGGCAGTCCTGGTGAACTCCACCAGTCTGAACACTGGAACGTCGGGGATCATCCTGTAAAGTCTAAACTTGGACTGCTGTCTTTCACCGAACAGCAGGGTGATCTGGGCCTGCCCCCCAGACACTATCTGAACCTCCTTCTCGCCCCTGTAGAGGGCCTCCAGCTCCTCAAGTATCCAGCCTGAGGAGGATGGAGTGAACTTGACGGGTTGCTGGGAAAGGATGAGGACATAGGCCTTGAGTTTATTTATCCTCACCGAGAAGTCTTCAAGTCTCTTGGAGATCACAAGTAACCTGTTCCTGCACCGGGGACAGATGGCGTGTGACCTGAGCCTGGCCTCTGGAGAGTCCGCAATTCCCGATGCGAACCCGAGCTTATCAACAATGTAAACCTTAAGGGGAGATCCGGCTGGATAGTCAGGATCGTCCAGGGCTCCGGGACCCCCGCAGATCTGACACCTGACCGAGGTGTTGACCTGGGACTTGCCCACAGTGGACCTCCTCAACAGGTGTTCCCTGTATTCCCTGGTTTTGGCTATGTCCACCTCCTTACCGTGGAGGATAACCCTCACCGAGTAGAGCGCAGCCTTCCAGTTGAACTTGGTGAGATCCAGGGTGGAGGGATTGTACCAGGAGAGAACGGCCCGGAGTGCCTCCGCTGGTTCGCCCTGAATTCTCTCGGCGACAACTTTCAGGGAGAACTTGGTGGGTTTCACCGGTTCTCCCTTCTCGTCCACCCCAAGAATGTACTTGAGGGTGTCTGTGGTTATCACGTCCTGGGGGCTGTTGGCTGGAGAGTTCCCCACGAAGTTCCATTCCTCGGATGTCCTGTCCGTGATTTTCTCGGAGATGGAGTAAACCTGGCGTTTATCGCAGTCAAAGACTATTATCTCCATTCCCTCCTTTCCCTTCTTCTGCTCAACCTTCTGCGTGGGGATATCCTGGGAGGTTAGGTCCATTCCGGCCTCGGCCATTTTCAGCAGGGAGTATAGCATGGATTATTATGGCGATTCACAACTATAAAGATTGATGTACGTCATTCTGGTTTACGATATAGATGAGACCAGGGTGAACAGGGTGCTCAAGACCTGCAGGAAGTACCTCGTGTGGGTTCAGAGATCGGTGTTTGAGGGCGAGATCACGGAGGGTCGGCTGGAACTGCTCAGGGCAGAGCTAGGGAAAATAATGAGGGATCAGGATTACGTCGTCATATACAGGATGGAGAACAGGAAGGGAGTGAAGAGGGAAATCCTGGGAAGGGTCACGGACCCGGATAGCAACGTAATATAGGGGGCGGGCGATTTGACCCATCAGTCTGAGGAGCCCTCCAGATCTGCGCGATTTTGATCAGGTCTGAGAGGGTCTCCGTGCGTACAGGCCTGGATTGCTGGATAGAACACGTGACTCCAGGGGCAAAGAGCCTCAATCAGGGGACGGTGACGATGGAGGGACCCTGTTCATGGGGTGAGGCTTTCCGGGGCGTAGGGCAACGGAGAGCGGGCACGATCCCGTCCCTTTATGCCCTCCGTCCTGAGCACAAGGGGGCGTGGACTCGGCGAAACCCGTGCCCCAGAACTAAGCTCCTGAGCCAGAACGGGGGTATGAGACCGTTAAAGGCGTTAAAGGAGGCCCACCACACTGCGCCTTTACCCTGGTACTCAGTGTAGGTTTTTACCCGGTTTATGGGTGTGGATTTTCTGAAAACTAAGCATTATCCATCGTGACACCATTGCCCAGCTAAGCCTTATCCCGATGTGATTCGTTCAAATACTCCACACACCGGGTTTATGGAGTCCCGCCGTCGTAGCGTCGTCACGTTAGTGTATCCCAAGTTTCAATGGGAACTCTCAACGCCATAATGATGAATTTATACAAATTTTACGACTCTATGCCCCATAATTGTGTATTTGAGGGGGCCTAAACGTGAAATAATACAAACCTGATCAGGCTCACGTCTCTATGAAAAGTGCCCACTTCGGAGGATTCGATCAGAGCCTGCGTGACCCTCCTCTGGACTGGGGGGATCTGGAGTGGTGGGTCGGGTTTGAACGTGGATTACCCCCTCCCTTTCTCATCCAGTTACCAGTTCCCTCCTTTGTCGGGCCCAGGACTTGATGAGCCCATGCGGGCCGTAAAATGTCGGAAACTTTTTTGGAATAGTGCTTTACGGATTTTAACGTAGTGAGATATTCTTCAAGAAAATCCATACCAAAACGAAAATCGTTCATAGATGAGCGATGTCATTGATCTTAAAGATAAAATTTAACTGGAAGATCCTTGGACAGATCTGAAAAACTTTTAGGTAAAATGGACTTGAAGGGATTTTCAGGAAAGTACTATTGGAACTCTATCACGATCGCTTCTATCACCTGAGTTTTCATCCTTCAAATGTCATGAAACTATTTTTCCCTCCTTAACCACATTTACCCATGAAGAGGATTTTCATCACCTCTTCCGGCACCCTGAAGCGAAAGTCCAACACCATCTCCTTCATCACCAGGGAAGGAACCAGGTATCTTCCTTACACGGAGGTTGAGTCCATCTACGTTCTCGGGGAGGTCACGCTGAACAAGAGGTTCCTCCATTTCCTCAGCAGGGCAGGGATTCCCCTCCATTTCTTCACCCTGAGGGGGCATTACCTGGGAAGTTACCTCCCTGTCACCCATCACGTCTCTGGTTACCTTCTCCTGAAACAGGTGGAGCATTACAACGATCCTGGGCTACGCCTGACCCTGGCCAGGGCCTTCGTGGAGGGCTCCATCAGGAACATGGCACTAATTCTGAGGGAGAACGGTCTTCCGGAGTGCGCCAGCAAGCTCAGGACCTTTCTGGACAGGGATGTATCCTCGGTTCAGGAGCTACTGGGAGTCGAGGGGAACGCAAGGGAGATGTATTACTCATGCTTCGATCAGGTTCTAGGAGAGGATTTCGCCTTTGAGAAGAGGACTAGAAGGCCTCCCCAGAACAGGCTCAACAGCCTCATAAGCCTTGGAAACTCCCTGCTCTACGTCACGGTTCTGGATGAGATCAGGAAGACACATCTGGACCCCAGGATAGGCTTCCTCCATACCACCAACTTCCGCAGGTTCTCCCTCAATCTGGACGTGGCGGAGGTATTCAAGCCCGTGGTGGTGGACAGGCTCATAATCTCCATGATTAACAGGGGATCCATAACCCCACAGGACTTCGAGGAGGGCTCCTCCGGACTCCGCCTCACAAGGGAGGCGCTGAGGAAGTTCCTCTCAGAGTACGACAGGAAGCTGTCCAGCACGATAACGGTGAAGAGGAGGAAGGTGAGCTACACCTCACTGATAAGAATGGAGGGGTACAAGCTCGAGAGGCACGTCATGGGGGAGATGACATATAGGCCATACGTAGCCAGATGAAGACGGTGAAGGTGTCGGGGAGCCCGGTATTCGGTCACGGGTGACAGGGCATCCGTAGTTCTCCCAGAACTCTGAAGACCATCTGTGTGGTCCCTGTGGGGCGCCGGTGTTTTCCTCGAGGGCGAGTTTATGCCTGGTCCTTCCATGGGATGAATGGCCCCTTTGGGACCCGATGTCACTGAATCACGTTACCCTGAGTCTCCGTACCCCGGACATGGATTTTTGACCTGGCCCGGTTTCCCGGGTACTCCACGTTAAGGGCTCCCTAAATACACAGTATCAGGTGGTCCAGATCTTGAGAAGGTAAGTCCTGGGTTTCCCGTCCGGGGCGAGCGGGATTTCGCGGGATTCTTACGCTTACACTCTGTGTGAGCCTCCCGGTGTCGTGATGATCAGCGGAGGATAAGACCATCGAGACATGAAGAGTATGCGACCGTCACGTGGAGATATGTTGCGTTCCCGCCAGAGGATGAAACCGTCGAGACCACCGGGTCCCGCGTCGCGTTCCCTGTGACCAGGCCTCATCCGATGGATCCTCTCGCCCCGTCATTGTCGCTTCACGAAACCAGTACCTACCAGCTATCACTGTCGGTTCTGATCGATCTCCAGCACGATCCTGCAGGGATGCCCCATGTCAGGTCCGCCCAAGCGCAGTGCCGGTCTCCAGTAGGGTGTGAAGTATGTGTTAAGCGACGTCTCAGGCTCCCTTTCAATTTGACATCTCACGGAAACCTGGAGGTCCTTATTAGCAACTCCACACACAGTGGTGTCTGGAGTATTTGAGTGAATCACGTCAGGATAAGGCTTGGCTGAGCCGTGGTGTCACGACGGATAAGGCTTAGTTTTCAGAAAATCCACACACTACACACACTGGGTCTCCAGAGCATCGAGACCCCTAGAAAGATTTCAGACCCTTTTCTATCCCCTATTGATCCCGTTTCAACCACCGTTAACCAGGGATAAAACTACCTGAGATCCGAAGGGAAAGATGGTATTATCCCGTGATATTGAAGATTTTCACAAATTCCTTTAAAAAAACATACAGTGCCCATATATTTTTCCTGTTGAGGAATTAACTTTTTAAAGAAATGAGTTCGTGAGCCGTTGTCTGGAAGTCAGGAGGTTCTCCTCTTCGGTCTTCACGACCGGCCACCTGACCCACCCTGTCCTCTCAGCCGATCACCGCCCCAATTCCGTTTCATTCGAGGCTGAGGAGATCCCTCATTCTCCTCCCCTTCACCTCTATCATGCCGAAGCCCTGACTGTTCTTGCTCCCCATCCCCGCCTCGTATACGACCCTTTGCAGGGACTTGGGACCCCTCATCTGGAACTCTCCCTTCCAGGCCATGATTAGGTTATCCTTGTACTTCACCCTGATCAGGCCGGCGTTGAGAGGTCTCACCTGCAACCCGGACTTCAGGTATCTACCCTTAAGAGCGTGATACTTCCTCTTGGCGTTCAGGTCCACGAGGGCGCCCCACTCCAGCTCGTAAGGGGAGTAGTACCTGATCCCGTCATCCGACTTCCTGTAAACTGTGATTGGGGAGAGGGTGTACACCAGGGTTGAGCTAGTGAACTCAGGTTCCTCCACCACCTTCATGACCTCCACCATGAGCTCGGCATTGTCCAGTCTCATTACCGGATCCACGAGAAAGGATCGATAAACCTCCGTGGCGACCCTCTCTAGGGGAGAGGAGAAGCAGAGGTAGGCCCTATCCCTGAAGAGCAGTCCCTCCTGGTCCCTGGTGAAGTCGCCGTAAAGGCGTGAGAAGGTGAACATTTTGAAATGCCTGGGGCCTTCCCTGATACCCTTTTCGTGGAGAGCCCTGGAAATCCTCCCTGGGAGACGATGATAGATCGCCGATTGTACGAGGTAGTTGTAGTGTGTGGGGACGTGGCCCCTCGCCAGGAAGGACATGCAGATCCTCATCGTTACCTGATGTTAGAAGGAGGGGATGATTTAATTGTTTGCGGAGATCAGGGAATTTTGTGAAAGTCTGTTTATTTTACTATTGAAAAATCGGCAGTGAAAGGGAGAGCGGAAATGTGTAGAGATGAACATATCTTTTTGAGGGAAAATTACCTCGGCAGTGAAAGGGGAGGGAAGGGAGGGGTTGAATTGCCGAGTCCGGGGGAAGGTTTTTTAGGGAGAAAAGATGTAAGAAATAAGAGCTGTTTGTAGAGATCCTTTGAGGGTTTGAAACCGGTATCGGGGACGTTCTATGCGTAACTGTAGAGTCTGGTTTGTAGAGATCCTTTGAGGGTTTGAAACCAAAAAGTAAACCAGAACTTATCAGGTCCATCACAGGGGTTTGTAGAGATCCTTTGAGGGTTTGAAACACAGACTGAACACCAGACAGGCTGACCTTTATGACAGTTTGTAGAGATCCTTTGAGGGTTTGAAACTAGACAACAGGGTACTCTTTCTCCCAGTACCAGGCACAGTTTGTAGAGATCCTTTGAGGGTTTGAAACTCATTCCCCGAGGTAAGCCCAACTACGCTACAGTTTGTAGAGATCCTTTGAGGGTTTGAAACTTATAAAATTGATGGTGTTGAAATTGAAGACAAATATCGTTTGTAGAGATCCTTTGAGGGTTTGAAACTCTTTAAACGCGACATGGCTTGATACAAAAAGAGGAGTTTGTAGAGATCCTTTGAGGGTTTGAAACCCGCAGAGCGACCAGATGATATCACTTCAGAATTACAAGAGTTTGTAGAGATCCTTTGAGGGTTTGAAACTTTTCACCACATCCAGATACAGAAGAGAAGAACCCAGGGGTTTGTAGAGATCCTTTGAGGGTTTGAAACACCCATTCATTCTGGTGTTCAAGAAGTTTGAGAAAAGTTTGTAGAGATCCTTTGAGGGTTTGAAACTGAGGTCCAATGGGTTCAATGAACGCGAGGAACCTCACGTTTGTAGAGATCCTTTGAGGGTTTGAAACCCCGTAGGCTCCTTTTGCTGTTTCCCACACCATAGGGATGTTTGTAGAGATCCTTTGAGGGTTTGAAACCCTTTTGACCATCCAGAACCAGTTCTATTTTCATATTCGTTTGTAGAGATCCTTTGAGGGTTTGAAACCGAGAAGGCGCTTGGCGGAAAATTCCTGGAGATAGTGGAGTTTGTAGAGATCCTTTGAGGGTTTGAAACCACTATCTTCCACTTCATTACAATTTTCTGGAACAGGAGTTTGTAGAGATCCTTTGAGGGTTTGAAACTGGGTGTCTATGTGGCTGGTGTAAGTGTGGATCTCTGGGTGTTTGTAGAGATCCTTTGAGGGTTTGAAACTGGTTGTTCCATACCAGAAGTGTATATCTCTTTTGTCGTTTGTAGAGATCCTTTGAGGGTTTGAAACATCCCAGTTCTGAAACTTTCCTGGGTGGCAGATATAGTGTTTGTAGAGATCCTTTGAGGGTTTGAAACCTTAGTTGGACCTCTAGGTCCAGTAGTCATCAAACCAGTTTGTAGAGATCCTTTGAGGGTTTGAAACCAATCGGGGCGTGGGGCGAAGGGGGTGTGGGGGCGTAGGTTTGTAGAGATCCTTTGAGGGTTTGAAACTGCGAATTCGTCCTTCATGATAGTTTTTTCCAGAATTGTTTGTAGAGATCCTTTGAGGGTTTGAAACACCAGAATTTCTCGATTATCTTCATCCTGATATGTTCGAGTTTGTAGAGATCCTTTGAGGGTTTGAAACTTACCGATTCCCGCAATTTTTCGTATTCCTTGAGCGGTTTGTAGAGATCCTTTGAGGGTTTGAAACCATACAAACACCCAACCTCACGCTGAACTCCTCAAATGGATGTTTGTAGAGATCCTTTGAGGGTTTGAAACTGGGTTTAAAGGAATATGTAAATGCTAGAGCATATGCCTTGTTTGTAGAGATCCTTTGAGGGTTTGAAACCCCCACAAGTGAAGAGAAAATGAATCACTACCTATAGTTTGTAGAGATCCTTTGAGGGTTTGAAACCAAATATCATAAGGACTATTATGGCTAGCAGAATCAGGTTTGTAGAGATCCTTTGAGGGTTTGAAACCCTAACACAACCAGATAGAAGGCAACTTCATCATTGGGAGTTTGTAGAGATCCTTTGAGGGTTTGAAACTGGCGTTCAGGCTAAGGTTAGGTGTTCTTACATAAAGGAGTTTGTAGAGATCCTTTGAGGGTTTGAAACTCTGGCCACCCCCCTGAAATTTGAGGAGTGGTACCTGGTTTGTAGAGATCCTTTGAGGGTTTGAAACCTCATCCCAGGTATATGGAGCTCGACTGTGCTCTCTGTGGTTTGTAGAGATCCTTTGAGGGTTTGAAACAATGACTGAGACTAGGAACTTCATCTTCGTTCTTTTGTCTCGTTTGTAGAGATCCTTTGAGGGTTTGAAACTCATATTCGCAAAGAAGTGAAGTGCCCTTTTTGCCATAGTTTGTAGAGATCCTTTGAGGGTTTGAAACCATTCAGAAATTCGCCCTACAGCCGGGACAGGTTTTAGTTTGTAGAGATCCTTTGAGGGTTTGAAACCTGATTGTCTTGGGAAGGATTTGTTTCAGGATTTGAGGAGTTTGTAGAGATCCTTTGAGGGTTTGAAACTGATAGTCCCCCCACACATATTATCACAATTCATAATCGTTTGTAGAGATCCTTTGAGGGTTTGAAACCCGGACGTGGCGTGTTAGTAAGAAAGACTTAAATAGGAGTTTGTAGAGATCCTTTGAGGGTTTGAAACGAATTTTCTTCGTAGAGGGTGAATAAAAATGGTTGTGTTTGTAGAGATCCTTTGAGGGTTTGAAACAACAAGACGAGTATCGCGAATATCAGCAAGGTTGTGGGTTTGTAGAGATCCTTTGAGGGTTTGAAACGCGTTACTGAGAACGATCTTCACGTTCCAGAGTGTCAGGGGCGTTTGTAGAGATCCTTTGAGGGTTTGAAACATTTTACAACCGTATATAAACAATGTCTCTTCCCGTTTGTAGAGATCCTTTGAGGGTTTGAAACCGTTCCCTTCCGTGTATTCCACAACTTCTTGGATTCGGTTTGTAGAGATCCTTTGAGGGTTTGAAACTCCAATTTCAACAAATCCACCCGATATTTCAATTATTGTTTGTAGAGATCCTTTGAGGGTTTGAAACTATTCACTTTCATTCAGTTCTTTTTCTTCGCTGATACCGTTTGTAGAGATCCTTTGAGGGTTTGAAACCCTAAAGACGCGATAATCAGCCAGATCTCTGTGAACGGTTTGTAGAGATCCTTTGAGGGTTTGAAACATCTCCTTAAGTATTCATTTATTGTTCTCCTAAGCTCTTGTTTGTAGAGATCCTTTGAGGGTTTGAAACTTGCGTCCTCTATCTCTTCTTTTTCATGCGTGGTCCGATAACAACTGACCATATTATTCGCCCTCCAAAGTTTGTAGAGATCCTTTGAGGGTTTGAAACAATATAATGTATCTTTCACTTTGTCCCTGATTTGATTTGGTTTGTAGAGATCCTTTGAGGGTTTGAAACATGTCACAGACGTGTGACAGCGGATCCGGGGTATCGGTTTGTAGAGATCCTTTGAGGGTTTGAAACGAAAAACCTAAGATTCCCTCAAATATTGGAAGATATGGTTTGTAGAGATCCTTTGAGGGTTTGAAACTAGTTTAATTCACATAATTGTGGGTTATTACGGCAAGTTTGTAGAGATCCTTTGAGGGTTTGAAACAAAAGGAAAATCTAGGGGGTGTGGGGGTTTCCCCCACAGGTGTTTGTAGAGATCCTTTGAGGGTTTGAAACTCTTGACCACGACAGGGTTGTGTTGGAAAGACTTGATGTTTGTAGAGATCCTTTGAGGGTTTGAAACGACGCTATCTTCTTCGCGATTTTGAATATCTGGAAGAGTGGTTTGTAGAGATCCTTTGAGGGTTTGAAACACCGTTTCCCAAAACATATCAGGATCCGCGAAAAAGGGTTTGTAGAGATCCTTTGAGGGTTTGAAACACGTGGAAAGTGAACGGGCGATACAGTGCTATTCTCTTCAGTTTGTAGAGATCCTTTGAGGGTTTGAAACTACTAAAGACCGCGGACATTACAAAATTTATACGCCTCGTGTTTGTAGAGATCCTTTGAGGGTTTGAAACGTATCGGCATTCTGTCGCTAGTCTTTAGTGATCTCTGGTTTGTAGAGATCCTTTGAGGGTTTGAAACATTTCCTAAATAAATATCGGCCGAGTTGTTTGGGTCTGGTTTGTAGAGATCCTTTGAGGGTTTGAAACTCAACAACGCGAAGTTAATTGAATTTGCAAGATCGAGTTTGTAGAGATCCTTTGAGGGTTTGAAACCGTGTTTTCGTGCCATTTTTAAGTATTTCACTTTTAGTGTTTGTAGAGATCCTTTGAGGGTTTGAAACAATAATTTCAAATTGTTACACCGACCACGTTCCACTCAGTTTGTAGAGATCCTTTGAGGGTTTGAAACGCCATAGCAAAGAAAGACTTCGACCTGGAACAGAAGTTTGTAGAGATCCTTTGAGGGTTTGAAACAAAAAGAGAGAGAATGAGTGAGGAGAGAGAGGAAAAGTTTGTAGAGATCCTTTGAGGGTTTGAAACTACCACGATATTGACAGTAATGACATCAATACATATCGTTTGTAGAGATCCTTTGAGGGTTTGAAACATGAAAGTAGCATTAAGAAATTCTTAATCCTGTAGGGGGTTTGTAGAGATCCTTTGAGGGTTTGAAACCATATCTCTTTCTGGCAGGAGCCCTAGTTGGGTTCCCAGTTTGTAGAGATCCTTTGAGGGTTTGAAACCATAACGTCCGCATCTATCTGGTGAACTCTACGGTCAAGTTTGTAGAGATCCTTTGAGGGTTTGAAACTTAGTTTCCCTTCTGTGTTTCAGAAAGTCAGAGATCAGTTTGTAGAGATCCTTTGAGGGTTTGAAACTAGTTCTCGTGGTCCCATCCTTCTTCTTGATGATCCAGGTTTGTAGAGATCCTTTGAGGGTTTGAAACGGAAGTCTAGGACAGGGAATACAGAATGCACTAGGGAACGGTTTGTAGAGATCCTTTGAGGGTTTGAAACCAGGCACTGGTGGTAGAGTTCTAAATGGTGCTGTTACAGTTTGTAGAGATCCTTTGAGGGTTTGAAACTATTGCACTGTACTTTTGCCCTGTTCTGGTTAACTCGTTTGTAGAGATCCTTTGAGGGTTTGAAACCTGGATGTCGTTGAATACGCTGGAGAACGTGGCTTCTAGTTTGTAGAGATCCTTTGAGGGTTTGAAACAGCTATCTGTTGCGGTGTCAGATTGGTCTCCGGTACTGTGTTTGTAGAGATCCTTTGAGGGTTTGAAACTAGCGTGGTGATACCATGTTCAGACATCTACATCTGGGGTTTGTAGAGATCCTTTGAGGGTTTGAAACAGGGAAAAATGTTCGTGGATAGTGGGATGTACAGGTGAGTTTGTAGAGATCCTTTGAGGGTTTGAAACCTATAACTCTAAATTGTAAAGGTTCAGCGTTGAAATTGTTTGTAGAGATCCTTTGAGGGTTTGAAACGCCTCTCTGCGATTTCATATCCTTCTTCTGGGTCGTAGTTTGTAGAGATCCTTTGAGGGTTTGAAACTGCACGTGAACTTTTCCTGTATGGTATAGCCCATTTTCCGTTTGTAGAGATCCTTTGAGGGTTTGAAACGCTGAATCATGCGTTAAATTTACGTTGACTCTTTTCTCTGTTTGTAGAGATCCTTTGAGGGTTTGAAACCTCTTTCCACGACCTCTATTTCTTCTCCCCACAGTCTGGTTTGTAGAGATCCTTTGAGGGTTTGAAACATGTAGTTCTCTCTGTACTTCTTGCCAGCCTCTATCATGGTTTGTAGAGATCCTTTGAGGGTTTGAAACAAGTGACCGGACTTATTTGGCTTATGTTCTATTATTTCAGTTTGTAGAGATCCTTTGAGGGTTTGAAACTACCTCAAGTCGTTAGTTCCCTTGACTTCATCAATTGTTTGTAGAGATCCTTTGAGGGTTTGAAACTCGAGTTTCGCGAGCATATCCTTAGGCCCTCCCCTGAAAGTTTGTAGAGATCCTTTGAGGGTTTGAAACTCCTTCTCGACTCCCAGCCATGGGCTGGGAGTTGAGGTTTGTAGAGATCCTTTGAGGGTTTGAAACTGGGGGCTGTTCCACATATCTATATTTCCCATACGGGTATGTTTGTAGAGATCCTTTGAGGGTTTGAAACTCGTCACACCTGTTCAAGAAGAGGTAATACTCACCATGTTTGTAGAGATCCTTTGAGGGTTTGAAACGAGATACATAAAAAGGAGATAAGGGAAGTTTTACAGGTGTTTGTAGAGATCCTTTGAGGGTTTGAAACCTGTGCCGATCTACGCATACCTGTGAGCCAGGTAGAGTTTGTAGAGATCCTTTGAGGGTTTGAAACATATTTGAGGAGTTATCCGTGCTTATCAAGTCTATAGTGTTTGTAGAGATCCTTTGAGGATTTGAAACTATTAATGGCCGGAGGCGTGATAATGGTATACCTAGGTTTGTAGAGATCCTTTGAGGATTTGAAACGATAGGAAACTAGACAAAGACGAGGAGGAGCTCCTACGAGTTTGTAGAGATCCTTTGAGGATTTGAAACCAGCAGTACCTGTACGAGTACAGGGGAAGACACGTGAGTCTGTAGAGATCCTTTGAGGATTTGAAACAATTCCATAACCATATTACACCGCTTTCTTTCTCTCCCTTGTTTGTAGAGATCCTTTGAGGATTTGAAAGACTTTCAGTGAATAGACTATATTTCTAGAATCTTATATTAGAGATCCTTTGAGTGAAACTATGAGTGTGTCCACAGGCCATTATTAAGGTATAAACATTGTATAGGTAGCATTTCACTCATGGGTCTTCACAGGATTCGTGTCCTCCAGGACTGGAATGCACTTTATGTTCTCCATTACAGACAGGAGCCCATGCACTTGGGAAGGGGACCTGGGTCACGAACTACATCTCTACCTCCTCCGGAACGCAGTGTGGCGTCACCCATTAAACTCTCATGAGTCCTCTCACTCCTCAGGTACAGGCTCGTGAGGTTCAAGTGGGCAACCAAGGTGGACAGAAGCTTGGATATAATGAGGCACTCCGTAGTTCTAGTTCTCTGAGAGAGGGTTGCTCCCAGAATCTGTACCTTAGTAACGATACTGTGGGCAAACTCACTATGCGAGGAAAAACTTATTTAAAAGAGAAGAAATACGGTGATGTGGGGATGAAGGGGTCTGGGTCAGCTTCCAAGCCATCCGCATTCGTCAGTTGTCCAAGCCCTCACTATCCCCTTCATCCCTCGATTTCTATCCCTTAAGGGAGGGTTTGTAGATATCATTAGAAGGTTTGAAAACACGACTTGGGCATGTTAGAAGAGGAGATACACCGGGGACTGGGAAGTATGACGAGAGCCTCGTAACCAGTAGGAGATTCCTGTCCCTCCTTGAACAGTGGCACAAGCTTCTCCAGGAGGACAGCAGGAACGCTGGGACCGAGCACGGAGCTCCCCTGATGCTCAACTGGTTCCTCGCCTTCCTTCACGTGCAGGGGTATTGAGGGGATATGAAGGTCTCTTAACTTGAGAGAACCAGTGCTTCTTTGTCCATCCATGGGAGGGTATTGAGGGGATATGAAGGTCTCTTAACAGGATGGGAATTACCGGTTTGCTGGATCAGGACTATCCACGGGAAGATCAAGCTGAGAGGTAAGGCCGAGATCGAGCCAGTGAGCGACGGAACGGGGAAAGCGTGGGGTTAAGTGCAGAGGGTTAATCTCCCTAGAGTTGCGGTCCACCTTGGCGCAGAGTCCATGAGGAAAGTACAGTGGTGAAGCTCCGTGCTGAGGTTATCTCATATTATGTATTTGAGGGGCCTTTGACGCGAAATACACAGCAAACCGAGCTGAGCTCAAGCTCAACCCTGCGGTCAGGACCATCAGGGGAGAGGAAAATTCGGTTTCACAATGACAGCACCCGCGTCTCCTCCAGGATCCACTACCTCCGGGGCGGGGTCGTGATCCACGCCTTGAGATCCAAATTGATGGGGCCAACCCAGGAAGGATATACCTGGGTACAGGGAATCCCGCGACTGGAGTGGGAAGGGTGGGATGGTGGAGGGTCAACATCCTGAGAAGGGGATGTTCCGTCAAGAGAAAATGATGGACATCCTTTGATTTTTTCTCTGGCACAGGCACCTTTCAGGGAGTTGGGAAAACTCGCATAAAGCCATTGGCTCACCAAGAAAAAACCTGACCGTCCACCTACCAGTAGCTCCTATCAAAGGACATGACCACGGTGTACTCCTCGGCAGCCTCCTCATACCTTCCAAGGTAATAGAGGCAGTCAGCCTTCCTCCTGTGCGCATCCACGTCATTCTGGTCAAGGCTGATGACCTTGTCAAACTCCTCCAAAGCGTACTCATACCACTTGAACTCCTCCATGAGGATCACCCCCTTGTTGTAGTGGGCGTTAATGTAACCGGGATTTATGCTGATCGCCACGTCGAACTCTTCAATGGCCTCAAGGTACTTTCCGGTGTAGAAGAGGGCATTTCCCAGTTTGTAGTGAAAGAGGTGGTTGTCGCGGTACAGGCTTATGGCCTTCCTCAATTTCCTGACAGCATCGGCGTAACGCTTCTTCTCCATGAGCTTAAGGGCCAGGGAGTAGTACTCTTCAGCCAGCTGGATGGCCGAATAAGAAGTTCTGGCCACACAGGGGATTGGGAGTTCGCCTATTTAAACTTCTGGAGACCGTTCCGCTATCCTGGTGGTTCTCCCTTAACTATTTCTCAGTTTCATCCCCTCTCTATTAAATAGTGTTCAGTGGTCACCGCCCCCAGCCATTCTCCCTCCTCCCCCCGTTATCCTTAACACAGCTTCTCCTCACCCTGTTCCCCACACAAGCTTTTCACTTATTAAATGGTGTCTCCCCTCATCTTTTTGCCATTATTTCTTAGAACTCTAATAAACCTGGTTAATGACTTTATTGCATAAAAACTATATCAAGATACTTTACCTTCAAATGCGGAAATAGATTTTGGTGCTCGAGATGATAACCTTTACAGCACCCATGTGGGTTGGAATTCTCATAGGGTTCGTGATAGGAGCAGCTGCCGAGGCCTGGGGCATAGCCAATCCTGAGACGTTAATAAGGCTAGCAAAGTGGGAGGACAGGCTCTTCGTGATCTGCATAGCCCTGGGTCTTGCCATCTCCACTCCCGTGCTCTTCGGGCTATACGCCCTCGGTATCGGTTTTCACTTCAGTCCCAAGCCCCTTTATCTGGTGGGCGTGGGTCTGGGCGGTGTGCTCTTCGGAGCGGGGCTGGCAATAGCCGGTTACTTCCCTGGCTCAATCTGGATGGCCCTCGGTGAGGGCAGGAGGGACGCAATCTACGCCCTGCTGGGAGCCCTCCTTGGAGCTGCTTCGTGGACTGCCCTGTTTCAGACCAGCGCAGGTCAGTGGCTGGTGAAGACGCTGAACTTCGGAAGCCTGGTGATAGGAGGGAAACATGTATCCGCGTTCGTGATTCAGCCCTTCTCCGGACTTACCCCCGTGGACCTCTTCGGCATATCCCTTGTTTACGCCATTGGGCTCTTCCTGGTGGCATATTACCTTCCCAGGTATAAGGGAGGAACAAGGAGTTGCATAAGGGAGAACATTGAGAGGAGAAACACTCCCTTGGAGATACAGAAGCACCTGGACACTGCAATCTACCTGACGGACGGAGCTCTTCCCTACTCCCAGACATCCCTGGCGAAGAAGGTGAACGAGTACTACGCAACGGAGAGCAACGTGACCAGGTGGTTCATGGTGTCTGTGGCGGGCATAGTTGGGCTCACCGTGGTCCTGGAGATGTTCCTACACCAGATCTTCGGCGAGTCCACAACGTACTCCTGGATAGTGGGCCAGCTCTTCATGCCCTCCTTCACCTACAGCCAGATAGTGTTCAAGGGAATAGGATGGGAGCCCTTCAGCGACATTGGAACCCTGATGGGAGCGTTCTTCAGCGCCGTGTTCATCACCAGGAGGTTCACCTCCTTCAGGAACATAATACCTCCCAGCTGGGCCAGCAGGTTCGGGAGTAACCAGGCACTGCGTTTCGTGGGATCCTTCGTGGGTGGTTACCTGATGCTGTTCGGTGCAAGGATGGCAGGGGGATGCGCAAGTGGACACATACTGAGCGGTGACATGCAGATGGCCCTGAGCGGTCTTGAGTTCACGGCCGCGGTGTTCGCTGCAATGATCATAACTGCGAAGGTGATGTACAAATGACCGAGCAGAGGGAAAGGAACCTGGAGAGGATGGACAGGGCGTTCAAGGTCCTGTTCATCGTGGGGTTCATACTGGAGCTGGTGGTCGCGGCCCTGGTGACGGGAAACACGGCAACGAAGCCCCTGACAGCTCAGCAGGTAGCGGCTGTGGGAATAATACCGGTGATCCTGCTGGTGAGCGCCACCGTGGTCTACGAGCAGTTCCCCTACTCCGTGCTGGGTAAGCCCAAGGAGGAGAAACAGAAAGAAGTGAAGGCAAGGTCCTGATTGAGGACAGCGTGATGAAGACAACGATTTTTTCCTTGATCTAGTTCTTGAGAACCTGGGAAGATTGGACCTTCATATTTTCCCGTGATGTGGACATCACTGGGAAGAATTGCGAAAAGCCTAGATCAACGTGCAGGCATGGGCACCAGGAGAGCGGATGAAAACTTGCACCGGAAGAGGGTGAGGTACTCCCTCAGGCGCATCTTGAGGTTCCTCATCGCGACAAGAGGACTGGTTTGTCGTGTATTCCACGTTAAATTATCCTTGATACCTCCCACTGGTGCCTTGATGCACAGCTCTCACTGGTGCAGAGATAGCCTGGTCTGGTAATTCCTGTAACTTCCTATCCTTCAGTAACAAAAGTGACGAGTTCAATGAAGGCTAGATATCACTCACCACCCACTGGCGCTGGGATCTTGTGCGATGGACATCCCCGGTGACATCACCGTGATAGCGCAGGTTTTGGTCAGCGGGGTTCCAGTTCTACTCAAACCCATGTCGCGGGTAGCTGGTGCAGACAGGTCCTTCACCTAATCGCGTACTCGGGATGGGATAAGGCCTTGGGGTGTGGTTGGGGCCATGGAAGGCAGTTGATCAGATTTCTCATGGCTATTTCTACCATTTCACGCCGAGGTTGAGGTCATGGAGCCGGAATTCCCAGGGGGGTCTCAACCGGAGGGTCCATGCGTCCAGACCATCCAGGATGGATATAGGGGGCATTTCTCGTAGAGATGACCAGCCTGGATGGATGATCTTTGACCTCCTGCCACACCGGTGCCTGGTATGTTCTCACACGAGCCGTGGGGTCCAGGTGACGAGGTTAATCCCGCTAATTGAATGCGTGCAGTTCTCCTCCCTGTAATCTCCCTGGAGGTCCATGTCCTTGCTCCCATCCCTGTCCTGCATATCCAGGCGAGGCCCCACCATACGCCGGAATCCCATGATGTATTTTCAACGAACTGGTCACTCCCTCCACGGCTACCCCCTTCACCCTCCTCACGCACCCCCTGGGAGGCGAACTCGCATCCAAAATTCCAGATATCTTTTTCCACTATTACTTCGAAACAATCAAGGGATGGTAACAAATCCTCTCCTTGAACCGATTTACGCGTGCAATCTCCTGGAGTTCATGGAGATTGCACCATTTCAGCCCAGGGAGAGACTGGACGAGGCCATGAGGTACATAGTTCACGTTCACGATCACGTCCCCGCGGGAATTTCTGGGCTTGTGAAGGACAGGGAAATGCAGAGGAAACTGGTCATGGAGATAAGGGCCAGGATGATGAGGGTCCTCATAACCCTTGGGGCTGATCCCAACGTTCTTGACATGGGGCTATCTCCCCTCAACTTCGCAGTCTCTGCCTGCGACCGATCCCTCCTCCTTCTCCTCCTGATCAGGGGTGCCATTCCGGTGAGGGGAGAGAACCCGGTGGTCACGGCGATCTGCGATTGTCCCTCCCTCCTTGACCTGATCCTGGACTGGGGAGGGAACCTGAACATGTCCGAGCCTGGCCCCCTGCAGGTGGCCGTCTCCATGTGCAACCTTGATCTCGTGAGAAAGTTGCTGGAGAGGGGTGCCAACCCCAACGCCGGGAAGGAGAAACCCCTTCACGTGGCGGTCAGGGAATGCCCCAGGGCTATCCCTATCCTCCTCAAGTGGGGAGCGGATCCCAGGATAAGGGACCCGAGCGGGCTTGCGCCAATTCACGCAATGGTGAAAAGGTGCATTCCCCTCTCCCAATCCCAGGACCTGAGCCAGTTCGGGGCAAGGGATCCCCGTGAGGAGATGTGCAGGGAGGTGATAGGGAGGCTATGGTGGACCGTGAACGAGAGGGACGGGAAAGGGAGAACTCCCCTCCACATGGCCGTGGATGAGGGAGACGAGGAAATGATCAGGTATCTGCTGAGGCTTGGGGCTGATCCCAATGCCCGGGACGACCAGGGACTCACACCCCTTCACCTGGCAGTGCAGTGCCGTGTGAAGTCCAACGACGGGTCGTGGAAGGACCAGATCCTGGACAGCTTCACCCCCAAGGTCCTGACTGGTTTTACCTGGTTTTTGAGAAGGTGGGGCCTATCTGCGTTACCTGAGCTTAGGGACCACGGGAAGGATCCCGACAGTGAGGGAATGCCGTCACCCCCACGCATCTGCCCTGATGATCTGATCAGGATCGTTTCCCTCCTGCTGGACCACGGAACGGATCCCAACGTGGGGGACTCTCAGGGGAGGACTCCACTGCACTACGCCCTCAGGTTATGCAGGGATATGCCGGAGATTGCCCAGCTCATCATCTCGGGTGGAGCGGATGTCAGGGCTAAGGACAGGGATGGAGTCTCGCCCCTTCACGTGGCCTCAGGGGAGGGATGCCTCAACCTGGTGGAGGAGCTCGTGAGGAGAGGGGCTGACGTGAACGGGTTGGAGGCCAACGGAAGGACTCCCCTGTTCTGGGCCGTTGAGAAGTGCCGTGAGGATGTGGCGAGGTACCTCATTGGGGCGGGGGCCGACCTTGAGTGGAGGGACGCCATGGGAATGGATGTGAGGGAGGTGGCCGTTGTGTCAAACTGCGAGAAGATCGTGATCTAGATTATGCCTGGACTGTTTGGAGACTGGTGGTACTGGTTAATGAACAGCGTCAGGGTGATATTTATCTAGCACACCATGTTTTGACCTGAGCATGTGTTGGGAGATAGAGCCTAGCTAGGTTTGTTGTGTATTTCAGGTTAAAGGCCCCTCAAATATACAACAATGTGGGGTAGTCCCGGGAGATCAGTCACCCTTCAAGTTCGAGAGAGATTGCGAAGGCCCGGGAGCGTGGAAGTGAACCGGTCCCCCATCTCCATGGAGATACCTTCAAATGGCGAAATACTGGATGTCTACATGAAGAGACCGAAATATCACTGAGCCTTTACCATGATGCACTGGTAACATGAGTTATCTATCCCTGGACCATACGTATTGGCGCTGAATACCACGGTCCGCCTTGATGGGTAGTGCCAGGAAGCAGGCATTTCGGTACCTGAGGTGATCCCTGTAAACTGGTAGGAATATTACGACCATAATCTGACCTAGATGAGGCGGGTCAAAGATGTTTCCCATTACCACCTTGATTGTTCTCTAAGGCTTTCTCGTGATCGGGGGCCTAAACCCTCAAAGGTTCTCAAAAACTTTTTGGAAATTGAAAAGGGGATAGGGTATGACCGCCCGGCAAGGCACTCACCATGACTAGGTGGGGTCAGATCGGTCCCCTATGCCCCTATTATGTCCTATTCGATTTAATTTAGCTTTTGGTGACTATTTCGAACCTTCAATGGTTTGTGTTGGGGGTATTTTGTAAAAGTCTGTTTATTTTTCTATTAAAAAAATCGGCGGCGAAAGGGATAAGAGAAATATATAGATGATGAACGTATCTTTCTAGGGGAAATTGGCTTTATAGTGACAGGGGAGGAGGAGTGAAATTACAGGGATAAGCGGGAGGTCTTATAGAGAGAAGAGATATAGATAACACAGTTTGTAGATATCCTTTGAGGGTTTGAAAACAAGAAAAACTTGAGGAAAAAGCTTTATAGGGATGAGGATAACGAAACCTCAGGGGATGAGGGATCTCCGTCAGAGTGTCAGCCGTTCATCATGATCGGGCGCGTGGGGTTCACCTTCCCTCATCCCCTTCTCCCTATAAATAACTAGTTTGTGGAGATTCTTAGAGATCTAGACGGTCCCCTTTACTCTCTCCAGAATATGGTAAGTACGTTTCTTAGATCTTTACGGAGAGAGCACTGATCTCCACGGGAGGTTATGATAAACCCGGCGGAGTATCCGTCACCGCCTTAAACGGGTTAAAGTCAGAGGGAACCCATTGAAATAGTGTTTCACTGATTTTAACGCGGTAAGATACTCTTCTAGGAAGTTTATGTTGAAATAAAAATCGTTCACAGACGAGCAATGCCATAGACCTTAAAATGAAAATATAATTGTGAGACTATTGGGACTGAATTGAAAGAGTTTTAGATAAAATGGGCTTGAAGGGATTTTCAAGAAAGTACTACATGAGATCTCGAGAGCCAAACTTGTTATCAGAGAAAACACCAGTACCTTGTGCGTGGAGTATCCGTTAAGTGACGTCCTCGGTTCTCTTTCAATTTGACATCTCGCAGAAACCTGGAGGTCTTTAATTAAGGTAACTCCGCACACCGCTACCTTGTATAAACTTTACATGGTGCTCCTCAAACGACGCCCATCCAAGAAAATCAGAACCGATTACGCATTACCTTCAAGGCCACCCGTGAACGCTCCATAATGTCCCGTCACACCCATGGCCCAGGGTGAAGATAACGCTGACCCATAACCTGAGAGGACCTGAGTTCCGGCAACCCCAGTCGCCTTTAACGGGATAAGCCGATCAGAGTTGTCGCTCAGTACTCTATCTTGATCACCCTCCCGTAAACGTCTCTTATCCCGGAGTCGGTCGTCAATACTGTGCCTTTCACCTTCATGGCAGTTGCCACAAGGAAACAATCCGCGAGCGATAATCTCTCTCCATGGCTGGCCTTCAACACTCCCGCCGTCTCCGTTATCCAGCTGTCGGGTGATATCACCTCAAGGGGGCTGTTCCTTAAGGACCTGTACCTGGCCAAAGCTACGTCCTTCCCAAACCTCCTGGCGTAATGGAAGATGAACCCGGCGGGTGTCAGCTCGCTGGTGACTAGCCTCACCCTGTTCCCCACCATGTCCTCAAAACACCTCTTCACGAGGCCCGGAAACAAGGAAACGACTCCGGCATCAATCACGTAACTCTCTTTCAATCTCCCTTCTCCTCTCCTCCTCCATCCCCCTCACGACCTCCAGCGCCCCTTCGCCGTCCATCCCGAAGAGGTCCAGGAGGGACCTCGGGGCAATCATCTCAGCCCTGTTACCCTCCACCCTGAGCTCCAGGATGGAACCCTCCCTTATCCCCAGGGCCTTCATCACCTCTGACGGGAGGACCACTACCCCTTTCCCGTGTACCTTGAGCATGAAAATTTTCATGATGAAGAATGGTGTTTCACGATCAAAAGCTTATCCTGCCCCTGTGCAGTCACCCGAACCCTGAATGCGATCAATACTGGAACGAGGTTAAACGCGGTACTCCCAGCTCTTTGGATCTGTTCAGGCCTGAGGTTATCCTCGCGGGTTCAACTCGGTCTCCGGCCCATCCCCGGGGAGTCAGAGAGTTTTCACGTTGTACTTTCTGGCCAGTTTCATCAAATTCCTGTCAAAGCTGACCAGTGGCAGTTCATTGATAATGGAATGGGACAGAATGATCACGTCATTGTAGTGGGATAGGGATAGCTTCTCCGACGAGATGATCTCCAGTCCCTTCCTCAACACCCTGGAGTTGTCCTCCGAGAGCTCCGCTTTCTCGTGATTCAGGTAGGAGATCACGTCACCTATCCTGCTGTCCAGCCCATTCCTCCTGAAAAACCAGACCATCTCATGCCACAAGAGGAGGGATAACCCATCTCTCAAGCTGATCCAGAATTCTCTCTCTCCTTATGGAACTCCGAGTCCTCAACGTAATCGAAAATGAGTACGTTGGTGTCAACCACTGCCCTCATTCATTCCCTCCTCTATATCCCTCTCTACCTCATCCACGGTGAGCTTCCTGTTCAGTTTTATCCTGGGCCTCCTGCTCCTGGCCTTCCTTATTACGATCTCGTCGTTGTTGAGGGTGATCTCCACGATGTCGCCCTCCCTTATGTCCAGTTTCTCCCTTATGGATGCAGGAATGGTAACCTAGTAATTCCTTGTTACCTTGACCCTTTCCATGAGTTACTGGGCGAATAACTGGAATAAAAACACTTCTAGTATGGAACGTCCAGGAGAACAGTTTCAGCGGGAAAGATGCCGTTACGTGAGTCTGCGCCCGGGCTTCACGTGCCACAGCGTTAGTACCCTGTGTAATTTTTTACCCAATGCTCTTTGAACGGAGTCCGTGCCAGAGGATAAAATTGATCAAAACCACTGGTGGAGATGATGGAAACAGGTGCCATCGCTTCATGGGTGATGGTGCCTCGCGAAGGTTTAGTTACGAGTGATGTGGAGAGCGCCAGGGACCGGGGACCTGGGTAGATACTCACCGGAAAAGCCACCAGGACTTTGAGAGGAGTCCCGGGGACTAGTATCGGGTCCGGGGTTCACCAGTGAACTGAGAATTTAGTTGCCGTCTCGCTACCTGCGGGACCCGTTCCAGTGTATCCCACTACCTGTAGCATTTCCCTGAACTTGACGTCAGTGCCTCGGCCCTTGAAAAGTTTTTTACCTGGGTAATACGCGTTTTGAATAATGAGTTTGAATAATGAGAAGGGGTAAGTGGCTGAGGAAACTGAAGGAGGCATTAAGGTGGAGGAGGGATTACCTGAACGCGCTGAGGGATGCGCTAAGGAAGTTCAGGGCTGACGTTGTGAGGAAGCTGCTCCTTGCCGTGATCGCGGAGAGGGGAAGTCTGGCGGGTAGGGCTGAGGCCGTGGGTTTCGACTACGAGAGCGTGCTGGGCAAGCTTGACGAACTGGCTGACGTTGACCTGCTCCCACCTGTGAAGCTCCTGGTTGGAGACCATCCAGTGCAGGTGGCGGTGGACGATACCTTCGACGAGAAGGCCTACGCCAGGGCCATGCCCGTGTCAGAACATGGCCATGTTCTACTCCAGGGTGAAGGGGACCTTCATCCCCGCCATCCAGCTCCTCGTGGTCACGGTGAGGGACCTGGTCACGGGCGAGGTGTACCTGGTCCACGTAGACGCGTACGTGGCCAGGAAGGTGGCCGAGATGGCCAAGGCCGTGGGACAGGACCTGAATTTCTCCACGAAGGTGGACATGACCCTCCAGGTCCTGGACAGGTTGAGGAGGGAGCTCAACGTACAGGTCATAACCTTCGACTCCTGGTACGTGAACAGGAGGACCCTCCTCTCAGACGTGGTGTCCTCCCTCAAGTCCAGCGCACGGGTCGTCGAGGGTGACAGGTCCGTGCCCGTTGGACTCCTCCCCGAGGGAGAACACCACGTCACGTACCTGGGAGTCCCCTTGAAATTAGTTGTACTGGAGGACTATAAGGGTTACGGCAGGAGATACCTCTTCTCCACCGATCCCTCCATGTCCCCTGAGGAGATACTCACCGCGTGGGAGAACAGGTGGGACGTGGAGGTGGTTATAAGGGAGTTGAAGGCTCTGGGCCTGGAAAAGGGTTCGTTCAGGACGTGGAGGAGGAACCTGGGCTACGTCAAGCTGATCTCGATCACGTTGAACTTCCTCCTGTCCTTGAGGTATCTCCTTGGGGAGAGCCTGGGTGTCGTGAGGCTCTCCCGCCTGCTTAAAACCCTTTACCTTGAGGTGGGTGATACCAAGAAACTGTTCAGCCTGAGGTAAGTTCCGAAAAGTGCTATACCTGGATTATCAAATGGAAGAAGATCATTCATGGCGAAACGTCTGTGAGTGTGAACCCTCCAGCTCAGTTCACGGGTGTGTCGGTATCCCACCACGTTCTCCTCGAAAGATCTGGAAAACTGGTCGCGATGCCCTCACGCATGGGTATCTGTTAAGTGACGTCCTCCGTTCTCTTTCAATTTGAGATCTGGTGAAAGCCGGAGGTCCTTGATTGGGTAACCCTGCACCACCTTCAGCACGTTAAGGTCCAGGGAATTCGGCACGAGCTCATGCCTTGTTAAAAGTTTATCTTACCTGTGGTTTAGAGTTAAACCAGTGGGATGCGGTGGAGGAGGGATCCATGGGTCCAGGTCCGGCACCTGGTTCCATGAACAAACCGTGACCACACCTGCCTGATCAGGAAGTTCCCTATCTTAATGTTATCTATCTTAATGTGTTTTCTGAAAACTAAGCCTTGTCCATAGTGACACCATGGCTCAGCCAAACCTTATCGTGACGTGATCCATCTGTACAGGAATTTAGGTGCGGGTTAATCGGCTATCTGCGGAATATTCATGGAATGACCCGAAGGCAATCCGCTAACGGCCGATCCCGATACCTCACGGGAGTGGGCAGTTATCTAAACTTTTAAGGAAATGGTGGGTTTTGTAGATAATGAGAATAACCATTAACTCCCTTGGCCCCCTTCATGACACCTCCCTGGATTTCAGCTCGCCCATTACTGTCCTGTTTGGCAGGTCCAACTCAGGAAAGTCCTTCGTCCTGAAGGCGATTTACTCTTCCCTCAGCTTTCTGGACAAGAGCAACAACATTGAACTAGCCAGCCTTTCAATCCCCTACTTTAGGGTAGACTCTCCCAAAGAGGTTTATTTGGATATTCCCGTGAACCTAAAACTAGAGGAGTTAATCGGGACATATAGGGCGAGCTTTGTTGGAGATGCAGATTACGAGATTAACATTGGCAAATCGTCCATAAGAGATATAATGGAATCGGCAACGACAATGCTCGTAAGGACCGAGTTTAAACAAGTAAAACGTGTCACACCCGTCATCTGTCCCGATACAGGATACAGCATTGAGATGAGAATGGTGAAGGGGGTACTGAATATAGTAGCCAAGAACTATGATAGAGTGAATGATGAGGAGGCATGTATGGGAGCGTTGAGCCGTGAGGTAAGACAAGGAATAATTTTCTATCTGAGCCGGGAGGTTATCGGAAGGATATTTAACTCCCTGGGAGTAGGGCTAGGTTTACCTAGTGTGAGGTTCATAAGCTATGGCAGGTTCCTTAAGCTATTGGGGGGTACTGGCACATTAAGAACACCTTGGACAGGACCTCGGTATTTTAGAAGCTCGTCTTACTGGATCTCTAGAAATCTAAACACACTAGATTCAGTTAATGAGGAAATTGCGAAACTATTCGGGCTGAACCTCGAGGTAAGAGATAGAAGACTCTTCGTGAATGGGCATTACATCATGCATTCTTCCGCAAGCCTGGTTGAGATGTCGTCCATTTACCTTTCCCTGGCTGACAGTAGTGGGGGACTGGTGCTCATTGAGGAACCAGAATCACAGCTGGACATATATAACCAAGTACGAATGGCCCTGATCCTTTACAACCTTTCACAGAGGTTCAGGTTAATCATTACTACGCATAGCGAGGTCATACTACTGACGCTGGCCATGCTTTCACAATATCATTCCTGCCTCAAGGATATCCACGAATTTAGCGAGGAGTTCGATATAGGGATACCACTGGGGGAACCTACGAAGGTGAACTTCTATTTTGTAAAGGATGGGAAGTTACACCATAAGACGTCAGAGGAGATCCTTGAGAACGACGAGATTTTTCTGGATGTTAACAGGAGGTTACTGAAGGTTAACTCGGCCCTGTATGAGAAATGGTCCAGGGAGTGCCAAGAAAAAGAGGGTAAAGAAGGTAGAGAAAATGACCACTGATGTTTCTATAAAGGATGGTGAGTGTGAACTGGTGACAGACTGCATACTTTATCTCTCTTTCGAGAATGCCAGGGTGGTAAGAAGCGGAGAACATCCAGAGGGAGTTTGTGTTAGGAACGGAGAAGTAATCTACATCGAGATGAAGTATATGAGCTCGAACCCCACAGATGATCTTTTGGATAATATAAGAGAGAAGATGAGTAAGGTGGATATACACAGGGGAAAATCAGATGAGGGGTACCTTAATAACAATTACATCCAGTGTTCAAAGTTCTTAATTGAACAGATAAGAGGAGGCAGAGTCAGCTTTTTCCTAGTGGTTCCAGCTATGTTCATCTCTACGTTCTATGCCACAATAAAGGGATTCAGGTTTCTGAAGGGAAGATTTGATGAATTTTGTATTGTAGCTTGCGGTTCCAGTATTAATAAGATTGATAAAAATTGGAACTGTATAAATTTTTGATATCGGGATGGGTTTGGGCAAGCCTGTCATGATGGTTGTCCTCATCCCTCATCTCTTCACAGCCTCTCCGCTCTCTGCGTAATTCGTTCATTGTTATCCTGATCCCATAAACTTCCTGAATTCGGTTTTGGGGTGGTTCTCATCATTTATCATGCTCTTTTCATGTTCCATAATCCGCACGGACGAACTCACGCCTTCCTATCCCTTCAGCATTAACGCTTAAACACTTGAACGAGAACTTTTTTGGGAGTATCTCTTTCATCGTAAGATGCCCTAGGTATGGAAAGGCTTCTGATGAATGGAGGTAGGCACATTCTCTATCGGGGTTTCCTGAAAGGATTGTCATCAAGGAAAGAATAGATCATGACCTGTAGATTATTAGTGGCCAACGATACAAGGTATTTAATACTCCCCGCACAGACTTTATTGTATGCCCAGCAGAGCCAGGGACTGGTTAAGGCAGGCCGAGAGAAACCTCAGGTCAGCTAAGGTCAACTACCAGAACGGACTTTACGAGGAGACGTGTTACGAGTCCCAGCAGACTGCTGAGAAGGCGGTGAAGGCCCTACTGAACCACTTGCACAGGGAGGAGAAGGGAAGCGCCATAACCCTGCTTCTTCAGCAGGTGACCGTGGAGATTCTCGGGGTGATGGAGTGCGCCCAGGAACTGGATAAGCACTATATTCCCTCCCGTTACCCCGACGCGTATGCCGAGGGTGCTCCCCTGGATTTCTACAACAGGGCCAACGGAGAGCGGTGTATGGAGTGTGCAAGGATGGTACTAGACTGGGTGAGGAGCCACGTGGATATGTGAGCTGATTCAGGACCTGGAACCAAGGCTGGTGATACTCTTTGGATCCTACGCCAGGGGAGACTACACCAACAACAGCGACATAGACGTGCTGGTGGTGTCGGATAGGCTTCCCGAGGACCCCAGGGAGGCCTTCGCGCTGGCGTACAGGTACCCGAGGGTTATACCCACAGCCTACAACAGCGAGGTGTTCCTGAGGAAGTTGAGGGAAGGGAGCACCTTCCTGCTTGAGGTCATTGAGGACGGTAAGGTGCTGTGCGGTGATGAGGAGTTCATCTCGTTAACAATGGAGATTTTCAGGGAAGTGAGGAGGAGGTATAGGAGGGAGGGAAAAGTCTGGATGTGGTGAGGCCGGGGAACTCGTCTGCTACAGTAAGGATTATTACGGTGAACAGTCTCCTCTTTATTAGTGAGTGACTTAACATGGAAGACCTCTTGAACAACCAGGAGTTCATTGAGAAGGTAGCGAGGGCTGTTCTGGAAAGGATCAAGAATGAAGTGGTCATATCATCTCTGGAAGAGGTTAAGGATGAGGTCGGGGAGCTGAAGGGAGACATGAATGGGTTGAAGAAGGAGGTCGGGGAGCTGAAGGGAGACATGAATGGGTTGAAGAAGGAGGTCGGGGAGCTGAAGGGAGACATGAATGGGTTGAAGAAGGAGGTCGGGGAGCTGAAGGAGGAGCTTAAAGTCGTCAAGGAGAATGGGAGGAGACAGGGTGAGAAGCTGGACAGGCTGGAGACCCTGGTCACAGAACATGGAGCCAAGCTGGACCGGTTGGAAAGGGAAATGAGAAACATGAGGTGGGAACTCAAGGCATACACCTCAAGAGGAGGAGTTCACATGGAGAGGGCCATGTTAAATCTCTACAGGGAGGCATTGCTACTTCACGGGATAAATCCCTCAGGGGTAAAGCACGGCGAGATAGAGGACGAGAAGGGGTTGATAGTGAAGGGGCGAAAATTCGAGATTGACTTCTACGAGGAGGGAGAGAGGATCTACATCTTCGAGATAAAGACAAACTGTTCCAAGGACGATCTGGATCAGCTGATCGTGAGAAGGAAGCTAGTGGAGAACAGCTCCAGTCTGGGAGGGAAGGAGATCATACCCTACCTGGTGTGTAACGTGATCTCGAGGAGACTGATGAGGATGGCCGAGGAGGACGGGATCAGGGTTATAGCCGGAACCCTCACCGGAAGGGAGACCAGGAGGTCAGGATAGGGGATCTGGTCTCCTTGAACCCCGGGGAGCGCCATCCCTAGTATGAATCCACGGCTGAGGAGAGCTGACCCGGTACCCGGTCGTACAGGGACGGGAAAACCTTATAATTAATCATTCGATAATTTAGTATATGTCAGTAGAGGAGATTAATCGGGATATGGAGAGGGCCCAGGAGTACGAGGAGACCACCTCGAGGGTCTCACCCCTGGGGGAGAACAGGTTTGAACTATCCACGGAGATTAATCGGGATATGGAGAGGGCCCAGGAGTACGAGGAGACCACCTCGAGGGTCTCACCCCTGGGGGAGAACAGGTTTGAACTATCCACGGGCATCATAATCGCAGCCAGGTTCGCCGACAAGCTGAGGAGGGTGGCCCTAGTTTCCCTGAACAGGATAGTTCCAAGGGACGTGATAATAAGGGACGTGTCGGAGTTGAACAAGGAGCTATTCAACAGGTTAACGGAGATGAAGATTGGGAAGCTGGACCTGGTTAAGATTGTGGTTGAGGTCAGGTTCAACAGGGATGAGAAGAAGCTTTACTTCGAGAACGTGAAGATAACCAGATATTACACGGAGGAACAGTGCAGGGCCATGAACTCTGCCATCAGTCAGGAATACGAGAAGATGAAGAAGGAACTCAGTCAGATTAAGGCCACCCTTGAACAGTTAACCAAGTCAATCTGATTTTTACCATGAACCATCACGGGAAAGTGGAGCCTTTTCCGCCTGAAACGATGAAGGGAGAAAAACCTGTTCCTCAAGAAGGAATGTCGTAGACGTAGTCGTGGGCCTCCAGCTCTCGGCATTCTCCCCTTTACGGCCTTCTTCAACATCACCCTTAAGGACCTTTCCCCGTCCATGAACAGCGGTTCATGATCCATGTAGTAGACTGTCTCAAGTATTCCCTCTCCTCCTTCCCTTGTCAGCTGTGATGAATAGCACCCTACCGCTGTTTTGCAGGTTTGGACACAGCATCTGCCTCCTCAGGACGTCCATGATCACGGGTGCCTTCGATCTGTCAAACATGGGTTGCATACTCTCCAGTTCCCTGTACACCACCTCCTGATTTCCCACCAGGGCCGAGATCTGTGAGGAGGACTCCCTCAGGGATATCTCCCTCCTGTAACTTGGGTACGCTCGCCCTGGACATTATCTCCCCTATCTTCTCCACGAACTGAACTCTCCCGCAACTTTCTCGCCCTTCATCACTCCTGGACCAGTTGGTCCACGCTGACACCGGTCCCACTGGACACGGGCAACCATCCACAGGGCCGTGAGCCTGTAGTGCCCCTCAAAGAAGGCCCTAGTCCACCTGCTGTGACCCTGCGTTCTCCAGAGAGAATCGATGATAATTGACTGATGACAAATTATGGGGTTTTGGCCACCTTCTCCACCTTGGTGACCTCGTCTACCACCCTCACATACCTGTTCAGGAGGAGCAGTAGCACTACTACGATGGGTATCAGGGCTCCGAAAAGCGTCCTCAATCCCACCACGTCGGCCACCAGCCCCGCAACTGAAGGGGTCACAACTCCTATCACCATCATGGTTGCGAAGAACTGACTGTTGGCCGGGTTCCTCTCCTCAGGTTTGAAGGTTCTGCTTATGGAGATGATGGAGAGAGGGTAAGTTAGACCGTGGGGGAAACCCAGGATCAGGAGGGCCAGGGTGAACAGGAGAACATTCCCCGACAGAACCAGGAGGAGGAGGCCAAGTCCAGTCATGGAGATGGCCAGCACAGCGTGAGCCCTGACCGAATCAGGTGGCCTGATCGAGAGGTAAATCCTGGCAAGGAAGGAGGTTGCAAAGAACAGGGAGAAGAGTCCCTCAACCTCGGCGTAACTCACGTGAAGTTGCTGGACAGCGTAAATACCTCCGAAGGAGAGAATCACGGAAAAGGGAACGTTATACGCTAGTATGTTTATTACCGCAGTGATGAAACCTGGATTCCTGACCACGTTTACCCTGGCGCTGGTGTTCCTCTCCTCGGGAAACCTGATGAACAGGGAGAGCACTCCCGCCACGATACCCAGGGGAGCAAAGAACAGGAAGGTGAAGGGAACAGGGTAAAAGCGAAGGACAGCGCTCTCAAGGGCTGGACCTGCGACCAGGCTCGCGCTAAGGGCCAGGGTATAGATGGAGAGCAACCTTTCCCTGGCCCTCCTGTCCTCAAGGAGACCCGCTGAGTTAATGATGTTGGGCATAATGGACCCCAGGGAGAGCCCCGCCAGGAGGGACACAATCCAGATCGTGGTGGAGTTAACCAGATAGAAGGATGGAAGGATCACCGCATATGCCACGGAGGAAATGACGAATACCTTCCTCCTCACATGGCTTCTCAGCCTTGCGTTCACTATTCCGCTGGTCACGAAGGTTCCAAGCGACATGAGTCCAGACAGGAAGCCCACCTGCGTCTGGGTGAAGTGAAAGTAGAACTTGGAGAGTAGCGGGATGGTGGTGCCTATCATGTTGTTCGAGGCCCTCACCGCGAAGGTCATGGAAACTATGATCAGCAAAACCTGTATGAACTCCAGGTTTCTCCTGTTCATGAGGATATGGATATCAATGTTACCTATTTAAGGGTTACGCGATCCGGTGAAGCTCAGCTCGTCGTAGGGTTAGCTCACCCCGTGAATGGGTAAGTTAAGCCCCTGAAACTGAATGGGGCGATGACCCTATCTCGTGGTGTCGTCTTGTTTTAAGGTTCAAGGAGTTGAATGCGAGGCCACGAGGCCATAAAACAAACAGGTTATATGCGAAATTGACGTGACTTACCTTACTCCTTAAAAATTTTACAACTTGATAGTGCCTAGTTTGAGTTTTATCCATCATTGACGTGTAAAGGAACGGTTTATAGTTAATGATTTTTATTCCAATACGTGAAATAATAGACAAAATAGAGGCTACGTTAGTCTCTATCATGTTCTAAAACAAATTTGTGCAGGTTTGACCACACCACGCTAATGTGGATTTTCTGAAAACTGAGCCCAATCCATCGTGACACCACGGCCCAGCTAGCCTTATCCTGTCGTGATTCACTCAAATACTCCACACCAACACACGCCGGATTTTATCAATTCTTTTCAATATTCCTAAAACTGGTTAAGGAAGTTTCTGTTCTAAACATTCCTACTCTTGTTATGAAATTTTCAGATAATCTAGTTTAGTGGAATAAAAGTTTTTCTGATTTGTCTGATTAAAAGTAGCTCTAAATAGCGTTAATGATAGTGTATCATATGACCAAGAAGATAGTGGTTATTGGTGGAGGAATAGGTGGAATGGGAGTTGCCACCACCCTTGCTGGAAAGTTAAACGCTGAGATCACCGTGGTGAACAAGGAGGACTACTACCTTGCAGGGCCGTCGAGGCCACTGATCCTGACGGGGGAGCAGACATATGACAGGGCGATAAGGGGTTACGAGAAGGCTGGAGAGAAGGGGATAAGGGTGGTTGTGGGCAACGTGACCAGGGTGGATCCGGAGAACAGGAAGGTGTACCTGGCCGAGTCAAGCTTCGGTGCAGTGAGGGAGATGAATTACGACTACCTGGTTCTGGCCACGGGAATAGTTTTTGACGGCTCGTCAATCACGGGAATGGACAGATTCTGGTGGAAGAACACCACCGTGTACGATCCAGGGAGGGTGAACGTGCTCAAGGAGAAGCTGTGGACACAGAACGAGGGAACGGTGGTGGTCTATGCCCCCAAGGCACCCTACAGGTGTGCCCCAGCGCCCACGGAGACTGCCCTGCTTGCACACACGGTGCTGAGCCACAGGGGAGTGAGGGGGAAGTTCAGGATAGTTCACATTGACGCTAATGACAAGACCCAGCCACCCTTCATTGCCGACGTGGTGAAGCAGGTCTACGAGAAGGCTGGAATTGAGCTGGTAACCGGCCAGGAGATAACGGAGGTGAACGGGAACCAGGTTGTGACCAGGTCTGGAGAGAGGTACAACTACACAATCCTTGCCCTCCTGGAACCCAACAGGGCTCCCAGGTTTGTGGAGGAGGCTGGGCTGGGCTCTCCCTTCGTTGATGTCAGGTCTCCCCAGGACCTGAGACATCCCAAGTACGACGATGTCCTGGCCGTGGGTGACGTGGCGAAGTTGCCTTTCCCCAAGAACCAAGAGATAGCCTTTGAGAGCTCCCTCTTTGCCTCCAACAAGATAATGGAGATGGAGGGAGTATCGGAGAGGGTTCCGGTCCAGTACGCCTTTGTGGGATGGGCTTACATGGGTAACCTGGAGGGCAAGCTCGAGACCATGAGCCTGCAGTTCCAGCTGGACCTCACTACGCAACCTCCGAAGCCGGGGAAGGACCCGCAACTCAATAGGGAGTACACGATACAGAAGGATAAATGGGAACAGGCCTACCTGGAGAGGCTGTTCGGATACAGGGTATGAGTTTTTGGTTGAACCTATGGATTACCTGTGCCCTCTCACGGTGGGTTCATTTTTTGGTCGGGAAATACGGGAGTAATCTTCTACTCATCGGTAGTGGTTTTGATTGATTTTCGTCACACGGCATTGGTGTGTGGAGTTTTTGAATTCACGTCAGGATAAGGTTTAGCTGAGCCATGGTGTCCTATGGATAGGGCTTAGTTTTCAGAAAATCCACACTACACGGCATGAGCATCATTCAAGAACACTGGATAAAAATCGCATAGTTGGCGTGGGACCCAGGCCCATAGGTCCACGGGGTTCTACGTTATCTGGGCAGATGTATGAAGCGACAGCATCTCCCATCAGAAGGCTCACTCTCTTCCCTGAAGTATCTCCTTTGCAGCCATCACTGTTCCCCTCATCCCAGGTTCATCAGGTTGCAGTTTATATCTATCCCCGTCCTTCATCACGAACTCGAGGTCAACCAGCCTCTTCAACATTTCATATACCCTGGGCTCTGGAATCTCCTCACCCAGGATGGAACTGGCAACCTTCACTATTTCGTTTAGAGTGGCGCTCCTAACCCTATCGAGTGCCAGAATTATGGCTGAGTACCTGAAGGGTGACTGGCTCGCCTCAAGGAAATTCAAAACCTCGCTCTTGACCTCCTCCGTTGCCCTATCCACTATTTTCTCAAGGTTGGGCTTCAAACCGTGTTTTACTCCAAAGGAGTATTCCGAGCCGAAAAGGGTGAGCCATCCTGGTATCCCATCCAGAAGGTCCACCACCCCCTCAATTACGTCCCTTTCCACCTTGACTCCTTCCTCCCTGAATCCCCTCTCAAGGAAATCGACGCTCTGATCCCTCGTGAATCTTCCCAGGGGTACAGTACGAATGTATCTACCGAAGAATGGCTCCGAGTACTCCATGTTCCTCAGGACCCTCTCCACAAGTCTGGACTGACTGCCGGTGAACACGATTACCGTGTTTTCGCAGTTGTCATAAACGTGGTGAAATATGGAGGAAAAGTTCACCCCCATAACCTTGGAAAGCTCCTGCGATTCGTCCAGCACCACCACGAGTTTCTTTCCGTTATCCCTAGCAAGGGAGTTCATCTCTGAGAGCAAGTAGGATATGTCCTGTCCCCTCAACCTCTTGAGCCTCGCCTTCAACTTCAGGCTGTTAAGGTCAAGCTCTCCCTGCCCTTCCACTCCAAGAATGTTAGAGACAATCCTGATCGCCTTCCCCAGTGCCGTGTAATTCCTGATAGAAGTGTTAACGCTTTCCAGAAAGAGCCTTATGAAATCTTCCTTGGGGTACTGCTTTTTCCTGGGGTCGTACAACCTCATGAGGTTTACCTGAATAACGGCGTTGTTTGTCTCCTTCACTGCCACGTTTACAAGGCTGGTCTTTCCCACCCTCTTGGGGCCAATTACTGAGACCCACTCCCTTCTTTCAATGCTCTCCTTTATCATGTCAATTTCCCTTTCCCTGTCGTAAAGGTCCCTCCTATCCTCCTTGGGTCTTGTGCTGAACAGCAATTATACGGCACCGTAATGATTACGGCACCGTATAATTAAAATTTTAGGTTTGAGGACCATCATGATCTCTCAAGGCCCAACCGACTCGGACTGAGCCATCTGGTATGGGCACCTTGAAATCGAGAAAGTATGGAACCATGAGAGCGCCAAGACATACCAAGAACAGAACTGAGTTGGTCGTGTGGATAGTCACATTCAATCCCACGTTAAGGTCAGGGAACGTGAAATCGTTCTGAAGGCGAAACCAATCAGGAAAGAACTCTAACCGGGTGCTCTTATCCCGTCAGTGAAGGGATGGAGGCCTCAAGCTAACCCAGATCGTAAAACACCCTCTCCGAGGAGACTAGGTAGAGGAACAGAGACACCGGGATCCTCCTCTGATTCTGGTCATACTCGTCCATGGTGAGAACATATCCAGGCATCCTGGACCTGGCCCTCACCCTACTGCTCCACTTCACCTCCACTCCGATCCCCTTAACCACGAAATCCACTTCCCTCCCATCCTTGAAAAAGGTGAAGAGATTTTCACCGTATTCCCTGGCGAGATGTTCCCCGACCACTCCCTCTATCAACAGCGGAATCTCCTCTGTCTCAACGTCCTTTCCCAGGGAATATCTCTTCATCACCCTGAAAAGGAATGGATCCACGAAGTAGACTTTCTTCAGCGATCTGTAGTTCACTTTCCCGTTCTCCCACTTCCTGAAGGTTCTCGTGAGGAAGAGCCTCTCCGTTAACTCCAGGTACTCGGACACGGTGGTGTGCGAGACCGAGATATCCCTGGCTATCCCGTTATCTCTTTGGGGGGCGGAAGACCCCATCCGTGAGGGATGGATAGCTCCGAAGAAAGGTTTTAAATGATAACATGCGTAAATATGTCGTGGCCTGCCGAACCCCATCGTGCGGTAATAGCCGTGGGATGGCCACCTAGGGATGGAACAGCCCGAAGTCAAGCTTGCGGAGATCAATGCCTCCGTAACCCTCCTGCCACACGGGGCGTCAAGGATGGGTTCCATTCGACGGAACCTCCGCTGTGGGTGAGAGGGGATCGAGCATGGTCAATGAACCAAGAAGCCTCATCCGTGAGGGTGGGGCAGTTCACCTGATATCCTGCTTCCGTAACTCTCCACTATCCTGGAGATGATCTGCTTGAATATGGTTTCACTCCTTCCCGTCTTGGCTATTTCGCTGAGGAAGGTGTCCCTGTAGGTCTCGTAATGGGGACCGGGTCCCAGGTTTGTGGCGAAGAAACCTCCCCTCTCCAGGTAGTCCAGGAGAGCCTTGTTCAGGGATGAGAGGTATGGGAGAAGCTTCCTGGCCTCTCCCAGCATTCCCTCCAGATCGTTCACGGGAACCGTGGGGGCCTCCAGCTTCCTGGAGAAAAGGTTGAAGTACATCCTGAAGTTGAGGGGGTAATATACGGTCTTACGGAGGGGTCTTCCAGGGAGGGTCTCCCTGCTAAGGCTTATGGAAGATGATCCCGACACGTAGACCAGCGAGTTTCTCAGGTAACCTGCATTGAAGAGGTGGAGGAGGGCAATGTTCCATTCCCTCACCGATGTGATTTCATCCAGGAAAATGAAGCTTTCCTCCCCATTTACTAGAGTCCTGTACTCGTGAATCAGCTGAACCAGATCCTCCCTCCTTGAGAGCGAATCGCATGAAAAGTAGAACACCTTTCTCGGTTCTACCTCCTGGAGGAGAGTCCTTATGGTGGTCTTCAGGTAAGTGGTCTTGCCCACCTGCCTGGGGCCAAGGAGGAGAAGGTTCTCCCTGAGCACTGGAAGGGAGTACCTGGCCCTCCTCACGTGTTCGTCATTCTCTATGCTGGAGGGATCGGTCCACCACGGATTCTGAAAGCTCATCTGGGAAACAAGAGACATGATAGTTAGGTGGCAAGTTTGCCTATAAAGTTGAGTGATTGATGGCAAGTTTACCGGAAAAGTTGATAGTTAGGTGGCAAGTTAATCATGAATTGATGGATCGTTCTCTAGTGAGATGTCAAAAGGTGAAAGAGACTTAACCTACATGATCGCATTTAGGATATATATCCTTGGATCGCACGTCTTGAATACTAACTGTGATGTTTTACCGTTAAGTGTGTAATGCGGTAATACAGAATCGACTCTCTAGGTCCTAGAATACACCAGTTGGGACATCATGTTTAACATTTCCTGATGTCTCTGATTAAGAAAAAAATTCTAGCTCTGCAATCTATAATATCCAAGTAAGCTGTTCGGTATTCATCACGAACCTGGAGAAGGGCATCGAATAGTAGAGCAGATTCAGGTTATGCGTTTGATCTCCATAACTCATGAACATGTAACCCACGATGGAAGGTCCGTCGTAGTAAGCAGCTGCATTCTCCAAAATCTTGGTCTCATTGTTCATGTAAGAGTAAATGGAATTCAGCACTATTTGTTGATCCGTGGCATTTAATTGATGTAGATAATAATCCCTGAACTCTATGGACATGTTTCCATAATAGTTCGCGAAAAATCCAAAGTCGTAGATTACGTTTGGATCCCTATAAACCTGTGTGATTAAGGTAACGTTACCATAATTTCCGTTGGTAACACTATCCAGATATTCAGCTGCGTATAGATCCGTTAGGTATGCGTTGTACAGACCCTGATAGAATCCCGCAGGTGTTATGGTGGGACCTGCATTGACTGAGAGACTCAGGGCTGCCCAGGCGTTGGCCAGAATCTTGTCAGATACATTCCCTTGACTTAGATAGGAGGCCTCCGACGCCAACTCAATCTTCCACAGATTACTCAGATCACTTGCATTGGCTATAGCTGCATCCACTTCCGTTGAAAGGTTAAACGTGGGTTGGTAAAGTATCTGGATTGCGGTCACCGCCGGGTTGGGAAGGAAGTAAAAGGCTGTGTAATTTCTGTCCCTGTATAAGGTAAGTGCCTTGGACCAGTACATACTGGCCAGCTGTTTCGCTGTGGAGTTGGTACTATCATTGTATAATTTGGAGTAAATAGTTGAGAGATAACTGAACCCTACACTGTAGTTAACCGGAAAATCAATGTAGCCTTGAGGAGATGGTAACTTAGTATTAGTAACGATTTGATATATCTGGGGTATGGAAGACACGGTGTATAGCACCTCACCGTGTTGCTTCGCAAACTGAAGGGCCATCTGATAGTTGTTTCCCTCAGCGAGGGCCATCATCTGCGGCACTACAAGGTAATATATCCCTCCTTGATATAGCTGAACTATCCTCTGATATACCACTCCGGTGGAGTACATGTAGCCCTCAAGCCCAACATCTCCCAGGAAATAGAGGGACTTGTTGAGGGCGGATTGCTGATTGAGCATAGAGGCTAAATACATCACGGTGGCGGAGTCCGTTTTCACCGCGCCGCCCACGTTTATTTGATAGGGTGCATTGATATACAAATAGTAATTATACACGGTTAAAGGCTCATAAGCCAGCATGGAGGCAACGTCAGCTGAACCCTTTGCCCCCGCCAGATATCCATTTCCCGAGGCATATGGGTCCCCAATCATAACTATGCCCTGACCTGATGTGACATAGGCGTATTGAGCAGCTATGGTGTGTGCAGGGAAAACCGGGTTAATCAGGTAATCCTCTTCGTTCCCGAGGTTCGCTGGATCCGATAACGGAGAGGGAGAGATTACTGTGTTAGTAACAGTTACCTTACCGGCCTCTATGCTTCCAGCCATGTAACCCGCTATACCAGAAAAAATAAATAAAGTTATAAGTATAATAACTAAAATTATTCTTTTCATTTAAAATGAGACGACAGTCTTAATAATATAAATTTTTACCCAAATCAGAGCGGAGATTGATAGTTATCCAGTTTTGATGGATTATATCTCGTATGATCATTGTGTGCGTTGCTTTAGAAAACGCCTTACATGTTTAACGCGGTCACGCTTCTATCAGGTTTCACAGCTTGTGTTACCTGCCTCTAATTCATCAGTACACGTGTTTCACGTCCCCTGGCAGGGACCTGGTCCAGTGGGCCACGGGTGGGAAGAACCTGTCCTCAGGCTCCACAACCACCTCCACGAGACTTGGAGTGGTCCTCATGGCCTGTTCCACGACATCACCTATATCCTCGTCAGTTGAGATCCTGTAAGCCCTGAGCCCAAACCCCTCGGCTATCTTCACGTAATCCAGGGAGGAGAAATCAGTTCCCCTGACGTCCCTGCCCTGAACCCTCATCTCTGCCCTTATCCATCCGTAGCTGGAGTTGTTGAACAGGAACACCACCACGTCACTCCTTAACCTGGAAATGGTCTCCAGCTCCCCTGCTGAGAAGCCGAAGCTACCGTCCCCACTCATGGCCAGAACCTGCCTCCCCGATCCCAGCTGTGCACCTATTGAGGCGGGGATGGAGTAACCCAGTCCCCCGAGCCCGTAGTTGAAAATGAAGTGCCTTCCCGCTTTCCTGGTGCGGAACAGGGCAGAGGTGTAAATGGCCCCAACTCCCGGATCGGCAACGATCACCTGGTCCTCCACCCTCCTCTCAAGCTCCTTGATGAACCTGACGGGATTAACGCGGTCTCCCCTGACGCCAGCTACCTCCTCTATCCTTGAGTCGAACTCCTTCCTGTTCACCCTGATCTCCCTCCTCCTCACTCCACGGGACCTCAACTCCTTGATGATCTCCCTCAGGGTGGCCTTGACGTCTCCAATGAGCGAGATGGCGTTATAGTTATTTCCCACCTCTGCCTCGCTCACGTCCAGCTGAATCAGGGTCTTGGATCTGGAGGGATACCTCCACCTGTCAGTGTTGGCTGAATCGGCGTTGGATCCCACCAGGAAGACAAGGTCAGCCTCCTCGAGGAAGGAATTGGAGAAACTAGTCCCTCCCCTTCCTCCCACAACTCCTATGGAGAGGGGGTGATACTCTGAGATGCATCCCTTCCCTGTGATCGTGGTTCCCACGGGGGTTCCCAGCAACTCCGCCAGCTCCGCGACCTCGTCCCACGCCCTCGAGTAGAGGGCCCCCTGTCCGCACACCAGGACCGGATTTACGCTGTCAAGGAGGGCAGAGACGGCGAGCCGGATGGCGTCCTGGTCGGCAACTGGTCTCTGCGCAGGATACCTCGAGAACTCCCTCTGTGGGGGGAGAGTAATGGAGCCCTCCTCCTCAAGTACGTGGGAGGGTATCCTGAGGTGAACTGGTCCGGGTCTCCCTGCGGTGGCGAGCCTGAAGGCCCTCCTCACGGCGTGAGAGAGATCGTCAGCCCTAGTCACGGTGATGGAGTCCTTGGTGTATGGCCTGAACAGGGCAGTTTGATCCAGTGAGGTAAGCATGTTCATTTTCTCGCCGTAAAGGTCTGTGTCGGTGGTGATCACGATCACGGGGGAAGAGGATTTGTAAGCCTCAATAACTCCGGGTAACATGTATGGCGAGCCCACGCTGGGACCCTCCACAACCCCAGGTTTGAAGCTCACCCTAGCGTAGGCATCGGCCATGTAAACTGCGTTCCTCTCATCCCTGGTTATCACGTGGAGTCCCGCAAGTTCAGGGTAATAGGGGATCGAGGTTTCTCCGGGCAAACCGAAAACGTGTTCCACGTCATAATCCTTCAACAGCTCCAAGAGAAGAGTTGAACCCTTCATGGGAGATAAGATGGACTTTAGATTAAAACCTTGTTCCTGCAGGAAGATGGTTCCTTAACTTTCAGGTTAATATCTGAAACATGAAAAACCCTCAAATACATAGCGCGCTACCCCATATCGTTATGTGTTAAACAAAAGGGCCTGGACATACAACATGATGCCCAAGCCAGCACGAGAACGTCAGTGACATAAGGCATGATGGGTCCCGTTAACCCGGTCCATCTAACTCAATGTTTCCCCTTGTCTCGTGGGAGATAGAGCTTGTGATCACTATCAAGATACCTAACACTATCATTGATATCATCTCCAAAATGGGGAACAGAGCTATGGAAGTATCATATAGAACGAATGTCAGGATGAGCGGTACTAAATTCCCTACTAGTCCCTACTAGGAAACCAATGTTCCAACTTAGAGAGACCCCTGTGCTCCTTATCTTTGTTGGAAAATTCTAGTTAACGTAGGCCATAAGACCTCCGCCTCCAAACACTGTTGCAAAACCCACGAGTATTGCGTAAACCCCAATCATGTTACTTGTATTCTCAAGCAGAATTTAGGGAGATTGAAGTTACAAGTATTCCTCCCGGGATGAATGCCTTCTCCCAATTCTTTCACCGAGTTCCCCCTCATGAAAGCGGAAATAGATTTTGTTTACCAATATTTAACCTAGTTAACCAATTTGAGGATAAATATAGCAAAGTTACTATAAATTTTTGCAAACTATAATTTAATCATGATATCGCTTGTTAAGCTAAATGTTACTAAACTCAGGCACCTAATCCCGCGCCGTGGAAAATATCGCGTAATAATGACCTTTGAAATCTCAGCAAGACGGTTCATCACCACCTCTAGAAACCTTTTCGTGGTGAGTAGGCCCTGGTCCTTCATCATGCCTGTGATTTGCACCTCCTTTGCCTTTTCCTTGGGATATTACATGACCAGGTCGTTTAACCCTCTCTTCTACATTCTAGTATTACTGGGAACCGTTTTGCTCAATGCGTCCGTGAACGTTCTCAACGACTACTTCGATTACGTTCGAGGTATAGACACGAGGGAGAACACCGGTTACAGGGTACATCCCATCATTCACGGAGTGCTGAGCCAGAGGGACACCTTAATCCTTGGCATAGCTTTGGGAGTGGTGGGGCTAGGCACGGCCATTTACCTCACCCTTTACAGACCCCTGGCCCTGCCTCTGGGCCTGCTGGGTGTTCTCCTTCTGTACATGTACAATGGGCCTCCCTTCAACCTGAAGCATAGGGCCCTTGGGGAGATCCTGGTTTTCGTGACCTATGACCTGATAGTGCTGGGTGGTTACTACATATCCACGGGAACGATCTCGATGGCGGGAATATTGGACGGTATTCCCCTGGCCCTACCCATAGCGGGGGTCCTCATGGTGAATAACCTGAGAGACATTGAAAGTGACAGGGGGAAGGGCGCTAAAACGCTGGCAATCCTTTACCCTGACCTTTCGAGAAGGCTGTATGTGGCCTTCATGACCTGTCCCTACCTTGCTCTGGCCTCACTGGTTGCTGTGAAGTTGCTTCCCATATCGGCAATAATCTCACTTTTCACTGGTTACTTTGTGATCAGGAGGTCTTTGAAGATTTCAAGAGAACTTCCGCCTGACTCTCCAGCTCAAACCTCTCAGATCTTCATGTTGTTTGGAGCGCTTTACGTGATATCCACTCTTCTGGGAGTTTGGACGTGAGCCACCACCGAGCGCACAGGGTAGCGTAAAGAAGGGCGTTAACCTTAGCTAAAGACAGATCGACACTCGCCCCTGATATTTTACTCCCTCAGAGTGGCCACCTTCCTATAAACCGGGTCTGAGAGGACGTAAGTATCTCCCCGCCTCTCAATCATATACAACCTCTCCAGCCTATCCAGGAAGTTGGACAGGGTCCTAGTGGACACTCCTGTCTCCCTGAGGAGCTCACTCCATGTTGCCCCCAAGGCGAGCATCCTCATGGCCTTTCTCCTCCACGCGTTCGCCTCAACCACGTTTCTTATCTCCCCCTTAACTATCTCGATGGCATCCCTCAGTGTGACCCTCAGGGCTTCGTCATGGGGCTTGATACACCTGTTAACTCCATACACGTTCAGCCATCCCACCAGGGTTCCAATTTCCCTGATGGTCTCGTTCAACTCGCTCGACGAAAATGAAGCGTTGCATTCCTGAAGACCTGTCCTCAGGTACTCCTTGGCTATGTCCTCGTCCCAGGACTTTAGCGAAATCTCTGTCGGTCTCCTACCTGCAAGGGGATCCTTTCCCTCCTGGGAGAGGAGAGTTCTTATCAGCCCTATGGCAGATCCTGTGAACACCATGGACAGTCTAGGACAGGAATTGAGGAGTCCGTGTAGAGTCGCAATCACGTGATTTATCCCTTGTCTCAGGTCCTGAGCCTCGTCCAAGATAACTATGGTATCGTCACAAATACTCCTGATCATTGTGGCCAGGACCACGTTATTCTTCAGCCTGAAACTGAGGGAGAGAGGGCCAACGTTAACTCCTACGGCTTCCAAGGCATCCCTCACCTTGTCCGAGAAGGATTTGGGAATGGACAGATAGAATCTCTGAACGAAATCTCCCATTCCCCTTACCTGAGTGAGATCGACATACACAACTCTCCTCGAGAATGATCTGGAAACAGCCAGGGCGAGACTGGTCTTTCCAGACATCCTTGGGCCCAATACTGTGGCCCATTGATATCTCTCTAAGAGAAACTTGAGTTGCCCAACCTCAGTATCTCGATCAAAGATATCCCTCAGATCATCCCTAGGCTTTGTGGTGAAATAAGATTTGCCCCCCAAACTGGTTTACCCCCCAAAGTTACCCAACATCGGATATAAAGCTATTCAGGATTAGCTTGTTGGTTAAGGGGGTTAAATACCACATCGTGAGGGCGGGGCAGTTTTCTTAGTTAGCTATTATAAAAACTTTCCGTAAATTTTCGACATATCGATATAAAATTGGCCTTTCCTCTCCCTGTAACCTGAGAACTCGGTTTCGTGATAAATGATAGATATTTTCACACCTACTCATAGTGTCGTCATGTTGGTATATTTGAAGTTTCAAGGAATTCAATGCGAAGGCACGAAGCCATTAAACTAATTTATGCAGGTTTGACAACACTATATGCCTACTTATCAGTTATTTCTAGTGTAGTAAACTGTACACGTGAGAGACACATCATGTTCCAGACTATTTAGCGTATCACGGACCTCTCCGTCTTTTCACTACCACTGCCAGAGCCACTAGGATTAGTATGACCACGGGAAGGATCAGATCTTCCGAGGGAAAGGAATACAACAAGTTATCCACAGGATGATCCACGGTCGCCACATATCCATACTTCACTGGGTACTGTAGTGGGACGGGATAGGTCCAGTTACCTGGTGTAAGAATAAGCGGTGGCCTCGCCGTGGAGAAGTTAAAGGCCTGGAGAAAACCCTGCAGGTCACTGTTCTCCACCCAGCTGGTCAACCACGGCAGTCTCCAGTTATAGTCTATGAAGGCCAGGAGGGTATAACCGGATACCGTGTAATTATCCACGTATCCCTCCTTGGCGTATGGGGAAATCAGCAGGAGTGGGATCCTCTGACCCAGGGAGGTCCCATTCACGTAGGGAGGAGTGACCTGATCGTAATACCCACCTCCCTCATCGAATGTGAAAAGGATCGCGGTGGAGTTCCAGTACTCGCTCCTCATCACGGCGTTAACCACCTGTGAGAAAGCAATTGCTCCAGCGGTCACGTTGTGTGGTGGGTGCATGTCATACCTGTCACTGGATCCGCCCAGGAACATCACCCACGAAACGCTCGGTAGATTCCCGTCTTTCAGGTCCTCATAAAACACGCTCAGGTTATAGAAGTTGGAGTCTGGAACTCCCCTCAGTGTGGAAACAGGCCACGGAATGCCCTGAAGGTCGTACACGAAGTAGCCCCACGACATGTTGTGGAGGGTGAGCTGATACATTATGCTCTGATTGAAGGAGTATATCCCTGAACTTTCGTCGTTGTGGAAAGATGGAGGGAAGCCCAGGAGGTACGCAATCCTGTTGGGCTCAGTGACGTCCAGCACAGGGGAGTAGTAATTGTCGAAGAGAACGTATTCCTCTGCGTAGTCCCACAGGATACCCACCTGCTCGTAGGAGAAGTAGCCCATGGACTGGGATCCGGAGAAGAGGGGAAAGCCCTGCTCCGTTCCGTACCAGTAATCCCAGTGGTAGGTCTGGTAACCCTCCTGGGGGTCTGGAGGGGTTGAGGAGTTGATGTAGAATGGGGAGGTGTACCAGGGAAGGCCGGGCACCAGGGGTACCCTCACGTCACGAAGGATCCCCGGACTCTCCTCCAGGTTCACGGGCCTCATCACGGAGCAGGTAACGTTGTTAATGATGGGTGGAACGCCAAAGGGGTAAACTCCAAACAGATTGTCGAAGGAGTGGTTCTCATCAATCACTATTATCACGTGCTGTATGGGCGTTACCGTGCTCTGTCCCCTCACCTGAATTTCGGAGATCAGTGCCGGAATCAGAATAAGGAGCAGAAGGATTGCCCACCTCATCTAAACACCCACGTATGGTATGAATCTTCCGAACCCCGTTAAATTTGCCACCACTGCCAGGATGAGTAGCCCAGCGATCACTCCCCACATCACGTAGTCCTCCCTTCCAAAGCTCAGCTCAACCAGCTCCGTCCTCCTGGGCCTAGCCCTGAAACCCCTGGTATCAGCTGAGATGGCCATGGTCTTGGCTCCCCTCAGCAGGTAAACCATGGTGGGGACGATCGCCAGGAACACGGCATAAAGCATTAGGAGAGGGTAGAGCACCCTGGGCTTCCCCTGTCCCAGTCCCCTCAGGAACTGCATCTTCACGGAGGAGTCCAGCAACTCAAATATCTTGGGCACGGTCCTGACTCCCACGAGAAGGGAAAAGGTTACGGATAACGGTACCTTGAGCTTCGTGAACATCCTGAAGATGTCGGAGGTCGTGGTTGTGAGGATGAGGAGAAGGGCTGAGGCCAGTACTGCCGTTACCCTGAACCCTATCTGCAGTCCATAGATCACACCCTGAAGGGTTAGGTTGGGTTCGTATCCCATTACCTCAAAGTAGGAGGGCCAGGTCCACAGGGTCACGAATTGCTGGTTGGGGAAGAGGGGCTCCAGTATTGAGGGAGGGACGTAGGGAGCCACGCTCCACGTTGAGGATACCAGACTGCTGAAGAGCACGACCATGAGGTACACGAACTTTCTCACCCCGTCCCTCAGGGTGAGGTAAACCAGTGAAATGGCCAGGGTCAGGAGTCCTCCCAGCCACCAGATTGTGGTGGAGGCAGTTACCATGACCGCCAGGCTGAGGGCCACCTTGGTGACAGGGTTAACCCTGTAGAGGAATCCCTTACCTGACTCAAACCTTGTTATCTCCATGAAACCCTTGAGCCTCACCACGGTAACTATGAGGAGAACGGGCAGTCCCACCCCGTAGAAGAAGAGGAACCAGCTAATCAGGTTAACGAGTACGGGGTTCAAGCTCTCACCCATCAAGGGGATTCCAGACCCCCGCCTCCACAAGGTACTCCGTGGGAGGTGTGACCACTCCCCTCTGGAAAACCTCCTCCGGTGTTCCCTCCATCACTATCCTTCCCGCATCCATAACCATGACGCGGTCGCAGAACCTGTCCACGAACCTGGAATCGTGGGTCACCACAAGGATGGAGATTCCCCTTCCCGAGAGCTCCCTCAGCTCCTTTCCTAGGTTCTCCCTGTGATACCAGTCCTGTCCGCTCGTGGGCTCATCCAGGAGAGCGACCCTCTGTCCCCTTCCAAGGATGGAGGCCATGGCCACCCTCCTCCTCTGACCAAAGGATAGGGTCAGGGGATCGTCCTTCCTGACCTGCTCAAGGGAGAAAAGTCTCAGGTAGATCTCAGGGTTCCGTGAAGATGACCTGATCTCATCCTCCACAGTCCTCCTCACAAACATCACGTCAAAGTTCTGGGGAAGGTACGCAATGTAGCTTCCCCTCTCATAATACCTGGTTCCGGAGATGTCCTTGCCCATGAGGGAAAGGGTGACCTCACTCCTCAACCTTGAGTCCAGGAGGTCCATGATGGCCCTGAGGAGAGTGGTCTTTCCCGCGCCGTTCCTCCCCATGAGCGCGACAACCTCTCCCTCCCTGAGGGAGAAGCTAGTGTGGACCAGGGGTTTCCCATCCCTGGTCTTCACCATTACCTTCCCTGAGAGAATCACTCTCTCTCCCCTGACCCTGCTGACCTTGCTCTTCCTGTAACCGGACAGGGCCGGCCTGGATAGGCCGTGGTTCCTCAGGTAATGATAGTACTCTGGAACCTCAACTCCGGCCCCGCTTAACACCTCCACGTGATCCATGAGCCTTCCCTTCTCCACGTTAAGCGCTATCCTCCCACCGTCCACCAGGATGACCCTGTCCACGTAGGGAAGCACCCTCTCCACCTTGTGCTCCACAATTATCATGCTCATCCCAGTTCTTCTGAGCGACCTGAGAAGGCCCAGGATCTCCGCCGTTCCCTCCGGATCAATGCTGGAGGTTGGCTCGTCCAGGATAAGGGCCCTGGGTTGAAGTGCCAGGACAGAGGCGAGGACAGTCCTCTGCAGTTCCCCTCCGGAGAGGGTGGAAGTCTCCCTTGAGAGGAGGTGTGATACCCCCGTAACCCTTGCGGATTCCTCAACCCTGCCCTCAATTTCCTTCCTTGAAAGGGCAAAGTTCTCAGGTCCAAAGGCTATTTCGTCCCTCACCAGGTGATGAAATACCTGGGCCTCTGGGTCCTGAAGGAGAGTGCCCACCAGGGTGGCCATCTCGTGAACCGGAGTCCTCCTGGGATCCCTGCCGAAAACGCTGACTTCCCCCTCAACCCTGGCAGAGATCAGTCCGGGAATCACCCCGTTGAGCACGTTAACCAGGGTTGATTTCCCCGATCCCGACTTCCCCAGGACCAGGACTGACTCCCCTTCCCTGATCTCCAGGCCATCCACCTGAAGAGACGGCTCCCCTCTACCGAGATAAGTAACCCTGAGATCCCTGACCTCCACAAAATTCAAGAGGTTCACCTGCTGACCATTCGCCTACTGACCAACGGCCCTAACCACCCTGATAGCCAGCAGACCTCCAATGATCCCCATCACCACGTCTCCCGGTATGAAGGCCCCCAGGTTGAACAGGACATGGGCCCAGTTCACGTAGGAGCCGTACAGGAAGGGGCTGAAGAAGGCGCTGTAGAAGATGGGATCGGGAATGGCCCAGCTGAATCCAAGCAATGCTCCCTGCGCTACCGCCAGCAGGGTCGCCCCCTTGACTGCAGTTCTCCCTCCACCGCCTCCGTTCCTCAGCTCCTTTCCAATTCCGAAGATATGCCCTCCGGTAGCAGCTATCATCAGGTCAACGAAGAGTCCGTAGGTGAGCGTCTCGTAAATGAAGTACATTGGTTCTCCGCCAAAGCCGTAATGGAACAGGTCCCCCAGCAAATTGTAAACAAAGAGGGTGAGCATGCCCGCCCCGACCTTCCTCACCAGCGCTGCTATGATGAACACGATGATGAGTCTCCCCCAGAAGCCAACGCTTATGAAGGCCGTGCTGGGGAGAAACCTTCCTATGAAGCCACCCACATAAAATTCCCATACCACGGAGAATGCCCCACCGATGCCTATGTAAACCAGATCCACAGTGGTGAACGCCTTCAGGCCTCCGGTCCTTTTACCCAGGTAGAATGCAAGAAAAATGGCCACAATGAAGTAAATCACCACAATTTCCCAAGGAATCTGACCGGGAACGTTTATTGCTCCTTCTATACCATTAAATCCCATTTTTTCTCGAGAATATCTCGATATCTGGTTTATAGAAATACTGTATAGGGAATCAGAAAAGTATATGGTAATATAGAGTAATATATAGTCCACTGAATCTAAATAGGAGAAGGGGATCTGCGGTGCACGGGTTGAGAGATGACAAGGCGAAACTAAGTTACCTATCTGTTACCCATCCAGGGGCACAAATTTCAGACAGGCTATGCGAAATTGACGTGAGTCAACTTACCCCTTAAAAATTTTACAGCTTGACAGCGTTTAGTTTGAGTTTTTTCCATCCTTGACGTGTGAAGGAAAGGTACATTGTTAATAGTTTTTATTATAACACGTGAAATAATAGACGAAATGGGGCTACGTTAATCTCTAACCCGTCAAACCCTGGAAGATTTCCAGGTTACGCAATGCGTGAAGGGACGTGAAGTTCACAACGGACCTGAGGGCGCGTCCCCGGTCCCTGGAAAGTGAAGAGGTCACTCTCCCTTCTTGGTTAGAATGTTTATGAGCTGATCAAACCTAGAGTTCAGGTCATTCCGAAGGTCATCTATTCTCATGTTAACCCCATCAAGTTTGGTATCAAATTTCTTCTCCACTCCGTCGAATCTCGAGTCCACGTAGGCCTTCATCTCGTCGAACCTTTTATCCACATATGCTTTAAGTTCCTCGAACTTCCTATCGGTATACTGCTTTGACTCTTCGAACTTCTTCTCCGTGAATCGCATTGATTCCTCGAACTTCTTCTCCGTGAATCGCATTGATTCCTCGAACTTCTTCTCCGTGAATCGCATTGATTCCTCGAACTTCTTCTCCGTGTACTCCCTGGATTCCTCAAACTTCTTCTCCACCAGGTCCCGCACTCCCTTAACCTCCTCCTTCACTCCCTTTACCTCAGATCGCAGATCGTCAACGCTCCTTTCCAGGTAGGTCTTCAAGTCATCTATTCTCTTGTTGGTCAGGAAGGTGAGGAGAACGTTGTACTCCTGTTCCGTGAGTTTCTTCCCCTGCCTGGACTTGTCCACGAGGCTCTTGACGTACTCCACCACTATGTCAGTGGCCAGGGAGACGATGTCGCTCATATTACTCAATTTAGTGTCGAGATAAATAAACCTGAGAGCAGGGTGGGAGTGATGAGTCTTGAGGCCGTGTCGGTCGTGGAAATCCGCTTGTCCTCAAGGATTCCCCCGTGGGTCCCCGACACCGGAGTTCACCTGAGGATATCCAGCACTTCTAGATATTGAACTGGTTGAGTTGTTGTTTTCACGTTAAAGGGCCCCTGAACAAACAGTAGTATGGGGTACTAGGTATCTGCGCTCCAATTGCCGGGGGAGGACAGGATCAATCAGCACCGAACCCCGTCAGGAGGCGGGTGAACAGGTTCTCAGCACCACGGATTGAAAACTTCCTCCCGTGACGAGATGCAACTCTTGGCAGGTATCACACCGTGAACTTGTGGATCACTTCGCGCGTATTGGGATCCTAACGTGGAACACACAACGAATCATAGGGGCCCAAATATGCCTTTCAGCTTCCACATTTGGACGGAGGCTCACCCCTCAGTCAACATAAGGATCGACCAACTCCGTTACACGAGACCGGCTCCTGATCCTCTCCTCTCATTTCAGGACCCTCTCAAGTTTCTCCCTCAGGTCCGCTGGGATTATGGCGACCCTGTAACTCCTCTCTCCCTTCCTTGCCTTCCCCACGAAAACCAGGCCGTAGAGCCTGAGCAGTCCCACGGGGGTCCTGGGTTCGTGGTAGAAATACGTTGTATCATCTGCAAACTTCCTGGTGAGGTCCCCATATCTCACCATCCCTCCCTTCTCCAGTATGAACCTGAGCGCCTCCCTAGCCTCCGCTGGAAGACTGTTCACCACCCTCTCCGTCTCATTCAGGTAGAGCCTCTCCAGCGCCTCAATCCTCTCCTTCTTCACCCTTCCATTAACCTTGAGTAACCTGCTTGCTTCCTCCACCCAGGTGGCGGGAAGTTTGTTGAGCACCTGCCTCACCGTCATCCGGGAGGACACTTGCACGCCCTCAAGGTCCTCCAGCCTCACCCTGTCAATCATCTCCATGGCCTTATCCAGGAAGCCTGAGGTTAGGAAGCCCAAATCCGTCATCAGGGGTTCCTTCAACAGGTTCCCCATGGTGGTGGCGCTGTTCCCCACCACCAGGACTGTGGTCTGCAACGCTATCCGGCTCTTCGAGCCCTTCAGGTCTTTCCACAGCTCAGGGTCAACTTCAACCATAACCTCCCCCGCGTCACGATGGAACAGCTTCACATAATACCTGTCATTAACCTTCACTGCATCCCTTATGCTGAAAGGACCGTGGAGAACCTTCACCTCCCTGCGGTCAATCCCCAGGCTGGAAAGGACCTCGTCCAGTATGGTGGTGCTGGACCTCACGTACTCCAGGGCAAACCAGGCAACCAGATCGTTGAGCATAACCTCCTCGTTGGGGTAAATCCCGAGGAAATAGGGAGACTTCAGGAAACCGTCAATCACCTCCTCGTACCTGTCCTCGGGTAGTTCCTCAATTTCCTTGATGGCCCGCTCCTCCAGGATGGAGGCAATCTGATCGGCATCCATGTGAAGGGTTCTCCTCCCAGGTTAAAAGGTTATGAGGTGGGTAGGGCGGTCAAGTCCAGTGTGAACTACTCCGCCCTTACGGACGGAGCATCCCCACCTCACGATGGGGATTTCCTGCTTCTCAGCCAGACCTCGATCCCCTCTCACCCATAGCGGAGGTCCCGTCGAATGGAACCCATCCTTGACGCCCCGTGTGGTAGGAGGGTTACGGAGGGTCTTGGCTCCACAGGCTATCAGGCAGTCCCAACCCTCATTCCTACCAGCACTTTTAGCCTTGTAGGGCTAGATAAAGTTACGAAGAAAAAGAATAATAAGTTTTCCCTATAAGGGGGTTATCCATCCCCACCCTTACGGATGGGGGACTTCCACCCCCTTAACCCCCAAAGAGTTAAAGTTCCACGTAAGCGATTTACGCTAGTACTTTATGTAAGTGTTTGCCCTTCTCTTTTAACGATGCCCATGCCAGAGGATAAAAATTAACAAGAACTACTGGCGGAGACTCTCCCTCTCCCGCTACACGACTGAATGAAGGGATCACTCCGTCCAGGATCCTCAACGCTGACGGAAAGTTTTTACTTCTGGGGCAGAAGTATACTTCTGGGGCAGAAGTTGTTATTCGATGAGAGGCCTAAAACCGAGAGGAGGGACCTCTTCGACAGGGAGAGGGAACTGGAGGAACTGGTGAACAACCTTCACAGACCCCTCGTTGTGGTCACAGGTGTGAGAAGGATAGGCAAAACCTCAACCCTCATGGTTGCGCTTAGGGAGAGCGGACTGCCCTTCCTCGTGGTGGATGCAAGGAAATTGAGGGATAACTACTCCCTGGGGGACCTCTACGCCCTCCTATCCCAGGCCCTCTCCTCCTCTCTGGACAGGTTAAAGGATGTCCTCTCCAGGGTGCAGGGAGTGAGCATAATGGGAAATTACGTGGAACTGTCGTGGAAGGGAAAGAGATACGTGTCCCTGGGTGACCTCTTCGATCACCTCAACGAGAAGAGGATCATCATCGCAGTGGATGAGGCCCAGAGGCTCAGGGGACCCCATTCAGGGGAGATAAAGAACGCCATGGCCCACGCCTACGACTACGACAGGAACCTGACCTTTGTCCTGACTGGGTCGGAGGTAGGCCTCCTTCACGAGTTTCTGGGGACAGAGGACGAGGGCTCGCCACTCTACTCCAGGTACTATCACGAGGTGAGGCTGGAGAGGTTCAGCAGGGAACAGAGCTTCCAGTTCCTGGAGAGGGGATTCAGTGAGGCCGGGATGAAGGTAGAGGAGAGCGTGATTGAGGAGATGGTGGAGTTCTTTGACGGAATACCGGGATGGTTAACCGTGGCGGGGAACCATTACCTGTCCAGGAGGGATCTGGGTGAAGTGAAGGAAATGAGCGTGAGGCTGGCGTTGAACGAGCTGAGAAACCTTATAGAGAGCAAGGCCAGGATCTCAGAGGTGACGGGGAGGAGATACAGGGAAGTGCTGAAGTGTGTGGGAGAGGGGGCGAACTCATGGAGCAAGCTTGAGAGGTGCGTGAGCGAGAGGGAAGGAGTCGCACTGTCGTCAAGCGTGTTGAGTAACGTCATCTCTCAGCTGGAGGGAATGAGCGTGATATCCGGGTACCAGTTCCTGGATCCCGTGTACAGGGAGGCCGTGAAACGCCTGTGAGGGGAAAGTTGGGCCCGCGTCACGTTAATGTGTCCAAGTCAGTGATGGCCCAGAGAACGACGGTGTTGTCGAGAGAGTGTCCGGACTGAGAAAAATTCTACGAGAAAATATTTGGAGATTATAGAACTTCTGTAGAATCGTGGCGTAATACTTAAGTGGGGGAGAACGGACATCATACCATGAACTCCAAGATTATCCAACCACAATACGTGGTGATGTCCGTTCCCCCGGTAGAGGATATGCCCTTCAGGGATAAAATCCTTTTCCTCCTAACGCCCGTGGTGGAGATGGTTAGGCCGAGGGTGGAGAGGAGGATACCGGGGAGCTTCACCTACTTCAAGTTGCTGGTGGTCATGATAGTGTATTGTTGTTCCCTGAGGGACGCGGTGAACCTTGTGAACACGGACGTGATAGTTAGGCTTTTCGTTGGTGAACGCGTTGGGAAGTCCACCCTGTTCCACTTCGTGGAGAGGTTCGCGAGGGTTAGGAGGGACCTGCTCAGGGAGATTGCGAGCGAACTTGAGGCCAAGTGCAGAACCGTGTATTTACCTTCTAGCGCGCTCTACGAGGGAGTTGAGTGGCTCGTTGACTCCTTCCTCCTGGATTTACCTCCAGGGAAGACCAGCCTGGAGATCATGATGGAGAAGTACAGGCTTGACGCTGTAAACCTTGGGCAAGTGGAGAAGTTGAAGGCCTTCGTGAGGGCTAAGTTGAGGGCCAGGACGAGAAGGAGGTTCCAGGGAAGGTGGACCAAGAAGCGGTCGAGGTCGTACTTCGGGTTAAAGGTCTTCCCGCTCGTCTCGCCCGCCCTCTTCGTCCACGGACTTGAGGTCGAGTTCGCCAACTTCTCGGACGCTAGATGTAGGCTGTCCAGAAGGGGACTTAAGCTTGTGGACAGGGGCTTCAAAGAACGCGGAACCTTCGTCCATCCCCGCGGTCCATGGAAGTACCTTCGCCCCTACGTTAGTACTTAGGTAAAGTTTTTATCTTGGTATTACTAATATAGAATGTGGAGGAATTAGAGAAGGCTTACAGGGAGGAAAAGAATGCTAGGATAAGGCAGAGAATACTGGGGGTGAAGATGTACCTCGTGGACGGGTTCAGGGAGTACAGGGTGGCCGAGGTCCTCGGGGTTTCGTACTCAACGGTGAAGAAGTGGGTCGCGAAGTACAAGAGGGGAGGGGTCGGAGCGTTGAGGGATAGGCCAAGGTCGGGTAGGCCCAGGAAGTACTCCAGCGAGGAGGTGAAGAAGGTGCTGGAGACAAGTCCCAGGGAGCTGGGATACAACCTGGAGGGGTGGACCATGAGGGCGCTGAACGCTGAGCTGAGGAAGAGGGGGATAGTTTACAATAGGTATCACCTTTACAGGGTAGTGCACCAGCTGGGGTACGGTTTCGTGACGCCCAGGCCGGTGAACGCCAGGGCCGAGGTGGAGAAGCACCGCGATTTTAAAAAAAGTGAAGGAACTGATGGGACGCAGGATAGCGTTCTTCGATGAGACAAGGGTGGTGGTGGGCACCACGGTGAGGAGGTGCCTCGCCAGGAGGGGTTCCAGGCCCAGGATCAGGGTGAACCTGGGCTTCCAGCACTTCTACGTCTTCCTCGCCCTTGACGCCATTTCAAGGAAGGTGCTGTACACCCTCTACAACTCCCTCTCCAGCAAGAACATGAAGAGCTTCGTTTACAGGATGGAGAGGAAGTGGGGCAGGGAGACCAAGTACCTCGTCCTTGACAACCACTCCTCCCACAAGACGGGGGCTATCCTGGATAGCACTTTTCGGAACTTACCTCAGGCTGAACAGTTTCTTGGTATCACCCACCTCAAGGTAAAGGGTTTTAAGCAGGCGGGAGAGCCTCACGACACCCAGGCTCTCCCCAAGGAGATACCTCAAGGACAGGAGGAAGTTCAACGTGATCGAGATCAGCTTGACGTAGCCCAGGTTCCTCCTCCACGTCCTGAACGAACCCTTTTCCAGGCCCAGAGCCTTCAACTCCCTTATAACCACCTCCACGTCCCACCTGTTCTCCCATGCCGTGAGTATCTCCTCAGGGGACATGGAGAGGTCGGTGGAGAAGAGGTATCTCCTGCCGTAACCCTTATAGTCCAGTACAACTAACTTCACGGGGACTCCCAGGTACGTGACGTGGTGCTCTCCCTCGGGGAGGAGTCCAACGGGCACGGACCTGTCACCCTCGACGACCCGTGCGCTGGACTTGAGGGAGGACACCACGTCTGAGAGGAGGGTCCTCCTGTTCACGTACCAGGAGTCGAAGGTTATGACCTGGACGTTGAGCTCCCTCCTCAACCTGTCAAGGACCTGGAGGGTCATGTCCACCTTGGTGGAGAAGTTCAGGTCCTGTCCCACGGCCTTGGCAAGCTCTGCCACCTTCCTGGCCACGTATGCGTCTATGTGGACCAGGTACACCTCGCCCGTTACCAGGTCCCTCACCGTGACCACCAGGAGCTGGATCGCGGGGATGAAGGTCCCCTTCACCCTGGAGTAGAAGAACATGGCCAGGTTCCTGGACACGGGCATGGCCCTGGCGTAGGCCTTCTCGTCGAAGGTATCGTCCACCGCCACCTGCACGGGGTGACCTCCAACCAGGAGCTTCACAATCGGGATGAGGTCAACCTCGGCCAGCTCGTCTAGCTTGCCCAGCACGCTCTCGTAGTCGAAGCCCAGGGCCTCGGCCATACTCGCTAGGCTTCCCCTCTCCGAGATCACAGCCAAAAGCAGCTTCCTCACAACGTCAGCCCTGAACTTCCTGAGCACCTCCCTCAGCGCGTTCAGGTAATCCCTCCTCCACCTTAGCGCCTCCTTCAGTTTCCTCAGCCACTTACCCCTTCTCATTATTCAAAACTCGTATTACCCTGGTAAAAAACTTTTCAAGGGCCAAGGCACTGACGTCAAGTTCAGGGAAATGCTACATGTAGATGAAGGCCTCGTTCCTGGTTCTGCTCTCAGCGTAGGGCCTCCAGTGCTTAAGGAAAATACCGAAGTGCTCCACGTAGGGACGAAGATATTTCCAGGGACCGCGGGGATGGACGAAGGTACCGCGTTCCCTGAAACCCCTGTCTAGCTTAAGCTCCTTCCTGGACAGCACCTCGCGTCGGAGAAGTTGGCGAACTCAACCTCAAGGTGGACGAAGAGGGTGAGATGAGCGGGAAGACCTTGAGCCCAAAGTACGACCTTGACCGCTTCTTGGTCCACCTTCCCTGGAACCTCCTCCTTGTCCTCCTTAGCCTGGCCTTCACGAACGCCTTCAACCTTTCCGCCACTCCCAGGTGAACGGCGTCAAGTCTATACTCCATCATGGTCTCCAGTCTTCCCGGGAGGGAGGTCCAGCAGGAACGAGTCCACCAGCCACTCCCCTCGTAGAGCGCGCTAGACGGTAGGTACATGGTCCTGCACCTCCCCTCCAGATCCCTCGCGATCTCCCTGAGCAGACCCTTCCTCTCCCTTGCGAACCTCTCAAGGAAGTCGAACAGGGTTGTCTTCCCCACTCGTTCACCAACGAAGAGCCTGACCACCACGTCCGTGTTCACAAGGTTCACCGCGTCCCTTAACGAACACGTGAAAACGATCATCACGATCAGTAGCTTGAAGATGAACCCACCCGGTAACCTCCCCTCCACCCTCTCCCTCAACATCTCCACCACGGGCATGAGGAGGAAAAGGATTTTTCTGGAGGGCATATCTTCCAGTGGGGGAACGGACATCACCACGTATTGTGGTCGTTGGATTGTGGCGTTGTCCATGGTATGATGTCCGTTCTCCCCGACTTAAGTATTACGCCAAATTCTACTAAAATTCTATCATTTGCAGATATTTTCTTGTTGAATTTTTCTCAATCCGGACACTCTCACGAGCTTGAAGTTGAACTTCCTCCACACCCTTGCAAAAAGCCTCCAGTAACTCCTCGCGTCCTCCTCCTTAGCCAGGAGGAAGTCCAGCACAGCCTTCCTACCCTCGCGCGTGACGCCTGTCACCAGGAGGACTCCCTTCCCTCCCCTTAGCTTGACCCACTTCCCGTCAACTATCACGTACCGGAAGTCTCCCTCAACCTCAAGCTCAGGGGTCCAGAGCCTCGCGTTCATCTTCCCTCCCAGCACTGAGTAGAACGTGAGCAGCTTCCTGAGCACATCTTCCTCCTCCCTCAGCAACTCCCTCTCAACCCCCGTCCTCACCCTCCCCTTCCCATCGTACATCACGGGCAACCTCACGCTCATCCACCTGAGCCTGTCAATCCTCCTGCCCTCCATCACCACCGAGAAACCAGTTAGGAACCTGTACCTCGCGTATCCCCTCCTCTTCAGCCTCTTCCCCCTCGCGTACCTCGGGCTTACCTCCTCCGCCTCCCTCATCGCTAGCTCCTCCACCTCCTCAACAGGTTTATTTATGAGCCAGTGCTTAGGAAATACGGGGTCGAACACGATGTGTACCAACTCCTCCTGGAGTTGATACGCGGTTTGTATCTGAGTTGAGGTCATGGTATGACATCGTGTTCGGCCCCTTAAAGTATTACTGAAAAATGATAGATTGATTTTGATCTTCTCACGTAGATTAACTAATTACAATTCGCAATGGAAACCTGAATCGCCCCCAGATAGTGTACGGCCTGTTCCCAGGGATGCACAAGAATTAAAATCGTCTTACATTCAAACAATATAATGTTTGGTAAGTGGCTTGCGCCTAGAAAGGGGCTAGAGTACCTAGATTCTTATCTATACATAACCGACCAAAAGGAGCTAGAGGACTCAATCAATAAATTGGTGGCCCTAACAGATAGGCAACCAGAAAGGATATGCATGTTCATCTCAAATAGAGATAATTATCAACATTGGATGAATTCATTCAGATACTCCCTCTATGGCGAGACAAGTTATATATTATGGGGTGATGTTGCCGACAACAAAGGAAATGACGTACTTACAGGATTTCCATTTAAGGGTTTAGTAGAAGCTTACGGGAATCAGATAAAGGAGAATACCATTGATAGACCCTTACTTGCCCTATTTTACGTAAAGAATTCTATATTCGGTTTTGGATTAATTACAGACATCAATTATGATATCCTTAGAAATTTTGCATTCTGGAATGAGAGCGAGAGAATCTGGAAGATACGTGTAAGGATGAAGGTCCTTTACATACACAAAAAACTTAGGGATAGCCCTGAGAGTGATTGGGAATCTTTTGGGGATACCCCCTTTGATCCTTTGCCCGATTGCCGACTATCAAGGAATTCGAATAACTGTTTTAATGACCCCGAAATTGTAAAATGTTTGCTTGATAATTACATAAGGCTAAAAAAGAATGAAATAAAAGAGACTCTCCTATTTTACAGGAAAATATACCAGGAGACAAATTCCTCTCGTCCTCAAGAAGAGGCTATCCAGCAACAAACTCAACTGGAGATTAATCGTACTCCACGTCAAATAACATGTTCGAAGACTACAGATATCGCACTGGATGGACTGTACATCAATTCTCCATTTGACATATCTAAGCTTAAATCGTATCTAAAAGCTGGTATAGAGAACGGTAATCTTCTTCTTGTTGGACCTCCTGGAGTTGGAAAGACGGAGGTAGCCGAACGTCTAGCGCAATACTTTGCGGGGGATAACTGTTATACAATAGCCACTGCGAACTCGCTCTGGTTTAGAAGAGATGTGATAGGCGGAGAGACCATCCAAGGTGGGAGTGTCGCATGGAGAAGTGGCATACTTATCAGAGCTTATAACAGGGCAGCCGAGATCAAGGACTCAGGAAACTATGTCGTGATTATAGACGAAATTAATAGAGCAGACATAGATAAGGCTTTTGGAGAGTTTTTCACGATATTTTCGAACACTGATCCCAGTAAATGGAAAATACCCTCCTATCTCATAGAGGAAATTCAAAGTTATGACGACAGGATAGATCAAGAGGCAAAAGACTTCCTCAGACATTACGGAGAACACAAGAACGCACCTTTGACTAGATTGAGGATTATTGCCACCATGAATCTTGTTGACTTTAGAAACCTCTTTGACATAGGCAGTGCACTGAGCAGAAGGTTTTTCGTTTTTGAATTCAGGTATCCCAAGGGAGTAGAGGATCTTGATGCGTTCAACATACAGGTTGACGATAAGGTGAAGGAGTTCGTCAAATGCCTCAGAGAGAGATTCGCATCCCTAAAGTCTAGCAAGGATTCAATGGAAGGGTTCGATACAAGATCTACATTTAATATATCTCCGGCATCATTAAGAAAGGCAATAATCGTTTATTCTGCACTGGAAAATAAAGATGTCTTGAGTTTCGGAAAAATTTTGAAAAGTACGCTAGGAACAGTTAATTCAAGAGACCTGAAGAATTACGACATATTTATGGAAGAGTGTGAGAAGGTTGCTGAAAAGGGATAGACGCCTAATTGAAAAGATAGGGAGATACTACCTTGCGTATAAGGGAAACGTGAGGCTAGAATCATTGCTGGCCAAGGATCTTGAGATTGTTGAGGTAGATAAGGTCACTAGGTATTTCGTGCTGGCAACAATGACACTCTCCGTTATTAAAGAGGCACTTGACTATTTCAGGCAGGCAAGGCGAACAAGGCTCACCTACCGGGAGTTTACCGTCGAATATGATAGCGAACCGCTGGGCGTAGTTGATGTTCCGAGAACGCTGGGCGTGATGTCTAGGAGAGTTTACGCCTATTACACTTACATTAAGGGCTATGACGCTCCAGAATACGCGATAATGAACTACTTGCTTCGACGGATATATGCGATAGCAAGCAGATACTTTGAGATGGTCAAGGATGTACCTGAAGAGGTGAAATACTTCAGTGTTAAGGAAAAGCTGGAGCAAAAATTGCAGGAACTCAAAGGGGTACTTAACTACTTCAGAGGTGAATATTTCAGGCCACTGACTGACTACGATCCGAGTTGGCTCAAGGGAACCTATAACTTGTATGTGACTCTGTCGGAACTCGAGGGTTTATCTTTTGGAATTAAATCAAAGGACTGGAAAACGAACGAGGTATCGAGGAAGATGATTAAGCTCATCCTATGGAGGCTATACGAGATTTACATATTCTTCTTGGTTGTAAAGTACCTAGAGGGAGAAGGATTTACCATAGAGGAGAGAGGTAACGTATATGTTGCTAGAAAAGGGGAAAAGGAATTCCAGCTGGTATTGAATAGTGACTTAGACGTTTCCCAGCTTGAGGCTGTAGACAAGTTGGATGAGATCAAGAGCTTCAGGGGCAGGCCAGATCTTTCGTTGGTAGCCAAAAAGTCCGTTCTGATTGAATGCAAGTACTCCAGCAGTATAAGTTATCTCACCGCCAGTAGATTCAAGATCATGGCTTATGCGTACGAATATGATCCATTAACGGTCATATTGACATATCCTGGATTGGATGCTCAGAGATTAACAGCAGGCAGTTCATCTTCAACTCTCGATGTGGAGGAGAAAGCCACATACATGATGGATGAGCGGGCTAAGAGGGAAGGCTTTATTGACATAAGCTTCAGAAATTCCAAGAAATTATACATAGTCGTGCTAGACCCTTCTGACGATGATGATGAAAACGTTGCAAAGATTGCTAGGATATTCACGTCAAACGACTACCTCAAGAACCTATTATAGATTTCTTCCTTCTACATATCTCTAATAATGCTTTTATTATGATTTTAACGTAGTGAGACATTCTTCAAGAAAATCCATACCAAAACGAAAATCGTTCATAGATGAGCGATGTCATTGATCTTAAAGATAAAATTTAACTGGAAGATCCTTGGACAGATCTGAAAAACTTTTAGGTAAAATGGACTTGAAGGGATTTTCAGGAAAGTACTATCTAATGAAAATTGTCGGGCCTAGTTCGGTTTGTTGTATATTTCGCGTTAAAGGCACCTTAAATACACAACAATACGGAGTAGTCCTCATCCGGAAACCTGGGTTAGCTCAGCGTGTACACCTCAGATCTAGGCTTCAACTAGGCCTATCTTAACCCGTCAAACTCCTGCTTAACTCCAGCCCCTATCTCGCGTACAGAATTCCCTTCCGCTTGAAACATTCCTCCAGTGTGATTTTGACCCTCTTCTCCTTGAACCCTACACAGGAAATGTCCACAACCTTGTCCAGTCTCATATCGTAAATTATCCTGCAGGTGGAGGAGTAGTTATTCCCCTCCAGGGTTATCTCCATCAGGATCCCCGGGTTGACGTTCACTGAGTACACCACCCTGACCCTGTCAACTTCCACGCACACCTCCCCGGTCCTCATGCACCTTACCGCTCCGCAATCCAGTATCTCCTCCACTCTCATTCCAGCACCACAGTCAGCTCGTCATTACAGGCCAGCTTCTTGTTCCTGAAGAGAGGGTTAACCCTTCTCTCCACTTCCCCAGCTATGCACCTGATGTAGGTAGAGTACTCCGGGGAACCCTCACAACCTCCAGCGTGTACACCTTTCCCTGGAGGATCAGGGGAGGTTCGTATCCTCCCAGGTTCTCTGCACAGTAATCCACATATACAATCCTTCCTGTACCCTGAACAGGAGAATTACGTTCTTCTCGAAGGCCAGCTTACCCCTTATCTGCGACGGATATACCTCCTCGCCCTTCAACCTGATCTCTATGAGCATCTAACCAAACAACTCCTTCTGCACTCTTGAGAACAGGTTGTCGCCTCGTACTAAGGCTATACTTAACCGGAACGGTCTCCTGACCTCTAGTTCGACCCAATGTGATTAACGAACAGAGGTGAGGTGCGGATCGACCCGCCACTACTTTGACCCGCAAAGTTTTAGTCCACACCAACTCCAATAGGATCTGGCTACCAGCAGGGACAAACATGACCAAACTCCCCTCTTACCTGAACTTCATCCAATACGGGAAGACGTTGAAAACCCGATTCCCGTGACTGGATACCTTGTTAGCTAGGAAAGCTATTATACGCAGGAAATAACTTTGTATAGACATGTTCCACACCATCACGATTAGGAACTTCAAGAGTTACAGGGACGTCACTCTCGAGCTGGGGAAAATCAATACAGTGGTTGGGCCCAACGGAAGCGGTAAAACCAACCTGATTGACGCTTTCTCATTCCTGAAGCAGGTATTGAGGCCAACCTCTCTTCCCCCATATCCCTTTGCGAGGTGGGGAGATTACAGGAGCGTTGTGTTCATGCAGGATCCGGACCTTGACATTTCGTTCCAACTCTCAGGGAAGTACAGAGATAGGGAGTTCAGATACGAGATCACACTCAACGGGAAATACGCCTTCGTCGTGAAGGAGGAGAAGATTAGACTTGATAGTCATGAGATCGTGAGACAGGGAAATACAGTTGATCTGGAGGGGAAAAGGGCGGAGGTTCCAGAGAACATGAGCCTCTTCAACATGTTCACCAGGATCGGGGATATAGTGATGAGTTCACTCCCACCTCTTCCTTGGGGTGACTTCCTGGACTTCATGCTCAATTTCTTCAATGACGTTATGATCCTCCGCTCCACGGAGAACGCCCTTTCACCGGTTCACATCAGCTTTCCGGAGGGACTGAGGGAGGATGGAATGGGTCTTCCAAGGATTCTGCTGGGCAAGCCCTTGCCAAAGCAGGTTTCCGAGTTCCTGAACTCGCTGAATCTGGCCGTGAGGACGACAGTGACGGAGGACGGAAACGTGAGATTATATGCTGAGGAGAACGTGAACGGAAAACAGATCACCATTTCATCCACGCCCTCCGGTGTGGTCAAAATGCTCACCCTCATGGTCGGCGTGTATATGCTCAAGCCCAGTCTGGTGGTGGTTGACGAACTGGAGAACTCCCTCCATCTGAGGTTCGTGGAGAGGTTAATTGATGTAATGAATTATTCTGCCCCCCAATTCCTTGTTACAACCCATTCGCCCATGGTGATGGACTTCATGGACCCATCTGAGATCATTCTCCTGGACAGGGAGATGGGTGAGACAAAACCGAGGAGATTTGAGAACCCGGAGGAGTTGAGAAGGAACCTTCGTGAGAAGGGGCTCACCCTGAGCGAGTGGATCATATATTGATGACTTGAGGATTTGTGGGATCTCTGAGGACACATATGGATGTGAATTCGTCCGTGGGATCCTAGAGAAGCTTAAGTCATTATGAAGAGTTGATGAATCGGTCGGGTTCACCGACTGTTACTCTGTAGGAGGAAAGCAGAACGTGATGTCCTCCAAGACTGAGAGGATTCTAAAGGGCTGGGCTCATACTGCGACAAGATATTGATTTTTGTGGATAGGGATGATGACAATCTGGATGACCTGCGAAATTCCTTGAATTCCTTGGAAAGAGTTATAGGAAAAACAAGATACATTCCGTAATTTTTGACCCAGAAATTGAGGAGTGGATCAAGCGGATGATCCTGAACCGTCTCAACATTGAACAGCACATGGATTATGATAAGAGTGACCTTACCAGAATGGTGAACATGATTCCCCTAGATCTTCTCGAGAGGAAGAGGAGTTTCCAGGATTTCCTAGGAGCAGTGACAGATCCCTAAGACGATCTGGTTCACGCATCACCAGGAAAGGAGAACTTAACCGGTGAGTTCAATTCACCTTTACGCACTCCACAACCGGTTGACCAGTGACCATCACATCTCCATGAGCTGGAACCTGTACCCATTGACGTACCTCACCCCATCCACCGTGACATGATCCTGCCTGCTCCCCTCGTGAAGGTGACCATATATCACGTGTTCAACCCCGTGATTCCTTATCACCTCCTCAAGCCTCTCGCTTCCGTCGAAGGCCAGGAAGAAGTCCTTCTCCCTCTCCCCTGTCACCTTGATCAGATCCTTTCTGGGCGCGTGATGGAGAACCACCACCGCATCCTTCACTGACCTCAGCTGATCCTCCAGGATCCTCACGTTAAGTCTCAGATACTCCTCGTTGGACATTCCAAGATTCACGTAAATGCAGTCATTGAACCAGGACTTACAGTCACAATAACCCCTCTTCTCACACGCCATCAATTCCTCCCTGGTACAGTGATACGGATTGCAGTTTTCGAAATCCTCCACGGAGAAGTTCAGATCCCTGGCGAAGGAGTAGTCGTACCAGCCAGTGGTTCCCACCAGGGTGAGGCCTGAGTCGGTTTGAAAGGGCCCGTCAACCTGCAGGAGAACACCGCGGAACTCCCTGTAGACCTCCGCTATCATCTCCACCTTCTCGAGGCTTGTGATTCCCCTGTCCCTCTCTCCCCTGGTGAGCCAGTGCTCGTGATTGCCCGGAACTCCCACCACAGGTCCCTGATACACCTTCCTCAACTTGACGAAGAACTTCCTGAGATCCTGCACCGAGCCCAGGGTGATCAAGTCACCGGCCAGAACCAGGAGATCTGGTTTACCCCTGAGAAGGGAGAAGAGTCTGGAGGTTCTATCACCGTCAGGGTAATGAACGTCAGAGGCGAAAAGGACCTTCACGGGATACACTCTCATTTCCGGTATATGTGTACCACGGTTTCGGCTTTTTCCCCGTGAAGGGGTTAAACACTCTCTCCCAGAGATACATGAAAACTCTCAAGTTATCCGCAAATTTAGGGAAAACTGGAAGGGAAAAAAGATCTACTCCCTTTTCTCCACCACGGTTATATCCTCAAGTCTTATTCCTGCGCTCTTCAATACCCTGAGCATGGACTCCTCGTCTGGGAAGATCAGGTTTGTTTCTCCTATCCGGATCCATATCATCAGGGAAAGAGGAGTTTGAGAAGAGCGGGGTCAGGGGTGAAAATATTCTGACCTGGGATGGGTCCGTGAAAACTCCTGAGGACCTGGGATGGGAGGGAGTTCCTTGACTGGCGATATGGCAGCGTTCCTCACTTCAGTCTCCTCAACCTCCAAGAGGATCAGGAGGTTCATGGACCTGTCCCAACATCAATGAAGACTCTTCAGAAAACGGGTCAGCTTCGGCCCTCATACCTTAAGTGGACAGAGCCTCCAGCAATTTCTTGGCCCACTCCACGACCTCCGAGGCCTTCTTCAGGGCCTCATCAGCGTCGTAGGCGGAGTACAGCATCTCAGGTGGAGTTCCCGTCTCCTCATCACCATACATCGAGGTCTCCCTCTCAGACCTGAGCCATCTGGAGTACGACGCAAATATCTCGATCTTTTCCCTGAACCACTCTGGGAACCTTTCCCTCTCCCTCTTGAGAGCAGGTCCCTCGTGATACTTGGGGACCTCCACTCCCACAAGTCTGAGACATCCCTTGAGGGAGAGCTCCACCGCCTCCTGGCACTGCCTCACCACAATGTTGTATTTACCTCTTGATCTCTCGTTCCTGGCGATCTCAAGCTTCTCATCTGCCTGCATGATGTAAGACCTGGCCAGCCCATCAAAGTTCAACCTTATCACCTGGCCTGTACTTGTTAAACCTCCAGTACCACATCCTTCCCATCCTCACCCTCTCCGCCCCCAGTTCCTCCATCTTTTTCCTGAGCCTGTCAAGTATCCCCGAGAAGAAGCTGTCCCTGTCATACAGGATTACGGCATCCTGAACCATGTCAAAGTAGAGGGGAGAGGTGCGGGATGCCTCCTCCGGGGTTTTGATGATGGGTGAAAGGGTTATGTAGTAGCCCTGGTCCATGTACTTCTCCAGGTTCAATTTCTCCTCGAGCTCCATGAAGATTTCAATCCTTCTTGTGATCTCCCTGGGAAGGCCCCTCACAATCAGGAGGAGATCAACGTCACTGTCAGGTCTCTGCTCTCTCCGGGCCACACTTCCGTAAAGCACTAGGGAGTAAAGATCGTCTCCGAATCTCTCCCTGAGTAGCTCCAGCAGGTTCCTCAGGATTGTGGCGTAGGGCTCATCTACACGTTCCATAAAACATGAGAGAATGAAAGTAAAAGGATTTTTCGGCTTACGAAAGCCATCTGGCGAAGCAGGAGGTGATTGACCTGACGACCATATTTGATAGAGATACTAGAGCGTAATAGACAACATTTTGCAAGGCGTCACCATAGGTATTCTCTCGAATAGGCTATAATACTCCCTTTCTATTTCTCTCAACACGAAAATCTATGTCTGCACTTGAGTATGCTAAGTAAGAGATTGGGGGCTCTGTCATCAACATCTCCAGTATTGGGATTCTTCGAAGTGGCAGCCGCTATCCACACATTCATATGGATAACCAGATTTCCCACGCCCTACACCTTAGCCTATTATGTCGCTAAGTTCCAGAATTGAAGCCTCCATGAAGGTCTTGAGACCCTCATCCGTGGTACCATCCTCGTTAATGGAACACCTATTGGCCGTGTTACCCTTTTCCTTTTTCTCAAATAGCCAGATAGTTGCATCTTCGGGCTTAATCGTCTTGGATCTTACCGCGTGTAGTATACCGGATACTATGTTCTCGCTGTGGGTGATGAGGATTACCTGAACGTCCTCCTTCACACTTATTTCTGAAATCAATCTTCCAAGGAGGAACTGGGCCTTAGGATGCAGGTGAATTTCAGGTTCCTCCACAATCACTACCTTACTCCCTAGCATTTCCGCTAAAACGAACACCATCTGGTTTATTCCGAATCCCTCATTCACCAGATACACATCCCTATCAGCGTTGAATATGCTCACCTGCGGTCCGGGTTCCACTCTCCAATCTATCTTGGCGTCAAAGATTCTCTTGAGCCAGTTCTGGATTTTTTCCTTGGATTGAGGGTCCATGTAGACTAATCTGCTCGCCATCTCGCTACCCACAGAGTGCATCAGGCCCCTAATATTGAACTCTGATGAGGTTGAGGGAAGGATGGGGTACATCGGTTCCAAGAACCCACGTAGAATTGGTACAACCCTGACTTTTTGTAGCGACGTGGTTGGGACATTGGATATGGCGTTTAACAGCTCGTAAATTTCCCTAGCCCTGTTCTCCATTTCAGGAATAGAGGGCGGAGGATAGGTATATGCTCCTGGTTTAAAGGCCTTACCTATGACACCTGATGGAGCGAGGACATAGGTTATACCCTCTATGTTTAGCGAGGCGGGAGTAACAGTCGAGGAACCATACCTGATCCAGGTGTTGGTGACTTTAAGATTGTTTAACGCGGATGTGGAAACCTCAGTCTTATACCCGTACAGTCCCTGGGAATCGAACTCCACCCTGAGGGAGTATTTAACCTCCAGAGATGGAGAACCTGGTATCCTCTCAGTGCCCTTCAAAGTTATGGTTCCCCTTTCACCTGGAGGGACCAGCTTGCTAAAGGGGCCCAGATTTATGAAGGGTAGATTTATGTCCAAGCTGGAAGCGTTCAAAGACCTGGAGAGCATGGCCAGGGCGTGAGCTACGGTAGATTTACCTGTTCCGTTCTCGCCCACAAACACGTTCACCTTTGAGAGCGATATATTCACGCTGGAAATACCCTTGAAATTGGCAATGCTAACTTCCGAAATCATTGATTATCCAAGTTAAAGGATGCGCTATGTTAATAAGGATATCATGAGGATAGCGAAATTGCCTCCAGAGAGGAGTCCGAACAAGATATCGGTTTACAGTCTGGGGGTGAGTCCCCATCTCTCTTGGTGATCCTTCCCTACTACCTGGACAAGTAACGGACTATATCGCGGGCTTTGAATCGTGAATTATGGCCTTGCTTCATAAAGAGATAGTCAATCTAGAGGGACTGCCCCGTATTATTGTGTATTTTAGGGGTCTTTAACGCTAAATACGCAAATAACCGAAATAGGCCCTGATCTTGAAGAACATCTCCTCACTTTCCACTGGGTTCACTCTCGATCGGGGGTCCCTGATTTCACCGTCAGATATTTTGGATAGGGATAGCACATGGATAGTGTGGCCAGAAAACCGGTGGGGATTTACTACGACCCTAGACTTGAAAGGGCCGGAATGGAGTTCCTGTACGGAGTGAAAGAGGACATCAAATCCTTCCTGAATTCACCCCAGGTGGAAGGTCTCACTTTTACGCAACTGGATTACGATACCGTTCAGAACTTCGTCAAAACTCTCGGAATACTGATCATGTTGCAGGACGTGATTCCATACACCCTCTTTGACGCGGAGTACATAGACCTGTTCTCCCTCTCCAATAACCTGGGAAGGTTTCTGAACGCAGGGGGCATCCTCCTCTGGATGGGGGACGTACCCTTCTTCTATCGGCTGAGATGTTATGAGAAGGGCAAGCTACCCAGTGACCCGCTTTCACAGTTCAGGGAGAAAAATAAGTGGATGAGTAACCTGAAATTCATGGAGGAGCATCTCCACTTCACCGAGGTTGATGAGAGGACCTGCTTCAGGGATATCATAGGGACATCGTACATCACTCCCTCCATGGACAGCAGATATATGCCCTTTAGAACCGAGTACCTCAAATTCCTTGATCTCAGCGGAATTTGTTACTCTGAGAGAGAGGTTGACAGTAATCCCACGATCGTGGGTAAATTACTCGGTTACTCCTATTCAAAGGCAATGAGGCCTGTGAAGGCTTCACATAACCTCATACCGCTCTCCACAACGAAACTGGACTTCACCACATGCAGGGGGACATACTATCCCTCCTGGATTAGAGAGGTGGGGAAGGGTTATTTCGTGAGGGTGCTGGATCATCCTAGCCCGGGGATAGAGGAGGTGAGAGGGGCCGTGGATCTGGTGATGAAACTTGGAAGAGTTCAGGGACTTATTGACTAAACTGTTGGGTACGGAGGGGAAATCACGTGTACTTGAGTGCCTGGAGAGACTGGCCTACGGGAACGAGGAATTTGTGGAGTTGATATCCCTAGCCAAAGATCCCAGTATGATCGGACTGGATGAATTGAGGAGAATAGGGAGTGTATACAGGGGATATGAACGTCTAGTTAATATCAATGCTACATACCCCGATGTATTTTTCATGAGGTGTAAAGAATACTGTGATCCCGCTAGGGGTGGGACACTGGATTGCGGGAAATTATGTCTTGAGCTCAAAAGAAATTTGGGCGAGATCAGGAAGGAGGCGTGGAGGATGAGAACCTTAGAAATCTACCGTAAATTGAGGGATGAATCGCATGAGGGACTCACGGATCAAATCCTTGAAGACGATGCTGAGGAATTTTACCTTGTACTAAGGGGAATTGATTCCTTTTCGTCCCTCTTTCACGGAAGGGGGTCCAGACACGGTGAGGCATTGCAGAGGCAGACGGTGATCATCATCAATGATGTCCTCCTGATGGCCTATCTTTACGCTCGCTTTCACCTGTCTCAATGCTGATAGATCCCGTTAAGGCATAAGACTCTGCGTCACGGGTAACTGCTCGCCGTGAACCCATGACCGGGTGAGAGCCTCACCTACCAAGCAACCACTTCCACGCCTTCACCACCGGAACCCTTCTCCCCTTGACCTCAACTTCACCTTCCTCATCAAAGGTTATGATCTTGGCCCTGACTTCGCCCCTCTCCAGGAGCTCCTCCATTCCCTTCACCTCCCTTTCCTGCGCCTCCAGGGAATAGGTGACCTGATAGGCCTCAATGACCTTTCCCTTCACCACGAAATCCACCTCGCCCCTCTTTCCCCTGAAGTAGTAAATTCCCTCCCCATGTCTTCTCAACAGTTCCAGGAACACCAGGTTCTCCAGGAGGGAACCCAGCGACTCTCCCAGCCTGAATCCCACCACGTTTGCCAGCCCGTGATCCACAGAGTACACCTTCTTCTCTCCCCTGACCATCTCGGACAGCTTGGGGGTGAGGGGGCTCATCAGAAACACCAGGAATGCTCTCCTCAGACACTCTGTGTACCTCAGTGCGTTCTTGAAGGGTATGTTGAGGAGCCTAGAAACCCTTCTCAGGGTAACCCTGTTTCCCACGTTGCTCAGGTAGAAGAGGGATAGGTCCCTAACCTGGTGGGCGTTCTTCAGGTTACAGGCCTCGATCACATCCTTGCTCACAAGATCCTGGTAGAGGTTGACCAGGATGCTCTCCTTCATGGGGGAAAGGACAACCAGGGGAAATCCGCCATACCTCAGGTATTCCTGGAACAGTGCCTTCACCTCGCTCTCCCTGGCCAGCAGGTCCAGCTCAGAGGAGATCTGAACTCCTTTGAAGGTAAGGAATTCCCTGAACGAGAGGGGATACACGGAGAGGGCAACGTGCCTCCCTGAGAGGACCTGGTTGAGGTGTAGAAGTTCGCTGGTTGATCCGGAGACTGCTACAAATGACTCCTTTCTGTCCACAATGGATCTGACGAATCCCTCCCAACCCCTCACTCTCTGGACCTCATCTAGGAACAGGTAGGGCTTACCCTTAACTCCCTTTTCCGCCCTCAGTTCCTGAAAGAGGGAATAGACCTGGAAGAGTTCCTCTCCGTCGACGGAGAGACGTGGATCCTCGAAGTTGAGGAGGAGGGTGTTCAGGGGATCAATCCCTCCCTGTATCAGTCTCCTGATGGCCTGATTGAAGATGGTGGACTTCCCTGACCTCTTCACGCCGGAAAGATTCACCACCAGGCCGGTTTCCAGGTAACGAAGAAGAGCGGAGACATACTCCTCCCTTGAGACTCCCGTGAATTGTTCCCTGTACCAGAAGTTCCAGTCCATCATGGCCTTGATGATTGAATCCCTGTTCATGGTAGGAGATTCGATGGAAGGTTAAAAATGATTCTTGGGAAGAATCAAAAACAGGTAAATTTGATTCTTGGGAAGAATCAAAAAAGGAGACAGCGCCTCAAGACCGGATCCGTGGGTTAAGATCCTAATGAAGGCTCCAGATCACTTGAAGCCACCCCTCTTGAGATATACGTGGGCCCTCCTGGGAAGCTGGCAGATGACCAGTTCCTCTGCTCTAAAAAGTCCGGTGGGAGACATTGCCCGGAAATGAAGGTTAGACACTGAGAAAGGGAGTTCCTATGTACACGTGGTAGGGTCACAGGATAAGACGGGACAGTGATCCTGATTTTTTCTTGTTGTGAATTTCTCTTGCGTCCATCATTTAATGAACTCAGCACTCTAGCCAGCTTCGATAAATCCAGAAGAGATAAACAGGACATCACATTCAACCGGAGCCGAGGAGGACGAACCGTACAACCTAACCTTAAAGGCCCAGCACCTAACCGGCTGAACCAGCATGAAGCAGACCAATCCCCTAAAATGGTATTACGCCGTTCTCAGGATACAGAGTTCCTCGAGGCAACATCCCGGGCCCCTGATGGAACACTGGAAGGGTTATGTTAAACCAAGTGCCGTTATAGAACTGGACCTCCCCCAGATTCAGGGGAGTGGAGTTCTCCACGAGATATACTCCGTCGTACCCGGCCATGATGGGGCCTCCATGTATGAAGGTAACGTTCCCTATCCTAACCTGGGAAAATGGAGAGTAGTAAACCAGGTACACGCTGGAATTAACCACGTAAAATCCCTGCGGTGAATGGAAGGTGGGAGAGGGAGCCTGGGTGGAATTGCGAGATGGGGCACTAGTTACTGTGAAACGGGTGAAGAGATGGGTTTCCTCAATTACCCCTAGGGAAACGGCTACAACTAGGAATACAACCAGCAAAATGAGAAGTTTCACATAGCATAGTTTACGACTAATATTATAACCTTTTTCGTAAGAGTAAGTTCAACGTACTTCAGGTATCACCTCATTATCAGTCTCTGTAAATGTGAACCCAGCCTGTCGTCGTAAAGGTTATAGAATAACGTCCACTTCAGGTCCTCCTCGTTGTAGGTTCCGCTCAGATATAGTTCAATTCCCTCTACAATTTCCCTGTGGAACTCCTCGTGAAGGTTTACCTCGTCAGTCTCAACATCATTCTTCACCAGGTTGTAAATGTATTCCACCCTCACCTTCTGCTCGCCTGGGGACACCCTATACCTGAGGAGGGAACATATGTTGGCAAAGGCTATGGTGATTGTTACGTTTATCTTCTCCCCTTCAATTTCCTTGGAGATCAGGATCTCATCTATCAGTGTCCTGGGGTATATTGTGACCTTGACCGGGTCCTCAATCATTTCGCTGCTTTGTGGGGGCAGCGGTTAATAAGTGCTGCATTGTGTACTTAAGTCAGGAGCGAGTTAAGGAAGACCCCTGTTTCCCTGTCCTCCGGGAAGATGTAAACACCTTTGATTCCTCTGGTCAACATGATGTAGTACCTGTTCTTCAGGAGTTCCAATGCCCTTTTTGGATCCCTTGAGGCTAGCCGCTTGAGTGAGTGTCTTCCTCCCACGTCATCCGTGATTGGACCAGGATCTATGCTCCATCCACCCCTCCATACTAGGTCCCTCCCCCACACGACTCCCACATAGCTCGCCTCGAATCCTTGAGCCCCATACACAGAGGCACATCTGGAGAGGTCACTTCTTCGGGTCCAGTATAGGGGATAGTCCTTCTTGGGATCCATAAGCCAAGTTATCCTATCCCTACCCACCACGTTTCTCAGGTCCACGTTCCTGTAGAGAGAGAAACCCGATTGAAGCGGGAAGCCTATTCTCACGTTCTTTAGAGAGTCAGGATTCTTCTGGTCTCCCTCAGACTCCGTAAAGGCACATACCAGCGCTCTGTCCTCCCTGTTGTTTAGTTCCCTCAACATGTCCGTTATGGAATTGAATACCCTGATCTCAATCCCCAGATTTCTGGCCATTACAGGTTTACCCCACAGGAGTTCCCTTACCCAGAAAAGGTACTCCTTGGACTGCCTGAAAGGACTGGATAATGACATTTCCGTGAAGGCTGAGGAACTCGCGTAACGCCTGAACATATCTCTGGTGCCAACCTCCTCCCCAATCAGGATCTGGTTGTCATCGTAGAAGAAAACCCTCACCTTCCCCCTGGTCATAGACGTCTTTATCACGTCCTCCGTCATTCTCTGCGCCTCGTCGAAGATAACAAGGTCGAGCTCCTCATTGAACCTTGGCTGTCCCACCCCATCCTTATACCCTGTGGAGTAAAACCTGACGGCACCGCTAACAGGTCCCAGTACCATCCGCAGGGTATTGAGTAAACGATTATTCTTGTAGGCTAGGACAGTCCTCTTCCCCCTTCTCAGACCCTCGATCAGGAGGGTAATGGCCACAAGCGTCTTACCTGATCCGCTCTCTCCCCTCACCAGATAAGTTCTGTCCCTGTTGTTATCCAGATCTTCCATAACCTGATGAACCAGCAAAGCCTGCTCCTCCGTGAGTCCGTACCCCCTAGATAGGAGAGCCCTTGAGGCGTTCTGCAGGATACTGCTGCCCTGGCTCTCCAGAAGGCTAACAAGGGCGTCGGTGATGTGAAACTTCCCCCTGAGAACTCTATCGAGCGCCTCTTGATTGACGGGGCCCAGAGAGTTCACAGCATCCCTTAACTCCCTAGGTTCTGTGATTACGTCACACTCTAACTCCACGTCCCTGGCGTTGTACATGACAACCGTTCCCTCAAATCTGACGTTGGAGGAGTGGAAATAATTTAATTTATTCACATAATTTTCAACTTGATAGCACGGGTTAAGATGTATCCCACCGTCAGCCTTTACTAGGTAATCATCTAGGACCCTGACGTTTTTCCATCCCTTCATTTCCACTACCAGGCCTCTTTGATCGTCCACAAAAACGAAATCCGCCCTCTCGCCACCCAGGATAGGCATTTCCACTATGACCGGAGTCTTGATCCCGCTGTTTCTGAGGAACTCCAGGCTGCTTTTCCAAGCGTTTACCTGCTCCAGCCCCGGCCTCTCCGTGAATGTGGAGAGGTACGCGTTCTCCAGCATGTCTACCGTGATACTGTCAGGCCTTTCAACGAGGGGAAGAGTCATCAACTTAACTAAAACTTTCGGTCATTAAAAGGGCTCCTGGTTAGTGTCGATTTCCGGGTGATATATTGGAAGCTGACATGTGGACAATAATACTAGAAAATGATTAGTAAGTGGTTAAAGGTTTAATGGGGAGAACAAATTTATGGCCTGTGGATGCAATCTCTGCATCTCCTTTGACTCCTATATTAGCCGTAGTGAAGAGGAAAAGCTGAAGTATAGGCAGGAGGTACTGGAAAGGCTAATAATGATTTCGAGAATTAACGTCATCCAAGCAGACTTTGAAGTTGTTCCAAGACCATTCTCTACCTCAAACAACTTAGAGGGTATATATGACCCTCACAAAAAGAAAATTACAATTTTTCCTTATTCTATGGATAATTATATCCACGTGAGGGTGGTGTTACACGAAGTTTTGCATTGGAGATATCACAGGGATGTAAGCGATCCTATACTGAAAGAAGTTCTAGAAGGTTTAGTTGATTCCCTCACATTTTCCCTGATATGTAAGAACCTCACAAAAGAATTCAAATATTTCTCTTCAGACTTGTATCAAACGAGTAGTAAATTTACTCTCTCTATGCTTCTCTATCAGGTGAGTGAGAGGGACGGCTATTCCATTGAGGATATCCTAGAGCAGTGGGAGAGACATGAGTTAATTCAAAATATATCGAGAGAAATACGTGAGGGTAACCACCAGTGTTATCCGCTTACTCCCTATTGCATATACTCCGCCGTAGACATTACGTCCAAAGTAACGGGGTTTGACTTGGAGGCTTCGTTGATGGACCCTAATCTATTTTGCAAGTGAGACTAGTAATGAACCCTTTACCGTGAAAATCGGATCCCCAACCATGTCCCTAGCACCCTCCATCAAGTAGATATGTGTAGGCACGTACCTTGTCCTCAGCGTGGTTCCATCCTCGAGCACATACTCTGTGAAGGGCTCCTGAACAACTTTGACCATTTCCAGTATATCTAGCTGACTTGATGGCTTCTGCTCCTCTGTGTACCTTCTCTCACCCTGATTCCTGAAACCCACATTGATGTTGAAACGAACCAAAATCCTGTCCTCTAGCTCTTTGCCCTGGTCCTCCCTTTCATAGATGTTGGTCACCACAGCATAAACCACTAACTTTCCTTTGATTCCCTTATCCTGCAGATCGATATCGTATATATTAGGTTCCAGCTTTTTAATTTCGTAGTCAAATTCTCTCTTAATATTTATCAAAAAGATACACCTCGTCTACTTATTAAGTTGTTTGGGTAGTGAAATTTCAGACGATAACTGGCTCTTGCTGGTGTCACCTTCGGCAGAGAAATATTCGTTGCTCTGGGATAGAAGGGATTCGGGTTTGAGTCGTGTAACTGGCGTCTTGTTGGTTATGATGTTACCATGAACTATCACCTGAAGTTCAGAGATGTCTACGTTGTTCTCAAGGAGTGCTCCGAGTAATCTAATGTAAGTCACCCTTTTAGATTTAGCAAGGTAAAGCAGACTCCTCTCTACACCCACAATGTCGAAAAGAGCCTCTAGGAATTTTCTTCTGCTCTCCCTAGATATAGTTTCAACCTTACCATGGGTCCAGTTGTATATGGATTTCCTGCTTATTCCGCTCCTCTCCTCAAGTTCCTTGGCTGACGTCTCGTTCTCTATATATCCCAGGATGTTAACAATATCCGCCTCGCTGATTACACCTGAGAACAGATTGAGGTAAATGTTTCTCCTCGGGTCATATGACATGTGTAATAGATTACACATGACACTTATATGGTTTTCCGTTAGTGACGTTAAAAGATACGGGTGGGTAATATATTACTCATGTAATAATAACTAAAATATATTTTCTCTAGTTTCATATTAACTCTTGGAAACTAGGCCTGGTATCTGAAGGCATTAAATAATCGCTTCTCCACTGCCCACTGAGGAGGTGTATCGGGATTTTGGAGATCCATATTTATTACGTTGTTTCAATCGAGGAAGGCTGAATAACTATACATATTCACTCAAAATCTATCCAGTAGCTTTTGATTAATTTCTATACACTGATTCTGGATAAAATTTGGGCATATCGAATAAAAATGGAACAAGAGACTAATCTCATTCATTCAGGCTCACCTTTTCTCACTCAGCTTTGGTTCATTTCCTTCTTAACACCAACACCACCACCGCAAGCACTCCGGCCGCGGGAAACAAGTACACGACGTAGCCGTAACCCACGTTCACGGACATGCCATACGTGGTGGGGACCCCCAGGGAGTCTCTGACCACAAGGGTGAGGTTATACTCTCCAGGCGAGAGGGTAAGGTTGAGTTCACTCCCGTTACCCGCATCCCTTCCATTCAGCAACCAGGTGTAGGAGTATGGAGGAGTCCCTCCAATCACATGGGATGAGGCAACCAGTGCCCCGCCCAGGAACAGGGAGGTCTGCTGTAGAGTGAAGTTAACCTGAGGCCTCGGATGAACCACAAGAGTCACGCTCCTGCTCAGGGTGAACCCCGCTCCATCCCTCAGGTTAACGGTTACAGTGTAGTTTCCCGGGGGATCGTTGAAGAGTATCCCGGGAGAGGAGGAGCCTGTGGACCATTCTAGCTGGTAGGGTGGAGTTCCCCCGGAATACCTGGCCTGTAGGGAAATGGGAACGCCCTGATCCGTGATCGTGGAATTGTAAACCAGGGTCAGGGACGGGTCCGGGTTCACCTGGAACGTCACATTTCTGGTTACCGAGACCCCAAGGGAGTCCACCACTGTGACTCTGAGGGTGTAGTTCCCGGGCGGAGGGGAAAGGGGTATGGAGAGACTACCGTTCACAAGGCTGGTAAAGGTTTGACCCATCACGCTGTACACCACTCTGTAGGGTGGGGTTCCTCCCGACACGGTCACGTTCACCGGATTAACCTGCCCGGCATCCAGGACAGATAAGGAGGAGAGGTTCACCTGGGGGTCCGGGTTCACTGTCACGGTCAGGTACCTAGTTACGGTGTAGTTCAGGCTGTCCCTCAGGATCACCGTGATCAGGTAAATTCCAGGCCTGGTGAAGGTTACGTGATTTCCCACAGGTGTTCCGTTGAGGTATACCACAACGTGGTAGGGTGGAGTTCCCCCTGACGCCGAGTAGGTGATGTTGCCTCCCTGGCCAACATCCAAGATCGTGGGGAAGGATAACGTAAGGCTGGGATCCGGGTTCACCTTCACCATCACCCTGTTTGAGGAGGATGACACTCCCAGCGAATCGGTCACGGTTGCGAAGATCACGTAGGTTCCAGGTTGCAGGGTCAGGGTTACCGCGTTCCCGCTAACCTGGTGGGGTGTTCCGTTCACGTAGAGGGTTACGGTGTAGGGTGGAGTTCCCCCCGAGTATTGAAGGTTAACCGTCAGGGGTTGACCGTAATCCAAGAGGGTGGGGGCATTTATGGTCACCACGGGTCCGCTTCCCACCGAGAACTGGGTTGATCCTGTCACGGACTGACCCAGCCCATCCACGACCACCACGCTTAGATTGTGTGGCCCCGCGCTCAGAACTCCCAGATCCAGCTGGATGGATAGGCTTGAGGTACCGCTCACCTCCCTCACCAGGACGTGATCCAGGTAGAACCTGTAGATGTAAGGTCCCACTCCGTTCAGCACCTGGACGCTCACGTTCACAAGTACTGGGGAGCCCTCCTCTGCCCTCACCACATGGAAGGAGAAGTGGCCCGCGAGGCCCTGAACCGGGTAGAGCGGTTCGAAGAAATTCTCCTGTCCCACCGTGACCACGGGCTCCCCATTCACGAGGGAGGTCTTCAGGTTGTCCGCAGCCTCTGCAGTGTCAGCTCCGTACCCGTAAAGTTCCCTGGGGGTGACTGGGGATCCGTTCACAAGGTAGGACATGGAGAGACTTGCGTTCATGGAGTTGAAGTAGGTTATCTCCCCGCCTCCTCCTCCCCCGAACACGAGCTCGGCGTCATATCTGCTTCCGCTCCCGGTGGTGTTAAATCCATCCACGAGGAGGTAGGCACTCCTCACTCCACTCTGATGAATGGTGACGTTATCGTACCAGTTCATGGTTCCGTTATAGAACCCGAACATGACCAGGACCCCCTGGGACACGGGATTCACCTTCACGTAAAGCTCCCCTGAGAAAGGTATGGTATAGCTGAAGTTGGAGGTTCCATAGGCGTAGTAATACTCTGTGTAATATCCCCTGCCAAAGGAGTAAACGTGCCCCTGTCCAGACACCGTGGAGTTGGAGAGGACTGACGGGTAGCTGGTGAGGTTCCACACGTTATCCACGAGAAGTACCGTGTGGTTGTTTGTAAGGAAGATGGGAACGTTCTGGAGCCAGTACTGGTAACTTCCCCTCAAGGTGTTGACCTGAAGCACTAGGTTGAACTGAAGGGAGGCTGAGTAGGGAGATATTCCCTGGGGAGGAGTGGCGTTGTAGGCTGAGATTGAGTATATGGTGAACTTACCAATGGCCTCGTTGAACTTCACCACGTAGCCCTTCAACCCGGTTGAGGTATTATCAACGCCGTAGTCAGCTATCCCAATGGGTGCCGGTGGGGAGGAATGAACGGTGAAGGGGACAAGGGGGATCCCTCTGTAGGTGAGGAAAATGTTGGCAATTAGGGAGTTGTTGTTCTCCACCACCACGTAATACTGACCTCCCTGAAGTGGGCCCACGTTGAAGGATATATTCACCCCATATGCCGAGAAGATGGACGCGGAGGAGCCCGTGGATGAATACTCCTGATACTCGGTGGAGTTCAGGACGAGGAGGGTGACGGGATTGGAGGAGGTGAGTTGTCCCGTCATGTTCTGTCCAGAGTAAATGGTGCACGAGAAGGTCTGGTAATATCCTGGAAGAAGGTAGAAGTAGGAGGAGGGATCACCGTGAAGGTGACGGGGCACCTGAACCGGAAGGGCGGAATGGACGTGAACCTGGGGATACAGAGTGACAAGGGAGAGAAGGACAAGGGTAAGCATCACATAACGCATGGGAGTTTTGATCTCCGGACTGCTTTAAACTTGTTCCAAATTCCCCGTGATCCAGACACATGGGTAGGTGATTAATTTTGTTTTTGGATTCTTACCTGAACAAGCTCCCTGCCAGGACTGGGATAAACGCGCATGAATATTGACTCATATCAAGATTTTCACACGTGATGACATCATATGGTTCAACAGGGCTCGGGTGGCGGGAAAACCTTAACACTTACCGCAAATTGCCTGCCCGTTCTTGAACTGGTGAGCTCACTTCACCACCAGAACCGGCTTCTTGGTCCTCTCCGCAACTGAGGAACTCACACTTCCCAGAAAAACCTTCTTCAGTCCCCTGTGACCCCTGGTTCCAAGAACTATGAGATCCGCGTCCTCCTCCTCTGCGAACTTGGAGATAACCTGATCGGGAGGACCTCTCGCCACCTTAAACTCCACCTCAATCCCGTGCTCACGTGAGATCCTCCTTACCTCCTCAGTGTGGGACATGACCCTCTCCTTGATCTTAACGTGATCCTCCCTGTAATATCCCTCCAGCACAAAGTGATCTGAGTCTATTGCCTCCACAGCTATCACCTTGGCTGAATGAAGCTTGGCCAGCTGAATGGCGTGAATCAATGCCCTCCTGGCGTGCTCCGATCCATCATATCCCACTAATAGTTTTCTGTACAAGTGAGGCCACTGCTATATCTTACTAATGGAACAATTTAAACTTTTCTATTAGTTTCATTTATTGCGAGTCTTGATTAACTTAAAAATGATCAAATTATGAGGGGAGAAGACTGGGGTAGAATGAAAACTATCAAGTTAAGGCATAACAGCGATCAAGTATCAAGGAGGTAAATTAAAAGAGTAACCAGTTCACTGGGGGAAGGTGATCCTTGCCCCTAACTCTCATATACGCAAGAGAGAGGACGTGCCCTCGTTTGAGGGGAAGGGGTACCGGAGCTTCAACCCCTGCACTTTCTCACGATCCGTGAAAAATTGATGGTCTCCCTACGGTCATATCCAGGAGTGCGTTAGTGTCACAACAGGCCCCTACGTCAAGAGTGGGATCCCTCCCTGAACGCCCTCCTCATTATCTTCCCTGAGCCTGTCTTTGGAATCTCATTCACTATCCTGATCTCTCTGGGTACCTTATAGGGGGCCAGCCTGGTCCTGCAGAACTCCTTCAACTCGTCAAGGTTCAGGGTCGCCCCTTTTCTGGGCTTGACGAAGGCTACCACTTTCTCCCCTCGGTACTCATCGGGTAAACCCACAACAACCGCCTCATCAACCCCAGGATGAAGGTGCAGAACCTCCTCGACCTCCCTTGGCATCACCTTGAAACCGGAGGTCACTATCACGTCCTTCTTCCTGTCTATAACGTAAACCCATCCATCCCTTATCTCCCCAACATCTCCCGTGGGAAGCCAGCCGTCCCTGAACTCCTCCTGTTTCCAGTATCCCCTCACGACCTGAGGTCCCCTCACCAGAAGCTCACCGTCCTCCAGCCTGATCTCCGTGTTGTAAACGGGTACGCCTGAGCTCACCACCCCCATTTCGTTTACGGGCAGGTTACCCTCGTAGGGATAGGGCCAAAGCGTTGCAGGTGAAGTTGTCTCGGTGAGCCCCCAGGCCATGTAAATCCAGGATCCGGTCACCTTCCTCCATTCCTCCTCTAAGGCTCTGGGCATGGGCATCCCTCCCGAGGACCACAGTCTCATGGAAGAGAGGTCCTCTCCAGAATAGGAGTTCAGCATGGCCCTGTACGCCGTGGCCACGCTCATGGTAACAGTTGTCCTCTCCCTCTCCACTGTCTGAAGGGCTCTCCTGGGATCGAACCTGTACGACGTATGGATTTCAGCCCCCGCCATGATGGGTGTGGTCACATGAAAGACCTGTCCAGTTACATGAAAGAAGGGAGCAATCCCGAGTACCCTGTCCCCGGAGGTGAACCTGAACCAGGTTGTATAAATGAGGGAGGAGGCAAAGAGGTTACGGTGGGTTATGGGCACCCCCTTGGGTTTACCAGTTGTGCCGGATGTGTACATGAGAACGGCAACGTCATCTGGGGACACCAAGACCTTGTCAGCCCTACCCCCCGTGACCAGCTCCTCCTCGCAGTCGGGAACGTTCCATCCCTCCACCTCATGGAAGGTATGGGGATTTGTCCTTACCACTGGAACCCTGGTTGTGATGTGGGATTCGCAGGAAGCGATCATGAGCCTTGCGCCGGAGTCCTGAACCAGGTAGGCAAGTTCGCTCTCCGTGTAACCTGGATTCACTGGCAGGACTATTCCACCCCTTCTCCACACTGCGTATTCAGCTATCAGGAACTGCGGAATATTCTGAGTGGAGAGAATAACGACGTCCCCCTTGCCTACCCCCAGGTCTGCCAGTAGGGAGGATGTTCCCTCAACTAGCTCCCTTAGTCTGGGGTAAGAGATGCTGGTACCGAAATAGGTTACTGAGATGTCACCGGTAGACCTCTCAAGGATCTCGGGTTGGGTGAGAGGGCTCAATAACTCCCTAAGTGAAGGCCCTGCAATCATTATGGAGAGTGAACACGCCGGCTTAAAAGTCCTGCTAGGTTTCGGTGGATGTCTAACGCCTCTGCCCCTATCATCGAATTTTCTCCAGGATAAAGCAATCCTCGGGGGGAGATAACGGGGTCCAGTTCAACTGGTCCAGGATTAAAATATGGTTTAACAATAGTTTAAGTTCTTTTCCGTGAACTGAAATATATGAACAGGAAATATCTATTTCAAGGAAACGTAATTAGCCTGATAGCTTCACTCGTAATTCTCTATGGACTGGCCCTACTTGAGATTCACGGCATCTCGTATGCGCTCTCTGAACCCTTTCTCGCCATAATGGCGGTGGTGTGGGTAATGGCCATACCATCTTACATGAGCTACAGAATGAGCAAACTGGAGAAGCCGTGGATCATGGACTATATGGCCGTTAGCGCAATGGTGATAACACTCGTGGGATTGGTTCTGGCATTTGAACATCTATTTCTGGGAGTGGAGATAATCCTGGCAGGTTACACCCTGGAGCCAATTGCAGGGATATCCATTTATATCACGGCAAACAAGATATCGAGACTTTATTCATCGCTCTTCTTCTGGGGTGCTGTGATCTTCACAGCCGGTCTTCCGCTTTTCCTCTTTAACGCGGGCATGGTGTCCATAGTAGGGGACGTGATCAAGATGGCGGGTATCGTCATGTTGCTGGCCAAGTCCGGGGTAAGTAGCGGAATAGGATGAGAGAAGTTCTAGGGAGAGTAACGTGGTACGCTGAAATTAAACGCGTTATCCTCATGCCTCCCATGTCCTCTTTACCTTGATCACAGTTGAGCTACCTCACAATTGTTTGAAAAGGTAAAACTCTTGACCGGGAGTAGATCCGTGGGTAAAACCCTTGAATTCACGGTATGATCTGCCTCGGGCCAGAGAGGATTCTATTACCTTTTCATGTATCAATCCCGTGAGAGGTGCAGTAATCCAAGGAATCTCCAGGAAATGTTTAGAGCGAGGATTCCTAATTATCCCTTCCTGGAGTAAAGGCTTTGACGTGTCCACGTGTTGGTACATTATACTATACCAAGTCCATGTAGAGTTGGTATAGTATGGTAGACCATTTTACTGAGACCTCCACAGACACCCCGTGAACGTTGAGGATGAAGCAGATTCTTGTGGATCAGCGGGAGATGGACCTGAATAAGACCACGTTGGAGGTATGGGCAAACCGAATTAGTGAGGCACATATGCTCTTTTCCCCCGTCCAGATACGGTCAGAAACTGAGGCAGTGGCTTACCTGTGAACTATCCCACTCCGAAGGGCGAGACTTTCCGAATCTTTGTGACAACAAGGTTTACGTGGTCGATCCAAGCTTGAGAACGACTTTTAACCTGACTTTTACGACGAACTGAACTCAAGGCTCATCCAGGTTACGCGCGCCGACGACTCCATCAAGGAGAGAGAAACAAGGGGTTAAATCATGGCTACGAATTGACTAGGGCGAGAGAATTGTTGTTAGCCGGGATTAGAGGGAGGTTAGAAGGATGGACAACAGATAGATAGGGATTTCCGCCATACGAGTTTTTATTGGAAGAGTTCAGAACTTCGTGAAACAATGAACCGTGAGGACAGATTGGGGAGACGAACCCCGAGGTTCAATAGCGACGACTGAGGGGTACAAAGGTGGAGAGGATGATCTCCCCTCTCGAGATCAACCAAGATTACAGGAGCGAACAGCCCCACACTTAAAAAGATTTCTCTTCATAAAAAAAAGATTACACCTTTGTCCCTTCCAGCTCTCCCGATACCTAGTCCACGCTCACTCCCTTGCCTGTCTCATATCCCTTCACAAACCAGAGAACAGCAGCCACCGTACCCACTGCCCATACCAGACCGTTAAACAGGGTGTACTGGAAGATGCTGAAGTTGCTGGTCAGGTAGATGGTGGGAATGTACGCTCCAATTGATATGAACCTTGCTATTGCCGTCAGGGTACCCCTCCTGAGCGTGGGCCATATTTCGCTCTTCAACGCGTCCTCCGTGAGGTAGGAGATCCCCACGAATATGTTCAGCAACACCAGAAGGGAGTAAAACAGGGAGAGGTTGACGCTCCACGCGGGAATGGTACCCATGATGAGGAAAGTGAACCCTGTGGCGCCGACAAAGGAAATTAGAAGCAGGAGTTTCCTGCTCAGCGAGTCCGCGAAAGCTCCGATCACGAATCCCACAGCCATTTCAGCCAGGTTTGTGACCAGTATTATGAGGGCAGTCTGACTGGGAAAGTAATATGGGCCTAGTACATAAGTCATCAGCCCATAGCCTATGGTGTTCGCAGCCGCCACCACTATGGCCACGAAAAGCTTAAACCAAGTGGGCAACTTCTTTACCTTGATCTTGGGTCTCAGCTCCTCCTGGGAAATTATTTTCACATCTCCGAAGTACTTCTTCATCTCCTTTTCAGCGTCCTCCAGTCTGCCCTGCTTCTCCAGCCACCTTATGGACTCGGGTATTTTCAGCCTCGCGTAGATCAGGACCATGAGCACAATGAGGACCGTGACGCCTATCATGAGTCTCTGGAAGAACACGGTCTGATTCTGAACCAGGTAACCCACCAGGCCCAGGACGAAACCTCCCACATTGATGAAGTTTAGCTCAAGGAAGAAGGCCTTACTCCTGTGCTTCCTGGGCATTATCTCGTGAGTTGCAATCATTATTGTGTTCATTTCTCCCCCGGCGGCGAAGAGCATGAGCGCCAGGAATAGGAGGATAAGGTAGTAGGTTCCGCTGAAAACCAGGCCAACCGCACCCACACCGTAAAGCGTCATGGTGATGTAGAACATGGTTTTCCTTCCCAGCTTGTCAGAGAGGGGTCCGGTCACTATTATCCCTATTATGAGCCAGAGGGGAGCCCACGCCAGGAGTGTACTGGTGAGGAACTTGGGAACGGAGACCCAGCCGGTTGCAATGGAGGCCATGCCAAAAATGTAGGCCTCAAGGAAAAATCCCGCCGAGAAGGCTATGAACGCGAAGGTATGCACCCTGGACCAAGAGAACTTGTCCAGGTTCTTACTGAAGGGATTTGGATCCATCAAGGTATATGAATTGAGTAGATTTTAAAGGTTAACCGTGTGACTGTCTAAAAAGTTTAGATGATATGGTATTACCATTAAAATGTTACTAGGAATCTTGGTGAGCTTGGTCACCCTCCCTCCCTGATGAGCCTGTAGAGCATCTGAACCCTCCTTGCTGGATGAGGGTGAGTGGACAGGATGTCCGTGAAAACGCTGACCTTCCTGTTCAGCCACTCCCTCACCACGAGGAGGGGCTCCTGTTGCTCAACCCTAACCGGGGCTGCCGTTACAATGATCCCTGTGAATGGATCCAGTCTGATCTTTTGCATGTAAAGCTCTATCTTTGCCAGGGCAGTGGCTAGGGCACCTGACCCCTCTCCCAGCACCTGATAGGAGTTGTAATCTGCATATGACTCTCTTAACCTGTTGAACCAGAGGACGAAAATCTGAAGCGTGAGAGTGGCCACCAGGAGGATGAAACCCAGGGCTAAGGCGAGGAGGGCGAAAAGGAACTCAAACTCGTCCCCGGCGAAGAGAATCGCCAGAAAGCCCACATTCATGAGGAGAGTGCTGATGTAACCTAGGGCGGTGGGAATGAGTCCAAGGGTCATTCCGATCTCCACGTCCCTATGCCTAAGGTGACCTATCTCGTGAGCTATCACAGCTCTCAGTTCGTTCATATCCAGTATTTGAAGAAGGGGAAGGGTAATACCGACCCTCCTTCCTGAAACACTGTTACCATAGGCGAAGGCGTTGGGATAGGGGGCATCAACCAGGAAAACCCTTGGCGGAGAAACCCTTGACGCCACTGCAATCTCTCGAACCATCTGTACTATCCACCCGTACTCGGGATCGTTGATGAAGACTTCAACCCCTCCTCTCCCCACAAGGTATGGTGAGATGAACCATTGAAAGAGCCAGAAAACGAAGAGGAGCGGGAAAATCAGCAGAAGAGGTATCCTGAGGGCCGACGAGATTACCAGAAGAATCAGTCCCTCTGAGAGCACTGTGAGAATCAGGGCCACTGTCATGCTGACCAGGAGCCTTTCCCTAACGCTCATGGTTCTAGATTAGGTGATGGAGTTAAAAGTTTAGGAGAGCGAGGAGTGCAAGAGGGCGTGGACGTTTTATCCTCCAAAAACGGTGCTGAGCAACCCGCTCAGGATCGCCAGCAGTCCCAGGGTGAACACCAGGACAAGGACCTTCCCGGATCTGGCAAACTTGAGCAGAGCATCTATTAGCACTAGACTTATGCCTGTGGCCACTATCATAGATACAGCCAGTCCTGTTACATTTATGAGATGAACGGCCTGAACTACCTCAGCTTTACTGAAAAGGACCGTGACACCTATTGCTCCTAGGGCTGCAGGTATCAGGGAGATGAAGGAGAGCCTGAAGGCCTCCTCAGGTTTCACGCCCAGCAATATCATGGCCGATGTGCTCATTCCCGATCTGCTGACCCCAGGGAGCGCCGCCAGACCCTGGGCGAGGCCTATGATCACCATGTCTCTCCATCCCAGCTCCTCCAATCCTCTTCTGGGAACGTATCTCCTTCTGGTCAAGTATATTACCACCCCGTCCAGGATGAGGATTATTCCCAGAATGGTCATTGGTATTCCCACCACCGCTGACGTAACTAGGTCTATCACAAAGAGGTAAAGGGGAACTCCCACCAGACCCGTAATCACGGTTATGATGATCACGAACTTCAATAACTTGAGATCCAGAGCGGTACCCCTGCCCACCATTGCCTTGAATAGTCGAACTATCTCCCTCCTGAAGTAGATGACTGCAGCGAAGATGGTCCCTATCTCCATGAAGAGTCCGAATGAATAGGCCAGAGAGAAGGGCAAACCGAGGAGGAAGGTTGACGCTATCAACACCTGTGTCTTACTGCTGATGGGTAGCCACTCGCTTATCCCTTGAACCAGTCCAAGAACTATTCCCACAAGTATGTAGTTCATGGTAGAGCTAGATGGGTTGGGGAAATTAGGATTTACACATATAGAAAAAGTGTGGAATATAGGTCTAATTAGATCTATGTAGTCTACAGTTTCTATATAGGTCTCATTTTCTCCTCTCCAGATAGAGGCCTATGCCTATTATTACCAGAAGCACCGGGATCATGAGGAGGAGAGAAGGAAATCCCTGACTTGAGTTTTGGCCTGAAGCTGTACTTCCCTGAACCACGTTTCCCTGCGTGAAGTACTCTGGGAGGGAGTAGTTGCCCATACTCATGACGTGATACAGCTGGTTGTACTCTGTGTAGTTGTTGTTTATGGTGGCAACGTATCCGTAATGTATGGGATACTGCAATGGTACGGGATAGGTCCAGTTCTCGGGAGTCAGGACCAGAGGAGCCCTGGGAGAGGTGAAGTTGAGTCCATACAGGATGGCATTGGGGCCGAACTCCTTCACTATGGGGTTAAGGTAGGGGAGATGCCAGTTGTAATCGATGAAGGCAAGGATGGAGTAGCCTGAGGCAGTGTAATTATCCACGAATCCTTCCTTGGCGTAGGGAGATATCATGAGCAGTGGAATCCTCTGTCCCAGGGTGAAGTAACCCGGTAACAACTTGGAGAGGATGGGAGCGTTCGCCAGTCCAAACCCATACACTATGGGTGGTGGGACAGGGTCGTAATATCCACCTCCTTCGTCGAAGGTGATGAAGATCACCGTGGAGTTCCACTCAGGACTTGTCATTACTGCATTTATCACGTTATCAAGGGCTATCATGGCAAGCGTAGTGTTGAAGGGAGGATGCATATCGTAACCCGGCACATGATCGTCGTAACCCATGGGACCCGTGAACATCACGTAGGAGACGGAGGGTAGGGTTCCGTTCTTTGCCTGAGCTAGGAAGTCAGTTAGATCGTGATAGTGTGAATTCCACTGGTTTGCTCCCTTCAGCAGGCTCACGGGGAGAGGTGCGGTGTTGTTGTAACCTAGGTAGAGGTCTGGAGACAACAGCTGGAAATCCCTTGAGTAGCCGTACTCGTACCAGCCCCAGCTAATGTTGTTTTCCGTGAGCTGATACAGTATTGAGTCGTTGAGGGGTATCAATCCGAACTGCGGTGCGTCGCTCTCCACCTGGGTTGGGAAGCCAGTGATGTACGCAATCCTGTTTGGAACAGTCACGGATAGGGTGGGGGAGAAGTAATTGTCAAACAAAACGTATTCCTCTGCGTAATCCCACAGGAGAGGGACCTGTTCATACGAGATGTAGGCGAGGGATTGGGGACCTGAACCGTTCACGAAACCGTTCATCTTACCCCAGTTCCAGTCCTCGTGGTAGTTGGAGTATCCCTCAACAGGATCCTTCAGGACTGTGGAGTTGGCGTAGTAGGGATGAAGGTAATCCTTCCCCGACGGAACTGATATCCACGTCACGTTCCCGTGGCTCTGCATGAGTAGGGTAAGAAGAGAGAGGTTGTAGATGTAGTTCACCGGTCTCATCAACGACATGGTTATGTTGTTCTCTATCACTGGGTAACCAAAGGGATACGTACCGAATATGCTGTCAAAGGCATGGTTTTCCAGCTCTATGAAGATGACGTGCTTTATTGGGGTGGCAGTGGAGGAGGCCTCGCCCGCATGGGCTGTGGGTAAAAAGGAGGCCACGAACAGGATTACCAAAACTGTGGAAATCAATTTCCAGGTGTTCATATCAAAAGGGTTTCTATCCTGAAAATAACCATTACTTACATAAAAATAGTAAAATATATAGTGATTGTAGAGCTATATAGGTTCATGGCTCTCTCACGAATTCTGGTCTTCCCTTTCCCTGCACGGCCCTCACCCTGTCCCCTATCTTCACCTTATTCCTGACGTTGGCGTAGAGTCTGAACCCCTCATCCATCTCCACTATTGCGTAAATTCCGCCCTGGAATTCTGTATACGAGAAAATTTTTCCATTCCCTGAGCTCGTCCTCCTCTCCAGCCTGTTGCCGTGACATCTGGGGCATCTGTCCCTTGGGTAGAAGAAATTGTGCCCGCACTCCTCGCAGTGGAGGTACTCTATTCTACCTTCATTGAAGGTCATTTCACTCACCCAGTACCAGCGTGGTGGAGTGGGCCCTGTTCCATCCACCGATCCCGTTAAGGAGAACGGTGTCCACACCCTTCACCTGCCTCGGGCCTCCCATTCCGTTTAACTGGATTAGCCCCTCCTCCAGGATAACCCCACCGCTCATGTACGCTGGTTGACCCACGTTAAGTGAACCACCTCCAGTGTTTATGGGGATCTCCCCCTTGTAGGTGAAGTCCACCTCCTGGGCAAACTTACCTCCCTTTCCCTTCTCTGCGAGCCCTATGTCCTCTATCTGCAGGAGGACAGTGATGGTGAAGGAGTCGTAGAGCTGGAAGCAATCCACCTTCTCCAGTAAACTCCTCGCACCCCTGGCGCTTTCAACTGCGGGCGTTGAGACTATGTCCGGTAACTCGGGTGGCATCTCAGGCCAGTGTGCCTCGCCAAAGTACTTTATGGAGAGTGGCCTCATGTTGGACTTACCTCCGCTCTTCCCCACAACGAACACGTGAAAGCCATCAACTGGGTACACAATCTCCAGAAGTCTAAGGGGAGTGCTTATCATCCTGGAGGAGAGCACGTCCTCCACCTTGAGTGGATCCCTGTACATGGCCCTGGGGTTACCCTGAGCGTTGAACCTCTGCTTCACTGCAATGCTGGCCCTCTGCTCGTCGGTGGTACCGAAGAGGTGGGAATGTCTGGTTGCCACGAGGGCGTAGTCCGTTACAGGGTTCATGTCGTCGTAGACCCTGAAGACCTCATCAAAGGGGGTCAGCCTGATACCTGAGAATGCCCTATCCACGGAATCTGCGGTGACCCTCTTCTCCCTCACCGGGGAAGCCTTTCCCCCAACCAGGAGGATGACGTTATCGGCATCTCCGCTTGCCACCGCCTTCTCCGCCCTGTACAGCATGGCCAGAGCGGATGCCCCTCCAAAATCCACGTAATCCAGAAACCTAGGCCTTATTCCAAGATACTGGGCAAGCTGACTTGTGTAGAAATGGAGGGCCACGTTTCCGTCAAAGGTACCAGGGAGGAAGGTCGCAATTATACCATCAATCTTATCCCTGGTGAGCTGGGCCATCTCCAGGGCCTGATCCACGGCGGAAGACATCAACTGAAAGGTGGTGCCTGGGTAGGTTTTCTGAACAACGCTACCGAAACCCAGTATCATGATACCACCTAGAAGGTTAGACCCCCGGTCACACCTATTACCTCTCCTGTGATGTATGACGCCTCATCTGATGCCAGGAAGGCCACCAGGTTAGCCACATCCACGGGATCACCTATTCTCCTTATGGCCAGCCTCTCCATGAACTTCTCCCTGATCTTGTCAGGCACACTCCTGGTCATGGGAGTGTCTATGAAACCGGGGGCTATGGCGTTCACAGTGATGTTGTATCTCCCCAGCTCCTTGGCTAGGGTCTTGGTGAATCCTATGAGGCCGGCCTTTGCTGACGCGTAGTTGGCCTGCCCCACGTTACCTGTCCAGCTAAGGGAGGACATGTTAACTATTCGCCCGTGCTGTTTTGATATCATAGATTCCACAACCTGTTTGGTCATGTTAAAAGCCCCGTAGAGGTGAACCCTGATCACCAGGTCCCAGTCCTCCCTTGACATCTTCACGAAGAGCGAGTCCCTGATTATCCCGGCGTTGTTAACCAGGACATCCACGTGGTCGGTGCGGAAGTGGGAGAGCGAAGCCTCCACGAACTGGGCACAGGAGTCCCAGCTGGTGACGTCCAGGGGAAGACCTACAACTGGAAGGCCTAGCTTCTTCAGGTTCTCTGCACTCTCCTCGTAGTTCTTGAGATCGCCTATGGCAACGTTGAATCCCCTCTCCGCCAGTTTCTGAGATATGGCGTAGCCTATGCCACTTGCGCCCCCAGTCACCAGGGCTAAACTGTTAACGTGTTGAACCCCCATAGCATAGACCGGGAAGAGTGGGTAAAAAGCGTTATTAGGGTCTCAATCACACGCGATTTCTACAGCCAGTTGATCTCATCATGTTTTATTGAAGGTTTCCCTAAGCACTTGTGGAGGATAAGGAGGCACGCAATCTAATCAAGGAGTTAGATTGATGCGTGCGTCAAAATGTCGAGAGGAACTTCCCCCAAGTCCTCTTTTCATGATAATTTACTCGAGATGTGAAAGGGGTGTCGCCAACATCCCTTACACTATAATGATGGAACAGTCAGCGAGTTAGAGTAAGATAGTGGCACAGGTTGGCGACATTGTAAAAATAGACCTTAATCACAACAGGCCCTTCAAACCGGATCACTTCCCTGGGTAACCCTAAAACACAAAGCAACTATCCCTGTAATTTGAGGGGGATTTATATGTTATAATCAAATGTAATCCAATGCAACTGACTATCAAGGAACTGGGACCCATAAGGAACTCAGATCTGAAGCTAGGAGATCTCTCCGTAATATTTGGAAGGTCAAATACGGGAAAATCGTACATTCTCAAGGCTCTATACTCGTGGCTGTGCTTCCTTGACGAGGCAAACTCCTTCGAACTGGCTACGCTAATGACAGGTGACCTTGAAATCCCATCCCTTGTTGAAGGGGGTCAATTCTCGCGCCCCATAGATTTTAGGCGCGGAGTGGAGATGTTATTGGAGAGGTACTCCAGGCGCTTCACGTCATTGAACCATACCAAGCTAACTATTGAGGGGAAGGATGTGAATGGTCTCCTTGATTTAATCGAGAGGCAAAGCGAAATGCTGAGACTGGAAAAGCGAATTTACCCTTCGTATGGTCCCATATGCCCGGGAGCCAGTTACACGATTGAGATCGGGTTCGTCAACGGTAGTATTGACGTCTCAGTGACCAAATCTGGTACGGTAATGGACAGTGAGTTTTGCATGAGTGCCCTAGCAAATAAGATCAGGGCAAGCATAATCTCCTATTTACGTTCAGTTGTGATCCCACGAATGATGAAGCCGATAGGGGATAGCGTGAAAGTTCCTTCGGTAAGGCTTCTCAATCACGGTAGATTCCTGGCACTCTTTCATAAGGTGAGCCTTATCGATCCGTACTTCAGGAGTGCCTTCTACTGGATTGAAAGGGGTAAGGAGATGATCAGAAATGGAGCTGATGACGAGGAGGTAAGGAAAGTGTTTAACCTGAACATGAAGCTAGAGAGTGGTGAGCTACTCCTTGATGGCCTTACGGTTACCCTCTCCTCCTCCAGCCTCCTTGAGATGGCGGCTCTGAGGCTGAGCCTTTCAGATGGTAGAGGTGGACTTGTGTTGATAGAGGAGCCAGAGACCCAGCTAGACGTGATGTCTCAGGTTAGGATGGCTCTCATCCTCTACTCTCTAGCTAGAAAATTCAGGATAGCTATTACCACTCATAGCGAAATTATTCTTCTAACCCTCGCCATGCTAAGCTACTACCTTCCTTGCCTGGGAGATGAAGCTCTCACGGAATTTAAGAATGTATTTGGTAATACCGTAGAGTTCGTTAAACCTGTTAACGTCTCTTTCTATCACGTCATGGAGGGAACCTTAATGGAGCGCTCTGCTGGGGATATTCTCAATAACACCGAGATATTCTCTGAGGTGAACAAGAAGCTACTGGACCTCGGTTTAAACCTGTACGAGAAGTGGGAGGCTAGATGCCAACAGAGATCATGATAAGGGAAGGAGATTGCAGTATACGTTTAGATTGTTCCGTTTTTCTCTCCTTTGAAAACGATAACGTTGTCAGGGCACCTATTCCACATCCTGAGGGAATTTGCGTTAGACAGAATGAAATAGTATACATCGAATTGAAGGCAATGGGAAATCTAAAGGGTCAAGCCATGGATAGCATCGTTAAAAAGATAGGAAACCTTTTCATCCATAAATCCCAAAGGAATTTGGATATATTAGACGAGAAATACAGGAAAGTGGGCGATTTCATTGCTGAGTTGATAACACAGCGTGATTTCAGAATAGGAGTTTACATAGTAATCCCATCTCAGACGAGAGCCCTACTCTTTAGGGAAAAAGACCAGATCAGAAAAATGAAGAGTTTAGCTAAGGGGAAAATCGACCTCTTATGCATTCTAGTTTGTGGGACTACAGTGACAGGAGGAAATGGACCTGGGAGGGAGGACTGTTACAAGCCCTGACACAGCTTCATCACTCCCTTGGTCTTTGGATCAATTTTCAGTATTCTCCTTACGTCATCCCTGTTCCTCGGGAAAATTCCCTTAGATATGAGGTAATAATATGCCAATCCCGCATTGGCTATCCCCTTAGCGCACTGCTCTATAAACCTCTCCCTAGCCTTTTCCCTTATTCTGTCTAAGGATATCTTCACGCTTAGGTTCTTTAGAACGAAGTCTCCATTGAGATAAACATTGGCGTAAAAGGGTTCCTCCTTGACCAGCTCCACGAACTCACCTGTGGTGAGTACGTGAAGGTCTACCTCCTTCAGAGGAACCAAGAAAGTGGATATGGTCTCCTCCGCCTCAGAGTAAGTGTCGGCTACCACAATAACATCCATGTCTCTCTCTAGCGTTCCGAAGAATCCCAGAAGTCTAATCACGAGAGAATTTCTTCAGCAAAGCAATTAAATGAAGCGGTACTGGCGATCACGTGAGCTGATAGCGCGAAGCGAAGCAGGGCTTAGTGCTATCTATCTCCGACCCTGCCCGTGATCCCAGAAACTTCTTTTAGTTCATGCATGAAAGAAGACACATGAGGCATTTCATCATAGATTGCGACACGGCTGAAGATGATATCTTCAGCTTTTTCCTTCTCCTTCACAGGGGAGCTCAAGTCCACGGAATAACAGTTGTGGAGGGAAATGTTTCCTTCCAGGTTGAGGTTAGGAACGCTCTATGGGCGTCTGAATTCGCAAGGAGATACTTCCACGTGAATGTCCCCGTGTATCCAGGGATGGAGAGGCCTCTGGTGAAAGATTTTAGGACAGTGGAGAACGTCCACGGGACCGGGGGAATAGGTGATTCAGCACTGGAGGCATCTAGCGCTCCAGAGAAGAAACATGCGGTTGACTTCATCCTCGAGATGGCTGATAGATACCCGGGGGAGCTGGAGTTTCTCGCAATATCTCCTCTCACCAACCTGGCCATGGCATACTTGAAGGACAGAACCCTCCCTGAGAAGTTGAAGAAGGTGTGGGTGATGGGAGGAACCATAAACGGTCACGGCAACATAACCCCCGCCGCAGAATACAACATCTGGGTGGATCCTGACGCTGCAAAGCTCGTGTTCAATGCGGGATTTGATCTAACCATGGTTTCCTGGGACCTGATAACACAGTACACGGTTAACGAGGAGTGGGAGGAGATTAAGAGAATGAACACGGAGATGAGTCAGCTGTACGTGAAGTTCTACACGCATTACAGAAACTTTGCCATGACGAGGCAGAGGATGAAGGGGAATCCCCATCCCGACCTGATCACCACGGCGGTGGCCCTTGACCCTGGGGTTGCGACCCACGTGGAGAGGCAGTTCGTGGACGTGGAGAATTGCGATTGCCTCACCAGGGGAGCAACAGTGATAGACTACCTGGGAGTACTGGGTAAGGAACCCAATGTGAACGTGGTTTACCAGCTAGACAGATCCAAATTCATGAACATGCTCTTCCAACTGCTGAAAGGTAATTAACCGGGTTGCGTGACCTTCCCAGCCTTTTCCTCTCTCACTATCTCACAGGACAGGATTGACTTGCTGTGTCTGCTCACGTGATCTATGGCCTCGTTTATTATTCTCCTCACGGCCTCACCATTGAGGGAGTAAACCGAGTATTTCCCCCTCTTCTCCACGTTCACCACCCCACAGTTCCTGAGGCAGGACAGGTGGTGGGATATCAATGACTGGGATTTCCCCAGGGCAGAGGATATCTCCTGAACTGTGGCCTCATGATCCCTCAGGTACAGGGCAATCTCCAGTCTCGTCCCGTCAGATAGCGCTGAGAAGAAGGACTCCAGCTCAAGTATCAGCGGTCTGTTATCCATGAATTAGTATCTCTTTTTACGCTTAAAAACATACCCTTTACCTACAGGTCTTGCATCCATTGTAAGTTGAACTTTACCTCAACCTTGGACAATTCTATCAAGTATTAATTAAGTAAAAACTCTCATTAATTACAGAAGGAATAAATTTTTAGATGTAGACTCTATCTAAAAAATGTCGAGAATATTGTAAAATGTATAACGAAGTTCCGCTAAATAACTTGAGTGATCTTACTCATTTGTTGCTAACGAGCTCATTTGTTGCTAACGAGCCAGGTTGAACAAACTGTAGCACTTTTCGGAACTTACCTCAGGCTGAACAGTTTCTTGGTATCACCCACCTCAAGGTAAAGGGTTTTAAGCAGGCGGGAGAGCCTCACGACACCCAGGCTCTCCCCAAGGACGTATCTCAGGGAGAGGAGGAAGTTCAACGTGATCGAGATGAGCTTGACGTAGCCCAGGTTCCTCCTCCACGTCCTGAACGAACCCTTTTCCAGGCCCAGAGCCTTCAACTCCCTTATAACCACCTCCACGTCCCACCTGTTCTCCCACGCGGTGAGTATCTCCTCAGGGGACATGGAGAGGTCGGTGGAGAAGAGGTATCTCCTGCCGTAACCCTTATAGTCCTCCAGTACAACTAATTTCAAGGGGACTCCCAGGTACGTGACGTGGTGTTCTCCCTCGGGGAGGAGTCCAACGGGCACGGACCTGTCACCCTCGACGACCCGTGCGCTGGACTTGAGGGAGGACACCACGTCTGAGAGGAGGGTCCTCCCGTTCACGTACCAGGAGTCGAAGGTTATGACCTGTACGTTGAGCTCCCTCCTCAACCTGTCCAGGACCTGGAGGGTCATGTCCACCTTCGTGGAGAAATTCAGGTCCTGTCCCACGGCCTTGGCCATCTCGGCCACCTTCCTGGCCACGTACGCGTCTACGTGGACCAGGTACACCTCGCCCGTGACCAGGTCCCTCACCGTGACCACCAGGAGCTGGATGGCGGGGATGAAGGTCCCCTTCACCCTGGAGTAGAAGAACATGGCCAGGTTCCTGGACACGGGCATGGCCCTGGCGTAGGCCTTCTCGTCGAAGGTATCGTCCACCGCCACCTGCACGGGGTGACCTCCAACCAGGAGCTTCACAATCGGGATGAGGTCAACCTCGGCCAGCTCGTCTAGCTTGCCCAGCACGCTCTCGTAGTCGAAGCCCAGGGCCTCGGCCATACTCGCTAGGCTTCCCCTCTCCGAGATCACAGCCAAAAGCAGCTTCCTCACAACGTCAGCCCTGAACTTCCTGAGCACCTCCCTCAGCGCGTTGAGGAAGTCCCTCCTCCACCTTAATGCCTCCTTCAGTTTCCTCAGCCACTTTCCCCTTCTCATTATTCAAAACGCGTATTACCCAGGTAAAAAACTTTTCAAGGGCCAAGGCACTGACGTCAAGTTCAGGGAAATGCTAAAACTGGTATATTGCCACGATGATATATACCTCATATTGACCATTTCCGTAAAGAGGGTACATTGAAATGCACACTGGTTGAAAGTATTGCGTCCTAACCTGCGGTAGTGGTACGCCTAGATTAATTCCATTTGCGGTTATTTGAGAAGTAAATGGAGCCATCACAATATAGCCCTGTGATTGTAACCCTTCGATAAACATGTTGGCTATCACCGATTGATACGCCCTATGAGTCAATGCTAGAGGGAATGAGTTCCCCACTATCCTAATGAGCTGGTTTGCCAGAGCCGGGTTTGAGGAGAATTGGTTAGCTAGCTGGAGTTCGGTACTATTTATGAGACTTAATGTTTATGTATTGATCAATTGGATATCCCGCTATCACGGTCATAGCTCCCATTGCCTTTCCAATGTCTCCCATACTTGTGGTATATCCCAAGAATTGCCCCGAGGTTTGGTGGATATCCCAAAAAGGCCTGTCGTCGCCCATAGATCGTAACAGAGTCATATGTCACTACATAGATTGGGATTGTGTAGTTTGGATTACCAAATATATCAGTACAGCAGTGTTGTCTTTTCGGGATCAATCTCGCCATGCCAGAGAATTTTAATACAAGAAGTTAGAAAGTTATTCAATGATTAATGAGATTGGAGAAACCACTGAAATCTTTTTCGGATTGTTATATGGAACTCTTGCTGTGGAATTACTGTTCGCATATGTACTACCTAAGGTTAGGAAAGGAGGCAAAACTGGGAGAAGGGAACGTAAATCCAGAGAATTTAAATCCTTTGTAACCCTAATACTTTCTCTATATGCAATTTTCTTTATGGATACCTTCTTCATGTATTTTTCCTATTACTCTGGATTTGGCGAACTACCATTTCCCCTGACATACTTAGGGGTGGTGTTGACATTAGGGGGTATAGGGTTTAGGCTGTGGGCAATTTTGACTATGGGAAAATTCTTTTCTCCAGTTGTGACCGTGCTGGAGGATCACAGGGTGGTGGATTCAGGTCCATATGTACATGTAAGGCATCCAGCTTACAGTGGATCCATAATAATGCTGATCGGAATAGCAACTACCTCAAGATCGATCTTCTCATTGGTTCTTTCACTTATTGTATCTCTTCTTGTTTATAATCACAGGGCGAAGTTGGAGGAAAGACTCTTGGTTCAGGAGTTGGGAGATGAGTATATCTCATACATGCATCGCGTTACCAAAAGGTTCTTTCCAAGAATAATATAGGGATAGATAACCCTTCACCATTAATCTACTCTATGTCGCTTGTTCCCAAACAGTTAAGGTTCGAGAACACAACACTATTAGATCACTTGAAGCAAAAACTCAATTAAACTCTTGAGTTTAAATTAATAACTTAGATTTCTACTTAATACATTTATGAGAAAAAATTTAATCTCCGTCTCCACTTCCACTTATGGTTCAGGACAGGAGAATACCACCATTCGTGCTGGATAATCCCATAAGGAGGGCCTTCTCTCCTCCCACCAGAATCGTAAGCAGGTTCAGGGATTCGGTGAAACCCGGGATGGTGGTCCTTGATGTGGGCTCTGGGCCAGGGTTCTTCCTCCCTCTCCTGTCCAGACTTGTGGGTGAGAAGGGTAAGGTCTGGGCAGTTGATCCTGACCCTAGAGCAATTGAAAAAGTGAAGAGGAAGGGGCTTAGCAACGTTGAGGCCAGAGTGGGATCTGCCAGTTCCCTTTCCTTTCTGGAGGACGGGAGTGTGGACTTCGTGTTTTCAAACCTGGTCATATGCTGCCTTGTGGATCATAAGGGAGCAATCTCAGAAATGAGAAGGGTCATGAAGCCAGGTGCCAGGGCCTACGTGAGTTCCAGGAAGGGAAGAGGAAGGGATCCAAGGGCTGTCACGGAGGAAGAATGGAGGGAGATCCTCTCCACATTCAAGGTGATAGAGAGCGGTTCATCTTTCATGGAATGGTGGGCCCTGGTGGAAAAATGAGATGGGTTCATGGAGGGGCAAAGTGGGAGAAGTGCGGTCCGTGTTACGCGGATTTCCTTCGCGGTGTTCAGCACCAGAACTCCCTGAATTGCTGGAAGGTGGGGATCCCAATCTCTTCCCTTAAGGTGGACCTGAAGGAGGTGCTGATCATTCTGAACGAGCTGGGAGTTCCCTGGAAGTACTCCCACTTCGGGCTTCCCCTGAGGCTCGCCAGCAGGGGGATCATAATCCTTTACTTCTCCTCTAGGCGGGAAATGGAGTCGGTGTTGAGGGAACTCTCCCCCCTTGTTGGGAGGCCCTCTATCCTGGAGAGAAAGTTCTTCGATGCCTTCGTTAACGTGGATTGGATCCAGGGGATAAACTACAGGAGGGGTTGTCCCCAGTATGACAGGTTCGGGGACTGGAGGAGATGGCCCAACTCAACTGGTTAGCATGGGAGATTCCCTTATCCTAGTTGCGAGTATCACCACGCAAATCACAGAGGCCATGGAAATGAGGAACGAGTACTGGAAGGCCTGGATCGAGGGAATGAAGGTGAAGAGAGGAATGCTACCAAGGAAACCGGAGAACAGGGGAAACTTATACGTGTCCTGAAGCGATCCGCTTATGATGGGTCCCAACGTGTTTCCCATCAATCTCATGGAGGTGTTTGTGCCCGTGATCGAGGACATCTTCTCCCTTGAGGATGATGCCAGAAGGAGGGTGATCCTGGTGACGTTCATCCCAGAAATGAAGAATAGCACCAGGACCAGAACACCCATGAGTTCCGGTACGCCTACCTTACCCACAACCCATCCAAGTAAGCCCAGAGCTCCGGTTGAGGCCACGGATGAGGATAGGATTACCCTCTTGTAACCTATCCTGTTCACGAGGCTCCCAAAGAGCGGTCCGCCAATCAGGAGGATAAGGGATATGGGAGCCATTGTCTCTCCAGTCTGAAGAATATTGTAACCATAACCCACAGGCCTGGGTAGCTCGAAAATGAACACGAGGGATTGAAATGTCAGAAAAAGCCCGAATCCCGTTATGAACGAGGAAAGAAGGGGAACTGCAATGTTGGGATTCTTGAGATCTTCAGGGTTGATGAGTGGGTTGCTGACCCTCCTCTCGCGGAGACCAAAGTACACCAGGATAAATCCACCGAGAGCCAGGAGGGAGAGGAACCCGGGAGAGGTCCAGCCCCAGCTGGGGGCCTCTGTGAACCCAACCCCTATCAAGAGAAACCCTAGGGAGAGCAGACCAACTCCCACAAGATCAATCCTCTCCCCCGTTCTGACGGTGGAGCTGGGAAGAAGGAGGTAAACCAGTATCACGCTCGCGATGAGGAATGGAATGGAAGTTATATACGCGAATTGCCATGAGTAATACTCAGATATGAAGCTACCTATGGGTAGAGCTACTGCTGCCCCAACCGCGAACGTGGACGCTATTACTCCCTGAGCTACAGGCAGTTCCTTATTGCTCAGTCTCTCCCTAAGAAGGGTATACGCCAGGGGATTTATGCTCAGCCCTATCCCCTGTACCGACCTTGATGCTATGAGTATTGCGAAATTAGGTGAGAGTGAGGTTAGGGCTACCGAGATCACGTAGATTGAAAGAATGGACATTAGTACCCTCTTCCTTCCCCAGGAGTCAGCCAGCCTGCCTATGAAGGGGGCGAGTCCCATTCCAGCCAGAGTCTCCGAGGAGAGTATCCAGGAGCCCTCCGAAGAAGTGACATTGAACTGGGTCTCTATCTTGGGCAATGAGGGCAGGACCACCATCTCCACGTACATGGTCATTATTGATATGAAGGCGAGAATGGGCACATACTTCCAGAACTCGCTCCTCATAGTAGATATATCGATAACAGGATTAATTTGCTTTGCTAGGGTGAGTGCGACGAAGATGACACAGAATAACGCAAGAAACCTTTTATGCATGGGTACCCATGTTTCACGGGTACCCATGAAATTTATCTTCGGCAAACCCACGGACGATCCCTTTGACAGGGAAAACGAGGTTTCCAGCTTGATGGAGATGATCAGGAGGAGGCAACCAACTGCGGTGGTGGGAGTGAGGAGAATCGGGAAAACCTCCGTCATCCTGCGCAGTCTCAAGGAGATTGACATCCCCAAGGTTTACATTTCCCTAGAGGATTTTGTGGAGGGGAAAAGTTTCGATCTGGCTTCCTTTCTCTCCTTTTACTCTTCAGCAATACTCACCGAGCTGGTGAAAAGCCTTGATCCATCGGTGAAACTGCCCGAGATAATGAAGGTGAAGGGAAGACAACTCATTGAGAGATTGAGGGAGATCCTTGGTTATGTTAAGATAAGGTTCAATTTTCCCCCATCTGAGATTGAGGTCTTCCTGGACGAGAAAAGGGGAAGAAGAGAGTCACTGCCGGCGATCCTGGACCTCCCTCAGGTGCTAGGGGAGAGATTTGGACTGAACTTCGTGGTGTTCCTTGATGAATTCCAGTTCTTGAGGCTGGCATCCCAGAACTATCCCGGGATATTTCATTTGATGAGAAGCAAGTGGCAGTTCCACAATAGAGTAACATATGTGGTCTCGGGTTCCTCCGTGGGTATACTGGAGAGGATCTTCGGCAGTAGAGAGGAACCCTTCTACCAGTTCTTCTACCCTCTCTACATAAGGCCCTTCACAAGAGAAATCTCAGTTAGGTTTCTGGAACAGGGCTATCAGGAGGAGGGGAAGGACTTCGAGGAGATCGCCCTGAGCTTTGCCGTGGATCAACTGGACGGAATTCCAGCCTGGTTGAACTACTTTGGGCTGAAAACCCTGTCCTGCGGGAAAGTGGACTTTGAGTGCGCCAGGAGCAAGCTAGGGGAGATGGTGGAGGATCCATTGATAAGGAACATTGTGGCCGAGGAGTACGCGAAGCTGGGGAGGAACGCGAGGAAAATTCTGAGATTCCTGGCTGAGAGGGGTGGAAGGTCAACATTGAGGGGGATTGAACTCAACAGATCCGGGGTGAATGAGGGTATCAAGAGCCTCCTGGGTGAGGGTTACGTGAGGAGGGAGGAGAGAGGGATTTACCAGGTGGTTGACCCCATAATTGCGAAAATCCTTCCCAAGCTGACGCTCACGTAATTTCCACGAGTCTCTTTCGTTTCTGAAATACGCCTCGCCCTCTCCCCGTCAACCACGTGTAATTCTACTGGGGAATTGAGGGGAAAGGAGTCTGTCAACGGGGTTTAGTAATATCCCCTTCCTCAACTTGATTTCCTTATCGCTGAGAGGTCTCGGAGAGATCACGAGAATATCTATGTCACTGAGGACCGTAATCCTGTCCTCCGTCGCTCACCCAAACATGTACCTTCATCCGGGATCTAGCTCTCTTACAGCGCTTACACGGCCTTGGTGTACTCCCTACATGGAGAGATGCCTGAATTTATCCCTTACTCAGCTCGACATTTCTGGAAATCTCCTCCAGTTCATGATTTCCTCCATTGATCTCAAAATTTCCTCCACCTGAGTTCTATCGTATTCCACGTCTCCATCTGCTATCTATGTAGACGTTCTCTAGATTAGTGGCGAATCTCTCCTTGACCTTGTTACTCCTTAATTTCCCTGCCTCTCAGTTCAGAGAGTGGCGATCACTGATCTTCCTAAACCGTTCCATTTTCCATTATAATTTTCTGGTTATTCCAGAACATATATATTTTTATAAAATGAAATATTTAAGAGAACTAGTAAAGAGCACATGCTATGACTTGGAAAAGAACCATAAGTGCAAGGGCTCTTGAAAAGGCAGGCCACGCCGCAGTTAAGGTGGATGATAAGGTGATTTTCATAGCCAATATCAACGGAACCCTCCATGGAATGGACGCCGTCTGTTCCCACGCAAGATGCATTCTAGGCGAGCTTGACGCTCAGAACTTAACGGTGAAGTGTCCCTGCCATCACGCAGTGTTCAATCTGAAGACCGGGGAGATGCTGGAACCCCCATACGTGGCCAAGGATGCTCCAAAGGAAAAACTTGGACTAAAGACCTATCAGGTCAGGGACAATAACGGATGGATTGAAGTGGACGTGGAATAAAGAGGATAAGAGTAACCTCCTCATTGCGTAACCAGGGCCCCCTAACCGTGAAACACACCAGGAGTCCATTTTTACGCCTTAGGGTTGGGCATCTGATCTAGGATTTCCTTGACCAGTTTCACGAACTCGTTTTTCCTGTCCTTGAAGACCTCTGTATAGGTCTGGGCCCATCTGATAGTTGGATCTCCTCTGCTGAAACGATCGTACTGCTCATACCTCATTCCAACTTCAGACCCTATCACGTCCCAGAGGAGGTTGAAGGTCTTCACTCTCTCAAGGGCGTCAAACCCCTTCATGGCCATATACTTCTCCAGGTAAGCCCTCTCCTCCGGGTTAGTGAAATCCTTAGCCCCTGCTGGGATCGGTATGGAGGAACCGGCACTTATGAGTCTCAGGATTTCGTTGGCCCTTGGAACTGCCTTCATGTTGAAGTGACTGGCGGAGATGGAGATGTATGGATCCGGTCTCACGATGTTGGGCAATTCCTGAGCCCTGGCCACGGAGCCGTAAAGGGCAGCCTCGTTCAGCGCCACGTACAGGAGAATCTCACCTATCTTCTCCTGAACATTGATGAAGGTACTAGTTCCCGCTGCCTCGGTGATGGTCATGGCTAGCCCAGCCAGAAACTTAAGCCTCGTGTAGTGCTGTATCATGAAGTGCCAGTTGAACCATCCCCTCAGTCCCACGGTATGCCACATCAGGTCCTCTATGAGTTCAGGCTTCTTGAAGAAAATGATCCTGTCCCACGGAACCAGCACGTTATCAAGGACTAGGATAGCGTCAGCCTCATCCCACCTCGAGGAGATGGGATACTCGAACTCTCCGCCTTCCCTTGGCTGGAATCCCCTCCTGGCTATAAACCTCACTCCCTTGGTGGTCGTGGGAATGGAAAAGTAAAGGGCATACCTGGGATCGGAGTCCCTCCTCATATTGGGGAGGTACCACAACATTTCAGCGTAGGGACCTGCGGTGCAGATCATCGCTGCTCCCCTCACCACCACTCCTTCCGGTCTCTCCTCCGTTATCCCAACCTGTATGTATGGGTCCTCCCACTGGGACGGGGGTCTTGATCTGTCGTACATTGGGGCAACAATTGCGTGAGTGTAAAAGTGATCCTTCTTCGTGGATTCACGATAGATCTCCATGGCGTTCTCCATGAACCTGGAACCGAAATGTTTCCCGAAATAATCCTCAGCATGAGCGAAGAAAACCATGGTCCAGAGATTCATGTAATCTGGACTTCTTCCGAAGAAACCTCTGTAGAACTCGTAAATCTTGACCAGCCCCTCCCCCAGTTTAAGGAGATCCTCCTTACTCCTTGGCCTAATGAGGCTTATGCTCGTCTCCTCACCCACATCCCTGTTGTACGCCCTCAATCCCTCCACTTTCCAGTGAAGATCATAATAACTTGCCACCGTTTTGACAGGAATCCTGAATGCCGGATGGTTCACCACATCCTTCACAACCTCGCCCTCATAGTAGGTGACTGGTGGGTTTCTGCTTATACTCTCCACGTAATCACTTCCCTTCCTTATCATGCCTCCCACCTCCGCAACTCACCGTTAAGGTTTTCCACTGGCATCCACTCCTGAAGCCAGGAGTCTGGGATTGGCCTTCCCCAGAAGTCGCTTCTGAATCTGAACTGCTCATGGGTCCACTCCACGGTTCTCCACTTATCCGGGTCCAATACCTCGTAATCGTTGGTGAAGAACTCCAGCCTGTTCATGTCCAGGTCCCTGAGGTAGATGTAATATCCCTCTGTGGCCCCGTGTCTCCCCGGCCCCCTCTCTATGTTATCCCAATATCCCATAGACGCTAGAAGGTCGGCCGCCCTTATCACATCCTTTACGTCGTGCACGTAGTAGGTCTCGTGATGGAAGCCTGGAACTTTCTTCTTGGACTCGGCTATTGCCACCTCGTGCGAGTTACCTCTCCTGGTGAGCCAGACCACAGTCTTCCTTCCCGTCTTGTCTAGGAAGTGTTCCGTTTCCACAAACCCAAGTTCCTTGAAAAACCTCTCCTCCCTCCCCAGATCGCCCACCATGTAATTCACGTGGGCCAACTTCACGGGAGAAACTCCGCGGTGAAGGTGAAACTTCAACCTGATGTCACCCACGTACTCCATATCCTCGTAAAAGAGCAAAGGAACTCCTCCAGGAGACTCCAGAAGGATCGAGTCCTCAACTCCCTTCTCCTTAAATTTCACTGAGTTTCCCAGTTCCCTCGCCTTGTCAAGTCCTTCTCTCACCCGGAAGGCAATGTAGCACAGACCCGGCGAACTTGCCTTCTTCAGGACTAGGCTGTGGTGCTGTCCCTCCTCTATCCCCCTGAGATAGAGGTAATCTCCATCCTTCTCCGTCTCCACGAAACCCAGAAGATTGACGTAGAAGTTCTCCGCTCTCTCCAGGTCGGTTACCCTCACGCATACATGGGAGAGTCTAAACACGTTCAAGTTATTCATGCATCTATTTTAATTTACGAATTTTATTAGGTTTACATCAAACTGGTTAAAGACCTGGAATCTAAAAGATTGAAGAACTTCCCTTCAGGGAAGGCAAACCTTCCTGTAGTTCCTCATGTAATGAACCAGTGGGCTCGGTTCCCTGCTCAGGTTAACCTCCTTCACCTCTCCCACTATGATAGCATGATCTCCTATATCCACAACCTGACCTCTGGTAGCGATCAGGTAAGCGTAAGCGTCACTCAGGATGGGAACTCCCTCACCTGAGAGTTGATACTTCACCTCCTGAAACCTGGTCTCCACAGGCTTGGTGGCAAAAGTGTCAAGTACCTCCCTGCTGTCCACAAGGTTGACGGCAAAGCTGGGGCTGTCCCTGAACGGCAAGTCGTTACCCCTACTCCTATCGGCAATGAAGAGAACCAACGGAGGGTTCAGGGATAGCGAATTGAACGTGTTCACGGTCATTCCCACCAGCTTACCCTTCCATTCAGTGGTTACCACTGCCACACCCTGCGGATACCTTCGCATTAAATCCCTTAAGCCCTCGGAAAGGTTGATTTCCATGTAACTCACGGAGATATCTCGTCAAGCCTCTTATTAGCCGTTTTATGCCCTAGAGTTACAGCAATAACAGTTGAGATGATCTGGAAAGATGCTATTAGCAGGAAAACCTCAATGGCCAATCCCGTGGTAACTCCGCTGGACACTAGAGATGCCACGAAGGACGCAACTGCCACCGTTCCCACTCCTCCTCCTATATGTCCCAGTCCGTCAGTGAGGGCAAATCCCGTAGCCCTCGCCCTCGTGGGGAAGCTCTCCGCACTCCACGCGTAGGACACTGGAACCCAGAGATTGAAACCGTAAAACAGTATTGATGATCCTAGGAAGGATAAGGGCAAGTCTGTCTTGGCTAGCGCTATCACAATTCCTCCCACCACGGTGAAGATCACCGAAATTGCGGTCCACCTGCTTCTCTCCAGCTTATCTCCAACGAACATTATGGTGAGGGCACAGAGGATGAACCCTATGTCTCCAAAGGAAGCTATAATGCCTGCCTCTGGTGGGGGATAACCCAGCGACGCGAGAATTGTGGTTAACCCCGCAGCCAGCACGTAAACTGTCATGTATCCAAAGAACCACATGGGAATTAGGACCGCAAGTCGCTTTGCATACCTTCTATCAAGTATTACTGCCTTCAATGAGTCAAGATAGGACAACCTCTCCACCACGTAGGGAGGTATTACTGCTGGAAGGGGAGGGAGAGACCCAAGCTTTCTGGATGCCCTCTCCTCCATCTGTTTCACCACTGTCTCAGCGTCAGCTATCCTCCCCCTGGATATTAGCCATCTGGGAGATTCGGGGAGATTGAACCTGAGAAGCAGGCCTATCAACGCCAGGAGAGCACCTATTCCGTACATCACTCTCCATCCGTTTAAAGCAAGGAATCCTGAGCCTCCCAGGGCGAAGGGAAGGCCCAGAGGGAAGGGAGATGGAGGGGTGGTCAACAGAAGTCCGAGCCACAGACCCAGACCCGCTCCCAGTGTGGAGAACAGGAACACAAAACTGGTGTACTTTGCTCTTCCACTCGTGGGAGCTACCTCCCCTATGTAGGTGTTAACCACTGCCAGATCCGCGCCAACCCCGACTCCGGTGATGGTCCTGGCCAGGAGGAAGTTGGGGTAATCATTAACAAACGCATTATACAGGCTTCCCAGACCCGTTATAGCCATAGTTATCATGAGCATGTTCCTCCTGCCTATCCTGTCCGATAGGGGAGAAAGAAGGAGGGACCCAACTATATACCCCACCAAGTTCAGTAACACTGCTGGTCCCAACAGGACCCCTATCTCTGGGGAGGAGGGACTGCTCACGTGAAATATGGTGAGGGAGGTCTGGATGAAGGAGACGTTTATGTCAAAAATATCAAAAAACGTGAAGAGGAATCCCATCCCCAGTATGCCTATGAAAATGTACGAGAGCGACCAGATGGGCAATCTATCTATCCTGGCGACTATTTCCCCTGCCTTTACGGACTTTTCTGCCATAATTTGGGAATTGTTCATAGTAATTAATCCGTTATATCAAACTAGTTTAATATTGAAACATTATAAGTATAAGGTTATTACGGTATAAACTAGATTATAGATGATGGAAAATGGTGCTTAAGAAGGTGACGATTGGGGTGATTCACGATGGATGCTGGACATCGGAGACGGAGGAAAGGGCAATTACCATGAACCTGGAGGTTTACCCTGACAAAGGATACTTGAGGAGCTGGCTTGTTTCTCCGTCAAGGGAACTTGGGAAAAGGATGGCATCGCACAGGTCTGTCAAGAAATTGAACAGGGTTTACGCTAACAGAGGAGACACGCTTCTGGATTTCCTGAACGTATATGAGGGTTCCATTGCGGGTCTGCTCTACTCCAGAGAGGTGTTGATTCTAGGAAACTACAACGAGAGGGGAACGGAATTCTGGACATTTGTTACGGGGAGTGGAACGCTCAGCGAACTGAAGGGGAAATTGTCCTCCCTGGGAAAGATAGTCCGGGTAGGGGTTGAGGACTTCTCGCCCAGTTACCCATATCTAACTGAAATGGAAAGAAAGGTATTCTGGATGGCCCTCAATAACGGCTACCTCAATTACCCCAGGGAGATCGAGGCTGAGGACCTAGCTAAGGTTCTGGGAGTGAGCAAGGTAACCTTTCTATATCACTGGAGAAACGCTCAGAGAAAGATCCTGAAATACGTTTCAGATCACCTGGTGTTCTGACTCGTTCCGTGAAACTTGTTAGAGATATCTTTTAAAAATAGAGCGAGGGACTCGATTCCATGTCCTCCGAAAAGGATTTCACAATGCCCATAACCAGGACGGGCAGATCGCAAACGGTTTTCCCTCCACCATGGTATTACGGCGTCACGTATATAGCATCTCACGTGAGGTTCAGCGGGGCAGAACAGATTATTCCAGAGTTCATGAAGACCGATGGGGAAGGTTGGGTATACATTGCAGAGTTCATTTCCACGGCTGAGTCCAACTGGGACTACATGTACCTGGAGCCGGACCTGGTACAGTACATGGAGGGCGCCATAGGGCTGAAGGTGGAGTACAAGGGAAAGAATTACCTCTATTTCCCCTACATGTGGGTGGATAAGGATTGGGCCCTCGTTAGGGGATGGCTGGATGGATATCCCAAGAAGATTGCCAACATAAGGATGACGAAACTTCATCCCCTCCTGCCAAAATACAATAAACCTGAAACTGACCTCAAGATGGGCGGTTACGTGACCAGGGGAGGTGGAGTAATGTTCAGGCTGAGGGTTGAACTTGAGGGCAAGACTGATTCACTTCCCCTGAAGAACTTCGGACCCTTTATAAACGTGAGAAGATTTGCCTCCAGGGGAGAAGGAGAGGATGACGTATACGAGATTGTGAGCAGGTTAAGAGATGAGAGCAGGTACGGAGAGATGTGGAAGGGAACGGCGGAGGTGGAACTTGGAGGCTACGTGAACGATGAGGTTAACGTCCTCTCCGTGGACCAGGTGTACGGTGGGTATTATTACACTCTCTACTTCAGGGTAACCAAGACTGTCCTCCTAGACAAGGTAAAGGGACAGGTGGAGAAAGTAACGTAAAAAGATTTTCTTGTTGCGATTATTGCGAATATATTACTGTTACGTAAACTGACGTATTATTATCCAGGTTCACCTTTATCCTGTAAGCCCCTCCGGGGACCATGGTTTGAGGTAATGATGAGAAGTTTATGGACACGTTGTTATTTCCGGGATTCAGGAACATGGGGTTGATGCTGATCGCGTAGGTGTCCACTCCTTCCAGGGATGCCCCCATAATCCTTGCTTGGCCTGAGGAGTAGAGGGTGAAGTTGGCGGTGTTATACCTGAGAGTTCCCTGACCTACCTGATAAATTGACACGTTTGGCTGGCCCTGTTGCGGTAAAGGTGAGGGTGGAGTGGAAGGTCCGTATCCCTGTCCAGGTCCTGTCCCCTGTCCATAACCCGGTGGATAGGGTTGAGGAACTGCGGAGAAGTTGATGGAGCCAAGTCCTATGTAGGATATGATGAGACCAATGAAGTTTATGAACGGGATCGCAGTGATTATACCCCCTGTCTTCAGTGTGCCATTGTTGTACCTGTCGCCAATGAAATAGAGGGCTATTCCTACGAGAATGAGACCCACAAGGTTGATATATGGAATGATAGCCAGTATTACCCCAACCTTTCCCAGCACCATGTTGGGAACGTAGGGATCCAAAGGCCGAAAACCCTCCATAGAGCCTTATTAATGCTATGATGCCAATCACTACTGCTATAACCAGAATTACCAAACCTACCGCTATTCCAGCAATGCCTCCCGCAAAAAAGATGATGCCTATGATGGCCAAAATTGCCGCTAAAAACTCAAAGGCTATTCCGCCCCTGAGTCTGGAAATTCCATTCATTTCTTGTGGTGATGCCATAAATATAAATTGATCACGATTATATTAAGTTTTGTCGAAAACTCCATTGGTAATTTGCGAGGCATTACGCAATGTGATAAATGACGAATCAGTTAATATTTCTTTTTAGAAATCATCTTGACAACTGCCATGAAACGCAAGAGTTTAATTACATCACCTAAACCAAGGATTCATGGACTTCTCTTCAAGAATGTTCTGTATCAACAACGAGTTCACCGGCGCCCTAATAACTGGTACCGAAGTGGTATGGTTAACATTTCCCAGATATGATTCCTCCCCCGTTTTCTCCAGGCTTCTAGACGAGAGAGGGGGTTCCTTTGGCATATCAGGGGAGGTGGCAACACAGGAGTACTTGGTCCCAAACGTGTTGAAAACCGTGCTTAAGGACGGAACTGAGGTTGTGGACCTTCTTCTCAGGGGAGAACACTCCCTAGTCAGGAAAATCAACGCCAGGACTCCCCGAGAGATCTGGGTTGATCCAACGTTTAACTACGGGAGAGTGAAGGCAAAGGTTTACAGGTTGAGTAACGGGATCTACAAACTGGTTAATCCGGAGAATCCGGAGTTCCTGGAACTACACCTGATCTTCCCCTCGATCCAGGAGACCAGCAGGGGATGGGTTATCTCAGGGGACGGCTACGCCTTCCTGGGACATTTCAGCGATGAAAGGTTCGGGATATTCGGGAAGGAACTCAGGTTTGACGTGGAAACTGGAGTGGAGAGGACCATAAACTACTGGAGAAACCTGATCAGGAGGGGAAAGGGAAGGGGGAAAATTTCCCGCCTTGAGATACCAGGGTTTAAGGGAGAGGATCTGGTGACGGCATACGAGACCTCGGTGGGCATGCTCCTCGGGTTAATGTATAATCCCACGGGCGCGGTGGTGGCTGCGCCCACAACCTCTCTTCCCGAGATCGAGGGAGGCGTGAGAAACTGGGACTATCGTTTCGCATGGGTGAGGGACTCCTCCATTGTGGCCGAGGGCCTCATCTCAGCAGGTCACACCATGGACGCCAGGCGAATCATAGAGTTCCTGTCCAGAATGGTGTCCTTCACCACGAAGCCCTTCCTTTATCCCCTCTACTCCATAGACGGTTCTGTTCCCCCAAAGGAGGTGGAGATCCCCTGGCTCTCCGGATTCATGAACTCCAGACCTGTCAGGGTTGGAAACGCTGCCGCAGCGCAACTTCAGCTGGACCTTGAGGGGTTCTTCATGGATGCCCTTTACAAGTATTATGTGGCCACGGGAGATGTGTCTTACGTGAGGGGGCATCTGGACGTAATAGAGTACATTGCGGACTGGGTGTCCGAGAACTGGAAGCTTCAGGATGTGGGGATATGGGAGGAAAGGGGGGTCCAGGCCCATTACACTCACTCCAAGGCAATGATGTGGGTGGCGCTGGAGAGAGCGGGGAAGCTCATGAAGGTGGTGGACAGGGAAAACAAATGGAAGGAGGTCAGGAAAGAGGTCAGGGAATGGGTGATGGAGAACTGTGTGAATCAGGGAAAGTTCGTGAAGAAACCGGGCAGTGACGAGGTGGACTCCGCCCTACTCACCTTACCTCTTTACGGATTCGTGGAGCCGAGTGACGAAACTTTCCTCAACACGTTGACGGAAATAGAGCGCAACCTGGTTGTTGACGGACAGGCCAAGCGGTACATGAGAGACTTTCTAGGGGAGGCAAGATACCCCTTCACTCTGGCCAGCCTCTGGCTAGCGAGGGTTTACATAAAACTGGGAAGAGTGGAGGATGCGGAAAGAACAATATCAGGAATCCTTGAGGCCACAAGGGGAACCTACCTTGTGGGAGAGCACGTGGACCCCAAAAGAAAACTGTTCACCGGGAATTTTCCTCAGGCGTTCGCCCAATCCAACCTGATACTTGCACTGAATGAGCTCGCTGAGGCCAGGTCCACCAGCCCTGAGGAAGATCAGTGATTTTCTGAAAGGATCCTGAACGTGGTGACCTCCGCATCCTCACCAAACTTTACGTAGAAACTTAGGGATCTTTCCCCGTGTCTCGCCTCGCAGTTCCTCCCCCTATAATAATCTCCATTGATCACCAGTTCGTCCACTCTATCCCAGCCAGTGGCCTGTTTTAACTTGTTTAACATGTTGATGAACTCCCTTGCACATACATGGCAACAGAAGAACAATCTCTCTCCTTCCACTTCCTCGTACCACCCTCCCCAGGTTGCGCCACAAAGGGCACACCCCTTCTCCTTGGTCCCCGCCTCCTCCCCATTCACCACTATCCTCACGCTATCACCTCAGCCTCCAGTGACCAGGCTCTCTCTAACCTAGAGAGGAGATACTTGGAAAACGCATCAAACGACTTCAGAACAGTTACCTTGACCCTTTCCTGGTCAACCGCGTACCTCTCCACCAGGTCAAGGGCCTCCTCAGCGTGGTACTGATCCGCCTCATAGCCCTCCCTGAGGAAGTTCTTTACCGCCTCGGGAAAATCTTGAGAATCCAGAATTCTCTCATTGAAATAGTGAATCCTGGCCCCATACCTTCTAAGGTTCTTGTGGGCAACCAGTTCTAGACTATGCATGGCTGCCATGGTCTCAACCCAGTGCCTCTGGGATAACTTCCTCCAGGTGTTGATTGCCTCCACTGTCCCCTTGAGAGGTGGGGTTGAAAGTATTTTCTCCCTCTTCATCCCCAGGCTTTCTCCCATCCTGAGGAGGAGCTCGTAGTGGGCAGGAGAGCTCTCCGTACCTACGAACTCCGTGGTTATGTTCCCCAGTTCATACCTTATTACGGGCAACTCCTCCGTCTCATACACTATCTTGGAAAGGATCCTGACCCAGTTGACCAGAAAATGCTGATGTTCTATCACATATCCCAGCAGGACCTCCCTACTTGGGTTCTGCATGGCCACCATGAAGGGGTGAGGTTTCTCGCCGTAAAACTTCTCAATAAACCTGGAGATTATCCAGGGTTTCAGCTCTCCTGAGAAGAAGGCCTCCAGTCTTTCCTCCAGTTCCTCCTTTGTCATCTCCCGCAAGGATAGGTTTCGGTTCAACCACATTACGTGAGCTGGATCGCTTCTCTGGGCCCGCTCACTCATATGATCAGTGACGGACCTCCAAGAATCAAGTTTGATCTCACATGCCGGACAGATGGGCATAAATCCTTCTCTTCACTCTCGAATTTAAAGAAATGTTCACTATTAACTAAAGATATCTTAACCGCTTCTTTCAGCATCAACCCTCACGTACTCCCTACCTTCTTCAATTGGTGATAAAGCGAACAATATACCACCCAGTAGAAATGGAACTTGGTAAAGTGCCCAGAACACGTTAATGGCTATGGCATATCTGAGATTGGCGGAACTGGCCTGAAGGAACCATAGCATGCCCAGAATGGCACTAATAACTAGAAGCAGAGTAACCAAAATATGCATCCAGATGAGCCTAAGGTTTCTTGAGTTCCTCCTCACTCCCTTGGGCGTTACCTTAAAGGGGATTTTCCTTCTCATTAACCATGAGATAAATGATCCAGTAATTGCCACGAAAGAGAGGTACTCTACAACCTGATGATAAAAGAATCCCTTCATGCCATATTCCCCCTTTCCTCTAACTGAGAAACTGAACAGTGCTATGGTGACCAAAAGGTAGGGAAAGTAAAGCATGGCATAGAGGAAAGGGTTTATTTTCACGATGGGGACCCTTAGGATAAGAAACACCATGGGAGCCACGAACTCCATGAGCGTTACCGGTCCCTCCTTCAGCCAGTAGAGGAAACCAGAGTAGTAGTCAAAAAAGACTGACAACCCCAAGTTACTCCTTAACAATCTACCAAATAGCTGAAAGTACCCGAAGCTCCACCTACTCTGCTGTGTGAGATAGGAGGGCAAGTCTTCCGGTGGCTCCCCATACCAGATCAATGAGGCGTCAGCGTACACAGTCCTGTAACCCCTCTCGTGGAGAAGGATGGAAGTAGCCGCATCCTCCGTTATACTGAACTCCGCGAAGTAACCAACCTCCTTCAAAGCAGAGACCCTGAAGACGGAACCTGAACCTAGGGAGAAGGCCGAGGTACCTGATCTCCCGGGCATTATCACCCTCAGGAAGGGCTCCTGCTGATACCTTGCTCCCCTAGATATCTTGCTATAAGTCTCACTATATTCCTGCGGGATTTGAACCATGACAACCTTTGGATCCTTGAAATAGGGTAACACTTGTTTGAAGAAATCTTCCACTGGCCTTTGATCAGCATCAAAAATGGCAACCAGATCAAATTCATCTCCTACTTTCTTGAGCGCGTCATTTATGGCCCCTCCCTTAAAACCTCGTCTGTTATCCCTGTGGAAGTACTCTATGCCATTTTCTCGACAGAACTTCTCCAGCTCCTTTCTGATCTCGGGGTTTGTTGAATCGTCCAAGAGGAAAACCTTACCTAATCCGTCTGTTGCGAGCTTTACAGACACAAGTGTTGATTTAACAATGTTAGGATCCTCATTGAATGAGGTTACGAAAGAGGCTACCTTCAACTTGGGAAGTTCTCCTACTATTTCAGGTGTGTATACCCTAGATCTCCGGTAGACCATTGCGTAATTCATGAAGACGAAGGCACCCACGACCATGGATGACCAAACACCAAAAGCCAGCCACAACGTAGTAAGAGAAACGTAAGTGAATGTTGTGAGAATGATTGACACTATCAAGGGTGACAATGCAAGTAAAATGTTGTCAACCTTCAATTCACAACGTCTCCTGTATCTTGAAACCTCCTCCCTCAAAAGTCCTTACCACGTAATCCACAAACGGGATTATATCGTCGCACTGATTCGAAATTTCGTCGCAGACCAAGATTTGCGACATCTCCGACTTGTATCTTAACGTCTTAATCATGGTATTCCAGTATTCTGACCTCTGCGACTGGAGGTCGCAACAGGGCGAGGAGGGAGATACATCATTGGTTCTATACAGCACAAATATCCTGGAATCTCCAATCCTTGAAATTATATCTGTGGATAATCTCTTAGCCATCTTCAGGACATCCCCTATGTTCTTTGCTGAAAACCTGTCCTCAACGTACCTTGGAAGAATGGATATGATAAGCAGATCCAGTTTCTCGTGTTCCTTAATCCTTTCCAGTATCCTCTCATTTGTGAGAGCTAGAGCTACCTTTATTTTTCCATCAATCGTCATGTTTCTCAAGATCGAACCCACAAGCTCCACCTTACCAGATGAAGGGGATCCCACAATGAGCAGTGATCTTCGTTCCTTCACCAGCTTTACTACTCTGTCCATGGGATTCAGCTCTATTACCCTCTTATCTCTGGTCTTTCCCTGTACAATCACCTCAACCAATTCCTTCATTTCCTCCAGCCTGGGCATTTCCGTTATCCCGCCCTCATATCCTATTAAATCGGGATGAATGGGTATCAATACTCCCGTTACTACGCTGGATTTATCCAACAACATGTTAAGCCTCTCCCTAGCCCTCTCCATCTCCTCGTCCACGGGTGGGATCATGTTAATCACAAAGGCTATAGGATATCCCCTGACGTAGAAATTGTTCTCCAGAGTGTTCATGTATCTTATTGTGCTCTCCAAAACGTTCCTTGGGTGGGTGGACACGTACACTCTCAGGTTTAAAGAGTCTGGAAATAGAGTATAGTATATATTCACTTCTTGTTTGTCAATTTCACTTTCAGGTGAAATACCTGATGGATTATCAATTATAATATAATCGTAGCTCTCCTCCGTGAGAAACTTAACGTAAACAGTTTGAAGTATATTCATTAGTTCTAGGTTTCTATGGAGGACCTCGAGATCCGAGTATGCCCTTTCTCCATCCCCTAAAAATTTCATATTTGTAATCAGTCCATTTTTAACTGCAATTTTCTTCATAGATTTAGAAAAATCACGTTCGCCAGAAACCAGGGCGATTCAGGTTTCCATTGCGAATTGTAATTAGTTAATCTACGTGGGATGATCAAAATCAATCTATCATTTTTCAGTAATACTTTAAGGGGGCCGAACACGATGTCATACCATGACATCAACTCAGATACAAACCGCGTATCAACTCCAGGAGGAGTTGATACACATCGTGTTCGACCCCGTATTTCCTAAGCACTGGCTCATAAATAAACCTGTTGAGGAGGTGGAGGAGCTGGCCATGAGGGAGGCGGAGGAGGTAAGCCCGAGGTACGCGAGGGGGAAGAGGCTCAAGAGGAGGGGATACGCGAGGTACAGGTTCCTGGCCGGATTCTCGGTGGTGATGGAGGGCAGGAGGATTGAGTACAGGCTCAGGTGGATGAGCGTGAGGTTGCCCGTGATGTACGACGGGAAGGGCAGGGTGAGGACGGGGGTTGAGAGGGAGTTGCTGAGGGAGGAGGAAGATGTGCTCAGGAAGCTGCTCACGTTCTACTCGGTGCTGGGAGGGAAGATGAACGCGAGGCTCTGGACCCCTGAGCTTGAGGTTGAGGGAGACTTCCAGTACGTGATAGCTGACGGGAAGTGGGTCAAGCTCAGGGGAGGGAAGGGAGTCCTCCTGGTGGCCATGGGCGTCACGCGCGAGGGAAGGAGAGCTGTGCTGGACTTCCTCCTGGCTAAGGAGGAGGACGCGAGGAGTTACTGGAGGCTTTTTGCAAGGGTGTGGAGGAAGTTCAACTTCAAGCTCGTGGTTGCGGACATGGTCAGGTCCGTTGACTCCGCGCTTGAGCTCTCGGGAATAGATGCGAAGAGGCAGCTCTGCCTCAACCACGTCAAGAGGCGCCTGGACCGCGAAGAAAGGGAGGAGGTCGACCTCCTAGTGTCTGGCCTGCTCCAGTTCCCCGACAGGGTCAGGGAACTGGTGGAACGCGGTCTCCTCTCCTTCCTCTCCCTTCCCCAAGAACTTCAGCGCCTCCTCTCCACCAACAACCTGGTGGAGTCCTTCAACTCCCTGGTGGAGAGAAGAAGATTCGGCAAGTACCACACGCCCCACAGGCTTCTTCAGATCGTCTGGGCCATCGCCGATAACTACAACATTTTGGATAATTTTTTACAAGAATGGAATAATATTCATATACTTCTCGTTTTATTTACGATCAAAACGTCATCACTCAATTAATCCTACATTGAATAATGAGAAATGAAGGAACTAGAATTCAATTCGCAATGGAAACCTGAATGGCCCGAAACCACCTTAGCCACTATACCCTTCTCCCTTAACCCAAAAATTGTGGATGATATTCCCAAGAGATCCTTGTCAATGATTAGAACTTTTTTATCCATCAATGCCAGCTCTCTCGCTATTAATGCAGCAAGGGTGGACTTGCCAACTCCTCCTTTAATCCCCAGCATTGCTATCCTAGTCGGCGACCTGCTCATCATCAAATATAGACTATCTCAATTATAAAAATTTTTAGCAGAATTTTCATTTCATCCATTCATAGTGTCGTCACTAAGGTATAAATATTTGTAAAGGGAGTATTACTTATGGCCAGGAGGGGAAGGAAACCTGTCTACAGGGACGTTCCCTGTCCCTCTTGTGGAAGTAATCACGTGGTTAAGAACGGGAAGATAAGGGGAAGGCAGTTCTACCTGTGCAGGAAGTGCGGGAGGAAGTTCGTGGAGGGAGCTAAACACCATCACGATAGGAGCGTGAGGGAGAGGGCCCTCAGGATGTACGCGAACGGGATGAGCATGAGGGCCATCTCCAGGGTACTTCAGGTCCCACTGGGCACGGTATTCACGTGGATCAAGAGGTACGGAGGGAGGAAGTACGCGAAACTCGTGGAGCTGTGGAGGAGAGCCAGGGACGAGCTGAATGAGGGCGTGAAGGTCGTGGACGAGATGTGGACCTACTTCAGGAGGAACGCGAAGGCGTTTTACTCTTGGGTCTTCACGGGATTCGTGTTCTCCAGAAAGGGGATGTACGTCGTGTTCTCCGTGGGAGACAGGAGCGAGAACACGTTTCAGGAGCTCGCGTAGTGCCCGAGAAGGGGACCTGGGTTTCGGACGACTACAACGTCTATTTCCTCCTCCCCGAGCACAGGGTCGTGTCACCCGTTAACCCCAACGAGTCCTTCCACTCGTCCCTCAGGGACAGGCTCGTGAGGTTCAAGAGGGCAACCAAGGCAGTGAACAGGAGCTTTGATATGATGAGGTACTCCGTAGGTCTCGTTCTGTGGGAGAGAGGGCTGGTCCCAGAATTTATACCTCAATGATGACACTATGCATCCATTTTTCTTTATTTTATCCTCAATTTATCTCCTAATTAGTGAGATATTAGGCCAGATGGAAACCTGGAGCGGTGCTCTCCCAAATGTTTTTCCGTTTTTATTATGATTGACCGGGATGGAGGATTCGCTTCGGGACCCAGCGATGATCCTCGGGGCCTGTTATTGCATGTCAAGGCCCCATTCAAACATGGAAGGTACCTTTGTCTTGTCTTTAATCTCCTTCAACCTCCTAGCATGATCTAGAATATCGTTCACTGTCGATGGTATTAACGAGTTTTCCTTCGCGATTAGGTTCGAATTACGTACTGTTAACCATATTTTATCGTAGTCCCGAGAGACGCTTCAACCAGGTTACAGTCCCACCCACTATCCATTATCAAAAATCATGTCGAGGCACTTCCCTTTAGTAAACGTTGGAAAAAACTAGATTGAAATTACGAACTCATTTAAATTTTATACTAACTTTACACAGGAACTTACATGAAGACAGTTTGAATGCAAATTTCTAGTTAATGATAACTTTATATGTAATCTTTCTAATAGTAATACTGTCGGAAATTGAGACTGTCAATTCGGAGCGCCAAGGGGGGAGTAGGTAAATCCACTATTTCCATTAACCTTTCCTTGACGTTGGCTGAAAGAGGCTTCAGGGTCCTTCTCCTTGATAGGGACAATGTAGGCTATTCCTCAAGACTGGCGGGAATTGAGGAACCTGGACTGTTGAGCAGTGTGGTTGATGGGGTTGAGTCCAAGTTCTCGGAGCATTTCAAATACAAGAAGGGATCAATCACGGTGATCAAAATCATGGGAGATGGGCCCAGATACGATAGCGACGTAAAGAGGTTGATGAATGAACCTGACCTTAAGGCCAGATTCTCTGAGCTTTACTCCATTGTGCTGAAGTCCTACCCTCACGATTATGTAATAGTTGATAATGCCAGTCTTATCACCTTCGATCATGACATGGTAAGGTTGGAATTAACGGAATATCAGAAGAATTATCCCGGGATGCCTGTGAGAAGAATCTACATCTCAAGTAATTCGGAGCTGGCCGTAAATGAAACCCTGTCGTACATAGAGAATGCCGAGAAAAAGACAACTGTGGGCAAGGCTATAGGATTTTGTATAAACTTGATTGCCCCGGGACGAGAGTCATACGCCGAGTCTCTTCTGGATAAGGCTCTTAAGAGGACCAATTTTAACCTAGGGATCCTCATTCCATTCTTCGAGGAGGTGTTTCAGTATTCCGATGAAATGACTAGTATGCCAATAATGCCTGGGATTAGAAAGTTGGCTGAGATTCTGGTTTACAATCCTTCGCTTAGCGAGAGGGTTATACTCAGGGAGTAGGATTTAACCGGGGAGTTAAAGTCACTGCTAAGATTTCGTGAAACTAGAAAGGGTGAGATGTCAAAGCCCTTAGTTTATTAAACTCAGGATCTATCTGTGAACATGCGCGTAGTGGACGTACACGTGCATTACCACATTTTTCTCAGAAAACTACCGGATCATTGCAAATCCTTCCTCCAGAACGTGGAAGACACAAGGTTTACACTTAGTTTCAGGGATATAGTCGTGGAGAAAGTGCTTCTGGTTCCCTCTCACCCTTGCTGGAGCGAAGAGTGTTCCGACGGATTCGACCTAGACTACGAAATTAGAAGGGAGAACCCCCTGTTTCTCCAATGGGGAGAAGTGAATCCTGTTACATGCAACGTGGAACGAGAGCTGGAGAGACAGTACTCCCTGGGTATAGTCGGGATTAAGCTTCATCCTGTGCATCACGGGTTTTCGCCAAACGGGTACAGACCTGAGGAGGGAGGGGATAGGAAACTGGAGTTCATATACTCCTTCGCGGAGGAGAAGAAGCTCCCCATCCTCGTACACACGGGGACTAGTATTGGTGTAAAGAGCAGGAATAAGTACGGCGATCCACTCCTGGTGGATGACGTTGTGAAGGACTTCGACGTCACGTTGATTCTGGCCCACGCCGGGAGGCCCCTGTGGTATGATGAAGCGTTCTACCTTGCCAGAAATTATTCCAACGTTTTCCTGGAGATCTCATCAATCCCGCCCAGAAATCTGACGAGGGTGTTGCCCAGACTTATGGAGATCGAGGAAAAGGTACTGTACGGAAGCGACTTTCCCGCATACAGGGGACAGGATCTGGCAGAGTATGCCTGGCAGGTCTATCAGGAACTGGGTAGCGAGAGAATAATGGGCGATAATGCGAGAAGGATCTTGAAACTGAACTAGGTTTTCACGTCCTGGCCACACGTCGCCTCTGGGCGCCTATCAGCCTAAGAACCCTCCATCATGCTTTCATATCACCTCTACCTCTATTCCCTCATTAATTCCGGCGTTTCTCTGCATGAGATCCGAGGTGATTAACTTACCTCCGACTGACTTTGCCAGGGCAATGAATAGCGAATCGTAAATTGAGGACTTCTGCCTTACAGCAATTCTGAAACCTTCCTCTAGGTAAGCGTTTCCTGGCACTATCTCCACTATCACCCCTTCCTTTAACGTATTGATCAGCTTAAGGGAGTCCTCTAGTGTCATCTCCTCTCTTAGAACTTTCTTCCAGAGAGCGTTGGCCACCTCCTTGAGTGCCAGATCAAGGGTCATCAGGTCCCCTTGAAGAAATACCCTTTCTACAACCTCCCATCCCTTTTCCTTTGAGAAGTACTTCACTAGAACAGACGAGTCAATGACTATCGCGATCCTGCCTCACGCTCCTAACCGAGAAACCCTCTTCACTGGGTTCAACGCGTTGAAGAGTCTCCCTCCAGAGTTCTAGGTATTCCCTTTTCTTCATCCCCTTGTAAAGTTCCTCAATGGCTTTCCTTACCTCATCGTTCACGTTGATACCATGCTTCTCTAGTTCCTCAACGATCTCCTTCCTTATCCTAACACTTATGACTTTTGTAGACATCAATATATACATACATGTTTACCGTAATAACGCTTTCGCCGGGCCCAGCTCAGGGGAGAACCGGTTTGAAGACCATGTCATAAATCAAGAAAAGGGTCACAAGCGTGTAGAATAACGACAATGACCTCATCCTTTTCAGGAAAAGATTCACGTCATTAAGATAGGTGAGCTTCCAGTGATAATACTCGCCAATAGCGAGAACGGGAGACAGGGCAAAGGCAGGGTAAACCCACGACGGCATACCCAACCTCAACCACATATATGCGCCAGAAATTGCCATGGCAATCAAGGAGATCCACTCCAAGTAAACCAGTTTCCGGTAACCCAGCAAGAGCCTCCTATCTTTTCCTTCCGAGAATTCAAGGAGGTAGTAGGCTCCAGTGGTGAGCCCTCCCCATCCCACAAGCCCCAGCATATGAATCATGAAGGCTACGTCATACAGCATGAAACGAGGATTTCCTCATCGGATTAATTAATGTGTTAGGGAATACTTATCCATACACCTGCGAAAAACGCTTTTATACAGGCTTGTCCCAATCTTCACATGACAACCATACTAATTGTAAGACATGGTGAAAGCGAACCCCAAACTGAGGGTATATCAGATCAAGATAGGAAACTTGTAAAGAAGGGAGTTAAGCAGATGAGGAGGGTGGCAAACTTTCTAGAGGAGATGGGATATGAACCAACTCAGATAATGGTAAGTCCCTTGCTGAGGGCAGTTCAGTCGGCTGAGGTTATCCTGGACAAGATGGGGCTGGACATGAAGGCCGAAACTGTAGAGGATCTCCTTCCAGATAAGGATCCGTCAACGCTGGCAGAGAAGCTCAAGGGAATGCAGGGCATAGTCCTTATAGTGGGCCACGAACCTCACCTATCTAAGCTGGTGAAAGCCCTTACCTCTGCCGAAGTGGAGATCAAGAGAGGAGGAGTAGCGGTGGTGGAGATGGACGCAACTGAGAACAGGTCCAAACTGGAGTTGCTTCTAACCCAAAAGGTCATGAAGCTGATCTAAATGGAGGAAGTTGGAGTCATAGACCTGGGCTACAACTCCATTAGGCTTTCCGTTTTCCAGAGACTTTCTCCCAACTCCTTTAGGACAGTAGGCAGTATGAAGGACTTCACCAGACTGGGGGACGGTGTCGATGAGGGAGGAGAGATCAAGGAGGAAAGAATTGTTGAGGCCGAGAACGTTCTGTCCAAGTTCAGGTCAGTCCTGGAAAGGAGAGGAGTGGAGAGGGTCTACCCTCTGGGAACTAGCGCCTTCAGGCTGGCCAAGAATGGGGAGGAAGTGGCGAAGAGACTTTCCAAGTCGCTGGGTCACGAGATACAGATCATCCCTGGTGAGGAGGAGGGAAGACTTGCTGCCCTTGGGTCCATAAATTCCCTCCCGTTCACGGACGGGGTAGTTTTTGAACTGGGAGGTGGTTCCCTTGAGCTGGTCTACGTGAAGGGAAGGGAAATGGGAAAGGTTTACCACTTTCCCCTGGGTGCACTGAGACTAACCAAGGTTTTCAAGAACGAGGAGAGCATAAGAAAGGAGGTGCGGAACTACCTTTACACCTTACCCAGCTGGTTGCCTCCCACGGTTGTGGGCTCTGGAGGAAACGTCAGGTCAATTGGTAGGTTCCTCATGAAGATGGGTGGAGTGAAGTTCAGGCACGTACATGGATTTCAGATTCCCTCATCCCAGATAAGGTCACTCAACAAGACCTTCTGGTCCATGAACGAAAAGGAGATCGGAGAGCTTCCGGGCATTGGTCAGGAGAGGGCAGTAACGGTGAAATCGGCAATCCTGGTCATGGAGGAATTGCTTAACCTCTTTGATGCACCAACCCTTACCATCTCTGAGTTCGGGATGAGAGAGGGCAGGGTAATGAAGGGAGAGGAATTGTCCCTTTCCAGACTGAGGGATAACTGGCTTGAAGCATTTTCAAATTTCATGGGAATCAGGCCACCCTTTGACCTTTCCCTAGAGGCGGAGAAATTGACAGGCAGTGAACTGGCAGGAGTTGCCTCATTCCTAGCCCACGTATTCATGGAGTCGGGATGGGAGGATCCTTTCTCCGCCTGTTATCAGTACCTGCTGGAATCGCTTTTCCCTGGGTTCATGAAGAGGGATCTGGCTTACGTCGCCCTCATCTGCAGGGGAGTTACCAAGAAGTTGAGGAAAAAGGATTTCACCAAGCTTGGCATTGAGGGAAAGGTAGAAAAGGTGTCGGAGATATCAAAGGTGGTAAAGACGGTGAACAAGAGGTATCCTCTGGGTGTTTTCTGATGAAGGGGTCAATCATAGCATTTGAGGGAATAGATGGGTCCGGGAAGTCCAGCCAGGCTAAACTTCTCAAGGACTGGCTTGACTCCAGGGTTGACGCATATCTCACGGAGTGGAACTCCAGTGACTGGATCCACGAGGTGATAAAGGAGGCAAAGAAGAAGAACCTGCTCACTCCCCTGACCTTTAGCCTGATACATGCAACGGACTTTGCTGACAGGTACGAGAGGTTGATTTTACCCATGTATCGCACAGGTTTCGTGGTGGTCTCGGACAGGTATTACTACACGGCTTACGCTAGGGATTCAGTGAGGGGAGTGAGCCTGGAGTGGGTGAAGAAACTCTACTCCTACGCACCCAAACCCGACGTAACCTTCTTCATCAGGGTGACTCCTGAGGTCGCCCTATCCCGCCTCAAGGAGAGCAAGAGGGGGATAAAGCCTCAGGAGGCTGGGGCCGACGTCTTCCCTGATCTGGACCCAGAGGAGGGGTTCCTCAAGTATCAGGGAATGATCCTTGAGATATACGACAAGTTGGCGGAGGAGGAGGGGTTCGTGGTTCTTGAGGGGAACAGGTCCCCAAGGGAGATCCAGATGGACATCAGGAGAAAGGTGGGTGAACTGCTATGGAAGGAAAGATCATAGCGCTTGAGGGATCTGAGGGCTCGGGGAGGACCTATCACGTGAGCTCCCTGAAGGCATACCTCGAGGAACAGGGGTATGGAGTGGTGACCTTTGGGCTTGGGATGTCCAGGTTGATGGGAGAGCCGATCTCCAAGAAGAAGAGGGATATAGTGTTCCAGAGGAGGACCCTGTTCCTGGCCTACGTCACTGACCTGGCTGACCAGATCGAGAATGAGGTGAAGCCCATGGTTAAGGCTGGGTTCCTGGCAATTGCCGATGGATACACCTCAACACTGAAGGCATGGGGACTCACGAGGGGACTTGAGGAGGACTGGATGAATTACGTGTTAAGTGCACTGCCCGTGGCTAACCTGTCGCTGGGGCTTGTGTCCACTCCCAGAGAGATAATGAGGAGAATTCTCAGAAAGAAGGGGGTCCTGGATCCCCTGAGCTCAGGGATAGACATCTGCATAAATGGGGAACTCTTCTCGTCCTACGAGACCTACCTCAACACCTTCCAAGATAACCTCAGGAAAGTGATGCAGGATGGTGTAATAGTGGACACGTCTAGAAGCTTCGAGGTGGTGAAGGCTGAAATTGCTAACCTTGTTGGGGAGCGAATTGAGAAGGCCTGAGGATTACGCCAATGAGAGGCTGGGTGAGTTCAGAAGAATAGTGGGGAGTTCACCAAAACAGGTTCACGATGCCAGGGTAGAACTGAGAAAGTACACAGTAGTTGTGGAGGCCCTATACCCGCTTCACCTGGACTTTGACCTGCTGGACAACTCCAGGCAGATCCTGAAGTTACTGGGCAGGGTGAGGGATTACGATGTTCATGGATGTCCCAGAGTGGACAGGGATGAGATGCTGAGAAGGGCAAACGTGAGATTGCAGGGACTCAGGAGATTGCCCAGACTTTACGGATCCAGATTTCTGGTAATGGAGAACCTGGTTAGGCTTTACAACGACCTTCCCTTCGTGAACGATTTTCATGGAGTGAGGAAATTGCTGAGAAGGGCAAGATTCCTTGGGGAAAGTCTAGGAATATATAACGACTCACTCAAGGAAGTTGTCAAGGTCATGGGTAACGAAAGGGACAGGATAGCTCAAGAGATATGCCAGGGGAGGCTTCCAAGCTTGAGCCTGGATATTTCCAAGATGAAGGAAGCTGGGAGAAAGGAGATAAGGGAGATCCTGCTCTCGGACCACGAGTTCAGACATGTGAAGCAGAAGCTGTCGGAGTATTAACTATCCCCAAGCAGTTCCCTTCTAATTCTCTCGTCTATGAGCTTTCCCAGTTCAGATGCCCTTCTGCTGGAACTCTCCACAGTCTCTATAAGTGCAGCCTTTACCCCTCTCTCCTCCATGGCCTTTAAACCCCTGATGGTGGTTCCAGCCGGGGTCGTGACGTTATCCCTAACCTCCACAGGATGTCCCTTATGATTCTTGAGGTTCTCGGCTGTTCCCTTCAACACGTCCAGAACCGCGGAATAAGCCAGGTCCCTGGGCATCCCAGAGGAGACTGCACCTAGAACCAGACCATCCACAATCTCTGAGATGAAGGCAGGCCCGCTTCCTACAAGTGCAGTCCATACATCCATCATGTCCTCGTTCACCCAGTACGTGACGCCAATGGACCTGAAGAGGGAATCCACCAGTTCCCTCCCTGGCCCCTCTCCTGTAATTGCGGTGGTAGACATGTTCACCACTGCGTTCACGTTTGGCATTGCCCTGAAGACCTGAGCATCTACCATAACCTTTCGTAAGGTATCCAGCCTCACGCCCGCCATAACTGATATCACGAGTTTACCCTTCCACAACCCCCTTGGAATTGAAGTCGCCAGCTCCGGAAAGTGCTGAGGCTTCACACTTATCAACACTATCTCGCTGTCCCTCACTGCATAGGCATTGTCATTCGTTGCCTCCACCCCTAGACTCTTCACCCTGAGTAGAGTTCTCTCCGAACGACCTGTAGCTATTACCCGATAACCCTGGGAAAGACCTGCCTTTACCAGAAAGGAACCGATGGTTCCAGCGCCCAGTACGCAGAGAGTTTTCATGGATCATGTTTAACCTTCCTGATTAAAAGAACTCTCTTTTTAACTTGAGAATCAGATAAATCACATGACATTTTCCATAGTCCTCTACGATCCAAATCTTGAAGCCTGGGGAGTTGGAGTTGCGAGTAAGTATCTCGCTGTAGGGTCAGTGGTTCCCTGGGCTAAACCGGGTGTAGGTGCCATAGCGACTCAGGCCTTTGCCAACACGAGGTATGGACCGGAGGGACTATCCCTCCTGGAGAAATATGACGCGAAGGAAGTGGTGAGGAGACTCACCGAATCCGATCCCAGGAGGGAGGTCAGACAGCTGGGGGTTGTGGACTCCAGGGGAGGATCCTTCGCCTTTACCGGGGCACAATGTCACGAGTACGCCGGACACATAGTCGGAACTTACTTCACAGTCCAGGGGAACATCCTTGCGGGAGAGGATGTTCTGCAGGCTATGGCGAGGGTCGCCGAGTCGAGGGGTCCCATACACAGGAGACTGCTTGACGCATTGAAGGCCGGGGAGGCGAGGGGTGGAGATAGGAGAGGAAAGCAGAGCGCTGCGATCCTTGTGGTAAAGGCCAGCGATGAGGAGACTGGACCCATGGCGGTGGGAAGATATGTGGACCTAAGGGTAGATGATGATCCAGAACCCCTCAGGAAACTGGAGGACCTGGTGAACATGTGGGAGTCCACGTTCATGAGGGACGAACTGGTGAGCGTGAAGGATCACGTTAAGGAGATAGAGGAGGCCTTGAGAAGGCTTGGCTACAGTGACCTGAGAACATGGATTGAGGAGAACAATTACGAGAGTGAGCTACCCCGCCCTGAAGGGCGGAGCTTCCTGCTTCATGGACGAGGCTTGCCATAGAGGCCTCATCTCCACAGGCTCAACGGGTGGCTCCCACCCTGCCCTCCTGAGGAGGTTGAGGGAGGCGTTGAGGTCGCGGTCAAGAACTAGGCCACACTGGCAGGTGATGACGCGGTCAGAGAGGGAGAGGTTATGTCTTCTACCGCACCTGGAGCAGATCTGAGAGGAGTATGCGGGGTTGACTTCGCGGACCTCTTTACCGTGCTTCTGGAAGACCCATTTAAGGATGAAGGAGAGCCTAGAAAAGGAAACGTCGCGGAGATGCCTGTTCAGGGTTCTTGACCCGTCTCTGGTCATCTTCACCACGTTGAGGTCCTCCATTACCAGGACGTCGTAACGCCTGGCCAGGACGTTGGCCAGCTTGTAGTAGAAGTCGGTCTTAGCGTTGATCACCCGTTCCAGGAGTTTCACTAGACTAAGCCTGGCCTTCTCCCAGTTACTTGAACCCTTCCTCTTTCTGGAGAGTGATCTTGAAAGTGACCTGTACCTGGATAGTACCCTCTCGAGAAAGCGGGGGTTATCCACGTAGTGGCCGTCTGACGTGACCAGGAGGTGGGAGATGCCAAGGTCGAGTGCAGCGACCTTGCCTGTCCTTTCACTTTGAACGTGAAGGTCTCCCTCCACCAGAAAGGACACGAATAACCTGTTTGTTGGCGTCACCTTCACCGCGACCCTGCTGATCTTGTCTGGAAGTGGTCGATGGGCCAGGACCTTGAACACGCCAAGACCCGAGAGGGAAAGGTAAATCCAGCTCTTCTTCCCTGACCTGGCCGGCCTGGTCGAGAGGATCTTCCATCCCTTCTGTGGATACACCAGGGACCTGTACCTTTCAGGTTTCTTCTCCTTGGGGAACCTGGCCAGCTTCTGGAGAAAGCGATCCCTGGCCTCGCAGTACCTGTCCGCTACGTTCTGGAAGACCTGGGAGAACACGCGTTTATACTCGCGATCCTGCCTTCTTAGGTCAAGGGCGAGTTGCCTCAGCTCGGTCCTGTTCAACCACTTCCCATCCCTTTCGTGGAACACGATGTCTGTATACCTTAAGGTGTTGTACGCCTCGCACAGCAACCTCAACTGGGATTTTAACTCCCTCAACACGTCAGGGGAGGCGTACGCCCTGAACCTTAAGGTATACATTACGAAAAGGATAGTGATATTTCTTTAATATTTGTTTTGTTCTGATGTGTTCGTTCATCCCCGCCCTGAACGGTACTCCCCAAATTCAGTTTATGAAAAAATCACTAGAGCTTTATTTTAGACTGGAGGAGAGGATGTGAATTAAAACTCATGAAACAAACTGAACTCTGCTGGAGAAAGAAATTTGTGGGAGAGTGGGTAATACTAGGATGGTGATATTACCCATGATCACCCTACTCTCCCACAACGTAAACATCCAGAAGCTAGGATATATAACCCTTTCCTCGCTAAACTTCAAGGAAGGAAGAGGTAGCGAAGACGTTGGTCTCGGCCTGCCTGTGGAGAGACTCGGTGGAGAACAGGTCGAGAAGCTACGATATATCCCCACAGACCGTGAGGAACTACGTGGAGGAACAGGGGATAGAAGTAGCGGACCGCCTGCTCCAGGAGGTACAGGAAGTGGCGAGGGAGGTGTTGAAGGGGGTGGAGGAGGTGGACGTGAGCGTAGACTGGACGGGGGTGAAGTACTGGGGAGAGAGGGTGGAGGGGCTGGGAAGCGGGGATAAGGGATACCAGTGGAACTACGCCACAGCTACTACGGATTACAACGGCAAAACCGTAATCCTAGCCTTCACGCGCTACAACGGGATGAGCAAGGACGAAGTGGTGAAAATCCTCGTGGAGCAGGTCCTCTCCCTGGGATTTAAGATTGGGATAATAGCGCTGGACGCAGGCTTCTACACAGTAGAGGTCATAAAGTTCCTCTCCCAGTTTAGGTACATTGTGGGCGTCCCGGTGGGCGACGTCAAGGTTTACGAGGAGTATGACGGCCCTTACACCACCGCGAGCAAGAGGACTGATCAAGTCAGCTTCAGGTTGATCGTCCACGGTCGTGAAGTGACTAGAAGGAGGTCCCACGTCGAGTACTTCGCCAGGGCGACCAACCTCGACCTGCCCAAGGACAAGGTCTTGAGGCTTTACGACAGGATCAGGAACCCCATCGAGACTTCCTACAGGGAGGTGAAGGGCTTCCTCCCCTTCACCTGTTCCAGGAGCTGGGTCTTCCGCCTTCTCGTCTTCGTTTTGGCCACGTTCCTTTACTCGCTGTTCTTGTTCCTCAAGGGGGAAGTTAAGAGGACTGACTTCAAGCTTCTCCTTCATTTGATTTTTATAGATGAAATACAAAATAAGTTCTTATCACGATTGATTAAAAGTATAGAACCGCTTTTTATTTATTTTGATTTATTTTTAAGGGGGTGATTTTGGGGAGTACCGTGAAGGGCGAGGTTTTCCGAACCTTTATAACAGGTAAGATGCGAGGAGAAGCGTCACACTGAAGGTGTTGATCAACGTGTAGGCTATCAACACCGCTGAAAGCGTTGTAATGAACCCGTTCACTATTAACCCAATCCTTACCGCGTGCAGGTTCTCGAAAAGCGTCGGAAGAACTATGGCCCCAACAGCAGACCCTATGAAAGTTAAACTGCTGGCCTCTCCACCCACAACCTCAGAATTGGCCAGGTGATGAGCGCCAAGTACGGCAGAGGCTATTCCTCCTAAACCCACTGAAAGTGAAGCTACTGCAAGCCCAATATACCAGTTCATTACCATTCTAGGATTGAAACTACCCCTCAAGGACCTCTGAACCTTTACGTTCTCGTATTTCCTGACAAACGCAAACACAAGGATTAAGGAAATGATGGAGAGAATAAATGAAGTTGTGAATGCCTCACCCAATCCTGAAAAGTAAGGACCAATTAACGATCCGACTGACATACCTCCAAAGAGAATCCCAACGCTAATTCCTATGAGAGTGTGGGACCTTCCCTGCATCACGCTCTCCACCACCCCTCCCACTGGAGCAATGGCCATGGGATAACCTATCGCTGATATTGTCTGGAATACCAGTAACTCTTGATAAGTTGTGGAAAAAATCCTGCCCAAGAACCCTAAAGTGGTGAGAATAGCAGAGATGTATAGGGATAACCTCACTGAAAACCTTGCTGAGATGAAACCCGCAACCAACCCAACCACAACGACGGCGTAGCCATAGATAGAGATTAGTAGTATTGCCCCAGATAGTGACGCGTGAAGGACGGAGATAACAGCGGGGACCAACGGGGCCATTATGAACCAGCCAAAACCTATGACAAAAAGAAGGATCCAGTACGGTACCAGTAAAACTATGCGCCTATCCATATGAGGCACATCTAAGATGCGATTAAAAGGGTATTGGTTGATAATTGCGAACTGCCTCATCCTTACGGATGGGGCTTCTTGTTTCATTGACCATGCTCGATCCCTTCTCACCCACAGCGCAGGTTCCGTCGAATGGAACCCATTCGTGGCGTCCCGTGTGGGAGGGTTACGATGGTATTTGTCTCCGCAAGCTTGACTTCGGTTACATCCCTATGTGGCCATCTCACGGCCATTACCGCACGATAGGTTTAGCAGGCCACAATAGACCCTGATCTTTTACCATTTAGACCCTTTTCATGGAAGGGGCTATTCATCCCTAACTTCACGGAAAGGGTCTTCTGCCCCCTTAATCCCCAAAGGATAAATCTTTCTCCTTCCTCAGATTATTTGCATAGTGACAGGTTCAGACATGTGAAAACGACTTGGCATTAACGATCCGATACCCATCAAAATATGACATCTTGAACTCAGAGCCTAGGAAAGATCTATCAAGGAAGATTTTCCAGAATTACGTAATGTGAAGATAATCATCGTAGCCCAACAATTCTGAGTAGTTTTTATTAAAATTAACATAATACCGTTGCTGGATGAATCAGTCTTGTAATACAACATCGCTTAATGCGTTCATTGGACTCCCCTTGGCTTTTAAATCGTCCAATGACCATCACAGGAGAAACTAGTATCAGTTCTGTTTATATATGACGTATACGTTACTATCCCGTGGTGAAGGTAACAGACAAATTTTAGGTTACCACACCGCGGGAGGTGCGCGAGAGAATAGGCATAAAGCCTGGAGAGGAGGTGGAGGTCCAAGTGCTCAATGACAACGAAATTCTGATCAGGAGGAAGGTGAAAAGAGTCAAGGACCCCCTCTCATTGCTGATAGGAGAAGATAGTGGGGTGAAAATCCCGCCAGAAAAGGTAGATGAGCTTGCAGAGGGATAGGTATTTCCTAGACAGCAACGTTTTCTTTTACGCGCGCATAGGAGACAGGAACTATGAAGATGTTGCCGAAGCATAGTTGAGAAGGTGTACAGAAGGGAAATTGAGGCATACATTGACACCATAGTCCTGGTAGAGGTTGCAAATGCCATTTTCAAATATTTTAAAAGTATACAGGTAGCCAGAGATGAGCTCACAGCGTTGATGTCATTACCCATGAAAATTATTGATGTAAAACCTGAAGATATGATTCAGGCCCTATCTCGTGAGCTTACTCCATATGACGCTATTCATATTTACATCTCCCATATTCTGAACGCAAAAATAATCTCAGCCGATAGGGACTTTGACATGTACGGGAGAGTTGATCCCTGTGCTGTGAGATAACGAACATAATTTGGCTGGATCGTTGGAAGAACGTCATCCTGCAACACGTTTTAGGAAAGCACGTGATATGTGAGAAGCCTATTTCTCTACAAATGTCAGAGTCGTCACTAGGTCACCGTATAATTCTTCACGAATATTCCTTATAAATGTTTCATGGAGTAAATACGTCTCCTATCATCTTGTCCATAGTTGCCAGACCTTGCTAGACAATAAGAGACGATAAAGAATTCGCTCTAGGATAGAAGATTCACAAGAAATGAAATAATTAAACCTAGGGCAATACCAAGCTCTGCCACGTTCTTGACAGAAGGGGCTCCATACCTCACTATCCCCTTATACATCTCCAGACTAACGAAGAGTATTCCACCCAGAGCTAAGGAATTAAACACTATCACTATTGCCGTCGACGCTACCAGATAGGATAGGATCGAACCAATCAAAGTGGGTGTTCCTCCCAGAAGATACATTAAAAGGAGATAGGAATAATTCACCTTTCCGCCTCTCAGGAAGGGCGAGACTATTGGAAAGCCCTCAGTAACGTTCTGAAGCGTCAGTCCTGCTACCAGGGGTATGACCAGAGAACTTAACCCTATCCTTAGCGATCCTCCAATGGCCAATCCCTCAGTGAAGTTCTGCAGGCCTATTCCCAGAGATATCACTAACGAGAGAGTTCTGGCGTAGCTCTCCTCCGTGGACCTTCCAAGCCTTAAACTTGAGTAGAAGTGAAATCCAAGATAAGAGAGCACAAATGGTATCAATAGAAGTAGCGAGAGAGGAGCGTTTCCCTCTGCCAACGGATATGTTCCCGAGAAGATGTCCATGATCAGGTAGATTAGTATCCCGAGTCCGACTCCCGTGAGCAATTGAACTCCACGGGGAGACAACCCCTTAAACGCTATGGGAAACGTGAGGAAAATAGAGTAAGCTACCAGCACTGACATCAGCAGTAGCTCGAGAAACTGGTTCATTGGTATTAGATTCGTGGTGAGGTTTAAAAGTTTACGCCACATCGTAAAATCAGATCCTGAATTGAATTGGGGAAATTTTAGAAATGGGGAAACCTGCGTTTAGAAGGAAAAGTTAAAAGATTGCAATATAAACGAGACATATGCCCAAGATAGAGGATCTTCCTTGCTCTGCAAAATTGGTTTATAAGATACTCGAGCTGAAGGGTAAGGCTACCTTTCAGGAATTGAAGACAGAGACCTACATGCCTGAGAGAACACTAAGGGAAGCTTTAAGGATATTGAGAGATGCGGATTTACTCAGCGTAGAGCCATGTTTGGGCGATACGAGATCAAGGGTTTACTCATTAAGCGACGTATGTGTGGGGCTCACTAGAACTGAGCGTAGGAAAGTTGAGGACTAGAGAACATGGACCCTGGTTAGCATTTCGTGTTCGTATAGCTGGGATTTAGACAGGTAACCTACAGTATACACTTGAAGTCTCGTCATTGGACAGAGATATGGATGGACGCACTAAGTGAGCTACCCCTCCCTGAGGGGCGAGGTTTTCCGAATCTTTATAACGTTTTCATTGCATAAGCCGGATCCTGGTTCGAGGCCAACATTTTAATTTCACTAGATCATCCCACTAGTTATGAAAGGGACGGTGGTAGGATGGTTTGGTACCTTTCTGCAACTCACGGTTAGGCTGAGCTGGGGAGTAATAGTTGTCCCCATATCCAAGCTTCTTCACCTGAACCCTGTGCAGATGGGACTCGTAGCAACCTTCTTTTACGTGGGTTACGTTGCTTCATCAATTCCATGGGGACTGGTAATTGATAAGGTGGGTCCGGTAACTTCTATGTTTGCCTCTTCTCTCCCTCTGGCGATCCTAAATCTGATCCTTTTCTTTTACGTGAATTACCCTATCCTCCTTGGAATTTACTTGGTGGAGGGACTTATTGCATCGGCCATCTTTCCCTCTGCAATGAAGATCGTATCGGTACTTCATAGCAGGGATGAAAGACTAACCTTTTACGTTGGCCTACTGGAGAGTGCTTCCCCGGTTACAATCCTGATCCTGAGCCTGATAACCGGCCTCTTGCTTAACTACTGGAGGTTTTTCTTTCTGGGAATGACGGTGATGTTCCTGGTATTTGCGGGGCTTGCTCTTTCTCTGAGAATGAGGATCGAGTCAAGTGAGATCAAGAGATCGTTCAGGGTGATTCTCAGAAAGGAGATATTCCTTGCTACGCTTCTAAGGCTCGGTGAACTCTGGGCGACGTGGGGTACGACCACTTGGATATTCTCCATGCTCGTGTTATACAGGCACTTTCCCACCGCTCTATCCACCATTTTCCTTGGTCTCTTTGGTTTAGGCCAGCTAGTTGGAATAATCTCAGTGGAGAGGGCCGTCAAGAGAATGGGGGACATGGGCCTCATCCTTCTCAGTCTAGTGGGGTTCATGTTCGTGAGCCTATCCATTGTGTACTCCCCTGACCTGATTGTAATTATGGAGGCATTCTTCCTGGGAATGTTCTCGTTCTCCTACAGACCTCCCACCGACTCCCTCATCATGAAGATAGCTGGAAGTGGGAGCGCTGCAACCTCCATAGGTTACGCGAATGCGGTTTCTCAGGTAGGCACGATGATAGCACCGGTTTTCATTGGTTTCATCCTTTACCTTTCAGGAAACTTCACGCTTTCCATGCTGGGGCTTGACACAGGTTGTATCATAGGAATAGCTTCACTGATAATCCTGAGTCGCATCCTAGGGAGAGACGTTTCTCACTTCAAATCCCAAAACAGCTAGTGAAGCATCAAGGTGGACCCACCATAGAGAACATGAGAATTGATGTAAAGTTCATTGCGTGGAAAACGTGATACCAAGATAAGCTTGAGCCTTAACAACCTTGAGGTAAAACTTCATGTCAAGAGAGCCCAACTCTACGATGGATTCATTCTTTCATTTTTACCTCCTTCAACTTCCCGAGTAATTCCATGACTTCAGGTAACCTAGCCTCCTCAGGGAAGTACTTCTCCACCAATGATGGTATCGAGGAAATTACAGCACTTATGTCCCTCAATACTTCCCGTTTTCTGGAGTAAGAGGAAAAACCGGGCTCAAATCCGTTATACTGGTATTCGTGAAGCAAATATGCTAGATTGGCTACTTTCTCAACGTCTATACCTATCCTATTCAGTAGCATTGCTATCCCTCTCATTGCATGTGTGGGAACTACATGTGCCTTCTTCTTGATCCATTCAGCCTCTTCTGCATCGTTGATAATACCCAGTAGCCTCTCCTGATATCTTGTAACAAGAGCTGATAGAAGGGCCTTCACTGAGCTAAACACTTTGCCAGCTGAATTTCTTGTAAATCCCCTGTTCCAAAGTTCAACAGCTAATATTAAATCATTAAGAGTTTCGATGAGCCTAGCAATAACGTAGTCTCTGTCAACTTTAACTAAATCCTTCTCCATTGTACAAAGTTTATTCAAGATTGTTAATAAGCTATCACTTAACTACTAAATCTTCCTAGTTCTGCATTCAGTCGCAGAAATCCTTAAATTGCGACGTAGATTATATATCATTTGTCTTGGACTGTCAAAAAAGCTGAAAACTATCATTATAGTTCTATATGTCTTTTTCTATAATGAGAACTTCATACATCTATTTAAAGGGAAATCCTTTAACAATTTTGATCTTCGTTTAATTTTTACGCAAATAGAGTGGGAAATAGCTTTAATGGGATATTACGATAACTAGATAATGGTCTCAGAAAGCAGTTACGTGAGGATCACTAAGCCCATCATGGTGAGAGAGGTCGCGTTGGCCTCTGATGTATTGAGACTCATGAAGAGCGAAGATAAGCGAGTTGCCCTTGTCACCGGGGAGAAGGGAATAGTTGGAAGTGTTACCAGGGAGAAGATAGAGAGAGCCCTTTCCATGGGTCATGACGTTCAGGTGAAGGAGTTAATGAGCGCGAATGTAATCACGGTTTCAGGTAATGAGGACTACCTAGACCTGTTAACATTGATTGTTAAGAACAAGCTAGATTGTGTTGTGGTAATGAGGGGAAGGAAGGTGGAGGGTGTCATTACCCTGGGCGACGTGCTTTACACAATACAGAAAAGAGCTCTTGTGCAGTAAAGGCAAATCAAAATTTTTGAAAGTAGCACTTTTTGAGAACAAGTTCGATCAGGGTTCCACTTCTCCCTGCTCATGAACTGGACCATCAATGATGAAGGCTACCTTGAGTAATTCGTCCAGAGGACGCGAATTAGAAATATCCACAACAATATCACCTGGCTCCTCCACCACCAGATATCTCCATTCCCTAATACCCTTAAATTTTACAGCTATGATGGGGATACCTTTCATTGGAAACATTGTTAAAAAGCTAAGCAATTTTTCCACCTGAAGAGATCTTACCTTGACTTTTTTCTCCCATGTACTCTTCACCTCCACTGCTATGAGAAGGTCCCCCTTGGTCGCGAACAAGTCAGGTAAGGGGTTGCTCGATGAGTTGGATGTGGGTATTCTCACCGCATTGAATCCAGCTTCCCTGAAAATTAACACAAGTTCCCTCTCAGCGTTTCTTCCAACGTCCTTATTCATGGATAGTGTGTTGAGGAGTAGAGTAAAAAAGCGAGAGGGTTTTATACGTCATCAAATTCCACATATAACTTAGTTTTTAACTCTTCCAAGTCTCACTAAAGACTTGAGCTGGCCACACAAACTTCTCACTATACTTTCTCAGCACGATTAACTCGGAGCTTGCCTATGGTTTAATATATTTGGCCACCCATTTTGTTGTGTATTTGAGGAGTCTTTAACGTGAAATACACAACAAACCGAACTAGGCCCTGTTTTGTAACTTGAATTTCTTTCCATTACCGCAATCTAGGCCTGTATCGATGCCTGTCTTGAATATTACGTGTCGATCTCCTCCTGAGAAAGTTCAAGACATGCTCAGTACTATCCCGATAATCAAGCCCGCTATACCTGCAATATACAAGTAATCAAAATTATACGAGGTAACCGTTAACAATAGTTTAGAACTCTTACGACATAGAATCGCCATTAACTCCTTGATCGTAACCGAGATTGCCAAGAAAACTATTATGCCAATAACGTTCACCGCATAAATACCCATGGGCAGTATAAAACTCATCTGTGTTACAGAATTAATAATAACCCATTTACACACTTCTAATAACGATGGTCTAAAGCCACCAGAATAATGTAGAACCCTTCCCATGATAACCTTTACGATAGAATGAAGGATAAGCAGATAGATAATTACGTATCTTATAACATTCGTATCGAGGGGTACTAGGACTATGGGGACGACACCCACTATGTAATAAAGTAACGTGATGAGGAGGGGTAGTATTAACCCGAGTTCCTTCCTTCCAAAAGAGGTAAAGAAGAATGAAAAAAGGAGACCCCTTCTAGGATCCATCCCCTCGATAACGCTAAGAATAACAATAGGAATCAGAGGAAGCATCTCCACCCTTAAGTCTCACCTGATGGGCTCTTGCTTCTCCGAAATCTACTAAAAATTCCTTGTCTACATTTAGTCCACCATCCGGGTTGGAATTAATCTTTACCATCCAACCCTTTAACCCTTCTGGATAGAACTGATTATCCCATGTACTATATAAGGAGTTCGTTACATATATTCTCCTTCCGTCCCTGCTCACCTCAAGCATCTGCGGCCCTCCTGTTAACCTGAAGCCTGAGGGGTGATCAGCCCTATGAAGGATTCCTCCCAGCTCAACCTTCCCCGTTAGTCTAGGCCTAAACGGATCGCTTACGTCGTACTGTCTAACCTCTCCTATACCCCACATACTTACATACAAGAACCTGTCGTCCAACGACACATCGATGTCAGTAACTAGGGGCGGTACTGCTTTAAATTGTTTGATTATCTCGGGTAATCCCTCGCTAGGTTCAGCTGGTATTTCAATCACCTTCTCGGCGTTCCACTTTTCGTCTTCGAAATACCAAAGCCAGATGGAGCTACTCAGATCCTTAAGGCTTACTACCATGTTTATGAACCCCATTAACTTAGTGGGATCGTGGAGAGGTCTCAACTCCAATGCCATCCTGTTTTCCTCGCCTAGGGTTATGGAACCTATTCTTTTTCTTCTCCGTAAATCCCAGAAGTGAATCCTGTTACCGTAACCCTTCTCTAGATGTTCCAACCTTAGACCATCTTCGATGGTGTTTGGAACTGCCCATTCGCTGGTTACCATGATCTCGTTAGGGAGGTTCCACCAGAAATCATACGCGAAATACTGGTCCCCTCTATCTATCTCCCACTTTCCCAATGGTTCAAAGGTGTAATGATCTAGTAAAAGTATTCCTCCAGGACCTTCACCTTTCTCGTTTCCAAAAGCGCTAATGTATATACCATCTGGGCCACAGTGCACGGTGTGAAGCCTGGTGTAACCCGTAACTTTGGTAACTTCCGGCGGCTCTACTACTTTCACTATCTTGGGTTGTCTGGGGTTATCCTTTATATCTATGATGTGGATCCTTGACGATCTCAGGCCAGGCACGATTAGGAACCTTCTTTCCAAGTCCGTTCTGCCATTAGGGCAGAGGGAAGAACTGCATGCATTCCAGCCAAAGTGATGGAGTTCGTCGTTCAGATTTGGCATTTCCACTTTACCAACAATCCTAGAGTAAGTATCGGATTTCGGATTTACATCTACCACAGCTAGAAAGTCAGGCCTGTTAACCCCGGTACCTGTGTAAAGCGACGCTACGTATGCTAACTCCTCTGGTGGAGAGTTCATGGCCATCTTGGGGGATGGATAAAACGTTGGATCCCTTCTGAATGGTGGTAGTATTCCCATTAAATAGCGTATAAATCGTTATCTAATAAACATATGTTATAAAATTATGTAAGTCTCGTAGGTCATCTAGGTCTTCCACAGGTGAGCTACCCCGCCCTGAACGGTACTCCCCAAATTCAGTTTATGAAAAAATCACTAGAGCTTTATTTTAGACTGGAGGAGAGGATGTGAATTAAAACTCATGAAACAAACTGAACTCTGCTGGAGAAAGAAATTTGTGGGAGAGTGGGTAATACTAGGATGGTGATATTACCCATGATCACCCTACTCTCCCACAACGTAAACATCCAGAAGCTAGGATATATAACCCTTTCCTCGCTAAACTTCAAGGAAGGAAGAGGTAGCGAAGACGTTGGTCTCGGCCTGCCTGTGGAGAGACTCGGTGGAGAACAGGTCGAGAAGCTACGATATATCCCCACAGACCGTGAGGAACTACGTGGAGGAACAGGGGATAGAAGTAGCGGACCGCCTGCTCCAGGAGGTACAGGAAGTGGCGAGGGAGGTGTTGAAGGGGGTGGAGGAGGTGGACGTGAGCGTAGACTGGACGGGGGTGAAGTACTGGGGAGAGAGGGTGGAGGGGCTGGGAAGCGGGGATAAGGGATACCAGTGGAACTACGCCACAGCTACTACGGATTACAACGGCAAAACCGTAATCCTAGCCTTCACGCGCTACAACGGGATGAGCAAGGACGAAGTGGTGAAAATCCTCGTGGAGCAGGTCCTCTCCCTGGGATTTAAGATTGGGATAATAGCGCTGGACGCAGGCTTCTACACAGTAGAGGTCATAAAGTTCCTCTCCCAGTTTAGGTACATTGTGGGCGTCCCGGTGGACGACGTCAAGGTTTACGAGGAGTATGACGGCCCTTACACCACCGCGAGCAAGAGGACTGATCAAGTCAGCTTCAGGTTGATCGTCCACGGTCGTGAAGTGACTAGAAGGAGGTCCCACGTCGAGTACTTCGCCAGGGCGACCAACCTCGACCTGCCCAAGGACAAGGTCTTGAGGCTTTACGACAGGATCAGGAACCCCATCGAGACTTCCTACAGGGAGGTGAAGGGCTTCCTCCCCTTCACCTGTTCCAGGAGCTGGGTCTTCCGCCTTCTCGTCTTCGTTTTGGCCACGTTCCTTTACTCGCTGTTCTTGTTCCTCAAGGGGGAAGTTAAGAGGACTGACTTCAAGCTTCTCCTTCATTTGCTTTTTATAGATGAAATACAAAATAAGTTCTTATCACGATTGATTAAAAGTATAGAACCGCTTTTTATTTATCTTGATTTATTTTTAAGGGGGTGATTTTGGGGAGTACCGGTGAGGGTGGGGGGCCATTCAGGTCTCCATTGCGAATTGAATTCTAGTTCCTTCATTTCTCATTATTCAATGTAGGATTAATTGAGTGATGACGTCTCGATCGTAAAGAAAACGAAAAGTATATGGATATTATTCCATTTCTGCAAAAAATTATCCAAAATGTTGTAGTTATCGGCGATGGCCCAGACGATCTGGAGTAGCCTGTGGGGCGTGTGGCACTTGCCGAACCTCCTCCTCTCCACCAGGGAGTTGAAGGACTCCACCAGGTTGTTGGTGGAGAGGAGGCGCTGAAGTTCTTGAGGAAGGGAGGTGAAGGAGAGGAGACCGCGTTCCACCAGTTCCTTGATCCTGTCAGGTAACTCGGCGAGCAGGCCAGACACGAGGAGGTCGACCTCCTTCCTTTCGTCGCGGTCCAGGCGCCTCTTGACGTGGTTGAGGCAGAGCTGCCTCTTCGCTAGTACTTAGGTAAAGTTTTTATCTTGGTATTACTAATATAGAATGTGGAGGAATTAGAGAAGGCTTACAGGGAGGAAAAGAATGCTAGGATAAGGCAGAGAATACTGGGGGTGAAGATGTACCTCGTGGACGGGTTCAGGGAGTACAGGGTGGCCGAGGTCCTCGGGGTTTCGTACTCAACGGTGAAGAAGTGGGTCGCGAAGTACAAGAGGGGAGGGGTCGGAGCGTTGAGGGATAGGCCAAGGTCGGGTAGGCCCAGGAAGTACTCCAGCGAGGAGGTGAAGAAGGTGCTGGAGACAAGTCCCAGGGAGCTGGGATACAACCTGGAGGGGTGGACCATGAGGGCGCTGAACGCTGAGCTGAGGAAGAGGGGGATAGTTTACAATAGGTATCACCTTTACAGGGTAGTGCACCAGCTGGGGTACGGTTTCGTGACGCCCAGGCCGGTGAACGCCAGGGCCGAGGTGGAGAAGCACCGCGATTTTAAAAAAAGTGAAGGAACTGATGGGACGCAGGATAGCGTTCTTCGATGAGACAAGGGTGGTGGTGGGCACCACGGTGAGGAGGTGCCTCGCCAGGAGGGGTTCCAGGCCCAGGATCAGGGTGAACCTGGGCTTCCAGCACTTCTACGTCTTCCTCGCCCTTGACGCCATTTCAAGGAAGGTGCTGTACGCCCTCTACAACTCTCCAGCAAGAACATGAAGAGCTTCGTTTACAGGATGGAGAGGAAGTGGGGCAGGGAGACCAAGTACCTCGTCCTTGACAACCACTCCTCCCACAAGACGGGGGCTATCCTGGACCTGTTCAGGAGAAGGGGAGTGAGACCCGTTTTCACCCCAAAGTACTCGCCAGAGCTAAACCCTGTGGAGAGGATCTTCAAGGACCTGAAGTTCCACCTTGCGAACAGGTTCTTCAACAACGTGGAGGAGGCAAGGGAGGAGGTGAGGAGGTTCTTCGAGGAACATCATGATCAGTTTAATCTTGATGTGGTCCAATATCTGGATTTAGATGAAATAGAGGTAGAAAACAATGGATAAAAACTTCCACAAAGTACTAGCGCGAGGGTAGGAAGGCTGTGCTGGACTTCCTCCTGGCTAAGGAGGAGGACGCGAGGAGTTACTGGAGGCTTTTTGCAAGGGTGTGGAGGAAGTTCAACTTCAAGCTCGTGGTTGCGGACATGGTCAGGTCCGTGGACTCCGCGCTTGAGCTCTCGGGAATAGACGCGAAGAGGCAGCTCTGCCTCAACCACGTCAAGAGGCGCTTAGACCGCGACGAAAGGAAGGAGGTCGACCTCCTCGTGTCTGGCCTGCTCGCCGAGTTACCTGACAGGATCAAGGAACTGGTGGAACGCGGTCTCCTCTCCTTCCTCTCCCTTCCTCAAGAACTTCAGCGCCTCCTCTCCACCAACAACCTGGTGGAGTCCTTCAACTCCCTGGTGGAGAGGAGGAGGTTCGGCAAGTGCCACACGCCCCACAGGCTAACCCAGATCGTCTGGGCCATCGCCGATAACTACAACATTTTGGATAATTTTTTGCAGAAATGGAATAATATCCATATACTTTTCGTTTTCTTTACGATCGAGACGTTTCCACTCAATTAATCCTACATTGAATAATGAGAAATGAAGGAACTAGAATTCAATTCGCAATGAAGACCTGAATGGCCCAGGGCGAGGTTTTCCGAACCTTTATAAATTTTCAAGTAGGTCGAAATTCACACAATTACGTATAAAAGTATACACTATACTCAATAACTTCTCTACGAAAATATAACTTATGAAGAGAGTACTTCTAATTTTAATGATCGGATTGATAGCGTTAGTTGGTATAGTGACATACACGTATGCTAATATTTACCTTCCCAACTACTACTCCCAGCAGTCGATTGCGTATTACAACAGGCAATTATCCATGATGGGGTATGGTCCTCAGGGCCCGCAGGGAATGATGGGTGGAATGATGGGAGGATATTACATGATGGGGTACCATGAGGGATATGCCTACGGATATTATGGGTCCACTCCCATTTCTGAAGCAGTGCTGTTCGCGAAGAACGTTCAACCGTACGCCAAAGTATTCCCACAAAACGACACAATAGTGTTCTCCTCAACGCAGATCAACCTAGTTGTCCTGTCCATGGGACATGGAAGGGCCTTCAATTTAACCAACTATACAGCACCTCCCTCAGCCCACTCCCAGAATAACGTGTTTGTGATAGATGGACTGATCAATCCTACCTTGATTGTGCCAGGGGGATCAGTCCTAAACGTGGAGCTCATAAATCTAGATGCTGGGGATTACCATAACCTAGCTGTAACTCCTGTGCCTCCCCCATATCCCTATTACTCCATGATGCACATTAGAATGGATGTAGTAGGAATGACGCCAATGGTTCCCTACGCGAACTACAATGATGGGCAGGCATACGAGTCAAGTTTCAGTATATCCCTTCAACCTGGGATCTATTACTATGTATGTGAGTATCCAGGCCATGCTGAAATGGGAATGTATGGGGAGATTGTGGTGACGTGAAATGGAGACCTATCAAATTCTAGGATTGGTAGGTTCCGTGTTGCTGGCCGTAGCAATTGTAAGTCCCTTCTTTTTCTATCCGCGATATGCTCCTGGCATGATGTTCGGAGGTATGATGGGGTTTGTGATGATGCCTGGAATGCTCTTTTTTCTCATAATACCGTTCATACTAGGCATTGTCGGTTCTCTTATTTCGGACGAGACCACTGCAGGCATACTTCTTATTCTAGCTTCTGTGTTTTCATTGATAGCGGGTTTTATAGGAGTAATCTCTTTTGTTCTTCTATTAATATCTGGAATCTTGGCACTGCGTCAGAAAATCTAATTTTTAGAACCGCACCATCTGACGAGAACTTGATACTTCACTTGCTGTGAGCTACTCCGCCCTGAAGGGCGGAGCTTCCTGCTTCATGGACGAGGCTTGCCATGGCAGAGGCCTCATCTCCACAGGCTCAACGGGTGGCTCCCACCCTGCCCTCCTGAGGAGGTTGAGGGAGGCGTTGAGGTCACGGTCCAGGATTAGGCCACATTGGCAGGTGATGACGCGGTCTGAGAGGGAGAGGTGGTGTTTCTTTCCGCACCTGGAGCAGGTCTGAGAGGAGTATGCGGGGTTTAACCTCCAGGACCTCTTTACCGTGCTTCTGGAAGACCCATTTCAGGATTGCGGAGAGCCTGGAGAGGGAGGCGTCGCGGAGGTGCCTGTTCAGGGTTCTCGACCCGTCTCTGGTCATCTTCACCACGTTGAGGTCATCGATCACTAGGACGTCGTAATGCCTGGCCAAGGCGTTGGCCAGCTTGTAGTAGAAGTTGTTTTCGCGTTGATCATCCGTTCCAGGAGTCTGGTTAGACGGAGCCTGGCCTTCTCCCTGCTTGAGCCCTTCCTCTTTCTGGAGAGAAGCCTGGAGAGTGACCTGTACCTGGATAGGACCCTCTCCAGAAAGCGGGGGTTATCCACGTAATGACTGTCTGACGTGACCAGGAGGTGGGAGATGCCAAGGTCGAGTGCAGCGACCTTGCCTGTCTTTTCGGTTTGAACGTGAAGGTCTCCCTCCACCAGAAAGGACACGAAGACCTTGTTGGTGTCACCTTCACCGCAACCCTTGTTACCCTGTCTGGAAGCGGGCGATGGGCCAGGACCTTGAAGACTCCCAGACCTGAGAGGGAAAGGTAAATCCAGCTCTTCCTCCCTGACCTGGCAGGCCTAGTTGAGAGGATCTTCCATCCCTTCTGTGGATACACCAGGGACCTGTACCTTTCAGGTTTCCTCTCTCTGGGGAACCTGGCCAGCCCCTGGAGAAGGCGATCCCTGGCCTCGCAGTACCTGTCCGCTACGTTCTGGAAGACCTGGGAGAACACGCGTTTATACTCGCGGTCCTGCCTCCTCAGGTCAAGGGCGAGTTGCCTCAGCTCAGTCCTGTTCAACCACTTCCCATCCCTTTCGTGGAACGCGATGTCTGCATACCTTAAGGTGTTGTACGCCTCGCACAACAACCTCAACTGGGACTTTAACTCCCTCAACACGTCAGGGGAGGCATACGCCCTAAACCTTAAGGTATACATTACAATAAAGGTGGTTAGTTCATTTTAAATCTGTTTTGTTCGGACGCGTTCGTTCATCCCCGCCGTTAAACGGCTAGGTTTTCCGAACTTTTATAACAGTGACTATCATTTCGTGTAATATCTTTTTAGTATGGAAGCTATTTGTGGCCTAATGATTTCCCTTGGAGGCTCTTCACCTTGACTCAGCAGTTTCCTTATTAGGGTCATGGATATTTTCCTGCGAGCGCTATGATCACAGCTCCTTTCGCTCACAATCCCTTCGCAGACATCACAGTAAAACGCCTCTCCCACGGGTATTATTTCCACTCCCAAGTCCATTTCCCTCAACATTTTCTGTGCTCCATAGGGATCGTAAAAGTTTCCCACGCCGGCCATGTCTCTCCCCACCACGAAATGGGTACAGCCGTAGTTTCTTCTTATAATAGCATAGAATACTGCAGCCTTTGGGCCAGCATATCTCATGGGAATTGTCAGAGTGTCCAAGAAGGTTCTGTTCTTAGGGAGGTAGTTTTTCACAAAGTAATCATAGGCCTCTACAATCGCCTCAGGTGGAAAGTCATCATCCTTTAGTTCCCCCACCACTGGATGAATGAAGACTCCATCAACAAACTCCATGGCAACCCTTATCACATACTCGTGGGCCCTATGAGGAGGATTTCTGGTTTGATAACCGGCAATGTCCTTCCATCCCAGTTTCTTAAAGGCCTCCCTCGTCTCAGCAGGGGTTTTGTCCTTACTGACTCTCCTAAATATTCGCACCTTACCCGAGACTGCTATTTCTGGTTCGCCCATTACCCGCACCACTCCTGGATGCTCAGAGGACAGGGTTGAATACACCCTCTCGGCCATCTCCTTCTTGTTAAAGCGAAAGACCTCTTCTACATCTAAGAACGCGAACCTGTTCCCATTGAAGCTGAGATATACCCTTTCCCCTGTCTCAGGGGGAGATGAGACGGGAAGGATTACAGGTATCGTCCACGGTAGACCATTACTTAGCTCGTTTTTGTAAAGCACGGTCTCTAATTCAGAGGACCCCATGAAACCCTCCAAAGGTGAGTATGCCCCTATACCTATCTTCTCCGCATCCAAGGCATATCTTCTCCCAATTTCCAAGACTGGAAACTCCTCTTGTGGATCCTCCACAACGTTCTGAATTAGTCTGCCCCCATATGGAGACGCTACCATCTACTCACCTCCAACGTGAATCCCGCATTCCTTGTTTCCTTGCTCCCACCACCATCTCCCAGCTCTGGGATGCTCTCCTGGCTTGACAGGCCTTGTGCACGGAAGACAGCCTATGCTCATGTAACCCCTTTCATATAGAGCGCAGTATGGAACTCCCCTCTCCTTCACGTATCTCCACACCTGTTCCCAAGTCCAGTCTGCGAGCGGATTGATCTTTATAATATTTCCGTGAACCTTGTCCACTTCAATCTTCCTCACTGAACTCCTGGTCTCCCACTGTTCCCTCCTCAGACCAGTTATCCATGCATCTAACCCTTCAAGCGCCCTCTTGAGAGGCTCTACCTTCCTATTCCAGCAACATAATTGCCTAAGCTTCACGCTCTTGTAAAATAGGTTTACTCCATGTTCTCTCACCATTTTCTCCACATTCTCAGGCTTAGGGAAGAATACCTCCACTTGGATCCCGTACCTTTCCCTGACTGCATCAATCAAATCATAGATCTCCTGGGGTAGCCTCCCCGTATCTATGGTGAATACCCTGACTTTCCCGTATCTTGAAGCAATATCCAAAACCACCATATCCTCCACCTGAAAGCTGGACGCTATGGCCAACCTGCCCTGAAAGTTTTCCATGGCCCACCCCACGATTTGTTCTGCATCCATGCTCTCCATACTCTGGGAAAGTTTGACGATCTCCTCTTCCTTGAACCTAGGCATGAGCTAATTGAAAGATGACTCAACTTAAAATCTGACGATAGGTGCAAAATTTGCAGTGCAAAAATTGCACAAATGAGTATCTTTTTTATAGATAACGGTAATTTTGAGTCATGATACTAAGGGATAAGCCCCTGAACCCGGAGTTCAGAACTCCCCCAGACAAGTGGGGCGATGAGGAGAAGGCAAAGCTGAAAACTAGGGGGTTCACAGAAGTTCCTGAACCTATTATCCAAGAATTTAAGGACAATAGCGACCAACTGAGCTATGAGGCATCTATTATCGCTAAGTCCTGCGGAATATACCTGGAGTTTAACAGGGACAAGTTCAGAGAGACCAAGGAGAAGGATTACATTTATATGATAAGGATAGTGATCCCAGGAGGTGGACCCATAACCGCAAAACAGTGGGAGATCCTAGATGAGATAAGTAGCAAATATACGGTGTCTGACGCATACACGGGAGATCCCAGACCTTCGCTGAGACTTACCACTAGACAAGATATTCAGCTCCATCACGTTAAAAAGAGGGACCTCCTCAACGCAATACAGGACATAGCTAAGTCGGGATTTTTTACCCTGAATGGATGTGGAGATAACGTTAGGAATGTCGTGGCCTGTCCCCTTTCCTTCTTCTCCTCAGTCTTCAACTCCAATTCTCTGGCCAAGAGGATAGCCAGCTACTTCAGGCTACCCACTGGACCTTATATTCAGATATTTGAGCTAGATCCCTCCTTTGATAACAGGGCTAAGGGATTCCATTACGCTGATAATCTCCTTAACAGGAAGTTCAAGATTGCTGTCTCCGCTCTTCACCTCATGGACGGTAAAGTGGTGAGGGACAACTGCGTTGAGGCAACCACTAACGACATAGGTATAGTTCCCGTGGACGGGAGGCTCTTTCAATTATACGTAGGTGGAGGACAGGGAGAGAATCAGGGATACTCCACCTTCTCTACCCTCGGTAAACCCCTTGGTATATTTACAGTGGAGACCTTAGTCGAAGCCCTTGACGTCTTAGTGAGTATTCAACAGGAGTGGGGTGATAGGAGAAATAGACACTGGGCGAGAATGAAGTACCTTGTGTATAAGATGGGGATTGATTGGGTGAGAGAAAAGGTTGGGGAGAGGGTGGAGTTTGAGCCTCCTGTTGATCTGGACGTGGGGGAGAGGATGCTTCACCTTGGACCTATTAAAACTGAGGTGGAGGCCTACGGAATTTTTGTGGAGAATGGGAGGGTTATAGATAGGGAGGACTCCCGGTACAAGACCGGATTGCTGGAGATGGTGAAGAGCTACCCAGACGTTAAGATTTTCGTCACCCCCAATCAGCACCTCGTTGTAACGGAGCTAGATGATCTTAAGGGATTTGAGGCCTTCATCTCTACCTTTCTAAGAAGGCCGACTAACCTCAGGATGCATGCTACTGCATGTGTTGGCTTCCCCACTTGCAAGCTGTCATATACAGATAGTGAAAGATTTCTGCCCAAGTTAATTGGAGAGCTGGAGAGAAGATGGGGAGATCTTAAGGAGACCATAGGTCTTTCCGGATGCCTGGCTCAGTGCTCTAGACCCGGAACCAAGACGTTGGGATGGATAGGGACAGGATACAACCTATACATGCTCAAAATTGGAGGTGACTCCTCAGGAAGATTCCAGGGGAATCCCTTGATTGACCCAGATACGGGAGACGTATATCTGACACATGTGCCTGGGAATAGATTGGCAGACGTAATGGACGCTCTCTTTGAGCTTTACTCAACACAAGGTAACGGGGAGGGAATGGGTCAATTCCTTAGGAAACTGGGAAACAAAAAGATCATAGAGTACCTGAAGGGTCACCCTAAGACATCGGATCTCATGACTCCCTCGAGGACGAAGGCGATTCTGAGTTGAAGGTATACCTGATTGGGGCAGGTCCTGGGAATCCCGATCTTTTGACCATAAGGGGGTATAGAGTTGCCCGTTCAGCAGATATAGTGCTCTGTGATAGGCTCATCCCTGAGGAAATGTGCAAAAGCTTCCGCGGAATCCGGGTATACGAGATACGTGACGTTGTTCAATTCATAACCCAAGCAAGTAAGGCAGGGAAGGTTGTTGCGTGGCTAAAGAATGGAGATCCCCTCGTATTTGGTGGAAGTATTGAAATATGTGCGGAGTTATTCAAGTTAGGGATCAATTGCGAAGTGGTACCTGGAGTATCAAGTTCCACCGGAGTAGTTTCTGGTGCAGGAATTCCTCTCACCACTCCAGAAACTCCGTTCTTTACTGTGATGACTGCAGTATCTAAGGGAGGTAAATTGATTGACCCCAGCGTTATCCCTGAGAGAGGGACGCTTGTTATTGTAATGGCTGGAAAGGTAATCAATGAACTTAAAAGAGAACTGCTGAACGTGAGATCAGAAGATGAATTTGTTGCTATAATCTCTAAGGGCTCCATGGAAGAAGAAAAAGTGAAAATAGGTAAAGTAAGAGAGTTGGAGTCAATGATTATAGGCCTTAATCCTCCCATCACGATTGTTGTCGGAGAAACAGTTAGATATGGGGGCATGTTCTCTCCAGGTGTACGATCTTAAACTCGTTTTATCACATGTTACTTGATCAAATATTACGCGCTGTTACCCTCTCCTTTTTTAGAGATTATGAATCTACACACTGGAGAACCAATAACCTGCCTATGAGTACTCTGTACCTCAGCGTTTAGAACTTTAGCAAAGAGGTCTCTTTCAAGTTGGCATGCTTCTCCGTAAACAGATGCGATTTTATAAATGGGACAATTAAGCTCTATTAATTCAAACGAATTTCCCACTCTTTTCACCTCTGCCATATATCCGTCTCTAGATCTGAACTCCCTTAGGAGCTCTACTTTTTCCCCCATCTCCTTGCCTTTCATTTTCTCCATATATTCCTTTGTCAGATGCCTAACTCTTTCTTTTAGAAATTTTATTACTATATTACCATGTCCTTCCCTATCTAAGAAGTTTAATAGCTCGTTCAGGATTAACGAGTCGGAATTCTGGAAAAATTGCTTGCCTTTATCTGTCAGTTCAAACACATACTCCGGTCTTCCAACGGGTTTCTTAATAACTTTCCTTGATACTAGTCCCTCATTTTCAAGTTTAACCATATGCTTGTAAGCTCCCATTTTCGTCATTCCCAAGTGATCAGCGATGGCCTTCAAACTCGCGCGATTATTCCTCTTGAGGAAAATTAATATCTCTTCGCGGGGCAACCGATCATCCATGACATATTATATACTTATCAATTTATTAAACCTTTACGTTATCCTCATATGATAATTAGACGATAATGAAAAAGGATATTTCTAAACTTTATAAACAGCAATGTTGAATAAACTTAGACCCAACATTGAAACATGAAATGGTTTAAGCGAAACAAAAGTGACGGAGAGTCCAAGAGAAACGTTGTGATATGTGATTATCCAATCGAATATATTAGAAATGAATTTCCAAATGAATATGATTTTTGTAGAAAGATAAAACGCTATGATTGAGTAATACTGACTTCATAAGTCAAGACAAGGATTTAACGTGTAAGGAGATTTTCCGCCCCTAGAATAGTGGATTATATCTTCTTTTTGTTTCTTGAATCCAGTCTTCCTCCTCCGAGTGACACTGGACTCCCAATTCTTTGCACATTTTCCTGATCTGCTCCTCGACTTCCTTCCATGCAGATTTGGACACGGGTTTGAACGGGAGACCCGGGTAGTAGTTAAGGACGTCATATACTACCCTGACCCCAATTTTACTGGCCTCCTCCAGCACCCTCGAAAAGTCGTTCCCAGGTATCACGGGGCCGAGAAACATCCATACCTCTATTCCACTCTCCTTAAGCCTCTTCAAGGTCTCAACCCTAGCCTGGGGAAGAGGGGCCAGTGGTTCGAGCTCCCTAGCCTTTTCAGGATTCATGGTGGTTATGGTCATTCCAACGTCTACCCTGTCCTTATACTTGATCAGCAGGTCCAAATCCCTCAACACTAGGGGTGATTTGGTCTGGATTGAAACCCTGAACCTGTTCTCCAGAAGAAGTTTCACTGACTCCCTAGTTAACCTGAACTCGTTCTCCACAGGCTGATACGGATCTGTGATGGTGGATACTCCCACAACCCCCTTCTTCTTGACCTTGACCTCCCTCTTAAGAACATCTAGAAGATTCCTCTTCACTAGGATTACCTCTCCCCATCTTTCCCCAACCTCCCTGGGAGAGAAGTACCTGGCGTAACAGTAGGTGCATGAGAACCTGCACCCAAGGTAGGGGTTGAGGGAATAGTCGAGTTCCCTCAAGCCAGATCTGCTGAGAGCACTCTTTACCTGTATCTCCCTTATCATGGGAATAACCTCGATCTTATCATGGGGACCAATCCTGAATGCTCGGCCCATTCTCTCGGACTCACCTTGAGAACTCCCTCCAAAAACTTGAGAGCCTCGTCCAGTATGTCGAACTTCATGCTTTCTCCCCTCAACATTTCTCTGACGTTTTCCCTGACGAACCACACTCCCACGGGGAAATAGAAACCAGGATAGATCTCCCTCCAGAGAATGGGGATAGCCTGTCTCCTTCTTTTTTCCAGGTGTTCAGCCACAGCTAGCCTTGAGGAATAGTAACATCCTCCTATCTCAGGATAGGTCTTCCTCCCGAAATATCCCTCGTAATCCACCTCCACCTGAGGCGAACTTCCCCACATATTCCACGTTGTTGAGGGGAACCAGGCCTCTCCCCACTCGAAAGCCCACTCTCCAGGGACCAAGATTGCAACGAAGGTATTGAGCCTGAACTTCCTCACATACACCTCAACCTGATTAATAGTGGGATATTCCTTGATCCTGCTCACGAGGGAGTCTGACAGGGTTTTATCCACCGCAGTAATGCTCCACCTGGTTGGGACGAGTTTCCTCTCCACTCCCAGATTACCCACGCTGAGAAGCCGAGAGATCCTCTCCACCGCAACCCCCTCAGCATATAACCTTTCAATCGCCTCACGAGCTCTCATGTCCCTCTCTTGAAAGACCTTCTCAACCACTCTTTCAGGTGGAGGTAAAGTTCCAAGTCTCAACCTCTTCAGGGGAGCCGAGGGACCTAGTGGAGGAACGGTCTCGCTCAGGACTTTCCCTCTGGGTACGGTTTCCAGATTCAGCTCCATCTCCACAGGTCTGGGTGAGAGAGAGGCTATCTGAACGTCGTACAGTTCCCTTGTTGGAGACCTAGCCTCATGAACCTTGAACTGCATACCTCCGCGTATAACTGAGGTTCTCATGGCCAGGAATGTGTTGATGTCCATGGTCAGCCAGCTCCTTGGGTCCTCGTACACGGAGGTATCGCCAAACTCAGGAGGAGTTGATGGATAGACGGTAATCTTGGGATACCCAAACCTTCCCACGAATACGGTGGGAGGGGAGTCTCCCTCCACAACCTTACCCACCTTTGCCCTGGAGGAGAGGCTCTTAACTAGGACTGGACAGTAACTGAGACCACAAAGATATTTAGCCCCTCTGCAAGCAACGCAAAGGTGGGGATCAACATACATAAATGGATACTGGAACCAAAGATTATTAACTATAGGACCATGAATGTAGTATTTCCTCGATAAGAATGCATATCTGGTAATGATCCTCCCTTGTTCCAAGAATATAAGTTAAAGTCCTTTACAAAACCACGCCTAAATGAGTAGTGAATTTAGTGTCTGAGAACCGTAAAGGAGATGCTCCCGAACCGTGAAGAACTGTGGTACTCATAAATCCAGGGATTTGGCATACTCAAGGGAGTTTACAACGACCACTTCCACCGCTACGACCAACGGAACAAAAACTCCCATCTGGAAAGTTAGGATCCTGACACCATAGCGAAGCTAAATAAAAGAAATTTTACTTTTGCTTCCGAATTTCCTGATAATGAAAAGAGTTGAAGATTGGTTAAGGCAGGCGCAGAGAAACCTCGAGGAGGCTGAATATAGTTTTAGGGGAGAATATTTTGACTTAACATGTTTTCTTTCTCAGCAATCCGCTGAACTTGTCTTGAAGGCACTTCTCCAACATAGGGGAGAAGAGAGGACACTCGCTATTGAAGCTCTCTGAGATCATCTCACCTCCCGAGAACGTAAGGGAGTGCATGCTGTTTCTGGACAAACAATACATTCCTTCCAGGTACCCAGATTCGTACGAAGAGGGATCACCATATGAGTATTACACAAAGAGGGACGGAGAGGAATGCTTAAATTGCGCTAAAATGATCTTATCCTGGGTCAGAGAACTATTGCGAAATTAGTTATGCTTTTCGGATCAAGGGCAAGAGGAGACTTCACAGAGAGTAGCGATTACGACGTATTATACGTGGACGACATTGTTCCAAGAGATCCTAGGAAGGTTTCCAATGAACTTTTCCTGAAGGTCTTGTATATGTTCCCCGGGGAAGTTGATCCAGTTTTCATGAACACTGAGATTTTCCTGAGGAAGCTTAAAGATGGAGTTCCGTTTTTGCTCCAGATCTTAGAAGAGGGAAAGGTCCTAGAGAGAGACGAGAAGTTTTGGGAAGAGGTGACGAAAATTTTTCAGGAAAAAAGGAAAGAATGGGAGAGAGTTGGAGACGTGTGGAGAAAGAAACGATCAAATGACAAGGAAGATTTCAACTTTTAACGTATGGGAGCTCCTGGTCTCTGAAGCTTCAAATACTGTTCCTTGAATGAAGGTATGTGATGAGGCACCTATGAGATGGATCTACCTTAAGGTATCTCTTGTAGATCTGCCTAAAGGGAAAGATAAAAGGGCGTCTTCAATCCTCAGGCTAGTCCTCAAGCTTTGTTCCTAAAGTAGGGAATTATTCTAATGAGTCCGTTCCTAATCCCGTTAGGCTCAAAGAGATCGTAATAGAAGCCCACGTCCATGTTGCCTACTCTTATGTGGAAGTTTCTCCTTTCTACCTCCTTTTCTAGGTCCACATTAACGAGCTAGGAGAGTGCCCTAACTGAGAAAAATTCAACGAGAAGTCATTGAGTTTCTAGATTTTCGCTGAATCAGAGCAAAGCATTAGTTTAAGGTGCCAGAAATCACGTGAAGTTACTGGGCCTTCCATGGAATTAAGGTGACTACTTAATACGACTTATTTATTTATATTTTTCTATCAAAATAAGCCGAATTCTGTGCATTCTGGACATCTTCTCGAGGTAGAAGTGTAGCCTAATATAGCTCCGACGTTGAAAGAGATATTTAAGTATCAACATAAACAGAATGACCTATGAGACTGTCCATTCGCAGTTCAAAGGGTGGAGTGGGAAAATCCACAATTGCCATCTCCCTTGCCAAGACATTTGCTTATGAGGGCCACCACGTACTCCTGATGGACAGGGATATTGTGGGATATGCCTCCTACCTCGCAGGGATTCGTGGCCCGGGACTTGTGACCAGCCTTGCTGAAGGGAAGGATGTGAACGTAATTAGGGAATTCCGTCTGGGTAAGGGGAGTATTACAGTACTAAAGTACTTCGGCGATGGGCCCAGATACAAGCTAGATCTAGAGAGGATACATAGGGACAAAGACCTTATGAACGTGGGATGGAAATACTACAACGAATTCCTGGCCAGAAAGAAGTACTCCTACTTCATTGTGGATAATGCCCCCATGGTGATGCCCAACGACGAAATTAACAGATATGAACACATGCAATTTAAATCATTATTTCCTGATATCCCAATAAAGTACTTAGTAGTGTCAGATAGTCTGGCTCAAACCATAGAGGATAACGTGAAATATGCAAAGGTCTTGAGTTCCCTGAACCAGGAAATATTAAGTTTCATAATAAACATGATTAGGCCACAAGACCTGTTATCTTATGAAAATATTGTAAGAAGAGTGATGACGGAGTTGAGATGTGGAATCGGTGTTCTTATACCCTTTAATGAAGAGCTCTTCCAGTTCAGCGGAGATATTGAGGAATTTCCAGTTCCGCAACAGGTGAAGGAACTAGCTAAGAGGATTAGGGCTGGAGAGCAAGGTATAATAAGTTAGCATAATTCAATGTACAATCAGGGGCTACCAATCTTGTTGTATATTTGAGGAATATTTAACGTGAAATATACAACAAACCAAACTAGGCTCACACAATCTCAGGATAAGGGTAAAGCTAGGTTAGCCTGTCCACTCTGAAAGGTTCCATGGAGTATCACACTGAACTTCCTAGGGCTTCTTAGGTCATATGCATCCTGATTTTTCCCCAATCGAGACGCTAGAAACGCGTATATCCCTTCGTACAATTAAACCCTGAATAGTGCTTTACGGATTTTAACGTAGTGAGATATTCTTCAAGAAAATCCATACCAAAACGAAAATCGTTCATAGATGAGCGATGTCATTGATCTTAAAGATAAAATTTAACTGGAAGATCCTTGGACAGATCTGAAAAACTTTTAGGTAAAATGGACTTGAAGGGATTTTCAGGAAAGTACTACCTGAATAGACAACAAACCGAATAAGGGTTAACTTCATCTCTTGTTGGCCAGGTCAAAGAAGGCTCTCCAGAACGGGTCCTCTCTGGGCTTCTCTATACGTCTCCCATCCAAATAAACCCCCTCACCTCTTTCAACCCTTCCCACTATTTCCGCCTGAATTCCATTCCTAACGAGCTCATCCCTCACCCTTTCCCTGTCGGTGATGATAACCATTGTTCCCTCGCTTATCGAGGAGAAGGGATCGATCCCCACAATCTTCGTAACTTCCCTTACTGCAGGATTGATGAAGAGCTTATCTCCCCATAGATCTATCCTCTTACCCGTAACCTCCGAGATCTCCACCAGCGCGTTCCAGAGGCCTCCCTCTGTGGCGTCATGCATCATGTGGACTCCAACCTCACTGGCAATCAGACCGTCCTTCCAGCATGACATCTTCCAGTACATATCCTGGGCCTCCCTGAAGAGCTCGGCACTCATCCTCTCCCTGAAGAACTCTGGATATAGGTTGGCGAGCAGGCCTGTGGCCTCTATGGCAGGTCCCTTGGTCACTATAACGTAGTCGCCCTCCCTCACCTTCGAGGGGTTAGCCAACCTCTCCTTCTCCCCTATTCCCATCATGGTGAAGCCTCCAACCATGGGGTAGTTGACTCCCTCATATCTGCCAGTATGGCCTCCCACAACCATCACCCCAATCTCGAGGAGAGCCTCATGTATCCCTATCCACATTTCCTTGAATTCTTGATCTGTCATTGACGGTGGAAGATTCAGGTCCAGCAGAGCGTACCTTGGGGGAATTCCTGAGGTCATTACGTCGCTTGCGAGAATGTGAACGGCGAACCATGAGGCCTTTTTCATTCCGAATTGAGGAACAATGAACACTGGATCAGTCTTCACCACGAGGACCCTATCTCCAAGGTCTATTGCACCAGTATCCACTCCAGTGAGGGGTGGAACTATGACCTCATCCAGTCTCTTTCCCAAATGCGGGTAGATCACCTCATCGAAAATCTTCCTGTCAATTTTGCCTAACATATGTGAAAGTACCTGATCACGTTAAATACTTACCTTTCACAACTGGTTAAGGATAGTAAGTAGTATGACGCTTGAACCTACTCTGCTTCCTTTATCACGTTGATTAGGTTGTCGCTAGCCTGTAATATTGATGAGTATCATTTGGGCATCCATACCAGCTGATGAAGTAGACCTCTACAATGTTGTTACCCGAGTAACTGGCGTTATTGATTTTGAAGATCTGTCCTACAGCGAGTTGAGCAGTAGCTGGTTAGGAAAGAGGGAAAAATGATACCAATCTCAATAGTATAATTGTTCCTACAGCCCGTAGTGTCGTCAAACTTGGATAAATCAGTTTTATGGCTTCGTAATTTCGCATTGAATCCCTTGAAACTTAAAATATACCGACATGACGACACTATGCTACAGCAAGATACAGGCAGAACTCGGCCTTCATCTATAATAGAATTGATGAAAGTAAATAAACTTTTGCAACTTGGGTAATAAAATTGACACTGGCATTAAGTCGCTGGATTGCCTAATCCTTCAGTGAGTTTAGAAAAGCCTGATTGGGCTAAAGTAAACACTGACATTTTCACTCCTAGCCGTAAACCTAGTCCGGTATTGGAAGAAACGAGACCGCGAGTACCATCAGAAGGACAGTGGTGGTTAGAAGAACCATCCCCACCAGAGAGTAGAACCTGAGTTTCATCTCCAGGAGCCTTATCTCGTCGATCCTTGTGGGGTCTGTGGACCTGTACAGCTTGAACAGAGTCTCGAAAATGGAAGCGATTTTCACACCCACCAGAAAGCCAGCTAACCCTATCACGGCTCCAGAGAACACGCTTGCTCCCCAGGGCGTGGAGAACAACACGTGATAAACCAGGGAAGTTCCCCCAGCCCTATAGTACCCAAGCATGTAATGTATGAACTCCCCTGCCCCAAACACCATGGTGAGCAACCCCACAGCTTCAGCGAAACTGAGAACTGAGGGAAATACGTCCCTCATGAGCTCAAAAACTGTGGAGCTAGACAGCTTAGATAGCTTAGGAGCAAAAACTGCTCCGAACAGCATTACTCCACCAAAATATATTAGCGCTGAGAAGCCGTGAACCACGTTGAGCAGTATCGAGATAGGGACCATTTACATCTCCTCATCCACTGAACGCAAGAATCTTGCTGAAATTTAAACTTTATTTTTAATTAGTAAAGAGTTATAATATTTCTCATAAAAATTTTATAAGACATAAAAGGCACTTAAACTAACTCTCGCTAAAATCCGTGTGACGCGACGAGATTGGTAGCCTCGATGTGAAGATGTTTATTGGATGGTGTCTTTTTCACGAGATTTCCTTACGCTGGTTTCTCAAAGCTAGAAAACTTACTAAGTGTTTCTAAACCACTTGCGAAAATATTGGGAGTTCATCACCTGGAAAATACACGATACGTATCCAGGTTTTGATTAATTTTCCACCTCTGACTAGGACATGATTTAGAGAATTATGGGTAAAAAAACTTACACAGAGTACTAATGTCGTAGGCACGTCCTGGCATATTCCGTGTTGAATACCTAGACCTAACTGTTGAATTTGTGGTAAAACCCGAACTTAAAGCTTTATAACTAGACGAGTCCTAACTTAATTATATGAGTGACATCATAGAAAGACTGAAAAATGATCCAGAATTCGTTAAAAAAGTGGCAGAACAGGTAGCGGAAAACATAGTGGTTTCTCAGATATCACAATTGTCCAGTAAGCTAAGTTCTCTCCTAGATGATGTAAAGATGCTAAATGAGAGGTTGGCCCAGGGGGAGGCCAAACACGTGGCTTTTGAGGAGGAGATGAAGAGGATGAGGGAGGAGAGCGAGAAGAGGATGGCGAAGTTTGAGGAGGAGATGAAGAGGATGAGGGAGGAGAGCGAGAAGAGGATGGCGAAGTTTGAGGAGGAGATGAAGAGGAGGGATGAAGAGTTCAAGAGGAACTTTGAGACGATACAGGCCGAGATTAACAATACCATAGCCAGATACTCCATGAGCCTTGAGGAGGAGGCCAAAACCGCGCTTGAATGGAAACTGAAGGGACTGGGTTACGATGTGAAAATTACGGATCTCGAGATTCCCTATGTTGTTGAGGTAGACCTGTTTGCCACATTTGATAACTATGTTCTAATAGGCGAGGTAAAGGTAACCGCCAGATCCGGTGCAGTTGAACAGCTTGAGTACGCGATAGACTCCATCAGGAAGAATAGACCGGAACTAATTGAGGGCAAGAAAATAATACCGGTAATATTTTCCATGAGACCCAAGTATATACAGAAGGAGTGCGAGGAGAAGGGAATATTCCTGACAGATGGTTACAACGACTATACTGACCTCAAGAGCATAATGGGAAAGTGATCCCTTGAGCGGAGGACTTGATGCTCTCCACTAGTTCTATGCGCTCTAATATCTGTAAAGGTTCGGAAAACCTCGCCCTTCGGGGCTAGGCTCACCCTCTCAGATCCTCACACTCACTTATTATCTCCCTAAAATACAATATATCATGTTCGGTCCCTTAATTGAGGAAGATGGAGTCAACTTCTCCCTATGGGCTCCCTATTGCTCCAGGGCTTCGCTGAAACTTGGTCAGGAAATTATACCCATGGACCGCGACGAAATGGGATACTTCAGGGTTAAGGCTGAAGCTAAACCTGGAGATAAATACAAGTTTGTTACCGACAGGGGAGAGATACCTGATCCCGCATCAAGGTTTCAACCCGATGGTGTTCACGGATATTCGCAACTAGTCTCTCCTCTTTTTCCGTGGGAGGATCAGGAATGGAAGGGACTGAGAAAAGAGGATCTAATCATCTATGAGATACATGTGGGCACCTTCACTTCTGAGGGAACGTTTGAAGGAGTTACTCACAGGCTGGATTACCTGTCCGACCTAGGCATAACAGCACTGGAAATAATGCCCGTTGCTCAATTCCCTGGGAAAAGAGGCTGGGGGTATGACGGGGTGTATCTTTACGCTGTGCAGAATTCGTACGGAGGCCCCTCCGGTCTGAAGAAACTCGTTAATGAGGCGCACAAAAGAAACTTGGGCGTTATCCTTGACGTTGTTTACAATCACGTTGGTCCTGAAGGTAACTACATGAACGCTATTGGTCCCTACTTTTCTACCAAGTATAAAACGCCTTGGGGACTTACCTTCAATTACGACGATTATGGAAGCGATGAGGTAAGGAGGTTCGTGCTGGAGAACCTGGAGTATTGGATGACTGAATTTCACATCGACGGTTTTAGGCTGGATGCCGTTCATGCAATCATTGATAACTCTCCGAAACATATTCTAGAGGAGATTGCGGACGTTGTTCATAGGCACGGGAAACTTGTGATTGCTGAGAGCGATCTCAACGACCCCCGAATAGTCAACCCCAAGGAGAGATGCGGTTACGGGATAGATGCACAGTGGGTGGATGACTTTCATCATTCAATTCATGCTTACTTGACAGGGGAGAGGCAGGGATACTACTCCGACTACGGGAGCCTAGAAGACGTGGTAAAGGCCTTTAGGGACGTCTTCGTGTATGATGGAAGGTACTCAAGGTTCAGGGGAAAGACCCACGGTAGACCTGTAGATTTGGATGGATGCAGTTTCGTGGTATATATCCAAAACCATGATCAGGTGGGCAATAGGGGTAAAGGGGAGAGGCTCTCCACCCTATTGGATAGGGAGAGCCTCAAGATGGCTGCAGCCCTATACCTCCTTTCGCCCTATATCCCCATGATATTTATGGGAGAGGAGTACGGAGAAACAACCCCATTTTACTATTTCTCGGACTTTTCTGATCCTGAGTTAATAAAGGGTGTAAGAGACGGAAGAAAAAGAGAGAATGGGCAAGAAATGGATCCACAGTACGAAGGAACATTCTCTTCCTCTAAGCTAACGTGGAGAATTGAAGATGAGATTCTAACCTTGTATAAGCAACTGATCAAAATTAGGAAAGAGTATCTTAACTGTAAAAGGAACACCATAATACATAGGGATGATGGATGGCTTATTGTCAGAAAAGATAAAGTAGTCATTATATATGTCTTTAAACCGACCACTATTAGTGCCAATATAGATGGAAAGTTACTGTTATCGTCGCCTAACTCATTTCCTAAGGAATTACGGGGTGAAATTAATGCGAACAAGGGATTTGGAATTTACATTATCTGAAACCGGTGTGTAGCATCTGCTAGATAGACGTTAAAGTATTTCAATTAAACAACTAAGATAAACCTGGTTAGGCTCTGTTTTCAGATAGTCCACATATTAATCTATAAATACTTTTACGGAAAGTTAAGAACTATCGCCATTCATTACTATATAATATTGTGATGCAAGAATCTCAAAATATAAAGGGAAATTGCTTTTACTATATTAATTATTAAGAAATAGAAACTTGAACTAAATATAACTAAGCTAAGTTAACAAGTTAAGCTATTATGCCCATCTCATCTCTGTCCATCTTCTTAGCCAGCTCCTTCACCTGCTGAGGTATGGGGAAGTCTTTAATCTCCTCATCAAATTGAAATAATTCTTCCTGAAAAGGTATAATAACGCCGATCTTGCACTTAAGTTCTGCCGTAATATTTTTTATCTCGCTCTCGTAGAGAAACTTGGACTGAGGTTCCACCATATTAATGATGAACGCTAAAATATCAAAACCTTGTGAGGAAATAAGTTTAGCATAATGTATATTATCCTCTATTGTTCTGGCGTGACCGTCAGACACAATAATGTATTTCGTTGCAGTTTGAGGGAATAATGCCCTAATTTGAGCGTCACATGCCTCGGCCTCATTATTAGGAGTTATTGCTGGTGGATTATCGATAATGACGAGCGAATATCTCTTTCTGGCTAGGAGCTGCTCAATATATCTCTGCAGCTGATTCAATAATTTCTTGTCACTATGAATTTTTTCTATATCTCTCTGGTACCTTGGTCCATCTCCATAGTACTTTAGTATAGTAATACTACCCTTCCCTACGGTTATATCTCTTATAACGTCCGAAGCCATATCGTCCACAAGACTTGTAACCAAGCCAGGGCTGAGAATCCCTGCTAGATAGGATGCGTATCCTACAACGTCCTTATCCTTAAAAAACACATGATAACCCTCTGAAGCTAAGACCTTAGCTAAAGATACGGCTATAGTGGACTTTCCAACTCCTCCCTTGATGCTATGTATTGACACTAATAACATTAGAATATTCACCTTAAAGCTTCAGCGATGATAAACTTGTTATTTTAATGCTTACTGTACTTAGTTCTTCTAGGATTTTTTCCAATTTTTCTGCCTCTCTAGCTATATCCATGACGCTGAAATACTTTTCGTCTCTTTTTATCACGCGGATTTGTTCATCAAGCTGAACTATGCAGAACTTTCTTTGATTCAGGTCCATGTTTTTTACGCTAGAAAGTATCATCCCTGAAAGAAGCACATTCCCAACTAATGGTAGAACAGAGGGGACACTTAGCCTTAAAGCCTTGGACTTAAGTACGCACTCTACTTGATAAGCCCAAACTATTTCCTTTAGGTCTGATCTTAAGGATAATTTTCTAATAAAAAAATCGAAGGATTCTTGACATTTGTCCTTATTACTAGAAAAAATAACTGACTTAACATACTTTTGAATTCTTTCGTCCTCCTCCATCATCACCTCTACACTGGGCCTTCTAGACTCTTCAATAATAGGGTTAAGCAACTCCTCGGGATACGGTCTCACGAAGATTACACTTACGGCGCTTTTAAGAACCTCCACTCCTCTTCACCCTAAACCTTTGAGCTATTTCCCATAAGATGTCCTCTGCGTTCTCCACTTCTATTGGTGTAACGTTAGCGGCTTGTGCGGCAGCAAGTCTCCTCGGATCAATCCTAGCATTCTCACTCCTTTGAACCTTGATTCCCATACTATCTGCAATTCTCAGGAGTTCTCTGGTACCATCCATTGGGGAGAACCTCTTGGGGGACAACAGCCTAAGTATCTCAGGATCTGGACCAACCGCATCATTTACGACCTCTTTAATGGTCGAGTCTAAGCCCGTATACTTGATGAGCAGTCTGAGAAGATTCATCTCTTTATCCCCTTCTCTAAAATATTGGTATAATAATACGCGTTCTTAATTCCTTGGGAATCCCTTATGCCATTCCTCATGGATAGGAGGCAGTTGGGATCGAATGTAACAACAGATTCACCCCAACTGGCCAGTTGCTTTATTGAGTATGCCCTAGCCCGTTTCACAGTTTCGGATTTTTCCTTGATTAATTCCAAGTGATGACCGCAAGTAAATAGGTTATGAGATGATGGAGGGAATTTCGGTTCCCTGAAATTGAATATGGACGCTTTCATAAGTTCCCTCGGAGGTTTCTCTACCCCACCTAGTTTACTCATGAACTCTGAGTCATGGACAGTGATTTGTTCCTTAAAGTCTGCAACTTCTATCTTTACCTTACCCTGCTTATAAGCGTCATAAATGGTTTCCGTTAAATGATAAACAGGAATGTCAACTTTATGTCCTAAGGTTTTGGGCGCTTGCCACCTAAGGAAAAAGAGACCTGCTCCGTCAGAAACCACTATTTTCTTTGCCTCCACTTTCTTGGCAACTTCCAAGATCTTGCTGAAGTGCTGACGTGCAGTTTCAAAGTCTCCTGCCAGATAGGAGTAATAACCGATATCACTTACCTCAGAGCTCGCAGTGAACTTCTCCCCTGTGGCACTTATGGTATTGGCCACTTGTTGTAAGATCTCTCCATCCTTAGCCTCCAGCGCACTTGGTACGTACAAAATATCGGCTTTTTCGTTAATGGTAATACCAGCAGATTTAGCTGTTTCTTCCCATTGCTCTGCAGAAACCCCAAATGGATTTCCAATCTTCTTAGTATTATTTGCCCACTCCTCAACTTCCTCGAGGTTCATCCCTGCCAGATGAAGCATTCTCCTCAGAAGTATTGCAGTATACCAGTTGGGAATTTCAAGGGGAGAAACGTCAGTACATGCACCGCAAGCTGTACAATTATATGATGATTCCCTCCACTTTAGAAACTCTGATGACTTAACTCTCCTTAGTCTCAAGAGTCTAGCAACGTTTCCATACCCTGTATAGTACATTGAGTAGATCTTGTTAACCTCATACGTTCTCCAGGCAGGTATATCCGTTGTCTCTTGAGAATCCAGCCAGAAAGGACAGGCATATCTACATATTCCACATCTCATGCATTCCTGAAGTCCCCATACATCATATGGAGATAGCTCGTCCAATGCCCTAGAAACCATGCGTCTTTCCATTTTTACGTTCTTGCCCTGCACCTTAAATCCCCCGCAAACTCTATCTTCTCTTCCTCCCGTATCCATATCCCCTCATTCCTTTGCCAATATAGTAACCGAACATATGCCATCCCTTACTGAAGGGAACATAACCTATGAACGCTCCGACAAGTGCAATATGTAATCCATACCAGTTGGCCTGATTTGGTATTCCAAGATAGGGTATCTGGAAGTCATACATCGCAGCAAGGCCAGTTATAACTATTGCTGCTAGAAGGATTAGGAACACGTAATCTCCGGAGGAACTAAGCCTCTTGTGCCCTGTGACGTCATCCATTATTCTCGTAATTAAGTAACCCAAAATCCCTGCCATAGCAAGAAGTCCCATAACTGTTCCATTAACTAAGACCGCTAAGAAGCTCCATGGATCGAATGTGGACGTAGAAACCTCGGCAGAGTTCCAAGCACCCAATGGGTTGAGGATTCCCCCATGCGAGTAGGAATTGCTTCCCAGTAGTCCCAACTGATATGCTGAAGTGAATTGCTCCGGCGTGGAAATCTTGAACAGGAACCATAGAGGATTAGAAACGCTAAATATTTGTCCAAATATGTAGTTCCATGCCAGGATATGTATGCCCACTATGACAACCACGCCTAACATGAATATGTGCCAGAATATGGTCTCAACGATAATGAACGGATCTCTCTTTGCTGCAGCTCCGAAGGGAGTGGGAATAGCCGAAACGCCCTCCTTAAACTGAGTCCCAAATCCAGCCAAGGCAGGTGAAGGAACCCTTCTTCCTAGAAAGTATCTAGAAATTCTATATATGGCACCGAAGACAAATATCAGAAGCCCAAGAGGAAAAATTACATTTAATCCCCACCAGTATAAAGAGTCAGAGCCGAGGGAAGCATCTATGGCAAAAATTACTGGCAACATCTATTTCACCTTCATTGCAAATCTATAGAACGCCTTTATTGCGTTGCTCAGATCTACAGGGGCTCCAAGTGTTATATACCTAGATCTTCCATTTGGTAATACCATGTGAACTCCGCATACGAAACATGGATCGAAGGATCTGAGAGTTTGAGCAAACTCGAAGCCGTCCCATTGTTCGGTGGGAATAACTGTCAACCTAGGGGTGCCTGGCATATTATAATCTGGGTTACCCATTAATACTTCCTCAAACGTACCTGCACCATGTGTTGGAGATGCTGGCTTGATTGTCTGAATACCATCATCGTAGGAATTCTTCACCCTTGGACCAGAGTTCACCGTGGTCGGTTGCATCTGTTGTGGATTAATTGTTGGAACGTTCACTCCAGTTCCTGTGGCAAATACTTCAGAGTGATATTGCGCACCGCGTGGAGCTTCCTTCATTCCCACTCCTATGGCAACATCTATGTTCGTGTTGGACTTGTAGGTCCAGCTGGACGGTGGCATGGTGCTTACTTGAGTAATTCCCTTCTTCAGGTAGGTGATTGCGGACATCCACGCGATCCACATTCCCATTCCGTCCAACCCCGCCTCAAACGCCCTAGCTCTCATCCTTTCTATGGCATTTGTAACTATCTTTCCACCCGAGAGAGCGTAAGGCGCGACGTACTTGAACTCTATCTCACTTCCCTGTTGGAACTCAGGAGGCAGTGAGATCCTAGGGCTGTTAACTGTGGGCAGGGAAAACGTGGCACTCATCTCGTTACTATTATATGAGACCTCGAAACCTGATGGATAACTGGAGGTGTAGATTGGAGTAGGAGCCTGGGGCTGAAGGACCTGAGCGTACATAACGGCCATTGGATCTGCCTCAACATTATAGAAGAGGTTCGTAATTGGCTTGTGGTTCTGATACGGAACTATCCTCGGTGAAACTGCCCACGAATAGGGAGCAGGATAAGCCATTGGAACTGGTCTTGGTTGCGGATTGGGCATTGTCCATTTTCTCCAGGGATGATAATAGCTAACCTTGTTTCCTATGGGATCCTCCTCTATTCCGCTCACCGAGGAGGGGACTTCACTGTTAAATGAGCCGTTCTCATACCAGGGAGTATAGAAGGAAGACTCCACGAATTCTCTTATTCCTAGGTTTATGTCAATGAGACTATTGGTGACAAGCTGTGGAGGAGAATTGGAATTGGGTTGAATAACTAGTCCTGGTTTCACGACCCTCGCTCTGCCCCATGCACCCATATTCTCGTAGGTACCATCATAGGGCATTACTGATGTACTGGATGGCGTAACTGAGGGAGCTTCCGAAACATCGCTTTGGCCATAGGAGACGAAGTTTCCAGGTCTATTCCCCTCCTCAGCGAATCCCAGCGATCCATTCAATTTGTCATAGAGTGCCTGTATTCCAAACATGTTATTATAATCCGCTAGAAATAGCGTCAAATATTCATAGACAGCCATCTGTTTCATCAGCCAAGCTGTTCCGTCAACCATCCGTTGGAAGTACCTTTGGAGATTTTCCACGGTCGCGGGTACGCCAATTCCTCCAGGTACCATGGTAATTGGATGAGGTATCCTAAGATAATAGAGCAGTTCGGCCTCGTGAAGAATTCTCCATGAGTAAGCTCCCTCAAGGAAGTAGGCACCGATTATTGGAACCAGCGCGTCCATGAGGTCTGAGACCGTTCTCAGTTTGACGCCTGCCATTTCCAGTTCAGTTGGTGCACCCATTGGGAATGCCTGAGATTCTTGTGCGACCTTGCTCAGAGGCGTCTGCTGAGCTATCTCATAAATTTGACTTGGGAAGTATCCAGCTACCTTGAAGAACAGTGAACTCCAGTCTGGTCCTCCTAGAGCTGTAAGATGTGCTGTAGCGTCATAGGTCATGGCTGCATCGTTAGCTAGAATAATGGTTTCAAGGCCAAGTGGTGGAGGAGCATTTCCGCCCTGAGCCATTTCTTGAGCTATTCTTTCAATAAATTGGTGATGCTCTCCACATATTCCACACTCCCTACTGGAAAGCATTATGACATCTGGCCCTGGCTTATTTCTCATGAATATCTCGAAGCCTCTGAACATGCCGGCAGCTGCATAAGCGTCAGTAACCCTGTTACTCGACGAATCATATGTGACCTGTATTCCCAACTCGGGCTTTATCCTTACTATGGGTTCTATGAGTACTGGTTTCGTCCAATCGAATGTGAAGTAATATGGTGAACTACTTGCCATAACCCTCACCTCTTACCTCCTTGAGTTTGGGGTAACCTCTTCCTCCTCGAGAAGGCATAGCTACCCACACCAACTATTATTCCAGCAGCTGCGGCCGCAGCGAACAACGTAGTGCTAGGTATGGTAGGAGCGTTAGGGGGAGCATAGAACGGCTCATACAAATCAGGGAACCCCGGTGCAGTACACGCTATGCATACGCCACCTCTGGTACAGCCACCAACTCCACCTACCCATCCTAATCTAGGGGCTGGACTATTAGCCTCTGTTCCTTTACATCCTAGGCTATAAGTGCACTGCGGGTCTCCGAACTCGTAGGCGAAAATACCCTGTGCAAAGAATCCAGCCCTCGGACAATTTTGATGGGTCTCGTTACCATAGAAGAATTTAGGCCTATTAAATACGTCTAAATCATCTGCCGGATTAGGCCCCAGTCCTCTAAGATAAAGAACTGCTGAAACCAGCGTGCGCATAATCCAGTCTCCTGCCGGTGGATCGGCTGCTATGGAAATTATTGGAAGTCCTCCAGCGGAAAGCCAGTGATAGCTGGGTCCTGGCCAGGAGGTGTTTACTGGAGAATTAGTTACTGAATAGATGTCCTGGTCGATAATGTCAGGTGCTAAATCCTGAGTGTAAACTTGATGGGCATAGTATGGGAAACCGTAAATTCCCCTGTACGGATCATCCAGCATCCCCATGGCGTAGGTGGGACTTCTCTGACCCAATCCATTCGTGGTGGCAGGAATTCCACCGTAGGTAGCACAAGCCCCAGTAGCTACCACAGCTGCAGCCTTTTTCATTAGGTTGAAAACGAACTCGTCACATAGGAGGACACTTCCATCAGGTTTTCTCCCTGCTGAACACCAGAAGGAACCGCTAGGTTTCTTATAATAAACGCCGAACTCATCAAACATTGTTCCCTCCACTACTAGAACGAACGGATCCAATTCCCCATTAAGGGCCATTTCCATGGTAGCATAGGCCATGCTGTCCTGGGGCATTAGTATGGGATGATAGACCAAGTTTATCATTCCTAGATCCGAAATGCTGGGTTGCCTTAACGTTATGGGCTTTCCGTTGAAATAGACTCCCGTTACAACATCCTCGACTGAGGGATTCATGGCATCTATAAAGGCAATGGTGTTACCCCCGCACCATCCATTACCTGTCCATACTATGTTAATTGGCTGATCTGCCTCTTGGGCCTTTGAAAGCAGTTCCTCGTATGAGAGACCAGATAGGGCTAGACTAGTACCTAGGGCAGTTACCCCAGATACTTTTAGGAAATCTCTTCTGGTTAGACCCATATATACCACTTTATCTGGTATAGTCTGTTATACCATATTTATAAACTTTTTTCATTAAACTTCTCAATAGATCTTTTACATGGTAATTAAGATAATCATGTGTATAACAAGATCAATGTTAGAGCTAAATTAATGAAAAAGATATAAAGAAACCATGAATATACTACACTGATCTGTTAATGGACATTACATCGGAATGGAATAAAGTGTCCGATCTAGCAGGAGAAATTGATGCTAAAACGGTTATATTATTTGATTCATATTTTCAACTTCTTCTAGATAAATATCTTGATATTTTAAAAAGAAATTACGTGAAGGCGTTCATAGAATGCTTTCCCTCTGGCATACTGTTGAGGCAAATTCTCAACGACAAAATATCTATTGGAAGGCTCGTCTTAGATAAGAGACCAACTGTAGTGTCTCTTCCGTCCGCTGAGATGAAGGTGCTTAAGGAATGGGATATTCTTTTAATCAAGAAGAGCTTTATTGAGGTCAAACCTGCAGTAGTGTTTAGTCGTGAAGAAAAATGCGGCAAGGTCATGGTCCCTGATCCTGAGCTATACATCCTAGGAAAAGTGGGTAGTGATTATGTTAAAAGGAAATGCCAGGAAGATGCGAACTTAGTTATAGCTAAAGATTATAGGGAGTTACCTAGGGCCATTAAAGAGGCCACAGTTGACATGGGATTCATGTGGGCGCATGATGCAGTGAGTTGGGGATTAAATCTAAGGGTTCTGGAAAAGGGAATAATAATGGAGGTAGGTGTAATAAAGGGGGCCGATGAGATGTCCATTAAGGCATTTAATCTTCTCCTGTCAGAAGAGATGATGGAGGTAACTAAATCCTTTGACGTCAAGTGGATTGGGAAATAGATTGTTACCACCTCCCAGGGTAGCTGCTGTTGGTTACTTATATCAAGGAGATCATGCGATACCTATCTTGGCAATGGAAGAATTAAGAAGGGAGGGGATTGAGGTCATTGACCTCAGTCTTGGGGCGTTAAAGGGGGTATCAGAGCTCGAGTTTCTAAATCCCGGTTCTCTTATTTTATTGGCGTCGGAAAAAAGAGGGAGGAGGGAATTGAGGGTCTACAAACCAAGGATTACGAAAGGTGCAATGGAGACTTGGTTAGAAATATTTTCTAATGTTAAAGGATATTACATGGATATAGACACGTTTCTTAAGGTGGGGAATTCACTTGGAGTTCTCCCAGACGCAGTTATCGTGATTGAATGCGAGGCGGAGAACACAGAGGGATTTGAACTGAGTGGATGGGGCAGAGAATGTCTAGAATTAATGAAAAATAAAACAAGACAAATGATAAATAATACCGGTTATACAGTCCAAGAAATGGATATAGAATAAAAAAATTGATATTACCCAACATTTACGTAGTTAGCCCAGTGCTCAGCCCTTACATTTGAGAAGATATCTCCCACCTCTCACAAGAATATCCTTAGAGTGTTGGCCGTAACGTGGGCTATCACACATGGAAGTACGCCAAATCTCCTAGCGATTAGCCCAAGTATTATCCCAATTATAAAGGTGTAAAAGACGAAAGTTGGTCCGTCAAGAACATGATTAAATGACCAGAGTATGGCCTGAATGTAATTATCATATCGGCCTTTCTCTAGAATACAGTCTCTGTAGATTAATTCCTCGCATATTCCCCCAGTAATTGCAGGGAACATAAGAAAAGGATATCTGAAACCTATTGGTGAAGGAGGAGGAAATAGGGTCATGATAAGTATGAGGGGAATAGAAAGCATCACACCTGAATTAATGTAAAGGCTGGTCTTCCTTCTGGTTATGAGCTTAACTAGGATTAGGGCCACTATTTCCCCAATTGTGACCAAGGCGCCTCCGATATATAAGCTTCTTAAGTAGGAATATGCTAGAAATTCCCAAGGAATTGTGACCAACGGTAGAACCGCTCCTGCGAAGATAAATGATGCCTTCATGGCTTATCCTCATCTCTTAATTTCCTCTTTGCTCCATTTTCTAAACAGGAGGAAAACGTAAATCAGTGGGAGCACATTAAGAACATCAGAGACAGCCAAGCTCAGAGTAAAGGATTTCAGGATAGGTATGTCGTATAGCGTCTGTGGAACTTGAAGGAAACTCGACGAGAGAAATCCAGCTAAAAAGAGGGCTAGATAGATACCCGACATAACGATCTTCCTTCTCCTCGAAATGTAGTATATTAACCCTGCTTCGGTTATCTGGCCCACTACAGGAACGAAGAGTAGAACCAAGACGTACTTGAGTCTTGAGGTTATAAATTGCAAAAAATTTAGAATTAAAATAATGTCTATGAGAAATGCTAAAAAATAATTAATTACGGAAAAATATTCAAAATAGTAGATGAATGTAACCGGGGAGAATAGGATTAATGCTTCCTCTAGTATAAATATACTTTGGCCCGCAATTATAGCCATCAAGTAAACTTCACGTACGCTCATTTAACATCCACACCAATGATCCAAGGTCAGCCTGATTGAAGTATGCAAAATTCCAATATTTAGATGAGAAATAGTCCACTATTAGCTTAGCTTGATCTGTCATTTGAAGTCTCAATAACCCCTGCCCTAAAATCGAGTTTTCTGTAATTAATTTGAATCTACCTATTCCATTTGACAGAGCGTGGGGCAGACTAACATCATAAAATACATCCCCTCCAAAGAACTCATTAAGTATCGTCTTCACCACCTCTTTTCCTTTTCCCATTGAAGAGAGAAACCTGACTAGATAGGCTAGGTCCAACAGGAACGGCTTTCCATCCCCCACCACATGTGAGGGAGTGAGCAAAGACGATAATCTTTCTGCCTCATCCTTAAATTTTCCATCCCTTGTGAATTGATAGAGGTAAAACATCGCTTCGCCGATCTCACTATTGACGTTTACCAATGGCTTTCCCACGGCCCCCTTTTGAGTTTCGGCCACAGGATAAAAATCTCCTTTCCTGCACCTTATCAGCCATTCGCCCGTTTCTACGGCATAATCAAGGTAGTAAGTATCCTTGGTTTTTTCAAACAGTTCAAGTAAGGCCATTATAGTCTCTGCATTAAGATCCAACAACTTAACCTTGTAGGGGTTCTTCCAATCATAGGTCTTTGAAAAGGCGTAAAAACCGTTGTCCCAAAGGTTATAAATTACGGCGTCGAGCGTATATTTCACTATTTCTGTAGAATATGGATCCTTAAATCTAAGGAGAAACCTAAGGACATTGGGCAGGTAATATTTGGGTTCCTTTTCAAACCCGCCTTGATAAATGTCAAAAAATGAGATACATCTAAGCCTAATGTCGTTAACTATATTTTCATAACTCACGTTGCGTGAGGAAAGGGCAAATCTTGGATGCTGACGTATTCCATTCTTGGGGGTGACCAATTTACCTCCACCTAGAAACAGATCCATTGCCATAAGAAGAGTTTCCCTTACCTTCCATTCTTCAGTAAAACCATATACACCCCCCACAACATTTCCCTCTGTTACTATGGCCAAACTAGGATAAATCTGGGGTGAATATCTGGTTGCCAGATCCGGTCTCTCGTCTGCATTAACGCTCACGTAACTGAATCCTTCCCAGTTCTCTATTCTATTTAATTCTCTGAGCTGATTCTCACATTCCTCACACCACTCCGTCCAGAAATACATAACCTTTAATGGATTCCCATCCCTAATTACCTCTTTCCAGTCCTTAAATTGCATCAAAATTATAAAGCAATTTATTCGGTTAAATATTTTCACTGTATGTTGTCAGGAGACACACGTTACCTTTACTAGGATCATTGATGGAAACATGTTACCTTCCCTTGACGCTACCAAGGAGCGAGAAACGTAGTTACATGAGCCTAAATTTTGGTTAGTAAATTGTTCTATATTTTCCTCCTTATTCTTTCCATTCTAATTTTTTCTTCTAATTCTCTAGAAAATTTCCTCACCCATCTTCCAAGTAAACCTCCTGCAAATGTTTCCATCCAGCCCTCATATTCTAGTTTAAGCGATATTCTTCCAGGCGTGAGGTAGAAAGTTAGCCTCCCAGTGCCTAAATTCTTTCCTCTAGATAAGGTAAATGGATAATTTATCTCATTACTGGAGATATAAATATTTCCGCTTACTTCGTGATCTATATTTAAGTAATTAGCGTGACCATGAAAGGAACCGCCTAATACCTTTAAGTCCTTGATCGACGGGAAGAGTAATGGCAATACAAAGTTTGGATCAGAAAGTATTATTCTAAGTGATTCAGTATCATGACTAGTCGTAACACTTAACTCTAAGATCACAAGAATATTAATGATAATTTTGGATAAAAACTTTCTCCTCATCCTAGATTTCCTCAAACTAAAGACCCAAAATTTGCCCTGTTAACTTTATCATGACAGATTTCAATTGCGTAGACAAGTATTAATACATGAAATACACAATTTAATTAATGTCTGGAATCACACCATTTGATGTAAGCCAGCAGAAGGGAATTAAATTTGAAAGTATTTCCCTAGAATACCTGAAACTCTATGAAAAGATCTACTCCGAGCTAAAGGCAAGAGGCGGAAAGGCTCTGATATATGGCTCTCTTGGAATATTTCATAGAGTCGGGGATCTCCAAGAAGCTGTTGAGCTTCTTAAGTTATACAGAAAAGCCGGCCCTCAGGATATTAACATATTGGTGCCGGTAAAATACAGGGATATGTTTAAGGAAGTATTAAGGGAGCAAGGTTGGACTCCCTACTATCATTTAGAGAAGTTAATGGGGGATGTCGCTGGAATGTTCTTTTACGAAAGTTTTGTACTTAAGGCCTACTACATGGACAAAGTTAGATTCAACCACGAATTTACAGTGAATTGGAATGAGGACTTTTCAATGAATCTCACAGATCTTCTTCTAACAAAGCTTCAGATGCACTTCCCCACAGACAAGGACAGTGCTGATATAGGCGCTATCCTGATGAAGTCGAGTTTTATTGACATTAAAAAGGTGATCGAGCAAGTCTCGGCGGACAGAGGATTCTGGAAAGATGCCACTGATAACCTCTCCAAGGTAAAATCATTAGTGGGCCGACTCGAGTTAGATAACGTGAAGTCAAAGGAACAGTTGAGGCAAGTCATCATTGTTTTCAATAAACTTTATGGCGAACTCATGAAGGTTGCCCCCAGTAGTCCATTTGGAGAAGAGGAAAAGTACTGGTTAGATTTCTAGGGGTGAGTATATACACGCGTATAGAGAAATTTTATCGTTGCTTTTCTTTTTCCTTGCATGTAGCCTTACGTGCTATTCGTGTGTTGGAGTACTTAAATACACGGTAAACTTAGCGACATCTTCGATTGAAAATGGAGGACCCTATAATACCTTTTCTCCAGTATCACCTACACGTCTTGTAGTGGATAACGAGGGAAAGGTCTTTGTAGCAGCAGTAAATACAATATTCGTGTTAAGCCCTAATGGATCTGTGATAAAGAGCATAAATGTGAGCGGTGCTGAGTATATGGCATATGACAACGTAACAAATACACTCTACGTGACCAGCGGTACACTTCCCGCTCATACTATAACGGAAATAAGTGACACCAATCTTAGCATAATTAAGCAGCTTTCCCTATCCGCTTATCCCTTCGTTATTATAGCGGGCCCAACTGGGAAGGTGTACGTAGCAGTGGGAAATGAGGTATATTTTCTAAACGGATCTAAGTTGGTTCCATTATTTGCCTTTCAGGGAATACCCACAGACATGATTGTAGCTCCTCCTGGTAGAATTTTTCTTTCTTCATACAATTTTAGCGAGAATATAGGATATATTTTCATGTTTGTAGAAGGGAAAGTTTCATCCCTTAGGTTAGATACCTTCCCCAACTCACTTCTTTTAATGAACAGGAATGACATTCTGGTAGGTACTGATGGATATCTCCTAGAGGTAAACTTCTCCCTAGATATTATAGGGAATGTATCTATATATGGGAGTAAAATTGATGGACTTACCTACGATAGTACCAGTAAACTAGTATATGCCGCTGTGGATAGCCTTTATGGGCAGGATTACGTTTTAACACTGGACAACATGTCGCCAATAGGAGAAATAAATGTTGGAATAACACCAATTGATATAGCCTTCGATCCCGTAAGTGGATACGTCTTTGTAAGCAATTTCTTTGACGGAACCGTTGCAATCATCTCACAGGGATGTCCTAACTCATCGAACTACACTATAACCCTGCCTGTTTCAATACCTTCAACTCCTTCCAAAATACAGACTATGTTTCCATATTTGCCAGTTTACGCCTTTTTAGTGTTGTCAGTAATTCTTTCTGCTATATTTTTGAACTCCTATATTAATAAGAATAGGAATGGAAAATAACCGCATTATATGGCATAAAATGCGTTCACGTAGTGAGCTACTTTTTATTCGACCTTTCGGCCTCCTTGACCTCGTTCAACCAAGGAGGCACCACTGGATTTACCTTATTTGCCTTATAAGAAAAGTAAATTCCAAATGCTATTAAGACTAAAATGGTTAGACCATAAACGTCAGCAGGGATACCAAAGGCTGGACCGGCATCTACTACTCCCATGGCGACAATGAAAATCATTCCCCCAGCAGTCATGGGACCAAGAAGCTTGTAGTACCACTCTACCCTTCCATCCCACGCAATCTTAGATGCCGTTATGGAGTCCATGGCAAACTCAAGAAGTAGAAACGCCCCTGCTCCCGTTAGCACTATTCCGAACAGGCTACTGACTGTGGGAAATCCGAGCTCGAGGATCTGAACCGAGATCTCGAGTGCGGTCATTACACACACAGATATCCAGGGACTTCCAAACCTATTCAGAGTTCCAAGAGTCTCGGGTAATAATCCCTCCCTTGAAGCTGAATACCAGGCCCTGCTCAGAATGAAGGCAGTTAGCCAGAGGGAGCTTGCAGTGGAACAAATTACTGCAATATCCATTACCCACACATAGCTGGGAATGACATAGGAAGCCCAACGGGCCAACGGATCCACAGAGGACGATAGCGCAGTTAATGGTGTTTCCACGGTCATGAGGGGCATTGCCACCATATATATGATGAAGACCGATATTAGCCCAATTATACCTGCACTGCCTGGCCAGCTGGTCGGTCTTTTGGACTCTTCCGCTGCATAACTATCTATTTCCCAACCGTCCAATATTGTGGCCACAATCACCATGCTCGCAGCTAAACCTAGGAAAAGAGGTAATGATGTCAAGTCCCTCAAGTCGAAGAACCATGAAAGGCTAATCCTGTTTATCGCGTGAGAGGGAAGGGAGACGAGCCCAACTACTATGAAGCTCATCGTCACTGCCAACTCTACACCTAGGAAAACCTCGGTAGTCCTAGCGGTGGGTTTGACTCCTAGGATCAGGGGAATCGCTGCCATTATAGCCCAGATAATTCCCATCACAGAATCCCAGAAAACACTTTCCACTACGGCATGACTAATTAGCCCAAGTCTATAGAGTAAATCCAGGGTATATTCACCCGCTGGGATGATGATTGGTGGCAGTGAGAGAAAGTAAGCGAGCGTGATTATCCAGAACTGGAACCCACCATATCTTTTCCCCATGAACCTAGTTCCCCAATGGTAGGAGGCGCCACAGTGGGGAGCAACTCTATTCAATTTCCTGAACACTAGAGACGCGATAAGGAAAAACGGAAAGGAAATGATCACCGACATTATTGCCTGAGGGCCTATTAGCGCTATCATGCTTCCGTAAGCAGCTGCGATACTAAATGCGGGGGCAACGCTTGAAGTGGACATGGGTACTAGGTCTAGGATATGAAGGACTTCCTTCCTCAACCATTGAATGCCCATGAAAATCCCTCTATCCTCTTTTTATGAGAGGATTAAATGGAAATTCAATTAAATTATAATGAATTAGGTATGAATTGAGTCCCTTAACTATTACTACCACCTAGGTGTATAACGTTTAGTTTATTTATAAACTTTTTGGTAATACCTAGATTAACTGAAAGACAAGGCCTACTATGTCCAGACTGAACGTGTAACTGAAATATTTTTGACCATATTGGTAACACTTTCCATCTCTTCTCCTGCTAGCCTATTCCCTTCATCCTTCTCTTGGGCATACTCATTAGCATAAGCCCACCATAAAGCAAGAACATGGCAATTCCCATCACATAAGTTAAGTTGGTTAGGTTAAACCAAAACGCTATAGACATCCCCCACAAATATTGTGGAATACATGATAATAATACTAACTTTCTATTCGATACATGTATTGTTGGCCTCTGAAACGCTAGAAAGAGCGTTATCAGCGTAGCTAAACCATAGGGAATCTCATTTATGGTCACGGAATAAAATATTCCAGAGATGCTTAATATAAAATTCGAAACCAGAAATAGTATATATCTAGATTTCATTTTCCCAATGATGAATTCCCGGGAAATATATGCAGAGAGGATCAACGAAAGTGAGGCAACGAATATGCTTGCCTCTCTTACTGGATCATAGGGTAGAGGAAGAATTGAATGTGTCATCTCGGACGCGATGTTGGGTCCCCCAAGACCCAATGAAGACACGATCAATGGAAAGTAGTCCTTGTTCCTTATCGAGAAGTAGAGGATCTCTGGAAATATCATCAGGAAAAACATGAACGAATTGGCCAGTTCCAGTACGGCATAAACGACATCCATAGGAGTAAACGAGACGGAAGGAATGTCAGTCCCATAAACCTTCAGGGTCACTATTGCGTTTCCTAGGCCCCTTAGAAGAACGTAATAAAGGAGACTCATTAGGAGCTCGCCACTAAGTAGTGCCACTACGCTGGTCACCTGAGGCCTTACACCGAAGTTGTATAGTGTAACAGGAACGACAGTTAAAATGATTGATATCGCCATGGATACTAGGCTCTGGGAGAAAGATACAAGAAATGTGGTTGTTGAAATAGAGGCCAAGATTAGTAACCAGAAATACAATCCTCCATTACGATATGCCCTCTCAAAGGATACACTTAGAATCACTGTCATTCCTACAACATAAAAAATGTAAGCTCCCACTAACGCTGAAACCATTAAGACTCAATAAACATGGATCCACTAGTTTTTATACATTAATGGGTAAGGAAAAACATTATTCATGGTATATTTGAGTATAGCTATTTATTATTGCCCGTGGTGTGGACATGACCTTCACAAAGAATTACATTTCTTTATTAAATATTTTTTAAAAAAAGAGATGTATCTCATTGGTTATATACATTTATTACCCTCAAAATCAACTATCTACTGATGGAAGTACCTGATAGAAAGAACGTAATTACCCTACTTCACGGAGCTGGCGGAACATATATGCACTCGTTGATAAGGGATGTCTTTTTGAGGCTAAGTGACGGATTCGGTGAAGTGGGATTGGAAATGATGGATGACGCCGCTGTGATAAACGGGGTAGTATTTACTACAGACTCTTTCATAGTTAGACCCATCTTCTTTAGGGGTGGAGATATAGGAAGACTTAGCGTAAGTGGAACAGTAAATGATATAGCAATGATGGGGGGAGAACCCACAGCCTTGAGTCTAGGTGTGGTATTAGAGGAGGGATTTCCCAAGGATAAACTGGAGAAAATAGTTGAAAGCATAAAGAGCACTGCAAAGGAGGCTGGCGTTCATATAGTGACTGGTGACACGAAAGTCATGGAGAGGGGTAGCCTAGATAAAATAGTCATCAACACCGCGGGAATAGGGACAAGGCCTAGGCAACTAGATCATAATATTGAAACCTTGAGGAAGAGCAGGCAACCTCGTAATTGGCTAGTTCCCACAAACCTCAGAGACGGGGATAAGATAGTAGTAACCGGTACCCTTGGAGATCATGCCATCGCGGTCCTCTCATCTAGGGAGGGAGTGGGGTTCGAATCTAACGTGGCATCCGATGTTGCACCACTGAACAAATTGATAATGAATATCCTTGAAATAGGAGGGATAGCAGATGCCAAGGATCCGACGAGGGGCGGACTAGCAGATCTACTTCAAGACTGGTCAGAAAAATCCGGATTAGGGATCTTTATAAGGGAGAACGATATCCCAGTTAAGGATGATGTAAGGGCCGCCGTTGAGTTTCTGGGTATGGATATTTTGGAGTTGGGCAACGAGGGGAAGGCAGTCCTAGCAGTATCCCCTGAGTATGTAAAGGACGTCATAGATGCCCTACATTCTGATCCACTTGGAAAGGACGCAATGGTCATAGGGGAGGTCAGGAAGGATTTGGAGGGAGTGATAATGGAGACCGTAGTAGGAGGGGAGAGATATGTTGGAAGGCCAATGGGCGACCCAGTTCCAAGGATATGTTAGGTGAGAGAAATGGAAAAGCTAATATGTGTAATATGTAAGTCTGAACTTCCTGTCCCGGTACATTGCGGGATGGGCATGAAATACCTTCAAAGAGGCAACTTCAGGAAGAGGGAGATATTGAGATGTGAAGGATGCGGTAAGGAAATTGAGATGCCCAGACACTGCGGTGCGCCAATGATATATTTCGATGAGGATTATTTCCCCCTATACGAGCTCAGCGATTCCGAGAAGGAGGAACTTAAGTCGGTTTACGGTGAGTAGGATGTGCGTTGCCTTTCCTGGAAAAGTTGTGGAGATCATAGGAGATTTCGGGAAGATAGATTTCGGGAACGGCACAATAAGAGACAACGTTCTCCTTTCACTGGTTAACGCTAAAGTGGGGGACTATGTATTGGTTCACGCAGGTTATGCCATACAAGTGATTGACGAGGATGAAGCCAGAAGAACCATTGAAATATGGAATGAGATGACAAAGGATCTATCTCACGAGAAAAAAAGGCAGGACTTTTACGAAATTATAGGTGGTAGTGAATGAGTGAATACTTATCACTGCTAAAGTATTATAGGGATCCAAATCTAGCCAAAGCTCTTAGAGTAAGAATAGAGGAATTGGCCAAGAAAATAGAGGAGAACATAATGATTATGCACGTATGTGGAAGCCATGAATGGACAATAACCCATTACGGAATAAGATCTCTTCTTCCAGAGAACGTTGAAGTCAGAGCGGGTCCAGGTTGTCCTGTCTGCATAACGCCCGCCACGGACATAGACGACGCAGTCAAGCTAGCCATGGACGGCGTGATAGTGGCAACCTATGGGGACATGAGTAGAGCCAGGGGAACAAAGATGTCACTAGAGGAAGCCAGAGCCATGGGAGGAGACGTTAGGGTAATCTATGGGGTACAGGATGTCGTGAAGATGGCCAGAAGGGAGCCGAGTAAGGATTTCCTGTTCTTCGCAGTGGGAATGGATACAACGGCTCCAGCTACTGCCTTTGAAATGTTGAAAGACGTTCCAGACAATCTGAGCTTCCTAGTTTCCTATAGATATACTCCAGCCATACAGGGCTCTGTAATGGAATCTAACGTCCTCGGTATAGATGCCTTCATATCGGCTGGCCATTCCGTGACCGTCACAGGTCTAAGGCCATATTACGAATACTTTCTAAGATCCAAGAAACCAATGGTGGCAACTGGTTTCGAACCAATAGACGTCCTTATGTCTGTGTATATGATACTAAAGCAAATTGAGGAAGGGAAACCCAGAATAGAAAACGAGTACACTAGATCGGTAACGTGGGAGGGAAATGTAAAGGCACAGCAGGTTATGGAGAAAGTCTTCGATTTGGAGGATGGATATGTTAGGGGGGTCGCCGTGTTTCCTAAAGCGGGGTTCAGATTAAAGGAAGAGTTCAGCAAAAAGGACGCGAGGGTTCAATATGGCTTAAAGGACAGGACCAAATCAAAGGACGAGTACGTGGCTGGAGCCAGATGTGGGGAAGTTGTGATGGGGCTTATAGATCCACCGGAGTGCCCCCTATACGGGAAGACATGCAAACCAGATGACCCTAAAGGCGCACCTATGGTATCGCAAGAAGGAACTTGCTGGATCTGGGCTACCCATAGAATAGTTAACGTGAGTCCCAGATGCAGAAGGTGAGACCATGGTTTATATGATAGGAAACACATACTGCAAACTTTGTCAATCTAACGAGGAGCAATTGAAACAGGCGCTCGTCCTTAGCGTAAGAACAATGTACTGGAGAGGAATGGTGAGCAATGCAGGTGGTAATCAGAGCGCTAGACTGCCGGGTTCCGATAAAATATGGATAACTCCCTCAGGTTATCCAAGATCGGAGCTAAGTCCCGAAGATCTTGTCCAGATAGATCTAGATGGTAACATAGTAAAGGGTGATTTGAGGCCGTCCATTGAAGTAAACATGCATCTTCAGGTCTATAAAAATAGGCCGGACGTGAACGCAGTAATTCATGCACATCCTCCCTATACCATGGGGACAGCGCTCTCCGGTTACCTTGAGATTACTCACGGTGAAGCAGCGGCTATACTTGGGGACATAAAGATCATACCATACTCTCATCCAGGAACGATAGAATTGGCCAGAAACGTGGGAGAGGCTGTGAAAGGAGAAGGAGCCAAAGTACCCAGAATAGTTATATTGATGAACCACGGTATCCTATCAGTTGGCGCATGCGTTCATGAGGCACGTGCCTTTGCCGAGATAATGGAAGAATGGGCCAGGTTCAACGTCTCAGCCCTAGCTTTAGGTGGAATTAAATACAAACTTTCCCAGGCAGATTTAAGAAAACCGGGAGCCAGGTACATAAGAGCGGTGAAGTTTGGTGGTAGACCTGGAACCTATTGATACTTTAAACGACATCATCGAACCGGAAAGCGGAATTCCGGTTGTCAAGTTGGGATTACTGAAAGTAGAAAAGTCGGAAAAACTAAGGGTCATTTATACCCCACCGTCTCCTTTTGTACCACCAATATTAGTAATAAAGGTAGCAGTAGAGATTGCTAGCAAGGTTCCCAACGCGGAAGTCATTGTGGACAGATATTTCTTGGGAAAGGAGATAACTGAAAGAGTAAAGAGGTTGGGATACCGTGGACAGATATAACTACTTCATGGCAAGGACATTTCTACAACTAGCTAAGGAAAGTGACAACGAGATTATGGTTTTGTCATTTCTGTTAAGCAGCGTCATAAGGCTTTCCTTTGCCATAAAGGATATTCAGGATCCTGAAGTCGAGTTGAGGGAAGACGTGAGCGAGATAGTAAGGGAAGCCGGCCTTTACGGGATTTTCTCAGAAATCATGGATGAGATGTTTTCGTTAATTACCAATGAGAGGACACGACGAGCTATCGAAATAGTAAATAATCTGCAAGACTTCATTACACGTTACTCTGCCCCCTTGGAGGATAGCTCATATTCTCCGAGGAATTTTTAAACAGTTAGCTTAAGTGTGTCCTATGGGCTGTTGTCTTAAAGATGACGGAGAACTCTGTACCACATATACACCCGCGATATACGACCTTATAACCAAGAAATATACGTTAAGCATTCTTGTTCTTTTAGATAAATATGGGAAAATGAGGTTCAGCGAAATGCTCAGGAAGATAGATGGGCTAACTCAAAGGGCTTTGTCCATCAGACTCAAGGACTTGGAAGAGAATGGAATTGTGAAGAGAGAAGTTATCAGTAGCAGACCTGTTGCTACCCTATATTCCCTTACAGTTCAAGGAAGAGCCATAAAGAACGCGATGCTAATTCTACTGGAGCTCTCAAACCTGATTAGCCCTGGCTCCCCAAAGGACTATTTCTGCTGACCATCGTTGAGCACTGGCTCCACTGAACTACCAAGTTCCTTTAGCATATATCTTAGGTATGCGAGGGTTTTCTTAACATCTGGATCGTCTAGGGATGCGAGGAGTTCAACTATATTGGATTGTCTATTACTCTTAACCATGGCCTCTGCAGCCTTTGAGAGCCCCGATGTTATTACATCCAATACACCATTCTTATCTAGGATAGTTAATATCCTGCCTATTTTGTCCATATGTTTTGCTATTGCAATTAACCCATTGGTAAAGTCATCAGAATCTACCTCACCCCTATCCACCATATCCTTGAGATTACCGAGCATTTCAACTATGGCTCTATACGTGCTTGATCTAAGGAATGATCTAACTTTCTCCTCATCGCTTACGAAGTCTAATACACTATCCAAAATCCCGGTAGAGTTCAGATATGCTACTATCTCCTTTAACTTTTCTATTCCCTCCCTGTAATCATCGTCCCTGTTTGACATATAAATATCTTTGAACATTAGTATTTAAAAATTTTCGTCAAAACAATAAAAGTTGAAGCATTTAAGCTGGTATTACTATTCGGATGTGATATATAGTATATATATTTTTACACCTAGATCTAAACTTTTGTCAGACTAAGTCCAATATTTCTTGAGGCTTTTCTAGAAAGATGATGCGATATATTAGCAAGTCACGATGGGCTAGAATCTTGTATTAATCTTAGGGGCTAGTCAGATCTGTTGTGTATTTCACGTTAAAGACTCCTCAAATACACAACAATATGGATAGCCCCAATCTTAGAATATGCTAGAGTATTCACACCTTTAGTAAATATCTTAGATTCGCCTCTCTAGATGTGATAATAGCTCTAATATGCCTTAAACTAAACCTTATTATTTTAAGGAGTTATTAGACTGTAATGAAGAACCTCCTGTGGCTACAAGGGGGAGCATGTGGAGGGAATACTCTCTCCACGCTAAATGCTACCGATCCCGACATCCTTTCCTTCCTTTATCTTAACGAAGCGAAACTCCTTTGGCATCCATCTCTCTCACAGGAATGTGGTAAGGACTTAAAGAAAATATTGGATTCCATTATTGAAGGAAAGATAGAGTTACATGTTCTTCTATTCGAAGGTTCAGTAATAAGGGGTCCAGCGGGAAAGGGAACATTCAATATGTTTGCTGGTAAACCAATGATATACTGGGTCAAAGAAATTGCGCCCCTATCACACTATGTTGTGGCCGTGGGAGACTGTGCCAGTTTCGGCGGGATTCCAGCCGCCGATCCAAATCCAACCGAATCAACAGGATTGCAATTCCACAAAAAGGAAATGAACGGTTTCTTAGGCAAAGATTTCAGAAGCAAATCTGGCCTTCCTGTCATAAACCTCTCTGGTTGTCCAGTTCATCCCGAATGGCTTATATCCACTTTAACCCTTATCCTGAAGGGGGAGATTACACCAGAGATGTTGGACGAATTCAATCGTCCCAAAATGTTTTACGCCACCACCACTCAATTTGGCTGCCCCAGGCAACCCTATTTCACTTACAAGATAACAGCTAAGGAATTTGGACATAGGGAGGGATGTCTGTTCTTTGATTTGGGATGTAGAGGATCTTATACCAGAAGTTCATGCAACAACATTCTCTGGAATAATCAAAGCAGTAAAACGAGGGTTGGCACGCCATGCATGGGATGTACAGAGTTTGATTTTCCCACGTTCAATTTCTTCAAGACGGAGAAGAACAGATCCGGAATCCCCAAGAAGCTACCCTTAGGCGTGAGCAAGGGTGCGTACGTGACCTTCGCTGCGATAGCCCGTGGTGCAGCTCCACAATTCTTGGAGAAACCCCTAATAAGAAAGAAGGGGGATTGGATTGAATGAGAAAGTAATAAGTCCGCTCAATAGGGTTGAGGGTGACTTGGACCTTAAGGTGATTTTTGAGGGAAAGAAGGTCCTGAAGGCATTTCCCATGTCCAGATTGTTCAGAGGGATAGAAATCATACTGAAGGGAAAATTTCCCATGGATTCTTTAGTCATAACCCCAAGGATATGCGGTATATGTGGGGGTTCACATCTCCTTTCTGCTGCAAAGGCTTTGGAAATGGCCTATAAGGCTAGGGTACCATCCAACGCGGTAAGGCTAAGGAACGTAATGACGTTAGCTGAAATGGGGCAGAACGATGTTAGACATACCTACCTCATGTTCCTCATAGACACAATAAATTCAAAATATGAAAAATTGGGTTTTTACAGAGATATGGTGCTGAGATGGGCTCCCTATCTTGGTCAGTCCTATAAACAGGCAGTACATTGGTCCAAGAGATACACCGAAATTTACGCAATATTTGGTGGACAGTGGCCCCATGGTTCAGCAATGATCCCTGGAGGCGTTACCACTGATCCATTAAGCAATGATATAATAAAGGCCAGATCCATACTCGCCTCTATAGAGACTGAATTTCTTGAGAAGACAGTTCTAGGAGGTCCCTTAGATCAGTTCCTAGAGCTGAAGAGTAAAAAAGATTTGGATCAGTGGAGCAAGGATTATCCCAACGGTGACGTCTCCAAGATATGGAACTATGGACTAGAAATGAAATGGGATAAGATAGGTAGTGGTTCTCAATTTCTCATGAGTTATGGTCACGTAACTCTTCCTGAGCATTACGATCCACCTACAGGCGTGGAGAAAAAGAGGTTTGGGGAAGGTTTATTGGACCTTAAGACTCACGAGGTTCATCAAATCAATGAGGAAAACATCGTGGAGTTCGTCTCTCACTCGTTCTACACCTATGAGCAGGGAGATAAGGTTGGACTTCACCCATATAACGGTGAAACCACTCCATTATCACCGGAGTCTAAGGGAAAGTATACGTTCACTAAGGCTTTCAGATATAAACTTGGAACGAAGTATGTGGCCCCAGAGGTCGGGGCCTTAGCTATGATGGTAGTGGCGGGAGATCCCCTGCTGACGGACCTAGTTTATAGAATGGGCACCAACGTCCTAGTCAGAGAGATGGCCAGAATTGTTAGACTTGCTCGAATTCATGAGATCATGAATGAGGAATTGGAGAGCTACGAATACGATGAAACTACCTATATAAAACCTGAGGAGAAACCTTCAGGAAGAGGCTATGGGTTAGTTGAGGCATCTAGGGGTTCCCTGGGTCACTGGATAGTAATAGAGGACGGAAAGATTAAGAATTATCAAGTAGTCACACCAACTCAGATTAACATGGGACCCGAGGATCCCTTCGGCAATCCAAGCCATTTGTCCATGGCACTTCAGGGAATTGAGGTGGAGAACCCCAATAACCCAATTGAGGTGGCCCACGTTGTCAGATCACACGACGCATGCATGGTATGTAATGTGCACGTACTAGATGGTGGAAAAGAAGTACTATCGATGAGACTATGAAACTTGTGGGTATTGGAAACGAAATCTTCGGGGATGATGCGGGCAAGATTGTCGAGGAGTTCGGTGGCATCTTTGTGGGGGCCAACCTAGAAGCTCTTGAAGACTTCATGGATGATGAGATCATCATAGTGGATTCCTCTAGGTCTGTTAAATTCCTTGTTGTGGGACTCAAGGACTTATATCCAGGTGTGCTTTCCTATTCTGAACTGGAAGACTATTTAATAAGGGCTAAATTGAAGGGAAAGAATAGCATGATAACAATAGTTGCGTTTTCCCCTGAGTATAGGGAGGTGGCAAGATGCTTTCTAAGTTGCTTGCTCTCGAGGAAATAAATGTGGCTCCAAGAAGGAGAGAAGAACTAGTAGTGAGTAACATAGATGTAGAAAAATTACTAGAGGAAGGGTTAATAAAGCAGGAAAGTCAATTTTTCTACCTAACAGAGAAGGGACTCAGGGAACTATCCAAACTCTATGGTATACTTGACACGCTACAAACTATCTACATGAACATGGCATTTAACAGGGAAACAAGAAAGGAGGAAATAGAGGAGGATGTGCTCAAGGACTTACTCTCATCTGGGTTAATTGAGATCAAGGAAGACGTTATCATCCTGACCTTTGATGGTATTAGATTGGTAGCACAAAGAATCGTGGAGAAAATGTCAAGGGCCCATTAATTACCGTTACACTCGATGTCCTTTCACTTAAATTTCTTGATTCCAGATTTTCGTTCTAACGGCGTCATCACGGTCAACATTCAGGAACCGGTAATATTCATCGGTCAAATCAACAAAATCCTCCCACTCTTTTCGTAAACAGGTATTTATCGTCCAGATATACCTCGACATTGGTAATGAAACAGGAGTCTAAGGAGCTTACAGCTAGTGAAATCTCCCACGGGTTCTTGTAATCAGAGACTGGAATTCCCAGCACCGCATTTTCCAAGGCACCTTTGGGGGTGGCATTAAACGTTGTGGGTTGAATTACATTGTAGTCTATCACCCTATTGCCCAGCTTTACTTGATGGATCAGGACACCCCTTATGGACTCCAGATACCCGATTCCATCTCCTCGTATGGCTAACCCTTCGGATTCCATTTCTAGATCTTTTAGCTCAAGAATCAACTTGACTGCAACCTTTACCCTAGCCAATTCCCTCAACAGAGGAGATGGTCCCATATCACGATGCAACTTGATTGTCATTTTATCAAACGTGAGAGCTTGTGCGAGGGGTCCCACTTCCACTGGCGCCCCCTCATATAATATGCTGTCTCCGCGATCTTCTATTTTTGAAATGTCCAGATATGTCCAAGCCGAGATATATCTCCCCAAACCGGCTCTCCAGTACCCTGTGTTAAGGTGCCTAAGATCTCCCTTGAGTTCCTCTAATTCCTCGATCTCTAAGAACTCCTGAAGGCTCATACCAAGCATCTCGCGTTCAAGAAAGTCTATTACTTCCTTCAGTTCATCTCTTTTGAAGGTAAGCCTAGCACCCTTCCTTACGTACTCTACGGAAGGCCATTTTCCACCTATTTTCTCCATCACTGTCCTTATTTTCCTAGCAATATGGGAAACTTTCCTGAACTTCATCCCGCCAGGAAATTCATATTCTGTACCGCCCAAATATGGAAGCCAGTACGCGTAAGGATGCTTTATGTTACTTTCAATTATCTCTAGACTGACCATAAGATTTCCTATAGGATCCATGTTATTGTCTCCCACTGCCCTGATATAGGCGAGGGTATGGGATTGGGCACATGTAGAGAGAACTCTTGGGATTATGTCTGGAAGTTCTCTTGGGTCCTTACCAATGAACATCCTCTCGTATCCCCTTAGCTTATTTCCAGAGGAGCTAGCATATGCTATCATATTATCCCTGATTTTCACTTTAAGATCTATAGTATCCATAGCTAATGGATTTAGCATTAAAGTACTCTTTGGAACCGAGTTTTATAAAGATGCTAGATGGTAGCTTCTTGAGCAGAGGCATCATATTACGGAGGTTAGTTAAATTGATAGACGCTACAGAATATTAAGTAAAAATCTCCTTTACATAAAAGATCTAATGGATATGACATTAGAGATGTAGCTCGCCATATTATCTATATTTTTCCTTCATCATTGCACCATTTGACCAAAATAACGATGGTTCCAAATAGCAGGCTAATGCACACTTGTTGCATCTCTCATACCCACTCCACGGGTAGGTGCCCCATAATTTAACTATATCCATATCCCATATCCTGTAATTTCCGCTATACCCGTTTAGTACGTAACAGGGTAACACAATTTTTCCCTGTGGATCAATATTTATGGTTAACCAAGGCTTACACTTCCATGATATCTGGTTGTACCAAGAATTAATCATGGTCTCGAAGTAATCCAGTGATCAACTATGGGATATCCTCTCTTTTTCAATTCTATAATGAGTTTTAACGCCTCATAAAGTTTCATTTTATCTGGACTCAGTTTCTCGGAAGCAGTGTAATCATACTCCACCTGAATACTAATTCCGACGTTTAGCTTTCTAGAAAGTTCTATCACATCCTTGACCTGATCCGTATTTTCTTTAGTCAATGTGAAACTAATTAATATTGACAAGTACCTTCTAGCCTCCTTAATACCCTCTATGGCCCTCTCAAAAGAACCGGGTATTCCCCTTATTTTATCGTGGACATCAGCTATCCCGTCAACGAATACGAATAAATGATCATGATATTCGCTTACGCTTTTAGCCCTCTCCTTCAATAATCACCCGTTTGTAACTAGCGAGGTATAAAAACGCCTAAATGACTCTTCCAATATCTGTTCTAGATCTCTTCTCAACAACGGCTCTCCTCCTTCGAATCCCATAAATAAGACGCCGGCTCTCCAGAGATTTTAACATTAAGATCTCCTCTTCAAGGGATAATAATTTCTCATCCTTTCGTTAGTGTGTGGAGATACTGTAATCAAAGGCCTCCAAGTTTCTGCTAGATGTCCAATTGAAAGAGAACCGAAGACGTCGCTAAACAGATAGTCCACACACTATCCTTTCGTCGCCAAAATGGGCACTTCCACATCTAAGATTACAAGTATACAACAACCTATGTCCTGCAATATGGTTTTCTAACTCCTAGACCCAAAAAGCTCTTTTAAGATTACCAAGTAACATGGGTTTTAAAGTGACATATTTTATCTTGAACGTTCTAGGGAAATAACCTTTTGAAAGAGGATGTAAAGAACTGAATACAATATCATGACAAGACTACAGGTTGGTAACCCTAACCTTTTCCAGTAATAATCTTATGATAGGATCTCACAATCAATCTAAGGAACCGTGGGTGCAACTGTTAGCCTCAAGGAAAGCTTTTATCTTAAAGCGACATATATTTATTGATGTGCTTAAGCTTTCCAGCTAGGATAATACAGGTTGCGGATCCCATAGCATTCGTGGATTATGGGAATAGCATCATCGAACCGGTTTTACTCAATGGCTTCGAGGATCTTAAAGAAGGTGACTATGTAGTAGTTAGCTACGGGATGATAATGGAAAAAATAAGTGAAGAGGAGTTTAAGGAGATACTCAAATATGAAGAGGAGTTAGCGAGAGTTGTGCAAAATGTCTGAATATGACCCCTACGATATGGCAGTGGTTGGTGTAGTAGTGGAAGTCAGAGGCGGAACTGCACTAGTTGATTTTGGAGGAATCAGAAGAGAAATAGAATTGGGACTGGTTGATGCCAAGAAAGGAGATCTAGTTCTAGTTCACGGAGGATATGCTATAAAAAAGATAAATCCAGCTAAGATAGAAGAAAATCTCCTTTCGGTTCTCAACCAACTAAATAGGGAATTAGATTAAACCTTCTACCTTGCTCAGGAGTTTGGCCCTAGCTTTCTCAACATCTATTTTCACATTAAACCTTGAGCCTAACCTTGCAATTTCGTCCAAAGCCTTCAAGCAGTTGACGATCATATCCTTTGAAAGACCAACTCTAACTTCCACACTAATCGGTCTGCATCCCACTATCAGGACTTGAGGCTTTCTTTCCCCCAATCTTAGAAAGTTAACTATATCCATGATTCCCAGTCCATGTGATCCCCCCAATATGAGGGACAGAACCTCTTCGCCTACACCGTCTGAACTAATCTCTCCAGTGACCTCTATTACCTTTACGTCCTCGCTAATGGCAGCGGCGTCAACAACTATAATCACATCAAAATTTTCTAGGTAATCAGTGAGCGGAAGGCCACCCGTTCCAATGTCGACCACGTCTGCTCCGTCAACACAGTCCCTTAACACCTCTGCCATAACGCTCCCGCATCCATCATCCCCCATGAATATGTTTCCAACTCCAGCTATGAGTACTCTCACACATTATAAAACTCACATAGGCTAATTAGCTCTGCTGGGAAAGTAGTAAATAATGGGCCTGACCTAAGGCTATTCCCCCATCATTAGATGGAACTCTCCTCGGTGTAATTACTTCTATACCTTCCGAGTTTTCCTTTAATCCCTTTAGAATATACTCGTTCACAGCGGCACCGCCTGAGAAAAGGATAAGTTGAGGATTTAGCTTTAGCGCCGCCTTAGCTAGGGCTTCGCCTAGCCTATATTGCACGGTCAGCGCAATATCGTTCACTTTTCCTTGCTCCGAGAGAAGCCATCTGAACGCTTCAGAAGTGTCTATCTCATTTCCCACAACTGGTATGTTTAAGTCCAAGAGTCTTCCTCCTCTGGCCGATGCCTCCAACATTATTGCCGGTTCGCCCTCATACCTTCTCTGATCACATACGCCTAGAAAGGCTGAAACGGAGTCTAGAAATCTACCAGTACTGGAGGTATATATTCTATTCACTCTTAAGGAGCTTCTTAACATCGCTATCTCATTCTCGTTCAGACCAGCCGTCTTCCCTGCTTCTTCTAATGACATGATTTGGGAAAGAAATATGGCCAACATCCTTCTGGGCTTCAGTGCGTTGACGTCACCTCCTGGATACGGAACGTATTTCAGATGATAGGCCCTTTCATATTCGTCTCCGGCGAATCGTAAAATCTCGCCTCCCCATGCATTACCGTCATCTCCATATCCAACGCCATCTATTGCAATTGCTACTCCCTCATCCAAGCCGTGATCCGCAGCAACACTTAGGACATGAGCAAAATGATGCTGCACTTCAACCATCTCCATGGGGAACTTCTCTAACATTTTTTGAGCAATCTGTCTACTCTGATAGCTTGGATTCTTGTCCACTAAGACAGCCCTAGGCCTCACGTTATACGTATCCATGAGGAAGTTTAACATCTTTTCCATTTCGCGAAGGTTTTCTAACCTGTCAGTATCACCCACGTACTGAGTGAGTATGACCTTATCGTCAAACATGACTGCACCAGCATTTTGAAGCTCCGCACCTAGGGCTATGGCAGGACCTTTGAACTTACCCTTCATCCTTATCCAGAGCGGAGCGTAACCCCTACCCCTTCTCAGGATATGAAAACGATCTCCTGTGAACTTGATCACGCTATCGTCTACCCTGTTTACTATATCCCTGTCGTGATAGAGTAAGTAATCCACTATTCCGTTAAGTTTTTCCTTTACGCAAGACTCGGTGACGCACATGGGATAGCCATGCTTGTTGGCACTCGTCATTATTAGTGTGTTACCCTTAACCTCGCTAAGTAACATGTAATGTAGAGGTGTATAGTATAGGAAGAATCCCTCTCTGTCTAGCCCAGGCGATACATATCTAGAAATGGGTGAATCCTCCCTTTTCCTGAGGAGGACTATGGGCCTCTCAGGCGACTCTAGGATGTCCCTTTCCACTGGAGACATTTCAGCGAAATTCGATATTACGTCGCTTGAGATAGACATTATGGCGAAGGGCTTTGATGGTCTTCCCTTCCTGGCCCTTAGCATTAGCACGATATCATCGTTGAAAGGATCACATGCTATATGGAATCCCCCTATTCCCTTGATGGCAATTATTTTGCCTTCTGCTAGGAGTTTTCCAGTTAACGCTATGGGATCCCCATCTAAGCGATTGCCATATAAGTCCTCGAGATAGAGCCTAGGTCCACATTTAGGGCAACTTATTCCTTGAGCATCAAATCTCCTTTCATTATCTGGATCACTGTATTCCTGGGCGCATTCGTCACATAATGGGAACTTACTCATTGCAGTGTTTTCCCTATCATAGGGAACTTTCATCATCATGGAAAACCTAGGACCGCAGTTTACACAACTGTTAAACGGATACCTATACCTCCTGTTTCTTGAATCAAGCACCTCCCTCATGCAATCCGAACAAACTGAAAAATCTGGGGGGATCTGACTAGCTTCGTATCTTATAACTTCACTCTTCAATATTTTAAAATTCTCAAGGATTTCTCCATCAAAAGGCGTTATTGTAACCTGTTCCAACCTGGACATAGGAGGTAGGTTAAGGAAGAATAATGAGAAAAATCTCGATATATTTTCTGAATTGCCTTGAATCACAATCTCAACTTCGCTCCCGCTCAGGTTTCTTACGAATCCTCGGACACCACTCTTCAATGCAATCCTAAATACAAATGGTCTGAATCCTACTCCTTGGACAATCCCCGAAGCTGTTAATCTAAACGATTTCACATTAGATTGTATATTTGTGGAAGATAATATAATCAGCATTAAATCGTGAGAAGATCAACTGGATATATCACGCCCGAGGATAGTGTATGGAGTTACTGTAATTAAGGCCCTATAAGCTCTACCAAATATTAAATTGAAAACTCGACGTGTCGCTTAACAATACTCCATACACTGGCCCGAGGATGTCAAAATGGGAGAGTTGGAAGAGCAGATAAGGGCTCTAAGCCAAACCGGAATCTCTGAGGAAGGAGACAACTACCTGATTATCTCTGATTATCTAAGCGACTAAAGCCTGAATTGCAAAATTGAGTAATGTTCCAACTAGTTGCTGATGATTTTGATTTAACGCATTCTTTCATTTATTATTGAACTCAACTTGTACATTTCATCTAAGAGGTTTCCCCTGTATTCCTGGATTTTTCCCACGAACCGATTAAGAGTCTCGTCCATGGGTAGTTCCACTATTTGGAGTCCCCTTCTACTAACCTGTTCATTTAAACTTCCAAATGGTCTTATTACTTCTGAGCCACATTTCATGAACGACATGTTCACAATTAGTAATGGGTTTTTTCCCTTTTCTTCGAGGTACTTCAACAGATATTCCACAACCCTAACCGAAAGCGTTGAGGGATTGGTTACAACTAGCGGAAGGAAATCCGTAACCTTCTCCAGCACTAGTATCTCGTCGCCCAAGCCGGGTGGTAAGTCGAAGACAATTACATCCTCCTTTATAGCTCCGGTACCCAACAGGGACTCCATCACTCTTTCTTGATTTCTTCCCGGTAATATCACTGTTCTGCCCTTCACTACCCCACCTAGGGTTAACAATTTTAACTTTTGAGCAATGCGAAATGGTATTATACCCTCTTTACTTACCTCATGAAGTACCCCGTCGTAACCAAATAACTTTGGAAGAGCCATTGTATGAATATCTAGATCAACTAGTAAGGTGTCATGATCCCTCGAGAGTGCAATAGCTAATAGGGAGGAAATAACGCTCTTGCCAACACCTCCCTTAGCGCTCATGACCGCTATCGTCTTTTTACCTTGGAATTTTTTCCTAGCTAGGTTTAACAGTGGATTCAATCTCAACCCTCTCCACAACTATATCATCATTGCCTGAAATGTCATGTGAACCGCAATGGGGACACGTCAGAAATGAAGGGCCTAACATGGGAATTAGATGAAGGGGGTACTCCTCACCGAACTCAGACCTCAAATCATCAACTTGAGACTTTATATCGTTTAAGTGAAAGACGAATCCGCATCTCTGACACGTGAAACTAGGTTCCCTGATGTTAACTTCCAATCGTGAATCACTCAAACTGGTATTTTTCTTAAGCTCGTCAAATGCCTCAATTAAGATCTCTACGTCCAAGAAGGATATACGTGGAACTCCTAAAACTATCTTAGAGACTCGTCCCTCCCTCCCTTCCATCATATCTTCCACAGTGCGTACTACGGCATCTGCTATAGACCACTCATGCATTATAGATCTTTAAGTTGAATAACCTATAATATTTTCCTTATCTCCTAAGAGCTGATGAGACCTTTAGATCGCTAGTACTTGTGTAAGTTTTTACCTAGTGCTCTCTGAACGGTGCCCATGTCAGAGGATAAAAATTAATCAAAACTACTAGAGTACTTAGGGCATCCGTTAAATTCTCCTAACATTAAAACTCTCAGTCAGTAATATTAAGTTGAATAACCTGAAAAAGTTTTTTTCATGGAACTATTACTGCTATTATGCACCTAAAGGCTAGGGATAGACCCTTAAGACCGGGGGATTCGTTTCCCCTTGGCTCAAACTGGATTGAGGATGATGACGGAGTAAATTTCTCCATATTCTCAGAGAACGCAGAGAAGGTAGAATTGGTTCTCTACGCCCCCAATCAAAAGTATCCAAAGGAGGTGATTGAGGTTAGAAACAGGACTGCCGACATATGGCACGTTTTCGTTCCTGGCGTTAGGCCCGGTCAACTCTACGGTTACAGGGTTCATGGTCCATACAAGCCGGAGATGGGACTCAGGTTCAATCCCCACAAACTCCTGCTCGATCCGTACGCCAAGGCCATCAGTGGCCACCCCAGGTGGGACGATTCGCTCTTTGGCTACAAGATAGGCGATCAAGGTCAGGATATGTCCTTTGACGAGCGGGATTCAGGGGAGTTCATGCCCAAGAGCGTTGTTATAAATCCATTCTTTGAATGGAGTGACGAGAACTTCGTCAGGAGGAGGATTCAGATCAAGGATATGGTGATATATGAGGCCCACGTGAAGGGAATTACAAAATTAAGATCTGATATACCTGAAAACCTCAGGGGGACTTACTCAGGGCTTTTCTCAAGGCAAATGATAGACTATTTCAAGGATCTGGGAATCACGACCCTGGAGTTGATGCCCGTACACCACTTCATAGATCAACGTTTCCTGGTGGAAAGGGGACTGGCTAACTACTGGGGCTATGATCCAATCAACTATTTCTCGCCCGAGTGCCGTTACTCCAGCATGGGATGTGAGGGAGGGCAGGTTCTGGAATTCAAGAGGATGGTTAATGAACTTCACAATGCTGGAATCGAAGTATTCGTGGACGTGGTATACAACCACACCGCTGAGGGAAACCATCTGGGACCAACCATGAGCTTCAAGGGGATAGATAACTTGGCATACTACATGTTACAGCCTGATAACAAGAGGTACTATCTAGATTTCACGGGAACGGGAAACACCCTTAACCTGAGTCATCCCCGGGTATTGCAGATGGTCCTTGACAGTTTAAGGTACTGGGTCCTTGAGATGCACGTGGACGGGTTCAGATTCGACCTTGCAGCCGCCCTAGCTAGGGAACTATATAACGTGAACATGCTAAACACTTTCTTTATAGCTATTCAACAGGATCCGGTCCTGTCCCAGGTGAAGCTGATTGCTGAACCCTGGGATGTGGGACCCGGGGGATATCAGGTGGGTAACTTTCCCCATCTATGGGCCGAGTGGAACGGAAAGTACAGGGACGCCGTGAGGCGGTTCTGGAGAGGAGAGGCCATACCCTATTCCGAGATCGCCAACAGGCTACTGGGCTCCCCGGACATCTATCTGGGCAATAACAAGACCCCATTCGCCAGCATAAACTACATCACGTCGCACGACGGTTTCACACTGGAGGATCTGGTTAGCTATGATCAGAAGCATAATGAGGCCAATGGCTTCAACAATCAGGACGGGACAAATGATAACTTTAGCTGGAACTGTGGAGTTGAAGGACAAACAAATGATCCCAACGTGATTGCCTGTAGGGAAAGGCAGAAGAGGAACTTCGTGATAACTCTCATGATAAGTCAGGGAGTGCCCATGCTACTGGGAGGAGATGAACTCAGCAGAACGCAGAGGGGAAACAATAACGCCTTCTGCCAAGATAACGAAATAAGCTGGTACGACTGGAACCTGGACGAAAGAAGAATAAGGTTTCAGGATTTCGTAACGAAGATGGTGAAATTCTACCTGGCGCACCCCATCTTCAGGAGAGGAAGATATTTCCAGGGGAAGAAGCTTCACGGTCTTCCCCTCAAGGACGTCATTTTCCTAACAACGGAGGGAAAGGAGGTGGACGAGAAGGCGTGGAGCTCACCCACCCAGACCGTCATCTTTGTGCTAGAGGGGAGCGTGATGGATGAGGTGAATAAGTTTGGGGAAAGGATAGCGGACGATACGTTTCTGATTGTTCTCAACGCGAATCCCAACCCGGTGAGGATGAAACCACCTGCTGGGAAATGGGAGCTTGTGGTGGCTTCCCTTCTCAGGGATCCCAAGCCCGAAGAGCTCAGTCTGGATGGAAAGGAACTGGAGATTGAGGGAAGGACTGCCCTGATCTACAGGAGGACAGAGCTATGATAGTGGGAACATACAGGTTACAGCTCAACAGGGACTTCAACTTCGAAAAGGTGATGGGATACCTGGATTATTTCCGGGAACTGGGAGTGTCCCATCTTTACCTTTCACCAGTTCTCAAGGCAAGACCCTCAAGTAGCCATGGATACGATGTCGTGGACCACACCAGGGTGAGCGAGGAGCTTGGAGGAGAGGAGCAGTACAGGAAACTGATTGAGGAAGCCAGAAGGAGATCCCTTGGGGTAATTCAGGATATAGTTCCCAATCACATGGCCGTTCACGATCAGAACTGGAGACTGATGGATCTGCTCAAGAAATGGAAGGAGAGCAGGTATTACGACTACTTTGATCACTATGATGACGACAAGCTGATCCTGCCCCTCCTGGAAGACGATCTGGAAAAGGTGGTGGCTCAGGGAAAGATTAAGGTCACGAGTGACGGGGTGGAGTACGCAGGCCTGAGGTTCCCCCTCAATGAGGAGGGGAGGCGTTATGTGGAGAACCGCTGTCCAGACGGAAGTTGCCTCGACCACAGGGAGATCATGCACGTTATTTCACTTCAGAATTACTCCCTTGTTTCGTGGAGGGAAAGTCCAAACTACAGAAGATTCTTTGCCGTCAACGATCTCATAGCTATCAGGGTGGAACTGGACCACGTGTTTGAGGAATCTCACTCCTACATCCTGGGCTTTCCAGTGGACGGCTTCAGGATAGATCATGTGGATGGGCTCCTCGATCCTGAGGGATACATTAGAAGGGTTAGGGAAAGGGTGGGGAACAAGCTGATCTACGTTGAAAAGATACTGCAACTCAAGGAGAAGTTACCTGACTGGGAAGTGGAGGGAACAACTGGATACGATTTCATGAACTATGTCAATCTCCTTCTAGTTGACAACATGAAGGAAATGGTAAGGATATACGAGAATTTTCTTGGGAAAATGTCCAACGTGAGTGAGGTGGTGAAAGAGAGCAAAAGGCTAGTAGCAAATACCCTCTTCAGGAAAGACCTTGAGAGATTATCAAGTCTTCTTAATGTGGAGCTGAACTATCTCGTAGATTTCCTTGTCTGCCTCAGAGTGTACAGGACTTACACTGGAGAGGAAAAGGAGATAGAGGAGTGCGACAGGGAAGGGAGGATTCCGCGGGAGAGGATGAAGAGATTGCAGCAATATATGCCTGCGATCTTCGCCAAGGGATACGAGGATACTGCTCTCTTCAGATACAATGCCCTGATCTCCCTGAACGAGGTTGGGAGCGATCTCTCCACGATGTCCCTCTCCATGGAGGAGTTCCATGAGTTTAACCTGAAGCGTAAACCCACTTCATTGAATGCCACGTCCACTCACGACAGCAAGTTCAGTGAGGACGTTAGGGCAAGGATATCGGTGCTCTCGGAGATTCCCGAGACCTGGGAGGAGAGGGTGAGGTGTTGGCACGATCTCCTCAAACCCAAGATAGATAAGAACGACGAGTATAGAGTGTACCAGACCTTCGTGGGTAGCTACGAGGATAGCCCGGATTACGGGGAGAGGCTAAGAGCCCACGTGATTAAGGCGTTGAGGGAGGCCAAGGTTCATACCACGTGGGAAAATCCAAACCTGGAATACGAGGAGAGAGCAATTTCCCTGGTAAATGACATGTTACATGACAGGTCCTTCCTCGAGGATTTTCGGGAATTCTTAAGGATGGTGGAAGAACCAGGATATAAGAAGTCGCTAATTACTATAGCCTTGAAGATGCTCTCCCCCGGGGTACCAGATATTTATCAAGGAACTGAGGTTTGGAGATTTCTCCTCACTGATCCTGACAACAGGAGACCGGTGGACTTCGAGCGACTGTCACATGTTATGAAACAACTTCCGGAGACACTGGATCTGGAGGTATCTGACGAAAGGGTCAAGATGTGGTTTACCAGGAAGCTGTTGAGGATAAGGAGACAAGGATTGGGCGAGTATAAACCCTTGGAACACGGATTCAGCAGGGGTAACGTGATTTTGCTCTTCTCCCCAAGGACCAAGAAAGTTCCACGTGGCAGGGTGGATCTCAAGGATAACTACGTGAACTTGGTCAATGGTAATAGAACAAGGGTTGCGGAACTTGAGGAATTAGAGAAGTATGGAATACTAGTGCTAGCAAGGAGAGAAGCTGGTAATACCGAGTAATATCTCTGGACTGGTAGAGAAGCCACAAATAATCCTTCCTGGATGATCGAGCCTGGTTCTCACGCTCTTAATGCGTCTAGATGAAATATCTCAGTTCGGTTCACAGTCATTCACAATCATGCTCTGATATCTTCATCCTAGAAACATTCTATCCAAATTCGTTAAGCTTCGTAAAGGCCTCCCTTAGCTCCTCATCCAACGTGATCATCTCCGCTCCGAGCAGATTCGAAATGATCAGATGTAATAAATCAAGGGTCTTCAGTTTTGCCCTCCATGCCAACTCCAATTTTCTGAAGACTAGGTTAAAATCAACATCCACGAGAGACACATCTCCCCTTCTTAACAGATACTTTACAAGTGCCTTCCCCTCAAGCTCTCCAACCCTCCTAGAAAATACCGAGTAAAGCTCTGCCAGAGTTAGGGAACTTATTACCTTCTCGCTACCTGGATTCAGGCTTGATATTATCTCAACAGCTTTTTTGTGATTGGGATCGCCTTCCAGCGCGTACGCAACCAGCACGCTCGTATCAATGTAATATCTCATTCCCTCTCCCTGATCAATTCCTCTGAGGTGGGGACTTTGATGTTTCGTGGGAGGCCTTCCTTCAACCATCTCTCTGCCAGCTCATTAGCCCTTCTTTCCTCCTCTATCACACGGATTACTTCTCTCAATCCCTTCTCCATGACCAGGTTAAAGGCCTCATTCTTGGAATTTACGATTCCAAGTTTAACCATTTCCTCCGCAAGTTCGTAAATCTCGTCCTTAACCTTAATCGTTACTGTTCTCATATGAGTAGTAAAGATGAGGTAAGATATAAGTAATGCGGAGATATCACGTAGGTAATATCACTGTTACGAATCACTTAGGGCTTGCTGTTTAACGTTCTATTGTCCGTAACGTAAAATACGGAACGTGATGTCATAGATTACAGGCCTATGTTGTAATAAGTACGAACTTTAAACTTTTGAAAAATTTATTATCTGTATAGCATCTAACTAGGGTACTATCTATCCATGCGCTAGGTTTTCATAAAGTCTTTTTCTAATAATTTAAGATGCTACTTCAAACTAAGTCTATCCATAACTTTCATAATAAAGAGAAGAAGTCAAGAATTCGAATTAGAAGTCATTAATGAGAGTATACACACCACATTTAGAACTAATAGCTCGATACTCGTACTTAATCAGATTGATTTACTTTGCCTATGACCAGAAAGTTCAAGATCTTCCTCCAACCATATCTCCCATGATAAGGGTTTTTGAGAAAGAAGGAATCTACCAGTTTCTGATAAACGACCCGTTTCCTCCAGTAGACTTTCAATTCCAGGGTAAGGCCAGCGATAGGACACTAAAGGATTTCGATCTCAGGCTGGAGGAAGGAGAAGGTCTAATCATCGTGAAGTCCCTGGACATCAGGGACCACATTCTAGGCCTTGGCGAGAAGGCTTTTGAACTTGATAGAAAACGCGGAAGGTACGTGATGTATAATGTGGATGCTGGGGCCTATCAGAGGTACTCCGATCCCCTTTACGTGAATATTCCCTTCCTCATCGTGGTTAGAATGGGAATTGCCACGGGTTACTTTATGAACTCAGCCTCAAAACTGGTCTTTGACGTTGGCAGAGAGCACTACGACGAGATAAGGATAACAATCCCGGAGGACTCAATGGAGCTCTTTGTGTTTGAGGGACCTACCATAGAGAAGGTTATAGAGAGGTACTCCCTAGTCACGGGATTACCCTTTCTACCTCCTGAATGGGCCTTCGGCTACATGATATCCAGGTACTCCTATTTTCCTGACAGGCACATCATTGAACTTCTGGACCTCATGAAGGAGGAAGGGTTTCCTGTATCGGCAGTCTTCCTGGATATTGACTTCATGGACCAGTACAGGCTGTTCACGTGGCATCCAACCAGATTTCCCAACCCCAGGGAGTTCCTGGAACAGGCTCACTCCAGGGGAGTCAAGGTGATCACAATTGTGGACCACAGCGTGAGGGCTGACCAGAACTACGAGGTTTTCAGATCCGGGCTCGGTAACTACTGCGAGACGGAGAAGGGGGATCTTTTCGTGGGGAAACTGTGGCCCGGGTTCTGCGTTTACCCGGACTTCTTCCGTGAGGAGACGAGAAGGTGGTGGTCCGAGCTGGTGACAAGATGGGTGGAGCAGGGAGTTGACGGAATATGGCTTGACATGAATGAGCCCACTGACTTCACCACGCTTCACAGAATGAGGCAAATGAAGGACCTTCAACTGAGGGAAACCCCCTTCACTTACGTCTTTCCTGAAGGAGTTGTTCACAGGGTGAGAGGAAGGGTAGTAAAACATGAGAAGGTGAGGAACGCTTACCCCTATTACGAGGCCATGGCAACCTACGAGGGGGTAAGAAAGGCCAGGGAGGAGGTGTTTATCCTGAGCAGGTCAGGTTACGCGGGAATACAGAGGTTTGCAGGGTTGTGGACAGGGGACAACACCCCTTCCTGGGAACACCTCAAGCTACAGTTACAGCTTGTTCTGGGCCTCTCCCTAGCAGGAGTGCCCTACGTGGGGATAGATGTGGGTGGATTTCAGGGAAGAGAGTTTCCTGAAATAGATAACTCGCCTGAACTCCTCGTGAGGTTCTTTGAACTGGCCATGTTCTTTCCCTTCTTCAGAACTCACAAGAGCAAGGACGGTGTGGATAGCGAACCCATATTCCTTCCCAGTAAGTACAAGGAGAAGGTGAGGAGAGTGATAGAGACCAGGTTAAGGTTTCTTCCATACCTCTACTCCCTCGCGGAGGAGGCCCACAGGACAGGACATCCCATCATCAGGCCGTTGTTTTACGAGTTCCAGGAGGATGAGGACTCTTATAGGGTGGAGGACGAATACCTGGTGGGAAGAAGCCTACTTTATGCCCCTCTCATGGGAAGGGAGGACACCAGGGACGTGTATTTACCTGGAAAGTGGGCCAATTTCTGGACAGGGAAATCGGCGGAGGGATGGATCAAATCCACAGACGAATTGCCCATTTTCGTCAGGATGAACTCCATAATACCCCTCTCCAATAATGATCTCTTAGTCTTTGGAGATGGAGAGTTCCAGTATAAGGATATAAAGATAAGCAGTGAATCCAATAAGATAAGTCTATCAAGACCTTCGTACGTTGGGAAAGTCGTCTTGTTTTCTGGGAATGAATCAAAGCAGGTTAACGTTCATTCTATCACAAGCCTAGTAAAAATTGACCAAGTAACAGAAGCTTAAAGCAAGTTCATAAATGTATAGTGTCAATTCAAATAATCATCTCGTGTACGGAATATTCCTAGATGAGACCCTTAGTGTCGTGATAAAAACTTAATTTAAAAAACGATACAGGGCATCATTTAATAAATGCTTTCCTCAATTGGCATGTGGAGTAATTGGGAAAAATCACGTTAAGATACGGTTTAATTGAGCCGTGATATTGCGTTAAGCAAAGCTTAGTTTTCAGAAAATCCATACCTTATCTAGTTGGGTAAAAATACTATATTAGTAGAAGGCTTCAACGTTAAGATTGATATTCTTGTGGGTTTAGTCGTAATTTTTGTCCTACTTATTGTTGAATTTCAATGAGCTCCGTTCAATAAAGAATTTTATGAAACCATCCTAGCTTTAACACTTTTCTAGAGTTTATCCAGCCTCTAGATTAATTACTAGTACTCACAAAATATTTCTGGCCTTAATGCATAAGTAGTCTCCCCTATCATATCCTGGACTGGGCCTCTCCATCTCACTGTTGGAGTATTTGGGATGCCTCGTCAAGGTTTGCATTATCCCAATTTCTTCGAATCCTGCATTTCTTAACAATGACCTTACCTCGTCCACTGTTTGCCATTTGGCCTCCTTAACGAACTCCAGAGGATAGGGAAATTGGGGTGAGACGCCTTCAAGTTTCTCCCAACCCAGGATTGAGGCGAGTCTGTAAAGCAATCCATACGAACCTTCACCCGTCACCCAGCACAGTATGAGGTGGCCATTCTCTCGCAGGACTCTTTTGGCCTCGAGCAAAGCCCTCAATGGATCCTTAAGATAATGAATTACTCCATTCATGAGCACAGTATCATACTTTTCCTGAACGGGTAGTTCCTCGGCGTAACCCTTCCTCACGTTGAGTCCCCTGGCCTCGGCAATTCTCCCCATCTCCGAGGGCTCCACGCAGTCATTGATCACTATTCCCCTCTCTCTCAGTAGGGTCTCGAAGAGACCACTACCGCAACCCACGCTGAGCACTCTCCCCTCTCCCCTGAGCATTTCCTCCACGAGCAAAAGCTCTGACATTAACACGTTCCTGTTCTTGGTAAACCAGGAATCATATTCCTCAGCGAACTTGTCGAAACTTGACATGATATAAATTGGGTAATAACCAGGTTATAACCATTGTGTCATATTATTGGGACGGAAACTCAGATGGAGTAGTACGTACCCAACCAAGAGGCTGATACGGTGTGGATGTCCTGCATTTACGAGGTGAAGGTGAGATGGTTAACTTGTGAGGACAGGCTAATCCTTATATAATTAAATAATTACATGATTACATGTGGGTCACACTACCATATCGGTTAGGGAGGACACAAAGAGGAAGCTGGAGCTCATAAAAAGGAAGCTGGAGATTAGTGAGGGAAGGACCCTGAACTGGGACGATTTCTTCAGGGAATTGCTCAAGGATATGGACTCAGAGAAGGAATCCATTGTACTGAACGACGACGAGGCCAGGATCCTTCTAGAACTCACCAAAGAGGGAAGGAAGTCGTGGAGAGCGAGAAATGTTTGGACACGGACGCATTAATCCTTGTTTACAATAAGGGCCTCAAGGACAGGTTCGCAGGTAGTAACACCACTTGTATATCACTTTTTGAATTTTTGAGAGGTATTTCGTTTCTGGGAAAAGACGTTGAAGGGTTTAAGAGGGACGTAGAGGAGAACTTTCAGATCCTGTGTCTGGACAACGAATCCATCCTTATTGCCTCAAGGATTTACGCTGAGCTCCGCAAGGAGGGAAACCTGATTGACGATCCTGACCTGATCATAGGTAGCATCTGCATATCCCGGAGTATCACCCTCGTTACAAACAACGTCCGTCACTTTTCCAGATTGAGGAAATATGGACTGAAAATTGTTAAAGTGAGCGAGATACTATCCTGACGCTCACTTCGCCTCAGCAACCACCTCCTTCATGGGTTTGGCCTGGAACCTGTAGTTCTTCACCGTCATGGCTATCAGCAGGTTGAGGATAGCCATACCTATTCCCACGGTGAAGATCAGGTTGAAGGCCGTGGAACTCGGCAGAATCTCCACCATGTAGGTACCGTCGAAGGGCAGAACGAATGCCCCCTGGTAGCTGGACATTATTGAGGTGGTGATCACGGGACCCACCGCGCTCCCTATATTCCTGATGAGAGTGTTCATACCTATCCCCACACCCCTGTCCTCCGGGGGAAGGGAGACGGAGATCATGTTAACAATGGGTATCATGAGGCAAAGGAGGCCCACCATGCCCACCACGGTGTCCAGTGTAACGTCCAGGGGAGTTGCCCTGTTCACTATGAGGAGATAGAATCCCAGCATCATCACCAGGGAACCCGAGGCTATGATGGGCTTGGGACCAACCCTGTTTATCATTCTTCCAAGGAGGGGCCCGACCACGAACATGACCAGTGTTGAGGGGGCCAGTGTGAGACCGGCGGAGATTATATCCAGATCCAGCCCGAAGGGATGGGGCAACTGAGTGTAGTAGATGATCCCGTAAAACAGGGCCAGGATCATGATACCTGAGATCAATCCCGCAACGTTTGCAACCATCACGTTCCTTATCTTAAGGAGTCTCAGCTCGATGACAGGGTTCTTGACTCTCTGCTCATACCATCCAAAGAAACCCAGGAAGGCAATACCTGGAACCAGGAGGGAGAGCGATTGAATTGAGAACCAGCCCCAGCTGGACTCCTGCGTCAAGTAGATGAGAATGAGCGTGACCCCGGCAGTCAGGGTTCCGAACCCCACGTAGTCTATCACCGCCTTCTTCCTAACCCCTGTCTCTGGCACCAGTTTGATCGCGGCGAAGAGCAGGATCAAGGAGATTACGAAGGCTATGTGGAACGCGTACTGCCAGCCAAGGTCCTGGTCAATGAAAGCTCCTACCACGAGGCCCAGCGCGGTCCCAATCCCCATGGTACCGCTTATTATCCCCTGTGCGGTCGCTATCATTTCAGGTGGAAGGATGTCTGTAATGATTGCCAAACTCAGGGGGAACATGGCGAAGCCAAGTCCCTGAATCGCCCTGGCCGCAATAAGGAAATAGATGTTGGGGGAGAATCCTGCCATGACCACGGCGAAGGTGTAGAATACCATGGATAGGAGATACACTCTTCTTTTTCCGTAAAGGTCTCCAAGTTTACCAAATACAGGGGACACCACTGCCCCCACGATTGTGAATGCTGAGGTAACCCATGCCACCAGGGTCTCTGTTGTGCCAAAGTCCTGCTGAATCTTGGGGACAGCCGGAACTACCATGGTCTCAACGTAGTTAATTAGGAGGGAAACTGAAATCAGGATAATGAGAGTCTCCTGTGCTTTCTTATCCATAGGATTTGCCAGATGCTCACGTATTAATAGTTTTCGATATATCTTTTTGACAGGATGAGGGCGTGACAATGGAGAAAATAATTGTAAATTATGCTGAATAGAAAGTACGTAAACTAACTACCTGAAACAGGATCTTAAATGATCTGTTTCATCCTCTCTTCCTCTACTGGAAATTATAGGAACAAGGTAAAATTCCATTTATTGGCTCGATTCTCGTACTACAATTTATCATTGAGATATTTACATTTTCAACTCATGTAAAATCGCTTTACCAACCTCCATATCGTTCGCTGTCCAAAATGGAAAATGGACTAGTAGATTACCCTCGATCTTCATTCGGCTTGTTAACAGGAATAAATCAATCACTCGCCAACAATTCTTATAACCTAGTTTATAACCACTTTATATATGACACAAATTCTCCAAGCCAGAAGCGGTAATATCACGGAGGAAATGAGAAAGGTTTCGGAGATTGAGGGAATATCCCCTGAAAAGATAAGGGATAGGGTTGCCTCAGGGAGGATAGTAATTCTCAAAAATGTGATAAGGAATCTGAAAAGGTACACCGCCCTAGGAGAGGGACTTTCTACCAAGGTAAACGTGAACATTGGGGCGTCCACAGATCACTATAACGTGGAGGAGGAGCTTAGGAAGGTGGAAATAGCAAATAGGTATGGAGCTGACTCCATCATGGATCTCACGGACGGCGGTGACATAGACTCCCTGAGAAGGATGGTGATAGAGCGTGCTGAGATGCCCGTGGGAACGGTACCGATTTACCAGGTTTATTACGAAATGGTAACAAAGAGAAAGTATGTGATTGATTTCACGCCCGACGATCTGTTCAGAGTTATCAGGAGGCAACTAAGTGACGGCGTTGACTTCATCACGGTTCACACGGGAGTTACTTTAGACCTATCCAAGAAGCTGATGGAGAGGAAAAGAGTGGCGGGAGTTGTAAGTAGAGGTGGAACCATAATGGCTGCATGGTCCCTTCACAATCAGCAAGAGAACCCGCTTTACTCGGAATTTGACTACCTCCTGGAAATTGCAAGGGAATATGACGTCACCTTGAGCCTCGGAGATGCCCTCAGACCCGGTGGGATCGCAGATGCTCATGACGAATTTCAGGTTGCGGAACTTGTGAACAATGCCAGGTTGGCCAGAAGGGCAAAAGAGAAGGGAGTTCAAGTAATGATCGAGGGGCCAGGACATATGCCCCTGGATCAGATAGAGATGGATATTAGACTTGAGAAGGAACTTTCTGGAGGAGTTCCCTATTATGTGCTGGGGATACTACCCACTGATGTGGCAGCTGGTTACGATCATATAGCTGGAGCCATAGGAGGGGCTATAGCTTCGGCCCACGGTGCAGACATGCTGTGTTACCTGACCCCGGCTGAACACCTTTCCTTACCCACCCCCGAACAGGTAAAGGAGGGACTCATAGCGTTTAAGATAGCTGCCCATGTAGGGGACATAGTGAAGCTTGGGGAGAGGGCTAAGGAGAGAGACAGGGAGATGAGTCTAGCCAGGTCATCTCTCAACTGGTTAAAAATGTTCTCCCTTACCTTTGACCAGGAGAGGGCAAAGCAGATATATACGCAGTACAAGGAGAGGCCCCTGGGTTCCTGCACCATGTGTGGAGACCTCTGCGTTTACCTGGTTTTACCAAGAGTAACGGAGAAGTTGGAAAAAGGGAAATCGTAATAGCGCCGTTTGTTTCAAGACCTTTCCAACTAAATCTTCAGCATTATCCTTCCATCCCTGCCCTCCGAATTAAGTGCTCTGAGGGCCTCAGCTGCCTCCTCTAGAGGGTATTCCCTGTACACCTTTACCTTGCAATCTGAACACAACTCTACCAGTTCGTGGAGCTCTGCCCTGGTTCCACCTGTAGTTCCCATGATCTCAGCGTGTGCTGAATAGATTCCTGACAGGTTCACCTTGACCTCTGCTCCAGTCAAGGTGCCAAAGAGGACCAGTTTACCCTTTGCCCCCAGCACACTTATTGACGAGTCCCAGGCTGAGGCCCCTAGGGAGTTAATTACCACGTCGGCCATCCTTCCCTTCGTCGCCCTCTCCACCACTCCCCTCACGTTGGAGTAATCTGCAATCTCGTCAGCTCCGAAATCCTTAAGCCAAGATTTTCTGGATACCGCGACCACCTTTGCACCCATTTTCTTGGCCAGCTGAACCGCGAACATGCCTGTGTTCCCAGAGGCACCGAACACCACAACAACCTTACCAACTCCAACGCCCGCCTCCATTAACGCATGGTAGGGGGTGAGTGCCGCAACTGGCAAGCTCGCTGCCAGGGATGAATTCAGTCCCACTTTCACCACGTTTTTCTCTGGTACCAGCATCTTCTCAGCCCAGCCTCCCTGAGTCACCACGCTCATTATACCGCCGTTCCTGCACAGCATCTCATTGCCATGGAGACACATGTCGCAATTACCGTCGAATACCCTGTTATAGACCACCACCCTATCCCCGGGCTTCACGCTTTTCACGTGATCCCCCACCCTCTCCACTTCTCCGTAAATCTCCGCCCCTGGGATGTGTGGCATGGGCCTCACAGGTATTCCCACCACCACGAAGTAGTCTATGGGGTTTACCCCGGATTCCATTACCCTTATTACAACATCGTGTGATCCCGGTTCGGGATCCTTAACCTCACCTACCTTCAGGTTCTCCAATCCAGATTTCTCAAATAGAATAGCTTTCATAAGTAAAGTATTAGCTCGCTGAATAGTTAAAACTTTCCTTGCTATATTTGTTAATAACACTATTTTCCCAATCCAGTTATGAAGGGAAAGTGGCATAGCTCGGTTTATTGTGTATTTCACGTCAAAGGCTCCTTGAATACATAACAATTTAGTAGTCCGGGAAAGGTAACAGGTTCAATTTAACACGACCCTAAAAACCGTGATACATACACTAACTCATGAAAATGACAATACTCGTGGGGATAGTTCTGATAGTCTCCATCTCCGTAATCACGGCATTGCTCTTGACGCATCTACCCAACCGGGTTCCAGTTCCCTCGAACTCCACCCTCAACCTCAACGTGACCACTCTCGTTCCGGGAATTTACGCTCACAGTGGAGATGTCTGCCTTGTGTATTTTAGACCCTTTCAGACCGTGATAATAGAGGGTCAGAGTTATACCCCGGAGAATCAGGGACCTCCCAACGGGGTGTTCAAACTTCAGAATGAGACTCCCCTGGTTCTCAGGGGAAACATCACCATAGAGGTGGTTATAGACAACGTACCGCAGAACGTCACACTCCCTGTCTTCCTCGAGCCTGTGGGGGTGCAACCTCACGGCATATTAACACTGAACACAAATAAATCATGATTTATCTGGATTTTACAATTAGGATAACCCAAAAGAAAGTTTATATAATTTGAAACGAACTATGATTCATGAGAAGTCTTCTGGGATTCTGGTTAACCACAGGGTTTCTGCTGATTGTGTCCGTGATAGGGAGGAGTGCCACGCTCGGTTCAGAGGCCCTTCATTCCATACTGGATGCCCTTGTGGTCACCCTCACGTGGAGGGCATCCAAGATTCTGAATAGAAGGGACGGCAACTACACCTACGGAATGCATAGATTGGAGGTCCTATACTCTCTCCTGAACGTGATCACGGTTGTAGTTGGAGTGGTGATCGGTCTCGCGTTCTCAGTGACCCTTCTGGTTCTGGGTATTCGTGATGATCCCTGGATCGTTATCTTTGCATCCCTCATTGCTCTGGGATTCTCCCTCCTTTCCTCTACTGAGGGAGGGGACGAGATGAGGAAAGGGATTAAATTGCACGCCTTACTTGACTCGATTACGTTCGCTATGGGTGCACTGGTGGGTTTGATTGTTCTGATGACCGGTGTTCCCATATTGGATCCGCTGGGGTCCATGGCCATTCTGGGAGTTGTGGCATTAACCAGTCTCGGAAACGTGAAGGAGGGAATCTACACACTCATGGAGAGGTCGCCGGTGGACGTGAGCGAAGTGGAGAATACCCTGAGAACCGTTTACGGAACAGTTCACCACGTCCACGTATGGAACATATGCCCGCACATGAGGGTTGCCACGTTACACGTGAAGGAAAGCCCCGTGTTAACTCTCAATCAGATTGACGAGAAAAGGAGAGAGGTTGAGAAAATCCTGAAGGAGAAGTTTGAGATAACTCACGTGACTATCCAGTTTGAGTCCAAGGATGAGGTTGAGCAGGATACTAGGTTTACCCCCGAGAGCTAGGTGAGCTAGTGCGAAATTAATGCGAAATTAATGTAGCTTTACTGAGCTCGCCTTTTGTACGATCTAGTCCATGAGGAAGTATCTTGTAGAAAATCTGTTAGAGTATCACGTAGACCCTCAATGCGGAACCGTCCCCAAGGGTCAAATCCACGAAGTAGCTACCCTTGGTTAACTGAAGAGGACCAAAGTTCACCTCAATCACGTTCTGACCGGGACTCAAAATTGAGGGATAAATGGATTGCGCCCTAACCTGCTGATTGAATAATCCCAGCACGGCTGAAGTTATTGCCACGCTCTTAGGGGAATAGAGGGTGAACCTTGCCAGCCCGCTTGCCGAAAGAGATCCAAAGCCCACTTGATAAACTTGTTGAGGAGGTTGTTGAACCTGTTGAGGAATTTGAAAACCGGATCTCACCTTGTTAATCGCGTTGGAAAATCCGAAGTAGAGAAGAATGTATCCCACGAAATCCAAGAAGGGGATAATTTGGAGGATTGAACCTAGCTTAATGAGACCCTCCCCATATCTATTTCCAAGGCTATACTCACTTATAATTACCAGGATGAGCCCTGCGAAGCCTACTAGGGCAAAGACCAAGAGAACCAGGGCTAGCACTGCGAATAACACCAGGGTAGGAGATGGTATAGAGGATGCGGGTGGAGCGGACAATAGAAAGGGCAATTCCACAAACTCGAAAAATAGAATTAACGGAACCCCTATTAGAAGACCAATTATGGCAAACACGATCAAGATGGTGGCCCCTGTCACCCCATTCTTGGTGGGTATATTGATGGTGGATAGCCCCTTGAATCCCTGCCTGGCATAATAGAAAATCAAAAGTTGAATGGCCCCCGCCACCAGCTCGATTACTATGTCGGGTATTAACTGGAACCTAAGCATTCCAGGTGATGGGTGAACCTCACCCCTGTATGCCAGAGTTATGGGAAGGAACACTAAGTAATAGGTCACGGAATATACCACAACCATGACTGAACCAAGTATCCCGAGAAACGACGATGTCTTTAGCTTTGAAAGCGAGTCTATCTCAACCTGACTGAAACTCACAGTTAACTCTTTAGTTGAGATAATTTAAAATTTTTCATAGACTGTCATTAATTAGAGAACAGACGAAAACTGAGAGGGGTAGTGTAAACATGTGTGCATGCGGTTAGTTTGGTTGGACTGATCCTTTTATACGGGCATTCTAGTTAATCCTGTGGATTCCAAGTTAATAATAAGGTTACTTGAGGAGAGACCGAGGTATAGAGGAAACAGGATCACGGAACAGGATCTGAGGAGACTGGCCAGCTTCGCAGAGGAAAATATAAGACTAATGAAAGAGCTGGGATGCTTCAGCCTTGATGGGGAGTTACATTGGAAGACCAACTGTATAGGAGGATATTACTGAGCGTGGAGGAGCTTAGGGGAAGCGAGACAGATAGGTTCCTGAAATTCCTTGCAATAATCAACTCGTTCCTCGAGGGAAGAGGGGAGGGAAGGCTCATCATTGTGGGTGGATTTGCCGCCGAGATCTACTCAGGGAGGAGTTACAGGACGGGAGACGTGGACATTATAGTGGAGGGAAACGTGGAGATGGTTAGGAGAGTTTTATCGAGGATATCCGATATGGGACTCAGAGTAATGCTTCCTAGAATCAGGGAGATCTCGGAGAAGGGAATAGATATAGTCTCCACGGTTTATGACAGGATGAAGGAACCGCTCAAACTTGTTGTGGATAACTCCTACTGGGTATATATAGCTCCTCCTGAGGAGGTAATACTCACGTATCTTGAGGGATGGAAGTTCTGGAAAAGCGAGGAAGACAAGATGAAGGCTGTGCTGGTATACTGCGCGCAGAGAAGTTCCCTGGATCAGGGATATCTTTGGGACGAATCCCGGAGAAGGAACGTTGAGGACTACCTGGAAAAGATCAAGGAGTACTGCTGAGATTCATCGATTCTCCAGGACCTTCTTCACAGGGATAGCTCCCTTGTTAATCAGATCCCTATCTTCACTGATTAAGGTTGATCCGGACTTTCGGCTCAGGTAAAGGTAAACCGCGTCGTAGTAAGTCAGCCCCTCCTCTCTGGCTATTTTAAGCACTTCTTGATTTAATCCCACGCTCTCCAGCGACAGGAACTTGAGCACCTGCCTGAATGGTTCCACCAGTTCCCCGTTATCGCTCTTCCAGAGAAAATTGCCTATCTCGTAAAGAACGAGGTCTGCACTACTACACTCCTCAAGAAATGATATGGCCTCCTCCCCCAAGGACAGTATTGCCTCTATTATGGAGCTGGCATCAATCACGTACCTTGCCATCCCTATTCCTGCTCTCCCTGATTATTCGGGTCACGTCCTCTTCCCTTACCTTCAGCCTCCGGGCTATGAGACTGGCACTTCTCCTGGCCTCCTCTCTCTCCCTTTCCTTAACCTCATTTTCCAGCGCCTTCCTCAGTACCTCAGACACGTTAATTCCATATTCTTTCGCCCTCTCCAGCAGTTCTTTCCTCACCTTGGTTGAAACTGTCACCCAGCTCATAACATAACATTGAAGTATGTAGTAAAAAATATTCTTACCCCTAATTCCTACCTGTACATAGCGCGTTGTTTGGTCCACGTTGAACGCATGGAAAGGGTAGAAGATTTAGTCTCCCAGTTTACACATCACCTAGTGACCATTAAAGAAGAGCTCAACAGGATATTATGGACCAGACATGATCTGGAGAACTTCTCTGTCATAATCGCGGATAGATTCAAGGGAGTTGATGAAATCTCCTTCTCAAGAATTAAAGGGATTGATAACACCTACATGTACCTTGACGACGAAACAGTGATTCCGCTCCACAGGGTTATGGAAATAAGAATGAAGGGCAATACCATCTGGAGTAGAGCGACTAGGAAACGATCTTAAAATCTGGTCTTAGACTAGTTTCTTGAAAGAAGAAAGGACCGAAGAAATACAGCTCTCGCCCAAGTTCTCTATTTCGTCGTGTCCTTAACCAAATCCACATGATCTTTAGAAAACTTCACAGAAGTGGACTTTGTTCCGTTACCCTTGTTAAAATAGAAAAGAAGTTCTTCACCACGACCTCAGGCATAGTCTTCATCAATAAGTACTTCACTACAGATGGTCCAGCCTCAACTACATCTTTTTCCCCATCCCCACAGATTAATGTGAACTCCCTCTGCGCTCTTTATTTCAGATAGTCTCTGACTTAAAATATTTGTCTAAAGCTTTAATAAATATATACTTCGTTCCACAAAGATAAACCCCACAGAGTTTTTAGGCATAAAATATTTATAGTATTAGGGTAACCCTAATTCATGGCCAACATTTTTACACTGAGAGATCTCGTGAACGACGATCTGAGTTGCAAGAAAGTCCCATCTAGATTTTTCTGCGTCAAGATAGGGTCTAAAACTATCATTGGCAGGGAGAGTGAGGGAATAATGATATCTAAGGTGGAAAAAGACGTTCTCGTAATAAAGTACATTGATGGGGACCTTGAAACCTATCAGATATTGCGGTACGACGATGATTTACCCATGATAGCTGATGGCCAGCTCAGCCCATCAATTAAGGGGTATCACGGAGCGCTAAGGGAAGTCCTTGAATGTCTCGATAAGGGGAAAATAGAGGAAGCTAGAAACATAACCGTGAAATTGCTTACCAACATTCTAGATGGTAAATTAGTAACTAGGCAATGATAGTGTGGGGCATATCTACTTTCATGGGCCTTATTTTAAGGACATGATGTGTTTGGAATCATCGGAAAAATCTTCCTTGGCGATTCTCGTTGAGGATCTTTTAGCAATGTGTATAGTCTCCACTAATCGCGTGTATGGTAGGGCCAACGAAATTACAAAGATAGATCCACAGAAATTAGTTCCTAAAAACTAGTCGTACCTCTATTCGCGATGACTTCCATAGTTCAGAGAACTGAACATTTGTTAGATGCACATGACACCAGCGATAGAGTATGCAGTTCTCTATTTGGACGCGAAGAGACTATTTTACAAATTGGAAAAGGTTATAGAACCCGGCCATAAAAATGTACTTGATCAGACTTGAACTCCTCAATTCCCTAAGGTTTTTGCCCCTAGTCTCTACGGCCTTCTTAAGGACGTAATCCACAACGAAGGAAAAGGGCAATTTCACTATGACCCGATCGTGTTTCCAGGCCTCATAAAGAACTTTGTAGTAATTTTCCGTCTGGGGTAACGGAATAACCACAGCCTTATATTGAAGGAACTCCCGTGTCCTCTCCTCCTCCACGTACACCATCGGGTAGATGTAATTCCTGTTCAAGAGCTTAAGGACTTCAGAATTAAGGGAGTAGAGGCAGGATCCCTGCACGCTGTTCAGAACGGGAGATATCCAGTGGTTCTCGTTCAGATTTAGCGCAGTCCTTATCTTTTCCAGGTCGAAGTTCATGGCTGTAACGGAGCCTATGTTGGAGAAGGTGACTTCCCCAAATTTCCTTGCCTTGATCAGTAGGTCCGTAACCTCGCTCTCATCCCCGTAACTGAGTATGTCGCTGGTTATCAGGTTCACGCGTCCATGAGCGGAAGACTGAATCCTCATCTCCTCCAGAATCACGTTCTCAGGGATCCTTCTACTCCCTCTGTTAACTTCCACCTCTGCGAGACCTGAGGGAGCCCTGATGACTACAAAACGCTCCGCTCTCCTACCGTGTATCACCCCCTTACCCTTTACTGCCTCCTCAAGACTTTCTTCGGCCTCCCCTATGAGGAGGGAATCAATCCAGTCCCTGTCCTGCAATTGCCACGCCCCCGGTCCACCCACCACTACCTTCAGGGAGTTTCTATCCCTCAACTCCCTTATCCTGGACTCGAACTTCTTGAAGGACTTAACGTAGGGAGGATCTCCCTGCACGATCCTAGATATGGCCTGACCTATTTCTGACCGACCCAGGGGATCGTTCACATAAATTCCCAGGATTTCCTCTCGATACCTATCAAGGTGCTCGGGCTGGACAATCTTGCCTCCCGAGATTGCCTCCACTTTCCTCAACCCGTAGGGAGGATACTTGCTCCTTCTCCACCAGGATCTGAAGGTAGAGGGATCCGCTGAAAGAATCATGCGGGTACAAACTTGGATAGGTGGTAAATAACAATATCCTCTTCACGTAGTTCTGCTCTTTCATTTGACGTAATACGGATGGGCTCGCCAAGTCTAGCTTCAACCCACAAATCCAGAGCAGGAAATCACCTTGTGTTGGAACCTCATGATTTTTTACTCCTTGTCGTACCTTGAATCATGGAATATCACATCTCCAAGATCTCTCAGGTGCCCAGCTCGGAGGTAAAAATCAAGGGATCAAGGGATACGTTCATCCAGTGGTTAGTCACTTCAGATCATGGCGCCCATTACGCGGTTAGAAAGTTCACCATCTTACCTCACGGAAGGATAGGCATGCACGTCCACAAGTACCAGGAGACGGTCATAATCACGAAGGGAAGATGTACCGTATGTGTGGGAGACAAGGTCCACGAGCTCGGTCAGGGCGATTTCATCTTCATAGATAGCGGAGTGAAACACGCGTTCCAGAACAAGGATGACACCCTAGAGTTCTTCTGCATCATAGACTACCCGGATGACATGACCATAACACCCGTGGACGATAACTGTCCACAGGAATAAACAATTTTTAGTATAATGTAAAATTCCCCTTAAAAACTAGAGAAGCTTAATATTTCAGATCTTCACATGATATTATGGACAGGTTAGAGGATAGGAAACCGGATGATGTTCTGGACCTCAGGGGAGAGGCGTGTCCAGAACCCCAGATAGAGATCGTGAAAAAGTTGAATCATATGAAGCCGGGCCAAGTTCTGGAGGTGATAAGTGACGAGGAACCAATGGACGTCACGATCCCCAAGATATGCGAGAGCAGGGGATATCCCTGCGTTTCCGTGAAGGAGGGCACGACTTACAGAATAAAGATCCTTAAGACCAAGTAGGGAAGTTGCAGGATAGGGGCTGGGGAAAGAGGAACGTAAAGAAACCCGAGTAGAAATAAAAAGGTAAGAGGTCTTAGTCGGATATGCCACAGTATCAAATTCTGGGGGATGACCTGCAATACCTAAAGGTACAACTTGCACCTCAGGAAGGGTTTTATGCCGTTGAAAACTGTTTCTATTAAAGCGTGAAGTTTAAATACTTTGTATACAAATCAAATACAATGCTGAGGCCCAAGGAAGTGTGCCAGAGACTGGGAATCTCCTACAGAACATTGCAGGAATACGTAAAAAAGGGGTACATAAAACCAGAGAGATTGCCATCTGGGAAAATGAGATTTCGGGAGGAGGACGTTGAGAGATTGGCAGGAATAATAAGGAAAAAGAAAGTGGTACTTTACGCCAGGATCATCAGACGCACACAATGACCTGGTGAATCAAGTGAACTACTTGAAGGAAAGGGTTCCGGAACACGACCTCGTTATCACTGACATGGGATCTGGATTGAACATGAGGAGAAAAGGGTTCCAGAAACTACTGAAGATGGTGCTGAATAACGAGGTGAGCAAGATAGTCGTGGCCCACCAGGACAGGCTGGTGAGATTCGGGTTCGAGATACTCGAGGAGGTGTGCAGGGCACACGGTTGCGAGATAACAGTCCTCGAAAAAGAGGATCCAGAACAGGAACTAATTGAAGACTTGATCAGTATCCTAGTCTCGTTCTCTGGCGGAACGAGAGGTCATAAGTACGAAAAGGTGAAGAAATGTGTTGAGGAACTTAAGGATTGAAACATTCATACCACAAGAAAAAGAATACATACATTTAACGTATGCGATAAGAAATGAGGAGGAGAGGAGCAAAGAACTAATTCGTGCATACGTGAACTTACTGAACAGAGGAATAAAGTACGTGTTCAACAAAGTTAACGTGAAGAATGGAAGAGTAGAGTTACCAAAAAAGAAGGAAATATACAAGGAGTTGAGAGAGTACTTAATGAGGGAGAACGCGCAAGGACTGGCAAAACACTACGTTGACCAGGCAATTCACGACGTATACTCTATCCTAGAGTCGTGGAGGAGGAGGTTCGAGAAGGGGAGAAGCAAGTTCAAACCACCGCTTGTGAGGAAGGGTTACGTGAGGGTGAAAACCACGTTGAGGAAAGTCCTCGGCAAGAGCGTGAGGATAACCGTGAAACCACACGAGTACATCAGATACTCATGGGATAGAAGATGGTTCTCTAGCAGAGTGGAAGGAATGGAGTTAACAGAACCAGTCATCAAGGAGGATAAAGTATACCTGGTATTTAGAAAAGAATTACCGAGTACAACTCCCCTCGATGCTGTTTCATTTGATTCCAATCTCTTCTCACTAGACGGTTACGATGGCGAGAAGTTTATCACGATCTCTCTAAAGCAACTCTACTCCTTGAAGTACGTCATGCAAATGAAGAGGGCTAAAGTGCAGTCTGTAGCTTCTAAGAAGTTGAAGGGTGGCAAGAAACTGATGAGGAGGTACTCTCATCGTGAGAGGAATAGGGTTAACGATTTGCTTCATAAGTTAGCTAACTTCATTCTTGAGCTATACAATAATCATGTTCTGGTCTTCGAGAGGTTGAATAAGGAGAGCATGTTCGATGACGCCAGCGAATCCTTATCACGTAAGCTTTCGAGGACTGTCTGGAGGAAACTGGTTGTCGTGTTGAAGTATAAGGCTCCCCTATACGGTTGTAGAGTGGTGGAGGTGAACCCGCACCTCACATCCAGGTCTTGCCCCAGATGTGGATGGGTTTCCCGAACGGCTGGCAGGACCTTCAGGTGCGGGAGGTGTGGGTTCACCCTTGATAGGCAGTTCAACGCGTCACTTAACATCATGAGGAGGTTTCTGCATAAGTTTAACCTCAAGATGTGGGGGTTTCCTCACCGTGAGGTGAGTGGGGTTATCCCCCTAATGGGAGTGAGAAGGATGAACGGTTCAATCCGCGACTTCGGTGAACTCCAAGGGTCGAGAATTGAATACAAAGTACATGAAATTCAATGAGACCCAAACCCCGACGCTGGACACATGATAATGAAGAATGCATCAGTGAACCTGCAGACCAGATTGAGGGGAGGGTTTCTCTCGGGGCTTAAGAGAATATTGACTGGAGGCTCGTTCTTCGTCACGGAATTTTATGGACCGGGAGAGATAATACTCTCCGGAATATTTCCGGGAAAGATCGTACCCATACAGTTACAGGGTGGATCTATCTTGGCAGAGGCTCACTCCTTCCTGGGAGCGGAAACCAGCGTCGAGTATGACTCGACAATGGCCAAACTTACCGCTGGATGGCTGGGTGGAGAAGGGCTTTTCCTCGCCAGGTTCAGGGGAGTGGGAAACGTTTTCCTTCATTCCTACGGTGGATTAATCGTGAAGGACCTAGCCCCAGGTGAGACCATACAGGTGGAAGCCTCGCACCTGATGGGCTTCCAGGAAGGAATGAACTATTCCGTCCAGCTGGTTGGAGGTCTGAGATCTGTGTTCTTCGCTCACGAGGGGCTGTTCTTCGTGACCATCACCGGTCCAGGCAGGGTATGGTTACACACTTTGACTGCAGAGCAGTTGGCCAGTGCACTGATCCCCTACCTTCCCACAGGACAGCAGGGAGGAATTGGTATAAACTTCTAGTTTGCTTTTTCTCGCTCCTGCGATATTTCCCCGCCTTATTCAAGGTCGTGTTGTAATTTATCACAGATTGCCGAGTTCAACAAGGAGACCAGCTCCTTTTGGTGCAAGACGTCTGCATGGACCTCTCATGTTCAGCCTCATCTCATGGACTTCAGCAACTCTCCAAGTATCCTCACGCCTTCCACTATCTCGTCTTCCTTGGCGAAGCTGAAGCTCAGCCTGAAGGAGTTTCTTCCCTGGTCGCTGGAGTAGAAGAACTTCTCTCCAGGAATAAACTTCACATCCCTCTTTAGCGCCTCCTTAAGCAATGAGGAAGAGTCTAGCCCTTCTTTTCTGCAGAGCGTGAAGAAACCTCCCTCCGTGTAACTGCATCCAGTATTTGAAGGGAAGTACTCCTCTATGGCATCGAGCATAACGTTCCTCTTCTTCCTGTAAAGGAGCAGGGAGTTCTCTATAATTGAGTCCACTAGATCCCTCCTGAGCATCTCCCCTATAATGAGCTGATCCAGCGTGGACACTTGATGATTTATTTCGCTCTTTATAATGGATAATTTTTCAAGTTCCTTTCCCTCATATCCTATGAAGCCCACCCTGAGCCCAGGGGATACGATCTTGCTGAAGCTTGAGATGTAGATCACCCTTCCTTCCCTGTCCAGCGATTTCAGTGCAGGATATGGGGGATCATCATAGGTAAAGAATCCGTAAATGTCGTCCTCTATAATCTGAAAATTGAAATCCGTTGCCAGCTCGAGAAGATGTTTGCGTCTGTCTCTAGTCATAACCCTCCCCGTCGGATTGTGAACTGGAACTACGTAAAAGTACTTTACCGGATCGGCCCACATTCTGAGAGCCTTCAACCTCTTTTCGAGGACATCCGTCATGGGACCGTGATCATCCCATGGAATAGGATATGCCCTCAATCCCCTGTAACTCATGGTGCTTATGAACCCCTGAAATGTTGGCTCCTCCGAAGCTACCATATTCTGCGAGAAGAGTTCCGAGAGGAGATATATGGCCTCCTTTGCCCCTCCCGTCACGAGTATCTGGTCTTCCTCCAGCGAGAAACCTCTCTTCCTCACAAAGTTACATATCTCCTTCCTCACCTCCTCAATTCCTTCGCTTGGGGCGTATTGCAGGGTTGTTTCGCTCCTATCCCTCAACAGGTAATCCACTATCTCGCCCATACGCTCCCAGGGAAACGTTCTCGGATCGGGTAGTCCTCCACCTATGTTTATTGGCATATCATTTTTCGATAGTGTGAATATAAGTTCTTTTTCATATGTAAGTCTAATACTGAGAGATTTAACATTGTTTTTAATATTCACTCCAACTATATAAGAAGATTTTTACTGCATCATGTGGTGGTCCTGCCGGATGGAAGGACTTACCCTCAGTGTTTAAGCAGAAGGATCAATTTCCTTTTATACTGTTCAATCCATGCTTAAAACATTAAGTCTAACGTATTTTTCTCTATAGGTATAAATTTTCTTTCTTAGGTTAACGGAAGGGACAGTACATGTAGTCAATTTGGTCAACTGGTTCCAGTTCCCTAATATTTCGTCACTGTGGGATAGGACGCACCCAATCCGCGAAACCTCGTCACAACTCGCAGAAACACATAAATTCTCTGCATAATAACAGCTAAACACTGGTTACACACCGTTAAACATAATCTAGTTGATCAAATAGTTAATGATTAGATAGTTAAGTTTTTAACCTCATCCTGCGTCTCTACTTACTTATGAACAAGACAATCATCTTGCTAGTACTCGTCCTTGGGACACTGATGGCTGCTGTGGACGGAACCATAGTTCTCCTGGCACTTCCTCAGATTGCGCAGGATCTACACGCTGACCTTTTCACGGCCATATGGGTCCTTCTGGCGTACCTTCTGGTTACAGCAATCCTCACCACACAAACGGGTAGGATAGGTGACATTTACGGCAGAGCTAAGATGTTTAATCTGGGCTTCGTGATTTTCACTGTTGCGTCGGCCTTATGCGGACTATCTGGTTCAATTTACCTTCTCATAACGTTCAGGCTCATTCAGGGGATTGGCGGAGCCATGATGACTGCGAATAGTGGGGCAATAGTGGCTGATCACTTTCCTCCCAACATGATGGGGAGAGCATACGGTTATACCTCCCTAGGTTGGAACATAGGTGCTCTTCTGGGGATTATTCTGGGAGGTGCACTGACAACTTTCCTGGGTTGGCCCTTCATATTCTACATTAACGTTCCCATTGGAATCATGGCCACAGTGCTAGGAGTGAAGTACATTCAAGATGTTAACAAGGTGAAGAGGGAACTGGACATCACTGGTGCCCTTCTGTTGGGGGCGTCTCTGGTGCTCATCTCCTATTCCTCTATAGTTATAGCCAGTGTTGGGATGGACACGCTGAACCTGGTAATGCTGGTGATGGGAATAGTCCTGGTTGGGGCCTTCATTCTGAATGAGAGCAGGGCTAAAAGTCCAATCATCGACCTCAAGATGTTCAGGTATAGGCTACTTGGTTACTCACTCACCGCCACATTCCTTCAGGCAGTTGGAGGTCTAGCGATTACCTTCCTTCTCATCATGTACCTTCAAGGAGTGAGAGGGTTATCCCCACTTAACGCGTCACTGTTGCTTCTTCCGGGATACGTGGTAGCAAGTTTCCTTGCACCCTACATGGGCAAGTTAACCGATAGGTACGGCTCCAGATGGTTTGCCACAGGAGGAATAGCAATTATCATGTTATCTGTGATCCTGTTCTACCTAGTGCTGACTCCCAACACCCCCTACACCCTGATTCTGCTGATCTCAGCAGTAAACGGTGTTGGATCAGGTATGTTCTGGCCCTCCAACACCAGTGCCATTATGGCCAGCGCTCCTAAAGGATATTTTGGTTCCGTCTCAGGTCTATCCAGGACGCTAGGGAACGTGGGGATCATTCTAAGCTATGTGATAACCCTGTCAGTTGCTGCGGCAGCAATACCCAAGGAGGTTGCCTTTGAAATATTCCTGGGAACCTCTAAGCTTAACGGTGGTCTCTCCTCCGTGTTTGTGGTGGGACTTCACTACGCCTTTCTGATCTCCGCAGTGGTGCTAGCCCTAGCCACCTTCTTCTCATTCCTTAGAGGAAAGGAAGTACGAACCGAGGAAAGGGTGAACTAGAAGGGCCACCTGGGTGGACCACTTATTCCGTGGGAGACGTAAACCTTCTTCACCCTGAACTGCTTCACCTTCTCCACGCTTTTCCTCAGGAGTTCAAAATCCTCGTAGATTGAGGGTAGCCTTAACCCCTTCTTTGTACCCTGCAACATATCACCAACCAGAAGTGCCTCCTCATCCTCCATGTAAAGGGTTATGGAGTCGTCAGTGTGGCCCGGAGTGTATATTACCTGAATTCCGGGGAAGACTTCACCTTCCTTGAGGGTTTCAGCGCCAAAAACTGGAGAAAGCCTAGCGTTAAAGAATGGGGACATTAACGCGAAGCCGATCTTCAGGGCTGTGGAGTGAAGAACGGGTTTCCTACCTATTCCGTTGGTCAGGTACCTCAACCCATTTTCATGTATCAGGTTCCTGGGTATCTTTAGTTCACCTGCACTACCAATGTGATCCCCGTGGGAATGGGTGTAGATGACCGCTTCGATCCTTCTGGAATCCTTTCCCAGACTTGTCACCGCGTTCAGGATCCTGTTGCCGTTTCCCTTAGTTCCTGAGTCCACTAATATTAGCTTACCCCTGACCTCGAGGAGAAATGCCTTTACGAACCTAAGATTGATCTCGTATATCACATGTAAACTTATACATCCTCAGTTTTATTTGGTGTCCTTTAATGCATGGAGATCTTGGCCATCGTGCGAGGCCGGGACGCAGGATTTCTTTAGCATTGGACTAGAGAAAATAAATTCGTTAGATTGAGGATATTGCAGTTTATCATAAAAAATCCGAAAATGTACATGCAAAGGCTGGGAAACCTACAGATTAATGTTGAATGATGGCCCTTGTGGTCCAAAACCTCCAGGGGAAGGTTGCGAAGGCGGCGGGGCTCTGCTATAAAGCACATGGGCAAATTGAAGTATCGATACGTTGTGAACCCAGACTCTACCAGGTCCTGTGATCGTGACGAAGAAGAGTCCTTCTCCTCCCAGAAGCATGGTCTTAAGTCCTCCCACCCTCTGTATATCGTACTGCATTCCGCTATCGAAGGCTAGTAAATGTCCCGCCTCCACCTGTATCTGCTGATTAGGTTGTAGATTGAACGCTGAGACTCCTCCTCTGGCATGAACAAACACGTTACCTTGCCCGGTGAAACTCGCTAGAAAGATTCCCTCTCCTCCAAAGATACCAGCTAAAAGCTTACCAAGCTTTGCCCCGTACTGGACTGTGGACTCCGCAAAAAGGAAAGAATTATGCTCCACACTGAGGCCTTGTCCCATCACCTGAATTGGTATTATCCTTCCAGGGAAAAAGCTTGAAAATTCCACCATTCCAGGACCAGTTAACTCGAGAACGAAGAAGTCGCCTCCAGTCATTTCTCTTTCAAATGATTTTAAAATTCCACCTCTTGCACCCGCATTGATGTTTACTGAGGGATCCTTAGTTACTAAATGTCCTCCTTCACCGTACACCATTTCTCCCGGGTTTAGGAAAACTCTCACGTGTTGCATATCCTTTCCTAGGATACGATATTGCATAAATACGATAATCTTTTTCCAGTTAAAAATCTTTCCTCAAGTAATATAGTTAGTTTGAAAGTAATTTCATGAATTTTTTAAATTATAATAAATTCTTTTAAAAATAAAGAAAATTTTATCTTTTAAAAGTAGATGTTAGTAGAGATCTAAAGCGGTTGGATTAGGGAGGTGAAATAAGAATAATTTAGATCGTGCTTTACAAAAGCTGAAAACGCTCCGATATATGTCTGCAAGGAACAGTTCAATCACCAAAACTGAAATCGCGCAGTGTGTGAAGTGTCCGTTATAAAACGCACCGAGTTCATTTTCAATTTTAAGAAATAATAAGAGCCATATATGAACTTAATTACAGTACTCAACGTATTAGAGATTGTATTTCAAAGTGCTTTTATTTATGAAATTAGGAAAAAGATGCAGAAAAATGATGCAAATTAACATCTCATAAAAACGAAGGGCCTGATTTTTGAGTTAAAATAGATGGTGATGGTGATGGTGGTGATGGTGATGTTCCAGCTCCGCACCGCAATTGATGCAGTTCCTAGTACCTCTAGGATTTACAGTACCGCATTGAGGACAAGTGATCCCGTCCTGAGGAGTTGAGGGAAATTGCTGTGGATTCTGAAAGTCTTGGTGATAGGGTTGCTGTTGCTGAGATTGGTCACCCATCCATTGCTGTGTACCTTGTACAGCATTAGTAGGGTATTGATATTGTTGTGCCTGGGAGACAATACTGCCCTGTGCTCCCGTGAAGTCGCATCCACAAATTGTACAATACGTTGCATCATCTGGATTATCCCCGCCACACATAGGACATTTGATCATACACTAGTCTAATAGTTTTAAATATTAAACTTTTCTATTCTTAAAGCAATTAATTATATTTTAAAAGCTAATTTTAGAAAAAGACTTATATTCTTCATGTAAAGATTTTACTCTGTCCTGCCGATGGATAGGGTATTCGTATCTCCATCCCTTACTGTATCTTGATTAACCACTGAATATATATAGATTTTTCTATTTAAAAGGCAAGCAATAATTCAAAACTGGTTCGATGAAAAGCCTGTACTATTCATAATGTCGTCAAACTTACATAAATTCGTTTTATGGCTTCGTGTCTTCGCAGTGAATTCCTTGAAACTTAAACTATACCGGCATGACTACGCTATGCGCAGTCCGAAGTATATCATAATGATAATTATATTTAAAATAGACACTTTTGTTTTAAGAGAGGGAACGACGTATTCATTATTTTTATTTCATGCAGGTCTTAGATAGATACTTTTCAGAAAACTCCAGGATATAGCTTATTATTTATCTTCTAACTGAGGGATTCATATGGAAACAAAAAATTATTTAAAGGCAACTGTCCTAGATAATCCCAATTTTCGTAAATCGGCAGGACTTCTCTCCATGATAGCCTTTTCTCTTGGAAACATTATAGGATCAGGTATACTTCTTTTGCCTGCAGTAACTGCCTCCATGGCAGGCGGATTAACCCCCATGATATGGCTAGCAGGTGGGCTGTTGTTACTTCCCCTAGTGCTAGTATACTCCCAACTGGCTAAAATGTATCCAGTAGTGGGTAGCAAGGTAAGATTCGTTAACGTAACTCACGGCAAAGTGCTAGCTTCAACCGTCGGCTGGCTTTACCTCATTGGTACCCTATTTGTGGTTCCCATAGAGGCTGAGGCCTCACTGCAATATCTCTCCTATATCTTTCCATCCCTTTGGAGCAATGGATCTCCAACTCCGCTTGGATACGGTGTCGAGGTGGCACTCGTATCCGTGATCTATTTCCTAGTTTACATGGGAATAAGGACACAATCTGTTAGTGTCAACGTGATCACGTACGCCAAGCTTGGGATACTTACTCTTTATGTAGGTTTAGTAGGAATATTAGCATTTCACTCTTCTAATTTTAGTATTCCGATTCAATCAAAAACATCAACTCTGCTTGAGGCGATCGCGTTGACCATGTTCGCCTATGGAGGATTCAGAAGCGCAATGGTATATGCAGGTGAGAGTAGAAACAAGGATCACACTGGAAAGGCTATCCTCATCGCATTTCTGCTATCCATGGCCGTTTATACCCTTGTATCCATGGTCTTTATTGGGTCTCTAACTCCCAGCATATTGGGGCACGGATGGGGTTACGTCTCCAAACTGACTGCGCCTCTCACTTAGAGCGCACTAATAGCAGGTATTCCAGTATTAGGTGCACTGTTCATCATTGATGGCATAATATCTCCCTCAGGTGCCTCCCTTATAGGTGCTGGGGATATCAGCAGGTATATGTACGCCCTGGTAAAGGTGGGGAGTGCACCCAAAATACTTGGAAAGGTTAGCGAAAGGCGCGGAATCCCAGTAGTTCCAACACTCCTGTCATTGATTGCGTCAGTCGTACTTCTCTTTGTATCTCCAACCTTCGAACAGTCCATTGGTTACCTCATAGCTGCTCACGTTCTCGGCTATGCGACTGGACCCATAAGCCTGTTCGTTCTGTCCTCTAGCAAGAACTTCAAGGCACTGTCATTCATAGGATTCATCACATCTGGACTAATCTATACTTGGCTTGGTTTCCCCAAGACTCTGTTTGGAACTCTAATCATAGCCATATCCCTTCTGATCATGTCCGTCATTAATAAACCCGTAAAGCCAGCGTTGTGGTATGCCGGATACGCAACGGCTCTCACGGTAGTGAGCTTTTCTTTGACCAACAGCCTTTACGAAATTCTCGCTACACTTGTTCTGGCCCCAGCGTTCTTCATTTTGGCTATTAAGTCCGCTGAAAGCTCTGGAGAAGTGGAAGTTTAGCCAAGAAACAAAAAAATGACAAGTTAGACTCCTTGCCGTGAAACGTGAGATTTAGTTTCTTTTTATTAAGTTGTTGTATTGACCGAAGAGATTTTATCTTTTCTCCTTTAACATTTATTTTTCGATCATATGATTCTCTAATGATTCCTAAATGTTTCTCACACCCAGGGAACAGGAAAAATTGCTCATAAGTGTGGCAGCCGAGGTTGCCAGGAGAAGAAAGGCCAAGGGACTGAAGCTTAACTACGTAGAGGCCCTGTCCATAATTACGGATTTCGTGCTCGAGAGCGCCAGAGAAGGGAAACCCATGTCTCAAATAATTAAGGAAGCACAGGAGTTGCTCTCTGAAAACGACGTCATGGAAATGGTACCATCAATACTGGACGTTGTTCAGGTTGAGGCCACCTTTCCCGATGGTACTAAACTGGTTACCATCAGGAATCCAATCCGTGGTGGAGGAAATCATATAATCCCAGGAAAGGGAGAGGTGGAGATTGCTGAGGAGGAAATAGAGTTAGAGGTCACAAACTCGGGGGACAGGCCAATCCAGGTGGGTTCACATTATCACTTCTTTGAGGTTAACAAAGCGCTAAAGTTTGACAGGGAGAAGGCGTTCGGAATGAGGCTGGCAATTCCCTCTGGAACGTCAGTAAGGTTTGAGCCTGGGCAAACGAGAGTGGTCAAGCTGAGGCCCATTGGAGGAGCAAGAAGGATTGAGGGGCTTAACGGTCTCACAGAGGGTAGCCTGGAGAAAAAGGATCAGGCAGTGAGGAGAGCCAAGGAGAGGGGATTCATGTGAAAATTTCCAGAGAGAGATACATAGAGCTCTATGGCCCAACAGAGGGAGACATGATCAGGTTGGGGGATACTGACCTCTATGTCACCGTGGAGAGGGATTTAATCAGGAGAGGTGAGGAGCTAGTATTCGGGGCAGGTAAATCAGCACGCGATGGTCTGGGATTACTTCCCACGGTGAAGGAGGAGGAAGCCATGGATCTCATTATAACGAATGTGGTGGTGATGGACCCTCTCCTGGGAATAGTAAAGGCAGACGTAGGAGTGAAGGATGGGATCATAGTGGGTATAGGTCACGGTGGTAATCCCTTTACCATGGATGGAGTGGACTTCGTGCTTGGACCCTCAACGGAGATAATTTCGGGAGAGGGTTTGATCGCAACTCCTGGATTCATTGACACTCACATTCACTGGGTTGCACCCCAGCAGGTGTATGACGCCATTTCCGCCGGTTTCACCACCCTGATTGGCGGAGGGACTGGTCCAGCTGAGGGCACAAAGGCCACCACGGTTACTCCAGGGTCGTGGAACTTGAGGTTAATGTTATCCTCCCTTGATGAGTATCCCATTAACTTTGGATTGACGGCCAAGGCCTCATCCTCCCCAGTAAGCATGGAACAGGTCCTTGAACAGGGAGCTTGTGGATTTAAGATTCATGAAGATTGGGGGGCAATGCCCAGGGTAATAGACGAGACCTTGTCCCTAGCTGACCAGAGGGACGTCCAAGTCACCATACACACGGATACCTCCAATGAAAGTGGTTTCCTGGAGGATACTCTTGAGGCCATAGGGGGCAGAACCATTCATGCATATCACGTTGAGGGTGCTGGTGGTGGTCATGCTCCGGATATCATTAAGATTGCAGGCGAACCGAACATCCTCCCATCCTCCACCAATCCCACCAAACCCTTTACTATTCACACCTACGAGGAGCACCTGGAGATGCTCATGGCAGTTCATCACCTGAATCCGAAGGTACCTGAGGACGTTGCATATGCCGAGTCGAGGATAAGGGCTGAGACCATGGCAGCTGAGGACTACCTTCACGACATAGGAGCCATCAGTATGATGTCCTCAGACTCCCAGGCAATGGGAAGGGTGGGAGAGACCGCAATAAGGACATTCCAGCTTGCGCATAAGATGAAAGAACTTGGGCTGGTAAACATGACCGATAACCAGAGAGTATTGAGATACTTGGCTAAAGTGACTGTTAATCCTGCCATAACCCATGGAATATCGGATTACGTTGGGTCCATGACCCCTGGAAAGGTGGCCGACATAGTGTTATGGGATCCCAGGTTCTTTCCGGCAAAGCCGTACATGGTGATTAAGGGAGGGGCCATCTCGTGGGCCTTAATGGGTGAGACCAATGCATCTATCGCTTACGCCCAGCCTGTCATGTATAAGCCCATGTTTGGCTTTCGTAACCCCCTCTCCCTCCTCTTCTCCTCTCAGGATGGAGTATCCAAGGCTGAGAAGGTGGTGCGCAGGAGGGTCGTTCCCGTGAAAAACACCAGAACCATCTCAAAGTCTCACATGAAGCTCAACGACGCTCTCCCCAAGATAGAGGTGGACCCTGATAAATACGAGGTGAAGGTGAATGGGGTCGTGCCCAAGGTGCCACCATCAAAGGAGTTGCCCCTTACCAGGCTATACTTCCTGTTCTAGGTGAGAAGGATGGAGAACGTGGTTAAGGTGAATTCAATCCCTGATGGAGTGAAGGTTCATGACCTAGTAACTGATAGGAGGTCAATTGAGATGGGTAGAGTGAAGGTAAACTTGGAGGACGGGATGCACGTAATAAGCGTGAAGGGGTTAAGGGATGGGGACGTTTTCCTCTTCAAGGATAGGTATTGGAGGCTGGTTCAGATGGAGGAGAAAGTGCTCCACATAAGCCTGACTGATTCGGTGGAAGGTTTCAGGATAGGATTTGCTGTGGGGAACTTGCACATGAAGGCTATGATCTCAGGAAAAGAGCTCTATATCCCGTTTGAGAACCCGAACCTTCCAAACCTACTAGCTTCCTTTAACCCAAGGATAGAGGTGACCAAGTTTATCCCAAATGTGGAGATACCCATAGAGGGGGATGTGGTCCAGTTTGTGGCGGATCATTAGGGCTTTCCATCTCTTCGATAGCTCCCTTCCCCTTGGGAGCTTCAATTACTCATTTGGGGTTGAGGAAGCGTATTATCAAGGCCTTAACGTGGAGGGATTCATAATGTCCACATTCAAGAATGTGATTGAAAGAGGTGACATACCCATAGCTAGGATGGCGTTTGAGGACCCTTGGAGGGCCAATGAGCTCTCCATTGCGTCGAAGCTAACAAGGGAGTTGAGGGAGGCCACGATCAACATGGGAAGATCACTGGCGCTGTTGAACCTGTGCGATGACGAGTTCGTTAACGCGGTGAGGAGGGGGATCAACGGAAGCTATCCTGTGGTCGTGGCCAGATGTTGCGTCTCAATGGGAATTGATAAGACCGCCTGTTTAGCCGGACTTGCCTACTCGGAACTCGTTCAGATGGTTTACGCAGCGGTGAGGTTGGGAGCACTAAACTTTCTTGAGGGACAGAAACTGATAACGAGAGTGCTAAATGAGGTATCCCTGGAGGGAGATTTCGAACCCTTCTCTCCAGTTCTAGACGTGATTTCCAAGAAACATGAGGAGAGGGAACCGAAGGTGTTCATGTCATGATTAGGGTTGGGATCCTTGGTCCAGTGGGATCTGGGAAGACAAGTTTAATCGAGTTTCTTGCCAAGGAATACACCGAACGAGGTATCAAGGTGGGGATTCTCACCAACGACGTAGTATCCGCTTATGACGCCATGAGAATATATCATAACCTGGTGGAGAAACTGAGAATACTGCCCAGGGAGAACGTACTGGGTTTAGTCACGGGAGGCTGTCCACACACGGCCATAAGGGAGGATCCATCGCTTAACTTGAGGGCACTTGAGACCCTTGAGGAGAGGGCCAGGCCAGATCTGGTGTTCATTGAGAGCGGAGGCGACAACGTCATGTCAACTTTCAGTTCATCGCTCGCAGACTTCACAATTTTCGTCCTGGATACCTCAGCGGGAGATAAGTATCCGGGTAAGGGAGGTATAGGGATCACTGAAAGCGACCTGCTTGTTGTGAATAAGATAGACCTAGCTCCCTATGTTCAAGCTGACCTGAACAAGATGAGGGAGGACTCGGTTAGGGTTAGAAGGGGAAAGCCCAGCGTGTTCATCAGCCTGAAAACCGGTGAGGGGACTCAGGAACTTGTAAGAGTGCTGGATGAGGAGTTGGGACTTGAGGGGATACCTAGGAATAAGGGATAACGGGGATGGCCTAATCATAGAGAGGGAGGGTGCACTGAATGCCATTCTCACTCAAAACTTGTTAATATTGGTAAACCCCTCAGAGGTCCTAGCCAATGATGACGAACTGGAATATAACATAGAGGTTAGCAGGAGAACGATCACTGACCAAGCGTTTACCAAGGTTCTCTCGGACTCCAACGTTAAAATAAAGTCAAGGGTGAGACTACTCAACTCTAACTATCTGATCCATCCAGTTGTCTTCTACAACAGGGCCAACGCATTGATGGAGAGCGACTTTTACGTCGAGGGAAGTGCCACCATAGTGGAGACGTTCATTCCTGGAAGAAGAGGTAAGGGGGAGAGATTCCTCGAGGGAAACGTAAAGTCAGTGACCAGGGTGTATATAGGGGATAAACTAATGATTTATGACGTTTTTAGAATGAGGGACGGGGATTACCTAGACCCTTGGGTGATGGGTGACAGTTGCCTCTTGACGACATATCATGTTAAGGAAGGGGATTTCTCCTTCTCAAGGGAGATACTGCCTTTCACCAAAGTTCATCAGAGATGGTCTGATCTCACAAATATTTGGTTTTAAACGATCCACAGATCCCTCTTTAATAGTTTAGGCCTCAAATGTCTCAGCTTCCTAGCGAAGCTTGGCCCAACGCTAATTCTATTCAATCTTCTTCCCAGGAAATACTTAAAGTTATCAGGATTAAGTATAAACATGTGAAAATAAGGAGGATGATTAAGGATCGGACATATAACGAATTTTTATCGGATCCAATTAACCGTAAACTTTTGGAGAAGGTAACCTCTCTTGAGAGCAAGATCCACGATCTGAGCAGACTGGTGAACCTGCAAGCCTATATGGAAGGTTTCACGTTTTACACCTCTTCCAGATACAGGGGCACACCAATAGATGTTATTCCTAGGGTTATCAGTTCAGATTTCTATCTAGAGGTATCAAACTATTTGATCAATAGGACCCTGATCCTCAACCGACTGATAAAGGAGGTCTATCAGGAGAAATCCGTGCCCATACCTGATTGGATAGTTAAGACCACGCCCTTTTTCAAACCGGAAATGGTTGGGTTTTCGCCACCGAAGGGAATGTACGTCTACGTGAATGGGGCTGACATAGTGAGAATTAACGGAGAACCGTATATACTCGAAGACAATGTGAGGGTTCCCTCAGGAATAGCCTATGCATATAAGGCCTTTGAGTACGTTCAACGATTCTTACCCGATCTATCCGAAGGTTATGCTGTGAAGGAACCCTCTGGTTTGGAATACCTTTACGAGACCCTTCGCTACGCTAGCGGTAGCAAGGATCCCGTGATAGCGCTCTTAACTGATGGCCCCCTGAACTCAGCGTATTTTGAGCACAGGTTCATTTCCGATAGACTGGGCCTGGTGCTAGCCGAACCCAAGGATATAGGGGTGAAGCAGGGGGAAGTTGTGGTGAAGACTTTAGATGAGGGAGAGGTACACGTTGACGTGATATACAGGAGGATTGAGGACCTAGATGTCCTCACCCCAGAGTTGATGAAGGCATATCTCCGCGGATGGGTAACCATAGCCAATGCTCCAGGGGTTGGAATAGCAGACGATAAGGCCACCTTTGTATGGATACCATATCTCGCGGAGAGATACGGAATTTCCCTTGAGGGAGTAAGGCAACCGATCACCATTTGCCTTTACGAAAGGGATAACCTTCAGAAGGTGATTAATAACCCGGCCAGTTACGTAATAAAGAAAAGGGAAGGTTACGGAGGAATAGGTCTCTCCATATTGAAGGATGACAGTGTCAGCGTATTGAAGGAGCTAATGAAGGAGTATGAGAACTTCATAGCTCAGGAGGTTCTTGATTTCGACACTGTGGTCTCCGCAGTGGGGGACTCGTTCTACGAGACCTTTGCCGACTTCCGATTCTTCACCTACTACGATAGGGTAGCCACAGCTGTTTTAAGCCGTGTGGGTGTGGTAGGAAGTAGAGTTACAAACAATTCCTCTGGAGGGATGGTGAAACCGGTATGGATTACAGGGTAGTGTACCGAAGCGTATATGAATATGAGGCAGACGTAATCGTGAACGAGAATACCACTAGGATAGTACCCTACGATGGTGATAATCAACGCCTTCTTGAGCACAAGGTAGATTCCATTCCACAAGGGTACAAGACTTATTTTAGGGATATCTTCGATAACATAGTTTACAGAATAAAGGTCACGGAAGTTCACAGGAGACTGGAAATCTATTCTGACAGCCTAGTTAGGGTAGACGCCAAGGCCATAAGAGTTGACTACGATTTTCCATTTGATTATGGATTCAATCAATTTCTCTTGCCCACAAGACTTGTGGATCCCGAACCCTTCCAAAAAATTGCCATTGAGCTGACAAAGGGAGCCAAGAGCTTAGGCGAGGTGATAGAGTCTATTGTGGAGTTTGTCAGGGGAAGAATAAAGTATAGCCCTGGAGCTACGGATGTCAATACCACGGCTTACGACGCATTCAAATTGGGCAAAGGTGTTTGCCAGGATTACACTCATGTTACCCTTGCCATTTTAAGGGCGTTGAAAATCCCAGCTAGATACGTCATGGGAGTTGTTAATGACACACCGAGGGCAACACATGCGTGGGTGGAGGTAATGATGCCAGACGGTACATACGTTGACGTAGATCCGACTAGGAACAGATTTTACAATTTGGGTTATGTAAAATTCGCCATTGGAAGAGACTTCGCTGACGTTAGTCCCGTCATTGGGAGCTTCGTGAGCTCAGGTAGAGGCCAACTGAAGAACGTCTTGGTTGAGGTGAGGAAAGTTGCTGACTAGGAGCATCGCCTATAGAATTTACTGGGCTGGAAGGTACTTGGAAAGGATCGAGAATATTGGCAGAATCTCGATCATTGCAATAAACAGTGGGATTAGCCTGGATTCCGTGGCCAAGGGATACGGATTGGAAGGCCAGAAGGAGCTTTTCGATTACATCAGAACCTCCTTCGAGTATCTCAGGGAAAATATAAGGAGCTTTGCGGGAGAAAGGCTGATGATTGAGGTCAATGAAATGGAGCTGAGGATTAATTCGTCCAAGGAGGACCTGCTAGGTTATTTTAACGGTATCATCTCCAGTACCGTGAGTTTGGGAAACGCTTTGGAAAGCTATTTCAATGATAGAGGTTCCCCTTTAAGGGTGAGATCACAGCAGGAAAATCAACCTGAAGGAAAGTAAAGAGCGGTGTAGTTAAGTCAAGAACAAGACTTAACCGTGTAATATCTCCATAGCCTTTATCCTATAAGATTTCAGAACACCCTTTTCCAGGTATCTTTCAATGATCACAAGTACTCCCCTAAATAGACCGTCCTGATACTGACTGCCTGGGTTGGCTATCTTAGTATCTCCAATCTTATCTATGGAGGGTGATTCGTGAATGTGTCCATGTAGACCCAATAATGGTTGATATTTCTCTATTATATCTCGAACGGCCTGCGAACCCACATGAACTCTTTCCCTTTCCCTGTTCAATGCTAAATCCAGTTTCGTATTGAAAGGAGGAGCGTGCACATTGAGAATAGTCTCCTTAGGCTTGACCTTCTCCATTAACTTCTCTAATCTAATGTAAAGTGTGGAATCTGGAACTTCTCTATGAGTTTGAAAAGGTGTGGGATTTACGAAGCCCTCGCAAATCATTGTTAGATCACCCAATGGCACGATTTTCCCTTGACAAGTTTCAATATCGTATGATTTTAGTATCGAATCGAGCTCTAGAGGATCATCGTTGCCTAAATTCCATATCACGCTGAAGTTGGCGTACTCTGCTTTTTCCCTCTGAATTTTAACCCATCTGTCTACTTGTGCCTCCAATCTCTCGAGTACAACCTTCCTAAGAGCTTCTTTGTTATTTAGCACATAGTCAAATTCTTCCTTTGTTATTATTAGCGGCATTTTTCCTGTCTGGATGAAGTTTTCATGAATAGTCTCCAAGCTGACCCTTTTACCATCAAGGAAATAGCTTCCCCCATCACTCATAACAGGGAGAAAGTCCTTCGAGAACATATCCCCTCCATAAACTAAGTATGTTGCACCATAGATTTTGGCGGCGTTTAACGACTTCCTAAAAGCTGTTTCCGATCCATGTATATCGCTTGTAAAGAGTATTTTCGTTTGATAAGGCATGATCTCTATACGTTTAAACTAAATTTAAGCTTTAAAGGAAAAAATCAAAAAATAATATAAAGTGATGACAGATTTGACTCTTGTAAACATTAAAAGAATAAAGACACTCCCTGTTTCAACTAAACATCTTTAAAATAAACCATGTGGATGATCAAGTAGTTTCACCATCGTCTGTAGCTCGGTGGAATTGGATGAGAGGGTGGTGAATTTTTTCTCTTTCCAATTTTGATATTATATATTCCGAGGATCATTTAAAGAACGTCAAGGTAGACCCTAAATAAACCTGTTCAAAAGGAAGCTATCCTATTATGAACTGGTTTCCCTTCACTTTACCGTCTTCGAGTAGAATTAGTGTTGAGTGCAAAATTCCCTGATTAAATTCGCTTCCCGGATTGATTATGACGGTCTTACCTATCTTATCGAAAGCTCTAGACTCATGAATATGCCCATGGATCCCCAACATAGGTTGGAATTCCTCTATGATTTTTCGTACAGATTTAGACCCTACGTGAGTCATAACCACGTCTCCTCCCTTGACTACCGGTTTCAAATCAGGCGATAACATGGGTGCATTGTCCAAGGAAGTATTATAGGGTGGAGCATGAAAATTGAATATGGCTTTCTCTGGCTCGGAGATCTTCTCTGCCATCCTCCTTAGGTTGATCATGAGTTCTTCCTCAGACATTTCCCTAGGTGTTTTCCATGGAGTTGGATTCACGTAACCAAAGGAGATCATTTCATGACCTCCTACCTCTATGATATTACCCTCACTCTTCCTCAAGATATCACTCTGATCAATAATATCAAAAAGGAATGATGGATCGTCATTACCTAGATTTACAAAAATTGGAATGTTATTGCCTCTCAACTTCTCCTCAGCGATTTTAATCCATGTTTCAAGATTTTCCCTCATTTTTTCATTAAATATTTCCTCAAGTTTAGTTTTGTTTGATAGAAGTTCGTCATATTCTTCTTTCGACAAGATAGTATAATAGATACCTTTTCTTTTGAAATCAACAATTACGTTCTCCAGAGAACCCTTGGCGATCTCCTTTCCATCCACTAGAACGTAGCCATTTCCCTTGTCAATAATAGGAACTAGGGACTTGCCCGCTATATCTCCTCCTATTATGAGTGAACTTACTTTTTGCATTAACCCTGCGTTAATGAATTTTCTGAAAGCTGTTTCCGATCCGTGAAGATCTGACGTGAACAGAACTTTCGTCTTTTTCCTTTCACCTACGCTCTCATTATTTCCCTTTCTCCTAAATAGAGGCATGGATCGCTTAATTCTTAATAGATTAAAAGGTTTGTTTGTAAAAATCTATAAAATAAAGTATGGTAACCTCAGGAAGATTATCTAAAAATTAAAATGTTTTCTTGGCAACACGACAGACAATAAAAAGTTCGTAGTTGTACGGGTGTCTGCAGAAACTTAAGAGTTTTCTTAAAAAACTTGATAAATACCCAGTTAGTAAAAAGATTAACATGATAAATACACGAACCGTTATCGCCCTATTGACCAGCAGAAGGTCAGTTTAATCTTGGATCATGTCCTCAGTATTTTTGAACCGGGAGAGTCATACATCTTGGACCGCTTCTTTCCCCTCCTTCCTTAATTATCTCATTTCCCTTGAATGTCACAACCTCTATCCCGGCTTCTTCCATCAGCTTATTGGTTAGTCTATTATGCTCGTACGCTATAATCTTGTTCTTTCCAACAACAATGATGTTACTTGCTAAGAGCCAATGTTCCCTCTCTTCGCTATAATATTCAGCGTTACCTATATTTACTACTCTCAAGTCCCTGCCAAGGAAATCTTTCATTACTTCACTGAGAACCCTGTTATCCCGAACAACCTCATTTCCCTTGTAAAGGTAAACCTTCGATCTATCCAAGAGGGACTTATAGTAAACTATAACATCCTGAGCTGGTACTCCCATAACTGTATCTAAGTGTCCTATTCCCTTGTTGGGATGAAGCTCTGGGGTATCGAGTTTCACTAGTATCGCCTCATCTATTTCTCCTATCTCCTTCAATTTAGGAATAACAAAGCTTAATCCCAGTCCGCTACTTCTAGTTCCAAATCCCATGAGCAGTCTTCCGTCCAGAGGAAAGAAGTCTCCTCCCTCAAAGTAGCCCTTTTCTGTCCTCAGTGTAAACTCTGGTTTCAATATCTTGGTAAACACTTCTGGCTCTCTCCTCCTGGATTCCCATCTCATCTTACCAGTCACATATGTTCGCCCTATAGCCATGCCTGGGTCTCTGGTAAACATTATATTTACCAGAGGCTTTACGCAGAACTCCTCATTTTCTGGAACTAGGACCTTAGCTCCTAAACTCTTAGCCTCCAGGGCAGTAAGCCCTGAAATTACTACATCGCTTAACTGCTCCTTATCCAAGGACTCTACATCTATTTCGCATTCACTCGAGGCTGTCACCAAGTCCATTAACTCCTCTACTTTTAGCTTCCTGATCTCCTCTCTCAAGTTGATAATCTCGGCCCCGTTCTCTTTCAACTTTTTCACGAACTCGTCGTGTTCTAACCTTAACTCCACGGGGTCTGGGATCTCCGCGTATTGAAGTTCGTATAGCGTTTTAGGTGTTAACCTAGTCTTTTCGTTACCCGGAGTTGCCACAACCACCTTTCTCAAGGGACTGTACTCGGCTTTAACTTGGATTTGAACCATTATTGGGTCAGATGTGAGATGGTTTAAATTAATTCTTGTCGGATTCCCAATAATTATACAATATTAAGGATGGAACTAGAAAATGATCCTTAAAAATAATTTGATAAAAGAAGAGCTATAACTATTAACTATCAAATGAAATTACTTGGATCATTCATGATTAAAAAGTCAGAAAACGATTCCATTTTAGAGGTCAAAGACTGGAGATTCTAGCGGGATAACTAAAAGTTTTTTAATTCAATTTATCGTTGATTAGACCTCTACTAAGTATTTTTAATATTTTCATTTATACTTCTAAAAAATTTTTATGATGAATTAAGAAGACCTTATAATGCAGATACCAAGATTTGAGTTCATGGCGAGTGGAAAAGAAGATCAAAAGATATCAAAGGGTTCCCTTTTTGCCAGGGAATCCTCGGGGTTAGTCAGAGAGATAAACTGGCTAACCGCCATGTTCATCAGTATGGGCTTCATAGCCTTCTACGTTCTCCCAATTTCCTACCTATCAGGCCTATCTGTTTCCCCCAACGGACTTGTGGTAATCGGTGCACTACTGAGTTGGATAGTTCTGCTCCCTCACGGTTATTTATGGACTAAGATAAGTGAAAAGTTTCAGAGAACAGCTGCAGATTACGTGTTCGCGAGCAGAGTATTGCATCCGGCAATTGGGGTAGGAACGGGTTTAGTCTTCGGCATATCTCAGATGATATTCGACGCTGCCATAGTTTATGATGGTGTTGGTCAACTACAGACTGGATTTTCCGCACTAGGAACAAATTTTGGAGGTTCCTTCACCTCAATAGCCACAACCCTAGGAGATCCCTTCATGATTCTCGCGATCGGAGCAGTTACGTTCACAGGCGTAATTGCAATAAATATCTTCCTACCCAAATACACAAATCAAATAATGGGAGGAATAACAATTATTGCTCTCATAACGTTCGTTTTAACAGGTATATTGATGCATTACGTTACCCCCACGTCCATAACCTCAGCTGGGTATGACTATAGCTCCATAGTAAAAGCAAGCTCTTCTGCAACACCTCTCTTTAGCAATCCCGTCTTAGCCACAATTGGTTTAATGGTATTTACAGCGAGCTTCCTTCCTTTTGTCAACGGAGCCACTTCTGTGGCTGGGGAGGTCAGAGGGGGAAGTAAGGCGTTCAGAATAGGGGTACTCGCTGCACTTGTAGTGGCAGGTTTATTGATAACTTTCTTCATTTCGTCTTCCGTTAGCACCCTCACCTCTAGCTTCTTTATAGGGGCAGGAGTCTTGGGGACAAATTATTCCAACTTATTAAATCCCATATTTGATGTAGTTGTGAGTTTCAGAAACTTACCGCTGGATCTCTTACTTGTAATAGGGTCCTACTTCTGGTACCTTGCCATAATGTTCGCTGTTGCGCTCTTCGTGTCCAGATATTTCATGGCTGTAGCCTTCGACAAAGCTCTGCCAACAGTTGTCTCATATGTTAGCGAGAGATATCACTCCCCTGTAGTCGCGCACCTGATCGATGAGGCGATAACCATAGGCAGCCTCACCGTAATTACTGTAACGCCTCTCAGTTCCGCCTTCTTTTATGGTATGGACACGGCGGACGCCATGGCCTTGCTGTTCGGTTTCATTGTGGTTATCCTAGCGTCCATTGTGGCGTTGATTAGGAGAAACGGGCTGGAACTCAAGGGGAACAGGACTGTGATACTAGGGATATCCATTGCCGACCTGGTGGTAATGAGCATATACGGTTTCTATTGGTTTGGAAATTCTACTATTTACCTAGGAATAACCATGAATCCACTTACTTGGTCAATAGTCGCATCTCCTTTCATTGCTGGGATTATCATTTATTTCGTAATGAGGTGGTACAGATTGAGAAAAGAGGGTATTGATATCAAATACTCGTTCCAAGAAATCCCACCGGAATAATGAAGAATTTTTTAATAACCTCTATTAACTTTTCCGTAGCCTCGCGACATTACCATAATTCCTGCCATGAATTGACATTGGCTCAAACCCTATTTTCTTAGCTGTTATATAACTTAAAGCAATGGAAACCAACGATATAACAGAAATTGAGAAATACCATTATAAAATAGATAATATTTAAACTATACTAACTCAGGTCAGGAAATAACCTGATATCTATTTAGTTATTACGTCCCCAGACTTAAAGAAAAGATGGAAAGTTTTCGAAAACTTAATCTTACTTTTAAAATGCTTTCATCAGGAATAGTCAGTATATTTTTTAGCTATTTATCAAGATCCCTCTCGAGAAAAAAATGAGAAAAATCCTGATCGGAATACTCGTAATTCCTCTCCTGTTAAGTTTAAGTGTTTTGGGAGCCACAAACTCCACTTTACAACAGTTGAACTCAACAGTAGCAGCTTTGGCTAACCATACAGCAGATTACCCTGCGGTGGCAGTTCCCTCCTGGTTAGATACAGGAAGCAACGCGTGGATGCTCACTGCGGCCACGTTCGTTGGACTTCAAAGCGTCCCAGGTGTTGCGCTTTATTATGCTGGTTTATCCAAGAAGAAGTACTCCATAAACAGCGCGATGATGGTCTTCTACGCCTTCGCTGCGGTCCTAGTGGTGTGGATGATAGCGGGTTACAACTTCGGATTTGGTAAGCCCCTCCTTGAGATTAACGGTTTCGGAATTTTAGGATCTCCAACGCCCGCAACTGCCGGGCTTTATGAGGGATCTCAGACCATTTACGGTCCCGGAAACACTCCGCTGGATATCCCCACCTCCACGTACATCTTCTTCCAGTTCGTGTTTGCTGCAATCACTCCTGTACTTCTGGCAGGAGGAGTTCTAGAGAGGATGAACTTCAAGGCATGGATGGTGTTCGTGCCCCTATGGTCCCTCCTAGTTTACAGCCCGGTTGCGTACTGGCTTTTCGCAGGAGGCTGGCTGAACCAGCTGGGTGCTGTGGACTTCTCTGGCGGATACGTAATCCACGTGGACGCTGGTGTAGGTGCCCTAGCGGCAGCGCTGGCCGTAGGTCCCAGGATGGCATCGGAGAGGAAGCTGGAGGCGCACAGCTTACCCCTCATACTGGCTGGTGCAGGATTGATCTGGTTAGGATGGGACGGATTCAACGGCGGTGACCCTGGAGGATCCACCATAGACGCAGCAATTGCTGTCCTCAACACCAACATCGCCACGGCTGTAAGCGCCATAACCTGGATGCTCATGGACATGAAGTTCTTTGGTAAGCCATCCCTCATAGGTGCAACCTCGGGCGCAATAACTGGGTTGGTGGCCATAACGCCAGCGGCAGGCTACGTGAACGGAGTTTACTCCATGTTAATAGGTATAGCCTCCGGCTCTCTGCCCTGGCTTGCCCTGTACAAACTGGAACCCAAGCTGAGGGTTGATGACAGTCTAGGTGTGTTCTCCACTCACGGCATAGCTGGAATAGTGGGCGGAATACTTACAGGTGTGTTCGCTGATCCCAACGTGACCAAATACGTTGACCCGGCCCTCGTTGGAGCACTGTACGGAAACGTGGCACAGGTGGGGATACAGGCACTGGGTGCACTGGTGGTATTCGTATATGACTTCGCGGTCACATACGGACTGCTCAAGGCCATAGGGCTCTTCATACCGTTGAGGGCGCCTCCAGAACAACTCAACGTTGGAGACTACGCTATGCACGGAGAGAGGGCCTATGCAGAGGCAGTGGTTGAGGGAAAGGGAGAGGAGATAAAGGAGGAAGTCAAGGAGAACAAGGAGGAAAAGAAAGACTAACCATTTTTTATGGACAGTTTCATTCCTTTTGTTTTATCTCCTGTTCCAGAAACTCCCTGAGAACAACGGCATTGTTTCTTTCCCTATCCCTGGCGGAGAAAAGGAGAGTGACGTCGTGATCTCTTGCAATTTCCACTAGCTCTTTTGTGGCGGGATTCCCTCTCAACTCCTCAAGGTATCTCCTCCTGAACTCCTCCCACTTATCCGGCTCGTGATCGAACCATTTTCTAAGGCTGTCCGAGGGAGCAACGTCCTTAAACCATTTATCAATCTTCACAGAATCCTTCTTGAGGCCCCTGGGCCACAACCTGTCCACCAAGATCCTTATTCCGTCGTCCTTCTCCACCTCATCGTAAACTCTTTTTATCTTTATCATGATAGATGGTGATGCCTAAGACGCTAAAAAAGATTAGTCATGGATACCAAAATCGAGATGATTGTTTAGTTTCATAGGAGGAAGATATAATTAAGCCTCGCAGAGTTCAACATATCTTCATAACATCACTGGGGCTTACACAGAACACTACCATTGTGGTCATAAGGTTTGTTGTATATTTCGTATTGCGAGTTAACCCCTGGTATGACATCTTGTTTTCCTTAAAGCATTACTGAAAATGATGACTCCATTTTGATCATATTATATAGATTAACTAATTCCAATTCTTAATGGAAGCCTGAATGACTCGGAATTAAGCCTAACCTATGATTTCGTCCAGTTTCTTTGCGTTTTTTGTTTTTCCTAGTAATTCCTCATCGTAGGTGATCAGAGTGAGATTGTTTTCTTCAGCTACATAAACGTATGCACTGTCGTAAAATGTTAAGTCCCTCTCAATTGCTATTTTTAATACCTTAACGTAGTCAATCTTGCTTATCAAATTGAATTTTTTTATTATATTTAGGAAATTTTCCATTGTTTCTACAGGGTCTTTTATTTTATTGCTAATTTTACTATCTTTCCATAAGACGTTACCGATTTCATAAACTGTTAAATCCAGTATGTAAATGTTAGAAAGGAAGTCAAAACTTATTTTTCCCTTTAGTAATTCCATGATGAACGGATATAACGCTGAAGTATCGAAGAGATATTTATCTTTCATCTCTCGTTTCTCTCACGAGTTTTATCCACTCTTGTATTTTAACTTCCTTCATGTTTTCCACTATTATTTCTGCTGATTTCCTTATTTCCTCTTCTTCTCTTTTCTTTATTTCCTCTCCCAGGGCTTTTTCCACTACCTGTCTTATATCTATTCCTAATTCCTCGGCTTTCTCCTTTAACTGTCTTTTGACTCTAACAGAAATTACGTCAGACATAGTTCTATATACGTTGTTTGCGTATATAAAAATTACGTATACCTGAACACTGCTTATCATTGGAGCAGTTGACCGCATTGCGGTAATCTTTTGTCATTACTGCTTACTTTCTTGTCCTTGCAGAGTCAGTCTAAAAACGTTGAGAGAGTGTCCATCCCATAAAATTCGGCTTATTTGATTAAGAAGCAAAAAATGGTTCTATCAAGCTTACAGGGCCATTCAGGTTTTCATTGTAAATTATAATTAGTTAATCTATGAGAGACAATTAAAATTGATCTATCATTTTGGTAATACTTTAGGGGAACATGATGCCATCATGAGCAAACAACGATGGACCCGTAACAACTTCTCCTGGTTACATGTTATGTTCCCCGTGTTTCCAAGAACTGGCCCACGAACATGTTGAGGAGATAGAGAATCTCGCGATGAGGGAGGTAAGCCTGGGGTGAGGGGTAAGAAGCTGAAGAGGAAGTATACGAGTTGTAGGTTCTTGAAGGTTTCTCGATCGTGATGAAGAGCAGAAGGGCTGAGTTCGGGCTCAGGTGCATGAGCGTAAGGTTAATCTTGGGCTTAGCAGAATTTGGCGTATCTTCATAACATTAATACACCAGAATGATCAGTTTTGATTAATTTTCATTCTCTAATTTAGGTAAAAATTGAGCTCTGGAAAATATACAAAGTATTTTAACGCTCGGGATGAAGAGACACAAAATTATTAAAGACGGCTAATTATTTTTATTATATGCCAATTAAGCATCTCAGAGTAGATATTGAAGTAAACAAGCCCCTGGTAGTAACTCAGGACATAATTGAAAAATCTGCGAGGGAGGTCTTCAATCTAGATCTACACCCTGTACTGATAGACAAAGATAACGTCGTTATTATATCACTAAGACTAAATCGTGATAGTCCTATAAAAGGGATGGACGCAAAGAGATGCGAAGATTTTCTTCCCTTTATCTTTAAACTGATCAGGGATCTGTCGTTAGCCTGGCAAGTGATAAGGTTATATGAGACTGTGATATATGAACCCGACGGTGCAGTTGCGGATGGTGTAGTTGGAGGGACTATTGGATCAACATCAAAGAAACCCGAGGTGGTTCTGCTCTTGGCTGTATTTGGAGGATTGGTAGGGTATTTATTGGGAGATGTGAATGAGAGGTTATCCAAAGACCTTTGCGAGTTCAGAAATATGGATGGAATTCCGGTAGTATATCATTACGCAGATTTATTGAATTACCAATAGTGGTATCTTAATGCCCTCGGATGATATCAAAAGGTCCTTAAATTCGGCTGACTAGTACTCTTTATTTTACATCAAGAGGAAAGAAAATTCTGATTACCGGCATTTTAATCTGGCTAATACTCACTGAGAGTTCCCTTCCTTCTAGACCTGTTGAAGGAGTAGAGATAGAACCAGCCTCCAAGAGGTAAAAGAACAGCGTTGAACAACAGAAGTACCTCCACAATACCCAGCACTCCTCCTATTCCATAACCCTCCAGCATGGTGAATCTGAGGCCCTCAAGCGCCCAGGTCAGGGGAATTGCCAGGCTTATGTCCTTTATCCAGCTGGGCAACACGGTGACTGGAAATACCGTCCCTGACATCAGGGTTGTAAACGTGGAGAAGAAGAAGGAGATGGGGTTCCCCTGTTTCACAAGCATTGTGAAACCAGCGGATATCATGGAAAGCCCAAGGGCTGAAGAGAGGAGTAGCGCAAACACAATCAAGGTAGAAAGGACGTTCACGTGGAAGTCAACGTGAAGTAACTCCCCGATACCCAGGATGACTCCCGCATTCACGGAGTTGATGGTGAAACCCCACAGTGCCGAGTAGATCAGGAAGGAGAGAACCCCACCCTCTGACAGTACATAATACTCTATTGTCCCGTACAACTGTTCGTTCCTGAGCCTCTGGCTTATGGTGGTTATGGTGGAGGAAACGTATCCCTGAAACGCGAGACCTATCACCACAAACGCTGTATAACTGGATATCCCGAAACTCTCAAGCTCCCCACCCAGAGAGGTGCCAACGAAGTAGTAAGTGAAAACGGGAAGTATCCACGAAAGGACGTTGAGCACCATCTGCGTCTTGTAACTGCTCCAGATCCTGAAGCCCCTCAGGTAAATATACGCGTATAACTTGCTCAGGACGCCCATCTTCTCCACCCTCCACCCCCTCTGGATCTGTTGGTCGTGGAATCGACCTCGTCGGTGAGCGAAACGAAAACGTCCTCAAGAGTCGCAGGTTCCCTGCTCACCTCATCTCCCTCAACATTCATGTTCTCAGGAACTCTCAGGATGAAATATTGATCTGAGAGGCCCACAATATACTTCCTTAACCTAGAGTCCGGCATCTTTGTTCTGACAAGCTTCATTGTCCCCACTCTCTCCTTCAGCTCCCGTGGTGAACCGCTGGCTATCAATTTCCCCCTGTTCAGTATCACCACCCTGTCGGCCAGATCCTCGACTTCAACCATATTATGCGAGGTCATCAACACTGTCCTGTTCCTGCCCAGGGATTCCACAAGCCTGCGAAACTCCCTGGACGAGATAGGATCCATTCCCAGGGTGGGTTCATCCATCAGGATCACGGGAGGGTCGGTGATCAGTGCCCTGGCGAGGGCAAGCTTTCTGGCCATCCCCGTGCTATACTTCATGTAGGGAATATCCTTCCACTCCAAGAGACCAACCATTTCAAGGAGCTCCTTGGCCCTGGATCTGGCCTCGCTTAGTGAGAGACCCCTAATGGAGGCGAAGAACATGAGATTCTCCATTCCCGTAAGCCTGTAATAGAAGGCCCTCTCGCTCACCGTCATCACTCCGAGCAGTTTTCTGACAAAGTTGGCCTCCTTGACCACGTCATGATTCTCCACCCTCGCCTCTCCAGCATCCGGAACTATTAGCGTGGAAAGTATCTTGATTAACGTGGTTTTTCCTGCCCCATTGTGTCCCACAAGCCCACAGATTTCTCCCTTCCCCAACTGAAAGGATATCTTGTCCAGGGCACGAATTTCCTTGCCCTTAACGCGAAATGTCTTGGAGATTTTATCCACTTCAATCACTTCAGAATCGCCTCCATCTCCTCGAGTATCTTAACTAGCCTCTCCTTAAGATCGGGGGTCAACAGATCCCTGTTATCTAGGAGATATCTCACGTTGTATTCCAGATCACCCAGGGCAACCTCCAGACTGCCCTGGGGAGAGAGCAATCTCCTGCCCCTCTCCGTAATTGCATAATACCTCTGCGATTTCTCGTTCCTGGTAACGGCTATGAGACCCTCGCTCTCCATCTTATCGAGGGCGGGATAAACCGCGCCAGGAGACGGCCTCCAGATACCCTGGGTCACCCTCTCTATTTCCCTCATTATCTGGGCTCCTGTCATCTCGCCCCGGGACTCCAGGAGAGTGAGAATCAGGTTAGAAAGACCTCTCCTTCTGTGCCACTGGCCAGTCATAGATATCAATATTGATATCGAAAATATTAACCCTTATTTAGACTCCTCAGGCCTCAATACCATGTCCTGACAATACGCGAGTTCTTCATGCCCTCCTTGAAGGCTACGTAAGTGATCAGGAAACCGATAGCTAGGGCCAGTGCGGCAATGGCAATAACGTCCACGATTGAAAAGTCACTGCTATCAATGGATCTCCTTACGCTCTTCCAAGCTGAGAAGAATCCAGAGATGTACTCCCACGCGTCGAAAACAGTGGCCACAGCGTCGTAAATGGTGATGAAACCAGAGGTCCAGCTATGGGTTCTTGAGAAGGCCATGGCTGAGGTTACGGTGGCAATGATTCCCCAGATTATGAACGTGAGGCCAAAAAAGAGGAAGCTGAAAGAGAAGAGGAAGGTGAAGGTGGAGAAGGATAGATAACCTAGATAGCCCAGGATCAGGGTCAGGGCAAGGAGGACCATGTAACCCATTGGGAGGAAACCTCCAAAGAAGTAGAAAATTGCACCAAGGGTTCTCCTGGCCCTATAGGTCTGTCCAGCGTTGTAGCTGTTCCACAGGGATATCAGAATATCTATGACGATGAAGATGATTGAGATTATGAGCCCAAGATTCATGGGCCGAGATTCATGGTGAAGAATAAAAAACTGATCCAATTGCATCGTGGTGCTCTGTAAGATCATTGTTCTTCACCCCAAGGTCGGAGTTGCAGTGCCAATTATTTTCCACTTATGACTGCACCTTACCTGAGGCAAGTTCAAATTTGATATTTCCACATAGTTCAATCTATTAACCAATGGTCGATGTACCGAGAACCACGTTCGTCATCGGGTGGATTTTACGGACATTCAAAACTAAATAGACTATATAGAACTATGAGGAATATGAAGTTATATATTGATTATATACATAATTCTAAAAATAGTATAGAGTCCAAGCGCTATCATGAAAGATTTATTCAAGCCTCTAGACGAAAAGAAACTTTCCTTTTTTCACTTCAAGTCGCTAATAACCACCGGGATGGGAGTTTTCACTGATGGGTACGACCTATCCTCAATAGGTATTGTTCTCCTGCTAGTTTTATCAGAGTTCGGGGTAACATCCAAGAGTCCTGACTACGTATCCATCACCGCTGGGATCTCGGGATCGGCTCTTGCCGGTGCTGCCGTGGGAGCCATAATATTTGGCATCCTTTCTAACCAGGGTAGGAAGAAGTTTTACGGAATAGATGTGGGCCTCATGACCTTGGGTGCCCTCCTGCAGGCCTTCGTGACCGATCCAACACAGCTCATTATTGTAAGGTTTCTCCTGGGCTTGGGCGTAGGTGCCGATTACGTTTTATCACCCATGATCATGGCTGAACATGCCAACGCGAAGGATAGGGGTAAGATAATTGCCCTGGGATTCGGTCTGTTCTGGGGATTCGGAGCTACAACGGCTGCGATCCTGTATCTCGCTCTTCAGGCAGCTGGAGTTCCACCATCCCTTATCTGGAGAATCGTGCTGGTCGCTGGAGCCATACCCTCCGCGTCAGTAATCTACCTGAGAAGGAAAATTCCGGAAACAGCCAGGTTCCTGGGTAGAATAAAGGGAGATGTAGAGGGGGTTAAGGACGTTATAAGGGAAGTTACGGGAACTGAAGTTAACCTGAGTTCTAAGATAAAGGATGAGACCAGCTTCACTCAGTACATCAAGAGAAATCTGGGTCTTTTCATCTCGGCCATTATCCTATGGTTCCTGTTTGACATTGTTGCCTATTCGGGAATACTGTTCGGTCCTAGCATAATTGCGAACAGTCTGGGAATAAACTCGGGAGTGTTTCAGCTTTTGATTGAGGGAGGATTCACCGTACCAGGGGGAATTATAGCGCTCTCCCTAATTGATAGGGTTGGGAGGAAACCTTTGCAGGTTATAGGATTCGTGGTGATGGCCATATCGCTGGTGTCCTTTGCCTTCTACAAGAGTTATGCTGGAGCAACGTTCTCCCCTGTGTTAGCCTTCTTCCTGTATGGACTGCAGAACCTGGGATCTCAAGCAGGACCCGGATCCGTTTCTGCGTCAGGTATACTTGGTGTGGAGCTGGCCCCAACCAAGGTGAGAGGGCTGGTTCAGTCTCTCACGGTGGCGGGAGGAAGAATAGGGGCAACATTGACCTCATTTGTGTTCCCCTCGCTTTTCCAGCACTACGGAGAGTCGTTCGCTGTGTACTTTCTAGCTACCATAGCGGCAGTAGCTGCAGTGATTACGTTAGTAGCAATACCCGAAACCAAGGGAAAGCCCTTAGAGGAGTCGTCAAACGAAGTAGTGATAAGTTCGTGAGGACTCCCTGAAACTTCACCTTTTTTCCCTCAATGCCGGCTTCTCATTAAGGAAAGGGTAGCGTGTGAAGTCTCTGTCAAGTGACGTGTCCAGTTCTCTTTCGATTTGGTATTCGTAGAACCCTACAGGCCCTTAATTACAATAACCCTACACACAAGGAAAGGGTGATAAAGGACCGGTAAATTCTTCTTGAGTTGGCTTTTGAATTGGTCACGAGCCAATCCTGATAAGAACTTTAAATGAGTCTGACTAATAATTAATCATGAAGACTGAAGTTAGATTGGGGAAAAAGTGTACGATCAGGATTCCGAAGGGAATAGTTGAGGAACTGGAGTTAAAGGAGGGATCGAAGTTCATTCTCAGGGTTAAGGGGGATCAAATAGTTCTCAAACCCATCAGGGACCCCGTATGGCTAGCCCTTCACGGCGAGAAATTTGCCACCATTACCCATGAAGATGTGGAAAGGATCAGCTCTGAGGAACAGTCCAGAGTTGAAAGGAAATGAGAATACTGCTGGACGTCAGCTTTAGAGCCTGCTCAGTTTGTTATGTAGTTCCAGGTTAAAGACTCCTTAAATGCACAACAACATGATGTAGCCCCAGCTTTATCCTGCCCATCCTGGGGGTTGAAGTTAGGAGAACTAGGAAGTTGCTGGAAAGGATATCTTCCCCCGAGATTTTCTACTCTGAGCTCTCACTCCTGGAATCCCTATGGGTACTCAAGAAGCTTAGCAGGACAGGAATGAAGGTCAACCCTAGGAGGGTTAGGGAGGGGCTCATTAGCCTCAGGTCTTTTAGAAGGGCAAGAACACCCTTAAGTGCTTTCCATAAAGCGTGGAAAAGCCGTGATAGGCATAACGACGCAATTGACCTTGTACTCTATTACACTGCCCTATCTCTTGGTATGAAGTTCCTGACTCTTGACTTAGAACTGGAGAAGCTAGATGACAAAAACGTGATAATACATAATCTTCCCAGCTAGTTCAAAATAGACGTAAAGAAATTAAAAACCGCCAGTGAGGTTGGTCTGCTACTCCTCTGTTCGGCCGTCATATCCTTGAGGAATCTCACCACCGCGGAGTCCAGCCCAACAGTTTCAAGAGGAGCATAGTCCCTTAGCCTGTATATTGACCTATCTATCTTCTCTCCCTGAAGCATTCTCTCCATGGAGGGGATCATGGGATCATTTAGGTACCTCCTGGTTAACAGGAAATATGCCATAGCTCCCAGGGAATATACGTCGTCCCTTGGATCAATCCCTCCCTGCCTGATGGAGGCTAACTGCTCCAGAGAGGAGTACTCCAGGGTGATACCGGGAGGAATCCCTCCAGCTTTCACCGCAGAACCTAGGTCGGCCAGCTTGGGGTTAACCTCCCTTCTCCTCATCCTCTCGTAGATTTCACCCGCGGTGGGAGGCGGTTCCCTATCCAGAAGAACGTTCGTCGGTTTCACGTCGCAGTGAACATAACCCTTTTCGTGGATCTTGATCAAACCGCTGGAGATCCTAGAAATTATGAGGAACACAACCCTCTTCCAGGAGTCCGAGTAAAATAGCGCGTCGTCCCTAACCAGTTTACCCACTGATCCACCTGCCATGTACTCCATGACTATCATGGGAGGGTATTCCAGGTAGTACCTGGGCTCAATCAGAGCTTTTCTCAAGGTATCCCTATCCAAGTGGACTCCCACAAGCTTAACAAGGTAAGGTGAGTCGCTGAGGTCAAGGAGGGCGCTCTGCTCCTTGAACAGGTTATCCAAAACGCTGATTACATTTCTGGTGAGACCACCGGAAGGGGACTGCACCAGCTTTGGCACCTTTAACGCAACAATACCTCCAGGGGAGGAGGCCTTCAGGACATAACTGAATCCTCCCTCACCCAGAACACCCTCCACCCTGTACCCGTAGAGATCCCTTCCAACCCACACTTCTGGATCCCAGCGGTCTAGGGATAGGGTCAAATCCACATTCATAACTGATCTCTTGCAGATCCCTGAGATGCATACCTCAACTTCCGCCACTCCCCCACGAGTTAGATCAACCCTATACTCTCCTGGACCTATGTGCGATGGTACAAGGGGGTTACCATCCAACTTCACATTGATCGTATCTGGTTCCTTAGAATAACCTAAAACCTGAATCAGGAGATAATTTTTCTCCTGAACTAGAGAAACGTCAAAGTCCACAAGAGGGACTTCCTCGGTCTTTACGACTGGTATCCCCCTATAGCTCGCCGTCACAACCAGTTTATGGATGCCCTTAGGCGAGCTTAACTTGCAGATATAATTTCCACGGGAACCTGTGGGTAGACATGAGACCAGCTTTCCATCCCATGTAACCATGAACCGATCTACGTCGACTGGCACCTCCGCGAATAGAAACCTCTCTGAAAACGAGATGTGAATGGTGACGTCATAAAGGTTCCCAACTTTCCTTGGGGTCCAGCCGATCCTTGATATCAGCACGTGATAAAGTTGGACCAAGTTAAATTTAGCCTTATGCCGTGCTCTCCACCGTCGTATCCTTCACTTCGTTAAGATCGTGAAGGGGCCTAAGAACCTCCCTGAGTATTTCCATGTCGCCCCTCAATATACGTACGGCCTCAAAGGTGGAGATCTCTATCTTGGTTATGGAGTCAGATACCCTTAATCTCCCTGAGTTGGTTAACACGAACTTACTTCCCACCGTATACTCCTTTTTCTCGTGCTCCACTGTCCTCACCTCAGAGAGTAGATTAACCTCATCATCGCTTTCCCTGTCATCGTTCATGAGCTTAACCTGACCCAGCACTGCCTGCCCATCCTTTATGAAAAATATCCCCACCACCATGAACTTTCCGTTGGCCTCAATCCTCTTCCCCCTGGGATGAACGTAAGTGATACCCATCTCTTTGCCTTCCGCGGATAGGATCTCCCTCAGTAACTTCTCCATCTCCCTGGAGTCCTCTTCAGGGTTCTTCAGGGAATGGGAACTCCTCAACCTCTCCTTGAGGCACTCCAGGTTCTCCCCGCACTCCCTCTCAAAGTTTTCTACCTGCGACTTCATGTACTGTAACATGGAGCTAACCGTGTTTAGCTCTCCTCCACTCCACAGGGAATAGATGATGGGGAAAAGATCCTCTGCGAGGGGGTGACAATAAGCATCTATTATCTCCTTTATATCATCCTGAGTTAAGACGGTATCAAGGGAGACCCTGCTTTCGTCCAGCCTTCTCCTCACAGCCAGGTCTGTGACCCTGCTGTACGAGTCCGTGGGAATGGCCATTATCACGGGAATGCCAAGGCCAGCGTTTATAAGCCTGTGAATCTTGGGAATGTGGGAATCCCTAACCTCATCCACGAGAAGATTCACCTCAGTGAGGGTCTTGAGGTCCATGAGGAATCTCAGCATCCCGTCGAAATCCTTCGTGTAGTTTAGGCAGAACAACCTGAGGTGAAGATCGTCGTACTTGTTGCAGACCTTGAGTAACCAGTCCTCAAATTTTACGCCCATCAATCTCTTGAGGAAACCGTAACCCAGTTTACTACCCTTGCTCCTGAGAGCGGGTAGGACCAGTTCCCTGACCCTGAATTGGTCAACCTTTCCCCAGAACTCATCCTCAATCTCCGCCTTACTTGCCAGATCGAGGAAGAAGGTGAAGCCCTGTGCTTCCTCCTGGGTCTTTCTGAGGATGGTGGTCTTCCCCATTCCAGGTTGCCCTATAACTGTGGCCACGTCGTTGTTCTTAAGGGCGAGCAGGGTCTTCTCTAGGTATCTCCTGTAGGTGGGACCGGCTAGGACTACGTTCCTTGCGTTCCAAGTGGTTACAGTGACCTTTGGTACATTGCAAATCATGTTCTTACCTCTTCCTCTTCACAATTCCGTAAATGGAACCCTTTCTCACGTACCCCTCCTCTCCACCTGCAATCAGATCATAATGGTCCTCTATGTGATCGCGGAGTGCGGAGTAAAACTCTTCCTTTCCAAGGCCCATTTCCACGCGAATTGCCTGCAGATGGGCGTAACCCAGGTTGTCCCTCACCCTTTCATAGATCTCGTCAAAGGAATCCACCCTTGCCTTACTTCTCTGAGAGAGGGACTCGTGAAGTTTCCTGACCTCATCCCTCAGGCTGGAGATCTCCAGGAGTACCTGGTCCAGTTTGTCCAGAGAAGGCTCATATCCCTTACCTCCCTTTATCTGGACCGATCTAATCCTTCCCTGATCTTCAAGCCTCTTGAGGACCTCATGAAGTTGATCCTCCTGAAATTTCTTCTTCAACTTAGATAATGTAACCGGTTTGCCGTCGTAAAGCCTCTGAATCTCCTTGAGCACGTCACTGTCCTGAAGCATGATAGATAGCTTCATGGAATTATCTTAAATACCGGGGTACGTGGTATTACTCCCTGAGGGATTATGACCACTATTTCTTGACGGTCTCAGGTAATCCCAGAACCGAACCCAGCACCAGAATTGACGAGACCAATAACGATATTCCCAAGTCATCCTTCAGTCCAAAGGGCATCAATAGAACTAGACTGACCCCGAATCCTCCTCCCACGAGCCTACCAAGGAAAAACACCACGTTGGTTCCTGTGGCCCTAATTTCGGGAGGGAAGATTTCGCTCATCCAGATTCCAAAGTAGGCAAAGAAGGAGGATCCTACCATGAGCATGATGAGGGATATACTCAGTAGAGTAGAATTGAGGGTGAGCAATATTGCCAGGGAGAAAAGAATTGATATCCCTATGAAGAGAAAAGTGGTCCTCTTCCTTCCTATCCTGTCAGAGATTCTGCCAGCCAGAGTAAAGGCTATCATGCCAACCAGCAACGCGATGGAGAGCACCAGGAAGGCGTTAAGCTTGAGGGAAGACAGTAGGGTGAAAGAGAGGGAGACCAGAGGCACCACAAAGAGAAAAGATCCTATGGCAAACAGGGAACCCAGAATCACTATCCTGAGAACGTTAATTCTGCCAGTACTGGATCTGCTCTTCCACTTGGATTCGGGGATCAGAAACCAGAGTACAAATGAGAGTAACGAAGCTAGCCCCAATGTTAGAAAATAGGTGTCTAGGTTTGTGAAAAGGAATGCCCATATCAGACCCAGGAGGCCTCCCATGAAGTATAACCCTTGCATGATACTCCCCACAAATCCCCTGTACCTGGGAGGGGAGAGCTCTGCTGCATATGCATAACTGATACCGTTTTCTCCGTTAACCCCAAACCCAATGAGAAACCAGATGGCGTAAAGTAGTGACAGGTTCCTTACAAGGACGTTCAGTAAAAGAGGGAACGTGAACAGTGCAATGGAAACTAGAAGGGAAAATTTCCTGCTCCATCTATCTGCCAAAATAGACAGTGCGACTCCTCCTATGGATCCACCTATCCAGCTCAAGGGAACCGTGAAATAGACTCCCTGACCATAGATGGAGGAGAGGGAAGGTAATACGAAACTGATCGAGTAAACGGAGAGAGCAGCAAGGAGAAAGATCAAAAGGAGAGAGATGATAGCCTTCAACATGATGATATAAAGAGATGGCGAGGAAATAAGTTTGGTGAGCTACCCCGCCCTGAAGGGCGGAGCTTCCTGCTTCATGGACGAGGCTTGCCATAGAGGTCTCATCTCCACAGGCTCAACGGGTGGCTCCCACCCTGCCCTCCTGAGGAGGTTGAGGGAGGCGTTGAGGTCGCGGTCAAGAACTAGGCCACACTGGCAGGTGATGACGCGGTCTGAGAGGGAGAGGTTATGTCTTCTACCGCACTTGGAGCAGGTCTGAGAGGAGTATGCGGGGTTCACCTCCAGGACCTCTTTACCGTGTTTCTGGAAGACCCATTTCAGGGTTGAGGAGAGTCTAGAAAAGGAAACGTCGTGGAGATGCCTGTTCAGGGTTCTTGACCCGTCCCTGGTCATCTTCACCACGTTGAGGTCCTCCATTACCAGGACGTCGTAACGCCTAACCAGGGTGTTGGCCAGCTTGTAGTAGAAGTCGATCTTAGTGTTGATCACCCGTTCCAGGAGTTTCGCTAGTCTAAGCCTGGCCTTCTCCCAGTTACTCGATCCCTTCCTCTTTCTGGAGAGAAGCCTGGAGAGTGACCTGTACCTGGATAGGACCCTCTCCAGAAAGCGGGGGTTATCCACGTAGTGGCCGTCTGACGTGACCAGGAGGTGGGAGATGCCAAGGTCCAGTGCAGCGACCTTCCCCGTCCTTTCACTTTCCACGTGAAGGTCTCCCTCCACCAGAAAGGACACGAATAACTTGTTTGTTGGCGTCACCTTCACCGCGACCCTGCTGATCTTGTCTGGAAGCGGTCGATGGGCCAGGACCTTGAACACGCCAAGACACGAGAGGGAAAGGTAAATCCAGCTCTTCCTCCCTGATCTAGCTGGTCTAGTGGAGAGGATCTTCCATCCCGACTGGGGGTAGACCAGGGACCTGTACCTTTCAGGTTTCTTCTCCCTGGGGAACCTGGCCAGCCCCTGGAAAAAGCGATCCCTGGCCTCGCAGTACCTGTCCGCTACGTTCTGGAAGACCTGGGAGAACACGCGTTGGTAGTCAGGGTCCTGCTTCCTCAGGTCAAGGGCGAGTTGCCTCAACTCGGTCTTGTTAAGCCATTTCCCATCCCTTTCATGGAATGCGATATCTGTATACCTTAAGGTGTTGTACGCCTCGCACAGCAACCTCAACTGGGATTTTAACTCCCTCAACACGTCAGGGGAGGCGTACGCGCGAAACCTTAAGGTATACATTACGAAAAGGATAGTGATATTTCTTTAATATTTGTTTTGTTCGGTGTTCGTTCATCCCCGCCCTGAAGGGCGAGGTTTTCCGAACCTTTATAAGTCAAGGTTGCATTCCTTGAGTCCTTGTTAACTTGTTAATTGTTTGAAACTAAAGGATTTAAGGATCTGTGAAGCTATTTAATTTATGAATAGATCTATCATTCTTTTTGTTTTAGTACTGGGCACACTGATGGCGGCAGTAGATTCTACGGTAGTCCTCCTGGCTTTACCCACAATCACCACCGATTTGAGAACTAACCTTGACCTTGCAATCTGGACTATCCTGATCTACCTTTTGGTTGTAGCCGTGATGACGACCCAGCTTGGAAGAATTGGTGACATACTGGGAAGGTCCAGAATGTATAATCTGGGCTTCGCGATCTTTACCGTCGGGTCAGCCCTCTGTGGTTTATCTCCCACAGCGGAGATGCTTGTGGCATTCAGGGCGGTTCAGGCATTTGGGGCGTCCATGCTTCAGGCTAATTCTGGGGCAATCATAGCCGACACCTTTCCCCCGAATCAGAGGGGAAGGGCTTACGGTTACACCTCCATAGGATGGAACGTTGGTGCAACGTTGGGAATAGTGGTAGGGGGAATACTCACAACCCTGGTTGGATGGAGGTACATCTTCTACATAAACGTTCCCATAGGCATTGTGGCAATTCTCCTTGGCCTGAAATACGTCAAGGACCTTCAGGAGAAGAGGAAGCAGAAACTGGACATCCCCGGGATGGTGTTGTTACTTGCAGGGCTCTCCGCCATAACCTATGGAGCGTCTGACGTAGCTGGAAGGGGGATAGACATGTTCAATGGATCGCTCATTGGGATTGGCGCAGTTCTGGTGGTGCTCATGCTGGCCTATGAAAGGAGGGCTGAAAACCCCATTATAGACCTAAAGGCGTTTCAGAACAGGGTCCTCTCCTTCTCAATACTGGCGTCGTTCTTTCAGAGCACAGGTTACCTCTCAGTGGTCTTTGTAATAATAATGTACCTCCAGGGTATAAGGGGGCTAACTCCTTTGAACGCTTCGCTCCTCCTCGTTCCAGGTTACGTGATAGCCAGTGCTCTCGGACCTGCGGCCGGGAGGCTCTCGGACAGGATAGGGGCCAGGATACCAGCAACCTTGGGGATTGCAATGATGATGGGAGCAATCCTAGTTTACCTGACACTCACGGTCACCACCCCGCTATACATGATCATTATCGCTTCAGTTATAGGAGGCTTGGGATCGGCCTTATTCTATCCCGCAAACAACAGTGCAGTCATGGCCAACGCGAGGAAAGGATTTTACGGTGGAGCAAACGGCCTTCTGAGGACTCTGGCCAACCTGGGAACACTGTCCAGCTATGTTCTAACCTTGACCGTTGCCTCTCTCTCAATACCGAGATACGTTGCGTTTGAGGTATTTCTCGGAACAACCAATCTCCTGGGAGGGGTAGAGCAATCCTTCCTTAACGGAATTAAGGCAGCACTGGTGGTGGCCCTCTTCATCCTGCTTGTGGCCCTAATACTCTCAGCCTCAAGAGGAAAGGAGGTCAGGGTAGAGAAGGTTGAAGGGGCGATTAAGCCTAACAGAACCTAATCTTTTAGGGTCATATTTTATGGCTTGTTTTCCCTAGTTCCTCATATGCAGAGGACAAGAAATCACGGAGCATATTTCATGTTACTTTTAAGCTATATTCTTGCACTGGCTGGTTCGCTTAAACCACTCCTTCTAGTCATCGCGCCTCTTGTGGCACTTCATGCGGTTACCGTGGATCTGACCTATAGTAAAATGCTGGCGAGAAAGCTTGGGAAGACCGACTTGTCGCTCATGATAATAAACGCAATTCCATACCTCTTCCTTTTCAGGCCGTATTTTCTAATTCCAGCAACCATTTTTCTGCTTTCTATCATCTTATCATATGCTAAGGTTAACGTGTTACCTCAGATTTTGGGAACGCTGGGCCTCTCTTCACTGATGTTGCCCTGGATCTCCCTAGCTGGCACTGTGACTATACTGGATATCTCGGTTTACGTGGTATGGTGTGCCTACACAGTGGTTGAGGCCCTCTATGTGGAATACAAGTTACCCTTCAGGAAGATAGGGGCAAATGTAGTTAGAGGAACCTGGGCTATCTTTCTGCTCGTGGGAGGTGCTTTCTCTTTTCTCTTCCCTCCCCTTGCATTGAGCCTCATCGAGCCCAGCATCAGATTCTTCAAACCTGGAGAGAAGTTGAGAAGTGCCTCAGAAATAAGGGAACTGGGAAAAAGGGGAAGCAAGAGAACAATTGCACTGTTTGCTCTTCTGGCGTTTACGCTGATTTTATACCATATTTTCGGAGTGCTTGGAGTAATCATGCCGTCAGTTGTTGGATCGTTTACCGTCACTCAGGCAACATATGGGCACCTTGCCTAACGGGGATCTCTTTAACCCTAAAGGTTTAGGGTGTCAATAGATATTTTTGTTCTCGCCATTGGACCCATGAAACCGGGATTTTTCCTGCTGATGATGGGAATAGGCCTCCTCTTCCTAGGAGGAGTACCGGCTGTGCTTAACTTCATGGATAATCAAGGCTTTCCATATCCGCTTCCAATAACGTTCTTTCAGGCCCACTGGTTCGTCATGGTGTACGGCTTCTTTCTTCTGCTCATAGGAAATGAACTACTCGTAGCCCTAAGCAATGAATGGAGAGGGAACTCTGCTCCCACCTGGCTGATACTGGTCTTTGGTGTACTGGTCCTACTGTCGAACGTTCTTAACGAGCTCAATAATCCGCTATCATATTATCTGGTGATCGTCGCACTCGTTATTCTCATGAACTATTCTAGGATATACCTTTCACCCTCCAGGATTGGCCTTAAACCCACAGCTTATAACTACCTTCTGTTCTATACCCTTTTAATCACGTCCATTATAGTAAGTTTCCAGGCAGTTTTCGATTTACCGTGGCTCGGGCTGGCCTTTCCCGCCCTGACTATATTCGCGATCATGAGCAGGGATCTAGGACTTGTCCTGGGAGGGAGGAGGATCAACCAGGATGAGATGGTACTGGCATACATTTCCCTGGCCATAGGAATACTGGGCTACGGTATGCCCCTATCTCCCGTCTTCATGGTGATGGGGTGGGGCCTATCACTTCACGCCTCGGGAATTCCCTGGTCCAGGGGAAGGCCCTATCCCAGGATCGCGCTTACCACAGCATGGATCTGGCTCCTGGTCTCTGCCCTGGTCCAGGAAAATTACGATGCATATATTCACTCCCTCGCCCTAGGCTTTCTATTTAATACTGTCTTTGGTGTGGACTCTGTCCTTATTGACATGCTTGTGGGAATTACGGGAAAGAGATTGACAGTGAGGCCGTCATACCTCCCACTCATACTCCTCAACCTGGGTCTGGTGATGAGAGTTACCTTCGACCTGGGTCTGGTCTCCCCCATCCTTCTCCTCTCAGCACCGCTTCAGGGTATAGGGATCATCTCATTTTACGCGTTAATGTTCAAGCAAGTAATACCACAGGTGAGAAAGGTTGATAAAAGTGAGTCCCTTATTATTAAGGGTGAAAGGACCGCTAGAAGTTGAGCTATACGTCAGGAGGAGCGACTGCAGGGTCATGCAGGTCATGGGCGAGACTCATACAGTGATAGAGAAGATATCGCCGAAAACCGGATTTACAGATCACCTCATAAAGACCGAGGTTAGTCCAGAGCTTAAAAAGGAATTGAGAGATAAGGGTGTCAGGGTCATTAACGTGGGGGATTCAAGGATCTGGGCAAGGGCACCGAGTTGCTCTGCATGCAGGTTCTTCACGGGATCGGACGCCATGATACTCAACGCATGGCCCCTCAGCAAGGAGGAGATAGTGTACAGGTTACTGGTTCCCTCCATGGGATATCTTAAGGAAATGTTGTCGGAGCTCAATAGACTTAACATGAAACCCAGGGTACTGAGATCGAGGGAGGCAGTGGAAAACGATACAGGACTAACCCCTAGACAATTACAGGCCCTTGTGCTTGCCTATAAGAAGGGCTTCTTCAACGTGGAGAGGAAGTCCTCTCTCACCGACCTAGCTAACACCATGGGAATAAAGCCTTCCTCCGCGGAGGAACTGCTCAGGAGAGCGTTACAGAAGGTTGTGGGAGAGTACCTGAAAAGTCTGGAGAGGAACGAGTCTCAGAACCTTAACAGTTAGGGTCTGCCCTTATATTTACCAAGAGAGAGTGAAGGAGTGTCGTCGCTCTTTGAGAGCATCAATTCCTGGGAATTTAAACCCTACCGAAGGATGGGAGTGACCATAGATGAGGAGCTATTTTACGCCAAGATTCTGACCAAGTTCGTGGGAGGATTGGGGCCCAGACACGTTCTGGAGGTGGGATGTGGGAACTGCTTATTCACCCTTGTGCTGAAGAGGAGCTTTCCCAGTATGGAGATCACCTCCCTTGACCTGTGGGACGACGAAATTTCCCTGCCTGAGGTAAAGGGTTACCTGAGAGATGTGGACAACAACCTGGTGCAGAACCTGTTTCCCTTGCCCTTCAGGGACGGCAATTTTGACCTGGTATATGCTCCACTTTACTTCTACAACGTTGTCAAGAGCAGGAGAGATGAGCTGGCATCGGAAATCTACAGGGTTTTGAATAGGAACTCCTTCCTGGTTATCGTGGACCTAGAGATTGTGAGGAACTTGAGGAAAAGTTTCCTCAAGGCTGGATTTCTCGAGAGAAACTACTACGCAAACCAGGGGGTGTTCTTCTCCCTGATGCAGAAAACTTGATCAGCCCTTTTCTTCTCCTCACATCTCAGCTGAAACACGGGTCATCATTGCGTAACTAGATCTCCCTACCGTAATATTTCTTGCAGATCTCTGCCCCCATCAGCTCAGGATCGTCGTAATAGTGAACCTCTCCAAATCCCCTCTCATCCAGCCTCTCCGGGAAGGCCTGGGCCAACCTGTCCGTGCTCTGACCTGTCCCTGTCAAGACGTAAACGGACTTGCCCATGGCATAGGCCATCATTATCTCAGTCATGGTCCCCGTCTCTCCTCCTAGACTAACCAGGATGTCCCCTGACCTGGCTATGAAAACTGATCTGCATCTGGGATCGCATCCCGTGTCAATCCTGATTACCTCGCTGGGCATGATGACGTGCTCCGCTCCCTCGGGAATTATGGCTACAACCCTGTGCCCTTCACGGATGGCCTCATCCACTATCACGGCCATTAAACCCCAGTAACCACCCAGAATGAACACCTGCTTACTGCACCTGCTCAGGGCTCTCACAAACTTTCTAGCTTTCTCCTTCAACTCGTCCCTGGGCTCTGTTCCGAGGGCAGCTATGGCGATCTGCATAATCATTGAGTGTATACTGGGTATAAAAATGGTGTTCCTGGTCTGGATTTGCCCAACACGTTGAATGTTCAAGGGGCCCTTAACGCGAAACACGTAACAGACGTAGCCCCTTCCTTGATCACCAAAGCAATTAATTCCACCTCTGGATTCAAGCTTCATGGACAGGAGATTTTTCTTGACCACTGGCTTCGTAGCCATGTTATTCAATTCAGTGTATCAGTACTCATGGAATGCCTTCTTCCCCCTACTGGTGAAGGGATTTAACTCCTCTCCCAGCGCCATTGAGGTGGGTTTTACGCTCTTTGTGATTTCCTCTACCTCCTTTCAAGTTCTGAGCGGAAGGCTCTCAGACTTGAGGGGGCCAAAACTAGTGGGTTCTCTGGGGGCGCTGGCTTTCTCCCTGGGGCTAATATTGAGTTCCCTGGCACCAAACCTTCCCGTCTTCTACGCAACGTGGACTCTTGGCAGTGTGGGTGAGGGAACTATTTACGGAATATCCCTGAATCTAGCCATCAAGTGGTACGGGGAAAGGAGAGGACTTGCCTCGGGACTTGTATCCATGGGTTTTGGCCTGGGAGGGGCAATTGCAAACCCATTCATCGAACTCTCCCATAGTTTCAGAGTTTCCATGCTGGTGATAGGTGTAATCTCACTAGGTCTCTTGCCCCTCTTTATTCTCTCCAGTTACCCGGGGAACGTGGAGGGAACTCCCCCAGGGGAGACAGTGAGGGAGACCAGGTTCTGGCTAATTTACGCGTCCTTCGTTCTAGCCTCCATTCCGCTTCTTGTCACTTCGTCATCTCTTGGGGAACTGGGGGACTACCTGAGCGAAGTGCAGTACGCCATCGCCACGGTATACTTTCCAGTTGCCAGTGGGGTGGGAAGGCCCATCATGGGGTATCTAACGGATCGACTTGGGAGGTTAAGGGGAATTGATTACATGATCGCTGGAATCCTACTGGGCACACTTCTAGTGGTGATTGGAGACCTGGGGAAAAATCTCCTCCTTCTAGTTGGGGTAGCCTTAGTGGGAGTGATGGGCGGAACAACCTATCCCCTCTTTTCAGCCCTGGTGGGAGATCTGTACGGACCTAGGTACTCCACGGCCAACACGTCACTCCTTTACACGGGCAAGATAGTGTCAGGAGTTCTGGGAAGCCTGGTCTTTTCGTCCCTATTTCAGTTCAATGATGAACTGGGGCTGGGTTTCCTGATGATCGCGACTCTCCTCTCCCTAGTTACCTTGGCTATACTTCACCAGAAGATTACTGGCTAGAAGGATCACGAAGGGAAAAAAGGTTTAGCCTCTTCTTTTAAGTCCCACCGCTATGCCAACAATTGCCAAGATCAGGGCGACTATGGCTATTATCTCCCCATCGTTGGCAGTACTGTGAACTGTGGAAATTCCCTCACTCAGGCTTTCGTTGAGACTGGTAACCCTCTGTGATACCGACTCCAACTGGTTCTCGAAAACAACCCTGGTATTCACTGTGGAGTTGAGACCGTCGGTCTGGTCCACTGTGACGCTGATCTCGTGTGTACCGTCTGAGTACTTAGCGGTATCTAGGCTTACCTGGTGGGTTCCGTTACCCTGGAAGCTCTCCAGCAACTGCCCGTCCAGGTAGATCATTACCTGCCCAACGTCCTGTCCCTGGACAGTTATCGGGATGGTCACATTACCCGTGATGTTCTCGTAGGGCGTTACACCTATCTGGATGATGGGGAGACCAGGAGTTACGCTACTGATCACAGTCTGTACTGGGGTTACCGTGGATGAGAGGGCAATCAGGTCGTGGACCTGAGAATTGATGAGCTTTACACTACTGTTAATAAGGATAAGTCTGCTAGCCTGAACGTCCACAAGGATTGCCTGCGTGTCCTTGAATATCAAGGTTCCGCTCACGTTTGAGAGGGTAATGATAACGTCGCTGTTGACCAGCGTATTGTTGCCCAGGAAGAGATCGTTCACCAGGTTACCGTTCACGTGAAGAGTATCGCTCTGGAACGCTGAGTCATAGGTCTGAACTTCGGAGTATGAGGGGTCATTCTTTACGAGAGTATATGGCTCCACGAAGAATTCCCTGGAGTTGGAGATGTTAGTTGAGGTCACGCCACCATAGGCTGATACTCCTGTGACCAGGACCTTGAAGGGCTCAGCAAAGTAGGAGTTACCCAGATAGGTCAAGTTACCGAGGGAGAGCGTTGAGGGTAGGGTAACGTTACCTGTCCACAGACCACTGCTGGAGTTGTACCACAGGGGAACCTCAAGTAATGTGGAGATGATCGAATAGTTCCGAGTGAGAAGGGTTGGGAAAACCGTTGCTGAGAACATTCCATATTTCACTACCTTACCAGCTGACGTTATGTTACTGTAAATGTATAACGTGGATCCCTGTATCACGTAGGTGCTGGAGAAGTTCAGGGGTGTACTGATCCTGGAGCCTACGTATATTTGACCGTAGTAAAAACCTGGGATGGTTTCGTTCAGTGTGTAGGAGTCGTATGAAGCGAACAGGAGAACCGTGTACAGACCTGATGTGGCGTTCCTGGGAACCTTTAGGTAACCCAGGTAACCGGTTCCTGTGTAGAGGACCTGGGTGGTGGACACGACCTTTCCGTCATTAAGCAGTTCGGCGGTGATGTTTGAACCGGTCATCAGATTGTTTGCCGTATCTGGTGCCATGGAAATTAGGTTGGCGGGTGGGATCAGGCCTCCCTGAATGATTATGTCTTGACCCGGATAGACCGTACCGGGTTCCGCTATTGTGGGAGAGAGAATGAAGAGGGAATTGAGTCCTATCCCGTTAAAGATAGCGTCATATCCGAAGGAGTTGACCACCTGAAGGAGGAGAGGGCCGGCAGGCAGGTTGCCCTGTATCATTCCAGTCCACGCGTTCACCGCAGGGTTGAAGGTAAGGGAGGTTTGGTTTACCAACGTGAAGGAATTGTTGGTAATGTTGTATGAGTACACGTTCAGTTCCAGCACCGTTGAGTTCGGGGCTAGCTGGCCTGAGGGAGTTGTAGCGTTGACTACAACGTTGATACCCGAGCCTGTCCAGCACACCTGATATGGAGTTGGGGAGAGGAACTGAACGAAGTAACCAGAGTACGCCTCGACCATTCCATAACCCATTGTTCCATTAGACTCGCCCCATACAGTTACGAACGTCACACCGCTATCATTCTGGGGAACCACCAGATTGGCTGACCAGATGCCTGACCCTTCATTGGTCAACTTCACAGTGGTGAGATTGCCCTCAACGCTCTCCAGCGTGACGTAGAAGTTACCGCTATTAACCTCCTGCCCGTTCAGGGTCACGTTGGCCTTAACCGTCAAGCTCTGTCCCGGGAGGATGGTGGTGTTGGAGACGTTAACCATGATCGAGAGGGAACTGGGTAACTCCTTCACCAGGGAGGCGAATTCTCCCACGTTGAGCTGCCCCCATCCAGTGACAAGATTGTAACCGTACGATGCAGTCCAGGGTATGTTATAGCCGAACGTTATGGGGTAAAAGACCTTCCCATAGTTGGTGTTGGCGAGGTAGTAAAGATCAGGGTTTACGTTGCCAAGTCTGGAATGGGTGTACTGCATTACCAGGGTTAGGAGACCCGCAGTCAATGGTGAGGCTTCGCTGGTTCCACCTGAGATGGCAGTGACGTTCCCCGGGCACACGATGAAAATCCCTGGATAAACGTCGGCATTTGCCGAAATATCTGGAATTTCCCTACCGTTGGGGAAGCCAGCGGGAGTTGTCAGCCCCCACTGATAATAGGGCTTGGGCTCCACCTGACTTATTCCCCCTGTACTGCCACCGTAGTTGACGTCTGGTGGCACAAATCCATAGTTGGACCACGCCGTAACGTTAAAGGAAAATCCTCCGAAGGTTATGTAGGTGGTGGTCCCACCCATTGCGGTGACGAAGGGAGAGGTTGCAGGATAGCCAACAGAGCCGAGAGGTCCTGCGCTGTACCCGCTACCTCCTTCATCTCCGCTGGATGCCAGGAACGTTATGCCCTCTGCGCTACCCATGGCGTAATACTGATCTGTGAGGACCACACACTGGTAAAACAGGGAACCAGAGAACGTAGGTATAAACTCGTCAGGGATTGAGAAGCTCTGGGAAAGGGTATCAACCCTATCCTGGGACACGATCTTGGCTATTACCGAGGAAAGGGGAAGGTTCGGGTTGGCCACATAGAGCACAATGCTGGCACCGGGAGCCATGGCGTGAGCTGACTCCACATCCAAGCTTATCTCACCTGCCCATCCTGCAGTTATTCCCAGGTTTGGATTGTAGGGACCTATGGGCACAACGGAGAAGTTAGGTGGAGCTGGTATATCATATATCTTGTCGAAGTATGCCAGCTGTTGCTGAATATATGGATCACCGTAGAAGTCCAGTATTCCCACGGTGTAGTTTGTGCCGTTTATCCCCCTGCCTATGAGCGTCGAGACGTTATAAACTCCCCTCAAATCAGGTAAGGGATAAGCCTCTATAGGAGCCGTTATGTTTGGCTGATCGAATTTGCTCTTCAGCTTCTCCACGTCACTCTGGGTGAAAAGGGTGGACGGATGGGAGAAGAACAGGGCAGAAACGTTGCTGGAAACAATGATTCCGGGAACCTTTGGAGTCCCCATTGAAGTGTAGTAATACGCGCTCCCATTACTCATCAACACGTAATGTATGCCAAGAACCCGAGACAGCTGTGATGCTGTTCCCTGAACTACTATCACGGAATCCGCTGCCGTGAACAGAACACGAACGTGATTGTCGTGAAGATAATTCATTACCTGGGAGAACTGGGAAGTGGGATAGAAGAGGTTCTTGACCTGAGATGGGGAAAGGAACCTATGATAGAGGGGCGATCCAGGATTGGACACCTGCTCCGCGTAGTAGTACAGAAGATCCACATTCCTCAAAGGTATGTAAATTGAGGCTATCACTGGCGTGTTTCCGGGAAGGCTCACCTCCCTGAAACCATGCAACCTGGTGAATAATGTCTCATTTATTGTTGACGCTGAGCCCACAGTGATGGTTAGAGCTGGGACAATAACCGAAAAAACGAAGAGATACAAGGCCACTTGTGCTAGAAATTTTTTATGCATTACATTGTGTATTTACCTCCCCTTAAAATATTTTTTCTAAATTACTAGTTAGCAAATGGAAAGAACCATTCTCGTTCCAGTTGGGGCAAAGTAGTGTAAGTCGAAGATGGACACCCTGCTTCATTATTTAGAGCGAGGTCTTGCAATAGCTCGTAACTTGCATAACAATTTAGTTTTATTCTGTAGTTAACTTTCACTGGAAGATTGACCTTATCTTTCGGGGAAACAGGAAGAACTTTCACTAGTACTTTGTGGAAGTTTTTATCCATTGTTTTCTACCTCTATTTCATCTAAATCCAGATATTGGACCACATCAAGATTAAACTGATCGTGATGTTCCTCGAAGAACCTCCTCACCTCCTCCCTGGCCTCCTCCACGTTGTTGAAGAACCTGTTCGCAAGGTGGAACTTCAGGTCCTTGAAGATCCTCTCCACAGGGTTTAGCTCTGGCGAGTACTTTGGGGTGAAAACGGGTCTCACTCCCCTTCTCCTGAACAGGTCCAGGATAGCCCCCGTCTTGTGGGAGGAGTGGTTGTCAAGGACGAGGTACTTGGTCTCCCTGCCCCACTTCCTCTCCATCCTGTAAACGAAGCTCTTCATGTTCTTGCTGGAGAGGGAGTTGTAGAGGGTGTACAGCACCTTCCTTGAAATGGCGTCAAGGGCGAGGAAGACGTAGAAGTGCTGGAAGCCCAGGTTCACCCTGATCCTGGGCCTGGAACCCCTCCTGGCGAGGCACCTCCTCACCGTGGTGCCCACCACCACCCTTGTCTCATCGAAGAACGCTATCCTGCGTCCCATCAGTTCCTTCACTTTTTTTAAAATCGCGGTGCTTCTCCACCTCGGCCCTGGCGTTCACCGGCCTGGGCGTCACGAAACCGTACCCCAGCTGGTGCACTACCCTGTAAAGGTGATACCTATTGTAAACTATCCCCCTCTTCCTCAGCTCAGCGTTCAGCGCCCTCATGGTCCACCCCTCCAGGTTGTATCCCAGCTCCCTGGGACTTGTCTCCAGCACCTTCTTCACCTCCTCGCTGGAGTACTTCCTGGGCCTACCCGACCTTGGCCTATCCCTCAACGCTCCGACCCCTCCCCTCTTGTACTTCGCGACCCACTTCTTCACCGTTGAGTACGAAACCCCGAGGACCTCGGCCACCCTGTACTCCCTGAACCCGTCCACGAGGTACATCTTCACCCCCAGTATTCTCTGCCTTATCCTAGCATTCTTTTCCTCCCTGTAAGCCTTCTCTAATTCCTCCACATTCTATATTAGTAATACCAAGATAAAAACTTTACCTAAGTACTAACGTAATTGTTATCCTGATCTGCTGTTTTAGGAGAGATTGTGATGTAGATGTTATAACACCTTTGCAACCAGCCTCACCTGTTCCTTATAGCTCAGAACTGGATAGACCAAGTACAGAAGTAGACTATTTTCAATTTAACACTTTAAAAACGAAATACTTATTATGCTATCTACATTTATATACCTATGAAAATATTTCTCATCCTTCTAATTTCCCTTCTGCTCGTTGCAATGAGCGCAATTCAGGTTCAGATTGGCTCAGGGGAGGGACCCAGTTACGGGATCTATGTGAATGGAGAGATTTACGTGATCGCTCAGTCCAGCAACATGCTCCAGGTAGTTCGAGGCTCGTCAATAATTGAAAATTACAGCCTTCCCTCATACAGCGGGGCGGTCCCGTTCAGGATAGCCTACTTGGACGGATATTTCTACATTGTTTACCAGAAAGGCCCAGTGATCAAGTGGAACGGGAGTGTGATCTCAACATACAACGTACCGCAGGTGGGCAAATTCCCCTCAATAATAAGTACTGATAATTACGTGGTTGTAACCGCGTCGTACGGGGATAAGATCTACGTGATATCTCCGGGTGGAAACGTTACGCCTATCACCGTGATGAACGGTCCACAGGCATTAGCCTATGATAACCTCACCAACATAGTGTATGTGGGCGGATATGACACCAACCTTGTTTACGGAGTTTCGCTCAATACCTTAAAGGTGGTATATAACTTCACCCTGAACGACACCACCGTTGACGCGATGACCTTCATACCCCCAGATGAGCTGGCCATAGCTACCTACGACCAGCAGGTCGAAATCATTAATGCAACTACAGGAAAAATCCTATATGTTTTCAGTATTCCAACCTTCGGGGTTAACGGATACTCCTACATGATTTACGTGCCGGCCAACGATTCGCTCTACCTCTCCGTGGCGCACAAGAACGATGTGGTTGCAGTTATGAACCTTAAGACCCACTCGCTAGGTCTGATCACCGTGGGTAACTCGCCAAACGGGATAGTATATGATCCGGAGAACCATGAAATTTACGTAATGAACTACGGGTCTAATACCATTTCCGTAATTCCGGTTTCCGCTCCCTCATCTCACCCCAGTAACAGCCTTACCAGTTACTACATCCTCGCCTTAGTGGCCGTGGTGGTGGTTGTAGCCCTGGGAGTGCTGGCGGTGAAAAGGAGATGATTCAACCCGGGATCACACCACTTCCTCTAGTTCTAGGCTACTTCATTCTAGCCACGATCACAGCGTTCTTAATCCTGAGGAAGGCCAGGCCAAAGTTTTCCGCCGTGGATCTGGCTGTGATGGGTGTGGGGGGAGCCGTTACTGCAATTGCCGATCACGTGCTCGGGGACTCCATATTCCTCCCCGCGGGAATCTACCCCATAGTTAACCCTCCCGTCTGGCTCAGAATAGTTTTCTTCTTCCTGACTGTGGGGGTGGTGAGAAAGGTTGGATCCGGAATGTTCACCATGGCCGTATTTGATATTGTTGGAGATATTCTTCACTTTGGATTTACGGGCGAACCTCTCTGGCTAATCGAGGACATTCTCACCTACGGCCTGCTCACGGATGTGGCGATATTCCTTACAAAGGGGAAAATTTTCGGGCATGGAACCAGGGGTACAGTATTGACGGTATTCGAGGGGGCGATCCTGGGGTTTGCTTTCTCCTTCGTCCACCCCTTTTTAACGTATGGGTTCCTGGCCCCTTTGATCTTCGGATTTGTTCCTGATCAGGCAAGGGTCCTCTATCTTCTGGTGACATATATTCCTGGAGACGTGTTTGTAGGAGGGATATCGGCGCTCCTCGCCAACAGGGTAAGCCGGGTGGTAACTTAGTGTTCCTGGAGATCAGAGACGTTGAAGTGATCTACAGAGGTAAGGGGAGACCTGCGTTAAAGATACCCCGCCTGGAGGTTAAAGGGGGCGAGATAGTCCTGATCCAGGGAAGGACTGGATCTGGTAAGTCCACTTTCCTCAACCTGCTTAATGGGGTAATACCCGACATTGTGGAGGCGGAGGTCAGGGGAGAGATAAGGATGGGAGGAAGGAGACTTGTTCCCGGAGAGGGCCAGCCAGTGGTGGTGGGCAGTCTATTTCAGGATCCTGACGCTCAGCTGGTCCACCAATACGTGATGGACGAAATAGGCTTCGGGCTGGAGAACCTTGGTTATTCCCCTCGGGAAATTGAATCTAAAGTCAGGAAAGTGGCCAGCCTCCTGAACATATCACACCTGCTTCACAGGGAGATCAGGGAACTCTCCCTGGGGGAGAAGCAGGTCGTTATGTTGGCCAGCGTAATTGCTATGGAGCCAGAACTGCTCGTCATGGATGAGCCTACATCCAATCTAGACCCGTGGGAGACCAGACAGGTACTTGAGTTGATAGGCAAACTGGGGATCACCACGATAATAGCGGAACATAAGCCTGAATTCAGGAAGATCGCAGACAAGGTGGTAACACTGGTTAATGGAGAGATTGGTGAGGTAGAGATCCCGACCGAGTATCCGTCTGCCTCCACTCGCAGTTCCGATAACGGGATCACCCTCCTGGCCAAGATCCAGGTGAAGACCGGGGACAGGGTTATCCTGAACACATCGCTGGAGCTTCCACGCGGGGTTAACGCCCTTCTTGGAAGGAATGGATCAGGGAAGACCACCATGCTGAGGGCAATCTCGGGACTTCTGCCCAGAAATTTCAACTTTGAGGGATATATCCTGGTGAATGGAAAGGATATCTCGAAGTTATCCCCAAGGCAGAGGGGAAGAGTCGTGGGCTATCTTCCCCAGGACGTTCAGTTGTTGTTCTCAAGGGACACGGTAGCCAAGGAATTGGCATCATGTACCGGGAGGACTGACGTGGAGGTATTGCTGAAAAGATTTGGCCTTCAAGGTTATGGGGATGAGGATCCATTTTATCTCTCCACCGGTCAGGCCAGGAGGCTTGCCATGGCCTGCGTACTGGCCAGCGGTGTAGAGGTCGTTCTTCTGGATGAACCCACCACGGGACAGGACATAGAGAGCAGGTTGAGACTCGGGGACGAACTTAGGGGACTTGGAAAGACAATTCTGATATCAACTCACGATCCCCTTTTTGCCAGAAGCTTTGCCGATCAAATCCTTCTCCTTGAAAATGGAACCGTTAGGAAGCTAACAGGTGACATTCTTGAACTTACAGGATCAGGCAATTAGCTGGTTTCTGGTGATTTTCGGGACTTTCACACCTATCTATTTCCTCTTCAAGGTGCTGGGACTTCACGGTTTTCAGAGGCTGACCTCGTTTATCCCTGGGAACACGTTATTACACAGGCTCAATCCATTGACCAAGCTGGTCCTCATAGCTGGGATCACCATCACAGCGTCCTCATCAATATGGTGGATTGGAGCTCTTGAGGGAGTCACGTTGAGCATGTTCTTCGTCCCCCTCAGGAGGTTAAGGGCGATAATGGAATTCAGTTTCATGCAGATAGTTGGGATGAGCTGGGGATTTGCCGTGTTCACCCCACCCTACACAATTAACCTAGTTTTTCACTCATACAGTGTGATATGGACGTTTCCAGGTTATTTCAGGTATCTCGGGTATGTGACTGACCTGAGCTATCAAGCCCTAGAGTATGGGTTTCAGGTCTCCATGAGGGTATGGGCCATGCTTTTGGCGTCATCGCTTTTCCTTCTTACCACCACTACCACAGACGTGGTTAGGGCGTTGGAGAGCATAAGATTTCCCAGATCCCTCACCCTCTCCATCATGGTGGGGATGGCCTTTGCACCCAGGATATTCTCCGTGATGGAGGATGCCTACAACCTTCAACAGCTGAGAGAGGAGGGACCCCTTTACAAGGTCAGCGCGCTGTACAGATCGCTTATACCTGTGGCCATCTTCCTGTTTAGACGAGCAAGACTAACTGGCCTTGCGCTGGAAACCAGGGGATTCATGAGGGGAAAAAGGAGACTTTACTGGAAGCTAGACAGGAAAGACGAACTTGTCATAACGCTCGTCATCCTCCTAACTGTTGTGGACCTGGTCCTAGTTGGTGCCGGACTCATACCGGCCATCCCCTTCAGGTAAGTCATTTTTCCTCGGCAACGTCCTGAACGCCTCTCAACTGAATCTCCCTCTCTGCAAGGCTCACCTGATTGGGCTCCGGTAACAACGTGGTCACCAAGACTGCAATAAATGAAAGCCCGGCCAGGAGAATCATTGTATCCACTATACCATAACTTGAAATAATGATTGGAAAGAGAAACGTTGTGGTCAGGACGCCGTTGAAAACTGTTTCCGTTAGAGCGTGAAGTTTAAATACTTTGTATACAAATCAAATACAATGCTGAGGCCCAAGGAAGTTTGCCAGAGACTGGGAATCTCCTACAGAACATTGCAGGAATACGTGAAAAAAGGGTACATAAAACCAGAGAAACTACCATCTGGGAAAATGAGATTTCGGGAGGAGGACGTTGAGAGATTGGCAGGAATAATAAGGAAAAAGAAAGTGGTACTTTACGCTAGGGTGTCATCAGACGCACACAATGACCTGGTGAATCAAGTGAACTACTTGAAGGAAAGGGTTCCGGAACACGACATCATTATCACTGATATGGGATCTGGATTGAACATGAGGAGAAAAGGGTTCCAGAAACTACTTAGAATGATACTAAACAACGAGGTAAACAAGGTTGTCGTGGCTTATCCAGATAGATTGGTGAGATTCGGATTCGAGATACTTGAGGAAGTATGCAGGGCACACGGTTGCGAGATAGTGGTGCTCGAAAAAGAGGATCCAGAACAGGAACTAATTGAAGACTTGATCAGTATCCTAGTCTCGTTCTATGGCGGAACGAGAGGTCATGAGCGTGAAAAGGTGAAGAAATGTGTTGAAGAACTTAAGAATTAAAACCTTTACGCCAGAAAAAGAATACATACATTTAACGTATGCGATAAGAAATGAGGAGGAAAGAAGCAAAGAACTAATTCGTGCATACGTGAACTTACTAAATAAGGGAATAAAGTACGTGTTCAACAAAGTTAACGTGAAGAATGGAAGAGTAGAGTTACCAAAAAAGAAGGAAATATACAAAGAGTTGAGAGAATACTTGATGAGCCAAAACGCGCAGGGACTGGCAAAACACTACGTTGACCAAGCTATTCACGACGTGTACTCTATCCTAGAGTCGTGGAGGAGGAGATTTGAGAAGGGGAGAAGTAAGTTCAAACCACCGCTTGTGAGGAAGGGTTACGTGAGGGTGAAAACCACGTTGAGGAAGATCATTGGTAGAAGTGTTAGGATAACCGTGAAACCACACGAATACATCAGATACTCATGGGATAGAAGATGGTTCTCTAAGAGGGTTGAGGGAATGGAGTTAACAGAACCGGTGATCAAGGAGGATAAAGTGTACCTGGTGTTCAGGAAGGAATTGTCAATGACGACTCCCCTCGATGCTGTTTCATTCGATTCCAATCTTTTCTCACTCGACGGTTACGATGGCGAGAAATTCATCACAATCTCTATGAAGCAACTCTACTCCTTGAAGTATGGCATGCAAATCAAGAGGGCTAAGGTACAGTCAGTTGCCTCTAGAAAGTTGAAGGGTGGCAAGAGACTGATGGAGAGGTACTCTCATCGCGAGAGGAATAGGGTTAACGATTTGCTTCATAAGTTGGCTAACTTCATTCTTGAGCTATACAATAATCATGTTCTGGTCTTCGAGAGGTTGAATAAGCAAGGTATGTTCGATGACGCCAGCGAATCCTTATCACGTAAGCTTTCAAGGACTGTCTGGAGGAAACTGGTTGTCGTGTTGAAGTATAAGGCTCCCCTATACGGTTGTAGAGTGGTGGAGGTGAACCCGCACCTCACATCCAGGTCTTGCCCCAGATGTGGATGGGTTTCCCGAACGGCTGGCAGGACCTTCAGGTGCGGGAGGTGTGGGTTCACCCTCGATAGGCAGTTCAACGCGTCACTTAACATAATGAGGAGGTTTCTGAACAGGTTTAACCTCAGGATGTGGGGGTTTCCTCACCGTGAGGTGAGTGGGGTTATCCCCCTAATGGGAGTGAGAAGGATGAACGGTTCAATCCGCGACTTCGGTGAACTCCAAGGGTCGAGAATTGAATACAAAGTACATGAAATTCAATGAGACCCAAACCCCAAGCCTCCCTGACATCACGGTAATGCCCTGCGTTATTCCCCTTAACTCTGCGGGGAATAGCTCCACTCCCCAGAATCCCACCACTGTTCCTGGTCCCAGCTGGGAGAATATTGTGCTGAACCCGTAGAGCAGAAGCGACTCCACAGCCATGATCTTGCCGAAGAAAAGGGCAAAGAGCAGGGTAAAGGTACCCATTCCCGCAAATCCCACTGCCTGAAGTAAACGTCTCCCCAGCCTGTCATTTAATGCTGCGCTGGCAAGGTTCCACGGAACCGCAAATCCGCCCAGGATGATAAGCTCGAAAACCAGGCCATTCACACCTAGGTCCTTCGCTATCACACTGGGTCCAAAGAAAACACCGGAGTAAGCTGAGACGTCAAAGAGGTACCACGTCAGCGAGGCTAAAACTAAAGTGGGGACAAACGTCCTTAGAAACGCCTTTCTCAAACTGATGGATCCAGCTGAAACATCGTACTTTTCCCTTAACTCGTTCAAATCGCCCTTCACGAAGGCCAGGTATTGAGGGGTCTCAGGAAACTTCCTCCTCCCGTATATGACCGCAATGGCGGGAATTGAACCGGAGGCTAAAACAATCCTCCACAGCACGTCCTGGGGTACAAGTGGTTCCAGGGCTATGGTGGCGACCACGGAGAGCAGGGCCCCCACATTCCACATGAATCCACCCGCGAGAGCCAGGAGCTTTCCCCTATCCCTCCTGTTGGCGTACTCAGCATTTATCAGGGGAGACAGAACGTAATCGGCCCCTATCCCAACTCCCAGCAGAAACCTGAGAATTGCAAGTTCGTAGGGGCTCTGAACAAATGCCTGCAACAGGGCCCCCAGCGTCATGAGTGTTGCATCTATCCCGTAGAACCTCTTTCTTCCGTGTCTCACCAAATACCCGAAGAGAATCCCACCCACTATGTTCCCCAGAGTGATACTGAGGAAGAGGATAAGGGATAGCTGAACCAGGTTGTAGCCAGAGAAAGACGCCTCCACAATGGAGAGAACCAGAGCAGCAGCGGTTAAATCGTAACCATCAACTATCTGCCCGGCCCCTGCCAAGAGGGTGGTCTTAAGGTGGAATATTCCCAGCTTTTTCTCCTCGTAATCCTTCAACGGATTGGAAGGTTTCATAAAGGCCTCAGATCATTTATAAAAAAAGTTTACTCTACATAAAATATTTAGAACTAAAGAGTCTATTTAGTTCACGAAAACTATGTAGATCTTCGCGTTCAGGAGATCCATGATGCCATCAAACTAGCCTTGGTTTCTGACTTTGCATTTAACTTCTGGAAAGAAATTAACACATTAACATGACACTATAGGAAGATCTCTATATTTCTATATAGACTATTTTAACTATTTAGAAAATTCTTATTATGTGTAGTTTTATCCACACATATGAGCGTGGAACCAGATCTGAATAAAAGCATCTATACCCTTTCCCTAGAGGTAAGGAACGCACTTTATGGGAGATCCCCCGTGGGAATAGCCAACCTCGAAAAGGAGAGGATCGCCCTCGTCCTTGTTGACGGACTGGGTTACTCCCTGGCTGAAAGAGTTGGGATCAAAGCGGAGAGGATCCACTCTGTTTTTCCCACGATTACGGTCACGGTGCTGACCACACTGCTCACAGCCACTCCCCCTGGTGTGCACGGGATAATGGGATGGAGGGTTCTCAACAGGAAAGAGGGAAGGATTGAGAACCTCCTGGGAAACGATGAGGTGAAGATGGGAAACCTGATGCAGGCCGAACCCTATCTTCCCAGAGACTCCGTGGTGCTGGCCCCTGCCATGAGACCGTCCTCAACCCTTTTCAGGTCCATGCTGGGGAACGTTACCCCATATTACTCTCCGTGGGATGCCCTAACCCAGGCGAGGGAGATCGCAGAGAGGAGGAGTCCCAGGTTCATGTTCATTTACCTTCCCTTCGTGGACTCCGTGAGCCATCACTTCGGACCCTACTCCGAGCATACCATGAGGACTGCCGTGGAGGTTTACAGACTGGTGGAGACCTTTGGGAGGGATCTCTCGGAGAAGTACTCCGTCATCATGACAGCGGATCACGGACACGTACCCATAGAGAGCAACGTGATCATTGGGAACGATATACTGGACTATGCTGATCTACCACCCTTCGGGGATCACAGGAACCTGATGATAATGTCCAGGAGGAACCCGAGTGAATACCTTTCTAAGTATGGTCTGATTACACTGGACAGGGAGAAACTCAGGGAAATAACGGGAGGCGAGAACGTTCCCGATTACGCTGGGGTTCCCGTGGATAACAGGCTATACTCCTACTGGCAGGATGAGGAGGAGATGAGTTACAGGGGATCTCACGGCGGAATGACCAAGGAGGAAATGGAGATACCCCTCGTAGTCTGGCAGAAATAGTTTCTGGAAAGGATCGTTTTTCTGAACATGAGCAACGTTCTTTTGTCAGCTTTGCATTCGATCACGTCTCCAAAATTCCTTATCACTTACGGCGTCTAGCCTTAACTATTTTAACTCAGGGGTGCTGAGTACTCAGGGGTGCTGAGTTATTCTGTTCGACGTGAGGCCTAAGGAGGATCTCAGGGAGCTACTCTTCAGGGATGAGGAGGCCGAGAGGCTTGCCAGGCTTGTGAAACAGGGTATGTGGACCGTGGTCCTAGGACCAAGAATGGTTGGAAAAACCAGTTTGATCAAGGCCACACTCAAGGGGTCCAGGTCAGTTTACGTGAACCTGTGGGGAGCTCGAAACCTGAGTGACCTTCTGGAGAGGTTGAGCAGGAGTCTTCAGGATCCGCTTTCAAGGAGAATTTTCTCAAGGGTGGACTCCCTGACCCTTGGGCCGTTACCCTCCGTGACCTTGAGGAACAGGAGCAGGGTCATAGGTGATATTCTTGGCGAACTTTCCAGGACAGGCAAAGTGGTGGTGATCCTGGACGAGGTTCAGGAGCTAAGCTCCGTGACAAAACAGCTGTGGGATATCCTCTCCTATGTTTTCTACTCATTTCCCAACGTCACCTTCGTGTTTACAGGATCCATGACAGGGCTGATCAGGGTCGTGTTATCTCCCCCTGAGGGATCTCCCCTGGTGGGAAGGAAGCCCGTGAGGCTGGAGTTAAAGCCCTTCACTGAACCCCAGTCGAGGGAGTTCCTGAGGAGGGGATTTAAGGAGGGCGGGATGAAAGTTCCTGAAGTGGACGAGGTTGTGGGTGAACTCGATGGAATACCTGGATGGCTCACCCTGTATGGTTACCTCAGGGTGCATCAGGGACTTGATCACGAGAGGGCCATGGAGGAGACGAGAATGGAGGCATGTAAGGTTCTCAAGGAGTCCTTCTCCCATTTTCTGAGGGGAAGGAGAAACAGGGATATGTACCTTGAAATAGTGAAGAGGTTACCGAGCAGGTGGAGTGAACTGAAGAGAGCGGTTGGCGCAAGCGACGAGGTGCTCAGGGAGGCCCTAAGGTCACTTCAGGACTGGTTCTACGTGAAGAAGATCAATGAAGTGTACGAAGTTCACGATAGGATGATGAGGTTCTGCGCCCTCAATGACCTTATATAGGTGAGTCGCTTTCTCCGTGTTCCATCATGTGGCCAGAATCGCCCTTGAGTTTAACCCATTTGTTACTCCGCAACATCTGGTGGAGAAAGGGTTCTTCAGGTAGCTGGATTTCCGAGATCTCACGTTGTCCTCGGCACTGAACCCTTCAGCCCTTCAAGTAGCTAGAACTCCACATCCATGAACCCGGAAGCTGGTACCCTGGAAACGCCAGGCCCAGCCTCCCCAAGACCTCTCGGCCACGGCATTCCGTACTTCCTCCTCAAATCCCTGTAAGCCCTGTACAGTTCCAGGTAATACTCAAGGGGTGGCAGTGAGACTCCGTGGATACCGAACCATGACCTTGGTTCCAGACCCCACGTATCAAACTTGGGAGTCACGTCCCTGGACATGAGGAAGCCTAACCCGTTCAGGAGGATACTCTCCTTCAGGATGACCTTCCTTGGTAGATCTGGGGCTGGTCTGTTGCGTATTTCACGTTAAAGGCTCCTCAAATATACAACAATGTTGGGTAGCCACAAATCTGGGTATTGGTCCATCATTTCCAGAAGACTTTGGAGCATAACTTTATTGAAGTGGAGAACAATTTAAATCAACTTATTATGAATAAATATTGCCGTCTGTCCGTGTGGGGAGAGTAAATATTGCTGGATGAAAGCCCTCTAAGCGCTCCGGTGCGATTGAAGTGATTGTAAAGGTAAGTTAAACTACCATGTTGTGTGTTTAACGTGAAACACGCAACGAAATGGAGTAATCTCCAAGTTAAAACACCAAAAGCTTTTAGACTAACGCGGAGACATAATCACATGCAGGAAATATATTCGAATGGAGAATCTTTAAATCTCACAGGAGTCCGCGAGGCTTTTAACTTCGTTCCTCAGGCTCAGGGTACTTTACATCAACATGAAATTGCAAATCCAGTTGTGGATAATAAATACGGGATAATAATACGACTATCCACGAACGAACCATTCAACGTGGAGTCTCATGAGGCCTTTGTAATGGTCTTTCGCGACAGGGAAGGGAAAATAGTGAGCGTGGATATTGAATATGAGGGAGTAGACGATGACCCTTCAGATAAGTAGGTCTCCATTCGAAGTTAAGAGAATTGATCCTGCAAAAATCTTGATCAAGACAGACAACGAGAATGTAGAGCTCACAGTATACCTGATTCCCATTGCTGTTTACGCGACACCTGATTATAAGAATATTTCGAGCGTAGTTAACCCGGTCGTGGTGGTCAGCTCAGATAGTCCCAGGATGGGAGAGATGTGCAACCCCATGAAACTTGTCTCTCATTCTCCGGCCAAGATGGAAATGAAGGTTTTGCACGAGGGCGAAACAGAGATCACCGTGAATGACAAGGTATATGTTATTAGAGCCAGTGTTACAAACATGAATGTTTATACGGATATGAGAGACCAGCTGGGAAATCCTTGCGTGAGCGCATCATGGATCACATTGACGATTGCGAAATAGAATGCTGGATGGTTGGAAGTCCACAGAAAAGGCAAAAGCTGGAAGAGACATTGAAGCAAATCAAAGCCTTGTTCAGAAATAGAAATATCTCTCCAGAGTACATCTGTAAGGCTTTAGAATTTGTCTGTGAGCACCCAGATGATTACTCCTGTCTTCAATGTTACAATAAGATTACCGGGGATTACGACACAAGCACCTGTGCCAGTGCATGCGAATCCTCTCACAGGAGAAGTTTCTGTTTTTTAATAAAAGATATACATCTAAACATTATTGCAGAGGAAAAGAATAAAATGGTAATCATTACGTTTCACATACTTTCAGAGGAGAAAGATTTTAGAAAGAAATGTAATTACAGATTTATAAATCTAACCTAATAAAAAGAGGGCCTCCCTTGCCATGCAGACCTTCACCTAGATTTCGCCCACTTCCTCAGCCCTCATCCTCACCTCATCCAGGCCCTCGGTGATGGGAATGAAAGAAGTGAGCTTAACGTTAGAACGTTACCATTTGTTACTCCGCAACATCTGGTGGAGAAAGGGTTCTTCAGGTAGCTGGATTTCCGAGATCTCACGTTGTCCTCGGCACTGAACCCTTCAGCCCTTCAAGTAGCTAGAACTCCACATCCATGAACCCGGAAGCTGGTACCCTGGAAACGCCAGGCCCAGCCTCCCCAAGACCTCTCGGCCACGGCATTCCGTACTTCCTCCTCAAATCCCTGTAAGCCCTGTACAGTTCCAGGTAATACTCAAGGGGTGGCAGTGAGACTCCGTGGATACCGAACCATGACCTTGGTTCCAGACCCCACGTATCAAACTTGGGAGTCACGTCCCTGGACATGAGGAACTCTATTCCCGAGGCCGTGGACTTCACAGCCTCTTCCACCTTCCTGAAACCGTGCGGGAAGTCAGGGGAGTAGGCCATCTCAATTCCCGCAACGAAGTTGGGGCTCACGTTTCCCACTCCAAACACCTTCACTGCCTCAACAGTCCTCCTTATCCATTCATCTCTTCCAATGTTGAGGTTCTTTCCCGGGGATATGAGCGCAAACAGTTTCTCGTCCCACACTTCCAGGTTCGGGTGATAATAGTCAACTCCTGCCTCATAGAACCTGGGTAAAACCTCTACCCTCAACGCTTGAGTGTTTAACCTGGCTGGAAGGGACGAAACTCTCTCCTCAACTTCCTTGACGTACTGAAGGTAGAATTCAGCCTCCTTGAGACCATCCCTGATTGTTCCGCCTGTGATGAGATATCTTCTCACCCCAGGGTCCCTGGACGCGACCTCCACCGCATCAGCCACTAACTCCCTGGGAACAACTGCACCCAGTCCCTTTCTGAGATGACCCCACGACCTGAAGTTCTCGTTAATGTCGCAGAACTTGCATTGCTGATTCACGTTCCAGTACTCGCATATCCTGTACGCCGTAACGTCCGCAGTCTCTCCCCAGTAAATCGCTGGAGCAACCTCCTCCACCCTTATCCCGTCCCTGAGAGCCTGACCGTAGTAGGAGGGCCTTGGGACGAACTCCACGTCAGCTATGGGCTGTCCATCCACAAAGAGCTTGAGATTTTCCTCAAGGTCCACCCTGAAGGGAGACCTGGAGGAGTGCCTGGACTGAATGACCGTGGCTCTCAGCCCCAGTGGACCTCCTGAGATTCTCACCTCCTGTGGTACAACCCTTCCCCTTCCCTTTACGTGTTCTGGATCGTCTGGATCGAACGTGAAAAGGTAGTAGGCCTTCTCCTGGTAACTGGCCTGAAGGGCGCTGTCTGAGAAGCTCAATCCGTTCAGGAGAATGCTCTCCTTCAGGATTACCTCCCTTGGTAGATCCGGATATCGATCCATTATTTCCAGAAGACTTCGGAGCATGGCTCTATTGATGTAGAGAACAATTTAAATCAATTTATCTTGAACAAATATTGCCGTCTGCCCAAGTAAGCAAGGCAAATATTGCCGTTGAAGGTCATCTGAGCTCTCTCGGATGACGGAAGTGAAGATGTAAAGTCCAAAAGTAAAAAACTTTACACTCACGCGGGAATATTATTACATGCTAGATATGTATGGGAACAGCCAAGAAATGTATGGAGAGAGTTAAGGAATCCCAATCAGCCCCTAAGTTGTCAGTTAGGATCCTGAAGGTCATTAAAAGGGATCTAAAATCATCGTAGCCAGTTCTGCACTGGTCTTCTCTAGAACCTTGGGTTTCCCTCCCTTCCCATTTTACACACTCTATCACTTTATTTGCGAGACTGAAATTCGTGTTACCAGGCTCGAATAGCCATGAAATTATTACATTGGTATCCACGAACACAGCCTTTCTAATCATTAAAAACAGCCAGGAATAGCCTATGTCCTAGAGAATTGGGATTTACAGTGTTCTCGCCTTGGGTTATAAGGTATAACATTATACCTTGTAGGGTCGTTATTTCTCCCATCACTTTACCCTTTCTTAAATACACGAGGATTGGTATCGCAAAAAGAAACACCTCAGCATTTATCAGGCTAATAATCTTCCTTTCTTCGGGTGAATCTACGGTTCTTACATTTGGATTTTTAATTTTCAAGTCTTTCAGCATAAGATACAAACGGGTTATGAGGCGGAGATAAAGTGTGTAGTAGGAAATGATGAAGACGCCAGAATATTTTTGAGATGCTTCCTCTACGAATTTGTCCTGGTTTTTTCTCAATCCATCTATTAACTTTCCTAATTTATCCTCTGCCATTTCCTTGTATTCTCCAATCACAGTATTATGTTCAATGATAGAGTTATAGAACTCAAGATCCTCCTTCATTATCTTATATTTCTCAGAGATCATTTCCAGTAGATTCTCGTTGGTAGTAAAAGCCGTGATGAATTCCCCTATTTCAATAATATCTTCAGCATATTTATCTATCAAGTAATCTTCCATTTTCCTGATCAATTCCCTAGGAAGTTTATGTGAAGCTTTTTCAATTTTCCACTCCATATAGTCAGAAAACGACCGCAACACCTCTGCTGACGTCACTTTAGATATCCCTAACTATAATACGTGAAACCTATATATGGGTTATGAAATGCTCTCGTATTATCCTCATTAAGGTAAATCTGTTACCCAAGGAGTATGCTCATGGCCAAGAGGTGAAGGAAACCAGTTTCAGAGATGTTCCTGTACCTCGTGCAATCGCGTGGTTAAGAACGGGAGAGAGGCAGGGAGTTAACTCTACCTATGCGGAGGTGCGGGAGTTCGCGAAGGGAGCGAAACATTGAAGAGCGTGAGTAAAAGGATCTCAAGATTTACGCAAAGGGGATTCTCCTGCCTTAATGCCCCAGACACGCCCTTAACACGGATAAACGGAGGAGAGAGCAAAACTTGTGGAGAGTAAGGAGATTGAAGAGCGGGAGGATCGTGAACGGGATGTTCCGGAAGAAAGATGAAGTTATGCTAGTACTTGTGAGTTTTCCAGTGACCTCCTCATGTTCCCATGCCAGAAGAAAAACTGCTAGCGTTGGCACGGGTTTGATATCTTCAGAAATATACGTTGCGCTCTCCGTGAGAGACAGGGTAAAGAACACGTTTAGAGAACTCGGACGTTGCCCGAGAAGGGCACGTGGGCTTGGGACCACTCCAAAGTCTATTCCTCCTGGAACACAGGCATGTATCGTCGTGAGTTTCAACGAGCCATCTTTCAGGGACAGGCTAGAGGTTGAAGAGGGCAATCAAGGTAAACAGGAGCTTTGAGACATTGAGTGGGTCTGGAGTGGTAGAGAACTGGTTCCAGAACTAATACCTTAATAACACCACTGTAGTTGCTCTATTGGGTATAGAGAGAAATAGAGAAATTCTTTATCAACCAAGCTTACTTCTATCTTGCCTCTGTGTGAAATTCCCTCTTGCCCCACGATTAATACCTTAGTTAATCTTGATGGGTTTCCTGCTCTTCATCGTTCGGGGAGTAAAGGGGAGGAATTGGTCAACCTTTCCACAAAGATCCCATCCGTAAGGTTGGGATAGATAGCCCCCTAGTGACATCACTCGGAACCTGTTCATCACGGCCTGGGAAAAAGGGTCTTCACCCAACCAACGCTTTCCACTGTGCATTGAACAATCTCGTTCACCTGTTCCTGGGTGTCACCAAAGGGATAGGCTATCTCCTGGAAACAGACGTCCAGATTTCGCATGGCCTCTCCCCTGAGCTCTGGGGATAATCCCTGAAGGGCCTCCTTTGCCATGGCGTAGATCTTGGTCAGAATCTGGGCTACCTCTCCAGCGCTAGTCCTCGCCTCATCCAGGCTATCAGTGACGGGGATGAAGGAGGTGATCCTGTAGGCTAGAACGTCTCCATACTTCCCCTTTAGTTCATCCCAGACCTGAGCCAGGATAGGGGCAAAGGACAGGCCAAGCTTCATAACCCGACCCAGTCCCACCGCGGAGTAATACTCCGCTATGTCGTCCACCGTCATTTGCTCCAGGTCCGGTCTTGTCAGGGAAACGTAAAGGTCCTGCCCATTGAGAGCGAAGGGCCCAATCTTGGGGGTTGAGGCCAGTCCCACTATCTGCGCAAAGTCCCCGTACTGTGAGCATGAGGGGCACGCATTGGAAGACTGCAGTGGTGCCCCGATCCCTACCTTCAGGATATCCCTGATGGAGAATTCCGGGATCTGAAGGCTAATGAATTTTCCTATGAACGAGGCGATGGAGATTACGGCATGAACTGGCGTCCCTGGAAAGATCCCCCTGCTAACCGTGGCGTAAACATCCGGTAGTTGTTCGCTTATGGCAACAAGATTTGGCGCAAGTTTCCATGGATTAGTGGAATAGTAGTAATGGCTCCTATCATAGCTCCATGCGGTGGGTGTTGTAGCCCTGAACTTGAAAAGGAGTCTGTCCGTGCGGGATGACGGTGGCCCTTTCCGTATTGAGAAAATCGTTGGCGAAATTAGCGAGCCAGCTCACCAAATCCCCCGTGGAGTTACACTGGCCCATGGAATAGGGATTCACCCACCCCTTGGAGTAAACGTCGTTTTCAGGTCCTAGAACGACTCCGCCGAATTCAAGCAGATCCAGGGAGGAGCCTGCCATTCCAAGGTTCAGGCTCAGGATATCCCTGGAACTGTTCAGGGCCTCCCCCAGTTTCCTGATGAAGGTTTTTCCAAGGAAAACCGGCCTGTAGAAACCGCCCTGTGCCACCACCATTTCCGTCCAGCTGGGATTAATCCTTCCCAGGTAAACCATGTAACCGTCCTTGGTCCTGACTATTTCTCCATGACCCAAGGTCGGGTAAAGGCACTGCGTTCGACATGACTCCATTAGCCATGGAGATTGCAGGCCTGATGGTTTCGTTGGGTCTAACTATTGCACTCCCGGTCAGTTGACCTGAACTTCTCCAGTTCCTTAAAGTATCTTCTACACACTTTGCCTGATCAAGCCCCACAATGTCTCTCAGGATCTGAAGAGATCCCAGGAAGATAGTGGCAATCCCACCCAAATCTCCTACGCTAAATTCCTGAGGTAGGTTCTGTTTTCCTATCTCCTGAGTCATTTATTCCACTGTGTTAGTATTTGCTTAGGTCTTTATAATTTTTCACATTTTTTAAATTGATTCTGTTGGAAGTACAGTGAACGTGATGGTTGGGTTTTCCTGACCTCGAGGGGTATCAGGCCTACCTGCGTTTCCTGGATAAAGTAATGTTATCCTTGAGGAGGGGAAGGAACGAGGATTACCCTTAAACCGAGTGGTGAAGTGCGGACAAATCCTGAACTACGTGAAAGCACTAACTTCATAAACGGGCTGTTTAGCTTCCTATCAAAATTGGGATGGTGCCGCGGCCGGGATTTGAACCCGGGCCACAGGCTTGAGAGGCCTGCATACTTCCGGCGCTCACGCTTGACCGGGCTATACTACCGCGGCATTATTAATAATTCAGGACTTCTTATAAAGTTACTCCTTAACATACTAATAAGTCTAAAAACTTAAAAGGAGAAAAAGATTTGACTATATTTTTAGGAAATAGACTTGGTTCAGGAAGAAGTATAGGCACTACCTGAGAGTTGAGCATCTACAGGTACCTGTGGGGAGAGGCTACCTGCATTGAACTGAAGGGTTATGGGTACGGTGCTTCCCACGTTAGTGGAGGATAGTTGACCTGGAGGCGTCGTGCCCAAATCAACTACCAAATATATGGTGGTTGTTGATCCAGCAGGTATATCCGATATAGTACCTATATGTGCTCCCGTAGAATTCAATTCTACTCCATTGATGCTGGTGCTAAACTTTGCATATACGCTTTCATTTAAGATTGCAAATTGAAAAGGCTGTGGCAAATAATATGTTGTTCCTGATGCAGATGCTTTTGTTCCTGATGCAGATGCTTTAGAAATGCTATTATTCAAGGTATATGATTGCGAGCCTATTTCTATAGTATTTAATATTGCATTAGTCGATGCCCCATCCTTTACGGTCACTTCAATTACGGCATAATAATAATAATGATTATTAACATTAGCAGCGTCAGTGACATTCAGGATTGTGGGTGTACCTAACACCTGGACTCCGGAGCCTGCCCCATTGAAGGTACCGAAAATGCCGAAGGCGAAGATTGCCACTGCAAGGGCTAACGCCACGCTGACTATTACCAGGATCAGTGCCGTTACTGCACCTGAGATTGCCCTTCTCGATTTGAGGTATCTTCTCATTTTATGTCAGATATTAACTTGTTTTGTGATCTATATAAATATTTCTCTCCAGTGATCAGGTTGGCTTCTATTACCATCAGAGAATATTATTAACCTCGGTGAAGTTTGACATATCTTCACGGCGTTACCAAATAGATTTGTGGGGGTGCAACATGTTGATTTTCCACATAGTGTCGTCATGTTGGCATTTTTGAAGTTTCAAGGAATTCAATGCGAAGGTACGAGGTCATAAGACGAATTTATGCAAGTTTGACGACACCACGATTTTCCAATATCTTTTTTACTACTGCTTTAAATATCTTGTTCCATGAAACTTGACAAGAACGTAGAGGTCCACCCGGGTAGCCCCAACACTCTTGTGTATGAAGGTAGAATAGTGATAGACCAGGGAGGGAAGAACTCCTCCCTTAACCTGGAGGCGGAGGTTCAGCTGGCAACTCACGGTCACATGGACCACATCGCTGGTCTCCTTGGGGGAAAGATCAAGTTCCTGCCCCCCGAGGACATGTGGGCCCTGTCCCTACTGGGAAGAAGGGCAATGACGTACGGGTTCAGTTCTCGTTCATCCTCAGTCTTCTCGTACGATCTGGTGAAGGAGCCCATCACGGACTCCATCTCTACGTCTCTTCCCTCCGAGATTCAACCTGTTAAACTCCCCGGCCATACGCCCGGTCACACCGGCTACATCGTTGGGGACACCCTGTATGCGGGGGATGCGTTCTTTGGGAGCAAGGTTCTTGAGGGGTTTGTCTTCCCCTTCTACGTGGATTTCTGGTCTGCCATGGAGTCGCTCAACCTCGTTAAGGAACTTCTCAGGTCTCTGGATAACGTGGTGATCTCTCACGGTCCAGTGTACGAGAAGAAAAAGATGGAGGAACTACTGGAGTTTAACGTGAGGTATGGGGAGAAGCTGGTGGGCTGGGTGAAGGAGGCAATCTCTCAGGGTGGCACCGCTGAAGAGGTGGTGGTCAGGGTCATGGAGAGAACAGGGAGGGGAAATGAGTTGAAACCCGTCAACATTATCCTTAACTCTGTGACTGCAAAGTCTATCCTGAGCCAGATAGCCAGAGAGATAAGAGTCGAGAGTAGGGGAGTAGTGTACCTTGGATAAATGCCAGGGGCTATCCCATATAGTTGTGTATTTAAGGAGCCATTAACGTGAAATATACAACAAGCCGAGCTAGGCCATGCAAGTTCAGGCAGGCTTTCTGGTATCGTTAGCCTCCTGACACCTTACTACCTGACATCATTAAAGCGCACTCTGATCTCGACATCTTGAACGAACCAAAATCCCCCTTGCTCCAAGAAGATTTGACATCCTTCTAGAAAACCCTTTTTAGTGTAGGAGTTACACACCAAGATATGAGCTGGAAGTTTAAGTCCGCTAAAGTGGACGTTAAGGATGTACCCCTGTGTGTGGTGGACGAGATTGAGGAGAGCCCTACATTAAGGGCCCTATTCCAGAGGGCTGGGATAAAGACGGGTCACGGAAGCCCTGCACACAGGCTAGTGAGCGAGGTTGTGATAAAGGTTTACCAGGAAAAGAAGGAGAGCCTAGATGACGTTAAGTCGAGGTGGAAAGTGGAGGGAATAGATGAGATACTCCAGGAAATAGAGAGAACCGCCCGCGAGAAAGGTGTTATACCAAAGGAGTGAGCCAGCCTCCGGAAGAGAAACTTAGTTACCTGCTTGAGGTCACCGCTGAATCCTAACGTACTAACACGTGCTTGACCTCCACTAACCAGTTCTCTCCCCATCCTGGAACTTAAACTTCACCTTTCCCTCCTCAAGGTAAACTATTGCACTGAACCTTTTCCCCGTCCTTGATCTGAACCCCCTCATCTTAACCTCCTTTCCCTGGAAGAGGGCCTTTGCCTGTCTGAAGGTGATCCTTTTCCCCGCAATCTCCCTCCAGACCACGCTCCCGCAACTCCTGCACTTCCACCCCCTGGAGAAGCCCTCCACCTCTCCTCCGCACTTGCACACAATCTTTGTCCTGGGGAGGTTCTCGTCCAGAAACCTCTTCACCTCCTCCATCCCACTCCCCGTGAGCTTAACCCCCAGGTCCCTGGCCACGCTCCTGGCCAGCCTCAGCATTTCCGGGGTTGCCCTCCTCTCCACCTTGAATTCCCTGCTCATAAGCCTCTCCACCTCCTCCCTCGTGAACCTCTTTATCCCCTCCAAGAACTCCTGATACCCTCTCTCCCCCTTTCCCTTCACATATATCTCCTCGAGCATCCTCTCCCACTCAGCGGTCATGTCGGGGCTAACAACCTTGCTGTCCCCCAGCTTGTCCACCAGTTCCCTCCCCTTCTCCGTGCTCACCAGGCTTTTCCCCCTCCTCTCCACGTAGTCCCTCTCAAGGAGGGTCTCAATTATCCCGGCCCTGGTTGCAGGCGTGCCCAGCCCCAGCCTCTCCATCTCTCGAAGGAGGGAGGCCTCAGTGAACCTTGCGGGGGGCTTGGTCTCCCTCTCCTCCTCCCTGACCCACTCTTTCCTCACCTCACCCCTTGGAATAACCAGGGGTTGATCCTCGTGCGGGTATAACTGCATCCATCCCAGCTGTAGGTTCCTCTTCCCCTGAACAAGGAAGAGCTCCTGACCCAGTCTTATCCAGACCCTCTGGATCTCATACACGTAATCCTCAAGGAACGCCCCCACGAACTTCCTGTACACAAGGTCGTACACCTTCCTGTGAAGGGAGGGAAGGTTCTCAGGTGGCCTGTCAAGTGGAATGATGGCGTGGTGGTCAGTTAACTTGGATGAGTCAAACACCCTCTTTCCCACCTGGTCCACCCTGGGCACGAGGTCTGACCTTCCGAGCTTCCTCAGTATGTCCCTGGCCAGTTCCCTGTTCCCCTCCCCCAGGTACCTCGCGTCCGTCCTGGGGTAGCTTATCAGTTTCCACTCCTCGTAAAGGGACTGGGCAATGTCCAGAGTCCTCTTGGCGGAAAGCCCGAAGAGCACGTTAGCCTCCCTCTGCAGTGAGGTGAGGGAGTGAAGAAGTGGGGGTCTCTCCTCCTTCCTCTCCTGTTCCACCCTCTCCACTCTCCCTCTCTCCACCCCGCTCAGGGCCTTCACAACCCTTTCAGCCTCCTCCCTTCCCAGCCTCGCCTCCTCCCCGTTCCTGGTCATGATCCCCTTCAACCCGCCCTCAAAGCTGGCGAGGACCACGTAGTAGATCTCGGGTTTGAAGCTCTCTATCTCCCGGTCCCTCCTCACTATCATGGCCAGGGTGGGCGTCTGCACCCTTCCCACGCTCCAGACCTCTCCCCCTCCTGCCTTGAGCGTGACGAGCCTGGTCAGGTTGATGCCCACTATCCAGTCGCCGTTCTGCCTGGCAAGTGCGCTGTAGTAGAGACTGTCAAACTGGGAACCGGGCCTCAATCTCCTGAACTCCCTTAGCACCACGTCCCTGGTGAGGGCCTCTGAGGTCCAGAGCCTCAACACTTTCCCCCTGTACCCTACGTACTCAAGGAGTTCCCTCACAATGAGCTCACCCTCCCTTCCTGCGTCACCGCAGTTCACCACCGTGTCAGCCCCCTCCAGCAATTTCCTCACCACCCTGAACTGGCCCTCCTTCCCCTTGATTACGGTGTACTGGAACTTCTCAGGAAAGATGGGGAGGTCCTCCAGGGACCATTTCTTTGGCGCTATCTCCCCGATCTCCAGGAGATGCCCGTAGGTCCACGTTACCAGGTAATCCCCGACCTCAAGGTAGCCCTGTCTCCTCACGGGCCTTCCCAGGGCCCTGGCTATGTCCAGCGCAACGCTGGGCTTCTCGGTAATCACTAGCTTCATGCGCGACTCTTACCCTTGGCGAAGGGGAGATGAAGCTGATAATGAAGGGCTATGAGGAGGTCCCTCTCCGTCACTATCCCCTTGGCCCTTCCCTCCTTGTCCAGGATCAGGAGGGCACCAATCCCCTTGGTGATAAGGAGGGCTGCTGCCTCATTCACGGACCTGTCCTCCTCCACTGTCACCACTGGGGTCTTCATGATTTCCCTGATCCTCCTTCCGAAGAAGAGCTCCGGCTCAAGTTTCTCCACCGCCTTAGCTGCCGCCTTCACGGCATCTGCAGCTGTGACCATTCCCACCACTTTCCCGTCCTCGTCCGTCACAGGTAGCCTTCTGAACCCTCTCCTCAGCATCATCCTCACTGCCTGTTCCAGGAGGGTGTCCCGGAACACGGTGTTAACCCTGGGCGTGACGAAACCTGACACTGAGAACATGGGGTCTAGGTCCTGAAACATGAGGAGGAAGTCCCTCTCCGTAACCAGCCCCACGGGCCTCCTCAACGCATTAACTACGGGGAGGGAGCCGAAGTTCCTAGTAACCATGATGGTGATTGCCTCGAGGGCGTCCTGATCCTCGCCCACAGTCATGGGGTTCACGGTCATGTAACCTGAGGCCTGGGTTACCCCCATCTTGTAGAGGTCGGCCTGTGTGCACGCGGAGGGGCAGAAGCTCATGAGGATGGAGAGGAGATCCCTCGTGGAGAGGATTCCCTTCACCACCTCATCTGCCACGATAACCCTTCCCAGTCCACGGTCGTTAACCTTCCTGAAGGCCTCCTTGAGTCCGTCGGTTACGGAGATCACTGGAGGATTCGGGTTCATCAACGTTTTAACTATCATGAGATAATCTCGTGATTATACCTAAAAGGATTTCCTGTTAAATGGTCAGCGCGTCCCCGTTAACCTTGTTAAGATGGAGCAGGCATTTGAGTTTATTCAGCGTGGATCGTCCACATGGTTCCCTGAGAGATCCGTGAGGATGGCCCAACCCTGTACCGCCCTGAAATTGGCAAAGTCATCTGTTGACAGGTGAAATAGGCTTCTTTCGTCTCAGTGCGATTCCTGAAGTTCCACATTAACTTCCTTATCTTGAAAATCAATGATGACTCTTCTAGAAATTCTGCTCATAAGATTGATGGACATAAGAACCGAGTCTGACCTATACCCAAAGGGTACTAATGCTCTGACTACATACTTTAATCCGTCGAGGTAAAGTTCTAGATCCACTACACATGCCTTCACTTCACCTGAAGTTATTCTTAACGTGGTGATGTCATTACAGCTTTCCAAGCCGAGCTCACGGCTCGCCCAGGGTGGAATTAGCAGGTCGTAGGGTCCGCTGAAACCTGTATCAAGTATAAGGAAAGTTCGTAATTGCCTATCCCCTATCCTAAGGGCCCCTTCGATTCCAATACGTGAGAGTTCATCAAATCTCCCCTTGATCAACCTTTTTCAGCCTCGACAATGCGTAGGCCATGGAACCCACTCCAGGTACCGCCGTGAGAATGATGCTCACAGCCATCCATGGGGTCAAGGAGAGAGGTGACTTCAATATGAATTCGTAGTTTTTATCGACTGAAATTATCCATTTTTTCTTTTTCGAATTATATATATGAAGAAAAGGGTAAACATGCTTGTAAAAGTCGAATACCTCGTAAATTGAGGGAACGGAGATGTATTGAGTGGAGACGTCCATATTACTCTCGCGCAAGTAATCACTTGACACCTCTACGTGGGCATCTATGTATCCATCTCCGTGTATGATAATTACCAGTTCCCAAATATTGTATAGTCGTTGAGATAAAATCCTTTCCCCGTCTTTTCGGTTCAGTTCCCTGAATCCTTGGCTTTCGAGGGCGTCAACAATAGATTCCAGCTTTGAGGGGGGCACGAACAATCTCAAATTTCCCTCGGCGGAAACAAAATCCTCAGAGAGAACATCCCTCTCTCCGTCCTCATACACAACCTCAGCCGGTAGAAATATGGCCAGCCCCCTTTCCGAGGGCCATTCAGGTCTTCATTGCGAATTGAATTCTAGTTCCTTCATTTCTCATTATTCAATGTAGGATTAATTGAGTGGAAACGTCTCGATCGTAAAGAAAACGAAAAGTATATGGATATTATTCCATTTCTGCAAAAAATTATCCAAAATGTTGTAGTTATCGGCGATGGCCCAGACGATCTGGAGTAGCCTGTGGGGCGTGTGGCACTTGCCGAACCTCCTCCTCTCCACCAGGGAGTTGAAGGACTCCACCAGGTTGTTGGTGGAGAGGAGGCGCTGAAGTTCTTGAGGAAGGGAGGTGAAGGAGAGGAGACCGCGTTCCACCAGTTCCTTGATCCTGTTGGGGAACTCGGCGAGCAGGCCAGACACGAGGAGGTCGATCTCCTTCCTTTCGTCGCGGTCTAAGCGCCTCTTGACGTGGTTGAGGCAGAGCTGCCTCTTCGCGTCTATTCCCGAGAGCTCAAGCGCGGAGTCCACGGACCTGACCATGTCCGCAACCACGAGCTTGAAGTTGAACTTCCTCCACACCCTTGCAAAAAGCCTCCAGTAACTCCTCGCGTCCTCCTCCTTAGCCAAAACGAAGTCCAGCACAGCCTTCCTACCCTCGCGCGTGACGCCCATGGCCACCAGGAGGACTCCCTTCCCTCCCCTGAGCTTGACCCACTTCCCGTCAGCTATCACTAGTACTTTGTGGAAGTTTTTATCCATTGTTTTCTACCTCTATTTCATCTAAATCCAGATATTGGACCACATCAAGATTAAACTGATCGTGATGTTCCTCGAAGAACCTCCTCACCTCCTCCCTTGCCTCTTCCACGTTGTTGAAGAACCTGTTCGCAAGGTGGAACTTCAGGTCCTTGAAGATCCTCTCCACAGGGTTTAGCTCTGGCGAGTACTTTGGGGTGAAAACGGGTCTCACTCCCCTTCTCCTGAACAGGTCCAGGATAGCCCCCGTCTTGTGGGAGGAGTGGTTGTCAAGGACGAGGTACTTGGTCTCCCTGCCCCACTTCCTCTCCATCCTGTAAACGAAGCTCTTCATGTTCTTGCTGGAGAGGGAGTTGTAGAGGGCGTACAGCACCTTCCTTGAAATGGCGTCAAGGGCGAGGAAGACGTAGAAGTGCTGGAAGCCCAGGTTCACCCTGATCCTGGGCCTGGAACCCCTCCTGGCGAGGCACCTCCTCACCGTGGTGCCCACCACCACCCTTGTCTCATCGAAGAACGCTATCCTGCGTCCCATCAGTTCCTTCACTTTTTTTAAAATCGCGGTGCTTCTCCACCTCGGCCCTGGCGTTCACCGGCCTGGGCGTCACGAAACCGTACCCCAGCTGGTGCACTACCCTGTAAAGGTGATACCTATTGTAAACTATCCCCCTCTTCCTCAGCTCAGCGTTCAGCGCCCTCATGGTCCACCCCTCCAGGTTGTATCCCAGCTCCCTGGGACTTGTCTCCAGCACCTTCTTCACCTCCTCGCTGGAGTACTTCCTGGGCCTACCCGACCTTGGCCTATCCCTCAACGCTCCGACCCCTCCCCTCTTGTACTTCGCGACCCACTTCTTCACCGTTGAGTACGAAACCCCGAGGACCTCGGCCACCCTGTACTCCCTGAACCCGTCCACGAGGTACATCTTCACCCCCAGTATTCTCTGCCTTATCCTAGCATTCTTTTCCTCCCTGTAAGCCTTCTCTAATTCCTCCACATTCTATATTAGTAATACCAAGATAAAAACTTTACCTAAGTACTAGCGTGACGCCTGTCACCAGGAGGACTCCCTTCCCTCCCCTGAGCTTGACCCACTTCCCGTCAGCTATCACGTACTGGAAGTCTCCCTCAACCTCAAGCTCAGGGGTCCAGAGCCTCGCGTTCATCTTCCCTCCCAGCACTGAGTAGAACGTGAGCAGCTTCCTGAGCACATCTTCCTCCTCCCTCAGCAACTCCCTCTCAACCCCCGTCCTCACCCTCCCCTTCCCGTCGTACATCACGGGCAACCTCACGCTCATCCACCTGAGCCTGTACTCAATCCTCCTGCCCTCCATCACCACCGAGAAACCAGTTAGGAACCTGTACCTCGCGTATCCCCTCCTCTTCAGCCTCTTCCCCCTCGCGTACCTCGGGCTTACCTCCTCCGCCTCCCTCATCGCTAGCTCCTCCACCTCCTCAACAGGTTTATTTATGAGCCAGTGCTTAGGAAATACGGGGTCGAACACGATGTGTACCAACTCCTCCTGGAGTTGGTATGCGGGTTCGATAGTTAGTTTGCTCATGGTATGACATCGTGTTCGGCCCCCTTAAAGTATTACTGAAAAATGATAGATTGATTTTGATCATCCCACGTAGATTAACTAATTACAATTCGCAATGGAAACCTGAATCGCCCCTTTCCGACTGTTGCACAGGAAATTATACGTCACGCGCTATATAAGTTGAGTGTGATATTATGATGAACGGGTAAAATAGGTTCGGAGCTTACTGGTTTTCAGTTGCGGTAAGTGCCATGACCCAAAGTCTCCACGGTCTTTAATTGAGTTCATGTGGGCCCTAGGTGCAAGAGCAGATCAAATTCTCCTTGTCGCGAATATGTGTCCTAGTCCAAAACCCTCCGTGTCCCCATTGTCGTATTAAGGAGCCTTTAACATGAAATACACCAGGCCGAGCTAGGCCCCTCCGTTGTCTTGCCAGTCATAAACCATGAAAGAGGAAGCGAAAGAGGAAGCTTTAGCTGAAGAGAAACTAGTTATACGCTTACCTCCACAGGTAAATTATAGTCATACTTCGCCACGTACAATAACTCCCTCCTAATCTGTTCCATGCTCACCTCTCCCCTTAGTCCCGAGAGGATGATCTCCCTGAACTCCTGAGGAACGTAGTCCATCCTGGGCTCCACGGAGTAGAAATCCTTCAGCGCATCAGCCCTCTTTTCGGGGGAAAGGATTGCCTCCTCCAGTTCCCTCTCCAGCCACTCCGGATAGGGGAAGTTGTTGGTGAGGGTTACGTACATGGACACTGCAAAGGAATACACGTCCATGCTGGTCTCTGCCCTCCCTCCAAACCTCTGCTTGGGATGGGCGTAATAGGGGGTGTAGTGAATCACCGGCGATCCAACCCTGATGGAGCTACCGAAATCCGAGAGCTTGGGCACCACCTCGCCCCTTAGGAGCTGGTTCTCCGCCTCCTCCCCATACCTGGAGAGGGCCCTGTCAAACAGGATATTGGACGGCTTTATGTCTGCGTGTACGTAACCCTGCTTATGCAGGTGAATCACAGCCTCCGCAACCTGGGAGTAGATCAGTGCCACCACCTCTCCCCACCTCACCGAGTGCCTCAATGACGAGTACTCCTCCTCGGCGAGTATCCTCCTGAGATCACCCCCGGCCATGTACTCCATCACTATGGCAGGGGGAGAGCCGTAGTAGTCGGTCCAGTTCTCGTCTATGAAGTTGGCGAGGATCCTCACCATGTTCCTAGAACCGCTGGAGATCTCCTGCATCTTGGCGACCTCATAGAGGAACTCGTCCATTCTGTACTCCCTCTTCATCACCTTCATGGCGTACTGTTTCCCGTTCTTCTCCGCAAGGAGAACGTAACCCATGCCTCCCCTTCCCAGAACGGCTCTGATCTCGTAGCCGTACAGCACGTAACCAATCCACTGATCGGGGTCAAACTCCTGCCTGGTTGCGGGGAGAGCCTTGGAGCAGGCCTCCACTACTCCCTCCCTGCAGGCATAGAGGTACTCCCTCATTGCGTTGGGAGAAGAGTTAAGCTCCTCAAATGCTCTCCCCCTGAGGTAGGCCAGGGGAGCGGTTCTCCTGATCCTCTGCGCTTCATCCAGGACATCCAGGGCCCTCTTGGGATCCTTCCTGAGAAGAGCTGATCCCAGGATAACCAGGTTCTGGAAGTTCCTGTTCCTGCGGAGGGCCTCCTCAAACATGTTTATGGCCTCATCCACCTTGTTCTTTCCCAGGTAATGAAAGCCCAGCTTCACCGCAGGTAGATCGTAGGTGGGAATAACGTTTAGCGCCTCCACCAGAAGTTTGGGGTTGCCCTGCTTCTCAAACTCGGCTATCAGGGAGTTCGCCCTCGCTATGAGTTTGCCCTCAAGTTCCCTGTATTTCTCCTCCGAGAAGAAGGAGTAGATCTTCAGTGCCTCAAGTTCCCTCCCTGTCTTCTCAAAGCACTCCGCCACTGCGAGCGATTCCTCGGGATCCTTCTCCTTGAGGGAAGTGTAAAGGGAGATGGCTTCCTCGCATTTCTCGAGCTTGACCAGGGAGATAACTCCTCTCCTCTTCACCTCCTCGTCATCGTATCTCTCCAGGGCGAACTTAACCACATCATACTGGTCCATGGCGTCCATGATAGATCTCTTGTCACCCCTGAGGAATACTCTCCCTCCCACCACGTCATATGTGAGTCCTGGCTTCAGGGGAGGGGGATTGAACAGAATGCAGGCGGACTCAGAGGATTCCAGCACGGCCACGGATCGATCTAGCGAAGTCTCCTTCAACACTCCGGAGAAGACGGGAAGCTTGGAACAGTCGTGCACCGGAACCTTGGTGAACCTGATCCTGTTCCCTTCCTCTGATACAACGTAACCTATCACGGTGTCCTTGACCTTAATTTTCTCGTTTATCTCAGTAAGTGTGCCATTGGACAGCAGGAAAACCTTGTTATCCCGGATGAAAGCGTAACTCACATAGTAATACTTGTGGTAAAACCTTTTTTAAGAGAGGGCTTAATATTACCGAAGAGTACTGGGGAGGATGATGCCCTGCCCTAGGCCTGTGGAGAGAGTCTGGAATGCACAAAATTCAACTTATTTTGATAGAAAAGTATAGATAAACAAGTTTAATCGAGTGACCAACCCGATGCCTCCACAATCCATGGGCCTAACCATTCACGATCTCCGTTCCCAGAACTGAAGTGAAGTTCTCGGTCTATGAAAATTCTGAAGATATACCAGAAGCACGGTAAAGAGGTCCTAAGGTTAAACCCCGCATACTCCTCTCAGACCTGCTCCAGGTGCGGGAAGAAACATAGCCTCTCCCTCTCAGACCGCGTCATCACCTGCCAATGTGGCCTAGTTCTTGACCGCGACCTCAACGCCTCCCTCAACCTCCTCAGGAGGGCAGGGTGGGAGCCACCCGTTGAGCCTGTGGAGATTAGACCTCTGCCATGGCAAGCCTCATCCATGAAGCAGGAAGCTCCGCCCTTCACGGTACTCCCCAAATTCAGTTTATGAAAAAATCACTAGAGCTTTATTTTAGACTGGAGGAGAGGATGTGAATTAAAACTCATGAAACAAACTGAACTCTGCTGGAGAAAGAAATTTGTGGGAGAGTGGGTAATACTAGGATGGTGATATTACCCATGATCACCCTACTCTCCCACAACGTAAACATCCAGAAGCTAGGATATATAACCCTTTCCTCGCTAAACTTCAAGGAAGGAAGAGGTAGCGAAGACGTTGGTCTCGGCCTGCCTGTGGAGAGACTCGGTGGAGAACAGGTCGAGAAGCTACGATATATCCCCACAGACCGTGAGGAACTACGTGGAGGAACAGGGGATAGAAGTAGCGGACCGCCTGCTCCAGGAGGTACAGGAAGTGGCGAGGGAGGTGTTGAAGGGGGTGGAGGAGGTGGACGTGAGCGTAGACTGGACGGGGGTGAAGTACTGGGGAGAGAGGGTGGAGGGGCTGGGAAGCGGGGATAAGGGATACCAGTGGAACTACGCCACAGCTACTACGGATTACAACGGCAAAACCGTAATCCTAGCCTTCACGCGCTACAACGGGATGAGCAAGGACGAAGTGGTGAAAATCCTCGTGGAGCAGGTCCTCTCCCTGGGATTTTGGGATAATAGCGCTGGACGCAGGCTTCTACACAGTAGAGGTCATAAAGTTCCTCTCCCAGTTTAGGTACATTGTGGGCGTCCCGGTGGACGACGTCAAGGTTTACGAGGAGTATGACGGCCCTTACACCACCGCGAGCAAGAGGACTGATCAAGTCAGCTTCAGGTTGATCGTCCACGGTCGTGAAGTGACTAGAAGGAGGTCCCACGTCGAGTACTTCGCCAGGGCGACCAACCTCGACCTGCCCAAGGACAAGGTCTTGAGGCTTTACGACAGGATCAGGAACCCCATCGAGACTTCCTACAGGGAGGTGAAGGGCTTCCTCCCCTTCACCTGTTCCAGGAGCTGGGTCTTCCGCCTTCTCGTCTTCGTTTTGGCCACGTTCCTTTACTCGCTGTTCTTGTTCCTCAAGGGGGAAGTTAAGAGGACTGACTTCAAGCTTCTCCTTCATTTGATTTTTATAGATGAAATACAAAATAAGTTCTTATCACGATTGATTAAAAGTATAGAACCGCTTTTTATTTATTTTGATTTATTTTTAAGGGGGTGATTTTGGGGAGTACCGTTCAGGGCGGGGTAGCTCATAGAATTCCTATCACTGCGGACATTGTCTTAAGCCACAAGTGAAAGAAGGGCTACCCATGTCGTGTATTTAAGGGGCCTCTAACGTGAAATACACAACAAACCGAACTAGGCTTGATTTCGCAACCTCTCCTTATTTATTAGTGAGTACTTTAAGAGGGAGGAGTGTAAGTCCTTGATTTCAAGTATAAAGAGGAGTGGTTGAGTTATGAGGAAGGTTCGTGAGGATAGGGCTTACACAACATTAGATTAAATAGTTTAAAAGTGTATAATAGATGGGGGAAGGATTAAACTATTTTGCCCCAGAGTCATTCAATGAAGGATGCTTATATACCGAAATTAAATTAATACTATATATGATTGGAAGCTACGTTACTACTCAAAGTACAACTGTTTCAAATATAGTAACTAACGCTAATTACACGCACAGGTCGACATTTCAACTTAAAGAGTATAATTCTGGAATTGTAATAAATCTAGGGAGAGAAATAGACCATTTCGAAACTCGTGACGCGTTAGTCATAATAGGTAAGGACAAGCATAACAATGCTGTTTACATAGATATAGAATACACGGATGAAGAATATGATGAGGAATGAGGATATAACTATAATTGATTTTGAAATTGAAGAGATTAAACCTGCTAAAATTGTAGTGAACATTAAGGATGAGGAAGTCATAATAAAATTGTACCTCATGCCTATTGCTGTAATTGCAAATAAAGATAAGACATCTTTTTCACCAATATCGCAAGGTTTTATTGTTGTAAATTCAAATGAACCGAGATGGGGAGAAACTTGTTCACAAGAAAATATTGTTTCTCATAAGTCTGTTAAAGTAGAAAATGTTAGTTTTGAGAAGAGAGGAGTAACAAAGCTTCTAGTTGAAAATAAAATAATAGAAATAAGTCCTAAGGTAACAAATCTTAATATATATCCAGATCTTAGAGATGATTTAGGTAATCCTTGTGTGAGAATTTCATGGATACAATTGACAACTGTCAAATAGAATGTAAATTCAGAAAGAAGAAAAAAGATCAATTAGAAGATAGATTTTATATCATTTCATATAAATTAAAAAGTATTGAGATATCATGCAAATTGATGAATTTAGTATGCAGAAAGGAATTTGAACCTTCTTGTTATCAGATTAAAATAAATGATTCTTGGAATACAGGTGAATGTGTTATTGCCCAACCTAAAAAAGAATACAGAGAAATTTATTGTTTTAAATTTTCAGAAAATTCATATTTTATAATAGTCGCTCAAGATATCGATAATGAAAGGTATGTCATTACATTTTTCCCTTTCGATATATATAAAGCAAGTGAATTTAGAAAATTAAAAAGAAAATGTGATGATAAATACGTTGAAATTAACAAGATATTTAATAGTTTTTAAACTTTCTAAAAATTTCCTTATTTTATCAATTTTTTGTCTATTTCCTCTTTTAATCCTTTGAAGATCATTCAGGTTTACATTCCGAATTATAATTAGTTAATCTATATGAGATGATCAAAATTAATCTATCATTTTTCAGTAATACTTTAAGGGGAACACGATGTCGTACCATGACCTCAACTCAGATACAAACCGCGTATCAACTCAGGAGGAGCTGATACGCATCGTGTTCGACCCCCTATTTCCTACGCTGGCTCATAAACCTGTTGAGGAGGTGGAGGAGCTAGCGATGAGGGAGGTGAAAGAGGTAAGCCCGAGGTACGATAGGGGGAAGAAGTTGAAGAGGAGGCGATACGCGAGGTACAGGTTCTTGAAGGTTTCTCGGTGGTGATAAAGGACAGGAGGATTGACAGGCTCAGGTGGATGAGCGTTAGGTTGCCCATGTATGACGGGAAGGGCAGGGTGAGGACGGGATTAAGAGGGAGGAGGAATTTGTGCTCGGGAAGTTGCTCACTAGCACTTTGTGTAAGTTTTTACACAGTGCTCTCTGAATGATGTCCTTGTAGTGTTTCACGGATTTTAACGCGGTGAGATATTCTTCATGAAAGTTCGTGCCGAAATAAAAATCATTCATGGATCAACAACACCACTGACCTTAAAAGGTAAATATAATTGCGAGACTATTGGGACAGAACTGAAAGACTTTTAGATAAAATGAGCTTGAAGGGATTTTCAGGAAAGTACTATCCATGCCATAGGACAAAAATTAATCAAAACTATTAGTGGATCAAGAGGTACGGAGGGAAGAGTGAGCAAAGCTCATGGAATGGGGGAGAGCCAGGGATGAGCTGAACGAGGGCGTGAAGGTCGTGGATAAGATGTGGATGTACTTTAGGAGGAACGTGAAGGCATTTTACTCGTGGGTCTACTGGACTTGTGTCCTCTAGAGGAATATATGTAGTGTTCTCCGTGGGAGACAGCAATGAGTGTTTCAGGAACTCGCATAGTGTCCGAGAAGAGGACATGGGTTTCGGACGTCTACAATCTCTATTTACTCCTGCAGCACAAGGTGGTGTCATCCGTTAACCCCAACGAGTCCCTCAGGGATAGACTCGTGAGGTTCAAGACGTACCCAAGACTAACAGGAACCTTGAGATGATGAGGTACTCCGTCAGTCTCGTTCTGTGGGAGAGGAAGTAGTGCCAGAATCTATACCTTAATAATGGGACTATGGGGCAGTCTCGCCATTTCACGTCAAAATGACTTGGAATACTCAAGAGAAACCGCAGCCTCAATTTCGTGGAGACACGTAGGAGTCTTGAGTGAATAAAGTCCAGATTACGCTACGTCATAGGACTGGGCTATCATCAGATCTGCCTCTGAGTCAAACTCCCTGAACTTGCTGACCTTATCCCATACCTCCTGTATAGAGTTCCCTATATTCACAAATACCCCGGCCTCCTTGTCAGACACCTCCCTGAACAGAGTGGACTGGAAGAACTTCTTAGCTATCTCAACCTTTTTTGTGAAAACGGCGTACATGATAACGCCCGATTTGTCCAGATCCACTATGGGAACCAGCCTTATGAACTCCTTCTTATAGAGATACCTCAGGTGCCTCCTAACGGTCTTGGAGGAGACCTTCAACCTCTCGCTGAGCTCCACAGGTGTCATTGTGGGGTTCTCCTTGAGGACTGAGAGAAGCCTGAGATCGAAGGTCGACGGGTTGTAGGGAGTTTGCTCGGGGATATAAACCATGGTTGGTTCTCCCAGCTTTGACGACATCTCATTAATCTTGGTCTTCAATCCCTCCCTGCTCTCCGCCTCTATCTCGTATACATTAACGTGCTCAATGCACTTAACCTTGAATACGTACTCCCCGTCCCAGTCTCTGGTGTTGGGAAAGGCCACGTAACCGTGATACTTCCCGTAAAAGTTGGGGTTAACGTAAAGCGCAACCCTCTTTATAATAAGGTCCTTGGTCATCCTCTCAACCCTGTAATTAACTGCAGGGGGAGATATGTTCAGTTCCTTTGCGATCTTCCTTTGCGAGTACCTGTAGTCCCTCATCAGGTACAGAATTATTTTCTTATTTACATCATCCATAAGTAACCATCCTAAAGTTATATAATATGGATTGCCCAAAATATACTTTTCGATTGTGACCAATTTTAGTGAAAAGGATGAGAAATAATTGGAATCTGCGGGTACTTTGAGGATAGAATTCTATCCAGGAGTAAGGTAAAAGGTTACTTCACCCGTGAAATTCAGGTAACGGATTGATTTCCTATGGACGATGGCTGAATTATGTCGATTCCCATATCGCCTGCCATGGCCTTTACCCTATCGGGATACTTGTCGTGAATGAATGGAGTGATAACGAGGACTCTGGAAATCTTGACGTTCCTTACTCTCTCGTACAGTTCCCTTTTCCTCTTGATGACGGGCAAATCACCACGTTTCAATGAGGAAGTTATTTCCACCATCAAGATACTTCCGTCCCTCACTATCAAGTCGTACTCCACGTCAGAAGGCTCCCCATAGACCTCGCCTGTTTTGTCGTAAAGGACCTCCCTGGTCGCCTTGATGCCTTCAGTTTCCAATATCTCCCTGACGCCTTCCCTAAAGGATTCCTCGCTGAGTAGGCCCCATCTTGCTCCAAGTCCTGTAATGACGACCTCAAGCCTTTTAATGTCGTCCTTGGTGGCGAAGTTCTTGGCGTCATCCTTCGTGAGGAAGTTCTTGGCGTCCTCTTTGGTTACCAGGTTTTTCAGGTCGTCCTTGGTGGCGAAGTTCTTGGCGTCCTCTTTGGTTACCAGGTTTTTCAGGTCGTCCTTGGTGGCGAAGTTCTTGGCGTCCTCTTTGGTTACCAGGTTTTTCAGGTCGTCCTTGGTGGCGAAGTTCTTCAGTTCCTCCCTTATTGACCTCATGTTCTGCTCGATCATTGACCTCATTTCCTGCCTCAGTGAACTGGTGGCCTCCTCAATTGACTTCTGCGTGGATTCCTTAACAGATTCGATCTCGCTTTCCAGTCTCTGCCAGGGCATGAGCTTGGCCAGCATCTGATAAAGAACATCTGGCCTCTCCATTAAAGCGTCGGTTATTATCGATGGATTCTCCTTCAGTATCTTCTTTATTTCTTCAGCAAGCGACATCTCTAGTTATAAGTACACCACCATAGTTTTAAAATCATGATCAAGACGTTTCCATTAACCAGAACTTTTATTCTAATTTTTATCCTCTAACTTTACATTTAGATACAAGGGTAAAAACTTACTGAAGGCTCGGTTCTCTGACTAGATTTAGCATTACTTACGCCCCACATCAGGTGGAAACATGGAGTATTTTATCCACGCCGTTGAAAACTGTTTCCGCTAAAGCGTGAAGTTTAAATACTTTGTATACAAATCAAATACAATGCTGAGGCCCAAGGAAGTGTGCCAGAGACTGGGAATCTCCTACAGAACATTGCAGGAATACGTAAAAAAGGGGTACATAAAACCAGAGAGATTGCCATCTGGGAAAATGAGATTTCGGGAGGAGGACGTTGAGAGATTGGCAGGAATAATAAGGAAAAAGAAAGTGGTACTTTACGCCAGGATCATCAGACGCACACAATGACCTGGTGAATCAAGTGAACTACTTGAAGGAAAGGGTTCCAGATCATGATCTAGTCATCACTGACATGGGATCTGGATTGAACATGAAGAGGAAAGGGTTCCAGAAACTACTTAGAATGATACTAAACAACGAGGTAAACAAAATAGTCGTGGCTCACCAGGACAGGCTGGTGAGATTCGGGTTCGAGATACTTGAGGAAGTATGCAGGGCACACGGTTGCGAGATAGTGGTGCTCGAAAAAGAGGATCCAGAACAGGAACTAATTGAAGACTTGATCAGTATCCTAGTCTCGTTCTCTGGCGGAACGAGAGGTCATGAGCGTGAAAAGGTGAAGAAATGTGTTGAAGAACTTAAGGATTGAAACCTTTACGCCAGAAAAAGAATACATACATTTAACGTATGCGATAAGAAATGAGGAGGAAAGAAGCAAAGAACTAATTCGTGCATACGTGAACTTACTGAACAGAGGAATAAAGTACGTGTTCAACAAAGTTAACGTGAAGAATGGAAGAGTAGAGTTACCAAAAAAGAAGGAAATATACAAAGAGTTAAGAGAATACTTAATGAGGGAGAACGCCCAAGGACTGGCAAAACACTACGTTGACCAGGCAATTCACGACGTGTACTCTATCCTAGAGTCGTGGAGGAGGAGATTTGAGAAGGGGAGAAGCAAGTTCAAACCACCGCTTGTGAAGAAGGGTTACGTGAGGGTGAAAACCACGTTGAGGAAAGTCCTCGGTAAGAGCGTTAGGATAACCGTGAAACCACACGAATACATCACGTATTCCTGGGATAGAAGATGGTTCTCTAGAAGAGTGGAAGGAATGGAGTTAACAGAACCAGTCATCAAGGAGGATAAAGTGTACTTAGTGTTCAGAAAAGAATCACCAACAACCACGCCACCTGAAACTGTAGCATTCGATTCTAACTTGTACTCCTTGGACGGTTACGATGGCGAGAAAATCATCACGATCTCTATGAAGCAACTCTACTCCTTGAAGTATGTCATGCAAATCAAGAGGGCTAAGGTACAATCAGTTGCCTCTAGAAAGTTGAAGGGTGGCAAGAAACTGATGGAGAGGTACTCTCATCGCGAGAGGAATAGGGTTAACGATTTGCTTCATAAGTTGGCTAACTTCATTCTTGAGCTATACAATAATCATGTTCTGGTCTTCGAGAGGTTGAATAAGCAAGGTATGTTCGATGACGCCAGCGAATCCTTATCACGTAAGCTTTCAAGGACTGTCTGGAGGAAACTGGTTGTCGTGTTGAAGTATAAGGCTCCCCTATACGGTTGTAAAGTGGTGGAGGTGAACCCGCACCTCACATCCAGGTCTTGCCCCAGATGTGGATGGGTTTCCCGAACGGTTGGCAGGACCTTCAGGTGCGGGAGGTGTGGGTTCGCAATTGATAGGCAGTTCAACGCGTCACTTAACATCATGAGGAGGTTTCTGAACAGGTTTAACCTCAGGATGTGGGGGTTTCCTCACCGTGAGGTGAGTGGGGTTATCCCCCTAATGGGAGTGAGAAGGATGAGCGGTTCAATCCGCGACTTCGGTGAACTCCAAGGGTCGAGAATTGAATACAAAGTACATGAAATTCAATGAGACCCAAACCCCCTTAAACAAGTGCTTTACAGACGCATCTAGGGAGAGCCTTGGGTCGAGTTTTCGGGATCGAGGTTTACTACTTTAAAACGTTTTTACACGAATACCCTGTTCATGGCAAGAAGAACCTGTCCATCATGCAAAAAGGTGGTTGAGGAGCATCTCACCAGGGAAGGAAACGTAGTCACGAAGTTATGTCCCAACTGTGGATACGTATTTATCTCGTATGAGAAAGGGAAGGGTTACATAACAGGGATACGGAAAACATCTCCTGCCTAGGTCAGAACTAGCACGATAGAACGTCAAGGGATGCGAACGAGACAGGAATTTTTGGATACCTGTCGTTGAGCTTATACCTCGCCTAACGTTATGGAAGGTCAAGGTAGTCACAGGGGTTGTCATGGGGAATACTTTACTTGGGTGACCAAGACCACAAAGACCTGACTACCCAGGGGAGAGTCTAACTGACTAGGACATAACATCTTAAGGAAATAGGTCCTGTTTTATCCTGCAACAAGGTAACACGCGTGAAAATTTGAGGAGCTTCTAACGGGATATACAAAAACGGACCGAGTTCTGATTCACGCAGGACGTTTTCGAGTTATGAGGTGCAGAACACTCTGCCATACAGAACTCCTGTAAAAGCGACTAGCTTCCTACCATACTGCATTCCTTAGACCTCCTGCGGAGATCGATGTGGAGGTTATCATTCTCACGGAGATGGAACCTCCCTTGTCACCGCAAGCCCTGCTGGAGTAGCGATGAACTCTGCCCCAGTGAGAAGGCTCGCATCGCATTGCACGAGACGAAATCAGGACGAGAAGCGAACCAAGTTTAATGGAAAGCTTAATTTTTCACGTATAATACATTCCCTTGATATGACAGGTACATTAACTGAAAAAATACTTTCCAGGGCCTCAGGTAAAACCGTTTCTCCAGGAGACGTAATTGAGGCCAAGACAGATATTGTGGCATTCCATGACCTCACAGGTTATCATGTGATTGAGGTGATGGAAAAGGCCAACATGATGAAGATATTCGATAAGGCTAAGATAGTGGTGGCTTTCGATCACTTGGCACCTCCACCAGACGTGAGGAGCGCAGAGATACAGGGAAACATAAGGAAGTTTGTCAAGGAGATGAAGTTACCCAACTTCCACGACATAAACGTGGGTATTCTACACGAGCTTCTGATTGAGCAGTATGCCCTTCCTGGTCAGGTGATAGTGGCAGCTGACAGTCACACCACCACTTCTGGCGCCGTGGGAGCATTTGCCCAGGGAATGGGAGCTAGCGACGTAGCTGCTGCTGTGATCACGGGTAAGACGTGGCTCGTGGTTCCTCAACCATTCAAGGTTACCCTCAAGGGAAGCCCCGGAAAGTGGATAAATGGAAAGGATGTGGCCCTCGAGTTGCTGGGTAAGTTCAAGGCCGACTACTTCAACGGAATGTCCATAGAGGTCCACGTAGAAAATCCAAAGGCCTTCCCCATGGACTACAGGGCCACGGTCTCCAACATGGGAATAGAGATGAACGCTGACGCCCTCATGTTCATACCAGACGTCGAGACCAAGGATTATATAAAGACCATGAGGGGTAAGGAAGTGGAGCTTGTCACGCCAGATTCAGGAGCGAAGTATTCTGACGAGTACACCATAGAGCTTGACAAACTGGAACCCCTTGTTGCCGCACCCTACAGCGTGGATAACGTTAAGACGGCCAGGGAGGAGTCAAAGGTACCGGTGGATCAGGTTTACATTGGTTCCTGTACCAATGGAAGGCTCTCAGACTTCAGGATTGCGTCTGAGATACTCAAGGGTAAGAAGGTTAAGACTAGATGCATAGCCATTCCCTCGTCCTATACCATGTTCAAGCAGGCCATGGAGCTAGGTTACATAGAGGATCTGGTTAACGCGGGGTGTGTGGTGACCTATGGAACCTGTGGGCCCTGCCTTGGTGGCCACTTCGGAGTTGCGGGACCGGGAGAGGTGATAGTTTCCACAAGCTCAAGAAACTTCAGGGGAAGGATGGGAAGCAATGAAGCTAAGGTCTACCTCTCTGGGCCATCTGTGGCTGCTGCCTCAGCGGCCACTGGGTACATAACGGACCCGAGGGATCTACAATGATGGTGGAAGGTCCTGTCCTCAAATACGGTGACAAGATAGATACTGACATAATAATCCCTGCGAGGCATCTGAAGTACACTGACCCTGCCTACCTTGCACAGCACGCCATGGAGCCACTTGACCCTGAGTTCTATAAAAAGGCCTCCAAAGGGGTTGTAATAGTCGCGGGGAAGGTATTCGGCATGGGCTCCTCCAGGGAACAGGCCGCCATAGCCTTGAAGGCTGCTGGAGTTAAAGCGGTTATAGCTGAAAGTTTCGCCAGAATATTCTACAGGAACTGCATCAATAACGGGCTTCCCCTCATAGTCCTTCCCAACGCCACCAGGGAGATAAATGAGGGGGACGTGGTCAAGATCAACGTGGAGACCGGGGAAATTACGGTGAACGGCCGAGTGCTGAAGGGCAAGGGAATCACGGGGATGGCTCTGGACATCCTGAAATCTGGCGGTATAATGGAGTACCTCAAGAAAGTTTCGGCATAACAGGGAGAGTTAACTGAAATAAATTTGTTTTTAATCATGCTATCGGTACTATATTTGATGAAGATTACTTACTTTCTGGTGTCTCTTCTATTTTGGGGCTTCGATTATCCCCTGAGCCTGCTAACCATGAAGGAGTTGACGGGGCAACTCACCCCTGGAATTTACGTTGCCCTGGGAATAATTGATTATCTCGTGGAGTTGGGCTCCATTCTGCTCGTGGTCAGGATTGGAAAAGGGCTGATACTTCTGAAAAGGAGATAGTCAGGTATAGGTGAGCTGAACTGCCCTTACTCCCTCACCCACGTTAACAGGCTCCCCCAGCCTCTTTAGAACCCTTTCCAGTACCGCAATTGTGGTGATCACGTCGTTGGGGTTCACCCAGCCCATGTGCCCAATCCTGAAATATTTCCCAGCAAGAGCTGGATGAACTCCGGGAGCCAGCTCCAGCCCCTCCGAGATGACCTCCCTCAACACGTCCGCTGGGTTGGCCTTCTTAAGGAGAACTCCGGTCACGGTGTTACTGTAAGCCTCAGGTCTCTTGGCCACAATATCCAGCCCCATGCTCTCCACACCAGCTCTAATACCCTTGGCCACCCTTTCATGTCTCTTAACCCTGTTTTCCAGTCCCTCCCTTTCCATGAGTTCGAAGGCCTTGCTCAACATGAAGATTAGATGAACAGGAAGGGTGGCAAAGTATGAACCTTTGCCCTCCTCGAGGTTCCTCATCACATCAACCCAGTTCTTGAGGTTTAAGTAATACCCCGCTACAGACTCGTCTGATAACCTTGCCACTGCCCTGTCCGAGAGGACGAGAAGGCCCGCACCGGGAGGAACTCCAATGGCCTTCTGACTTGCGGTGAGGTAAATGTCAACCTGGTAATCTTTCGCCTTCACGGTCTCAGCCCCAACACTGCTTACCCCATCCACTGCAATGAGATCCACCTTATCCCTTATCCTCTTGGTGACCTCAGCGATGGGTTCCCTGACGCCGGTGCTGGTCTCCACGTGGGTCATGGCCACCAGGGTGTACTTCTCCTCGTTAACCTTTTCCTCCACCTCCTCGGGCTTCACATACTCCCCTGGGTTGGCCTTGATGATGTCTACCGCCACTGAATATCGATTGAAGATGGCTTTCCACCTATCGCCGAATACGCCATTGGAGACCACCAAGACCTTGTCTCCACGCCTCAGGACAGAGGCCACGCTCTCCATAGCTGAAGTACCTCCTCCGGGTATGATGAAGGGTTGATAACTCTCGTCCGCTCCCATTAGCCTCCTAAGATACTTCAGGGAGAAGGACATGGCCTCTATGAACTCCTGCGAGGTGAAGCCCGTGTCACCCCTAAGTCCTGCTACCAGGACGTCGTAATCTATGGTCACGGGACCTACATGCATGAGAAGTTTTCTTGTCATATGGTATACTTAACTGCCTGCTTTTAACTTATGAGGGTGGGAGAAATCGCCAAGACGTCTGGGGCTATCCCATACCTTCGCGTATTTAATGAATAGCATTTCCCTGAACTTGACGTCAGTGCCTTGGCCCTTGAAAAGTTTTTTACCAGGGTAATACGAGTTTTGAATAATGAGAAGGGGTAAGTGGCTGAGGAAACTGAAGGAGGCGCTAAGGTGGAGGAGGGATTACCTGAACGCGCTGAGGGAGGTGCTCAGGAAGTTCAGGGCTGACGTTGTGAGGAAGCTGCTTTTGGCTGTGATCTCGGAGAGGGGAAGCCTAGCGAGTATGGCCGAGGCCCTGGGCTTCGACTACGAGAGCGTGCTGGGCAAGCTAGACGAGCTGGCCGAGGTTGACCTGCTCCCACCTGTGAAGCTCCTGGTTGGAGATCATCCAGTGCAGGTGGCGGTGGACGATACCTTCGACGAGAAGGCCTACGCCAGGGCCATGCCCTAGTACTTTGTGGAAGTTTTTATCCATTGTTTTCTACCTCTATTTCATCTAAATCCAGATATTGGACCACATCAAGATTAAACTGATCATGATGTTCCTCGAAGAACCTCCTCACCTCCTCCCTTGCCTCCTCCACGTTGTTGAAGAACCTGTTCGCAAGGTGGAACTTCAGGTCCTTGAAGATCCTCTCCACAGGGTTTAGCTCTGGCGAGTACTTTGGGGTGAAAACGGGTCTCACTCCCCTTCTCCTGAACAGGTCCAGGATAGCCCCCGTCTTGTGGGAGGAGTGGTTGTCAAGGACGAGGTACTTGGTCTCCCTGCCCCACTTCCTCTCCATCCTGTAAACGAAGCTCTTCATGTTCTTGCTGGAGAGTTGTAGAGGGTGTACAGCACCTTCCTTGAAATGGCGTCAAGGGCGAGGAAGACGTAGAAGTGCTGGAAGCCCAGGTTCACCCTGATCCTGGGCCTGGAACCCCTCCTGGCGAGGCACCTCCTCACCGTGGTGCCCACCACCACCCTTGTCTCATCGAAGAACGCTATCCTGCGTCCCATCAGTTCCTTCACTTTTTTTAAAATCGCGGTGCTTCTCCACCTCGGCCCTGGCGTTCACCGGCCTGGGCGTCACGAAACCGTACCCCAGCTGGTGCACTACCCTGTAAAGGTGATACCTATTGTAAACTATCCCCCTCTTCCTCAGCTCAGCGTTCAGCGCCCTCATGGTCCACCCCTCCAGGTTGTATCCCAGCTCCCTGGGACTTGTCTCCAGCACCTTCTTCACCTCCTCGCTGGAGTACTTCCTGGGCCTACCCGACCTTGGCCTATCCCTCAACGCTCCGACCCCTCCCCTCTTGTACTTCGCGACCCACTTCTTCACCGTTGAGTACGAAACCCCGAGGACCTCGGCCACCCTGTACTCCCTGAACCCGTCCACGAGGTACATCTTCACCCCCAGTATTCTCTGCCTTATCCTAGCATTCTTTTCCTCCCTGTAAGCCTTCTCTAATTCCTCCACATTCTATATTAGTAATACCAAGATAAAAACTTTACCTAAGTACTACCGTGTCCAGGAACCTGGCCATGTTCTTCTACTCCAGGGTGAAGGGGACCTTCATCCCCGCCATCCAGCTCCTGGTGGTCACGGTGAGGGACCTGGTCACGGGCGAGGTGTACCTGGTCCACGTAGACGCGTACGTGGCCAGGAAGGTGGCCGAGATGGCCAAGGCCGTGGGACAGGACCTGAATTTCTCCACGAAGGTGGACATGACCCTCCAGGTCCTGGACAGGTTGAGGAGGGAGCTCAACGTACAGGTCATAACCTTCGACTCCTGGTACGTGAACGGGAGGACCCTCCTCTCAGACGTGGTGTCCTCCCTCAAGTCCAGCGCACGGGTCGTCGAGGGTGACAGGTCCGTGCCCGTTGGACTCCTCCCCGAGGGAGAGCACCACGTCACGTACCTGGGAGTCCCCGTGAAGTTAGTTGTACTGGACTATAAGGGTTACGGCAGGAGATACCTCTTCTCCACCGACCTCTCCATGTCCCCTGAGGAGATACTCACCGCATGGGAGAACAGGTGGGACGTGGAGGTGGTGATAAGGGAACTGAAGGCTCTGGGCCTGGAGAATGGTTCGTTCAGGACGTGGAGTAAGAACCTTGGTTACGTCAAGCTCATCTCGATCACGTTGAACTTCCTCCTCTCCCTGAGATACGTCCTTGGGGAGAGCCTGGGAGTCGTACGGCTCTCCCGCCTGCTTAAAACTCTTTACCTCGAGGTTGGTGATGTCAAGAAACTGTTCAGTCTAAGGTAAGTTCCGAAAAGTGCTAAATGAATTCTAAACGTGAAATATACAACAAACTAGTTTAGACCCAACGTCTTCCAAGCCAATTAACTCCCCGGTTAATTTAAGTGTTCTTTCATTGATGTCACCAAGTTATAAGGGGTTACTTGAACTACCCCTATACTCACACGATAGGAACACCCTCACGAGAAGCCGAAGATTCGCGTATAGGGCCAGAACAGAGAGAATAGGCAATCCGTAATATACGAAATTGAAGTAGGTGGGCGAGGATAGAACCAAGAGGATTGGAGAGGCTATAGAAGGTATGGAAAGGGCAAGGGTATAGAGAACTATGGTGGGAAGAGCCAAACAGCAGGAAGCTCCTGACACTATTCCCAGTGAAGGTAAGAGAAGGAAAGACATCGCTATCCCTCCCTTTTCCCTCGACGAGGAAAGTTTATTGATATAGGAAACGTTAAGCCCCATGAGATTGCCCAGGAGAAGCCCCATGAAGATTGTATAAGGAACAATGTCAGCCTCGTAACCTCCCAGTATTATCCAGAGCGCGGGGGACTGGGATATCCAGTAGGGGAAGAACTCAACCGGGGGAGGGACTTCAAAACCGTAACCCACGTGTATCTGCCCCACAAATCTGAGGGCCGTTATCCCGCCCGGTTCCAGCAAACCCAGAACAACGGAGTAAACAAGGGAGTGGTAAACGAAGTAAGTAAGGAACGTTATCCTGTAATACTTTCCCCCACCCCATTTAAGTCTGGGGAACACTAGGAGACTTACGCCTGCCCAGAACATCAGGGCGGAAAGAAGCGATAACCAGAGCGGGAGATGAAGCAATGAAATGGCCAGGAAGATCAGGAAGGAGAGCAGTATCAGGAGAAAGGCTTTGACCCTCATCTATTAAATAGTTACGACTGTAATTAATTAGCCTTGTTTTGTTTAACTTCTAGATGGAGGTTACCACGTTCTGTAGTTCAGCGTGAGTTAATTGTTTATAGCAAAGGTTTTCAACGATACACCAAATTTGGGTAAAAACTTAAAGAGTCACTTGATGTCCCAATCCTATGAAGATTTGGCAAATTGGATTAGTTATAATAATTATTGCATTAATAGGTATTTCAGTGTTCTTGATTGCCCAGAGACATACAACCACTCAGCCCACAGTTACTCCCACGAATGTATCAGTAAAGACAAACAACACAACCAAGGTTAGCACAAACACGTCAGAGAGTGAGAACGTCACTTCCAACGTGACAAATACCAGCACTAACCAGACCAAACAGCTACCTCCTGGTGCGGTAAAACTTAACTATAATGCGCAGAACCACACCGTGTTTATTTACCTTTACGCGTCGCCTACAGCGTCCAATCCATTAAACTACAATGGAACTACCAACGGTCAAATGAAGATATACATCCCTGCCAACTGGAGCATTTTCTTCACCTTCTATAACCCAGAACCCACAGGTCATGCTCTGGCCGTGGTTCAGAACAACACCCCAATTCCAAATCAGCTGATCCTTTCCCAAGATGGTAAAATCATCTTCGAGATAGGCTACAATGACGGGAATGGAATATCAGGAGGAACATCAGTTTCAGGACTGTTGAAGGACCTCCCCCAGGGATATTACTGGATAGCCTGCCCCATACCTGGACATGCGGAGAGCGGAATGTGGATAGACCTTTACTCAGGAAACTACACAGTGCCCTACGAAATGAACTAAAAAAGAAGTCAGGTAAGGGAGATCTGGGTAACCAGGGACTTGATCAGGTTCAGTAGTCTTGTGACCAGACCATCCACAATTTTTCTGTAGAGGAAGAGAATGAAGTATCTTAACCTCAACACTGTAAATATCCTTTTGGCTATTCTCTCCTGCTCCGCAAGATTACTGGCGAGCCAGGAGGATGTTACGCTGGTCTTTAGACCCTTGACGAAGGCGAGAAAGTCTTTCACCACGAGCATAAGATCCCTTGGCTTACTCCTCTTTAGGGACTTTTCATAATCTTGATATCTCCTCCTCAGAAGGTTAGCGTCAATTATATCACTGAACGTAACATGCCAGTCCGAAGAATTGAGACCAATCATGCTAATCTATATATTGAGGAGTGATACTATTTAAGATAGGACAAGTGATACCAAATTCATTGAAGTGAAACTACCAAAGTAAAGGACATGTTTACATATATTAAAAATGGCTGGACGCCTACTCATCTAAAGAGGAATAGCGGGAGATGAGATTTGAGGACAAGGTGTTGAGATGGCGGAAGTTTGCGGATATATGCACTAGGTTTAGCTCTGACACCTTTTACGACTATCCCCTTCTGAACGCGTTGCAGGTTGGGGATATTGAGACGGAGCTGGAGGAAATAGTTAGCCAGTTCTTCGTGGATAAACTGGAGATGACAGGAAAGCCACATAAGGCTAAATGGGGGACTTTCTATTTTGACGATGAAAGGGCAACCGAGGGATACGAAAATGACGATATGATGTTCCAGATCGTGTATAGGGATAAGTCGGAATACCTAGAGGAGAAAGAGGAGATAGTGGAGGGTTTGCAACAGGATCCTGAAGAGACTGAAGAAGCAGAAGTTTACGCCTTCATCACTTCCCTCATGGAATTTACCCTAGCCTCTTTCCTAAGGATCAGGAGTAAGGGAGGGGAACCAGACTGCCTTTCCAGGAAAAGATGTTTTCTCTCACTCAAGATTGGACAGAAGTGACCGGTTACTGTGTCCTGTTCGTTAACTTCATGTTACCTTGACCAGTTGCGAGACCAAAAAAGTCCTCCAGATCTGACCTTCCACTAAAGACTGGAACCCACGCCTCCAACCACTCCATTGATGATATTGAACGCAATAACCAGTCCCACATAAGTCTGGATGTAGCCTGTGGTTATAGCGTAGGGAAGAAGAGATAGGATAAGATAACCCACGACCACGAATATGGCAAGCTTCCTCACGTTCTTCAGCTCCTTTGAGATAATTTCACCCCTTGTGGGAAAGACGAAGGCCAAAAGTACCAGCAATATCAGTAACTGCACTACTCCCTCAACGGGCGAAACTATAAGCGACTTCACCGGCGCAATGGAGAACTGGAAAGGAGGATAGAAGCCCTTGAGGATTAGGGATGATAGGGCCATGATTATTGTGAGGATGAAGGAGTAACCTATTCCTGCTCCTACGTTCCAGCTAAGAGCTCTTGGATTGATCTTGCTCGTTGCTCTCACCCTCCGTCTGGGATGAAGAGCCCATGGATACCTGAAGGAGCCTCTGGGGTAGATTGACCAGTGTGGAGAGGTTGGGGTAGTAAGGAGTGCCTATAGCCATGTTAACGCTTGCTGGATTACCTTGTTCAGTGAGCAATCTAGCCAGTCCCATCCTCACAGCCTTCTCAACGTCTAGGCCAAGATCTCTAAGCTGAATTATTCTCCTGAGCTCTGGATCCTCAGGAATTAGTCTGGTTACCCTGACTGAGATTAGTTCCACTCCTAGCTCTGCTAGGAATTGTTTCAATGCAGCGGTTACAGCGGTCGATATATCTCCGAACTTTTTATAGACGTCCACAAGTTTCACCTGGTTCAGAATAGAGCTAACTTCCTGATCTATGATGGGTGCTAGATACGCTGCTAAGTCCCCATCCTTGAAAAAGGCCCCAGCGAACTGAATATTTACAACCAGTTTAGCTGCATCGGTCACCCTATAGTATACGGCAACTTCGTAGTCCAGTGGAACCAGATCGTCTGTCTGGCTCTTTCCCTGAATCCTGACCTCGTGCCTTGTCATGGATATAAAGAGGGCAATGGTATCAAAGGGTAATTGGTTATACCTGAACCTTGCCATGAAAGAGGAGAGAGGATTTTGCGGAGACTGAATATTATGCGTGCCTGGAGGAAGTACAGCCTGTACCTGTCCCTGAATGATAACAACGCAGTTTTCCGTGGGTTGAACTATGAAAATAGACTTCGATGTGACCTGCTCCCTGGGATACCTAAAGACCAGAACGTCGGGGGCCATGAAGGAAGTTCCGTCATCTCTCTCCGTGCTGATTACCTGACCTCTAATTTGAAGAGACATATGAATCACTTGTATACTATATTTTAAACCTTTTCACATTATTTTTCTCCCTTTTAGCCAAAGTTGCTTAACTCAGCACAACCTAAGATTCCGATGCGAGTTAGTCTTGACTATGAAAGATCCTGAAGATCTCGTTATATACTTACATGGGATTTCAGCATCAGGGAATATACGCCGTGTTATCGTATTACAGAGTGCCAAGTAGTGATGCTACCACAAATCTCAACGCTGTAGTGGCCTTGTGAAATAGTTCATCTGTATTCCGGTGGGAAGAATAATTCCTGCCTCTTCACCATTATATCTCGCAATTGATTCAGCATGAAATCTATTGAGTCCACTTTTCCTGAACTGATGTCATTGTAGATTTGATCTGCTATGCTTATCAGGTTCAGATCATTCTTCACTATCTCATCAAGGGCCTCAGTAGTAATCTTATATCTTGCGTATACGTCCGCTCCTCCCCCTTGAGATGCAACCATTTCAGATATGAGCGTCCTGATCTTGGATGCAAGGAACTCCAATTTCTTGAGTTCTGGAGAGAAGGGAGAAGTGGAAACTATCTGTGCCTCCAGTTCAGCGATTTTGTTCAATGTGTTCTCCAGTTTCATCTTAACGGAGGACCTTATCAGGAAGTCATCCTGTCTAATTAGATCCTTAGCCTTATAACCCCTATACCCCGGTACAATTAACTGAAGTCTCTCGAGTGGGGTCAGCTCTTTCGTCATAACAACTATTACGCAGGAGAGTTTAAAAATTCTATTTACTTTCATTTACTTTCTCTTCACGGGACAGGGACTTCACCACCCTTGTAACCCTCTTTATGACTTCACTTCTGACGGGTTCCTCATAAACGGATTTTGCAACCACATCAATTCCAAAGATAAATGACGTCTGAGTTGCTTCCAGTACCCTGACTACAGGTGGTGCAAGTAGACCTTCCATATGACTCAACTCCTCCTTTATCCTCTCCGCAACCATATCTGGGTCAAAATCCTTCGAAATCTCGTATCTAGTTCTCACCTTACGCTTCTCCTCCTTGTCGTGGACGAAGATGGCAGCCTGTATCATGATGCTATTCGGGATCCTTAACTCAGATAACTCGTCTGTCTGTATTATGGTGTAGAGGAGAGTTACATCAATCACTGTTCCAGTATAGCCTGGTATGAGGTAATCCGTGGAGAAATACTTAGGTGAATATGTTGGAAAGTCTAGGCCATACTGCCAAGTGGATACCGTGATCCGTTGACCTACTTTGTAGGGACGTGAGAGAAGGAGCATTATCCCTCCAAATACATTTGAGAGCACGTCCTGCGATGCGAGACCTAGGACCAGGCCTGCAAATCCACCTGCAGCCAGTGCCTCGCCCAAACCCACCTTAAAGACTGACACAGCTCCCGCCAGCGCCAGGGCGTAGCCTATAACCCTTATGACGAAACCCAGGGAGGAGGCGTTATCTACTCCTATAACTGTGGAGAGCCTCCTCCTGACTAAGAGAGATAGAAGGTAGCTAACAAGGAGAACTCCCACTATCCAGATCACTAACTCGAGGTACAGAATGTAGTTTCCTGGCAACAACTTCATGGACCCCAGGATGTAGATTGCTGCTCCTATAACAACCATGGCTATAATAGAGGAGATTGTGAGTGCAAATATTCTACTCTCATTTCTCGACATAACTAAGTTCTAGGATTTCGCAAAAATATTACTTTTGGAGCTCTAGGACAAGCAGGGCAGCGTTCTTTATAAGTGTGACAGTGTTCAGTGCCTCGTTCTTGGATAAACCCTCTGCGAACAGAATCCTAGCAATCTGCACGCTCCTAGGAGCCTTCTCGTCAGGAGTAAAGAAGAACTCCACATTGAGCCTGAGGAGTTCCCTCTTAACCTGAGAGATAAGAGAAGGGTTGTCCTTGAATTTGGACTGGTCCAGATCCAAGATGACCGCGACTATGTAGTAGGTGGATTCTGGGGTGGTCCTTATCACAGATACCGGAAGGCCTACCATGGGAGGTGAGACGGTGAAATGGAAATAAACCCCTCCACTGGTAACCTTGTCTACCTTCATCCCGAGCTCCTTGAACCAAGTGAAGATTTCAGTGTCAGTGGCCATCAGGTGCACCTCAACGCTGAGTCTCCCATGCTCGTGTCCACCTTATGTTGCGCCATGCTCTCAGCAAGGGAAATCAGGTCTCGCTTAAACCCTATCCCTAGGTCCTGAGGAAGGTTAACCTGATTCCTGAGCAGAGTGACCTTCATTCCGAGGGATCTGGCCTTGATGGCATAACCCACCCTAGACGTGACGAAGTTCATCACCCCCATCACGGTGTTAGCTCGCTTAGCGGCATGGGAAAACATTTCCTGTGATGGGTGATACCTGTTCACGTCCTCCGGGGATATTACATCCTGCACAAACACGTCTAGGTTGTATTTCATTAGCAGGGACTTGGTCTCCAGCTTCGGGAGGTTGGTGATGAGGAAGATCCTCGCCCTATAATTCAGTTCCTCAAGGAAAAGGGCGTCTGGATAAGGTTTCACGGAGGAAAGGTCGAGCGTACCGATCACGATCTTAATCAGCTCCTTGGGTGGATAATACTTGGGAACGGAGCTTGCAATCTCATTATAAAGATCTATCCCCTTCACTGAGGAAAAGTCAAATACGGACTCCACGTCTATGAGGTAGGGAATCATCTCTTACCACTCAGAAGTCTCTCCAACCATATTTTAGTTAACTCCTTCTGCTTACACTCATTGCACACGTCAGTGTATTGGGCCGTGCCCTGAAGTCCCTGGGATATCAACATTGAGTCCACCCTTACCTTAACCTTCTCTGACCCTATAGGTTTTCCACAGATCCTGCACTTGGCCACCTTCGTCTTGTTCATGGTCTTCTTCTTGAGATCTGAGATCCTGGCGAAACCTGTTACGGAAACCGCGTTCTCTGGGCAATTCTTCACGCACCTCTCTGAGCCAATACAGTAGGGTATATTGTAAGTGAGTTCTAGGCTGTCGTTGCCCTTCAGGTCAGGTACAAGCATTTGACACGCCCTCACGCACACTCCGCATAGAACGCATTTGTTGGGGTCAACGGTCACATTGTATACCCCTGGAACAACGCCCTCTTGGTTCATGGAGACCTTCCTTGACATCTCTTCAATTGACCAGAGAAGAAGGGATCTTCTCCTGCTTCTATGAAGGAGGACCTCAGAGGGAATGGTAGACTTTCCCAGATCCAAGAGGGGTAACTCAAGCGCTTTTCTCAGTTCCTCGTCATCTTTGGCCTTCCTAACCTTTAGGTCAGTTCCCGGGAAATGGGATGGGATCTCTTCTAGTCTCTTGAGAGCCATCTCCTTGCTACCGCAACTGGAGGATACGTGAATTATGGGCGTCAATCCAGCTGAGTAGCTTGCCAGTACAAATGAATCATGAACCGAGGCCACGCAGGGTACAACGAATGGGAAGACCCCCTCAACAATCTGCGAAGGCATTCCATCAGTGAACATCAGTGAAGCTGGTTTGGAGTAATATCTCACCACCGCATTAATAAATGCAACAACCTGATCTGTTGTGGCCGTTGGAACTTCAAAATATCCTAGATAGGAAGAGGCACTGCAATACCCACAGGCCGTACACTTTTCGGGTGAACCCACCGATGGTCCTTCCGGGGCTTTCACCACCAGGTTGAGCGGACATGCCTCCACGGCCTTGTTTATTTCCCTCTCAGCGTGAACCTCGTCGAAAAGGACGGGATAGGGCTTGTACTCATATACCTTCAATCTAATTAATGATCTTCTGGAGATCGTGGAAGCCCTTGTGGGCTGAACCCTGTACGCCAGGTCCATGAGCTGGGCTCTGGAGGAGTAGCCCATAAGGAGAGCGAGAACGAAATCCCTGCTCTTGTTCTCAAACCAGGTGTAGGGTATGGTAGTCACGGCCAGGGGAGATATTCCAAGCCTCTGGTCTATATCCTCCATCCACGTCTCTCTACTTCCCTCGTTCACGACGAGAAGGGATTTGACATCGTTCTGTTTCAGATCCTCAAAGATGAAATCACCAATCTCTGCTACATAAGAGAGCCTGGCCTCATCGAACACAGTCCTAAGAACATCGTCTCCCAGTATTTCCCTTGCCTTCTTAGAGACCAGGAGACCTGCATTGAGCACTACCTTTCACCCAAGAAATCCTTTTCGAACTTGAGCCAGTTTCCCAGCTGAGTGCAAATTACCTTGTATATCCTGGACCTTGGATCATGGATGACGTCATTTATCCAGTCGGGTATCCAGGAAAAGAGGTGGGATGTGGCGAAGTTCTTCTGATCTTGGACAATCTTGAAGGCATCCCTTCCCGTACTCCTGCTCTGAAACTCTTCCTCCACCAGGAGTGACATGAAAGCCAGCAGGGAGGCTATATGGTCAGGCTCTGGGGCGAACTGGGAACCTAACCTGGGCACCAGACTCCTTGAGCTGTAAAACCTTACCACGTCATTATACTTGAAGGTAGCAATCTTCTCGCCCATGAGGGAGAAGAGCCTCTTACTCTCTACCGGGATAAGCGGTTTCACCCCAACTCCCGCAATGAAGAGGGACGAATACTCTATCAGATAGTCGCTCCTTTTGCTCTCCTCAAGCGCTTTCCTGATCTCCGTTATCTCTACTCCTGTTTCCTCCATGTATTTGCCCAACTTCTCCTCCAGGAGACGGACCTTCTCCAGTAACTGCTGGTACTCATTAACATCAAACTTGTACAGGAAGAGGTCTGAGAACATATCGTAGGTGGAATGTCTCACGTTCAAAACATCTAGAATGGAAACTGACAGATGGATCACCTAAAAAATCAAGAACTTGAGTTGGAACCCGACCCGTTACTCTCAGTGTAGGTCGAGTTATTCCCCTGGGTCTCAGTGTAGGTCGAGTTATTCCCCTGGGCACCAAGCTGAACCACTCCATTGGAGGTCCACACGTTATAGTACTCTGACTGGCTCAACAGCTCCACGTCATCATCTGCTGCATAGGCGCTGTGCCACGGTAAATAGCCGCTTGCTGGGTTGGCACCTGTCTCCGGGCCTAGGACGAAGCCTCCCTTATCCACGAAGAGTATGTTACCAGGATTGGTGGGGTCTAACCTATTGGCCCAAATCCTTGCCTGGACCATGCATCCGTGAATGCAGGCGGGTATCCTCTCCTCGGGCGGAAGGGTTGGATCATATATTCTGTCAAAACAGTGGGTGCACTTCTTGGTCACGCCTTCAATATAATCGAAGAACCTGTTACCATAGGGGCAGGCGTATATGCAGTACTTGGTTCCAATACATTCCTCATAATCCACTAGGACTATTCCGTCCTGTATTCTCTTGAAGGTAGCGCCCACAGGGCATACCTCTACGCATGGAGCGTTCAAGCAATGGAAGCAGTTGATGGGAATGTTGTAAACCTTGGTCTGGGGATAGTTACCAACCTCCACGTATAGCACCCTGAGCCAGAACATTACGTCCAAGTTTCCGTAGGGATCCAGATCCGGTAATGGGCCGAACATTCCGGAGGTGTTCCACTCCTTGCATGACATCTGGCAACCTGCGCATCCGAAGCACTTGTTCAGGTCAGTTATTATGGCGTAGTTTGCCACAGGGGTATATGGCAGAGCCTTTTGGACTCCACCTTGCTTAATATCCAACTGAATTTGTGGGGTTTGGGACAATTTACATCACCTCAAAACCTGAAAATCACCCTTGACTTGAGGGATCGGTTGCAAACCCATACCTCACCTTGTAGGTACCTATGGTGTAACCTGGGGCTAGGGAGCTTGGTGACACGAAGCTCCATATGCTTGTTGAGGTCATGTTGTTTGCGTCAAATCTTAGGTGAGGAACGTTCACCGGATGGGCGAATGTAGGCGTGGATGGGGAATTACTCACCGAGATTTGACCTCCCATCTGGTTGAGTATTGTGGATAGTATGTCCTGATTGGAGAAGTCCTGGCCCATATACACGAATTTGTTTGCTGTCACCTGAACCTGGGTTGAGGAGGACTTGCCCACAAACTTTATCCTGCTATCATGCCACGAGGTTTGACCGGTAATGGGATCAAGGTACATGATGGGGAAAGCCTTATCCGTGGTCGGGGAGAGCTGACCACCCCTAGAGGGTGGCATGTAAGCTATGTTGGCCCAGTTATTGAGTATGCTGTATTTCACCTGAGGTGAGTCAGGCGTTTGACCTCTGAACCCGGGCAATGCCTGAGCGGAGACTATCACCCACGCAGCACCTGGCCTGGTAGCGTTATCTAGGAATGCTACCGCAGTTAACGTGGTCCTGAGACCTCCACTCCAAGGTTCATTTATGGCCTCAAACTGCACCATATCTCCGCTCTGTATGCCCATACTCTTCACGTATGGATCTGCAGAACTCAACATCACAGGAGTGTATGGCATGATTGCAATCAACCATGGGACGTTGAACGACCAAGTATGATACACCCTGTCATGCCTTCTAACGAAGAACGTTAAGGGATACTCGCTCTCGTTGATTCCATCTGACGTTATGTTGGAAGCCCAGGCTGGTGGTGGATAATACCCACCGAAGGGTCTGTGATAGTCCAGTATGTTCTTTGCCAAAGCTTGGCCATAGCTATCATTGGGTAACACTGAAGGTACTTTTAGATTCGCGTTTCCGGTCTTTAAATAGTAATAGTAGTAGGCTGCATTATACCCGGTCCACTTACCTGCCGCAGCTAACCTAAACTTCTGAAGGTACTCCAGGTAAATCCTGTGAACGTAGGGTAGACCTATTGGTCCATATCCTGCTGGCATGTAGGCTCCCCATCCCAAAAAGTAGAACATGTTCACGTTTCTCATGTATCTAATTGATGGGGGAAGCACGTAAACAGCTCCACCCTTCCCTACCTTAACGTAACCAGGGTTAATGTCGCTGAGAGACATGTTAGGAGCGTACTTGTTAATTATGTCCTGAAGCTTAGTTTGTAGGCCTGGCTGGAACTTCACCGGAATCCTGAAGTAATGTTCTGTTCCTGAGGATCTGTCACTGGCCCCTATCTTGAAGGTAGGAGCAGTGGAGAAGGTTTGCCCAGATGGCACACTGCTTAATATCTGGTTAATTACGCTCTGCTGATCGGATGAAGCTGGTACGAAGGAGGCATATAGCTTAAGTTGTTGAGGGTTGGGAGCCTGCTTACCCTCAGCGTCCGTAAGTATGTACTCGAAGTTGCTTCCGTATCCTGCCAATAGGGTTCCTGACTTAAGGATATACATAGCTGTGGAGATGAGACCGGGCTGACCCTGGGTTAATATCTGAGTTCCGCTAACTGGGTCTGTCACACTCACAGGACTAATCAGGTTCCCGCCAGTTATAGGATCCTGCGTGGTGTAGTGGGGATTATCCGTGGGAGTTATGGACGTCTGGCCTGGATAAGCTCTGAGCAACCAGAGCAAGGTGAGTAGGGTATCCCCAGTGCATAGAACTGGATACATAGATGGTAAGGCTGGCCAGTTCAGAGAGTCAGATGGGCCCTGAGGCAAGCTGGTGGGTCTATCGAAGATACTGTGGAATCCATATATCTCAAGGAATGACAAGTCAGGCATTATCAGGTCAACCACGTTGTTAGTCTCTTGCATGAACAGATCGAAGCTGATCGTGAATGGTATCACGTAATTACCGTCACTGCCTTTCTCGGTAACCTTTTGTAATAGATCCGTTAATGCGTAGGCATTATTCCAGTAAGGAGCAGTAATATACCACATCATTGCATTGACCGTGTAGGGCATAACCTGGTTCGGGTAGTTGTTGGCAAAGTAAGCAGTGTAAGCCACGGCTGAGATCGACCTCTGAGTCGACAGGGGTAACTCCCAGCTATAGCCTCTATCAATGAGCAAGGGTCTTCCTGTGCTGAACAAGACTAGGTCATCTGGTCCATCCGGATATCCATAGGGTCCCGCTCCCACCACAGTGACGTTCTTTATGTCCACCGTTCCATCGTTGTAGATATACTCAGTCTTGAGGAATCCAGATCTACCCTTGGGTATGGAGAGATTCATCCCGCTTATGGCCGAGGCTATATTGGAATCTATCTGCGGGGTATTGGCTAGCGGGTGTGGAGGTACGGCATGGCCAGGGAAGTAGTGAGGATACGGATACTTGTACAGATCAGCGCCAGGATTATCCCAGGCACCAAGGGTAAGGACAAGGTAGTAGTAGGCAGCTGAGCTCATGAAACCGTTGGCATGTGCAGCTAGACCTCTCATGAAGTAAATTGAGACCGGTCTTCCAATCACATGATCATGATAACGACCTAGATAGTCTACCCACTGTGCCGGTTCATAAATGGACTTCTGGAAAGCTACAGTAGCTAGTTCATTAGCTATTGTCACCACAGTATTATGAGGTATACCAGCTAGATAGGCGACATTCAAGGCTCCGTATTGAGGTGAGGAAGAGAAGGGGGTATATGGATCGTAGTTGAGAAGTTCTGCCCTAAATAGCTCAAATGCGGTGGTCACGGTGAGCGTTATGGTCTCTGAGGAACCTAAAGCCTTGGGGACTGTTACCTGGATGGCCGGGACCTTAACTGACGTCCCGTTCTTGAGTTTGTAGGGAACTTGCACTATACTTGACTGCATACCTGAAGGAAGCTCGTCCATTGTGAGAATTGGCATCACGTTCTTCTGCCATGGGGTGTCCACGTAGGAGTAGACATTGCCGTCATTTCCCATTATCGCCTCTAGCCAAGGATGAGCACTACTGTACTCCGGGTTGTTGACGGGCATCCTTAGATGAAGGCCTACATTATTTCCTGCAGTGGGATCCGTGGGATCCAAAGCGTCACCGTTCTGTGGATTTGGATTTACTATGACAAGCCAGGACATGTTTGTATAGTACCTGAGGAACTCCTCGTCAATATGCGGGAACACGGCAGTGCTGGGGATATCACCAAGGCTGGGTATAGCCTGCACCTGACCTGAGGGAGTAACAGTCTGCATTACGAGCTGGCCGGAGGACGCATCGTAGGCAGGTTGCACTGGTGTAAGGGTAATTGGGTTAATGACTGCAGGACCTTGCCCTGTGGAGGCTAGATAGGCCTTATACACGTAATAGTGGAAGTCAACCAGAACCCTTATCCATCCCATGGCTAGTGCTCCGTCCATGGCTGGATTGATGAAGAGATGCTCATCTGAAACGGAGTAGAATCCAAATCTTTCAGGGGCAATTGTGACAACTTTCCCTCCATTCTCCCTTATCCTGGCAATTATCCTCCTCATCCAGTTGGGGAAGTGATCTCCAGCTAGACCTGCTAAAATGAAGTACTGGGCCCTCTCCTCATCAGGACCGGCATATTCCCATACTGGGCCACCCGTCACATATACGCCCGAAGTGTACACGTTCATGGAGCAGAATCCTCCGTGCGCTCCCGCATTTGCGGTCCCGTAGTTTCCTGCAAAGAATCCTGCAGTGATTCCAGGGATAAGCTGATCCCTACCCTGCATGAAGACCAGAGAATGTGGGTTCGTCTCCCTTATCTGCATGAGACCCTGGAAATTGGCAACTCCTAGATCCTGTGGGGTAACCCCCAGGTTGCTCCAGCTCTTGGCCGAGGCACCGTTTACGAGGATGTCGAACGCAGTATCGTAATCTATTGCCATCCACTTACCTGATCCCCTGTCCCCAGCCCTTAGGAGAGGATATCTTAACCTCGCTGGAGCGAAGTAGTAATAAACGTCAGACGCCCCTCTAGGGCATACGCCACCGTCATTAATGTGCCATCCTATGGTCCCGGTGATAAACCTGGGAAATCCTGTGGGAGTTCTCACAATCTCTAATGCACATCTCCCCAGGCACTGGAAACAGTTGGAGTAAACAATCTCGTCACTGGGGTAATTAAGAGTGTAATTTGTCTCAGAGAATGTATCAAATATCTTCTTGGCCACTGTGTTGCCTCCTAGAATGAGGGCAGCACCAAGTGCAGCTGCACCGCCTACCTTAAGAAAGTCCCTTCTGGACAATTTCAAGTGGCTCATTATTTATCTAGAGTCGATTAACTTGCCTAGATTATTTAAGAACTCACTTCATTTTATCGATATTTCCTTCCGGAGATATTTTTACACCTAACAGGTTCTCCAAAGTTGGCTTGATGGAGGGATCAAGCTGAAGGGCTGTTTTGATCTCCTGTGAGGGGTCCTTGCCCATCTCGTTAAGTATTGCTGCCTTGAGTGCATGATAGGAGGCCTTACTCCCCCTTGCAATGGCCATGTCCACGTAGAGGAGCGCATCATCCATCATCTTTAGTGTATAATAACAGAGGGCGATGTCATAATAGTGATCGGGGTTCTCGGGTTCATAATGGGAGGCTATCTTGTACTCACTCAGGGCTAGTTTCTGATAACCCGTCTCAAAATAAATCCTTCCCTTAAGGGCATGAAGCTTTGGATCATCTTTCTTGAATGCCAGGGCCCTGTTCACCTCAGACAGAGCGTCAAGCTTGAGTCCAATGTTGTAATAGGAAAACGCCTTCATGATCCTGGCGTCCACGTTCCTGGGATTAACCCTCAGGACTTCAGCTAGTTCAAGATTGGCATCTTCATATCTCCCCAGCTTGAAAAGTAATCTAGCCTTCACGAACCTGTGCTCAGAGGAATATGGTAATATAGCCAGGACTTGGTCAATGGTATCAAGAGCCTCATCCAACCTCCCCATACTTTCTAAAACCTCAGCCTTGGTTGCAAGAATAACGTAACTGAACGGAAATTTCTCCAATCCCGCATCCAGTTCCCTTAACGCTTCCTCCACTTTCCCTAATCTACGTAGTGCCTCAGACCTCAAGATGTACGCCTCGACAAGATCCACATTCCTGAGCAGTGAAATTGCCTCCTCCAGTCTGTCCTCCCCTATGAGTTCCTCAGCCCTGTTAAGAATGTCGTCCACTTGTAACCATCCTCAAGGAAGGAAAAAAGACTTGGGGAAAATATGTTCTCTTAAACATATCGGTATGGTGAAATGAAACTTTATTTAAATTAATAATGTAAACCAGAGAATCAGATAAAGATGGGTCTATTTAGCGCACCTTCTCCAGGGACCTCTTTCGGAATTCAGGCACCAATTATACAGATAAACCAGTATCCACTGTGGGGCGAATATGTTGCGCTAGCCCTCTATTTCACGGAAATTGCAGGAATGCTGATGGCAATTATAGGCCTAATGGAAGTTACAGATAAATATGGATCCTTCACCAGGAGGGCCTCAGTTGTAACCTTTATCGCTGCAATCCTTGCTCTCGGATTCTTCGATATGGATCTTGGAAGACCTTCCGCTGCCATTGCTTCGCCCATTGAAGCTTTTGCGAACCTTGGACATTCCTGGATGGCCAGGGGTATAGTGTTCGTTGGTGGTCTCCTGCTATTCTCGTTCCTGTACATGGTAGTAACCTTAGCTAACATGAAGAGCAGGCTGATTAGAGGCATTATTGCTGTGATAGGCGTTTTCGCAGGCATCTTCTCCACGACGTATAGCGGTTTTGAACTTGCTGCAACTACTGGGGTTCCCTTCTGGAATAATGGTGGAATCCCTGCACTTTATCTGGCTGACGGAATATTTGCCGCCACAGGTTTGGCTTACCTCATTGCCTTGGTCGGGAAGAGTGAGGACATGATTAGGGCCAGGGTGACTCTGACCAAGTTGCTGATGTTTTCCAGCGTTGCGGAACTTGCCACATGGTTCCTGTTCATGGCATCTGTTAACTTCATTTATGTTTTTGACCAAGTTGCCTACAACTATCTAGTATCTCAGGCCTCATTCTACGCTGATATGGCACTCACTGCGCTCACGCTGGTGATTTCGGGAATAGGTTACCTGAGCATTAGCGGTTTGCCTATTATGGGAATGAAGGCTCAGGCTCCATCCAAGGCAGTAGGACAAATGCCTGTAATGGACGTTCCCACCGCAGTGAAGTACCTTGTTGTTGTAGCTGCAATCTTCGCGTTGGTTGCTGGATACCTGACCAGGGCAGACATACTATTCGCAGGACAGTATGCTTACCAGTTAGCGCCTATGACACCGTTCCAGATAGTGACCAACCAGCCTGTACCAATAGGAAGCTTCGGATGGAGAGGATAAAAGACTAAGTTAATCCTGTTTCTTTTTTATTCTAATAACATCTCCTTTCTCTAGGACTTTTCCCACATGAAAGGTTGGAAAACCCACCCTCTCTGCCTCTTTCAGGGAATCCTCCACTTCTCCTTTCTCCCCTATTACGAGGAAGAGTAACTCCGACTGCATCGGGTCCTGAACAAGGGGAGTTATTGCCTCAACCAGTTCACCGTACCAGGGACTGGGTATTTCAAGGTCCATGGAGTATCCCAAATTCAACGCCTCCCTCAGGTTCAGTATACCGATTCTCGTGAGGTTTATGGGATATACCCCATGGAATTTCAGGATCTTAGTTGCCCTTTCCAGAGACTCTTCGGCCAGCTTTTCAATGAGTTCTGGGTCAATACCCCTTCTTGAGAAGTAGTCATGGGCACCATTCAATATCCTGTAGAGTGCTCTCACTGGAGCTAGACCCCCGGGTCTGTTTATCATTCCTATAACCATTCCTTCCCTTATTGAGGGGAGTGCGTCCACCATACCCCAGGAGAAACCTACAATGTCATCTATAACCTCCACTTGGTATTCTGCTACTCCAAAAGTGGTGACAATATTGCTCAGAATCGCCTTCAATATACGTTGGTTTCTCTCTGGATGCAAAACGTCCACGAAGAGAAGTCCTTCCACTCCAGCTATAGTAACCTTACTCGGATTGCCTCTTATTACCCTCTCATGAAATTCCTCCCTAAGGGATGGATAAAGAAAGGGACAACGCGAGTCCTCCCTGACGCCAAGCTTCACGCAAAGTCTTAACTCCTTGGTCTCACCTGGCGGAAGGTGGTAAATGGGGGTAGGATGTTTTCTTTGGCACCCACTTAGAATAATAACCGGGTGAAGGCCCTTCCTCATCAAGAGAGATGAGTTGAATAAAAACCTTTGCAGATCCACTACTTACGACCCTTTACCTCCGCCTTAACAACAGAGTTGATTAGGGCACACTTGTGAAACAGGTGCACTCCATCTTCCTTGCAATCAGCGGCAAGGGCGTACGGCTCTCCATTCTGGTCAAAGCTCAATACCGCCTTGCATCCGGAGGGTAACACCACAGAGGGGAAGGTGCGGAGTATGAACCTGGCTAAGACGCGCTGGCTTGGTTCATCGAGGTCCTTGGCCCTGGGTAGCATGAGGCTAATCACAGAGAGGGGTTGATTGAAACATATGCTCATGGGAGAAATCTCAAATCTCATCAAGAAGTCCTGAAGAGAGGCCAGAAAACTTCTCAACTCTTCGAGAGACCCCTCATATTTCCACGCTTCCTTAAGATTTTGCAGGGCAGTCTCACGTATGGATTGTCTCTTGGTGAGGTAATAGGCCATTACAAGACCGCGGGGAGTTATGCTGAATTCCCTCCCATCCTTGGTAATGAGCCCCAGTGACTTTAACTTCACCAGAACTCTCCAAACCGTCGAGGCAGGTATTCCTGAAATCTTGGATAGTCTGTATGACGAGATATGTAACATTGCCACCATAAACTCCAGTATCTCAATGTCCTTGGGGTCTAGGAACAATACTGACATTAATAATGAATATTTTGGCCTAACTTATATAGTTTTTATCCTAAGAATAGTACTTTCCTGAAAATCCCTTCAAGTCCATTTTACCTAAAAGTCCTTCAGTTCTGTCCCAATTATCTTCCAATTAAATTTCACTTTTAAGGTAAATGTCATCGCTCATCTATGAACGATTTTCATTTCAATACGAACTTTATTGAAGAATATCTCACCACGTTAAAATCCGTATAGCACTACTAAGAAGATTAATCAACATAAAAGAATATTTATAGAGAATATTTTCTCTTAAATTATCCACCTTTAACCGCACGAATCTCCATCCTGTCCATGAGGCTCAGGTAGATTGGACACTCCGTCTTGACCTTGTTGATTAGGTCCTTCAGATCCTCCTCGTCGCAGTCCTGACTACTTACCTCCAAGATTATCCTCGCGAACTTATAGATACCAGTCTTCAGGAATTTCTCGTCTAGAACGTACCTTGCCCTAACCTTACACTTTAGTTTCATTCCCTCCTTTTCAGCCACATTATAAATGGAATTGAAGATACAGTGAGGGATGGAGACAAGAAAGGCCATTAGGGGACCATCTTCGTAAAACTCCTCAACGGATTTAACCGTGGTTCCAATCTATGCAGAGGGAGAGTCTGGACCCCCAAAGAGGTTAATACTGATTTCCATAAACTCATCTGTTAAGAAAATGGTTTAAATTCAACTACTTACTGTGAGACCATCTGGGTTATCTCCTTGAACTTATCAGGATTTCCCAGGAGGATTAGAGTCTGCCCTGGCTTCAACACCGTATCCTTGGAGAAGTAGGGGTTAAGCTTTCCGCTATCCACAATGATGATGGGCACCACGTCGCTGGGCAGGGAAGACATCTTGACCTCCTTCTTCACATCAAAAAATCCCACCACCATGTCTGCCTTCCTGTCCATCGTGAAGATAACTCCTCCTACGTTCTTTGCAATGGAGGCAGCTGCAGTGATTCTCCCAACTATATCCTCATAGGGAATAACCTCGTCCGCGCCCGCAGTCCTGAACACGTCGATGAGGGAGTCCTGCTTTACCACACAGATGGTGTTGAGTGGAGGGTTAATCTTCTGAACCTTCAGGGTTACAAGAAGGGTCTTGGTATCATCCTCCATAGCTATAACTGCGGATGATGCTGAAGGAATCCCTGCACTCATTAGGTCCTTATCGTCCTCAGGGTTTCCCAGTATCACCCTGTCGCCCTTTAACTGTTCCAGTACTTCCTTGGAATTCGTGAGTACTATGTACTCCTTTCCCAGTTTTTCCAGTCTCCTAGCAGCACTCACTATCACCCTCCCTGTCCCTATGAGAACTATGTGATCCTTCAAGTGAGATCCCCTCCATCTAGCCCTCGCGTCAGCCCACGAAGACCTCCTGACTACAGTGTTCACCATAGACTGGATGATGCTGGTATAAAGGCCTACTGCCATTATTATGGTTACAACCAAGAGTAGTTTCTCAATGGAAGGCATCTGGTTAATATTGGGAGCATAGAGCCCGACCGTGGTGACAACGTTCACACCCGCATAAATTGCAGAGATCCAGTCCAGGTGCTGGTAGGTGACAAAAATCACAGCATTGGACAGGACCACCAGCGCCAGCATCATAACCTGTGGGAATATTTTCCTGAGAACGGAGTAAGGTGCGACAGCATACTCGAGGATATCTAAGAGGAGGGATCTCCACGTCATATCTCATCGACCTAAGATTTCTAGGGGCAATATCCCTGTTATTACGCTCCTGGAAATAATGCCACACCTCACCGATCTCATTACCTGTGACAAAGTTTAGAGTAATTTAAACATTACGAACTGTCACAAGATCCCTAGATGTCCTGCGACGTAATGTCCTTCTGAGCCTGGGATTCGCATCAAGTTTATATATATGGATAGCCTATCCAAACCCATGAACTCAAGGCTCGTCGTCGGGATAGCTGTTGTGGTAGTGGTTTTGATAGCGTTTTCCTCAGTTTATCTTCTGAATAGACCTGTTTACTCGAGCAATTCTCACCCTCAAAGGATTGTGTCCCTAGCTCCCAGTGATACCCAAATCCTAGTTTCCCTGGGATTGGGAAAACAGCTGGTAGGTGTGGACTCCTACTCCTATTCCCTTCTCGAACTGGTAAACGCAACACGTTACCTGCCGAGCAACGTCACGGTATTGGAGGAGGGAGAGTCAATTAACGTGAGCGGGTTAGTTCTACTGCATCCATCCCTCGTGGTGGATGAAGAGGGACTCATAGGAAGTAACTTGAACCAGTTAAGGGAAGCGGGTCTGAACGTGATCCTCACCAACGACGATTACGCCCAGAACTTCACGCAGATAGAGAACTCCATCATTAACCTCTCCAGCTCGCTTGGAACCAGAACCCAGGGTGAGGAACTGGTCTCGTGGATGAACTCAACCCTTCAGAGGTATACCTCTCACGGAAACACCAGTGTTGCTTACCTCATCTGGATCTGTCCCAACTACGAATTCTATACTGCGGGAGGGAACGTTTTCATCAATAACGTGATAGAGGAGGCAGGAGGAGTGAATGTATTCGCCAATCGGAGCGGATATCCCCTACTTGGGCCCTCATCCCTGACCTTGGCCAATCCCCAGGTAATTGTGGTTCAGGAAATATATAACCTAAGTTACACGACCTACATGATAAACCACATACCTGGGATAGCTTCAACGAGGGCCTATCAGGATCACAGGATATACATTCTTTCCCAGAACCTACCCACAGACCTTCTAAACGAACCAGGACCTCTTGCAGTTTACGGAGTTGGGATGATGAGGGAGATCATGCAGGGGAACTCGCCCAGTTACGTTAACTCCTCCTACGTGATGAGGGAGCTCAACGTAACGCTCCCGGTGTTCTAGGGTGTGGAAGGGTCTGGGACTCCTGGGGTCAAGCGCGGTTATCTTCTTTCTTGCTTTAGTTTACGGAGAGGTATATATACCGCCCTCTCTACTCCTTCATCCTTCTGGAGCCTACAGTTACATTCTAGTTCAGATTCGCTTACCCACAGTACTTGCCTCGGCCCTGGTTGGATCAGCTCTGGCCCTTTCGGGTGCAGTGATGCAATTACTTCTCAGGAATCCGCTCATGGATCCCTACATTAGTGGCACAGCTTCGGGAGGGGCATTTGGTGCGGTTCTTACGTATTATCTACTGGCTTTTAATCTGCCCTTCGCCTGGATTGCCTACGTGTCTCCCCTTGTTGCATTTCTCTTCTCCATGCTCTCCACATCGATCACCCTGCTTATCGGGAGGAAAACGGGCGTATATGGAGTGGTCATAGGAGGGGTGGTAGTCTCTTACGTGTTCTCATCATTGATATCAATCCTCCTGACATACCTGCAGGAAAGGTTTCCACAGGTACCTCCCCTGAATTTCTGGTTATTGGGTGAGATAGAGGTAGTTGGATGGACTAACGTAGCTATCCTATCCCTACTGGTGGTAGTTCTGGGAGTCCTGGGAATTTACACGTCCAGAATGATTGATCTGGCATCAATTAGCGATGAACTTACCCTTTCCAAGGATGTTGACCCCAACAGGTTCAGAACGGCCTGGATACTCCTGATTAGCCTGGTCACGGGGTTCATTGTATCCTTCGCGGGAATAATTGGATTTGTGGGAATAATAGTTCCACACCTTGTGAGAAGGCTAGTGCCTGGAGGTGCATCACAGCTGATCCCTTACTCCATGATGCTGGGAAGCACGATCATGATGTCCAGCGAGATAATATCCAACGGTGCACTGGGTTTCAAGATACCGCTCACTGCCATCACCTCAATCCTTGCATCTCCCGTAATGATCTACGTGTTGGTGAAGGGAATTGCTAATACAGGGAATTGAGGTTAGGATAGGGAAAAGACTGCTTTCCAGCTTTGACCTCGAGCTCTCAAGAGGGGTAAATCTATTACTGGGCCAGAACGGCGCTGGTAAGACCACTCTCCTGAGGTCTGTTGTCAGAGCTCTCAATGGAGATGAAATATCCAAGGGCTATGTGCCTGCGGAATTCTCGTCACCTGAGATACCGGTAAAGGATGTGTTACTTGCGGGAACCAGGAACTCCTTGGATAAGTATCATGAGTTGATGATGGAACTGGGTATCGTTCACCTCATGGACAGGTATTTCTCCACCCTAAGTACTGGAGAGAAGAAACTTGTGCTCATTACTAAGGCCTTGGCTGAGGGTCAACTGGTCCTAATGGATGAGCCGACCTCTGGACTTGACGTAAAAAACCAGGCCAAGGTTATCTCCCTGATCTCTAGATCGAGGACTGATAAGGACTTTCTGATTGCCACTCATGACCTGAACTGGATCGAAAGGGCCGATCGGGTCATTGTGATGAAAAGAGGGAAGATAATATGGCAATCCCATCCGGATGAACTAAACGAACAAATACTGGAAACAGCGTACGACTGCAGGGTAAAAAAGGTGAACCTGGATAATAAAAAAATGTTTTTCTTGGACCTCTAACTAAGCGTAAAGCACATAGTCTGGGTAAACCTGGTAGAGAGGGATCGCCACTACCCATCCATAGCTGTTCGTCAGATATATGGTACTTCCTACTATCACTGGGTTAACTATACCGAATCTTCCGCCCACATAGTACTGTTGTAGTAGTTCACCGTTGTGTGGATTTAACACGTAGACGTAAGGACCTCCTGCTACCCAGAGTAGGTTGTCGTAATAGGTAGCTCCTCCCCTAGGTCCTCCAGGCGCTTTTGGTGGAAGTCCTATTCCATTCAATCTAGTTTGCCACAGTATCTGACCGTTCATGAGATTCAGTGCGAATTCCTTGCCCAGTGACGGTGCGCCCACGTAAACGGTATTATTGTAAATCATGGGGATCGCTCCCTTGAATGCTGGTGGGGTATATCCCCTCCCTAGGTTCGTTACCCACAACACGTGTCCATTAGTAGCGTTAACGGCAAGAACCATGGTGTCCACGGTCCCGTTAGGTTCTGCGTTGGCCACGGTAGATTGTACCACAATTCCTGCCTGCTGATCTACCGCAGGAGGCACGTCACCCATTCCCGTATTGAAGGGTTTATTGGGAGAAGGTAGTGAGGCATTCCACACCTCCTTCCCTGTCATCCCGTTGACGGCAACCAGTAATCCGTAAGGTTCAGTCAAGCTGGTGAAACCTGCGATGAAAATAGGCGTGCCATTGGGTAGAACGTAATAGTTCACACTGCTCATACTATCAAATAAACCCGGCATCATATCCTGCCAAAGGACCTGTCCCGTGGTCGCGTTAACCCCTATGAATTCTCCACCTCCATCAGCGTAGGCTAGCACTCCATTATAGACTGCGGGAGCTGGCATGGCCTCGCCCATGGTGAACCTCATCCACAACAATTCACCGTCGGTAGCATTGAACGCATAGATAGCCCCGTAGGCCATCCCCCTGTGAATGGATGAGAACTGACCCTTCTCGTAATGGACAAAGTTGGCAAAATTGAAACCAACGTCACCCACAGTGACGTAAACTATCCCGTTGTAGACTATGGGATTATTCATTGCGTAACTGGCCAGTCCAGTGGCGTACCACACGACCTGTCCGTTTAAGGGATTTACTGCGAAGATACTTCCCGGTCCGCTGTCCTCCTCCACGAATAGCAGATTGTCAGCCAGCGTAACGCCCAGTGGCTCTCCCACCATCTGCGTGAGCATGACCAGTGCAGACCTAGTTCCCATGACATTGGCACCGGGCAACATACTCTGCGGGGCCGTCATGGGGATTAGGGCAGCACCAGCCATATGGGCGAAATCCTGTTGCCAGACTACGCCCTGAATTAACTCGGTGCATGTGGTGGTAAAGGCAGCGTTGTGGGACTGTCCACCGTTTGTCACTCCCCAGTAACTGGGCAGATCTAGATTCTGGCTCGTCGCGTTACCAGGATAGTACACTACCTTTACCTCGTAGGGGAAATATGTGGTATTATACATATCGTAAGTCCTGATGATTGGTTGAGGTATTGGTGTTATCACCGAGGAAAAGAACTGTATCATAGGAGCTCCTAGGAAGGAACCAACTAAAAATACGGAAACTAAGGCTATGGCTACGAGTACTCTATTCATTAAGTCTCGATGAATTTTCCTCTTTTTATTCGTTATCTATTTAAAAGAGAAGAACTTCGTTTTAATTAAAATGAAGGAAATTAATCACAGCGTATTTAAAGTGAAAAGTCGTGCCATGTCGGATACTTTAAGATCTGGTCGCAATGAATAGGGCCTCTAGTGTCTATACTAGTCCATTGGCGTTCGGGTCAAATGAAATACACCAGGGTCCTGTCAACTACTCTTCACGAAGACTCAGTCATTCCTCCACAGTAAAATACCCTGAAACACACAGCAAGCCTGAGCTAGAGTACAGTACAGACAAATTGAGTTCAGAAGTGCCTCGGTGGATGTGAGCTACCCCGCCCTGAACGGTACTCCCCAAATTCAGTTTATGAAAAAATCACTAGAGCTTTATTTTAGACTGGAGGAGAGGATGTGAATTAAAACTCATGAAACAAACTGAACTCTGCTGGAGAAAGAAATTTGTGGGAGAGTGGGTAATACTAGGATGGTGATATTACCCATGATCACCCTACTCTCCCACAACGTAAACATCCAGAAGCTAGGATATATAACCCTTTCCTCGCTAAACTTCAAGGAAGGAAGAGGTAGCGAAGACGTTGGTCTCGGCCTGCCTGTGGAGAGACTCGGTGGAGAACAGGTCGAGAAGCTACGATATATCCCCACAGACCGTGAGGAACTACGTGGAGGAACAGGGGATAGAAGTAGCGGACCGCCTGCTCCAGGAGGTACAGGAAGTGGCGAGGGAGGTGTTGAAGGGGGTGGAGGAGGTGGACGTGAGCGTAGACTGGACGGGGGTGAAGTACTGGGGAGAGAGGGTGGAGGGGCTGGGAAGCGGGGATAAGGGATACCAGTGGAACTACGCCACAGCTACTACGGATTACAACGGCAAAACCGTAATCCTAGCCTTCACGCGCTACAACGGGATGAGCAAGGACGAAGTGGTGAAAATCCTCGTGGAGCAGGTCCTCTCCCTGGGATTTTGGGATAATAGCGCTGGACGCAGGCTTCTACACAGTAGAGGTCATAAAGTTCCTCTCCCAGTTTAGGTACATTGTGGGCGTCCCGGTGGGCGACGTCAAGGTTTACGAGGAGTATGACGGCCCTTACACCACCGCGAGCAAGAGGACTGATCAAGTCAGCTTCAGGTTGATCGTCCACGGTCGTGAAGTGACTAGAAGGAGGTCCCACGTCGAGTACTTCGCCAGGGCGACCAACCTCGACCTGCCCAAGGACAAGGTCTTGAGGCTTTACGACAGGATCAGGAACCCCATCGAGACTTCCTACAGGGAGGTGAAGGGCTTCCTCCCCTTCACCTGTTCCAGGAGCTGGGTCTTCCGCCTTCTCGTCTTCGTTTTGGCCACGTTCCTTTACTCGCTGTTCTTGTTCCTCAAGGGGGAAGTTAAGAGGACTGACTTCAAGCTTCTCCTTCATTTGCTTTTTATAGATGAAATACAAAATAAGTTCTTATCACGATTGATTAAAAGTATAGAACCGCTTTTTATTTATTTTGATTTATTTTTAAGGGGGTGATTTTGGGGAGTACCGTGAAGGGCGAGGTTTTCCGAACCTTTATAATTAATTTAAGACAAGTCCAATCCTCAAGCCATCAGATTGGGACATACGTTTCTGCTCCTGTTAACCTTGAACTATATGAGTTGGCGCGTAACCAGAGCGGATTCACTCAATTCAATAGCTCATTCGTGTACTCCGTAAAACAGGGAAGCGGTGAACTAACCTATCAAGGTAAACCAGTAGTTATATTTGTAGGAGCGGAGTGGTGCCCATACTGCGGTGCAGAGATGTGGTCTCTCATAATTGCCCTGGACAGGTTTGGTAACGTTTCAGGGCTTAAGTACATGGAATCTAGCTCCACAGACGTATACCCAGACGTTCCTACATTCACTCTTGAAAATCTAAGTTACACGAGTCAATATATTTCTGTTCTAGCTTATGAATTTCAGGACAGAAATCATCAGCCACTTCAGGCAGTTCCCTCAAATATTTACCAGTTGTGGCAACAACTGGGTAACGGCAGTATACCATTTATAGACGTAGCAGGTTTGTATTATGAGGTGGGAACAACAAATAATCCCGGACTTATTCAGATGAAGAACTGGACCTATGTACTCAACCAGCTACATGGTGAAAACTTGATTTCATACCAGATTTTCTCCACCGCAAACCTGCTCACTGCAGAGATCTGTCTAGCTGACGGAAATCAGCCCTCGCATGTATGCCAAGAACCTGCAATAGTACACTATGAAAATGAATTAAAATCTAATTTCCCCGTTTATTACGAGAACGTTTACGAGTCTCAAACTGCCCACATACTCTACCCAGAAAGACAGGAACTATCTAGATCTCTTTCTAGCCATGAACATGAGATAGAGTTTAGCGGTGTGAGAGCAGGGAAAGGATCCGCACTCACATTGACCCGCTATAACCCTGTTACCTGAAATAACTATCCTAGCCCTAAACCCACGGATTGAACACCTAGCTGGCACCATACCTTCAACCTCAACCTTTTCCCCGTCCAGTTGCCTGACTATCATGGTAAGACCCTAAAGGAAGTGTTTCCTCTCCTCTTCCACTATTTCCATGATTCTTTCGTCGTTCGGATAATTCTTGACGTAAAAATCAATTGCCCCTCTTTCCAGATAGTTAATGACGCGTCTCGTCACGCTCATACCAAGGGTGCCTATCAAGATTCCAAACAAGAGGAGTGCATAATACACGGGTAACTCTAAACGAGACCTTTTTCTCGATCTAAAGAACTTCCAGTGAGATAACTCATCTTCATAAGCATGCCTAAACCTCTCCTCCCTTCTCACTTCATATATGCCCTTGGCGAGACCGGTGGCTCCAGCCTCACCTAGCAATGCCAGAAGATCCCTATCCACTTTCCTCATTCACCTAGAAACTCCTGGATCCTCAGAATATCGTTCCTCACGCTTTCCTCGGGTATCTGGGAGTACAGAATGTTCAACCCTAGAAGTACCGCTCCGAAGATCTCTGATATCTCCATCCTATCCTGAAAGCTCCTCACATTACCTAACTTAGCTTTCAATTCTCTCAACATCTTCCTTATGGCAAGCATGTCTTTCCTGTCCTCTCCGTGAAGCCTTAGCGCCACTATACTGACCATATATATGGACTTCTGAACCCTCTCGGAGAGATTCTTTAACTCACTTGCCTCTGTCCAATTCATACATACTACTTAGCTTGGAACACTAAATATCTTTTGTAAATATAACCTAAACATCTGTACCCCGAAACAATCAATTTAGCTCTCAATTAAGTTAAAATAGATTACTGATCTAAAATTCGTAATAGTGAGGAGTTGATATAATATTCGTATATAATCATCACGTCGCTGTCCGGGTCCTGTAACCGTGCGCCGTTTACGTAGTTCCTTGTCTGTAACATGTTTTCCACCAAGCACACGTTTATCCCAGCCTTTCCGTCTGTGATCCTGAAAATCGTGCATGGCTCAAGAACCCCCGTAATTTTTCTGAGGCTTCTGGAGAACATTGAGAACATTATTAGACCGGATTTGGGAATATCCAGAACTGGAAAAACCGAGAATACGCCCCTCTTTGACATTATTTTCAACCTCTTGGAAACAGTCTTGGAGGGAATACCCAACTCCTGTGCAATCTCGCTCTCTGTAGCCCTGGGACTCTTGGAAAGGGCTGAAAGTATTGAGGCGTCCATGGATTTCAGCTCCTCCGGGTTCTGTTCAGGTATATACTTGAGCCTAGTCTCTCCCAGCGTCTTACTCATGGTCTCAATCTTTTCGTCCAAATCCCTCAAGCTCTTCCCTATCACTCCATAGACGTTCAACCATTCAACGCACTTGAACTTGAGGAAAATCCAATCGGAGTCAAAGTCCCTTTGATTTATGAACGCTACAAATCCGTAGTACCTAGATAGGAACGAAGGATTTATGAACAGGGTAAAGCCCTTGAGTACTCCATCCTCCTCCAGCTTCTTGAACCTGTAGTTGAGCGTTGGGGGAGTCACCTTAAGCTCCTCAGCTAGGCTTCTTTGACTTACTCTTCCGTCCCTGAAAAGGAAATACAGAATTTTCTTGTCAATTTCGTCCATAGAATTCTACGAGTATACTATAGAAATCTAAAATTTAAACCATTCTTCCAGCTTGACTTCTTATGATTTATATAGAGAAAATATTACTTTATCGTCCCTACTCTTTCACTGGAAGACAAAACTGAGCCTCTATGGTGATATTATCACCTTTCAGATTCCTTACTTGGACCGTGCTCTCATTTAGTATTTGTCTCAACAGGGGTAAGTACACCTTCTCCACCATCTGTTTACCCAAGACTGATGAGAAAACTGTGAAGGAACCGCACGATCCATCCTCCCTAATAATGAGGTTCTGGGAAGCTAGGGGAGTAATGGTGATGAAAAAACGTCTCAAGGAGTCCAAGTAGTCCCTCAGCGAACTGATGCCATTAACCATGAATGAGTGTTTAAAAAGAGAGAAATAAACTGAGATAAGTTCATTTGCCACCTCAGGGCTCCTCTCCACAATATTTTGAAGGGTGCTTAGAGGTAAAGGGACTAGACCCATGATCCTAGAGCTGTAGAAGTCCTTGAACATGTCAGTTCTCTCCTTGAAGGTGAAGTCGGGAGCGGATTTTATCTGCGTCACGAGGGACTCAAGTGCCTCATCTATGAAGGATTTCCAGTCACCGTTCCTAGGGAAAAACCCCCTCTCGGTTAAGACCCTCATCAGCTCCCTTAATTCGCTCTCATGGCGCTTACTAACAGGTAATAGAATTCGTCCCTTACTGTCTTCATCCCTCCTCTTCTTAGACATCTATGACACTTTCTCACGTTTAGATATAGATTTTTTCCTCAGGTTTTTCTGGAGTCCCTACTGGAGACTAGGTTCTCCCTTATTCCATCACCTAAGAGAATCAGATCTAAGGCCAAGAACGCGATTATTAGGGAAATCTCCAACCATAACTCCATGAATAATACTCGTTGGAAATAACATTTAAACTATGTGACTTCAAAAATATACAGAAGAAAAATTTGAGATTCAACTTTACTGGGTTAGTATACAGTTATATACTCCAGGATTTCCTCTTCTTCTCGGCAAAGTAAGAGGCAACCACTCCCACGAAGTAAAGTGTTGAGAGTGTTACACCAATTGTAGTCTCAATGACGCCCCCAGTTGTTCCCGGCGAAATGAACCATGCTATAATAAAGGCTCCAAGCACGCCGTATCTCCAGTTCTTTCTCCAGCTCTGAGCTTTTACCACACCGGCTAAAGTAAGCATGCTCATTACTAGCGGGTACTCGAACGCAACTCCAACAGTTAACATGAGCGACATAACTGTATTGATGAAAGCCCTGAGACTCAGGGTGGGTTCCACTCCCAAGGTCGTTGTATAGATCAGTACGAACTTCATCATGACTGGAATTATTACAAAGTATGCGAAACTGGATCCAGCAGCAAACAATACGAATGCGGGAAACACTACCATTTTGGCCATTCTTTTCTCGTGTTCATAGAGGCCTGGAGAGACGAAACCCCATATTTCGTGTATGATGATGGGAAGTGCAATGAAGAGGGAGAGAAAGAAGGAAACGTAGGCAGCTGAGAACAGGGTATCGAAGGGATTTAGGTTCAGGAGTTTCATCTGAGGAGGGAGTTCAGTGTGAATGAATAGCTCGATGAAGTGGGAGGAGATGCTGTTGAAAAGGTTTGGATAGAGAATTGGGAAATTAAATCCGTCAAAGGATACCTCAGTGATCCCGAAAAAGAAGAAAATCACGAAGGCTATCACGAGAGAGATCAGGGCTCTTCTAGCCCTAACAATTAGCTCATTAAGATGTTCAAGGAGTGGTCTCTCCTGAGACTTGGGAAGCTCATTAGTTTTTTCCGTCACCCTTCTTCAACCTCTCTAGCTCAGCCTGCAATTTTCTGATTTGGTCCTCCAGTTGCCTTATCCTAGGATCTTCAGGAGCTTGTGTAACCCTAGAAACCGGCCTCACTGCTGGAACGTCAGTGTTAAAGGATAAGCTCCTCTTGGCCTCCTGTGTAATGTCGCCTGATTCGGAGAGCTCTCTCATGAGCTCATTCTTAAAATCGTTCTGCCTTTTCCTCAGCTCTGAAAGGGTTCGGCCCAGGTTTTTGACGGTACCAGACAGGTCCTTCTCACCTCCCAGAAGGAGTATGGCCACTATTACCATTATCAAAAGATCGCTAAGGCTACCTATCATTCCTGGGCCCTCCCTGCTCTATTAAGCAAAAAAGGTTACTTTGTACCCTGTTGCTTCTTCATCTGATCCAGCTGGTTCTGAAGGTCTCTTATCTGTTTTTCTAATTCCTCAGGGGAAGTTTTCTGTTGATTCTGCTGTACAGTAGGCTGAGCCTGAGACTGCATCTGATTTATCTCCATCTCAGCCTCCATTCTCCCCTTCTTGAATTCGCCAAGTGCTCTACCCATCGACCTAAATAGCTCGGGAATCTTACTGCTCCCCACAAACAGCACCAGTGCCACTATAATTATAATGGCAATATCCGAGGGGTTTATTGCGACCATTTTAATACACTCTAAAATTAGTTAAGGTAAAAACGAGTTAAAAAAGATTACTTCATTATTTTATTTCTTCATTTTAGAACGTGAGTATTAACGTGATTACACCCTTAGGAAGGAGAATGGAACCTGCCTAAGTATTCCTGGGCAAGCCTCAGTGAGATATCCTCGTGAGACCGCTTAAGCTCAAAATAAAGGCTAAGGCCCATTGAGATCTTCCAGAACGCCAAGTTCAGGCTTGACCAACTGAAACTCTCAAGTTCGCAGGCCAACTCCACGCTATCCTCAAGTTCCACGAACTCAAGACCCACGGACTCCAGAACGTTATTGACTAGGTCTCTCCCAAGAAAGTTCTCAAGCTTTAGATCGGAGGAAATGATCTGGCCCTCCCTAATCCTGAAAGTAACGAAGTCCCTCCAGTCCATGGGCTTCATCAACACGTCCCTTAACTTGTCCACTGAGGTTAGCCTGGTGTTCAGGGACAGGATTAGCTCCCTGGGAATCCATGAAATGGGATAGAGCAGAACAGCGTAGGTTTCAAACTCCCGGGCCAAGTATTCTCCTTCTTTCCCTATTAACTTTATCCAGTTATCCTCCTCCTCTACCCTATACCTGGAAGTCGTCTCGTGAAACGAGAAGGGATTAAGGTGAAGCTCAAGCCTCACATCAGTGGTGGTCCGCTCATCACGATTCATGCAGTGCTCGACCTCATCACTCAAACTTGTTAGTGCGAAGCTGGATTTTATCAGTTTTAGTCCTCATGTCATCTTATCCTTCACGGGGTAGAACTTCATCATCCATGGGACATCTGCCCGCGGACATAAAAAACCTCTTCCTGATCAGGTGGCACATCTCACAAATATGATGATAGGACGCACTTCCATCCCTGGCCAGCCTAGAGAGAGTTCTCATATCCTCCATCAAGTCTGGGTCCTTCCTTATCATTTCCACGAGCCTATCGTTATTTCTAGCCCTATACTTTGAGATTGTGGTTGTGGAGATTCCCAGGATCTCAGCAATCCTGGAGTAGGGAACTCCCATGGATAACATCTCCTGAGCAACTATGGACCTTATTGCTGGAACAACAACCTGAGATCCTAGCTCACATGCTAATTTCATAACTTGCCTTCTAAACCTAAGAAAGTATAAAAAATTCTCGGTCTTAGATTATACTATGATTTGTAAAACTCTGTTAAAGAACATAGATCCTGTCCCTCCACAGGACCTCCCTCTTCCTGTAATCGAGGATTAGCTTAATCCACCCGAAGTATACACCTAGAATTGACATGATAGATGGGATATATGAATATTTCCCCAGATGTCTACTTCTAGAGAAGTTCTTCAGGATCCAGAGAAGATGGGGGGAGAGATAGAATGGGTTGAGGGTGAGAAGGAAGAGGACCAGATAGAGTAACATGAAAGCTCCAATGACCAAGAAAGCTTTGGCTCCTCTGCTTGAGTATTTAACAATGGTTACCACTTGTCTCGTGGACCACCTCCAGAGATCCCTCTCGTCGTAGACATTTAGGGGGATGGCCAGACCATCAAAGGCTATCCTCCCTCCCCTGTTCTTAACTATCCTGGTGAGGGTGCAGTCGTCGCACCACTCCCGGGATAATTCCCTGATCACTTCGCCGTCAAAGAAGTTCCTCCTGAAGGCCATGGACCCGCCCCACAGAAAGGTTCCTCCCGAGGCCTGGGATTCAAAGCCAAGGGTCCAGAAGCCAGCCCTAATGAGGTTCCTCCACGTTATCCTGAGTGGAGCAGGCCATGAGAACGTGGTTACCGCTGTATAGCGATCCAGATTCCCCACCATTTCCCGTAACCAGTTTCTGGGATACAGGGTGTCCGAATCAGCGAAAACCACCACCTCATTGGTGGACTCCCTGAGCCCTGTTAGCTGTGCCCTTATCTTTCCACTGCATGAACAGGAGGCACTGGTGATAACGACCTTAACTCCAAGCTGTTTCAGACGTTCTGCTAGCCATGGTTGATCTGGATCCACCACGTAAATAATCTCGAAGAGACAGGGGAAATCCTGGTTCTTGAGCGACTCCACATTCCTTTCCAGTCCAGGATCAAGCCCCCTAATTGGAACAATGATGGAGGCTGGGGCACAGAACCTACCATTTAACTTAAAGATGGAGTTCTCTTTCCAGATCTGCAACAGAAGGATGAGATCTGCCAGGACGGGTAATATTAACAGGAACTGTGGCACTTGTGGTAGAAAACGCCATAGGGTAAAAATTCGCCTACAGGTTTGGGGATTATTGGGATACGAACGCGCTCATGTATTCCCTTATCTCCTGGAAAGCCTGAGACGTTGGTCTGAATCCCCCCATAATCCTGCGAAACTCCTGAATATCAGATCCCCAATTCGTGATGTCGGGGCTGGCATATATCTCCCCTCGACCACTCTCAAGCCAGTGCACCGTTTTCAGACCTTGGCCCTGAAGGTGCAGAGTTAGCCTGAATCTCCTTTCGCTGGCAAACCCAGGTCTATCCTTAAGGTATTCACGGCCCAGATCATATTCCAGGTACGTAGTGGAGAAATCCAGGTATCTCCTCTCATCTAGGTAGAGCTTTCCAACGTCTTGAATGGAGGTTAGGGCAACGGTTACAGGTATCCCTGCCTCCCTGGAGACGGCTGAGAGGTCTTCCTCTACCTCGGAGACCATGGAACTTAAGGTTTCAATCATCTGTGAAGAGGCCTGCTCTCCCTTTAAAACGGTCAGACCGTGAAAATCAAATAACTTACCGTTCTCGTAACTTATTCTTCTCTCGTTGGTGAAGTACTTAATATTGAACTTACTCTCAACCTTCTGGACCTCTAGGATCTTCCCCCTGCAGTTACATTGGAGGATCAGATTTCCCTGGGTGGCCACCAGCCTGAAACTGGTTTCCCTAATCCACTCACCCATGCGAATCTATCCCCACTTGAGTCTAGTACCTCCATCCACTGGTATTACCACGCCGTTAACCCATTCCGCGTCCTCGCTCATGAGCCAGGTCGCCACAAGTGCAAAGTCCTCTGGTGGAGCCTTCTCATCCCCGAGGTTCCTCAAACTTTTCCAATCTCTCTCTGGCTGGAATTCGCCGTCTATCCAGCTGGGTGCTATTCCCACTACTCTGATTCCCCTGTCCAACAGTTCAAGCGCAAGCACCTCGACCGCCTTGGCAAGTCCCGCCTTTGCCGAGGCGTAGGAGAGCTGGGTTGAGGCCGGCCTATCTATACCCCTGAGGGCTGAGACCAGCAGGATGGTGCTCCCCTTACTCATCATTTCTAGAAACACCGAAACCGCTAGGAGGGGATACCTGAGGTGATTGTTTATCATTGTATCAAGGCCTTTCAGATCCTCAACAGTGTCCTCTTCATAACCTCCAATCATAACTGCAAGGCCGTTCAGAGTCCTGGTGACCTTCATCACTCTAGACTTGAGCTCCTCCACGGATTCCCTGGACTTGACCTCTCCAGGAATGGCTATCACGTTCCCGTACCTCCTGAGAGTAGCCTCCATTTCTCTTAACTTCTCAGCGCTCCTAGATGACACTATCACAGTAGCTCCTTCCCTGGCTAGGAAGTAAGCCATAGCGTAACCAAGTCCCTTACTTACCCCAAGGAGAAGAAAGGTCTTACCCGAGAATTTCATGGTATACTATTGCGGAAGCTTGGATTTAAGTAGCAATTTAATCTTCTCCGGTTCCCTTACAGGAATACTGCAGGTGTTACCCACGCAGACGAAGACCCTGCTTCCCTGTCCCTGATTTATCATGGACCTGATCAGGGGAACTACCATGTCCCTGTTTTCCTCCTTTACCAGTTCCACAACCTTGAAGGGGTGATAGAGGAGGAGTGACTCTCTGTGAAGTGAACTGGCCTTCTCGTCAGCGTCCACCACGACTATGTGGGCCATTCCCTTGAGCAGGGCACCAGCGCTGAGAATGGAGCCAGCATAGAAGGGAGGACCCTGCATGTAATCGCCCAAGATGGAGGAGATCACGTTTTCAGGAACCTTGATTTGATCGTCCAGAAGGGAAAGGGAGAGTAACCCTCTCAGTGCCAGGGAGTTGGGCGACTCATTGGGAGTGTCCATATTGGGGACCTCGGATGACCCTCTCTTCTCCACGAAACCGCTGGGTGTCATAAAGTCCAAGACCTCCTTTCCTAACTCTAGAGCCAGATCCTTGAACCTGAGATCGCCTGATACCTCATACGCTCTCAAGGCAAGGAGAAGAGCAGAGGAGTAATCCTCGAGGAGTCCCTCACCTCCTCCCTGAAGCCTCCTCGTTACCCTTCTGGAGAGCTTGGATGCAACCCTAACACCCTCCTCCCTCCCCTTCCCGGTAAGGACTGATGAGCGAAGGAGTGAGTCGGCCATTCTACAGTTGGGATAGGTGTAAAGGTTATCGTCCCTGAAGGGCTTCCTCCTTGTGGAATCCCTGTAAGCCCTGAGTCTCTCCCTAGCCTTACGCAGGTTTTCCAGGAAGGTCTTCACATCCATGTTGAGCGTCTTAGCTATCTCCCCAAGGTCATCCCTTACCCTGAGAACACCTCCCTCGAGGGCTCCCTCCCCCACCAGGGTGAAGGTTCTCTCAATGAGGGATCTCCACTCACCGGAGTTAGAGAGAAGTTCGTCCCAGTCCCAGGTGTAGAATCCGCCCTCCTTTCCATCAACATCAGCGTCCAGGGATGAGGCAAAACCCTCTCCAACCCACATATCCCTAAGGACAAACTGTGAGGTCATCTCTACGGCGTCACGAAGTTGAGGATCACCACTTGCCAGGTAGTTCACGAAATAGTCCTCCAGGAGTTCCGCGTTGTCTATGAGCAATTTCTCGAAATGGGGAACGTTCCACTCCCTGTCCACAGCATACCTGTGAAAGCCACCTCCCAGCTGGTCGAAAATCCCGCCCTGAAACATCTTCTTCAGGGTGAAGATGGAGAGCTTAATTCCCACGTGATCCCCGATCCAGAAGGAGTAAGCGGTGAGGAATTGGTCCACCAGGGGATGGGGAAACTTCATGGTTCCTGAAAGGCCACCCTGCTCTATGTCAAAGGTTGACACTATGGACGAGAATGCGGTGTCCACTATCTCAAGGTCAAGGGGAGAGGAAGTTGAAGGCGCGTAATCAGCCAGGGAGAGGGCTGACCTCTTGAGTCTCTCCCTATCCTGGCTCCAGAGCCTCACGATCTCAAGGAGAAGTCTCTTCATCCCTACCCTGCCGTAAGAGTCCTCCGGAGGGAAAAAGGTCCCACCGAAGAATACCTCTCCCTCTGGAGTCATAAATACGGTGAGGGGCCAGCCAGACTCTCCGGTAATGCTGGATACCGCCCTCTGCAACTTCCTGTCCAGTTCCGGCATCTCGTCCCTGTCAACCTTGATGGCCACAAAGTGCCTGTTCACTAGCTCAGCTATATCACGTCTGGAGTATGTCTCCCTGTCCATTACATGACACCAGTGACACCAGACCGCACCAACATCCACGAGGATGGGTTTGTCGTCCTGCTTGGCCCTCTGGAAGGCCTCATCTGACCATGGATACCAGTCTATTTCCTGTTCTGCAGATTCCCTCAGAAAGGCACTACTACTATCCTTAAGCCTGTTCATACGCTAAATGAAACTCTGAGCTTTTAAACAGGGTTTAGGAAAAATGTGATGATGTTGACAATTCGGGCTCCGGATGGGTGAGGAGAGTCTTCAGCTCTGAACTATCTCCTTCTGGTAAACCAGTAGACCCCACCAAGGACAGCAAGAAGACCTAGCCCCGAGTAACTCACTGCGGGAACTGTCCTGGAGGTCTGTGGAGACTTCACAAAGTATACGGTGATGTTGGTGTCATTATACACCAGGTACCAAACCTCATTCCCCACAAACCCGTTACTCCAGTTTCCCACGGAATAACCAGGTTTGGGAATAGCCACTATGGTAATCAACGTTCCCGCCTGAACCTGCAGGGAGGCCGATTCGTTTACCTTAACCTGAGTTGAGTTGGGGAACCTCAGGCTCAAGGTCCCAGGACCCTTTACAGTCACGTTAAGCTGGTAAAGGATTGGCCTCACCGTGATGTTGATCGTATCGCTTGTCCATGGGTTGAGGGAAAGATTATCGCTCTCGACTCCGTTTACGAAAACCCTGTATTGTAGAGGGGACTCCACGTAAACCTGAAGGGTGGAATTGGGAACGTTAACGGTCTGATTACCATTGACGTAAATTAAGCTACCGTTAACGTAAAGAAGGGCGTCAGCTTGACCTCCATAAATGTAAACGTGTACTGTCACAGCATGCGTGGCCTGAGCTAGGAGCAATGGAATTAATAGCAACAGAGTTCTGTGCACGTCACATGGTAACCTGAAAATAGGGGGAGGGTGGGGTGAAACTTGCAGAAAAACAATTTAATGTAAGAGGAATACCCGCCATGGATGAGGAACCCAACCTTACCTGATTCGTGATGAGGGGTTGTTTCACCTGACGTTCTTCATTAACAAAAGTTAAAATCAACTTTCCAAATGGGTGACCGTGAAGATCCAAGTAACGATAAACGGAAGAGAGATACCTCTTGAGAGGAGGATAGTTCTAACTGGAGAAGGCATGTACATGGCAGGTAGGCTTCTCTACTTTGTCCTGAAGACTCTGCATCAGATGCCCAGGTTATACGGTGTTGTCGAGTCTGACCCCATCTCAGGATGGAAGAGGAACTTTGAGACCAAGTTCGCTTCAATAATGTCATCTCATCTGGAACCTGGGAAGATAAGGCTGGAGGGCGAGTTCAAGCTGAACCTAGGTAAGTTCCTTGTATCAGGAAAGGTGAGCAGGGGGCAGATGAAGGTCAATGTGGAACTGGTACAGAAACCTGAAAACGTATTCCAGGGGCTCAGGGGGATGGTCGAGGTTGACTCCTTTTACTTCTCCGATCTAGAGAGGCCCAGGCCCTTCTTCGTGCCCGGCTCTAAGGACGGTTTCCTGGCTGGTTTTCACAGGTTTCTGGTTCTCCAGACCGAGAGCGCATCGGGGATACCCAAGACGTTGGGGATGGTCTCCGAATTCATTAATTCCATAGTCCTACCGCAGGGCTACACTACCTCAGTGAGGGGAAGAACCCTATCCACAGACGAGAAGGAAGGCCTTTTCCTTGACGGTGAACCGCTCTACAATGTGGATCCAGAGTTGCTTAGCCTGCTCAGCCTGAGATTATCCCTGGACATGGCCCCTGAGGGCTCGGTTCTGATTGTTGAGGACCCTGAGGCCCACCTCTCCCCGGAAACAGTCGAGGAGGTTAGGAGGTGGTTTGACAGGTTTAGGGGAAGTGTGGTCTTCGTGTCACGATTCAACACCTTTGGAGGAGAGGAAATCAGGCTTTGACAAAGTAGCTGACAATTTACCCGCCCCTAGCCCTTTGCTGAATCCCGTGCCTGAAGGTTATCATCTCCTTCAGTAGAAGATCCTTCAACACTTTTTCTAACTTGGTGTAGTTATCCTTGATGGACCTCACCCTGATTGATGTTTCCTTGAACTTCTCGCATGAGAGGCACTTCACGTGGAGCTTATCCGCCTCTCCCTTAACCTCAACCTGAATGCGCTGATCCATTACCCTGAGGTCTAGCGTTATTCCCTCCATCAAGGACTTCACGGTAACTTTCCTTAACGCAGTTCTAATCACCTGAGAGAAATTGATCCTCGATATGGCTTTCACATAATTTCTAGCCAGTAGATATGCCTCCATGGACATTTCCCTGCACCTTTCCTGATCCTTCACCAGCCTCATGCAGGAGAAGAATAAGGAACATCTTCCCGTGGACATTGGAGAAATGAAATCAGCTAAGGAGGGTAAATCACCAATCAGTTCCCTGAAGGACCCACAGTTCAGTTTAACGTGAAGTTTCCCTCCCCTAACCCAGTACTCTCCCACTGTATTGCCGTTGAGGAGAAAATTCCCATTGACCATCTCAACCCTTACTCCCACATCCCTGGGAGTCACAACCCTTTCAGCTACCTGTTTGGGCTGAAGGTTCCTATCGTCGAGACCTGATCCGTTCAAAACCTCCGTGAGTTTAAGATTGAAGTAACCCAGCTCTCGCAACGCCACTTGGGTCCAGCTCTCCAGGTTCCAGTTTCCTCCCAGGTCAATTAACTCTCCCCCATGAAGGATTGCGCTCCTTACCTGCAGGTACTCAAGTTCCCCCATCCTTCTAGCTATCACCAGCCTTCTTGTGGGTTTCACCTGAAAGATGTCCGTCACAACATTGACCTTAGGGGCTAGAACCTTAGCCTCCTCAAGGTTTGCTGGAACAACCGTGATGTCCCCAAGGGATAGGAGGAAATCAACTCTTGCCCTGCACACCTTATACGCTGGACAATCAATTGCATAGCTGAGAAACCTGAAAGGACTGAGATACTTCTCCCTCATTAACTCCTCTGACTTTCTTACAATTACCAGATCTGCCCACCTGACAAGGCTTGGGGTGGCAAAGTTGGACACTATGATCAGGTTCTCCATTTTACGCAGGTCCGATGTAAAGGGGTATGTGGTGATGCCCACCCTTACCCCTGAGGAATAACTGGAGATTATCCTTGAGGAGTCAATCTCCTGTTCCAGATATCCCAGGAACCCCTGGTGGTAACCCGGAACGACAAGGAGTGCCTTCCCTCCCTGATATAGAGATGATAATTCCCTTGCGAGCTTCTTCAATTCGAATTTGATCGCATCTCTAACCTTTTATCTTCTCTGCACAACTGGAAGGATGTATAATCATATGAATGATGAGCCTTACAAGGGCAGAGGGGATGAAGATAAAGGCAGACTGATCCCATATCCCGTGCGATGAGGTTATCAGCAAGGAAGGTTTTCTACATTCTTTTAATTTCGTGTTACCATGTAAATCTATGAGTTACTCCTACTTCGACCTCAAGACCGCCAGGGAACTGCTTCCGTGGGTGAAGGAGAAGCTGAAGATGCTGAAGACTGCCGAGATTAACGCACAGGATGCCCTGATCAACGGCAAGAAGGAGTACATAAGGCTTTACTCCATTGAGGTTGAGTCGATCCTGAAGGAGATCACGGATAAGGGAATTATAGTGAGGGACGTGGACATGGGACTGGTGGATTTTCCAGCCGTGATAAATGATAGACCTGCCTATCTCTGCTGGAAGGCTGACGAGGAGGATATAATGTACTGGCATTACGTGGAGGAGGGTTTTAGGGGAAGGAAGAGGATCTCCCCAAGGGACCAAATCCTGAGCTATCAATGAGATCTCTCCGGGAACCATAAAACTGGCATCCGTAACTCGTTTCGTATTATAATCTTTTCTCTACAAAAAATCAAAACCACCTAAGGTTAAATATGATTTCAGCTCATGACTTACCCATGACTCTCGTGGGATCCAGAGTAAGGAGAATTGAGGATCAAAGGCTAATCACCGGAAAGGGTCAGTACATAGATGACCTGGATCTGCCCGGCACACTGTTTCTCGCCATTCTGAGGAGTAATGTCGCGCATGCCAGGCTGACCAAAGTTGACGTTTCGGACGCGCTCAAAGTACCAGGGGTTGTTGACGCCTTCTCCGGCCTTAACGTGAGAGTGGAGAACAGGCCCAGAAACTTCCCCATGGCCTCCACAGAGATCCTTTATGAAGGACATCCGCTTGCCTGCGTTGTCGCTACTGACAGATACACGGCATATGACGCATTAGAGAGAGTTCAGGTGGAATACGAGCAACTGCCCGCCGTGACCGATCCGCTGGAGGCAGCGAAGGAAAAGATGTCAGCGGTGGAGGGCGAGAAAAACCTAGTTTACAACAGGATCTATTCCTCCGGTAATCCCCAGCAGGCACTGGAAAAGTCTGACAGGGTCGTGGAACTTCAGCTGGACATCTCAAGAGTGTATCCGGCTGCCATGGAGACCAGGGGCTTACTTGTCACATATACACCGAATCTGCTTACCGTGTACGCCCCTACACAATCGCCCCACTTCATGAGAAGGTATTTATTGGAGGCCTTTGGCAGGGACATACAGGACATAAGGGTTATTCAGCCCGATGTGGGAGGCGCATTTGGCTCCAAACTATTTCCTTACCCTGAGGATTACATAACCGTTTACGCCTCACTTAGAACCAAGAGATCCGTCAAGTGGATATCCACAAGAAGTGAGGATATGAGATCGACGTATCACGCGAGAGGGCAAATACACAAGGTTAAGGCTGGGGCCAGAAGGGACGGAACGTTGACCGGGATAATGGATGACCTCTACATCGATCTGGGAGCGGCCAGTCATGGAACCTACCTAGCGGACATAGCTGCCACCATGCTTCCGGGGCCCTACGCTGTGAGGGACGTGGTAGTTAACGTCTACGGCGTTAGAACCAACAAGACACCTCTGGATCAATATAGGGGCGCTGGCAGGCCAGAGGCTTCATTCGTTATAGAGAGGATTATGGATTCGCTGGCCGATGAGATTGGAATGGATCCCGTTGAGTTCAGGAAGAGGAACCTCCTGAGGGAGCTTCCCTATAGGAACCCGTTCGGCCTTCAGTATGACTCGGGGAACTATATGCAACTACTGGAGAGAGCAGAAAGAGTTTACAGGGATATGGAGGCAAGAGCGAAGGAACTTCAGAAAGCGGGGAGAAGGGTGGGAGTTGGATTTGATTTCTACCTGGAACAGAACAACTTCGGCCCATGGGAGAGTGCCTCTGTCAGAGTAAGGGGAGATGGGAAAATAATTGTAATCATAGGAGCGGCACCTCACGGTCAGGGTACTGCAACAGGGATTGCACAGATAGTTGCAGATGAGCTTGGCGTTGAGATGGAGGACATAGACGTAAGGTGGGGAGATACTTCCATGATAGGCGAGGCTTACGGTACCTATGGGAGCAGGAGCTTAACCCTTGCAGGAAACGCTGCTATAATGGCCTCCAGAAAGGTGAAGGAGAAGGCGGTGAGGCTGGCAGCTCAGTTCATGAAGAGTGACGTGGAGGAACTCAGATATGAACAGGGCAAAGTTACCAATGTGAAGACCGGGAAGTTCATGACCTTGAAGGAGATAGCATCAAAATCCATGTCCAGCCTTGGAGGGGTCTGGAAGTACAGGGAGGAACCGGGATTGGAGGCAACAGCCTATTTTGGACTTAACAATTACACCTATCCTTACGGCAGTCATGTGGTCATGGTTGAGGTCGTGGATGGAAGGCCAAGGGTCCTTGAGTACTACGCTATAGACGACATAGGAAAGGTCGTCAATCCAATGCTGGCCGAGGGCCAGGTACGTGGAGGAGTAATTCAGGGATTTGGAGAGACGGTTCTGGAGGAGATAGTGTACGACGAGAACGGATCTTTACTCTCAGGTAATTTCTCGGATTACGCTATCCCCACTGCTGTGGAAGGCTTTAACATAAGGTGGGAATACTCCGAGACAGGGAAATCCGACGCTCCACTGCCCGCCAAGGGAATAGGCGAAGGAGCGACCATAGGGACTCCCCCGGCATTGTTGAGGGCTCTGGAGAATGCCACAGGTAAAAAACTGACCAGACTCCCGGTCAGGCCTGAGGATCTTTCACCTTAAAGTACTTCAGAATATTTTCCCTATGTATAAGCTTGCACACTTCCCTCTTCACGTAAACTGTACCATTCCCCTTCCTGAGCACCCTTCCTATAACCCTGGGTTCTAGTCCTCTCTTGCTAAGGGACTGAGCAACATCATCTATCACTTTCCTAGACGCAAACATGACAATCGCCCCATTGGTCCCTGCTGTGGAGTTGGGTATGATGAAGTTCTCTGTGGCAAACTCGTTTATCTCCCTGTCAATGACCGGTACATCGTAGAGCTCCACATCAACAGACGCCTTATCTGCGAACTCCTTTATTACGAAAATTCCCGGTCCCGTGACGTCAGTGGTCATGGCAATGTGGGCCTGAGGATCGAAATCCTTTCCAAACTCGGGAAGGTGTTCATATATTACCTTAGCGGTATCAAAGTTGGGCCTAGTCATATAGTCTAGAGCCCTCTTCTTCGCCTCCTCCACTCTCTGCAGGGTAATTCCCCTCTCCTCCAGGGTTTCGAGAAGTTCTGGAACAGTGAGCAACCACATGTGAACGTTGATGGGGGTCAACTCACCCACAGGTCTGGTAACAAGGATCTCCATGTTCTCGTCCACCTTATCGTAAAACACCGGCAACTCGTGGTCAGATCTACCCACAACGGTCGCTCCTATCATCAGGGTACCGGTCTCAGGCTGAATGTCCTGCAATAATTCCACGTTGTACCTCCTGCTGAACGATTCGAAGTTCCTCATCAAGGTCTCCTTCAGTTCCGGATCTGGAGCATCTGCCACAGGTATCATGCGAAGGTCCTGGAATGCCCCCTTAGTGAAGAGATCATTCAAGGAGTTAGATACTCCCACATCTACCTGCATCTGTGATCCTGGATCGTCAAGTGGATCCACTATCTGTATGGTGTCATTATTGGCCAAGGTGTATGATCTCAAGGTAGCTCCGTCCAACTTGATGAGATCCAGAACCCCAACCTCAGCCTTGGGGTTAGTGGTCACAATGGAATGGCCCTTGCCCACCACAAGCTTCCTCTTGGTCTTCACACCCGTGTAGATCTTGAGGAGGAAATTGGCAAACTTCTCAGGGTTACCAGCAGTCTCCTGGTTAACCTGGATAAGACTAACCGCTCTATCGGCGTCGAACTCTCCCCCATTTATTACCCTTTTTATTACCTCCGACTCCCTGCTCACAAAGATGTCAGTATCCTCCCTTGGCATCACCTCAATGTTGTTCTCCCTTAACCTATCCTTCAGTTTCTCCAGTGCAGGATATACGGTATCAATTAGATCAACCTTAACCGCACATCCTGTGGCCAAGGATAAAGGATTCAAGCCCATCTTCTTGTACTTGTTTAGATTGTTTCTGAACCTTTCAAATAGGTCAGTCAAATCACAACACTATTTGGTAGAATGGTTTCCACATTTTAAAAAGTTACCTTTAATATGAATTCTTTAAATAAAAACATTTAATATAATTTCGAGTATTTTTTAAAATCTCCATATTAGAATTGAGTAGAAAGTAAATATTTAAACCTCTTTTAACAATGTTAACCCATGCAGATAATAGAGCAGTATTCAACTCCGTTCTATAAGAATATCATTGATATGCCCCCCTCAATGGTTAGAAAGTTGTGGAAAAAGAACAACATTCTGATTCTGGACATAAGGACTCCGCAGGAATACGTGGAGCATCACATCCCGGGCTCGCTCCTCATTCCAATGGACTATCTGGAGGTCCTGCAGGAGTATTTCAGCGACAAGGAAGTAGCGGTGGTATGTGAACACGGGAACAGGGCCAGGTATGCCACTTACGGAATGCCCCATCTTTACAAAAAGAAGGCAATTTACATGATAGGTGGAATAGTTGGATGGATGTCCATGGGATACGAGGTTGAGAGTGGAATGGACGAGAACGGAACTAAATGGGAGCAGTGGCTGGACGAGAAGCTAAAGTGAACAAAATTTTTAGTTTTTGACCTTAAACCAAAATTTTGATAGGTCAAGCTGTACTCTACCATGTTTCACTGAAGGCCTAAATTACATCTATGCTCTTAACAAGGGGTAGAAGTCCTCTCTCATGGGTCAAGCTGTAGAACTTGCTCAGCCCCTCCATCACCTTCTCCTGAGGAACGTTATACTCCTGAATGTCAGCCCAGATTGTCTTCTCCACGATCTCCCTATCCATGTTGACCCCCTGAGCCTCGCTCATTATCTCCACATCCCTGGGAATCACCTTGTCTAGGTTCTTCTCCGCAAACTTCTTACTCCTCTCGTATAACTCCTTGAACTTTAGGGCCAGATCCCTGCCCAGATCCTTGGATACCACCACTGTTCCCATGGGCATTGGTGCCCCTCCAGAAATCTTGGACCACATTTCCCACATACTGGTGATGACGTAGGGCCTTATGCCCAGCTTCCTCATGGCGTACATCATCTTGATCTCATGAACTGCAACAAGTACGTCCCCATTCTTTCCCAAGGCCTTAATCTCGTCCAGAACTCTCGGGATTATCACCAGTTTACCGTATTTGCCAACTAGAAGTCTGTAAAGGGTAAAGGCTGAGGTATTTGGCCCATGAACAATGAGTGTGGATTTCTTCAGGTCCTCTATCTTCATCTCCGCTGTGGAGAGGACAGGCATCCCCGTTATGCCGTCTATGGCAGTGGCAACAGCGTTACCTAGAATGAAGTAGTCATCCTGGATGTATGGATACATGGCAGCCGAGGGTACCGAGACGTCCACCACTTTGCTCAATACGCTCATATTCACGTCCTGAACGGTTGGTATTACCTGGAATTCTAGGTTTATTCCGTCCTCCTTCACCCAACCTTCCATCATGGGAATGAAGGGGTACAGGTCACCTGAATCGGCTAGGGCGCCAATCTTTATTGTTGCCATGACTTACCCTTTTTCCGTTGGCGGATAAAAATGTTGGTTTGTGTGGGTTCAACAAATCCAGTTAAACTTGAGGCAGTTAGGGAGGCAGTTAAGGAGATAGGGAAGGGATGGGAGGTGAGGGCCGTGAAGGCTGACTCCAATGTCAGCGAGCAACCCTGGTGTAACGAAACCTTGGCAGGGGCGAGAAATAGGGCTCTCGGCGCGTTGAGTCAAGAAGGTTGTGATATTGGCGTGGGAATAGAGGGAGGGGTTTGCTGGGAAAGAGGGAGAGTCATTGCGTATGCGGTGATATATGCCATGAGCAGGGAGAGGGAGAATTTTTCATACTCTCCTGCTTTCACGCTCTCCAACGAGCTGGCGAAGCTGGTAGTAAGGGGAAAGGAACTGGGAGAGGCCACTGACATGGTTTACGGAAAAACAAATACGAAACACGGTGAGGGTGCTGTGGGCATGCTTACGGGGATCGTCGACAGAAAGAGACTTTACAAGGATGCCGTGATACTGGCGCTCTATCCCTTTTACATAGGTGAGGAACTGCGAGCTGAATCTGGTAGGAGAACACTTTAGGGCCTAGTGAAGAAACAGATTGTTGCATTGACAGGAGTTGTTTGGATTTACCCCTTGATTAGTTTCAGAAATAGGTAACCTATCTCAGGTAACTTCACCGTGTCATGTTCCGCCGGTCTCTGAACAGTTCCCAGGTATATCCCGTAATCCTCATGGTCCTCCTCATTCCCTGACTTGGGCTCCCCAAAGGGAGAGAAAAGGATGAACTCATCCACTGCATTAACCAGCTTCCTCAGCATGGTATCCACCGCGGAGTAGGCCTGACACTTATCCCCTCCCCTGTGAAGGAGTACATCCAGTCCGCTTACGCCAGCTATTACTGGTCCGTCATCCAGGGAGCTCAGGATTCCCTCCGTTACCTTGTTTATTTCCTCCTGCAAGGTCAGTTCTCCATATTTCAGGCTTATTTCCCCATAGGTCGGGTTCGAGATTGGTAGATTAATCGGGATGGAACCGGTCTCCTGAACGAGGGAGGGTTTCACTGATATCGTGGTGAAACCACTTAAGGGAACCTCCTTCATTTCCAAGACAGACATCCATGAGGAGGCAGGATGCTGTGGTCTCCTGTTAACTACCACACCTCTAAAGGTACTGCTGAATAGCGTAAGAAGAAACCTAGGATTGCACTTCATGAAGCTACTGTAACTTAACCCGTCCACACCTAGCAACAAAGCTTTCATGTCACTCGCCTAGCAATGACTTCAACCTGATCTCCAGTTCCTCCCTTGGAACCGCACCTATGACTTCATCCACAGGCTCACCGTCCTTGAAGAATATTACTGTGGGCAGACTCATAACCCCATACCTTCCGGCAATACTCTGGTTTTCGTCAGAATTCAGCTTGCCGAATCCTACCTGTGGGTAATCCCTTGCAAGCTCCTCTATCACAGGAGCTAATATGAGGCATGGAGCGCACCACTCAGCCCAAAAGTCAACCACTGCAACTTTATTCTTCTTGAGGAACTCATCAAAATTACTTGAATCTAGGTGGGCTATTAATTCCCTTTGTTCTTTTTCCATGTCCTTTCCTTGTTTCATCATCTGTTTAATCTTTTTCCGTATTAATGCTTCAAGTTCAGGATCGTTTTCTACGCTCATAAATCACTTTAATGAAATCGAGTTTAAAAAGTTTATATTGAAGAAAGAAACAAAATCATATGCAAAGAATAGTTGTGGTGGGAGGGGGCATCACGGGTCTTCTGGTGAGTCATATCTTGGGAGATGACGTGACGGTCGTGGACAGGGATGTTCCCCCCAGAAATTCCATGAGCAGTTTATGGAACGTGATGCCACCGCTGTGTGGAGACCTAAGAAAGGAATGTGAGGAATCGGCACAAGAATATGTTAAACTGTCAGAGGAGCTTGGGGTAAGGGTATTCTGGAAGGATATCATTAGGGTACCTCCCAAGGGTGACAGGGTGTTGACTTCAAGGGAGACTGCAGAGATAGAACCCTGCCTGCACCACGAAAGTGAAGTACTGGGAAAGGGGTTACATGTGAATGGGGAGGACTTACTAAAGAAACTTAACAGTGTGGTGAAGAGAGTCAGGGTAACTTCCCTAGAAGTAGAAGGTAATAGTGTGACAGGGTTGAAAACGGATGAGGGAATGATAAGGGCTGACGTCTACGTTCTAGCCGTGGGTAACGACCCAGAGGGCATACTGAGCAACTTGAGAGTATCGAGCTACAAGGGACATATTGTGAAGACCTCTCCCCTGGGGATAAGAAACATTCTGATGCTCGAGGACAGGCTCGGAGTTGAGGGAGATTCCTATGCCCTTCTGAACGGAGACTCATACCCTTCCTCCAATCCAGGCGTGGAAATGAACCAAGTGGAAAGAACCATTGAAGTTTTCAGGAGATATACGGGGAAAGTGATCCATCCGCTTGAGATCAGGGTAGGATTCAGGGCAGTAACCGCTGAGTCTCCCCTCATCAAGAAGATTTATGATAATGCCATAGTGGCGACGGGTCACAGATTCGGTTGGGCTATGGCCCCGATCTTAGCCAGGAAAGTGAAGAGTCTGATCGAAGCTTAATGATGTCACGGTAGGATTATTATGAAGTGAGGGTTTAGGATCCCGATGGATGTCAGTGTAATCATATCCTCAAAGGATCCCGTAGGGCAAACCATAAAGAGGCTAGGATACAGTTTCGAGGAGATCGATGAGGACGTAACAGAATTCTCGTACTCAAGGGGTGATTCCATCGTAATCATCTGCAGACATGAAAGCTCCTCTAAGACCCCATCCTTTACCGTGCACCATCCCGGAAACCCCGGGAAGAGTGCCATGGGCGGTGAGCCAGAGAGCCTGGGAATAGCCAACGCCAAGTTGCTTACCTCAGTATTCCGTTCCATGAGTCGCATTGATGCCAACATTGATAAAGTAATAGAGGCAACCCACCACGGCCCTACAGGCATAACCAAACCTATCACGTTCGTGGAAATAGGGAGCGATCCTCAGATGTGGAATAACGAGAAACTGGTGAAGATGCTGGTTGAGGCAGTTCTACGGGGCATAGAAATGATAGAGGAAACGGAGTGCCAGAACACAATATTAATATACGGAGGCCCGCATTACTCTAAGCTAGCCTCAACTTTGGCCCAGAACAACTGTATTTCCCATATTATTTCTAAACATTATATATCAGAATTATCTTCGAATGTTATTCTACAGTCTCTGGAACGTAATATTACGAGACCTCGAACCGCTATTCTGGATAGTATACCAAGGGCAAAAAGGGAAATTCTAACCAGTATCCTGAGCTCTAATAATATATCTATCGAGTTTAGATAGCAGAGAAGGAGAAAGAATAGGAGAACCTATGGCCAGTATCCTAGGAGAAGAGGAAAAATCGATCACCGTCATGCTGGCGTTGGGTATGGATATACCATGCGCTGATATGTCATCCAGATCGAGGATGTGCCCTATGGCGGCCCGAATTGGATCATAATGACTGACCGCTATTACCACTTGGTCGTTCTTCAAAGAGGTAATGAATTCCACCATCCTCCTTTTCAGCGAATCCCAGGGCTCCAGGTTCTTCACCTCAAGCTGTCCCCTCGCAATCTTTAGCTTCCAGTGATCGCTTGGGTCGAATCTCTTGTTATTCAGTTCTCCCAACCATCTCTCCCTCAATCTTTCATCTATGACTGGGATAATTCCAAGTTCATCCCCTATAATGCTGGCAGTCTGATATGCCCTGAGAATAGGACTTGTGAAGATGGCGTCAACCTTTATTCGTTTGAGTTCCTGGGCTGTCTTTTTTGCCTGTTCCCGACCCTCATCCGTTAAGGGGAAGTTATTAACGTCATGAGAGAGGATCTTGCCAACGTTAGATGTGCTCTGGCCATGTCTTATAAATATTATAATCGTCATTTGTGGTTCATTATTACGGCGGTATTAAAAAGATTAAACTGAGCCATTTAGCCTTTCACATCCTGTATTCTTTATCCTAATTTAAGCTAGAATGTGTTATAAATAATGATACACCATTGTAGGCATTCCTGAATATTAAACCCCGTTAAACTATGACCAGTATTTTCATTGAATTCTAGGATAATTTTAAATCCTCGTTACTGCAAAGTTGTTCGTGGGCCTGTTTAAGAGGAACAACAATCAGGAGATGTCTGGTCAGATCAAAATCCTCTACACTACCGACATTCACGGATCCGACGTTATTTTCAAGAAATTCCTAAATGCTGGGAAAATTTATAAGGTAAATTACCTCATCATAGGTGGCGATATTGCAGGTAAGTCGCTTACCCCTATAGTGGACATAGGGGAGGGTAAATACATGATCGATGATAAGGTGGTGGGAAGAGAGGGATTGAAGGAAATAACTGATGAGATCAGAAAGCAGGGGAACTACTACGTAATCGTGGACAGAAAGGATCTTCAGGAAATGAAGGAGGATAAACGAAAGGTGGACGAAGCCTTCAAAACCTCCATGATTGAGGTAGTGAGAAATTGGTCCAAAATAGCTGAGGAGAAGTTGAAGGACGTGGACATTCCCCTATATGTTAACCTGGGCAATGACGATCCTCTCTATCTGTTTGACGTTATCGAGGAGAGCAAGGTCATGAAGAAATGCGAGGGAGAGGTCGTACAACTTGGGGAGCATGAAATGATCTCCTTTGGCTACGTTAATCCGACCCCATGGAACACGCCCAGGGAGATGCCAGAGGAAAAAATCTATACCGCATTGAAGCAGGAGACAAAGAAGATCTCTGATATCGAGAAAGCCATCTTCAATATACATGCTCCCCCTTACAACACCAACCTTGATAGTGCCCCCCTTCTAACCCCTGACCTGAAACCTGTAATAAAGGGAGGAGAGGTGGTAATGTCGCATGTTGGTTCCGTCTCCGTAAGAAAGGTGATAGAGGAGGAACAGCCCCTCCTAGGTCTTCACGGTCATATTCACGAATCAAGGGGGTTTGATAAGCTGGGCAGGACACTTGTTCTTAATCCCGGCAGTGAACATAACGAGGGTATTTTGCACGCGGCCTACATAATCCTAGAGAAGGGAAAGATAAAGGCTCATCAGTTCATCATAGGGTAAGAGACGTCTAGCGTCTGGAAAAGAGTAACTGTGAAACAAAGGGACTACCAGGATTTTTGCGTTGGAAGCAAACAGGACATTAGGTGATATACTTCTTAGGTTTTACCATATCTCTCACTCAAGTCTCCCGGATATCCCATTTCATTTTCTTTTCCTGCAATCTCAATGCATTAACTACATGTTTAATGCGTACAAAAAGGCTTTTATTGACCTAAATCGATTTAAAGATTATGAGTCGAACTGTTTCTGAAATAGCTACAAAAATTGTTCACGTGGTCAAGGAATCCGACAGTATAACTGCAGCGGCATTGGAGATGAAGAACCATAACATGGGATCCATGTTGGTGGTTGATGAGAAAAACCAAGTTGTGGGAATAATTACGGAGAGAGACATGGTGAGGGCGTTAGCAGATAAGAGAGTGGACGCCAAGGTCAGGGACTACATGACTAACTCCGTGAAGGGAGTGACAGAGGACACTACTGTGGAGGAGGCGGTAAATATCATGCTAGAGAACGGTTTCAGACATCTTCCTGTGGTTGGGAAAGATGGGAAAGTAGTGGGGATTGTTTCCATCAGGGATTTAGCCAGAGCACTGTCAGATTCCCATTTTTTACAGTACGGAAAGGAGTGGACAGAGATTAAGGGTAGTGGAGTTATATGCCCTGTCTGTGGACTGGAGATAGATGAGTTTGGATACTGCAATTGCGGAACAGGGTCTAGCTAATTTTTTAAGACGGTTTTAGCTGTTTTCTACATATGATAATATTTTATGCTATAGGAGAAAAAGACCGGGCCAAGGAGCTAGTTAGAATAATAACCAAAACTAGGTGGAAGACAATTTCAAGGCACGCAGTCAAGATATCAAGTTCGTCAATAGGACCCTCCATTGTTATTTTTAAACCCACTATGGCAGCGCTGGCTGTGGCAATATGGTTGAAGGATAGGGCTGAGGAACTGGGAATGTCAACCTCCGTTGGATGGTTCACCCCAATAGCCAACGTTCCGGAGCAGGTTAATGATGCTGTCAGGACTGATCTGAACAAAATGCTAATGAAGAAATTAGAGATACCCTGGAGCCCATGAAGATCCCTTCTTTTTATTTACATCCAATTTCTTTACCTTTGTTTTGGATGGAGAATTGATTGCTAGTAAAAGCGATCATGTTACCAAACTAGTATTCATGACTAGTATTCATGTTATCTTGATTATTACTTCACACCGATTACCTGGGCTAAACGCTATGACACCATGAAACTATGAAGACATTATCGCGTTTGGCGAGGCCGTTCTCTCCATAATGCCCCGAAGCGTAAAGGCCTAGTATTTACCCATGAAGCTTAGGTCTCTCACCATATAAAAGGAAAATTCCTCAACGTCTAGAAAATGATGGAGAGACACTAAGATCAGGGATAAACAAACGCTGAAGTCGGAAGTTTAAAATATATTTTCATTGAGTCGGCGAAACCTGAGTCTCCTCTCTCTCCTCCTTAACCAGATTGACATTTTCGTCGCTTCTCGTGATTATAATGTAGTCTGTGAGGCCTGAAAGGTAGTTTACCAACTTCTGGAAACGTCTCTGGTCGAAGGTCATGAATGACTCGTCAACAATGAAGAATGGAGTCTTAAAGTACGACTTTATTGCCGTGACCACTAACACTAGAGCTAGTGATGTCCTCTCAGATGATGAGAGCTTTCTCAGGTCCATTAGGGTCCCATTCTTCTTAACCACCAACTGAAAGTCTGGGGTTATTTCCGCCTCAAGGTTAAACTCCAGTTCCCTCATTAAGGAATTCGCCAGCTTTGTAAATTCCTCCTTTGCCACTGACAGTCTTCTGATATATTCCCTTTGCAATTCCTGTGACTGGGCCTCCAGTTCCTCTATCTCCTTTTCCTTCTCCTTAATCTTGTTCAGGGTGGAAGCTGGAATCCCAAGGTTAGCCAACTCGTACTCCAGCTGACTCTTTCTGTTCATTAACTCGTTTATCCTCTTGGTAACTGCGTTCTCGGGACCCGTGACCCTTATCATCTCCGAATTCTTGTTGAACCTGTCCTCCATTTCCCTCTTCTGCCTCTCCAATTCTCCAATTTGCTCCTTCACCATCTCCATCCTGTTTAGGAGCTCCTGTTTCTTGGTCTTTAACTTCGCAACCTCATTTCTTATGTTCTCAAACTCGGCTAATTTCCTAGTGATCTCATCCTTCTTCCTGTTTAGCTCATCTATTTCCTTCTTCACACTCTCAAAGGAGTTCTGCCTCATCCTTAGCTGTTCTGAGATCACATCAATCCTAGTCCTCCAGATCTCTGGATCTACGTGACTGCCACAGACGTAACACGTGTCCAGATGGTTCTTCTCCGCGTCCTTGATTTCATCCATTACTCTCTCCAGGACCCTTATTCCTATCTCTGTCTCATTTCTAAGAGCAGATTTCCTTTGGAGTTCCTGGTTTATTTCGTTGAGCTGGTCCTCAAATATCTTCTTTATCTCTGGAGTTATCATGCTCTCCTTTTGCTGAATATCCAGTTCCAGTCTAGTGTGCTTGGTCTGAAGGTCTAGGAGTTCCTTCTTTTTCTGCTCAATCTTTGAGTTTAGCTCTGCCAGCTTATTCTGCCTTGTTACGGAAATGGACTGAGTGGTACTGTTTATCAACCTGTCACTCTCGGTCTCCTTCTTGAGGGTTTCTATCTCGTTCTCAATGCTCCTTATTTCAGCCTGGATCGTAACTGCATCCTTATACTTGCCCTTTAATTCCTCGTGCTCTTCCTTCAGGATTTTCAGTCTTTCGTCAACGTTAATCTTGAGTTGTTTCACTTTCTCGATCTCAGATGTGGAAGATATGAACCACTCTACCTGTTCCTGCCCACCGAGGACCTGGTTAAGTAACCTGTTTTCAGGGGAGAAGTACGAAAGGAGCAGTGCCCTCTTATCGTCCATGATCAGTTTAGCGTTTTCAGCTATCTTGTTCTTGACCCTCTTAATCCTCCTGTAGTACTCCTTATCATTATACCTGACCTCGATGTAACCAGAGTCCGAGAAGACGTTAAGGAGGTCCTCTGGCTTTACCTCTGAGGTCAACATGGAAACCAAAGCTCTAGATAATGATGTCTTCCCATAAGCGTTAGGTGCGGTGTATACATTAACCCCCTTGCTCAGGTCAATGTCGAGAGGGCTAGTTATTCCACCTATATTGCTAATTCTAACTCTCATCATACGAATGGTGTTTTCATCCTTTAAAAAAATTATCTCAAAGTTTTCATCTGGTTTAATATGAGATTGAAGAATTCTAAAGATTAAAACCCAGTTAAGCAATTAATGAGCCCGATCTGAATTACGCATTTTAACCCCATTGCACTAGTCATGTTATGGGACGTAAGGTAATAGTGGATTCGGACACTGCGTCTGATGATACGATCGCCATACTCTTGGCCTCTAGATTGTTTGATCTCTTGGGTGTAACCATAGTTGCGGGAAACGTCAAATATCAAGACCAGGTCAGAAACGCGCTATTCACGCTGGAATATATAGGGAAGAAGGACGTTCCCGTTTACTTAGGGCAGGATAGACCAATACTAAACAAGTGGAGAACAGTGGAGGAAGTGCACGGTAAACACGGCATGGGTGAATGGGATATTCCAGAGCCCACAAAGAGACCGGAGAAGGAGAACGCTATAGATGCGATCATAAGGCTCGCCAGGGAAAATCAAGGGGAGCTAGAGATACTGGCGATATCTCCCTTGACTAATCTGGCACTGGCCTATCTAAGGGAACACTCCATAACAAAATGGATAAGGAAGGTCTGGATAATGGGAGGGGCATTTACCCGGGGAAACACCACCCCCATAGCGGAGTTCAACTTCTGGGTAGATCCAGAGGCAGCAAAGGTAGTTCTTGATGCGGGGTTTGACGTAACCATTGTCCCCTGGGAGACCACAGAGGAGTATGGTACCTTGGATCTTGCCAAATGGGAAAGGATCAGATCCATGAATACCGCGCTATCTAGGTTCTTTGAGAGGGTGAACAAAACGCTACTGGAATTCTCACTGAAACAGGGAAACAGGGGCAGTGTTCACCCAGATTCCCTTACCACGTACTTGGCATTTGATGGTTCGGCCATTCTAGAACAGAGGAAGTTCAAGGTGGACGTGGAGCTGTGCTCTTTATCCCGTGGGGCAATGCTTGTAGATTGGTACAGTAAGGGAGGTGAAAACGCTAACGTTGTACTCAAGGCAGACTCGGAGAAGTTTTATGAGAAATTAACATCTATACTTTCTTCATCTTAGAGCATTCGGCGTAAACTATCACGCTGAGATTTTTTGGTTCTATCCCCTTCTCCTCTAAGTTCCTCTCCAGGAATCTCAGGTCTAGGTCAACGTCCACTATGTCGCCCAGATCCTCGCAGAATACGTTAACGTGTGGTTCCATTCTCATTTCATACCATGTCTTTCCTCCAGCTTCAAACGACCTTATAATTCCCGCCTTCTCCAGCGTTTCAAGCGCATTATAGACAGTGGAAAGACTTATGCTGGGTTCTGTCTTTTTCAGCTCGCTGAAAATTTGCTCTCCGCTGAAGTGACCGCCCTTTATCATGGTCTTTATCACCGCTATTCTTTGGGGCGTTACCTTTAAACCCCTCTTCCTCAGCATTTCAGCTATATCGACTTCCATTATATAGTCATTACGAAGTCGGAGTAATTAAAATTAAGCTTAACCGAGAGAGGAAGAGGACTAAAGCGGTATTGAGCGTAGCTATGAGTTAAGTTTTATGATAGTTATGGTTAGAGGCCTAACCCCTGCTCATGGGAAATGATCATGCCTAGTTCTCGCACTCGGTCCAGTCATCATATGGAATCATGTGATGGATTAGGATGACTGAATATATCCTGGGTTCTCGACAAGTGGTAAAAACATTTTTCGTCGTAATGTTAAAAACCTAGAAGGAGGAGGTGTACATTTTCACCTCATATAGATACTTTTTAACGCTCTGATCCATCATGGCTCTAACAACGTCAGTAGTGGTAACTATACCTCCCAGTTTCCCTTCCTTATCCATGACGGGAATCCCTTTTATTTTCCTTGAGGCCATTAACCTAGCGGCGTTGGCCATATCCTCATTACTGTTAACCACTATGACATTGGGGCTCATTACGTCCCTAACTTCTATCTTAAGGTCCCTGTACTTCAGGGCAGCAGCCATGTAAAGCAAATCTGTGGTAGTTACTACGCCCAATACCTTACCTGGAGTGAAGACCACCAACCTGCTAAGGTTGCTCTCAACCATTTTCTCCACAGCCTCAGATAACTTTGCTTGGGGGTCTATGGTCACCACAGGTGAGCTCATGTAGTCCTTGACCTTTTGCAATCCCCTTACCTGAGAGGCGTAGAAGTTACTGAGATCGCTCTTTATTATGATACCAAGGGCCTTCTCCTGATCATCACAGACCGCCAAGAGTGGCTGTTTCTTATCTATCATTATCTGTGCCGCGTCGAAGGGATCTATATTTGGACTGACACAGGTAACGTCCTTTCGCATTACCTCCGACAGCATTACGTTCTCCATGGGTCTGTCCTCGCCCATCTGATATACGAACTTCACTATATCCTTCTGAGTGATAGTACCCACGGGGACTCCTCTCTCGTCTATCACTATTGACTTCGGAACGTGTTCCAATACCATGAGCTTTGAGGCGTAAAGGAGGGTATCGAAAGGCCTCAAAACCGCAAATTCGCGTACGATTCCCATATGTTATAGAGTTTATTTCCAGATTAAAATCCTGTCTCACTCGTGAGGTGATGTTTCCAGGAGCCACGAAGGGCTACCATAAGGCCTTCTATCGTGTTGAAACCTCATGAAGCCCTAGATCCAGGGGGTTTTAGTGAAGATTAATTTAGCTCGAAGAAGATGTTTATTTAGTTATGGATGATTTCAGAGGACTCATAATAGATATCTATCTCTCCTCAAAAATACCGAACTACGAAAGGACCATCAAGGACGGAGAGATAAGGAGAAACAGGTGCAACCAATTTGATGGGAAATACTGCAGGCTCGTAAAAACCAAGGATTGGATACTTCAGGCCTGGAGCGTGGGGGAGAACATTTCGCCTCACCCAATTCTCTGTTACCTATGTCCCTATTACGGATCCAACATTGAGGGGTCCGTTAACACCTCACTTCTGCAATTACTCAGAGAATACATCTCTATCAAAAACGGAATAGAGCGAGAGATCTTCAACCTTGAGAGCAAGATAGGGGAGATGCTTTACTCCTCACTGGTTCTAAAGAGGAGAAGGCAGGAGTTAATAAATACCCTTAACGAAATCGAATCTAAGATTAATATAATAAAAGTCCTCATTAGATATCAGGATAATCTTGACCGCATTTGACGATCCAAAGGGATACCTAAACTGGTATAATACTCATCGCATTACCTACGAGAACGAAAGGAGGGCAGTTGAAGTTCTGAAGCTTCAGGACTGTCTGGATGTGGGATCTGGACCTTCAGTGTTTCACGAATCCATGAGTGGAAATGTGGTATCCCTAGACATCTCGGAGTTCATGCTCCAGTTCGTGGAGGGGGATAGGGTGCTGGGGGATGCACATCACCTTCCCTTCAGGGACAATGCCTTCCCCTGTGTCTTCTCGTCCGTTACCATCTGCTTTATTGAGAGGCTGGAGGAGTTCCTGGCAGAGGTGAAAAGGGTTACCAGAAACAGGTTTGTGGGTTGTATAGTGAGGGCTGACTCGAACTGGGGAAGGTTCTATTCTGACCTAGGTAAGAAGGGCCATAAATATTACTCTCGGGCTCGATTTATTTCAGGACATGACTTCCTGAACCTAGTTGGTAAGTATTTTGAGATCAAGCAGACAGTCTCGGTACTTAATTACGGACCGGACGAAGAGGAGGTCCCTGAGCTTCCCAGAAGTGATGGAGAAGGTGCTTTCATGTGCATTGAAGGAGTAAAGGTAGCGCAGTAGATAGTACACGTGTGATACATCCGTTTTCCTAGAATGTGAAACCGGCCTCCTGCTCACGGTTGCCTTGATAGGCACCCTCACAGGAGTGATCCTACCTATTCTTAATGTTTTGGTCCCGATTTTTAACGTTTACCCAACTAGCCAAACTTATTGAGAAAATCTAGGAACATTGCATGATTCCTACTACATCCTGAAACTTTTAGTAGAACTGGCCGGGCCACCACTCTACGCCTCTCCTCCTTCTAAGGTTCAACATTTCAATTATCCTTTTTCTATCGTTCCTAGACACCTTCACGTCATAATGTACCCTAACTAGCGGATATGGATAGCCCTTCACGGAGACCGAGTAAAGGTCATTTAGCAGATCTCTTATGAAACCTGTAGTAGGCCTGCCTATCAGGTCTATCCTGAGCACGTTCTCGTTCTGATCAAGCCTTGCGTAAAAACTGCACACCTCCACCCCTTCCAGGGATTTCCTCCTATCATGGTCCTCGACCTGATTCCTCAATAGAGGTCTACACTTTACCGTCGAGAAACCAGGGCCTCTTGTGAAGGTTTCCAGAAGGGTGATATCAGACAAGTCCTGGTGAAAGAGGTCCTTGGTCCTGCTCATCTTGGAAATCCACACGGTTCTTGAGCCAAATCTATCGAGCAACTGGGAAAGGTATACCTGTTTCTCGTAGACCATATGGAGCAGCATTATGTCCTCATCCTCTTGGTTCAGGGATGTGATCTCGCCTTCCCTGAATTCAAAGTTAGCGTCCAGCTGTTTCACCTCACCGAGTTTCTTCTTTAGACTGCCATCCATTAAAATCCAGGTTCCGCTACCCCCGTTTTGAAGGGCGAGCTTAAGTTCCATGATTGCCATGAGCTCTCCCACCCTTTCCTTAGCTTTATTACCTGGCCTGAATACCCCCGCCTTCACCTCCTGGTCCGTGTTCAGTATCTGCACTCCCTCAGTTATGAGCGCTTCTGCATTCAGCACAAACACCGTCCCGGTCCTTAACTCCTTTACAAATTGTCCACCATCAACTGCAACCATTTTCCTCCTTATCGTAGAGGAGGGGGTGAACTCTTCCCAGTTGTTTTTAACCAATGTTTCCAGTTTTTTATCGAGATCTGCTTGAACAATATTCAGCTTTCCTAGCAGTTCTGAACGTTTAATTATCAGTTCCTGGTAGACCTTCTCTATCATTGGACCACCTCCTCCCTAACCCTGCTGACGTCTCCCGCCTTTTCAACCCTGATGACGTAATCCGCTATCCTCAGTACCTCGTCATCGTGGGTCACCACTATTATCTGCGGAACGACATTCATTGACTCCCTTATCACGGAAAGCAATTCAGCTCTTCTCATGGAGTCTAAGTGGACCGTGGGTTCATCCAGAATCATGAAACCCATTTCTCCCGTGAGGGCCCTGGCTATTGCCAGCCTCAGAGCCAGAGCTACCGCTATCTTCTCTCCACCGCTCAGCATGTTTACGGGAAGTTGCTGACCAGACTGATTGAGGGCAGTGAGCTCCACCTTTCCGGTAAGGGTCTTGGTCTGTGTCATGTTGACCAGTATCCTTGTGTAGGAGATGTCAAACATGGATACTATATCATTAAGGTTGTTCTCAATTCTTCCCTTAAGCGTGGAAATAAGATAGGACTGTAGCATGCCCTCGGAGAGTACCTTTCTAAGCTTTTCCAGGCGTTCCTTCGCCCTTCTCATCTTTTCCACCTCCTTAACCTTCTGTTGCAACTGAGCCAGCGAGTTTTCCACCACTTGGTACCTCTCCTTGAGCTGTGTCAGTTTGCCCTCTAAGGTTCCAATATCCCGCTGAATGTCTGCCATCTGCTTGCTCAACGTCTCCTGCTCACGTTTCTTCAGTTCAAGGTCCTGCTTCCTGAATCCCAGAAGCTGAATCTGCGTGGACAGCTCGTTTATCCTTTTCTCCAGTTCCCTCTTCCTTGCGAGAAGGTTAGCCTTCTCTCCGGTCTTTCTCTGTAGCTCCGGGAGCTCCTTACGTATGTTCTCAAGGAGGCGTCTCGCTTGCTCCACCTCCTCCTTGGTTAGACTTCCCACCTTCTCCCTCAGTTGGGCAATCTGATCCTCCAGTGTGGCTATCTCGTGGGTATACGCGGCGATTTGATCCTCAAGCTCCTCTACCTCGGTCTTGCTTGCGTTTTGAACCTTCATATATTCACTCTCGTATTTCTCCAGCTCCTTCTTCTCGCGCTGCAATCTTCTGAACTCTTCCTCCAGTGACCCTAGCTTGGCTAACTCCGTCTGCAGTTGAGAGATCCTTGCGGAGAGGTTTTCCAGTTCATTTTCCTTGTTCCTCCTCTTTACCTCCATCTCCCTGGCCCTCTCTCGTTCGTCCTCAAGTGAGTACTTCTCCCTCCTAAGGCTATCCAGCCTCCTCTCCAGATCCTTGAGCTCCTTGCTCAATTCTCCCAGACGATTGCTGTACTTTTTAGTTAGCTCCTCTCTGTGAAGGTCATCTAGGGGACCACCGCAGACAGGACATTTCCCTTCAGTGGCTGAAAGGAGAGCGTCAAGGCTTTTCCTGACCTGGTCCTGTTCCACCTTTCTCTCGTTGTAGAGTGATGTTACATTATCAAGCTCTCTCGAGACCGAATCCAGCCGTGCCTGAATTTTCTCTACCTCGAGCCTGGGAAGGGATTCAAGTTCCAGCTCAGTCCTCTTCTTGCTCTCGAGGAGGTCATTGAGACTGGTTGAAACCTTGGTGAACCTATCGTGATACTCCTCCAGTTCCTCTAGCCTAGTCTTCACCCTCAGGTACTCCTCATGTTTGGGCTCAAGGCTCCTCTTTAGTTCCAGTTCTTGGTTCTTCCTGTCCCTCTGTTTCTCCAACTTCGTCAGTTCACTCTTCTTCTCGGCCAACCTGCTCTCCTTGTTCTCTAGGTCAACGATATCACCCCTCATTGCAACCTTGCTATCAAGCTCCCTCTCCTTGGACTGCAGGCTGGCTATCCTCTCCTCAAGTCCTTCCAGGTTCTTGAGTTCCCTCGTCATCCTTTGCAACTCGTCCTCCGCTTCCTTTTTCCTGGAGATCAGAGTATCATAGACCCTTTGCTTTTCCTCAAGGTCCTTCACCTCGGCCTTAACCCTGGTCTGCTCCTCCTCCAGCTTACGATACTCCTCCCTTATCCCTTCTATCCTTCTCAGCAGAGAAGAAATCTCCCCCTCCAGCTTGTTCTTCTCCTCCTGGAAGTTCTTGAGGTTCTCCGCGTATGCCTCGTGAGACCTGACCTCCATCTCATACTTGTCCATCAGTTGCTTGATCCTTCCCCCAGACTCCGTGAGTTTCTCAAGGTTGTCTATCATCATAACCCTTTTGAGCACGTCCGTCAAATTATCGAAAATCGTCTCTATTTCTCCCTGCTTCACTATCATGGTGGAAGTTACAACCTTGCTGTTAAGGCCCAGCTCCTCTATCTTTCTCGTGACCTCCTTCGTACCCCTGGCGGTCAGTTTACCGTTGATGTACAGCAGATCTCCAGGAGGAATCTTCCTCAGCACCTTTGCCTCAAGGTTAACGTCCTTTAGAAGCAACTCCACCTCCGCCGTGGTCTTACCCTTCTTGACCATCTCATCCTGCTTCCCCTTCCCTTCCCTGAACAGGGCAAATACGATAGCCTCTATGATGGAGCTCTTCCCCGCACCGTTCTGTCCCACTATAACGTTAATATCTCCCTTAAAGGAGACAGTGGTCCTCTCATGACTCAAAAAGTCCTTAAGAGAAACACTCTCGAGCCTCATCTTTCCATCTCCGCAAACCTTTTGAGAATTTCATCTGCCTCGTCCGAATCATACTTGCTAATCACCTCCAGGATTAGCTTCACCTCCTCGTCGTTGTAGCCTTGTTTCCTAAGGTAATCGGCTATTAACTCCGAGATGGTTCCCTTGCTCTCTGCTCGAACCTCCCTCACCTGGGAATCTGTGGTCTCGTCCTTGTAGATCCTGTAAAACTCTGCAACCTCCGTGAGGAGGCTCAGTCTCTTCATGGCAATTCCCCTCTTGCTGGAATCCCCCTCCAGGATTACGTGAAGGATCGGTTTCCTCTTGGAATTGAACTTCTTCTTTATGTTCTCTATATCCTGCTCCACTGTGGCAGTGTTTATCCTGACCACCTCCTGAGGCCTGACGTCAACGTCAACCTTGTGCACCTCCACCTCCTTCTTACTGAGATCCACGAGGTAACCTCCCTTACCGTTCTTCATCCAGCCCTCAATCTCTTCCTCCCTTATTATCTCCGGTGAACCGGCCACCGCAAGTATGCCCCCCCAGGGTAGGACTCTTGTATCTCTGGAATGGAGGTGACCACAGGCGTAATACTGAAACCCCCTTGGGAGGGAGCCTATCTCCAGTTGCCAGGCGTTGTCGTAGGGCAACATTTCCCTGAAGCCTTGATGCAACATGAGGACGTTCCTCTCTCCCTCTGGTTTCAGGGAGTTCAAAAGATTCAGGAGGTTATCTCTGAAGACCGTGCTCATGCTCCTGATCCCGTAAACCCTGACCTTAACTCCACCGTCGTCTATCTCCACGTACCTGGGATCCTGATCCCCCAGGAGCATCTTGATCAGGCCCAGGGATTCCCCCAGCAACCTCTGGGTATATACCTCATCCCTCACCTTGGGTGTATCGTGATCTCCAGGGATGTTGATGAAATCAATCCCCTTATCCCTGAGAATTTTCACCTTATCAACGAAGAACTTGAGTGACTTGTTCCCGGGTTTATACACGTCAAAGAGATCCCCTGAGTGCACTATGGCCCTCACGTGTTCCCTTATGGCCACATCTATTAACTGAGAAAAAACGTCGTAAACGTCCTGTTCCCGTGAGTCCCTGTTGTACCTCCTGCTTCCAAGATGAGTATCCGAGATGTGGAGAATCACGATCTCACCCGAACTCAACGTCCACCTTTCCTGTGTTCAGGAAGCGGCTCCATTCCCCCTTTATGTCTGGATCTGATCCGCCCAACCTTCCAGTGAACCTTGTAATCTTTATGAAAGCAGGCAACTTGACCAAGTTACCTATCATGATGGCCTCCCCAACTCCCAGGGAGGAAAGCTGGTCCACTAGGTCTTCGGTCAGATTATCGCTGGCCTCAAGCACATACTTTTTGTCCGTGGGCTCAACCATTCTCAGGATGATCTTATTGGTCATTTGACTAAGGATGGTCTCATCCAGTCCCTTCGGCCTCTGGCTAACTATGACCATGCTCACCCCGAACTTCCTTCCTTCCCTGGCTATCTTGGAGGCGTTATACTTGGTGAGGGTATCTTGATACTTTGACAGAAACACATGGGCCTCTTCGATAACCGCAACAACTGGAAAACCTAAGCCCGTCCCCTTATGTTTAAACTCTTTCCTTGAGTCCAGCAATCTCCTCAGGTAGTGAGATACCACCGCGTCCATGGCATCTTCGTCCATATGACTGATGTCAACCACGTTCACAGTTGAGGGCCTGATCCTGGAGGTAATATCAGGGACTGTGAGATCGATTACGTCACCGTATCTATCGACGAATTCCTCCAGCTTGTTCTTAACCTCGTCCGCTGCGTCCTTCTGGTTCCTTTGTTTCTCGTCGCCGAGTAGCTCATCTATTTCCTTCTCTAGTTCACTCACAAATTCCGAGTTGAGCGCATTGTAATCCGCGTTCCCTTCTTTCAATTTCTCTCTTAGTTTTTCAATGTAGGAGACGAAGGCATGCCTTAAAAATCTATACTGTATATGAGCATTGGGTCTAATTTCTAAAAGTGTTGCAAACTCTTTGGGCTTTAAATGTAAAGGATTTAACTTGGGTTCAATATTGTTTAGAGGCTTTATATCGGAGCCATAATACTCGCCGTGATAATCAAAGATAACCACTGACCCGCCAATTGAGGCGAGGGACTGGGAGAGGACTGCGACCGTGTTTGACTTTCCGCTACCCGTGGCGGCCAAGATGGCCAGGTGTCTAGAGAGAGAGTTAACCCTAATTCTCACTGGGATATTCATCCCAATTATGGAACCTATCACCACATCCCCATCGGAGAAGATGTCCCTGAGCTCATCCTCCTCGGCCAATCGAACTGGTGTTCCCGGCCCTGGTGGAAGATCAGGTATTGTCCCTGAGCCCATTTCGTGGAGGAGCTTAATCCTGGCCTTAACGAATTGTGGAATTGAGGTATCAAGGTTCTTCAGTTTCTGAGCAATCTTTATGTCATTAAGGGTTAGATCAAGGAGAGGACTCCCCCTGGTTACAGAAGTGACCAGGCCTAGCACCTTCACTCCGTCATACTCAAGAATGACGTAACGTCCCACCCTCACCGGCTCTTCAGCAAGCATTAAAGCGTCCTGAGGGGTGGCTTCGCCTATAACGTAGCCAATAACCATTAGTAGATAAAGGACTCTGAAGGATAAAAGCGATTTCAGTAGATAAAGGGGTAATACACGAGGAGAAAAAGGGAAATAGATTTAAAGAGCTTTGGCGACTCTCTTTGTTGCCTCAGCGATGTCCTTCTCCTGTTCAGCGTAGGCGCACAGCATGGCCTCTACGTCCATGTGTCCCTCTGCCTTGGCCTTCATGGCCACGTTGTTGTACTCGCTGACGTGCTCATCTGCCTCTTCCCTGGTGAACTCGTTGAGCATGGCGGAGACTCTCTTTGTTGCCTCAGCGATGTCCTTCTCCTGTTCAGCGTAGGCGCACAGCATGGCCTCTACGTCCATGTGTCCCTCTGCCTTGGCCTTCATGGCCACGTTGTTGTACTCGCTGACGTGCTCATCTGCCTCTTCCCTGGTGAACTCGTTGAGCATGGCGGAGACTCTCTTTGTTGCCTCAGCGATGTCCTTCTCCTGTTCAGCGTAGGCGCACAGCATGGCCTCTACGTCCATGTGTCCCTCTGCCTTGGCCTTCATGGCCACGTTGTTGTACTCGCTGACGTGCTCATCTGCCTCTTCCCTGGTGAACTCGTTGAGCATAGAATTACCTGCGTGTAGGTAAAGCTTCTCAAATATTCCCCTAGCATGTCCGAACTCTACTCTCGCCTTCTCCCTAAGTATCTTTGCCTCCTCCTTCTTGCCCGCAGCCTCTAACTTATCAGCTAGGAAGCTGAGGAGCATATAATCCTCAGCGTTTGCCTTGAAAAGCTCCTTTAGACCCATTTCGGTTTCCTTTCCGAGAGTCATATAGATCACTATATACACGAACTATCACAAGCTAATAAACTTTGATTATTGGCCATTATAATACATATCCCATAAAATCAGTAATAAGGTTAAAAATGCACAGCACAGATAAAGATTTTTTACAGACAATCTTAATTTCATGTTGAACTATTTAAACTTAGATGATGAGTGACTCCAATTTTGATTGATGATAATGTAACTCGAACCTGAAAAAATATTATCCATGAAGAGCTCATGCTCACATGATCACTTCTTCTCAGATGAGGATCCTGGAGGCTAACTCGGAGGCCCTTGGCGTCTCAACCCTACAGCTCATGGAAAGTGCCGGGAGGTCTGTGGCTGATGAGATAGAGAGGGAGATGGGGACTACCTCGCTCAAAGCGGTGATCTTCGTTGGTCATGGTGGAAAGGGAGGGGATGGGCTGGTGACAGCCAGGCATCTTGCAGATAGGGGTGCTGAAGTTACAGTGATTACCATGGGAGAGATAAAGCACAGGGACGCTCAGGTTAACTACATGGCGCTAACAGACATGGACTTCTCTGTAAGGGTTATGAGCATAGATAACCTCGATTCTCCTGTAAAGGGAGACGTTTTGATTGACGCAATGCTTGGGACAGGGGTGAGGGGAAAGATCAGGTATCCCTTCAATCGCGCTATCTCCCTTTTCAATGCCTCCAAGGGGTTCAAAGTCTCCATTGACGTCCCGTCGGGGATAGATCCAGACAGCGGGGAGGCCCTAGGAGAGTTTGTGTCGCCGGATCTCGTGGTGACCTTCCATGACGTTAAACCAGGACTTTTGAAGTATAACTTCAGATATGTGGTGAAGAAAATTGGAATTCCTCCAGAGGCCTCAATTTACGTAGGGCCCGGTGACCTGCTATCACTGAAACAGAGGGAGATGAAAAGCAGGAAGGGCGCGGGAGGGAGGGTTCTGGTAGTTGGAGGAAGCTCAACCTTCTCAGGTGCACCTGCACTCTCGGCTATGGCCAGCCTGAGAACGGGCGCAGATCTGGTTTACGTGGCGTCTCCCGAGAAAACGGCTGAGGCTATCTCCGGTTATTCGCCAGATCTGATCGCCATTAAACTCTCGGGGAGGAACTTCAACGAGGGCAATATCAGGGAACTGCAACAGTGGGTGGAGAAGGCTAATGCGGTGGTCTTTGGACCGGGTTTGGGCCTAGAGGAGGAGACAGTTAAGGCAACTCCTACCTTTGTAGAGATGGTGATGAAACTGGGGAAGCCACTTGTGCTGGACGCAGACGGTCTAAAAATAATGAAGGGTTCCAAGCTCTCAAAAAACGTGGTAGTAACTCCACATCCCGGGGAGTTCAAGATCTTCTTTGGTGAGGAGCCAAGGGAGAGTGAAAGGGAAAGGATAAATCAGGTGATGGAGAAGGCCAGGGATTGTAACTGCGTCGTGCTGTTGAAGGGTTATCTGGATATCATTAGTGATGGGTATGCATTCAGGCTGAACAAGGCTGGAAACCCTGGAATGACAGCCGGAGGAACCGGAGACACATTGACCGGGATAATAGCTACTTTTATGGCCCAGGGGTACCCCCCATTCACCTCGGCTAGCCTGGGAGCACTGGTGAATAGCCTCTCTGGCACACTGGCATATAGGGAGCTGGGCGCACATCTAACTGCCTCAGACGTTGTGTCTAAGATTCCCCACGTGTTGAATGATCCAGTGAACGCTTTCAGGGAAAGGGTTTACAGGAGGGTAATATCCGGTTAACTGGGCTTCGGGACATTTTACGCAAAAATCCTTGGATTAGAAGGTCTTCCTGGCCCTTGGTTTCCTTTCGTTGAGTCGCTTCGTGCAAAACATTATGGTTAACCTATTCCATAGTCATGAGGTATAGCCAAGACACCATGTCTTCAGAGCCCTGCCCTACGAACCAGAAAATAACGTGACTTCATGCACGAAGCGTTTCACGTTACATTTATCTAAATCTTCTTAACTTCCTCAAGGGCCTTGTCGGCGTGATCCTCGGCCTTCTTCATGTTCCTTAGAACTGCCCTGACCACACCTTGTGCGTCTATTACAAATGTGACCCTCTGTGCACTGGTTCCCTTCTCGTTCAGAACACCATAGGAAGACGAAATTTTCTTCTCCTTATCTGAGACTACAGGGAATTTAGCACTGTACTTCTCGCTGAACCTCTTCTGGGTGCTCACAGAGTCAACGCTAACCCCTATAACTTCCGCCCCGGCCTTCACGAACTCATCGTAAAGTTCCACGAACCTCTGTATCTCCCTTGTACATCCGGGCGTAAAGGACTTGGGGTAGAAATAGAGTACCACCTTCTTGCCTCTCAGGTTGGAGAGGCTAACCTTTCCCGTTGAACCCTCAGCCTCAAAGTCAGGCGCGGGCTGACCTACATCCACCATGTTAAGTTGTTTAACTGTAAAACCTTAAAAGCATTGATAAGTATTTCTCAAGAAATGCGACCCATACCCAGGACTATGTCCACGCAACACCCTGATAATGCGACGGTGCCGGAGTGGGCAAAGGGAGATGTTATTGAGGGAGAGGCAGAAGTAGTGGAGGCATATTACGCCTTCTCCAACCTCAACGTGCAAGAGGTAATGTGGGATGCTGAGGGCAAGGACGTTGATACCCACGTGGTCAGAAAGTTATTTTCATCCTTTGACGAATACTTCAAGGCCAACGTCCTAGGTGAGGACCTTTTCCTCACCTATAGGTTGCCAAATCCCAAGATAGAGGGAGCAGAGAGGAAGGTGTTTGCCGAGACCATGGAGAGTATACCCATTACCTTTGACGTTGCTGAGAAGTTTTACGGTAGGAAAGTTGTACCTGTATTTGAGGTTATCCTTCCCTTCACCACCAACGCGAGCGATATCATCTCCGTGGCTAGATATTACGAGAGAGCCGTCGCCATGGAGGAAAACATAGAGCTTCAGGATGGGGTTTACGTGAGGGATCTGGTGGGCGAGATCTACCCCAAGAGGATAGAGGTCATCCCGCTCATAGAGGACAAGGACTCCCTTCTCAACACCAGAAGCATCATCGAGGGCTATTACCACGCCATTAAACCGTCATACATGAGGCTTTTCGTTGCCAGATCTGATCCCGCGATGAATTACGGCATGCTGACGGCAGTTTTGCTGGCCAAGTATGCCCTGAGTGAGGCCGGTAAACTGGCGGAGGAACTGGGAATCCCGATCTTTCCTATTATTGGCGTTGGTTCCCTACCCTTCAGGGGCCACCTGAGTCCAGAGAATTACCAGAGGGTGATGGAGGAGTATGAAGGCGTTTACACGTTCACCATTCAATCAGCCTTCAAGTACGATTATAGCGAGGAACAGGTGAAGGGGGCGATCTCCCACATAAATAGGGAGGAGGTGAAGGAACCGCGAATACTTAGCGACGAGGAAAAGAAGGTTATAAGGGATATTATCGAGAGTTACACCTCATCCTATCAACCAGTGATAGAGAGTATGGCCAATCTTATCAACACGGTAGCCCTGCACTTACCCAGGAGAAGGGCCAGGAAGCTTCACATCAGTCTGTTTGGTTACGCAAGGAGCACAGGAAAGGTGATATTACCGAGAGCTATCACCTTCGTGGGTTCCCTGTACAGCGTAGGTTTACCTCCAGAGGTAATCGGCATCTCCTCGCTAAACAGGTTAAACGAGGCTCAATGGAATGTCCTGGAGGAGAACTATAAGTTCCTTAAGAACGACCTCCAGAAGGCCTCGGAGTTCATTAACCCTGAGGGACTCTCGACCCTTGTATCGTATGGATTCTTGGATGGTGAGATCTCCAAGAAGCTGGAGGAGGACATAAAATACTTGGAAAGCATGGGCGTAAAGATAGGACCCAGGAGTTATGAGTCCAAAAAGCATGCCCTGCTGTCACAGCTCCTTCTGCTATCCCTAAAGGAAAAGAAGTACAATGAAGTGAAGCAGTATGCAAGGGAAATGGCGGTAATAAGAAAGTCAATTGGATGAACTACTCCGCTCTGAAGGCGAGGTCTTCCTAATCTTTATAATAGTTGTTTGGCCACCTCTAAAACAACACCGTCTTTATACGGCTCTCCGCTTACCATGAGTCCCATGGGCAATCCGTCCCTTTCCAAGAAGGGAATACTTATGGAGGGTGCACCAACTAGGTTAAACAGCTCTGTGTTGGCGACCAGATCCTCCCTAAACTCCTTCTCTTTTCCCTGCACATCTGAGATCTTGGGGGCAGGTATTCTGGTTGTAGGGGAGAGTATCACGTCCACTTCCTTAAAGGCATTGACGTATTCCTCTAGGATAACTCTCCTTAACCTTAATGCATTCAAGTAGTCCACAGCCCTAATATCTAGTCCAGACTTCAGGAGATCCCTTACGTCAGGAAAGTACATGTCCTCCTTACTTCTAATCCAAGTTAAGTGGTAGGAAGCTCCCTCACTGGTAGCTATCACCCTCCTAGCCCACCTCCCATATCTCAGCATGTTAGGAAGGTTAACAGGTTTAGCCTGCGGGAAATACTCCATTACCTTTTCCAGTAGGTCCGAGGTGAATTCATCAAAGAGGAAAACTCCCACCCGGAGCTTTGTCCTCGGAGAGCGTAAGTAAACCTTCCTTCTCTCCACCGGAGTTAAGGCCATTAGAACCCTCCATAGGGTCTCATGGTCCCTTGTGAGAAAGCCGAGGGTATCTAGAGACCAGCTGAAGGGAATAACTCCCCTCGTGGAGAAAATTCCATAGGAGGGCTTGAAACCTATAACCCCGCAGAGAGAAGCAGGTATCCTGACTGAACCACCAGTATCCGTCCCCACCCCAACATCTATCATCCTGAGGGCAACTGCCACCGCAGAACCTCCGCTTGACCCTCCGCTAATTCTTTCCCTATCCCTGGGATTCCTTGCGGGACCCGACACGGAGGAAGTGTTGGTGGCCCCAACGGCGAACTCGTGAGTGTTAGTCTTCCCCAGGATGGTTCCCCCGGCCTTCAGAATCCTATCCACGATGTCAGCGCTTCTTCTGGGAACGTATTCCAAGAGTATTCTGGATCCTGCCGTGGTCCTAATTCCAGCAGTCTCAATCACGTCCTTTATTCCGAAGGTTAAACCGGAGAGGGGTCCCTGCCCTCCTCTCATTTCCTGGAAAGTGATGAAGGCGTTATATTGAGAATTCAATCTCTCTAATGACATCCTCATCTATCCTCTGCAGAGGTTCAGGTAACTTTGTTGAGTCTAAGTCTTCTAACGTCCTCCATCACCTTACTCACGAAATCTTCTATCCTTTCTCTTTTTACGCCTTTCTGTTCGGCCTTCTCCAACACAATTTCCTCAACCTTGGAGTAGTCCTTCATCTCCTCATTAAGTTTCCTCCATGGTATACCCGCCAACGCCCTTGCCAGCTCATCGTCGTATGGAAGTCTACCCTCAAGCATTAACACCGCAATGATGGGGTAACCTACGTAGTTCCTGTACCTAGTCCCGTTATCGTCGCTGGACACATTGTCTCCCTCTACCTTCACTGTGTACTTCCTGTCACCCTCTGACGAAACTACTTCGTAATGCTCATTAACCTTCTTCACCCTTTGATCAGCTATTGCCCCCAGCGCCTCAAGAACCTTTATCCTTGGAGGTTGCCTTAGTCTCATCTTTCCTTCACCACCGAAGAACCAAATGAGATAGCCCAGATAATGTCAGGAAGAACGATCATTCTCTCCACACCACCAGGCCCTAGGCCAAGGTAGTTGTGAGAAACGAAAAGGAAGAGGCTCACTAGGGAAATGATCCCTAGGATAGGATAGGAGTATCTCAAGGGAGTGCTGGAGAGCTTGAAAGCTGGAAATGATGCCAGACCGGAGAATAGGAAGGCTATTAACGCTGAGATAAGATGTGGTGTACCGGTTGTCTCTGGAAATATCCCCACACCTATCATTCCCAATCCGCCTATGATTAACAGTGGAGAAATCGACCTCTTGGACATCAGAATCCCGCAGGCTACAACCAGCACCCCGAGAACTATGATGGAGGAGTTGAAGATGGGCGCTGTTCTGCCCACTCCCAGATCGCTGATGTAGTTATGATCCAAGTTGTACCCAGGGTACAGCTCCTCCGCGATCAACATCAAAATCCAGAACTGTATAACCCCTATTGCGAGAAGAACGCCTCCAAGGGCTGTATTTCTCATCTTAATTAACTTCCAAGTTCATTATTATAAATTCTCCAGGGGTTAGCCAACTGAATAACAGGGGTTATACAACAGTTGATCCTTTTTGTAGGACATGAAGTTACACGTTGAGTCTACCTCGCTCAATCATACGAGAACTTAAAAGATAGATCTATTATTTTCTCTCATATAAAATAACAGATTTCTTGGGGAAAGATATGAAGGAGGAAAATATTACATCAATTAACGAGATAAGGAAGAAGATCGCAGAAAGCACAGGAAAACTGGTTCTCTACATTGTTCTTTTTGTTGTAGTAGAGGCCTTGGTAAATAATCTTCTCTTCCCGTTCCTAGCATCCATAAGGCTTCAGCTACCTTACATCTCACTCTCCAACCAATCAATTTCAGGCTATCAACCCTACGTTAACATCCTGCTATCCCTGGCTTTTGGATATCTGATAATTCAGGGATTCATATCGGTAATATATTGGAACCTTAGATTGAAATACGACCATTCCACCTCAGCCTCAATGAGAAGTATATTCAGGCTTGTGGGAGTGGGTGTCCTTGTAGCAGCCATCGCTGGGGCAGTAGCGGGTGGTGCCAGCGGTGTTGCTCTGGGCGGATTCATAGGGATAGTAGTGGGCTTCGCCTCACAGCAGGTGTTGGGTCAGGCTGTATCGGGGCTGTTTCTTCTACTATCTAGGCCCTTCAAAATAAAGGACCACATCAGCGTTACTGGCGATGAAGGAATTGTAGAGGAGATTACGACCCTTTTCACCTACATAGCCAAGAACGACAATACAATCGCCATTATACCCAACAACGTAGTTTTTGGAAACAAGATATACCTCTATCCTAAGCAAACGGCCTCACAGCCTCAATCTGGACAGGGGACGGTTCAACAGGGTAAATGATCCTTACAGCATAGAAGAACTAGCCAGACCCGCTGATTTTCACGTAATCAAGTAAGACCTTTTCTTTAATACGGTAGAGGAGAGGGCCCTTGCCCCACTGACCAGACCAGTGGGTAATTAATTACCCATTTAGGAAGAAACTCTGAGATTTAGCCATAGTGTCGTCATGTTGGCATATTTTAAGCTTCAAGCAGTTTCAGTACTAACTCACAATGCTATAAGACGAATTTATGCGAGCTTGACGCTATGGGTATTGTAGACCATTCCCTTATCCCCGCGAGCTAGCCTAGTTTCTGTTTTCCAAGTCTCCTATCCTACAAGAGGATGCGGGGGGCGGGATTTGAACCCGCGCAGGACTACTCCAGTGGAGCCTCAGTCCACCCCCTTTGGCCTAGCTCGGGCACCCCCGCGCTTACTGATTAATCCTCAGAAATCAAATAATAACGTTTTCGTATTTGACCGGATATGGACGATCCACAAGGCAGAGGATTTGCCTTTACGCTGACCGCGTCCTCGATTGGGTTTAAGATAGTGGCAAGGTTTTAATCTTTTTTAGAGTAAAATTCTCAGATGCTTAAGTTTCCAGAGCTAGTTAAAGCCCTGCGCAGATTTGGTCCCAATCTAGATCTACTGGCCAACATCTTTGGAGAGAGGAAGGAGGAACTACTGTCGCACATGGAGTCTATCAGGGAACTGTGTTTCACCCCGATCCCAGGGAACAGCTTCATGAAGATTTCCTTTGAGCGTGAGATTGGTAAGTACATTAGGCAGAGTCTAAAGGGTAAGTCATCCCTCTCGCTTGTGGAAGAGGGAGTACCCGTAATCAAGATCGAAAACTTTTCAGGCAACCCATTTGCCTATGACCAAAAGAAAGACCAGTGGGATATGACTCTCGACTCCAAATGGGAGCCTTTGGTATACGAGTTTCAGTACGCTGGAGAGACAGAACCCCTTCCCTTCTCGAGGTTCAGGAGCTACAAAACGCTGAACGAGATGATGATGGTATCACTAAATCAGGGAATAATACAAGGGTTCATCGTAGATTACGGGAAAAGAGATTTCGTCCTGTTGGTCAGGACGCCCTACACGGATATAAAGGAAAACTTGGAGACCATTCCCTTCATTCGATATACCGCATGGCTGAGCTTTGGGGAAGGAACCAGTTTCCTTATGGAGTTCTCCATCCCAGATAGGTATCTAAAGGAAATAATGGAGGTGCTCCACGATCTTAAGAATCACATAGATGTAATATTGACCACCACGTCTCTGGAGTATTTCAAGCCCGTTCTGTGAATGATACAAAGATAGTAAGATATCCAAGATCAATCGGGTCTGGGCATGATACAACTTGATCACTCGTTGCTTCCTGGTACCTTTCGATCGTTTATGTCCCGCGGTAGTAAACTTGATTAAGGAGTTGAGCTAAAAGGGTAGGGGGTTCCTGAAACCTTGCCTAAAATCCCAGTAAAAGTGGTGACTTGGGAAGAGATAGTTAAGCTTTCCGAAATGCTTAGCGAGAAGATTAAAGCCGAATTCACTCCTGACATCATAATCGCTGTGGCTAGGGGAGGGCTAGTTCCCGCTAGGCTCCTAGCTGACTCATTGGGCGTGATTGATGTATTATCCCTTAAGGTGGAGCACTGGATTGTCACCGCATCACATACACCCGAAGCCAGGATTAAGTATCCCTACAAGGTTGACCTTAGCGACAAGAAGGTTCTCATTGTGGATGACATAACTGACACAGGCGATAGCCTGATCCTGACCAGTAAATACGTTGGTGAAAACTTCTCTCCAAGAGTAATGAAAACTGCTACTCTACAGCACATTGAAACATCATCTAAATTCAAGCCTGACTTCTTTGCCCAGCTGGTTACTGATTGGGCATGGTTCATGTACCCTTGGAACTACTGGGAGGACGAAATTAACCTGGTTAAGAAATTGATTGACGAGAAGGGTTCGGTAGATGGGAGGATTATAGAGGCTGGGTTCAAGGAGAATTACGGAATAACGCCTCCCATTCCATTAGAAAAAATATTATCTGAGATGAAGAGAAGGAAAATACTGGATTGACGCTTCTCTCATTGGCCTAACGTCTTTAACCTTTTTGACCTCTGGCCTCACGTTATTATAACTAAATCCTGAACCTTAGCTTTCCTACCATGCCACTGAAGGTTTTCCTTACCCACTCTGCCTCAGGTATTTCCTCACCCACTAGGTAGACCTTGGTTCCGTACTTTTCTGCCTCCTGAACCATTTTCTCGTTCTCCTCCGTTCCATCATCGAACACAATGAGCTTGTCCACTGCCCCCATCTGCAGGGCCTTATTTATCTCCTCCTTGCCGTAAACAACCAGACCATCATCCTTTGCGAGATGATACTTGAGCTCCTCTATTAGGTCTTCCACCTCTATGTACTTCTGGTTCTTGAGCAAATCCTTGGATTTCATAACCATCTCCCTAAGCCCCGCCTCTCCCTGATAGCCTATGTCAACCAATGGCAACAATATCAGTTTCTTCAACCTGTAGTCAATATAATCTGAGTCGTAGAAGTCCTTCTTAGCGTATCCAGGACCTCCAAGCAGGATTCCCTTCAATTTACCACTCTCCAGATAGGGTAGAAGGTAATTGTTCACCTTCTCTCCGAAGCTCTTCAAGAAGTCGTGATATAGTTCCTCAATGATCCTGTCAATTCTGCGCTGGCTTTGCCCTCCCATCATATGCTTCCCTGGAACGTATCCCTCCATCTCCTCCAGAACCTCTATCCTAGAACCCCTCAAGACTCCTATGGTTCCCTGATCCCTCTCCACAATTAGCAGACCGTAAACCTCCGATACCTCCACCATGTCCTCAAGGAATTCGGTATGAAATTGCTTGTCCGTGCGATAGAAGTACACTGTGACCTTCTCTGGAGGCGAGAACATATAGCACCTGAACTCCCCCGTATCGAAGTTCTCTCCGCAGAAAAGCACAAGACCGTTCTCTGGGATCTTGTTAATACTTATGAGCCTATCTATTGCTGTAGTTATGGCAGATTCCACCGCGTCCCTAGTTCTCTTCAGTTTAATGTTTTGAGAGATAGAGGCTTCCTGTCTAAGCATGTTAACTACGTCTGAAACAGGTCTACCTGGAGGAATGTATAGGGAGAGTAGAACAGTTGCGGGTGCACTCCATTTCTTTAGTTCCCTGAGCAGAACCTTGAGTTCCTGCCTACTTATGAGATATTTGTCAAAGACTCATCCCTGATCAAGACTAATGCAGTGCTAATGATATAAAAAAGTGTTGAAAGACGAACAAGGTATCTTGCATGCTATCGCCCTATCAAGACCAAGCTAACATGTAATGAAACATAGCTCGCAGACCTCACGTTTCACATGGTTAATAGTGTTATTATAGAATTAATGAGGAAAAGTTTTTAATGAGTCCATCAGACTAGAACATATGACTGAAAAAAATAAGAATGAAATAAACGGGATATTGGACTTGATAAAGGCACTCTTTAGGGATGGTAACTGGTATCTAGGAGGCTTCATTATAGCTCTGATATTATTTATTATATTCGATATAATAGCCTTCACACCTCACTAGATAGATCTAAACTAGATAGCGTTAGTAAAATACATTACAAAGATTTTATAAAGTATCATTATGTACATATTTGTGAACATAGTTGGGCAGAGTAAATATAGCCGCCGATAGTGAGTTGATTAAGGAGATAGAGAAGGAGGCTAAGAGTAGAGGCTACACTATTTACTCACTAACAAACCTAGCGCTGAAGGCAATGCTAGAAATGATAAAAATGGGAGAGGACTCCACAAAACTACAGGATATTGTTGAGTTATACAAGGTGTTCAAGGACCTAGACATAGTGCCCGTCACGTCGTGGTATATTGAGAGCTTGGCGAAACTGGCCTACGAGAAGGACCAGAAGGGTTTCCAGTCAATCTGCGAGGGAGCTGGACTACAGGTGGCTTCATATCTGAAGTCCAGGGCATCTACGCTGGAGGAATTGATGAGTGTCTATGAGAGCGTGAAATCGGCACTGCCCATAAAGGACCTGAAAATAAAGAAGCTGGAGAATGACGACTTCGAACTAAGACTTGCAGGGACAGGTTTCAGTCTTGAGTCAACATTCTGTGCATCCATGGTTTTTAAGAAAATAGTGGAGAGCTACGGCTTCACCATTCTTGAACTTACACCTTCGCCTGGAGGAATAATATACGCCAAGGCAAGAATATCCAGTCAATCCTGAATACAGGAGGAGATCAGCCTGCAAAGAACGTTTTGGGTTTCCAGCACGTGATCGCTGATCGAGAAAATCTGCTTTGATAGTGTCCTGATTTCAGGACTGAAATCTCCATGGGGGAAAGCTCCAATGCCTATATACTCCTTTCGTTCGCAGAGTGAGCTCCTTGAAACCTTCGTCCCTCGCTCATCCAAGAGTATTAAACCCCTTTCTTCAATGAGCTCGCGGAGGGACAGGGAAGTGACCTCCATTAATGGTGCTCCATCTAGGGGGACCCTACCATGAACCAGTAGCTGTTCCATGAGTCCAACGAATCGTGCGTAGTTCTTTGGTGGTCTCATTTCCCGGGATACCTTGATAATCCTAGAGTCGAGAGTGTGAATGTACAGGTTTCCCTCAAATTCCGGGTCTGTCAACACCACAAGTAACGCGGTATGAACTATATCTGGTCTGCCCCTCTTCTCCCTGTTGGGCAGGTTACGCATCGCGTGATAGTGAAGGGAAATGTCCAGGAGGACCTGCGAGGGGTCCTTTCCCTGCCTCTCCGCATTCTTCACAACGCTTGGATGGTTCCTAATCTGCGGGGGCACTAGCTCAAGCGACGATTCCAGGAGAATGATGTCCATTTGTCATGGAGTTGACGCAAAGATAAAAAATAGTTCTCACAGGTTGTACCCATTGAAGAAGGGCGCAATTCTGGAAAGGGCAATGAAACTGGTGGACATGGCAGTGGAAATGGGACAAGAGGGAAAACTGGACCTCTCCAGGGAATATGTGAAACTGGCGGTTCAGTATACGTCCAAGGCAAGAGTTAAACTACCCCTCAAGTACAAGAGAAAGTATTGTAGAAGGTGTCTAACTCCGCTAATACCGGGAATCACGGAGAGAAGGAGAATTAAGTCAAAGATTTTAATTAGAACATGCCTAGTGTGTGGTTGGATAAGGAGATATGACACCAGAGACGAGAAGAAACTTGAAGGACGTAGTGAGAGGAGGGGCAGAAATAAGGATAGGAAAAAGGGGGCTGACCGAAGGGATGAAGGAGGAAATAAGGAGACATCTCAAGGATCACGGTACCATCAAGGTGAGGCTACTGGATAAGTCCATGGACAGGAGGGAGCTAGCCGAGATGGTGGCAAGGGAAACCGAAAGCGAGTTGGTTGAGGTAAGGGGAAGAACCTTCATATTGAGGAAAGATGATAGCCACTGATATCATCACCTGTTATGGACACGAGAACGTGCTGGCAAAGCACAGAACGACCTTGGAAATCACCCGGGAAAACTTCCTGACGAAGAGGGGAGATTGCATCATATGTATCAACTCGGACAAGGGAGCAGTTCACCTGTCCAGTGAAGTAAAGAGCATCCTGAGAAACGAGGGATATGGCCACCTTGTTATTATGAAGGATGGACTCATTGAAATTGTTACAGGCAGGGGATCTAGGGATCTACCCTTCAGTTCTGATGTCAAGATGATAGTTAGGAAGTCCGATTTTATCTCTGACGGAACAATCCTTATCAAGGCCAACAAGTCTGCCAGGGATCTCAGGAGAGATATGATTCCGAAGCTGAGACGTGGAGAGGTGAAGGTATTACTCATTGCATCTCAGGACCCGCTTCATGATAACGAGGTCCTTCGAATAGTCGTTAACCTTTTCCCATCCGTCCTGAATCCTTCCCAACTTGTAGAGGATCACGGAGCGTGATACCCTGCAGAGCTCTTCCACAAACCTGTCTATCATCGTGGGGTTATCACCAATTGCCAGGTCGAAAGCCTTCTCCCTGAAGGGAAGGTACTGAGCGTCAAAATGAACCAGATCCAACACCAGTTTGCTGGAGTTCATCTTTGCTGAAAGAGAGGCCATAAGGAGACCATCCAAGTTCAGGTCTCCCGCCACTACATACCCCAGTTTCCTCGCAAGTTGAAGGGCTAGTGCCCCATATCCAGTGAACGCATCCAACACCCTGCTACTTGAGGGTACGCTCTCCACTACCCTTAACCTCTCGGTGGCCATGGAGGGATTCACGTATACCTTTGCGACGTCCACAAAGTACTTCAATCCTCCCTCATTGAACGTTGTGGTGGTTCTCTTCTCACCTGCCACATGAACAAGTTCATTCACCCGAAGCTCTCCCTTTACCTTCTTTCTCAGGTAAATTGCCCTAACCTTGCTGTAGGTTCGCATTATCCTTCCTAACTCCTCCTGAGTCAGCTCTCTCCTAGGTGAAATTATCATGATATCCCCGACTAGGTAAAAGGAGGAAACCCCTGGAACTATTTCGTTCAACTTAGGCGTTCCCCTCTTGACCGGGGGATTACACTCCACCACCTCTTGGCCTTCCCTAACCTCTGATACCGGAATGAGTGCGTAATCCCCTTCATATAATATCTCGTACCCAGGGACACTCTTAACTCTGATCTCTCCCATGAGCCTCCTGGGTACCTTGAGGCATTTCATCTAGATGGAAAAATCACTTCTTGAACTTATCCATTTCGGAGCTGTGACCTGCGAACACGGAAGCATTGGGGTCCACAAACTTTTTCGCCACACTGGACGCTATGGCTGCCTGCCCGAATCCCACCGCTATTAATGCAAGCTTGGGCATACCCTCAACTGAGGCTATATCTCCCACTGCATAAACGCCAGGCAGATTAGTTTCCATCTTGCCGTTCACCACAATATCCCTCCCCTTCATGTTGAGGCCCCACTTCAGCATGTTACCCAAGTCACCCTTGTGCCCGATGCTGATGATGACGGCGTCAACGTTGAGGGTTTTCTCCTCCTTGGTCCTATTATCAAATATCACTGCCTGTGTAACCTTGTTGCCGTCTCCCTTTACTTCCTTGAGCTCATGCCAGGTATATACCTTAGCCACCTCAAACATCTCCTTCACGCTACGCTCGTGAGCCCTGAACTGATCCCTTCTGTGAATCAGTGTAACTTCCTTTGCTATGGGCGCGAGAGTAAGTGCCCAGTCCACAGCTGAGTCTCCTCCTCCCACTATTAGAACCCTCTTACCCTGAAATTCGTTCTTCCTCCTCACAGTGTAGTAAACTCCCTTGTTTTCATACTCCACTTCTCCCTTGGCACCCAGCCTGCTCGGTGTTATCTTACCTATTCCCGCAGCAATCATGACTGTCTTTGTCTTATACTCTCCTCCCTTATCCGTCTTGACAACCCACATTCCATCCTGGGTCTTTTCAAGGATGTCCGCCCACTCCCTTGTTCTTATATCGGGGCCGAACATCTTTGCCTGCTCAATAAGTCTCTGCGCAAGATCATAGGCCTGTATCCCAGCGAAACCTCCCACGTCATATACCATTTTCTCAGGATACAAGGTGACCAGTTGTCCTCCTAACTCATCTTGCGAGTCTATGAGTAAAACCTTCATATCCCTGAGCCCGCTGTAGAAGGTTCCGAAAAGACCCACAGGCCCTCCTCCTATTACTATGACATCGTATTCAGCCATGATAACCATGTGACTCAGACATTTATACTATTTAAACTTTCCGACATTAATCATGAATAGTAATGAAAGCATTCATGTCCGTTTAAATATGACTTATTCATCAATTTTTAAAAGATGTGTGGTTTTTGTACAACACAAGTAAATGATATTAGCAAATAATGCACTTTCATCGTGATGTTAGCTGAATTACTCTTACTCCTCACGCTTCCCTTGATTACCTTGAGCAGTTTATGGTTCAGATATTACAGGAAAATAATGCTGGAGGCTCTGAGCTTTCCTGGTACAAGTTTCAAAGAGAACTCCATACACCTCATGCCCTCTCAATCCGTGACGTTCAAGGTGGAAGGGAAATGCGTCCTCGTGGTTAGTGGGGTTTCCAGCTGGGTTACCATGAGAGTTAACGGGGGTCCTCCCCAGAGAGTATTCAAGGTTAGGTTACTGAACGCGAGGGGAACGGTGGAGGTGAAGAACGAGAGCAAGGTCTTTCAGGTTTCCCTCCTGATCAGGTGCGAGTCCTAAGACCCATTAGAAGCAGGAGGGGAACGAGACCTGAGAGGGAGAGAACTGCCCACGCGGAGAAGCCTAAATAACCTGCAAGGAATTCGAGCCAAGTTCCCAGACTAATGTTTAGGGAATTAACCACAGCGAGGGTAATACTGGAATTCCTTATTCCCCCTTCAAGGGCAGTCACAGAGTAGAGAAGAGATATGGCTAGCTCGTTAAATATTCCCAAAATCACCAGGGCAAACACGTAGAAGGGAGTGTAAATAAGAAGTGGAGAAAGCGAGGTAATCACAGCACTCACGATCATCAATCTCATCTTACTTGTCCTGTCACCAAGCCAGCCCATAACCCCTCCTAAGGCTGAAAATACGAGGAGGAGGCTCGTTACGGCTGAACTGGTAAGGGCTCTCTGATGTTCGTAAAACACCATAAAAGAGGGTAATAGCTCTCCAACAGCGTAATAAACGCCCCATACCCCTGCAGTCGCCACCCCAAGAATAATGACCTTCCTGTTCCTTATGGCCCTCCATGAGGGTCTGGGATTTGGTAACCTAAAGTTCAGGAGGGCAGAGATGAGGGTGAGAGTCCCCACGAGTATGGCGCCTAGGGTGAACCCTACAATATTATAAATGAGAGCCCAGTTCAGCCCAAGAAATCCTCCAACACAAAACAGGGCGTTATAGAGACCTAAAGAGAAGCCCAGCCTCTCCCTGTTCAGGTCCGAGAGAATTGCTCCGCCCGAAGAGAAGAACATGGACGCACCTATACCTCCTAGAAAATAGGACAATGAAATGGAGACGAATGAACCCGAGAGAGCAACAGAGAATGCTGATACTGACATGATCAGGAGACCTAGAATAAGGGAGTTCCTCTGGCCAATCCTGGTCCCTAGATAGGCTGAGGGTATTTGCATGAGACCTGACCCCAGAAAGAAGGATAGGGGTATTACCCCAGACAGGGAGCTGGACACATGAAATTCTTCAAGTAATCTAGGTATCTCGGGGGCCAAGTAGAACCAGCTTATGGCATAAATTGTCCTTGAAAACAGAATGGTTGTTCCTTTCACATACGGAGTGGACAAAAAAGAGTTATTATGCGTTGCTGGTGACCATAACATGAATGAAACTTAAAATCATTAGCAAGGAGTCTCCGCAGGTCTACCCTCTGGTCAGCAAGGCCAGAAGCTTGGCCGAGTCCATGGGATACACGATAGTTGACTCGAATCCGGACGTTGTGATGGCCATAGGGGGTGATGGAACCCTTCTCAGGGCCATAGATTTTGGGAAACCCATCGTCACGATTAAGGCTGGAAGAAGAAGCTTTCTGATGGACGTTGAGCCACAGGAAATAGAGAATATATTGAGGAGGCTCAAGGATGGCGATTACTACATCCACGAGTATCCTCTTCTGAGGGTTAACTTCGGCGACCTATCCAAGGAAGTGTTCAATGAAGCAGGAGTACTCTACGACGAACCTGAAAGTATCATTGTGACAGCAATGTTTCAGGAAACCAGCTTCACTTCCGAGGGAGACGGAATCCTCGTTTCCACGCCTCAAGGTTCCACGGGGTGGAGTATGTCCATTACTGGAGTTTACCTTAGTGTTCCAAATGCGCTCGAAATTTCCTTGGTTAGCCCTATACTCTCGGCAGTAAAATCTTTAATAGTCCCCAGAACTACCATTAAATTAGTAATGGAAAGCAAAGGATACGATCAAAAGGCTAGAATTGTAGCCGATGGAAACGTAATTGGGCACGTTAAGCCTGGAGATGTTGTGGAGATTGCTCCCTCCAGGAACGCCATCGTGTATAGGTTCTTTAAAATAGATCCCCTGAGAGGTATCGCGCCTTGGAGAAAGTGATATTTGATACCGCCGGTTTCTTGAGCGGACTGCAGAACTCCTTCGATAAGGTATTCACAACGCCACTCGTTATAGAGGAGGTAAGGGATCTACACTCCATGGGGAGTCTTTCTCTTTCCATGATAACTAACAAGATTATTGCAATGGAACCCTCTCCATCGGCCATGAAAACAGTTGAGAAGGTGCTAAGGGAGATAAACGATCACAGTCTAACCAAGACAGACAAGTCGGTGATAGGCCTTGCCATAGATCTATCACCTGCAGTGGTCTTCACGGACGATTTCGCAGTTCAGAACGTGTTAATGAAGCTTGGGATAAAGTTCAATCCTGTGAGACTTGGAAGGACGGCACAGGAGATTAAGACCTTTAGTTACATCTGCGAGGGATGTGGAAGGACTTTCAGGGAGCCCAAACAGGAGTGCCCTGTTTGTGGTGGTAAGGTAAGAAAAAGTGTAATGAGAACCGAGCAGAGAGGAAAATGACTGGGAGAAGTGAACCTACGTAGCTCTAGTTTTATTTATCTCAATCTTGGGATAAACCCATTTTCCATTCCTAAAGATTTCATAGGGTAAAGAGTAGCCCAGGGCGTACAGAGGTGATTTTGGTGAGATAATGATCTCTGACGCCCTATCTCTCACCTTCTTCATCGCCGCCTCTAGCCCTTGCTTATTAACGTGCATCTCAGAGATAAAAATATCCTCTCCCTCGGCCGTCCAAACCACATCGGGTATATACTCCGTCAACTCCTCCTTGGATATAACCTGAACAACGAAATCGGATTTACCGAGCACGTACATGAAACCTGTTACAATTTTGAAAACATGATTTCTATGATTTATTATCCTTATGTCGGCGAAGGGATTTACCTGCAGACTTACCACCCCCTTAATGTCCTGCTCGTGCGGATTCCTCAAAAATTCTCCTTGCCTAATCTCCAGTTTATCAACACAGATCCACCTGTGGGACTCAAAGTCGTAACATGTGGGATCCCTCACGAACTTTCTAGTTTGCTTAATTCTGGTCGCAATGACGAGGGAGCAGGATAACGCGTTCAGGGCTTTTATTATATCTTCAACTATTCCCCCATCAGCGAATAGCGTGATTGAGAACAAGTTTTCCTCCATATCCCCCCTGAACAGATTCATTATGGGGTGAAACAGTCTGGATGCAGTCTCATATTTTATGGGGCAATTACGTACAACGATCAAGTACTTACCCAACCCAAGCCCCTCCGAAAACACGGCGGGAAAGAGAGCCAGCTGATGCTCCCTTTGCATCTCCAGAATTTCCCTTGCAATTATCTTGGAGGATTCACCAACAACGCTGGCCAGACACCTGGGATTCCCCCCATATCTTGTCATGAGTTCAAGGAGCTGGTTTTTTACTGACACGTTAGATTTACATGTACATCTTCATAAGATTTTCTAGTAATACCTCGTTTTATAGTATTCTTTCTCAAAAATGATTTAACAAACTGGATTATAAAGAGAAAAGAGTACTAGTACCTAGGACAACTTTCACACATAACATTTTATGAGCTTACTGGATATGGACTAACATGAAAGAGTTCAGGGAACAGATACCTGTTACCCGGGATTATATTTACCTTAATCACGCTGCAATCTCTCCAACTCCCATTTTCGCCCTCATGGAGAGTTTTGGTTACCTTTACGGGGTTTCATGCAGGGGAAGCCTGCACGTGAACGCTGTTGAGTACAACGACTTTTATTCCATGAGGAGGGTAATATCGGATTTCATCAATTCGTCTCCTGAGGAGATCTCCTTCATTCCCAACACAAGCTACGGGATAAACATGATAGTCCACGGATTACCACTTTCCAAGGGGGATCAGATACTTACTGACAACCTGGAGTTTCCTGCTACCGTGTACCCGCTGTATAAGCTGGCGAAACGTGGGGTTGAGATAAAGATGGTTAAGTCTTCTCCTCAGGAGCTGGAGGGCTCAATTCTGGAACATATCACGGATAATGTCCGCCTCATAGTGATAAGTCACGTGAGCTTTAACACCGGAGTGAGACTGAACGTTAAGAGAATAGCGGACAAAGCTAAGAAAAACGGATCCCTTCTGCTGGTGGATGCAATACAGTCTGCTGGGGCAGTGAAAATCGACGTCAAGGAAATGGGGGTCGACTTCCTTGTGGCTGGAGGCTATAAGTGGATGATGTCCCCTCAGGGCTCAGGTTTCATGTTCGTGAGAAAGGGCCTAATTCCGGATCCTCCCTTTTACGGATGGAAAACCAGTTCCACCTTCATGGAGTTTAACCCTGAGTCTTTCTCCCTAGAGACGGGACCCAGAAGGTTCGAGATAGGGACCATGGATGTTTCAGCCAACTTGGCAATGACCAAGGTGGCAGAGAGGCTTACACCAATACGCGATGAGGTTGAGAGGAGGGTGCTCGATCTTTCTGCCCACGCCATGGATGTAGCTGAGGATAAGGGACTGGAGGTGGTGACTCCCAGGGAAAAACGAGCCGGAATAGTGATAGTGAAGGTCAAGGATCCCAGGAAGGTTGCCGAGAATCTCATGTCCAAGAGGATAATTGTCTCTCCCAGGGGGTCAGGGATAAGGATATCCACCCACTTCTACAACGAGGAGGAAGAAGTGGATAGGGCAATAGACGAGATCAAGAACCAAGTTTAGCCTTTAGAACCAGATAGGCCTCCTCGATATCCTCCATTATTCTGACCAAGGAGGCGTAAATTAGCTCGTCAGAGCCTGACCTATAAAGGTTGATTACGTCAATTAGCTCCTGGGCCAGGGGAGCTTGTATTAGCCCTGACTTGGCAAGGTTCCATATTATGTCCTCCCCTTTTCCAATAACTAACCGGGAACCCAGCAGATACAATTCCCTCAGCATCTCACCTATAGCTCTTCTGGTCTCATTTCTTAATTTCTCATCCCTCATGAAATCTTCTAAAGTGATTTTAGAAGCCCTCTCCAGGACAGAGTAATGCTCCCTAAAGCTCACATCACATAAATGATATTAAGGATTTCAAAAATTTTAGCACGTGATTGTGGATCACATAGGTAATCTGTCTGAGAAATTGAAAGGAAAAAGAACAAGTTTCGTCTTGGTGATAGGAACAACTGACGTCAGCCTGATACCCGGGATCACTGTGGCTGGAGCCACTCCTGAGCTGACCATGTTCACTCCAGCTGCAGATGCGGAGTACCTCATCACAGGGGCGTGCAGGGTGATCAGGGGTGTACCCGTGACCCCTGACGGGATACCTACTCCTGCCCTTCTATCGAGGGCATCCCTGTCACTTGTAAACGTGAACAGGATCATAGTTAATGCGGGGGCTAGGGTTGCTCCCATGATTCCCTTCATGGAACTTCATGGGGAACCCGGAAGGGATATAAGAAGGGGAGGTATAAGAAGGGAGATAGCGGAGAGGATACTGGAAAATGCAATGATTCTGGGAGAGAGCCAGAGAGATGAAGTTCTTGTAGTGGGCGAATCTATCCCCGCGGGAACGACCACGGCGGCTGCCGTGCTAACCGGACTGGGTTTTGATGGGGTTGAGATTGTGAGTTCCTCTTCCCCAAATAACCCAAAGGACCTTAAACGGAGAGTGATAGAGGAAGCGTTGAGGAACGCCCCCGCAAATGGAAGGGAAAGGATCTACTGGCTCTCCGATCCGGTAATTCTGGCGGTGGCCGGTCTGGCCCTAGGATTTAGGGGTATGACGATTCTGGCTGGAGGAACGCAGATGGCTGCCGTATCTGCGCTAATAAGGGAGCTCGATCCCAAAAAACTGCAGAATGTTGGAATAATCACCACTAAGTGGGTAATTCACGATAGTACGGCCAAGCTGGTGGAGCTGGCTAAGACACTTGGAGTCAAGCTGTCTCACGCCAGCGTGGATCTATCCCAAAGCCAATATGAGGGGTTGAGGGTTTACGAACGTGGATTCGTCAAGGAAGGAGTAGGCGCAGGAGGATCAATGGCGCTAGCTATGGCAAACGGCATCAGCTCTGGAGAACTTGCAAAGAGGATAGATGAATTTTACTCCGATCTTATTAATGCAAGGCATTAATTTAAATGAATGAAGGTCATAGTAACTGATGAAGGGGAGATTGCTAGGGAGATTGCTAGGGAGCTTTCAGGGGAGGTACTGGTTACCGATTCCCCGTACAGGGTCCTTCAAGAGAAACCCAACGTGGTAATACACACCTACGAGGTTCCCTATTTCGAGGCAAATTGGGATAGGGCAAGGGCCTGGAACATTAATACGTGGTTGGCCATAAACATAGGTAAGGCTGCACATAAGGTGGGAGCCCTCAACGTCTACCTTTCTACGTCCATGATATTTAACGGAAGGAAAGGATTTTACGGAGAGACGTCCACCCCTGACCCTCTTAACTATTACGGAATGACCAAACTGGCAGGGGAGACGGGTATTGCGTCCCTCGGTAATTACCTTGTTCTCAGGTTAGGTTTCCCCTTCTCCCTCTCCTACAGGGGTCTCCTGTATAATCAATTGAGAAGTCTCGTGTTAAGGGGTAGGGCAATCTGTAACAGAAACTTCTACCTTTCCTTCATCTCCACAAAGGGGATAGGTAAAGTGGTTTCTACCCTGCTCAGAAAGGGCGCCACAGGGGTGATAAACATGGGTAACAGGGTGAACCAGTGCGAGATCGTGAGGGAAATGTCCAGGTACTTTCCAGGCCAGGTTGTGGAGAAGGAGGGAGGACACTTCGATTTTTCTATGGATGATTGGCTTCTCCGATCGTTTGGTATAAAACTCTCCTTAAGAAATGAGTTTAGGGAGCTCTTTGCCGGAGGAATATCTTACAACGAGGGAGAGAATACTGTTATTACTTAGGTCTTCCCCAGAGCCCTTAACAGCCAGGGATATAATGCAGGTGACGGGGATAAGAAGGGAACAGGAGGTTTACGACCATATATACCATATTGCCCTGTCATCTAAGAGAAAGGATTACGTGGTAATACTTTATCCTCCCAGATGTGAATCCTGTGGTGCTGAGATATCCCTTGAGAAGCCCAAGAGACCCAGCAGATGCCCCAAGTGCAAGTCGGAGAGGATATCTCAGCCTAAGTTTTTAATAAGAGGAAGGGATGAGATGTGATATGACAGCGATTTTCGTTGACATGGGAGATACCCTTGTGAAGTTCGTTCCAAGGATGCACGAGAGCATTGCCAAAGCCATGATGGAGGAGGGGCTGGAAGTAAATGAGAGAGATGTCTATAGGGCCCTCATGAAGCACATGGGTAAGGCTAATTTCCCTCATCCAGATCACGACGGACTGTCCCAGCTCGACTTCTATGACATTCTTTACGAGATAGGGAAGCCCGCAAATCCTGACGTGGTGAAAAGGCTCTCCTCTAGGAATTACCTCTCAGATCATTTCGAACTCTACGAGGATGCCTTGCCCTTCTTGAACGAGATAAAGAAAATGGGCTTTAAGGTAATACTAGTTACCAACACAACCAGGAAAGTTCATACCATACTGAAGACCCTGGATCTCTACAGGTATCTGGACGGAGTTATTGCATCCTGCGACGTGGGAGTAATGAAACCAAATCCTAAGATATTCCATCACGCAATTAAGGAGGCTGGAGAGGAGGGGATTCATATAGGTGATGTTTACGAGATTGATTACATAGGGGCAAGGAGGGCCTATCTGGACGCAATTCTAGTGGACAGGTTTGGATTCTATCCGGAAGTAAGGGAGAACAAGGTGAGTGATTTATATCAGGCTCTAGCGTTAATAAAAGAAAAATTGAAATTTTAATGGAAAGGATACCCGCTCATCCAAAGCCCAAATGGGAGCTTGAGCAGTACCTGACTCCCTCTCCCATTGCATCTGCGCTAGTTTGGACAGCGTTCATTCAGGGGGCGATCGAGGAAAGGAGAGTTGCTGACCTGGGATGCGGAACAGGCAGGCTCTGCGCCGGAGTGGCAATGCTTGGGGGGAACTGTACCTGCGTGGATGTGGATAGGGATTCCCTTGAGGTGGGGAGGGATGCGTTTAGAGAACTGGAACTAGAGGCTGATTTCGTGGAGGCTGACTGCACCGAGTTTCATGGTAAGTTTGACACCGTTGTGCAGAATCCTCCTTTTGGACAGGTCAAGAGGGGAATCGATCTTAAGTTTCTTAGAACAGCAATGAATATGGCGAAGGTCATATACTCCATACACAAGAGTAATCCTGATTCCAGAAACCTCATCACTAGAGAGGCTCAGACCAGAGGGTTCTCGGTTGAGGTTATTCCCCTTTCCTATCCCATGACTCCCTATTACCCCTGGCACAGGGAGAAGGTGCATAAATTCCTAGTTGACATCTATGTTTTCAGGAAAGTGACCGGTTAGAATCATATCCAAGAGTTCAACTACTCCCTCTCCGTCCTCCTTTTGCATAACAATATCCGCAATTCTCTTTATGGACGGTATTGCGTTAGCCACTGCGACCTTGATATGGGCAACCCTAAAGAGGGATTCGTCGTTCTCCGCGTCTCCAACAGCAATAACTTTGCCCGAAAGTTTCATTTCTTGAATTGCCCTCATTAGACCGGTTCCCTTATTCACGTTATCTGGCAAGATCATGGCGTCCTGTCTATTTCTTTCAATTCTAACGCCTGGCCCTAGATCAAGCGAGCCATTCCATGAGTTCACGTATATTATAACTTCTCCAAAGGAATGGGAGATACCGTGACTTGTTAGCTTTTCACCAACGATTTTCCTGGTCTCGAACCAAGTTTCAGGGGCGTTCACTACCTTCCTGTCTCCCAACAGAAGAAGGGCCCCATTCTCCAAGACCCAGCCGCTAGGTCTTAGACCAGGCGCTAAAATCCTCATGTATCTTTCCTCCCTTCCAGTTACCACGAAAAACTTGTAAATAGAACAGAAATTGTTTATTTTCTCTACCACATCATTCCTAATAACGAAGGAATCACTCTCGTGGGAAAGGGTTCTATCGAAATCTGAAGCAACGATCCACAAAATCTCAACCCAACTTGTATCCCAGGGACTCTAATACGCCCTTCATTATTAGGGCATCCTCCTCTAGTCTGGGGCTTTCACATATCAGGGTTATGGAAATGTCCCTTTCAAGCAGGGCTTTGGCCAGTGGCTCGAAGGGAGGAGCGTTCTTGGTAATGGGTTCATGTACATCCACGTATTTTCCCTTTCTAACCTGGAGCGATTCAAAGTGGGAGTTAACATGTGTTAACCCCAGTTCCTTGGTCAATCTATCTAGGATCTCCCCATAGTCTATTTTTCCGCCCTGTCTGGCAAATGTATGGGCCCAATCTATATATGGAATTACCCCAGGAACCTCCTTTGAGATGCTTATTACCTCGTCCAATGTACCAAAGGCCGTCTCCTTGGCCATGGTTTCCACGCCCAGCTTGACGGAATCCATGGAGTTCTCTTTCATCCTGTCCCTCACGGTTAGAAGAGAATCCTTCACGAGCGAGTAACACTGTTCAGGCGAGTAGTCCCCATAGAATCCCACATGTATGGCTATGGCATCTGCACCCATTGCGTGGGCCCTCTCTACGGTGTCCAATATCCTCTTCTGGGAGGCCTTTATTTTCTCCTCTTCAGAAGAACATAAATTAATGAAATAGGGGGCATGTACTGACAACCTTACTCCTAGCTCCTGAGCAACCTTTCCAAGTTCCTTAGCAGTTTCCACTGACATCTTGACTCCCTGAACGAACTCCACCTCCATGGCATTAAGTCCCAGTTCCTTCACTCTCTTTACTCCCTCAACGCTGCCCTTTCCCCTTGTGGATAAGGGAATCCCAGCTGGACCTAGAAAGATTTTGACCATCGAGGATTATATCATGTGCTACACTTATAAGTAGCGAAACTCTCGGTAAAGACGAGACGGGCTGGCAATCTCACTCTTCGTCACATAAAGATCTTTAACTGGATCTCGAACTGATTATTGTGAAGCTTCTCTTTGTGAGCGACCTTCACAAGTCACTTAAGCCATTTAAGGGAGTGGATGAGTCAGGGGCAGTTCAGTGGTTACTGGATTTAATAGACGTGGAGAGACCAGACGCCTTGCTATCAGCTGGGGATTGGGATCAGGTCTCCGAGGACGATATGCGATCAATAACCTCTAGGACTGAGCTGGTTACGGTCTACGGTAATCACGAGAATTTCCCCGTGATCGAAGGTTATTCATTGAGACAAGGGCAGATCCTGGACCTTAATGGAATCAGGATCTCTGGAATTAATGGCCTCATTTCTGATGAGGAATCAAAGCCATATCACATCTCCACGTCCAAGGTTAAGAGATGGGTGGAAAAGATAAAGAGGAGACTCGGGAACGACAGGCTAGACATCCTTCTTGCACATCAACCACCCTACCTGCCCGAACTATATCCCCAGATGAGTTATGACACGTATGCAGTCTTCATGATGAAGGTCATAGAGGAACTGAAGCCCATTCTTTTCCTCAACGGCCACATGAGTGGATGCTACAGTTACACCGTCTTGAGTTTAGGTGGAGTCCAAGTAAACTACCTGCGTGTTGAGTCGTCCCAGGTGTACAAGTGCTATGGAATTATAGATATTAACGAAGGGAAAATGGAAGTTTTTCGTGACGGAGAGCCGATTTTCACTACCAAGATAGAAGGAGCTCCCAGGAATAACGCTGGATGAAGAGACCTTTCACATTAAGTTAATGGAAGAGGTTCCCTCCAGGTAATCCATGCTGAGCAGGGCGTTGGCAGTCTCTCCTTTCATCGAGAACTTTACCTTATGCCCAGGGTTGCTCCCAGCGGTAACCAGAAGCCTTTTCACCCGCCCCTCCCTGTTTATAAGGAGCTCCAACTGTGCCTTAACCTCGATGGGTTTGACTACGTTATCCGATGCGATGACGATGTCCTGTGGCATTAGACCTGCATAATCTGCAGGGGATCCATCCTCCACGTAGGTTATCCTATTGCCGTCCATCATCAACCCGAGATAGGGACTTCCCCTGTCCAGAAATTGGAGCTCGGCCACCTCCTGAAGCTTTTCCAGGAGAATATGAGAGGGGGAATACACCATTTCCTCCAGGTCATCTATACCTTTAGACTTGAGATAGCGATCTACGTCGGCGAATGCATACCTGAAGGGTATGTTTCTGAAGATACTGAATATAGTCTCACCCTTCTTCCTCAGCCTGGCGTCGAGTATCAGACCCGGCACCAAACCTCCCTCATAGTATGAAATCAAGGAGTTGAGAGAGTTCTCGTCCTGCCTATAATACTTGATCCATGTTGTTCTAGATGATTCGGCAAGTGACATTCTCCTGGCTCCAGGAAATGTAAGCTTGGAGATGGCGTTGGCCATGTATCTTCCAGCATCCTCTCTCTTTACTGCACCGCTCCTTGTGGAGGATAGCCAGGCCACGTAGTCAGTTATTCCCTCTGCAAACCACAGCAGATCTGTATACGCTTCCTTTTCAAGGTCCATTTCTAGTTCCTTGGGCCTGTATTTCTTCACGTTCCAGCTGTGGAAGTATTCATGGGCCATTAGCATTACCAGATCCGACCTATCCCAGTTAACCACTATGGCAGAGGAGTTGTGGTGCTCAATTCCACCGTAATTTCTGTCAGATCTCCTGAAGAAGAAAACATACCTGTCGGGAGTTCCCATCTCCCTATCTATTTCCCTGATTGCTGAGGCTATCCCCCTGATATCTAAGTCATCCACCGTGGAAACTTCATGATGATCGTCTATAACAATGGTTCTAAGATTCGGACTCGCCTGAATCGGCGAATCAATGAAGGTTTCATAGTCATCTGCACACAGGGAATCTCCCTCTCTCCTCAACGTTGTGCCCACCGGCCACCTGAGATCAAGTTTAACGCAGTATTTCTCGTCCCTGTCCTGATAGGGAAAAACTGCTGGAGGGTTTATGAAGAGGTAATCAGAGGTTGAGATGGCCTCCCTTTGATCCTTACTGGAAGCATAGACCAGGTACCTGAATTTCTCCCTAACGTAAAAGCGGTTCTTTGATACCCTGACCCCTTCAATTTCCACGATGTTCCTCTCTAGTTCCCTCACCAGATAGGAACCAGGAAGATAGGTAGGAAAGATTACTACTCCCTCCCTACCGTAGGCCTCTATTTCAAGGTAGCGAGGCCTAGGTTTTACAATGAAAAGCATGCTGAGAAAGAGGATTTAAGGTAATTATAATCTCCGGAAACGCAGAAGGAAAAACTTTATTGATTTACCACGTTCGCCCTTATTCTCTCAAGCTTCTCCCTAAGTAGCTCCAATAATACTAGACCTAGATCTCTCTCCGAGAATTCATCTACGGACTTGGACTTAACCTCAGGTACCACGGCAGAAACTACTGTATCAAGGGTTAATGACATTAGAACACTGTTAAATTCCCTGTAGTATTGGTTTAGAATAAGCGCTTTCTCCGAGGCATCGTTACCCGTGTATTTACTGGATGCCAGGGAAGTTATAAGGTTCTTCACGGAGGGCGTTGCCTCATCAATGGCCTCTGTCACTATGGGCTCTATTATTTTCTTGTACTCATCTATACCAGAGGACATGAAGGACACTGTATCTGCTATTAGTGACGCGCGTTTCTTTAGGCTGTCTGTCAAAGACTGAACCAACACATTCATGATAGCATTTTTGTCGGAGTCTGGAATCTTCACTATCCTTTGCTCCACCTTAACTCCTGCACCCACTTTCTCAGCAAGGAATTCCACAAGGGTTTTCGCGTTAACCCCCACGCTCCTGAACTTAACTGCAGCTAGGGGACACAATGTGACCAAGGTGCCATACCTCTCGCCCAAGGCCTTAGCCATCATATCCGCTCTCTTCCCTACGTTCTTCTCTAGGGTTGCTCCTGAGCATCCCTCAACTTTCTTAACCTTGAATCCCTTCTCCCTCAATCTCTTCAGTATCTCGTCGGCGTAAGTGTTAGAGAAGCATGCCACATGAAGGTTCAATTCTTCATTCCCCTCGATCTGCATGGACTTCAGTAACCTCAAGTCAAGTGGTACTACCTCGAAGGTCTGATTAACTCCGCTTAACCTCGAATACTCTTGATATCCCTCGGTGAAGGTCTTATAATCCTCAGGAGAGACTGTGATGAGTTCAACTACATTTATGTGTTCAGAGTTTTTCTTTATCTTCTCAATTAATTCGTTACCATTTCCACTTATATAATCATTAAATCCGCTGTCCAGGGAGGTGCCGAACACCTTTACCTTCAGTCCCAGTTTCTTAAACATCTCCAAGGTAGCGAACATGGTTGATGGGTTCTCCGCAAGGTATTTACCTAGCCAGACCCCTATCTCAGCGTCGTCCGAGATGACGTCCTTGTATTTTTCGGGGATAGGTATCTCCGTTGTGGCCTCCTCTGGTACCTTCCTAGCCACCATGGAACTTAGCTTAATTAACATTGAGGAGATGGGAATCCTAGCTGGGCAAACGCCGTCGCATAGACCGCACTTGTGGCATCCAGATATCTCAGCTATGGCGCTATCAGGGACGTCAATTCTCCCATTTAGCTCAAACATGGAAATTAGCCCCTTGGTGAAGTCAAACATGCCCTTAGGGGCGTAGGGCCACTGCGGAATTAACCTGTACTGTGGACAAACGGTAACGCACATGGCACAGTCTATGCACTTTATGGCATAGTCTGTGAATACGTCAAGGTACTTCTTCGTTACCTTATAGCCCTCTATTTCTCCGCCAGGAGATATCCTTTTGGCGAAGCCAATCCCAAACCTGTATCTCATGGCCTCATTCTGTTTTCTCACAATGTCCAGTACTTCCTTGGCTCTCTTGCTGGGCTCAAACACTTTTCCTGGGTTAAATATCTCATTGGGATCCATTTCCTCCTTATACTTCTTCATCACCTCGTATCTGTCTACTCCCATCTCCTGGAATACTTTACCCATTGCAGTGAGCCTGTTCTTGGCGTACTTATGAACGAATATCCCTACCGAGAGCATCGACCCTCCTACCTTGATGTATTGTTCCATCATCAATGTGTTCTTTGCCAGCTCAAAGAGGATCTTCTTATCCGTAGGAGTTAGGGAAACTTGGGTAAACGCGTTCACTAGGAGGGTTTCCCTTCTTTCTAGGTCTATGTCTAGGTCAAATCCACCATCAGGGGTTAGGTCTCCAAGCTTACCCAAGTTGTCCTGAATACCGTCAACTAGCTCCTTTATCTTAGTATAATGAATTAAACCGTGCTGATGAATTAGGAGTCCTTTAGTCCTTAATGCTGCGTTTACACCGTGATTAAAGGACCACCAACCGGTCCACTCACCCCTCAAAGGTCTTAGCCCCAGTGTTCTGGGCAACTCTATACAGTTTCGGCTCAACTATGGAAGACACGTTAGAAGGATAAAGGACTACCATGTTCCATTTCTCGGGGGCCAGTGATGCCTTGAAGTTCTCCGCAATGTAAGTAGAGATCGCTGGACCTCTCACCTGAATATGCCAGGCAGGTATTGATTCCCTGTAGAACTCACCTATACCCCTGTATGCCTGTTCGAAATTATCATATGAGAGAACTAATGATTCGGTGGGCGAAAATGGCCTTAACCTCAGGCCAACCCTATAAATCAGACCCGTTGTACCCTCGGCACCACACACGATAGCTAGATCCTTCCCCTCGAGCCTAACCACTTCGCCCTTGGGGTTGACCATTTCCACGAACGCAACGTTATCACAGATATAACCATATTGATAGGAACCAATACCTAAAGCGTCCCCTGCAACCCCACCTCCAACGGTGGAGTCATAGGAGGATGGGAAGGTCCTGAGTTGAAGCCCCCTTGCCTGGGCTGCTATATCTACGAATTTCCACGTTGCGCCGGCCTCAGTTATGGCAATCTTATTTACATCATCTACTTGTATTTTATCCACCTTAGAGAAATCAACTAATATACCGCCGTCTGCAGGTATGGCGTTTCCATACCTGTTGGTGCCTCTGCCATAGGGAGTTATGGGGACGTTATACTTGTTGGCTATCTTCACCAAATCAATTAGATCTTCAACGTTCTTAGGATAAACCACATAATCTGGGATGATGTTAATTTTCATTCCAGTCCAAACCAATTGCGGTACAAAACCCATGTCTGCGGTGTGGGAGAGGCGCTCAACCAGCGAATCTGAGAAACTATCACCAAAACGGCCCTCCAGCTCTTCTCTAATACCCAAAGGTTTCACCTTAATTAATTTCCTTCTCGATGCTACTTTTGATATATTGACTTATAACTTTTTGCAATGACTCATAGTATGATTGATCTTGAACTCTCCTCGGCTCGAAGTTGGAAAATACCGAAGGTGTTATCTCCCAACTAGGAATAATGTGTATATGGGTGTGAAATATAACCTGACCTGAACTCCTTCCAATGTTTGTCAATATTCTGACGCCGGAAGCGTTTAGTACCTCCTTTATTGCCCTGGCTATGAGAACCGTCTTTTTTATGATTGGTGTTAAGAGAGCGGGATCGGTCACTAGCAGGTCATTATAGTGCCTATTGGGCATGACCAAGGTATGTCCTGGCGCGGACGGATATTTGTCTAGAATAGCTGAGATCTCATCATCCCTGTAAACAAAGTATCCATGTTCTACCCCAGAAATGATGCTACAGAATAGACACATGCATGAGAAAAGTCTAATTCTTCATTTAAACCTTTTCGACAAAACCTATTAGGTGTTGGCCCCGGATTAAATAACGTGAAGAACTGCGACACTCATGCAAGAAATTAAAAAAATTGTTAGAGAGTGAACTTGTACTTCTTGTACAGTCCCTTTTCAAGTAACAGTTCCAACGTATGTTCACCTTTAGTGTAAAGGCCCCCTATCTCAAGTATCATTTTCCTCTCCTTATCTCCGTACACTTTATGTTGAAAATCCATGATGGGCTTACCATCCACGTTAAGTGCAATGAGCTTGGAATTTAACATGTCCGAATCCATGTTGATGACAAGCTTCATTAACTAGTTATTTATTTCCATAAGGTAAATAAGACAACCAGCCCCGTGTTATCCATGGACTATTACTACCTTGCCTTAATCTTTGCCATCTCCTTTGCCTCCAACGCCACTCCCTTCTTTGGGGCTCCCTACACAGTAATATCCTCTACAGTCCTCCTCAGGTTTGGATTCACTCCCCTGAATTTTGCGGAAGTTGTGGTAGCTTCTGGAGTTGGTGCGGGAATTGCCAAAAGTGTAATGTATGGGATAGGGTATGGAGTTGGAAGTAGGCTTAAACATAACAAGAACGTGAATTTCTTTCACAGAATAATTGGGGGAAGATCATTCTATCTGGCAATCTTCATCACTGCGGTTATGCCCTTTTTCCCGTTTGATGACTTTGTCTTCCTCATAGGTGGCGCAGGCAAGGCATCCCTCCTCAAAATGATGGAGATAACAATCCCATCCAAGGTACTTAAAAGCTCATTGGAAATAGGTATTGAGGCTGAGGGTTTGCTTCAGATCGGGAAAATTACAAGGATCTCTCCTGTGGAACTTGGGATTATCTCCTCAGTCGCTTTTGCAGTGCTGGGGATCCTGCTATTCAAAATTGACTGGGAGAAACTTTACCTTAAGGTAGAAAGATACTTTAAACAAAGATCCTGGACTAACCCATGAGAATTTTCTCAGGCAAGAAATTTGAGGTATATGTCGAGAAGGTACCCCTTCCAAATGGAAGGGAGAGGCAACTGGAATACGTGAAGCACAGGGGATCCGTTGTTCTCCTTCCTATCCTCGAGAACAAGATCGTGATGATTTACCAGTACAGGCCTGTGATAGGGAAGTGGATTTACGAGTTGCCAGCTGGCTCAATAGAGGAGGGAGAGGATCCCCTCTCCACCGCTAAGAGGGAGCTCATAGAAGAGACCGGCTACGAGGCTGGATCCATCACTGAGGTCATGTCCTTTTATCCTTCACCTGGCATCACCACCGAGGTGATGAGGTTGTACCTTGCAAGGGATCTAAAGTACGTGGGAGCTAAGCCAGAGGACTACGAAGTGATAGAGGTAAGGCCCATGGAGTTAAGCCAGGTGGAAAAGCTGATGGATGAGGGGAATATACAGGACGCAAAGACACTAATAGGAATATATTACCTCAAGAGTAAAGGAATTCTAGGTCCATGAGCTCCCCGGTAACTAGGGGCTCCTCCTTTGTTATCCACTTCCTAGCCCTAACCTCCCTGAGCGCCTCAACCACCTCTATCCACTCTGGTAAAGACGGGATTTCGTAAATTACCACAAATTCATAGTCTGCTATTCCGAAGGAGTAAGTGGTGTATGATCTTATCCCCTTATTTCCTGGATGCTCCTTTGCAACCTTGATGTGCTCCCTCATGATATCCTCCCTCTCCTTGAAGGGTATCAGGTACCACTCCACATCTTTTTTCATGGGATAGGCAACGAAGTACTTCAAGGGAGGGGAATTAAGTACTTCCTTGGGATTGAAGTTGCCCCCGGTGTAGGGAGATGGTCTGAACACCGAGAAGAGCAACACATCCTCATCTGCGTATCCCTTAAGTGCTGAGAGGAGGGACGACCTGAACTTCACAAGAGGGGAAGTACTCTCGCTGGAAAGCCAGTAAACGAGGGATGAGGAACGGTTAATTGAGGCATATCTCTTCATGGAAATGAAGTTCTTTCCCTCCTGGTCCTCCACCTCCTTGACCAGTCCGAGAATCTTTGCCCTCTCGCCCTTGCTCAGGGACCACCACTGGGGAAGGAACCTTAAGGATTGAACTTGCATGAAAACCTCATTTGTCACTTCTCATCAGCTCAGATGTAATATCGGTGTAAATTATTAACGCTTCCTCAAGGGTCATGAGGTAACCAATGAAGTATCCGGAGACGGACTTTTTGACCAGTTCGTCGAGTATCTCATAACCGTCTGAGGTAGGGCCGTTTGCTATTCTCTGTATAGCGTGATCGAACTCCTCCTTATTCCTTGCTACAACTATAAAACCCACGGGAATAACCCTTATTCCCAGGTAGACATCCCCCGATGTGTACTCAGGCTTGTAGTTCCTCAGCTCCCTAACCAGTGGTTCCTCTAAAACCTTTTCTGGCTCGTAAACTAGCTTTCTCCTAGTGAGGATTGTCCTGGCTCTTTCGGAAAGTTTTGCCAGCTCTTCTAAGAGATGATTTAGGGGAACTGCGTGACTACCAATAACAATGTCCACTCCCCCTTCCTCACCCAATTTTTCCAAGTACAGGAGAGCCCTTAAGGTCTTCACAAGTTTCCTCTTACCCCTAACAGGGATCCTCCTATTGGTTACCTCAGCAACGGAGGACGATGGGAGGAAGCCCAGGAAATACTTGAAGACTACCGCCACATAATACTTTGAACCATCCTCTGCTGTGATTTCCTTGGGAGAGGGTATATCTATTGCCGACTCTCTATAAATCACTGTCACGTCCTCTGAGGAGACGAGGGACTTAACATAGGTTTCAAAGTCCTCCACCTTCTCTCTCCTCTCCTCCATAAGCTGCCCCAGTTCATTGTAGATCTTTATTAAGGGAAGTTCCGTTGACGCGTCCATATAGATCTGAAAGAGGGGGAAAGTATCCTCTTTCCTGATGGCAGTGGCTGCATATATGAAGGACGAGAACTTGATTATTCCCAGGATCACCTTCGCGTCTATTTCTTCAGACAGAGCCGCATGCTTGGAAGCTGCTAGGGCAAGGCGCTCAATATCATACCATGCGTCGCTGAGGACCAAGTCATCTACCTCCTCAGCCTGCTCATCTCCGTACCTGAAAACTATGGCGTTGGCGTTAAGTTCCTCGGCAACTTCCTCAATGACCTCCCTGATCAGTGCACCTATCTGCGGAACCGGCGGGATGATGTAATGGTCATTTTCCAATTCCTTGTGAACGTGAATTCCGTTATCCTGAAGGAAGATCGTCATTATGCTCCTTTGCGTTCCGGTGGAGTCTATTAGCGAACACTTAACCTTAGGCACCTTGGGATCTGAAATTACCTGTAAAATACTCAATTTCCCTACCTTGATCAAATATCATATTTGGGACATAGGTACAAAAACCTTTTCCGCAGAATACTCTTAACTGAGAGAAAAATGCAAAATAATTCCTTAGATTCAAAGGAAAGCCTGAGGATACTCATAACAGGTAGACCAGGGGTAGGGAAAACAACTCTGGTAAAGAGTCTAGTGAACGATCTGAGAGAATTGAGGATAGGAGGTTTCTATACGGAGGAAATACGGGAGATGGGTGAAAGAACTGGATTCTCCTTTGTGGTGATTGGAAATGGCTCGTGTACCCTTGCCTCGATTAAACCCATAGGGAAGGAGAGAGTTGGCAGGTATTTCGTGATGGATTCCTTACCACTCCTTTCCCAAGTTAAGGATGGCATTGAGGAGTCCGAGCTAGTGATCATTGACGAGATTGGCCCCATGGAGAAAAGGGTAAGGGGGCTCTGGAATCTCATTCAGGAGATCCTGTCCTCAAGTAAGCCCTTTGTTGCCACCGTACATAGAAGCATGTACATTGAGGGCAAAAAGTATGAATTAACACCGGTTAATAGGGAAAGAGTGAGGGAAGAAATCCTCAATGAAATACGCAGATATTTCGGAATTAAACAGGGTCCTTCTAGCCTGTAATCTTTGTCCAAGACTGAGGAAATTCTCAGAGGACGTTGCACTGAATGGAAGAAAGTTCAACCAGGAATACTGGGGGAAGCCCGTTCCGGGTTTTGGGGATCCCAGGGCCAAGATGATGATTGTGGGGTTGGCCCCGGCAGCTCATGGAGGGAATAGAACCGGGAGGCCTTTCACGGGAGATGAAACGGGGAAGTGGGTTATTGGAGGACTTTACGAACTGGGTCTATCCAACCTAAGAGAGGGAGTGAGTAGAGATGATGGACTCGTCCTGAGGGGAGTATTTCTGACCAACGCTGTAAGCTGTGCTCCTCCTAAGAACGTGGTTAAAACGCAGGAGATACTCAACTGCTCCACTCACCTTAGGGCAACCATTGAACTGCTAAAGGATCTCAAGGTAATCCTAGCTCTGGGCACAGTGGCCTTCAAATCAGCCTCTCTTGTTCTGGGAGTGAAGGAGACGTTCGGTCATCTCAAGGTGAGATTCGTGAATGGAATTTATCTAGTGGGAAGTTATCATCCCAGTCCCCTTAACACCAGAACTGGGAGACTCTCCTGGGAGGAATGGCTACGCGTCCTCAGGTACGCGTGGAAACTGGCCAGCTAGGAAGTCGATAACACGAGTGTCATCTGCGGATCTCCGATCTCGAAGGGTTTCCAGGAGTAGCCTGAAAACACGTCCACCACCTTAAATCCAGCCCTTTTTGCCATCCTGACAACTTCATGCAGACTATAATATCTCTGGCTGTACTCCAGTGATCCTACCTCGTTTCCCTTTTTATCAAGATACTTCCTTATCACCTCAACTCTGGAGGTCGTGGGCTCAAACCTTGAGGTATCAACGACCATGTAGGGCGGAACGTAGGAATATCTGACATCTGGCATGTTAAATATTACGTAGTCCCTGTTGTCCAGATTGAGCACCGCCATCCCCTTGGTCACTGATTTAATGGAAAAGAGAATGTCCATATCGTCCTCCTCGTCGTAATAGCCCAGGCTGTTGAACAAGTTTATCACAATGTCATACTTCTCGTTTCCCAGACTATCGCTGAGCCTTCTCATATCTCCCTTGATGAATTTCGCACCAGATACGTTCTTCTTAGCTATCTCCAACATCCTGTCGGAAATATCCACCCCTGTGACCTCGAATTTTTGCGAGACCAGATAGTAACTCACCCTACCCACTCCGCAGGGAACATCCAGTACCCTCTTGCCCAGACCGTAACGGCCTGCAAGTTCGCTTATCCAGTCAGCCCACTTCTTTCCCTCCTCCCAGACCTTGACCATCTCGTTTATGTAGAAGTCAGATTGGAAGACCTTGAGAACAGTCCCGTTTTGAGCTTCCATCTCCTACACCCCCCAACTCAATGAACTATGTGAGAACTTGAAGGAACCTGAAGAGTTGTTAAACCTTGAAATGCAAGAGTAACTCATGATTAATGAATTATAATCATAGATTAAAATGTTGCTTCAGTGCAGATACTCGCATTAAAGGGATAGAATTAAGGGTAATATTATGGGAATAACCAAGGTGAGTAGGGCACCGCTCATCATTGCGCTAATGGAGTACTCCCCGCTGAATATGGAGGAATATAATCCTAGGGTTGTATCCATCGAGGTGGCCCCTCCTATGGCAATGGCTGAGTATGGATTGGGCTTGGCCTTTACCAGGACCGGGACCACGAGGAAGGCAAGTTGTTCCCTGAAAAAGTTGGTCAAAAAGGCAATTACCCCATAGATGGGCCCGTAATACGTGGAAACTATAGGACCCGTGTAACTGTACCAACCGGCTCCTAGAAACATGACCAGAGCCAGTTTAAGGTTAGGTAGAAGCCCTAGCCCGAAGGAGGCCAAGGCGCAAACTACAGCCCCCAATATCACCACAAGCGTGGTAACTAGGGCCTCCTTAGTCACATGTAAGATAGCCCTGAACTTAATCTCGCTCCCTATATTGAACCCGATGACCAGAGCCAGAACGTAAAGTTCATACACTATGATCTGGGAATAGTCAAGCGAGGGCCTAGCCAAGAATCCGGTTAGTAATCCTAGAACAAGAGGTGCCCCATACTTGAACTGTGTATAAACCAGGCTGATCTTCCCCTTAATGTTAACCCTCTTGTTGAATACAAGCCCCACAGCAAAGGTTACTAGTACAACAAATGCGGAGAGGAGTAGAGAATCCAACACGATCCCAGACAGGGTATTACCAGAAATAACTTGGGAACCTCCCCACAAAGCTATGGAGAAGATTAGAACAAGGACTACAGCATCACTCACCTTAGGAAAGGACTTTCCCAGTACCTTCCCTAACCCCAGCGCAACCACATAAATCAGCATGAATGTTATCGAGAAATCCACAAAAAAGTGTTGGTTTCTTGCCAGCTTAAATTATTTTCAGTACCTCAACATTCTTGGTTGCAACATATACCTGTCTCGATCCTCTCCTTTGATGGTTTACCAGACCACTTCTCTCTAGAAGGTCTAGATGATATCTTACTGTGGAATAATTTAGCTCTAGTTTCTTAGCTAAACTGTATGCAGTTGTTGGTCTCATATATAATTCCTCTAGTATTTTTCTTCTGGTATCCCAACCTTTTCCGTTCATTACCTCATCTAATTTCCTCATCATAAGTACTAGTAGTCTATGTATATCTTAATCCTAAGCTTTAGAAACGATATTAAATCTTTTAGAACAGACTTAAAATACAAGGAAAGCCTGTTAATTAAACTAGAACAGAAGATGAAATTAGAATGGATTTCTTTGAATATATTTTAAAAAGTTAAGTACTAGAAACCCTATTATAAGAATAATTCCTATAAGATAAAAGTCTCCATGTAATGCTAACAGTAACAACATAAAAAGTGTTATGGGAATAAATGTCTTGCTTAGAAATAGTCCGAAACTAGAGAGAAGAATTGCTCCAAAGATGGCCAGGGGAAAAACCAGAGATATAAGCAGTAGAATGATTATCAAAATGAGAACAAGGAAACGGAAAATATCACTTTTCTGTGAAATCACAACATTATTGTGCGGTAATGGAATTTAAAGATTGCAGTGATTAGAGGGAATGGGGACAGCCGATTTAACCTAACCTGAAAATCTCCGGGGGTAGCCTTTTATGCCTGGATTTCTCAACCATCAATCTAATCTTTCTAACCAGCTCAGGAGTAGCTCCAAGTTCTGAGGATATTTCCGAGTCGCTCTTTCCCTTCTCCATGAGGTAGAGGATGGGGTCGGCAACATCATAGGAAACCCCAAGCTCACCCTCGGCCGTTTGACCTTCCCACAAGGCTGGGGAGCTGGGCTTACTCACTATCCTTGAGGGTAACTTGAGGTACTCCCCCAGTTTCCTCACCTGTGTCTTGAACAGATCCCCTATGGGTAGAACATCTACTCCACCATCACCATACTTGGTGAAATATCCTAGGAGAAGCTCGGACTTGTCACCGGTTCCCACAACCAGATAGTCCAACTTTTGCGCGAAAGCGTAGAGAAGGATCATCCTAGTCCTAGCCTTTATGTTTCCCACAATTAACCTGTCTTGGGTGCCCACTGCGTTGGAAAAGTCCTCTACGATGTTATCAATATGAATAATGCTTCTCTTGTACTTTCCATCCAGCATATCTGTTAGATATAATGCGTCCTCAATATCCTGTTTTGGAGTGCTACTGGAGGGCATGACCAGAAAGTAGAAGTTTTGAGTTGCCTTGGAAAGAAGAGTCGCAGTTACTGCAGAATCTATTCCACCGCTTACTCCCACTACTCCTCCCTTCTTTCCGGAATCACGGATATAGTCCCTTAATCTGTTAACAAGGTAATCTGTTACCTTGGCATAATCTAGATCCAAGTAACTCTTGGAAGCTGGACTTGATATCATAATTTATTTTGAGTCCAGTGCATTTATTTATTCTTTCTTTAGACCTTCCTTCTCAAATGTGACAGAACAGTAGCCAAGGATTTCCCTTATTATCTCATCCACGTTGTCTAGTATGTGAAGATGATTTCGCAGGAAATCCCTCCCGTCAGGGGTTACCCTGTAAAAGGTTTTTCCTTCCTTGGTATAGGGAGATAACAGGCCATTTTTAACCATCCTCTTTAGAGTTGTGTACATTACCCCGTGGGGAATCTTCTTCTTGTGAAGCTTCTCAATATGAAGTTTGATTTGGTATCCATACATGTCGCCATATCTACATAGAATGTAGACCACAATTACCTGCATCAAACCTCGTATTATCATCATCTTCGGCGTTTCCTTGTAGGGCATGTTACCAGCCAGTAAGTTTGCCACATTTAAAATTATAAACTTATTATATAGTTAAAAAGCTCTGACTTCTGAATATTCATTTACCAAATCTAACAGAAGCATTTTTAGTATTTAATGCTCTATTTATTTAATATCTAGATTATAATGCTTAAAGGCTCTAATGTCAGAGATAGATGGCACTGCCAACAAAGCATATAAGCGTTGAAAGGCGAATATCTGTAAAAGATGTTAAATAAAAAATATGCGTCCGATCTAATGAACACGCCGTCGTGGACCTTGGATCGAAGAGTTGAGGTAATTATGGACACGACTGAGGCGTCTAGGGTCTTTGACAAATTACGTTCATATAAGGAGGTAGTTCTTTACCCCTTACCCTCAACCCTAAAGGAAACGTTGGAGGTAGGCGGTGCCCTGAGAGAGAGCGGAGTACGTACTTCTATTGAGGGTTCCCCTTTCTCCATTGAGCCGAGAATCAGAAGGGAGGAGATGCTCAACTTACCCGGCGTTGCGCTCGTTTGGGATCCCAGGGAACTGACGTGGAACATGGACACGAAGGTTAAGGTTGAGGATGCACTTGAACCCAAGGAAGGACAGTTCGTGATCGGACGCGATTTCCCCATCACTGATCCGAGAACAGGAGTTTTGGCCTATTTTCTGAAAAAGACCACCTTCGTTCAGTTCAAGTATCAGAAAGAGGTCCTGTCGGTTGGAGAGGTAAACGGAACGATAAGGGATGAGGAGTACCTGATTAGACCCAATAGATGGATGACCGATATGGCTGTAGTAAAGATCAAGGAGGCTGAAAAGGATCAAGTGACGGTGAACTCCAGGGAATTGTTCTGTAGGCCCTTGGGTTCAGTATTCGTTCCAGTGAATAGGAAGGAGATGTTTGATGTTCTCATTGGTCTCAGGATGAGGAGCAGTCACTTCTCGCTGGACTGTATAAAACACCTAGGTGAGGTCAGATGAAGGTCTATGTTACAGGTAGAAAAGGGGGAACAGGGAAGACCATGGTGGCTCTCTACCTCCTGATCAGACTGAAGATCATGGGTTACAGGGTGGACTTTAAGGACCTTTCCGATAATGGTATTGCAGGAACCTATCTAAGGAATGTTGGATTCAGAAGGGATCCCAAACCCCACTTCATCATTTACGACATAAAGCCTTCGGCTGTGGACGGATCACAGGACCTGACAATCCTGGTCACGGAGTTACCGTTTATCAAGCTGGAGCAGTGGGATTGGCCCACCAAGAAGATACTGGTGCTTAACAAGGCAACGCCTTTCCCCGATAAGTTCATTCGGCAATTGGAGGAAATAAAGACCCTTGTCCCAGAATTTGATAGCGTCGTAATTGTGCCATTTAACGGTTTCTTGTTCAACGGAGAGCTGATTAACGAACCGGCACTGGACAGGCTGAGTCAAATAGTAGCTGGAAAAGCAAATGACAAGCTTGTACTACCATTCATCGAGGAAGTTTCTAGACAAATTTACTAGACTTACTAACTCTCCCTCAACTTAACCATTGAGGGAAAGCGCTCCATTAGCTTCTTCACCTTGGGGCTGATGACATACCTGCAGTATGGATAATCCCTGTTTCTGTCATAGAACCTAAAGTGGTAATCCTCAGCCCTGTAGAAACCTGTGTAGGGAACCACCTCAGTGACAATCCTTCCGTTGAACTTGGTTCTATTCAATTTCTCTATCACCTCTAGGGCAATCCTTCTTTGCTCCTCATTGTGGTAAAGAATGATAGACCTGTACTGGGAACCAACGTCGTTTCCCTGCCTATTCCTCGTGGTAGGATCATGTATTTCAAAGAAGATCTCGAGGAGCTCCCTGTACGTTATTACGCCAGGGTCAAATTCCACCTGAACCACTTCCGCATGGCCCGTGGTGTCTGAACAGACCTGCTCATAAGTAGGGTCAGGAACCCAACCACCAGCGTATCCCGGTTCGGCCCTCAGGACACCCTTTACCCTTGAAAACACTGCCTCGGTGCACCAGAAGCATCCTCCACCTAGAGTGGCTATTTCGGTCATCAACTTAATGTACGCGTGACTGTTTTAAGGATGTGTTTAAAACTCTTGAGACAATTCCTAATTAAATCGCAAATATAATGCTAGGACCGGACTAGTGAAGATCATCCTGACGTGCACTCCTCACCTATCAGTAAAGACCAATTAAATCACTTGTGAATGATCAACTGTTAAATACCTTTAAAACATTAACCTATTCGGTATGTACGACAAATCGAGATCTAACAAGGTTTATGGTGGTTACGAGAAGGCACCCAACAGGGCCTTCCTCAAGGCAATGGGGTTGACCGACGAGGATATTTCCAAGCCACTCGTGGGAGTGGCAGTGGCATGGAACGAGGCTGGACCCTGCAATATACACCTCTTGGGTCTATCCCAGGTTGTGAAGGAGGGCATCAGGGAACTGGGTGGTACACCCAGAACATTCACGGCCCCCGTACTCATAGATGGAATAGCCATGGGAAGCGAGAGCATGAAGTACTCCCTGGTCAGCAGGGAGGTTATAGCCAACACCGTAGAGCTCACAGTGAATGGACACGGCTACGACGGATTTGTGGCCCTAGGTGGATGCGATAAGACCCAGCCGGGTCTCATGATGTCCATGGCCAGACTCAATATACCCTCAGTTTACATGTATGGTGGAACCACTCTACCGGGCAATTTCAGGGGGAAAGATATAGCCATAGGAGATGTATACGAGGCCGTGGGGGCGTTCTCCGCGGGGAAGATAACTGCTGAAGATCTCAGGATAATGGAGGATAACGCCATACCTGGCCCTGGAGCCTGTGGCGGATTATACACAGCGAACACCATGGCGATGCTGTCCGAAGCCCTTGGACTCTCCCTCCCCGGAAGCTCGGCTCCTCCCGCGGTTAGCTCAGATAGAACCAAGTACGCCAAGGAGACTGGGAGGACATTGATGAAGGTAATGGAAATAGGTCTTAAGCCTAGGGACATACTTACATTTGAGGCATTTGAGAACGGAATTGCCCTACTAATGGCCAGCGGAGGTTCCACGAACGGAGTTCTCCACCTTCTTGCCATAGCCCACGAGGCAGGGGTGTCCCTAACCCTGGACGACTTCGATAGGATAAGCAAGAAGGTTCCTGAGATAGTTAACATGAAGCCAGGCGGAGATTACGTCATGGCCGACCTATACAAGGTCGGGGGAGCCCCCCTGATCCTAAAGAAGCTACTGGACCGTGGACTGATTCACGGTAATGTTATGACCGTCACCGGAAAGACTATGGCACAGAACCTTTCAGAGTACAGAATACCGGACGTTAAGCATGATCATGTGGTCAGGGACCTCTCTAACCCCTTTCTTCCAGCAGGTGGTATAAGGATTCTAAAGGGTAGCCTGGCACCTGAGGGATCGGTGGTGAAGCTCTCCGCTGCCAAAATCAGATATCACAGGGGACCCGCCAGGGTATTTAACTCAGAGGAGGAGGCATTCGAGACGGTGCTGAAGGAGAAGATAAATGAGGGAGATGTAGTGGTAATAAGATATGAGGGACCGAAGGGAGGTCCAGGTATGAGGGAGATGCTTGCAGTAACCAGTGCAATTGTAGGGCAGGGACTTGGTGAGAAGGTTGCCTTGGTAACGGATGGAAGGTTCTCAGGAGCCACAAGGGGTCTAATGGTGGGTCATGTAGCCCCTGAAGCTGCAGTGGGTGGACCCATAGCACTTATCAGGGATGGTGACATGATAGTGATTGACGGCGAGAAGGGGAAACTTGACGTAGAGCTCTCTGAGCAGGAGCTCAAGAGTAGGGCAAAGGACTGGGTACCCCCAGAACCTAGATACAAGTCTGGACTCCTGGCCCAATATGCAAAACTGGTGACCTCCTCGGCAAGGGGAGCGGTTCTAGTTTAACTATTGAAAAGCCTTTTTTTCCCTCTAGGACACAATTACCTGCATGAATATTACCAGGATTAAGATTTACTTCATTCTGCTAATAGCGAATGTCACTGTCCTGTTCGTGGTTGCCTCCCTTCCCAGTTCTCCACAGGTGGGTCAACAAATAATGAATTCCCTGAATTCCACGGTCTCTCCCAGTCAGGGCCTCGTAGGTATGGGAACATCTATTGCTGGACATAATTTCTTTCTATCCCTCTTCATGTCCCTTCCCTTTGTTGGTATTCCTGTGGGTCTGTTCATTATGGCAGACACGGGTTACGCTTTCTCTGCAATAGGTTCTTTTGAAGGAGTGCCCGGCGTAGCGCTTCCCACGTTAGAGGCATTTCTCCCGTTCTTCTGGATGGAATTTGTTTCCTATACAGCCATGATGACGGAGAGTTATTTCATGACTAGGGCGATTCTAAATGGTAATTGGAGGAAAGAACTTCCCACCTATGCACTGGTGATAGGAGTGGTAGCCGTGACCCTAATGGTGAGCGGATTCGTTGAGGCATTTTTTATTTCTATAGGAGTATAAACTGTAGAACTTATACGGTTAAAGTAAGTTTATATTCTACAAGTGCAGAATAGTTAGTGATACTCATGAGGAGAACGTTAAAGGCCGCAATCCTCGGGGCCACAGGCCTGGTTGGAATAGAGTACGTTAGAATGTTAGCGGATCACCCCTATATTAAGCCGGCATATCTTGCAGGAAAAGGTTCTGTAGGAAAGCCCTATGGAGAGATAGTGAGATGGCAAACTGTTGGAAATGTACCCAAGGAAATAGCAAACCAAGAAGTGAAGCCCACTGATCCGAAGCTGATGGATGACGTTGACATAGTTTTCTCCCCATTACCGCAGGGTGCAGCGGGACCCGTAGAGGAGCAATTCGCTAAACTGGGATTCAATGTAGTGAGCAACTCTCCTGATCACAGGTTTGACATGGACGTCCCCATGATAATACCTGAGGTTAATCCGCATACTGTAACCTTGATAGATGAACAAAGAAAGAGGAGAGATTGGAAGGGATTCATAGTTACCACACCCCTATGCACGGCTCAGGGGGCCGCAATTCCGCTTACCCCCATCTATCAGAACTTCAAGATGAGCGGAGTAATGATAACTACAATGCAGTCCCTATCAGGTGCAGGTTACCCCGGAATCGCGTCCTTGGATATAGTGGACAACGCTCTCCCGCTGGGGGATGGATATGACGCTAAGACCGTGAAGGAAATAACAAGGATTCTGTCCGAGGTAAAGAGGAACGTTCCGGAACCAGGTGTTAACGAGATAACCCTAGACGCTACAACACACAGGATTGCCACAATTCACGGACACTACGAGGTTGCATACGTGACCTTCAAGGAGGACACAGACGTAAGAAAGGTAATGGACTCAATGGAGTCCTTCAAGGGAGAACCTCAGGACTTGAAGTTACCTACCGCTCCAGAGAAGCCAATCCTAGTTACTACTCAAGATGCCAGACCACAGGTGTTCTTCGATAGGTGGGCAGGGAATCCGCCTGGAATGAGTGTCGTAGTGGGCAGACTCAAGCAAGTGAATCCGAGGACCATAAGGTTCGTGTCGCTTATCCACAACACTGTTAGAGGGGCCGCAGGAGGGGGCGTGCTCACCGCTGAGCTCCTTATCGAGAAGGGCTACATAGACAAGAGGTAAGCTCTAGTTTTTAATCCCAGACGTTCTTTTTCTCTTCTTGATAATCTTGGATTTTATAGAGCTTGCGGTCAAAGCTGGAATAGATAAGGACAAGGCTGTATCCGTGTACAGAAGATTGAATGGCGGTTACTATATGAAAATTTACTACTCCAAGAGTCCCATACTCTTCAGCTTAGTGAGCTGGCCCAACCTTTACCTGAGGAGCAGGAAGTTTTACCCCAAACTGGCTGAACCGGGATATAGTGAGGCAGTTCAGCTCCTGATAAGTGTGGACGTGATATCCGTTGTAGGGATGTCATCTGTGATTCTGAGTAAACCCCTTCCCCTGGAGCAGGCTAGGAAGGACATAGAGAAGGCCTTCTCCGCAATAAGGGATGATGCAACGGCTAACTCGATCTACCCCTATCCTGAGGAAGGAGAGGTGAAAATAACTCAGGATTTCTTCGCCTTCATTTCGGATCTGGTAAGGAAGAGGAAGGAGGACGATTCCAGGGACATTATGGAAGTTCTGAACGATATGGCCTACGACAGCGAAGCCCTTGAGGAGGTAAAGAAGAAGTACCCCTGGGCGAAGACCGTGAACAGGGCAGACTCGCTCAAGGCCCTAGGGTTGGCAGGTAAGCTGGATGAATTTCTTAAGACCGAGGAAGTGAAACTGGCCGTGCTAATGGGGCAGAGAAACCTTCATATTGACAGGTTACTAGTGGAGAGAGGTATTACAGAAACCGTGAAACTTCTCAGTCATTTTGAGGAGCTAGATCCGAGTTTCGTTCAGAGCGTAGAGGGAGTGAAGAGAATGGTCCTAGAGGTCTCCAATTACGTTTGAAGACAGGCCTTATCTGATCATAAGATTAAAGAATTATAGTGGGGAATTGCTTTAAAGTTCTCACATGAAGACTGTCCAAGTTGCCCTAGTAGTGGACACCAGTGGCTCTCCACTCTCTCCAGAGAAACAGCTGGTGGTAGCGCTCTCTAAGGTACTCTCTAAGAGAACAAGAGTTAATTCCGTTACCTTGTTGGGCTGGCCCATCCTTCTCTTGAGGATGGAGGATTCAGGTGGTTATCTTCTTATTGACGAGACAGGAAAACTAGATACCACATTTAATAGAACTGTCCTGGGGGATTACGAGCACTATCTTGATTCCTTTTCAAAGGTGGCTACACCGGACGAGTTCCTGAACTTGGTTAGGAAAATTCCCTGGGCTGAACCCAGAGGGAAGGAGTCCGTTAGGCTAAAGGGCGTGATAGGAGATGATATCACAACCCTCCTGAAAAACCCATCCATGTCCCTGCCAGTTCAGATCCTAGAAAGGAAGATAACGGAGGAGATGGCGTCTCTAGAGGTAGAGGAATGGAAGAGGCTTCAGGACGTGGTGAACTCCGAGCTGATTAAGGTGGATGAGTACATCAAGAGCTTTATCGCGATTTCAGACACGTTCATTGGAAAGATAGCTGAGGAAAGGCAGAGAATAGAGTCCCTGTACGACCAGGAGATAGACAAAACTAGGGGAGAGCTGGAACAACTCCTGAAACAGAGGAAACCAGTTGCCTATGAAGAGGTGAAGAAGAAGGTACTAGAGTTTGCTCCAAAGCTCTCCGAGATATACGGGGTTATAGCCAAGACGAGATTGGATGCGGAAAGCGGATCGGTCTCTCAAAGACAGGTTTCCTCCCTTGAATCTGCAAAAGACAAGTTAATGAAGGACCTTGAAGCACAGATTAACCAAGCCCTGGAGCCGTACAGGGGAGAGATAAGGGTTTACAAGGAAAAGATTGACTCCCTAGTTGCGAAGAAGAACCAAGAACTAGCCCAGGTAGACAGTAAGCTTGAGGCTTCAAGAAAGATTGTTAATGAGGTAAAATCTGCTCTCGAGAGCGTTAAGGAATTGAAAAGGAGGGAGCTCAACGAACTCGCATCCCTAGCCAGAAGGACCATCTACATTGACGAGAAACTGGAGGTAATACTTCCACTCCTGGTGGCGAAGGATGACTACGGCTTCACACAGGTTGTATCTCCCCTGATGTATAGGGGAAGAAACAGATCTTTACTAGGCTTCGGTAGTAAACTGGAGAACATGTATACCGTTATTGATGAAGAGAAAATCGCGTCATTTTCCGTCCCCAGTGTGGGCCTGCAAGATAACGTGAGGGGGCTAAGGCAGGATATAGAGAAAGGGATAGCGTGGCTGGAGGAGGAGGGTTGGAGGATAAGGAAGCTATTTGAGGACTTTTACTTCTAGAGACGCGATCAGGGATATTTTTATTCTCGGCCGATACAATGAATACCGTGGATGCGAAAATCAGAGAAAAAACAAGAAAGCTCAGGATGACGGAAAGCATTTCTGCGTTCAAGGAGGAGTTAAGGGCCATAACCTTTGAGCCCATCTATGGGGATTCCGTGAAGGATATAATCACGAGGCTAACCACAAAGATCCAGGAGCTCTCTGAAAAGTACGATTACGTGATTGAGTTTCCCAAGAAGGCTGATGTCGAGACGGACGGTAACATATACTACTTTACTTACAATCTAAGAGTAAGGACAAAGGCAGGAGTTAAGAGAATTCAGGTGAAGGTTCAGTACATCATGTATGATCAGGAAGGATGGGTTGGAATGATTACTGAAATCTCGTGATGTACTCAAGTCTTATTTTAAGAGAACAATATAGAAGGCTTGGTTTGGGTAACAGGTGAACAGACTAAAAAACCTCTCATTTTCTTCTCCAGACGTACACGACTAGGATTAGACCGAATACGAGGATTATTAATGCCACTGTAGTTGATATGTTCTGATTAACCGATCTCGAGGTAATATGACTGGTAACGGTGGATGGTAATGGAGTATGATGTCCCACGCTCGTGGTTAGAATTTGAACTGGAGTAATCGCAGTATTGTTTAGGAGGGTTGCGTTGGACAATGTGTAATGGAAAACCTGGCTATTTATCAGGCTTACCGTGGCATTGACTGCGGTCAGGTTATATATGACTGAGTTAACAAGAGTCGCGTTATGGTTAATTATAGTGGCGTTCAGTATGTAGAGGTTGTACCCAGAGGTTCCATTGAAGGTCGGAGTCAAGACATAGGGTAAGAGGACGAAGGTCGCATAGGGTTGAGGTATGACGTTTAGCGTGTTATAGTCTAGGGATGACTTGAGCGCGGTTGGATAGCCATCGAAGGTCACACCGTCTACATATACCTGCCAGGAACCAGCTAAGCCGTAAGGTGAAAGTCCCAGTCCGTTGGAGTTACCTCCGGAGGGCAGGTTGAAGTAGCCGATCCATGAACCGTTCCTATACTCCAGAGGGACAGCATTGGAGATTGCCAGAGAGTCAAAGGATCCCTGTAGGTATGAGGGAATAACAATTGCCGTAAACGTGCCGAACTTCACTGGTGTACCGTTGGGGTATGTTATTGATGCATTTATGACCAGAGTTGAGTTCTGAAGCATGGTCTCCTGGAGTCCACTCAAGGTAATCTGAACAGGCGACGGAGAAACGTAAACCTGAGTTACGCCTACTCCTGATGCCGTGTAATTGCTGAAGTTATAGCTGGCATAAGCTAACACGTTGTAGTATCCTGGAGGAATTCCCTTGGGCAAGGAGAGTTCCTTAACGTAGAACTGACCTAAGGAGGTCTCAATGGAATTGACTGTGGTAGTGAAGTAAGGGACTCCATCCTTAATGAAACTCACTGTTATATTAGGCGAACCCAGAGTTTCAGCGAACACTGCCAAGGTGAAGTTCTCTCCCGGAGTAACTACCAGGGGTTCAGTAGCTATGCCAGGGACCACGTAGGGTACCACATATATTCCTGCAACCAGTTCGTCGAAACCGTAAGTGCCCGGAATCTTAACCAGATATATTCCACTTACCATGGAGGAGTTCAGGGAAAAGGTACCGAATACGTAATCGGATGCGTTACTTAGGGTGATGCCGTACTGACTGAAGTTCAGTACAAGGGGATGAGTGAGCTTTACAGTTGAGATCAACTTCTCCTGCCCTGTCTCCGGGTTGTAACTATACAGGCTAGCCGAGAACTGGGACCTGGGATAGGCGGTAGTTCCGTTTGGATAGGTTAAGTGGACCAGAACTGGCAGGTTGCCTGGACTTGGGTAAAGCGCAACCTGAGGAAGGAGGTACTGAGCTTGCAGGCCAACTGTGAAGTATGCTCCGGACATCTGATTGCCCTGGGTAACTATCACCTCCTCAACTCCCGATCCGGTAGCCTGGAATTGGCCAACCCAGTATGTTCCATTGTAGGTTAGCGGAACCTGTCCCACCAGTGCCGATCCATTGAAGATCTGGGCGAGCGGTTGAGGTGAGGGTGGAGCCTTGACAACAACGTTAACCTCCTGGCCGTCCATGTAGGTGGTGTTTTGCACTGCTACAGATATACCCTGGGTAGGGGAAATCATGGATACGAAGTAGCCTGCATTTATATAGCCTAGGCCCGTGACTGGGTTTGGAGTTCCGTTCACAATATAGGGTGTATTATACCCGTACTCCACGGGAGATATGGCCTTTGTTCCGTTCAATGAGTAGATGAGAGGGTTCACAAATCCAAGTTTACCGTGAACTTGAACGGCCAGCGCCAGAATACCTGCCACAAGGGGCGAGGCCACAGAGGTACCTCCCACTAGCTCGGAGATATTGTAGTAGTATGTGACTGGAACCCCCGTGTATGGGTTTGCATCGGCTGCCACGTCCGGTACCATCCTGAACCCGTGGGCACCCTGATACCAAGGACTGGGAAATATCACGCTGTATCCACCCGTTGATGCGCCGAACAAACTTTCACCGCTCCACGCAGTTTGGACAACACTTCCGTTGGAGTAGTACAAAGATGTTCCCCCAACAGCAAGCACGTAGGGATCAGAAGCCGGAAGCACTAGGTTTCCCAAGGGAGAGAGATAGAAGTTATACCCGTTTCCTCCTCCATCACCACTGCTGGCCACAAAGGTTATTCCCTCGACTTCACCCAACCAGTACTCGTAATTCATAGACTGTACCATGGATAGGGGTATTAAGCCCAAGGCCACGTATATCTCCGGGATGCCAAAGCTCTGCGAGACCACGGAGACCTGATCCTGCTGGTCTATGTAGGCAATGATCTGGGGAAGGGTTGCGTTGGGATTCGCAACGTAAAGTATTATCCCCGCACCTGGGGCTAGCACATGAGCATATTCCACGTCAAGCGAAATCTCAAGTGCCCACCCGCTGGAGATCCCGTCATTGGGGTTGTATGCACCTATACTCTCCACCTTGAAGAAGGGAGGATTGCTTATGTTATAGTCAGAGTCAAATTCCTGAAGCTGTTGTTGTATGTATGGATCTCCGTAGAAGTCCACAATGCCAATGGTCACATTTGTGCCGTTTATTCCCCTGTGAAGCAGGGGAGTGACGTTATATGCATACCTAAGTTGAGATGGAGTCACCTGGGAGAAGGCAACTGCCTGCGTCACATTAATGAGGGTGCTGGGCCTCTGTAGAAGTGAGGTGGTGACGTTGGTGGAGAAGACCAGTGCGTTGGAAACAAGGGGCGAACTGGCGCCAACATACTGATAAAAGGTCAGGTTATGAAACCTCTCCAAGTAGAAGGTTCCTCCCAGGGCTCTCTCAAACTGGGATACCGTGCCCGTCGCTGTTATCACATTCATGTACACGTTTGTGTTTATGCCGTAACTGTTCAGGTAACGCACAAGTTGATCTATCTTCTCCGTAGGAATGAAGAGCGATTGAACTTGTTCCCTGGTCAGAACCTTATGTTCCTGAACGTAGAGCTGGAGTAACTCCAAGTTCTGCGGTTTCTCCACTATGGAGACCATGACCTGCTGAGAGGGAGGAAGGGTAGACCCCTGTTGTTGCCCAAGATGAAATAGTGGTATTCCCTGGCTTAAGATAAGTGCTATGAGCAGAAGTTCCTTGATCATGAGTTCCCCATGCACCTGTAATATCAAAAACTTTTTCGTGACATTTTTTGATTTTAGGCCACTGATCCGCGAAGGAAGAGGTGTTGCTTTTTAATATTTATCTTTAAATATTAACATTTCCTCTTAACGTAGGATCGTAATATGCCAACTTACTATCCAGTGAGAAGGATGGGCATAACCCTCGATGAGCAGAACTTCATTCTCAAGAGACTTGCACAGCTAAAGGTTGAGGGAGAAGTACTGGATGTGGGATGCGGAAATTCGCTCATTCCCATACAGTTATCCAAATTATGGAAGAGAAAAATCACTGCGCTGGATATATGGGATGAATTTCCTCTGGAGACTGCTGTAAAGAACGCTGAGGAGGAGGGAGCTCAGGTGGAGTTTCTAAAGATTGAGAGGCCTGACCTGAAGCTTCCACTCAAGGACTCCTCCTTCTCCTTCGTTTACTCGGTGATGTTCGTTTACAACCTGAGAAAACACGAGAGGGAGTCCCTCTTCACCGAGATAAGAAGGGTTCTGAGGGATGGAGGAACGTTCCTCCTCGTGGATCCTGTGATAGTGAGGAGGGAGAGAACGGAATTGAAGGGGTTCAAGGAGATCTCTTACAGGGAGGAGAACGCGCTCTTCTATTACCTTGCAAGAAAGGAGTGATTATCGGCACAAAATTTGACTTTAACTCCCCGGTTAACGAGTACCGCGTTATCATCCAAAAAGTTAAAAGTTGTTCGAACTACCTAACTTTCATGTCGCAAGTCCCCGATGACGGTGAAAAAATCTCATTCCAAAACGGGAGATGGATAGTCCCGGACAGACCAGTGATACTTTACATTGAGGGAGATGGTATAGGACCTGAGATTGTTGCCTCAGCAAGGCAGGTTGTGGACAAGGCCGTGGAGAAGGCATACGGCTCCAGGAAGGAGATTAAGTGGGTTGAGGTGCTGGCAGGGGATAAGGCCTTTGCAAAGACAGGGGACAGGTTCCCCAAGGAGACTCAGGAAATGCTCATGAACTACAGGGTCGTGGTCAAAGGCCCGCTGGAGACTCCCATAGGGAAGGGATGGAAGTCCGTGAACGTAGCCATCAGGCTCATGCTGGACCTGTATGCCAACATCAGGCCTGTAAAGTATATAGACGGACTGGAGTCACCACTGAAGGAACCTAACAAGGTGGACATGATAATCTTCAGGGAAAACACTGATGACCTATACAGGGGTATAGAGTACACATATGACAGCGAGGAGGCTAAGAAGATCAGGTCTTTCCTCAAGAACGAACTTCACGTGGATGTGGAGGACGACACAGGGATAGGTATCAAGGTAATAAGCAGGTTCAAGACCGAAAGGATCACCAGGATGGCCATGAACTACGCCATTGAGCATGGAAGGAAGAAGGTAACCATAATGCATAAGGGAAATGTGCTCAAGTACACTGAGGGCGCGTTCAGAGACTGGGCCTATGACCTCATTAAGAGAGAGTACAGGGATAAGATTGTGACCGAGGAGGAGATTACCAAGCAGTATAACGGAGTGGCACCTCAGGGAAAGATAGTGGTCAACGATAGGATAGCTGACAACATGTTCCAGCAAATCATAACTAGGCCAGATGAATACGACGTGATACTGGCTCCAAATCTGAATGGGGATTACATATCAGACGCGGCGGGGGCCCTCATAGGAAATATCGGAATGCTGGGTGGGGCAAACATAGGTGACTCGGGAGGCATGTTTGAGGCAATTCACGGTACTGCCCCCAAGTACGCTGGGAAGAACGTGGCCAACCCTACGGGAATAATTAAGGGATGTGAACTCATGCTGAGGTTCATGGGATGGAATGAGGCAGCTGATCTTGTGGAGAAGTCCATATTGAGGGCAGTGTCCATGAAGAGGGTTACCCAGGACCTCGCCAGGTTCATGGGAGTGAAAGCCTTAAGCACCACTGAGTTCACCAAGGAACTCATCAACATCATGGATACCCTTTAGCCCATACCTAGGGCCAGCGAAATCCTGTCAAGTGTTTTTCGAATCCTCCTCTCCTCTTCCTTTATCATGGAGAGCTCACGTTTCAACTCTGAGGCCTTCTCCACCTGCTCCTTAATCTTGATTGCCTCCCTTCCCAGATACTTGCTCTTGAGCTTTCCCTCCTCCCAGTACCTGAGATAATAGTACACGTTACCGTTAATTGTCTTGGATTCCAAGTGACCATTGGGGAGCGAGTTCAGTTCCTCCTCTATCCTCTTCCTCCTCTCCTCCAGTTGGGAAAGTCTATCCTCCAGTTCCTTAACTCGTTTCCACATCGGATCCTTCGTCGTACTCATAGCCCATCTCTTCCGCTAGGTTCTCCTCAAGGGCTTTCATTATCTTCTCCTTGTCATGAACTTCCACGTATTTCCTTATTCCCCCGGCCCTTCCCCTGTTCATTATCTTTATCTTCACTATTCCAAACATGTCCAGCTCCGAGACTATGTCCGAGAATCTTCTGTAGGAGAGTGGCTTCTGCTTTAGCTTATCGCAGTACTTGGAGTAGACCTTATGTGCAGTTACCACGTCCTCCGTGGTTACGATGGCCCTCAATGCCAATTTGTAATGGAAGGGAAGAGATTTAACTGCCTCGAAAAGCCTTTCCTGCTCGTACTCCACTATGGCCTTATCCACGTGCTCCTTCTTGATGAAACCAATTCCCGAGGCCAACTGCGCAGATCTGAAGAGAAGGTTCACCGCCTTCCTCGCGTCTCCGTGCTCCCTCGCAGATATTGCAGCTATGTAAGAGAGTATCTCGTCGTTGAAGGTCCCTTCTATTAGACCGTACTCGGCATACTTGGCCAGGATCTCCTTGAGCTGAACGGCATCATAGGGCTTGAAAATGACCGATGGACCCAGTGACGACAAAACCCTAGGTTCCATGTAATCCCTCACGTTGATGTCGTTACTGATCATGATGACCGAAACATCTGCGTCGGCTCTTAACAACTGATAAAGGACTATGTCTCCTCCCCTCCTCTTCACTAGGGTGTCCACCTCATCCAGATAGATGAGGGCCTTCTTGCCCCTAAGCACACTCTTTATCTTGTCAATATACTCTCCCAGGTTCACCCCATGCCTCGGAACTAGGCTATTGGTAAGCTTTTCCGCAATTACCGAGAGGACAGCCTGAGGGGTTCCCCCAACCTCCCTAGAGTTCAGGTAGACCTGCTTTACCCCGTTGTAGTCTTGGTCCTCCTTCTTCACCTCCTCAATCTCGTTATAGATGTACTTAACCACAAAGGTTTTACCTGTCCCCGTCAGGCCCAGGAACAGGTTGGAGAACTTAACGTCGTTCTTCACGAAATACCTGACTGCTATGGCTGTCTCCCTGATTATGTCCTCCCTGAAGGGGATATCCGTGAAGACTGACAGGGGGTCTATGAAAACCTTTGGGTTTCGAATAACCTCACCCTTACCCCCCTTTAACGCCTCTCTGATCACGGAGTTTCCTTAGTTTCCTAGGTTAAATTGAGTTTCATTTAGCGTCATAGTATTATCCCGTAATGATATCACGATGTTATTACTCAGGACCAAATAGCTGAACGTGTTACAGTATATGTGCAGTGTTTCCATTAGTTATTTTCCCTAATCCCCAAACTCGCGTGGGAGAGAGACTGTAAACATGCAGAGTTTCCTCCGTTAGGGCCTACTTCCTTCGCATGAAGGCCTATATAAATTAGCCAAACTATAATGAGTTTAGTTGTAACGATCTGAGTCTAGGAAACACTGCATCTGCACACTGACAGTTAAGGTTTCAAATAATACTGAGCCTCAAGGTATTATCTACGGGGAGGTTGAAAACATCAGTTCAATTAAAAACTCACTTGTTTACTTTTAGGGTATAGCTAGAAAGGAAACATTGCATCTATACTGTAGTCCAAGTTTCAATATGAAGACATAAGAACTTGCTATGTTATAGAGTGACATGCCCAGACTTTCAACACAGGAAATAGAGAAGGCCCTATCTACTCTCCATAACTGGAAATACGAGAACGGAGAGCTGGTCAAGGAGTTCAAGTTCAAGGATTTCGCCTCTTCCATCAGGTTCTTAACCATGGTTCAGCCAGTGGCCGACTCCCTAGACCATCATCCTGACCTGTGTGTGTACTATAATAGAGTGGTCATCCACCTTACTACGCATGACGAGGGTGGAGTTACAGACCTTGATTTGAAGCTAGCCCAAAAGTTGGACGAACTCGAGAAGCTGATGCATTAACCGGGGAGTTAAAACACAAAGATATCCTATTTGGGGCTACCTCATATTGTTGTGTATTTAAGAAGCCTTTAACGTGAAATACACAACAAACCAGACTAGGCCCTCCTATTTTCGTGGATCCATGTCTTCTACCCGGCGAAGCTTGGCTTTACCGGGGAGTTAAAGATCTCAGCACTTAAAGGACTCGTCACCCATCGGACTGGGAAGTAGTCATCACAGGCCAGTGCTCACGCACCCTGACTTCCATCTCCTGCTTAGGCCTTTCAAAATAATATTTTTATACTCCTCCGAGGGCATACTTTCACCCATATCCTGATCGGATACGTAGGCCACGGCGAAATACTCCCTTCCCTGATCATCTAGAACCTTAAGGGTTCTTCTAACGTATTTTATGAGATGACCCTCCGCCTTATCTAGGGTGTTGAGGTAATCCTCTACAAGGGTGTAAATGTAACCGCAAACTCTCCCTTCAGGATCTTCCTTAAGGTTGGCGCAGAGGCCATACTTACAGGGGACGTTGAATATCATTCTGTAACCCTTGAGAATCCCATTGACCTCCCTGAGAATTTCCTTAACTCCCCTTTCACTCAATACGTCATAATTGGTGTTCTCCGCATAGGCAAAAAGATTGGTTATGACAGGCATTCCAATCCAGCGAGAATAATCGCCAGAGGGAATGAGATCCCTGTCCTTGATACTCTGGTTATACCTGTAAATGTAAACCCCATTGAGTCTGTGAAGTCTCTTCTCGTCAAAGAAAACCGTGGTCAGTTCCCTGACGTAAAGGTCATCCTCCTCTCCCTTATAGTCCTCAACCTGATCCAAGAGGTCCAGGGTGGCCTTGTCAATCTCGTAAACTTCGCCCCAAATTCTACCTTCGCCCTTTACTACTCCCGGGTAACCCCCCAGATCATACATGTCGTAATTCTCTGCGTATCCAAGACCGACAAATCTAGCCTTCCTCAGGTAATGATGCAATTCAAATCCATATCTGAGGCTCCCGTAGGCCATGATATACATGCTCATCCCTCTAGAAACTGAAACCAAAGTTCCAACTCGTTTAGAGAAATCTCCCTTAAAACCTCACCATTCTCCTTTACCTCTCCCCCAAGTATTTCGTATCCGTCCTCAACTCTCCTCAACTTGATCTCCATGGTCCTTACAATGTCTGCACTCTCACCCGAGGCCTCTTCCACAGAGGGAGGGTAATACACTAGGCGGACATCACCATCGTGACTTGTTAGCTTGTACTTTCCGGAATCCTCCAACCTCCTCACAGTTTCAAACGACAGTTTCATTAATATTCCTCTTCACTAGAAGCTTTAAATCCCTCATGTCTTCTACGACCACCGTTTCGTCCTTCTTTATGTCCTCTAGTGCTACGGCCTCCCAGTATTCACCCTCAATGAGGACATATCCTATCTTACCCTTGGGAATGTCATCCACTGCCTTCCCCACCTTTCCCCTATAGGTGTAAAGGTTTCTCTTTCTAGTCTTTGCAATGACGTAGATCATTCTGTAGGATAGGAAACCAATTAACGCCAACGAAGGCACCACCACAACGGGATCTGATATGTAACCAGTTAGAATCAGTGCTATAATTAGAACGAGAATAATTATAACCGGAATTACATAAGCGTGAGCCACAAAAATTTTATTGACGGCCGGCATTATAAAACATATTCATGTATTACATTTCCGTAGGTATTTTACTGCTTCTTGTGCTTTCTGCCCTGTTACCTCTAGGTCTTGTGACATCAGCTCAGACAGGAATCTCATTGCCGGTTGGGATTAGCTTCTTCTCCCTTTTCTCCACCTACTACACTCCCTACGTTATGGGGGTCATGAACCTCTCATCCCTTCAGATTGGTAGGTCCTACATCTCTGGCCAGCCTTTTCAGTACGGAAACGCGTCCCTCCAGCTCAATGTCATGCTCAACGGCACCTACTGGGCTCAGGATGTAATGCTGTTTCACGAGATAAATAACAGAACCTTCCAGGTCTTCATGGTTGTTAATTTCTGGAACCTCACAGGTCCATTCGTTTCCCTTGTGGAAAACACCACAACCTTTGACGGCCTCGGGGTTTACTGTTATCAGGGACCCAGTTTCAACGTTACCCTTCCCGTCTCCCTGTCCCTATTCATGAACTCTTCTCAGCACCTTCAGTTCGGGTACTCGGTGAATGGGATCAAGAAGGTATACTTGACTTTACCCTTCCATGGCCTTTTCAAGCTTGGCGGTCTATCGGCCAATGGACTGCCAAACGACCTAGAGATGGTGTGGGGTGGACCAGGCGGTGGAAGTGTAGTGGACATGTTGGCTCAGGGATCCGAGGAGCTCTACTTCCTCCAGGGTAGCAACCTGACCATTGTTCCTTCAGCTTTGTCTGTGGGCTTGGACACAGCGGAGTCAGCCTACGGGGTGACCTCATTTCCCAACTTGGAAAATATACAGAAACCGTTCGCAGAAATTAACCGGGGGGTTAATACACCTTCCGTTCTCTGGCCTGTTCCACCAAAGATAAACGTGACGCAGGTTAACGATACCGTTCACGTGAAGTTATCCTACGGGAACTACACCTTCTCAGGGCAGGAAGTTGAGATAAGGGTCTTGAAGGGTCTAAGCCTAGTCACCCTAGCTCAGGGAATAACAAACTCATCCGGTGAAGTTACATTCACCAACGTTACCCAGTCGTTTTACGAAGTGTATTTTCCGGGGAATTACTCCCTTTCCCAGTCCTACGCCCTCTCCTCTCCCCAGTTAAACCATTTAATAAGCGTGACCACATCTGCCTTTGACTCCCTGGTTCACTTCCTTGAGACGTACAACTTTAAGAAGGCTCTAAGTTCGGACTTCAATCACGTTAAATATCACGGACAAACCTCCGTGAACTACCTCCTACTCGAGGTGATAGGAGGTCTCACGGCTGGAATTCTGGTGTCGGCGCTCCTAGTAAGAAAGTATACCTGAGTTCACTAGAAAAAATGTGAAACCAATGTTTTTAACTTTGTAACTCCCATATATCACATGTCTCTAGTAGCAGATTTAGTTGGAATAGTCTTTCTCCTTATCATTATCCTGATATTCGTAGCTCTCTCCTTCAGGATAGTTAGGGAGTGGGAGAGGGCAGTGGTCCTCAGGTTGGGAAGGATATTAGCGTTGAAGGGACCTGGTATCATTTTCCTAATCCCCTTCGTTGATAAACCGCTGGTGGTGGATCTAAGGGTTAGGACGGTGGACATACCACCCCAAACAACAATTACTCGAGATAACGTCACAGTTTCCATAGATGCCGTCGTCTATTACAAGGTCGTGGACCCCATGAAGGCCGTTTCCATGGTGGCCAACTACAACATGGCAGTCCTAAACATTTCTCAAACATCCTTGAGGGATATAATAGGGCAGATGGAGCTCGACGAGGTCCTTAGCAAGAGGGAAGAGATAAACAAAAAGTTACAGGAGATACTGGATTCCTACACCGAGGCGTGGGGGGTTAAGGTCACGGCAGTGACTGTGAGGGATATAAAACTGTCTCCGGACCTATTAACTGCCATTGCTAAGCAGGCGGAGGCGGAGAGATTGAGGAGGGCCAAGGTAATTCTAAGCGAGGGCGAAAAGCAGGCCTCCACTATCCTGGCTGAGGCCTCCAAGTCCTACCAGACTAATCCCATGGCCCTTCAGTTGAGGTTCCTGGAGACCCTATCGGATATATCACAGAGAGGAGGGCTAATAGTAGTGGTTCCAGCGGAGAAGGAGATATACCCGACGCTCTCAACTTCACTGGCCCTGGTAAACAGCCTTAAAAAAATGGAAAGCGGTAGCTCCAAGGGAGGAAGTTGAAACCCAGTGTCACCATTCTAGGGGTTGGTCCCGGAGATCCAGAGCTAATCACCCTGAAGGCCTTGAGAAGGTTAAGGGAATGTGACGTTGTTTTTTACACCGGTTCTCTGATCAGTGACGACGTGAAAAACTTGTTTAAGGACAAGATTACCCGCGACACGGCTATCATGACCATGGAGGAGATAGTTAGGAGCGTGAAGGAGGAACTTGAGCAGGGCAGGAAGGTATGTATCGCTCACGACGGTGATCCCTCCATCTACGGGGCCATCAGCGAGGAGATTTCCCTTCTGGCAAGGGAGGGAATAGAAGCTGAGATAATTCCAGGGATAAGCTCCTTTCAGCTCTCCGCATCACTCTTGGGCGTGGAGTTAACCTGCCCCGGAGGGCCTCAGTCCATTATCATAACGCGACTACCCTACAGGACCTCGTACGAGAGGAGGATGGTCTTGGACAGGAACTCCAGTGTGGTGATCTTTCTTTCTATTCATCTGGTCAACTTGGTTCAGGAGGAACTGCTCAAGGTGTTTCCCCAGGACTATCCAGTTGCGGTGGTGTATAGGGCTGGTTGGAGCGATCAGCTGATCCTCAGGGGTGAACTCAAGCACCTGGAAAGGATGGTAAGGGAGAACAGGATAACCAAGACTGCCCTGATCCTGGTGAGCGAATGCCTCCGGTTCCAGGGAGAGAAGAGGAGCAATCTGTACTCCCCAGACTTCATACATTCGTATAGGGGGTTGAAATGAACCTTTATGGTGTTGGTGTCGGCCCTGGCGACCCGGAACTTCTCACCCTGAAGGCTCTCAGGCTCATCAGGGATGCAGATCTGGTGGTGATCCCAACATCCTCCAAGAGGATTACCTTTAACGCCGTTTTACCCCATGTCCAGGGAAAGGAGGTCCTGGAGTTTCCCTTACCGGTGAGGAAGGACAGGTCTGCCTACCAGGGCTTAGTGGATCAGATAAGGTCCTACAACAACGTGGTGTACGTAACCTTGGGGGATCCTGCGTTTTATAGCTCCCTATATAGACTTGGTCAGTTCACAGAGATCAGAGAGGTGGTACCGGGTATCACTTCATTTTCATGGTGTTCTGCACTTCATAAAACTCCAATTGCCCTGGGGAAGGAGAAAGTTCTAATATCGCCGGATCCAGTGAACCTGAACGAACACAGGGTGAACACACTGGTATTCATGAAAGGGGAAGTGGAATCTCCTGTAAGATGCGGAAACGGCTATTTCACTGTCTCAATAAAAAGGTTAGCCTAGCGCGGACATGGTGACGTACTCATCTAAGTCCAGTGACGTTCTATAATATCTCACATACATCATTTCATTCTCCTCCAATTGTCTATAGCCCGTGTTCTAATAAAAGGGTTTGCAAGGGGAACCTATAGACAATAATCTATAGAGGATCAGGGCGAGAGCTCAACATCACGGCTCAGACGGTTTTGCTTCTCCTCATTTCCTTATCTTCTCAAGGAGAAGGTTCACAATGTACTTTGCGGGATTCAGGGAGGTTGCGGTCTGGAATCCCTTCCACATGGGGGCTCCATTCACTTCCAGCACCTTGTAGCCTCCCTCTAGGTCCTCCACTATATCCACTCCGGAGTAATCCAGCCCCAGTGCCTTGGTAGCCTTCACGCTGATCTCCTCAATCTCCTTGAGGTCAGCTGAGGATATGGCCTGTACTAGCGCGCCCTGCGCCACGTTGGTTTTCCAGTTTTCCTGCGATATCCTGTAGATGCTTCCCAACAGCCTGTCACCTACCACAAAGGCCCTGATGTCCCTGTTGGGTTTTTTCACGTACTTTTGAACGTAAACTGGTTGGTTCACCGACAGGATGGATTTGGCCACCCTGAAGGCTATGTCAGGATCGGAAACCTTAACGGATCCCAGCCCGAGACTCCCCACTAAGGGTTTTATCACGACCTCGCCCCATTCCTCCACAAGCCTCATTACCTCAAAGGGATCCTCAACGAGGGCAGTGAAGGGAACGGGTATGCCAGCCCTATTCAACTTGGATATGCTGGCGTACTTGTCCCTGGCCAGCAACATTGATTTTATCCTGTTCATGGTCACTACACCACGGTTCTCAATCTCCCTGAGAACGTCAGCTCTCCTTATCATCTGCTCTATGGTGGTGAGGAAGCCAAGATTCCTGATAAGTGCTCCATCCAGTTCCAGTTTCCTTCCAGCGTAGGATATCCCGAGGTCGCTCCCTATGGATGAGTTAATCCTTGAAACCCTTATGTAATAGGCTGTGTGACCCCTTGCCTTTATCTCCAGCAACAGTTGTTTTGAGGCCTCAGTGACTTTCTGTGACTCGTGAACTACTGCTATCTTTGCCAAATTTCTCTCCTGAAGGGGGTAATCCTAAAATATTTTATTCTTTATTCCAGCCTCTCCCATGAGACCGAACGCCAAAAAGTCAGGGAGAGCTACGAGCTGATCTAGATAATCTCCCTGTACTGGAAGGGATCTAAGGAGACTTTCATAGTGCTCCTTGTATTCCCTGTACTTCAACCTGACGAAGGACTCAAACTTGCCCGAAGTTAAGGAGAAGAGTTGCTTTGCGCTTCCCACCAGCTTGTCCTTCTCCTGCGTCACGCAGTCCACATAGTCGTCAATAAGCTGGTAAATGATCCCCAGGTCCTTTCCTGCCTCCATGAGGGTATCAAGGAACTCGCTCCTTCCAGAGGAGAAGGAGGAGAGCATGGTCGGAAGCTTGAAGAGGGAGGCGGTCTTGAGCTCAATGGTCCTCATGTAATCCTCGTCCTTCCCGTACATGTCCTTGAGTGCTCCCACAGCTGTATCCTTCCACAGGTCCACACTTATCCTCAGTGCCTTGTCCCCGTAGCCAGAGATTATGTTCAGGGCTGTGGGAATGAGATAGTTGGACACGAAAATTACCTTCCTGTTCGTGTAAACCGCCCAAGCAGCTTTCATTCCCCTCCTGATCTCGTCATAGTCTACAATGTCGTCAAGGGCCAGTGAGGCAGAGTGGAGAATCTCAGTTGCAAGTGCCCCTGGATAGGCATCCCTCTCTTCCCCTCCCAGTGCTCCATTGAAGAGAAACATAAGAGTTCCCCTGAACCTCTTCCCGTCCCTCATGATGTACTTGGACATCTCCATGGTTTCCCATTCCTTTGATTCATCAAGGAACTTCTCCACAAGGTCATCAATGACAGCCCTGCTCCTAAACCAAAACTCCATCAGGTCCAATCTTGATCAGCTTCCTTTAGTTCTAATCTTAAAAATGTAAGACATTATACTTAAATATATGGGAGCCGTCAATGGATCAGTATCCAGGAGAACCTCCCTCACCTTCTTACCCTGATTTCTCAACTGGAAGGCAGTCCTTTTACCAATCAAGGTGTCAACACCAGTATATACTACGTTGGAGTCGGAAAAGTCATTTTCGTAAAATGGTTTTACTTTCTTTCCCAGATTCCGCCTGAGAAGTGTCAAGGAAGGTAGAAGAACCGGGGAGACCACCAGATCCAGGGAAGGGTCAATTTCCTGGATCTTTCCATCTATCCACTCCCTAAGATCTGACATATCAAGTTCCTCTGAAAGGTGTTTAGACCTGGATGAGGGGAATCTGGTGAGCCAAGATAAGGATGAGAGGGCCAGGTTGACCTCGCAGAGATCACCCTCAGACCCAAGCGTTTTCAGGGTAAATTTCCTCTGTCCACACGTCAGGAGAGTTCCCCTGACATTAAGGGATTTCACCACGTTCTCCAGGTCTCTTAACTCCGAGTCATCATTTACGAAGAATACCACCTCCTTATTCTCAGAGTAGGGCGAGTCCAGAAACGTGAAGTCATATACCCCTAGCAATTTCACCGACTCTCCTGTGAGCGCCACATACCCCCTGGCAAGAGTATAGGCAGGAAGCTCCATCCCGTACCCGTAAACTATGGTGGAGAAGGACGGAAGGGATATCTTGGGGGGCCTGAGCTGATCTATCACACTAGAGCTGTCCTCAGGGAGTGACAACAGGAACACTCTCTCTCGTCGGGCTTCTCGGGAATAGACCTTATTACCTCCCTTAACAGGGCCTTCGCCTTGGCCGTGTTCTCCGACATGACTCTGGTGACTTCCTCAGCCGTCACGGGAACCTCAGCGAAGACGTCGTAATCGGTGATCATGGCTATTGTGGAGTAACACATCTCAGCCTCACAGGCCAGATTCACCTCGGGGACCAGGGTCATTCCAATGATGTCCGCCTTAAACACCTCCTTCCACACGATGCTCTCGGCCTTGGTGGAAAATCTGGGCCCCTCTATGCAGATGTAGGTCCCCTTGGGGTGGGTTGTTATGTTCAACCTCTTGGCACTCTCGATGATGATTTTCCTCAGGGAGTTGCAGAACGGTTCGGCCATGGACACGTGGGCCACCACTGGACCGTCGTAGAAGGTGTACTCTCTTCTCTTGGTCATGTCAATGAACTGATCTGGGATAACGAATTCCCCTGGCTTGTAATCAAGGTTTAGGCTACCCACTGCCGAGACCGAGATGACCCACTTTACTCCAAGCTCCTTCAGTGCCCATATGTTTGCCCTGTAGTTTATTTTGTGCGGGGGTATCCTGTGTCTTTTTCCGTGGCGAGGAAGGAAGGCCACGGTTCTCCCTTCCAGTTCGCCAAGTGTGATTAGATCGCTGGTTTCGCCGTAGGGCGTGTGAACCTTGATCTCCCTTACGTTTGAGAAAATCTCAGGATCATATAGACCTGATCCCCCTATAACAGCAATCTGTGCCCTATTTTGCGAGCTCATCGCACATAAAGAGCAGGAGGCGTTAAAAAGGATTCAGTGCCCTTAAGTCTCATCCAGGTACTTCTTCTCCTTTATTGTTCTCAGGGCGACCATGGTGTAGGTTGAGGTAACCCCCTCCAGCTTGCCAATATAGTCCAGAACCTTGGCCAGTTCCTCCCTGGACTTCACCCTCACCTTCAGGAGGGCATAGTACTCGCCAGTCACGTCATATATGTCGTAGATCTCGTTCATCTCCACCAGTTTCTTTAGTATTTCCTCGTATTTCTTGGGCTCCGCCTTGATGAGAACAAAGGCTAAAACGTTCAGGCCTATTCTATCTAGGTCAATCTCTATTCCGAAGTTCTTGATGACGCCCTCCTTCACGAGCCTCTTCACTCTCATGTGAATTGTAGACTCGCTCAGGTCAAGCATCTTGGCCAACCTGGAGAAGGGAGTCCTGGAATCTTTCTGTAAAATGTTTAGAATTTTCCTGTCCACGTTATCCAGGTAATAATAATCTGTCATAATATAGCACTCCCGAACAGTTTAATAAGGTCTAACTTCCCAAAATCGCCCATAGCGAACTTCACAACTAGCTTGGGATCTGCCCTCAGTAATACCCTCTCCAATCCCTTCACCGAATTGGATGCCTTGGCCCTCTTGATGACCTCAGCGTGCACTTGGAGGGTCCAGTGAAGCTTGCTTTTCCTGAACTCCTTAGAGAAGTCCTTTCCCTCTAGGAGAGAGTCGGCCATTATCTTAGAGGAGATAATGGATGGCCTTATCCCCTCCCCAGTGACCGCATAAACGGTTCCTAGAGCCTCCCCGATGTAGGATCCGTTCAGTCTATCCTCGAAGACGCCGTAATCGGCAACCCTTGCCCCGTGCTGTGTCAGGATCCTCCCGGAAGTGATGGTCTTAAGCTTCTCCCTTATGAAATCCACGGAGGCGTAGCCACCAACCCCTATCTTGGCTCCCTTTGGATCTGGAAATATCCACCCATATCCAAGGAGGTCTGAATAGAAGTACATATCCACCATTTCAGGGTCGTAATTCAGGTCAGTTATGTACTGGAGCGCGGGGATGGTCACGTCCTTGGAGAGGGAGTAGTGCCCAGTGGCTATTATCACCTTATCGGCCTCCTCCTCCTTTCCATTCACCAAAAGTTTATCCCCGTGTAGGACCACCTTTGAGTTGAGCCTGAGGTCGATCTTTTCCCCAAGTTTCCTAAGGAGGAGTGGCTTGTCCACAATGTAACCGAGCCTCTCCCTCTCCCTGACCTCGGAGATGAGCTTATTGTCAAGGAAAATCCTGAACCCCTTTATCTCACTGTATATAGCCTCCTTTGGGATATCCAGGTAATTCTCTATCCCCTTGAGAACTCCCCACGCGCAGGGCTTCTTCCCGACGTCATCAAGCCCCTCGTAAACGGTGACGTCGACCCTTGTTCCCTTCAGAAACCATCCAAGCGAGATCCCAGCCGGGCCCCCTCCTACCACGGCCACCTTCATGTAAACACCTTACTTCCTAAAGTAGAGCATCAGTATAAAGCCCATTGTAAGAAATCCTGTATAAAGGACAATTAATTCATAGAAGTTGTGGAGGAACCTGCCTATTACAGCCCCAATCAACACGGTGAGGACGAAGGCGAAATATCCGTCTGCCAGGTATAGGATGTCCTTCTTGAACAGGGCCTTCCATATTTCTTTGGTGGCGAAGTAGAACGAGATGAAGAAGGGTATGGATTCCACGATTGATACCACACCGTATAGTCTGGGCTGAAGGGGTAACACGAAGAAAACTCCTAGGGCGAGACCAAAGGAGAATATTCCCGTGAAGTACAGCGAGACCACTGCGTTGTCCTTTCCGGCCCACGGCCTGTATGTCCAGAAAAGGTAGAGAGCTATGGCGAAACCCACAATTGAGGCTCCCAGGAAAGCAGGAAAGCTGTTAGCCAGTGCGGGTAATACAGGTAACAGTATCAGCACGAGAGAGACGCCAGCAACTTGCCAGTCCTTCATTTGAACCATCTTTAACCTGTTATCAAAGATAAAAATATCTAATGGTAACATTGAGTCAATGAGATACAATTCGCCGGTTCTTGTAATTCATGGAGGAGCGGGCTCATGGAGAAATATGGAAAGGGACAGGGCTTTGAAGGCTCTTAGGGAATCTCTGGAGAGGGGTTATGGGGAGTTCAGAGCAGGAAGCTCTTTGGAGGCGGTGGTGGAGGCCATAGCCTCCATGGAGGATAGTGGAATTTTCAACGCGGGAAGGGGAAGCGTGAAGAACTCAGAGGGAGGAGTGGAGATGGACGCTGGACTGATGTATGGTAAGACTCTTTCCGTGGGTTCGGTGGGATCCATAAGGGCAAGAAATCCAATAAGGAGAGCCTATGAAGTTTTGAAGCAGGGAAGGCATGTCCTCATGGTAAGGACAGTGTGGGAAGATATAGAGATGGGCGACAATTCAAGGGATGGGAACACCGTAGGGGCAGTGGCGTTAGATGAACAGGGAAATCTGTCCGCCGGAACCAGTACCGGTGGAATCAGGGGCAAGTTACCCGGACGTGTGGGGGACTCGCCAGTACCTGGGGCTGGATTTTACGCGACTACCAGGGTGGCTGTCTCCTGCACAGGGATAGGAGAGCTCATTCTCAGGTTGCTCCCGGCCAAGGAGATTGACATGTTGCGAGCCATGGGCTACCCCCTGGACGAATCCGTTAGGGCGGTTATGGGAAAGTTCACCGAAACGTTCGGCAGGGATAACCTCGGTTTAATTGCCCTAGACTACCAGGGTTACGCCTCAGCATCATTTAATACCGGCGCAATGCCAAGAGGAATTAAGTGGAACGGAGGAGAGAAAGTGTTCTTTGATGAGGTAGATCAGTTATGAAGATATTGGTCCTCAGCAACATAAGGTTTCCTGAACCACATATAGAGAGCGTTCTCTCAAACGTGATAAAGAAGGAGGAGCCAGAGGTCATTGTGCTGAACGGTGATACGACACAGTGCTACTGGGACTACGAATGTCCTAGAGTAATTGACGTGCTTTACGTTATAAGGAGCATTGCTCCGTGGGCTCAACTGGTTTATATTCAGGGGGACATGGACCCCCACGCGTTGAAGTGCATCATGGCGGAACCCAGGTACAGGGAAGAGATAATAGGGACCACCATGTACATTGCCGACGCATCCTCCATAAAGTACTACATAATTCACGGACATCAGGGAGATATTGACCAATTGAGAAAAACTGTGGGGGCGGGACCCTGGGACTGGCTTGTGATCGGCCAGCACAAGAGGTTGGAGGTGGATAAACTCGCAAGGGTCATCTATGCGGGAGGTATAACCAGGGAGTTCCCGCCCGAGAGTCGCGGATACGTTGTCATCACAGATTCCTCGCACTATACCAGGAGTCTCACGCACTGACGTCCAGGTTTATTTCCGACATACTTTTGATTATTCTAACGTCGTAAAATCCCTCCATGGGATCTCCATCTCCCTCTTTCCATGCCACCATCCCGTCCACTATTAACATGTTTCTTTCCCCCTTGCTGAATATGATATCCTCAACTGACCTGATTTTCCTCAATTTTAGGACCAGTTTTCTAATCTCTGGGGTAAACTTTCTGTAAATTATCTGGACTATCACAATATTATATTGTTTCCTCAACTTAAAAAACAAAGGAATGGAGTTTAGCGTATCACCGCGAACTGGGACACATTACTAATATTAACTAAGCTGACCAGGATAAACCCATGGACTTGAGAAATAAGGCTGTCCTAGTCCTAGTGCAGGTTAGGGAGGAGACCTTAGCTGATGTCTTCAGGAAGCTGATGAAGGATGCTAGGACTTCAGGTTACAGGAAGATTTTCATCAACGTGATATCTTCCCTTCCCCACTGGCAAGTGCTGGCCAGTGCGAGGGAAGCTATACTTGACAACATTGATCTGGGCCTAGAGGTGTACACTTGGAAACCTGAGGACGTAAAGAAGATGTTTGAGAAGGCCTCCCAGCTTGGCATTGACGGCATTATGACCTATTGCGACGAGGATAACAAGTACTCCATGAGCAAGTTAATGTCAGCGCTTCCAGATTCCCTAAAGATCTCCATGATAAAGGATAATTGTAAGTAGATTTTTATTTTGGATGGAGAAAAGCTGGCAGGGATATTTTTGAAACAACTAAACTATGACGTGTTAATAATTGGTGGAGGATTCGCAGGTTCCACCGCTGCTTGGCATCTGGCCAACAAGGGGCTCAAGATACTCCTGATTGATAGTAAGCCTTGGAACAGGATAGGAGATAAACCCTGCGGAGATGCCGTGAGCAAGGAACACTTTGACAATCTTGGCATGCCCTATCCGGAAGGGGAGCAACTGGAACAGAAAATCGACGGAATCAAGCTGTATAGCCCGGATATGTCCACGGAGTGGACAGTGAAGGGCGAGGGATTTGAGATAAATGCCCCAGCCTACACGCAAAGAATACTGAGGGAAGCTAGGGACAGAGGAGTAGAAGTTATGGATCTAACAACTGCCATGAAGCCAATTCTCGAGGACGGCTTCGTGAGAGGTGCTGTGATATTTGACAGGAGGAAGGAGGAACAGATAGAGGTAAAGGCAAAGATGGTTATAGAGGCCACCGGTTACTCGAGGAGCTTCAGGAGCAAACTTCCACAGGAAATTCCCGTTTCCGAGGACATGGATGAGAGGGATGCTGACATCGCCTATAGGGAAGTGGCATACACAAAGGAAGATATCGATGAACCTGGCTACCTGAAGATTTTCATCAATCAGACCACATCTCCTGGAGGGTACTGGTGGTATTTCCCGAAGGGGAGGGATAAGGTAAACATAGGCCTGGGAATACAGGGCGGAATGGGGTACCCCAGTATTTATACCTTTTATGAAAAATACTGGAAAGAGTATGGGGCAGACATTGATAGGAATAGGATGATAGTGAAGGGAGGAGCCCTTGTGCCAACCAGGAGGCCCCTAGATACCTTGGTTTGGAACGGTATAATAGTCATAGGTGACTCCGGTTACACCGCTAACCCCGTACACGGTGGTGGAAAGGGTTCCGCCATGATATCAGGTTTCTGCGCAGCTAGGGCAACGTTGAACTCCTTTGAAAAGGGGGATTTCTCCGCCCAATCCCTCTGGGAGACTAACCTGTGCTATAATGAGCGTTATGGGGCGAAGCAGGCGAGCCTAGAACTGTTCAGGAGGTTCCTTCAGAAGCTCTCCGACGACGACATCAACTACGGGATGAGGAAGAAGGTTATCAGGGAGGAGGATCTTCTGGAGGCGAGTATGACAGGAGACCTTCAGCTGTCCGTTGCCGATAAGGCAATGAGGGTCATTGCGGGTTTGGGAAGACCATCATTGCTTTACAAGTTAAAGAACGTAGCTGAGTATATGAAGGAGATAAAGACGTTATACAGGGCCTATCCAGCTGGCCCAGATCAGTTACCAAAGTGGAAAGGGGAAGTTAAACAGCTAATCCTAGAATTTGATAAGGTAATTTCCAAGTAGGAGTATGAGAAGGACCACATAGGGGAAGATCACTGGGATCCAGAAGGTTCTCATTGCGAAACTCCCCACCTGTTCCAATCCCTCCACCATTGAGGAGATGAATTTTCCAATCACTTTTACTTTTCCGTCTACTATCATGTATTTCGCGTCCGCTCTCTTGTATTCCGCTTCAGCTTTCTCAATTGCGCTAGCGAGAGCATCAACTATGAGCGGGCAGGGCTCTGCGGGGGCGTAAAGATTTCCGAAAGACGTTCCAGTGCACGAATGGTCGTCCGGAGTCACAAGAATAACCTTATCAAACATGTTACCAAACTTCTCTTGTAAGAGTCTTCCCGTTTCCTCGTTGGCGTTGTTGGCAAATATGTAACCCACAAGTATTCTTTTCTCGCCATCCCCAATTATTAACGCCTTAACTTTCCTGTTACAGATTCCCTCACACGTAGACTTTATCTCGGACTCGCCGTATCCCACGAATAGGGGTCTCTCCTCGGTTACTGGAATCTTCCTTGAAATGAATTCCCTTAAGGCCCTTTCATCTCTGTGACCTATCTCCTCCTTCAGAGATTCATTATGACAATCAACGAGAAAGTTCCCCGTCTTCAGTGACTCATCCCACAATCCTCCTGGAAGGTCATCTATTCCGTAACCGGGTCTCTCGCTGAAGTTAAGGGTCACATGGTCAAAGACCAGCGAGGTCATCCTAAACCTGTCCTGAGACAGAAACTTTATCCCCCCAAATTTCAGCTCCTTCCATTTCCCCTCCTTGATCCTTGAGGAAATAAGTTGAGCCAGTTTGCGAGATTCCTTACTTGAGGCAACGTCTATTTCGTGGCTTCCAGGTCCGTGAAACACAATCACCCTGTCACCCATCAGCTCCTCCAGTTGGTAGGGGAAGAGGGAGCTTCCGACCTTTCCATACATTCCAAAGTGTATCCTAGGTAAAACTAGAAGTAGATCACCGAGTTTGAGAACGAGTGTGCTTGAGTGGAACTCTGTGGATATTTTTTCCAGAAAGTTCTCCACTTCCTCATCCCTTCTGTAGCTCATGGCCTTAAGGAAAGGCCTTACGATGTTAAGAGAGGAGATACCCGTAATGCTTTTTCCCTTTCTGTTCACGAGGATTAGATATAGGTATGAGAACAATCCCACAACCAGATAGAAGGCAATGACCAGTTCAAGGTTCTTAGGAAACGTGGAGAGGGCTGAGACCAGTCCTGTGACTGTTGTTAAGGCCGGGGAGGTCAGATCTCCATAATCTATCAGCATCACGTATGTCATTAAAGGGATGAACAGGCCAAAGGACAGCGGTATCACTAATGGAAAGAAAGATATTATGAGGTAAAGTATCCCGAACATGCCAGCCATAGCAAGGAAAGTTCTAACTCTCCTGTGGAGTGATAACAGGGACAGAACTAGGTAAACAAGGAATCCCGTCAAATATGCAAAGCCATCCGACAGGGATCTCAGAAAGGAAAGGCCTACTTCAGCCCCAACCCAGATTGAAAGGGCCTCCGTCGATTGTAACCTTATGAGCTTAGAATAGTAATTTCTAGTTAGTTTTTCTGAATCCACGTGTTTACACAACGGGAGTGGATAAAAAAATGATTGAAATCGATCTGGGTGGAATAAGCCCTCTGAAGGTTATCAGAAATAACCTGGGAGAGTGCACAATGTTTTACGTTGAGATCAAGGATCTAGGGGATTTTTTAATATTTGCTTTTGAGGGGAGAGCCAATTACGTGAAGATAATGAGGCCCTTTCCTGGCAAGTGGTCGTGTGATTCAGCGCTTTACAACCCTCAGGGACTATTCCTTTTCGATCTAGGTCAGGGCATAACTTCAGAGGCACTCAGGACCAAGATGGAGGCGATAGCGAGATGGGGCTAGACTACGACCTGGTGATAAGCGACGTTGATGGAGTCATTCTCATGGAGGGCGAACCCATATGGGATAACATAAACTCCCTTAGACGGATGATAGAAGAAGGAAAGAAGGTAATTCTAGTCACCAACAACTCCGGGTTCAGCAGGGTTCTCCTCTCAAGGCAGTTAAACTATTTGGGCCTGCCCATTGATCCTAGAAACATCATCACCAGCGGTTTAGCGGCCGTCCTTTACATGAAAAAGACGTGGGATGTAAGGAAGGTTTTTGTGATTGGAGAGGAAGGTCTAGTGGAGGAGATAAGAAATGCAGGATACGAGGTCCTTATGACTGCTAATGCCGAAAAGGAGAACCCTGACGTTGTAATACTGGGGTTGGACCGGCTAGTTACCTACGATAAGTTATCCGTTGGTATGAGATGTATATGGAGAGGTAGCAAGTTCGTTGTCACAAACATGGATAGGTTATGGCCCTCTAAGGACGGTTTGAGGTTGGGAGCAGGTGCTCTCGCCAGCGCGCTGATATATGCGCTGAAGAGGGAACCGGACTTTGTGGCAGGGAAACCCAATAAGTGGATTGTTCAGGTAGCAATGGAGCTCATGGGAATAAATGACCTGAAGAAAGTCTTGGTTATTGGCGATCAACTGGAAACTGACATCAAGATGGGGAACGATCTGGGAGCTGATACCGCCCTAGTTCTAACCGGTATTTCCCAGCGTCACGACGTAGAAAGAACGGGAATACGCCCTACATTTGTAATAAAGAACCTATCTGAACTACTCTCTTAAAGTAATTCTTAATAACGTATCTATTGCGATTTTTGTATGGACAAACTTCTTTATGACGCAGTAGTTCTTGGAGGAGGATTAGCAGGGCTAATGTCGGCCCACGAGATCGCTTCTGCAGGTTACAAGGTAGCGGTCATCTCCAAGGTTTTTCCCACAAGGTCTCACTCCTCCTCCGCAGAAGGCGGAATAGCCGCGTATGTTAGAGGTAACTCGGATCCCAATGACAATCCAGACTACATGACCTATGATACGGTAAAGGGAGGAGATTATCTGGTAGATCAAGACGCTGCAGAGTTACTCTCACAAAAATCGGGGGAAATAGTCGAGATAATGGAAAGATGGGGCACGTTATTTAATAGGCAACCTGATGGTAGAGTTGCATTGCGTTATTTTGGGGGACAAACCTATCCCAGGACTAGGTTCGTTGGAGATAAAACTGGGATGGCGCTTCTGCACACGCTATTTGAGAGGGTCTCAGGTCTCTCCGTGGATTTCTATAGCGAATGGTTTGCAGTAGACCTAGTACTGGACGAGAAGAGGGTAGCCGGCGTTCTGGCCATGGAAATGAAGTCCATGGAGCCAGTCCTGTTCAAGGCCAAGGCCGTGGTTCTAGCCACAGGAGGCATGGGAATGTTATATGCCCATACCACCAATGCCTACATAAACACAGGGGATGGATACTCCATGGCCCTGAGGGCCGGGGCAGCCCTTAAGGATCCAGAATTTGTGCAGTTTCACCCTACAGCCCTTTATCCCTCAGACATCTTGATCAGTGAGGCAGCCAGGGGAGAGGGAGGAATCCTGAAAAACAACAAGGGGGAGAGGTTCATGACCAGGTATGCCCCCAAAAAACTTGACTTGGCTCCAAGGGATATAGTTTCCAGGTCCATCACCATAGAGATAAGGGAAGGAAGGGGATTTCCAGGAGGTTACGTTGGGCTGGACCTCACCCATCTGGGAGAGAGCTACATTAAGGAGAGACTTGCGTTGGCCTATGAGGCGGCAATGAGCTTTGCAGGGGTGGACGCGACCAAGGAGCCCATCCCTGTTAGACCTGCACAACACTACTACATGGGCGGCGTAGACGTGGATATAACAGGAAAGAACAGTGATCTGCAGGGTCTGTTCGCGGCAGGAGAGGTGGCCTGTGTGTCAGTTCACGGTGCTAATAGACTGGGTTCAAACTCCCTGCTCGAGACTCTCGTCTTTGGTAGGGAGACTGGAAGGGCGGTTGTTGAATATCTCAGGAAGCATGAAGAGTCCTCCTCCACTACCCTAGAAAAGGAAGCGGAGAAACTCCTTGACGATGCCTATACCTTCGTGAAGAGTGAGTCCGGGGTACATTTCGGTGAGATACTCAATAAACTCAGGCAGGTGATGTGGGACGATGTTGGAATATTCAGGAACGAGGATCTGTTGAAGACAGCCCTGTCAGAGGTAGAGAAGCTCAGGGCACAGGTGAAGAGTATGTACGTTACTGACAAGAGTAAAACCTACAATACCGAGTTCTTTAACGCCTTGGAGCTGAGGAATATGATGGACTTGGCTGTAATAATAGCTAAGTCGGCGTTGACCAGAACGGAATCAAGGGGCGCCCATTACAGGACCGATTATCCAGAGAGGGATGATAAAAACTGGCTTAAACACACCTTGGCTTACTTGAAGGGTAATCAAGTGGAGATAGGATTTAAGCCCGTGACTATGACTAGGTGGCAACCTGAGGCGAGGGTGTACTGACATGGAGAGTCAGGCGGAACAGAGGGAGATCATAGTCAAGGTAAGAAGGTATAACCAGGAGAAGGGAGAGTACTGGCAGGAGTACAAGCTACTGGTGGACAGATTCACCCAAATGACTGAGGTTCTCAGGAGGATAAAGTCGGAGCAAGATCCAACCCTGGCTTACAGGGCCTCCTGTCATATGGCTGTGTGCGGTAGCTGTGCCATGAAAATTAATGGGGAGCCAAGGCTTGCGTGTAAGACCCTAGCTCTAGACCTAGTGAAGAAGTATGATAGCAACCAGATAACTGTTGAGCCCATGGATTACTTCAAGGTTCAGAAGGACCTGATCGTGGACATGGATGATTTTTACACTAGGATGTTCAAGGTTAAACCTAGACTATATCCTAGCAAGGAAGTAACGGAAGGTAACGGTGAACATAGGTTAAGGCCGGAGGACCAGAGGGAGCTCTGGAAGTTTGCCCAATGTATCTGGTGTGGGCTGTGCGTCTCATCATGTCCAGCCGTCAGAATTGACCAGGACTTTTTAGGACCTGCAGCACATGCGAAGGGCTACAGGTTCCTTGCAGATCCCAGAGATACAATTTACGATGAAAGGTTGAAAATTTTGGCTGATAGTGCATGGAGGTGCACATATTGCTATCAGTGCTTTAACGTATGCCCGAGGGACGTGGAGCCAGTTACCACCATCAAGAAGACGAGGGCCCATACCAGATTCCTTAAGGAGAAGACCGAGGTAGTAAAGACTGGTGAGAAACACGTGAAGGCCATATTCGATAGTATCAGGGAAACAGGGAAGCTTGAGGAGGCGAAGGTATATATCACAACTTATGGTCTAGCTGAGGCAATTAGGGACATGTTCTACACCATGAGAAACGGGAAGGTGAACCTTGCATTAATTAGGGAAAAGAAGGTTACTCAAATAGATCAAATTCAGAAATTGATGGGTGAGGACGAATGAAGGTAGCATATTACCCCGGATGTGCAACCCATGGCCTCTCCAAGGACGTGGATATAGCCACAAAGAAAGTAGCTGAGGTACTAGGACTGGAACTGGTAGAGGTGGAGGACTGGAACTGCTGTGGAGGAGGCTTTCTGGACGAGTATGACCAAAAGGCTCATGCTGCCTTGAATCTAAGGAACTTGTCCCAGGTGGAGAAGATGGGACTTAACAAGATGGCAACTCCCTGTAGCGTTTGCCTGCAGAGTCACAGGCTCGCGGTAAATAACTACAAGGAGGACAAGGAACTCAGAAAGGAGGTGGATTCCAGGCTTAGGTCGGCCTCCATAGAGTACAAGGGAACTGTAGACGCTGAGCATATCGTGTGGGTATTAGTGAGAGACGTGGGAGTGGAGAAAATAAAGTCCCACGTTACTAGACCCCTGAATCAACTGAAGGTGGGAACGTATTATGGATGTCAGATGCTCAGGCCTGAGCAGATCATGGGGTTCGAGTCAGCATACAAGCCCCACAGTCTTGAGGATCTCGTATCCGCCACCGGGGCCACACCGGTGAGGTTCCCCATGGCCACTGCATGCTGTGGTTTCCCCTTGATGGGCAGTAACCCCAAGGGAGGATTGAAACTGGCCTATAACGTCCTTTCCTCGGCAAAAGGAGCAGGAGCTGATATCATAGTACATCCATGCAGTCTATGTCATCTGCAACTGGACGTTACCCAGTTCAAGGTTATGGATGAGTTTAAGACCAGTTGGACCATGCCCACAATATACGTTACTCAACTCCTAGCGATATCCTTCGGGATAAGTCCTAAGGAACTTGGACTTAGCAAGATAGCAATGAAAGCCCTGGAGGAGAGGGGTATAACATGATCCAGGATATCAGTAAGTTAGGTGGGGAGATGGGTCCCTGGAAGGATGTATCAGAGAGGCCTGGAAAGGAACCCTTTGCTAAGGAGGCAGAGTACAAGGTTGACGATCTTTTCTGGGGCAAGTTTCATCTTCGTAACACTGGGGAACTCTACGTTCTGGTGATTTCCAAGATTCCCTTCAACTGGAAGGAAAGGGTTAAGGATCTCAAGATATATGGCGAGGTCGTTGATGCTGCAGGGGGCATAATGTGGATCGCGACGGATGAAGCTCACATCGAATCAGATCTCAATGCAATCAAGGAGTATCTCATGAAAATCAAGGACTCCTCTAAGAAATGAGAGGAGGCCCTAGCTTCACTCTGCCATGGTTACATGGCTGTAGGCTAGGTATGGCAATAGACTCTTTTTCGGTTCAAAAATAAATCTTTCTCTAAATCTTGGTGAGTGCCTTATCTAAGTCCTCTATCAGGTCTTCCACGTCCTCTATGCCCACAGACAATCTAAGGAGGGAATCCCCGATTCCTGAGGCCCTTCTTTCTTCAGGGGAAAGGGTCCTGTGACTCATTGTTGCTGGATGGGAGATAAGGGAGTTAACGCCTCCTAGACTTTGAGCTGGAATTATTACGGAGGTAGATTTCATCACCTTCAAAGCTTCCTCCACTCCGCCTTTTACCTCAAAGCTCACCACTCCGCCGAAGCCCTTGAGAACCCTCCTAGCTACACTGTGGCTTTCATGGCTCTTGAGACCAGGATAGTAAACCTTAGCTACCTTAGGATGCGCCTCAAGGAACTCAGCTACCTGTTGTGCGTTCCTGTTTATGACATCCATCCTTATCTTAAGCGTCTTCATGCCCCTAATGGTGAGATAGGCTGGATGGGGATCTAGAGATGTTCCGAGGGTTCTCCTCATCTGATCTATAGCCCTTACCAGTTCTCCCTTACCTGCTATCAGCCCAGTTATGACGTCGTTGTGCCCTGCAATGAACTTCGATGCGCTGTGTATAGCCAGCGATGCCCCAAATTCCAGCGGTCTCTGATTAATTGGAGTGGCAAACGTAGAGTCCACAAGCAGAGTAGCTCCTATCTCTGAGCAGGCCTTTCCAACTCTCTCCAGGTCAATGACCCTCAGCAAGGGATTGGTGATGCTCTCAACCATCACTACGTCATAACCAGTGCTTATCATCTCAAGCATCCTTTGGTCGCTAGCAGGAGCCACGTCAACCTTCACTCCCCAGGACGATAGATAATCCTTAGTGAACCTTAGGCTTCTCCCGAACATGTCCACGTGAACCAAGAGTTTCATACCTGGACGGAGTAAAGTTAACATGGTAGTTGAGATAGCCCCCATACCTGAGGAAAACGCAAGCCCTGCCTCCGCACCTTCAAGTTCAGCTATCTTTTTACCTAACTCAAGTACAGTGGGGTTAACCTCTCTGGAATACCTATACTTTTCACCTTCAGGGTAAAGGAACGCTGAAGTCTGATAGATAGGGGTAGTTATTGCCCCCGTTGTGGGATCTATGGATTCCCTCACCGACTTAGTTGATTCCCTCAACTCTAACACCCTCTCCTATCTCAGTGGTAATGAAGTCACACGAGAAACCATGTTGTGCGCATATCTGCGCACTCTCCTTTCTTATCTCCTCCAGTCTAGTGGAATTGTCATAAAGGATAAGCACCGTTGGTCCTGCTCCGCTTACGCACGCACCAACTGCGTTATACTTTAGAGCAGTTTCCTTGATTTTGGGATAGTGTGGATACATTGGTTCCCTAGACTTCTCCACGATGTTATCGTTCAATCCTTCCCTGACCAGTATCCTATCACCCTTTACCACCCCCAGAATGAAAGAGGAGAGGAACCTTGTATTTTCCACAACTTTGGAGACCTCAACCTGTCTGGGGACCAGCTCCCTTGCCTTCTTCGTCTTCCCTTCTCCCGTGTTGACCTTGGGTATGACCAACATCAACTTGAAGTCTAGGTTAATCGGTACTCTCACAACCCTTATGGGGTCATGGGATGTGACGGCCACAATTCCCCCAAAAGCACTAGCTGCCACGTTATCCGGGTGAGGAGATCCGCTCACCGCCTTTTCGCCAATCACAGCGAACCTCACTATGTCCTCCAGGGTTAAATGAAGGTTGAACAGTTCGTTGACTGCAGCCGCTGCAGCTACAGCGGAGGCTCCGCTGCTTCCTAGACCCAGCCCTGGGGGAACTCCCTTTATCACGCTGAGTTTCACCGTGTAATTCAATTGAAATTCCCTCAGGATTGCCTCAACTGGGGCACCTGCCGAGTTTCTTGCTGGATCCAAGGGTATGCCAGTGTTTGACGCTATTACTACCTTCCTCTCCCTTTCATTCAGGATCTCAGCGTACACGATGTCACTAAAGGCCGAGTGACTCATGGAAAGTATATCATAACCAGCACCGAGGTTAGCAGAAGATGAGAATGCTGTAGCTTTCACTGAACGCATACCCGAGAATAAGGAGTTGAAGTAAAAGGCTTTTCCAACTAGGTACTTTCGGAAAATATTCCTTCTAAGAATTGAAGGTCCCTATTCCTCACTATTACTTTTAATCTCTCTTGAGTTACTCTCTCGCCATCTATGTACCCCTGGGGAGCAATTACCTTCCCTTTACCCAGGAAAAGGGGAGCCGTGGAGGGCGATTTCAATTTCACTGCCGGCTCCTTAACCAACCTACTCATGCCTATCCAATCATGATAGCTGACAGGATCACCCTCTCCTTGAGAGATGATCCAGCGTCTTACCTCCACAGCGTCTGGAACATCTTCCCTACAAAGGAAATCGCTCAGGATAAGCGCATCTCCCACACCATACTTGAGTGCAGCACAAGCCGGTACCGTGCCCAGCAATATTTTCCTAGCCTTCACCTCCCTTATCCTCACGTCTTCCTCCCCTATTATTACAGGTCTATTATCAAGGCTCTTTACGGTCACCTCAATCTCCTCCCCCTCCTTAACCTGTGTACCGGGGGGCAAGGTTACGTAACCATCCGAGCCGGCGAAGGTACCCACCATGTAACTATCGAAGGGAACAGGGATTGCGTAATATCTACCTTGTCCCTTAACCAAGTACACCGGTATGTTGGTAACCCTGAATCTGTCAGCCTGAATGGGTAAAATGGATATTGCAGTGATCTTCCCATGATAGGCCCTCCTAGTGGCCATGGATCTTCCTGAGAATTCCCCTATATATTTCTCCACCAGCTGGTTGAACGTCATAATTGTGGCCACTATGTTTCCTGAGAGTCCGAAAACTGGTTTACCGCGTATCTCTCCAAGGATCGTAGGTTTTCCGGGTTTCGTGTTTATGCCCTGTACCACGATTTTTCCCATCTCCTTTATCAACTGATGTATGTAATCCTTCTCGCCCGCACTCGTACCCCCTGTGGTAATAATGAGGTCAGCTGTCTCTACTGCCATCTTGAGAGAGTCCCTGATCCTTTCCTTATTGTCAGGCAGAACTTCTGTTCCAATTACCCGGCATCCCAGTTGTGCCAGCCTAGAGACTAGGAAATGGACGTTGCTTTCGTATATCTTTCCAGGAGCGAGATCCGCCCCGGGCTGAACCAGCTCGTCCCCGGTCGCAATGACATAGACCTTGGGAAGATCATATACCTCAACCTTCTCCACTCCCACAGACGCTAGGGCACCAACATCCTCTGCTGTGACTTCCTGTAGTTCACCCATGATTTCTGAACCCTTGGGAATATCACTTCCAGCCCACGCCACATTGGCTCCAAATCTCATTCTAGAATTTATTTCAACGAACGGAAACTCCACGTGAGTATCCTCTATTTTCACTACAGCGTCGGCTCCCCATGGGATAGGGGATCCCGTATCCACTTCCACTGCCTCTCCAGGTCCAAGGGTAATATCCTTCCACTCTCCAATGGATATCTTGTCAACTATCCTAAATTTTCCAGGAGTGGAGGACGATTTTACTGCAAATCCGTCCACAGTAGATCTAGAGAAGGGTGGATAATCTGTATTAGCGAGCACGGGTGAAGCGGTTACCTTTCCCACCGAGTCCAAGATTCCAACAGAAATTACCCTCCTCTTGGGGGGTACAGTTTTGAGAAATAGCTCTACGGCCTCTTGTGGAGTAGGTAAATTCTCCTCAGGAACGAAATTTCTCATGAGAAAAATACACAAAACAAACTTTTAAATGGTTATTAGGGCTGCCTCCTGAAGTTGCTCGAGTACTGCCACGATGGGTGCCCTAATCTGCTCCTCCTCAATCTGAGCTTCCTTGCTAATTTCCTGAACTATATCGCCTACAGTTCTTTCTCCGTCACACATGGCCCAGATGTAATAGGCCACGGCAGCGACTTCGTAAATCTTGTCCTCAGCTAACTTTATGATGAACTTCTCTCCATCCTCACTCTTCTCTACGTATTCACCTTCTCTTCTGGGTTTCCTGTCCTTTATCTCATTGAAATCCAGTGAAGGATGGAAATGGTCGTGTTCCTCTTCCGGTTCCCTGTCTTCTTCAAAGTTCACTCTTCTTCCTCTCCGCCTTCTCTTGGCCTTCTCCTGAAGCCTCCACCGCCATAGTTTCCTCCGAAACCACCGCCGTAACTTCTCCTTCCTCCACCTCTACCTCTGAATCCACCCCTTCTTGGGGGAGAATCATCGGTAGGAGTGTTTTCCGGAACCTGATCGGCCTCTGGGATCGATTCCTCAGCAGTCTCGCTGATCTTGGACCTGCTACCTGCGTTAAGTTGAACTTGCCCCTTAAAGACAGTGGTCCAAGCGTTTTCAACCTTGATTATTTGACCTTCTTTCACTTCGTCGCCTTGGTTCCCCCACAGGGTAAGCTTAACTCTCCCTGTGTCGTCTCCCACCATTACTTCACGAATGGTTCTAGGGCCGTTCTTTGTCTGAACGGTCTTTTGTTCACCTACTTCCAAAACGCGGGCGGTTACACTTATGTTCTCCATCCCGCCTTTTAGATTTCCTATCTTTTCGTCCATATATCTCGACTCACACGAATTTGTTATTTCAATCTTTGAAATTCGCCTATATAAATTAGTTGGTTAGTTTGATATACCGCACGAACCCTTCACGCTTATCGCCTTTAGTATAAAATAAATGCGACAATTAAAATTTCCTATTTAAAGGATTCAAACGTACGTCCATTCAAGATGTTATGCAGGTTTTATACAAAAATATAGTTAAATAGAAAGGATTTTTATTATTTCATAATTCTTAACCTCTGTTTATAAGCTACAAGATGGTAAACATTATAGGGAGAATAATAGTGAGTTCATCACTCCTTGAACTTCCCAAAAAGTTTTTAGAGTCCCTCTATTCCCCGTTCGTGGGAAGGGAAGAGGAGGCTAAGGTCATAACGTTGGCTCTCCTTACAAAGGAGCATATCGTATTAATAGGGGAACCAGGAACGGCTAAATCAGCCCTAGCTAGAAGGGCAGCAGATCTGCTTAATGCCAGGTTCTTCATGTATTTACTTACAAAATACACCGAACCCGCCGAACTTTTCGGCGCGCTTGACGTCAATGCATTGAAGCAAGGTGTTTACAAGAGAATAACGAAGGAGAGACTTCCCGAAAGTGAGCTGGCTTTCTTGGACGAGATATTTAACGCAAACTCAGCAATACTTAACGCACTGCTCTCACTGCTCAACGAGAGGGTGATATATGACGGTTACAATGTTATCAAGGTTCCACTAAGAACGTTAATCAGCGCCAGCAACAGGGTGCCTGACGAACCGGAGCTTGAAGCTCTTTACGACAGGCTTCTTCTAAGGCATTACGCGAAACCCGTGGGGGAGGATATGTGGAAGGATCTGATAGACTCATCCTGGGAGCTTGAATTCACTGATAAATGGAAGGTCAAAGAACCAGTGATGACTGTGCAGGACTTAGACAGGCTATACAGTATGCTCTCAGAGGTGGACCTGAGCCAGATCAAGTCGAAGCTCCTGAAGCTATATGTCATGCTAGAAGAGAAAGGTGTGCACTTAACTGACAGGAGAAAGGGTAAGGTCCTCAAGATAGTCTCAGCTCATGCCCTACTCAACTCCAGAACTAAGGCAACGGAGGAGGATCTGGTGGTACTCAAGTACATAGCTCCTAGAGAGATAGACGACTTCGAAAAGGTCTCAGCACTTCTTTCAGAGGAACTTAAGACCCCCATAAAGTACATGAGGGAACTGAACGAGATATTCAATAATATCAAGGAGGCAGGGAAATATGTAGATGCGGCTAACGAATCCGATCCCAGGTTAATTGACCTAATTAGGAGTTTGAGGGCAACAAAGGACAGAGTAATATCCTTAGGAAAGGAGAGCGGTGACGAGAAGGTAGAGGAGTTCTCAAGGGAAGTTGGAGCGGAAATTGATAGACTGGTAGAAAAAGTGGGGAGGAAGCTGGGGATCTACACATGAGTGGTCTCCTTAGAGGTGTGGATTACGAAAGCCCCATTGTGAAGTACAGGGGCGAGAGGATACTTAACACCCTAAGGAGGGTCTCGGGTAAGGAGTCCAATGTAGATCCCCTATTCCTCATCGATACCTATTATGTGCATTATCTCCCTCTCCCTATTCTGAAGACCAAGGGAGAAATTGACCAAAGTGATTCCATAAAGTACTCATTGATTGATCTTACCATTTCCTCAGAAATAGTGAACAGGAACAGGAATTATTCCATTGCGAATTCTGCGGTGAGCATGGCCCTTTCAGTGAGCTACGTGCAGAACCTGATAGAGGAACTGGAAAGGATCAGGAGAACTTCACAGTCACAGGAGGAGAGGGAGGCTGCAGAGCAGATCCTTAATGGAATAATGAAGGGAAGTCAGGGAAAGGAAGGAAAGCAGAATCAGAACCAGCAACAGGAGAACCAGGCCACTGGAAAGCTGATGAAACAGGTTCATGAAAAGGCCATGGCAAAGGCTTCAGAGGACGCCAACTCGGTGAGAAGCATGCAGAGAATAGTCGGGGGCAATGGAGCGGGTACAGGATCCATGATGAACTTTGAGGGAGATATACATGACGTGCTTAGGCTGGCTAGGAACACGGAAATCAAGAAGATCTTGGAATTCCTAAGCGGTATCCCCAAGTTAGGTAGCTTCACCAAGAAGAGGACTACTAGGTACGCCAGAGGAGAACTCTATGGATATGAGGAAGGTTCAGATCTTGAGAGACTAGTTCCTTCAGAGCTAGCGTTGCCTGAGGAACTTTTCGACGTCAAGTTAGCGGAGAGCCAGCTTCTGCTATACCAGAAGCAGATTAAGGAAACCCTGGGGCCCATATACCTCCTCTTAGATAAGTCCGGTAGCATGGATGGGGAGAAGATCCTGTGGGCTAAGGCTGTTGCCCTTGCACTCTACAGCAGGGCCAGAAGGGAGAACAGGGATTTCTATCTGAGGTTCTTCGATAACATTCCCTATCCCCTGATCAAGGTCATAAAGAACGCGAAAAGTAAGGATGTAATCAAGATGGTTGAGTACATTGGTAAGATAAGGGGTGGAGGCGGGACTGATATATCTAGGTCAGTAATGTCAGCCTGCGATGATATAAAGGACGGTCACGTAAGGGGAGTCAGCGAGGTAATAATCTTGACAGATGGGGAGGATAAGATTGCCGAGACTACTGTGAGAAGATCCCTCAAGGAGGCAAATGCCACGCTGATTAGCGTGATGATAAGGGGAGACAACGCTGATCTCAAGAGGGTATCAGATAACTATCTCGTGGTCTATCGTTTAGATCAAGGAGATCTACTTAGGGTAGTGGAGTCCTGAGGCTAAAGTATAGCCTTTATCTCTCTTTTTATTTCTTCTTCTAAGAGCAATTTTATCTCAGAATGATGCATTCTTGTCAGGTGAAGAAACATGCCCCTCTTGGTGAATGGCCCCTTGTTACATAACCTGCAGTATAACAGGGTGGATTCCTGATTAACAAGCCAGAAACTCACCCTTGCCACAACCCTTTTCCCCATTTCCCGGGACGAGAAACCAACAGCCCTAATATACTCCTCCTCTTTAACTGTTATCTGTGATGCATACTTAGCTGTGACCTCTACAAGTTTTTCGGCAGTTATTGAGATTCCGCTATCCATAACCTATCACGTACTGAAGATATTCCCACAGCCAAGGTAAACAAGGTTACGGTTCTCTTCATTTTCTCCACTATGTTTGAGTTCTCCAGAAACCTTCCGAAGTCATTCATTTCCAAGCCAAGGGCTCTAAACACTCTCTCTATTCTCACCTCAACCTCAGCGAAGTTAAAGGGAACATCGCCTTTATCTAGAGATTTTTTTGCCAAAGTAATCATCTCCAAGGTCTCTCCCAGTTCCTGTTCTGATATCTCCTCAAATACGTCCAAAATGGATTTGGTCAGTTTTCCTCCTAGATATTCTGCCATTCCCGGTATGTAATCCAGGGGAACAACACTCATTATCCAATTATCAACATATTTTCTCACTGTTTCTAAACTTTCCAGGGTCAACTCGTTCATGTTCTTTAGCGCGGAAGCGGACGCAATTACATGAGCCGCCGCCTCCCCCGCACCCTCTATGGAGGTGGGGAAGGGGAATAAACCACTATCCACATCTATGCTCACTCCTATTCACTGTATGACCAATTCAGGAAGTCTTGGTTTAAACTTCCCCTCCCAATAATACATGCGGGGGAATGGTATTAACACCACAAAAATCCTACCTACTCATTGATGATTGGAAAGATCGATGACGGGCTAATAGATTATAAGCTTTTACTTTCTATGAGAGAGGGCTACTCGTCCTTAGACTGTCTCTCCCTGTCCAGTTCTGTGATTAAACCCAGTTGATGAAGTGCCTCATTGGCCTCTTCGAGAGACGAGGAATTTCTTACAGCTTCGTAAAGCTTAGAGATGGATGCGACAACCCTTGGTCTGAAAGTAAACATTACTGAGGTAAGCGGACTTACGAACACCCTTCTCTTACCGTTTCTGATGGAAACCTCTCCATATAACCCCCTGAATGCCTTTAGGGGTAGAGCTGAGGCCTCAGTGATCGTCACCTCCAATACCCTTTCCACTAATGACGCAGTACTCTCGTCATATCCAAGTATTTCCACCAACCCGTTCAGCGAAGCTATCTTGCTAATCCTCTGTAAAAGATATTCGGCTTCCAGTTCCCCATCTGCCCCCAGACCAATAACCGATAACTGGGTCTTCAGGTAACTTTCCTCCAACTTGGTTAGAGATGCTAGGGCTATAGAATCAGCTAGAGGACTTAGAAGATTGCTTTCTGTACCCTCTGCAAGAATATCACCTCCTGCATCAACGCCAATTACTTGATCTATTCCAAGCTCACTTGCTATTTCTGTGAGATCGTCGTATAGGCCAATGGCGCCTCCGGATATGCAGAACGAAACAACATTAACTCCCAATATCCTAGCAACCCTAGCAGCTTGCGGTATTACTCTTTTTCCCTCCCTGATTGCGTACGAGTTTGGTCCTAGGACTGCCACTCTCTCGTTTATTGCCTCTACCTCTCTCAGGTCATTTGTACAGATGGGACCTGGAACTGGATCCTCAACCCTTCTCTCCCATAGAATCGCCCCTAGGACAACCTTCTCACCATTTTTCCTCAATCTCTCGAAAGGAAGAAGCGCAGATACTATATCTCCACCTCCTCCAGCCCCCAGAACCAGTGAACCCATTTATGAGATAGATAGATGTTCCTATCTAAAGGGTTATCTTTAGAAGAAAATAAGGGAAGAGAAAATGATGTTAGATGTCTTCAGGTTAGATAGTTATCTTTCACTAGTTCGCCATATTCTAAAGTGGCTCCATAAGTAAGTAAAGCGTAGTGAAAAGCCACGTTGAATCCAGTCACACTTCTCTACTCTTTCCCATGCATCTCAATGGCTTTTGAAATCTGTTCGCTTGTAGTATCCAATACTCTCTCCAAGTCAATTTCATACGCAACTGCCACCGCATTGCCCGACTCTAAAATTAGATTCGCAAGAACGTCATTTCCTGTGATTATTTGGTTTCCTCTAATCATTTTCATTAAGCTGGGGCGTTTGTTCAGAACCTGAATGCTCGCTCTGATATTTTTGCCCTTAATTACAATAAACCCTGAATTTACGCTCTCAATTAATTGCCTGATCTTCGTTGCCACTTCAGCAATATCACCCTCAATTCGCATGACCTCGTTAGCAAAGATTCCTTGTTCCTGAACCATCTGCTGTTCCTTGCTGAGATATAGTCTCAGATATGGAATAATGTGATCCTGAATTATGTGCTGAGCTAATTCAAAGGGACTTTTCCCTATTAGCTTGTCAAGGGCTGAGGTCCTGTAGCTGACCTCTAGACCTATCCTTAGCTTGGAACCGTTTGCGCTTTCTTCCACGTAAAAGTGAGCCTTCCATTCAAATTTATTGTCGTCCGACTTTCCAGAATAGAATATTGATCCCCCTTCCAATTCTGGCCCCTTCATGTATCCAAGAACCGTATGCAGTTTTGTGTCTGGTGTGCCGAAGACGTAGAGAACCCTGTAGTCATTGCCAGGTTCAGAGAGTTTACCGGGCGCTACATACTCTGCTGATTTCTTGTCTAAGATCTGAAGAATGTTAACATGCCCCATCACTCCCGAGAAAAGGAATGGGTCCATTAGTCCAGATCTTACTACTGACCTTGGTATTCTAAGTTCAATCTCGTAGGTCTCTAACATATCTATCAGAGGCAGATTGAAAACAGTGGTTTCAAAGTTTTGTAAAGTGCTGTCTAAGAAAAGCTTAAATACACGCCTGTTATTTTTTGTTCATATAAATAATGGCAGACTAGAAAACAATACAGTTAAAATAGTGATGAACATAAATATAAGCTCATTTGTCACTTTACATGGATTTCCACGATATCCTTATCCTCTAGGACGTGATCCTCGCCCACTCTCTGTCCAGGAAACCTGGCAGATTTACCCCATACTTTGGCGTACTTGAAGTTTTCAGAGAGCTGGCTGTGAAGTTTCTGGGCAACATCCAGGACTGTGGATCCTCTCTTCATGAACATTGGATCCTTTGTGGGTTCCTCCATGGGCTCCTTGGTGTAGATTCTTATCACATCAAGGCTGAGGTACAGCTCTCTTCTTAGACTATCTAAGTCAGTCACGTTCACAACCGGTATTCCCTGAACTTGAAATGGCTTAACTGAGGCAACCACCGCAGGCTTAAAGGTGATGGCCTCGAAGAGTGATTTCTCCACATCGTCCAGAGTAACCTCCCCCACAATCTTCACCACAGCTGACTTAATACCGAACTCCCTGAGGTAGTTCTTAACCTGATCCTCTGTGGTTCCTGTCAATTTTCCCATCATAACTATCCTTAGTCCCTCCTTGGTGCTCCTGAATCGCTCTATTATCACTTTCCCCTTGGGTTTTCCTAGTAGGATGTTATTGTTCTCCAGAAACTCCCTCATTCTTGTGAATTCCTCTTGGTCCTCCACCACGAAAAGGATTGAGTCTGCATTTCTGGCCAATCCAAGGAGTTTGCTCACTATGAGCCTCGAATCCAGAATAATTTGGGGAGGATTGACCAACTGAATGGGTGCATCCTCGTAGAAGGTCATAGCAGGAACTGGGTAATCCTTGGGGTCCTGTTTTACGTTGGTGAGCCTGCGCACAAGCGGATTCTTCAGTTCTTCCTTACCCAGCACCAGAACCTGCCCCGCTCCTTCCTTCTCCACGAAAAAGGAAAGACCCCCACCCTTGGATTTCCTCTTCTGTTTCTCCGTCTCCTCTCTCAGCTCTGACAGTCTTCTTTTTGCCCAGTAGACTAGATTTTCAGTTCCCTTGTGTTTGGGTACGCTACTCAGGAAATCCTGAATTGCCTTTATCTTTTCCTCAGGGGTCTTGGCGTCCATCACTCTTAGCCATTTAGTCTTAGCCTCAGCGGGAAGGTTAGTGACCACTTCAGCTCACCTTATCAACGTAGAACTCCGGTGCGTATTTTAGTAATAATTTCCATGATCTCCTTATAATATTTGGTGGTTCGTCTCCCCTGGAAACTAGGTTCAGCAACCACTGAACGGTTTTCCTGTCCGAGGGATATCCACTTCCAAAGTCCCCAAAGTCCTTCTTTAACGAGTCTATTATCCTGTCCCTTATCACCTTAGCCACAATACTTGCCGAGCTGGCCTCAACAAACAGCTCGTCAGCCTTGTGAACAACATTTGGGCTAAATCCATGTTTCTTAATTGTCTGTATGACCTCAGTCTCCCTTCCAACCTTATCCACAGTCACAACTTCAGGGTTAACCCAGGATAACGCATCTATGATCTCTATTACCTTGCTGTAGGTCAACCTGTTCAGATTTTTAGCATCAATTTCCTCAGGAAGGGCCTTTGCAATGGCTACCCCCTCGCTCTCAGAAACTATCAACTCAAATAGTCTCTCCCTTTCCTTCCTGGTGAGCTTCTTGCTATCCTTTACACCGCGCTTCTTCAACCGTTCCAATGCCACCTCGCTCAGGGCCACTCCCGCTACCACCATGGGTCCAATTAGGCATCCTCTCCCTGCTTCGTCTATCCCTATCCTCATAACCTCAAGGAGATTACTAGTTTTGCGTCCCTTTTACCTCTTTTTATCCTCTCCCTTTGGTAACTCTCCTTCATCTCAACCTTAACCTCGCTTACGAACTTCGCCACAAGCCTCTTGGCCACAGTTCTGCTAATGAAATAATAATCCACTCCTTCTTTCAATTCAACTATATCCGAAAGGTTCTCCGCGTCCTCTCTTGAAAAGAAGGACTCGAAGAATCTTTTCTCATCCAGCGCCAGGTTACCCTCCTTGGATCTAAGCTGTATTATTGCCTCGTAGTATTTCCCTCGTCTTTTTACGCAAGAGTCGCATAGGGTACTTTCCACCTTAACCATCACGTCCTTGGTTTCGTCGAATCTTTCTCCCTCAACCGAACCTGAAATCCTCAATGGAAAGTGATTGTTACCATGAACATCACTCCACATTTGCCCCACATCCACGTGATACTCTCCTACATGATCGTCCAGCTCTATGGCCGAGACTATCTCCTCCTCCAAGGAAGATGATATATCTCCACGGGGTGGAGTCCACTTTCCCTTAATCTTCCTGGAACCGCAAATCCTGCATACTGTAATTGACATGCTTCTAGGCACTCTAGCTATCTCCCTTGTTTTCACATAACATGAGGGACAGAGTCTATCTATGAGCTTTACGTCCTCTCTTCCGCACATTACACAGAATTTTCCTCCCATTTCCATCACAGATTATAGATCTGTGCGAACTTCACCCCTGATACGGTTAATACGGCGTTCTCATGGACAAGCCCCCTTCTTATTGCCTCCCCAATTACCTTCTCTCCCACCATGCTCACCACCGTGGCCTCATCCACTAGGTTTAGGGCATAGTTAATGTCCACCTCGTCTCCCCCGTAGAATTCATCGTTTACGTTTAGAACTGCCCTATCCTCCCTGAATTCTTTTCCAAGGTACTCCTTTTCACATATGTTCACAAAGACGTGTCCTTCTCCCCTTATGACCTTGAGAATTACCCTCATTATCTCACAGAGGCTTAACTGGGTTTTTGGCACCGCATGCCAGGCACTGAATATACCATATTTTCTTCTCCTTTACTAGGACGGTATCAAGGCTTTTACATGTGGAGCACTGGACGTAGGTCTTCAGGAACCTGTCCATGAAGGTGTTCACTATGGCGTTGGAGAACTTACCTTGGATCATCAGCTGTCCATTCTCGGATATGGAGCCAGCCGCAGCAAGCTCCTTCAGCAGGTATCTCATGCATATCTTGTCCTCCCTCCTTATTCTGTCACAGTACTCGCTGAAGTTTCTGATAATGGTGGTATTACCCACGTTAATAATAGTGAGGGTAGGAAGAGTTTGCGTCTCCGCTGCCAAGTCCTTTTTGGGCAGCTTAGTGTAGAGCCTGTCCAGAAGCACGTTGTAGAGCTTATCCCTCTCTGACATGAAACTCGATTAACTCTATATAATCACGCGGTTAAATTTGTGACTAGTACAAGCTATGAGAATTTACTTTGAGACATATGGATGCGCCCTAAACAAGGGCGATACGTACTCAATGATGACTTTGCTAAAGAACAGAAAACATGAAATAGTGAATAGCGAGGAGGAGGCCGATGTTCTAGTCATAAACACCTGTGCAGTGAGAATGGAAACGGAGGAGAAGATGAAGAAGAGAATATCAGAACTTTCTAGGGCAGGGAAGAAATTGGTTGTGGCAGGCTGTTTAGCTGGTGCGGAGCCTGGTTTGGTCACCTCTCTTACACCTCAATCGTCATTGATTGGGCCTCAATCCATAGGGGATATTGTCAAGGCTGTTGAATCCAAGGAAAGGATAGTGAGCCTTTATGGCGAGGCTCCCTCCGTATTACCTGGACTCTTCGAGGGGCTCATCTCCGTGATCCCCATTGCCGACGGATGCGCTGGTAGTTGTAACTTCTGTATCACCAAGTTGGCCAGAAGGGAGCTGAGAAGTTATCCTCCCAGAATGATCGTGGAAGCTGTGAGGAAAGCAGTGGAAAGGGGGGCCAAGGAGGTTGAATTAACGGGTCAGGATACAGCCGCCTATGGTCTAGACATTGGGGGAGAAATGGGACTTGCAGAGCTGGTCAAGGAGGTGTCTTCCCTGGAGGGGGATTTCATGGTGAGGATAGGTATGATGACCCCTGAACTGGCCATGAGACAACTTGAGCGCCTGTTGGATGCCTGGGACAATTCCAAGGTGTACAAGTTCTTTCACCTACCCGTGCAGAGCGGTAACGATCACGTACTGATGGTTATGAACAGGAAGTACACGGTGGATGAGTATAGGGAAATCGTTAAGGAGATAAGGAAAAGGTTTCCCCTAGTTAACATTACCACGGACATAATAGTAGGTCACCCCGGAGAGGATGAGGCCGCGTTCGAGGATACATTGCGTCTCATGAAGGAATTAAGGTTCGAAAGGATACATATAGCCATGTACTCGCTCAGACCTAACACCAGGAGTGCCATGATGATCCAGGTTCCTGGTGCAGTTAAGAAGGAGAGGCTGAAGAGGGCTGTATCACTTTACGAGGAACTTTCGAGGGAAATTCACAGGGAATACGTTGGGAGAAGAATGAAGGTTATAGCTCTGGAAAACGGAAAGGGAGACACACAGATAGGCAGGACGCTCAACTACATTCCCGTCATACTCAGGGGAGCGGAGCTAGGTAAATGGTACGAGGTTGAGATTACGGATTCATCATTCTTTGACCTAAGGGGCACAATTGTTTAAAAAGTTTAAATTCTTCTATACCAACGTGATACCATGGTAGATGTTTACATAGCTTCTGCGGTGAGAACTCCTATTGGACGTTTTGGAGGGTCCCTGAAGTCAGTGAAACCTCAGATGTTAGGGGCTGTTGCCATAAAGGAAGCGCTGAGAAGGGCAAACGTTGATCCCTCTCGTGTCGATATCACTATCATGGGTAACGTATTGAGGGCAGGTCACGGCCAGGATTTAGCTAGGCAGGCTGCGCTTTTAGCGGGAATACCGTGGGAAGTTGACGGTTATTGTGTGGACATGGTATGTTCCTCCGGTATGATGGGGGTTACCAACGCAGCTCAAATGATCAAGGGAGGTGATGCCGATGTGGTGGTTGCGGGCGGGATGGAATCCATGAGCCAATCCATGCTGGCAGTTAATTCAGAAGTAAGATGGGGTGTAAAGTTCTTATCTGGAAAAAGTTTAAATTTCATTGACACGATGTTAGTGGACGGACTTACAGACCCCTTCAACCTCAAACTCATGGGACAGGAAGCGGATATGGTTGCTAGAGAAAGGGATATCTCCAGGAGGGAACTGGACGAGGTTGCTTATGAGAGTCATAGAAGGGCCCATCAGGCATGGGAGAAGGGACTATTCAAATCGGAAGTTGTTCCGGTGAACCTAGACGAGGGTAAACTAGAGAGGGATGAGGGCATCAGACCGGACACAACCATTGAGAAACTAAGTTCGCTTAAGCCCGCGTTCTCTGAAAACGGGTATCACACTGCAGGTAACTCATCTCAGATTTCGGACGGAGCTGTTGCCATGGTCCTAATGAGCGAGAAGGCAGTGAAGGAGTTTGGGGTAGATCCAGTGGCGAGAATTCTAGGTTACTCCTGGGTGGGCATAGAGAGTTGGCGTTTCACAGAGGCACCCCTTCACTCCGTGAAGAAGCTGTTGACAAGGCTCAACATGGGTATTACTCAGTTCGATTACTTTGAGAATAATGAGGCCTTCGCTGTGAACAATGTTCTTTTCCACAGGTACCTCGGAGTGCCCTACGAGCAATTGAACGTGTTCGGAGGAGCAATAGCGTTGGGTCATCCAATAGGGGCCAGCGGTGCTAGGATCATGGTGACCCTGCTCAATGTGCTGAGCAAAATGAATGGAAAAAGGGGAATCGCAAGTATCTGTCACGGCGTGGGAGGGTCAACAGCTATAGGTTTGGAGTTGCTTCGGCCACTCTAATCTTTGAACCGGTGATTTAACATTTTTAGTCTCTAGCTTTCATGAAGACGTAAAATAAGCTAAGTTTTTAATATTCCGCCATCTTGTTAAGGCAATGGTGTTTCAGTAGTTGCCCAAGAAAGATAGGACAGATCAAGCACCTTCAAAGGAGGTTCCGAAACCCGAAGAAGGCGAGGTTATTTGCGTTGTTAAGAAGATGCTGGGGGCCGAACATATAATTGTTGCCTGTTTAGATGGTAAGGAGAGGACAGCCAGAATACCAGGTAGGATGAGGAAAAAGACTTGGATAAAAGAGGGTGACGTGGTCCTCGCCGCACCTTGGGATTTTCAGCCCAATAAGGCAGACATAGTTTACAGGTACATGAATGATGAAATAAGGAAGTTAATTGAGGAAAAAGTAATTAGCAGGGACGTGATTGATCAACTTAGAGGTTGAATAGAATAGTTAGGAGAGAGGAGAAAAGAGAAAAGGACGAAGATGTCTTCAAGACAGTTGATTCCACGTTAGACTCCTCCACTTCATTGGCGGTAATTCAGGTAATGAGGAAACTGAGCATAGAGTCTATTCTGGGTGCTATTGCCTCAGGAAAGGAGGCCAAGGTCTACCCTGCCAAGACTAGGGATGGCAACTATATCGCCTTGAAGATCTACTATACCTCAACTGCCTCCCATAAGCGCGCCATAAGGAAATATGTTTCCCTAGATGGAAGGTCAGATGTGAGGTTCTCTAGCACTAAGGAAATGATATACGGCTGGGCAAGAAAGGAGTTCGGTAACCTTTCGAAGATGTTTGAGGCCGGAGTGAGGGTACCTAGGCCTCTCCTAGTGAACAAAAATGTACTAGCAATGGAGTTCATTGGAGAGGGGATAACGAAGGCTCCACTTCTGGTGGACTTGGAAGAGATTACGCAGGACTTTTATGATGAAATAGTCAGGCAAATTGAAGTAATGGTGACCAAGGCACAGCTTGTTCATGGCGACCTCAGCGAATTTAATGTAATGGTGAAGGATGATCTACCCTACATTATAGACGTAGGTCAGGCAGTTCCAGTATGGGCAGAAAATTCACTGGTCCTTCTGGAAAGGGATATAAATAATATTAATAGATTTTTCCAGAGCAAGGGAGTAGACGTGATACCTGTGGAAGAATTATTAAACAGGCTGGAGTTATCTAGTAAGGAGAAGTAATGTTTGTGAGTGTGCCGGACGAGAGGCTAGACCTGGTTAAATCTCTCCTTCTGGATCTTTCTAAGATGGGCGGGGTCGAGATACTTTACGACGATAAGGTGAAAAACTTCGTTGTGGATCCCAAGAACCAGAATCCTTACCAAGCTCTCAAGGTAGTTTCCGTGATAAGGGCAATTGGTCTTGGGGTTCCAGTGTCTGATGCCCTCAAGTTGATGGGAGAGGAGGTCATGATGGATGTCATTGACCTGAAAGAGATTGCCAACAGCAGGGATAATATGACGAGGGTCAAGGGCAGAATAATAGGAGAAGGCGGAAAGACAAAGAAGATAATCCAGGAGTATACCGGTGTAAGTGTTGTAATTTCAGGTCATTACGTGACTCTGCTGGGCAATTATGAACAAATACCCATAGCCAAAAAGGCGTTGGAGTTACTGGTGAGGGGAAGGGAACATTCCACAGTTTATAAATATCTGGATAGGGCAGAGCAACAACTAATCAGATATAGATCATCCTATAAGGGAAGACCTCTCCTGTGAATGTGTCATTGAATAGAAAGTGTCTCAATGTCTTCGTGAAGCGTGGAGACAATAACCCTGTCGTAGGATTGTATAACTTTTCTATTTCTTTCATCCTCTAAGAACTTTTTTAATTCCTCGGTTCTTTTATTGAGGGCTAGTCTAAAGAAGTTTAGAAGTATTTTCTTGGGTTCGCTTAATATATCCTCGGTAACCAAGAGGCTTGGTCTGGGTGTCATCAGGAGGGTAAGATGCGTCCCAGTTAGCCTAGCTATCATGGCCAACTTATACGCACTATACTCCTTTGTGGGAGACCTTTTGCTGGCTTTCACTTCCACGAAATATTTATTCCCATCTCTCTCTGCCTCTATATCGTGAGTTGGAAGATCAACGGAACGAATATTCACGAAATTCATCGACTCAAGAACTAGCCTAGCCCTGTACTCCATGGCGAAACCCATTATGATTCCCTTTGCCCTATTCACTGCATACTCAAGCTCGTCATCTGTGAAACCATATTGATCCTTCAGGAGTTGAAGGGCATCCACAACCCTCTTTCTACACAATTGAATAAAAATATTTCCTAAGTTCTTCTAATCCCAACGCAAAGGGGGACTAAGCCGGCGAAGTACTTGGAACCTTGTCTTCCTCTACATTTTTAAACTTAGGTCGAAATAATTGAATAATGGCATTTAAGGGGCTACGAAGGAACGGGGGTAACAAGAAGGAATTCAAATCCTCGCTTGGGATAATGGGCAATTTCTATGAACTGGGAATAGTTAAGTCTATTTCCAGGAGTATAGAGAAAAAATTGCTTCTGGCGGGCCTAAGTACAGATCCGCAACTATTCGCCGCTCAAATGTTCTTCTATCTGATGGTCTCATCGGTCTTCTCTGCAATTCTTGCATTCTTAGGGGTCTATATACTCGTAAAGTTCTACTTAGTGTTCAGGTTGGCCAAGTTTGCTGTTGCGGGTCTTATGTTCATCATATTTGCGGTGATAATACCGCCAGTCACGTATCTTCTGTTGAATGTGAACATATCCCAAAGCATCGAGAATAGAAGAATTGGTATAGATGCTGAAACTGCAGCCTTCTCCGCTGTTTTTACGATCTTCCTCAGATCAGGTCTTAGCCCCAGAATACTTTTCGATAGAATTTCCAGAACTATAGCGTTCAATTATATAAACCAAGTTCTTCTCTACGTTTCTAAAAGAATAAATTTTCTAGGGGAAAACGTGGAGGATGCCCTACTTCACTAGTACTTTGTGGAAGTTTTTATCCATTGTTTTCTACCTCTATTTCATCTAAATCCAGATATTGGACCACATCAAGATTAAACTGATCGTGATGTTCCTCGAAGAACCTCCTCACCTCCTCCCTGGCCTCCTCCACGTTGTTGAAGAACCTGTTCGCAAGGTGGAACTTCAGGTCCTTGAAGATCCTCTCCACAGGGTTTAGCTCTGGCGAGTACTTTGGGGTGAAAACGGGTCTCACTCCCCTTCTCCTGAACAGGTCCAGGATAGCCCCCGTCTTGTGGGAGGAGTGGTTGTCAAGGACGAGGTACTTGGTCTCCCTGCCCCACTTCCTCTCCATCCTGTAAACGAAGCTCTTCATGTTCTTGCTGGAGAGGGAGTTGTAGAGGGCGTACAGCACCTTCCTTGAAATGGCGTCAAGGGCGAGGAAGACGTAGAAGTGCTGGAAGCCCAGGTTCACCCTGATCCTGGGCCTGGAACCCCTCCTGGCGAGGCACCTCCTCACCGTGGTGCCCACCACCACCCTTGTCTCATCGAAGAACGCTATCCTGCGTCCCATCAGTTCCTTCACTTTTTTTAAAATCGCGGTGCTTCTCCACCTCGGCCCTGGCGTTCACCGGCCTGGGCGTCACGAAACCGTACCCCAGCTGGTGCACTACCCTGTAAAGGTGATACCTATTGTAAACTATCCCCCTCTTCCTCAGCTCAGCGTTCAGCGCCCTCATGGTCCACCCCTCCAGGTTGTATCCCAGCTCCCTGGGACTTGTCTCCAGCACCTTCTTCACCTCCTCGCTGGAGTACTTCCTGGGCCTACCCGACCTTGGCCTATCCCTCAACGCTCCGACCCCTCCCCTCTTGTACTTCGCGACCCACTTCTTCACCGTTGAGTACGAAACCCCGAGGACCTCGGCCACCCTGTACTCCCTGAACCCGTCCACGAGGTACATCTTCACCCCCAGTATTCTCTGCCTTATCCTAGCATTCTTTTCCTCCCTGTAAGCCTTCTCTAATTCCTCCACATTCTATATTAGTAATACCAAGATAAAAACTTTACCTAAGTACTAACGCAATAAGGATATCACCATCCAAAATACTTAATGATTTCTTCGTTAGCTACGTAGCGGCAGTTAGAAGTGGAGCGCCAGTCCTTGACGCAGTTTCTGCAAAGGCTAAGGATATCCTTAAACAGTTGGAACTGGCTGCTGCCCTAGCTGCAGACAAACTTTCAGGTGTAGGTGAAACCTATGTGATATGGCTAGCCTCTGGTTACATTACGTTCTTTCTAACACTGTTACTGCAGGCTCTCTTTCCAAGTATAGTAGGAAGTTTCATACCCCTTAACGCCTTTGGGGCTATCCTCATTCTGATCTTACCCCTAGTTGACGGAGTCTTCATATTGATGGCGGAGCAGTCCCAACTCAGGTTTCCAGAGAGGAAAATTTCGTCCTACAAGACATTCTATATCTCCTTGGGTGTAGGTCTTCTCGTGATGTTTGTGCTTTTGGGCATTACCAAACAGCTGATCCCATTCCTCACTCTGACCGGTAACACCAACAATGTGACTCCAGTAACTATCATAATGATGATCAGTTTTCTCATAGCGGCTATTCCTCCAGCCATTGTGACATCTAGGGAGTTGAAAAAGGGGACAGGTTATGACCCATACGTAGTTAACTTACTTAGGGCTATCTCAGAGGGCATAAGAGCAGGGCTTTCTCCCGAGACCATAATAAAGAACATAAAGGATAGCCAAGAGATGGGCAAATTATCGTATATATTGAAGAGAATTTACGCTTACATCTCTCTGGGTTACCCGTTAAGAGATGCCTTCCTAAAGGGAGCAGAGGAGATAGTTGACTTCACCTCAAGGATTTCTCTGGTATCCATGGCCGATATGATTGATATTGGAAGTCTCACTCCAGACAGTATAGAAAGCCTTGCTGAACAGGTGGAGACCCAGATTAAGATAAAAAGGGAGTACGAAAGCAAGGTGAAGATTCTTCTCTATACTCCGTATATAGGGGTGGTCATCTCCATCATAGCGGTGAACTTGCTATCTGCAGCCATACTAGGACTAATAACGGGTAACGCATATGCATTCTCCTCAGGTGCCCTTGGTGAGGCTAGGGTTCTTCTGCCTCAGGCTGTTTACATCACGGCTATTGCCTCCATGGTGAACGCATTCTTCGCTGGGTTGTTAGTGGGAAAGCTGGGCAGGGGCAAGGTGGCCACAGGATTTATTCATGCAGCCATAATGGTTATGATAACTGCTATATTAATGATAATAATAGTACATGTTCACTTTACCTTCGGCCCCACAGCACCTCCGTCAGGATGATTTTTATTACGCCTAGAATGAGAGAAAAGAATATTTATAAAGAAGATTTACATCATATTATCTAGTATGAATTTAAATCTGCCACTGCCATTTCGTAGCAAACCTTCCCCTAAAAATGAACAGTTAAGCTTTGGGGATTTGCCAATTAGCCTTTATCCCATAACATTACCCTACGAGGAACTGCCCGAAATAATATCTGAGTACGAGGTTGATATGCTCAGCATGATGCCTAGAGCAGTTAAGTCATCTTTTGAATCCAATAATGTAGAATTGTCAATTGCCAATCCCCACACGTTTATCGTGTTTGACCAGGACAAGGGAATATTTAGGTATGTCTTAGTGGAGCCACCTATAGATCAAAATATTTTCAATGCTTACATTTTCCTCATCAAGGAAATTGAAAGATCCCTCTTAAGCAAGGAGGACACCGTGGACATAGCCAAGATCTTACTGGAAGCCAACGCTAAAATGCCCAGTATGGGCCTAGTGCAGGGCCAAGTAGGTGGGATAATCAAGCTCAGTACGAAAGGGAAAGTAGCCCTCTATTACCTGTTAAGGAACATGTTTGGTTACAACGTGCTCACTCCCCTGTTAGCTGATAATGAGATCGAGGACATATCATGTAGCGGAATTGGTCTACCCGTGTACGTGTACCACAGGGAATATGATTACGTTCCCACCAATCTCACTATAACTGAATCAATGAAAGTATTGAACAGGGAAATTAGCGGATCTGAGCTACTGGATCAAATAGTATTAAGACTCATCTCGCTTTCAGGTAAAACGGTCTCAATAGCAACTCCCATAGCAGACGGTATATTGCCAAAGGGAGACAGAATAGCTGCTACGTTCAGATACGAGGTAAGCGCTAGGGGATCAAGCTTCGTCATTAGGAGATTCAGCGAGAGACCGATCACCATATTAGACCTGATTAATAGTGGGGTCATAAGCCCTGAAACCGCAGCCTATCTCTGGTACTCCATTGATCTTAGAATGTCGTTCATGGTTATAGGGGTCACAGGCGCAGGTAAGACAACGGTACTAGGTTCTATCCTAAATCTTGCGAAGGAGTCACTAAAAATCGTTTCCATAGAAGATATTCCAGAGATAAAGCTGGCTCAAGAGAACTGGGTTCAGCTCTATGCCAGGCAAGCATACGGTGAGTCCAGCAAGGAAATAGGCCTGATGGACCTGCTAAAACTCTCCCTGAGGTATAGGCCAGACATTATAGTGGTAGGTGAGATTAGGGGCGCAGAGTCCTACATCCTGTTCCAAGCCCTCTCCACAGGTCACGGAGGTGCCACGACCTTTCACGCCCACGATTCTGAGAGTGCAGTAAAGAGGTTAATGAACCCTCCACTTAATATTCCAGCCGGATGGATACCCATGAACAACATTATCATTAGTGTGAGAAGGTTACCGGTGCTTGTGGGAGATAAGATACAGCTGAAGAGGAGGGTCGTTGCCATAGACGAGCTGGTGACCGCATCGGATTTCAGGAGAGTTGTTAACTGGGATCCCAAGGTGGATACTCATGTGGTGGACTTAGATAATGCGAAGGTTCTGAGGAACAGGCTGGAGGAGTCTGGAAGATCTCTTGAAGAAGTGAAAGAAGAGATACAGAGGAGAGCGCTTTACTTGAGGCTGATGGCAACATCCAAGGACATCGTTCAGAACCCTGAAAGCTACAAGATGGTCAAGAAATACGTCATCAAGTACAGCCTGAGACCTGATGAGGCCATGAGAGAGGTAGCTAGGATGTCATCAATAAAGGTCACGGTATGATTAACAGAATAATTGAAATTACAAACAGAATGGTCCCTTGAATTAAATAGCTTTTTAGCGTTATTATTCCGCTCACAAGGAAGAGGTATGAAATGACGTTAGGCTCTAATGGTATCCATAACTCTTGTTCTCTCTCTACCTTGGGCGTAACTCTCCAGCTGAATTTTGCGTTGAAAAGACCAAGAAAGTAACCGGATAGGAAGGCAGAAATCATAAGCGCAGGAATCCTCAAGTCATACTCCCTTGTTCTAGATCTGAGAGAGAAGACCAAGGATGAGAGAAGGAACAGGGACATGGACGAAATCCAGATGATGGGGGATGAGGACAAGATGGGAGAGAGAAAACCTGCAATCAATAACATAATAAAGAACACTGGGTATATCCCCCATTGGTTCGCGTACATTGCCCCCTCTATTCCTTTGATTCCCTTGCTTATCATGGAGAGGCTGTAGGGAAGAAGTTGTCCTGATCCATAAGCCCATCTTTTCATTTGATGGAAAAGGTCTTTCCAGTTATATGGGGCCAAGGTTTCTACCACAACGTCGTCTGCGTAGCCTACCTTAACCCCATTAAGGAATAACCTAATCCCTATCTCAAGATCCTCAGCGACCACTCCCTCCTTCCAACCTCCTATCCTTTTCAGGGTAGATGATTTAATTGCGAATGCAGAGCCGTTGGGGAATATGGGAAGCCCCCTAAGGTATCGTCCCCTGAAGAGGGAATCCATGGAGAACTCGGTTATCCCAGAGTAAAGAACCTGAAGTTTATTCTTGAGATCTCTCACCTTAAGTCTTAGGGCCACTGCCTCCGCTTGTCTCAAGTGTGTGGATACCTTGGTCAAGAAATCGGGATCTACCCTGGCCTCAGCATCTAAAAAAACTAGAAGTTCACCTGATGACAGGGAAACGCCGTAATTAAGTGCGCCAGCCTTCCTTCCGTGTGGTTTATCTCTTCTGACCAGTCGGAAGTTCACTGGAAGTTTAATATGTTTCAGTCTTTCAAACTTCTCTTCAGAATCGTCAGAGACCAGTATTACCTCGTAATCCGAATAGTTCAGCTTTGAAAGATTTTCCACCAGTTCCGAGATTGTGCTGGGATCCTCTTCCTTTATGGCAACGATTATTGATGCTTTACCACCGGCACTTCCCTTTGCAGGGTAAGAAATCCCGCTTCGAGTGTAATAGAATGTTTCCAGAAGTATCCAGGACGATGAAAGTATTGCAGACAAAATAATAACAACATCAATAAAAAGCATTACTTGTTCTTCCTCTCTATCGCCTTGGCTATCTTCTCCTTAGCCTCGGAAGCTGACCCCCAACCTGATATTTTTACCCATTTATTGGGCTCCAGCTCCTTGTAGTGTTCAAAGAAGTGCACTATCTTGTTCTTTGTGGCATCGTCAATATCATTGACGTCCTTAATTCTGGCGAACGTGGGATCAGTCTTCTCCTTGGGAACAGCTATTATCTTCTCGTCAACACCCTCTTCATCCTTCATATGGATCACGCCCACTGGCCTGGCCTCAATAACCGTACCGGGAAGCAGTGGATAGTTAGTCAATACTAGAACGTCAATGGGGTCACCGTCCTCCTCAAGTGTACCAGGCACGAAGCCGTAGTTAAAGGGGTAGACCATAGAAGTGTAGAGAACCCTATCCACCTTTATTACTCCCTCCTCCTCGTCGTACTCATACTTTATGTTGGAACCACTTGGTATTTCCACAAGAACGTTTACTATATCAGGTGCTTTCTTCCCTGGACCTAGATTCATGATAATCACTTAACTAAGTGGACAATTCCTTAAATATCATTTGTCTTCACTCAAGAGGATCTCCTCCAGCTCTTTCCTAGAGCTAGAGAGGGGTTCCAAAGACCACATCTCCTCCAGCTTTTTCCTGTATGTTTCAATGATCTCATCCACTGAGTAGCCCTGTCTCCTGTATCTAAGCGCCTGCTTATACGTCGCCATCATCTCAGAAAACTTGGCAATTACGCCTTCCAGTGTGTCCCTCCTTTCGTACTCAAGGAAAAGTTCCTTCCCCACACCCAGCTCTTCCACCGCCGATAGTTCAATCTTCTCCTTGGTAGCCCTATCAGTGAACCATTTGGGGAGATCTCCAATTAGGCTCTCCCCAACGTCATGAAAGAGTGCTATCACTGAGGCGTGATCTGGGTTCACGTTATGTCCCTTCTCCTTGAGCTTGGAGGCTATAACGTAGGCAATGACACTGGCCTCAAAGCTGTGGGATGCCACGGTCTCTCCTATGCCCGGCGGGACTCCCCTCTGCATCCAACCGGTTCTCACAAGGTTCTTACACCCTACGATGAGTCTTTCAAGTCTCATGTCCCCACCTCCCTAAGCAGAGTCGTTAGGGTCTCTATCATTTCCTCCATGGAGGACGTCCAGAACCTCACCATAGCCTCCTTACCAACCATTCCCCTGTCAAAGATCACGTTGGGAATCCTGCCAAGGTTTTCATGAACGTGTTCCACTATCCAGCTCATGGTTTTCCCCTCCGGACCCTGGGGCTCCAGTTCCCTGTGAACCTCCACAACTTCATATCCAATTTTCCTGAACGATTCCACGATCTTGGGGTCATATCTGATGTTAATGAGCGTATTTCCGGTTCCCTGCGTGGTTATTATTGATAATAGTAGCCTGGCTGTGTGGGTGGGGTAGCCGAAAGCCACCGGGAAACCCACTCTCACCCTTCCTCCCCATTCTCTAATAATCCTTCCCCTGAACGTGGCTATGTCATCAATTCCTGTAACGTATCTGGGATCAATGGAGTGCGCTAGATTGGACTGAACCTCTGGTATTAGAAGATGGAAATTTCTCTCCCTTTCCACGAACTCCGCAAACTTCTCCATTTCCTCCATCACCTTGGTCTTCATGGCCAACTTCTCCATGGGGACCAGAGGGTCAACCGGTCCAGTCCCACCTCCTATCTCGAGCCCATATCGGATACTTTCCTCCGTCACGCTCTTTGCCAGCCTAACAGCCTCCCTGACATGAAATCCCTTGGCCAGCATGCCAGCAATGGTTGATGCAAAGATGCTCCCAGTCCCGTGGGTGTTCCTATTGCTCAACCTTGGTGAACTCAACTGGATAACCTCCTCACCGTCGTATAGGACGTCAATGCTCTCTGCCGAATTAATATGACCTCCCTTTACGATAACGAAGGGTACCGAGAACTTCTCGTGAATGAGCTTGGAGGCGGTGATCTGGTCCTTCAGTGTTTCCACCCTCATCCCCACGAGTGTACCAGCCTCTATAGCGTTAGGCGTTACCACCATCGCCTTGGGAAGGAGGAAACGCTTGAAGGCCTCTAGGTCTGCGATCAACGTGGTACCATCCTTCGCGTGAATTACCGGATCCACAACCAACGGCAAATTCACCATCTCAGACACTACGCTCATTTGTTCACGGTTAACTATCATTCCTGTCTTAACCGAGCTTATCTTGAAGTCGTCAAGAAGAGCTTCGATCTGTTTCCTAAGGGAACTGGGGTCCACAACCACTACGTCCCTGATCCCTCGCGTATTCTGAGCAGTGATAGCAGTCACGGCTCCGACCCCGTGAACGCCTATGGACTCTAAGACCTTAATGTCGCTCTCCACCCCGGCCCCTCCACCACTGTCGAAACCTCCGATGGCCATGACTACGGGCTTTCTCACTCTCTCTTCACCCTCGTGTTCCCAGCCACAACCCAGAACTCTCCATCGTCCCTAACTTCCAGCTTCCATATACCTGTGGTATGCTTCACCAGCTCTATGGCCTCCTTTACGGCGTCAATTGAATCCTTCCTTCCGCGCCCTATGGTCATGATGAGGATAACGTCATCCCCTGGCTTCATGTTATCTATGGCGTGGATGATCTTAATGTTCAAGACGTCCTTGTATTTGTTCTTTATCTCATTTTCTATTTCACTTAACCTGCTCTGGGTATAGGAATCGTATGCCTCATAAACTAGGTTCTTAACTTCGTGACCCTCAACAATTCCCTTCACGAAACCTACGTAGATTATCATGGATCCGGCCTCAGGAGGTGCGGTAGCCCTGAAACTCCTTATCTCGTCTAGGATGTCCAGTTTCCCTCTCCTCAGATCTCCGCCAGCAGGCGGAGGAAGTACCGCCACCTCATCTCCATCCCTTATCTCCTTAACATTTGTCTTTCCATTCACGAGGAAGAAGACCTTTACGCCTGATATCTGTCCCTGAAGAAGTGCCTTGAATCTGGCTCCATATTTTGTGGCCAGTTCGTCCACAAGGCAATCCAGCTCACTGCAATGGGTCTCTAGCTCCTCAAAATCCTTCCCCGTGATGTCCTTAACTAGCGCGAAGTATCTGACCCTGATCTTCATTTTCCCCAAATAGTCATACGCGTTTTTAAGTACTTGATGATAACCCAACCAGTTTGATGTAAAACTTTTTTCTTATGAAGCCTTCAGAATACTCATGAAATATCAAGGGGAAGTAAAACTTAACGTAGACAAGGCAACCATTTGGGGTATTCTAAGCAATCCTGAATCCGTTTCCTCGTGTTTTCCTGGGATAAAGAGTATCACGAAGGAAGGAGATTCGTACAAGGTGGTCGGCTCAGCTGGAATTGGCTTCATCAAGGGTGAGTACAAGGCAACCGTGACCTTCACCAATGTTAATCCCATGGAAAGTATGACCATAAGCGCCAAGGGTACAGGACTGAACAGTAATGTGGACATCGTGGCTCAAGTGAAGGTCGATGATGGGAAGCTAAGTTACGACGCCGAGGTGAAGGTTGCTGGGGTTCTTGCCTCAGTTGGGGCCAGATTGATGGACCCCGCGGTGAACAAGCTTATTTCGGATCTTTTTGACTGTATAAAGAACAAGGTAGAAAAGAAATGACAAAGTTAAGCGGGCAGGAGAAGATTAAGAGCGAGGAAAAGGCCCTCTCTTTCTTCTCAGATGAGGGGAATCTCCTCCAATGCATACCCGGGGTTAAAAGTGTAAATGGCAAAAAGTTCGTGATTGAGGCTAAGCTAGGTCCGTTGAGGGCTGAGTTATCCGGTGAAGTAAAGGAGTATGAGGTTAAGGAGCGTCAGGTGAGTAACCTTCTTCAGGTTGATGGCCCTGGTTTAATTGTTTTAATCAGAACAAGGCTCAACATTCAGGGAAGTGACCTACTGTGGGAGGCGGAGTACTCCATGGAGGGCTCACTGGCAAAGGCCTTGATGAACACCATAAGTAAACAGGCAGAGGACGTATCCAAGCAGATAATATCCTGCACTTTATCAAAAATTAATCAATCTTAGTAATAATACCTAGACCCCTGGTCCTGCCCTCTCTGAACACGAATATTTGTCCAGGTTCCACGTACTCCGACCTGAACATAAAGGTCAGCTGGACGTCTGAACTATCTCCTGTTCTCAGAATTCCCTTCTCTATCTTGTTGAACCTCACAGCCTGCCTGATGGTGTGAAGATGAAGAGTGGCCACGTATCCCTCCTTTATGGTGGTTGGATGATGGAGGAGTATAACTTTAGCCCAGAAGCTTCTCACAGCCTTTGGCTTGTTTTTAACTAGTACCATCCCTTTTCTCAGGCTATCCCTTTCTATGCCTTGAAGAGCGAAGGTTGCTATTGAACCTTGGTTCACAGAATCTACAAAAACCCTGTTCAGCTGAATGCTCTTTATCTTAATCTCTTTGAACTCGTTATATTTGCTGGGACCTATGAGCAGGCTGTCGTTAATTGAGACCTTTCCCCTTATCACGGAACCCAGTACCACCGGCCCAACCCCAGGCACGTTGTAGGTTTCATCTATGTACACCAGAGGATCAGACGATGGAGTTGATCTTCTTGGTGGGAGAAGATTGAGAAACTTGATTAGAAGATCTAGACCCTGCCCCGTCACATTGGATACCTTAAAGATGGGAACAACCCTCTTGGACCTTATTCCTATAATGCCGTTAAGTACATCTCCCTCATCCTCTACCTCCATGGCCAATCTGTTTATCCCGGGAATTTTCAGGACTTCCTTCACCTGATTCACTATTTCAGTGGTCCTCGATTCAGGGAACTTATCCACCTTGGTGATCACCACGAAGATTGGAAACCTGAGCACTGTGGAGACTGCCAGGTGTTCCCTCCCCATGATGCTTAACCCATCGTCCGCTCCAACAACAAGCATTACATAGTCGACCTCATATCCCATGAGGCCCTTCAACGTAGTTCTGAGATACCTCTCATGGCCCCCCAGGTCTATGAGCCTAATGGTCTTGGCACTCTTCAGTGTTATCTCCGCCTCATCCGTAGGATCCCTACACTGGGGATTCACCGGGTTGCCTGAGCTGTCAAAGCCCAGCAATCTCATGGTTATGGAGGAAGTTCTACCGCTGATCACCTCGTGCAGGTATCTTGCAACTGCGCTCCTGAGGGAGCCGTTGCCGTCATCAAGCTTTCCAGTGATCAATGTGCCAGTTAACGTGCTCTTCCCTGCATTTACGTGGCCCATCACAGCTACGTTTATCTGAATGGGTATCCTGTCCTTGTGAATCCTCACAAGTAGCTCTCCAACGTAGAGGTTGTCCTTTACCTTCACGATTCTCTTATGCGAAATCTTGGCGCTTATCATGGAGGCAACCCTCTCCACGGTATTTATGGTCGCATCCAACTCCTCTTTTGAAAGACCTATGGCCTCTCCCTCATCGCTAACCCCAACCACGTATAGGGCCTCTCCCCCACCCTCCTCAAGCCTGTACTTCATCTGCGTAGCTAGCTCCTGAAGTCTCTGTTCATTGAGATTCGATAGAATAAGTTTATATTCTATCTTCCCAATATCGTTCTCTCGTGGAAACCTCATACCTTAGATACTCTAACTATACTATGCGTAATAATACCAAATTAAATTTTGGTTGATGACCATGGAACCACAACTGATAATGGATCAGGTCTTTAAGTGTCCCGTGTGTAAGAAGGATACTTTTCAGGCGAAGGACTACCTGTACGAGACTCCTACGGGTAAGTTGATTCTCTCGTATTGGGAGTGCACGGATTGTCATTATCTCTACAGGGACGTTAAGCCATACGAGACTGGGATTCCTGTGGAGTTATCCCTCCTTGTAACTTCGGAGGAGGACCTTTCATCCCTGGTGTACAGGTCTGCTTTCGCCGAGCTACATATTCCTGAGCTTGGAGTAGAAGTGATTCCAGGTTCATCCTATCAGGGAGCAGTGAGCACGGTTAGGGGGCTCCTGGAAATAATCATGGATAACATGGGATCCCTATGCAAAAAGAAAAAATGCGACAAGATCAGGGAAGCTATGGATGGAAAAATTCAGTTCACCTTAATCATAAGGGATTCGTCTGGAACGAGTTTCATAAAAAACGATAAAGTTAAGGTCACTCGACCTTTATATCCTTCCCAGTAGCTACGGCCTTCTTCTTCATGACCACTTCCAGTACTCCATTCTTGTAGTTTGCCTTTGCGGTGTTCTCGTCCACCGGCGCTGGGAGTTCAACTTCCTTGTAGTACTTCTTGTCCTGAGAGTTGGCTGAGATGACTAGCAGATCGCCGTTAACCTTGACCTTTATGTCGTTCTTGTCCACTCCTGGGACCTCAGCTACTACCCTTATTTCATCGTTCTTCTCTATTACGTCAACAAGGGGTTCCCTCTCCTCGCTGAGGAGTGGTCTGTTGCCCAGTCTCTTCACGTTACCGAACTCCTCCACTACGGGTTTCCCGTCGGGTCCCATTGTTACCTTGAATCCGTACACGTAAGGTCCATAGGTTTTCACTTCTCCCTTCTCAGCTGCCCTAAAGAACTCCCTCTCCATCGCCTCGAACTCTTCTTCTATTTGCCTTACGAGATCATCAAAGTAACTAAATATATCCTTTGATCTCTTGGTGGGCATGGTCGATCACATTTAAATCTTTGATTGAGAAAATATAAAATTTTCGCCTAAAGTTTAAATTGCTTTAATGTGTTTCTTGAACCAGTTCTAGGAGCAGTCCCATGACGCTCTTGGGATGAACAAAGGCCACGAGGTGTCCCCTAGCCCCCTTCCTTCCGTTCTTATCGATTAAGGTCATTCCCCTGCTCTCAAGGTCCCTCAAGGAGGAGTTGATGTCCTCAACCTTCACTGCAAGGTGGTGCATGCCCTGTCCCCTCGTCTTCAGGAACTTTGCCACGGTATTGTTGCTGTCTTCGTGGTTCATGGGCTCCATCAGCTCGACGGAGGCAGTTCCATCCTTCCCCGTGAGGAAAGCTACCTTTATCCCCCTATCTGGCAGATCTTCCCTATGTACCAGTTTCATTCCTAGCTTTTCGGTATACATCTTAATGGCTTCCTCCAAATTTTCAACTGCGATTCCCACGTGATCTATATCTAAGGTCTCCATGGGATCTGTGATGATTTTTCCTATATAAGTTTAAGTAAAAAGCAAAGGTTATATACTGTATAAGCAAATTGTACCAGGGTATTTCCTGATGGTTACTCAGGAGAGGGTTAAGGAATGGGAAAGCAAATATCTGCAACCGTGGATATCTAAAAGAAAGGAGAGAAAAACAAAGTTCACCACTCCCTCTGGAATAGAGATAAAGACCCTTTACACTCCCCTTGACCTAAAGGGAGACTACGAGGAGAAGATTGGCTTCCCTGGAGAATATCCCTACACCAGGGGAATTTATCCAAACATGTACAGGGGGAGGATATGGACCATAAGACAGTATGCGGGTTTCGGCTCTGCAGAGGACACCAACGCCAGGTTCAGGAAACTCCTTGAGGCTGGACAGACTGGACTCAGCACAGCCTTTGATCTCCCCACCCAGCTGGGCCTGGATCCAGATAATGAACTGGCCTACACTGAGGTTGGAGTTGTTGGTGTCTCCATGTTTCACTGGAGAGAGATGGATATAGTTACTAACCAGATCCCCCTGAACAAGGTATCCACATCCATGACCATCAACGCCACGGCTATGGAATTGCTCTCCATGTATGTGGCGACCGCCGAGAGCAGAGGAGTGAGTCCTGCGGAAATAGACGGAACCGTTCAGAACGACATCCTGAAGGAATACATTGCAAGGAAGAACTACATTTACCCCCCAGAACCTTCCATGAGGTACGCCATAGACATCATTGAGTACTCCTACAAGAACATACCCAAGTGGCACCCCATCAGCATCAGCGGTTATCACATAAGGGAGGCTGGGGCGGACGCTGTTCTGGAGGTCGCCTTCACTCTGGCGGATGGTATAGAATACGTCAGGAAAACATCGGAAAGGGGTATTCCCGTTGACGATTTTGCCCCCACTCTCTCCTTCTTCTTCGCCGGATATACCAACCTCTTTGAAGAGGTTGCAAAGTTCAGGGCTGCTAGAAGGATGTGGGCCAAGATAATGAGGGATATGTTCAATGCAAAGAAGCCAGACTCCATGACGCTGAAATTTCATACGCAGACCGGAGGTGCAGAGCTGACGGCCCAACAGCCTGAGATAAACATCATTAGAACCACGATTCAAGCTCTGGCTGCTGCACTGGGCGGTACCCAGAGCCTTCATGTGAACTCATATGACGAGGCGGTCGCTCTCCCTAGCGAGAAGGCTGCCAAGATAGCAATCAGGGTACAGCAAATAGTGGCGTATGAGAGCGGATCCACTGAGACAGTTGATCCCCTAGCGGGGTCATACTACGTGGAGTGGTTAACGGATGAAATAGAGGAGAGGGCATGGAAAATAATCGAAAGGGTGGAAGGCATGGGCGGGATGATGAAGGCGGTTGAGAAGGGATTCCCGCAGGCGGAGATAGCTGAGAGCGCTTACAGACTTCAGAAGAAGATAGAGGAAGGGGAGATGATCAGGGTAGGAGTTAACATGTCCTACGAACCTGATTGGATAGGGACCACGGAGGTGTTCAGGGTAAATCCAGAGGTGAGGGAGAGGGTTCTCACAAGGTTAAAGCAATATAAATCTGAAAGGGATCAGATTAAGGTGAGGGACTCCCTAAACGCCTTGAGGAAGGCTGCAGAGAACCCGTCGGTCAACCTGTTCCCCTACGTCTTGGACGCCATAAAGAAAGGTTGCACCGTAGGAGAGATAAGCTCCGCCCTCAGGGAAATCTGGGGAGAGTATAAGGAGCCAATTATTTTCTAACTCTTCATCTTGGAGAAGAGCTCGTGTAGCTCAAAGTACTTCTCCTTTTTTGATACAGGTGCCTCAGGGTTAGATCTCACCACGTCCCATTTGTCCCATGGAAAAATTATCCACTTCCCAACCTGTTCCCCAAAGTAGTCCGGTATCTTCCTAGACCAAGGTTTGACGTAAAGAGTTGCAGTCCTGATAAGCCTTGGCGAAAACATGGAAATCACGTTGGTAACTGCCTCTAGTGTTTCCCCCGTATCCGAGACGTCATCAACCACAAGCACCTTCTTGTTCTCGAGGTCGTTCACGTATACTGCCCTTATCACCGGCTTGCTCTCGGTCTGGTTCACGTCTCTGTAGAATTTTATATCTATATACTTTATATTTTTCATGTTTAGGATGTCAGCAAAAAGCTTCGCGGGGATCACGCCTCCGGTCAGAATAGCCACTATCACATCTGGGTAAAAGGATTCTGTTGCCATCCTCTTGGCAATGCGAAATATCTGCTCCTCAATATCATCCCATGTGGGACTGAAGAACTCAACCATTGATCATCACCAGCGGAACTTCCAACTCTTCTCTAAGCAGGCCACCGTGATGGCCTTTAAGTCTTGTGTAGCCTGATTTCTCCCTGAAGTTGAAGAAATACGAGGTATAATCCAGGGGTACCCCCACGAAATCTGGCATGCTCTCTGGGACTCTGTTGCCTCCCAGTAGCCTGAGGGTCTCATCCCTGTCAAACACCTTCAGGTTATATCTGGTCTCTAGGAACACCTTCAGGTCGTACCTGGATTTCAGGAAGAGGGCCCTGGAGTCGCCGTAAGGGGGGATCTCAAGCATGTTCATGAGCTCAAGGTCCTTATCTACCTCAATCCTCTGCGTGGTGTCCACTAGACCGTGATCCGCAGTTATGACGGCAGTGTATTCCTTCCTCTCCTTGAAAAGCGAGTAGAACCTCATGAAGATCTCCCTACAGGCAGACTTAACCGGGTCAGTATAGGGCCCGTACTTGTGGGCTAGGGAGTCTATATCGGGGATGTAAGCGTAGATAAACCTAATTCCCTTGTCCATGAGCTGTTTGAGCGATTCGTAAGCGTCCCAGACGTTGAGATAGGTCCTGGTCTCCTGCGTGGTTCCCTGGACGGTAGTGGTGAACTGGCTGTTTTCAATTCCCTGGGGCAGAACCGATGCGGTGCCCTCCTTCACCTGGGAGAGGTAACCCTTAGCCTCAGGAAAGGCCTTCTCAAAGGGGAGCCCATCCGAAAGGCTATCCCTTTCGTTCATAGTAGGGTGGGTATACCTGAGCACGTTTATTATTCCCCCAAGCCTCTTTACGTATGTGTTATAGCCTAGGATACCATGTTCTGCCGGAGTCTTGGCCGTGAATATTGATGCCAGGGTGGCAGAGGTCGTGGATGGGAAGACACCGTGTATCCTTATTGCCTCCTTCACTTCCCCGAGGGAGTTTTCCATGATGTTCCATCCGAAGCCGTCGAGGATGAGGAGGACCAGCTTCTCACCTGTGAGGGAATAGCTGGTATTGCACTGAACCTCGACTCCAAGCCATTTGGCGATACCGCATCCCAGGGAATAAAGGTTCTTGCTGTAATCGGGGTATACCAATGACATACGATTAGTGTTAAAACCCCATTTTATTAAAATACCTACATGCCAATATCAGAAATTTTGGTGACCATGTCCTACGTGGCCATAGCTTTCATTGCAGTGGGAGTTGCTCTCTCAGTCGTGGTGTGGCTGGGGCAGAGGAAGTGAAAGCATGTACGACGTGGCCATTGTGGGCGGTGGTCACAACGGCCTAGTTGCTGCATCTTACCTGGCCATGAATGGGCTAAAGGTTGCTGTATTTGAAAGGAGAAATATTGTGGGCGGTGCCTCAGTTACGGAGGAGTTATGGCCTGGCGTTAAGGTTTCCACTGGCGCTTACGTCCTGAGTCTTCTCAGGCCCAGAATCGTGAGGGACCTCAACTTGGAGAGGTTCGGGCTCGAGGTGATAACCAAGGATCCAGGGCTCTTTGTCCCATTTGGAAAGGGAAAATCGCTGTACATATGGAACGACCTGAAGAGGACCCAGAGGGAGATAGAGAAATTTTCCAAGAGGGATGCGGTGGCATATGAGAAGTGGCTGAAGTTCTGGGATCCCCTTTATGAACTTACCGATTTCCTGATGTTATCCCCTCCTCCCTCATGGGAGGATTTAGATGGCTTGATTTCCCTCGTAAGGGGACAGAGTCTTGACCTCTCAAGTCTGGCCTTCTCCCTGCGGTCAATTGTTCAGGACGCGTCATCCCTTCTTGACGAGTTCTTTGAATCTGACGAGGTTAAGGCGGCGCTTGTGGAGGACGCAGTGGTGGGGACCATGGCATCGCCCTCCACCCCAGGAACAGCCTACGTCTTGGCTCACCACGTCCTGGGAGAGGTTAATGGGGTGAAGGGTTCATGGGGTTACGTAAAAGGAGGAATGGGCGGTGTAACGCAGGCCCTGAGAAGGTCAGCAGAACACCTTGGAGTGGATATATTCACCGGGGCAGAGGTCGACAGCATACTAGTGAGGGGTGGTAAGGCTGAGGGTGTGATGCTGTCCAGCGGGAAGGTAATTCACTCTAAGGTGGTTGTCTCTAACGCTGATCCCAAGACCACATTCCTTAAACTTCTCAGGGACGCAGAGCTAGAGGAGGACTTCCTCAGGAAGGTCAAGTCCCTGAAGAGCAGGGGAGTCTCGTTCAAGATTGTTGGTTTCACTGAGGAACTTCCCGATTTCGGAAATGGTTCCACCCTGGGCCCGGAGCACGTGGCGTCAGAACTGATTCTACCCTCAGTTGAGTATGTGGAGAGGGCCTTCACTGACGCCAAATCCTTGGGCTATTCCAAGGAGCCTTGGCTTTCCATAAACATACAGTCCTCGGTTGATCCCACTGTTGCCCCTCCTGGCAAGTTCTCCTTCTCCATTTTCGGCCAATACTTGCCATATTCCAAGAACTTGGATGAAATGAAGGAACTGGTGTATCAGCTGTCCATGGAGAAAATAAGGGAATACGCACCCAACTTCAAGCCCGTCAAGTATGAAGTCTTAACCCCACTGGACATAGAGAGAAGGTTTGGAATAACCGAAGGAAACATATTCCATCTGGACATGACACCAGACCAGCTATACGTTTTCAGACCCCTTCCTGGACTTCATGACTATACCACTCCTGTTCAGAGTCTGTACCTGTGCGGTTCAGGTACCCATCCAGGTGGAGGCGTCACAGGAGCTCCTGGCTTTAATGCAGCCCAAAAGATATTGTCTGACCTCAAAAGTAACAAGATAGGCTAAACCGTTTTTACTCCTGCTTATATATGCCTGTGACAGAAATATCTTAATGAGCTATATCGAGACGATGCTAATTCTTTTTATAGCACTTGGTATTATAGTCTACATACTTATGGGTCTATTTAAAAGATTTACTACCAATTTTACCACCAGTGACAGAGCGTCGCAGGTTCAGATGAAATCCAAGAAGAAAGAGGAGGAGGAGAGAAAAGCTTCCTGGGACGACATTGGAGGCTACGAGGACGTAAAAAAGGAGATAAGGGAGTACATCGAATTTCCCCTTAAGAACAAGGATATAGCCAAGACCTATGGGCTCAGGCCCCCCAAGGGCGTGTTACTTTTCGGTCCACCAGGTTGTGGTAAAACCCTCATGATGAGGGCTCTTGCTGGCGAGGCCAAACTGAACTTCATCTATGTGAACGTCAGTGATATAATGAGCAAATGGTACGGGGAAAGTGAGGCTAGGCTCAAGGAATTGTTCGCCAATGCCAGAAAGAACTCTCCATGCATTCTCTTCTTTGATGAGATAGATACCATTGGTGTAAGAAGGGAAACTCACAGCGGGGATTCAGTCACTCCCAGGTTGCTTTCTTTGATGCTTTCTGAAATCGATGGGCTTCACAGCGACGATGGAGTAATCATAGTTGGTTCCACGAACGTACCACAGACGCTGGATAAGGCGTTGCTCAGGGCTGGCCGGTTTGATAAACTGATTTTTATAGGTCCTCCCAACAAGCAGGCCAGACTGGAGATACTCAAGGTTCACTGTGCAGGCAAGCCTCTTGCCCCTGACGTTGATTTAGCTAAGATAGCGGAAATGACGGAAAGGTATAGCGGGGCAGACCTAGCTAACATTTGCCAGGAGGCAGCAAGAAAAGTAGCTGTAGAGGCCCTGGAAAGTAAGACTGAGAGGAAAATAACCATGCAGGACTTCATGGAGATCATTCAGAGGTACAAGCCCAGTATCACTCTTCAGATGCTTGAGGAGTTCGAAAAGTTCAGGCTGGATTACGAAAGAAGATCTAGGAAATCAGAAGATGCGAAGGAAGGAGAGGACAAGATAACCTTGGACGACATTGGTGGCTACACCAAGGTAAAACAGGAACTTAAGGAACTTCTTGAACTTCAGTTAAAGTATGCCAGGCTAATGGAGCAGATGAAGGTTCCACCCATCAGGGGGCTCCTGCTCTATGGTCCACCAGGCGTAGGGAAGACCATGATGGCGAAGGCGTTGGCGAAGACCTTGGACGTTAAGTTGATTTCAGTTAGCGTCGCAGAGATCATGTACAAGGGATATGAGGGGGCTGTTGCTACCATCAAGGAAGTGTTTAACAGGGCAAGGGAGAATAGACCGGCCATAATTCTGCTAGACGAGCTCGACGCAATTGCCTCCAAGAGAACGCAGAGAGGTAACGGAGAATCTTCCAAGATCGTGAATCAGCTGTTGACTGAGATGGATGGAATAAGAAACCTGAAGGAAGTAGTCGTTATTGGTACCACTAACAGGATAAAGGTAATAGACCCAGCACTACTCAGACCAGGTAGATTTGACATTGTTATAAGGATGGGTCTTCCCAACTTGGAAGAGAGACTGGATATACTGCAGAAATACCTGGGTAAGGAGAGTTGCGAAGAGGTGGATTGCAGGAAGGTAGCGGAGCTTACCGAGAATTACACCGGCGCAGACTTGGCTGCACTGGCCAGGGAAGCCAAAATTAGGGTACTCAAGGATATAATAAGGGGACAGACTGAGAGGAAGTTAACCAAGGAAGACCTGATGGAGTCTCTCAAGAAGGTAAAGCCTTCCACGTTGATAAAATCCGTTGAGAAAGCGAAGAATCAGGAGTAACCAGCACGTTCTTTATCACTGAAACCTTATTCAGATCGATACTTATTCTATCTCCCTCAAGATTAAAGGGTGGTATACTCACCTTCTCGCAGAAGTTCAGCGATGAGGCAATGTCCACGTTCCTGAGCTTGTTTCTCACGTCCAGGAAGAGATAGGCTCTTCCTGTACAAACCAGCAACATGTCCAACGACGCAGCGCCAAGGTTCCTCGTCTTGTAATTTCCCTCTATGGACGAAAGCACTTGGGTTATCTCCCTAAGTTTATTCCTATCAAAGTAGGGAAGAACTATCCTCTGCTTAGGAGAAGGCACACTTTCTATCCTCTTCCCATTTATGTACGCTCCAGTTTCATCATAGGAGTAAGTCTTCCCAGAGAATATCTCACCCACTATGCCAGCCACAGGGGTTCCCTGAGACGAGTAGACTGAGATTGATACAGCAGCCCAGGTTATGCCGTTAAGGAAATTGGTACTTCCATCTAGGGGATCTATTACCGCAACGTACTCTGACCCTTCTCTCCTTATGGTACCAGTCTCCTCAGTGACATAAGTCATTGAAATACCTGTCTCATTTAGCTTCTCCAGCACAAAGTCTTCCGCAAGCTTATCTATGACCTTTGTTGTGTCATCTCCATGAGTTCCCAGGACCCTGTCTATTCCTTCCCTTCCGCTCATTTCCCTAAGATATTTGGTGGCCTCTGCTGAGATCTTTTCGAGGATATTTCTCATCATGTTTTACCTTTTCTTTCGTTCAGATAGTTATAAGCTGAATGTGCGGCCACTGCACCCATGGCTGTGGATGTAGCCACTTGTCTAAATCCTATCCACTTATCTGTACAATCTCCGGCTGCGAATACACCTGGAAGATTTGTCCTTGTCCACTCGTCCACCTTTATGTAACCCTGTTCATCCACCTCCAGTCCGTTGATCTTAGCGAACTCCGTTGGTGGCTCAAACCCTATCTCCACGAATATTCCGTTGGCGTCAATTTCCCTAGTCTCACCGGTTTTGAGGTTCTGTACCACAACCTTCCTGACGAGCTTGTCTCCCTTGATTTCCTTGACCACGGAGTTAAGTATTAACTCAACGTTTGGCTTCTCCTTGACCAGCTTCACTATAATGGGTTGAGCCCTAAACTCATCTCTACGATGGACAAGGTAGACCTTAGTGGCGTATCTGCTTAGTAATTCAGCTCCATCAAGTGCAGAGTTTCCTCCTCCCACAACCACCACAGGCTTGTTCTTGAAAAGGGGAGCGTCACATACAGAGCAGTAGGAGACGCCCCTTCCGGTAAACTCGTTCTCTCCTGGAACGTTAAGCTTCCTCCTCTTTGTGCCTACTGCAACGATCAGAGTGGAAGCCCTGAACTCTCCCTTTCTCTTTGTCTTGACCACGTATTCCTCTCCTTCCCTTCTGAAGGACTCAACCCTGTCCATGAGAACAGGTACTTTGTACTTCTCTACATGGGCATTGAATAACTTAATCATTTCTGAGGCTTGAACTCCAATGAGACCGAGATAGTCATCCACTTCGCCTGCCTCGGTTAGTTGACCTCCCGGGGTCTCCCCTATTACCAGGGTTTTCAGCATGTACCTAGCTCCATAGAGCGCAGCGCTATAGGCTGCTGGACCAAGACCAATGATGATGGTATCGAACTTCTCATTTGGGTTAATATTAGTTGAGCGTGGAATGAGACTCATAAAGTTCAACTACCTCTCAAAATATTAAATGTTGCCTTCGCTCCTGTTTAAACTTTTTCTTATAAAAACAATCTAAACACCTGTATAGGGTTGTGGGAAACAGAGTTTTAGGAAACGTGGTGAGATTGGCTCACGTGATGAACGGGCTCACTTAATCTCATTTATTTTAACTCACGATTCTATCAACTTCAAGGATCATGAGAGTACTGCTGATTACAGGTAAACTAGCCAAACCCATCCTGGAAGAGGCAGTTAAAAACATGGGAGATGAGGTTTCCATTCTAGCACTGGATTATCCTGTGGCATCCTTAATGAGCATCAGGTATATCCTGGAAAGGTTGAAGGTTAGAAAGGAGTCGCTATCTGGGTACGACTATCTTATCTTGCCTGGACTGGTTTACGGTGATGCGAAGATAATAGAAAAGGAATTGGGAATTAAAACCTTTAAGGGAACGGAGAACGCCTGGGACGTGGTGAGGGTGATAGAGGCACTGAGGAATGGCGTTGAATTATCCACCATATATCCCGCTGATGTAATCCTCAATACATCCATGATTGAGGACGCTAAAAAGATCTTGGAGAGGGTGGAGGCTGACGGCAATTACGTGTTCGATGTAGGCTTCAAGGTTCCGCTCCGTCCCCCACCATTTCGACTTCTTCTGGAGCTAGACCCGTCACATCCACTGGATAGATGGATCCATGAGATTGAGAGAGTCAAACTGTATGTAGACGGAGTGGTGGTGGGCTTTCCCGTTGGGTTCTCCGACTTAGGTGAGGTTAGGAGGAGGGTAAAATCCGTGAGAGACTTAATTCCGGTAGTGGGGATCGACAGCGATTCGCCATATGTGTTGAGGGAGGGGGTTAGAGAGGGAGCCACCCTAGTCTTCAATCTTAACGAGGAGAATATTGAGAAACTGGAGGAACTCAGGAAGGACTCCGCGTTCGTAGTGGCACCATTTTCCACTGAGAACAGAGCAGAGTTGACTGTGAGCTTAGTTAGGAGAGCTAGGCTCAAAGGTTTTGAAAGGCTCATTGCTGACCCGGTTCTCTCCCCACCTCTCATGGGCTTTACCGAAAGTATAATGGACTACGCGAAGTTGAGGACAGTCCTACCAGATACTCCACTTATGATGGGGACACTGAACGTAACTGAGTTAATTGATGCCGATAGCCATGGGGTGAATTCACTGTTGGCAGTGATGGGAATGGAACTGGGTGTATCAATTTTACTTACCATGGAAAAGGGTAAAACTAGGTGGAGCGCATGGGAGCTGAGGGAAGCTACCAAGATGGTTTCTGTGGCCTATTCCCAGGGAAAGGTTCCTAAGGATGTCGGAATTGACCTCCTCATCCTCAAGGACAAGAGGAGATTGAAGGTTCCTCCTCCTCAAGGAAAAAGAATGGTTGCGAGGAAATTGGAACCCGAGATGGATAAAACGGGCTTCGCGCACATAGTCCTTGACGATAGGAGAATTGTGGTATCATTCACGGGCAAGAAGGAGGTTTCAGTTGAGGGAGAGGATGGTCTCCTAGTGGGAAGAACGCTTCTCAGGGAGGTTGAGGGGATCTCACCTGAGCATGCACTCTACATAGGCTATGAACTAGCAAAGGCCGAAATTGCGGGTCATCTGGACAAGAACTACGTTCAAGATAAACCACTTGTGAGGAGGATAGGCCTTGAGAGTTATAGTGCCCAGAGTAACAGTACTGAACAGTGAAGGCTACAGGGTTTCCATAGCCCATTATCCCCTTCAGGACTCAGGGGAGTGGGTAGATAGGATACGCAACACCATGAGGATTTCATCGTGCGATAGTCCGATTCCTTGTTATTCCCTGATCTACGGTGGTATTATACTCTTTCAGGGGGATAGACCGGTATGGAGAGGGGAATATAACGGTTACTTTTCCATAACTAACAGTTTATGCAAGGATAGCCTCGATCAGTTTGTGGCGAAGGTTGATAGGGGAGAGGATGCCTGTTTGAAGACTGAGGAGGGCACGCTTACTATCTTGGGGCAGTGCCAGTCATGTTACAAGGTAGATCCCATTGGCCTCAGGATGATAGTGGATTAGGTTAAGGGTACTCTATCAAGGCGTAGGAGTCCGATCCCTCATATATCTTCACAAATACTTTGAAATTATTTCCTAGTTTAGTAAAGATCTGTTTAGCCATCTCCATACCTATGTATTCAACCGTGGGATAGGGAGCGTCAATCAATTTCACCTCCACCTTGAACGGTGACGTTATACTGATCTTCTCCATGTCCCTTCTGGGAATTATGAACTTGTGATCCCATGAGGAGATAGCGTCTCTCACTATCTCCCTCAACTGGTTGAAGTCCACCACAAATCCGTTCTCCTCGTGAACCTCCCCTTCAACTTCTACAGTGACCCGATAGGTATGCCCGTGAAGCTGATTATCCTTGGGGGAGGAAAGTGTGTAATGAGCAGAATCTATGGAGAAACCCTCTATACCTACTCTTACCTTCATTGAATTTTCACCATGTTCTTCTCAAAGTGTTCCCACAAGGCCTCTATTAAATATCTAATCTCATCACAGATGGACTTGATGTCTGGGTCCATCCTTATCCTCTCGATGAGCTTATTCACGTTGACCAAGTCCTGAAAGCTCCCGGAAGCTATTGTCCTTCCCTCAAAGGTCAACCTTTCCCCCAGTGAGGTATTGCCCCCGTATTCCACAAGTCTATAGATGGTGAAGGTAAGCGAGTCCAGATCACCTTCAAACTCTCCCATCCTTCCCTGAATCTCCCTTTTGAGAGTTCTAACCTGTTCCCTCACAAGTTCCACGAGGCTATCCACCACCTCAATTCTGGATCTGAAGGTCTCGTTCTCCAGTAAAGACCTGAACTCTGTGCTTTCTAGACACTTGGAATTGCACGGAACGTCCATCTCTATAATCTCCATCTTCATGGACGGTCTTGATGACTGGTAACGCTGAATCCAGTAATCCATAACTTTATTTCACTTTCTTTAAGACTTTAAACATGACCGTTTGGGAATTTATTGCAGATTTATCCGAATCCATCTTGGAACATTACGGAGAGAAACTAAGGGGCTTAGCATTCCTTCCCCACGATCCAGTATTAATGTTAGTAGTTCTGGATGGCGTGGATCAAATATCGTTCCTTGCCAGGGGGCAAATATTTCAATATTTCTATAAAAAGCAGAGAAAGCATGATAGGGTCAGAAAAATGGTCGCGGAGAGCGGATCCGATCCCTCAGTCATAGGAATAGTCATCAGTCCCAATGAGCTCAGTCACCATTACCCCGTTGTTCTCAGCATCCTATCTGCAGGATATATCCTTTATGATCCCAGTAATATTTTCAAGGAGAAGTGGAAAGTGGTGGACTACCTTGGGAAAAAGCTAATTGATGTGAAAAACATCAAGAAAGGGGAGGTAGTTGAGATTTGAATAACAGCGCCCTTGCTTCGGAGTATCTTTTGAGGGCTACAAGGACATTGAAGGAGAGCACCGATGCCTTCAATGACGGCGACCTTTACTACACAGTAGTGAGATGCAAGGAGACCCTTGAAAACCTGGCATCAACGTTGCTTTCCCTATATGGAGTTGTGACCGCCAGTGGTTCACCGGTCGACGTTTTGGGTTATCTGGCGGAAACAAGGGACATTGACCACCCCATCAAGGCAGTGATTTCCGAGATTCAAGAAGCGTGGAGGGAGATTGCACCCATGACCTTTCTAAACGAGTCGCCAACAAAGGCACCATCGGTTACCGCAAGACAAGCTGAGGTTAGACCCCTCCTTGAGAAGGTCACTTCACTCTTCGATAAAACGAGGGAGATATTCGATGGATTCCACAATTGATCTAGATAATTTCGCTTGTTCCAGCAATCCTCTGGAGGCTCTGGAGTACCTCCTTGGAAAGGAAGTGGTGTTCTCCATATCAAGGGATAGTCCCTTCCTTCCTATAATAAGGACCAAGTATAAAATCAAGGAAATATCCAGGGAAGGTGATATTATATATTTCAAGATCAGTTCCGATGGCTCAGGTTCTATGACGAGGTAAGAAGGCAATTTGGCTTCTCGGTCAGGGCTGACTACATTTCATCTCTTTTGCTCAATTTGCGTATAAGGGAGGACCTAGAGTATAGGCTCGCGAATATTCTGGATGGAAAGGATGTAGCCCTAGTCGGAGCTGGACCTTCCTTAAGCAACGTCAAGGAAGTGAGAGGGGACGTCATAATCTCGGCTGACGGAGCCACAAATTATCTAGTTGAGAGGGGTATAATACCGGACGTAGTTGTCACGGACCTTGATGGCTTGATGAGCTTTCCAGATTCCCTCTACGTGGTTCACGCTCATGGAGACAACCTTCCCTTTCACTGGAAACTCGACCTGATGAAGAGCGTGATAGGAACTACTCAGGTTTACCCCTTTGGGAGGTTGAAGTTATACGGTGGTTTCACAGATGGAGATAGGGCCTTCGTCCTTGCCAAGACCTTTAACGCGAGATCGATCAGGCTTTACGCCATGGATTTTGATTCCGACTACATAGGCATGTATTCTAAACCCTTTCTAAGGAGTAACGTTCCCATGACTCACATCAAGAGAAGAAAACTCAACATAGCAAAAGAAATTATTCATACCCTAACTAGGAAAGATTTATAAAAATTGGGAGTTGTTTATTAGTGTGGGTAGAGGGATGAGTGTTCTCCACTAGAAGAGTCAGGATATTTGATACAACTTTACGTGATGGGGAGCAGGCACCTGGAATAGATCTTACCATTGATCAAAAGGTAAGGATTGCAAGGCAGCTTCAAAGACTTGGAGTGGATGTCATAGAGGCTGGGTTCCCAGCTTCGTCTGAGGGAGAGTTTATTGCAACCAAGAAGATTATTGAGGAGGTCGGAGACTCAGTAGAGGTTACGGGGCTGGCTAGAGCTAACAAGGGTGATATTGATAAAGGCATAGAGGCAGGTCTTTCCAGTATTCACGTCTTCATTGCAACCTCGGATGTACATTTGAAATACAAACTAAAGATGACAAGGGATCAGGTTATAGATAGAATTTACGAATCTGTTAGGTATGCAAAATCACACGGTCTTATAGTGGAGTACAGTCCTGAGGACGCTACTAGGACAGAGGAGGAGTTCCTGTTACAGGCCGTAAGAACCGCAGTGGAGGCAGGAGCTGACAGGGTAAACATACCTGATACTGTTGGGGTGATGCACCCCTTCAAGTTTCAGGAGCTTATCAAAAAAGTGGTTTCAGTAGCCTCCGGAAAGGTCATAAGCGTCCATTGTCACAATGACTTTGGTCTGGCCACTGCCAACTCCATAGCAGGAGTGATGGGCGGTGCCAGGCAGGTCCACGTTACGGTAAACGGTATAGGCGAAAGGGCCGGAAACGCCTCACTGGAGGAAGTAGTGATGGCCCTCAAGAAACTACTGGATTACGAGGTTGGAGTCAAGCCTTGGTTGCTTTATGATACCAGTAAACTCGTGTCTGAACTGACTGGCGTGCCTGTTCCGTTCTTCAAGGCCGTAGTGGGGGACAATGCCTTTGGCCACGAAGCGGGCATTCACGTGCACGGAGTTATAGAGAATCCACTCACCTACGAACCCATGTCGCCTGAGGAGGTAGGTAATTTCAGGAGACTTGCACTGGGTAAGCACAGCGGAATACACGGACTCAGGAAAATCCTTGAGGACCAGGGCATCTATCTAGATGACGAGAAATTGAAAGTAGTGCTGAACGAGGTAAAGAAGATGGCTGACACGGGTCACAGGGTAAGCGCCGAGGACGCCAAGAGGATAGCATCTAGATTTTTGAGCTCCTGAGAGACTTTTCACCTCATGATAAAACTTCATGGACACTCAATGATTTCCTTGGATGACCTTCTGGTCATTGACCCGCACGATGGCGGAAGCATAGGCCTTGCTAAACCCAGCATTAGGCGAGCCGAATATGTCTTCATGACCCATGATCATTACGACCACAATGCCTTTCAAATAATGGAGAGTAAGGAAAGAAGAACCGGTTTCGTCGGAATTTTCACATCTTCAGGTTTTACGCTTCAAGGAATCCAAGTTAATCATGATAGAAATAACGGTAAATCACGCGGTAAGACAAGCATATACATTGTGAAGAGAGGGAATCTGTCTTTTGTTCACATGGGGGATATAGGGGAATATCCAAGCGAGAGTCTACTCAAAAACCTGTCAGCTGATGTCTTAGCCTTACCTGTGGGAGGGATAATAACAATAGATGCAAAGGAGGCATCGCAGCTCGTTAAGGAGATCTCCCCATCAGTGGTAATTCCCTTGCATTACTGGGTTAAGGGACACCTAATGCCCTTGGATCCACCAGATAATTTCCTGAACTTTACGGGACTCCAGGTTTACTCAGAAAGAGAGATAGACGAAAATAATTTTAAGAAAGGAATTTACTTATACAAATCTTAAATTTTTACAACTTCATTCTCTCTACTCTGGCAACAGGAACTGTCTCCTTACTCATCTCGTCCTTTACCATCTTCTCTATGGCTTTCCTTATGGCCTCACTCCTGTTGAGACCATACCTTATTGCATACCTGTCCAATAACTCTAGTAGATCTTCTTCTGCCTTGAATGTAATTACTCTCATTGTAGACCTAATACATATCTTGTATCGATAAGGTTTAAGTATATTCTGTAGCGGTAGTACCATCTTCCTACTTCAAGAGGAGTACTTAATGAGCAAGATTAATATAATAGGAGTCCCTATACTTTTTATTAGAGGAAAATACAGTGCCAACCATTCACCTTTCCATTCCCGAGTGGATGTACGAGGAGCTCAAGAGGAAAGCTGAGGATATGGGAATTCAGGTTACCGATCTTGTTAAGTTCTACATAAAGAATGGTATGGAGGGAGGCAACCAAGAGTCTTCTAGGAGTGAAAATACAGAGAAACTTGAGGAGTCAGTGGCCTATCTGGAGGCTAGGGTGGCACAACTTGATCTACTTGTAATGGAACTGGTAAGGAAATTGAAGGTCATAGAAGAGGGAGAGGAGGACGAGCAGGTAGAGATAGATCAGACCTGAGGAGTAATCGTTTTAATTTTGTCCACGATAAGTTACTGGGCCTATGGGATTGTGACCCTGGGTTCCAGGGAAGGATGAGCATAGGTGGGTCCCCTTTATACTAATAAGTGATGTAGCAGAGACGTTCTGAACAATGAGGAAAAGAAAAAAAGCTGATTACATTGAAATAAGGGTTACCGTTCTAATTATGTTCGGGTTTCTCCTAATCTGACTGATTGTCCTGTTAATGTCGTCCAAATCCTTTCCTTCAATTTCTACCACAACGTCGTATTCTCCATATACTGCGGTCCCGTCCTTAACCCCCTCAAGTTTTTTTAATTCATTTAAAACTTCTGTTTCTTTCCCAATGGATGTAATTAATAACACATATGCTTTTAGGCTACCCATACATTAATGTACTACTTTACAATTAAAAACCTATCATCACTTAAGAAGCAGTCTTTCTGGGTTTAGTATCTTTGACGAGATCAAGATAAGAATAAGGGAGGCCACAAATGTCCCCAGGTAAAGGGAGATCATGGACAGGGTTAGACCAAATACCCCGTCTAGTAAGCCTCCCACAATTTGAACGTAAGGTATCAGCAGAATGAAGGAGAGCGATCCCAGGGATCCGAAGTTGAGGATAAGGGAGGAGAACGACGCAAGCATGCCGAAACCCGTGATTATGAAGTTGATTATCTGAACGTTCCTCTGGGATCCGCCTATCAGGATCAGTAACACGAGGGAGATCGATGCGGTGAGCAGGACCATGAGTAGATATGCCACGATTACGGAAAGAGAGAAGCTTAGGGTCACTCCTGCATTTCCGCCCACTATGAAGGGGGCAAACACGGAGAAGGCCACTAAACCCACAAGGTCGCCAATTGACGAGATAGCCCCAAGGGCCATTGAAATTATCAACTTAGCTGATATAAACTGGAATGGAGAAATTGGAGAGGCGAGAAGGGATTCCAGGGTTTTCCTCTCCTTTTCTCCCAGTACTCCGTCAGTTAAGAAAAAGATCACCGGTGTGGCTGCTGGAAAGAGAATTAGCGAGATAACCCTAGCCAGTTGGCCCAGTCTGTCAGTGCTGCTCGAGGCCGCTTGCTTACTGGGCTTAATGTAACCCAGTTCAACCTCCAGCGGTTCCCTCACGGCAGAGGGAGAAACGTTCACGTGGCTCTCATTGGCAAGGAACGAGATCCTCTGTATTGACGTATTGTACAGGATTTCATAGAGGCCGTTGTTCACTATGGTCTGGGCATTATTTTGGGACGAGATAAGGACTACCTCCCTTACTACTGCGATCCTGTCTATGTTGGAGATGTTATTCGCGAAGCCTGGAGGGAAAATTATCTCCACATCAGGGACAATACTGAAGTTGTTAACGTAAACCACTCCACCATGACTTTTAACATAACTGGCCAGATCGTTCACGTACACGTTGTTCGAAGTGTCGTTATTTATTATCCCCACTGTGGGCGGTTGTGATGCCACGGAGGCGTAAATTATTACGCCAATGAGGGGGAGGAGGAAGAGGGGAAGGAGAATTGAGGCAAGGAGAATCTTCTTATCCCTTTTCAGGTCTATCCATTCCTTTCTGAGAAGGTCGTAGAGCATCATCCCTCACCCACCAGTTTTATGAAGGATTCTTCCAAGTTCCTGGTCCCAGTCTCTTCGATTATTTCCTTAGGCCTGCCCAGCTTTATCCCCTTCCCGCTATTTATCATGAGGACCCTGTCACACATGTATTCCACCTCGAGAAGGTTGTGGGAGGACAGGATCAGGGTGGTATTTCCCTTCATTGATCGGATCATTTCCCTTATTCTAACGGAGGATTCCACATCCAGCGCGGAAGTAGGCTCATCAAGTATCGCCAGCCTGGGATTTACCATGAGGGTCCTGGCTATGATAAGACGTCTTTTCATACCCCTGCTGTACTCCATAGCCCTATCGTAAATCCTGTTCCCCAGGGACGCGATCTTCACCCCTCTCTCCAGAAAGGTCTCCTCAAGTTTCCTATCTCCCCTGGAGTAAATCCTCGCGTAGAATTCTAGGTTCTCTATTCCTGTAAGTCTATCGTAGGGAAAGGCATCTTCAGGCATGTAAGATATGTAACCCTTCATTCTTGCTGACCTGGGACTCTCCCCAAATACCTTGACGTCACCAGAGTAACTTGTGATGATCCCGCTGAGTACCCTAAGCGTTGTGGTCTTACCCGCACCGTTGGGCCCAATAATCCCAAAGACCTCTCCCTCCTCGACATCGAAACTAAGACCGTTGAGGATCATCTTTCGTCCCACACTCTTGTACAATGCTGTAACACTCACCGCTGGATGGTCCACGATCATACACTATTGAAAGTGGATTGAACTAATAATAATGTTTTCAAGAGTGTGTTTATTGATAGGGGGAATCAAGGATAGGCTAACTGAGGCTCTGCTGAAGTACGATAAGGCATCCATAATTTTGAGGGTAGCTATCTCCATAGTTGATGAGAGGGGTAGGGGAGAGGTAGGGGACTTCGATTATAGGACCTTGACATCCAGATTGTTGGAGTTGGGTTACGATTTTGAACCCAAGATGATATTGAGGGCGTTGGAAAGGGATTACGGTATTATTGAGACGTCCTACAAGTCAAGCAACCAGCACTGGTGGCGGTTCATAGACCTTGAATCGGTCAGGGAGTCCCTGGATCAGGGAGAGGAGGATCCAGAAATAGTCCTGATAAGGACCCAGGCCATGAGCCTTGGGCTGGAGGATCTGGAGAGGAAGCTTCAGTCCCTCCTACAGAGGGGTGTTAAGAGTGACGTGGATAGGGCAATTTTCAGGAAAATTGCTTTTGAGGATCTTCCCCTCCTCCTAGACGTATATAGGAGATCGGTCCAGTTCGATGAAACCAAGGACATTACCACTAGGATCAAGAAAATTTTAACGTTAGCCTCCAGAATAGCAAGGAACAGCAATGCAAAAATTAACTATTCGGGATTTCCTGAAAAAGAAGGGGAAAGAAAAGATAACCATGCTGACAGTCTACGATTACTCCATGGCAAAGATATTGGGGGAGAGTGAAATTGACGGGTTTCTGGTGGGAGACTCCCTGGGAATGAACGTCCTAGGTTTTCCGTCAACGCTTCAGGTCACCATGGATCACATGGTACACCATACTAGGGCAGTCGTGAGGGCGTCACCGAGGCAATTGGTAGTGGTGGATATGCCCTTCATGAGCTATGAACCATCCAATGAGGTTGCAGTAAAGAATGCCGGGATACTAGCCAGCGAGGGAGCCGACGCGGTGAAGCTTGAAGGGGGAGTTGAAGTGTACGACAGGGTTGCCAACATAGTGAAGTTTGGTGTCCCCGTCATGGGTCATATAGGTCTCACACCTCAGAGATATCTGACCCTCGGTGGATACAGAACTGTGAAGGATGAGTCCAAGCTCATCTCAGATGCCCTGGCTCTGGAAGAGGCGGGCGTCTTTTCCATAGTGATTGAGAACGTTTATGCGGAAATAGCCAGAAAGATAACTGAAAGGGTATCCGTGCCCACCATTTGTATAGGTGCCGGTCCTTACTGCGACGGCCAAGTGCTAGTTATTCATGACCTGCTAGGTATGGGGGATATTCAACCTTACTTCTCAAGGAAATACCTTGACCTGAAGACTGAGATCAGGGAGGCAGTTAAAAGATACGTTGATGACGTGAGAACTGGCAAATTCCCTGGGAAGGAAAACTACAAGTCAAGAGAGAGCTGAGATAATCTATCAGCCATGAACTTCATTGCGCTTTTCAGGACTTCCCTGTTATTGTAACCTGTCAGGATTTTCTTCCTTTCATCTTCTCCCAATCCCTTCACCTCTAAAACCTTGTTCCTCAAGGCTGGTATTGCCCTTGTCACATTGTCCACAATTGTCACGTTAGCAGTTAGGGAAGTCCTAGAAAGCGGGTTAAGGTCTATGGCTATTACCTTCTTCCCCATTCTTACGAGCGCCTCCGTCCTGTCACCATCCTCAAGGCCCAGCAGGACCACGTCAGCGGAGAATATCCCCCTCCTGCTTACCCTTCTCCTCTCACTGAACAGCTCTGGGATGGTCTCCGAGGCATCCTCTCCCACACCGAGGACCTCCTTTGCTCCAGCATCCCGCAGGACTTTCTCTATTGCCCTCTCCCTCATCTCATCCCTGTAAAAGAGGTTTACCTCAAGTTTAGCCGGAATAGTATCAGCCAGTTCTACGATCTCCCTTGGTACAAGTGCAGCCACATTGCCATTGACCGAAATCACGGGGTTCTTTGCCTCCACCAAAAGAACTGCTGCCTCCAGGATAGCCCTCTCCGCGAAATCCCTGGTTCTCTCCCCTATGAGGTAATCAAAGCACTCACCTCTACCCTGTGCAATCAATCCTTGGGGAACAACCACGTCTTTATCAAGCGCCTCTACCAGTCTCTCCCTAGTTAGTATGGACTCTCTTCTGGGGTGATTTTCTGGCACTATTCCACGTACGCTCCTCGACTTGCGATCCTGTGTTTTATCCATGTGTCGGACTCCGGTTTCCCCAATTTAAGTATTAGTCCCTTCTTTCTGAAGGAGTTCGGATAGGGACTTCTGAACCCTAGCGCTTCTGTAAATTTTCTTGACACCTCAAAGAACTTTATCAGGGAGGGATTGCTTAGGAATTCGTCAATCAGGACTAACGAAATATCAAGAGGCTGAAGTATGGACTTCGTGGGGAGCATCTCCAGCGGTTTCGAGTAGATGTCCTCAGAGAATATGTCGAGGATCCTTATCTTTCCGTGGGGCGGAAATCCAGGTCTCTCCCTGTAAACTATGTTTCTACCAAAGAACTGGGAGACCACGTCTCCCAGTCCGTTCCCCGAAATGACCTCGCTCTCATGGGCCATGAGGACCGCATGCTCCAGTTCTAAGCCCTTTATCTGTGACGCGCCTAAGGCGTATGCTAGACTTATAGAGGCGCTCATTCCGTATCCGAATCCCAGGGGTACTCCGCTCTCAATCTCTACCCTTACCTTGCCCATTCTGGCCTCTAGATATTCTATATTTTTCATTTTTACTAGATTTCCATTGAGATACACTCCTTCCCCTTGTGTCACCCTAGCGAAGGAGTAGGGCTCCAGTATCACCGTAATTCCCACGGAGCCTGACTGTTCAGCTCTCTCAGAGATGAAGGGACGCCAGACACCGGAAACACTGATAGGTATTACTACGTCGACCATTAGGTGAATTAAGGTAAATATATTTAAATGTTCTAACTTCTAAACCATCCGAATGCTATTAGACGCTTCCATCTTCAGTAGGGCCATTGCTATAATGGGGTTGGAACCCATAAAGAAGCAGATGGTAACTGAGGAGAAAGAGGTTATTATAGGCAGGGGAACCTCCATGTCGGGTTCCATATTACAGTACCTTAACCCCAGGGTTACAATGGCCCCATCCAAGTTTGAGGATGGAAGCGTCTACAGGGTTGTGGAGAACAGGGGAACTTTCTCAAAGTTGGACGTGCCTTCCGGTATCACCTTCAAGGAACTTCTTGACAGGCTGTCTAGAGATAATCTATACCCGGCCCTATTTCCCATGTATCTAATGGGAAGCGTCGGTGGATTCGTTGCAACTAACGGTTCAGGATTTGGTAGTTACAAGTTCGGTTTTGTTAACTATAAAAAAATAGTCCACGAGTTCAAGGATAAGTTCACTGTTTCACTCTTAACAGTGAACTATGGAGAGCTAGTGGAGACATCAGAGGAATCAAAATTCTCGTGGACAGGTATTGTCAGAGATGGAGAGGAAGTTTACTATGTCCCATCAATTTACTCTGGATTGCTCGAGAAAAGAAATGGCTCAGTTGATACGGCCAAACTGATAAAGGAAATTTCTTCGTTGATGGAAAAGTTACTGGGTAATAGCAAGATACCTATTTGCCTGAGGTTCGAGAAGGTTGTGGATGTACCCAACGTGGAGTGGGCTGTGGGTTACGTCATTAACTACAACTCGCCATCTAGGCAGGTTGTGAAATGTGGTTCCATTTCTAAAGACGAAATTGACGATCTATTCTCCTTCCTTAAAAAGAACCCTTCCGTGGTCCCCTTTCCCAATCTTCAGGGATATTCAGAGATAGAGAAAACAATACTCAATAAGTTCGATAAGGATATCAGGGTTCCAAAATACGCCAATACCATCAAGGCCGAATATCTAGAGGCCCTGAAGTGTGTAAACTGCGGTAAATGCTTGGATTCCTGTTTAGCTTACAGGACAACCCAGGACTACTCAAGGTCACCTCCAGGGAAATTCAGCAGGCTTTTCACAGGGGAGGTTAATTTTGAGGCCTGTTTCGGGTGCATGGAATGCCAAGATGTATGCCCCGTGGGTGTGAATATTTCCAGCGTGACGGAAGCTCTACCCAAACTCAAGGAGAAAAAAACAGTGACGCCTATAGATACCCCTCAGGTTTCCTTTAGAATCAGGGAAATGGAAAAGATGGTAGATGATAAGTATAAGAACAGACCTCCCGTCATGCTCTTCGCTGGATGTGCAGCCAAGTATGACATGCAAGGAATTGAGGGATTTTTGCAATTTTTACTAGATAAAGGAGAAGAGCTCAACAATTACTCTCCAAGAGTTAAGGTGGTAGATGGATCATGCTGTGGTTTTGATAAACTGATCGCTGGAGATGTTGAAGGAGCCAAGGCAGACGTCATGAGAATTAAGGAAATGAAGGAGAAACAGGGGTTGAAAGGAGTGTATTTCCTCTGTCCAGAGGGGCTATACGTTTACAATAAGCTGAGTGGTGAACAGGGAGTTCTTGCATATGAACTCCTCAAGGATAAAGTGAATGGAACAGTACATGTAGGTTGTTGGGCTCGAAAACTAGGATATTCAGGGGAGGACAAGGAATGCGCTGGATCCTATTTCACTACGTATCACGGTAAGCTCGTGCAAATTAAGAGCAAGAAAGTTCTCACTATTTGTCCATTTTCCACTTGGAAATTCAATACAACCTCTGTATATGGGTCTTTTGCTAGGCTTGAGCCTACAAGGAAGCCTGTTGAGGAAATGAACATGGAGGTTAACGAGGAGGAGATAATAGACACGTTCAGGGACGTGCTTAAGAATGCGATTCTACTGTCAGCTGATGAAGTTGCAGATAGGGCGAACTCGTGGAGCCTAGGAGGTAAGTCATATTTCGTGCTCCTATCAGTCCCTGTTATAAGGAAGAAATTCACGAATACCCTAATACAGAAGCTAGGCCGTAATGCTGAACTGAAAAACTATTTTAACAAATTAGTAAATAATCAGTTCTCTCTGGAGGAGAAATCCAGCAGGTGGAGCGAGATAGTTAATGGGATGAACTTCGATGAACTGGCTGATGAGCTAATAAAGAGGGTTGCCAATTCAGGGAAACTAGAATACGAGTCAAGGAATTTAGTTAATAAACCGGAGTTTAGATCTGCCGTACTGGAGGACATTCTAAAGAAGATAGTTACTCCATTAGTTATTCAAGATATAATAAAGAACATAGCATACATGTGAACGTGATAGGGATACTTGTTCTTGCAGGAGGAGAGGGGTCTAGGTTCAGGGGAAACAAGTTATTGGCCAAGATAAAGGATGTCCCCGTACTGGGATTGGTGCTGAACGCTTTACCCCGGGAAAGGGTGATAGTTGCGGGAAAGTATGCACCAGAAATTATTGCCCAATTCCCAGACGAGATAATACTGTATAACCCCTACTGGAAAAATGGAATATCCACATCCCTTAAGTTGGGAATACGCTACTTCAGGGACTCCGAAGGCGTGCTGGTTGTGCTAGGGGATATGCCCCTCATAACTAAGGATACGATCTCCAAAATATTGAACCACTTTTCTCCTTCATGTAGTGCAGTTGTTCCTGTACATGAAGGAGAATGGGGTAATCCTGTCCTTCTCTCAAAAAAGTTATTTGATCAGGTGGATAACCTCACCGGTGACGTGGGAGCCAAGAACATTCTCAAAAAAAGGTCGGATCTGTGTTTCGTGGAGTGTGGGGAAGAAGTGCTCATTGACGTTGATACAGAGGCTGATCTAATCGAAGTTTCTCGGCGGCTGTCTTAATTGCCTCAACGATGTTCTGGTAACCGGTACATCTGCAAAGGTTACCAGAGATACCTTCTCTTATTTCCTCCTCTGTTGGGTTAGGATTCTCTTTCAGGAGCCAGACACTCTGCATGATCATGCCAGGGGTACAGTAACCGCACTGCAGAGCATGCTTATCCCAGAACGCTTCCTGAACTGGGTGAAGCTTTCCGTCCTTGGCTAGACCCTCGATTGTGGTGATCTCCGAGTTATCTGCCTCAACAGCTAGAAGAGTACACGACTTAACGCTTTTTCCATTCAGGAGGACCGTACATGCACCGCAGTTTGATGTATCGCAACCTATATGTACTCCGGTGAACCCTAGATCTCTCAGAACGTGTACAAGTAGTCTGCGGGGTTCCACTTCGGTCTCCATTTCCTTACCATTAACCTTGAAGGTTACCTTCACCTTTTGATCTTTCTCGTACACCTTCATTCTGTTCACCTCTTCAACGCATCTTGTAAAGCTCTCTTGGTCATAACCTTTGTCATCTTTTTCTTGTATTCAGCGCTTCCTCTTATATCCGAGGTGGGGTTAGCGTAACTCATGGCCTTGTCTGCTGCCTCCTCTATAAGCTTCTCATCCGGTGACCTATCTAGAAGTATTTTCTCCGCCTCAGTAGCTCTTACCGCCTTATTGTTGACGGCAGTGAGTCCTATCCTGACATCCTTAACTATCCCTGCCTCCTTCTTCAGGAGAACGGCTACCCCCACTATGGCGTAATCTCCTGCCCTCCTTTCCAGCTTCTTGTAGGCAAAGGAATACCCCTTGAAGTCAGGTATCACAACCTCCTTCACCAACTCTCCAGGATTTAGATCTGGGGAAAACATGTCCTTTGCGAAATCCCTGAAGGGTTCCTCCCTTTCCCCCCTGGTACCCTTAATCCTCACCACAGCATCCATTGCAATCAGGGAAGCGGGATAGTCAGCAGCCGGATCCAGATGAGATATTACTCCTCCTATGGTACCCATGTTCCTGACCTGGGGATCAGCTACAGTGGCTCCGGCCTCGCTCAACAAGGGCAGGTTAGCCTTCACAATCTCATAATGTGTAGTAAGCGCGCCGATCCTTATCTTACCGTCTTCCCTCTTGATGAAATGAAGGTCTTTCAAACCCTTCAACTCCACTAGATATGAGGGTCTGAGTATCCTGAGTTTTAACATGGGAATCAGGCTATGGCCACCAGCAAGTGCCTTGGCATCTTCATGCTTTTCCAGGAACTCATTTGCCTCATCTATCGAGTCGGGTATAACATAACCGAACTTTGGCGGGTACATATAACCCAATGATCTGCAACGTATAAATGTTTTTCATGTACCTTGTTTCAAGTACTTCTCAGGTCTCTTTTTAAACTCCGCCATGCACATGGGGCTACAGAAATAGTATGTTTTACCCTTGTACGTGTATGTATAAGTAGATGCTGAAACTTCCTCTCCACACACGGGGTCCTTCAAATTTTTCAGCCTAAGACATTGTGGTAGTTCCACAATTTATTTCTTAACTTTACCACTTCTCCCACAATTATAACGGCTGGGGATGAGACGTTGTTTTCCTTAACGCAGTAATCCAGTCTTTCCAATGTGCACTCCACAACCCTTTGGGAAGGAGTGGTTCCCTTCTCTATAATGGCAACAGGTTCCCTCGGATCCCTAATCCCAAGAATGGCTTTCTTCACCTCATCTATCTTGGATATTCCCATCATAATCACGAGGGTTCCCTTCCTGGGAATATAGTCCGGATCTATACTGGAGCCATCGGCCTTGGATCCCGTAAGTACGCAGAATCCCGAGGAAAACCACCTTGATGTTACAGGGATTCCTGCATAGGCCGGAGCTGCTATGGCGCTGGTAACTCCCGGGACAACTTCGCAATCAATTCCCCTTTCTGTCAGGAAAGAGCATTCCTCCTCTCCCCTCCCAAACACGTACGGATCTCCACCTTTCAATCTTACTACTAATTTACCCTCCCTGGCCTTCTGAAGGAGTATTTCATTTATCAGGGACTGGTTATACGACTCGCCAAGGTTTTTCCCTGCATATATGAGCTCAGCGTCTTTCCTGGTGAATTTAAGTAAATCCTCGGAGACCAACCTGTCGTATACTACAACATCACAGGAGCTCAGAAGCTGTAGTCCCTTCACGGTGATGAGTCCTGGGTCACCAGGTCCAGCGCCAACTAGAACAACTCTTCCCTTCATCTCTGAACTACTATTTGCTGGAGTATAAAACTGACATCGTGTTGATCCAAGAGCTATGTTTACTTAAATTGCGTTAATCCTTCTCACAATGTAGACCCCGAACATTATACCCTCTAATAGCTTCACTCCATAAACTAGGATCAGCACGTTGTTCAGAAGAGCTGTCTGAGACACCTCAAAGAGATTGGAGTAAATGTAAAGTAGAAGGACAAAGAACAGATCCGCTCCAAATCCAAGTGAATATAGAATAAATTTCTCCATGAACCTCAGGGAAGGTACAACGTAACCAACTATAAATCCTCCAATAAACTGAAAGATGAAGGACATCACGAATATTATCTGCTGATGTAGTGCCACTGTATAGATCTGAGGAGTAAACCACGGGATCATGAGTAAAACCCCAATGATAATAAGGAGCCACGCTTTTCCTCTCAGCAGGACCGAGGTTACTGGAACCCTCTCCCCATCCTGATCCTCCACATATTTCTCGTTGGGTGTAGAGCTATGCAGTACATACCAGCCGAGCAACCCTCCTGCCAGAATGGGTCCCTGGTAGGAGATGAGTCTGAGCAGAGGATCTCCTAGTATATAGATAATTGCAGATATGAAAAGGAGTGCAATACCGGTGACCTCACCTATTTTAAGATAATTCATGATTATCACGGTAAGTGTATTATGTACACGACCTTTCCGTCTTCATTTTCCTTCTTGAGTATCTTTACCCCTTGGTCGCTCATGGCCATGGCCCACATATCAACCTGGTCAGCCTGTACACCGGGTGTGGCGAACACCTTGATATCTCTGTTACCTCCAGTTTCTAACCAGAATTTCATCAAGGTAACTGCAGGAGAGTTTGCCCCACAACCTCCCGATTGCTTCGTTAAGTCTACCTCATCGGTCATTTCACGCACCTAATATATCATGTTGGAACTGGCCCTTAAGATATTTTTGTTCTCGAGGTAATAGATTCTGTCCCATCCTCTCCTCCTCATTTCTTGGATTACGGATAGGATCACGGACTCAGCGTTACACAGCAGGGTAGTGCATTCGGTTAAGGATAAGTTATCCACTTCGCTCAAGAGTTTTCTCTCCCTATCATCACCGGAGGAGAGAAGTATTACCCTCCTGTCCTTGGTGGAAAATATTGGAGAGTGGAGGAATTGCTCAAACCTTTCTGCCCTACTGATTTCGCCAAAGATCTCTGACATCTTCAGAGAGGCAAAGTAGGCAATCCCGTAGTTCCCGGACTTTCCCACGAAGAATGGTTCATGGCCTAAAGGAAGAGGTTTACCCTGCTCTACCTTTTCCTCAATCCCGGCCAGCCCGTATAGGGTTTTGAGGGTGGAGAAGAAGGAGAGGGTTCCTGGAAGTTGTAACTTGGGCGTGTAGGGTATATCCACGATCTCATCAGCCTGCTCCGCAATCCTCGATCTCGGGTTGGCCGTTACCACGTAAATCTTGCTCTTACCTTTAAATTTTTCTAGTAACCATTGATAAACTACGGGTTTTCCTGAAACCGACACTATAACCAGAGATGCGGGAGGATCCCACTCCAGTAGGTCATACGGGTCGACGCATCTAAACTTTCCCTTACTTATCCCCTCTATGGCCAGGCATGCTGCGTAGGAATCTCCCGCTCCAGTTATCACTCCTCTCTCCAGTTTGACGTGTACCCTAGGTTCCACGTTGCGAATAGCGTTGGCCTCCTCCTCAAGAGCCTCGATAAACAAGGTATGATAAAATACGACTTCTCCGGTTATAAACGGCTAACTGAGAGGAACCGCATGATCACGAGAAATTCATGTGGTGCATTGCTGATGTTTGTGGCTATCCCGCCCTGAGGGGTGAGGTTTTCCGAACCTTTATAAGTTGAACAGGCTCTACTCAATTCAAGGAAGAATCTTGAAGATATTAATTAAGGCAGGATTGGCTTACGGAAAGACAGATGTGCTGAGAAATGTTCACTTGGGTATAGAGGGATCTAGGCTAGTTGCCGTGACAAGGGAGGAACCAGAGGACTTCGAGGACGCGGAACTTGTTCTAGGAGGCAGTGATAGAATCGTTTCTCCTGGGCTAGTCTCCACACATACCATTCTCTCACTTTACCCCTTCAGGTACTCAATAGTTTCAGGTAGGAAAAACCCAAACGATCTGGTTTCCTCAATGACGCAGAACGACGTTTATCATCTGGCTATCCTAGGTGCTTATCATCTTCTGAGGGTTGGAGTTACCACCGCAGTGACTGCAGATCCCTATCCGGAGAGCGTGGCGAGGGCCATGATTAAGGTGGGAATAAGACCCATAATTGCAGTTAACGTGGGTTGTAGCTGGGGCCCGTCGGACTGGAAACGGGAGTTCATGGTTCTCCACGAGAAGTGGAGCGGGGGAGAGACCAGGGTGGTTCTGAAACTGTGTGATGCCGAAGAACTTGGCGAGGTCACAGCCGTGTCCAATGAGCTCGGAGTTCCCGTCTTGATAGACAGGTCAGTCAACCTCACAGAGAACACGCCAAATAGGGTGATAGCTCTGGGTGGAGGATCCAGAGGAGATCTCTCAGTTGTGAAACAGCGCGGTTTGGGGCTCTCGTTTCTTCCGTCAGTGGAGGTTTGTAAGTTCACCCTGGGCTCGTACTCACCCTCAATTGCCTTGGACCTCAGCTTGAGGTATGACCCCAGAGCGGAACTGGGATTTGCCGTTTCCAGGTTATTGCTCACCCCTGAGGAGGCCTTCAGGTCAGCCACTCTCTGGGGTTACAATCAACTCCTCATGGGCTATCCTCTGGAGATAGGTTCCACTTCAGACCTGGTCGTTTATCAGGTGAACGAGCCTCCCTTCTATCCTCTTGACCTGACATCACCTTACGAGACATTGGTGTTCTCTACAGGAGTCCCAGAGACTGTGATTGTGGGAGGAGAGCCAGTCCTTGACGGAACTGTTCCCCTGAACGTGGGGAGCAAGGACGTGGAGGAGGTACAGGAGATTATCAATGAGTTTGGGGAAAAGTCGCATCTGGAAAAGAATTGAGATAATCGGGGACATAGCGGTCATTCCCATACCCTTCGAATACGAAATCAGCGAGTTAAAGAAATACGCAGAGGAGGTAATGGAGAGGACCAAGGTGAAGTCAGTGTGGGGTAGGAAGAGGGACGTTTCAGGGTTGTACAGGCTTCCCACCTATCTTCATCTGGCTGGGGAGGCTAGGAGCGACACCATTTACAGGGAACACGGTTGTTCCTACTATCTTGACATACGGAAGGTCTTTTTCTCAGAGAAGTTATCATATGAACACAGGAGAATAGCGGAAAAGGTCAGACCCGGGGAAAGGGTAGGAAACCTCTTCTCGGGGTTTGGTCCCATCTCAATTCTGGCTTACAAGTTGAGGAAACCAGAGGTAATATATTCCATTGACATCAATCCCTACGCCTATTACTTCATGATGGTGAACGTGGAGCTCAATGACGCGTATGGAGTAATACCCATGTATGGTGATGCGTTCGTCAGACTTAACCAGCTTGAACCCTTGGATAGAATAATCTCGCCCCTGCCAGAAAGGGATAGTGAGGCATATCAGCTGGCCTTGTCAAAGCTTAAGCCTGGAGGCTATCTTCATCTCTTCGCGGAGGTGGAGGTGAAACGGGGTGAAGATCCGGTGAGAAAGGCCATGTCTACTTTTCCAGGAGCGATAAAGGGAAGGGTGGTAAGAAGCGTTAACCCTGGAAAGTACCACGTCATTCTGGACATAAGGAAAGAGGTTTGACGCGTTTCATATCAGGCTCTTGATCCAAGAACCAGCGAAAAGTGTGGCATTCTTGAAATCCGTGAAGACTCCCCTAGACTTAAGGTATCCTCTAAACTTAACCTCAACCAGGTAAAGGAAGAGACCATTCTTAACTTCTCTACAGAAACGTATCTCATAATTCCCTATCCTTGTCACCCTCCTCTGACAGGCCATGACGCCCAAGTTCATTATTTCCAGTTCCTGTGGATCCACAGGTATTATTCCAACTTGGGCTAAATAACTGTTCCATCACCTAATGCTTTTATTTTGGATGGCCCACTAAACAGCAGATTAAGTTGTCAAGGACAGATCTCATTGAGACCCTCAAGTCCGGCAGAGTAGATTACGTGAGAGTAGAGTTCATAGACATCCTAGGTCACGTGAGAGGAAGATCCCTTAGAAGGGCAGAGTTTGAGAAAATAATGACGCAGGATCTTGGGGTTCCCTATGCCGAGTCCCTGGTCATGCTGGATTTTCAGGACAGACCATTGATGTCAAGGTACGAGGATATGATAGCTGTGCCTGATCCCCAGTCCTTCGTAATAATTCCCTACCTGGAGAGGACAGCCAGGGTACTTTCCTTTCTCTTTTCATCGGACGGGACACCGTTACCCTTCTGCACGAGGAGCCTCCTGCAGAGGGCAGTGAATAAACTGGAGGAACACGGCCTCAAGCTAGAGACTTCCTTTGAGCCCACCTTCTACCTCCTCAGAAACAATCAGGGTAGTTGGGAGACAGCTGATATGGGAAAGGCCTTTTCTCCTGAGGGCCTTATGGATCAGCAGGACTTCTTGAAGGATGTGATCAAGCACCTTGAAATGGTTGGCGTGCAGGTGGAAATGATAAACAAGCATTATGGTCCCGGACAGTATGAGATCACCTTCTCCTCAGCTGACGTCATGAGCGCGTCTGACTATCTTATTACAGCTAGGGAAGTAATCAGGGACGTGGCTAAGATTCATGGGAGGATGGCTACATTCATGCCGAAACCCTTTGCCAATACACCCGGAAGTAGCATGGATATCTACCTGAGGCTGGTGAAGACGGATGGCTCCGATGCCATGCTGGATTCCAATGATCCCAAGGGAGTGGGGTTAAGCAGAACCGCCTATGCATTCTTTAGCGGAATCTTGGAGCACCTGGGATCAATCCTTGCAATAGCCTCCCCCACGATAAATTCCTATAAGAGGTTTAAGGAGCTGGTGACTCCAAACCTAGGCGGGATGGGTTCGGAGAGACACTTCCTCCTCAGGATACCCAGCAATATAAAGGAGCAGAAGGCAATAGAGTTCAGGCTTGCGGATCCGTTGACCAATTCCTACCTGCTGTTGTCGGCAATAATCTTGGCTGGTATAGAGGGTATAGAGAAGAACTTGGATACGGAAATTAACAGCGTTGTCAAGAGCATTCCGAGGGATTTGAGGGAAGCCCTGAGCTATCTGGAAAGGGACACCTCCCTGAAGTACTCCATAGGGGACGAGTTGATAAGGGCATTCCTTGAGCTGAAAACGAGAGAGATAGACGAGTATGAGTCTTTCATAACCCAGTGGGAAAGGGACGCATACCTCAAGGCAGGATGGTAATGTTAGCTGCAGTTCTTCGAGAGTTTGGAAGACCTCTCTCCTTAGAGGACGTTCCTACTCCTCCGGGATCCGTCAAGGTGGGAGCCACTGGGTTATGCCACGGAGATGTACATGTGCTTACGGGACAGTGGAGTTGGGACATCCAGACCAGGTTACCTCTGGTTTTGGGGCACGAGATATCCGTTGTGGATGAGAGGGGAAACGCGTTTCTTGTTTATAACGCCAGGGGATGTGGCACATGTAAAGAGTGCAGGTCCGGGGTTCCACAGTTCTGCGAGAGGGTTGAGGTTCTGGGTATTCACAGGAATGGAGGGTTCGCTGAGAGGATTGATGTCTCAGGCTTCCCCCTAGTACCCGTGAGAGGTTCACCACTTGAGGTTGCTCCGTTGGCAGATGCGGGGGTTACAGCCGTGAGCTCGGTGGAGGGGATAACTGAGGGAAGCAGGGTTGCAGTGCTCGGAACGGGAGCAGTCGCGCTATTCTCTATCCAGCTTCTCAGGAACATCAATTCCGAGGTGTGGGTAGTGGGTAGGAACTCCCTGAAGCTTAAGAAGGCCAAGGAACTGGGGGCAGACGAAGTGGTCTTCACCAAGGGAGAATACTCCACAGATCTCTCTAGCTCCGTGGGGACAAGGAAATTTGACTTTATTATAGATTACGTGGGCAGTGACCTCACCCTAAAGGAGCTACCATGGCTACTGAGGAGGACCGGTGAGCTCAGGGTTGTGGGCGAGTTTGGGGGAGAGCTGACCATACCGGGCCAGCTTCTGGTTCTCAGGGGACTCAGGGTTAAGGGAATACTTTATGGAACCCTGAGCAACTTAAAGGAGGTAGTGGAGTTATTTGAGAAGGGTAAACTTAGGACCTTAACGGTGCCCTATCCTCTGGAGGAGGTTAATCAGGCAATCATGGACCTTATGGAAGGGAGAATAGCAGGGAGGGCCGTAATTTATCCTCCTACTTCCTCCTTATCCTGATCCTAGAGGGGGACTTGCCTTCCAGGGTTACGTCCACCCCAAGGAACTTTCTCGTTACCTCTATGTTAGTTTCAGTGTGCTGGGTAAGGAATGAAGCTGAGTACTCCAAGTTCGCAAATGCTGAGAAGATCACCAGCATATCCCCCATGTGTGAGTCCACTCCGGCACCAGTTTTCAATTCCCTGACCAGATCTGTGCCAGCTTTTCTCCCAACGTTTTCCGCGGTAACTCCTATCTCTCCTATGCTATTTGCTCCCATGACCGAGGATCCGTAGGCTGCAAGCACTATTCCTGTGCCCTTACTTCCCTCCTTGGTTATCTCCTCCTCTATGTTCACGGGAACTTTGAACTCCTTCAAAACCTCCATTGCTCCCGTCACCTGCCTTCTGGCAATGTGGGATGGCAAGGAGGTGACATGTGATATCCCCCTTATCTCCCTCAACTCACCGAAATGGCTAAGGACCGAGTCACTCGGTTCACCCCTAAAGCCGTAGACCACCACCTCTCCTCCTCCTTCAGGATAGTGGCCCCTCCTCTTAACCTCTATCTTCCCGGTGATACCCATCTTCTCCAGAACTGGGATGAGAACAAGCCTCATGTAATCCACAGGAGGAGATAGAGGCACGTCAGTTCCTCCCCTTATCCTAAGGGAAATCTTTCTGTTGATCATCACCGGGATGGCGGTCATGGCAATTAGCGTCACGCTCCCAGCAGTTCCCACATCCACGGAGAGGTCTCCCTCAATAACGTTCCCAGGTTCAAATGCTAGCTCCGTAGATCCAAGGTAGTCCCCTCTCACCCTGGCGTTGGTGAGCATCTTCATAACCCTTACACTGGCTAGATGTTGGGGTTGAAGTCCCGGGTTCTTCCTCTTTGCCCTAATCCTCCTTATTCTGAATCCCCTTCCCGTGAGACATGAGAGTGTCAAAGACGATCTCAGGATCTGCCCTCCACCTTCACCGAAAGAGCCATCTATCTCGAGCACGGAAGTAGATTCATGAAGGTCAAAATAAAGGCTATAGCTAACCTTTCAGGTCACGAAAGGTTAGCTGTCATCCCCCTGGCAGTACACGGGAAGTATCTCCTGGGCCTGAACTTTTATGAGGACGTGGAGGGGGGAAGGCTAGCCAGATTCGTGTTGGTCGAGGACAAGTATGGAGAGGTAAACGACGTGAGGGTAGTGGAGGGCGATAAGGTGATAGTGAGGGCAGAGGGGGTGAGGGAGGACATGGAGAGACTATCAAAGGTCATAAGGGTGGAGAGAACTAGAGTAACCGAGAATATCCCTCTCATACTAAACCCCAGGGTGGAGTCCAGAATAGAAGGAGAGGAGAGGGGAGTTAGGGGGTATCTCAATTACGTGAACAGATATGGGAAACCGGATCTCAGGAAACTCGAGGGTGTAATATCGCTATCAGTGGAGGAAATCCTCGAGGGTTGAGGATCTGGTTATCTTACCCAGCCTCACCCCCACCCTCCTGAGTCTCCTCCCGTCAGACTCTATGATTCTGCGCAATAACTCCTGTGCCACTGATAGTGCCCTGTCCTGAGAAATGCCAAACTTGAAGCTCCTTCCCTTGCTCACTATATCGAGGTCCTCCATGATCGCCACAACGTAGATCTCCATGGGTATACCATCCACCTTTGAATACGCTTCCACTATGGATTTCTTCAGGGATGGAAGTATCTTTTCAATGTCCCTGGTGTTCTCTGGTAAGGTGACATATCTTCCCCTGTGGGTTATTTCCCTAGTCTTCACAGGGTCGTGGTAAGTGTTATTTGCCAGACTTAACAGGTAATTTGCCTTGCTTCTACCCACCAGCCTAACCAGTTCCTCGGTCCTGTTGCTAACATCGCCCAGCCTGCTAATTCCAGCCTTCCTCAAAACCTCCTCTGTTATCTTCCCAACTCCCGGCACCTTGGATATGTCAAGATTATCTAGAAACTCCTTAACCTGCTCAGGATAAACTATTCCCAATCCGTCAGGTTTATTCATGTCAGCAATTATCTTAGCAATGACCTTGTTCGGGCCTACACCCACTGTCACCCTTAACTTCTCCTTTTCAAGTATTTCTGCCTTCAACCTCATCGCCAGTTCCCGGGCCTCATCAAAGTTTTTCACTCGTCGCGTTATGTCCAGGTAGGCCTCATCAATACTTGCCACCTCAAGTCTGTCACCGTAGTTGGATATAATCTCCATCACCCTCCTGGACATCTCCTGATAAACTTCCTTTCTCATGGGAAGAAAGATAGCGTCCTTTCCCATCTCCTTTGCCTTGATTATGGGCATTCCTGCCTTGATTCCCAGTTTCCTGGCCTCATAGTTTGATGTGGCCACGGCTCCGCTGTCCTTGCTCCTGCCAGAGTAAACGCAGACCACCACAGGCTTACCCCGCAACGACGGGTTCAGGATCTCCTCGATCTGCGCATAGAAATAGTCAAAGTCAACAAATAATACAATCATCTACAAATTACTTTTACTTCATTCTTTTTTAGCCTTTCTTCAACCTGCTCAAGGGTTGGGGAAGCGGTACCTCCTAGCCTTTCCACTTTAAGAGCCGAGGCCGTAATTGCAAAACGTAAAGCCTCCTCCACTGTCTCGTCCTGGGAATACTTAACGTTAAACGCTGCGTCAAACACGTCACCTGCTCCCGTGGTGTCCACAACCTTCACTTTGAGGCCATTTGCCTCGCACTCAATCCCATCCCCCAGTACTATGGCTCCTCTACTTCCACGCTTGATCACGACCAGCTTTGCGTCTATCCTTGACCCCAGCCTGCCGTACTCCACCTCGTTGGTGTAGATTACGTCCACCTTCTCCCCTCCATATTCCGCTGCATAGGGTCCCGGATCGTAACTGACCAGCCTTGCACCCTCGTCGTATATTACGGAAGTTGGAGGTACCGAGGCGAAGTGAATTACATCGAACATTCCCCTCATCTTGCTAACGTCTTCCGGCGTGGGAATCAACGAGTGGGTCTTCTTCCTGATCATGGAGATCCTTCCATCCTCTCTCAGGAAGATTACAGTGAGGTTAGGCTCAGCGTCCACTTCCTCCACGTAATCAAGCCCAACCCCTTCTTCGGCCAGTTGAGTCATTAATGATTTCACTATGGGAGATCTGCCAATTTTTGCCAGTATCTTGGAGCCATGTCCCAACCTGTGCACGCTTAGTGCATAATTGGTCGCCGCTCCACCTGGAAAGATGTTTAATGTATCCGTATAGAAAGGATGATCTGGCTCAGGAATTCTATCTGCCTTCACGATGATGTCCACATTGAGCTTTCCCACCGATAGATGAACTGGTATGGTCAGTTAGCCGCCACCTCTTCACATTTCTGCCCCAAAGGTTATCATCACGGAGAAAAAGGTTATTGGCATAGACTATAAGATTTCCCCAGTTTTATCTCCCATCAAGGTTCCGGATCACCCGGACCATTTACGCAACCTTGGAAGTTAAATTCAAAAATATTGACGCAAAAAAATTGCTGATGTCCCATGGCTGAGATCAAAGAAGTTAGAAAAGTTGAGACTGGAAGGGCAAGTATTCATAGTCATATTACGGGTCTCGGCGTGGATGAAAATGGGAAGGCCAAATTTAAGGCTGATGGACTCGTGGGACAGGTTGAGGCCAGGGAAGCAGCCTGGGTGGTTGTACAGTTGATAAAACAGGGTAAAATGGCAGGTAAAGGAATCCTGCTAGTGGGGCCACCTGGAACAGGCAAGACGGCCTTGGCCGTGGGCATAGCCAAGGAATTGGGAGAGGACACTCCCTTCAACACGCTCAATGCCTCAGAAATATACTCCGTGGATCTCAAGAAGACGGAGGTGCTCACCCAAGCCCTAAGGAAGTCCATAGGCGTTAGGATAAGGCAAAGAAGAATGGTTTATGAGGGGGTAGTAAAGGACATCAAGATGAGGATTGCAAGGAGCAGGCTCAACCCATATGTTCAGATGCCCAGGGAGGTGGAGATAAAGCTTGCAACCAAGGATGAAGAGAGAACGCTCACCGCTGGCGAGACCATAGCTGAGCAGATAAGCAAGATGGGAATAAGGAAGGGGGACGTGATATGGATTGATGCGGAGACTGGAAACGTAGTCAGGACTGGAAAGGCCAAGGGAGTGGAGGGAGTAAAGACCTTTGACATAGACACTGGAAGAACCGTGGAGATCCCGAGTGGACCGGTAAAGAAGGAAAAGGAACTAACGAACACGTTCACCCTTTACGATCTAGATTTGACCCTAGCGGCTCAGAGCATTTCCATCACAGCGTTGTTCTCGCTGTGGAGTGAGAGGGAGGTTAGTCAGGACATCAGGAAACAGGTGGATGCCTACGTGAAGGACATGATCAATAAGGGTACTGCGGAGCTCATACCTGGAGTTCTCTTCATAGATGACGCACATATGCTGGATATAGAGACGTTTTCCTTCCTGACGAAGGCTCTGGAAGCTGAACTGGCTCCCATACTGGTTCTAGCCACTAATAGGGGGACCACAAAGATAAGAGGCACAGACGTTGAGGCGCCACACGGTATGCCCCTAGACTTACTTGACAGGCTCCTCATCATAACAACCAGGCCCTACAGCAAGGAAGAGAGCAGGGAGATAATCTCCATAAGGGCGGAGGAACTGGATATTGAACTGGAGCTAGCAGCTCTAGACGAACTCACCAACATGGCTTCAGAGGAGAGCCTAAGGTACTCCATCCAGCTACTTGAGCCATCACGGGTTATAGCAAGGAAATCTGGAAGGGGAGTGGTTAAGGCTGAGGATGTGAAGGAGGCGTCGAGGCTGTTCAGCGACCTGAAGAGAAGCGTTAAATATGTGAAAGAGTATGAGAACCTATTCCTTAAGTGATGACTGGTCGACGGCTTGGACTTGATGACTTGATCGTTGCCGGGCTGAAAGGAAATCCTTCAGGATTCTGTAGGTCATCCCCCAGATAATGTAGCCATGATACACGAAGTGGTCATTTTCTTCTCTAAGTTCACTGGGATCAACCCAAAACCACTTATCTACTTCTCCATCTATCTTCACCTGTGGTGAACTTGTGTAACCAACGAACACGGCAACTCTCATTTCCCTGTTGTGGGGAGAGTATATTCCTAGGTAACTTAAGTTGGTTGGTGTGATCCCCACCTCCTCCTGAGCTTCCCTCACGGCAGTCGCCTCGCAACTCTCATCCCCGTCCCTATGTCCGCCGGGAAGTGCCATATGTCCGCTCCAGGGATCTCCCTTCTGATCAGCCCTTTTTATTACTAGAAATTTCCCGTCATCCCTAAGAATTAGCACAACCGCAGCGTCACATTCCATAATTAGAATATTTGGTAACTTCATTATAAAGCATTAAAGTAACAAAAGCATCTAAATCAACTCTTTCCCTATAAGTAGAACCTTGGGACTATAGTCTTTCTATGTTTCAGAATCTTGATGGAGATATGAAGGTGCTCCTCCATAATCTGTTTCGTGAAGAGACTGCAAATACCCGCGTCCATAACTCTCATCATTGTCTCCCTCAAGGTCTTGGAGATCTCATCGATGTTAATTCCCTTGATTATTTCAACCCCTTCCTTCAACGAGTCTTGTGTGGCCCATAGATTAAACCTAGTTACAGGGCTGTACAGTATTTGTTCCACGTAATAAAGCGGTTTCCAAGAGTCCAGGGCATGTCCGTGATCTATGATAAGACCCTTTCCATCTTTTGCCATAACATGTTCCCTCTTGAGATCCACGTTTAGCAGGAATTCCTCAAATGGTAGGGCCATTCCCAGCTCGAAAAGGTTAGTTACGTTGTTTCCTTCAAATTGCTCAAGACGATCCATAGAAAGTGCGTGTTTACCGTCCTCAAGTTTGACTAACTCAACCTCATTCACAGGAAGACCAAGCGATCTACCCAGCGCAGACGAGAAAAGTTCAGATGATATTTCTAGGGCAACGTGAACATCCCTTTCTCTTTTTGGCATTTTGATGAATTTCACTCGCTGGCAGTTCACCACTAGCTGAAAAAATTACTTGTTCTTGGTTTGGATTTTCCTCTCTGGTCTGGTATGTAGCGGAGATATATCGCTGAGTCCATGGGAGCGTGCTCCGGTCTGTTCAGCGAAAGCTGAGCTGATTGACTTAATCAGTTCCGGGCAAAGATGTCCAAAAAGTCGTAAAAAATAAATGAAATGATAACTCAGTGTATTACCCATGAGTTCTACTAAACCAATAATAAGAATCCTCTTACTCCTGGTGATAATTGGAGCATTAGTTTATGTTCTTCATGTGGTCCTATCGGCCTTTATTACCTCCAACTCCAAGCTTGTGCCTTACGTTAATGATGTTCAGCTTGGACTGGACGCGGCCTTAGTAGGTATTGGCGGTTATGTGGTCATTAGAATCATTAAATATGCTCTGGAGAACTATCTGGCGACGAGAGCTGACAAGGTGACCATAAGAACGGTGTCTCTCGTAGTGGATCTAGTCCTCTATACTCTACTGGTGTTGGCCATTCTTTCCGCCCTGGGGGTTAATCTCACAGGGGCTGCGATCGGCGGTGCAGTAGGCGGTGTGGCCATAGGTTTAGCCGCTCAGACCGTGGTCTCTAACATTCTATCCGGTGTAATGGTAACATCTAGCAGGACCCTACGACCTGGAGATGCAGTAATACTCCAATCGTGGATCTGGTCACCCCCAATTGTTGGCGAGGCGGAAAGGGTAACCCTCCTCTTCACTGAGGTGAGGACCATATCCGGGAACCTAGTCAAGGTTCCAAACTCGGCTTTCCTAGGAAACACCGTCTTCACTAAATTAAAGGAGGACGGGTCTTTCTCATATCCTTACCAGCTTACAGTGAATGCAGATGTGCCAGGTAACCTATTGCTGGAGCGAGCTCGTAACATAATAGAGGACGAATTTAAGAACATGAAGGCCCAGCTACCTGAGATCTCGTTCTATAACAAGAACGGATCTACCAATGTTTTTCTCGTTGTGATAAGGCTCGATGAGATGAGAAATCTCACCCGCTACCTTGATACCGTGAATAAGGCCTTCGAAAGAGCGTACTGGGAACTCAAGGGAAAGTAGCTGGACCGAGCCACGATTTAGTAATTACGATTTGAAACATCTACCGTTACATGACTTTAAATACTAAAGATATATCTTTAGCACCTATGAGATCAAGGTCTTTGTACACAATATTGATAACGGGGCTATTACTTCTTGGAACGTTTTTCGCGACAGTTCCGGTTTATGGGATTGGAATCTCATCTCCGCAGTTGCACTTCATAATGTATGCCAGACCTTTGGAGGAACCACTGGCTCCGGGAATGACAAACGTTCCTATCAACTTTACCTTGATAAATGCAAACAATTTTGCCCTGTACAATGTAAATATCTCAGCATTTAGCGTGTATCCCTTTGAACTCATAAACTACTACAACAATACGCAGAACACATCAGTACTTCAGTGGAACCCGGGGCAGGTTATTAACGTAATTTACTACTACAACATCAACACCTCTGCCTCTAACGGTGTCTATAACATCAGCCTGAAGGTTGCGGGACCCATTGCCATTTTCCGTCATTTCCATGAAACCCTAAACGCCTCTGTGGCCATCCTTGGCTACACCAGGGCATCAGTTCAGGCCGTTTGGGGCTCCCCATCCTCACCACAGCTGGTTGCTCCTGGTGATAACAACGTTCCCATAACCCTTATCATAGACAATCAAGGTAACGTGGAGATATCCAATGCCTCCCTACTTCTGACCTCAACCTATCCTATCAAGTTCATGCAAAACTACCTCAACGTGGGCTACTTACCTCCGGGCCAGCCCATAGAGGTCACAACTTACGCCTCAGTTTACCCCAACGCCACCTCTGGCGTCTATCAGATCCCGGCCCAGATCCAGTACTTCTCGCACAGCAAATTAACGACCACAATCTCTATTCCCATAACTGGTTACGCTAATTTCTCTGCAACCGCAGTCTGGGGAAGCACGTCCAACCCCATCATAGCTGGAGCTGGTAGTGCAAGGCTTCCACTCACCATCATACTAAACAACCTAGGCGACGTCAATGTGGATAACGTATCAATTACCTTCCCTCAAAACGAATTCCCATTACATTTCCTGCAACAGAGTGGTTACCTTGGGATAATACCGGCCGGGCTCTACTCTGAGACAACATTAACGGTCTCTGTATACTCTAACGCGTCACCTGGCGTGTATTACATTCGGGGAACTGTCAACTACTTCGACGAGAGGCAGACCATCTATGTGCCTGTGGCCATCCTTGGCTACACCAGGGCATCAGTTCAGGCCGTTTGGGGCTCCCCATCCTCACCACAGCTGGTTGCTCCTGGTGATAACAACGTTCCCATAACCCTTATCATAGACAATCAAGGTAACGTGGAGATATCCAATGCCTCCCTACTTCTGACCTCAACCTATCCTATCAAGTTCATGCAAAACTACCTCAACGTGGGCTACTTACCTCCGGGCCAGCCCATAGAGGTCACAACTTACGCCTCAGTTTACCCCAACGCCACCTCTGGCGTCTATCAGATCCCGGCCCAGATCCAGTACTTCTCGGGAAAGGAGGTGATTAATACATTCATTACGGTGCCCATAGTGGGGTATGAGACCTTCTCCATATCCAGCGTATGGGGGTCAACGTCTTCCCCGTTGACTGCTGCACCGGGACAGACTAACCTGCCCTTAACCTTTATAATAAGGAATCTGGGAGACGTTAACGCGCTCAACGTGTCTCTCTACGTTACAAGCTCAGAGTTCCCCATTCAGTTCACGCAGAGCTCGATCATGATAGGAATAGTCCCAGCGGGTCAAATTAACGAGGGTAGCGTTACCGTGAACGTCTACCCGAATGCTACGCCTGGAACGTATTATATTCCTGTCGTTGTGCATTACAGCGATGTTAACGTAACCCAGTACGTGCCGGTCACCATTTATCCGCCAAAAATAGCCCTATCCCTCTTCACGGTACCGCCCCAGGTATTCCTTGGATTCTACGACGTGAGAGTTGACGGCGTTATAACAAATTATGGAACAGCGACTGCACAGAACTCATATGTATTTCTGCAATCACCCTTCCCGGTGGTTTCCCAGAACAACTTGACCATTGGAGCTATCCCACCGGGGGTACCTGTTAACGTATCTTTCCTGATTAATGTTCCCGACTCAGCGAGTCCAGGACAGTATCACCTTAACTTCACCATCTTCTACGATGGGGGTAGCTATACCAAGTCGTACTCCCTCACCGTGTATCCTAAGGCCAACCTCACGATAGTCAATGTGATCTATCCTTCCCTGCAGGCTGGCGATACCAAGGTTCCCATAACCCTTGTTCTTAAGAACGTGGGCAACGCCACAGCAAAGAACGTTAAGGCAATCCTTGGAACTTCAGACGTTATATATCCTCACGTTAGCTCATCTAATCCTCTCCAGGGACTGACAGCGTCAGAGTCAAGTCTTGGTGATATCGGTCCAGGACAGGAGATAAATGTCACATATGTGGTTGATGTGAGCGGAGGAGCCTCCGTTGGTTCTTATCCATTAACCCTGACCCTGGTGTGGAACCAGACAGGATCATTCGTGCCATTCGTTCAAAACGATCATTTCTCCGTCACCGTGACTCCCCCATTAACTTCAGTGATAGTACAGAATCCTGCATTTTACATAGCTATCATAGTAGTAATTATAATCATAATAGTGGTTCTAATTTTGCTCAGAAGAAAGAAGTAACAACATTTTTTATCTTATTCTCTCTATTTTTATTCATGGTTGCTGAGCATTTGCTTAAGCTATTGGCATTCATTGTTCCAGCTTACCCAGCTATATCTGTGGCGCTAGCGTTTCTGTTCTATTTTGCCATCATTGCGCTAGCTGGAATAGCGGTGTTTCTGTCATGCGTCAAAGGGTAATCTTTCTGCTGGTGATAGCGTTGGCGTTGTTACCAGTTACCATTTCGCAGGTTAGTGCTACGTTTTACTATAATGGTACAGTGATACTTTACTTCAGCAGGCCCGAATGGATACTTGTTCCAAGCAACTGGACCTTGGTGACTACACAAGGTGTGCTAGAAAGAGGCGGATATGTGTATCCCGTTAACACATCAGAGATCAAGTTTCATGTGAGGACCCAGGGGGTTATTGAAGTCTCACAACCCAATATTTCTTCAGTTAGCGTCATTCTGCCCTTGAACTCTAGGATTACATATATCTCTCAGACCCCAACATCCCTCAACGAGGAGGGGTCATACATTAATATCACTTTCAGCACTGGCAACGTTACCGTACTGTACTATATTGTGGATCAGAATCCGTTCCTGAATCCATATATCTACAGTACAGGTGTTAGCAGTGGAGCCACTGCGTATCTGGCTTACCTTCTCTGGAGAAGGAGACCAACTCCTCAGGTTGCCCCGCCCAACGAACTTGACGACAGAGATATCAAGATACTTGAAGCCATAAAGGCGGGAGCAGATAACCTGAGTAAGATCTCCGAGCTATCTCTCCTTCCTAGGACCACCGTATATAGGAGGGTGAAGAAATTGGTGAGCCTAGGTCTCATAGAGGAGATAAGGGAAAAGGGCAAGGTTAAGTACGTAGTGAAGGGTGGTGCTAAGTGAGGACCGTTATCATTATCCTGCTTTTGGCCATCTCCCTAGGTTTTACTGTGTTTTCGTCCGTGAAACTTATCTCCACTACCGTCCCCACCAAAGCACCTCAAGGTCATCCCTTCAATCTCAACTTTACTGAAACGATTGTGGTGGACCGATCAGGGACCTATCTGGTGAAATTGACTGCCAACAGCACGGTGAAGTCCCTGTACGTTATTGCAATACTTGACCTATCCAGAGGAGATCATAGGACAATTGTTCTCACCCTCTCATCTCCATTACAGGTAGTCCATCTTCATAAAGGAATATATGAGGTCCAATTTTATGCTACGGGTATAACAAATGAAAATATATCAAAAACTCAGTTAGAACAAATAATTAACTTAACGGTCGTATATCAAGGAGAGCACGACGATTAATAAAGAACCGCTATCTTGCAGTTGTTTACGAATTCTTTTACGTATTTCAAGTATTCTTGGACATCATCCTGCTGAAGAAATTCGAAAATGTAACCATCGTAATGGAGCCTTTTCCCTACTTCCCATGCATTGCCTATCCATTCCCCTAGTATGTCCTCCAGATAGATGGGGAGTTCCCTTAGCTCCTTTCTCACCCCAAAGTAGTCTGCCAGGGCTTTCAATCCCTCGACAATGGCCTTGAAAAGCATCTCGCTGGCCAGAACATGAGAGGTTTTCAGGGTCTCTTGAGCCTGTTCCAGGTAGAATTCAGCCGTGTCAAGCCTTATCTTCACAATCTCTTGGACGTTAAGTTTTCCCTCCAGTGCATCATTGGCCTCATTTCTGGCCTCCTTTCCGATTTCGATTATTGCTTCGGGTAGTTTCACACATGAATAATTGCTGGGTAGGATCTTATAAGAGGGATCATCAAATATTACTCTTCAGGGTTTAGTTGTCCTCATCTCCTTAGTCCCTGAATTACTCCCATCATTACGAGAACTATACATGAGACTATGCCCACCACCAGTCCCTCTCCAACTTCAAGATAGATTGAGTAAAGGCCCACCACCATTAAAATGGCGGAGAGGATTCCTGGAAGGGTCTTCACTGGATTCAGCCCTAACTTGTTCCTGATCTTGGGAAGGCCTAGGGACAACGCGGTATGAGTAGCGAAAAGGGCAGTCGATGAACCTAGGAAAAAGTACTGATACCATTGCAGGAGATTCCCGGAACCTGAAATTCCTAGGTCAATTCCCACGAACAGTGCACCAACGAGCAAGGTGGACCTAGGAAGGCTAATCTTGAGAAGGGAAAGGGTAAGCCTAGATAATGCCACATACGCTGCTATAAGAGAACCAACAAGGCTGTTAATGGTTAACACCAGCATCACCAGGACAAATGATTGACCCATGAACTGTTTCGCCACTATCAGCCCCGGGAACCCCGTGTTGGCAAGGGTCTCCACTCCCTGTTCAGAACTTCCAGCCAACACCAGATAAACGGAGGAAAACGCTATGGCACCTGAAGCCAGGAGGAAAGCAATCAGGTAAGATATGCTCACAGTTTTCCCTTTCCCACGTGCCTCCTTTCCCAGGAAGAAGGACGCACCTCCACCTGCTACAGTAAAGGAGGTTGCAATGGCACCGCTGAGTACCTGAGGTATCCCTGCAGAAGGCGTTAGCGGGAGTAAGGAGAATCCCTTATGCCCAATAACTGCTATGCCTAGTATCACTATTACCGCTATTTCCGCAAGTGACGTAACGAGACTATAGTAAAGGGGAGGTTTTACCCCCGTAATCATGAGTAGAAGTATAGCTAAGGGAAGTATCACTTCCGCTATCCTGTCCACCGTTCCAGGGACTCCCATCAGGGGTAGAAGTACTCCGGAGGCGTAGGTGGAGGTGGAGATTAAGTAGTACATGTAACTTCCCCAGTACATCCACCCCAGTACCATCGCCATCCTGTCGGGATACATGTTTCTGGAAAAAGTATAGGTACCCCCTTCGGAAGGGAACGCCTTTGACAGTTGATATCCCACATAAACCCAAAGGGAATACATTGCGACACCCAGTATAGACGCAATGCCACTGGATGTTCCGGCCAGTGCCAGGGTGGCTGTCAAATATGCAGCCATGGAGCTTAACGGTGCGATTGACGCCAGCGATTGGCTGAAAACTAGATAGCCTGGCAGGGAGGACTCCTTTATCTCGAGCCTTTTGGATAGGCTAGCCATATGATGAAGACAAGGTACTCCAATATAAATACCACTGCAGTAAGTGACAGGATAACTTATTTCCCACTAACACTAGTTAACATAAGTTGAGGATCTACTCAATCCTGCTCCTAGGTTCGGCCATATGCCTCAGTATTGGAGGCTATCTTTTACTGGGCGTTGTACCTTCCATCCTCACCGCTATGACCTACGTGGTGGTAATAGTTTTGCTGGCCCTCTCGTATTTGGTGGAGAAAGGCATTGCCTGGGCTCTCAATCTAGGATTCATTCTAGGTATCCTAGCAATTCTGTCCTCTTCTCTTTCTCAAGCTCACATGCAGGCCCTTTCCCAGTTCGGTTCTTCGCCAAGAATAACCATCCTCGATGCACTCATGGTGATGGGTTTCTACGTTTTCCCCGTAGTCTATATTGTTTTCTGGGTTAGGGGGAGGGCATCCAGGAAATCCAGGGATCTCATGAATCGAGCTAAGAAAGATTGAAATATTCTGCTTTACATAGGTTTCTAGTTATGAACGTAATTAGTTCCGATGCCAGAATAGCGGACCTCCTAGGATTACTTTCAATCCTTCAGAACATATTTGGCGGAAAGGCAGACCTATATCAGATAGAGAAGGAGATGGAGGTGGACGTGGACGACCTGATGCCCATTGTTTATGCAGCCAACTCCATGGGCTTCGCCACTGTAGGGGAAGGTGATATCATCATAACTGATAAGGGGTCTGAGTTTCTCAAGTCCAATATCAGAAGAAGAAAGGAAATCCTCAAGGAGAGCCTAGTAAAGACCGAGCCATTCAAGACTGCGGTTGAACTGGGAGAGTTCACCTTGGACAGCCTCATGGAAGCTCTGGAGAAGAAAGGGGTACAGACATATAACAAGCCTGAGGGAAAATACGAACTTCAGTTAATACTTCTGGAATGGGGAGTCTACTCAGGCCTGATCTCCAGGGTGGACGAGGAAACATATAAGGTCAACTACGATAAATCGTAATTCTAGCAACTCTTTTAAATGAATCAGAATAAGTATGGGGTTATGGAACATAAGGAAATCCAACATAGAACGGAGGAGGCCGACGTCTTCAGGACAAAGGTCTTTGGAGTTCAGGATGGATTAATAGGTGTTGGAAGCATTGCCCTGGGCGCGGCAGGATTTTCCCACGACTCTCTTCTCGTTCTAGTGACGGGACTCATAGCCACCATAGCCCAGGCCTTCTCCATGGGCGTCGGAGAATTCATCTCCACTAGGGTGAGGATGCAAGTCTTCAACAACGAGATCAGGAAAGAGGACTACGAGATTCAGAATTTTCCGGAAAAGGAGAAAGGAGAACTGATCTCTTTCTACGAGGAGAAGGGATTCTCAAGGGAGGAGGCAGAGAAGATAGCTGAGATACTCATGAGGAACAGGAACGTTGTGCTTAACGAGATGATGATTCATGAATTGAAGATCTTTCCAGAGGAATTTGAGAAACCCGCCAAGCTCGGTCTGATCATGGCCCTCTACTTAGTGATCGGGGGATTGATACCCTTGATACCCTTCGGGATAGACGTAATATTCAGGATAGGTTTCGACGTTGCAATTCTGTCATCTGTGGCACTCATCCTGATAACACTCACCATTTTTGGATCAGCATCAACCAGGTATACTGGACTGCCCAAATGGAGGGGAGCTGGAGAGCAGGTAGCAACGGGTCTTCTGGCACTCGTGGGAAGTTATCTAGCGGGTTACGCACTTTCCTTCGTGTTTCCTATCCCTCCTGGTCTATTCTAAGAAGAGAAGCGAGGTTTCTCGGTATTCTAGCTGGCGAGTTATCCCTGGCGAAAAGCTCTCTCCTTTTAGCCTCAAGCTGAAGAGTCTCCTTGCCAAGGATTTCGGCTGCAGTGGTAAGCTTAACGCCCGAAGACTTGGCCACGTTATATAGGTCTGAAAGTACCTCCCTATACCTTAGATCCCTAAGAACGTGGTGATCTACTATCATGGTTTCCAATCCTGACTTGGCCAACCTCTCCATGTTCTTCACAGAGGTATGCAGTTGATCCTCTGTGAGGGCTCTGCCCACTAGGTAACTTAGGGGTCCGTCGATCACCAGGAAGTTGGGCTTCCTTTCTAAGGTGAATTTTACGTGTTCCTCGCTTGGAACTCCCTCCACGTCTGAGGTGAAGAGTATGGAGGAGTCTCCGTCGGTAATGAAAACCTGAATAACGTAGCCCAGCCTTACGTCTGCCCCGTGGGGCACAGGATGGGACACGATAATCCTGGTGTTACCCAATCTGTACTCTTTGCCATCAGCGTACGATATTTCCTTAGGCAAACCCTTGATGGCCCTAAGGAACTTGGGGGCCCTAATCTTACCTTGGCTGGGGTTTATATACGACTCCGGGTTCTTTACGAGAACTAGCTTATCCCTATATACCTCCTTTGGTATAACGTAACCCGGATCGTGATGATCGTAGTGATAATGTGTAACCACGAGTACGTCAGATTCCTTTGCCTTTTCCGTGATTTTCTTGGCGAGCTCCACCAGCGTATCTACCTCAATCCTGTGCGGAGGTAGACCGTATCTTCTTGGTGCCAAGGAAACAGCAGGATCTATGAGAATCCTCACGTCCTTGGTCTCCACCAGCGTTGCCTGTGACCTTACCCCCAGGCTCTCAAAGGCAATTGGTTCAATCTCCATAATCTAGTTAACATCAAATAATTTTTAACTTTAGGTCAAGTATTAAATCAGAATCAAGGTTGGTACTTCTGAAATATTTTAGGGGACTGCTTATTTCCGATCACTACGCCCCATCGCTCGAGTGGAGAGAGGAGTTTAAGGCCTACGTCGCACCGGCCTACAGGTATTATCAGGTGCTGGAGTACTTCAGGCAGGGAGGGATAGAGGTTAAGGATGAGGTAATGGATCCGATTCCCTTTCCGCTCATAAGGGATTCCCTGAAACTGAGGGATTATCAGGAAAGGGCCATGAGGGTATGGATGTCCAAGAAGAGAGGCGTGTTGGTGTTGCCCACAGGTTCAGGTAAGACCGCATTGGGAATAAAGGCCATTGCTAACCTCAGGGTGGCAACCCTGGTGGTCGTTCCCACGATTGAGCTCCTTCATCAATGGGGAGACAGAATAAGGGACTCCCTGGGTGTTAAACCGGGAATTGTGGGGGGCGGAGAGGATGACGTTCAGGGAATAACGGTGATTACGTATGATTCGGCCTATACCAAGGTAGAGAGGCTGGGAAACAGATTTCCCCTTGTGATATTCGATGAGGTTCACCATCTTCCTTCAACTGGCTACATAAACATAGGGGAACTGATGGCATCGCCCTACAGGATGGGATTAACTGCCACCCCAGAGAGGGAGGATGGCAGGCACGTTCTATTGAGGGAAGTGGTTGGTCCAATCCTGCTCAGACTCTCCCCATCACAGTTAGCCGGGAAATACCTGGCAGAGTTTAAGGTCGAGAAGGTCTATGTGGAGTTAACTCCCAGGGAGAAGGAACTGTACGAGAAGTTGAGGAACAAGTTTACCTCATTTCTGAAGAGGAGAAGAATCAGGATGGCCGGGCCCAGGGATTTTCAGAGATTCATATTCATGGCTGGAAGGGACAAGGAGGCCAGGGAGGCCTTACTGGCCTGGAATGAGTCATTGAGGCTGGCCGTAAACTCTGAGAGTAAGCTAATGAAGTTGAGGGATATCCTCAGGGACTACAGAAACGAGAAGATAATAATTTTCACGAGAGACGTTGATATGGCCTACAAGGTATCCAGGGAATTCCTGGTTCCTGCAGTAACTTACCTTACGTCGAAGGAGGAGAGACAGGAGATCCTGTCCAAGTTCAAGAGTGGGGATTACAGGGTAATTGTTGCCTCGAACGTGTTTGATGAGGGAGTTGACGTTCCCGACGCAAGCGTGGGTATAGTGCTAGGAGGTTATGGAACCTCAAGGCAGATGTTACAGAGACTTGGGAGAATCCTCAGGAAGAAGGAGGGAAAGGTAGCCACACTCATAGAGATTGTAACCAAGGGGACAACTGATCATAACTTAAGCAGGAGGAGATCCAGTGCTACCAAGTGAGCTAGCAAGGTTCAGGATTTACGGGGACACCATCTATCCTTCCTTCGCTGGGGAGAAGGATCTGGAGCTAGTGAAGGAGATGATTCCCTTCTACAGGGTTGGTATCACTTACGGGGAGGTAGAGGAGAACGTCAAGCTATTGGAAAGGATGTATGGAAAGACCACCCAGGGAGCAAAGCTGGTGAGAGGTCTTCACAGGGTTATCTCCAGGTATATCATCCTGTCCGGTGAGTCCCCCGTAGATCCCAAGAGGATAAGGGAGGAGCTGTTCGCCGGGGGTCCCGCACTCACACTGGAGGAAAGGGAGAGGAGGTTAAGGGAGGTAAGCGAGAGACTCGGTGTTGATGCCGAGAGGTTCATGTTTGGGGATATGGATGAGAGCAAGGTAATCTCCAAGGTGGAGATACCCTCTCCGGAGGATATAGTAAAGGAGTATAACCTCTCTCTCCTTCAGACCATCCTGTTCAGGTCATATAGGGTAACCCTGAGCACGGAAGGAAACTGGAAAGACCTCTTGAGGACCGTGAAGAGACTAGGCCTCATGTATACCGCGTATCCCAACCCTGTGAGGATAGAGGTTATGGGTCCCTATACTCTTCTGAAGCCATCGGAGAAATACGGGAGAAACCTAGCCATTCTAGTGCCCTACGTAATTGGTTCAGGCAGGTGGAGCATAGAGGCCGAGATCATCTTGGGAAAGAGGAAGCGAAGGGTTTACCAGATGAAGGTGGAGAATCACCAGTGGATTGGCGGGAGGATGGAGCAGGGAAAGCTCTTTGATAGTTCAGTGGAGGAAGACTTCTACTGGAACTTCAGGGGAACGGTAAGGGATTGGAAACTGGAGAGAGAGCCTGGACCCCTTGTGGTCAACGGCAGGATATTTCTACCTGACTTCCTAGCTGTCAAGGACGACCTGAAGGTATACCTTGAGGTGGTGGGCTTCTGGACAGAGGATTACTTGAGGGAAAAGGTGAAGAAACTCCAGGGGACGCGAAATCTGTTAATACCCATCGTGAGTGAGGAACTAGGATCCGGGAAGATTGGCGATTTGCCAGTGGTCACGTTCAAGAGAAAGATTGATCCTGCAAAGGTATACCGGGCACTGAGAGAGATTGAGCAGTCTCTCCCAACAAGAAGGGTGGAATACGAACTGGACGGAAGTGACGTGGTATCACTCAAGGAACTGGCCACAAAATATGGGGTATCAGAGGGACTCCTTCGTAAAAATCTTAGGGAATTTCCCGGATACGTACTTCTGAAGAACTATTACGTTAGCCAAAAGCTCATGGAACAGCTTTCAAAGGAAGACTTCTCCGGTAGAAAGCTCCAGGAACTCGTTAAGGAAAGGGGAGAGTTCATAACTGAGGTGCTCGAAAGGTTAGGTTATAAGATAAAGTGGGTGAACATTGCTGAGGCGGTGATCACAAAGTGAAAGCCATGATTCTTGACTTGGATGGGACTCTCGCCACCACGGCTCTCCTTCACAAGGAGGCATGGGAGCTGGCCATGAAAAGGCTAGGAATCAGTGCAAACGTGGATCTTGACCTTCTCATGGGAAGGAGGACTCTGGATATAGCTAAGACTCTTGGTGGGGAGAGATACCAAGAGCTCTTCGAGGTTAAGAATGAGATATTTGACGAGTTGGTGGTCAAGAAGGCCACACCACTACCCTGCGCCAGGGAGATGGTGAATAAGGCTAGGTCAAGTGGATACTCCATAGCTGTTGTTACCTCATCCCTGAGGAGGTCAGCGTCCAGGAGTCTGGGGGCAATCGGCGTGACCCCCGATTTACTGGTGGCTGGTGATGACGTAGAAAAGGGAAAACCAGATCCCTTTCCCGTGATTCTTGCTCTCAATAAGCTAGGGGCATCGGCCTCAGAGAGCGTGGGGGTTGGGGACACGCTTCATGACTTCCACGCATTTAAGGGAGCGAGCCTGGGAAAAATCTTCATATTGAAGGGCGAACTGGGATTGAACCTATCATTTCTGGAGAGTCAGGGAGCCATCATAGTGGAAAGTCCGTGCGACGTGATAAAAGTCCTGAGACTTTAAGGATTATGAAAGAGTTTTTTATGCTAGGCTAGAGCATTTACTAATGAACAGAAACCTCATTATAGGTATAATCGCAGTGGTGATAATAGCCCTTGCGGGAGTTTTTGCCTTTCTGGAGCTTCATCACAACTCATCCAACATTGTAGCATCAGGCGGACCAACTTTACCCACTCAAAGTCAAATAACTCAAGATATTCCAGGGAAGTGGAAAGTGATCTCTTTGGGAGAGATAAATTCTTCACAGTTACTGTCCGGAATGTATCCAAATGCACTTTCGCTGTATCAAGAGTACGTGGAGCCCTCTGGTTCCAATACGACAGTTGTTTCAATCTCAATAGTCAGCTATGCGGGTCAGCCCAACGCCACCACAAGCCTTCCACATGCCGTGGTGGGACATTATTTGATAGAGGTAAATGCCACAGGCAATGTTTCGCAATCCATTCAGGAAAGTTTCCTGTCCTTGGCCAAGGCAGACCTGATAGGTGGAAACGGTACGATGATAACGGTGCCGAGCTTCATGTATCCCAGCTCTTCATCTCTACCCCTGGTTGAATACGCCGTGAGTAACCTGACCTCACAACAGGGTAACTTTACACAGTATTCAGCGTATTATCTAGGTACCACTTCAACAAGTGGTGAATCCCTCGGAGTTGATATACTACATGCTACTAATTCAACTAACTTGTATAACTACCTGTACTCTACCACCATAGTATCCTCAAACGGGTCATCCAAAGGACCCTCATCACTTGCAGTTAACGGAACCCTGAACGGAGCCAAATACTTTAATCTCTCCGTGAATGGCACCTTTGGACAAACATTCTACTACGTTGGGCTTAAGGGAGAGTATGTGGTCCTGGTTCAAGCTCAACCCAATCAAAATTTTCAGGCATTTGAGTACATCATTGAAAGGCTTTAAGGTAGATTTCTTTTCAAGATTTTTCTCTAAATCTTCCCCCCCATCTAATCAGTATTATCCATGGAAACTAGCTTCTCTTTGACTATAAATAAAAGACTTTTTTTATTAGTTAGGAGTTGTTATCCAATCACTCTCGATAAAATTTGGTCCCTTTAAAAGGAGTTTTTAATTAAGGTATTATCATTAGTAGTACTTACCTTACTATCGTAAGGTTTATAAACGTTGATACCGTATTAACATTCAATGGCAACCAAAATAAAGTTCAAGTATAAGGGTCAAGACCTAGAGGTGGATATAAGCAAGGTAAAGAAGGTCTGGAAAGTAGGAAAGATGGTGTCCTTCACCTACGACGACAACGGTAAGACCGGAAGAGGCGCTGTTAGCGAGAAGGACGCACCCAAGGAACTACTGAACATGATAGGAAAGAAGTAAAAAAGACCCTTTTGACTAAATGTTTTCTTTTTCTCTTCTCTTGAATTTCATTATATTTCTAATTTTCTATGTTTATTAGCTCAAGCATTAGATCATTGGATTTATACACTATTTTATAAGCTATGAGTTGAAGTAGAGTTGATCTAAATGAGAATAGCTCTCACATATGATAAGGAGAGAAACCTTAAGCCATTGGAGGAATCAGAAATCATTGCAATAATTGACGAGGAGAAGAGAGAGGTGGAGCAGTATGAGAATCCAGCATATGCCATGAGTAAGGAAGCTACCATGGCTGCGATACTGGAGTTGGAACCTGAGGCAATAATAGTTAAGAATCAGTTCTTGTGTCCAGGTTCCTACATGATGAGTTATGGAAGAATAAAGTACATACCCACTACCTATAACACTCTGGACGAGATTCTGGAGCACCTAGAAGAGGTCAAGAAGGGTATTAGGGAGGATTTGGACGAAGAGATGTATGCAGAGGCATATCCAGAATAACCTTTTTAGATATGTCCTAGGATGTAATAAGGGTTTAGATGGCTCATCTGTTAATTGGAATTTTGATTTTTATTTTGTCCTTAATAATTTCGTGGGTAATAGCTTCTGTACCTGTGTGGTTGTCCGCTAAGCTGTTTTCATCTAAGGCCAGTTTGGGAAAGGCCATGCTTGCAACGTTTGTGGGTATACTCATCTTCTTAATTCTGGATAGACTGATTAGCCCGTTCAGTCACTTCATTGCCCTCATTGTGGGTTTCATTGCAGTGCTCTGGGTATTCAAGACAATATTTGATGTGGGCTGGTTGAGCTCTCTGGGCATAGCCATCGTTGCGTTCATTATCACCTTGATCATTCTGGTTATTCTGGCAGCCATAGGCCTTGGTCTATCGCTGTTGTGAAAGTTCACCTGGTCATGTGAGGCTCTATCCTTGAGATGAAAAACCCCTCCGAATAGTCGAGATGTGGATAAGTTCTCATAACCTTCATCCATACCTTGGACTTTCTGTAGCCCTGGTGAAGAGGATCGTCTGTCAGTTTCACCAGATACCTAGAAAATTCTTCAACCTGCCTTTCACCTTCGTCCGGGAAGAGGGAGCATGTGGAATACACGACAGGAACGCCTAGAGATAGTGCCCTTCTCAGTATCCTTTTCTGGACGTTAACGAGCTTAAGGAGTTCGGTCTTGGTCAGGCGAAGCGCAATCGAGGGATCCACGTTTATTGTCCCAGAGTTGGTGCAGGGGGCGTCTATCAGGATCTTATCCGCATTCGTAATCCAGAACTCGCTTCCGTCTGCAATCACTAGATCCACGTTCTGGACTCCCCATCTTTGAAGAAGCCTTCTCTGTACCTCAACCCTCTTCATGGATACGTCCACCGAGATCACATATGATCTATTCTCTGTGAGCTGTTGTATGAGAGAGGTCTTAGTACCGGGCGCTCCACCTATTTCAAGGATTGTCTCTCCGGGCTTCGGATCAAGAACCTTCACTACTATTACGCTGGACTTATCCTGAGGTATAAGTATACCCTCCCTGAATTCGGGGAGGGAGGACACCTGAGGGGATATCCACTCCACAAGGTAGCTAAATTCAGGGTCAGGCCTGAAAGAGTAACCCTTCCTTTTCAGCCTCTCCAGGATATCCTGCAAGTTATTTTTCAGCGTGTTTAACCTTACCCAGTTCTTCCTTCTCAGAAGTTTTCGTAATCCCTCATCCCCAAGGAGAGGTCTAACTCTCTCGAGGATCCACTTGGGGAGGGAGAAGGGATCAGCCCCCACGGAGAGGGCTACCTTTACTGCCTCTGGGGACTTCAGGTCCAACAGTGGGTACAAGCGCTTCACGTGAGGGAGAGCCCAAACAACATTCCGATATGTTTCGAAGCAACCAGGAACGCTCTCACCTATCTCCCTTACGGCCTTCTTGAAACTGGATTCCAGCGATGAGGAATCCAGATGCCTGAGGGCCCTGACAATGACCTTAACACAGTTATCGTTAGTAGGAGTGCTTTCAAAGGGCTCACCGAATCTCGTCTCTCATCACTGTCCGGACATTGAAGGATTGATGCTATGAACTATAAAACTTGGGCCTCTCGATATCCGAAAGGGACAGGTTAATTCATTTCTATAGCACGCAGGGGTAGTTGGTCCAGATCCAGAAAATCGCCTATCTTTTCGTAGAGTTCAGGAACTATGGAAAGACCTTGACATTAGTGGTCAAGTCCATAAGTTTTTTAGTTGAACGATGTTCACATGGTTTCATGAAGATAAACTCGTATGATATTCATGTAATTTTCAATTTTAAGGAATTAAGTTACAGGGGAACAGAGGTCATCAACTTAGAGACTGAGAATGGAGTGGAACTTGACGCCGTGGGACTGGAGATTCATTTAGTGGAGGTTGACGGAAAGCCTATCACTTTCCAGCAGGATGAGAACAAAGTGAAAATTGGAACGGGTAAATTCTCGGGCAACCTCAAGGTAACCTTCTCGGGAAAAGTTAGGGATACCCTCGTTGGAATATACAGGGCACCCTATGATGGCAGTTACATGATATCCACGCAGTTTGAATCGAGTCACGCTAGGGAGTTCATACCATGCGTGGATCATCCAGCATACAAGGCCAAGTTCAGATTATCTGTGACAGTGGACAAGGGACTGCAGGTAATCTCCAATATGCCGGTCAGGGGAACAAGGGAGGAGAAGGATCAGGTTACCTACGAATTTCACGAGACCCCTCCCATGTCCACATACCTCCTCTACGTAGGAGTGGGTAAATTTGAGGAGTTCAGGCTTCAGAATACCCCCGAGATAATCGTGGCCACGGTTCCCGGGAAGATCGGTAAGGCGAGGCTCCCCGCCGAGATGGCTAGGGACTTCATAAAGAAGTACGAGGAGTATTACGGTATAAAATATCAGCTGCCCAAGGTTCATCTCATAGCTGTCCCAGAATTCGCCTTCGGTGCCATGGAGAACTGGGGTGCTATCACCTTCAGGGAGACCGCTCTGCTTGCAGACGAGAAGTCTGGATTCTCCAACATAAGGAGGGTTGCAGAGGTGGTGGCACACGAGCTGGCCCATCAATGGTTCGGAGATCTAGTTACCATGAAGTGGTGGAACGATCTATGGCTTAACGAGAGTTTCGCCACCTTCATGAGTTACAAGATAATAGACATGCTCAGGCCAGACTGGTACATGTGGGGAGTCCTCTTGGACGGGATGGCTGGGGCTCTGTTGAAGGACTCCATTCCCACTACCCATCCCATCGAAACTAAGGTTAACTCCCCGGAGGAGGTGGAACAGATCTTTGACGACATAAGCTACGGTAAGGGTGCGTCAATCCTGAGAATGATAGAGTCATACATAGGGAAGGAGGAGTTCAGGAAGGGTATTTCCAAGTACCTGGAGAAGTTCAGCTACGGAAACGCTGAGGGAAAGGACCTATGGTCCAGCCTTGAGGAGGCATCGGGTAAGCCTGTTTCCAAGATAATGCCCCACTGGATACTTGAGGAAGGGTATCCTCTTGTCAGGGTGGAGATTAAGGGAGACGAGCTGGAAATTACCCAGGAAAGGTTTGGTCTACATCCCGTCCCAGATAAGACCTACCCTATCCCCTTAACTCTGACGGTTAACGGGGAGAAAAAGGACTTGGTCATGGAGGGTAAGAGCGTCAGGATCAGGGTAGGGCAGGTGAAGAAGCTCAAGGTAAACCTGGACAAGGCCGGGTTCTACAGAGTGCTATACTCTGATCTGACGCCAGTCCTAAACTCGGAGCTAACGCCAGAGGAGCAGTGGGGTCTAGCAAACGACTACTTTGCCTTCCTCCTTGCAGGGAAAGTCTCAAGGGACGAGTACTTCAGGATTGTGAGAAGTTTAATGAACGCCAAGCATCACCTTCCCGTGCTGGAGCTGGCAGATCAGCTCTCCATGCTGTACGCAGTGAATAGTCAAAAGTACGGGGATATTGCAAAGGAATTCCACATGAAGCAGGTGAAGGAGTGGAGTGGCAGGAATGACCCTGTGGGCAGGAGAACCTACTCCATCTTGGCCATGAACCTATCAAAGATGGACCCTGAATTCGCGAAATCCCTATCCGCTCAGTTTGCCCAGTACGAGGAGTTGGACGGAGACCTGAAAAGCGCCGTTGCTGTAGCCTACGCCGTGTCCTCAGGTCCTAAGGTGCTGGATCAGCTCTTGACCCTCTATAAACAATCTAAATTTGACGAGGATAAGACCAGGCTTCTCAATGCCATGCTCTCCATGAACTCGCCTCACTCTGTTGTCAATATCCTTAGCATGGTATTCACGGGAGAGATGAAGAAGCAGGACATAATTAGATCCCTCCAGTACTCTCTATTCTATCCGGACGTGAGGGATGCGGTATGGGAGTGGATAAAGATACATGCCAGGAAGGTTGCAGAGATCTATCAAGGGACCGGGATATTCGGCAGGGTTATGGCTGACGTAATACCCCTACTCGGAGTGGGGAGAGTTGAAGAGGTGGAGAAGTTTTTCGAGGCTAATCCAATAAGGGGATCCGAGAAGGGAATAAAGCAGGGAATAGAGATCCTTAAGGCGGTTTCAAGGATTGCATAGATAATATTGAATTGATTATTTTCATGGCATCTTCCACTTCAAGTTCGGTGTACACGTGATAGCCCTTTTCTTTCTCGGTTTCAAGCGGAGTGGAAGTAATCATTGCATTAGAATCTGAGACTATCACGCTGAAGCTTAGCTCGAAATCTATCTCCACGACGTGTAGGTGCTTGGTGAGGCTCTCCCTTACTCCCTTATATTCTTCTGCCATCCTTTCTCTGCTCTCCACCTTAACTGCAACCTCTTCCCTACATGCTTTCCTCTTCCTATAGGAGAAGTACAGCATGTAATAGATGATACCCAGACCCAGCAGAAGTGCTGGTACAATTTCTAAACCCCTTATGCCCTTAATAAGAAGAACAACCCATACTGCCCCTACGGTCACCAGCACTATCCATGGCAATCTGGTGTACAACTCAATCTTGTTGGAGAGCTCTTGGATTTCTTGGGATATCTTTTCCTCCTCATCCTTCATGTAACCTTTAGCCCTATTCTCGAGCCATCTGGCCCAGTTAAGATCTGAGGTAATTAGCCTTACATCCACTCCACTTCCGGCCTTCCTCAGAAGATCTTGGGCGATGGAATCTCTCAGCTTATCGGTCAGGACGATTAGCCTCTCAGTAGCGGAATTAATCAACTGACTTACTCTTTCAAATACTTCCTGCGTTTCAAGTAATTCCAAATTCCCACCTAGATTATTGCAATACCAGGTAGTAAGGGCAGGGCATTACTCTTTTTCCCCTTTAAGTCCGGTGCGCTGACATCGTCTGACCTGTACACCTGGATCTCATCCACGTCCAATCTTCTGACGAGGAAGTTGAGATTCTCGGTTATCGTCTTGAACTCGTCCAGTGGGTAGACCACGACTAGATCTCTCAGGATTGGAGGTAGGGATTGGACCCTTTCCACAAGGCTTCTCAGGTATTCCTCTCTCTGTCCCGTCATTGAGCTAAGCTCCCTTAGGTTCTTTCTCTCCTTCAGTCCCCTCAATACAGTCCTGAGAATTCCTAGCTCGTCGGAGTTGGAGACGTAAATGATGAGCTTCTCGGGTTGCTTGCTGGCCATTGAGGAAATTTCCTTCACCTGGTTAATGAGGTGCCTTATGTATTCAAGCTGGATCACTGCCTGTCCATCCACCTCAAGTTCGTCGGGTGCGGGATATCTGGCGAGCGAGACAAAACCCTCATTGAATATGTGCCATATCTCCTCGGCAATATGTGGGGCTCCTGGTGCAATCAGTCTGGCCCAGACCTCCACGGCCTTTCTCAACACCCCCGTGTTAGGGGTACTTATCATGCTGAGGTAATCCCTGAGGATTTCATAATATTCGTACAGGATGATGTTGAACGCCTTTCTGAGGTCCAGGGAGCTCATCAGCTCGCCTACTTCCTTAACCTTATAGTGGATGATAGAAAGCAACCATTTTTCTGGAAGTCCCACATTGTCGTTCTCCTTTAGCTTGGATACATTCACCGCCAGATCATACATCCTGCGTAGCTGATCCGTCACAGCCTTCACTGTGTTTACATCAAAGTCCGTGTCTTCCAGCAGTTCAGAGGAAATCGTCAATGCAAGCCTCACAGGGTCCACACCGTACTCCTCCACGGCCTTATAGAGCGGGTAAATGTTCCTGAAGCTCTTGCTCATCTTCTTCCCTCCAACCCTCACGAAGCCGTTAACCACTATCTGTCTGGGCAGGAGGCTCTCCCCGAATATGGCCAGATGGTTGTAAACCAGGAATGGAAGGTGGTTCTGAACAAGGTCTCTTCCGCTATGTCTGGAGTCAAGGGGGTACCAGTACGAGAACTCATTTCTGAGGTCCTTCAGTTTCTCGGGGCTTATCCCGGTGGTCTTACCGACCTCTGCTGGATCTCCATTTCCCAGCATCACGAAATCCCAGAACTGATCATTGAGTTTGGACGGGTCGTAATTCAGCTTATGTGCAACCGTGTAGAATGCAGTGTAGATGGTGGAATCGCTCAGGCTATCTATTATCTGGGATTCATCCCAGGGGAGTTTAACTCCAAGTCCTCTGCTTCTGGAACATGCCCTCCTCCTCATGGAAAAGATGGCCTTTGTCATATCCCTTCTAGCCTCTTCAGGGATGATGCTAATCCTGTCCAGTGCCTTCATGGTCCATGATTTCCACAGCGGGTTATCGTATGTTATGTACCATTGATCCCTGATCACCTTAACAACGATCTCCGCACCGCACCTGCAGTAAATTGGCCCATTGGATATCTCGTATACAAGGTCATGTTTCCCAAGACTCCTGAGCAGTTCCACTGTCTCTCTGCGGGCCTCAGGAACTCTCTTCCCTGCAATTCTGTCCTTAACGAGGGATCTCATGTAATCGGGCACCAGGTCCACGATATCCTCCCTCATAACGCCCTTGTAGTACTCCTCCCTGTAGAGGGTGTCTATGTAGTCCTTGAGTTCGGCCGGGTTCTTGGTACCCGCAAGGGCAAGAACTTCCGGTCCTGGGAAGTCACCGTAGCCTTCGGTGTTGATGACCGGAATCACTTCCACCTCATTCAGTACCTCCGATAGACCAAGGTAGTGTAGGGGCTCATGTGCGGGAACGGCCATTACGGAACCTGTACCCAGCCTGGCGTCTACATATCTGCTTCCGTACACCTTCACGTCCCTTCCAGTTATGGGGTTTTTCACGGTCAATCCAATCAGGTCCTTTCCCTGGACCTCCCTCTCGGGGACGAGCTCCCTCTGATAGCTAAGCTTCTTGAACGCCTCCTTGGAGAGAACCCAGTTGGAACCTCTCACGATCACGTAAGTGGTTTCAGGGTTTATCAGGACCGCGTTTGCCCCAAATACGGTCTCCGGTCTGGAGGTTGCCGTGGGAAAAACCACGTCCTTACCCTCAAACTCTATCACATCCATCTCCTGGATTTCAGGCTCCACGTCTCCCTTGGTGTCATGCATTCCCACCGGGAAATTGTCATTGGGGCAATAACCCACGGCGTCAGTGGACGTGGTGATGAAGCCCTTCTCCTTCAGCTTCCTGAATTGCCATTTTATGAATTGTTCAAATCTGGGGTCAATTGTGGTGAACTCCCTCCTCCAGTCCACGCTAAGCCCTAGGGCCTTGGCCATCCTTTTCATATCGTCCCTGAAATACTCGGCCAGTTTCAGGGGATCCTCGAACTCCTTAACCTTCTCAGGGCTGACCTTGTAAAGGTTGATGAAGTCGGAGATTATGTCCATATCTCCCCTCTTGATTGACTCGGAGATGGAGAGAATGGGGGTTCCAGTGAACTGAAACGCGAAGGGGAAAAGAACGTTTTTCCCTATCATTCTCTGATATCTGGCCACTATGTCAGCGGTAATGTAGGTCCTTCCATGTCCTATATGGAGGGGGCTGTTGGTGTAGGGAAATGCCACGGTAATGAAGTACTTCTCAGAGGTAGAGGGATTGGCCTCAAATACTCTACTGCTCTCCCACTTTTCTTGCCATTTTTTTGCGACCTCATTGAAGAATGCTGAATCCATAGTGATTATACATGGGACGGTCCTTTATTACTTTGCGGTGTTCTTCATTTAGAGATCATGGTATTACTTCGGTGGAGTCCTTTGTGGGATCGTAGTAGAGGTCATTCAACGAAATCTTGCCCTCTCGTACCAGTGATTCCACGGTTGGAATGAGTGAGAGCACGGTTCGGAGATATTCCTTGTTGATGTCGTCAACCACCTTGAATCCTTCCTCTCCCCAGTACTTTTCTTGGGAGGCGTAGAGACACCTTCCACCGCAAACTCTGTTGAATTCGCATGTCCTGCACTCGCTGGGTAGGGGTTCGTCCAGAAGCCTGAAGCCGGTGTTTACGTTACCCAATTCAGCCCACTTCTCTCTGACAGCGATTGGACATGAGATTATCCTCCCGTCCGTTGTGACTGACACTGAGTTATAACCGGCCCCGCAGGGTGATCCCCTGTAACCTCCGAAATAGTGGGCACTTATCACTCCGAGGATGGGAATTATCCTCAAAATTCTACCCTGTTTGAGGGATTCCTCAAATAGCCTGACCAGCGACCTTACTCCCGGGAGGTAGCTAGTCTTGGCCCATTCCTCTACGTTCCATCTGTCCGTCCATACCACGTTGAGTTGCCAGTGGATCTTGTCAAAAACTCCCGTGTTGAGCAGATATGTAACTTCCTCGTAGATGTCACTGTCCTGCGTAACCGTCATTCTGGCAATGGTTTCTACGCCAAGCGATTTAAGGTAACTGGCGTTGGTTATCACCCTGTCGTGAATCCCCCTACCCCTATGCTTATCCGTTATCTCCTTTCTTCCGTCTATCGAGAGAAGGGCCACATTCATTCTCCTCCAGTACTTCTCAGGGAGAAGTTTCACCATAGTCCCGTTGGTCTGTATACCATATCTTGAGGCCTTTACTGTGTCCATGAACTGGGCAATAAATCTGGGGTTAGATAGTGGTTCTCCGCCGTAGAAAATGACCGTAGGGTCGGGGTCTCTGGAGATCAGTTCCCTCAACTTCTCGACGTTATACTTTACCTTCCAAGGAACTACCTCCTTCTCAAAGGAACCGCCACAGTAATCACAGGTTAAATTACACTTACCTGAAGTGAAGATTAACCAAAGCACATTCATGGTGAAGATGTTTCACTTAAAAAGTGTGGTATAGACTCTCACCGCTAAACTATAACTTCAAAGAATAAGTTGATGTTACCCAAGGACCATGTAAAGATCCTCCGTTCCCATTAATAAATTTGAATTATTACTCTATTTAGGTAGTTAACTATTTAACTGAGGTAAACTTGATCATCTCATGCACACAGTTAAGATAGTTTATTGCAGGCCATGCGGTTATCTGGATAGGGCCCTGGAGGCCTCAAGGGAAGTTCTCTCATATTTCGATGACGTAAAGGTAGAGTTGGAACAGGGGAAGAACGGTATTTTCGATGTGTACGTGGATGGGGAACTAAAACTTTCGAGGTATCAGCTAAAAAGATTTCCAGAAGTTGAGGAAATTCTAAAAGAAGTAGCTAATAAAAAACAGCTGGCTTAACTTATCTTATTATCTTCATCCTCGTGAAGAGGCTCTTTATTTTGGTCTCCTCTGCCCTTATCAGGCCAATAACGCTGGGAGCGCTGAAACCTGATAGCTCAGGGGCTCCTAGCTGTAGTGCCACCGTGTTAATGGTCTCGCCTATGGAGAGCCCCTCCAGATTTGCAGTTCTTCCCTTCAGAAGCGTCAATACCAGATTTCCAAGCCAGGCCAATGTTGCGACGTCAGCTATCAATGCACCCAGCGCAGATATCAGCTCTGGAGTAACATACACGGGCGTTCTTGGGAATACCTCTGCTCTTCTCGTAAGACCTGCAAGTCCCAGGGCATCAAATCCGTAGACTACCATGGTTGTTCCTATCATGTATCCAATCATGTGTAACCATCCAATCTTGGTGGAGTACCACATCCTTCCCGTGAGCATTGGAACCATGTAATAAAGCGTGGCGAAACCGGCGGGAACGATTGAGTAGAATATCATTGCGTGGAAGTGACCTGGAACCCACATTGTGTTGTGAATGATGGAGTCGAAGGCTATGTTCGCGTTAGAAATTCCCGTTACACCTGCAGCGATCGCCCCCGCGAAGCTTATGCTTATCCACATGGAGATTAGATTGATCTTTACTGATGCGCCCTTCACGGTAGCCCAGAGGTTGAAGAAAGTTAGCATGGAAGGTACAACCACGGCGTAGGTGAGAACTTCCTGCATAACCTTCACAGAGACAGGGAAGTTCACCATGTAGAGATGATGAATTGGAACGTTATTGGAGAAGATGAGGTACATGAGCGCAGCTATTCTCGCCATCTTGTCGCTGTACAGGGGTTTGTTCGCAAGTAGGGGAATTAGATAGTACATGGAAGCTACAGCCGGCATCCATACTATGTACACGATGGAGTGTCCAAGGATCCAGAACGCTATCTGATTGGCTATTACGTTCATTCCAGTTACTCCAGCAATTGCCAGAAGGTCCCACGTGTTAGCAGCAGCCTCACCGCTCCATCCTATGGCAATCATTAACGCCGTCATCAGGGCGTAAACCGTGAAAATAGGTAGTTTCTCCTTTGTGGTCTTTGAGGCCAGGTAAAAGTGGTATATTAGCCAGATAACGAACATATAGGTTCCAATATCTAGTAGCTCCATTCCGATGTACCACAGCGGGCTCAGAACGTACTGTGAGTAGTTGGGTAATCCAAGGGGGGCTAGATAATACCAGGAGCCTGCAGAAAAGTAGTTATCGTTGAAGGTTGGATAAAGGACTATGGGCCCCTCAAGCAGCATGAAGGAAATATTGAAGATGATGAAGGAGAGATTCATGAACCACTTGGCCCTGGGCTCCATCTTCAGAATTCTGAGGGACAGGAAGGCGAAGACAGCTATCTCCAGCTGGACGGCGAATCCGAACAGGTCCCTAGCCCCGTGAAGCGTAATGGACCCGTAATATTCCTGAGAGGTCAGTATGAAATTGGAGGACGTCGCCCATACCGCTTCCTGAATCCTCGCCATCAGGGCATCTATTATGCCAAGCATTCCCCATATCAAGCTCATTACAATCATTGCCATGGTGATTCTGGATAACCAGTCCTTGTCAAGTTGGAAGACTTGTTTAACGAAGTTTACCAATCCGCTTATGGGAGTTTCCATACTATCATTAACAAGGATAACCAATATATACGTTTGTCTTATAAAAGTTAAAATTACTCCATTAACTCTGACGAGAAATAATTGATAGAAATTTAATAAAATAGGAAACTAAATAAATCAGGAAATCACTTTAATTTTTCCTTGAGCCACGACCTTATGTCGTAGAAGGTGATATTGTCGTGAGGGCACGCCTCGGCGCAGTCACCCACGCCTATGCATCTCATGGACTTGAACTCTCCCTTCCTAATGAAGTTTCCAGGTAGGTCCGTGTTGCCTACTGGGCACGCCTCAGCACAGGCCTTGGTCTCACACTTCACGCACAGGCCTGGATCCTTAACCCTTAGCCTGAACAGTCCCAGTCCTCCAAAGAACTGATTGAAGGTGCCCCAGGAGCACCATCCCTGGGTAACACAGGCATAGGAACCCATGAAGGGGATGGAAATGAAGACAATGTACCACAGGAAATTGAAGTAGAAGGAGTAAAGGAACACTGTGGGATCATTTCCAAACACGGTGAGGTTCAGGACTCCAATCTGATCTAGATAGGAGATCACTGCAAAGGCAAGGAGGGAAACCCATACTGACAGGGCAATGACCTTATACCAAGGTCTTAGTTTACTAGAAAGGGTCTTTCTTCCCAGTTTTGAGGTCCTATTGAAGTTCTTGAGGGAATCATAAAAAGTTCCCTGATACATGGTGGGAGCGGTGCACGTTACGGAGCATATCTGCCTTGAGCCGAAGAGGAAAGATAGGATTGCGCTCACCACGTATGTTCCCACTATACCCGGGAGTAGGTATTTGATCGCGACTGGACCAAGGGTGCCTAGGCCCATGCTCCACATGTAGGGTATGTAGGGTATCTTGGATGCCAGAGGGGAGAATGAAGGTAGATAAATGGTGTAAATTGCATACGCCGACACCATCAGTGCAAGCCTAACCTTGTTCTCACGTAGCCTCACTTGTCCTATCCTGAACACAGCAAGCATTCCCATCTCAGTTCCCATCATGATGAGAAACCAGATAGAGCCGGTAACTGAACCAAAGATGGAAAGGAAGTCAAAGAGCGCTCCCAGTCCCAGGTCCAGGGTGGGATTTACGAATCCTAGGGACAGGGAAGAAAGGAATCCCGATACGCCCGTGGCAAAGTTTCCAGTCACGAAATCTAGGACTCCTCCCATGAACCACTCCATTATAAAGGTAACAAGGATGAAAGAGAACGTCCAGATAGCGTCCCTTGTGTAGTTTCCTTTCAGGTGGCTCGGTCCTTGAATTGCCCTGTAAATGAACCACGTCATTCCAGCCAACATGGAGAGGTCAAATACGTACCAGGTCCCGGACAGGTAATAGGTGAAAAGTCCCGCCATCATAAAGGTGAAGAGGAGCATGATTTCCAGCGAGGTCATGGTCTCCTGAGTTTTCTTGAGCCTGTCCCTATAGAGCGTCTCGTAAATGAGGATAGTCGCTACAATCATTAGACTGGCGTTCAGCCAAGTGGTTACAGTTATGAAGGTAGAATCATTGGGGAAAATAACTGGGGCTATACCCATAATGGGGAGGGCGACAATCAGGTAGTTTCTGAGAGTCCTCTCCATACTCCTGAGCGAGTAAAGAAGGGTGAATATCATTTCAGATATCATGACGCCAAAATACCAGTAATTCTGAACACCGAGCAGGGGGTTTCCCAGCTGTTTAGTCAGGATTGAGTAGAATGTCTCTCCCATCAATGCCTCCGAGATGGCCATGGTCAGAGCAAAGAGCAGGACTGTGTACCACCTTCTTGTATTAGGTTTCCTGTTAATGGTAAAGAGAATCGGTATGAGGCCGAAGATCATGTACGCAGAATTGGAGGCCAAAGCCAACGCCTCGGTGGTCTGATTAGGAGAGGAGAAGAACACTGAGAGAGAGGCGAACATAACTACCATGCTTCCGCTCAGGTAGAGCACAAGGAGGAAGCCAATTCCGTTTATTCCTCTCTTCACTAGGTAAATTAAGTAAATGGAGAAAGCGGTCATTAAAGAGGCAACTATAAGGAAGATTGGCAGATAGAACATGATCATCAGTCCATAATAAAATCAAGATGCAATGTTAAATATCTTTCTGATTAGGAGAGGAGAAGAACACTGAGAGAGAGGCGAACATAACTACCATGCTTCCGCTCAGGTAGAGCACAAGGAGGAAGCCAATTCCGTTTATTCCTCTCTTCACTAGGTAAATTAAGTAAATGGAGAAAGCGGTCATTAAAGAGGCAACTATAAGGAAGATTGGCAGATAGAACATGATCATCAGTCCATAATAAAATCAAGATGCAATGTTAAATATCTTAACCTAATATTCCTAGACGTCATTGATTTAAACTTGAGTGATCATGGGTTCAGGATAGACTGGATTTGTTAACCTTCACACTAGCCCCATAGTTAATTACGGATTTACGATAAATTAATTACTTTCCCTTATTCAGATATATCGGACTCATGAGAATAGTCGATGTGGAGAACCTCTGGAAAGTTTACAACAGGCGAAAGGAGGCCTTAAGGGGAATAACCTTTCACGTGGAAAGCGGAGAGATATTTTCGTTGCTCGGTCCCAATGGAGCGGGAAAGACAACCACGGTGAAGATACTTTCCTGCATAACTAAGCCTACCAACGGAAAGGTTGAGGTGATGGGGTTTAATGTCCCTGAGCAATGTGACAAGGTCAGGGAGAGAGTTGGGGTTGTACCGCAGGAATTTCAGGGATTCTCTGATCTAACGGTAGAGGAAAACATCAGATATTTCGTGAAACTCTACAAGGGGGACAAGTCGCAGGTCGAGGAGCTGATGAAATCCCTGGATCTAATTGAGTACAGGAAAACTAGGTTCAGGAACCTCTCTGGCGGGTACAAGAGGAGAGTGGCCATTGCATGTTCTCTGGCAGGCGACCCAAAGCTGCTTTTTATGGATGAGCCCACCGTGGGACTTGACCCAAGGTCTAGAAGAGACGTGTGGAACCTCATAACTGACGTGAAGAAAAGAGGGATATCTGTTCTGCTTACCACCCACTATTTGGACGAAGCTCAGAAGCTCTCCGACAGGATTGGCATCATCTTTAATGGGAAGATAGTTAGGCTTTCAACTCCTGGGGAACTCATGGAGGAGTTCAGGAAGCAGACTCTGGAGGAGGCCTATCTAGCTCTCATGGAATCTCTGGGTGATGCTTGATGAGGAATGCTCTGATCACTGCCTGGGCCATCATAAAGGACAACCTGAGCAGTAAGACAACCCTTTTCTTTGTGATCTTCTTCCCGCTTTTCCTGACGCTTATTTTCGCCCTGGGATTCGGGGCCGCGGCGGAACCTCATGTTATGGTCATGGTAAACGGAAACCCCTCTCTGGCCAGTTACCTGAACGGCACTCAACTTTTCACGGGAATTGTGGGATCGGACGAGAGGGAAGCCCTTCTTCACAATTACGTTTACGTTTCGGTAAACGGGAGTAAGGTTGACATAGTGTATCCTCAACAGGATAACTACCTAGTGCCCTCCCTGGAAGCCATTATTCAGAATTACCTCTCAGGGGTCAATACAGTTTCCTTCCACGTTTCTTCGCAACAGGGCTTCACCTATTACGATTACGTGATTTCAGGCATGATAGGTGTTATCTCCTTGTCGAACGGTGTATTTGGGGTTACGGGTGTGGCCGCTGGATATTACAGGGATAGACTGGTGGATAGGATAGCAGCCTCTCCCCTCAGGAGCTACGAATGGGTTATGGGTTTGATAGTATATGAAATCGTAATAACCCTGATCTCCACGGTTCCCATACTTCTCTTGGGTCTTGCCTTCGGATTCTTACCGCTTATCAGCGTGTCATTCGTCGCGTTCTTGGCCATCTCCACCCTGATGTTTGCGGGATTGGGGGCCGTAATTTTCGGCCTGAGCCCCAAGGACAAACTGTTCGTAGCCCAGACAGCGGCTAACGTTCTTGTATTTCCCCTCATGTTCCTCAGTAACGCCTTCTTTAACCTCAGTGCCTTTCCTCCCCTTCTCAAGCCCATAGTTGCCTACCAGCCTCTCTCTGTGATAAATGATGTCATCAGGGATCTGGTAGTCTATAACGTTCTACCCTCGCTCTTTGACGTGGGCTACATAGCAATCCTCACCGTGGCATTCGTATACGTGGGGGGAAGATTAATGAAACTAAGAGAAACCGACTGAGGACCAGGAAGGGGTGGTTTTGGAGAAGAAAGAGCTTATGCCCTCCTTGGCCTCGTCTGATGTCACTTGAGTGGCGAGTTCGTCAAATGCCTTCTCCAGATGAGGTATCAGGCTCAGAAGTATCAATTTCCTCATTCTTACTAGGGCCGATGGGGACATGGCCTTTAACCTGTTGAGGACCTCCATAAGTCCCTTATCCATGTCTTCAACCTCGTAATCTATCAGCCCCACGTTTATTGCCCCCTGCGTGTCCAGTTCCTCTCCCAACATGGCCAGCTTCCTTGAAGCCCTGTGTCCTAGGAGATAGGGTCCAATGGAGACCAAAACTGGTGGGAAAACTCCCAGCCTTCCTCCTGGAGCGGCGAACCTAGTCCCCTTCTTCCCAATCACTATATCAAGAGCAAGGAGAAGTTCCATGGAGGCACCATATGCAACCCCCTCCACAAGTCCTATGGTAACTTTATTCAGGGATAACATTTTCACGAACAGATCTTTCATGTGGCCGAAATAGACCCTGGCGTATTCCTTGTCGCCATTGGCCTTCAACAGTTCCTTAACATCAGCGCCGGCCCCGAAATTCCCGTTCTCTCCCCTTATCACAAGGTAGTGGGGATCCCTTATCTTTTCAATCTCAGAGAGAGAGTCTATCATTTCTATCATGAACCTGGTGGTGAAAACGTTATACTTACCACCAGTGTTGAACGTAAGGAGGAGATATCCCTTCCTCTTTTCCAGAGTGACATCCATGATTCATGTATAATCTCTTCATCATTTTAAGGATAGGAGTTGACAGTGTATGTCCACTGAGAACCAGTCAAAAGGAGTTAGCGGTCTAGCCCAGCACTTGGAACGCGTAGAATTATTTTACTCTTGTTAAATACACTACCATAATGAAGATGAACTTAGAGAGACTGAGACGAGGGGCTCTAAAGTTCCTCATAATGGACGCGCTTCACCATAAACCCATGCATGCGTATGAAATAATGAAGACCATAGAGGGCAAGTTCAATGGAGTCTACAAGCCGAGCCCAGGATCCCTTTACCCAGTCCTTAAGAACCTAATTAATGAGGGACTAGTCAAGGTGGAGGAGCACGACGGTAAAAAGGTCTACAGTCTGACGGATGAAGGTTTTAAGAAATGGGCGGAGACAAAGGCTAACGTGAAGTCCGTATTCTCGACACCGGTGGATTACAGGAAACTGGTTAGCATGCTCTTTGATATTAGCCTCGTACTTTACAGCTACAGGGAAAAAATGGTAAACGAGAAGGTATATGACGAGGTAAGCTCCGTTCTCATGGAATGTCGCGCCAAGATAGAGAGGATCCTGGAGTCTCAAAGCAGTGAGAGCAAGTGAATTGCCCTGCTAACCACCTCAGATGGATTCCTCCCAAGGATAAATAGCCCAGGCTCCTTGCCGAAATCTCCCTTGTCCACGATCAGTTCTGGCACTCTTCCCACTTCCCTTACAGCCTTCTCTATCATGAAGTTCATTGTTCTCCCCTCCACAGGCTTCTGCGCCTGAGGTTCTTGAGAGCGGTCAAAGAGGTAGGGGTTTAGTCTGAGAAACTGTGGGTAGTACGCAAGATTGATGGCGCTCCTAATGTCAGGATCATACTTCATGGCTGTGAGAATGACCCTCGCCACGTGATCTGAGGCTCCAAATGCAGGGGGAAGACAGTAAATGGCCCTCTGGAACGCTGTGGTTATCCTCCCGGGTATGGCAGCTACATCGTTCGAGTCCTTGGCGTTTCTGACTGCATACCCAATGTTAGTCCTAACTTCAGGTATTAAGAGATACGATCTTTCTTGAGAAACAAATTCCTTAACCGCTTTCTCTAGCTCCTGAAGCACAAGTTTCCTCTCGTCGTCCATGATTAATGATATAATCCCTGATCATAAATAATGATTGATGAAGACCCTCCACGTCTTTCCTCTACCTCCAGGTGAGGATGAGAGGAGGGACATAGCAGTTCTTGAAAACATTGGCAAGAGATTTGACCTGGGAAGGTTGAGATACTATGATAAGCTTAGCGAGGGGAAGTACACCTTTTTATATGCTAGATTTGAGAAGGGAAAGGTCGTGGTAAAACACGATGAAAACGTTGGATTGGCTCTGGTGAAAGCGAGGAAAATGAAGGTTAAGAGAAAGAAGTAAGCGGTAATCTGTCGCTTAAAGGGTCTTTCTTGCCTTCTCCTTTCCAATCTCCTCGTCCAGTTTAGAGGCGAAGTCAGAGAACCATCTGTCCATGAAGAATATCCCAGACAGCTTTTCCATCTTTCCTTCATACTCCAGTCGCAGATCAACCTGTCCTTCATTTACCTTGATTATCAATCTACCGTTTCCCTGTCCTCCTCCTGCTGAAAGATAGAAGCCGTAAATTATCTCGTCCTTGACAATTACTGAACCATGCATGTGAAACTTTGTGGTCAGAAACCTTCCCTCTGCATTAAAGGAGTTTCCTTCAACCGTTACTTCCTTAATGGGAGGAAAGAGTCGCGGAAGCACAATGGAAGGATTCATCAGTATTGTGGAGACTGACTTTCTGTCGTGCGTAGTACTAACCGTTATAGACTTATCCATAGTTACCTAATAGTGCGAAAATTCTTTGTTATAAGATTTTCTTTACTTCGCATACTACATAAATAACAATGAGATGCACCATTAAGAATAATGTTAAAAGAATGTCAGGAAGGGGGATTTCACAGTGTGGTCATTTGGCATATTTGAGTTTCAAGGAATTCAATGCGAAGTCACGAAGTCATAAGACAAATTTATGCAAGCCTTACGACGCTATGGGGGTCTTACAATATAGTCCCAATACAGTGAAACGAAATAAATGGAAGGTATCATTTCATCTACTTCACACTCTTCCCTAGATCTTTCTCCTTATCCTCTCCATCCTCACCTCCTCATCTAACTTGCTTGCAAAACCGGAGAACCATCTATCCATGAAAAATATTCCAGACATTCTCTCCATCCAACCATCATATTCAAACCTCAAATCTATCTCTCCTTCCTTTATATTCATTGTCAGCTTTCCTTGTCCCATTCCTCCTCCTGCAGAGAGATAGAACGCATATATTAACTCACTCCCGCAAAGCACGTTCCCATGCATGTGGAAGGCCATTGTCAGGAACCTGCCATGAGCGTTAAAGGAATCTCCCTCTATCTCAACCTGCTTAATAGGGGAAAAAGTCTAGGAAGAACAAATTTTGGGTCTGAAAGGATGATGAAAAGAGACTGCCTCTCATGTGACGTGGTAATGGTGATAGATTTATTCATGACAAATCTATATATTGTTCTGGAATTTTCTAGATAAAAACTTTTCGTAAGTTTTGCGAAAAAATTCTATTTAAATTAATAGATTATAAAGCTAATTCACGAATAAATACCTGGGCTAAGAGCCCTTTGAGATATGGAGTGCTCTTCTTCGTCATAATGATATCAGTAACTGACCTAAGAAAATGGAGAGTAATCCAGAAATGAATATTCCGTCAAACGTGCCCATTCCTCCCACACTGATAACCTGCGGTCTAGCCTCTAGAATCTTCTTTATATTCAAGAGATCGGCTCCCACGAGAGTGCCTATAACGCTACTCACGTAAGCCGAGAGAGGAATTAGGATCGGTTGGTTGAAAAAGAGGATATAGCTAACCAGTACGGAAAAAATAGGGGCTATTAGAGGATTCATGACCACCCCAACTCCGTTCACCACCCTAGAGAACAGCTTCGACACTATAACAATGACCACAACGTTCAGGAGAATGAGCAATTTGCTTGAGGACAAATAGAAGAGAGTGAGGGAAAGGATTAGCGGTATAACCGCGCCTCCCAGGTTAAATGCCAGTAGAGTAGTAAGGCAAGTTCTCTCAAGTTTTGGAAAATACACGGGAAATCCGAAAACGTAGACCACATCATATTCTGGTATAACCGCAGGCGACTTAAACTCCTTTACCACCACATTGACGGGGCTGAGGGCTAGACTAAGGAAGGATATCTCAACTGCAAGGGCATATCCCAGACCAGACGAGAACCCCGCGTAAACTAGGAGGTCCTTAAAGTAACCAACGGATATGACTAGGAGAAGTAGACTTAAGATGAAATAGATGGGGAATATCACCCCTCTCACTGGAGATACTATAAGAATACGTTTCAAGTATATCTCGGTAATTTATTCATGACATAATTTATTTATTTCCGTAAGGTCGTTCCACGTATTCACATTCATGATCCTCCTGGGGTAGTTAATCGACTGGTAATCTTGGAGATTTAATGACTTCCAGAGACTAACGCCCACGAAGTCCCCCTGAGTTAAGAGGGTGCAGATGGACGAGTCGCACTCCCTGAGCAGGAGTTCAACCGCATCTTCCTCCAGGAAGGGTACGTCGCTTGGAAGAACCAGTGCAGGTAACTTAACCGACGAAACCGCCTCCACCACGTCGTTTTCGTACCCTCGTCCAGAGGTATAGAGCAATTTGCGGATTTTACTCAACCGATCCTCCGCCGGATGTCCCCTGACTGTAGCTATGTATACATCTCCACTGTATTTAAGAGCCAGCTCCACCACCCACTGGATCATGGGCTTTCCGCACACTTCCATCACAGGCTTCAGGGGAGAAAGCCTGCTTCCCTTACCTCCTGCCATGATGATAACGCTTTCCGGCCTCACTGGAATCAATTGAATAATTAGGGATTATCTTAAATATTCTTTCTGCAAGATAAACTATGTTAACTATGAACAGGGTTGTTATTGTCGGAGGAGGAAACGGTGGTTTAGTTGTTGCTAACAGGCTTCACGGAAAGGGACTTGACGTAACGGTGGTGGAACCCTCTGATACTCATCTCTATCAACCGGGTATAGTGGACTACGCACTGGGAAGTGAGACGGAAGAGTCCATAGTCAGAAGTCTAGACTCTCTTCTTCCCGTTAGGTGGGTAAGGGGAAGGGTTACAAAGGTCTTGGTGGAGGACCATAGCGTCATGGTTGGGGACAGGAAACTGGAGTACGATTATCTCGTGTTATCTCCTGGAGTGGTCAGCAAGAAGATTGATGGAACAGTAGGTTGGCATAGTCTGGAGGAGGGAAGGAAGCTCAGGGATCAAATAGCGTCATTTACAGGTAACTCCATTGTCGTGGGTTATTCCGGCGTCATAAAGTGTCCCGCTGCGCCCTTTGAGTTTGCCTTTCTGCTAAAGGAGAGGTTCCCAAAGGCTAAGGTCACTTTACTTAATCCAGTAACCAACCCACCAGAGATTCAGAGGCCAATGGCCGAGGCCTTCGGGAAAAGGGCCAAGGAGCTTGGCGTTGAGATCAAGAGGGGTTTCAAGATAGCTAGGATAGATTCGGCACAGAGGATAATTGAATCGGAGAGTGGGGAGAAGGTCCAGTATGATCTGGCCTTGATTGATCCCCCGGTGGTTGTGGGAAACGAGTTCAGGGAGATGGCAGATCAGACTGGCTTCATTCCCGTGGATAGGACCACATTGAAGTACAAGAACTATGATAACGTGTTTGTTATAGGTGATGCCAACAATATTCTAACTCCACCCAAGACAGGCTCCAAGGCTCATTATGAGGCTAAAGTGGTGTCCGACAACATACTTCACGCAGTAGAGGGAGGTAGTAAGAAACTTTACGATGGAAGTGCAATTTGTGCCGTTTACGCAAGTTCCAAAAAGGGTTATCTGGTCAGGATGAACTTCGAGAGGAGTTCAATTTATGGTGCATCTTCAATATTTTACGAAATGAAGAGAGCATTTACGCACCTCTACTGGTCGTCGTTGAAGGGGATATTTCCTTAGATATTTTAGCTGTGCTATACCCTCTATGGTTTTCTAACAGGATCCTGGTATTCAGTTTAATGTTTAGGCAGAAGATGCTAGGCAGGTATTACTCTCCCTTTATCTCTTTGGGGGTTAAGGAGGAGGAAGACCCCATCCGTGAGGTAGGAATGGATAGCCCAAAGAAATGTTTTAAATGATAACATACGTAAATATACTGTGGCCTGCCAAACCCCATCGTGTGGTCACGTGGGATGACCACCCAGGGATGGAACCGAAGTCAAGCTTGAGGATACCAATGCCTCCGTAACCCTCCCACACGGGGTGTCAAGGATGGGTTCCATTCGACGCTGTGGGTGAGAGGGGATCGAGCGTGGTCAATGAACCAAGAAGCCCCATCCGTGAGGATGGGGCAGTTCACTCTAGACTCTAGACTGCAGAGAGAAGATTAACAACTCTGCGATATCGTGACTTTACTGAAAACGTATTGAAATATAGGTGAGCGATGATGAAACGAGAGCCCTATCTCATAAGCCCCTTCTGTCTCGCCAAGGATTCGGCTTTCATGTAAAGATCAGGGTAAAGTTGTTTTAACCCCAGTTCTAAAGCATCTTTTGCTACCTTGCTCATTCTGAATCCGGGCTTAGTATGGTAAAGGTACTGCAGGACAGCATATGCGGGATAACTCCACACACCGATTTTAGGATCCTTATCGAGCAAGGATTCCATTAGTTGCTCCAGATCGTGATCCTGTCCTTGAGTCCGTTCAGAAAGTTTAGCCATCTGTGTGGCTACGTTATTTTGCCCAAGGGAGGACTCTAGGGGATTCTCTATGGTCTCTACCCTCTGTCCTCCACTCTCTCCTCCCTGAACTCTACTCTCTACCCTCTGTCCTCCACTCTCTCCTCCCTGAACTCTACTCTCTACCCTCTGTCCTCCACTCTCTCCTCCCTGAACTCTACTCTCTACCCTCTGTCCTCCACTCTCTCCTCCCTGAACTCCTTCAGTCTTTTTCTTTCTCTTCAGTAAAAAGTCTAACTCACTCACTCAAGGCCACCTTTCCTAGCTCCTCGTATAACTTCGCTATCTTGGGTCTCTTCAACTTCACCTCCTCATATCTGGATGCTGGAACGCCGAGTCTAGAGGATTCAGAGAAGAGTTTCGAGGGAGGTATGTACACCTGCACAAATTTCACCGCCTTGAGTTCTACGTCCAAAGGTTTCTTGGACATGCTGGCAAAGGCTATTGCGCTCTTCTCCAGACTCTGTAGTCTAGAGTCCAGATTTCTAACCGCCTCTATGGCCAGGGGTTGGGGCGTAACCGGGGATATAACTCTGTCCGCAGCTATCATGGATGCCACGGCCAGGGTTCCCAGGTTGGGGGGCGTATCTATTACAAGAATATCAAAACCCTCAGCAATGGACTTGATAGACTTAACCACTTCCTCAACCTCTCCTCCAAGCTCCAGCTTCAGGAGACCAAGATGCGCTGGGAAAACCTCGATGTTAAATATATTGACGCTCTTTCCGCCCAGGGGAAACTCCTTCTTGTCCCTCCTTATGCCAAATGAGAAAGAGGTGCCTCCCTCAGGATCCATATCCAGAAGGCCCACGTTTCGGCTCTTGGACAGTGTGTATGCTAGGTTCACGGCAGTGGTTGTTTTTCCCACTCCTCCCTTTTGATTGATAACTGTCACAATCATGTCTAGACTATTCCCTGAATACTCTATATAAGGGACCCAGGGCAGTATTACGACCTGGATTTAATTAGTTAAAATAATTAAAATAACTTAAACTATCGTAATGTATATATATTAGATGTTTAAAGTGTATAAACATGATCCAACTGGACAGGGATTTTGTAAGGGCCTACCTTGAGGCCCAGTGGTTCTCCAGGTTTGTAATGGGCAGGGATCTGGAGGCCGACGAGATAGCTGGAATGTATCTGGCGGAGAAGTTTCCCTATCCCGTAGCCGGGAAGAACTTGGGGGCAGGCTTCCTTAGGCTGGGACTTGAGGCCGTGAAATGGTTCCATCCCTCAGGTTCAATTTCCAGACCTGAGGCCAAGCTTTACGTTATACCTAGACCGGGTAAAAGACAGATATGCGTTGATTGTGACTGGGGCATCTCCGTGAGAGTTTCGGAGAACGGAAAGGATCTGCAGGACATTGCTGAGGTCAGGGATTGCCCCAGAGTATATGTTAAACCAGACCTGACGGATGAGTTAATTCAGGTGATAGAGGAGAATGGATTTAACCTGAAGGAGGAGAGTAACCTAGCTAGGATTGAGGTCCTCAATTCCCTCCAGTATGTCGGCCAGGTGTAGGGGCCTGAATCCCTTGAATGCGAGCGCAAGGGAGCAGGCGGGGTTGGTGGAGAGTACAAGTTTTTGACCAGACCTCTTCACCTTCTCGGCCTTTACATCCATAACCCTGTCAGCAATTTCAGGATGGTAAATGAAATATCCTCCTCCCGCTCCGCATTCAAACGAAGGTTCGTCCATCTCCACAACGTTTATTCCAAGCCTTTCTACAACCTTCCTTGTACTCTTGGTTATCCCCATCAGGTTGGCGTGACAAGGATCGTGAATGGTGATTGTAAGTTTCCTTTTCTCGTCTCTAAGTTCGGAAAGGGCAAACTCGGAGAAGTCTTCAACATTCAATCCCATTTCCCTCATGTGGGCACTGCAGTTGGAGGACAGGGAGACCACCCTTCTCCCCTTGAATCTCTCTCTCAGCTGTTGAATGAGAGCGTTACTCCTAACCTTGTCTCCCTCACTGTAGTGGGATAACCCGCAACAGCCGTTCAAAATCTCGACCCTGTATCCCCTGGACTTTATGAAGAGAAGAGCATTGTTCACTGTTCTCCTGAACGCCACTGACATGAGACATCCTGGGAAGAGAATTATCTCTGGGCTCTCCTCTCTATACTCTAGAGGCGCCTCCATTCTGGGAATTAGCTCATGTATTCTCCTCACAACTGGGGAGTTCAATCCCTCGCTTGACTTGAAGAACCTGTATGCGAGTTGCGGTCTCTCCATCACCACGTTAAGTGCCTTCTTCACGGGACTTTCCTCCCTTACGTTGTGTATCAGCTTGCCGTACTCCACACCGCTGGGACAGGCAAGCTCACATCTCCTGCAGAACATGCAGGTCTCTATCCCCTCACTGGATATTCCCAGCCTCACTGAGGTTATCCTTCCCCTTGGTGAGTGGATCTCTGATCTTGTCACAACGTAGGTGGGACAGGCCTCTAGGCAGAAACCGCAGTGCACACATGCATCCTCTAATCCCATTCCCACATCCACCTCGTAACTTCATCCCTTGGCCTGCATCCTCCCAGGAGCTTGCAGGGATTTAGAAGATTACCAGGGTCAAACACGCTTTTTATCCTTCTCAGAACCTGAAGTTCCTCCTTGTTGTAGTACATGTCCATGTACTTCAATTTCTCAATTCCTATACCATGTTCACCAGAGGGCACTCCACCCATCCTTAGGGCAAATTTCATGATCTCAGCACTGGTTTCGAGCGCAAGTTTCAAGCTCTCCGCCTTATCTGGGAAATACGGTATGAGTGGATGAAGGTTGCCATCACCGGCATGAAATACGTTAGCTATGAGCACACCCTTTCTCCTTCCTATCTCTGCTACCCCGGCCAGCACATCTGGTAAAGCCTCTCTGGGAACGTTACAATCCAGGGTAAGGTATGCGGGGGCCACCACTCCCATGGCCGGGAAAGCTCCCTTTCTGGCATTCCATAGCTTAGTTCCTCCGTCGTCCGGGTATATCCTCTCTCCATTGTCTTCCTTGATCACTCGGCTAACCAGGTTCTCCTGCTCACTTACTGCCTCCTCGCTTCCATCAAGTTCTATGAGAAGGAGGGCCTCAACGTCAGGAGCGTTGGCTCTGTACCTGCTCCTTTCCACGACCCTTATTGTGTTCCTGTCCATCATCTCTAGGGCTGAGGGTATGACCCCAGTTCTAAATATGTCCACCACTGCTCTTCCAGCGTCCCTAACGCTGTCGAATGTGGCGAAGATGCTCTTCCTAGTAGCAGGCTTGGGAAATAGCCTGAGCCTTGCCCTCAAAATTCCTCCCAATGTACCCTCAGCGCCCACAAATATGGGCAGTGAAGAGAGGAAGGGACCGTATTCTACGTCCTCGACCTGTCCTCCCGCCAGGATTACCCTCACTGACACCACGCTGTTCACAGTGGGGCCGTATTTCACCACGTGAACTCCTCCGGAGTCATGAGATATGTTTCCCCCTATGGAGGAAACCATGTAGCTGGACGGATCGGGGGCGTAAAAGAGGTGTGGAGGGGCATTTTTGGTGACCATAGCGTTTGCTATCCCGGGTCCCACTTCAATTTCCAGCCCAGACTGTGAGTATACCCTGTTCAGTCTGGCCATTCCCACCACAACTTCCCCACCGAGGGGTACAGTGGCTCCGCTCAGGCTCGTACCCGTTCCCCTCATCACAAACTTCACTTGTCTCTCGAGAAGCAACCTCACTACTCTTATTGCCTCCTCCTCATTTCCCGGCAATACCACCATGGAGGGATCTCCCTCCACCGCGGTGAACCCGTCATAGGAGTACAGTCTCGTCTCCTTTCCTGTTATTACCCATTTCTCTCCCACGATGGAGGCCAGCTCATCGTGTATGTTCATCACCTTAAATAGTCTCATATACCTAATAAACCGTAATGTGGGTTGACGATCTGGAAAAGATCGCTCCCTTGAGGATTGGGGAAGATTCTAGAGTCGTGATTGTGGAACCTGGTACAGAAGAGGAGTTTAGAGACGTGGTAAACCTCGTGAGGGAGAGGGGGCTGAAGGCCCACGTGATGGGAACGGGGAGGAATCACGTAGGGGAGAGGGTTAGCGCGGACGTGTATATTTCCACCCATAGATATACTGGAGTCCTGGAAAGCTCCATAGGGGACCTTTACGCTACAGTTAGGTCTGGGACTCCTTTCAGTGAGCTGTTGGAGGTGTTGAGGAGGGAAGGGTTGTGGATTCCCTTTTTCCATCAGGGAAGTGTTGGGGGTTTCGCCTCTCTCAATATACCCTTCCACTTTAGTTTATTTCACGGCTATCCAAGGGATTGGCTTCTGGGTGCCAAGGTTTTGACGGGTTTGGGAGAGGTAATCAGGACCGGGAGCAGAACCCCTAAGTTCTCCTCCGGGTACAAGGTGTGGAAGGCCATGAGTGGAGCACTGGGAAGGCTTGGCCTATATCTGGACGTGATTATAAGGGCAATACCTCTGCCTGAGGAAATATTTCCAGCTGAGATCAAACTTGCTCAGATAAATGACGCAATCCTGCGCGGTGCCGTTGGAGTTACCATCTACAGGAGTGAGAGCGAGAGGGTGATAGCGTGGTTTATGGGACACTCGGGCTACGTGAGAAAGGTCACCTCGGATTATAGAAGCGCCGATGTGCCAGAGTGTTCAGGGGAAAGGATCTACTCCGTGGTCTCAACGAGAGGGCTTGAAAGGGATTCCGTTAGTGATGTAAGGGCAGAGTGCGTCATCTCCTTTTACGGATCCGGATACTCTAGACTCTATAACCCAGAGGACGTGGATAAAATAAGGGCAGTTGGGCTCAAGATCATTGGAGAGAAGGGATGCCAGGCTGAGTGCCTACCTCAACCTCCCCAATCATTTCTCGTTCTGAAGTCCGCTCTGGACCCTCAGGGAGTCTTTATTTAGGAGAAACGTTCTTCCGGTCCACTGTATATACATCTAACACCATATATACTCTTTACATTTAATGCATAATCTTTTATACAAATATCCATGTGTATAAATGATGAATGTAAGGAGATTACAGAAAATCAAGGGAGGAAGTTACATCATATCACTTCCCAGCGATTGGGTAAGGAAAATGAAACTTGATGTCAAGAGCGGACTAAAGGTCTATGAGGTGTACGATGGTCTAAAGATAAGACCTCCAGTTAAGCCCAATCTTGAAAAGGTAATTCAGTTGGGAGACCTTGAAACAGCCAAGTATCTCATCATGACCTATTATATGCAGGGACTTGACAGGATAGTGGTGAAGTCTAACTCGGTAATACCCCTGGAGGTGAAGAAGGAGTTAAGGGAATTACAGTTGCAGTGTTACGGGCTTGAGGTCGAATCGGAGTCCTTTGATAGCATAGCGTTCAGGGTGAACGTGAACCTAAGCAGTAACCTGATAGAGTCCATGAGACAATTCATTACCAAGATAGGGAATATCCTGGATGACGTGGAACTTCTCTTGGGGAATTTCACGGATGAGATGAGGGAGGATCTCCTGGCTAGGATCTCCATACTGAACAAGGACTACAGACTGCTGATAAGGATGATTGCGGTCGGAGTTCAGAGGGATGATGAGATTAATTTCCAGCTGTATCCAAAGGACATAATACTGTTTGCCATAGCCATGAGAGATCTTGGAAGGTTCATTACGCATCTTATGTTCTTCTTGAGGGAGATCAGGAGAGATGAGCTGGGAAAGATAATTGGCAACTTTCAGACTTTGAAGGAGATATTCATGCTGGCAGTGAACATGTTCCTCACGGAGGACCTATCCCCCATGGGGAAGATTAGGGAGGGCTTCAGAAACCTGGAGAAAAGTGCCCCTAAGAATGAGGCAGGAAAGGAACTGGTCAGAATGGGCTCCTACTGTATAGCCATGATGGATAACGCCGTAAACAAGAGCGTAAGGCTTTACGACTTTTCCAGTTTCTCCTCAAGCTCTTGAGTTATGTCTTCTCCAAGGCTCTGCTTTAACCTTTCAAGGCCCTCACTTCCCAAGAGAAGGATGGTCAGGTTAAACTCATCCCCATACTTGTAAACCTCATCCAGTACTAGGTCAACTATCTTGGACTTTTCCTTGCAACCCATCTCCCTTATCCCGACCAGTGTATATTGGTCCTCAAGCCTGAACGCTCTAGCCTCTCCTACCAATTCCCTGAGCTTAAGGAATCCAGCAGTTATTCCATCCATATTAAAAATTGCGAAAGAAAGGTATTAAACATATCTTAGAATCGACTTAATTTGAAGACCCGATCACATGCGTGTGCAACTCTATCAGATGTTCGTTGAAAGGTTTTAGTTCATCTTCTCAAGGTTTAAATTCCAATCATAATGCAAGGATAGGTGGTTGGTTTTAAAAATGACGAATAGCGATGAATCCCGATTATTATGAGTGTCATACTGACTTTTTTATCAATCCTTATTTTCAGCATATTAGCGGGTTTTCTCGGCTCACTAACAGGTCTAGGAGGAGGGACAGTGCTGGTGCCAATTCTGACGCTTTACTTGGGAATCCCTATCATTTACGCAACCGGTTCCAGTCTGATCTCCACCATTGCAACATCCAGCGGTTCCGCGTCCGCATACGTTAAGGAAAGGATTACAAGCGTCAGGATAGGAATCTCGCTGGAGATCGCCACAACCGCAGGGTCAATCGTGGGCTCCCTCACGGTGGCTTACATTTATTCGCTTCATCTTCAATACATAGTTTATATAATATTTGGAATTGTTCTCCTTTTCTCAATATATCCCACACTCAAGAAGATGAAGGGAGAGTTCCCCACACCAAAACCACCAGATTGGACCACGAGGCTACTCAACCTGTATGGGGAATACTTTGACCCTGCAAATAACACCACCGTGAAGTACTGGGGGGTAAGGTGGTGGTTGGGTCTAATCGTGATGTTCTTCGCTGGTTTCATCTCAGGTTTGCTGGGAATCGGCTCTGGCGCACTCAAGGTGATAGGAATGGATTACGCCATGAACCTCCCCATGAAGGTCACGACAACGACAAGTAACTTCATGATAGGAGTTACAGCTGCTACAGGTAGCGGTATATACTGGGCCTTGGGATACATTCAACCGTTTCTCGCTGCCCCCACAGCCATAGGTGTTCTCATAGGTTCGCTGGTAGGAACAAGGGTCCTAGTGAGGCTAAAGAACAAGAGGATCAGGGCGGTATTCCTGGTGATTCTGGCATTTCTAGGAATTCAAATGATCCTAAGGGGACTGGGGGTGTTTTGAATGGAGATAGAGGATGTTATAAGTTACGCGCTGATAGCAGGAGTGGTAATAAGTATTGCGTTTGTGGTTACGGGGGTAGCTCTGATTTTCATTCATGGAGGTGCTCAGGGACTTTCACTGGAACAGATAGGGAGCGTTCATTCCTTGGTCAATACCTCTACCACAACTCCACAGAAGGTGATACAGGGAATCCCCAAGCTTGACGGTCTCTCCTTCATTTACATGGGGCTGATAATTCTAATTGCTACTCCGGTCATTAGGGTGGCCCTCCTGATAGGAGACTTTGCTAAAAACAAGGATATACTGTACACAATACTGTCTCTGGTTGTACTAATCAACATAATGATTGCGATATTCCTAGTGCCTGCCCTGATCATCAAGTGATTCGTATTCCACTGGGTCTTTAACCCCATTTATCTCGAAAGCCATTCTTCTCATGTAACAGGGACCGCATTTTCCACAATGCTTCTCTCCGCCCTCGTAACAGCTCCAGGTCAGATGAAGCGGCGCACCTATCTCCAGTCCCAGTTTCACGATTTCATGTTTCACCAGGTTTCCTACAGGCATGAGTACGTCAACCCTCTTCTCTGGACCCACGGCGTAGGGGGAAAGTTTCTGGAACATCCTCACGAATTCCATTTCGTTATCGGGGTAGGCCCCTGCCTCCTCAAGGTTTATTCCGGACACGATCGCGTCATAACCCTTCGCCTCAGCTATGGCCATGGCAACAGTGAAGAAAATGGCGTTCCTGGCAGGGACCCACTCATGGGCGAACTCCGCCCCCTCCTCTCCCTTCCTATCCTTAACAATTTCCCCACCACCCTTGAGGAGAGTTGCGTTTCCAATCAAGGAGAAAAGGTCGGTGTTTATCTCCATCAGATCAGCGTTGAGGTAGGAAGCTATCTTCCTGACTGCCTCCCTCTCCCTTTCCTCAGCCTTATGATGGTAGTTGAAGTGCAGAAGAGTGACCTGATAACCTTCCCTGATCATCTTGGTTGCGGCAACAGTGGAGTCTAGACCCCCGCTAGCTATGACCAGTGCCCTTTTCCTTGGCTGAGGGTGAAGCGAGAGTGCCCGGAATTCCTTGCTGGAGGTAACCTCAACCACAGAGTAGGGTTCAAGTTTCCTAACGTTCACCTCGTCAAAGGGCTTTACGTCGAAGTAATCGTCGAGGGAGGTGAAGAATACAGCGTTCAATTTGATGTCGTAGGCCATGTATAAGGGCTTGAAGTTCTGTGCCAGGAATATTCTGTCTGGTCTGTACCTGTCCGCAATCACCAGGGCATAACTCCCCCTCAATTCCTTCAGTATTCCCTTGAGGGATTCCAGTTTTCCATCCCATACCCTATCGAGGAGAGGAGGAATGACGGCACTGTCAATTGCGGTAAGCCTCTTTATCTCGTACTTTTTCTCTAGTTCCTTGTCATTTGCAATTATCCCGTTGTGAGTTACTATGAATCTCTCCCCCAGAAAGGGTTGAATGTCCTTCTCCGTCTTGTACCTCACAAACTCGGTGGTGGGCTCCGCCCTGTTGTTCGCCACCACCACCCTTGTCGTCTCAGTAATTATTCCGTCCAGTTTCTCAGGGTGTTTAGATGGGCTTCCCAGCGACTTGACTGATCTAATCCTTCCATCAGCTTCAATAGTTATTACCCCAAAGCTATCCCTTCCCCTGTCCTCCGCCTTGATAAGGATGTTCTTTAACTTCTGATTCACTTCCGCATACTTGCTAGGATCCATCAAGAGAACTCCTGTTACACTGCACACTATTGATCTCATGTGAGTTGGACCCTCACCATTTAACTTTAACTTAAACGTGAACACTCAAGCTAACTGGAGGAACTCAGGAATTTTCTAGGTTCTCCATAACTCGCGTTAATACCTTTTACCTCACGCTTTCACCGTCGGGCGGGCTATAATCAGTGCCCTCACCGTTCATCACCTTCTGGATCAGTCTCATTGACTTCTTTCTGGAGAGGACCTTGTTGTTGTTTCCGCAGTACGGGTCAAAGATGCACTTGGGACACCCGTCCTCGCAGTCGCATCCCTTCACTATGTCCAGCGCAATGTCGTATGCCGACTCCAGACGCTGATAGAGAAGACGTGACACCCCGTTACCTCCTATTGTTGAGTCGTAAATTACCACATGTCCGGAGGGATAGCTTATTCCTGACAGGTCAGTGATGGAACCTCCCGCAACCACCCTCCCGGCTGCTATAAGAACGTGTTCAGTAGCGTGATAGGCCTCCATTGATGAAAGGAGATCCCAGTCCTCCAGGATGGGGTGCTTTATTATGAGACCCTTGGTGTCATAGGTGAACTCTATGGGCTCCTCGTACTCCACTTCGGCTCTGGGCTTCTCCCTTTTTGAGTAGTAGTCATACACTACGTAACCCACTACCGAGACAGTGACCTTGATTTCGCCGTACTTCACTGGAAGACCAAGAACCTTTCTGCTCTCTACCTCCCTGAACTCTTTCATATCAACCTTGTAAAGGGGTTTAGTGTAATAGTCCTGGTCATCTGTCATCTTTTCAACCCTTGCCTCTAGACTCTTCAAGTCTAGACTCTTCACATGATAGCTCCTTTTGGAGACCAAATAGGCGGCGCCTGGATATAGGTCAAAGAGGGCTGCAGGTAACTCCCTCTCTCCAATCTTTTTCTGCTCAATTACGTCCACGATGGGACCTGCACTTCTTAGGGAGCTTGACCTGACGAAGCTCGCAGTTCTGGGGGTAGAGTAATAGGTACCTCCCCTCTCCGTGATTATGCCCTCCTTCACCAGTTCGTCAAGGGCCTTCACCCACAGGGATGGGAGCTCGTTTCTCCTAACCCCGTACTTCTCGAGTACATAGGCCGAAGCGTGGACCTTCAATACCTCCAAGTTGGTATTATCAAAGGTTATGGGGGTGAGCTTCCTGTTGAAGAACTCGTGAGGTTTTCTGAGGAAATAGGAATCAATGGGGTTATCCCCCATAATAGTGAAGACTAGGCCAAGCCTGTTTCTTCTTCCCGCCCTTCCCGCCCTCTGTAGATACTTGGGGTAACTGGGCGGGTTTTCACTCATGATCACCGCGTCTAGGCTACCAATATCAATTCCAAGTTCCAGGGTGGGGGTAGCCACCACTCCCTGAAGCTCTCCCTCCCTTAACTTCTTCTCCACCTCAACCCTTTCACTCGCGAGGATGCCGGCCCTGTGGACTGCTAGGTTTGCCCCAAATCTTTCGGCCATTTTGGCCAGCCTCTCGGCCATCTGCTGAGAGTCCACGAAAACGAGTATCCTTAACCCTTCCTTCACCATGAGACCTGCCAGATAGGCCGAGATTGTCCATCTGCTGATCCCATTTGAGGCAACCAGTGCGTGAATGGCCATTCCACGTCTTCTTGGAACTCCCCGGATCACCTTTCCCTCAACCCCAAAGAGCTCGTTGAGGAGTAGGGGTGTTGCCTCCACAGTTCCGCTTGCACCAATCACGTGGATCTCCCCGTTAAGCTCCCTGATCCTATCCAGGATTCGTCGAAGGTGAGATCCTAGGACGCCGTCATAAACATGCATCTCATCCACCACGTAATGATCTGCGCTCCTGATCAGGGACCTGAATCGTGGAGAAAGGGAAAGTCCCAGGTGGATCATGTCTGGGTTGGTGATGAGGATCTCTGGCGGATTCTCGTAAATCTCCTCCCTTACCTTTTGGGGAGTATCACCATCCAGAACCTCTATCCTCACCTCAGAGAGGTCCTTGGTAAGCCACTTCATTCTGACCAGCTGATCCCTGGCAAGCGCCTTTGTGGGGTATATCAGGACGGATCTTTCTCCCTTCAATACCAGCTGTAATAGGGGAATAAAGAAGGCCTCGGTTTTACCCGTCCCCGTGCCGGATATTATGGCAAGATTTTCACGGTTGAGTATTGCCTCCATGGCCTCCCATTGATATCTGTAAAATCTCTCTATCCCCGCTTCTCTCAAATTTCTCACAATTCTGGGATCCAGCGAACTCTCAGTAACTGGGGGCCCCATTTCTGGATCCAAGGCCGTCTCGGTGTAAACGTGAGCTACACTTGCACCCATGAGCTTTAGCGACTCAGAAACTTTCTCCAGAATTTCCATGCACTTTATAAATTGATACCCACAGCTAAAAGCATGTCAGAAATAGTGAGCAATGAGAGGGACCTGTCCTCACTACTCGAGAGAGAAAGGGGAAAACCAAGGATAACCGTCGTGGTCGACAGGACGCTCATCACCACATGCATTCCTGTGATAAAGAAATATAGCTACGCCTTGATCGACGCAGAGGACCTCCCTAACGGCTTCTTTAAGTTAACCCTTGAATTTAGAAATGGACGCTAGTTTTTTCCCCACGCTATTTCAATTCTCTTTAGGTAGGTTATTTAACTTTCAGGTGATAAGTTGGACTTGTGGCAGGTATTATCTTCTCCGCCGTGTCTAGGACCAGGAGAATTGACCCACCTAAACAGGTGATAAAGGTTACAGGTATCCAGGATCTAATGAGGGGTGGGACGCCCAGATATGAGTACTTTAGAGGGGAGCAAGGTGACACCATCCTTGACCTCACGGACCAGAGGGGAATTGAGGACCTGGGTGACAGGGTGAGGGTCCTACCTGGAACTCCCTGGGCTGATCTCCTCAAGTACAACCTCGAGGTTTTCGGACTGGAGGATACTGCAGTGGGTGGATCGGTGCACTTTGAGGACGGAGGCTTTGGTTTCAACGAGTTCGGACCCATAAGGAAAAGGGTTGAGGTGGAGGGAGTAATCAATGGGCAAGAGTATCGCGGTCCCTTTAGGGGCGGGGTCATATCGGCAGTTATCATCAGAAAGGACCCGAGACCCCTTTCGTACATGAAGCTGGATAGGAGCTTTGATTTCGTACTTAACAGGGTAAAGTACTGGTTTAGCACTGGAATTCCTCCATTTCGAGATATCACCATCTGGAAGAAGGGAAATTCGACCTCCCTTCTAGTAGCGTTTCCTCTGTCTAGGCAGGAGCTTTTGAAGGACAAGCTGGAGGAGATGTCTCCCACTAGGCCCTACTCCTTCTCCATGGGTAACTACAGGTTCAGGTACTTTGGATCCGTGAAAACCATGGATCTCGATTCCCCCATGTTTTCCGAGGCGGAGGAGCTTATACTCTTCGTCAGGAAGGATATAACCAAGTTTGTGGCCCTCTCCAATAAACCGCTTAACCTGTCCCTGACTCTTGATCCCTTCTCAGATACCAGCTCGCAGGACCTTTTCTCCGGTTGCATACTATGTGGTAAATGTGTGAACGTTTGCCCACATGCTAGCCAGAGGGGAGATAAGGACTACTCCCCCATGGGCTTCTTCGTTTCTGGGATGCAAAAGGAGTACGCCAACTGTCACCTTTGCGGTAAGTGCGACGAGGTTTGTCCAGCTTCCCTAAATATTGTATCAAAATTGAGAGAAAAGGCAACCTTTAGAAAGATTTCACTCGATATTTCCCTTTCCTTACCAAGCAGGAAGTCGCTCGTAATAACTCCCATTTCCAGGGAGCTAGTGGAGAACGCGATAAAAATAATTGGTTTCTTCTATAGACAGGGAATCAAGCTGGGCATAATTACCCTAAATGTATCTCTAGACGAGCTAATTAGGGGTAGCGAGCTCAACGTTCCTGAAGGAGTAGAGGAACTCTACGTGCTGACCCCAGAGGAGCGACTCTATTTACTCTCATCTAAGCCCAAGACTGTAACAGACGTCTACTTTCTCTTCGACGTATTACCCAGCGGTGTCAGGTCCAAAATTCTAAGTAAGAGGGTTCACAAAACATGCATGTATAAGGGAACTATGAACGGAGACGAGAAATGTAGCTTTGCCTTTCTTGAGATGTTGAATGGAGAACCTTCCACCAGATCCGAGGTATCCTCTCAAGTTACACTATGTCCCTTAGCCTCTAAGAAACTTGGCATACCGAGCTACATAGATGAGCTAGAGGAGGTAAAGGTAGAGGATGCAGACAAACTGGTTGAAGAGATTTCTGGCCTCCTCACCAAGAATAAGGCAATCCTCGAGGACTTGACATGGTATGACGGCCTGGACGATAGTATAAGGGCAGAATTCATCAGAGGACTTTTGCGTAATTACATATTTGGAAAGGATCCAGCAACTACCATAAAAATGTACGTGAAGTTACTACAGGAAAACGCGTTAGAAGACAACGAGATAAAGTCAATCCTGGTGGAAGAAATAAAGAAAGCTATAAGTGCAGATTCACTGGGTTGACCTAGCTAAGAAGGCTAGATGAGGGGCCTCGGGGAGTATTAGTTTCTCCATCCCCAGTTTCACCGCGTCTGGCGATCCCGGGAGCATGTATATTATTTTCCCCCTGAGGATTCCAGCACTGGCCTTTGTGAGGTAAGATGCAGGTCCAACCTTGGGATCGGAAAGGCTCAGCGTCCTAAACACATCTCCAAAGCCCTCAACTTCCCTATCCAGGATCCCCCTGACGCTTTCCACCGTAACGTCTGAAGGCGTGTATCCTGTACCTCCAGTGGAAACTATAACATCAACTCCCTCAGTCAGAACAGCATCTATGACCGCCTTAAGGATCCTAACCTTGTCGTCCGGGACAAGTGAGTAACCCTTCAGTTCATGTCCGTGGGAAATGATAAGCTCCTTTATTCTGTCGCCCGACTCGTCCACAACAGGTTCCTTTCTGGACATCTTCTGATACCTTGAGGTGCTCACGGTAATCACGTAAAAACCGAGTTTTTTTGGGGCCATCTCCCTATGGCTCTCATGAGCGTGGGTCATTGGAATCAAGTTAAATACCCATTAACTCCATAAAAGGATTATGAACAAGGTAGCCACAATATTGGTTGGGATTGCACATTCAGTGTCAGGACTACTGGCCTTGCTGAGCATACCGTTCTCCGTGCTGGGTGGCCTTTCCCTCGGTAAGGTCTCATCAATTGTGGGTCTCTTCCTGGCAGTATATTTCATAACTGGAATAGCGATGGTGTATGAAACGTATGTAACCGTGAGTGAGGCAAGTTCCCTTTACTCCTCAACACTTGAGAAGTTCAGGTCCTATGTGGAGTCCCATCCCGTGAACTCTCCCGTTTATCTGTATGGCTATCAGAACCTGAGAGTTCTGACTCCTCCCAAGGATAGTCAGGTGAAGATGTTCTTGCTTCTATTGCTATTCTCGGTGATCAATCAAATACCCTTCCTCAACGTGATACCCCTTACTTACTACCTTGGTAGAGAGTACAACAGGATAAGAAACCTCATGTTGCTTCAGAACCAGTTGGGATTGGGTGGGAAATATGTTCCGGATCAGGTGGGTATGGAGATACTCACCATAATAACCAATGGTTTTACCTTTGGGTTCATGGTGAACAGGTTAAATTCCCTTTCCCAGGCCCTAGTATTTTCACCTCCTCCGCAAGATCAAGGTCTAAGTCCAGGAAGTCCCTTCTATGGAGGAGGAGCCCCCTCACCTTAAGGATGGACCCCTCAGGTATTTCTGTGAACCTCGTTCTGAAGCTGGTCAGGACCATACCCCCGGAGGTCAGGTACTTCACCGGCAGGGAGAAGGGCTTCAGTGCCCTCTCCACCACAACGGTACCGTTGAATTTTTCCGAGTATCTTACTTCTCCAAAATCCTCACACTCAACGATCTTGAAGGTGTAGGGATAACCCCTGAATTTTCCCTCCAGAATTCTGTGTAACTTCAGATCCAGGAAGTCCCTAGAGTCGAGGACCTCAACCTCCACGGGATTAATCTCGTTAAGAGGAGAAGTTATTCCTCTCCTTCTTAACTCAGCCAGCACCTCATAGTTTCTCGGATTGGTGCTCAACAGGTCTAAATCGCCTCCATTTCCAAGATAGAGGAAACTGCCTGTGATACCAACGTCATGAAAGTGATCCATGAACTCCTGCAGATGCGGATCGGTCACTTTCCTCGTGAAGGGGTTCAGAATCTGGCTATCCTTCAGGGGCACCAGGGGAACCTTGAATCCTATCTCGGCAACGTACTTCAGGTAATGGGGAAAATGCTCCCTCACCACCTCCATTCCCTCCCTCAGCGTCTTTATCTTCCTTCCCTTGAAGTACTTGGGCGTCGCCACGGCGTAGCCATCGGGATGATGACACCCCTTTACTGACCAGATAGCACCTCCGTGTTCAAGCATAAAGCCCTCGAATACTTCCATAATCTTATATCTCACAGGAGTTTCAAAAACTTCGTTGAAGTTCGTCATAGTTGGAAGGGGAATCCTTGGAAGTTCGCTTTATCACATGTTGAGGAAACTGGGCCACGACGTGGTGGTAGTGGAGTCAGGGGAGAGAAGGGTCTTTCCCAGTCTCATTCATTCACTTCTCCTCAAGGATAAGGACATTGAACTGGCGAGGATGAGCCTAGATTTCTATAGAGAGTTCTCAGTTCCCATGAGGGAGTTCGTCTCCATAACCCTTGGGAAGATTGGCAAGGATGTATTAAACTCTTGGGAGAGGGCAGGAGTAGAGATCGGGGAGACGTACGTGGACTGGCTCAAGAGTGATGGAATTGTTGCTAGAGGAGGGGATAGGCTGGTTTACGTATCCAAGTTAATATCTTCGGTTCCCTTCGTACGGGGGAAGGCCAAGGTGGATCTACTCCAGGAGAAGGTTTACCTTGATGGGAAAGAGCTTCACGCCGATAGGTATCTGGTGGTCGCTGGGCCCTGGAATCCGTGTCTTCTCAAGGTGAAATCTAAGAGTTACTATTGTTGGGCAACGCTGGTGGCCAGCAGGATGAGGGAACTGGGTAATCATTTCGTCTACGACTACGAGAAGGGGTTCTACTCCAGACCCCTCCTGGGACTTGGAACAGGAATAGCCATAGTGGGAGACGGAAGGGCCATAGAGTCTCCCCCTGGAAGAAGGATTACGGTGCAGGAGGACGAAGTTCTGGATAGGGCAAGGGAGAGACTGGGTTCCCTAGTTCCGCTCTATACTGCCGGAGAATTCTGTGAAGGAACCCCGGACATGAGACCAGCCTATGGCCCAATTACTGATAGAGTCCTCTATGCAGGTGGTTTAGACGGATACGGGGCAGAGGTGGGACCAGGGCTGGCCAAGCTACTAGTGGACTTTATCGTGAGAGGGGAGAAGGTCCAGGAGTACTTCCTAGATAGGTTTTCCCATGTAACAAGCTTCACCATTGGGAGGGAGCCACACGAGATATGAGAGTTAAAGGAAGGGGGATATCGATCTGGTGAAGGCCCAGTTTTCCCCAACTTATGAAAATGTGATTGTAAGCTGGGACTTAGAGGACCTCATTGAGAGAGATGGCACGAAAATAAGGATAATTCCACTGTGGAAGTTCCTCCTCAAATTAGAGACGAAAGAGGTCCTAGGTTTATCTCTTTGGAGGTTAAGGAGGCGGAAGACTCCATCGTGAGGTGGGGATGGATAGCTCGAAGAAAAATGATAACATACGTAAATCTACTGTGGCCTGCTAAACCCCTTCGTGCGGTCACATGGGATGGCCACCTAGGGATGGAACCAAAGTCAAGCTTGAGGATACCAATGCCTCCGTGCCCCTCCCGCACGGGGGCGTCAAGGATGGATTCCATTCGACGCTGTGGGTGGAGGGGATCGAGCGTGGTCAATGAACCAAGAAGCCCCATTGTGAGGCTGGGGCAGTTCACACCTTGTAATTCCTCCTGACCCATAGACTAACTGGAGTTCAACTGCTGTCGTTAGATAATTCCTCGTTCAATTTTTGAAAACACATTTATAATGGCTAAAAAAGCTGATATTTCGTGAACAGGTCCAGAGCGATAGCCATAGCTGTTGTAATAGTGGTTGTAGTTGGTTTTCTTTCCCTTTACATTTCAAAGATATATGTAACCAACGCTCAGTCTATTCCTCCGGGCCAGTTCGTAAAGGTCAGCAATCAGGATCTGGCACCAAAGGGGAAAATTATAATCGTTGAGCAGTCCTGGATAGGTTGCCCAGTTGGCGCTGCTGCCTCTTGGTCAATCTATGACGCCCTAAAGAATTACGGAAACTTCAGTTATCAGTTACATTACTCTGATCCCCTTCACAGTCCGGCCAGCATACCCGGTCTCATCTTTACCCAGTTCAATTCAACCTCAGTTGTTCAATTCTACGTGGCTTACGTATATAACGAGTATCTGAATGCCTCATATAACGGTACCCCAATACCACAGGGTCAACTGGTTCAGGCAGGAGAGCAAATCTTGGAGCATGAGTACTCTGAAATGGGATTATCTCCCCAGGTCGCTCAACTTGTAATAAAGTACGAGACCCAGGTTCCGGTGACCAGCTACGGGAAACCATCAGCTCTTTATGTTAATCCGCCCCACCTGAATTTCGCCATACTGATCTCAGGACCTGGAGGAACATATATTGTGACCACGCCCATTGTTAATCCCAACATCCTTTCAGGTTACAGTCCGCAATACGTTTTAACTCACATTGACCAGTTTCCCCAGTTAATTCAAGGAGCCCAACTCATTCAAAATGCCACCCTAGAGGCCGCAGGCCCACTTGCCTCTCAGTGCCCCACCTGACTTTTGAAAAATTTCCATTTTTACCCCTCTAGTACTATTTATGAATATACAGCCAATCTAATAGTTTTCATTCTTATAACTCTATTCCTTGATTTTAAACCCAAATAAACGAAAAGTTTAAAGAGTATAAATCTTATAATAATTATGCTGACCTTATGATAGTACTTTCCAAGAGCGGGTCAACTGATCATTCCACCGAGGCCATTAGGTTAATTATGTCGGACCCCCAGTTCGTGATACCTAGGCTCTTCCCAACAGTCAGGAGGCTCGAAGTTTCAGGAAAGTCGTTCTCTGCCATGGCCAAGTATATGTTTTTTGATCACGAAGTGAAGGGAAATGTGTTCGTATCCACCAGCGAGATCGTATATCCGTTCACGTTATCCCATGGTGACAACCTTGGTACAGGGAGGTTGATTATCTCATTAAGACAGGGCGAGCTTTCGATTAAGCTGGAGTATGAGGGCTGGATGGAACGCTTCTCCAAGGGTCTATTGCAGGGATGGCTAGACAAATTCATGGATGGGTTAGAGGAGGACCTGAGATTGGAAAGAATTAAGAGAAAATTGTAAAAAGGGTTAATAATTTGCAAAAGACTCACGTGAATAGCCAAATCTTTTAATCTCTGATGCGAGTGTAGTGTCGGATGCTAATAACACTCAATGACGTGATAATAGGGGTCATCTATGTTGTCTGGGTAGGACTTGTGACCCTGAAGCTTTCGAAATTGGTCGCAAAGAAAACGAATACGTACGTGGCAAGAAAGTTCATACACATGGCTGGGGGAGGAGTGGTCGCCATCACCTCTCCCTTCCTTCTATCCTCCCCGCTTGTGGTGATAGTCGCCTCCTACCTAATGACGAGTTATCTGCTAATCAGGAGATTGAGACAACCTATGTCTTGGTTCCAGGAGTCTGACAATATGGGGGAGGTATTCTTCTCCTTCTCCTTTGGTACCATTCTGCTGATAATGTGGGTCCTAGAGCCCAACTTCTGGCAACTGGGAAACAGGTACCTCTATGTAGCGCTGTTACCCCTGATCTTCATGTCCTTTGGGGATGGGGTTACAGGGATAGTGAGGAACTACGTTTACGGGAGAAGGTTTAAGGGGTTCTGGGGATCGGTGGGAATGCTGGTGTTGACAGCACCTCTTGGATATGTCCTCCTGTCTGTTCCCGGACTGTTGTCTGCGGTTATTGCGACCGCGGTGGAAATCCTGCCCCTCCTGGACGATAATCTCAGCGTGTCCTTCCTGTCCTTCGCGTTCCTACTGGCCGCAGTGAAGTTAGGTTAAACGTGGTATCAGGAATGGGAAACGTTCCTCATCGGTCAGTAAACCGTCACGTCATCACTGTTTAACTTTATTGGGCTGAAGAGTTAAAACGGTTTCCAATGATATCATGGCTTCTCGGGTCCAAGCTCCCTGAATGGGAGTACTTGAGGGACCTGTTTCAGGACGTGGAGAACGCAGCGGTTTACGCTTCGCAGGAGGATGTCGTGGAGCTGGTGAAGATGTCTGATATAGATCCATTGCACTCTCAGGTAACGGTGTTGATACATCCAAAAAACATTGAAATCATGAAGGTGGGCTATCTCAAGCTCAGGAACTATGTGGCGTTTCCCGTGATGAGGTTGGAAGATTTGAGGGCAATGGTCTCCATGAAGGGGTGGAGAGCCATTGAGTACTATGACTCCTGGGAATTTCAGGGAGGATGGATACTTTACGACTGCGTTGGATGTGAGGAGGAACAGAGGAAGCAACTAAAGATAGATTTCAGAGACCGAGGGGCCGTGGAGACGCATATAAGGATCTGGAAGATGTTCCGCGTCAAGGAACACACTCACGGAAAATCACTTTAGATAAGGATGGACCATTTATTGTGTGCAGATTTTCCGCTATTCCCTGATTAATGGGGAACTTTATCCTGACGAAAAGGGAGAGGTGCTGGTTTTCGTTGACGGCTCCTTGGTCTCAGTCCTCTCAGGTGATAGAAGGGTTGAGAATCCGGTATTTCACCTCTCTAGGGAGGAGGCCTCCCTGGTGCAACAGGTGAAGAAGCTCTCCCAACTCACGGGAGTTGATGTGGATCTCCTTCCCGTGCTGGCCTATCCTGGAAAGGCCAGGCTCATCTCCCTGAACAGGGTCATGGGCTATATTTTCGAGGAGTTCGTGTACAGGACCCTATCTCACCAGTTTAAGGTGGAGAGACACGTAAAGACCTTCGAGTCGCTATTCAGGCTCACGGGCGAGAGATATCACAACATCCCGGATATGCTGGTCGAGGGAAGAATTCCCGTAGAGGCCAAGATATCCTTCTATAACTACGATCAGCTACAGGAGTACTCCACCAGATTTCCCACAGGTGCCCTGGTATTACCCTACTCCTCCAGCTGTAGGGTGCCCAGTGGATGGAGATACTTCACCAATTTCCTCGTGGATCAGAAACCTCTACTGAACTGGCTTCATTCTCTTTTACTTGTTTAAGTAAATTTTCTTCAATCATTCCGAAACATTTTTATGTTGGCTAAGTAATAGCCCGCATGGAACTCGGAACCCCATTGGTGGGAAATGGAAAGAAGATTCTGCTTCTGGGAAGCGGAGAGCTGGGAAAGGAGATGGTAATAGAGGCACAAAGGATGGGAATAGAGACTGTGGCCGTGGACAGATATGATATGGCACCTGCAATGCACGTTGCCCACAGAAAGTACGTTGTGGACATGCTCAACGGCAACGCAATTAGGACAATAGTAAAGAGGGAGAATCCAGATGCAGTGATAGCGGAGATAGAGGCAATAGATACCGATGCCCTACTGGACCTAGAAGATCAGGGTATGAGGGTAATACCGAATGCCAATGCCGTTAAAACGTGCATGAACAGGATGCAGTTGAGGAAGCTGGCAGCGGAGAAGGTTGGCGTGCCCACAACTAGGTATGCCTTTGCCAGCGACGAGGAGGAGGCCAGAAGGGCATGTAAGGAGGTTGGATTTCCCTGCCTCCTGAAACCCGAGATGAGCTCCAGCGGTCACGGACACGTACTGGTGAAATCTGAGGATGAGGTGGAGAAGGGGTTTAGGGAGTCGGTATCCCACGCCAGAGGTAAGAGCAGAACCGTGATAGTTGAGGAATACGTCAAAGTGGACACGGAGCTCACAGTTCTTACTTACCGTCACATGAACAACGGATCCATAGAGACTAGGACGCTGGAACCCATAGAGCATCAGAGGCCCAGTTACTACTACGTGGAATCCTGGCAACCATCCACTGTCAGCCAAGAGGTGATTGCTAGATCGAGGGAATATGCCACCAGGGTGGTTAACGAGCTGGGAGGGCTTGGGATATTCGGAGTGGAGATAATTGTCACGGGGAACAGGGTACTTTTCAGCGAGGTATCGCCGAGGCCTCACGACACGGGGCTAGTTACCTTGGCAAGTCAGGACATAAGTGAGTTCCAGATTCACGTCAGGGCGGCGCTTGGTCTACCCATACCACAGGTGAGGGTTCTGACACCAGCAGCATCTCACGTGATCCTTGCCCAGTACGAAACCTGGGCCCCATCCTATCTAAACGTGGAAAAGGCGCTCTCCATCCCGGGAGTGCAGGTGAGGCTGTTCGGTAAGCCCTCCACTTATGATAAGAGGAGAATGGGCGTAGTCCTTGCTAACGGCAATGACGTAAACGAGGCAAGAGAGAAGGCTAGGAAAGCCTCTTCCCTGATTCTAGTCAAGTGATCAAATCCCGTGTACCTTTTTTACCTTCTCCACAACCTCTTTGACCCTCTCCATTATATACGAACTTGAGGACGTGAAACAGCAGTCGTGTAGAGATTCAACCTCCTGTTCACCTATCCCCGCCAGTTCAGCCACTGAGATTGTCCACACTCTAGCCGTGGCGTCATAATTGTAGCCTCCCCCTCCAAGTAGGAGGATTTTCCCCGTCCCCTTGTGCGCGAAGTCATGTATTCTCTTAATGAGTGCCAGGTAGCCTCTGGTACTTAACTTAAGCTCCACAAGTGGATCGTCAAAGTGCGAGTCTCCCCCTTCCTGAACAATTATGGCCTCTGGTTGAAATCTATCTAGAAGGGGAATAACCACATTATCGAAGGCGTAAAGATAAGCGTCATCTGCAGTCCCAGGTGGCAGGGGGACGTTAACTGTGTAGCCCTTTCCCTCACCGGTACCAATTTCGTTGATCTCTCCGGTTCCAGGGAAAAACCCCCTATGATACATGTGAAGGGATATCTTCAATACGTTAGGATCATCGTAAAGCAATGCCTGAGTTCCATCGCCGTGATGTCCGTCCACGTCAACAATGGCTATCCTCTTAAAGAACTTCTCCCCCTCCTTGGCAGCTATGGCCACATCGTTAAATACGCAGAACCCTGAGGCCGAGCCCCACTGGGCATGATGCAGGCCTCCCCCAACGTTAACCGCGTGGTCATATCCCTGTGCCAGCAATCTAATCCCCGTGACGCTCCCCATGACTCTCCTCAGGGCGCTCTCAAAGACTCCCTTAAACGCGGGAGTATCACCGTAATCAAGTAGTCCTTCCCCATCCCGACTCTTCACCTTCACGAAATCCACGTAATCCTTAGAGTGCACGGTCAGAAGAATGTTCTCGTCATCAGGATCTGGTTTCCTCATTTCCACGTGGTGAAAGAACCCCCTCTCTTCCATGTACCTTTTGGCCCTGCTCTCCCTCAAGGACTTAAAGGGGTGCTCCCCCGGAAAGGAGTAATCGAGGTAAGCGTCATCCCAAACGAAAACAGTTCTGTGCATCCTAGTAGCTTTTATAATCAGATTAATAAAAGATTACACGTGACATCATGAGCGCCTCAGAACTCATGGTGAGCCCATCCCTAGTTGCAAATTCCAACGACAGGCTCAGGGATGTGCTCAATAAAATGAAGGAAACTAATCAATGGGTTGTTCCAGTTGTCAACAGCAGGAAGCTAGTTGGTATTCTCTCCTTCAAGGAACTTATCAGGAGAAGAGTTAATCTGGAGACAAGGATCATAAACGTGGCCTCTCCAGTGGTTTCCCTCTCCAAGAAGGATGATTTCAACAGGGTAATAGTCAAGTTCTACACAACCAAGGCAAGGGCAATCCCGGTCACTGATGATTCCAGAAACCTCCTGGGATTAATCACAAGGGAGCAGGTCCTCTCTCACCTTCTGAACTCAGGTCAGCTAGAGACTGGGAGAGCGAGGGAATTCATGAGCTCACCGCCTGTTACCCTTTCCCCGGAAGACTCGGTGGCCAAGGCTAGGTGGATAATGGTTCGTGACAACATCTCAAGGATTCCGGTGGTCCAAGACAGGAAACTAGTGGGGATAGTTACCACGAGGGACATTGTGAACGCCCTCTACACTCCCTTGAGCGAGAGGAAGAGGGCCTCCATCCTGAGCGAGGAGGAAAGGGTGATGGCAAGCCCGCTAAAGGAGATCATGGTTTCCCCCGTGATCACGGTGTCCGGTGCGGATCTCCTCAAGGATGTGGCCCAGAAACTACTGAAGAACAAGATCTCAGGAGCCCCAGTCATGGAGGGTGACTTCGTCTCAGGAGTTATCAGTGGAATAGATGTGATAAAGTCCCTCGAGTCCAAGTTCCAGCTATCAATGCCCATAGAGGCCAAACTCACCTCAGGTCTGAGGAACAAGGAGCTGAAGGCACAGCTGGATGGAGTTCTGGAGAGATATCTATCCAAGCTTGAGAAGTTCGTGGACATAAATAACTTCAGGGTGTCCTTCAAGGAGGAGGCCTCAAGTCAGGGCAAACCCCTCTATAAGGTCTCGGTTAACGTGTCCACCAAGATAGGAAATTTCGTGGCAAACGACAGTGATAGGGATCCGGTTGCAGCAGTGAAGAGGGCCGTGGATACGTTGGAGCAAAGGTTAATAAAAAGATTAAAGAGAATCCAGGAAAAAAAGGGTGACAAGGAAGAGGTAATTTGAAAATAGCCATAGTGCAACCCACCACCGTAGAGTCAGCGCTTCGTAACACAGAGAAGGCATTGGAGAGCGGATCGCAGGTAGTCCTTTTACCTGAGAAGTGGGTGAAGACCCTAGACGACCTTCCCTTGGCTGAGTTTCAACGATTGGCTGTAAAGTACACCGCTTTCATTGTTCCTGGTGCAGTAGAGGACGAGGTTTCAGTCATTTCTCCCATAATAACGCCCAGGGGACAGATTGCAGGCATAGCAAAGAAAATTCATCTTTTTGGGAATGAGAAGGGAAAGCTCATACCTGGAACCACGCTATATTACTTCACCGTGAATGGGGTCAGGATAGGCATAGTCATATGTTACGATCTCGACTTCCCCGAGGTTCCTAGGGCTCTGTTCTCCAAGGGAGTTGAAGTTCTCTTGGTCCCATCCAAGATTCGCAGAGAGGGTATGGATAAGTGGAGGGAATATGTGAGGATGCGTGCACTGGAGAATAGGATAGCAGTGATCAACGCAAATGCGGTTGAGCTTCCAAACTTCGTGGGAGGAAGTATTGCAGTGGTTCCCTACAGGAGAGGAGAAATAGTGGATGTGAAAGCTGTAGCGGAGATGGGAGAGGAGGACGGTTTCGTCACCGTGGACATTGACCCAATGAGTTATTTTCATCTAAGGTTAGATAGACTGAGGGAGTTGGTACAGTTCTCGGTGGAGGAGCTGAGCACTGGTTAGATAGTCGTTCTTGAGGGGTCTGTGTTGACCTCATCTTTCATGCTAATTGTGTAGGCTAGTTATGGGTCCTAATGGAAATCACAATGTCGACGTCCTACTGAACTTAAGCGAGCTCTTTAGTATTGTGAAACAATTGTTCACCACACGATTTGTCCTTACGGACAGGTTTCCCGTCGTTAAGTTCGGTACATGTGTCAATACAACTTAGCCCAATATCATTACCTTACGTTCGATAACTTACCTGAGATCCTTCACGTCCTCTGTTGTGTAAGACCTTATCTTGGGCTTAAGTAAGCCTATCCAATCCTCCACTAGATCGCAGTACTCTCCAATCACCAGTCCTTTTCCGCATAACACATTATCCCTAGTAACGCCTGCCACGTAATCCGCGGCCGAGATCCATATATCCCTGTCCTTCCCTGACAGGTCCACAACTACATAGGGCCTTAAATGTTTGGCAATCTTGATCCATTTATAAAGATTTGTGGCAATGAACTCCTTGTCGCTGGACGTGAATAGGGGGACCCTATCATACACTACTTTTATCTTCGAGGAGCCGGGGATACTAATAATCAATTCGCCCAAGTGATTTGCAATCAACTTACCGTAAGTCTCTATCACTAGGTTCTTTATGTCCTCGTGCTTCTCAATTATCACTGAGATGGAAGAGACATACGGCGAGATCGACTCTATGAACAAACCCTTTACGTTGAGCCCCCGTGGATCATTCTTCTTGGGTCTATCAGCTGAATACTTGAAGATCCTCATTTCATTGAAGAGCTTTAGTGAGACGTTCTCATACGCCGTTGAAAACTGTTTCCATAAAGGTGTGAAGTTTAAATACTCTGCATTCAATATATTTCTTAGATCCCTACCCTAGATGTGGATGATAAATTCCCGAATAGTGGTGGGGGAAGGAAAAAGAAACGTAAGATGTGGGGGTTTCCTCACCGTAAGGTGAGTGGGGTTATCCCCCTAATGGGAGTGAGAAGGATGAAGGGGTTAATCCGCGACTTCGGTGAACTCCAAGGGTCGAGAATTGAATACAAAGTTGAAATTCAATGAGACCCAAACCCCTTCCTATATCCCTCCTCGTCCTGAATTAATGCTATGCTCAGCACAAAGGGTAAGGGATCGTTGACAGAAGGATTCCCAGATTCGTCAACAGAAGCAATCATCTAGAGAGTGAAGACAAACACGTTTTAAACTTGTATCATCCTGTCCGTATCCCCGGACAGTCCCTAACAATATATTTACCAGAAAATAATTAAGGTTTTCTCCGATGGAAGCAACCTGTGTTTTGTGCCTAGAAGAATTCTCGGAGAATATAGATAAGAATGAAAAATCGGTTATCTTAGCTATCGTTTTGGTCGTTATCCTGATTATCATTTCTACCCTGTGAATTCTGATTTCCATTCCCGTGGTCTCCATGGTCATGGTCTCCATGATCTTTCATGATTCCAGGATGTATGATCAATAGCGGTTCATTACTAACGTTAAGATCTCCCTTGGGGTTCATGGACACCGTATAGAATATTTTTATGACCACCTGATAAGTTCCGTTCTGGAGCTGTATTACGTGATATGGATGATGCTCGCTCACATTGAAGGTTTGGTTATCTATAGTTATTTCCACAACGAAGCGCGAAAAGTCTTTCTTCAGCTTCTCTACATGTAATAACATTACAGTATAATTATCTGACTTAGTCAATGTAATTGTAGCATTGGTTGTGACGTTTCCTTTCATACCTGGTGTTAGATTTCCTAGATTTATATTCGCAGGTATGATAGTGATATTTTCATTTCCTTGATTTGATATTATATGATATGTTATGTAGGCTATGGGTCCAAATCCTGCCACAGAGGAAGCTGCTACCCCTGAGCCCAACAGGGCCAGGGCTATTAGACCTATGTATAGTGGTTTCATTATGCGTATCCTCTACATTCCTCTATATAAGACAAACTAGATCTCTTTCCACATTCATATACGGGAAATCTAGGGAATCCTTCCAAATATAGTGTTCCACTTAGTGAAAAAGATAAAAATCTAAGTATATCGCAATTAAACCTTCAAATATTTATTGCCTCAGTCACATTTGGCTTGATGGAACCCATCTCGCTTAAGGCGTTTTTACACAATCCTTCAACAAAATCCATGGCTGAAATAGCATCCAAGTTGTCTAACGAACTTAATTTAGTCGAACTGATCTCTTTTTATCTGGAAGATGAACTTCTCAAATCTCTCATCAAAAGACTAGATTCTAGTCTGGAAGATTTATACAGGTCGTTTAGTAATAATAGAGATCGATTTATTCAAGTAGCAATTAACAGACTGGGAGGAAAGGCTGAGGATGGAGTTCAGTTTCCCTATTACGCAACACCTGAGACCGATGTGGTTGTAACCTTTGTGGAGAATAACTCAGTCCCAGCGAAGGTCATGGTAAAGGAGGGGAAAATGAGACTTACGTTCGTTCCCTACGAATCCTATGAGGGTCTGGAGAGGGCAATAGCTGGGCAGGGAGAGGACGATATAGTTGCCACATTTAGGGATGGGAAAGTTGTTAACCTAGAGAAGAAGAGAAACATCTTTATAGAGAATAAGTCAGTGGATGCCCTCCTTCAGGGTCCTGTAGTGCTCAACTTCTATCCCATGAAGTTAACCCTCTTCTCCTCTGTGCTTGCCATGAACCTAAAGCTGTGGGAGAACAGGGTTGTGGTGAAAAGGAACGGAGAGGAGCTTAAGGTGGAGATTGTGGAGGGAAAAGTTGGTAGGGAGGAAGTGCTTGCGGGGGGAACCCTGAGTCCAAGGTCTAAGGCCTCCCTCTATTATGATTTCAAGAAAAAGACCATCTTTAGGAACGAGATCGTTGAGGCGCTGGCCAGCAAGCTAATCTAGGAAGTGCTCAGGCCTAACCGGAACCCTAGTTATCCTCTTTCCAAGAGCGTTCTCTACCGCAGACGTTACGGCTGCAGCAGCCACTCCAACCGGTATCTCTCCAATTCCCTTAGCGCCCATGGGTGTATAGGGTGAGGGAGTAGGGACTATGTTGATCTCTATTTCAGGAATTTCCACGGCAGTGGGCATGTTGTAGTCTGAAAGGCTGGTGGTGAGGAGCTTACCATCCTCGTATATATAGCTCTCGTAGAGGGCTAGGGAGATCCCGATGTAGGTTCCTCCTATTACCTGTTCCCTCACTAGGTCCTCATCTATGGGAGTACCAGGATCTATGTAGACCACGTGTTTAACAGGTCTGATCAGTCCGGTGTCACGATCCACCTTAACCACGGCAAGATCACAGGCGAAGGGATAGGCGTTGAATCTGGTCTTACCCTGTAACGAGAAGGTGTACTTGGCCTCTTCCTCAACCTGCGTTATGGGAATTTCAACACCGTCACCTTTGGTCCTGAAAATGCCGTTGGAATAGGTGACCTCCTTTCCCAGTTCCCTCTCCAGCCTTGTCCTCATCTTTCTGACCAGCTCTTCCGTTGCTCCCTTTATTGCTCCGGCCATGAACACGGCCATCCTGCTTCCTCCAGGCCCGAAGCTCGAGGATATCTTGGAGGAATCTAGGGTCTCCACAGTGATTGAGCTTAGGGGAATACCCAGCAACTCTGAAGTCAATTTCATTGCCGTGTGCTCGTTCCCCTGTCCCTCTGGACCGTAACCAATTCCAACCACTACCTTTCCGTCTCTAACGTATAGGTGAACCTCCTCCTGTCCTGAAGGAGTGCTCGGGTCGGTGGAACAGGCCAGACCAACACCGTAACCTTTCTCCCTCAAGGAGAAGATGTCGCCCCTTGAAAGGGCTAACTCAAGGAGTTGAGAGGGATTGCCAGAGTCATAGAAGGCGTATGGTGCCTCATAGGGGAACGACCTTATGAAGTTCCTCTTTCTCACCTCCTCCCTTCCAATTCCAAGCTCGTCCGCGACGGCGTCCATCAACCTTTCAAGTGCCCAAGTATGCGGAGGTGTTCCTGCCCCTCTGAATGCTCCAGGGGGATTCTTATTGGTGGCAACTAGGTTGACCTCATACCTGATGTTCCTCACTGCGTAGGGACCAGCCAGAATACCCGTTGGCTTGAATGCCTGCCCACCAGAGGTCGCTGCGCCAACATCCTCCCACACCTTGATATCAAGTCCTGTCACCGTACCGTCAGGCAGGAAGGTAGCTCTAGCCTTAAACTTTCTCTCGGGTCCGGAACTATTTGACGCCATCAGGTGCTCCGTTCTTGTTTCGATCCATTTTACTGGAACCTTGAACTTCCACGAAGCATAGGCCACTATAACTGCATAGTTAAGCACCGAAAACTTGGCACCAAAACTACCTCCTTGACGTATGGGCTCAGCCACAACCCTCAGGTTGATGGCTCTGGAAATCTCTCCAGCCAAATAGTTTGGGGCTTGCATGTTAGCCAGTATCCTTATTCCCCACGGTTCAGGTAAGGCTATTACCCCAAAGGGCTCGATTGGATTGCCTGATGATCTTGACCAGTAGAGGTCAAGGGTAACTTCCCTTCCTCCAGTGGGAACACTTCCATATTCGAAGGTTTTGCTACCCACCACGTTGGAACCCAGTTCCTCGAAGACCAAGCTATCACCCTGGAGTGCCTGATCTATGTCGTTCACAGGTTGCAGTTCCTCGTAGTCAACCTGGACCATCTCAGCCAAGTCCTGAGCCTTATAGGGATTCTCGGCCAACACCAGGGCAACCGGTTCTCCCATGTATCTTACCTTTCTCGTGGCCAGGGGCGATTGCCCTAGGGATGAGCCTTCCCTCTCCCCAGCCTCGGCTTCCCCTACGCTCATATCCCTTCCCGTTAGAACCTTGGCTCCTCCCTTGATTGCATCTGAGATATCTATAGACTTGATCAACGCGTGGGCATAAGGACTCCTGACAAGGACTCCATAATATCCCCTGAATTGAAGGTCATCTACGTATGTTCCCTTTCCCTGGATAAGATCCACTACGTCCAGTCTTCGCATATTCAATGTTGTAATTCGTTAATTAAATGTCTTAGCTCAATGAGCAGGCTCTTAGCGTGTTTTCTCCTGAAATCAAACTCCTCCAAGCTCTGGGGCCTTGGATGGAACTCGCCATGCAGTCTCTCCGCGTTCACGAAACTGATCACCAGGGATCCATTGTTCAACTTGTATGAAAGGTACTCCACGAGGGAGAAATGATCCTGATAACTGGCGATGTCGAATCCTATCCTCATGGCCACAGCCTTCATGATGTGGGATAACGCCCTCCAGTACGCCTCCCCAGCTTCCACCAGATCTCCCCGGGAATAGAGTTCGTCTCCCAGCGCCTCAAACTCTGCGCTGAGGTCCAGTAGCGTAGCGAGTCTCTCTCCCTCCTCTAGCCTTTCCAGTACCAGCTCCGTAACTAGATCATAGGGTCTCTTCCTGTTCCTCTCACTGATCTCAAGTATCCTGTTGGCCACGGCATCAGGTACTTCTAGGGTTTTCATGGGTCTAAACCCGATACAAGGATAATATCCCTTTTTTACTATATTGCCACAAATTGTTGATGATGGCATTACTTATCGTCCCCCTTCTGTAAACTGACTCTAATTCAAAGGATTATACATTATTTCCTTTCAAAACTTTAAACCGTATCGAACGTGTTTATAATCATCAGGAGATTCACTTTAATACCTTCTGAAGCATATTATCATGAGAGAATAATGAAGATAAGTTGGGAAATTGGAGGAGCCCAGGGTGCAGGTGTTGATACTTCTGCCAACATTTTTGGGGCCGCCGTGGCAAGTGCCGGTTACTACATTTACGGTAACAGGGAGTATTACTCCAACATCAAGGGCAGACATAGTTACTTTAACTTGACCATCAGCGACAAGAGGGCCAGGAGCATCTCAAGCGTGGTGGACATATTAGCTACCTTTGACGCTGAGACGGTTTTCCAGCACTTCACTGAGGTAAGGGGAGTAATAATATATAACAAGGGCGTAAAGGACACTAAGCTGGACAGAGTTCAGAGCATGGAACCAGAGATTCAGGAGAGAGTTAAGGAGTTCCTAGAGTCCAAGGGTCTGGGAACCACAGTAGCTGACGCACTCAAGTACGTGGAGAGCAAGGGAGTGAAGCTGATCGAGCTTGACTATGACGAGATAGTGAAGAAAACGGCCGAGTCCGTGGGAGTTCCCATGTCCGTTGCAGAGAGAGCCAAGAACACCGCTGCAATTGCAGCCTCCTATGCCCTCACGGGACTAAAGAAGGATTATCTCATGGATGCGTTGAAGAAGACCTTCAAGCAGGAGACCTTTGTGAAGATCAACAGCATTGCAGCGGAAATGGTAATGGCTGGGATCAAGCCCATGTTCCAGTTGAAGGAGCTTCCCAAACAGGGGAGGAGGATCCAGGTTGATGGAAATACCGCAGTTGCCATGGGCAAGATATTCGCGGGGCTCAGCTTCCAGAGCTACTATCCTATTACCCCAGCATCAGACGAGAGCGTATACATAGAGGCCCACCAGGAGGTAATGGCCGTGGATCCAGAGACTGGAGACAAGAGAAAGAGACCCATTGTCGTGGTTCAGTCTGAGGACGAACTAGCTGCCATCAACATGGCCTCGGGCGCCGCGCTCACTGGCGTGAGGGCAGCCACTGCAACCTCCGGCCCAGGTTTCTCACTTATGGCTGAGGGAATTGGATGGGCTGGAATGAACGAGGTGCCGGTTGTTGTGACCTACTACATAAGGGGAGGTCCTTCCACTGGACAGCCCACTAGGACCTCTCAGGCGGATCTACTCTTTGCCATGCATGTTGGACACGGGGAGTTTCCTAGAATTGTAATAGCCTCTAGCGATCACGTTGAGGCTTTCCAGGATGCCGTCTGGGCCTTCAACCTAGCCGAAAGGTATCAGACCCCCGTCATTCACCTGGTGGAGAAGGCAATAGCCAACGCCTATTCCATCTTTGATGTCAGTGAGCTGGAACTGGACAGGTTACGCGCTGAGAGGGGTAAGTTGGTTGAGACCCCTGACGGGGAGTTCCAGAGATTCAAGTTCACGGAAGACGGAATATCTCCTAGGGTTGTGCTGGGTAAGGCTTACGTGTTCTACACTGGTGACGAACACAATGAACTGGGGCACATCTCTGAGGACTCGGAGAACAGAATAAAGATGTATGAGAAGAGGCTCCTGAAGTTGAGGACCGCTGACAGGGAAATACCGGAGGAGGAAAGGATAAAGGTGCATGGAGATGCAGATGCCAGGATAGCTGTGATCACCTGGGGCTCACCCAAGGGAGCAGTTCTGGACTCTGTGGAACAGTTGTCTGGTGAGGGAGTGAAGGCTCAGGTAATACAGATCAGGATGTTCAATCCGTTCCCCAAGAATCTGGTGAAGAAACTCCTATCCAACAAGGAGGTAATAATTGATGTGGAGGGGAATTACGAAGGCCAAGCCGGGGTGATCACGAAGCTTGCCACCGGAATTGAGCCAACTAACTATATCCTCAAGTGGAACGGGAGACCCATGACGTGGGATGAGGTTTACGACGGAATCAAGTTAGCCCTAAAGGGAGAGAAGAGGGTGGTGTTACATGGCGGTGCCTAAGGTCTGGATTCCTGAATGGAACGACTGGTGCCCCGGATGCGGTAACTTCGGGATCATAAATGCAGAACAGCAGGCACTATCGGAGCTAGGGCTCACCCCAGAGGACGTTGTTGTCGTTTCCGGGATAGGATGCTCTGGTAAGACTCCCCACTTCTTCAGGTTACCTATCTCAGGAGTTCATACACTTCACGGTAGAGCCCTGACCTTTGCCACAGGAATTAAACTGTCAAACCCTGAATTGACCGTGATAGTTAACGCTGGTGACGGCGATCAGCTTGGCATTGGCGCAGGCCACTTCGTGAACGCTGGAAGAAGAAACGTGGATATGCTAGTAATACTCCACGACAATGGGGTCTACGGTCTAACCAAGGGACAGGCATCTCCAACGCTGAGAAGGGGAGAGAAAACCAAGTCGCTTCCTAGACCCAATATCAACGATAATGTTAATCCCATAGCGCTTGCCATATCCTCAGGTTACACGTTTGTGGCCAGGTCATATGCTTACGACGTCAAGCATCTTAAGGAAATGATAAAGGCCGGGATAAAGCATAAGGGCCTAGCTCTCATTGACGTTCTCCAGCCCTGTCCAACATATAATGACATCCACACCAAGGAGTATTACGACAAGAGAGTGTACAAGTTAGAGACAGAACCTGGCTGGGATCCCGTGGTCAGGAAACCCGAAGAGGAGGGCGAAAAAATGGCTAAGGCTATGCTGAAGTCGCTGGAGTGGGGAGAGAGGATACCCATAGGGTTATTCTATCAGAACGAACTGGTGCCCTCGTACGAGGAAAGGATAGCCACAAACGCCCCCTCATACAAGGACAGAAACCCGTCCAAGGTTAGGTTTGAGGATGCCGGGAGATACACCACGATCATAGATGACATCCTGAAGGAGAAGGAGATCTAGTAGGAGACACTCAGGCCCTAAGACACTCTTTTATTTTCTTGTTCCTCCTCTTCACAATGTCAGAAGAATACTTCATCAATTTCATGAACGAGAAGGTCTTCGTTATCCTTCTGGGAAGTTCTGCGGACAAGACCTATCTATACTACCCCAAGGGGGACGCCCTCTTCGTCCTGAGGAATGATAAGGTGGAACTTATGGAGATAGAGGAAGTGATAGGGAGAGCGCCAGCGGGATTCAGGCTCTCTCCTCCCAAGGAAAGCTGGGACCAGATCAGGTCCAGAAAGGTCACGTGGTACATCCTAGACACTGAAATAGAGGCAGATAACGTCTACCTTGTTATGTCTTCGGACTCAGACTATAAGAGGATAGAAAACAGCGTCTCACCGAACCGCCTCAAATATTTCGTGCTGAAGGATGCAAACCCTCACGAGTACAAGGACTGGTGTTGCGTTCTCATAGCCTCCACTCGAGACATGGAAGTTCCCTCCACCTTCAAGAAGGTTTACATGCGTGATCTAGTTAAGAATAATTCTTAAATACAAGTTACTCTAGGTATAAAGTATGGAAGAGTTAGTGAACAGGAACTATAGGGCGGAGTTATTTGGTAAGGAACTTTACTCCGCCCTGGCTGAGAGTGAGAAGTCGGAGAAGGTGAAGGAGGTACTGCAGGAGCTCTCCGAGGGAGAGGGGAGGCATGCCCAGTTCTGGGAGAGAATAGCGAAAAGTAGAGGGATCAAGCTGAGGGGACTGGGTCTCCTGGATTGGTTGAAGCTCTGGATCCTGAGAAGGCTCAGGAGAGTTCTGGGCCTAGCCCTTGTCCTCAAGATAGTGGAGGCTGGGGAAGAGAATGATGCAGAAAAGTATTACCGCTTCTCCACTTCTCAGGAGTTCACTGACACAGAGAGGCAGGGTTTCAGGGATATCATGATGCAGGAGATGGTTCACGAGGACATGCTTATACAGACTCAGGTTAACGTGGATACTGTGAGGGATACGATATATGCAGTTAGCGACGGTCTTATAGAGGTTCTGGCGTCTGTGTCTGGACTTGCGGGCATATTCTCGGTTCCGCTATACGTGGCTCTAGGTGGGCTCATTGTGGGAGTGTCAGGAATGATATCCATGAGCATTGGCGCCTATCTTTCAGCCAAGTCAGAAGAGGACATCAGGAACAATGCGTTGAGGAAGGCCAGACTGAGAAGTCTCCTGGAGGGTTCTAGAACCGAGGAAGAGAAGGAGGTCTCCAGGACTGGAGAGAGCGTAAGGACCACCGCAATCTCCTACATCATTGGTGCAATAGTTCCCGTGCTACCGTTCCTCCTGGGTTTAGGAGGAGTAATGGGGCTAGTGACGTCATATGCGGTCACTGGAATTGCCACGTTCTTGGTGGGCGCCCTCATAGGCATACTCAGCGATGTTAGTCCCTGGAGGAAGGGGGCAGTAATGACGGGATTGGCTTTAGGAGCCGCACTGGTAACACACGCGCTGGGTTTGCTGGCACACCTGGCAGGTTTTTCGTGAATCTCGTGAAGTGAAAACAACTCAATCTCTTTGGCATATTCTTAATACTCTCAGAACAAGACTCCCATTAATGGAGACCTTAAGGGCAGAGAACATAGCAAAGCGTTACGGGAATAAGCAAGCTCTTGATGGGGTCACCGTCTCGGCCGAAGGTGGGATGATCACAGCTATTCTTGGGCCAAATGGGGCAGGGAAGACCACTCTCATCAGGATCATGATGTCCCTAATCCATCCTGACAGGGGAAGGGTCTCACTCCTTGGGATGGATCCCTTCAGGGAGAAGGACGTCTTCAAGAGGGTGGGTTACGTGCAGGAGTTGCCAAATCTTCCACCCTTTCTGACTGGAAGGGAACTCCTGGAGCTCTCCGCCAAGTTGAAGGGAGTGGACAGAAATGACGTGAGGAGAGCGCTGGAGCTTGTGGGAATGACGGAAAATGCTGACAAGAAAATCGCCAAGTACAGTAAGGGAATGATCCAGAGGATTGCCCTTGCTGAGGCCCTTCTGGGGAATCCAGAGTTACTCGTTATGGATGAACCCAACGTGGGGACGGATCCAATCCTCAACCTGAGGATGAGGGATGTCCTCAATGAGCTGACCAGGTCTGGTGTTACCGTTCTGATGACTTCACACGAACTCGAGGAAGTGAAAAAACTTGCGCACAAGGTCATCTTCATATACCGCGGAAAGATATTCTTCTCCGGAACCACAGAGGAGCTGGTCCTGCGTTTCCTTGGCGTCAGGGTAATACTCGAGACGCCTGATAGGGAGCAGTTTCTGGCCCTGATGAAGGGCCTAGATTACGTGAAGTCAGTGGAGGAGCGGAGAGACAAGTACGTGGTGGAGTTGAGCAGAGACGCTAGGGAGGAGCTTTTGAGGGAACTAGTACTTGGCGGGGTTAGGATAAGGTCATTCTACTTGGATCAGGATCTGGAACAGGCCTATGAGAGGGCAATTAAGGAGGCCGAGGCAAGATGATGTGGGATCTGATATCTTACGAACTTAGAAGATCCGTCGCGAGGAAAAAGGTGATCTCCCTAATCGCGATCACTGTTCTCTTCGAGGTGGGTGTCTACGTGGCTCTATCCCAGGTCAGGAGCCCAAGGATAGAGGAGCTCATAGCTCCCATCTCTCCCATATTGTGGTTAGCGGGGGTTCTCCTACCACAAAGTCTATTATTGCACTTTATCGCCATATCTATAGCCTCTGGATCCCTCTCTGAAGAGTACGAGCAGGGAACTGTGGATTTCTTTCTAACGAAGTCCATAACACGGTTAAAGTTTGGACTGAGTAAGTTAGCTGGCGGTTATATACTAGTGATAGGGATATACCTGCTCATGGTATTACTTGCTGTAACGCTCTCGGAGTTGCTATTTGGAACACAGATCGAACTTCAATTTCTTCCGGGCCTCGTGGGCTCTGTCATATTTTCCTCCCTCACCTTCTTCAGTGTCGCATTCATGTCCGGTGAACTCCTCAGGAGAAGTAGCCTGGCGTTTCTGGTTTCCAGCTCGGTGCTGATTGGCTCCATTCTTATTGGGGCAGTCTTGGTTTTCGTGGCGAGACTCACCAATGATCCCGTGTTTAACTCCATAGCCATAGCTCTTCCATCGTGGGGGGCTACGGAACTACCTTTCCTTTACGCTGGGACGATACCAAACGCCTCACTTATAGTTCAAGCGCTTGAAATTTTCCCCGCAATACCTGGGACTGGGATAGATGCAGTGGTCCTGACTCTGGGATACTCCTCCATCTCCCTGATACTCGCATTCATGAGTTTACTATCTAGGGATATCCCCAAGAGGGTTCCTTGATTCGTGGGGCCTAGTCTGGTTTGTTGTGTATTTCACGTTAAAGGTTCGTTAAATACACAACAATATGAGGTAGCCCCTTTGTATGTTCTTTAGTTAACCTAATCGTGTCAGTTTGGTTCTGCCAGCTACTGTACTTGTCTGAACCTAAGCTACTCAGGAAACATTTCTACCCTTTGAATCAAGGTAACCAGATCGTTTATCTCATCTACCTCAGGAAGTTGATCTATACTTCCTTTAAATGAGAATAACTCATCCAAGAATGGAATGAAAATCACTGACGAGAACAAGTTACCCAACTCTTTCACAAGGTTTCTCATTTCCTCCATTCTCGTTGTCGGGATCATGTTAATTACTAGAGTCTGTCCAACCACCCTAACCGGTAAGTTGTGCAGGACTTCCTCCTCATTCAGTTTCCTCGCGAAGAAGATAGTATTCTCGATGTTTAATTGAAAGGGATCCGTGACGAATACCCTGTAACTGCGTGTGTTGGGGAAACGATCTGTGTATGCGTCGAGTTCCAGTTTTATTTCTTCATTGAAGGGAAATGTTGTACTCTTGTTATCTAAAATGATGAAGTCATGGCCCAACGACAGAACCTCTTGATATCTCTGGCTGAACGCCCTTTTCAGTTTTGGATCCGAGATGATCAGTCTGACATCTTCCCTAAGCCTGGGGCCATCGCCGTAGAACTTGAGAACTTGAAGGTTTCCACTCCCTATCCTTTTCTCAACAAAGTAGTCCCCTTCCTCCCTATCCACCACGCTTGCAATCAGGCCCTTCCTCTTAATTCCAACGAGCCATGATGCGTAACCTATCTGATCCCTATCAACTAGAAGTACCGTTTTACCAAGTTCGCATAGCCTCTTTGCCAGGAGTAACCCCACAGTTGACTTCCCCACTCCTCCCTTGTTTCCCAGTATTATTATTCGCAAGTAAACACCCAGCTTTTTGTGGGAATAACAAAAAGTTGTTAAAAAATTATCGCTTAATTGGTTTTAGAAAACCGGAACGAAATCATCCTCTTTCAGGTCCTTGATCTCTTCACCGGTTATTCCCAGTTCGGGTATTGCAGGCATTGGAACTCCGTATCTGCCCAGTGTAGCGCCCACCCTCATTATGGCAGTCCTCCAAGCCTCCTCCTTCTCCTTCATTTCTGGAATGTAGAATCCCGCACTCCTCGCAAGATCCTCCATCTTCTCCGTGACCTCAAGATACCATGGAGGAAGTCTCCAGAAGTCCTTGGGAGGTTTATAGGTTATTAAGGAGAGGAAGACAAATCCAGCTCTAACCTGCTTGGAAACCAGTTTCTTCCTTTCGTCATTCATACTGGCTGCGTTGCTAGTCATGATCAGGTGGGTAAAGGCGTAATGTCTGGTTTCGTCTACCGCAGTGTTTTTGAAAGCCTTTCCGAACTCGTCTATCTTTGATCCCTTGGACATGGTGGAGAACACGGTTGTGGCTGCTGCCTCTCCCATCATGAATGAGGTGAAAAGAACGTCCATGGTGTACTTGCTATACGCCTCCAGGTAAGCCTTCCAGTACCTTGAGCCATTATACCATGCCCACAACGTGTTAAGTCTAACTTTCTTCTCCAGGTCGTCTTGAGGTTTGAAATCGAAGGGATACCCAGGTAACACACTGTTAATTGCGAGCCCACACATTACGTTGTGTCTGTTCTCGTCATAGGTAATTGTAGTTATAACCCCCTTCACTGCCGTATCCAAGTGAAGCTCGTGGGACTTCACGAGAGCATATGCGAAAACTGGTGTGGCGTTGTCAAAGGTGGAGAGCAGGGACCACCAGTAGGCTATGGCCAGCCTCTGTTTTCTATCCAGTCCTGAGGCAATCTCCTTAATCTTCTCCCAGTTTATGTCCTGCTCATCCCACTGTTCCCTCTTTGCCCTCCTGTAGAGTTGCCAAGCCTTCTCGTTATCGAAGCTCCATCGTGGTGGATAAACGTTATACGGAGGGAACTCAGGTTCCCTGTTGAAATCTAGGGACACCCTTTCACCTATATTATAATGATTATCTGAAGTATATAAATGTTCTATAAAACCTATAATTGATTATTGAAAAAAGTATATCAGACCGTAAATGAGGAGTTTGCTTGTGTTACGGGTCTTCATAGCAACTAGGCTCGATAGTATTACGTCCTCAGAAGTGAAAAGGATGCCAAAATCGTTAATAAATTTTAACAAATCAATGCATTAAAGGGAAAGCCAAGTTAACGGTTATTATCATCGGTATTATAATGACAAAATATTAAAGATTGTCTCATTAAATTATAATATATGATAAAAAGGAGATTGGTTAAATTCTCAATTTTGAGCGTTAAGGGTGGAGTTGGAAAGTCTACTATAGCTTACTTCTTGGCCAGGAAACTGTCCGAGAAGTATAGTGTTCTTCTTGTGGATAGAGATTACACAAATACGATAGGAAGGGCATTTGGGCTTAATACAGGTCTAATCAATATATTAGCTGATAACGATCAGGGCAAATACATGGTACAAGAGGGAAATCTAAGGGTGTTGGCCCTTGCCTCCATTTTACCTACTAGACTTCCTAGCGTGAATGAGTTCGCTGAGAGGTATTCCAAAGTCCTAGAAAATATAGATGTCGTAATTACTGATAATCCTCCCGGAACAGATGAAATAACCGCCCTTGAAACTAAGGGATACAACTTAGTTACTGGGGATTCAGGCTGCAATGCAATCTTCGTAACTACGCCTGGAATAGCGTTTGATATAACATTGTCCCATTTAACCGACACCTGTGAATCCTTAATGAAGCGGTTTTCCTATAACGGGGGGGGGGTATTCAATAGAGGCTCTTGTTGTGAACATGGTTAGAACACGGCTAGATATGCACAAGATATTGGTAAACGGCAAAGAGGTAAAGATTATACAGATTCCTTTCATTAAGGAACTGCTGTTCCAAGGATTTATGAATTCGAATATTAGAGTAGATCTAACAGATTTGGTTAACATTGTCGAAAAGAAGATGGTAGAAGCAAGGCAAAATGAAATTTCGAGATGAAAGGCTCAATAAATGCGCATTTGGTTTCCTTTTCTCATCAAACTGCGTTGTTTAGTCATGAGAGCAATTTACGTCTTCATTGCGAATTTATTTTTATCAGAATATTTAAGAGAAGTTCATGTTCCAATCCTCGGTCAAATCCTCAATTAGCAACCAAAAGTGACATGTAGAATTTTGGCTCTGTATTATCAAATAATGATTCAAATACAATTCACAATGTAGCCCTGATGGCCCTCCACCTCAGGCTCTGCAATCTGTTGTAATTATGGTAAGCGAAATATCTTATTACGCACGCTTAAAAGATTTAAATAACTACAATAGCATAAATAATCAATGAGTAAATATCACATAACAAGATTTTCCATTTTTGGCTTGAAGGGCGGAGTAGGAAAGTCTACTATAGCGTACTTTTTGGCTAGAGAACTATCCGAGAAATACAAAGTTCTTCTGGTGGACAGGGACTACACCAATACAATAGGTAAGATCTTTGGGCTACAAACTGGACTACTCAACGTTCTATCTGGTGACGTTCAAGGCAAGTTTGTTACAGATGAAGGTAACTTAAGGGTATTATCATTGACGTCATTTTCACCTTCATCTCTCCCAACGGTCAAGGACTTCGCCGCAAGCTACTCTGAAGTACTGAAAGGGATAGAAATACTCATCACGGACAACCCTCCAGGCGTTGATGATGTGACTGCCCTAGAGTTTAAAGGATATTATGAGGCTACGGGAGAGGTTCATTGTAACGGCATATTCGTGACCACGCCTGGTATTGCGCTAGATCTGACCCTCTCTCACTTAAACGATATAGGAAGAACCCTAAGGGGCATTGTTCCACAGGCGTCGTATTTCCGCGCGTCGGCATTGGTGATCAATATGGTTCGTGAGAATCTCTCAGACGTTGTTAGAAACGTGGCTCTCAGGGTACCTGGTCTTAAAGTTATTGCAATTCCGTTCTACAAGGAACTTCTGTTTCAGGGATTTGATAAGGCGTCTGCGTCTCCGGATTTAGGCGAGTTGATATCTATAGTGAAGGGAATTGTGGGGGGGGGGTAAGTTGATAAAAAAGGAAAATTTTATATATTTCAATAATTTTGCTGATCTAAACCCAGCCATCTCTAGTTAACAAGATCTAAACCTTTCATTGCGATCAATTAAATATACATAGTAACTCCGCCGTATATCTCCTCGAGAAAAGATTCAGCCCCCTTTATCTCGTCTACTATGTCCACTAGATCCTCTTTCTTTATGTTGTACATTGCTGCCGCTACAGGACATGCATATATTTTAAACTCGTTGGGATAATCGGTTTTCAGTTGCTTTAGAAATGAATACCAATCCTTAAGCTGTCCGTTCTCCACTGCAGCCTTGACATTCTTTAAGTATAGCTCTGCATAAGGTAAATATATTTCCGGCCTAATGGTAGTATCGATGTCCAGCGAGTTGAGTTTGGGGAGAAAATCTTTCCTAAATGCTACAAGACCTTCATTAACTAAATGAAGTCTCACTTCCCAACCGGCTGCTAGGGCTGCTCCCCCATATATCACAATACAACAGATTCGATTCGACGCACCTGAAGCGAAAACCAATCCCAACTTCCTCTTTTCTGACATAGATATCTACTTTCTTTTTATTGAAAACAATATTAATTAAGATTTCTTTTTATCACTCTTCATGAGATCGTAAAACCTCGTAATAGATTAGGGAGATCTTAGCTGAGGAAATCCCGGACATCTATCCTTGGTCTGATTTACGATCATCTCTGGACAATCCAGTATTGTTGCGTACTTAAGATGCTAAGATGGAGCACGCAACAAACCAAACTAGACTGACTTTAGTCTCAAAAGCCGAACATCTCCACTGCAATTAGGTATTTCTCCAATTGAAATACTACAAACCCAGATAAATGACTCATTTTAAAAAGTAGGGTTCTTCCACAATGATGGAATTATTGCATCAACAGAGTTAACGGTCCAAGGAAATGTTTTACTTAAGCAATTTTTAAAGTAGATGCGTAGAACCTATTTCATGTTTAAGTATGAGAAACGCTACACTCCAATTGGCATCTCTTCCTGGTGATGTTCTTCTCTCCATGGCTAAGGACATCAACAACGTCATCGCAGTCATGCCAGGAGTGATTTCAATTCAGGGTAATAGAGTAAGGTTAAAATACAAAAGAATGTTCTTCACTCACGATTCAACCTACACTATCTCGTTTGCAGTCCACGGTAGCAGGATTGTGGAATACAAGCTCGTTGATGATCAGGGGAACACACTAAAAATAATTTTCACGTTAAGTGAAAAAAAAATGAGCTTACAATTTCAACTAGTTATTCCGGGGAAAGGGAATGGATAGTTGGAAAGGCTCTAGATCAAATCGTTAATCAAATCGGTGAAGGATTAAAAAAGGAAGCGGAAAGGAAGAATGTTAGCTACATGGGAGACTATTCACAGTTTCTGTCCAAGTTGTCAATGCTAACGAAGCTCATTATGAAGTCCAAGATGGTAAAATCCGAGGTTATAACGCTTAAGGAAGGAGAACTGGTGGATTATCTAAACCAAGTGATCGTGGAGTTTCAACATTATCCGGTCATTTACGTATCTGGTACGGGAGAGTCCACATTTAGGATACTGCTAATCAATGGGGAAGTTAGGGGTGTGTATGTTCTCAAGGAAGGTCGAGAGTACAGGGAAGAGGAGATTCTCAACGAACTGGGGGGCAACCTAAAGATCCACGTATACGTATCGCTTAATCCCAAGGTGTTAGAGGTGTCGTCATGAAGGTACATAAGCCCTATGTGATTCATGAGGAAGGAGATCACTCGTTTATCTGGCTTGGCTTGGACGAGTCTGATAGGGAGAAGGGAGTCTTAACGAACCAATACCTAATTAGAGACGGAGATAGGGGCGCTCTTCTAGACGCTGGAGGGTATTTCGTGTTTGAAAGGGTCCTAAACTCGGTTCAGGAGTTCGTAAAGCCTGAAAATGTGGACCTTCTCCTCTATAGTCACCAGGATCCTGACGTTGTAGGTGCCCTTAACCTCTGGGTGGACATGTTACCCAACGTGAAGATTTACGTCTCGGAGCTATGGGAAAGATTCCTCCCGCACCTGGGTTATGATCTGGGAGAGTCCATAAACGACCTGCCAGACCAGGGCGCCAGGATACCCTTCGGGAAAAGCTATATTGAGGCTGTTCCCGCGCATTTCCTGCATTCGCCAGGGAATTTCCACTACTATGATCCCGTCTCCAAGGTGTACTTCTCCGGTGATATGGGAGCAGCTATATTTCCTAAGGATAAGTGGTACCTCATCGTGGAGAACTTTGAGGAGCATGCGAAGCTAATGGAAGGGTTTCACAGGAGATATATACCATGCAAGCGAGCCATTGAAAAATGGCTGACAAGGATTCAGGATATGGATATCCAAATCATCGCCCCTCAACATGGCTCTGTATTCACGGGAGAGAACGTAAGAAAATTCCTAGATTGGCTGATGAAGCTGGATAGGGTAGGTCTTGAACTGTTGTGAGTATTACACGTGAGAGTTTTCCAAGCCCTATCATTTTAACTTCGTATGTAATTCCCCGTGATGATCTAAACTTTTATACTATGATTTCATAGTATATTACTCGTGAAACTTCAGGTTAAGGGAAATTACATATACGTTACAATATGGGATAAGCAAAGGAAGAGACCCAGAAGATTTTACTTGGGTAAGAAGGAGGAACTCCAAAATCTTGAGAAATTGTTAAGTTTCGCCAATAACCTTAAGGTCACACGAGAAGAAATACGGGATTACCTCAACTTTTACCTAGATAAGGAGACCGGACTTACCAAGGAGGAGTACGTGATGTTGGCCCTTGAGTTGAACAATCTATGGAGTGGAGATACTGGGAGTCAATAAGGAAGGCCGTCAGGCTTGTTCAAAGGTTTTATCCCGATTACGCACTCGTAGGTAGATTTGCAAGGAACTTCTATGCGCCTCCAGAGACCACACTCGATATTGATTTCCTAGTGAACTTGGACGATAGGATCACTTTGAGGGAGCTCATAGATTTCGTCGGGTCACAATCCTATGAGATTAGTCCGACCGATGTGGGACACTGGCAATACAAGATGAACGTGAAAGGGTTCAGGGTAGACCTTGTAAAACCCAAAGGTTTCCATCTTGACGAAGAGTTCGTTTTCAAAAGAAGGCTGGTTCGTTTGAGAAGGGTAGGAAGGATTTTCGTGAGCTCCCCTGAGGACTTGGCAACCCTTTATGTTGTCTCCTCGAGGGAAAGAGGTGTTAGAGATCTCATCAAGGCCAAGGATGTAATTGAGTATTCCAGGGCGAGGAACGATTTCAATGAGGACTACTTTTTATCCAGATGTGAAAGAAATAGTGTAAAGCCATTATGTCTCGAATTGCTTCAACATGAACCTGTATGAGTAATTGTACTGCAGTTACGTTAACCGAGACAACGTATCATCACCTCAGCTCTGTCATTATCTTTCTTCTTCCCATTCCTTCTTATTTTACGAGATTTAACAGTAAACTGATATTTTATCAACCTGTCTAAAGAGTTAAAACATATCAAAAGCTACATTTCACCGGTCATTGGTATAACTTCGAGTCTTACCACCGTTTTTGCAAATATTCCCTTGACCAACTTATTCCAAAGCTGAGAGGGTATCCTCAAACTCCTGGCCTTTTCATCATCCACATTGCCAACCTTTATCTTCATCTCGCTGGCTATCCTCCTTATCCCGTAAACACACTCAGCGTAAACTGGACAGGTCGCACACTCGTACTTTGAAGATCCCATGTCAATGAAGATCAGATGATTATTGGACGTGTAAAGGACACCAGTATCAATATCTAGGGAGCTCTGTCTCGGTATGAAAGGAATCACCGCCTTGAAGGCTATGGCGTTGTCCTCCACCAGCCCCATTCTCTTCAAGTCCTCTAGAATATAGTAATAGTAGCTCTTACTTAATCCTAGGCTCTCTCTTCTGTCAGTGGACAGCACTTTCATGTAATTTTCCGTGCCCAGTTTGTTGAAGTTTTCCCTTGAAAGCATGACTATTTTCTCGCTTTTTTTCACGGGTCTTTCCGTATTGAAAATTCTATAGTCGCACATTGTACTCATTATAACTAGATATTTTAAAGATTAAAAAATGAAATCTCACTAAAGAATCGACTAGTTCTTTAACAGAGTTTACCGCACCAGAAAACTTAGCAATCTAACTAACTTTTCGTATGTATCCCTTCTACAATCGAGGCCGTGATATCCTTTCTCATCAAGGACGGAGAGGAACCTGCAACCTCCCATACACATGGGAAGATAGGGGCAGGACTTGCACTTCTCCTGGATTACAAGGGACCTCTTTCCAGAGAGTGAATGATCCAGGAGTGTTACCTCTCCGTCTTCCGTTAGTTTTCCCTTCACGTAAAGAGGGTTCCCGGTGAAGGCCCAGCACGGGTAAACCTTCCCCTCAGGGTCAACCACTATGTCCTCGTCTATGTGTGCGGCGCAAATCCCAAGTCTGAATAGGTCGTGGGGAATCCCGAAACCGTAAGCTCTGGCCTTTTCCCAGAACTTAACCAGAACCTCAGACTCCAGTTCCCTGGGAATCACGTTCTCCCACCACTCGTTCCTGAACAGATTGGTGTGAACAAAGTGGGGGTCCAATCTTACCCTAGTTATACCCTCCTCCACTAGCTTGGATAGGAGTGCGTCCACTTCGTTAAGGTTGTTCACGTCGATGTTTATCCTCAACACCACCTTAACAAGGTCCTGAATTTCTCTCAGGTTCTGTATTATGACGTTAAAGGAACCTCTACCATCGGCATAGAATCTCCTCTTATCGTGAACCTCGGGGGGTCCATCCAAGGTTATCTGGACGTGTGTAAGGCCGTGGGATATCAACCTCTGGGCGACGCTCTTGGTGAGGAGTGAACCATTGGTCACGACGCTGAACGAGTACTTAAGGTCAGAGAGGGACTTGGATATCTCCTCTATCTTCCTGAGCTCCAGGAGAGGCTCGCCTCCGAAAAACGTTACCCTCACCCTTCTTCCCCTCTCCCTTTTCCTGATGTAATTCACGAAGCCCTTCATGACCCCCTCAGATACTGAAACCTCCTTTCTAAACCCCTTCTGAAAACAGTAGGTGCAATTGAAATTGCAGTTGTAGGTGAGGAGAAGGGTAGGTTCAAGAACGGACTTGTTTAGAAGGGGTTCCACCACGTCATTCACGTCGTCGCTTGTTGTGAACCCCTCCTCCACGATCTCCTTGAGATGTTCCGGCACCTCTCCCCTTCTCAGCTTCTCCATTTCCCACGGTTCAAGTTCCATGGCGTAACCTGTGAGCGTGTTGAAAATTATATTGTTAATAAAAATATTGAACTTGGATAGGGCCATGGGGAGGTCACCTCACTCTCCCCAGCTAGGGGAGTAACCGCATCTCCCGGCCCTTCTCTCGATCCGGACTACCTTTTTTGCGGACATTGAGGGAAAGGAGGGCCCATCCTCTATTTCCTTTACTCATATTATTCCATAATAATAGATGGTAAAGGCCGTTAATTGTATATCAGGTTTAAATACAATAAAAATGATCTAAATTTCATGAGGCTTGTTGTAGGAACAAATTTTGACGACGAGCTCATAGGAAAAATAAGGCAGTACCCCGTTACCCACGTCTTCGGGAGTCACACGAGGACGTTGACAGGGCACGGAAGAGCCTCCTTCATCCTCCCGCAGGTTGACGACGAGAGGTTCAAGGCTCACCTGGACGTGGTTCACGGGGCCGGGATCAAGTTCCTTTACACCATGAATACGGCCACGCTGAACGGTGGGGAATACTCGGAGAAGTTCGTGAAGAGGTTATCAGAGGAGGTTGAAAGACTTGTGGGATTTGGGGTCGATGGGTTCGTCGTGGCTCTACCCTTCCTTGTGAAGTTGATAAAGAGGGAACATCCGGAGCTGGAGGTATCAATTTCGTCGTATGCAAGGGTTTACAACATAAGGGAAGTTGAGAACTTCATGGAGCTAGGGGCTGACACGGTCATACTGCACGAGGACGATAACAGGAACTTCAGACTGTTGAGATCCCTTCAGAAGTTGCAGAGAAGAGTGGATTTCGAGCTCATCACCAATAACTCCTGCCTTTGGGGTTGCGTTTACAGGAGGACTCACGATATTGTCTCGTCGCAGAGCTCAGCGGAGGGAGGTATAGAGGCGTGGTTCGAGTATCCCATCCTCTTCTGTGCCACTGACGTCAGGAATGACCTGGCTAACATCATAAGGATGAGGTGGATAAGGCCTGAAGACCTGATAGTTTACGAAGGCTTAGGATTTGACAGGTTCAAGATTGCTGGAAGGAACAAGAGGACGGAGTGGATAGTTAGGGCAGTCAAGGCTTACGCTAACAGAAGGTATGAAGGAAACTTGCTTGACATAGTTAGCTACCCTCAGGGGAGGGCAGTTCCCAAGGTCATGGAAAAGGTAGGAGGTCCCAGGGATTACGAGGTACTCAAGGAGGTCTACGTGGACAATACCAAGTTTCCGCCCAACTGGCTGGGCTTTTTCAGGTATAACGAGTGCGAGGAGAGATCCTGTGCCGATTGCGGTTACTGTACCGCAGTAGCTAGGGAAGTGATAAGGGTGGGAGAAAAGGAGTTCTCCCGGCTCGACCTAGGAAAGGTCCAGGTGCCATTAGACCTGATTCCGAGGTTTGGTGGAAATGGTTAGCCTTGGAAGAATAAGGATCCTGGAACTTGTGGAACCAGGTTTCTTTGGTGGAGTTCTCAATCATAACGTGACCGTAGTGGAGGGAGGTCCCTCCGGAGGGCTCATGATGATCGATACGAGCCTGCCCATGAACCTGGAGAGGATGGAACTCTACCTTAAGGCCTGGGGCTACTCACTTGAGGACGTGTCAGACGTTGTGGTCACGCACTGGCATCACGATCACGCCGGGAACGCATCGGAGTTAAGGAAGCTTGGAGCCAGGGTTTACGCCCATGAAGACGAGGTAGAGTATCTGGCCAATCCGCCGAGATATGAGATAGTGTACAGCGACGTGAAGGACGAACTGAAGGTTTCGGAGGAGGAATTCAAGTCAACCATGGAGAGGATAGACCAGCTAAGGTATGATCCCGTGACTGTTGACGTTCCGCTCAAGGGCGGTGAGATTTTATCAGGTTTCAGGGTGATACACGTCCCTGGACATACCAGGGGGCACATTGCCCTATTTGACGGAAATTACCTGGTGACGGGAGACGCAGTTAGAGGAGTGGGTAAGCTGACTCCACCCCTGAGGTTCTTCTCCTGGAATTACAGCAGGGCATTGACCTCATTTCAGATGTTAACCTCCCTTCCCTACTCCGTGATTATTCCCTATCACGGTGAGGTGTTCACAAAATGGTAGCTCCATACGTGGTTGTCCTGGAGAGCACCAAGGCATGCGATCTCGCGTGTAAACACTGCAGGGCTAGGGCTATACCCAACAGGTTACCGGGAGAGCTGACAACTGAGGAAGTTAAGTCGCTGGTGGACGATCTATCCTCCTCAGGGGTAAAGCTCTTCGTAATAAGCGGGGGAGACGCGCTAAAGAGAGATGACATATTTGACATTCTCTCGTACTCTTCAAGAAGAATCACCACAGCTCTCTCCCCAAGTGGGAGCAGAATAGACGTTGAGGTCGCCAAACGTATCAGGGACACTGGGATTAGCATGGTCTCCATCAGTGTCGACGGTCCAGAGGAGATACATGACGAGTTCAGAGGAGTGAAGGGGGCATTCAGGATGGCAAAGAACGCAGTGGAGTCCTTGCATCAGGTGGGGATACCGGTGCAGATAAACTCAACCATCAGCAGGTATAACGTGGACAGGTTGCACGAACTGAGGAGAACGGTTGAGTCCCTGAATCCCGTATACTGGGACGTCTTTATGCTCATACCAACGGGGAGGGCAACAAGGGAAATGATGATATCCCCTGCGCAGGCAGAAGAGGTTATGAGGACCATAACCAAGTGGAGGATGGAGGGCCTTAACGTGAGGATGACCTGTGCTCCCTACCTGGTGAGGGTAATGAATGAAATGGGTGTGGTAAGACCTCTACCTCCTGACAAGAATTACGGGAGAAGAAGCGTAAATGGTGCAAGGGGATGCATGGCGGGGAACGGATACGCTTTCGTGGCCTATGATGGTACAGTCTACCCGTGTGGTTTCCTTCCCACCCCCGCAGGGAACGTGAGGTTCAGGAAGTTCAGCGAGATCTATGAGGATTCCCCGGTTTTCAAGATGTTAAGGGAACCCTCAAAACTGGGAGGAAAGTGCGGGGTGTGCGAGTACAGGTCCGTGTGCGGAGGTTGCAGGGCGAGGGCCTTCAGCTTAACCGAGAATTTCATGGACGAGGATCCCTTCTGCACATATGTTCCTAGGACGCTGAGGGTGAAAGTGTGATAAGTATATCCAGACTGGTCTCCGACAGGAAGGAGGAGGCAGACAGGATAAGGTACTCTGGCCTCAAGGACAGATATCCGTCAGTGCTGGTGTTCAACGTAACAAGGAACTGCAACCTGAGGTGTCTCCATTGTTACTCCGGTTCTGGAACTCAGCTATTTCAGGACCTCCCCCTATCCACCTGGATCAATGCAGTGAAGCAGGCATCGGAGATGGGGGTAAAACATATTCTCCTTTCAGGAGGGGAACCCCTGGCTAGGAGAGACCTTCACATCATCGCGAGGGAGGCATGGGAGAGGGGAATAAGGGTGGAGCTATCAACCAATGGGACCATGTTAACCAGGGAGAGACTTGAGGAACTAAAGCCCTACGTCGATTATGTGGGGGTTAGCCTTGACGGTCCAGAACCCATACATGACAAGTTCAGGGGAGTCGAGGGTGCCTTCTCCAAGGCCTTAAAGGGGATAAGAACAGCGAAAGAGATGGGACTTAAGACGGGGCTCAGGTTCACAATCACTAGGGATAATTACAGTTACATAGATTTCGTGTTTGAGGTCATGAGGAAAGAGGGCATAAATAGGGTATGCTTCTATCATCTGGCATATGCGGGAAGGGCAGACAGAAAGCTTGACATAGATAATTCCACAAGGCTAAGGGTAATTACCAAGATAGTGGACTACGCCAGGACAGGGGAGTGGGAGGTTCTAACGGCGGATAACCCTGTGGATGGGATACTTGTATATCAGTTAACGGGGAAAGGCAGGGTGCTGGAGTTACTGAGAAGGAATGGGGGAAACAAATCGGGCGAGAGGATAGCTGACGTTAATCCCGAGGGAGTGGTTTACCCGGATCAGTTCACCCCTGTGAGGATAGGAGACATCACTGATCTGAGGAGGATCTGGGATGAACCCCACCCCGTGGTGAAAAAACTGAGGGAAAGGAAATCCCTGGTGAAGTGTGCCTCCTGCAGGTTCTTTGACGTATGTAATGGAGGGTTAAGGGGAAGGGCACTGGCTGTAACGGGAGATATGTGGGAGAAGGATCCGTCGTGCTATCTAGACGAAATAGAGAAACTGGAGGAAAAAGCCATAGCCTAAAAATGCAAAATTTTTCCTTATCCTTCCAGCTTGGAGAACTCATCCCACATTCTATCCACTTCGTCCTGGATCTCCTTTATCTGCTCCTGCGTTAAGTTGGCAAACCTTCCCTGTAACTTCAGGTATTCTGTCACTGGTTTCCTTTTCTTCTTATCAGTCAACGTCTTGCTTATGCTTGTCAGCCTGAACTTACCCCTCTCTATCTCGTAAAGTGGCCATATTCCAGTTTCCACTGCCAGCTTAGCAACCTCCACGGTCAAACTGGAATCATGTCTCCATCCTGGAGGACAGGGGGAGAGGAGATGGATATACCTGAACCCCGTGATGTCCTTTGCCTTCCTGACCTTGGCCTGATAATCGAAGAGATAGGCAATGGAGGCTGTTGCCACGTAGGGTACTCCGTGTTCAGCGATCAACTGCGGAACTGGCTTCTTCCACTCTCTCTTTCCTGACGGCGTGGTGGTGGTCCACGCACCAAAGGGAGTTAGTCCAGACCTCTGTATTCCGGTGTTCATGTACGCTTCATTATCGTAACATACGTAAAGTATATCCTCATTTCTTTCCGCTGCTCCGCTTAATGAGGCGAAGCCAATGTCCCCTGTCCCTCCATCTCCCGCCCAGACCACCACCGTTGCCTTCTCTCCCCTTGCCTCTAGGGCCGACTTTAACCCAGAGGCTATTGCAGGAGAGGCAGCAAATGCGCTGTGAACCACAGGTACACGGGAGGGCATTCCCCTGCTATCTCCCATGATCACCGTGGAACAGGAAGCTGGCACCACCAGCACGGTCTTTTCGCCAGTTACTTCCAGCAACGCATCCAGTTCCCTGGGAATCGGACATCCCGGGCAGGCTGCGTTACCACGCATGAGCATCATAGTAACCACCTCTCCTCCTCAAGTGCACCAACTGCTAGGTCCTCCAAGGCCTTCTCCACGTGCATTGGTCTCACATCCTTTCCTCCCAATCCCCCTATCACGTCGTGAATTGGCACGTCTAGTCCATATGAGGCAGATTTCACCTCAATGCCCAGGACTCCCCCAGAACCGTAAGAGACAGCCCTATCCAGAACCATGACACCTCTCGCCTTCCTCACAACGTTTCTGACAACCTCCTTAGGGAAAGGTCTGAACGCCCTTATCTTCAGGAGGCCAGCCCTTATGCCCTTCTCCCTGACCCTATCAACCGCAACCCTGGCGTCTCCGGTCCACGCCCCCATGGACACCACCAGATATTCCGCATCGTCGCAGAGATAGCACTCCGTACTCCCGTATCCTCTCCCCGCTAACTCCTCAAATTCCCTCCCTACTTGGTCTATCACGGCCTTAGCCCTTTCCATGGCCTTCTGGGCCTGATGCCTGAAGAAGATGTAGTCGTCGGGTGTGGCCACAGGTCCGATTCCAACGGGATCACTGAAATCAATGAGGTTGAACTCCCTTGGCGGGAGGAAGGAGTCCACCACGTCATCTGGCAGAACCTCAACCCTCTCCATGGTGTGCGTGAGGATGAAGCCATCAAACCCCATCATGACCGGGAGGAGAACGTTGGGGTTCTCCGATATTCTGAAGGCCTGAAGTGTGAGGTCATAGGCCTCCTGCACATTCTCAGCCATCATCTGTATCCATATGGCATCCCTCTTGCTCACGAAATCCTGATGATCATCCAGGATTGACCAGGGCGAGGCTATTGCCCTAGTGGCCACAGCTGCAACTATGGGCACCCTCTGCCCTCCTGCCCAGTATATCATTTCGGTCATGTAAAGGAGGCCCTGAGACGCGGTCGCAGTGAAGACCCTTGCACCCGCTAGCGCTGCTCCATAGATTGAAGCCATGGCAGAGTGTTCGCTCTCGACCCTGATCATCCTTGCCTTCAATTTACCGGAATCAACGTATTCCGAGAGTTTCTCCAGCATGGTGGTCTGGGGGGTTATTGGATAAACTGCTAAAACCTGGGGTTTGGCCTGCATAACGGCATATGCAACAGCGTGATTTCCCACCATTGCCTTGACAATGTTTCTAGTGGATGTTCTCTGCATTCACTTCACCTCCTTCACCATCTCTATGGCTGCTGTGGGACAAACCTGGGCACATACACCGCACCCCTTACAGTAATCGTAATCTATCCTTGGGTAGAGGTTCTTCTCAAGATCAATGGTGTTCTCGACACAGTAGAAGAAACAGAGCCTGCATCTGGTGCACTTGTCGTAATGTATCACCGGTTTCAGGACTCTCCAGGTTCCTGTCCTTCCCGCTGATCCCAGCGCTGGCCTGGCCAGAGGTACCTCAGCTGGAACCTTAATCAAGGGCTTTCACCTCCTTGGAACCTAGGTGAATTGCCTTGGCGTTGAGCTCCCCAAGCTTTCCGGGGAACTCCTCCATTACTGCTTTCTCTAGCAGTTCCGGATCGGCAATCCCGGTTACCTTGACCAGTGCCCCCAGCATGGCAGTGTTAACCACGCTCCATCCCGCGACCACGAGCCCCAGATTCCTCGCTATATCAGTCGCGTTGACGTAATAGGTGTTTTTCCAGTGTTTCTTGGGATTGTCCGAGTTTATGATCAGGACTCCGTCCTCCTTTATTCCCTCCAGGGGATTGACTATCTCTATGAGTGTCGTATCAAAAACCGTCACCACATCAGGATTGTACACTCTCCTGTGAAGGGGTATTGGTTTATCTGATACCCTTACCTCACTGCTCACCGGTGCTCCTCTTCTTTCTCCACCGAAGAAGGGAATGGACTGTGCAAATTTTCCCTCCATTATCACTGCCTTGGTCAATAATTCCCCTGCCGTGACAACTCCCTGTCCTCCTCTGCCCTTTAATGAGATTTCTATCATAGGGTTATATTCAACTGTGAAAATAAGGACATGACTTATCATTCATGCCATCCAATCGCATTAACCATGTTAACATCAGATCCCTCCACAATTCAACTTATGATGGAGATAAAAACGCGTTCTTTCTGAGAGAACTTAACTTAGTTAATCATGTTTTTTAAAATCATTTTACTTTTACCAATGAAAGGCTTTTTTCTTTAGTCAAAGAAATAACTTCATTGGGATCATGTGTTACTTAAATATTTCTAAAATTGACAGACCTATTATAGAAAGGAATGTTGTTTTGTTACGTAAAGAAAAATTTGATAAAATTGGGAATGATAAATTTATTAAGGTGTTATCGGCCCACGAGAGAAGCGAGATGAGTAAGAGCTACTTCTATTTCGTTCTAGGGAAAATGAGGGAACTGGGTTTAATGGAGGACAACGGACTGGCGTTCAAGGCAGTGATATCCTTCGAGCCCAAGGGAGAAAAAATGGAATTGGAGGAGAAGCTCATCTACGTTACAGAGGATAAGGAACTGGTATTGATGGACTTGGAGAGGGATGAGTATTCCTGCAGGAGTTGTTCCATCAGATCCATGTGCGTTTCCTACCTTAAGCTTATTGCAAAGGAGTCTGGAGCTAAAGTGAACAAGATGAATCCAAGGGATGCCTGGAAGGAGGTTATAGGCCACATAAGGAAAAACCTGGTCGAGAACACATATTATCTCAAGGTTCCGAGTCATTTTCTGTTTGAGGAGAGGAAGGGGAAGGAAAAGGAAGTGGAGATCTCCTGCGCCAGATCTTGAACCGGGAAAGATACATTAATCATGGCGAGTAAAGATTTCACATGAATGACAATGAGACGTTAGAGACCCTTCTTAAGTCGCTCAATACCACACTGGATGGACTGACTTCTGAAGAGGCCAAATCTAGGTTACTCAAGTTTGGACCCAATGAGGTTAAGGAGAAGAGGAGAAGCCCGGTTACAGAGTTTCTTATGAAGTTCTGGGCTCCCGTCCCGTGGATGCTGGAAGTTACAGTGATCCTCACTTTCCTCCTTCAGAAATTCCTTGATATGTACATAATTCTCTTTCTCCTGATCTTCAATTCCATAATAAGTTTCGTCCAGGAGCACAGGGCCGAGAACGCTGTGGAACTCCTGAAGCGTAAATTACAGGTCATGGCAAAGGTGAAGAGAGATGGTAAATGGGTCTCAATTCAGGCCAAGGAACTGGTGCCAGGAGACTTGGTCACCGTGAGGATTGGGGATATCGTACCCGCAGATATCAAGATAGTGGAGGGAGAGGTTTTAGTAGACCAGTCAGCTCTAACTGGGGAATCGCAACCAGTGGAAAGGAAACCTCTGGACACCCTCTACTCTGGCTCAATTGTAAAGAGGGGTGAAGCAAAGGGAATCGTGATAAGCACGGGAGAGAGAACCTACTTTGGTAAGACCACTCAACTAGTTCAGGTTGCCAGGGCTAAGTCCCACATTCAGGACATCATAATGAAGATTGTCAGATATCTGATAGTCATAGACGTCAGTCTGGTGATTGCCCTCACCCTTTTCGCAATTATCGCGGGGATCAGACTTAGTGACGTTTTACCTTTCTCCCTAGTTGTTCTAATTGCCTCAGTCCCTGTAGCCCTTCCTGCTACCTTTACCATAGCCATGGCCCTGGGCGCTGAAGAGCTTTCCAGGAAGGGAATACTGGTCACTAGGCTTAATGCCTCTGAAGATGCTGCAAGTATGGATGTCCTAAACTTGGATAAGACCGGGACTCTCACCGAGAACAGACTCAGGGTGGGTGACCCCATACCCTCCAAGGGATATAGTGACAAGGACGTAGTTGTTTACGCCCTTTTGGCATCAGACGAGGCAACTCAGGACCCAATAGATCTCGCAGTAGCAGAATGTTCTAGGGAGAGGGGGATCTCCTCACCTTATTCCAGGTTACGCTTTGAGCCATTTGATCCATCTAAGAAGAGAACCGAGGCCATCATCTCCACGCCAGAGGGAGAAATCAGGGTCATGAAGGGAGCCCCTCAGGTTATAGAGCAACTTGCAAACGTTGATAAGAAATGGTTTGATGAGCAGGTGAGTTCACTTTCAGCCAGAGGTTTCAGGGTGATCGCTGTGGCAGCGGGAAAGGAAAACCTCGAGGTTGTGGGTCTCCTCCCACTCTATGATAGACCCAGACCCGATAGCCCAAAGTTCATCCAGGAGATAAAGAATCTGGGCGTAGCTCCAAAAATGGTCACGGGTGATAACTCACTGATTGCTGTGGAGGTAGCGAGGGAGGTGGGAATTGGGGATAAGGTGTGCGATATGCGGGAGGTCAAGGAGGTATCTCCACAGGAAAGGGGTAAATACGTTGAAGAGTGTCAGGTGTTCGCGGAGGTATTCCCAGAGGATAAGTACACCATAGTCAAGTCTCTTCAGGACACCGGTCATGTGGTGGGAATGACTGGGGATGGGGTTAATGATGCTCCCGCGTTGAAGCAGGCAGAGGTGGGAATTGCCGTCTACAATTCCACGGATGTAGCCAAGGCGTCAGCAAGCATGGTACTGACCCATGAAGGGTTAACGGATATTGTGGAGGCGATAAAGACCGGGAGGAAGATATATCAAAGGATGCTCACGTACACAATGAACAAGATAATAAAGACCCTTCAGGTCGTACTGTTTCTCACGTTGTCCTTCTTCCTGACAAGGTTTTTCGTCACCACTCCCTTTGATGTGATTCTTCTCCTCTTCCTTAACGATTTCGTCACCATGTCCATTGCAACAGATAACGTCACCTATTCCATGAAGCCGGAGAGATGGAACGTGAACAAGATCGTTAGGTCCTCCCTGATACTGGCCCTTCTCGTGCTGGTTGAATCCTTCTTCGTCCTCTGGTTTTCAATGTCGCTCAAGCTGGACGTTAATGAGATACATACCGCGATATTTGACATGCTAGTGTTCACTGGCCAGTTTACCATTTACATCCTGAGAACCAGGGGAAGAATGTGGAGTTCAGTCCCGAGCAAACCTCTTCTAATCTCCTCAATAGCAGATATATTATTTGTACTTGCTATTTCCTCTCTTGGAATACTTGTTACGCCTATTCCAATTCAGGTAACGCTAGCTGTCCTTTTCATGGCATTTACTTTCAACTTGTTGTTCGATCAGATAAAGGTAAGTTTACTAAGATTAACTTAAAGTTGAATTGAACATGAGTCCAATTTCTTAAGTTTATTATTGTTCCCGATCTATTTTTATCGTGGTTAAATTGATGCGCAGGTTAGATAACAGGAAAATCCTGGTAATTCTAGGAGTGGGACTCCTCGTCGCGTCCCTCATCATGGGCTTCGTCAGCGTCCCCATGGCCCAGACAACCCCCCAGATAGTGGCGTACAAGATCTCTGGCTCGGCAAACCTCAACGCTCCAGGAACCGAGAGCTTCTGGTCCAAAATCCCGTGGGACAACATTTCCCTCACGGCCAACATACCCCAGGCCCCAACATCCGGTATAACCCATTACGTCCTGGTTAAGACTGCATGGAATGGCACTGACCTCATGGTACTAATGAGCTGGCCCGCCCCTGATCCTGCATTCGGCGCCTGGTCTGCAGCCGCAGGTGCACTGGATCCCTCGGCGAGCGGTCCGGGTCTGTTCAGGGAAATCCTTCTAACTCCTGGAGTCACGTATAGACTCAACGCTTCATACAGCAACTATTACGCTATAATTAACGGAAAACAGGAGCAAGGGAGGCTAATACTGAATTACTCAGGGATAACGTTGCCAACTCCTAACATGACTCAGATTCAGGTCCTGCCCAACGATAGTATCATCCTGTACCACTCCCTGAGGCCCATGGAGGACCTCCTGTACAACAACGGAATGTTTTACGGTTACTACACCAACAACACCTGGTACTATCCTGACAGGGCAGCCATAATGTGGTACATGGGCAGTGTAATACCTCCCACCTCGGACTGCATGAACATAGGTGGAAAGGTACCAGGACAGGAGTTTGACGGTTTCACACTGAAGAATGCAGGTGGCTCTCTGCAACAGCAAGGAGGAGCTGCAAACATATGGATGTGGGTCTCCGGCGCCACATGGAACAACAAGACCTACGATCCGGCATTCGCCGCGAACCTGTGGAACAACGAGTCCCTCACCGGCCTACCATACACTGACCCGGGCAACCAGGGCTTCGCCGTTCCCCTCTACACCAACAACACCAACATGTACGAGGTTGACACTGCAGGGATATGGTACGCTCCCGTGGCCTCCTCTGGACTCAACGGATCCCTCTTCTTCGTGAAGACAGGCGCAACCTACTCCAACGGTTTCTGGACAGTGGAGTACGTGAGGCCCCTTCAAGTGCCCCAAGCTTACGCTAAGTGGATGCCCAACTTCACGGTTGGCAACACGTACTACGTGGCGTTCGCCGTATGGCAGGGCAAGCTGGGCGAAACCCTGTTCGACAAATCCATCACCTCCGGCTTCCTCCAGTTCACCCTCTCCAACTCCGCCCCGACCACAACAACCACAACAACCACAACGACCACCACTTCTAACACCACCTCCACAACTAGCTCCTCCAGCGTAGGAAACGTTACAGTGGACGTTACAGTGATTGGCGCCATTGTGGCAATTATTGCACTTATAGCCCTGTACGTGGTGTTCAGGAGATGAGCTCCCTTCGAGAGGATTCAGTAAAGTTAGTTCTGATTTTTTTAGCTCTGGCCTCTATTTTTCAGTTTATCCTTCAGTTTATATTCTCGGTTTCCTATTTACCCATTCAGATTCCCTTCCAGAACGTGTTAACTAAGCTAGGTCAGGTTGGTATATACCTAGGTTACTTGGCAATAGGAATTTTCTCGATTCTCTCATGGAAAAAAGTCAAGGCATTATTGCCCTTGGGAATTCTTCTCCTAATCTCTCCCGCGTTCACCCTCATAAACAACTATTTCACCTCACCCCTATGGGTGATGTATGAGGTGATTGTGGCTACACTGGGAATACTTGGCATCGCGGAAAGCTTCGCCCGCGCCCCGGTGACCTCTCTTGTTAATTTACCCACCGCTTTTATGGTGGTTCTCCTAGTGGCAGCCGGGCTACTCGTGGATATATCCCACGTTGAACTCCTGATTAATTACCTCTTCGTATTTGAGGTATCCCTCCTCAGCTTCTTGGCGTATACTGTTATCTGGAGTTCACGTAATCTGAGTCTAAGGAGGGCCTCCATCTCCTATTTGGCTTCCATTCCCTCGCTCTTCGCGTTTCTTCCAATCTACTTCCTGGTTTCCAGCAACAGATTCATGGAGATAATTATGAACATGGTAATGCCCTCGGTGTTTGGAATAGTGCTCACGAACCCCTACTCCCTTCCTCTGTTTGTGATATCCCTGGCAATCGCCATTTACCTATCCGTAACCATTGCGCTCAGTAAGAATCCGTACGCCGGACTGGGATACTTCATGGTAATAACAACGGTTTTTCTTGGAGTTAATGGCTATCATCTAATTCTCTACATGGTATATCCAATCATTGGCACCATCCTGCTCAACATGAAGGAAGGTAAAAGTAGTCTAGTTGATGTAATTAGAAGCAAGATACAGAATAGAACCTGATTTTCTTTTATATGATGTCATGATACTTAAACTAATTGTAATTAGTGTGTGGAGTTACTGTAATCAAAGACCTCTAGGTTTCTGCGAGATGTCAAATCGAAAGAGAACCGAAGACGTCACTTAACAGATACTCCACATTAAATTGTAATCAGCAAATCTGAATGATTGGTACCATATTATCGATTCATGTATTCCAATGAGATATATGAAAGATATATTCAAGCTCATCATCTGTTAAATTGATCAACAGTCCAACGGCAAAGTCTTAATATAAATGTGACGATATAATAGCGATGTGATAACTAAATGCCGTTAAAAATCAGATTGGGGAACGGCGAGAAGGGTGTCCTGAAAACCTCTGATCTGTACTTCATACAGAAGTTACTCAAAACCATGAGGAATCCAAAGACTAGATTCGATAGCAGGGAATTCGTGGAGAAGGGTGAGGACTATTTCTTCAATTACGTGGGTAAGAATGTGGGCGGAGTTGACGAGGGGAGAAGAAACTTCTTAAAGGGGATAGTTATAGGCGTTGCAGCTGCCACAGTTGTGGGGATCATTCCCGGACTGAGAGTGCTCGTTCCTCCTGTGGAGCAGGCTGCTGGCTTCCCCAAATCTCTTCTTGTGGACGTCTCAGGGAATCCATTGAAGGCGTCATCCATCCCAGTGAATAGTCCCATCATCACTCTCTATGAGTATCCTTTAACCGGAGAACCTAACTTCCTCCTTAACTTGGGAGACAAGTCAGGAAATCCGGTTTCCATTTCCCCAGTCGAGGTTACTGTACCACAAACAGGGAAGACGTATAAGTTCCCAGGAGGTGTGGGACCGAACAACTCCATTGTGTCGTACTCGGCCATATGCCAGCACTTGGGATGCACACCTCCTTACATACATTTCTATCCTCCACAGTATGTGGGACCTTCCCAGCTAACCGCACCTGAACCAGACACATTAACTGCTCAGGCCTTGCTGGCTGCCAAGCAGGCCAATATACCGGCGTTAATTCATTGCGATTGCCACGGTTCCACATACGATCCCTATAAGGGAGGTGCAGTACTAACGGGCCCAACACAAAGGCCACTGCCTGCTGTTCTCCTCGAGTACGATAGTTCCACAGACTATCTCTATGCCATTGGCGCAATAGGCGTGGCAACGTATCCAGAGGGATCGGATGGAGTTCCGTCTCAGGACCCATCTAAGGATCTTGATACGTCCCAATACGGTAGTTCAGTGGGAACAAAGACCCAAGTCCAGGCCAACACAAACCCGTTTTCGGGATCATGAGTTCAACGGTGAGAGTTTAATTGTATGGTCTCATGAGGTGAAAACATGAGTTTAACCAAAAGGGTTTCAAACTGGTTTTCGGAAAGATTGGGACTGGACGACCTGCCCTTCTTCAAGACACCGGACTACATGTATCACGTTAATGAGTGGCTGGGTGCGCTGGTTGCTGCCTCGTTCATTTACACCGTTATATCAGGACTGATCCTGCTTCTCTACTATAACGCTGCAGCTGGCTATCAGTCAACCGAGACCATAATCAATCAGGTTCCCTACGGGTCTGTGGTTCTCTACAGTCACCTCTATGGTGCCTACGCCATGATTATCCTTGCCTACGTTCACATGTTCAGGAATTATTTCGTGGGGGCCTACAAGAAGCCCAGGGAACTCCTCTGGATACTTGGCGTCCTCATGCTTGTCCTTACTCTAGGTGCCTCTTTCCTTGGATATAGCCTCATTGGCGATGCGCTTGCAGTGAGCGCTGTAGATGTGGGTGCAGGAATCATAACATCAATACCCCAGCTATCATTCCTGATACCCATCATCTTCGGAAATTACGACACCGGAGACTATACTAGAGTATTGGCCCTTCACATCATCCTAGTTGCACTCATAGGATTGCTGTTTGTGTTCCACTTCTTCCTGGCAGAGCACTACGGCATGATGCCTTCTAGAAAGGTTAAGCCCAAGGCTCCTGCAGTTTACACCAAGGAAGAATGGTCCAAGTTCAATCCATGGTGGCCAAGGAACTTCGTCTACATGAGCTCACTCATATTTATGACATGGGGTTTCATCCTGGCCATTCCAAACGCTCTTGCTTACCTGAACGGTTTACCTCAGTACTTCAACCCGTTCATGAATCCCAAACCCGCTCCACCACCAAATAGCCCCGCTGCAGCCCATATCACCACTTACCCGCCGTGGTTCTTCCTATTCCTTTACAAGATTGCCGACTTCACGAGCGATGTGGTAATCTTCCTGATGATTGGTGTGATAATACCACTAGTGTACCTCATCATTTTGCCATTCATTGACAGAAGTGACGAACTCCATCCGCTCAAAAGGAAGGTATTCACGGGTATAGGCATCCTCATGATTACGTACCTAATACAGACATCCCTCTGGGGAGATCTAGCTCCCGGTGTGGAGGTTAGCGTTAAGGACCAGGTTATCGCTTATCTGATACCCGCAATTATCGTGGCACTGGGTTTGACTTTCATTAAACCAGTGGACGCTCAGTTGAAGCCATCCAGAGGAATATCGCCCCTAACATCTCTCCTCTTCATGGTTGTGGCCATGTTATTTGCGGGTTCTGTAGTGGAGCTAATTGACTATCCAAGTCTCTTTACCTTTGCCATTGCCGTGTTTACGGGCTCCCTATTCTTCATCGGAAGCAAGGCCATGGGTAAGGTTGTTCTCAGTAAGGGACTTCCCAACAATGCTGTGCCCGAAGTGAAAACCACAACCGAGACTCCGACCTCCACCGAGACCAAGAAGAAGTTCGCCGAAGTTCTAATGAGCATTTTGTTCGTGCTGGTGGTGGTGATAGTGGCGCAGATGTGGACAATTCCTCCCACAGGTTACGCCTCGAACCTGTTCGGCGTGGATCTGGGACTGGTCTTCCTGATGCTGGGCGAAGTCATCTCGCTCTACCACTACGTAGTGTATAAGAAGCCCGTTGAGAAGGAAGAATAATTTTTTTATCTTCTTTTCCTTTTTACAAAATATGATAAATGTAGGATTTTATTATAGGGTCAAAAAGGGTCATGAAAAGGAATTCGAGGAAACCTTCTCCAAGGTCTTGGAATATCTAAAGAAGAACTTCCCTGGTTTCAAGGACGGGAAGTTGTACAGGAGCGTATCCGACCCCCAGGAGTATCTCATCTATAGCGAGTGGGAGAACTTGGATGTTTTCAGGCAGTTCGTATCCAGCCAGGCGTACAGGGATACCACCTCTTACGGAAAGACAATCATTGAGGGAAGGCCCACACACAGGGTATTACAGCAACTGGAATGAATCTAGATCCTTCCTAGAACCCTGTTTAGCCTACCGGTTTCTTTGAGATACTCCTGAAGGTAAGGAGTATCGAGTACCTTCTCAGGTGTTAGATACTCCAGGAGAAGGCCCTTGGGCTTTGGTCTGGGATTGGTCCTGAACAGACCTTTCTCCGTGGCAAACATGTCCACAGGAACGTCAAAGGGTTCCACAGGTATGTGGTCCACAACCTGGATCGAATGCACTGTCGTTACCACGGGTACCTTGTCGTCCACGAAACCCTGCTCCCTAAGTATGGCATATTCAAGCTCACTGTATCCTTCTCCCTTTCCCACCCTGCTCCCTTCTGGAGACACGGCGACCGAGCCCACTACGATAAGATCTATCTTGGGTATGTCCTTGAAGTGAACCCTCTCTCCGAAGGAGGAGAAGTTTACAATCTTGGATGCCTCTCTGGGATTGTCCCAGGCCTTCTCTGTCATAAGGAAGAATTCACCCCTCAATCTCGGGGTTGGAACCACTAGGGTCTTCCTGGCTCTCAGGACCAGTTCCCTGAGCGGGGCCTGAGGCGAATCTGGGTTGCTTTTGATAACCCTCGCGTCCCTGAATTCCTGCGTCTCTGACAGGATCTTGGCGGCCTGTGCACTTCCCTTGAAGTTTGGTATCCTCCCCCTCACCGGTCTCGGAAACGACGCTACGTTCTTCTCCTCCATTAACCTCCAGATCCTCTCCCTAATCTCCTGCTTCACCTTTCTCTCCATGCTTCATCCTCGCCTTCAAACTCATTGCCTCATATATCAGATTAGCTCCCAGCATGGAGGTTATCTCGCTTACGTCGTATGGTGGGGAGACCTCAACCACGTCGAAGCCAACCAGGTTCAGGTTCAGCGACCTGATTATCTCCAGAGCCTCAAATGAGGTGAGGCCACCGACCTCAGGCGTACCTGTTCCCGGGGCAAAGGCCGGATCCACAACGTCTATGTCAAATGATATGTAGGTTGGTCCCTCCAGACCGTTGATCTCCCTTATCACCCTTTCCTGATCCCTCTTCACCTCCCTGATGTTAAATGACGTTATACCCAGCCTCCTGGAATCCTCCACGTCTTCATGGGAGAAAAGGGATCCCCTTATCCCCACCTGGATAACCCTGTTCAGAAGGTTCTCCTCCAGTGCCCTCCTGAGCCATGTTCCGTGATCGTACTTCTTCCCCCAGTGAGTGTCCCAGAAGTCGTAATGTGAGTCCAGGTGAACCAGGTTTACCTTCCCGTGTACCCTGTGCACCGCTCTCAACACGGGAAGGGTGATGGAGTGATCTCCTCCTGCCAGGAAGAGGGTGGAGCTCCTCATCCTTTCCACCAGAGCCTCCTCAATCCTTTTCATGGTATCCTCAATATGCCCCGGAATCACGTCCACGTCACCACCGTCACAGGCTGATAACTCGTCCAGTGGATACACCCTCTGGAATGGGTTATAGGGCCTCAACAGCCTGGAACCGTCCCTAATTCCCATTGGCCCGAATCTGGCCCCCGGCCTGTAAGTGGTGGCGTCATCGAAGGGAATTCCCATGAATATTGCCTCGACCCTTTCCTCTCCGCACATGGGTAACCTAGCAAAGGTCGAAATTTGAGCAAACCTGGGGGATTTGAGCGCGTCTATCTGTCTCATGCTTAAGATAGTGTCTCAAAACTAAAAATGGTTTAATGTTGGAGTATCCCTTCTCGAGGTTTGAAACTCGCACTGATTCTCCCGTAAATTATATAACCATGGTTATATAACCACAATTATATAACTATGGAAATACAGAGAAGGGAATACAAGGACGTGATGAACCTCAGGGACTGGACCCTCATGTTCGGGCGCAGAAAGGTGGGCAAGTCCTATCTCATAAGGAAGTATCTCAAGCACGACCTTTATTTCACCGTGACCAGGGACCTTCAGGCGTTCTACCCTGATGGCGAGATCAGACCCCTGAGGGATGCGCTGAGGGAACTGGGAGAGACGCTGAGACGAGAAGGGACGGTAGTTGTGGACGAGTTTCAGAGGATGCCAGAGAGGTACTGGGAAGTGTTTGGATCCCTGAGTCAACACGGGAAACTTGTACTGGTGGGTTCGAGTTTCAGAATATCCAAGAAGGTGTTTGATTCCAGGAGCCCTCTCCTAGGTTTCGTTATGCCCTTCAGACTGGGTCTTATTCACTACGCTGAAGCACTTCACGCTGTGAGGGATCCACTCCTGGCGCTCCTGTACAAGGATCCATGGGTTATACCCTTCGTGAGGGATGTGAGGGAGGTTCAGGACAGGGGATATCAGCTTTACATGGTGACCAAGGGTCTGGTGGGTGAAATATTTGAGGAGGAGGAAAGGCAGTTGACAACACTGTATGAGGCCATCCTCATGTCCCTGGCGGAGGGAGAGTGGAACACTTCCGTGATAGCCGGTAGCCTGGCAGGAAAGGGTCTGGACGTGACCGCATCTTCCGTCAGCGGATATCTTGACGTTCTGGCCAGCCTGGGACTTGTGGAGAAGATAGAGATATTTGGACCCAAGAGGAGGGCGAGGTGGTATTATAGGCTCTCCTCCCCTATCCTGTCCCTGATGTTCTACGCTGAGGCGAAGTATAATGTGTCCGTAACGGAGAGCGTTGGTGAACTACCGCTGGGAAGGGAGGTTCAGTTTGCGGTGGGCGAATTACTTGCTGAGAAACATGGTGGGATTATGGCGTACTCACCACACGAGGATATAGACGTGGTGATCCTGAGGGACGGGAGACCAGTGATAGGGTATGAGGTTAAGATGGGTGAGCTGGATAGGAGGGAGGCAGAGAGGGCTGTGTCTAGGATTAGGAATGCTGGAATTCCACGTGTGGGACTGGTGAGCCTGAGGGATAGGCCAGGGTCCGACGCGGACGAAAGTCTTGGACCGGAGGAACTGAGGCAGATTGCGGACGAGATATCGGTTAGGGTATTACAGTGAGAACGAGATTATGATGTCGCAGACTGGTTCTCAATGGGATCCCTTGACACAACCCTTCAATCCAGGAGAGTCCTCCCTTACCTCAGGGTATCCAGGAGGGCTTTCGAGGACGGTTGCTGTAACGTTCCTGCAACTGGCGGGATTCATTCCAATGTTTAGGTCTACTCGCCGTTGATCTGAAGATCATGAGAAAGGATGAGGACTTCCTGAATCCGGTGGGAATATGTTGGCATAAACATGTTGACTCGTTCTCTCCGTGAAGAGGATAAACTCACCTTTTAATGGGAGAAGTGAATATCAGAATATGGAAGCCCAAAGGATATTCAATGAGGCGAAGCAGATAGAGGGTAAAGTAATAGAGTTGAGGAGGAGGATTCACGAGAATCCAGAGTTATCGTATCAGGAATATGATACGGCAAAACTGGTTTCCAGTTACCTCAGGTCCCTGGGAATCGAGGTGAGGGAGGGGGTAGGGACTGAGACCGGAGTCCTGGGCGTGATCAGGGGAAAAAGGAGGGGAGTTGTGGCGTTAAGGGCCGACATGGACGCTCTTCCCGTAACTGAGGAGACTGGCCTACCCTTCGCCTCCAAGAAACCCGGGGTAATGCACGCCTGTGGTCACGACGCGCATACTGCCATGCTTCTGGGGGCGGCCACAATTCTATCGCGTCATCTTGACGAGATCGGGGAGGTCAGACTCATCTTCCAACCGGCTGAAGAGGACGGAGGAAGGGGAGGTGCACTTCCCATGATAGAGGCGGGTGTCATGGATGGTGTTGATTACGTCTTTGGGTTGCATGTGATGTCGGGTTATCCCTCAGGAACCCTGGCCACACGCGGAGGACCAATAATGGCCTGTCCCGATTCCTTCAAGGTGGAGGTGGTAGGGCGAGGCGGACATGGGTCCGCTCCCCACGAAACCGTGGATCCGGTCTATATCTCCGCCATGATAGTTAACGCGTTACAGGGGATCAGATCTAGACAGGTCAACCCCCTCGAACCCTTCGTTCTCTCCGTAACAAGCATTCATTCAGGCACCAAGGATAACATCATCCCGGATAGGGCGGTGATGGAGGGAACCATCAGGACACTTAATGAGAAGGTGAGGGAGATGGTTCTCAAGTCCTTCAACAACATTGTGAAGTCAATCTGCGAGGCATATGGAGCTGAGTGCAGGGTTAATTTCAAAGAGGATGCCTACCCTGTTACCGTGAATGATCCAGACACCACGAAGAGAGTTATGGAGATACTCAAGGAGATTCCGGGGGGAGAGGTGAAGGAGACCCCACCGGTCATGGGCGGAGAGGATTTCTCCCGATACCTGCAGAGGGCAAAGGGTTCCTTCATTTTCCTGGGAACCAGAAACGAGGAGAAGGGGATAGTTTACCCCAACCACAGCTCAAAGTTCACCGTAGATGAAGACGCTCTGAAGACAGGAGTGACTGCGCTGGTCCTCCTGGCTAACAGGTTCTCCTCCTGAAACTAAGGATCGCCCACACAGACCTCCTGCCCCTTAACAAGACGTAATTCAATTCTTTTGAGTAACTCCCTTCCCACCAGGTATAACTCCCTTCCAAATACGGGCGTCTCCACGAATCCATGTATCTTTACTCCGCCCAATGTGATGATAGACCTCGCTACTCTAGTCCTCACGTTCCCAATCAGCGTGGAGTAAACGTTCCATTTGTCTTCGTGGAGTTCCAGCGATGATATCCTTTGGTAAATACGAAAGGGGACAAGTAACCAACCTGAGAATCCAGTGTCCACTATGGCATTAACCTTTACGCTCTCCATGGAAGATGGATCCAGAACTTCTACCCCTATCTCTGGCCTGTCTGTCACTCTGAGGCAATCGATCCCCATCCCCACTCTCCTCTAATTGGTGAGTAACTTCTGCTATCAATAACGCATATTCTGTAACCTCTGGAGGCCTCTATTGCCTGATCTTCAGTATCAAATGCCCCTATGAACTTACCATCACACACCAAGACAAACTTTCCCTTATCCAATGCCTCAATAGCTTCCCTGTTTCTCCTCAGTACTGCGCGATTTTCGCTGGGTATGCCCTCCGTCTCTCTCAACCATAGTTTAATTGCCGTCGAAAACTGTTTTCGTTAAAGCGTGAAGTTTAAATACTTTGTCTACAAATCACAATATGATGCTAAGACCCAAAGAAGTATGCCAGAGACTAGGAATCTCATATAGAACGCTGCAGGAATACGTGAAAAAAGGGTACATAAAACCAGAGAGATTGCCATCTGGGAAAATGAGATTTAGAGAAGAGGACGTTGAGAGATTGGCAGGAATAATAAGGAAAAAGAAAGTGGTACTTTACGCCAGGGTGTCATCAGACGCACAGAACGACCTGGTGAATCAAGTGAACTACTTGAAGGAAAGGGTTCCGGAACACGACATCATTATCACTGACATGGGATCTGGATTGAACATGAAGAGGAAAGGGTTCCAGAAACTACTCAGAATGATACTAAACAACGAGGTGAGCAAAATAGTCGTGGCTCACCAGGACAGGCTGGTGAGATTCGGGTTCGAGATACTTGAGGAGGTGTGCAAAACACACGGTTGCGAGATAGTGGTGCTCGAAAAAGAGGATCCAGAACAGGAACTAATCGAAGACTTGATCAGTATCCTAGTCTCGTTCTCTGGCAGAACGAGAGGTCATGAGCGTGAAAAGGTGAAGAAATGTGTTGAAGAACTTAAGGATTGAAACATTCATGCCACAAGAAAAAGAATACATACACCTCACCTATGCGATAAGAAATGAGGAGGAAAGAAGCAAAGAACTAATTCGTGCCTACGTGAACTTACTAAACAAGGGAATAAAGTACGTGTTCAGCAAAGTTAACGTGAAGAATGGAAGAGTCGAGCTACCAAAAAAGAAGGAAATATACAGGGAGTTGAGAGAATACCTAATGAAAGAGAACGCGCAAGGATTAGCAAAACACTACATAGACCAAGCTATTCACGACGTGTACTCTATCCTTGACTCCTGGAGAAGGAGATTTGAGAAGGGGAGAAGTAAGTTCAAACCACCGCTTGTGAGGAAGGGTTACGTGAGGGTGAAAACCACGTTGAGGAAAGTCCTCGGGAAGAGCGTGAGGATAACCGTGAAACCACACGAGTATATCACGTATTCTTGGGATAGAAGATGGTTCTCTAAAAGAGTTGAGGAAATGGAGTTAACAGAACCGGTGATCAAGGAGGATAAAGTGTATCTGGTGTTTAGAAAAGAATTACCAACAACCACGCCACCTGAAACTGTTGCATTTGATTCTAATCTCTTTTCACTCGACGGTTACGATGGCGAGAAGTTTATCACGATCTCTCTGAAGCAACTTTACTCCTTGAAGTACGTCATGCAAATGAAGAGGGCTAAGGTACAGTCTGTAGCCTCTAAGAAGTTGAAGGGTGGTAGGAGACTGTTGATGAAGTACTCTCATCGCGAGAGGAATAGGGTTAACGATTTGATTAACAAGCTGGCTAACTTCATTCTTGAATTGTATAATAATCATGTTTTAGTCTTCGAAAAGTTAAATAAGCAAGGTATGTTTGGTAATGCTAGTGAGTCTTTATCCAAAAAGTTATCTAGGACTGTTTGGAGGAAGTTAGTTAACACGTTGAAATACAAGGCTCCTCTATACGGTTGTAAGGTAGTGGAAGTGAACCCGCACCTCACATCCAGGTCTTGCCCCAGATGTGGATGGGTTTCCCGAACGGTTGACAAGACCTTCAGGTGCGGGAGGTGTGGGTTCACCCTTGATAGGCAATTCAATGCTTCACTTAACATTATGAAGAGGTTCTTATCTAAATTCAACCTCAGGATGTGGGGGTTTCCTCACCGTAAGGTGAGTGGGGTTATCCCCCTAATGGGAGTGAGAAGGATGAACGGTTCAATCCGCGACTTCGGTGAACTCCAAGGGTCGAGAATTGAATACAAAATACATGAAATTCAATGAGACCTAAACCCCTTTAACTGTCTGTAGAGTTCCCTATCAACGTTCTTAATCAGCACTTCCACAAATAGAAATTGTTTAAGAGAGATAATAAAGTGTAACTTGATTAACTTATCATGATATTTTGCGCGTAGTCCATTCTTCACGAGGGTTATTCGTGTGTCCTGGGCGTGCCCCGGAACTGGGTTACATATTATTGTGAATTTTAGGAGACCTTAACGCGATACACCAAAATCCGGACCAGGCCCATCAGGATCATGGCTCCCCTCTCCCTTCCCTGTCCTCAACTTCTTGGCGAGTTGCGTCTGACAGGTCCTACAGCATGTGTAGTATACCTTCTTTCCTCTCCTGACCACTAAGGGCTCTCCTGCTATCTCCCCACCACAGTAATCGCACCTTAAACTGGATCGTCTAACTCTCGTGGACCCGACTTTCTGCACCGCAATGAAGTACCTCTCCGTTTTCAACTTGGACAAAACTTCCTCCACCTGCTCCATGCTTCCCGTGATGGTAACCATGAACTTGCCGTCAATTAACCTGTAACACTCAGCCCCCTCAGCGCAAGCGCTCGCCACAGCGAAGACTGTCAGCTTCCCCTCCTCGTAAAATTCCACAGTGAACTTTATTCCCTTTTCCCTGAGGGACTGAAGAATCTTGGCTATTGTGGCTCTACTGACTCCAAGTTCCCTAGCCAACTTACTGGAACTAGTCCTAGAGTCTTCCCTCAGGTAGGTTAGCACTTTGTACTCCAGTTCGCTTAATGAGTTTACATCTGTCAAGATTATCCCTCGTATTACGATGTTATTATGTCATTCTGATTCCCTATTACGGGAAACAATAGACAATGAATACAATGTATATTTAAGCTTTCAACAGGATACTATCTAGAGATATTATGATGGATCCCGTCTGTGGAATGGAAGTGAAGGAAACCTCGACCTACAGAACAATGTATAAGGGAAAGATGTATTACTTCTGCAGTCCGCACTGCAAGACTGCCTTTGAGAAGGACCCGGAGTCCTATCTCAAGGGTGGCCCAAGGGGAATGCCCCATGGGCACTGACCAGTCCCTCAGGCTGAAGAAGGAAGAGGAACTCAAGATCCTGGGCATGCATTGTGCCACCTGCGAGGTAACTGTAACCAAGGCGATCTCAGGAGTTAAGGGGGTTCAGGACGCTAAGGTAAACCTGGCCTCCGGAAACGCAAGGGTTATCCTGCAGGGGGCAAGACTCAAGGAAGTGGTGGACGCAGTAAGGAGGGCCGGATATGATGTGGCCCTTCAGAAGTTCACAGGAAGGGTCAGGGTGAGCGAGGAGGAGTCCCACAGGCTGGTGGACATCCTGGAGGGGATTGAGGGTGTGGTTTACGCGAGGGTTAACCCAACCTCAGGTCTGGTCATTGTGGAGTACAACCCTGTCACCACCTCCTCGGAGAAGATACAGCAGGAGCTGGAGAGGCGTGGTTACAGGATAGAGATTAAGGAGGAGAAATTATCCCGATCAAGCGACTTCAAGGACTTAGCTCTCCGCCTGCTTGTTGGAGCCGTGATCTCTCCCCTCACTCTGATAAACATCCCACTCCTTCAGCTCATCCTTTCCATCCCCGTGGTTTTCTTTGCAGGAATGAGATTCCACACTGGAGCTTACAGGGCACTGAGGAACAGGACCACAAACATGGATGTCCTTGTTTCGTTCTCCTCGCTGACTGCATGGATTTACAGTGTAATCTCCCTCCTGTTTCTTCACTCAGGATACTTCTTCGATTCTGCCTCCCTCCTGGTCACGTTCATCCTTGCAGGTAAAACGCTCGAGGCCTACATAAAGGAAAGGACCAGCAGTGAGGTCGTGAGCCTGCAATCAGTTAAGGCCACCAAGGCTAACGGTGAAGTGGTGGACTCCAGGAAGCTGAAGGTGGGCGATGTGGTCCTGGTGAGGGCAGGCGAGGTCATTCCAGCGGATGGGGTTGTGGATGAAGGAGAAGGATACGTCAACGAGTCCATATACACCGGAGAGCCCCTTCCCGTGAAAAAAGTGAAGGGAGATCCGGTTATAGGTGGATCCACCCTGACCTCAGGCTTCCTTAAGGTGTACCTCACCAGAGCCGGAGAGAGGACCTACATATCCCAGGTCATTGAGGCGTTGAGGGAGGCGGAGGCAGTGAGAATACCAATCCAGGGACTCGCGGACAGGATTTCAGCGGTGTTCGTTCCCACGATCATCGGGATTGCCCTGATCTCGTTTGCCTTGTGGTTATATGCGATGCATGAGACCCTGACTTTCTCAGTCCTCATAGCAGTTGCCGTTCTCGCGTCAGCGTGTCCCTGCGGGTTTGGTCTAGCCACTCCCATGGCGGTGATGGTTGGGATCAGGAAGCTTCTGAGGAAGGGGATAGTTGTGAAGAACGGGGAGAGTCTCGAGAAACTTGGGAAGGTTAAGACGCTAGTCCTGGACAAGACCGGGACTATCACGAGGGGAGAGATCGTCGTGGAGAGGTTCCAGGAGTATATCCAGGGGGCTGTAGAGCTTGCCTCGTCGCTGGAGAAGCTGAGTGGCCATCCGGTAGGCAAGGCCATAGCTTCCCTTTCAAGTTCCTCCCACAGGGTGGAGGGATTTACGGAAATGGATGGGGGAGTTTACGGGAAGGTGGATGGACAGGACGTTTTGGTTGGAAGACCAGATCTAGTCAAGAAGAACTGCGAGGGCGAACCCCGTGGAGACGTGAGCGTGTGCGTCAACTGGAAAGTTGGTGGAGATTTCTGGTTAAACGATCAGATGAGGGAGGGAGTAAGGGAAGTTGTGGAGGAGCTAAGAACAAGGTTCAGGGTGATTATTGCCACGGGGGATTCAAGCATGTACGCCGATAGGATTGCCTCAGAGCTAGGAGTGGAACTGAGGAAGGGCCTGACCCCCGAGGATAAGGTGGAACTCGTGAGGCAACTCAGAGAAGAGGGTGGAGTTGCGTTCGTGGGGGATGGGATCAACGACGCTCAGGCCCTGAAGGAGGCGGATGTGGGGATAGCAGTTGCCACTGGTACGGATATAGCCAAGTATGCAGGGGACGTGGTCATTCCAAGCCTTACTGCTTTACCCTTCCTGTTGAGGCAGTCCCACAGGACCGTGAGGAAGATCAAGGAAAATATAGCATGGGCCCTTACCTACAACGCTGTTCTAGTACCCATAGCTGCCGGCATGCTCTATCCCCTGGTGCTACCACCCGAGTACGCAGCCCTGGGAATGGCAATGAACAGCGTCAGTGTGGCTCTCTGGAGTTTTGTTCAGTGAACTAAACCTCAATCCACACATCCATAAATCTCTTGTACCATGTCTCGTATTCGCGCGTCGTAACCACGTGGATCTCAAAGATTTCGTTGTTCAGCATCTCCATCACCTCTCCCATGGTTCCTGCCTTGGTTTTCACGTCCTTTCCCAGAACATCTGAAATTATTAGAACGTCTATGTCGCTATCTGGCCTTGGATTTCCCCTTGCAACGCTTCCGAAAAGGATAACCCTACCCTGTTTATCCCTTGAGATCACGAATTCCTTGATCCTGCTCAGGAACTCATTCAGCCTCGAAAATGCCTCCTCTCTCTCCTTGGCCAACCTTATGAGGTAATCAGACATTGTCCCAGCTCCTTGAACTTGTTGGCAAGCGAGACGGCCCTCTCTGCGTCTTCCCTAGAGAACATGGTTCCAAAATATCTTCCCTGCGTGTAAGAGAAATAGATCACATAGAGGAAGTCCCTGTTTTCCTTTCTAAACAAGTTTAAGTTACATCTATCTCCATACAGATTCTCTATTTTCTCCAAGATCGAAAGAATGTTATGAGACTTTGGGAAATCACCGGCCTTCAAGTAAATGAGAAAATTCGCATATAATTGAATAAATTGCTCCACATCGAATAGGGTCAAGTTATAGTAACCCTTATTCAGATTGTACTTGGCATTATCCAGGAATTCTTCGGCTCTGTCCCTCAGAAAACTCATATGAGAGAGAGAACCCCGTGTAGATTAAAAACCTAAGGCTTCAGATCACTGTTCTCGTCCTTCAGCTTCGATGGATTCACCTCCTTCCTCTCCCTGATGATGGAATTTAGCGCCTCAAGCTCATCGCCAGGCCTATTAACTGCAACATACCCATTCACCAGACCTGCCTTGAGATATATCACGTTAAATGACCCATTTTCCATGGTCCCTCTTATAACATACTCGTCATATCCCGTGGTCTCCCCTGCGGACTCTATGTGAAGATCAAATATGTCTGACCATACAGTGGAGAGGAAGTCATACTCCTCCTCCTTTCCCATCATATTTCTTGCAGCTAGTCTCCCCGTGTATTCAGCGTTATTCCAGTGCTCGATTCTCCTCCTCTTCCCACTAACCGGGTCCTCTATGTTGGCAACGTCTCCTGAGGCGTAAATGTTCTCCTTACTTGTTCTCAGAAACCTGTCCACCAGAACCCCGTTATTTACCGAAATACCGCTTCTCTCCGCCAGTTCCACATTGGGTTGAATGCCAGTAGCGACAAGGACGAGATCAGCCTCAATCTCCCTTCCGCCACTTAACATTGCCCTCAACTTTCCTCTTTCCTCAAATCCGCTCACCGATTCGTTAAGGATGAACCTTACTCCCCTCCTCTCGAAGTACTCCTGGAAAAACCTTGAGACCTTCTCGTCCACGAAGGTGCTCCAGATGTACGGTTTAACCTCCACCATCTGCACCTGAACTCCCAGCTTAGTAAGACTCGCGCCAACTTCCATTCCTATGAATCCTGCACCCACTATCAGCGCTGATTTCGAGGTTTTGGCCTTCTCCCTTATCCTGTCCGCGTCTTCCAGCGTCCTAAGATAGTTTACCCTATCTCCTCCAGGTATGTTTAGTTTTCTGGGCCTCCCTCCTGTGGCAATCAACGCCCTTTGGAACTCAATTTCACTCCCGTTGTCTAGATATGCCACATTTCCCCTTATCTCCTCCACGTTAACACCTGTGATTATCCTGTCCCTGTACCCTTCTGGCAGACTGAAGAAAATGGAATCCCTTTCAATTTCACCTCTCATGTACTCCTTGGATAGCGGAGGTCTATCGTAGGGAAGTGAGCGATCGCCTGTTACCATCATCACGTCTACCTTGGGTCTACTACTCGCAAATTCGTCCAGCGCGTGATAACCAGACACTCCACTCCCTATAACTAAATATTGAACAGAGGTTTTCATGGAAAATATATTATTTATCGTGATTATAAAGATGTGGAAAAGGATCTAGGTTCTACGTGGATCTAGGTCCCTCAGTCTCATGCTCCTGGGAGGTCTTGGCGTTAATACCCTGAAGTGGTAACCGAGTCCAAGTGCAGTGAGAGGCGGTAATGCAACGTAGGCAATAAGGAGAGAAGTGCTCCCAACAGGTGATACAAGAATGATGTTGGCCGCGGGTATAGCTGAACTCAGTATGAGAGGGATGGAAATACAGCAACTTCCACCTCCTATTACGCCGAGCAGGGGCGCAAGGAGAATTGTCCTCATTTTCCTGAACTTTCCGAAAAGCTCCATAACCTTAACTATGGTTGCAGTTACCAGGATCGCTATCACTATACCCATCACAATGGCATACATGGAGAGCTCTATGTAGAAGTTTGGAGGGAAACCCATGACCACTGAGGGATTGAAGATCAGGTTATAAACTAAACTTAGGGCCACGTCTCCGGAGAAGGGAGTAATGGAAATGGTGAAGAATGGTGAAGATATTGAAAAAAGTTGCCCATAAATTTCCGTTAAGAGTTTCTCTATCGCAATACTATATACGAGAAAATGGATTATAACATACGAAGTAAATACCCCGACTGTAGATATCTTAATATTCTTACTTAGTACCTGAATCGGGCCCTTTAACAGGTTAATTAACGTAACAAGTATAGACATCCACACTACAAGACTTCCGAATCCAGACAGAGCCGGGTTATCCCCCTCTATCCCCATTATTGTCAGGAGAAAGCCGATCGCTAAAACCGTTAGCCTGTAGATATAATTGCTCATAGTCCTTAGATTAACCATCTAATTAAAAACTTTCACCTAATTAAACATGCAAAATATCACAGATAGTTTGGAGAAAACTACACCGACCAATGACCTATAAGCTTAACTAGAATAGAAAAAAAAGATAAAACATCCTACCTCAATTATTATTTGCTAGCCTAGTGATTATTTTTCCTAGGACGAGGAGGACGATGGCGCCTGGGCTATGTTATCATATACACCATACAGCAGTCTGTTGAAGCCCAGTGCGTATATGTTGCCTGTGGTGCTATCATATTCTAGGATGACCTGCGGAAGGAACTGGTTTGGGTGTCCTATAACCTGAATTCCTCCCCTAGTGAAATCGTACTGAGAGTAATGATATGGACACACTCCACAATTTGTCTTGGGGTCGTACTGGACAGGTCCTCCCATATGGACGCAAACGTTACTAAAGGCCACCACATCTCCGTTGGGTCCCACTCCTCCCACGGACTTTACACCTGTTCTCACTATGGTTATGGGATATCCCATATACGTGGTGGTAACAGGAGATCCCACTGTCAGAGAGTTATAGTTTGCCACCATCTGTTTCTGATAAGTTTGCTGAACTGGAACCTGTACCGTCTGGGTTTGAGTTACAGTCTTAGTTACTACCTCCGGTTGCTTCTCGATAACCGTCTCCTTGAGAAGCCTTGGAAAAGCGTTACCTCCTATAACTATACCTGCTGCGACTCCCGCCACTGCTGCGGCTCCACCAATAACCACAGCTCTTCTGTTCGGGTCAACCGAGCCCTTGTCTTTGTCCTTGCTCATTTTCGTTCGATTAAAAAAGATGTTTTTTCTTAAATAAGATTTAACATATATGTTGGTCAGAACATATTTTTAGATCTTGTATTTACTAAATTTAATTTATTTTCAATTAAAAAAGACAATGAATTGGGCTGATTTGATGTGAAGTAATACGTGATTTTCCTGTAAAACTTGGCCTTGTCCTCGTGACACCATGGCCTTACTAAACCGTTTTCTAACGCGGGTCTTTCACACTACATGCTAGAGTTAAGGGTGCTTTATTAGTTTACACTCTAATTCATTATCTATGAAATGGGCAAATCTCCGACGAACGCTGTTTCCGATTCTCCTTTCACTGAGTTTAATTACATATATGTTGAGCTTAGAAAAACATGGTTACATCCCCCTTTCAATTATATCAAGTGTAACATTCTGGATAGGGGTTGGCATAGCTGTCCCAGTGCCCTTTTATGAAGAAACCTTTTTGAAAGTAAAGAAAGGTATAGCATATATAATTAGCTCAGTCGTTTATCTGACATTTCATGTTCTTCTATACGGAATCTTCTATAATGTTGTTTTAGCTGAGGGCTTAGGCCAGAAGCTCTCCATCTATCCTTTCTTGTCCGCAGGATTTGGTGTCTCAGTTCCCACGTCTCCCATTCTTTTCCCGTACTGGGTCTCCACGAGTCTGGGATTTTGGGTGTTCATAGGTCCTTTTGAAAGCGACACCACTCCCTACTCGCTTTTCATGGGGATACTCCTTTCTCTACTACTCGGGGCAAACGTATCTAGGTTAATGTACTTGAGGAGGCTGATCAAGGACTATAAACGTTCTCTGGCAATCCTGACAGCTTTACCCACTATTGCCATCGTGTCAGGAACGTCGTGTTGCCTTTCCCTACCCTCTATAATTGTGTATATTGTAGGCGCGGCCTCCGGGACCATATACTCCTTGCTTGCCGTATTGGCCTCTCCTGTCTTTTTCGTTTTATCCTATTTCGGGCTACCCTTGGGTTCTCTGGTAATCTTATACCTGAGTCTCAAGGATATGAACAAATGGATTTCCAAGATAGAATCCAACATGAGAGTACTGGAAAAAATGGGAAGTCGCGAAAAGGGTATCAAGCAATAGATGTTGCCTCCCTTGTTTTGCCTGAGGTCAGACAATTCGCTATAGTGTGTGGAGTTACTGTAATCAAAGGCCTCTAAGTTTCTGCTAGATGTCCAATTGAAAGAGAACCGAAGACGTCGCTAAACAGATACTCCACACACTACAATTCGCTATAGCGTTTTCATTTGCCTGATAATTCATGCATTATTCAAGGAACTAAATCAACAAATTATAGTATATAATGAAAAGATTTTTAAAACGGCTTCGTTGTAGTGTGTTAATGGCAAAGATAGATACTCCCATGGTAGTCGCGATAGTGATAGCTATAATCCTAGTTGCCGTAGCAGCGTATTATATAGCAGTTAGGTCCACTCCCATAAATGTGGGCAATGTTACTACCACACTTCCTGCTCAGAACGTATCTGTTTCAAGCACTTCTAATATGACTGTAACCACTACAAACACGACAAAAACTTCAACCAACACGACCTCTACGTCCACCACATCCACATCACTACCCCCAGGCGCCACTCCACTTCCCTACAACTCCGCCAACAAGACCGTCTTCCTCTACATAGTTGCCTCCAGCTCAGGCCAACCCTTCAACTTCAACGGAACCAGCAACGGACAACTTCACATCTACATCCCAGCTGGCTGGACGGTCGTGGTTCACTTCACCAACCAAGAGGGCCTGGAACACAACTTCCTCATCATCCAGAACACCACGGCAACTCCAGGAGATGACGTTGGCCAGGACGGGACCATCATCCTGGCAGCGGGAACAACGACCTCCAACTACATGAACGTGGGTATATCCAGCGGTCAGACGGCAACGGCCTCAGCCATGATCCCTGCGGGAATATACTGGTTTGCCTGCGGAATCAGCGGTCATGCGGCAGCCGGGATGTGGGGAGTCCTCATCTCCTCATCCTCAGTGACCACTCCATACGCAATCCAAAGCTAAGGTTTTTTATTTCTCTCAATTTAGCTCTTTTAGTTATTAAAAACTTGTTCTTTGTAAAGCTAAAATATATATACCAAATTAATCACTATCTAAACGATAGCTCATGAGCAAAATCGGAGTTGCAATCATTGTCCTAATATTTGCAGGAACGGCATTTATGATAGGTTTTCTCTCGTATAATTTTTCCATAGTTAACTTTCCAGTGCCCACGGTTCATAACGCCAAGTTATTAGGTGAAGTTTCTACCACTAAGACCTCTGTCACTGTTTCAAATGTTACGACCTCTACGTCCACCACATCCACATCACTACCCCCAGGCGCCACTCCACTTCCCTACAACTCCGCCAACAAGACCGTCTTCCTCTACATAGTTGCCTCCAGCTCAGGCCAACCCTTCAACTTCAACGGAACCAGCAACGGACAACTTCACATCTACATCCCAGCTGGCTGGACGGTCGTGGTTCACTTCACCAACCAAGAGGGCCTGGAACACAACTTCCTCATCATCCAGAACACCACGGCAACTCCAGGAGATGACGTTGGCCAGGACGGGACCATCATCCTGGCAGCGGGAACAACGACCTCCAACTACATGAACGTGGGTATATCCAGCGGTCAGACGGCAACGGCCTCAGCCATGATCCCTGCGGGAATATACTGGTTTGCCTGCGGAATCAGCGGTCATGCGGCAGCCGGGATGTGGGGAGTCCTCATCTCCTCATCCTCAGTGACCACTCCATACGCAATCCAAAGCTAAGGTTTTTTGCCCAGTCTTCTTTTCTCACAGGGTTATTTCAGATCTTCATAGAAAAGCTTTTAATTGATTTTATGTTGTTTAATCCTGAAGTAACATGATAGCCTTCCTAGCTTCCACCTACGCTTCCGTAAGCAGTATTGGTTTTGAGGACGTCTTCGGTTTTGGCCTAGCCGCAATAGCCATAGTCGGAGGGATAGCGTTCTACCTATTAATGAGGAAAAATTCAGTGTAAATTTTTCTTACGATTCTAAGACAATCTTTATATTGTAATAAAGGAGAAAAGCTTTTTAACTTTATTTTGCGTTTACCTAGATTGAGGAAAATTGTCCGAGCACAGAGATTGGGAAAAAATATGGTTTGTGGTCATGCTCGTTATAGTGGCAGCATTCGTCGGGTACTCTTTTTTGGGTGTGGTGAGCGGTAGCACCGCCACCTACAGGTTTGGATTACCCCTGCAGAGCGGTGTTCCAAAGCCCCTGCCCAACGGCACGGTAATAATTTATATGGAGGGCGTGCAGTGGGCCTGGGTTCCTCAAAATGCGACCCAGATAATTTACCTGCCCAATGGGACAGAGCTACAGATACCTGTATCCAGTAACGTGATAACCTATATCAATGGTTTCCCCTACATTAAGGTGTACCCAAATCAGCCTGTTGAGATGGTGCTCTACAGCAATAACGTGGTTCATGCGTTTTACATAAGGTTACCTCACGGACCTCAAAACGTGAATATAGTGCCAGGGATAAACAGTTACTCCTTCTTCTTTGCCCCATCTGCCCCTGGAAACTACACCTTCCATTGCGCCGAGTATTGCGGAATTGGGCACTCCTACATGTATGGTTACCTATGGGTGATGTGAAATGAAGGCCTATCCCAGGACAACTCTCGGAGTAGCTCTGCTTTACACCGCCGGCGGGCTAGCCTGGTTAGCTGCAATGGGAATCGCTGCGTTATGGTTCAGAACCATCCTTCTAAGTCCTCACGTGAACCAGGCTGCAGGTTACGCCATTGCACCTCTCTACTACTTCCTTGTTACCTTTCACGGTCAGGCTGCCATGATGATGATTGTTGAGGACATAAGCCTGTCCATATTTGCGTTCTCCCTCTACAAGAGCAACATGTCAGCGCAGCACTTCAAGCTCCTCACTCTCTCCTTTTTCCTGATAAACCTTCCAATGATTGTGACCTTTGCTGGAGGACCGACCACGGGCTGGTACATGTATCCACCACTGTCTCTTCAGCTCGGGAGCTGGCTGTATTTCGGGTCATTCCCAGCTGCAATAGCAAGTAAGCTTGTGGGACTAGCCTACTTCATGATGTTCCTGAACGCAATAGGTACCATCCTTGCCTCAATCACGCTCTTCGTAGATGGTTATAAGACTAGGCCCAGGGAAGGTAAGATTCCCGTTTTCGCTGCTTATGGAATGGCTTTCGGTGGGGCTCTTATCTTCATAACTGAGTTCGCGCTGGCTGCGGGTGAGCTATGGTATGTCCTGTATTTCTGGGCGTCAGTGCCCGTGAATCCACTGACGTGGGTTGTCCTCTTCTGGTTCTGGGGCCACCCAGTGGTATATTATGCACCATTTGCAGTCTTCGGTGGGCTCTATTACTACATACCCAAGTTTGCGGGAAGGGCACTCTACAGCGAGAAGTGGGCCAGATACAACATTGTCCTCCTTTTCACCTTCAGCATGCTGGCGTGGGTGCATCACCTTCAGACATGGCCTTTGCCCACGGTTCTCAGGGCCTTCATCACCCCAACTACCCTGATTCTGGCAGCGGGATCAGGATTGACAGTCCTCAATCTTGGGCTCACGATTGCCACAGGAAAGGGATATCAGTGGAAGAATCCCATTGGCCTCTCAGCCCTTATAGCTCTCATAGGATTCATCCTAGCTGGGCTTCAGGCCCTCATCCTTCCCATAAATCCACTGAACGTGATCGTCCATAACACCTACTACGTGGTGGGGCACTTCCATCTCATGATCTGGACCATCATAGTGGTGGGCTACGTGTCAATTCTCTTGGATATGCTGGCATCTAAGATGAATGGCGCCTCTCTCTCCAGCTTGGGCGCTGGAATGGTGAGCGGAGGAGTGATAATGTGGACAATAGGGGCCCTGCTGCTGGGTTACACAATGAGCATTGCAGGTTACGAAGGACTTATCAGGAGATGGGTGGCCTATCCGGTGAAGTTTCTCTCATACATGGACTGGATGACCATGTTTGCCATGATTATGGGAGCTAGCTTCGTAATGTACGGTTTACCGGTCCTCCTAACCCTTCTAGGAGTGAAGACATCCGCGTTCTGGGAAACCTCCGGTATCACTGGCGTCTCGTCAACAGGTGGAGGGCCGGGAGTTATGGCCTCAGGCACGGAAAACAGGTCTGTGGATCACGTTAATAAGCCAAATTAAAAAAGACAAAGGAAAAACTTTTTATTTTATTCTCTGATTTTATTTTATGTTTTCCTATCAGGGAGTTAAGAGGAGCGAATACAAGTTCCTGATTATTCCTGCGGTTACCTTGGTGGCGTTTTTGAATCCTGTAACGGAGGGTTTACAGTTCAGCAACCCTGTGGTGTTCATGCTGGATCATTACGCCATGTTCTTTGCAGGTTCCGTGATAGGTTATAAGATGTTTCGAGGGTCCCTTGCTTCCCTGGTGATGGGAGCGATTATAGCTGTCTTCTGGCATTTTCCTCTCCCCTTTGACCTGGCAGCCACCAACATAGCAATCAGGTTAATTTGTGAGGCCACGCTATTTCTGGGAGGCATCTTAGCAGGATCTTACATTCCTAAAATGAGCTTAACAGTGAAGATAACCTCCCTAGCTCTCTACATGCTTGGGGACACTTTTCTCAGCATCCTTTTCATAATTGGTAACCCGCTTTACACTAACGTGGACTTTCCCTCCATGCAGTGGGGTCCCTCCAGCTTACCCCTAGTGGGCATTGTTATGTTCGTAGTGATGAACCTAGTGTTGGTCTACACCATTGCCAGAATGATGAGGAATATGTCCATTTTCTAGGACTTGTCCATCACGCGGATAATTTTATTCTTTCTTAATTTGTTTGGAAATCTAGTTGAAAATAAAAACTCAAATCTATCTAACCATATATATAAAGATTTTTAAAGATGAAAAGATAATGACATTTCGATAGAATATGTCATCTTCAATGGGTAGTAGCTCGAGTAGTAGCTCTACTTCAAGCCCTGTTCCAAATAAGAGGATCCCGTTACCACCGCCAGACGCTGAAATATATCACGCCACGTGCAGGTTCTGCAATGTCGGGTGCGGATACGATATCTTCGTGTTCCCGGTCTATAAAGAAGGTGGACCGGCGAAGGGACAGAACGCGATTGTCTATAACATGAACGACCAGGTATTCAACAGGGATCTAACCAACTTCCAGGCTGATTACACATCTCCCGTTATTCCGTTGGGCGCCAATTACGGAACTCCATGGATAGGAGAAGGAATGGTAACAAGGACGGTGAAGTATAACACCCAGACCGGAGCTTGGGAGCCTGTCTATATCTTGGAAGTACCCAGCTCCGAGTGCCCAGTAAATGAGGGAACCTACTCCACCAGGGGAGGAAGAAATGCGCAGAGAAACTGGAGTCCCTTCTCCGATGTGGCCTCCGGCTACGCGGTATACCAGTCTAGGATACAGACGCCCATGTTGAGATGGAACAACAGCTTCCAGCCCATTAGCTGGAGCTACGCAATCCAGGTTGCTGCCATGATTTCAAAGTACTACCTTGATAACGAGAACTTCAACTATCCTGACCCCGTGGGACCTGCAGCCATTCAGGTGATGGCAATTAGGTCTGACCACGGTGGGGGACAGGGGGGTGGAGTCTTCAGCAACATGGCTCCCGGCCTCTTCCTTCACATGGGTCTGGCTACACCCTTCGTCAGGTTCCATTATCAGGTGGCCTTCTCCCTGACTGAGGATGCACTGCTTGAGGCAACTAACGGGAATGGGACTGATACCGCAAGCATGCTGGATATTAGCATAGCTGATACGCTGGTTCTCTGGGGGATTAACGAGTACGCAACCTCCACAGTGAACTTCATCCAGCACATGTTTGATAACATCTCAGGTGCCACAGCAAGCAGAAAGGCCCAGTGGTTCGATCAAGGAGAGCCAACTCCGCCCGGTAACATTATAGTGGTGGAGGCTAGGCCCAACGAGACCGTGAGAGCTGCAGCGGCTAAGCTGGGTATAACTGTGGAACAGGCACAGTCTGGAATCACCAGCCAAACAGGAAACAACGGTGGCGGGTACATGCTATACGTCCAGGTAAATCCAGGAACGGACGCTGAACTCATTAATGCGGTTACTGCCTACATCTACTACACTTACCCGGACGTGGTGAACCACTTCATCAGTCTGTATCAATCAGCAAGCACCTACGGCTTCAATTTTAACAGTCAGAATTATCAGTACTACACCGACTACCTTCAGTCAAAGTCCTTGAGCGAATGGTTATCTGAGGCAGAGAGTATTACGGGTGTCCCCCAGAACATAATAATGCAGATGGGAGACCTCATTGCAAAGCCCAAGACCGCCAACGGAAACACATACTATAAGAGAACTCTCATAGAGTTCGAGAAGGGTATAATCTGGTCTGGAAACTACACCCCGATTTACGCTCTTGCCAATTTGGCCATAATATCGGGAGCGCTCTCGGGTAGGCCAGGGTGCGGGCTCAGCACGGGTTTCGGTCACCAGAGGGGTGCCGCCTTCCCGTTACCACCACCACCCCCATGGTCCTCTAACCTGAGTCAGGGCAGGAACCTATGGATCCAGATGAGCTCCTACGTGCCTCAACAGCTACAGGCCCAGGGAATGCAGGTCAATGCTACGAATATAGTGAACTTCATCAAGAACTTCTACAGTCAATACACGAGTACGACGGTACCGCAGATATATCAGTATAATCCCATCGTGGACTATCTCATCTACAGCGGTTATGGAAAGGTTCTCTGGGTGTTCACCGCAGTTCCTTACAAGCAGACAATGAGCGGTAGCAAGCTTGGCTTAACAATCGATAACAGGGCAAGACTGCTCCAGGAGTGCGTGGAGAATAGTGCCAGTATGGGCGTTCCTTCTTCCTCCATGACTACCCCAACTGCATCATATAACACAAGTGCTGTAGGTCAGACCTTACCCAACGTTCCAAGTCCTCAAGATTACGCGAATGCAGTAATAAGCTGTCTAGGATCCACGAACGGAGCATTGTTCGTAGTAGGTCATGACATTATTCTGAATCAGAACAGGCTATTCGAGAATGCAGCCCATCTACTGATGCCCTCAACCTCCAATCATGGCGAGATATATGAAATAAGGTGGAACGGGCACGACAGGAGGCTCAGATTGGACGATGTGTATCACTCTCCACTAGGAATGTCAATGCCAGACGTTTGGACTTATGCCATGATTGCCTATGTGATTTATCAAATGTATCAGTCAGAGGGAAATGGGAATTCACCTCAGGCACAGAGATTGTACACGGCTTTCAACAAGATATGGGAGTCCCTCTCCAACCACATGATGCAGAACTCTCAGCCACTTTCCATCGCTCCCTCGTACTCTGAGAACTACTACGATTATGACTGGTTCAGTATATACAATGACCTGTGGAACTACTACGTTGCAAACGGTCCTGTGAACTTCCCCTCATCTGTGTGGCCCTATGGCTATTTCGTGCCACACGCCTTCCCACCGGGATGGTCACAGATAGATCTGAATGACCTGAAAATGGCAAGGACTGTTGGTGTACAGCTTCCCATCCTTGGTAAGACCACTAACCCAGACGGTAGCTTTACCCTATGGGGTCTCGTGAACTATGCTGAGCCTGCCATTCACGGAAAGTTCAGGGTTGAGGCAGTGACCATAAATCCAAATCAGGCAGTAACGGTTGGCAATACAAGCATACCTCTTATAACTAGACAGGTACAGTACATCAGTATAAACGATGTTCAGTCCATGTTCGGCTATTCGTGGGACACGCTTCTAAAGGCTGTGATCAACGGCTTCAATCCATTCCCAACGCCATATGTGGGAATATTCGGATATGCTGTCCAGGAACAGAGCAAGTACAAGTACTGGGTCAACAACGGCAGGTGGAACATCATATTCCAGTCAGGATGGACCGATTACCAGATACCTGAAATAGTGCAGAGAGTACCAATGCCAATCATAGAGATAAGTGCACAAGACGCACAGAATGAGGGGATAAACAACGGCGACATAATTCAGGTCTACAACGATTACGGATCCCTTGACGGTATAGCTTGGATATCCAATACTGTAACTCCAGGGCAATTGTTCGTGGCAATGGCGTTCGAGGTTAAACCTGGTGCGAACCAGGTAACCACGCCCACCGTGGACCCTGTTACCGACAACCAGATGGTTAAGTGGACATGGGCTAACATAAGGAAAATCGGATCATTACCTCAAGAGATGCTGGAGCAAATAACGCTGGCACCAGTGGAGTTTAACGTGAACTCGGGATCTTCAGGTTCTTCGTAAAAAGCTTTTTTTCTTTTCTCGCTTTCTTCTTTTCATCTTTTATAGCTACGTAAGGAGTATATGAAAGAACAGACGTTAAAATATAGTTTGGTCTAGGTAGTGATGTCACAACGGGTGAAGTTCAGTTTCCAGGAAATCTATGGGCTTATCCCATATTGTTTGTGTATTTAAGGAGCCTTTAACGTGAAATATACAAACCAGACCAGGTCCGGAAATTCATGCAATACGCGAGAGTACCGTTAACATAAGTTGAGCTATTACCCTACCTTACTCTAAAACTCTTATCTATCGAAAGCCCTTATAACGCATGGTTTAAATAAAACCCTGTTAAAATAGATAACATGCAGAATTATTGTTCAAAGATATTTAACTGGATTTCTGAAGGCAACTCTGAGAAACTGAAGGAAATGGATAAGAGAAACCTCATGAGATGTCTAAAGGATGGTAGGAATCCTCTACATGAAGCCTGTTTTCAAGGAGAAATCGAGATTGTAAGGTACTTACTTGATTTGGGCTTTGATCCCAATGAAGAGGACGCAGAAGGAAATTCTCCAATACATCTGGCTTTTTGTAATGGCAATGTCGAAGTGGTAAAACTCTTGGTTAATAGGGGAGCAGATCCAAACAAGCGGGATAAGCAGGGGTTTCCCTTACTGCATAAGGCATATTACTTGGAAATGGATGACTTAGTAAGATTTCTTCTCGATAACAGGGCAGATCCGGAGGTTAGGGATAATTTTGGTCTAAAATATTTTGAATATGGAAAAATAGTCGGATGCGAACTTTACCTGAAAGGGATACAAACTGAACCTGATCCAGACGAGGTTTCCCTAGATTAGTCTGGTTTGCTACGTATTCACGTTTCCTCCCTTAATGCAACAATATAAGGTGACCCTGTCCATGATGTCTCTGGCCCTATTTATTGACTTAAAGAGTAGTGTGCGGATTTTCTGAAAACCAAGCCTTATCCATAGGACACCATGGCTCAGCCAAGCCTTACCCTACGTGATTCATTCAAATACTCCACACACTACTTAAAGAGTAGAATATGGAGGAAAGGTGTGAAGTACTGTCTGTTCTACTCCACACACTAGGAGAAATAGCGCAACTGATTGTAGAAGAACAACCTAACTGTAATCAAAGACCTCCAGGTTTCTGCAAGATGTCAAATTGAAAGAGAACTGAAGACGTCGCTTAACAGAAACTCCATACACTATACACTATAGGAAACAATTCAAAACTGTAAAACGATCCACTACATCAAAATATGCGAGAAACGAAAATTCATATGATAAAGTACCGTGATATTTCATGTTATTATTCTCCTAATCTATGAAATCTAGCCTCATTAAATCCTGAAACTATTCAGGTTAACAGTCTTAAGATAGAACCCAATTAATATCTCTAATTTGACTCTAGAGAAAAGCTTATGTTATTTGGATCAATAATATTAATCATGATAAAAGTTTCCGATGTAATGACTCCGGTGATCGTGTCGGTAAATCCGGAGTCAGATATGCGAGAGCTCATAGAGGTACTGAGTAGGGATAGGTCCGGGCGAGTGATAGTTCTTAAGGATGGAAAACCTGAGGGCATTGTCACAACTAGATCCGTGGTTCAGGCATACGCTCAGTACGGAGGAAAGTTGATGGAGCTAAGGGTCAAGGACTTGATGAGTGAGAGGCTGATCAGAGCCAATGCGGATGATGATGTGAGAGATGTTTTGAGGGTCATGGTGGCTCATGATATAGGTGGGGTTCCTGTAATGGATGGCGACGTGATAATTGGTATCTTTACGGAGAGAGATCTTGTTAGGTTAATGGCCAGAAGAACTTTTTCTGGTCTCGTGGATTCAGTTATGTCTCCCACTGTGTATACCATTGGACAGGATAGTGACTCTCTTGAGGCCTCCAAACTTATGACAACCCACAGGGTTAGAAGGTTGCCCGTAATGGACGGCGAAAGACTGGTGGGTATAGTTACGGCGGCAGATATCGTGAAATCTCTTCTAAAGAACGTAGAACCTCAACCAGTCCTTGAGGTTGGGACGAGAAATCCAGTGACTGCGAAGAAATTGGACACCATCATGAAGGTGGTAAAGATAATGGATGAGAAAAGAATAGGCACAGTACCGGTCGTGGAGGATAAAATTGTGGGAATTGTGACAGAAAGAGACTTGATATATTCTGCACTTAACATCCTTTAAACTAAAATAAAAAATTTTTATCTTTTACAAGTTTTTAACTTTTGCCCAGGTCAGTTAATCCCTTACTTGGACCCTGATCGCCCATGTCAAGAGATACCGAATCTAGTGCCCTTGCACCCACCGGAGTACCATTGGAAATTCCTGAATTCTCTTCTAGCCTAATCATGCCATCTGCTGGTAGAGCAACTGGCATTTCCTCTTCCTTATAGCCTTCCCTCCTCATGGCATATCTCTCCATGGCTATCGTCTGAACTGCCCACATGGGTATGTCAGTCTTGGGCACCTTTTCGCCATATAGGAGGGTCAGTATAAGGTTATATGCGAATATTATGGTAGCAAACCCTGCTAGCCATCCTCCAATCAGCAAGAGTTGATAGTATACCTCATAGAACCCGGCCCACGCCACTTCCCTTCTGATCAGCCCGAAGAATCCACCTTCGCTGGAGGCTATCGCAAACAGTCCCATTCCTGCCTGCCATCCCCAGAAGTGGAGCCATCCCAGCTTGGTGCTGTACCATTTCCTGCCAAACAGATCAGGACCCACCACGTAGAGGGCACCTAGCAGGCCACCTACTGAGTAGATTGCCAGCATTATGTGGAAGTGACCGAATATCCATCCTGTGTTGTGAATCGTTGGGTCCAATGAGGGCGTCGGATTAGTGGGTTCCGCCTGTATCCCTCCTATGATGTTCCACACTGCAGCTGCAAATATGAAGGCAAATCCTGGGTCCCACTTCAGCTTCCTGGGGTCGCCCAGAGTGATGAAGAACAGTAGCCAGAGAGCAGCGAACGGGACAGCTACCAGTGCCGTGCTGGTCTGCGCAAATATGTCCCTCAGGATCAGGGGCCACGGGTCGTCCACGATGTGGTGCACGTAGACGCTAGATCCCAGAACGAAGAGGACTGGTATTAGCCACCTAGTGAACCTGACGCTGTACATGGGCCTCCTGGCGTAGAGGGGAGTTATAGCGACTATACATCCTGAGAGGGTGTAAGGGACGAAGTACACGAGCGGGTGGTCAGCGAACCAGAACAGTCCCTTCCACACCTCAGCGTTGGGAATACCGAAGAGGTAGATGTTCAATCCTCCGATGGGGGAAAGCAGGCTCCACATGTCAGCGATAAAGACAGGTATATTTGCCAAGGCCATCATTATCATATCCATAACAATGAACCCTATGGGAGTGGGAACTAACTTACCCTGCACTCTGCCCTCAAAGCTAGTACCTATCACAGAGGCCATCTCTAACCATTCGGCGATAACCATGGTTCCATATCCTATGTACCAAGTTACCGAAGCCTGTAGGGGGTTGAGGAAAGTGAAAAGATACTGGTTCTGTATTCCTCCTAGGTTCATCATGAATAGCGCAAAATTGTTTAGCCAGAAGCCAAAGTTAGCGATCTTGGGCCATTTCACAAGCCTTGACCCATTCAGAGCGGGTATTACGTAAAATGCAAGGGAGAATACTGCCGTGAAGGCTGCGCCAAACACCATGTCCATGACGTGGTTGGTCATGGCCTGGAAGTAATACGCACTATCCACGACCACGGGCACGCCTTCACTGCTCAGTCCAGCCTGACCCCTCAGGAACAGCGCGAAGGCTCCTCCAATGAACAGCCATGCTACAGCGGTCAGTAACAGCTTAATGCTCAGGTTTTTGTAGTCTTCGGTATAGAGAACCTTCGCCAGCAGTGATCTCCTAGCTTCTCTCTCCTGTACCTGTTGATACTTCCTACTCCATTCCAGTAATCTCTCCTGTTCAAGCTTCTTAATTTCCTCTCGCGTAGCCATATCTATCAAGACCAAATTAGAGAAGAATTCTTTAAACCGAGATGTTTTTCTAAAAAATCGAAGGATTGATATCGATTTGAAGCAGGTCCAGTACAACGTGTTTAAAAGAATGGGAAATTTTTATAAAAATTGTTAAAAAGAAAATTCATATCTTAGCTGGTTGCGTTTAGCACAGTGAAGGAGAACTGGTTTCCGTCAGTTAGGACAACATTGTATTTACCTGGAGATAAATTGACGGGTATAACCAGAGTGTCATAACCCACGTAGATCTCGTATACCGGAGCATAAGCTGAAACTATGGAGCCATTGGAGAGAGGTACGGACTCCAGATAATAGTAAACCGTGGGAGCCGTGGAGAATGTGGAATTGGATATGGACGATATCTTCACAACTGTGTTGTTATCCTCATTATCAATAATCAATTTCAAACCCTTGATTGTCTGATAATTTATGCTACCATGAGCATACACTGGGATAGTGTATACCCCATAGGATACGTTATACGACGGAACGAACTCAGAACTTGGTATTAAGCTTTGAAAAACAAAATATCCCGTTAGGGCTATCAACACCACAACCGTGGCCGCCACAAAAAAAGTTCTTAACTTCACCATCCCATCTCAGTCCTGCATATACGCACCGGCCATTATAAGTGCTAACCCAACAACAGCTATGGCCAGACCAGCTAGGTCAGTGCCAGTCACCGTGAAGGCGAAGGATGCAGGATTGGGTTTCAGCAAGGTATAGCTGTAAAGGGTGAGCATTATCACCGATATGGCTACCAAAAAGCCTCCAGGAATTATTAGACCCCAGACTTTCATGTTCATTTTATGCTCACGTATAACTTTCGAATCTAACAAAAATAAAAACCTTTCCTTATTTTCCTCGATAAGTGATATTTGAGGTAGGAAGGATCCTAACCAATGGGTTTTGATGGAGACGAACTCAATCCATCATGACCCGTTAAATGTAGAAAAGCTTGAATTAGTACCGATCCCTTCATGGGAAGAATAAAGGGAAGGCTTCCATTACTTTGTTGGCCTTACATTTCGAGGCCTCTATCTAGAAAGTGTTTCTATAAGTGCCCAAAATAGAGCATACTCAAGGAAAATAAAGCTTTTAAATAACAAATCAACAGTTATATTAAAAAGGATCCCTCATGTGTCACTACAGGCTCCTGAAGATAGAAAGGCCCACGAAGAAAAGTGCCAGGATTCTGCTTCTCAGAGAGGAAGTGTTCGAGACAGTATTAAACGAACCCTACTTTTCCGTAATGACTTCTGATGATTGGAGTAAAACAGGGATTAGCAAGAGTTACTACTACTCCCTTTTGAAGGACCTTAGAAAGATGAAACTCATGGAAGATAATGCCATAGCATTCAGGGCAATTCTATCTTACAAATATGAGGCTAACTGCATTAAGCTAATTCCTCATAAGATAGCGTTCGTATCAAATGGAAAAATTGGCGTAACTATGAAACTGGACCAAAAGGCTGGTTGTCTATCCTGTCCGTTGATAACTGAATGCACCTATGGTCTCAAGCTAGTGAGGAACGAGGTTAAGGTTAAGTTAGCTTCTAATCTCACCGATCCTCACTCCCGATGGCTTCACACCATATTGGGGTTGATAGAGGGTGTAAAGAGCGGTGAACAGGACGCAGAGATTATCATTAGTTAGTTCTATGATAACTTGTTCATTACACGGAGTTTTTCTCCCAATGAAATCTCTGGAGATGTTCCTATAAACCAGGCAATACTTAATATTTGATCTTAATCTATGTCTCTAAATTAAAATTGTAAGGACAGTAGCTTTGCATTGGACTTTTAGTGGTTAGGATGATCAAGAGTTTTACAACATTAGTGAAAATGTAATGAACAATCAGTGAAAACAGTCCCTTTCAAACTATGACCGTTTTCCTCTAAAATAAAAAAACTTACTATGATTACCTATTCAATAAGCATAGTAAAAAATCTTTAAACCCCGTTAATGTACGGTTATCCCTATCTCATTCAAGTTGTGTGAATTTTCTGAAAACTAGTTTTTTTGCGAATCATGACGCCATAGCCTAACTAAACCATTTTTTAACATAGTTCTTTTAGTGTGTGGAGTGTTTGAATGAATCACGTCAGGATAAGGCTTGGATGAGCCATGGTGTCACGATAGATAAGGCTTAGTTTTCAGAAAATCCACACACTATAGTTCTTTTTCCAGATATTCCAGGGTACTATAAGTTGGTTGTGAAACGTTATCTCCCCAGCCACCGCAGGAAGAATATGAAAATTACAATGATATTTACCTTAACAATCTCAAAGACCTTGAGTCAATGAGTCAATGAGTCAATATCTATAATTATTATTTTAGAAATACACGAAAATGGTATCTTACTAAAGAAACAAAAGGTTTTTAAGTAGGTTTATTGGGGTTGTTATTAAGGTGAAAAGGTGAAACGAGGTACTGTAATAGCTCTATTCTTCGTTTTATGTATTGTGGCTATCATATCCCTGGAGACACAGTATAGCACCTATGATTACATGGGATTCAATCCCAATTTCGTCTCTGATCATATTCCTGCTGGTGAAGGTGTAGTTCACGCTGAGTTCTCCAACGCTATAGGCTCCTATAAGGGTCCATACGTTATAATATACGTTACTGGTCAGCAATGGCACTGGGACTTTTATCCTCATGATAAGGTTTATACGAACTTCACGGTTGTTCCAGTAGGAGAACCCGTGGTGTTCGTAATCCACAGTGTTGATGTGTTCCACGAATTCTTCATCCAGGCAGCGACCTCCAACTTCACTATTCCTCTGAGCGTAGGTGCCGAAGCGGTGCCCGGCTATTATTCATACCTAGTATACGTGTTTCCACAACCAGGTCTATATCACGTTGCATGTGCTGAGTACTGCGGTACAGTTGCCACTGGTTTAGGCCACTCCTGGCTAGTAGGTACCATTCTGGCAACTTCTAACGCAACTCTGGCCTCACAGATAACCGGCGGTGTCATGCCACAGGGAACCTGGGATCCGTATGTGAACTCTTCGGGGTGAAGAAGATGGCGAACAGTAATTCATTCCTGTATCTTGGAATAATCCTCGCCATTATTGGTCTAATAGTTCTTGTTGCGGGCACTACGACAGTAACATATCCCTCAGAGTATTTCGACGTAAATGGAATGAACCTGACTACTGGGACAACTGCAAATTACTTCATTAACTTCTTTGGTCTTGCCATTTTCCTGTTCGGGATAGGCTCTCTCCTATCTCACGCAGAACTGAGGAGGAGGTCAAGGAAATGATGTTTTCCTTTTCCCTAGTTCGTGAGGTGAGAAAGAATGGCTAATGGAAATAACGTAAAAACTCTTCTCATTCTAGGTTTCGTTTTTATGTTAGTGTTAGTAGGTGTGGCCTACAGTGCAGATGTTCTACTCAATGCCGCGTCAAATGCTGCTAATACCGTGACAGCATACTATATTCCCAATGCCCAGATCAATGAGGGAAATCCAGGTTCAGAATCGTTCTGGCAGCAAATACCCTATAGCTCAGTTCCGTTAGAACCCACAGTTCCCGTACCTGATGGAATCTCCGGCCATACGACTATAGTGTACGTGAAGGCCGCCTGGACTTACGTACAGGGAGTTCCCTACATCTTCATTCTGATGAAGGCACCTGTAGTGGGACAAGAATCCTGGTTAGCATGTCCGGAGAGAACACCCACAGGGCAATTATGGCAACCCTTCGTGGATTCTGTACCTCAAGGATGGTGGGTGGTTAATGTATCCTATAGCGCAAACGACCAGGGCGTAGCCTCGGTCTACACTCTCCCCACATCTAAGCAAATGGGTTATCCACCAGGTCAGGCACTCGTTAACCCTATCACGATATACGTATACAACCAGAGTGGCAAGTTATATGGTCAAATAGTGGGTGCAGTAGATCCACAGGGTAACCCGCTCAACAATGGTAATCCAATAAACATCACTTCAATAAACCTCGACTACAACGGAACTCCCGTAACTTCATTGAGCCAGTTCTTGGCCATGGGGCTTAATGGTTCAACCTGGGGACAGGATACGTACAACCTGTTCTATCCAGAGGACACAGCTGGTTATGTTTCCCTGTTCTACAACAGTACCTACATGTATCCAGAGAGGCTTGCAATTATGTGGCTACTAGGGGGAGTTCCTAGCTCTTGGACGCAAGTAGCCTACACCCCGCACATGATGCCAGGTACTTCAGGTGCGCTCTCAGCAGGACAGGCCGAATTGTGGATATTGAACAACAATCCTAGGGCCAACAACACTCAAGATGCTGGTTATCCTGGTCCAACACTGTTCAGCAGAACTTCACCACCTCCCTATACTCACTACCCCCAGTATAAGGATCCCCTCAACCTGGGATACTTGCCAAATCAAGGAATAATTGCTGATGCATTCGTTAACGGCTCCTCCATTTACTACATAGGAGGCAATTACCAGGTGGCATTCCCATCCCTTAACAACCCACACGTCAATCCGTTCCAGGTCATGAACGGGATGGTGAACGGGTCAGAGTTATGGAACCCATCAGTAGTGGCTACGGGCTTCCAGTTCGTTAACTCTCCAACAGGTCCGTACATGATAGCGGAGTTCGCCAGGACTTTCTCCACTGTGGGAGTATCCGGAGGACAGGGAGAGTCAAACTATCAGATCCAGTTACAGCCAGGTCATACCTATCACGTGGCATTTGCCGTGTTCCAGGGTGGATCTGGAGAGTCTGTAGACTTCAAGTCCATATCCTTCTGGTGGAACCTCTACATCCAGCCAGCCAACTCCAGCTCCATAGGATTCCTGCCACTCCTCCTTCTGGGTAATGCCTTTGCAGCTCCTGCTGTGGCGTTCTTCCTGATGAGCTACAGGGGTCTTCCAACTCAGATAATAGTAAGGTTTAATACAATAATCAAGATATTTAGGCAGATAGGAAATGGACCGCAAGCCAGGAGTTAATTTAACCCTTTTTTCTACAATTTATGTTTTCGCTCTCATGCTTGAATTGTTATTCAATAGAGAATTTTTGGCCGGGGTTATCCCCATCGGCATGGCGGCAAGTACGCCTATGGTGGAGAGAGTGTTTTCAATCATGTTCGTGATAGGGGAGATCGCCTTTGGACTTGTCCTTATACTTCAACCAATACTAGTGGGAATGGCAGGTTACTATTCAAGGATTAATGGTAAAGGTAAGGCCTTAATCTGGGCCAGTCTGTATCTCTCCCTCCTCTTGGATGCGGTCCATCTCTACCTGGGCTATGATAATACCTCATTCAATCCACCAGTTCTCTACTCGCTGGTTTATGTGATCATTCTGATTTCCACGGTAATTATGGTATCTGCTTACCTTAGGGAATGGATCCTGTTATTCGCCTTCATACCTGACGTGCTGGCCTATCTTGTCCTGATAGGGAACTGGCTTATTCAGCTGAGCAACAGCTCTGCCTATGGGGCTATAACCGCGTTCGCTGGTCAAGTCATGGCTTACGCGGTAATTATATCAGGGGCGGGTTTCGTCGTGTATGCGCTCAGACGGGGTATTTCAAAGAAGTTCTTGCTTCCGGTAGTCGCGCTAGCGGTTGTGATAGGTGCGCTAGTTTACCTGAATGCCATTCCTGGTCTGGGAATCATGATAGGTGTGGTATTTCCCTATGTTCTAGGCATACTGGGTGTGAAGGACTGGATGCCCCCCATAATATTCGCAGTAGCCATCCTGGGCTTGGGATCAGCGTTCCTCCTCTACAAGAAGGATCCGGCAGTATCCCTCGCGTCATTGGCTCTGTTCTTCGGGGCGCTGGTATTCGACACTGTTGATACAACGGTCTACCTTCTAATTCCTGTTGCTGCAGTATCCATCCTGGCTTTGCTCCGTGGACAGAAAATTCCTCAAAAAACTGAATGATAACCTTACAAGTAGGGGTTTGCGATCTTTATGCTCTGTGATCGACTACTTTCTGCGTGAGTAAGAGGTCCACGTTTCTTCGCTCCTCACTGGGAGCACTAAGGTAAGGGGGAGGGTCAATTCATCATTTTCTGCTTCTTGTAACGTCACCTCGTGAAATATGACTTAAGAAATCCTCTCATTTTATAAGATATACACGTAAATTGCATTTTTACAACAAAAATATCATGAACACCTATGATCCTGCCATAAACATTTATAAAGTAGAATAATTAAGTAAAACATGATAAGTATGGCTGGAGTAAAATTTGCTAGGAGGGTTTTGGGATCAGTCATAGCAGCTATAGGGGTGGCTGCGTGGATATCAGATTTGTTTCTAATACAAACCTTACCATACACCGAATACGCCAACGATGCCTTTGTTGCCATAGTTCCACTTTCTGGAGCAGTGCTAGTGGCAGGGGGAGTTATTTTAGGACTGTGGAATTAGGGGGTGAACATAACGCCTAGGACAAGCAATTCATATCTTTTTCTAGGATTGGCCCTAATTGTGGCCAGTATAAATCCATTTTCCTTAGAGATTTCAGCTTCACAGGAGGTCGCCAAGTTCTCCTTTGATATGATGCTAGTTTGGGGAGCAGGTCTTATGGGGATATGGCTGGCCAGATTCATGTATAACAAGGGAGGCAGAAGTTTCTCGTCCTTTCTTGATTTCAACTATAAGACAAGAGGGCTGGTGCTGTCATGGTTAATAGGTGGCGCACTACTTACCTACTGGTATATTCCTGGGCCATTTGAGGCAAGTGTAACCAATGCGGGTGCTAGAGTCCTTCAAGTGGTATCCTTCACCGTTGCTGGATTGCTCTCAGGTATAGGCTGGGATGCCATGACGAAGGTATGGAAGAGTATCACAATTTTTGCTGTGTTCAGCATGATGGCCACAATGGCAGAAATTTTCCTGGAAATGGGATCCTATTATGCTGTGGACGTGTATAAACCCTATTCTGTCTCTCAGCTGGTGGAAACATCATACTTCCTGTTTGCTATGGCCTTCGTTCCCTCAACGTATTACATGGTAAAGATATTGAAGGATCTAGATATATTCTAACTCTTTTTCTGCTCAATAGGTTTTTTCCCTATTCTCTATGCCTTTTACCTGACTGAAACCTCGAAAGGTTTTTATATCATTTCTTAGTATTCTATCTTGATAAATAATGGCACTTTTAGAGACGCAGCTAAACCTATATCAGGTCAATTATTTCCTAATGTCAGTAGTGTTTCCAATATGGTACTACATCATCCTGTGGAAGGCCGACAAGGATCCCCAAGTTGATATAGATCAGCTGGTGAAACAAGAGTCCTCATGAGGGGGTCCTTTGGAATCCGTAAAGTTAACCGATATTTTTAACGTGAAGAAAAGCAAGGTAGTTTTTTTCGTGACTTTTGCACTCTATTTTGTATTTTATCAGTATGTGGACAGGATACTACTCGTGAGTAATGTTATCCTGCCTCAGGGAGTTAACGTGGTGGTTACCACATCAACACCCGTAGCTCCCTCTCAGATGCCTTACCCCCTCTGGGGGCCCTTTCTCGCCATCACCACAAGGTACTTCGATTGGGCCATGACTCCGCTCTCCCTGGGGATTTCATTCATTCTGTCCTTCCTTGTGGCGCTTAACGTAACGCTATATATCGCCCTCTTCTCTCTGATGAGGGCAAAGAGCACCCACAAGTTAGCCGTTTCCCTGGGTCTTCTTGCCACGTCGCTCTCATGTTCCTGTGAGCTTTTCACTGCCCTGATAGGTGCAACGGTCTCAAACATACCGTTCCTTATTTCAATTGCCTTCATGGACACGCTGGGAGAGGTTCTAACTATCGTGGCGGGGGTAATTCTCACCATTTCCTCGCTGGTGATAGCTTCCGAAATAACAGGATCCAATCCCTTTGCGTGGATGAAATGGAAGCATGGGATCGTGCCAGCCCTCGTGTTCACAGGTGCTATGTTCGTTATTCCATCATCCACCGTATTCTTCCTTGTGAGGATAGTTGACGGGCTTCTCGCCGGAGGGATCTGGGGGTACATATTCTCCAGGGGGATAAGCATATCGCAGGGTATTAGAAGGGGTCTGTTCCTAGTTTCTATGGTACTTATCACTGTTCAATTCTTACTTTTCCCCTTCATTCCCACTTGGGCCTTCTCCGCAATATCCATCGTTGCAGGTTTGGTGGGATCTCTAGGTTATACCTCTCTTAAACCATGGGTTAGACTAGGACTCCTGCACGTTATTGGCTGGTCGCTCATAATGCCCGGTCCCATATCCCTAGTTCTGGGATCTCCAATTCCGTTCTATAACATCACTGGAGGACAGGCGATACTCCTCTGGATAACTGCGTGGATTTTTGGAACACCCATAGCATGGTTGGCGGGGATCCAGTATCTTCAGTATATAAGGGACAAGATGAGCCAATACTCCCTTGTTCCCTCACAGTTCAGTATTAGATCTAGGAATGATGGGCTGACCTGGATACTTCTTGGGGCGGTGGCTGTGGTGTCCCAGATTCTGTTCTTTATGACCCATTCGGCCTATTTCTTGGATTACAACGGATACGATCTGATATTCCTGGAGACAATGACACTTTCTGCCACCGGACTGATGGTAGCGGGACTGGTCCTCATGGGTTATGGGGGGTACGTAATGATCAGAAGCAGGTACACCATTCCCAAGATCAACAGGAAATACTTCGTGATAGCGAGCGTGGTTTACGGTATTGTGGAGATGCTTGTGACGAAGATGATGATAATAGCCCCCACAGGATACCCTTACCCGCCGGTCTTGGTTTTGCCATATGGCGAACCTATGTATGCCCCAGCCGTGACCATATACGTCCCTGGAGTGATAGGATTTTACCTCTATCCCGCCTCCGTGCTGGCCCTTATGGCATCTTCCCTGTTATCCGGAGCAATATGGGCCTTGGTTTTCCAGACCAGGAGGAAGAACCTGGGATCCTTCACAGCGTTCAGCGTGCTTACAGCGTGTCCTTCCTGTGGGCTCTCAACCGTGGGATACGCTGTGACCTCGGTGTTAATGGTGTCCAGCGCCCTGATGACCTTCTATAGCGAACTGGGATTCACCATTGGTTCGGTGGGAATTCTGGTGGGCCTTTTAATCTACGTGATCAGGAGCTCCACTACCTGCAAGGTGGACGTAAGCAAGATAAGACAGTCTTGAGTGGTTCTACTATACTTTTTTACTCTGTAGACAATCTTTATACATGGAAAGCGTTAACATCGTGCTCCTGATGGGGATTGCCTCCCTCATGGTCGCAGTGATTGTGGTCCTCCTTTACTACGTCTTCAAGGTTACCACAAAGATTGGGACTTTCTTCCTTTACTTTGCCTTCCTCATGATGGCCTTCATGTTAATTGGGGCATCAATCTACCTCTTCAATCCCACCGAGACTAACCTTGGAATAGCTGTAGGAGTAAACATGGCCTCCATGATACTCCTTCTGGGGTATTTCTTTGCGGTTGCTGAAAGACTTACAGATAGGATAGAGTTCAAGTGGTATCATTACTACTCCCTTTCAGGTCTGGTGGTGTTCAATGAGGGTCTCATGGGTCTCACCTTTGGACTTGCCCAGTTCGGGGTGAGGAGTTTCTCCAGTCCTGTTTCGGCCCTGGATAACTCCCTGAATAGCTACTGGTTCTTCTATCCCATGATGGCCGAGATGCTGTCCCTCTACCTAATCTCCTTGAGCAGGGGGAAAAATAACCTGAGCCTGTTTCCCCTCATAGGGATCTCAACCTTCCCGCCAGTGATCTTTGAGAACCTGTTGATCTGGAGGTATTTCTCGCTCGTTGCGAGCCTGGGTTTCTCGGTGGTAGGGATAGCTTTCAAGGGTAAATGGAGCTACATCTACGTGTTGCTGGCCCTGGGTTCGCTTCTGAGCTTGATTACGCCCTGGCTGTTTGACGTGGGCATAATTGCTGGAATGATTCAGTACTATGTAACCTCGTTCAAGACAGAGAGGGTATCCAGGCCCACGTAACCTCGGGGAAGTCCAATTAGACGCTCTCCAGCCCTTTTCTGCAGTTACTGACTAGTAGTCAAAATATTTCTGAACATCTTTTATCACGAAGAACAGGAGAACTCCACAAACCACCAGGTCCAGTGCCAAAATGCCCATGAATAGCAGGGAACTTTTCACGAATATTATATCCATGAACAGCACTATGGCAAAAAGGAGACCTATCTGGACAAGATTCACAAGCGATCTCATTCCCTCTGTGGGCAACATATCTCACCTTCTAAATATTTTTCTTGCAAGTAATACCACTAGAAATGGAATCATCTCCACCATTATCAGATAAGCTGGGGCATACACTACAGTTCCCTCCAAAATACCAAGAATGCCAAGATATAGAATTATCATGAATATAAGTTTTATCTCAATACTTGATAAATAGAAGAGATCCAACCAGCTGACGAAGTCCTGCCATCCTATGCCCAGCACTATCAGCGTGAATATCCCCGACATTCCCACGGAGTAGACCCACAACCCGGCTATGGAAAATATCTCAAGCGTATGTACCAGTTAGCTTCACCCTTTCCGCGAATGAGTTGTAGTAGTTTACCATGGCCTGAGTGACTGTGGGCTTCACTGAACGTAAGGCCTCCACAAGGTCTTCGAACGTTATCTTGGAAGTCTTCCCCTCCTTCACTGACCTTCTGATAGCGAGGAGAACTGCCCTGTTTACAGTTCCCTTTATGTCCGCAGGCGTGAAGTTCTCTGTCATCTTTGCAAGATAGGAGAAGTCAATTGAGTCATCGAAGGGATGTCTGGTTACCAGTTTCTGAAACATCACTTTCCTGGTCTCGTAGTCCGGAGGGGGAACGTAGACCAGTTTCTCTAGCCTGCCTGGTCTTATGAGCGCTGGATCCACTATGTCCGGTCTATTTGTGGCTGCCATAAATATCACCCTCTCCTTCCTTGAGGAGACGCCGTCCATTTCTGTCAGCATCTGGCTCAGTGCCCTATCGGTCACCCTGTTTGGGTCAGATCCCCTCACAGTGGCTATGGCGTCTATCTCGTCGAAGAAAACCACTGTGGGGGAGGCCTGTCTGGCCCTCTTAAACACCTCCCTGATTGCCCTCTCCGTCTCTCCCACCCACATGTTCATGAGCTCCGGTCCGCTCACCGCAATGAAGTTGGCCCCACTTTCGTGCGCTACGGCCTTAGCAAGCATGGTTTTCCCTGTTCCAGGTGGCCCATACAACATGACTCCTGAAGGAACGTCAGCCCTCATTTCCTCGTAAAGCTTGGAGTATTTGAGGGGCCACTCAACCACCTCTTTCAATTCCTGCTTAACCTGATCCAGTCCTATTATGTCCTCCCACGTTACGTTGGGGATCTCCACCCTGAATTCCCTGAGTGCTGAGGGTTCCACAACCTTCATGGCGTTCTGGAAATCCGCCATGGTGACCCTCACCTCCTCGGGGTTCTGGGTTCTGCGCAGGGCACTCATGGTTGCCTCCCTCACTAGGGCCTCCAGGTCCGCCCCAACGAACCCATTGGTCATTGACGCTATTGCCTCAAGGTCCACATCCTCAGCCAGGGGAATTCTCCTTGTGTGAATCCTGATTATGTCAAGCCTGGCCCTCTTGTCTGGGACCGGTATCTCTATTTCCCTGTCGAATCTTCCAGGTCTCCTCAATGCTGGATCTATGGCATTGGGCCTATTTGTCGCGCCAATGACCAAAAGCCCTCCACCGGAGGACACGCCGTCCATGAGAGTCAGCAACTGTGCCACTATCCTCTTGTCAGCCTCGCCGTTAGTTACGTCCCTGTTTGGTGCTATGGCGTCAATTTCATCAATGAATATCATGGAGGGAGCAGATTTTTCAGCCTGTTCAAAGATATCCCTCAGCCTCTTCTCGCTTTCCCCGTAATACTTGGAACCTATTTCGGGCCCACTTATGAAGAAGAAGTTCGCCATAACCGAGTTTGCGAGGGCCTTGGCGATCAGGGTCTTCCCTGTCCCCGGAGGACCATACAGCAGGACTCCCTTTGGAGGACGGAAACCAAACAGCCTAGGAACCTCAGGCTTAACCAGTGCTATGTCAATTATCTCCTTCAAAGACATTATCTGCTCTGTCAGACCACCCACGTCCTCCAGAGACACCAGCGGTATATTCTTCTGGGTCTGTTTTATTACCTCCCCGGTGATTTCGATTTCCGTTTCTCCTACAATCACGCCAACCTCAGCCCTGGGCTCGAAGGATACCACTGCAAACTCGCCTTGCTTCGTGTTCAGTGGCATGCCCCTTGATACAGGGATACTTCTGAGCTCCAGGTTTAATCTCTTGGTGTCAAAGTTTCTTTGCGCAGATGGTGCCAGAACAAGGGAGTTCAGGGGAATAGGTTCAACTTTTCTAATCACCACCTTCTCTCCATTTCTAATTCCCAGGTACCTCATTACGTCCTCATGTACAGAGATACCACCAGTGTTCTCCCTATCCTCCTGTACAAGGAGTGGGAAGAGTCTGTTGGTTACCAGCACAACTGTTTCCCCGTAGGAGATTCCCTTTGATCTCATGAGCTCTGGATCAAAGAGACAGGTATTCCTGTTCTTGACCTTTCTAGTCCCATTAAAGACCTTTGCAAAGAACTCGTTAGTCATCAGTATCAGTTAATGTAATACTGCTAGGGATAAAAATTTTCATAAGAAAATCTAACGTATTTAAATCCCCAAATTTTAAAAGAGTAACTCTCCCTATCTCAAAAAGGCTAATATTTTATAGATCTGAAAACAATAAAATCTAGGTTCATAACGTGTTATCGCATAAAAGAGTTCATTAAATAATGAATGTGTAGAGCCTTTATATAATTAATACTATTTGGTAGATGCCTGATCTATTTATATATTCTTTATCTGATCCCTTTTCTACTGCTTAAATATTCGAAAGGTGTTTAATAGATATTCATAATTATAATTATATTTTTATAGCAAAGACAGGATAAAGTTTAAATAATTTATTTTCAAACTTCATGTAAGTTAACAAATCTTAGAAATCTTTATAAGAGATGTCTCGAGATAAAGAAAGGGAGGTTGTACACAAAAATGTTTAGTCATGTTAAACTATGTATAAAAGTGGTGAGATCATGGAGAAGTTAGAGTATAAGGTTACTGGAAAGGTAAAGAATTACGAAAGAAGATTCAATTTCTATGTGGCACTTTCCACCGTGGGTACTGGAGTGTTTACGGGCTTAGCGGTGTTACTAAGGCAGGTCCTGTTGATTGAGACTGGTATACTGCTGTTCACCACAGCTCTCACAATTCTGGCTGTAAACCTAGTACTTGACCTCACAGTGAAATCCCACTCCAACACCTGGGTATTTGCCTCTCCCCCAAGGGAGATCGTGAAGAGAGTAGATAGGGTGGGCAAGGAGATTTGCGAGCATCGCCCATCTCTGCTGGAGGGAGATAATCCGGTTTCCAGGCTCGTCTCCAAGATCTTCAAGAAGAGCTGGGCACATTTCGCCATAATTCTACCCAGTTTCGTAATATTCTACGTGGTCATGGTGGTTGGTCTCATTGGTTATCAGAAGCTGGGCCCCGCAGGAATATCACTGGTGAACTTTGCGTCAGATATTAGCTGGCTGTTCTGGTTCCCTCTCCTCTGGTTATTGACGTGGCTGGCCAATGGAAGGGCCTGGTGTCAGACGTGTCCCTTCAGCGGTCAGGCAGAGTGGGTCCACAGGCTACACCCATGGAAGAAGATGAGCAAGAAACTGGGGTTGAACTTGAGATGGCCCATAAAATACAGTACCATCTTCTACTCTGCTGTGGGTTTCTCGGTGTTAACTTGGATGGAGGAGTTTTACAACATAGGGGGTCCTGGCGTCCCAGAGTTAACTTCCGTGGTGTTGATATATATAGGCGCACTGGAGCTCTTCATTAGCCTGCTTTTCCAAGACAGGACGTTCTGCAGGACCATCTGCCCCTTAAGTGCCCCACTTGCTATCACCACGACAATTTCACCTCTTGGCACCTTCAGGGCGAAGAACCCAGAGGTTTGCAAGTCCTGCACCACCAAGGATTGCATGAGGGGTAACGACAAGTTCCACGGTTGTCCATGGTTTGCCTCTCCCGGTAGCAAAGAGAACTCTCCCATGTGCGGGCTGGCATCGGACTGCTACAAGGCATGCCCTCACGACAATATTGACTGGCAGGTAAAGAGGTTCCCATGGTTAAGCGACCTCACTGGAGGGAAGAAGAGGTTTGACATTGCATTATCAGTCACCCTGCTCACAGGGGTAGTCCTCTTCCAGTTCCTCAACGCGCTACCTTTCTACTCCATGGTTGACACTTGGTTAAGCAAGGTGACGGGCTGGGCAAGTTTCGCTCAGTTACTGGTTCCTGGATTGTCCAAGTTTGGTTACTCCACTCAAGGTTATCCCAACCCTCTAGACTACTTTGCCATTAACGTGATACCCATCCTCGCGGTACTTCTCGCTGCAAAATTCGAGGAGAGAAGAGGAGTTCCCTTGAAGTGGGGCTTCACCTCCATCTCCTATGCGCTTATCCCCATCTTTGCAGCCTCAATACTGGTCAGGAACCTGCCCAAGTTCCTGGGAGGATCCCCGCTGATCCTCAACGAAATACTTGATCCCACGGGTGCCGGAATGCATAACAGTGACATTTACTCCACCTTCTGGGGGAGCTTCCTTCACTCTCTTGGACACGATCCCCTTAACGCCACCGCGGCCTGGTGGGTTCTTCTGGTGATGGAGGCTGTGATGGCCTTTGGAATCTACCTGGGGATTAGGGCTTCAAACATGCTAGCCGAGACCGACGGAATCAGCAAGTGGACCTATTACGCGGTTGTTCTGGGCTTTGGAATTACCTTCATGCTTGTGACGTACTGGATGTCTTCGCCAGCCTCTCCCACAGCACCCTTCTACAACCCCTACCTGGGTAACCTGCTGTACAATCCGCTTCAGGCCACTCCACCGTTCTGAGGTGAGAACATGGATCCAGTGGTTCTAATAGATGTGGACAGATGTGTGGGATGCTACATGTGTCAGAGGGCCTGCGCCCTTGCCCAATGCATAGAGATAAATGAGGTCACCAGATTCGCGGAGGTGGTAAGACCTGAGGACTGCACAGGCTGTATGGCGTGCGAAAGGGCCTGTCCATATGACTGCATAGTTGTGCTCAGCGATGAAACGCAGGTTCCTGTGAGAGCTAAGGTAACCCTTTCCAGGGTAAGGAGGTACTCATCCAAGAGACTGGTAACAGGGGATCCAGGTTGGACAGTGAAGACGGGCGCAGAGGAAATGATGAGGGAAGGAGTGGGATCCCTGATAATCATGAATGGAACCAAGATAATCACCGAGACGGACGTTTTGGAAGCATGGATTGCCGGAAAACAGGATAAGCCCCTCATCGCCTTCTCTAAGGACGCGGTGACCATAGAGGGAAAGGCCACAGTGGAGGAGGCCTTGAGGATTATGCTGGAAAGGGGTATTGGTCATCTGCCGGTATTGGAGAGAGGTAAGCTGGCAGGGATAATCTCCCTGCGGGACGTGTTGAGGGCTTCCTCAGTTACGTCTCCAATCCTAGGCGAGAGCATCATTCCCATAAATCCCAGGGAGAAAATAGAGAAGTACGCAATTCAGGTTCCCGTAGTTGGGAGGGTGACAAACAGGGAACTCTACTACCTTCTCAAGGAAAGGGGTCTTAAGGCCACAGTGGTAAAGGATAGAGAGCTGATTGGGCTGATATCAATCAGGGATCTGACCAAGGCGTTGGGCACGGGTAGGTCTCTGGACGATATGATAGAACCCAGATGGGTTAACCCTGTATCCTCTCAGGAGCAGATCTCCAGGGCAATAGCCATCATGATGGAACATAACATCAGGCATCTGCCCGTGATCCACGGTGAAGAAATAAGGATGCTCAGCATAAAGGAGATAGCAAAGCATGCAGTGTGGATCAAGGCAATGTGATTTTTAATCACTAATCCATTCTTTCTATTCCTCCTTCAGCCAAAAATGGAATAGCAAAACTCTGCATTAGGATACCGAGGGCAATGAGTAGCAACGTTCCGTTCAGCTCGTGTCTAATAAGTGGATAGGCGAAAGTTCCTATGGCACCTCCCAGTCTTCCCATAAAGAAGAGGATACCATTGAAGGTTCCCCTGTCCCTCGCATTTCTAAGCTCACCCATATAATGAAAGGAGGAGCTGAAAGCTATACCTGAGACAAGCCAAAGAGTGGCGATAGCTTCCAACCAGCCGGTAAGGGTGTACATGAGAAGGAGTACCGACGTTAAAAAGTAGGACATGAAGAGCACTGGCTTCTTAGAGGTCAGGGGGAAGATTAAGCATGCACCAATTGCGAAAAATGTCCAGTTTGCCATCTGCGTTATGAAAGAGTATCCGGGCACATATACTGCAAATGAGGCCAGAACCAGAGTGAGAATGAACTGTCCTATCCCCATAACAAATGTTTCTAGAGTTCCTGAGCGTATCCTAACCTTGGATGAGCCTAGCCAGACTTCACTCTCACTTACCCACCTGTGGAATATGAGAACAAGTAAGGGCGGTACTCCCCCAAGGAGAAGGACAAGTCTCCACGGAGAAAGAAAAATGGGGATGGCTGTAGCGCTCAGGGCTCCCATGGCCCATGCGGTGAAGGAGAGTCCTACCCACTTCTTGGAAACCTCCTCCAGGAGAGTTACCGATGACGGGATTTCCCCTCCTATCCCTAGACCCACTAGGCTCCTCCCTAGAATCAGGACTTCGTAGTTTGTAGCAGAGGCACTGATCAAAGCCCCCATAACGAAAAGGATGACAGAAATAAGGTAACCCTTCCTTCTACCCATGACATCGCACAGGTAACCGAGAAGAACTGCGCCCACTATGGAACCCATGAACGAGGAAGAGACCAGGAGACCTGTCTCGAAACCTGTGAGCCTGAAGGTCTTGATTACCTCTCCTAAAACGCCCGCTATTATCAGGAGATCAAATCCATCCGTGAAGCCTCCCATTGTCAAGACCAATAGTGTGCGTTTCATGAATCGAAATGATGTCATCAACTTAAATAACCTACGAAATATGCAAAAATTGCACATTTATTATGTAGAGTTTAATTTGATCCCTTTTAATTCGTTATAAAAATTCGGAAAACCTCGCCACTTGTGGCGGGGATGAACGAACGCGTCCGAACAAAACAGATTTAAAATGAACTAACTACCTTTTTGTAATGTATACCTTAAGGTTTCGCGCGTACGCCTCCTCTGACGTGTTGAGGGAGTTAAAGTCCCAGTTGAGGTTGCTGTGCGAGGCGTACAACACCTTAAGGTATGCAGACATCGCGTTCCACGAAAGGGATGGGAAGTGGTTGAACAGGACCGAGCTGAGGCAACTCGCCCTTGACCTGAGGAAGCAGGACCGCGAGTATAAACGCGTGTTCTCCCAGGTCTTCCAGAACGTAGCGGACAGGTACTGCGAGGCCAGGCATCGCTTTCTCCAGGGGCTGGCCAGGTTCCCCAGGGAGAAGAAACCTGAAAGGTACAGGTCCCTGGTGTATCCACAGAAGGGATGGAAGATCCTCTCGACCAGGCCGGCCAGGTCAGGGAGGAAGAGCTGGATTTACCTTTCCCTCTCAGGTCTTGGCGTGTTCAAGGTCCTGGCCCATCGACCGCTTCCAGACAAGATCAGCAGGGTCGCGGTGAAGGTGACGCCAACAAACAGGTTATTCGTGTCCTTTCTGGTGGAGGGAGACCTTCACGTTCAAACCGAAAACACAGGCAAGGTCGCTGCACTCGACCTTGGCATCTCCCACCTCCTGGTCACGTCAGACGGTCACTACGTGGATAACCCCCGCTTTCTGGAGAGGGTCCTCCTCAAGTACAGGTCACTCTCCAGGCTTCTCTCCAGAAAGAGGAAGGGTTCAAGTAACTGGGAGAAGGCCAGGCTTAGACTAGTGAAACTCCTGGAACGGGTGATCAACGCTAAGATCGACTTCTACTACAAGCTGGCCAACGTCCTGGCCAGGCGTTACGACGTCCTGGTAATGGAGGACCTCAACGTGGTGAAGATGACCAGGGACGGGTCAAGAACCCTGAACAGACATCTCCGTGACGTTTCCTTTTCTAGATTCTCCTCAACCCTGAAATGGGTCTTCCAGAAACACGGTAAAGAGGTCCGCGAAGTCAACCCCGCATACTCCTCTCAGACCTGCTCCAGGTGCGGAAAGAAACATAACCTCTCCCTCTCTGACCGCGTCATCACCTGCCAGTGTGGCCTAGTTCTTGACCGCGACCTCAACGCCTCCGTCAACCTCCTCAGGAGGGCAGGGTGGGAGCCACCCGTTGAGCCTGTGGAGATGAGGCCTCTATGGCAAGCCTCGTCCATGAAGCAGGAAGCTCCGCCCTTCAGGGCTGGGTAGCTCACATGTTCATGTGGAAGAGATTTTGGATCGGGTCCTGCTCACAGGGAGCTCAATGAGACGGTAGTCATATGTCCGTGACGGGTCTAGGTATTTATTGGGATTTCTCAAGGATTTCTACCCATCTTGGCCATTCCAAAGGGATCTCCTCCTTAAATTATCACAGTATCTATATTTTCTAAGAAGTGGATTCAAGCGCAAAATTTAACTAAAATTTATTATCCCTCTAAGGCTATATTACCTAAATGAAAGTAATATCCTTCAAAGTAGAAAGAAATAAGGCCCAGGAGGCCTGGGATATACTGGAGAGGCAGAAGACCTCACTTTCATCTCAGATCAGAAAATATGTTGAAAGAATAATGGATCAAAACCTACCTGTTTCCACGGAACTTGAGAAGGACAGGCTGGTGATAATTACGGTAAAAGTACCTGACGAGCTTTATCAAAAGATTGCCAGGTTTGTGGAGGAGAAACATGTTAAGAGGAGCGCGTTGCTCAGAACGGCAGTCTATATGTTCATCGACGAAAATAAGGAAACCAAGGACGATGTGGCCACACTAAGTGCCACATAAGGTTAGGAAAAGGAATTTTACCTTAGCACCTTTAATTTAAGCCTTACCTCCTCAGGGAATATATCCTTTGGTAAGTAAGCTGTTACTATCCAGTTAGGGACGTCGACCACTTGACTCACCTTCAGATCCACTACAGCGCTGGCAAGCATGTACGCCTCCACGGGAGTCGTATGTGAGGAGAGGATGCCTATAATCCCCTTGATGGCTTTCTTAGCTGCTTCCCACAGGTTGGGATCCATACCCGGATAAGCTAGATACTCCTTGAAGTCTCCATCCCTTACTGCCCCGGTCTCAAATAGGGGTTGAGCTATTCCCGCGTTCTTGTGCAGAGTCACCTTGATGGTCACGTCCATTGGGGCCTCTATGGCAGTTCCACAAACCTCACCGTCTCCCTGAGCTACGTGGGTGTCTCCCAGGGATAGGAGTGCCCCCTTCACGAAAACGGGGAGGTAGAGCTTCGTTCCTCTGGTCAGATGTTTTATGTCCATGTTCCCTCCGTTCTCCCTTGGGGGTATAGTACTGAACCTACCGGGTGTGGGGAGGGCAGTGCCTATCACTCCGGGAAATGGTCTGGGCGGAACCCTGACCTCAATGTCACCAAACTTCGCCACTGCCTCCTTCTCCACCTTCCATATCTTTAGTGCCGGACCTGCCAGGTCAATGGGAGTGGTGTAGGGATCGTTGGCCAGAAAACCAAACCCTGGTAATACACCGGTCCACCCCCATCCCTTAGTGGAGAAGTCCAAGAACTCTATCTCCAGTGCGTCGCCGGGTTCGGCACCCTCGACCTCAATCGGCCCAGTAAGCGGGTGGATCCTGGAAAAGTCCAATTTAAGAAGATCGGAAGGGGAGGATGAAGGGGTCACCTGTCCATCAGAGGCCTCTCTGGACTCCACAGTGACCACATCCCCAGACTTTATGGAGAGGACGGGACTTAGGGAATTATCCCACTTATTATGAATTTTATTCGAATGTATGGTGTACATATCATTATAGATGAAGGGAAGGAAATAAGGGTTAACGGTTCAGGGAATTAGGACTGCCTTCATAACCTTTCGTTGAAGGACGTCGTGAAATGCCCTCTCATATTCTGTCAGGGGATAGGTGGAGACTATCCTTCCCAGTCTAAGTTCCTTGATCAGACGTATGGCCCTATCCCAGAGGTAAAAGGGACCGCATCTGCTCCCCAAGATTTGTACCTCATTGACCACAACGCTTGTGGAGTTTAGGGATGCCTCTAGCCCGTGGGTTGATTTGAGGGCTATCTTCCCCATGGGTTTCACATGTTTAATTGCCTCCTCCAGGGCCTTAGTTCCCGTGGCCTCAACTACCATATCGTATGTGGACGGATTCTGCACCGTGAGGATTCCAAGCTTCTCTGCTAAGTCAAGCCTCCCCTGATTGTGCCCCTTGAGCTCAACTTCCACGCCGTAGTGAGTAAGAATCATGGCTGAAATAATCCCTATGGGACCATCCCCTAGAACGAGTGCCCTGTCCGAGGGTGACGGATTCAGGAGCTCCACCATCCTCAGCACAGCTGCCGTGGGTTCAGCTAACGACAGTTCCTCAGGTTTCAAGCCTACACTATCCCTGTGCAGGAGATAATTGGGTAGGTCCATGTACTCTCTCATGGCTCCATCCACATCAATCCCTATGGCCTTCCTGTTCACGCAGTGAGTATACATCCCCTTTCTGCAGTATTCGCAACTCCAATCGACGAGGTTGATCTCAGATGCGTATAACTCCCCATCCCTTTCTACGGCGAACTCGTGACCCAGAATAAGGGGGTTCTTCCTGGGAGGATAGGTTCCCTTAACCATGGCCACGTCGGTGCCACATATTCCCACCGCTCTCACCTTATATCTTCCTTGAGTTGGAAGCTCCTCTAGGGATAGCATACCATCCCTTAAAATCAGGGCCCTCATCTCATTCACCATTACCAGCGTGAGATACCATAAAAGGTCATGAGAAAATAAAAGGAACCTTGGTCTATACTCTCTTCTTGTTCATAAACGCAATGGTCAGTGGGACAACTCCTCCAGCTCTATCTTTGAGGCCCTGGGACCCAATATTCCAACATCAAGCGTTACTATGACCGCCATCACGAACACTACCGCGTACATTCCCACCGCACCATACTTGGCAAGTACCAGTGGCAATACGCTCAGCCACACGTAGTTCCCAAGCCTGCTCAGGGAATACTGCACCCCGTCCGCAAACGCCCTCATCCTGGTTGGATAAAGCTCCGCCCCATACTGATGAAATGCGTTGGAAAATATGTTGGAGAGGAACCCAAATAGGAAGCCCGTTGCTATAACCTCCACCGGAGTGATGGCGAAGCCGAAAGCCAAACCTGTTATTCCCATTAACAGCATCACAATGCTAACCTGCCATTTCCTGTCAAACTTCTGGCTATCAATGATGAACACGGAGGCCAGGGAGCTCAGGAAATAGGAAGTATATATCAGCATTGAATACTCCAGTGTGTGGACCAGAGTGAATCCCTTACTTGCAAGAACTGAGGGAGCTAACGAAGCGAAACCGTAGTAGACCCCCGCCTGAAGGAATTCGAAGATCCACAGCATAACTGTCCTTCTCCTGTACTCGTTACTGAAGAGCTCAGAGATTCTAACCCTCTGTGATGTGATCACCTGAACCTGGAGCGGTTCCTCCAGTGATCCCTTCTCCCTCATTGCCACATTCTCCATGTCCCTGACAATCCTGTCGGCCTCATCTACCCTACCCTTGGACTCCAGCCATCTTGGAGATTCCGGGATAAGGAATCTGAAGGGTATAATGGTAAGTATACCCAGCCCACCTATGATGAACAGCTACTTCCAACCTGGGATCACGTAGACGTGAGGGATGAGCAGATACGCTAAAATGGCCACGACTATGGGAGCTGTCCATGAAGCCGTATAGGCTATGGCCAGTGCCCTTCCCCTTATTTTTGATGGGAAGAACTCAGTTATGAGAACGTCCAAAACTATGAGAGCCTCTGGACCAACCCCAAGTCCTGTTATGAACCTCAAAGCTCCAAGTACCTGAATGCTGGACGAGAATGGAGTCAGCAAAAGTCCGATGCCAGCTATTACCATGTTAAGGATTAGAGATGTCCTCCTTCCAAGCGCATCTCCAACATATGTGAAGATTATGGCTCCCAGGAACGCCCCCAGGAAAAATACCGCAATATTGTAGTAGATTGCCACCGCAGTGGAGACCTTGTAAAACGCTGAGATAGGTGCTACCACAAAGCCTCCCACAAAAAGGTCGTAAAGCTCGAAGAACTCTCCCAGACTTAACAGGACCAATAGCCTGGTATGGAAGGAGGTCCAGGGAAGCCTTTCAATTCTTCCTGCAATAGTCATGAGTGATTATTGTAAGTTTTAGATAATATCTTTTGCTTATACACACTTGAATTACCACATATTTAACACACTAATTAAATTTTCAGCGTAACGGGTTTTTCCCTGTTTAGGTGGAAATGAAGTTAATTATATTCAAGTAAGATTGAAAGAAAATTCTATATAGCCTGTGACGTAAGGGATAATTACCATGGAACCTGAAAGTTTCGGAATCGATTCCGCAAAGGCGATCTCATCCCAGTTTGTGGGATTCCTTCTCGACTCATATGACCTGACAATGATCCTGAGCATAGCCCCAATTCTGGCCAAGGTTCTTTTACCTCCGGAATCCTCCCTTCTGGCCACCTTCAACATAATACTGAGCTACTCTCTGACCATCATTTTCAGGCCACTGGGTTCGGCAATATTTGGTAACCTCGGTGATAAAATCGGGAGGAGGGCAGACCTCATTATAACCGTCCTGGGACTTGGCCTGGTCAGCGCTCTCACTGCTGTCCTTCCCACATACTCGGAGGTGGGAATCCTGTCCTTCGTTCTTTTTGTTCTCCTGAGGATCCTAGTTGGGATATTTGCTGGAGGTGAGTACTCTGCAGGCCATCCCTTCGCCATGGAATGGACTCCTTTCAAATGGAGAGGTCTCATCAGCGGATTGGTTCAGGGTGGATTTTCCTTCGGCGCTGCTCTGGCCGCTGTGGTAGAGGGCGCCTTCATTGGCATCTATGGGTTGAAGGGAGTTGAGAACTTCGCCTGGAGATACGTCTTCCTGACCGCCCTGGCTCCGGCAGTAATTGCCCTAGCCGTTAGGCTGTCAATGAAGGAAACTCCCGTATTCCAGGACGTGAAGAACAGGAATTTAGTGAGGAAGAGCCCTTTGACTGATCTTTTCAGAAAGCCGTACAGGAGAGACTTTTTCCAGGTAATGGTATACATGACGGGAATGTTCTTCTATGCCTACTCCCTCTTCGCCTTCGTTCCAGCAATACTGGAGCATGCTCCCTCCGTGTTTCCCCTGCAAACTGCCGAGAGCATCTACTCCTACGGGACATACGCTGCATTTGCCGGAGCTCTAACCTTTGGTGCCCTCTCACAGTACCTTGGTAGAAGGAGGTTGACCCTGATCTGGATCTTCCTCACCTTGGTCCTCTCGGTTCCCGTCTACTATCTCCTATTCACCTCAGCCAGGGCAGGTAATGTGGTTGGCGCGTCCTTGGCCTCAATAATGATAGGCATAATAACTCAGGCTCCTTGGGGAATAATACCCATCTATCTCTCCGAGAGGTTTAAGGCATCCATGAGGGCATCAGGAGTGGGTTTCGGGTACTCCTCAGGGATATTTGTGGGAGGTTGGTTCAGCATATACGTGGAGCTAATGCATCAGTATCTATTCAAGGGTATCGACACCCCGGAGAACGTTTGGTTCTCCACTGCTGTTCTTCTAATTCTGGGGGCAATACTCGTGGGAATAGGTCAGTATCTGGGTCCTGAAACCCTAGGTACAAGACTTACCGAGGAACCGCAAAAGGTATAATTTTTCTTGTGGCAAAAACCAGTTAGGATTGACTTTCCATTTCCTGCTCCGTTGGTATCCTTATGTCCCTCTTCGCTGACAGGATTCCCCAGGGGAAGAACACGGCAACTGAGATTACTGCCACCAGCGCTGAGGAAAGGTAGAAGTTTATGAGGGAAAGGGCGCCATCGCTCCCTATATAGGTCATGAGAGTTATGAAGGCAATGTATGCGATGTACCACAGGGAGTTATACACATTCTGAAAGCCCTTATACACCGCACCGAACAGGGCTACCGCCATTGCAATTATTATCACAGAGTAGGGTACGGAGGGCCATCCGCTCCAGAAGGCAATCAGGGAGGAGAAGACGAAGGCCAAAGCAGCTATTACGGGACCTCCCTTAAGCTTGTACTCAAATTTCTTCCTCAGGCTCATCATAGCCACTGGATTCACCGCGAAGCCAAGGTAACCGGCAACCACAGCGTCGCTAATAAGGCTGTAAATTGTGGGTATGGGCGAGGTGAGAAAGGTTATCACGGCACCAACGATCCCAAATACCAGGAGGGCCCAAACCGGAATCGAGTACGTGGAATGTAGCTGTTTCATTAACTTCGTGACTATCCCGCTCCTACCCATGGCGAACAGCACTCTAGTTCCCGCACCGAGATAGATGTACCCAGTGACGAAGGGCCCAATTATCGCCACAATCAGAGCCAACACCAGTAGGGCTGAACTGCTCTGAGATAGGTCCACGAACGGATTTCCCGGCAAGGCAGAGGTCACTCCGGTCCAGTTTCCGGGGGTAAGGTGTTGCGCGTTCCAGTTAATCCCTCCAACGAACGCCACTGCAAAGAGCACATAGATGAGGGTCTGTCCAATCACCGTGAGGATTATGGCAGAGGAGAGTTTCTTCCTCACCTTGGTTTCTTCGGCGTAATCTGGTATCACCCTTATCCCACCGAAGGCGAACATGGCTAGGGGAATTGCGGAGAACATACCCGCCAACCCGAAGGGGGCTATCCCGCCATAGCTGACGAAGTTCCTCGCGGAAAAGAATATCCCCATCACCCCAAGGGCGAGCGCCACGTATAACACCAGCTTAACACCACCAAATGTTGTGGTGGACCTGCCGAAGGCCCTGACGCCGAAGTAGTTGAAGGGAATGAAGAGGACCAGCAAAACAACCCCCAGAAGTCCTCCCAGCAGGGTGGGAGTTCCTGAGGGTGTGAGCAGTGATGGGTAGAAAAATGTTAATCCCTCCACCACGGCCAGAGCCTCGATAGGTGGAATGAAAAGGTACCAGACAAGGTCTGCCATCGCATTTATCAGGTTTGTTAATTTTCCGTGAGAGTATAGACTGTATCTAGAGGGTCCACCCGCCTCGGGTAAGTTCATGGAAATCTCGCTGTACGTGAGGCCAACGAAGAGGTAGAAAATACCCCCCAGTATCCACTACAGGACGGCGGAGGGGCCCGCTTCTGCGGTCATGCCGGCAGTGCTAAAAAGGGCGCCCGTTCCCACCGCCCCGGCTATTCCCAGTATCAGGAGATCCAGATAACCCAGTTCTTTTTTTAGAGGCATACATTACCCTGCTAATAAAATCACAATATAAGCTTTTTTCGTTGAATGGGAGAAAATCTAATCATAAGACCTAAATGGAAAGAGCAAAAATAAAATTAGATCAAAACAGGGCCGTCTACTTTAAACACTTAAACGGTCAAGTTCCTGCTTCTGCCTCATTAATGCTCTCCAGGCTCTTTCCTATGGTGTTGGGAAGCACCTTTATCAGTATCAGTCCCATGATAACCATAGGTACTTGAAACAGGACCCATGTGGGTAGGTTTCCCAGTACCGGTATGAAGTCAAAGATTATGGCAGTGGAAATGGCAGCGCCCAGGTGAGCGAATCCGTCAGAGAAGGCGAATGAGGTTGCCCTGGCGTAGGTCGGTACGTTCTCAGTCCCGTTCAGATAGTTAAGCTGATTGGACCAGCCCACTCCTATGAAGTTGCTCAGGAGTAAACCAAGGAAAGTTAGAGGTATGTCCCTGCCTATTGCTCCTGCCACAGCTATAAGGACTCCAAGAAGCATTCCATAGTGTCGTCATGAAGGTATAAATATTTGTATAAAGAGTATTACTTATGGCTAGGAGGGGAAGGAAACCTGTTTACAGGGACGTTCCCTGTCCCTCTTGTGGAAGTAATCACGTGGTTAAGAACGGGAAGATAAGGGGAAGGCAGTTCTACCTGTGCAGGGAGTGCGGGAGGAAGTTCGTGGAGGGAGCTAAACATCATCACGATAGGAGCGTGAGGGAGAGGGCCCTCAGGATGTACGCGAACGGGATGAGCATGAGGGCCATCTCCAGGGTACTTCAGGTCCCACTGGGCACGGTATTCACGTGGATCAAGAGGTACGGAGGGAAGAAGTACGCGAAACTCGCGGAGCTGTGGAGGAGAGCCAGGGACGAGCTGAATGAGGGCGTGAAGGTCGTGGACGAGATGTGGACCTACTTCAGGAGGAACGCGAAGGCGTTTTACTCTTGGGTCTTCACGGGATTCGTGTTCTCCAGAAAGGGGATGTACGTCGTGTTCTCCGTGGGAGACAGGAGCGAGAACACGTTTCAGGAGCTCGCACAGTGCCCGAGAAGGGGACCTGGGTTTCGGACGACTACAACGTCTATTTCCTCCTCCCCGAGCACAGGGTCGTGTCACCCGTTAACCCCAACGAGTCCTTCCACTCGTCCCTCAGGGACAGGCTCGTGAGGTTCAAGAGGGCAACCAAGGCAGTGAACAGGAGCTTTGATATGATGAGGTACTCCGTAGGTCTCGTTCTGTGGGAGAGAGGGCTGATCCCAGAATTTATACCTCAATGATGACACTATGAAGCATTCCCACAAAGTAAGAGAAGGTCACAAGCACCGCTCTCCTCACCCTCTCCACCACGAATCTCAGTCCAATTGCCCCCAAGAATGTGGCAATTCCCGCCAGCCCAAACAGGAAAGTTATCTCGTTGCCCAGGGCTCCTGAGTAGTGAAGGAAGCTAGAGGTCCACAGTGGATACTCTGTGAGATATGGGTACTCTCCAAAGTAGAAGAAGAATATGGACAGCATCACAGCTATAACCCTCACCCTGTAAATAGGGTTCTTGAACACTGCAAAGGGATCGTTTTTAGCAACCTTATAGTTGAATACCACCGGTTGAGGTAACTCCTTCATTCCCGTCTTCTGCTTGGCCTTCTCCTCCATCTCCTTTACCAGATTCTCGGCCTCATTCACCTTCCCCTTCACTGCAAGCATCCTCACTGTTTCTGAGGCGTGAGACCTGATAACCAGAACTATGAACGCCAGGGTCGCGCCCACCGCGAAGACTACTCTCCATCCAATGACTGGATTGGCAAGGACTATCTCAGAGGCCAAAAAGGGACCTAGGCCCAGTCCTGCCCATCCCGCTATATATACTAAATTAAAGTAGGAGGCTCTCTTCACTGCGGGTACCATCTCCACCAGGTAAACCGGGACAAGAATGAGGTCACCACCAATTCCCATTCCAGTGATAAACCTGAAAATGATGAAAGAGGCGAAATTGAAGGATAGCGCATTTCCTAGACTGCCCACCCCCGTCAAGAGTGCCGTGAGGATAAGTGTGGGCTTGCGCCCTATTTTGTCAGCCAGATAACCCAGCAGAATCGCACCTGGGATATATCCGAAAAGACCCATGGAAACCACAGTGGGAGCCTGAGCTGAGGTCAGTCCAGTGTAGGGTAAAGAGGTGGGGGAGAAGGCCAGACCAATATCTATCACGTCATAAAGGGCTATAAAGTAGCCGAAAGCCAAGGATAGTATCACAGACACAGGTAAAACGATGGTGGGAAGCCTGTCCACCCTAGCTGTAAGCTCGGCTATTTTCCTGTTTGCCTCTTCAGACATGGTTCATCCTGTTTGTGAAGTATAACGTCAATAAAAGTCATTTTTATGATAAGTATGATATCACTTTCAAATTACTGGTATTATTTATAAGCATCGGGATAAATGTTTTAAAATCCTTTGTAAGATTTTAATTCTCTACATCGGACATTTTAATCGCAAAAACTAACTTAATAACAACGTTAACTGACTTTGCTATATAAACTTTACTCCACTTCTCTGATCTCCCCTCAAAACTCTGTCTATGGCGAAGAGCGTGACAACCATGACCGGTAGGGCCGCCACCAGCGCGGAGGAGGCCAGAAGTCCCCAGTTCAGTGATTGATCGCCTATGGCGTCAAGAGCGTAAACCGTAATGGTGAGTGCGCCCTCTGGAGGGAATTTCATGTTATAGGGCGTGCTGGCAAATATGAGCGGGTAGAAGAGGAGGTGCCAGTTGAACACAAAGGATAGGAGAAACACGGTGAAAAGAGTTCCCCGGGAAAGGGGAAACACAATCCTGGTCAACTTCCTCTTTATCCCAAAGACCGAGGCCGCATCGTCGTATGCCTTTGGAAAGTCCAGATAAAAGTTGTAGAATATCCACGTGGCAAAGGTGGCTGTGAAAATTGGCGTGGAGAGTATCAGGGCCCACCAAGTATTGAGCAGTCTGGTCGCCGTGAACAGGAGATACAAGGGAATAATGAAGGATGCCGCTGGAAGAGAATAGAGGTAAATTGAGAGAAACAGCATCCAGCTCAGGCCTCTTCTACTGGCCTCATATGAGGCCGGAAGAGATATGAGAACGGTGAAGACCGAGGCCAGGATACCAACAACGGCGCTGGTTATGAGGTATGGAACCGCTCCCTCAAGAGAGGAAATAAAGTAAGAAGGAGTGAGCTTAACAGGTAAGAGGACAGGTGGGGCCCTGAAATCCAGGGACGCGTTCCTAAATGCCACCAGGATCATCCAGTAAACCGGAAAGTCTAGCAGGAACAGTATCACTGCACTTATCACGTAAATTACTGACCTGAACATTGAGTCCGGAATCCTTATGTTCACTGAGGGTAGAAACTTCCTTCTCTTGGACCTGAAAAGGAATATGAGTGCTATGGAGGGGAGAGTGGCCATCAAACCCAGGATGGCCGCAACCACCTCTCCTCCGGAAAAGTTTCCCGAAAGGAAAATCTCGTCAAACACCAAAAGGGGAAGGGTAGTTGAGGCGTAACCTGGCCCTCCCTGGGTGAGAACGTAGGGGAGGTCGAAGTTACCCATGGCTAGGACGAACTGAAGGAGGAAGGATATCCAGAACGCCTTTCCTATCATGGGAACAGCAACCTTGCCGTAAAACTGTGACAGGGAGAGGCCATCCATCACGGAGGCCTCCCTCACCTCCTTGGGTATGGACCTCAGTGAGGAAACAATTACCAGAAAGGATACGGGGATGGAGGACCATATGCTCACCCCAGTCACGGCCCATATTGCAGTTGAGCTCAGATAGAGGGGATCAAAGGGAACGTGAAAGATGTAGGAGAACCATCCGAATTTACCGTAAAGGCTGATGGTCCAGATGAGGGCTGAGGAAGTGAAGGGTATCGTGTAGGGTAACATGGTAAGAAGTGAAATCAGCCTGGATCCCCTGCTCGTCATGTCCACCAGGATTGCCAGTATGGTGCCAACAACTGCAGAGAGTAGAGCTGTGAAGAAGGCGAAAATCAGGGTATTCACCACGATCTGACCCAGGGGAACAAGCTCAAATATTGAGAACGCTGACTTGAAGTTCACGCCCAGAAGGGCAAACGCGCCCAAAAAAGGGACTATTCCAAAGGCAGTGATGTACACCAGATAAGGATATACGTACTTCATGACCAGGGACCCGCATATTTTTTGAACTTGAACTTTACCTCCTCCCCTATTCTTAACCTGTAGGGATAGAAGGCCCGCAACTCATCCCCATCTATGGAGATGTACACGAGATATCTGTCCCCCCAGAACTCCACGTCACTTACTTTCCCCTTCATGTCACCCTCCCCCAGCTCCACGTCTTCAGGTCTAACCCCTATCTTACCCTTCAGATCTAGAAGCTTCCCGTCAATGAGCGACATTGGGGGATTACCAAAGAACGTTGCCACAAACTCATTATCAACATGGGAGTAGATTTCCTCCGGAGTTCCCATCTGTATAACCTTTCCGTGATTCATTATTGCCACCCTATCAGCTAAGGCCATGGCCTCTACCTGATCGTGAGTAACGTAAAGCGTGGTGATCTGGTTCTCCCTTTGCACGTCCCTTATCAGCTTTCTTGCGGACACCCTCTGAATTGCATCTAGATTGGAGAGAGGTTCATCCATAAGGAAAACCTTAGGTCTCTTAACCAGGGCCCTCGCCAGGGCAACCCTCTGCTGTTGTCCCCCGGACAACTCCGAGGGGTAACGGGACATGAGATCACCTATCCCCAGCATTGACGCCATTTCCTTGGCCAGTTTTGTGGCCTCCTCTCGCCTCATTTCTCCCTCCACGGGCATCAGGAGGTTCTCAAGGACAGTCTTATGGGGATAGAGAGCATAGTTCTGAAAAACCATGGCCACTTCTCTCCTGTGGGGAGGTAACCGGGTAATATCCTTCCCGTCTAGAAGGATTGTTCCTGAGTCAACCTTCTCTAGCCCGGCAATTGCCCTGAGAAGGGTAGTCTTGCCTGAACCGGAAGGACCAAGAATAACAAAAAATTCTCCCTTGTTTATGGTTATGTTCACGTCATCTAGAGCCCTTACGTTCCTATAGATCTTGCTAACCGACTTGAGCTCTACGCTCAAGCTTGTCCACCGCTATAGTAGGACTGCACGGCCGCTGACCACTGCTGGGCTGCGGTCTGTAGGGCCTGCTCCGGGTTACTTATCTGTCCAGTCAGGTATGAAAACACCTGATTGTTGAAGTCGGTAATCAGTGAGATATAGGTTGGCGGAACATTTGGCGGATTTGCCCATGCGTTAAGGGCCGCGTGGTAAGTGGCGTTGAGCCACTCCCTCTGATAACTGGGAATGGAGTTGTTGGCTATGAGGTCCTGGAAAGCCTGCTGATTCACCGGGAACTTACCGAATTTAAGGAAGGCTATCTCCTGGACCTGAGGTGAAACCAAGAACTGAAGGAACTCCTCGGCTAGTTGAGGATGGGTGGAGTACTTACTTATCCCCAGCAGGTCCGTCCCTGTCTCAGCGTATCCTCCTGGTAGAGGGGCTAAATAGGTATCCTGGGCCACGCTTGAGTTTAGGTATGATAGCTGGCTAGTGAACAGGAAGCCTCCGGCTGCCTGCGGGAATAACTCGGGTAGGTTATCGTAGCTAACCTGGAGTTGGGATGGATTGGGGTCGTACTTAACCAGTTGTGCGTAAGTCTCCAGAGCTGAGACACCTGCACTTGAATTGAAGGAAGGAACGGGAAACTTCATTCCTGCGGGGATGTAACCCGTGAACATGATGTTGAATCCTGGAACACCTGTGGTTCCGTTTGATATCGCGGTATCCCTAATGTAATACCAACCGAAAACTGCGGGGAAGGCATCTATTATTCCATGTGATACGTGATCATCAATCAGGAATCCGTACTGGGTCAGGTTATGGGATGTCACAAACTGGTCAGCCCAAAGCACTTCCGTCCAGTTGGTCCAGTCGTTGGGGTTAAATGGTACGTGATATTCACTGGTAAACTCGTTGGCGAGGGTTTGATTATTGAATATTGATGCCCTGTACGCCATCAGGTAAACGGCTGTTTCATACGAGACTCCTATAACCTCTTTCTGACCCGTAGTAACGTTGTAAATAACTCCACCGAAGTCCTCCTGTTGGGCTATTACCTGAGAAAGGTTGAAGTTGGTCAGGTTGAGTAAGTATGGAGACACCCTCTGGGCCGACGTGGATGTAAATCCTATTATATCATATTGGGAGGAGTGTCCAGTTAACACCGTGAGTTCCTTGTCGATATAATCACTAAATGGATACGTAATCACCTGTACCTGTACATTGGGATGTTGTTGATGGAAAAGTTCCCCTGCATACTGGATAAATTGCGCCGATTCTCCTGAAAAAGTTACCACGGTCAATGTGACATTGGAGGTAGTTGTGGTTGTCGTGCTGGTTGTGGACGTATTTGTCGGAGGTGTAGTGACGTGAGTCGGACTGGGTTTAGAGGTAAGTTCTATTATGGCCACAGCTGCCACTATGACCACTACAACAATTACAGCAGCTACAATTTTACCTGAAAGACCCTTCATAAGTTCTTATAATGATCCAGGAATATAAACTTAGTATTTTACGTACTATCCTAAGGACAGTAAGTTTTAATCTCAAACGTGTATAGCGCCTAGGTTCTCTTCTAGGAACTTGATTTTCTTAGTACTTGAGCTCTCAGGCATAGTTTCCAATTAGTGTCTGGAACAGTTCATATAAAAATTTTGTAAACCGGAAAAAAAGAGTTTGATTGAAAGATTCCATCGACTTTTACTTTTTCTTTACCGTTATGTACACTAAGGTAACCACAATTACGGTCACTATGTCCAGCACAAAGGTGCCTATAACGTAACTGTTTATTGCTGGTAATGGGAAGCCAAGGACCGGAGCCGGATATATTCTAGATTCGGTAAGGAGAAGATAATTAGCCCAGTCTAGGACAAGCACTGGAAGGTAAAGCAATCTAAATCCAACGAATAGCACAACTGCACCTATTATCATTAATACTGAATCTACGATGAAGAATTCTCCCACCAACGGTAACCTTTTCAGGAGTTCCGTCGATAGGAAAAAGTGAATTATTGCCCATATTACCATAAGGGCTCCTCCCAGATACCTTAATGGACCGTTTATTGATGATATGTTGCTCATTAAACGGAGCTTGACGTAGAGTATAAATATGCTTTTTCCCAAATTCTATAAACTTAATGAGTTTTCAGTGAAACGCAGTTAACAGGATTTGGGTAAAAGTATTATAATGCCGAATAACCCTGTTAAAGTGATGAAGGCTCTAGGAGTCTCTCAAATAGCTGTGGTAGCAATAACAGTAGTAATTCTCGTAATAGGGGGCGCATTCATGGGAATGGCCCTGACCCATGCGCCTTCTCATGCCAAGACACAAACCTCCAGTACAACCATGACCTCTTCTTCAAGTGGATCATCTAGTACTTCCTCCAGCGGATCCAGTAGCTCTTCCTCCAGCGGTTCCTCAGGCAGTTCCTCAGGCTCAAGTTCCTCAGGATCCTCGGGAGGATATAGCTGGGGTTAGGGTTACTGTTAAAGTAATGGATTTTTTCCCTTTTTAACCTGAAGTTGTATTTTACTACGCGTAAAGCGAAGAATATTGGTGATCCTCACGCTAGGATCCTTCACGTCTCCATTGCGAATTGTATTCTAGTTCCTTCATTTCTCATTATTCGATGCAGGATCAATTAAGTAGACTAGCAATTCACATTAAGATAAGGAGCACTCCATTTTGTGGCTCCATTGGTCCATGAAAACTACTCTATTTGTATTACTTTTTTAGCAAACCTGAGATACTCTCTTGCCCTCTCCTCATCTACAACGTGTAACTCCACTGGTGCCCCAAAGGGTAAATTGTATTTTTCCACTGCAGTGTTAAATATCCTCTTTTTCAATTCAATTCTATCTTTGTCGGTTAATGGATAAGGGAAGATTATTAAGATGTCGATGTCACTCGACACCGTTATTCTATCTTCAGCGACGCCACCAAAAACGTAAACTTTCGCATTCTTGTTAACCTCTTTAACCGCCTCGTTAACCTTCTCGGCATATTCCCTCCATCGCCTTAAATGCTCAAACTTAAATCTAACCCAGCTTGACACGTTTACTAATCTCCTCAAGTTTATTTATGATTTTTTCGGAGACGGAAATGGAATTCTCGGCCTGAACTTTCTCATATTCTATCTCTCCATATCTACTCTCGATATAGGCGTCCTCTAGCTCCGAAAGAGTTTCTTTGTGCTCGGTGGCTAACTCCTGCACCTCATTAGCTAGATCCGTATAATTATTCTCTGTCAATAATTTCACCAAATAGGAAAGTAGAGTTCTAACTTGATGAGACCTAAACTCAGATGCAAATAGTTCAAGGAGTATGGCCTTTAGGAAAAGTTGAATTGCCTCCTCTGAATGAAACATCGCCAGATCATAAAAGCCATCGTTTAAGTCTTTTCTCGCGTCATCTAAGAACTGTAATGCTCTTCTTTTAAGTCGTTGAACCCTTAATCCACTCACACTTTATCTTTTGATAAATAATTAAAAGCTAATTCGTTTCGAAGTAGAATGTGTTACAATATTTAGAGTGTATGTCATCTGAAATTACTCTTTACAGGTTCTGTATTGAGCGATTCAGGTTTCCATTGCAAATTGTAATTAGTTAATCTATGTGAGATGATTAAAACAGATCTACCATTTCATATTGTCGTCAAACTTGCATAAATTCATGTTTAGTATTTCAGGGATTTTAACACAGTGAGATACTCTTCAAGTGTGTCGAAATGAAAATCGTTCATAGATGAAAAATTCAACGGACCTCAAAAGTGAAATATAATTGTGAGACTATTGGGACAGAACTGGAAGACTTTTAGATAAAATGAGCTTGAGGGATTTTCAGGCAAGTGCTATTTATGGCGTTGTGACTTAGCATGAATTCCTTGAAACCTAAATACGCTAACATGAAGGGAACTGTAGAGACTAATAGTTCTGATAAAGTTTTTATATAAGTACTCAAAAAAGGCATGAGATTATGAGACAAATCTTAGGATTCTCACTGCTGTTCCTACTCATGTGGTCCTTCATTGGCCTAATTGCTGGAACCTTTAACGTAGAGGCCTCTACTACCCCTACATACAACGTTACCTTTGTGGAGAGCGGGTTACCTGCTGGAACTATGTGGTCCGTCACCTTTAACGGGCAAACTAAGAATTCCACGACCAATGAGATAACATTTCAGGTTCAGGGAGAGTCTTATCCGTCCTTCTCAATCCCTGATGCGGGCAGTTACATTCCTACTCCATCCCAGGGTGATTTTCTGGTTAACTCGTCGCTCACAATAAACGTCACCTTCGCGTTACCCTTTGTTAAGCTGGTGATAACAAAACTGGAGATTCTGCAAAAGAGTACAGGGACTGCCGTGACAGAGTTACAGCCCGGAACCTCGTATGAAGTAGGAGTTGGTATACAGAACCAGGGAAACGTTAATGCCCTTGCGGAGGTAAACGAGACTATTCTACTCAATGGAAAGTTAATTACCTCTGTTATTCCCATAGCAACTATATCTCCCGGAACTACGGATACCCTATACCTTGGCTGGACCCCAAGCACGTCAGGTACCTATACATTCCTGGTGAACGTTAAGGCTAGTCCAAACATCTCGATATCAGCCTCTTACCCGCTATACGTGGGTGTATCCCCTCAAAAGACATACAATGTAAGTTTTGTTGAGACGGGTCTTGCGCAGGGCACTGAATGGTCTGTAACTCTTAACGGAACTGTTAAGTCCTCCACCTCTAACATGATCACTTTCCAGGTACCATCAGGAACTTACACCTACACAATTGGAAACGTAACCGGGTACTTGGCCAAGGCAGTCACGGGTAAGCTCACGGTGGTCAATGGCTCAGTCATGGTGCAGGTGGCATTCCTACCCCTGGTGTTCAAGCCTGTTGCAACGCTTTATATTTCGTATAACGGCCAGCAGGTCACTAAATTGATGACCAACACCACCTACGATCTGATTGTCGGAGTTGAGAACGAAGGTAACACTACGGGTCAAGGCTACGTTCTAGTTGTGGCTTCTCAGGGCTCAATAACAGTTCTAAACAAGGCCCTCAACTACACACTGAAGCCCGGTCAAGCCGAAAACTTCACTCTCCTCATTAACCTCAACTCCACAAGCCCACTTTCCGTCTCATTAACAACGTACTCCTCAACTCCCAAGGGAGAGGTTCCTGTGTATAACTCCTCCTCACAGTTCACTGTAATACAACAACCCACTACCACGAAGACAACAACCAGCACTAACACCACGACTAACACAACAACTTCCACCAAGACCAATACCACAACTCCTACCACGACTAACACCACGCCACCTCCAACACCAAAGCCCAGCTCGAGCTCGTCCAACACTACCCTTATCATTGGAATAGCTGTCATTGTTATCGTGATTATTGCGATAGCAGTGATCTTCCTAAGAAGGAAATAATTTTTATTTTCCTTTTTATCCAGCTTTTTCGCAATCAAGTTTTTAAATTATAATTTCTATTCCACGCCCCATGAAGTCCAATTTCATAGGCGCATATCTGTCGTGGGTAATGGACTCTTATGACCTTGGAGCTGTGGTAATAACGGCTACTGTTCTGGAGAAGGTGTTCTACCCTACCCTGGGTCTGCTGGGTGCGGTTTTGCCCATCATTTTCACCGTGGTCACCAGGCCTCTGGGTGGTTTCCTTTTCGGGTTTTTTGCTGACCTCCAGGGGAGGAAGAAGGCGCTCATCATCACAGTCCTGGGTTACTCCCTGTCCATTGGCCTCACAGGACTGATTCCGCCTTATGCCCAGATAGGCATACTGGCACCTGTTACGGTGTCACTGCTGAGGATAGTTCAGGGTATCTTCATAGGTGGAGATGTGTCCAGCTCGTTCACGCTTGCCATGGAAAGCGTCTCTAGATGGAGAGGTCTACTCTCAGGGGTCATGCAGTCGGGCACTCTGCTGGGGTTCGTGATTGTGGATCTCCTATTCACCACACTGGCCAGAACCCCGGGCTTCTTCGTCACTGGTTGGAGGTACATATTCTTCATAGGAGTGATCCCGGCCGCACTGGCCCTTTTGATCCGGGTAAAGGTGAGCGAACCCAGGATATACGTCGAGGCTCAGAAGGACTATCCCATCAAGGGTTTATCCCCGCTATGGCAAACCATCTTGGTCATGATAGGTTTCTGGGTAATGATATATGCCGGTCCACAGTTTATACCGGTTTACCTTGGTCAGGTCCTTCATCTACCTCCCCAGGAATACGGGTTTCTGGCACTGATCATGAATGTGGTCGGCATACCCGCAATGGTTCTGTCGGGACTGCTTTCAGACTTCCTGGGAAGAAAGGTCATGGGCATTGCGGGAGTGGTGATTGGATTGATCACTGCCTCCTGGTTCTATCTAGCTGGCTCCCCAACACTTTCATCCATGATGCTGTTCGGATTTGGAATGAACTTGGCCTCAGCAATCTCACCCAGCTACCTGGCTGAAAGATTCAAGACCTTCAGCAGGGCAACGGGTGTGGGTTTCTCGTATAATGGCGCTTTCATAATTGCAGGTTTCACTCAGCTGTTCATTTCTCAACTTTCCACGGTAACTTCAGTATCACATTCGGCAGTCATTATTCTGGGGCTGGGAGCGCTGATCGCAGGGATAGGTTTGGGAGTTGGACCAGAAACCCTAAAGGTCTCAACTTTAAACTAAGAAAATAAAAACAAAAAAGGGAATTCTTTTAATACCTTCCATACCTTCTCCTAGGTTCGTCCTCAATAACCTTGTTAGACACGTTGTTTTGAGTGTTTACCTCAAAGGTTCCCTGAGTCTCCACCATCTTCCCGGTTCTCCCAAGGGATAACCTCATGGATCCCCTGTGCACTGAAACGAAGCCGTCCTCTATGGCGAACACCTTTCCCTGGGAAACCTTTTGAATGTTGGAATCCCACACACTCATGAGGATGGAACCTGTCTCATCCCCAACTAGGACGTCCATCACCTGATGGGAAGAACCGTCCTTTCCTATTACGTTCCTCTTCTCTCCGAGGCTAACTACCTTTACAGTCACGTCTGCCCTTCTTCTGGGCTCTAGGTCTTTTACTTTCAATTTTTTGTACCTAATCTTTATTGGACGTCGTGGATATTAAAGTAGTGTAAAAGTTCCTTCTAGATCACCTGGACAGATCCACTAAAAGGGCGTGGACCAGCAGAAAAACTGACTAGGCTTTTGTGGCCTGCTCAAGTTGCTTAAGATTTTCCTTATACACCTCATAGAAGTCCTTCATAGCGGAGTTTAGATGCCACCTATCCTTCTCGTCAAGGAGTGGCTCCAGTGAAGGTCCTATGCTGGATCCCACCACTGTAGGTGCACTAACGTGTATTATTTCCTTCTCATACTCCTTGGGAGTCGCGATGCTCATTACTCTGTTTTCGCTGAACGCTATGGACTTTATGATGTCAGCTATGATGGTACCCGGACCCCAGGTGGTCCCACCTATTACCCTGATGATTTCTCCCGGTATCTTCTTAACGTAGTCACTCACCTCATCCTTATTGATACTGAACTCGTCCGCAGGCTTTCCCTTGATCTTCACGGTACTCCAGAGAACTACGGCGTCTTCACCGTGCTCGCCTCCCACAAACCCATCCACGGCGGTCACTGGTATCTTGAGCTTCTTCGCTATAAACGACCTCATTCTCATGGTTTCCACCTGGTCTCCTGCGCTAATGGTGAACTGCTTGGAGTACTTCATGAACACCGAAGCCATCATATCCACAGGGTTCGCCACCATCAAGTAGATGGCTCCCGGATTCTTAGGAGGAAGTTTCTGAGCCAAGTCTATCATGATCTTGGCATTGTCCACGAATAGATCCCTTCTGCTCATTCCAGGCTTCCTGGGTTTGCCCGCAGATATGACAACGATATCCATTCCTGACACATCGTCAAGGGAGTTGGTTCCCAGAACTTCGGCCTTTATTCCCTTGGTCGCAAAGGCGTGTCTGAGTTCATGTTCAAACTTGTCGGGAAGTTCAGGTATTATATCATAAATGATGGCCTCATCCACAGCTCCGCTCACTAAGGCCGAGTAAACTATGGTTTGCCCAATTTTTCCCGCTCCTATGAAACCTACCTTGGCCATTTTTACTCATTATAGATTTGAAACGGTTTTATTAAAGCTTAGGAGAGTCCTCTACGTTGAAATTGTGCATTTCGTAATGAAGAGAAAACTAAGCATGTTAACCTGCCAGATAACGTTCACAAGACGATATCCCAATTACATTGTGTTAAGTCTGGATGCTAAATGAAGTGAACTACCCCACCCTCACGGATAGGGCTTCTTGGCTCATTGACCATGATATATCCCCTCCACCCATAGTGTCGAATGTAACCCATCCCTGATGTCCTGTGTGGGAGGGTCAAGATGGCATAGATCTCTGCAAGCTTGACTTCGGTTCCATCCCCAGGTGGCCATCCTACGGCCATCACCGCACAATGGAGTTTGGCAGGCCACAATCGATTTACGCATTATCATTTAAAACCTCTCTTTAGGCTATTTACGGAGCCACCTCATATTGTTGCGTGTTTAAGAAGCCTTTAACGTGAAATACACAACAAACCAGACCAGGGCCCATTCATCCCTCAAGACTGGGGTCTCCCACCCTCTTAACCCTCAAAGAGATAAACGAGGCTATCTTTAACCCTCACAGAACCGCTGGAGAAATTAGTTTATTGTCTCCGCCGTAATAGACGGTGAGATAATTAATGATCCGCTGGATATGGAAGCATGGGGGAAACTAATTATGACCTCAGCGCTCAGGGTAGGAGATACTATCAAGTCCTTGCCGGCAATGAAGTGAATCTTCAGAACGTTACTGGGTATGGTAACACTAACTCCTCGGACGGTTGTGGATGCATTCTTGATGTAGAGAAATATCTCATTGTATTTCCCTGCCGGTATTCTTCCCGATACAAGTTGTGTTAGGTTGGATCCTAAGCTGTAAACAATGGTTTTGTTGGATACCGTAATCCACGATCCATTCACCGCATGTAGCATTATGGAGGTAATTGTTAAGGTGACGGACACGCCTGGAGCGTCCTCTGCATATATGGTTACGGGACCTGTGGTCAAAAATTGATATCCAAAATAGCCCACCACTATGAGTATCACTACCGCAACTCCTACTAACCACGCCTTCATAGAAAATGTTTGAAACCCATGATTAAAAAAGTTTGTCAGTACATGGGGTAAATTGGGGCTTTTACACACTTCTGACTCATCGTGATACGCTATGTCATGTGAAACTTGCTCCAAGACTGATGATTCTCGATCTATGATCTGATAACCTTGATAAGCCACTAGACTTGTAAATTACATTAGATCAACAGTGCACTAAACTCTAGGAAAGTTATAACTTAACTTTGTCCTTACAGTTAGTTTTGTATCTAATCTATCATAATCCTCATAGAAGATCCATGTGAAATTTTCTTACAAACATTTAAATTAGGTTCCTCCCAAGAGAGAATAATGCTGATCATCGAAGCCACGGGTGTGAAGGGAGGCGCTGGCAGGTCCACTATTTCTGCGCTTCTAGCCTTATCACTGGCAAAGAGGGGAGAGAACGTTGTCCTTCTCGACTTGGATCCTCTAGGATGGAGCTCCTACCTTATGGAGGCAAGAGGTGAGGGATTGATTCCATCGATTCAATCGGGCCACGAGGGAGATCTTTGGACTGACATAAAGGTGGAGAACCAGACAATTAGGGTAATTAAAATGTTGGGAAATGGTAGTAAGCTAGATGATGCCCTGTCCATGATTCTTAGCGATGCTAGGTTAAGAGGGGAATTCGAAGGAATAATGTCCTCCGCAATACAGGAGAGATTTGGGGTTATAGTTATTGATTCATCAATTCATATCAGAGAGGGAAGTAAAATTCTCCAAAACACCATAGCGGAGAGCATCAAGGTACCTACTCACATTAGAAAGATCTACGTAACTGACATGAACAGGCTTGATGTTGATAGTACCCTAAACGCCATAAAGGATGATAAGGATGAGATTCTAGGAACAGTTATTAATATGGTCCTGCCCATTCCCTCTTTCTTTGAAGTAGCGGAGACCTATGCTTACCTCTTTAAGGGAATAGTTGCTGTAGTGCCATTTATTGAGGCCCTTTTTAACGCCTCAAGTATTACGGTCTCTCTCATCCCTCCCCAAATTCAGGAGCTGGCAAGTAATGTGTTTAAACCAGTTCCAGATTTCATGTTAATAATGTGATGAGTAACCTCATGCTTATTTACTTGCACTGGCAGAGTCGGGTTATGAACCTCTGTGATAAGAAGGTATCCAAGATAGGATTTGGAACATGGAAGATCGGAGGGGGTTACTGGTCAGCTGACAGAACGAGGGACCCTCAGTGGATAGAGTTGCTTCGTTACGTCTACGATAGAGGAATCAATCTGTTTGATACCGCAGAAATGTATGGGGGAGGACACACTGAGGAACTGGTGGGGCAGGCACTGAAGGATTACGATGAGGAGGAGTTCACCATCATCACAAAGGTATGGAACAATCACCTATCCTACGATGACGTGATTAAGTCCGCCAAGGCTAGTTTAAGGAGGCTTAACGTTAAGTTAATTGACCTCTACCTGATTCACTGGCCTTCTCCCAGCGTACCCCTTAGGGAAACCATAAGGGCCATGGAAAAGCTGGTGGATGATGGGGTGGTGAGGTGTATTGGAGTGAGCAACTTTGACGTTACCCTAGTGCAAGAGGCAATGGAGGTTTCCTCCAGATACCAGATTGAGGCCAACGAAATAGAGTACAGCTACGTTCACAGGGAACCAGAGGCTCAGCTCATTCCCTTCCTTGAGAGGAATAACATCAAGGTCATAGCCTACTCCCCTCTGGGTAGGGGTGAAATTTCAAGGGATGCCAGGCTGGCAGAGGTGGCAAAAAGGTATGGGGTAACCCCAATTCAGGTGGGTTTGAACTACGTTGCCAGAAGGGCCATACCCATCCCCAAGGCTTCCACAAAGGCACATGTGGATGAGCTAGCCAAGGTCTTGGAATGGGACCTGAAAGAGGAGGACTATCTCCATCTCTCAAGTAGCTCATGAGCACCTAAATCCTCAGGGCGAAAGTTTTTATCTAACAAGTAACTATTCCTTACGATGAATCGTAAATGGAATACGATGAATCGTAAATGGACAAATCTGCTGGTGCTGTTCGGACCCGCATGGCTGGTCATGATGGCAGATATGGACGCCTCCAGTACCATAGGGGCGGCTGAAACGGGGGCCGTGCTCAAGTATTCGCTGGTATGGTTCCTGTTACTGCTGACCATCCCGCTCTATTTCATCCAGGAGGTGTCAGGAAGGATTGGGATAGCCACGGAGAAGGGATTGGGAGAGATAATCAGGGAGAGATACTCAAGGAGGGTGTCCCTTCTGATGGCTTTACCCATGGCGTTAACCGACGTTCTCACGTACGCCGTGGAGTACGCTGGGGCTGCAGTTGGGCTAGCTGTGTTCGGGATGCCCGTGATCGTGTCGGTTCCCCTGATCTTCACTGCACACCTGCTCCTGGTTCTGGGAAGGAAATATGAGCAGGCTGAGAGGGTTCTCCTGTTCATTTCCCCTCTTCTTTTCGTGGGATTTGCCCTGGTCCTCGTGGAGAGCGGAATAAAGCCATATCCCCTGTTTCAGTTTTCCCTTTCACCCGGCTTCATTTTTCTTCTAGCAGCTAATGTGGGGGCAGTAGTGATGCCTTTCATGCTTTTCTTTCAGGCATCGGCCACGGCAATAAAGTATTCAGCAAGGAAGTTTGTGCCCAAAAACGTTGCAGTTAACAGGATAAGAATTGAAACTGCTGTGGGTGCGATCGCAACTGAACTTCTCATGGTTCTAGTGGAAATGAGTATGGCTGGGGCAGATCCAAGCACTAACTTTCTCTCCCCTCAGTCCATTTCTAGAACGCTAGATTCCTTTGCGGGTCCTCTATCTCCCATCTTTTTCGGGGTTGGACTGGTGGCTGCAGCATTCCTAGCCCTGGTAGTGATCTCTCTTGGTAGTGCGTGGGGAGTTGTGGAGGCGCTGGGGGTTAGAAGGGAGAAGACGTTTATTGTTTACCTCCTAGAGAGTGTTCCAGCGGCGTTGGCCATATCCCTTGTGCCCACACAGGAACTGGCCAGCACGGTGCTAAATCTCCTCGTTTTTCTTGTACTGGCCCTGGTTGGTCCCGGGATTATTCAAGGTATAATTTCATCAGACGAGAAAGTAATGGGAAATCTAAAAAACACAAGGATGCAATCCCTTCTTTACTGGGCTAGCCTCACCTTCGTTCTTGTGTTCGGGTTCCTCGCAATACTTTAGAACGTGATTACTTCATAGCCCTGGTTCACGTACTTGGATAGGGTTTCACCCATGGGGGTTAGTCTTAGCCCCATCTGCAGTAACGTATCCTTTATTCCCATGTTCTCCGCAACGCCCACACACGCTGAGTCAACACTTCCGTTCTTTAGCATTTCCTCAAACATGTTCTTAAGGTCACCCTGCAGGGTGGTTAATGCCTTCTGGCTTGGTCCGAAGAAAAGCAACTTCAGATCATCATATCTCTTGTTCTTGATGGAGTTATATGCCATTCTCAGAGCTAATCCCAGTTTCTCATCTCCTGACATTACAAGGAAAACTACTTTCATGGCAAAATTAACTGGTTTTAACACTATTTAACATCTTCCCAGGAAAGGAAAGGAGAAAGAATTATTAGGTTGTAAAGTTAGTTTATCTAATAAAGTGTTTTCCATGATAGGCCTTTTCGTATCACATGGATCTCCAACAATCCTAGTTGAGGATATACCCTGGAAGAAATTGATGAAGGAGATAGGGGAAAGGGTCAGAAGGGAAGTTAACCCTGAAACCGTGGTGGTGCTCAGCCCACACTTCATATCCTGGAACGGGAAACATCTCGTGGAGGTTCAGGAGAGGCTGGAATGCATACAGGACTACTATGGATTCCCGGACGAGCTCTACAAGTTCTGCTACTCTGCTGAGAACGATGTGGAATTGGCCAAGCGTATAGCCAGCGTGGGAAGGGAGGAGGGGATGGAACTGGAGGAGGACCAGTCCTGGGGACTGGATCACGGAGTTTGGATACCCCTGAGTTACATGTTCCCTGGGCTTAGAGTTGTGACCATCTCCATCACTGATGGAATGCCCGAGGAGCACTACAAGCTGGGGGAAGTTATAGCCAAAGCGTCCGCTGGGAAGAGAGTCCTGATCCTGGGGACTGGATCACCTACCCACAGACTGGACGGGTTATATCTTGGGGTTAAACCAAGACCATCCAAGTTTGATCAAGTCTTGATGGAACTGTTGAAGCAGGGGAAGTTTGACGAGATCATGGAATTGCCCAAGTCCAGGATATGGGCGGAGGCACAACCTGAGGGATTGCTTAACCCCCTGTATACCGTGCTTGGTTTCGTAAAGCCCAGGAGGGCAGAAATTCTGGGATATGACGTGCCCTGGGGAGGAGTAAGCATGCTCGCGACGAGGTTTGAGTGAGTTAGTGAGCGTTCTCCTTTTCCTTTTGAAATAATGTTCTGGACTCCAGATAGATCAGGAACTGGCCTCCCATGAGGAGAAATCCCAGCTCAGGTAGGAGAAGGAAAGAGATCAGTCCCACCATGGTTAGTATGGCTCCTACCTTGAGCGCTGGACGAGTTAAGGCGTTAGCTATCCTGTAAACCCCCACTGTTATTCCCAGTCCTCCCACTAGGAAAAGGACAAATCCTAGGTCAATTAGAACCACCGCAAGGGGGTTTTTTCCCAAAGCTGTAAGATTAAGTTTTGTCACGTTTAGCTCTACAATACCTATTCCTGACACAAGGAGAAGGAAACCAGGAAGGAGAAGGAAGGAGAGTAGCGATGAGCTCCTTAGCCTCTCGTCGAAGAGCCTTAATGCCACAGAATAGCTACCCGTCCCCATACCAAGGAAGACCACAGAGATTAACCCGAAAATGCCCTGGATTAAGGGGTTGATGGATGGCAGGGTAAGCAGTAGGAATAACACTCCGATCATGAGGTAGAGGGCACCATCCCTAAGCCTAGATATGGATTCCTCCCTGGATCTGTCCCTTCCGGTTTCCTCGACCTGAACTTGAGTAGGTATTCTTAGAGGATATCTGCATCTCTGACATATGGCAGTCCCTGGAGGATTCTCATAACCGCATCTGGGACACCTGGTGGGAAAAACTGGCTCAGTGGAGAGGGTCAGCGGATATCTGCATTTTTCACAAATGCTGGCCGAGTCGTCGTTCTCATAACCGCATCTGGGACACTTTTTCATAGATCAATCTACTCGGCATTTATTTTAAACACTCACCCGAACTGGTTACAAGTTGGATCAGTCAAACTTCAATGACCAGCCGTAATCCTTCATGACCACTTCATCCCTAAATGATGCCCAGTTGTAGAATTTCCTCAGCTTTCTACCAGTCCTCCTTTCAATAACCAGCTGTGTTAGCCCTTCCAGAAGGTTGGAGGCCGGCCACGACATCACGATGGCCATGGTCAGAGCCAGCCAGGGAAGGGGAGGGAGAAAGAATGAGAGGACCATGGGTGTAGCGATCAGAAGGAGAACCACGGTCAAACTTCTGTTAGCCTCCTTCCTGTTTGTTCTGAATCTCGGCTCGAATCTTAGCACTCCAGTTCTCCTAAGTTCACTCATCCCCCTGAAAAGCTTCCATTCCCTGAAAAGCAAGAGAAGGAGAGATAGGGGAATCAGCATTAGGTAAAGTTCGGGTACGGTTAATGATCCAATTACCCCTCCAACAGCAACAAAGATGGAGGAAAATACTATCTCCTTTCTCGTGACTAGGGACCTCTCCTCAGTATAGGAAGCATGCGACGTAGTGGTCACTGGAAACACCCGATAGATTGGGTTCCTTCTCCCTGCAAGATGCCATAGCGAATGGACATCTTGGGTAATACCTGCACCCTTTCCCGTTATAGGGTTCCATCTCTTCCTTTACCTTAATCGAGAATAGGCTCGTTCTCCCAGAGGGATCTGGAATCGGGACTGCTGAGATTAACGCCTGAGTGTAGGGATGGAGAGGTTTATCGAGAACAGCGTCGGTGGACCCATGTTCTATAACCTTTCCCTGATACATGACGTAAATCCTGTCTGCCACGTATCCCAGGGTGGAAATATCGTGGGTGATCATCATAATGCTGATCCCCCTCTCATCCCTGAGACGTTTGAAAATGTCCAGCACTCCAGCCCTTATGGACATGTCTAGCATTGATACTGGCTCGTCTGCAACTATGAATGATGGGTTCAGAACAAGGGCCCTAGCTATGGCAACCCTCTGGAGTTGCCCTCCTGACAGTTGATTGGGGAGGGATTTAGCGTATTCATCCTCTGGAGTGAGCCCCACATCCCTGAGAGTCTCCATGACTATTTTACTCTCCTCTTCCTTGTCCTTGGGAATATTGTGAACCCTTAGACCTTCTGCCACGATATCGTATACCTTGAGTCTGATATCCACAGCCTCATAGGGATTCTGATAGATGATCTGATTCTGCCTCCTGAATTCCTTTTCTTCTTTCCCCTTTAACTTGAACACGTTCTTCCCGTTCCACAACACCTCTCCTGAGAGAGGCTTCTGAAGGTTCAGGATCGTTCTACCAAGCGTGGTTTTCCCACTCCCCGACTCCCCAACTATTCCCACGATCTCCCTGTCCTTAACGCTTACGTTAACCCCATCCAGGGCCTTAACCACAATATCCCTGGACTTGAAGTAAACCCTCAGATCTTTGCCCTCTATCATTTCTTGTTCACCGCGTGGCATGCTACGTAATGGAACCCCTCAACCTTGGAGAATTCAGGCTCCTTCTCACTGCAAACTGGCATGGCTAAGGGACATCTGGGGGCGAACCTGCAACCCTTGGGCGGGTTCTCCAGGTCAGGTGGAAATCCTGGGATGGCCACAAGTTTCTTCTGTTTCCTCACCCTAAGGTCCGGGATCGCCTTGATGAGAAGTTGCGTGTAGGGGTGTAGCGGGTTACTGAACACCTTCTCCACATCCCCAAACTCCACCAGCTTTCCGGCGTACATTATGGCAATGCTATCGCTCACGTTGGCAAGAAGGGATAGATCGTGCGTCACGAACATCATGCTGAACTTTCTTGACTCCTGAAGGGACTTCATGAGTTCAAGGATCTTGGCCTGTGTGATCACGTCCAGAGCCGTGGTCGCTTCGTCTGACACTATCATGGAGGGATTGAGGAGGAGGGCCATGGCTATGACTACCCTCTGTCTCTGTCCTCCGGAAAGCTCGTGGGGGAACATGTCCGCCTTCTCCTGAGGAACTCCTACGCTCTCAAGGGTCCTGAATATCCTTTCCATGGCCTCAGCCCTGGACACATCCTCGTGAGCCAGAATGGTTTCAAGCATCTGATCCTTTACCTTGTAAACCGGGTCTAGTACATCCATGGAGGCCTGAGGGATATAGGCTATGTCCTTCCAGACTATCTCTTTCCTGAAGGTCTTCAGGTCCATCTTCAGTAAGTCCTGTCCCTTGAACTTCACCTCTCCTCCCATAACTCTAGCGTTCCTTGGCATCACCCTGAATATGGTTGTGACAAGGGTTGATTTCCCGCACCCGGATTCCCCAGCCACGCCCAGTACCTTGGACCTATCCAGGAACAGGGAAACGTCGTCCACGGCCTTAACGTAACCCGTCTTGGTGGTGTAATAGGTCTTCAGGGAGTTGACCTCAAGGAGAGTGTCCGTGGATTCCTCAAAGATCACTTCACTCACCTCTCAACTTGTAGGGGCTGAGCACATCAAGCATGGCTGTCCCGAAATAGTAGAAGGCAGTGCTTAACAGTATTATCCCAATTCCAGGTGGAAGGACCCACCACCATGCAAATCCGTTTGCAAAGGACAGGTCGTTAGTCGCAAATCCAAGCATGTTACCCCAGGTTGGGAAGCCTATAATTCCCAGACCCAAGAAGTCCAGACCTGACTCTGCTAAGATTACACCTGGCACGTCATAAGCTAGCTGTGCAAATAGAATTCCCATCAAGTTAGGAACTATATGTCGGAACAGTATTCTAAGCTTTCCTTCTCCCAGAGCCCTGGAAGCCTCCACGAAGGTTCTACTCCTCAGGCTGAGAGTTTGTCCCCTAATTATCTTTGCCGTACCGGGCCATGACAGGAACGAGATTATTAGTAAAATGAGAACGGCCTTGTTAACGTTAACTATGACACCAGTGAGATCAAAAATTGAGATCAGCACGATCAGGAGAGGTAAACCAGGTATCAAGAGGAAGAAGTCGGTCAGCGCATTCAGGGTTAGGTCCGTGAAACCTCCCACGTAGCCAGCAAGGAGACCTATTATGAGACCTATTCCAATGATCAGGACAGATGCCACGAGGGCTAGATACAGGTCAAATCTGGCTCCGTACACAAACTCCGAGAACACACTACCTCCGTTATCATCGGTTCCTAATCTTCCGTAAGCGTATCCAAGGGAGGTGTAGTGGGGATTTGAAAGGAGGAAAGTTTCAGGTGAATTCCCCGTGTTCTGAAGTGATATTACCAAGTAGTACATTCCCGGCCTAGGTAAAACAGCCTTGGGGAACTCCAGTGACGCTAGGGGCTGGTCCTGGAAGGGAAGAGAATTCACGTACGGAGAATTGCTTGGATTTATTGTTTGTGACGAGAACGTTATGGAGTTAGGTTTCCCTAGCGTTACGCTCACAGCGGGTGGTATGGGAACAGGTGACAACTCCATGATATTGATGTTGTTCATGTATAGATTCACGTTGAAGTCGCTTGTCGCTGGTGGAACCAAGATAAATGAAAGTATTACGTTGTAGGGAGAACTCCAGTTCCAGCGAATGGGGTAACTCACGTTAACTTCCCCTCCAGCCGGTACCGTGATCTTCACAAAGGATGAGTTCACTGGTGTAACTCCAGAGGCACTGACTGGAGTTAGAGTTAATCTCACATCAGGGGGAAGATCGTGATATTGGGGGAAGATCGTGGCCCATGCGGGGACTGCATAAGGAGCTGCAACGAACTGTTGAGAGACCTGGTAGGGATTGTTATATGAAGTTAACACCGGAGCGAGAAGTGCTATAGCGGCGAAGAAAAGGATCACAACAATGGAGAATATGAACGTTTTCCTGCTCAACAGGTCCCTTATTACCTTGTTCACTCGTACTTCACCCTGGGGTCAATGAGTGGATAGATCAGGTCAAGTGCAAGAAGAATTATCACGGCAAACAGACTAATTATGTAAAAGTCTCCTCCCAGTAATGGCACGTCAAGGTTCTCAGCTCCCCTCACCAGGAGTCTTCCTAGGCCTGGTATATTGAAGATATCCTCAATGAAAACCACTCCCGCAAATAGGAAAGCGATGTCTATTCCAACCCTTGTTACAACGGGTATTACTGCATTTCTGGTGATGTGCTTGTAAAGAATCTTTCTGTCATCTATTCCCCTTGCTCTCAGATAGTTCACAAAGTTGCTACCCATCAACTCGACGCCGTTATTCCTGAAGAGTATATTTCTTACACCGTAACTAATGACAGTGATGAAGAGAATGGGTAAAGTCAGGAACTTCAGAAGGTCCACCCAGTACGCTACGCCAACTAGGGTGTGACCATTGGAGGACGTTATTGCCTCAGCTAGGTTGGTTGGAAATATCCTGAGGTAGAATCCGAAGAAGTACAGAACTATCTCCCCAAGCCAGAAGGCAGGAATGAAGTAAGTCATTATGGAGGTAAAACTCACTGCAACATCTCCCACCTTTCCCTGCCTTGATATGGAGTAAAGTCCCAGAACTATGGCGAGTATGGTGCTTAGAATCAGGCTTGGGATTACCAGAAGTGCCGTTACAGGAAACCTGGCTTCAATCAGGGATATGACAGGTTGCTGATAGCTCATGGAAATGCCCAGGTGGAAGGTTAACAGTGACTTCATATATACAAAAAACCTCTCATCAAGTGGAAGATTCAATCCGAACTGATTATCCAGTGCCTGCACTAGTTCACTCCTAGGCAGACCCTTGTAAGTCAGAGGAACGTATAGTTCAGCAGGATTTACTCCGTAAATTGTGGGGAGTACCTGGAAAATTATAAAATTAAAGATAATTATTCCAAACAATAGGGCTATTCTCTCTGCTATTCTCTTCGTTAGGTACCTAAGAAGAGACATCACTAATCAGAAAAATATCCCCATCATTGTTAAAAAACTTTATGTTATTCCGTTCAAATTACTGTCTGAAATGTTAATACCTGAGGATGCTAAACTTTAAACAATTCAAGTTATTAGTGATATAGCCTTTATTTCTTGCAAATGGAATTTCAAACATTTGTACACTGTGGATTTACATTTCCAAATACATGCATAATACAACATTTTTAAAAAGAAATTATAATTTAATCTAAATGATACTTTTCTCGTTAATGCATAGAAAGAGGGACTAGTATGGAATAAATCTAAATAACTCGATGTGGGCTTAGTGAATCAAGCTAAATGAAACGTGAAAGCAGGAAGAAGGATAAGAAGCGGCCCACTAACGTTGTGTTGGTTGTTATGGCTATACTAATAATCGCTGTTGGTATTACACTTCTGGAATTGAGAACCAGCAGTTACTCCACGGTGATAATTGGAGGAGTAAGTGAGATCAATCAAATGATAGAGGTCTCCCCCAGCGTCGTGGCATTCGTGGGCTCTTCAGCAATTGGTAACCATAGTCAAGGAGTTGCGGGTCTCTTCTATGTCCAAAACCATACTTATGAATTTCTAAACGTCAGCCAATACTTTGCTAACGGATCAATTTACTCTATAAGTTACAATGGATCAGCATTTCTGCTGGGCGGGGCACGGTACGTTCCGCAAGGGAACACCTCGGTTCTGGAACCCACCTTGATTTTAATGAGCGAGGGGAAAGTGTACAATCTATCGGGTGAAATACCCAGTTTCTATACCCCAGGTCAAATATTCTCCGTTACCTGGCAGAAAAACTTCTGGCTGATCGGAGGATCTTCCCTGGTAATTGAGGGGAGCAGTACCTTTCAGGTACCTTTCCTGCTCAAGCTGTCAAATAATTTAACAGATCTTACTGGAGATTATCCGTCAATTCTTTACAAACCTCTCAGTGTGGGCAGTGGGATCTTCACACTCTCGTCCAATGAGTCCCTGTCCTTCATAGGCGGATCACATTTATTTAATTACACCATTACTATTTTCAATGGAACTAACTTTACGGATAATTTTCAGGGTTTGGGAGCCGTTATTACATCTGCACCAACTCCCGCTGGATGGCTGTTTGGAGGCTTTAACTACTCCCTTAACAATACTCACATCACTTTGACCATGCTAGGAATTCTTAACCAGACAGGGATCCATTTTATTCTGTTAAAGTACCAGGTAGGCCTGGTAAATTCGGTGGGTTACGGAGACGGGAAATACATTGTTTCTCTAAGAATTCCAGTTGTCAACAACTTCTCAGGCATCGCATCGGAGGAAGGAGTAATATTGTGGGGATCATCCCTTCATATGCTATCACCCGTGTTCTCCAAGTTGAATACTAGCGTTAATTCAGTTCTGGGAGTCCCAGGCTACTTACTGGGCGGGGGTTACATTTCCTCATCTCAGGGCCGAGAGGGAGTAATCATAATAATTAAAACGTAAGTATTTATATTTTTATATGTATATTAAGGTATATTATGGGTTGTTTTCTTATCTTGATAGCAAAGGCAGTCTTTAGCAGACCAATATACTTCATACCAAAATACCTCATTATGTGTAATATTTACGTAGATAACCTTAGAACATAAGTAGAATCTTTTAATTCTATTAAAAGAACTTCACTAAGCTATTCGTCTACTATGAAAAAGTTTAAATCCAATGACCATTCTCACTTTAAATGGGAGAGATGTGTAATGAATAGATTATTTATTCTTGCAAGCCTAATCCTAGTATTTTCAATGATCATGGCAGTACCGGTTGAGGTTTCTAGCTTTGCCATTGCCAACTTTAACACCCCCGTTCTTACGCCTTCTCAGGCGATTTATAACGAGCCTTGGGTGGGAACAATAGAGTATACATATGCGTACACAACCCATACTGATGAGTTCAATGCCCTTCTCGACGGAAAGGTTGACTTCATCTCGCTTACGCACGTGTCGGAGATCAATGAGTTGAAGACCGCCCCATATAATCAGACTGCCTTTCTGGCCATAGCGCCACAGGAAAGCTTTGGACAGGTTGTATTCGCCTTCGGAAACAACCTCACCTCAAATATCTATTTTAGATATGCTATCAGCTCCCTGATCAATCCAGAGAACGTAACATCTTATGTGCTGGATAATGGAGTGTTTGGAGTCGACGAGCCCTACTTCGTTAACCCAGATCTGAGCGTATACAAGCAGTGGTTTAATCCGCAGGTCGAGTCCTACTATCAGCAATACGAGTCCTACAACCTGACCAGGGCAGTGATGTACTTAGAGATGGTACCAGGGATAACACACAAGAACGGACAATGGTACTACAACGGCCAACCCCTCAAGCTGACCTTCTACTACACCTTCCCACCAAACATACTAAAGAGGTTTGCATATCTGCTATCCGATTCTGCGGCAGCCATTAACTTATCAATAACTCCTGTGTCAGAAACCTTTGGCACCTTAATAACCCAAGCTACCACTCCACCATTCAACGACTTTAACTTGACCACATTTGGATGGATCAGTCTGGGACCGTTCCCCAATTCCTGGATGAACGGGATATACACTTCCCCTGGTAACGTGGGAGGTTTCTCCAATTCCACAATAGATCAAATGCTACAGAATGCCCTCAACGCACCGACCCTGTCTCAGGAGATTAACTACACTAAGCAGGCGGAATACCTCTTACAGCAGCAGCTTCCATATGTCATTTACACGTGGAGTAACGGAATTCAGGCCGTGTATTTGCCTGGATGGGCTAACTACATCTATCTATCCAGCGGAACTCCAACCTATGCCATAAATATTATGGATGTACATCCCACAAACCAAGCGTTGAATGGAACGTTCATCTTCTCCTCCATCTCCAGCGACCTACCCAGGCACATCAACATTTACGCCAGCACATCCCTTTACGCCTTCAACACGCTAGATGATATGTATGATTCTCTTGGTATCTCACCCCTCAATAATCCCACGCAGATACTGCCCTGGGTTGCCTCCTCCTGGACTGTTCAGAAACCTGTAAACCTTACCCTTCCCAACGGCGATAAGATCGTGAACGGTCAGGTGATCACGGTAAACCTTGTCCACAATGACACCTGGATAGATGGAGTTCCACTCACAGCCTATGACGTTAACTTCACGGTCTGGTACTATGACCTTCCGGGAATGATGGGAACCAATACCTTCGATGGCGTCACGCTGAATTACACCTACCTATCAAGCGAAGGCTTCATCAATACTGATCTATTCGGTACCATTCCGTCTCTCGTGTGGACTAACGTAACAGGCCCATATCAAATAGTGTTCTATCTCAACTCCTCATCCTACGTTAATGAGTACCTAGTCCTCACGGAGTACCCAATAATGCCTGCCCATGTACTGGCTCCCGTGAACGTAGTGACATTGTATCACTCAACCCTTGCACCTGAAATCTCCTCCGGTCCCTACATGTTCTCATCCTTCAATAGCGAGGCCAAGACAGTGACCGTGACCTATAACCCCTACTACTTCAGGATTAACCCGCTCATCTTCCTGCAGAATGTAACAGCTGGAACTCCCGTGAACTTCACCGCAAACTTCCAGTACTACACGTGGGACAACTCAACTTCCTCTCTGGTTGCCAACCCGGTTAACGGAACAGCGTACGTGTGGCTGAAGTACCTTAACGTCTCAGGTGAGAGTTACGGTAATGCAACTGCTCCTGTACAGATGAAGATGATCTCGCCCGGTAATTACGTGGGCACAATTAACACCACAGGCCTGAAGCCAGGAATTTATGAGATTGTGAGCAAGGTGACCTGGGATAATGGGGCGAGGGAGCTATATAAGTACGGCTCACTGAACGTCAGTGCTTCTCATGTGGTTACCCCTCCAACAACTCCACCTCCAACAACCACTACGACATCCTCCACAACCACTATAGCTGTTGTAGCAGGAGTAGTAGTGGTTATTGTAATAATCGCAGTCGTTGTAGCTATAGTTAGGAGAAGGTAGGTTGCTTAAAGACAATATAGTTTTTATTTTTCTATTTGTAATTTTCTATTTACAATTCTTATCTAGAAATTCCACGACTCTAACAACGGAGTCCACCAGGTTCTCCCTTTTCACGAAGCCGTGACCCTCGTTCTCATAAATCTTGTACTCCACCCTTTTTCCTAGCTCCTTCATCTTCTCAACTACCTGTACTGTCTCCTCAGCAGGACATCTGGGGTCGTTTTCCCCTGCCAGGAGGAGGAGAGGTGCCCTTATCCTGTCCACGAAAAATATGGGTGATCTCTCCCTGAGCAGTTCCTCATCATTACCTATCTTTACCTCGTCATATTGCCTCAGGACTTCCCTTTCCATCTTCTTCTCCGTGAACCAGTTAACGAATGGAACAACAGCGGCTGCAGCGCACCATCTCTCAGGGTACTTTGTCACGGCCATCATGGTCAAGTAACCCCCATAACTCGCCCCCGTCACTGCAACCCTAGGGACGTTCAGGAGATTTGCGGATTCCACAACGTCCACGAGGTCACCTCCTCCTAGATCCCTGTCATTGAGGTGGTTGAACCGCCTGCCCCTACCCGTGGAACCCCTGTAGTTTGGACAAATAACCTTGAATCCCTGGTCCACCAGCATTTGGATCTCGGCTGAGTAATTGCTGAGACACTCGTAATCTGGACCCCCATGAACGTAAACGACACCTCTATCCTCTCCACCCCTCTGATATAGGAGGGCATCTATCTCCTCACCGAGGGAGTTGTATTTAACCAGCGTGGGCCTTGTGAATTCTCCCTTCACGTCCCTCATAGAGTCAGTCAACCTCTCCGTTACTGTGGAGTGCCTGTAAAGGTCGTAGGACCTTTCATAGGACGAGTGAAGGAAATATAAATCCCTGTCCACCTTGATCTCAGCGACCACGCCCTCTCTAGTTAGGGGTTTCCCGTCCACCATGAGCAAGATATGACCCTTCACGTCCACAGAATACACCAGTTTATCTCTCCACATGAGGGCCCCATACTTGTCCTCCTTCCCTGTGACAAGCCAGGAGACCGTATGATCTCGCAGTGAGAATTTTCCCACGTCCAAGAAACCGTTGTGATTGCTCAGGAAAAGGATGGAATCACCCGTAAAGCATTGAGAGGAACTTGGATACTGCTCGGAATTGGGGTAAGATATTATCACCTCCTCACCTGTACTGGTATCCAGCAGGAACAGGTCGTTGTCGTAAATCCCTGAGGAATAGGCCACCCATCTTCCGCCTGGCGATACGCACACGTCTGATACGGGAAGATTACCCTTGCTGATCTTAGTTATCTGTCCCCTGTCATACAGGTAAAGGTGTATGGTCTCCCTGTCCCTGTTGGAGAGGAAATAGAATCTGTCCTCCTTAAGGAACACGGGCTCCATGTTGTCAAATCCGTCGGAAAGCAGGGGATGCGGTCCCTCGTCAATAAGGTAGATGGACCTGACCTCCGCCCCTCCCTGATCCGCAACCACAGCCAGCCTAGATCCAACCCAGTGAACCGTTTCCGGTTCCCCAATTTGCACCTCCCCGACATTGTGAATCACGACCTTTGGAGAATCCCTCAGGATCACATAGGCGATTCTCCCATCCTTTACATCAAAGTCCTGAACTGGGGTGTAGTTAAGGTAGGAAAGGTTCATGACTGTATATGCGTAACCCGGTAAATATTTCCTGTTCCTTAAACGGCTCGACCCCGAACCCAGAATCGCTGATCTTAATTTCCAGTCGTCCTGACACCGTTAATCTAGGCAGGGGAGTGTCAACTTTCCTATGATAGGGTCAGCCCAGATAAACAGGTTTCAATCCCTCCCTCGAAGCCACTTCCTTCAGCCTCATGTCACCGGTAAGAAACTGGGAGGAGCTGGAGTACCTTGCGGAGGAGATCTGCAGTGCATCTGCCTCGTATATGTGATATTTCTCCACCAGTTTTCAGCTCTCCCTCAGTACCGCGGGTTTGACCCCCACGACTATTAACACGTTCAGCTTTACAAGTCTCCTTACCTCAATGAGAAACCTCCTTCTAGCTGTGAGATACTGCTCCTCCCCCAGTCTACCCAGGTTCCTGGCCCTATCCATCACGCCCAGAACTCCTCCTTCCAGAGGCTGAACGCTAGGGTTTGAGAGCCTGAATAAGCCCTGAGGAATACCTCCCTTACCCTATCGCTTCCAGGCTCCTCGATGTATCTCTTGACGATGGCACTACTGTCGAGATATATTACCTGATGTTCCATCCCTCATGACCCTGACCAGATCGCTCACGGTTCCCTGCCTGGGCTTCACAGGTTCAAAGTCGATCTCGTAATCGGTGTAGTCCACCATTTCTGAGAAGAGGTCCTCATCTATTATGGACTCGTTGATGCTCTCCTCCAAAATCTGACTAACCTCCTTTCCCCGCTTCAAGGCATATCTCCTGAACCTGTCCCAAAGCTCCCTGTCCACGTATATACTGGTCTTGACCTTGGTCATTTTACCAAATATACAGATTATACCTAATTAGGTAAAATACCTTCCCCGGGAACTCTGCGTTAGGCTAACACCAGTCAAGCCTTGACCTTTGGTTCGAGGGACCAGCGAAGCCGGTTAACCCGGTACATAAATCATTAATGAACACTAACTTTTAACTAAACTCTAGATCTGGAAGTATGCCCTGCGTCTTCGTTTTCAGGAGAGATCTTAGACTGGACGATAACACCTGTCTCTTGAGGGCGCTTCAGGAATGCGACGAGGTTATCCCGGTGTTCGTTCTTGATCCCAGGCAGATAGGGGACAATCCCTACAAGTCCAAGTTTGCTCTTGGGTTCATGGTGGACTCGCTCGAGGACCTTGACGGACAGCTGAGGAGGAGAGGGTCAAGACTTCACGTGCTGAGAGGATACCCTGAGAAGGTTTTACCGGAGCTGGGGGGTACCGTGTATTTCAACGAGGATTACACGCCGTTCAGTTTGACCAGGGATAACGCTATAAGGGAGGCGATGCAGGGAAGGGTTACATCCTGTGAGGACCTCCTGCTCACCACAAAGGATTTCTTCATCAGGAAGGGAAAGCCCTACTCCGTTTTCACCCACTTCTACAATGACGCGAAGAAGGTGGAGGTGAGGAAGCCTGTCACTAACGATAGGAAAAACTATGCTGAGGTGGATCTTCCAGGCGTGGAGGTTGTGGACCTGGAGGTGGAAAGGAGTATCCCAGGAGGAAGGACTGAGGGACTTAAGGTGTTGGAGAGGGCAGGAAAGGTGGACTACTCCCTCAGAAATTTTCCAGGAGTGGAGGGAACCACGAGGCTATCACCCTACCTCAAGTTTGGGGTGATCTCGCCCAGGGAGGCCTACTGGGCCGTGAATGAGGAGATCAGGAGACAGCTGTACTGGAGGGACTTCTACACCCTTCTGGCCTATTATAACCCACACGTATTTGGACATTCCTACAGGAGGGAGTATGACTGTATTCCGTGGAAATGGAACGAGGCCCATCTCGAGGCGTGGAAACAGGGGAGAACTGGGTATCCCATAGTTGACGCCGGAATGAGGGAGCTCAACGGGACCGGGTTCATGCATAACAGGACAAGGATGATAACTGCCTCCTTCCTGGTGAAGGTTCTTCACGTGGACTGGAGGATAGGGGAGAGGTACTTTGCCACAAGGCTGGTGGACTATGATCCTGCAGTGAATAACGGTAACTGGCAGTGGGTGGCCTCCACTGGGGCAGATTATATGTTCAGGGTTTTCAACCCGTGGTTACAGCAGAGGAAGTTCGATCCAGACGCTAGATACATAAAGAGGTGGGTGCCAGAACTGAGGGATCTTCCAGCCGAGACCATTCACGAGATTTACAGGTTTAAGGTTCCTGGCTACCCTTCTCCCATAGTGGATTATGCAGAAGAGGTGAGGAAAGCTAGAAGGATATATGAGGACTCGGTTGCGATATGCGGTAAGAAGGGCCTTTTCTAGAACTAATGCCTGATCCTGAAGTTGGTAGTTCCTGCGCTTCACGTTCTAAAATCTTATGCGAGATGCGAACTAAGCTTGAGTAACCTCTTCCGGTTCAGTTGTCACGCACGGAGAGACGAGGTTCCCTAGGTGCGAAATTCACGATCTAACCTTTAAATACTGATGAAGATCCTACCATCTCTCCTTCCCTCCTTGAATTCGCGGAATGCCTCCCTAGCCTCGTCGAGGTTGAAGTACCTGTGAACCTTGACCTTGAGATTCCTTGCCAGTCTCAACAGCTCCAGGAATTCGCCCACGGTTCCCCTGTTTGTACCCATTATTGTGACATGTTTGGCGTAGAGTCTGTTAACGTCAAAACTAACCTTCCTCCCTGTTAATCCGCCAAAGGTCACCACTTTGCCGTGATTTCCCACTAGCTTCAGGCCCAGTTCCCAGTACTTTTCCCCCAGGGAGTTTATCACTATGGAGCCCATCCTCCCGTCGGTGAGCCTTTTCACCTCCTCCTCTGCACTTGAGTAATCAACGATCTCATCTGCTCCCAGTTCCTTGACCCACGGTTTCGTGGATACCGCAATGACCCTTGCCCCCATTCTTTTCGCAAGCTGTACGGCAAACATTCCTGTGTTGCCTGAGGCGCCCAGTACCACCACGATGTCATCCACTCCCGCCTGGGCACTTCTCAACGCGTGAAAGGGTGTGAGAATGGCTATGGGAAGGCTGGAGAGAATTTCCTCAGGAAGATCGGAGTTAAACACGTTCCTTCCCGGTATCACCACCTCCTCGGCGTAACCTCCCTGGCTCTCGACCCCTATTCTCTTGCCATTTATACAGTAGGTTTGATCTCCCCGCATGCAGGAGGCGCAGGTACCGTCAAATAGCCTCGTGTAAACTGCAACCCTGTCTCCCACGGAAACGTGCGTTACCTTACTGCCCACCTCTTCAACCACACCGTAAAACTCAGAGCCCGGTACGTGAGGCACGGGTGACACGGGCAGGGTTTCCACAGCCATAAGGTCTACCGGGTTTATTGACGCAAGTTTAACCTTGAGTCTTACCTCGTCCTCCCTCATGGAAGAGGAAGGGATGTCCCTTATCTCTAGGTTCTCTATTCCTCTCTTCTCAAAGATTAGGGCTTTCACGATCTCAATGAGGAAAGATGTATTAAAAATCAGACGTCACCGCTAAAGAGACGCAGTCCGTCAAATAGAACCACTCTGTCCTTGAGCATCTTCCTGGTAATGGGATCGTTTAGTTCACCTTTCTCCTTCACCACAACGTCAAGTGATAGCTTGGTTCCCCTCTTCAGGGACAGTATTCTGGTTGCTTCTCTGGCTGGGTCATTCACTTCACTCAGGAAGACCATGATATCGTAGTCACTGGAGGGCCAATGATCTCCTCTGGCTCTGCTTCCAAACAGTACCAGAGTTACTTCTCCACTGTAAAGTTCAACGATCTTCTTTATTAGGTCCTGAAAGGCTGTGTCGTCTATCACGCTGAAAAATAAAACTAGAAGGATTTTAATAATTCTGTTCAGACCTGACTAAAGTGGTCGAGAAGTTCTGGTTCGATAGATCAGAGGAGTTTTTACAGGTAGCGGAGAGACTTTTTAACGAGGGATATTACTGGATGGTGTGTTTTAGCTCCCATCAATCGGTGGAGTTCCGGCTCAAAGGAATCCTTGTCAAGAACTTTGGTGAATATCCTTTCACTCATGATCTTTCAAAATTACTTTCTGAGATTCAGGAGAAGTTAATGGTTCCCGTACCCGGCCCTGTGTTTAGGGATGGAGATTTCCTGACACCTCACTACACAATCTCAAGGTACTCTCAGATATCTAACTATGATAGGCGAAAAGCTGAGGAGTGCCTCTTCTCTGCAAGAAATTTGATCACTTTTTTGAAAGAGAAAGTGGAACCTCTTGGGATAGATTGAGGCATTTCTTTCAGAAGTCGTCAGGTCCCATAGAGACGGTTAGTGAGATACCCTGAAGGGCTAGGTTTTCCGTCCATATAACTATCCTGAGGTCACATTAACGGAGCGAGTATTTCCCGAAGAATTATGACAAGGTTTAATTATGGCCACATGAGATTTACCCCGTGTCTCTACTGCTCAAATTGAACAGGGCCACCTCCAGGGCCCTTGTTTTCCTCCTACTCCTTTCCATGAGGTTACTCTCGCTTCATCAGCTCATGTTCTTGGTTATACCCTTCCTGTTTGAGGCAGAGTCGGGTTCCTTTGTGTTAACGAACTTGGCCCTTATCCCTGTAGCCCTCCTTCTGCTTCTAGTCTCGGCCATTGTTTATCTTATCAGGAGGGTTAGAGGGATTGGCTCTAGGTGGTAGGTTAGATTCCTTAAACATGTAGTAAAAGAGCCCGGTCGATACGCTGTAGAGAGTTCCTGTGAAAACAAAGGGTACCCAGAGTACGCCAAGTGGTGAGCTACTCCGCCCTGAAGGGCGGAGCTTCCTGCTTCATGGATGAGGCTTGCCATGGCAGAGGCCTCATCTCCACAGGCTCAACGGGTGGCTCCCACCCTGCCCTCCTGAGGAGGTTGAGGGAGGCGTTGAGGTCGCGGTCAAGAACGAGACCGCATTGGCAGGTGATGACGCGGTCTGAGAGGGAGAGGTGGTGTTTCTTTCCGCACCTGGAGCAGGTCTGAGAGGAGTATGCGGGGTTGACTTGTAGGACTTCCTTACCGTGCTTCTGAAAGACCCATTTCAGGGTTGAGGAGAACCTGGAGAGGGAGACATCGTGGAGATGTCTGTTCAGGGTTCTTGACCCGTCTCTGGTCATCTTCACCACGTTGAGGTCCTCGATTATCAGGACGTCGTAACGCCTGGCCAGGGAGTTGGCCAGCTTGTAGTAGAAGTCGGTCTTAGCGTTGATCACCCGTTCCAGGAGTTTCGCTAGTCTAAGCCTGGCCTTCTCCCAGTTACTCGATCCCTTCCTCTTTCTGGAGAGAAGCCTGGAGAGTGACCTGTACTTGAGGAGGACCCTCTCGAGAAAGCGGGGGTTGTCCACGTAGTGACCGTCTGACGTGACCAGGAGGTGGGAGATGCCAAGGTCGAGTGCAGCGACCTTGCCTGTGTTTTCGGTTTCAACGTGAAGGTCTCCCTCCACCAGAAAGGACACGAAGACCTTGTTTGTTGGTGTCACCTTCACCGCGACCCTGCTGATCTTGTCTGGAAGCGGTCGATGGGCCAGGACCTTGAACACGCCAAGGCCTGAGAGGGAAAGGTGAATCCAGCTCTTCTTCCCTGACCTGGCTGGTCTGGTTGAGAGGACCTTCCATCCAGACTGAGGGTAGACCAGGGACCTGTACCTCTCGGGTTTCCTCTCTCTGGGGAACCTGGCCAGCCCCTGGAGAAAGCGATCCCTGGCCTCGCAGTACCTGTCCGCTACGTTCTGGAAGACCTGGGAGTGAACGCGCTGGTAGTCAGGGTCCTGCTTTCTCAGGTCAAGGGCGAGTTGCCTCAGCTCAGTCCTGTTCAACCACTTCCCATCCCTTTCGTGGAGCGCGATGTCTGCATACCTTAAGGTGTTGTACGCCTCACACAGCAACCTCAACTGGGATTTTAACTCCCTCAACACGTCGGGGGAGGCGTACGCGCGAAACCTTAAGGTATACATTACGAAAAGGTGATTGAGTAATTTAATATTTGTTTTGTTCAGGTATGTTCTCTCATCCCCGCCCTGAAGGGCGAAGTTTTCCGAATCTTTATAAAAAGTATCCACCTAGGGTAGGTCCCACGGAACGAGGTATTGAGTCCATGAGCTGGATAAGTGTCTGGGCTCTTCCCCTCTCTTCTCTCGGAACCAATTGCAGAACCAGACTGGAGAAGAGAGGAGAGGTCATGTTCATGGACACATTTCTCATTACGTAGAGGATGGAGGCCAAGAGAAACGTTGGTGAGAACGGAATGAGGAAGAGGAGAGCTATTGCCAAAACGTGTGTGTAAACTATTGCCCTCACCTTTCCTAGCTTTTCCCCTAGCTTAGGGGCGACCAGAGTTCCGAGGGAGAGGGAGAGCTGAGATGTCACGAACAGGGGAGTTAGCAGGAGCCTAGATACGTTAAATGCCAGGGAGAACCAGAGGGATATTAAGGGGAGAAGGGCTCCTGCGCCAAGACCAATGAGGGAATCCACAGCAAACTTGCCCACCACCCCTGCAGATTTCAATCCTAGGGATATCTTCCTTGTCTCATATCTTTCCTCGACACCTGCCACAAGGACCAGGGATACAATCAGTGTTGCCATCTCCAGAACGTACAGGGTCCTGAACTGGAGTAATCCTCCCATCAGGTTTCCCGCCACAACGAAAAGCTGTGATATTGAAGTTTGAAGACTGAGGGATTTCTCCAGGTTTCTGCTCTTGTCCGCGAGAAAGGAGGTGGTGAGGCTTCCTCCGAACTGATTCACTACCAGGTAACCATAGGGAACTCTTAGTACCCCGAAAACGAAAATTCCCAGGATGGACAGGACCCTGTTGATCATGATGAACTTTTTCCTTCCATAGGCGTCAGCTAGTATGGAGACCAGAACTGAAATCCCGGAACCTGTGATTATCCCCACTCCCAAGATGGTTCCAATGAACAGCGGATCATAACCTAAGCTTCTCAGGTACAATGAGGTGGCTAGGGAGTTGGCGCCCCAAAGAATGCCTAGAGACGAGGTGGACAGGATCAGGAATAGCTCTTCCCTATTCATTTTGCCCCTGCTTCATCAGTTTGTACGCCAGTTCCACATATTTCCCTGGATTCATTATTCCCCGGGGATCCACTAGGTCCTTTATCCCCTTCATTATCTCCAGTACCTTTACACCGCTATGCCTCTGAATCTGAAGACCCATCAACCTGGCCTTCTGGAGCCCAATTCCGTGCTCCCCCGAGACTGATCCACCCAAATCTATGGCTATCTTTCCCACTTCCTCAAACAGTTCATCTGCCATTCTCCTGTCCTTGAGAAGTATATTGGGATGCAAGTTCCCATCACCTATATGGGCAATAACTGGCATCTTCACCTGATACTTCTCCTCCAGTTCCTTCAGTCTCCTGACTGCCTCAACCAGTTTGGAGACAGGAACAACAATGTCTTCCACATACATCTCCTTCGCCATGGCCTTGAGCGCAATGGCTGACTGTGCCCTGAGAGAGTAAATTCTTTCCCACTCCTCATCGCTTAGAATCGAGGTCTCCCCGTGCCATTTCCCCAGGATCTCCCTCATCTTCTCTAAGTCGTGCTCCTCCACCCTCAGCATGAGGAGGCCACCCCTGGATTCCCGCAGTCCTGCACTAAGCTGCGTGTTGAGGGCAACTATAACCTCATTATCTATGTACTCTGCGATCTCAGGTAGGATCCCTGCCCTTCTCATGTCCTGAATAACTCCAGCCGTTGAATCCAGATCTGGCATGAATGAGAGCAGGGAGATCATCTTCTCCTTGGGAAGGGGGATAATCCTGAACCAGATCTCGGTCACTACTCCCAATGTTCCCTCACTCCCCGTGAAGAGGTGAACAAGATCGTAGCCAGCCCTATTCTTCCTGAAGGGTTCGCCAACCTGAACTACTTCTCCCGTTGGAAGGACCACCCTCAGGGAGAGTACCCAGTCCCTGAAGGTTCCATACTTTACCCCTCTCATCCCCCCGGAGGAATTGGCCACCGCGCCTCCCACAGAACAGAGGAAGAACGAGGCAGGGTCTGGAGGGAGGAAGAACCCCCTCTCCATCAACTTCCTGTTGAGGAACTCCAGGTTCACTCCAGGCTGAACTCTTACGAACCAGTCAACGTCGTTGATCTCAAGGATGCTGGACATATGTCTCATGTCCAGCAGTATACATCCTTCGCATGATACTGCTCCCGTAAGGCTGGTCCCAGCACCCCAGGGGACTATGGGTAACCCGTTCTCGTAAGCGTAACGAACAACCTTCACCACTTCCTCCTCGCTTCTTGGGTACACCACAACCCGGGGATTAACCCTGAAATTGACGAAATCTTCCCTGGTCTCCACGGAGGTTTCAAGACCTAAGTCCTTCAGGCTTTCCATAACAGAAATTGCAGGGGATGTTAATAACCTTCTCTCTGGTCTCACTTGAGCTTGGTTCCGCACGAGGAGCAGAACTTGGCAGAAGGTGGGTTAGGAGAGCCACACTGGGGACATTTCACCTGTTGCAGTGAAGCTCCACAACTGGGGCAGAACCTAGCTGAGGGAGGGACGGGCTCTCCACAGCTCCAGCATTTCTGTGAGGCCTGCGTCCCTGGGCTCGGCTGGGGTTGATTTACGTTGTTTCCTGTCTGGGGGGATGGAGGAGTGGTCTGAGTCTGGGAAAAGGGTGCCTGAGGCCTGCTCACAGGAACCTGTCCGTAAGGTGCCTGCGGGTAAGCTGGAGGTGGATAGGCCGGAGGAGCCTGCATCACTAGCATGGTAATCATGTTGAGTATCTGCTCCTCCTGAGAGTACTGCTTGTACATCTCGTAAGCGTCCAGACCTCCTCCCGCCACAGTGAGAAGACTGCTATGTAACACGTCATCTGCTATGAACGCTGTAGCCCCAGCGGTTATAAGGTCCTGCATCAGGTTCGCCATCCCAGTCTCCACAATTACCATACCCTGTCCTTGACACAATCTAATCGTATACGCCGTCGAAAACTGTTTTCGTTAAAGCGTGAAGTTTAAATACTTTGTCTACAAATCACAATATGATGCTAAGACCCAAAGAAGTATGCCAGAGACTAGGAATCTCATACAGAACACTACAAGAATACGTAAAAAAGGGGTACATAAAACCAGAGAGATTGCCATCTGGGAAAATGAGATTTCGGGAGGAGGACGTTGAGAGATTGGCAGGAATAATAAGGAAAAAGAAAGTGGTACTTTACGCCAGAGTGTCATCAGAAACACAGAACGATCTGGTGAATCAAGTGAACTACTTGAAGGAAAGGGTTCCGGAACACGACATCATCATCACTGATATGGGATCTGGATTGAACATGAGGAGAAAAGGGTTCCAGAAACTACTTAGAATGATACTAAACAACGAGGTAAACAAAATAGTCGTGGCTCACCAGGACAGGCTGGTGAGATTCGGATTTGAGATACTTGAGGAGGTGTGCAGGGCACACGGTTGCGAGGTGATGGTGCTCGAAAAAGAGGATCCAGAACAGGAACTAATCGAAGACTTGATCAGTATCCTAGTCTCGTTCTCTGGCAGAACGAGAGGTCATGAGCGTGAAAAGGTGAAGAAATGTGTTGAAGAACTTAAGGATTGAAACATTCATACCACAAGAAAAAGAATACATACATTTAACGTATGCGATAAGAAATGAGGAGGAGAGAAGCAAAGAACTAATTCGTGCCTACGTGAACTTACTAAACAAAGGAATAAAATACGTGTTCAGCAAAGTTAACGTGAAGAATGGAAGAGTCGAGCTACCAAAAAAGAAGGAAATATACAAGGAATTGAGAGAATACCTAACGAAAGAGAATGCGCAAGGACTGGCAAAACACTACATAGACCAAGCTATTCACGACGTATACTCTATCCTTGACTCCTGGAGGAGGAGATTTGAGAAGGGGAGAAGTAAGTTCAAACCACCGCTTGTGAGGAAGGGTTACGTGAGGGTGAAAACCACGTTGAGGAAAGTCCTCGGGAAGAGCGTGAGGATAACCGTGAAACCACGCGAGTATATCACGTATTCCTGGGATAGAAGATGGTTCTCTGAAAGAGTTGAGGAAATGGAGTTAACAGAACCGGTGATCAAGGAGGATAAAGTGTATCTGGTGTTTAGAAAAGAATTACCAACAACCACGCCACCTGAAACTGTTGCATTTGATTCCAATCTTTTCTCACTCGACGGTTACGATGGCGAGAAGTTTATCACGATCTCTCTGAAGCAACTTTACTCCTTGAAGTACGTCATGCAGATGAAGAGGGCTAAGGTACAGTCTGTAGCCTCTAAGAAGTTGAAGGGTGGTAGGAGACTGTTGATGAAGTACTCTCATCGCGAGAGGAATAGGGTTAATGATTTGATTAACAAGCTGGCTAACTTCATTCTTGAATTGTATAATAATCATGTTTTAGTCTTCGAAAAGTTAAATAAGCAAGGTATGTTTGGTAATGCTAGTGAGTCTTTATCCAAAAAGTTATCTAGGACTGTTTGGAGGAAGTTAGTTAACACGTTGAAATACAAGGCTCCTCTATACGGTTGTAAGGTAGTGGAAGTGAACCCGCACCTCACATCCAGGTCTTGCCCCAGATGTGGATGGGTTTCCCGAACGGTTGACAAGACCTTCAGGTGCGGGAGGTGTGGGTTCACCCTTGATAGGCAATTCAATGCTTCACTTAACATCATGAAGAGGTTCTTATCTAAATTCAACCTCAAGATGTGGGGGTTTCCTCACCGTAAGGTGAGTGGGGTTATCCCCCTAATGGGAGTGAGAAGGATGAACGGTTCAATCCGCGACTTCGGTGAACTCCAAGGGTCGAGAATTGAATACAAAATACATGAAATTCAATGAGACCCAAACCCCTTATTGCTATCAGTTAGGTATCCAAGCAGTGACTTATGCTGTGCCTGAATAATCGCTAAGTTGTAACCTACCATGGGGAAGGTTTGGAAGCCCTGTCCCATGAGGAAAGTGGCAACTTCTTGCGCAATATACTGTAGATTGATTGGGTACTGAGTGGGAATTATCTGCTGTTTTCCTCCTAGACCGGTGGATTGCTCACATGCCAAAATTGATGCGAAATTGGATCCTTGATTAGGACCATATGGCCCAGGGCTATAGGGGCCTCCAGGATAACCCTGATAGGGACCGGAAGGTTGACCATAGTATGGATATCCCATCTCATTTTTAATGGAAGCTAGAACCATAAAAGCATTCCTTACAAGGGATAATCCCGTTGGGAGGAGACTGCAATGAAGGGTCTGAAAATTATACTCATTTACTAAAATCATTTTAAATTGAAGTTCCTAAAATTCTCATGAAGTATCTGCTAACGGGTCTGGGCTTTATCTCCACTCACGTAGCTCTTTACCTTAACCAAGCTGGAGAAGAGGTGACGATTACCTACAAGAGTTTGAACCCTGTGAAGGAAGAATATCTTTCCCTCTTCAAGGGAAAGGTAAAGGCCGTGAACGTGGATCCACTTTCAGAGGAGATGACCAAGCTGATCGCCCAACACGACGTTGTGGCCAATTTCATAGGTGAAATTTCAGGTGATGAGGATAGGCTCAAGTTTGCTAACGTGGAGATTCCCAGGAAATTGGCCAGAGACGCGTTCGATCAGGGAAAAACGTTCATTCACCTCAGTGGGGCCACCTCAACTGGGGAGACCGGTGTTAACGTGAAGGAGGAAAAGGAGCACTGCAAGGATTCAAGGGCTACAACCCCCTTTGAGAAGTCCAAGTGCGATGGGGAAAGGGAAATTATGAGACTTGCCCTGGAGAGGGACGGTCACTTGGCAATACTGAGGCCAACACTGGTTTACGGAAGGTACTCAGCCCACATACAGTTCGTGACCATGTACAAGCTGGTCAAGGCCAAAATCGTACCGGAGCTGGGACTTAGGATGGCAACTGTAAATGCCTGGACTCTGGGAAGGGCGGTTCAAACACTTGGAAAGAAGTCTCCCAAAGGGCTGTATCTGTACGCCAGTGAGTGCGGGAGTGTTCCTGTCTCTAGATTCTTCGAACTCATGAGCCAAGAGACCGGAGGGGGTATCAAATTACCTGTTCCCACATGGTTGGCCAAGTCCGTTCTTCCCAAGGATATAAGGAATCTTTTGAGGTATTCGGGAACCACGTATGATTGCTCCGCCTTCAAGGAGGTTGTGGGAGAGCTAAAATTTGATGAGGAAGAGGTTAGGGCTAACGCTAGGTTTCTTAACTACCTTGAGAAGAAGGGAAAGTTAATCCCAACGTGAGTCATGTGATGTGGAGCTAGTATTTTCTCACCATCAGAGTGGCTAGTAATTCCGTGTATGGTATAACCAGTAGATTCAGAAGAGGAACGAGGGAGAGGATACCTCCCAACAGCAGAACAAGGGATGAGATTCCATCCTTAGAAAATGCTGAGGAATACCAGTTGAGGGATTGTCCCAGTCCAGGCCTGACGCCAGAAACAATTCCAGATGCAACTATGTACACCAGAACAAGGAAGAGGCCTTCAATAAGGAAAGAGCCCGGGATCCTCAACGCTGAGAGAACTCCGAAAATTAATCCCGTGATCAGGGCAGTTGGTAGGAATTTCTCCCTAGAATATTGGGAGCTTTGCCATGCCAGTCCCAGGTCGGGAATATTTCCATTGACGACGCTACCTGCCTCATACGCCTCCACTAGAATGAGGAAGGAGATGATTATTCCCGAGATGAAGCCTATCACAAAACCTATGGCATCCACAACACCGAGTGAGAAGCCTGATAAAACCAGAGCTCCTCCTATGGCACCTATGGCAAATCCAACTATCAAGGAGATTATCAGGGCTATTATTGCAGGTATTATCATTCCCAGATTCTTCACGAAGAAGTCAAAGGCCTGAAGGTAGAGGGGCCTGTAGTTATACGTGGGCCATCCCCCGTAACCCATGAACCGTCCACGCGAATAGTTAGGGAAGCTAACCATATACATTCATGTCGCAGTTTTTTAATAAAGTTGATCAGAAGCACTGTTTCAGGAAATGAACAGTTTCTGGTCTAGATGGTGTGGCTCAGGGCACTAGACGCAAATGAACGAGAAAGAAGCCATAATACCAAGGGAGAGATTTTCGGCTTATCCTGAATATTCGAAAAACAGAGCTAGTAAGCATATGGTAGAACTTAACTATTCGATCATTATAAATACATCATGGAACAGACAGCCACTAGATCAAGTGCAGGTCTTATCCTTTCTCTTTTGAGGGAGGAGGGAGTTGATAAGATATTCATGGTATCAGGTACGGACTACGCGTCCTTCATAGAGGAGAAGGTCAGGGACCCCAGTTTACCTGATTTTGTGGTAGTCCCTCACGAAATCACAGCCTCAGCCATGGCCCTGGGTTACTCCCTTGGAGGGAAAATGGGTGTTGTGGCCGTGCACACAGTACCGGGCACCCTTAATGCCCTAGGAATAGTGAGTAACGCGTATACCAGCAGGATTCCCCTACTCGTTCTAGCGGGCAGATCTCCCTACACAGAGGAGGGGAGCACTGCAAGCAGGAACCTGAGGATACACTGGACTCAGGAGGCCAGGGATCAGGGCGAATTTGGAAGACAGTACCTGAAGTGGGACTTCGAGATACGTGATCCTACTCAGACCTCGGTGGCGTTGAGGAGGGCACTGCAGATCGCCAGGAGTGAACCCAGAGGCCCTGTTTACCTCACCATACCCAGAGAGGTTAGCGTGAAAGAGGCGAAACCCTCCAACGTGAAGATGTCACCGTATGAGCCCGGTCCCTCCAGGGAATCCCTGAGGGAGGCGGAAAAACTGGTGGAGGAGTCGGAAAGACCAGCAATCATAACGTGGAGGGGAGGTAGAAGAAGGGAATGGTATGAGGCTATAACCGAGTTCGTAAACAAGCTGGGTGCACCCGTTCTCAATTATGTGGGGGAGGTGGTTAACTATCCCTCAGGAGGACCCATGGCCCTGGACAGACTTGATATGAACGAGCCAGATCTCGTGATAGTGATTGAATCGGAAGTGCCGTGGATACCCAAGAGAGTTAAGGTTAAAGCCCCTGTGATCAGGATAGACGTTGAACCATCATACTCTTATATACCCTACTACGGTTTTCCATGCGACGTCTGCATCCAGTCAACCCCCATGGCATTGAAGGAAATACAGATAAGGGGAAAGGACAGGTGGAATGAGGAAATAAGGGAGAGGGTGGAAAAACAAAGGGAGTACAAGAGAAAGGAAATAGGGAACCTGGAAAACTCCTCAAGGGTACATCCAAGACTCCTATCCAGTTACGTTTCCCAGTTGGGGGCGATAGTGGTCAACGAGTATCCCTTCAATCCCAGGTACGGTAGCTTTGAATATGGAGAATATTATGCGGACTTGGCTGAGGGCTACCTTGGATGGGCCCTGGGGGCAGGTCTTGGAATCAGAATGGCAACTGGTAGGGATGTGGTCATCACCACAGGTGACGGATCCTTCATTTTTGGCGTGCCCGAGGCCTTCTATTACGTAGCCTCAACTTACGGTTTACCAGCAATGGTAGTCATTTATGACAATTCAGGCTGGTTAGCTTCCGCAGAGGCCGTAGAGGAGGTTTTCCCTGAGGGACTGGCCAAGGCTAAGAGGATGTTCCCGGGTGCAGATTTCAAGAGGTATAACATAGGGGAGACGGTGAGGGCTTTCGGCGGATACTTCAGGCTGGCTGAGACCCCTGAGGAAGCAAGGAGCGCCCTAACCGAGGGATGGAATAACGTGAAGAAGGGAGGACTTTCCGTGGTGCAGGTAGTGGTGGAGAGAACCAGATAGGTTCTAGAAGTTGACGGGTCGGTTAAAGTAGGGCCTAGTCAAATCTTGGAGGATCATATTTCCTCCCACATTGTCTTGACTCCTCTGACCTCAAGGATGTATAACCTGTTGTCCTGAAGGGCCCACTCCAGGTTCACATGTCTGCCAAAGAATTCCTCTATTCTCAGGGATAGATTAGCTAGCTCTATGGCCTTTTCGTCACTCAGGCTGGGCTCCAGTGCCTTACCTCCCAGAGGAATCTCCCGTATTCCGCCCAGCCTGGGATCAAACTTAAGCATCACGTGCTTATGCCCAATGCTTTTCTCCGCAATCACCCTGTCCCTCTTGGGTAGCACGAAACGATCTGGCGTCACCAGTCCCCTAGTCACCGCCTGTCCCAGTCCCCAAGAGGACTCTATTATGACCCAGTTGGGATTTCCAGTTACAGGATGTATGGTGAATGCGGTTCCCGCGGACTCCGGATCAACCATTTCCTGGACCAGCACAGCTATCTCCAGTGGCATCCCCTGTGCTATCCTGTATGCTAAAGACCTGGGATTGAAGTAACTCGCCCAGGCCCGCTTCACATAAAAGGGAAGGTCAACCTTATTCACGTAAAGGAACGTCTCCGTTTCCCCAGCAAAGCTGGGGCCTGACATACTGGAGGTTATTGTGGGCCTCACGGCCACCATGTCCGTGGATATCTCCCTAGAATAGTGCTCTATCTCAAGTGAAATGTCAAGCGGTATCTCCGTCTGGGTAATGATCTCCTTGATCATCTCATATCTTCTCTCTAGGTCCCTGGGGTCCTCCAGGTTTGCTCCCCTGAGCACGTCACTGATCTTGTTCCTGTTTATCTCCATGAATCTCCTGAACGCAGACCTGGTGATCACAAATCCCCAAGGCACCCTTATACCCATTCTGGTCAGCTCCCCAAGATAGGCAGCCTTCCTGCCCACCGATCTAACCATGTTAGATGATGATTGATCTATTGTAAACACATACATATACGTCGATAAGCAGTACAAAGTTTTAAACATGTTCTAGAGCTTTTGTGAGCTACCTCTGCTTTAAGGGCGAGGTTTTCCGAATCTTCATAAAAACTACATAGGGACTTAAGAACTGGGAAATCTCACCCAAGTATTTTCTCGAGTTCCTCGGAGGTAATCACCGGGAAGAAGTCCTTCATGTTGGCAAGCGACCTCTCGTGTCCCTCCTTGTTGAAGGAGGAGACAGCATCACTCACTATCACGGGCATGAATCCCAGTGCAAAGGCATGCCTGGCACTTGTTTCCACCCCTATTTCCGTAGCAATTCCAGTAAAGATTATGGCGTTCCTGCCCGAGTTCCTTAAGAGAAGTTCAAAGTTGGTCCCTACAAAGATACTCCATGTGTTCTTGGGAAGTATAATCTCTCCCTCGGCGGGTTTCTCGTAGAGTTCTAAGTCCTCACTTGTGAACCTGAACTGCCTTGACGTAACCCTAGATGCGTAGGGTTCAAAACCGCTCGGGAACGGCGTTATCTTCGTGTATACTACAGGAATCTTGGCCCTCCTGGCTGCTCCGATAGTTCTCTCCAGTGCCTTTACAAATTGATCTTTGTTGAAGGTTCCCCTTACCAGGCCGTTCTGTACGTCCCATACCACTAGAATCGAGTTACTTGGAGTTAGGATCTGTTTTAGGTCCATGGATAACTTAGCTAGTTTACATTTAAAAAACTAATTCTTTTTGTACAAATTGTCTTGATATATTTAAAGAATCCAGGGTTTCAGAGATGCTTTCTGATCAGGTTCTCGAAGTGAGAGTTGTCAGCTATTCTCTCCACGCCAAGGACGGTAGTCTTGGGCAAATTGATTATCATCTGTGGATTTGCCTGTATGGGTAGCTTTTTGGCTATATACTCAGCCACTCCCTGCGGGTCCTGCTTCATCAGCTCTATACCCTCTGAGTAGGCAGAGATAAAGGCCTCGTGATCTCCGTTAACTGAGGCTCCACAACTTCCTGGTATTCCCAGCAATTCCTCAAATGTCTTTCCCTTGGCGAAGGGTGACGCCACAACTATGGAGTCTACCTCTTTCCTGTTGAGCATCTCCATGAGTTTGGGCATATCATCTGCGTATACCACCTCTCCCTTCAACCCCTTCTTTTCCAGGAGAGCTCTGGTCAGAACGTCGGCAGCACTTCCCTTTCTCCACACGCCGATCCTTCTCCCCACGTCAGGAGAGACCACCATCAGTCCCTTTATGGTGATGTAATCCGTTCTAATTCCCCTCCTCACAAGGGACACGGTGGAGTCCAGAATTACATCGGCACTGCCTTCTTTCCCAAAATCAATCATGATGTCCTTGTTCTTCATTGTGGAAGCTATCATGGGATAGGAAACAGGTCCTGGTGCAGCTATTACCTTTAACATGGTTATCCTAGGTATCTATGTTACCTATGATTAAATATTTTTGCCAAACTTTTCCCTTTATGTTACATATTGTGCAGTTTTCGCGCGTTTCAAGAAATGATTATTTGTCTAATAGTTTAAAGTCTAACTTTTAGTCAATTTTTTAAGACTTAGTATATGAGGGGTGGCTTATGACATGTCCCAAAATACTTGTACTATTCTATGGCTACGGCAGTATAGTGGACCTGGCCATGGAAATAGCTGAAGGAGCCAAGGCGGAAGGAGCTGAGGTCAAGGTGGTAAGGGTTCCAGAGCTTTTCCCTAGTACTTAGGTAAAGTTTTTATCTTGGTATTACTAATATAGAATGTGGAGGAATTAGAGAAGGCTTACAGGGAGGAAAAGAATGCTAGGATAAGGCAGAGAATACTGGGGGTGAAGATGTACCTCGTGGACGGGTTCAGGGAGTACAGGGTGGCCGAGGTCCTCGGGGTTTCGTACTCAACGGTGAAGAAGTGGGTCGCGAAGTACAAGAGGGGAGGGGTCGGAGCGTTGAGGGATAGGCCAAGGTCGGGTAGGCCCAGGAAGTACTCCAGCGAGGAGGTGAAGAAGGTGCTGGAGACAAGTCCCAGGGAGCTGGGATACAACCTGGAGGGGTGGACCATGAGGGCGCTGAACGCTGAGCTGAGGAAGAGGGGGATAGTTTACAATAGGTATCACCTTTACAGGGTAGTGCACCAGCTGGGGTACGGTTTCGTGACGCCCAGGCCGGTGAACGCCAGGGCCGAGGTGGAGAAGCACCGCGATTTTAAAAAAAGTGAAGGAACTGATGGGACGCAGGATAGCGTTCTTCGATGAGACAAGGGTGGTGGTGGGCACCACGGTGAGGAGGTGCCTCGCCAGGAGGGGTTCCAGGCCCAGGATCAGGGTGAACCTGGGCTTCCAGCACTTCTACGTCTTCCTCGCCCTTGACGCCATTTCAAGGAAGGTGCTGTACGCCCTCTACAACTCCCTCTCCAGCAAGAACATGAAGAGCTTCGTTTACAGGATGGAGAGGAAGTGGGGCAGGGAGACCAAGTACCTCGTCCTTGACAACCACTCCTCCCACAAGACGGGGGCTATCCTGGACCTGTTCAGGAGAAGGGGAGTGAGACCCGTTTTCACCCCAAAGTACTCGCCAGAGCTAAACCCTGTGGAGAGGATCTTCAAGGACCTGAAGTTCCACCTTGCGAACAGGTTCTTCAACAACGTGGAAGAGGCAAGGGAGGAGGTGAGGAGGTTCTTCGAGGAACATCACGATCAGTTTAACCTTGATGTGGTCCAATATCTGGATTTAGATGAAATAGAGGTAGAAAACAATGGATAAAAACTTCCACAAAGTACTACCGAAGGAAGTTGTTGCCAAGTTTAACGTAGATCTTTCCAGGATTGAGAAGATTCCTGAGGCCACAATGCAGGACCTAGAGTGGGCCGACGGCATAGTTATGGGCTCTCCAACCAGGTACGGTAACATCACTGGCCAGCTAAAGTTCTTCTTGGATCAGACTAGGGATCTCTGGCTCAAGGGGGCGCTTTACGGAAAGCCAGTGGGCTTCTTCACCGAGGCCGCTACAATTCATGGAGGCCACGAGAGCACTATCCTGACCATGAGTGCCTATGCATATCATCAGGGGATGGTTATAGTACCCCTGGGCTACGGAATAAAGGAGATATCCACTACCACTACCGGAGGATCCCCTTACGGACCCAGTCACCTCGGTAGTATGAAGAACCTAGACGATAACGAGAAGGTCATCGCCAGGTTCATGGGGAAGAGAATAACTGAGGTCGCAAGAAAGCTCAGATGTTAGCTCTCCTTGTTTTTTGTTTCCTGCTTCTGGTCTCCCTTCTAGGTATTGCCCTGAACTCAGAGATTCTGGATAAGGCCTCTCTGGGACTGGACACACCCTTCAAGATCTCCGCTAATCCCCTCTCGCCAATGTAGTTTAACCAGGCCACTACGTGTCCCTCCTTCAAGTGATATTCCACGCACCCGGGGTCCTCCCTGGATAGCCTGGCAAGCTCCCTTACCAATTCGTTCAGATCCCTTGCCACACCTACTACCTTATCGTAGCTTTTAAAGTAAAACGGTTCCATAAAAAATGGTTGGTGTTCAGATCCCTTATAATCGCTTCCCCGCGTTCTGCTCCTTAACAACTCTCTCCAATTCCTGTCCCTTTGTTTCGGGAATAACGAAGAGGGTTATGAGGGTGGAAATTAGCGCTATCCCTGCATAAAATCCTACCATAGCTCCCAGCCCATAATGGGATAGAAGCAAGGGAAAAGCCGTGATGTTAAGGGCAGTGGCGAGCCTGTCCACACTGACGCTGATTGCCTGGCTTGTGGCTCTAACCTTGGTTGGAACAAGTTCAGGGGTAACCATGGCAGAGCCTATGATGGATGCCGGACCCACGGCTGAGAAGAAGTAGTTGAGCATGTAGAAGGAGAAACCCAAGAGGGCCGCTTCTCCCACCAGTTTTGCCACGGAAAGTTGAGTCTCGGGCAGTCCAAAGATCCTTGGGTCGGACAGGAGAAGGGAGTAGGCAAACAGCCACAGCGCCACACCAGCGTATCCCACCACAATTAGGGGTTTCCTTCCTATTCTATCAACTAGATAGATGCAAACCAGCTGACCTGGTATCCCGGCAAAGAACTGCGCCACATAGGTGAACTCTATGGGGGAGAGCCCAAGGTTTGACGCTATGGTAATGGGTCCGAAAATGGCAAAGGTTGAGGAGTACATGTCGTAGAGGAGCCAGAGAACAGAGGCAGCCACGATTAGAAGGGCTGAGGAAGAAAGCCTCCTCAGAAAAGGCGTGTTGTCCCTTGCCTTTGGGAGAGGCTTGCCCAGTTCCTGCTCTATCCTTGGAGCGTCTTGATGTTCAGGGTTAACCCTGGACACGAACATCATGGTCTCGTAGATCTTCCTTCTAAGGAGGAACACTGAGATTGCTGGGATGGCTCCCACTCCCAGAACAACCCTCCAGAGCAAGGCTGAGGGAAGGTGAGCCATGAGACCAATCTGTTCCACGAACGCTGCAATAACCGCACCGAGACCCCACATTACGGCAAAGGTCACAACCATAGCCTTCCCCCTGTTTCTTCCCTCAGCGTTTTCAGCAACTATGACGGGGGATAGAACGTAGTCCGCACCTATCCCCACACCCAGGACCAGCCTAGCTAAAAAGAGCTCCACATATGACTGTGCGAAGGCCTGTAACCCTGCGCCAATGGCCATGATTAGAACGTCGAAGCCGTAGATTCTCTTCCTCCCTATCCTGTCAGCTAGTAGTCCGAATAGCAATGCAGCTATTGCGGCGCCGTAATAGGATCCTGCAACCAGTAACCCAAGTTCCGCGCTGGAAAAGGTGAAGGATGAGGGTATAAAGAAGGAGGTGAGGGAGATGGAGTAGAGATTGTAACCGTCGGTGAGCACTCCCATCCCAGAAACTATAACGTTCCTCCACGTCAGCGATGCCATAACAGTTGGTAAATACTCAAGTTAAAAAAACTTTAGTATCTACTCTCTGAAACAATCATGCCTTGAGGAATTTCTCGATAAAGGCAAGGGTGCCCCTCCTCTCCAAGTCCACGGTAAACAGTGATGTCCAGCCTCCCAGGAGCCAGCCAGCTATGACGTCGTACGGCCAGTGTACTCCAACGTAAACCCTCGAGTAGGAAACCAGAACGGCCTCTATCATCATGATGATCCATAGCCACCTTGGGGCCATTTTGGCCAGGACTAAAGCACCATCGCTCACGATCAACGCATGTCCTGAGGGAAAACTGTAGTCAGTGGGCGGTGGAACAAGGAGATAATCGGGATGAATGTAGAGGAAGGGCCTTCCCTGCGCGAAGGCATATTTGCTGATTTCTCCCACAATGATTGCAAGTATGAACGACGCGGCCAGGGTTATGGCTATCCTCCTTGTCTTCCTGAAGACGAGAAGAATTGCAGTCAGGGGAATCCAGACGTATTCCCTTCCATACTTGGAAAGAAAAACCATTACTGGGTTCAGAGCGCTTACCTGGTTATAGTTGATCAACTTGAAAAGGTAAATATTCAACGGCATGTTGGGCTCCGATTCAATCTTGACTATCACGCCAACGACCAGAAAGGCCAATAACAGAGCCCAGTAGTACTTCATCTCTTCTCAGCACGGTGGGAAATCTATAAAGTTTTTCATGATTCATGGGAAGGTCCCTATTAGTACTTAAATAAAATGAGAGAGTGATTATCACAATGATAAAGAGTATCAGCATCGATGGATTTAGAGGATTGAAGTTTAATGATAAAGTAAGCAGGGTAAATCTGATTATTGGGGAGAACAGTAGCGGGAAGACCTCCTTTCTCGAGGCTATTTTCTTTTCTACGCTCCTCCTGTCTAACAGGGTAATGATGTCAGATGCTAATTCCCAGCTTATCTATATGTTTAATAGCAGGGGAGAGGCTCTATCGTCCTTTGCTACAATCGGAGATTCCTTGATCCATATTGATAACAATGAGATCAAGATTAAGAGAGTAAGTCCTTTAGAGCTTTCTGTGCTGCTAGACAATAGGGAAATAGCTAAGATTAATGTTGAGCGAATATCCTTTAGCTATAAGGAGGGAAGCGGAGCTGCACTCATTCCAACATTAACTGTGAAGGACACGCAAGAAACTTCAGACTATTTTCCTGTATATATCTCTGTTCATTTTGATAATTTTGATAATCCTGAAAGGATAATAAGTTATTCAAAGAAAGCTGGGGGGAAGAGTCAATTCGAAATTCTTAAGGACGATTATGATCAATTTAAGTTATTTTATTCTTCATTACCAGTGTACTCCGTGGGGAGGGGGTTTCTTAAGAAGGAACTTATCAGGGCCAGCTTATCTTACGCCAATATTCTACTAGTGGATGAGATAGAGGATTCTCTTCATCCGGATTATGTCAGGGACGTGCTAAAAAGTCTTCTGGACGCGAGAGAGGTTCAATCGTTCATTGTAACCCATAGCAATGAGGTCATAAAGATGGCGTCCAGGCTCGCATCTGATTCCAGTGACATAGCAATATATTACTTCAACAGAGAAAGGAAGTATGCCAAATACTCGTTAACTGATCTGTCAAGCTTTGATTCTCCCTTGAGCTGGGCTGGATATATATGGTAAGTTGCGATAGAATATTGGTTGAGGGAAAAACTGACGAAGAGATTTTGAAAAGATTGGGGTATGCAATGCCCATACAACCCCTAGGCGGTAAGGGTAATGTACTCAAAAAATTTCTGGATGATATAAATAATGATATGAAAAGGGGACCCTTGAACGTAGGCAACGTCTGTTACTTGGTGGATGGAGATGACGAGGGGTACGGTAATATCTATGATCAAGTGGTGAGCAAATTACGAATCAGCACACGCAGGGAGCCACCCTACATAAAATTTTGTTTTAATGGAAAAAGTTGTAGAATATTAATAGTTGTTGGAGATAAGGCAAGCGATTACAAAGGTTGCATCGAGAGCATGCTTCTTGAGCAATTGAAATTGGATGAAAATGGAGATGTGCTGGTGACTCAGTTTGTAGAATACAAGGCTACACAAGGCAAAATGGATCTCTGCGGGAAGAGCAAGCTATCACTATACCTGAAAGTGCTTTTGAAGGCCGATGATATTCAGGCCATCTATCTTAATCGTAACTTTGTTGAAGAATTATTTAGACAGTTTCCACAGGTTTTTCATCTTTTAAATAATTATTTTGCGGAAATAATTGCAAGATAGTCCATTGATTATTAAAGAATTATATTTATGAAGATGGTTAAGGTGAATGTATCAAGGAATGCTATCAGCCCTGTACTAGATGATCGTGAATCGAATCGCGTTGTAAAAAATGGAGGGTTTAATCAAACGTGATCTACCAGCAAAGAGGGATTTTGATAGGTCCTCAACCCTGTAAACTGATCACGTTGCCCTAACCTGGATTGTCTTCTTTCCCTCTACCCTGATAAGATCGCCCTTGGATATCTTCACTGGTCCTATGAAAGCACCACAAGATACATACCCACTCTGATCCGGCCTCACTACATTGTGCGGATTGTAAGCCGGTGCCCCTTCTCCCACAAGCTCACCGTTGATGAAGAGCTTGAAATGGCCATATGGAGGTTCGATCTCCTTTCCCACGAAGAGCCTTCCAGCGAATGCGTCATCTGCGATCATGTAGTGCTTAGGTAGATCCCACGTGGTGAACCTGGTTGCCGGAACCTCAAGTCCCAGAAAGGTCTTCAAGACCCTTCCGTTCTCCACCAAGGCAATTATCTCCACCTCAAGTTTATGGGTCCTGAACCAGAGCTCTAGCTCGCTCTTGGAGATCATCCTCTTGGTCAGGACTCCCCACAGACCTGACTTGGTTATCTTGTAACCTCCAAGTCCCTCCTTTTCCACCAACATCTGAGCAAACCTGTCTCCCACGGCCTTGGCCTCATCCTCCGTCAGGTCAAAGGGTTCTATCTCCTTTCGGGAGAGGTAGGCTTCCATGAGAATTTCCGCCTTATCCATGGGGTAATGATCATAAATGACGTTTAAAAGCTATGTTGTAGATGGGTAAGCATGATAGCGTGCACTAGGGACTGCTACGATACATGCGTGTTTAACGAGGAATATCAACCGTTGAAGGACGAGCCAACCTTCGGTTTTACCTGCTCCAGGGGTAGGACAGACCTCAGGAGAAACGAGATGAACAGGGTGGACTCAGCCTACCTTGAAGGCAAACAGGTTGACTTGAGACAGGCCATCTCCCTGATCGCCAGGAAGATGAGGGAGGTGAAACCTGAGGAAATACTTCACGTGGAGTACGATGGTAATCAAGGCCTTTTAACGTGGTATTACCCGGCCAGACTGTGGAACCTGATAGGGGCATTCAGCACGGACTACTCCATTTGCAGTTTGGAGGGTCATGAGGGTATAAAGGCGCATTACGGCACAAGTATGGGGGCTCTTCCAGAGGACATGGAGGGATTCTCCTCCGTAGCCTTCTGGGGCTCAGAGGCGGTGTTCAGCTTCATCCATGGCTGGAGGATGTTCAAGGATAAGTACAAGATCACAATCGACGTAAGGATGAGTGAAACTGCGAAAAGGAGTGAGAAGGCCTATGTGATAAGGCCGGGCAGCGACGCCCATCTGGCTATTGCCCTAATGAAGATCTTCCTGGAGCAGGGATACGCTAAACCTGATCTTGTGGATCTGGAACTACTCAGGAGGAGACTTGATCTCTTTGATATGGATTACCTGCTCAACGCTGTGAACCTGGAGGAGGATCAGGTGAGGGAGCTTGCTGACCTCTATGCGTACTATCGCCCCCTAACCGTGATAGGTTTCGCAATCGGGAGGTCGTGGAATGGTGGCCACTCAGCGGGATTGATCTCTCTCCTCCCTGCGGTCCTCGGCATTAAGAGAGGTTTCTATTACTCTAACTCCGGAGGGTGGGGAATAGACTTTCAGCACCTCAGGGGAACTCATCTGATTCAACCCAAAACCATCGGAATGGGAGAAGTGGGGTACAATCTAGACAGGTTCAAGATTCTTTTTGTCTGGAACTCCAATCCTGTGGTCACTCTCCCTGGAGGGGACAGGATACGTGAAGCTGTGGAGAGCGGTAAACTTTTCCTTGTGGTCCACGATCCCTTCTGGTCTGAAACCGCTAAGGTCGCTAACGTGGTAATTCCAGGGGCCACGTTTTTGGAGAAGGAGGACGTGGTCTATAGTTATTGGCATCCCTATCTGGTCTACAATACTCCCATCAGGCCCAAGCGAGGTGTTACGGAGGTGGAGTTGATGAGAATGATTTCGAAAGAGCTGGAGTTGAGCCATCCTCTCCTTGAGGAGGATCCATGGGATGCAGTGAATGTGGCCATCAGAAAAACCGGTATCACGATTGAGGAGTTGAAGAGAAAGGGTATGGTCAAGATGAAACCCGTGACTTCCCCCGGGAGAGCGAACGTGGACCCCTTTCCATCACCGCAAGAGCTGGATCTACCCAGGGGCGAGGTCTTGGTATTCTCGGCCCATCCCAATTACACCAACTCCCAATTCACTGAGGTTTACGGAAAAAGGGAGGCGGTGATTTACTCGGGGAAATATGAAGGAGAGGGTTTCCTGGAGGGCAGAGGAGGAAGGATCAGGGTAAAGCTAGTGAAGGGTGACCTGCCAGAGAACGTCCTATTTGTGTATAAGAGCTCATTACTTAGTGAAGGAAAATCAATAAACTCGGTTCTTAAGCCACCTAGGAACAGGTTCGGAGGTCCCAGGCTAAACGATGAGGTCAGGATCATACTAGATCCCCCTATTCGATTCGAGCCTGATATAACGGGAAGGTCCCATTCTTCTACCTAGGATAACTGGTGATCTACCTCTGTCCCGTCTCCCTAGTCCTCCGGGATAAGCTGATATGTTTCCTTCTTAAAACTAAATATAATAATCTTGATGTAATACCTTTTAACGATATGAGACTTTTTAGAATACATAAGTTTAATAACTAGAAGATCTTTTACTATAATGATAGAAGATTCTGAGGTGAATTTCCATATCATCAACTAACTCGCAGGAGTTCGTGTTGGACGTAAGGGGAGAGGAGTGCCCAATCCCAGAGATGAAAGCTGCAAAGGAACTTCAGAAGATACCTTCAGGTAAGCTTGTGGTCCTCACTGATCATGAGCCAGCCATAGACGTTACATTACCCTCCCTGTGCAAGTCGCTTGGTCTGAGGTATGAGACCGTGAGGGAGGGTGAGTACGTAAAGTTCATCATTTACAAGGAAAGAGGATCAGCAAAAATCGACGAGATAGAGGGAGTCAGCGATACAGAACGTCTGACCCTAGGACCCGTTAACTTGAGAGACAAGCTCTCAGACCCCACCATATTGATGTCCTTCGTTCCCCAAATCAAGGCAGTGAATAACGTTGCCCCGGGAAGTTATATTCTTCACATGAAGTGGTTCATTAGCTGGGAAACCCCACTGTACGTGACCTTAAACCCCCTTCCCAGAGGAGATATAGTGTACTATACTGCCTATCAGAAACTGCCCATGACTAGGATAAGTTTCGGGTGGAGATTTGTTTCCAATAGGGTTGGGAACGAGATCACGCTGGACATAACAGAGTGGTATAAAGGCCCGCTGAGCGGTCAGGCCAAGAAGGCCATAAGAAAACATTTAGAGAAGGCCAAGGAGACCCTCCCCAGAGTTCTCACGTGATTTTCATCTTTTTCTTCTAATCAGTGCGAATATAGTGATGAATGCACCTATTATTAACATTGGAATTCCAGCTAGGATGAATATTCCCAGGAGTGCACCTCCCTTCACGTAGTAATATGTGGAGGAATACTTCAAGGAAGCGGACTGACTCCAGTTATTCACGAGGAGAAGGTTACCGCTACCGTTGGGTATAACATAGTATATCCCTGAGCTCGTCACGGAAGAATCATTCTGCGGAACACCTTCCACCTCAAGCGGAGAAGGCGTTGAGTTATAGTAGAAGATAAAGATGGCCTTTCCATTCGCGTTAAAGGGGAAGGAAATGCTCCCGTTTGGGGCCAGAGTTTTGGACGTCATATTGGAATTTAACCCGTTAAGTATCTGCTGCGATGCCTGAGAGTCAAGGTAGGGATATAGGCCAAACACCAGAACTGCCCCAAGCACTAGAATTACTACCCCAACCACCAGAAGGATCTGCATCGTTCCACCATCTCCTGGCAAGTTAAATTCTTTGCCCACATATTCGTCATCCCTCCTCCAGATACCTGAAGATGCTCCCAGAGAGATAGAGCAGAGCTCCAGCTACAATGAAGTCTCCTGTGTACCCTACTGCCTTCGAGAGAAAACCAGAGATGAGTGAGCCCGAGAAGAGCGCCACTCCAACCAGGGTACTATACACGCCCAATGTGGTCCCCTGTCTCCTTCCGCCAACCACCTTGAAAATGAGTGTGTTGGAGGCAGCGTAAAAGAGAGAGAACGCCACACCAGCGGAGAGAGGATAAAAGATGAACCCGAGAATAATCGCAGTGAGGGGAGTTAACAACGAGATACCCATCACTATGTAACCTGTCCCCCTCAGCAGTAACGACCTAAAGGACGCTTCCCTCTCATCTCTGTCCTCAAGGTAATGACCAACGAAATGAAAGGTCAGTATCTGGAAAAGCATTCCCACGGTGATTATACCCAGAACCAGGCTCTTATCAATACCCTCATTGTAAAGGCTTGCTGGATACAGGGTGTTGAACAGCCCGCTTGACACGTAGAAAATGGTTATTGCGATGTAGAGAAGGGGTACGTAGTTAATGGGCTTCTTTGTGAGCCTACTCAGACTGAACATCTTGAAAAGGCTCAACCTGGGCTTATGCAGGAAAATCAGGGGTAACATCTTGAGCCTCACCGCAAAAGACTCAATACTGTGCAACATGGACGTCCTTTCCAGCATCATGGATTTGGGAGTGAAAAGTAGAGCCAGCACAAAGGCAGAGCCCGAGAAGAGCGCTAGAATTGCATACATTTCCGTAATTCTTATTACTAACACTAGGAATGTGGACAGGAGGAGGCCAACCAAATTTCCAATGGAAGATAACATGGAGAGCAGGGAGAAGCTGGACGCCCACTTCTTCTTCTCTGCAGACTCCATGATGAGCAGGTTCATGGGAGTGCTGTATGCCGTGGAAAAGAACGTGAAGCCCGCGTAATTCAGGTCAACTTCAGGAATGCTGTTGCTCTGGGATGCCAGGACCAGAAAGAGGGTGGAGAAACCGAAACCTGCAAGAATCAGCTTCCTTCTATCGAACCTATCGGCAAGAAATCCCCAGAACATTGAGGCAGGAATCAGCACCACGTTTGACAGGGTGATGGCATAGGCCACCATGAGGGGGCCTCCGCCCATATCAATTATGTTCAGGGTTACGAGAGTTGAAAGGGGACCGCTGGAGATCCCGAAAACCAGTGCCGACCACATCCACTTCAGCGATCTATTTATCAAGTTCGCACAACCTCACCGCGTAACTAGCTGTGTAAGAATTGAAAGCATGTATAAACATTTCAACCCTTGAATGGTCTTCCTCGTTCTCCACTCGTAGAGGATCTAAATTATGATTAAAAAGTTAATTCAAAATGTAGAACGTTTCGACCTCTCTGCACTGCCACCATGTAAGCTCGTTCAATAGTTGGTTCAAAACGCTTTTGAATTTAGGTCAGCTGTGGTTCTCGAGAGTAACATTCGTCCACCAATGAAGAGCGCTCCAGAGTTATCTCCCTTATCCTCAATCTTAGATTGAAAATATATACTAGAATATAAATATTCAATCTTTCTTACAAAAGATTTTAAGCCTATTAGGTATCTTTGATACTTATTATGGAATCTAAGAGCTTTAGGGCACTGGTATTCACTTCACTGGCACACTTCTCAAACGATGGAGTTTTTCTGGTATTTCCGCTCCTGATCGTGTACTATACCACTGAGGAGAAGATAAGCGTGGTATTTCTTGGCGCATTGGCCATAGTCTATACGCTTCTCTCTGGTTTACTATCTCCGCTGATTGGGGATATGGCTGATAAGAGGGACTCCGACGCCGAGTTTATAGCGTTGGGGATCTTCCTGGAGGCTCTGGCCTCTGGTCTGTTCGCACTATCCTTTCTAGAGAGAGGATTGGCCATTCCCCTGATTGCTCTGGGAGCCATCCTTCTTGGCTCAGGACAGGCCTTCTATCATCCCCTAGGAGGAGCAATACTCGCTAGGATATTTGGAAAAAGCTCTGGAAGAGCGCTTGGCATAAACGGTGCCATGGGTAGCCTTGGCAGGGCTGTTATGCCGTCTGTAATATCGTTTCTTATCCTCGGTTTGGGTGAGGTTCTCGGGCTTGGAGTTTTCACGTTTTACATGGTTTTAGTCACCCTCGCCATATATGTGGGCCTTATGGATGTGAGAAGGGGAAGCGTGAACCTGGTTAGAAAGTCCACGGAAAAATTGGATCGCAAGTTCTACAAGTTCCTCATTGTGCTGGGAGCGCTTGTTTTCATGAGAAGCATGTTCATTAGCGGAACTACCACTTTTCTGGGGGAATTCGTTAGTACTTAGGTAAAGTTTTTATCTTGGTATTACTAATATAGAATGTGGAGGAATTAGAGAAGGCTTACAGGGAGGAAAAGAATGCTAGGATAAGGCAGAGAATACTGGGGGTGAAGATGTACCTCGTGGACGGGTTCAGGGAGTACAGGGTGGCCGAGGTCCTCGGGGTTTCGTACTCAACGGTGAAGAAGTGGGTCGCGAAGTACAAGAGGGGAGGGGTCGGAGCGTTGAGGGATAGGCCAAGGTCGGGTAGGCCCAGGAAGTACTCCAGCGAGGAGGTGAAGAAGGTGCTGGAGACAAGTCCCAGGGAGCTGGGATACAACCTGGAGGGGTGGACCATGAGGGCGCTGAACGCTGAGCTGAGGAAGAGGGGGATAGTTTACAATAGGTATCACCTTTACAGGGTAGTGCACCAGCTGGGGTACGGTTTCGTGACGCCCAGGCCGGTGAACGCCAGGGCCGAGGTGGAGAAGCACCGCGATTTTAAAAAAAGTGAAGGAACTGATGGGACGCAGGATAGCGTTCTTCGATGAGACAAGGGTGGTGGTGGGCACCACGGTGAGGAGGTGCCTCGCCAGGAGGGGTTCCAGGCCCAGGATCAGGGTGAACCTGGGCTTCCAGCACTTCTACGTCTTCCTCGCCCTTGACGCCATTTCAAGGAAGGTGCTGTACACCCTCTACAACTCCCTCTCCAGCAAGAACATGAAGAGCTTCGTTTACAGGATGGAGAGGAAGTGGGGCAGGGAGACCAAGTACCTCGTCCTTGACAACCACTCCTCCCACAAGACGGGGGCTATCCTGGACCTGTTCAGGAGAAGGGGAGTGAGACCCGTTTTCACCCCAAAGTACTCGCCAGAGCTAAACCCTGTGGAGAGGATCTTCAAGGACCTGAAGTTCCACCTTGCGAACAGGTTCTTCAACAACGTGGAAGAGGCAAGGGAGGAGGTGAGGAGGTTCTTCGAGGAACATCACGATCAGTTTAATCTTGATGTGGTCCAATATCTGGATTTAGATGAAATAGAGGTAGAAAACAATGGATAAAAACTTCCACAAAGTACTAGTGTACCAGGTTTACCTTTCAAAGGAGTTCACCGGGATATTCCTTACCGTGGGTTTCTTGGGTTCAGTGTTTGGACAGCCTGTGTTCGGATGGCTGACAGAGAGACTTGGGGGCAGGGCCACCTTCGCCCTGAGTAGCGTGTTAAGTCTTGTTTTCTTCGGTATCTTCCTTGTGTATCCCAGGAATCTGTACCTGTCACTTTTTTCCTACACGTTATTCACGTTTGCAGCCTTCACTGCATTTCCCATACTTCTCGGTTACGTTGGGCAGGTTTTCCCCAAGAACTTCTTCACTGTGGCCAACTCCTATGTATGGGGTGTAGGGAATACCGTTGGTGGAGCGGCAGGAACTGCGTTAGTTACAGCACTACTGGGTATGAACTATGATTTAACCTTCTCGTTTCTGGTGCTTTTCGGAATAGCCGTGGTATCCACTGTGCTGACCCCGCTCATTCCAAAGAACGTATAAGTTTTTGGACAAGCTCCGCCTATTCCAATCTTGTTAACAATTTGTGTTTTTGTGTATATGACGCTAATACTTCAGAAGATCACTGTCTAACGTTGGCTGAGGGCTGTTCATTGATGATAATTGCAGGTCGTAACATTGTATGCTTCCAAACCTGTAACTGATGCTGGGGAAGACGTCATCTACCATTTTCAGACATGGCCGACCCTATCGTCCCCTTCTCGATCGCGACCTCAACTCCCCTCCCAATCCCTTAAGGGGGTACCAAAGCTGTCCATTGTACCGTAGTACTTTGTGGAAGTTTTTATCCATTGTTTTCTACCTCTATTTCATCTAAATCCAGATATTGGACCACATCAAGATTAAACTGATCGTGATGTTCCTCGAAGAACCTCCTCACCTCCTCCCTTGCCTCCTCCACGTTGTTGAAGAACCTGTTCGCAAGGTGGAACTTCAGGTCCTTGAAGATCCTCTCCACAGGGTTTAGCTCTGGCGAGTACTTTGGGGTGAAAACGGGTCTCACTCCCCTTCTCCTGAACAGGTCCAGGATAGCCCCCGTCTTGTGGGAGGAGTGGTTGTCAAGGACGAGGTACTTGGTCTCCCTGCCCCACTTCCTCTCCATCCTGTAAACGAAGCTCTTCATGTTCTTGCTGGAGAGGGAGTTGTAGAGGGTGTACAGCACCTTCCTTGAAATGGCGTCAAGGGCGAGGAAGACGTAGAAGTGCTGGAAGCCCAGGTTCACCCTGATCCTGGGCCTGGAACCCCTCCTGGCGAGGCACCTCCTCACCGTGGTGCCCACCACCACCCTTGTCTCATCGAAGAACGCTATCCTGCGTCCCATCAGTTCCTTCACTTTTTTTAAAATCGCGGTGCTTCTCCACCTCGGCCCTGGCGTTCACCGGCCTGGGCGTCACGAAACCGTACCCCAGCTGGTGCACTACCCTGTAAAGGTGATACCTATTGTAAACTATCCCCCTCTTCCTCAGCTCAGCGTTCAGCGCCCTCATGGTCCACCCCTCCAGGTTGTATCCCAGCTCCCTGGGACTTGTCTCCAGCACCTTCTTCACCTCCTCGCTGGAGTACTTCCTGGGCCTACCCGACCTTGGCCTATCCCTCAACGCTCCGACCCCTCCCCTCTTGTACTTCGCGACCCACTTCTTCACCGTTGAGTACGAAACCCCGAGGACCTCGGCCACCCTGTACTCCCTGAACCCGTCCACGAGGTACATCTTCACCCCCAGTATTCTCTGCCTTATCCTAGCATTCTTTTCCTCCCTGTAAGCCTTCTCTAATTCCTCCACATTCTATATTAGTAATACCAAGATAAAAACTTTACCTAAGTACTACGGTTGAGGTAAGGCGTCCCCTGAGACATGCCTGTCAAGGAAACAGGAAGCTTCATCTCCAGGGCAGGGTGGCTCTCTGCTCGATACGTTTTCCTTCCCAGGGGAATTGTGGTGCCCATTCGAGAAGGGTTTTTATCAACCCTCACAAACTTATCCCATGAAAATATACGTAGGAACCTCTGGGTGGTCCTATCCATGGAACAAGGGAAGATCGCTTGAGTGGTACGTCGAGAACACGCCTTTTCAAGCTGTGGAGCTGAACTCCAGCTTTTACAGGTTACCTAGGACCTCCACAGTGAAGGGATGGGCTACATTCAATCTCAAATGGTCGGTAAAAGTCCACAGGGAAATCACCCACGTTAAGAGGCTCAAGGACGTGGATCTCAAGGGGTTTGTGGAGTTATTTCGCGATCTGGATCCCAGATTCTATCTCTTCCAGTTACCTCCCAGCTTCAAGAGGAGTGAGGAGAATGAAGGGAGAATCCTGGAGACGTGGCGCGCAGTGCCAAATGCTGTGTTCGAGTTCAGGGATAGGTCCTGGTTTGAGTCTCCTCCGCCTGTACCTCTCGCATCTGTGGATTCCCCCATGGGAACCTATCTCTTCCCTGGAAAGGTGTTTTATCTGAGAATGCACGGAAGGGAAAAGTGGTACTTTCACAATTACACCGACCAGGAGCTCGAAGAGATTGCCAGGAAGGTGGTGGAGATTAACCCGGAGGAAGCCTATGTCTTCTTCAACAATGATCTATGGATGCTTGAGAACGGGAAGCGTCTTCTGGAGATATTCAAATCAATGCTAGGTACAGAATAGCAGAGGCTAGTCCAATTCCTCCCACTGTAGGCCACGCTACCTCTCCTCCCCTGGTGAGAAGGAATGCCGACATGGATGAGCCAAGCGTCCTTCCCATGGAGGTAACGAGGCCATATATGCCAGAGTAGGTTCCCCTGGCCTCGCCCTCGGCCAGGGAGGTGGAGATGGACTGCGACAGGGGAGAAACAATCATCTCCGCTATGGTTATTCCCACCACATCAAGAAGGGCCTCCCAGAAATCGTTGACCAGGAATACAATCCCGTAACTCAGTGAGTAAATTGTCATTCCCACAGCTATCCACCTCCTGTAATTGCCCGAAATCCTCTCCCCTATCCAAGTCTGCAGGAATATAATGAGTCCTCCATTCACAGCATAGAGAAGTCCAACCTGCCACACAGCAATCCCGAGCCCGCTGTAGTAGGTGACCAGGGGAAACCCCAGCTGGCCCATCACCGTGAAGGTGAGCAGGGTTGGGATCAGGAACAGGGTGAACTTCCTGCTGGGAAAGAAGAACTTCACCCTCCCCTTATGGTCGGGAAGGGAGTACACGAAGGGGATTGCCACCACGGAAAGAACTCCTCCCAGAAGGAGAAGTGGCTTAAATCCAATCTCTCCCAGCAGAACACCACCTATGGCTGGGCCTATTGCCCACCCGGCGTTAATTCCAACACGTATTACACTGAACGACCTCACAAGTTGCTTGAAGTTACCGCCCATGTCCCCTACACTGGCCATGTTCGCCACTGCATAGATACTACTGAAACCTGACTGGAGCAGGACCATTCCCACCACGCCCGCAGTGTTAAGAAAGAAGGCGAGAGTTAGCACCAGGGAGGAGAGTGATGTGGCGAGGGTCATCACGAGTCTCCTCCCCAGGTAGTCTGTCAGGTATCCCCCTATCACGTATGCGATGGAGGAGATCACCAGTTGGGTTAAGTAGAACTGACCCACCTGAACCAAGGAGAGCCCCAGGTACCTATAGAGGCCAAAGCCTATGTAGGGCCAGATGAGGGAGGACGTGAGTGATCTAATACCACCAGAGAAGGCCAGCTTCGTTACGTGGTTCATTTACCACGAATAACTTCTTGAAAAAATAAAGTCGAGTCATCCTCTGATCTGTTCCAGGGGTTTGCCCGTGGTCCTGACGCCCCACGCTAGAACAATCATCCCGGCCAGAAGAGCCACACCGCTCAGCATGAGGAAGGAACCTAACTGGTTCAACGTGTAACTGGAGGCGAAAAGTATTGGCCCCACAGCCCCTCCGAGGTGTCCCAGTCCATCCGCTATTCCGTAACCTAGCGTCCTTATCCTAGTTCCAAATATCTCAGAGGTGTAGGTATACATTATGGGGAACTTGAAACCTTGCAGGAACATCTCAGCGAAGCCTAGTGCTAGAAAAGTCACCCCACTGGAGAGGAACCATCCCAGAATCACCGCTCCGGCCAGCAAGTTGACTAAGGCTACGCTGTACTTCCTCTCAAACCTGTCATTTAGAAGTGTGGCCAAAACTACACCCAGGGGATCCCCATAAAGTATGTAGGTGAAGTAGAGGGAAGTATTGGAGAAACCGTGAGAGCCTATGAACTGGAACACAGGATCGGCGAACAGTGCGTACCCTGTGAAGTAGCTGAGGAACCATACAATGGTCATGACAACCATGCCCCAGTCGAAGGTGAGCCTTCCCCTCCTCTCGCTCCACATCCTGGATTCCGGCAGTCTCACTCTGGTTACCAGGGCCACAAGGGACACCAGCAGACCGGCTAGGAAGAGGAACCTCCATTCTCCGTTCAGGAGAACTGCAATGGGACCTACTATCAGGGTTGTGAGGAATCCTGAGGCCGTGACTAGACCCACGGCTCTCCCCCTCTTCTCAGCCTGAACCGTCTCAGAAATGTACGCAGGGACCACGCTCAGTTCCCCCTCAATTCCCAGACCTATTAACAGTTCCGCCGGAATCAGCCACGTGAAGGATTGAGCCATAAAGCCCACCAGGGACCCCGCTGAGACAAGTGCCATGGAGAGGAGTAATCCTGGCTTCCTGCCACGCAGACTGGATAGGAGCCCGTTCATGGCCCCACCCATAGCGTAACCGATCATCTCAGCGGAGAGGGGTAGGCTAGCAAGAAGTGATGAAGCGTGAAACTGAGTTCCAGCGTAATTTATGATGTACGGAACGTTAAAAATGTCCCAGAAGGTCAGGTACATTCCCAGTGATAGAATAACCAGTTTCCAGTTCATAAGAGAAGAGAAAGTTTAAACTATTTAAGCTTTCCTAGATCTTTTTAATCCTCACGGCTCGTAATCTAATGCCATGAAGAATCCCCTGGACACGGCTTGCCCAATGGTGGGTTGCTGTCTAACGAACTCCCTGAACTCCACCTTTCCTTTTCCCTCCTTGACCACCGAAATTCCCCTCTCGGCGTAGGCCCTCTCTAGAAGGTACCTTCTAGTCCTGTCCAGGTGATGGAGACTCCTCTCCGTGATGTAGACCTTGTTTCTCTCGGCCCACTTGAAGGCGTAGTCCTGATAGGCATACAGGTTTGAGTCTATGAGGATCTCGGAACCCTCAACCTCCTTAAAGGGCGGTTGTGTCTTGTCTGGAACTGCCCATAATCCATCGCCCTTGCTTCCCTTCTCGTTAAGGTGAATCTCAACGTTAAGTCGCCTCAACTCCTTCTCGTAATAGTCCAAAATGGTCAGGAACTCACTCTTCCAGGGATCCATGATCCAGTTAAGCTGACCTCCCAGCTTGTCCCCCTGTTCCAGGAGGATGACCTTGAATCCCCTCTTTGCCAGAACCCTGGAAGCCTCCAGTCCCGTAAGTCCACCGCCCACCACTGTTACTCTCCCTGAGCCGGGTTTGAGCGGAAGAAGTTCCCAGCCAAGTTCAGGATTGACGTCACATCTAACTTCCCTGCTCGCAAACCCCCTGCACTGCTGATTGCATCTAATACAGTATCTCACTGGCTCTCCCTTGAGGCTCTTGGGTAACCAGTCCGGGTCAGCCAGGAGCTGTCTTCCCAGGACCACGGCGTCCGCAACCTCAAGGACCTCCTCGGCGTCCCTCAGAGTTATGACCGAACCCACAAGCAGAAGCGGAATTCTGGGCCTTCTCATCTCCTTGGCGTATTCCACGAAGGCCGGTCTCTTCCAGTACATCGGCATGGATGAGCCGAGGGGTCCATCTCTCCCTGCCGATAGGTGAACGTAGTCGAGCCTGTCCTCCACACGGGAGATTATTCTTGAAACCATCTCAGGAGTGAGTCCAGTATCGTCGAATTCCGTCACGCTCACCCTTAGCCCAACCGGAATTGAGACGCGACTCCTCACCTCTTTAATGAGCTCCTCCAGGAAAACCACACCGTCCGAGTACCTATCGGTCCTCTTGTTGGTTGCGGGAGAGAGGAACTGGGCAATCAAGTAACCGTGGGCACCGTGGAGTTCAATGCCATCGAATCCTGCCCTCTCCGCCCTCTCTGATGCCTTCGCGAAGTCCTCTATGACCCTTTTAACGTCATCTTCACTCATCTCCTTGACCGGATCCATGATGGGAATAGGAGAGGGGGCTATGGGCTCGTTTCCCCAAATGAAACTTTTTCTGGTCTTCCTTCCCACGTGAACAAGTTGCACGAAAATTTTGGATCCCCTTCCGTGCACTGCATCAACTAACCTGGAGAATTTGGGGACGAGCTCGTCGTCGTAGAGACCCAGTTGATTTGGAGACCCTCTAGCGTCTCTTCTGTTCACGTAGGTGTATTCCGTAATGATTAACCCCGCCGAGATAGCCCTCCTAGATAGGTAGGCAATGTGTTCGTCACTGGGATAACCCTGAGGCGTTCCGAGGTTGGAGATCATTGGTGACATCACAATCCTGTTCCTGACTTCCACATCTCCTATATTGAATGGTTCCAGAAGTTTCATAACGTGTGCTATACTCTAACAAATTTTTAAGATTATCATTAGCACTAACTTCGTTAAAATAGGTAAATGAAGAGTAATAGTAAAAAAAGTTTTAAGTTATAAAACAGAAAGTGAAGTATGAGAGTTAAGTCCGTAAATGTGGAGAGGAGCGGGATCGAATTCTGTTACAACCAGATCTCTGTCATGGTATATCTACGGGATAAGGAGATGAGGATAGCAGAGGAGATCACGTATGAGGTCGCCACGGGACCTGTTGTCTCAAACGTTCAGATTGTGTTGAGGGACGGGAAGGTCTATCTGGACTCTCCCTTTGGAGAGAACGAGATAGAGAATCCCACAAATATTGTGAAGGGATTGGAGGAGATCCTGGAGGGGATCAAGGAGAAACATCCCTCAGTATATGAGAAGTACAGGGAGTTTCTGAAGGCATATCAGTCAGGCTAGCCTTCCCATTTCCTGGGTATGCCCTTCCATATCCTCAAATACCACAGTTCCGTCCTCCTTAATCACCACGTAACCGGGTTTACCTCCGCAGTTATAGGGGAAGGCCAGAAGACCCTGAGTTTTCAATGCCGAGATGGCATAGACGGGCATGAGGGAATCGTCCATGTTTAGGGCAACGCAGTTTGGAATTACCTTGAAGAGGGCATTGAGAACGTCGTTCAGAAGCGACTCGTATTCATCACCGATCTCCCTCATTCTCTTAACCTTACCCACGATGTCCATGGGGAAGTAGATTACATGGGAAATAAAATACTCATCCTAGCGTTCCACAAGGTTTGGGCTGTCCCTGTATAGCCAAGTAAGTACATTATCCGGTTATGCGTAATTCTTTTAATATACGTGGGCAATCCTTACATATGCCAACTATAACAATCAGGGTTGATGATGATCTCAAGAGAAAGATGGACGAATTGAGTTACATTAACTGGAGCGAGATAATAAGGAGGAAAATAGAGGAGGTAATAGAGGAGGAGAGTATAAGAAAGAGGAGAAAGGATGTTAAGAGGATAGAGCAGGCCTCGGCTAAATCCTATGAGTACTTCCTTAATTACGGGGGAAAGAGATCAGAGGAAACAGTGAGGGAGTGGCGGGATAAAAATTGGCAGTAGTGGATGCCTCTGTTGTCATTAAGTGGTTCGCGAACGAAGAATACAGTAAGGAGTCCCTGCTCCTCAAGGAGGCCTATGTGAAGGGAGTGGAGGACCTGTCAGCCCCTTGTATTCTCCCATTTGAGGTACTTAATGGACTAAGATATACGTATGCGTTAGGGAAAAAGGAGCTTGAAGAAATTGGTAAGATCCTCGCAGACTTTCAGCTTACTCTCTATGACCTTGAGGATATAACCAGGGATGCCGTGTCCCTTTCGTTAATATATGGAATAACCCTGTACGACGCCTCATATATTGCACTCGGCAAGGTCCTAGATCAAAAGGTCTATACTGCTGATGAGAAATTGCTCAGGAAAGTGAGAGACCTTGGTTTCGTGCTTCACATAAGGGAGTACAGGACTGAATGACATCATCTCTAACTGCAACGTCAAGTTACATAAGGGAACCAGTCCTTTATCCAGACGTATACCTAGGACGTCAAGGGAATTATCGCGTATGGACCTTCAATCTAAACTCATTCTAGCATTCGGGCATCCCCTCATTCATTTTACGCACAATTCTGGAAACAGCGTCCTCTAACTTAAGGTAACCCAACCTTTTGGACATCTCCCTCATGGCGTACAAGGAGATTGAGGACTTGGCAATACCCACGGCTCTAACTATTTCAACCTTCTGGGAAAGATTCACCAGCTCACAGTCCGAGATGGGCTCTCTCACCCTGACCTCGTACACCACGCAACCTCCCTTGATGCAATGCTTCATGCAATGAACTAGGACACCATCCTCCAGTAAGACGTCCTGAAATGGGTTCCTACTTGTAAATATTCCATCAGAAATTTTCACCATCTGTACCCTTTCACTCCCCAGGTCCTCCATATTTCTCCTTATCACTGGATTTTCATCCATTACCTTCATTAACATAAGGAAAGTTTATATACTTTAGGTTGACCCTAATATTAGGTTGACCCTAAAATGTCCAATCAAAAGGCAGTTCCTAGATTAAAGAAAGGTGTTGTTGGAACGCTCGAGGCGGTCGCTCAGGAGATAGCGGCGATGGCACCGGCCTGTGATACCGTGGCCTTCATCACATCAGCTGCAGCATTTGCCTTCGTGCTGACACCCTTTGCCTTTCTACTGGCCATGCTTACCATGTTCATAGAGGTGAACACTCTATACCATCTATCTAAAAGACATGCCAGCGCTGGGGGATATTACGGATACGTGGCCACAGCTCTGGGTCCCTTCTGGGCAATAGTGACAGGGTTGATGTATCCCGTGTATCAGATAGCCAGCACGGCGGCCATTCCAGTTTACGTTGCAGGTGTAGTACTTCCAGGGGTACTGAACTACTTCTTTGGAATTAGCTTACCAGGATGGATATGGATTCCCTTCATTTTGGGCTTCATTCTGGTGCCCATTGGACTTGCGATTGTTGGAATAAGGCCCCAAATGAAGTACATCAGGTACGCCGCCATGACCGAGATTGCCTTCCTTGCTGTGACCTCCCTTTATATCATCTTGAGAGCTCCAGATAATACGCTGAACGTGTTTAATCCCTTTGCATGGAACTCGGTGTACGGGTCCCAGTTCGCACCTCTGGGAGGTCCAATTGCAGGATTGGGCCTTGGAATGATATTCGGATTGACCAGTTTCATAGGGTATGGAGGCTCCGCTCCTCTTGGCGACGAGGTCAAAAACAGTAAGGCGATAACTAAGGCCCTGATGTTAGGAGTGAGCATAGTGGGGATAGTCCTAACAGAGGTGAGCTATGCCTTAACCGTGGGATGGGGAGTTGATAACATGACCAGTTTCGCCAACAACAGTATACCTGGAATAATTGTGTATGCCCATTTCATGGGGATAGTGGGTGGTCTCATGCTTGCCCTATTTGCGTTCAACTCTGCCTTCTCCGACAGCGTGGCCATGCAATCCAACGCCGGTAGGGTGTACTTCGCCATGGGTAGGGACGGGATTCTCCCCAGGTTCTTCGCCTACGTTCACGAGAAGTGGATAACTCCAAGTAAGGCTCTCCTGTTCGTGGGCATTGCCTCCAGTCTGGTTGCAGTACTGTCAGGGTTCGTAATAGGGTTCCTATCTGGCGTCTCGCCTCTCCAGATGCTCGCGTTGAGCGCAACTTCCCAGCAGGTCTCCTCTGCTCTAGAAAACGCGTTTGATTTCCTCACCACAATTGCGTTAGTTGGATTCATCGTAGCGCACTTTGCAAATAACACTGCAGTGATGGTAATGTTCTATAGACTGAAGGAGAAACACGTTGGGATAAATCAGCTTCTTCACCCCATAATGCACTACGTTTTGCCTGCCATTGCTACCGGAGTTTTTGCCTTCGTCCTTTACGAATCCATATGGCCCCCCGTATTCCCCGTCACTCAAGCGGTGATTGTTGGGGTAGCATTTCTGCTGTTCTCAGTATTTTACACCCTCAGGATAAAGAGGACTAACCCCAACGCTTACAAGAATGCGGGAATTACCGTGAACATTGTGGAAGAGGAAAAAATTCATGAGAAGAAGGGAACTGAAAACAGTACAGAATGAACAGATCTTGACCTCATATATACGTTGATTTTTGACAGTTCACGATCTTCTAATGGGGTTTCCCCATATCCACAGATTTGTCAAATTTCCATAGGTTCATCCCGGGATGTGGCGTATTAGATTTAGGATCAAAATTATTTAATACGAGTAATACATGCCCAGACTCAGGGTCTCGTCGTGTTGGCATATCTTAGTTTTAAGTTTCAATGCAAAGTTACGGAGCCATAAACCAAATTTTTGCAAGTTTGACGACGCTATGCCCAGACTCAACAGTTAAATTAATCGTCACAATACTTTCGCCCATGAGGAAACTTAGCTTCTGGCAGGCTCTCTTCATAGGATTGGGTAACATCATAGGGGCGGGAATATTCGTTATGGCCGGTACCACCATATCCTCCGCAGGACCAGGGGCTATCCTAGCCTTCGTCATAACGGCGATCTACGCCATGACAGTGGGCCTGAATAGCGCTGAATTATCCTCAATTTATACTGACGTGGAGGGAGGGGTTTACAGCTTCACCCTGAAGACGCTGGGAGGGATGAGCGGTTTCCTCGTGGGCTGGTTCAGGGTTATAGCTTACTCCATTAGTGGGGCAGCCACTGCTCTTGGCTTCTCAGGTTATATGACCCAGCTCGGCGTTCCATCCTTTCTGTACTATCCCATGGCAGTTCTGCTCATCGCCGTTCTGCTTTTTCTCAACTACCTTGGATTAAGGCTTGTGGCCAACGTGGAAACTGCGCTGGTCGTGGTTAACCTCCTAGGTCTTCTGGTGTTCACGACGTCAACTCTGGCCATCGCTGGACTCAGGACACATAATTTCACTCCATTTCTTCCCCATGGGATAACAGGATTATTAGTGGCCTCCAACCTGGCGTTCTTCGCCTACTCGGGATTCAACACCATAGCTACCCTCACTCCCTCCACCGAGAACGGTGAGAGGGTAATTCCAAGGGCCATTGTATGGTCTTTAATAATTACCTCACTGGTCTACATATCCGTAATCTTCGCCATGGTGGATGCTGTTCCCTACACCTACTATGGGCTATCCTCTGCACCCCTCTCCCTGGCACTGAGCAGTATACACGCTCCGTCAGCCATATATTACGTGATTGGAGCCTCAGCCTTGATAGCTACGGTGAGCGTCACGCTCTCAATAATTGTGGCGGGTGAGAGAACGCTGGATCAACTCTCAAAGGACTTTCAGCTCCCCGTGAGACATCCCCTTATCCTTGTGGGTGCAATTATGATGCTCTCCCTTTTCCTGGGAAACGTGGAAAGCATTGCTCTGGCCAGCAACTTTGGGATTGTCTTCTCCTACATGCTGACGGGGCTAGAAGTGATGATCGCTAGACATAGGGGACTTCGTGGGGTCTTCAGATCTCCAGGTTATCCAGTTCTCCAGATATTGTCCACAGGATTGTCCGCGGTCTTCCTTGTATCGCTAGGGATTCAGTCCCTGGAGATTGGGGTGATTACCCTCTTCGTGGGGATGCTCGCGTATGAGGCACTAAAGGAGACCAGAGGCCGCGAAGATTAATTCTAGTTCTCATGATTTATAATATTGCCTAGCAAATATTATCTTAATGAGCGATCAACCATTGAGGAGTATATCCTCTTCAAAGAGAATAGTTAGGTTGTTGCCCATCCTTTTTTTATCTCTATCTAGTAAATTTCTTGGATAGGGTTAACATCTCCTACGCAATTTCTGCAGGAATGTTCAGGGATCTAGGCGTTCCCAAGACCAGTGCAGATCTCATAGCTTCCATTGCCTCGAGTCTGTTCTTTGTGGCCTATGCTATCCCTCAGGTCTTCTCAAACCTGGGCATAAGCAGGATAGGAGTCAGGAGAGTGTTTGCCCTGGCATTCACAGCCTGGGGAATCATAACAATTCTCACGGGGTTCGTTCAGAACGTTCCTGAGGTTTACCTTCTGAGGTTCCTTCTAGGACTGGCAGAGGCGCCCTTTTACGCGGGGGTCATCTTCTACCTGAGCGTCTGGTTCCTGAGAGATGAAAGGGGGTTCGCCAACAGCCTGTTCAATGCTGCCATCCCAGTGTCAGGGATCATAGGGGGACTCATAGCTGGTTCATTCTTCTCGGTATTTGGAGACGACCCTGGATGGAGATATCTATTTGTTGCTGAGGGTATACTGGCCCTGGCTTCAGTGGTTATAATCTGGCTTTTCCTCACGGACTTTCCCAAGGATGCAAAGTGGTTAAGCGAGGGGGAGAAGGAGGAACTCCTGAACAAGATGAAGGCTGAGAAGGATGAGAAAAAGAGGATAGTATCTCACGGCTCTTGGAAGAGGGCTCTTGGAGATAGGGACGTGGTGCTCCTCGTTTTAATCTATTTCCTTGGAGTCACGTCCCTTTACGGTTACACCATCTGGTTGCCCTCCATTATAAAGAGCTTTGGAGTCTCCGCATCTACGGCCAGCTACCTCACAGTGATTCCCTACCTCGTGGCATCCATATCCCTCATCTTCATCTCAAGGTATTCGGATACTGCGGGAGTTAGAAAGCTCCTGGCGCTGGCCATATTTCTTGTTGCTGGTATAGGCCTATCGTTGAGTGCCTTCACCCTGAAGGAACCTGTGGTCTCATTCATCTTCTTCGTGACATCTGCAATTGGGATTTACAGTTTCATTCCTGTCTTCTGGACAATTCCCACAGAATTTCTAAGTGAGGAATCTGCGGCAGCATCCATTGGCCTTATTAACGCTCTGGGCAATCTAGGAGGGATAGCTGGACCCATCATTGTTGGTTTCCTAGAGAGCTTGACAGGAGTGTTCACGGCAGGAGTTTACTCCCTTGCCCTATTCGACATTCTGGCGGGTCTGGTGGTATTGCTCGTTAAGAAGAGTAGATGAAAACAAATCAGGTGGAAGATTTTAAAAGTTAAAGAGAATTTTTAGAAAATAAAAGTGAAACTTTTTATAGTTGTAAGATTCCTGTTTGTTTCATGGAATACAAGATTTTAATTGGGATAGTTCTCGCTCTCCTCGTTGGAGTTGGTATCGGATATGCATTCTCGGAGACGACTCACACGTCAGTGAAGGTGGTGAGACCGTCCCCAAGTTATCAGATGAACCTGTATCAGGTTGACGGTTTTCCCGTGTGCGTTTATTACTTCCCGCAAAATTTACCTAACCTGACAGAGGGATCCTGGACGCTTTTTGATAACTCGCAGAACAGAGTACCCTATGTCCATGGAGACCTCAATACCAGCTGGGTCTATCAGCAAATCATGCCGGCCTTCAGCTTTAACAACATCACCGGCTGGCTTAAGTTGATCAAGACTTTCACTCCCGAATTCAGGGAAGGATACGTGCAAATGATGGGAGATGCAGTTCCTCCATCCTACGCCAACGGGATAGTGTATGTCTCCGCCTCAGATGGGGTACTTTATGCCATAAATGCCATCACGGGCAAGTCCGTGTTTGTGGCCATGTTACCCGATACGCTCATGTCCCAGCCTCTGATCTATCACGGTCTAGTATACGTGGGGCTGGGAGGGGCCTTCTTCACCTATGGCCAAGGTCTGCTCAACGCTTTCGGTGGAGGACACAGGGGAGAATTCACTGGCCTATCAGGGCTTATGGCTCTCAATGCCTCCACGGGCAAGCCAGTGTGGTTCTTCCAGACCAAGTCGCAGGTAATGCCAACTCCTGTTATCCTTAACGACACCATCTACTTCGATGACGGCAACGGCTATATTTACGCAGTTAACGCGGAGACGGGATCACTAATATGGAGAACTGGCCCGTTTGGCACTGCAAATATGGCCAGTCTAGATTACGTCAATGCGCCCAACGGAACCATACTGGTTGCCGGTTTCTCCTCAGCCTATCCTCAAAACGTATCTTCACTTGTTGGGATATATACCTCCGGGAAGATAGCATGGGTTACTAAATTACCCTTCACTTACGACTCTGGCCCCGGCGACGCTGTGATGGCCGTTTCAGGGGATTACGTAGTGGACGGGTTCATATCGGGCTACCCGCTTCATCACGGTCCGCTCTTCAACGAAACCTTGGCTAGGGAAATAGTAATAACCCTGAATGGAACCAACGGTCAAATCATCTGGATCAGGAACGTGTCAGGTTACGTGCTTCCCACAGGGGCTAACAATGGGGAGAGCCCTGCCGTTGTGAACGGACATATTTACATCAATGACCGTAAGGATGGGAAAATCCTAGCGCTAAACCTGAGTAACGGTGCGGTTATCTGGGAAGACCCATTGGTTAGGGGCGCGCCAGGTCTCATTGGACCCACATACGTGGACGGATACATTCTGAACCCTGATTTCGAGTACATCCAGGTGATAAATGCAAGTACAGGGAAAGTGGTGAACCTGTATCCCACAGGGCAGGACCTAGTCATAGACACTCCACTGGTGGTGGGCAATACGATAATAGTGGACGGCGGATTTGGGTACGTGGAGGCAATACCCTTATATTACGTGATACACAACACCACATCCATCCTAAAGATCTATGAGGATGATCTTTCCGTGGCTCTACCCTCCTCTTAAAATTAATAATGTCTTTTTGGATAGATATATACATGGTAACTGTTCGTGAGTTTTTCAGGAAATTCATTGAGTACGAGAATTCTCCCGGTGAGGAGTCACTCAAGGATATAGCAGGAATGATGGGCCAGTTGAACCTAAGGAAGTTCAACTGGGTCAGGGACGTCTTTGAGGAAATTCACGTGAAGGAGAGGGGTGGAAAGACTGCGCTAGTATGGAGGGACATGAACACAGGAGAGGAGGCTAAGATCAGTTACCACGAACTTTCATTCATGTCCAATAGGGTGCTCAATACTCTGAGGAAACATGGCCTCAAGAAGGGGGACGTGGTGTATCTCATGACCAAGATCCACCCCATGCACTGGGCCGTGTTCCTTGCGGTAATTAAGGGGGGATTCGTGATGGTTCCCAGCGCGACCAACTTAACTGTCGCGGAGTTGAAGTACAGGTTCTCAGACCTTAAACCCAACGCTGTGATCGCGGACTCCTTAAGGGCTCACGTGGTAGAGGAGGCGCTGGGCTCCCTTAAGACCGAGAAGTTCCTGATTGATGGAAAGAGGGAAACGTGGAATTCTCTTGAGGAGGAGTCTGGTAATGCTGAGGCTGAGGACACAAGGGGAGAGGACGTGATTATAAACTACTTCACCTCGGGAACAACGGGAATGCCCAAGAGGGTAATTCATACTGCGGTTTCTTACCCAGTGGGCTCCGTCACCACAGCCTCCATAATAGGGGTCAGGGAAAACGATCTTCACCTGAACCTCAGCGCCACTGGATGGGCGAAGTTCGCCTGGAGCTCATTCTTCTCTCCTCTCCTGGTCGGTGCAACAATTGCCGCAATTAATTACGAGGGGAAGCTGGACTCCAAGAGATACCTGGAGGAGGTTGAGGAGATGGGAGTGACCAGTTTCTGCGCGCCTCCCACAGCCTGGAGACAGTTCATAACCCTCGACCTTAACCAGTTCAAGTTCGAGAGATTGAGGTCTGTGGTGAGTGCAGGAGAACCTCTGAACCCAGAAGTGATAAAGACCTGGAAGGATAAGTTCAACCTCACCATACGTGACTTCTACGGTCAGACGGAGACCACCGCGATGATAGGTAACTTCCCCTTCCTTAAGGTGAAGCCTGGCTCCATGGGTAAACCGCATCCTCTCTACGACGTGAGGCTCCTCGACGATGAGGGAAAGGAGATCACAAGACCATACGAAGTGGGCCACATTACTGTGAGGCTCACCCCTCGACCCATAGGTCTCTTCCTGGGGTATAGCGATGAAAGGAAGAACATGGAATCGTTCAGGGAGGGATACTACTACACGGGGGATAAGGCGTACTTTGACGAGGAGGGATACTTCTACTTTGTGGGAAGGGGAGATGACGTTATAAAAACGTCAGACTACAGGGTGGGACCATTTGAGGTAGAAAGTGCGCTCCTGGAACATCCCGCGGTGGCTGAGGCTGCAGTGGTAGGCGTTCCAGATCCCGTCAGGTGGCAATTGGTTAAGGCTTTCATAGTGTTGAAGAAAGGATATAACCCCAGCAAGGAGCTTGCCGAGGAGATAAGGGAGAAGGTTAAAACTCTTCTCTCGCCCTATAAGGTGCCCAGGATAATCGAGTTCGTGGATGAACTTCCCAAGACAATCAGCGGTAAGATCAGGAGGGTTGAGCTAAGAAAGAGGGAGGAGGAGAAGAGGAAGAAGGGAGAGGTGGGACAGAACGAATTTACCTTCTGAGGTGAGAACCCACACTGGTCTTCATGTGGTGAAGGGAGCCCTCCAGAGCGTGCTTAACACCAAGATAACCTACTCCACGTACGTGAAGGAAAATCACGGGAGAATAACGGTCATCCTCGAAAGGAAACCGACAGACCAGGAGATGGATAACGTTTTCAGGGAGGCTAATCGCATCGTGAATGAGGGCCTACCCATCCTGAGGGAGGTTGTCCCCAGGGGGGAGGCTGAAAGGATTTACGGAAATGACATATACGACTACTTTCCCGTCCCGCCTGAGGTCAGGGAACTGGTGATCGTGAAGATACCAGGTTGGAACATTAACGCCTGTGCCAAGGACCATACCCCAACAACCAGGGAAATTGGTACAATCCGTCAGGATTACTGGAGATTCAGGCAAAGTAAGAGATTGCTCGAGGTTGCATTTGACGTCACATGACTTAGCCCAGGAAGGGAAGGATAGGGCTCAGGGAGCTCACTACAGGAAGTTCCTCAATCCTGCCAGAGTACTCGAATAGCTCCTCCATGAAGGGGATCTGAATCACCACGTTAAACCTGGAGAGGTCTAGATTAGGTAGCTTGTAATCAGGAGGTACCATGTTGATTACAAGGGATCTACCCTTAACGTTGAGATTCTTGGACCATTTACTCCAGAGATAGTCATCGTAATCCAAGGTCATCTTCAAATTAACATCTAGAGAGTCAGATACGTAAACCCAGTATGATTGAGTGTGAGGGTACTTGGTCAGGTACATTCCGATCTCCAGATAGCACTTTTCGGAACTTACCTTAGACTGAACAGTTTCTTGACATCACCAACCTCGAGGTAAAGAGTTTTAAGCAGGCGGGAGAGCCGTACGACTCCCAGGCTCTCCCCAAGGACGTATCTCAGGGAGAGGAGGAAGTTCAACGTGATCGAGATGAGCTTGACGTAACCAAGGTTCTTACTCCACGTCCTGAACGAACCATTCTCCAGGCCCAGAGCCTTCAGTTCCCTTATCACCACCTCCACGTCCCACCTGTTCTCCCATGCGGTGAGTATCTCCTCAGGGGACATGGAGAGGTCGGTGGAGAAGAGGTATCTCCTGCCGTAACCCTTATAGTCCAGTACAACTAACTTCACGGGGACTCCCAGGTACGTGACGTGGTGCTCTCCCTCGGGGAGGAGTCCAACGGGCACGGACCTGTCACCCTCGACGACCCGTGCGCTGGACTTGAGGGAGGACACCACGTCTGAGAGGAGGGTCCTCCCGTTCACGTACCAGGAGTCGAAGGTTATGACCTGGACGTTGAGCTCCCTCCTCAACCTGTCAAGGACCTGGAGGGTCATGTCCACCTTGGTGGAGAAGTTCAGGTCCTGTCCCACGGCCTTGGCAAGCTCTGCCACCTTCCTGGCCACGTATGCGTCTATGTGGACCAGGTACACCTCGCCCGTTACCAGGTCCCTCACCGTGACCACCAGGAGCTGGATCGCGGGGATGAAGGTCCCCTTCACCCTGGAGTAGAAGAACATGGCCAGGTTCCTGGACACGGGCATGGCCCTGGCGTAGGCCTTCTCGTCGAAGGTATCGTCCACCGCCACCTGCACGGGGTGACCTCCAACCAGGAGCTTCACAGGTGGGAGCAGGTCAACGTCAGCCAGCTCGTCAAGCTTGCCCAGCACGCTCTCGTAGTCGAAGCCCAGGGCCTCGGCCATACTCGCTAGGCTTCCCCTCTCCGAGATCACAGCCAAAAGCAGCTTCCTCACAACGTCAGCCCTGAACTTCCTTAGCGCATCCCTCAGCGCGTTCAGGTAATCCCTCCTCCACCTTAGCGCCTCCTTCAGTTTCCTCAGCCACTTACCCCTTCTCATTATTCAAAACTCGTATTACCCTGGTAAAAAACTTTTCAAGGGCCGAGGCACTGACGTCAAGTTCAGGGAAATGCTATCCAGACTGAATTCTATTTCGCTGGGCTCTATCATGCCCCTGTTATCATATATTATGTGATCGTGGGGAAGTGAAAGGACTTCCCTATATCTTTCCCTCACCTCATTGGCTATATCCTCCCTGGAGAATTGTCTCACGTCGTTCACCAGCCTCGGTCCATCTCCGTAGAACTTTAGAACGTGTAGGATTCCCTTATCCACGTTGAACGTCTTCAGGTAGTTATGTTCCTCGTTGTCTATCACACTGGCCATGAGTCCCTTTCCCCGGATTCCCGCCAACCATGAAATGTAACCTGTCATATCCCTGTCCACCACTAGTATCCTTTTTCCCAAGGAGAGCAGGAACCTCACCAAGAGCAGAGCCACCATAGACTTTCCGACCCCTCCCTTGGCCCCCAGTACTACTATTCTCATATGTAAACTTTCAGATTTATGGTACAAAAGAATTTTGTAACTGTAGGCAACTTTAGTTCGTTATTTACCCAAACTGAAACGACTTTGTGAGATTGAAAGCCTGCAGTAGCATCGCGAATAACGGACGTGCCTCCTACGTTGCTATGTAGCTAAGGACGCTTTAACCTGAAATGCACAGAACTGGACAGGGTAGGCAAGTTCACTTACTGAAAAACTACCCATATTACTCTGCATTTATACTGTAATAGGGGATGAGTTCATTAATTTGTGTTGTACAATCCCTGTATGACCCAAAAAGAGGATGAGTTAGAATCCATTGCCAGTAAATTTCCCTTCAAGTACGTTGAGGTGAGGCATCATCAGATCTCCTCAAGGGTAATCTCCCTGATGAACGGTGAGTTACTAGGGGTCTATGACGAGGTGGAGGGAGGGTATTCCGTCAGGTACTTCAACGGTGCGCTGTTCTTCGCCTCCTCCCAATCACCAGAGGAACTTAACCCCAGTCCAGAGAGGGTGTCAGGGTGGTCCAGCGATTTTCTGGACGTGGAACCTGAGAACGGAACATATCAGGTGGACGAGAAAACTCCCCTCACCTCCGTCTCCCTCGAGGAGAAGATTGCCTTACTGAAGGACATCTCCAAGGAGGTCCTCTCCCAGAAAATTGAGTCCAAGCTTCACAATTTCGTTTTAACCTACTCCGAGAGCGTCGAGGAGAAGGAGATACTGATTAACGGCTCCAGAATCGTGGGCAGAGTGCCCAGGATCCTCGTATCATATAACCTGGTGATGTCGGGTAATGGCAGAACCATCACAGCGTGGCATGAACTGGGGGAAAGCGGAGGACTGGAGACCTTGAGGGAATTGAAGGTAGGTGCTCATCTGGTGGAGAGGGTGAAGGCACTGGATCGAGTTCTTCAGACAGGTAAGGGAATAAGCCCTGGAAGGAGGGATGTGGTCCTGAGCCCTATCCTGAGCGGGATTATGGCTCACGAGTCCGTTGGACACCCCTTCGAGGCTGATAGAGTTCTAGGTAGAGAATTTGCCCAGGCCGGTACCAGTTACCTGGCTACCATGAACTCCAGGAGACTCGGAAATCCTGCAGTGAACGTGGCGGATGATCCTACCATACAGAACAGCATGGGTTACTACCAGATTGATGACGAGGGAGTGAAGGCCAGGAGAAAGCTTCTGATCAGGGAGGGAGAGGTGAATGAGCTGTTACAGAACAGATTTACAGCGAAGAGGAATAACGTTCCGAGCAACGGATCTGCCAGGGCCTCTGGCTTTGATCGAGAGCCCCTAATCAGGATGTCCAATACCTTCTTTGTTCCAGGGGACATGAATTTCAGAGAACTAATTGAGGACGTAAAGGAGGGAATATTCTTCAAAACGTACATGGAGTGGAACATAGACGATATGAGGATGGGCCAGCGGTACATAGGGCTTGAAGCGTACGAGATAAGACGTGGTGAGATTGGGGATCCCGTTCTATTCCCTGTCCTTGAGGGAAAGACCACGGATTTCCTTTCCGCCATCGATGGAGCTGACGACTCCCTGGAGTTCTACCCGGGTACATGCGGGAAAGGAGATCCGGATCAAGGAATTCCAGTCTCCATGGGTGGACCGGATCTCAGGCTCAGGAACGTTATGGTTAAGGTGATCTAGATGTCAAGTCCGTACGCCGTTCAGGAGATATTCAGTCAAACCTTGGTAATCAAGGTGGTGGAAAGCAGGATTGAAACCATTCAGAGGTTAAGGGATAGGTACTTTAACGTACTGCTCAGAAAGGGGAACAGGTTCACCGTAACTAAGGTGAGCTCCCTAGACAAGGTGAGCCTGGACAAGGCCCTAGATCAGCTACCCGAGTCTAGGATAGTCCCCACGGTCATGGAAAGGTCGGGGAAGTTCTCTTTCTCCAAGGTGGATAAGGGAGTGGTGAACCTCTTTGAGGATTCATCAAGGCTATTGCCCCTCCTCTCCTCCAAGTATCCCTTGTACGGTACCGTCACGGCCACTATCATCACCAAGAGACTGACCACAATTCACGGATTTGAGGGGGAGGAAAGCAGGACTTGGTTCCAGGGTTACTTCAGGGCAAAGAACGGAGATTACAGCGGACAGTGGGCCTTTGCCTCATCATCATATGACGAAAGGAAGGTGAGAGACACCATCTCCAGGGCTGAGGAATACGCCTCCATCACCGGCCATTACGACGTCTCCGACGGTAAATATAACGTCGTATTATCTCCCCTGGTGATGGGCAACCTAATGGCAACTGTTGCATACTCTGCCTCAGGTTACAGCATAATGACAGGAAACAGTTTCCTATCCACAAGGAAGCCAGGAGACGTGGTTGCAAGCGAGAAGTTCACCCTTATGGACAACCCAAAGGGAGACGAGCTCAATTCCTGGGAGTTTGACGATGAGGCAGTGCCCACCAGGAGGACTACAATAATAGACAGGGGAGTTTACACGAGCCCCCTCCTGAACATTGAGGTTGGGAAGGTACTAGATCGGGAGACCACTGGAAATGCTGGATGGGTCTATCCCAGGCCGTGGACCCTCGAGGTCCTTCCTGGAGAGGTTTCGGAGAGCTCCCTGCTGGATGGCAACGTGATCCTGTTCAATAACAACTGGTACACAAGATTTCAGAACAGGGCTGAGGGACAGTTCTCGACCGTGGGTAGGGACGCCGTAGTGGTGATAAAAGAAGGGAAACCTGTAGGAGTTGCGGGGAGAGTCAGGATAGCAGACAAACTGGGAAAAATTATTTCAGGAATAAAAGAACTTTCCAAGGAAAGGTATTCAGTGGCCTGGTGGGATGCGCCCCTCCCAGGAGTATACCCGTTCGCTCTAGTGGAGGGAGTGAATTTAACCAGGGCTTAGCTGGCCACGTAATGCCTTTTTATCTATCTTGTTAGTGGACGTCTTTGGGAACTCCTTCACGAACACAAACTTGTCTGGGATCCACCATTTCTGTAACTTCCCTTCTTCCACCTTGCCCATGAGGAACTGCCTTATCTCCTCTTCCTTCAACTCACCCTTGGGGACTATGAATGCAACTGGCCTCTCGCCCCATTTCTCGTCCTTCATTCCCACTATGGCCACCTCACCCACCTTGGGATGTGTGGAGATTATGTCCTCGAGTATCAGTGATGGAATGAACTCCCCTCCGCTCTTTATTGCGTCCTTATCCCTGTCCACGATCCTGATGTAACCGTACCTGTCAACTACCGCCAGGTCTCCAGTGTGGAGCCACGAATCCTTCCAGAGCTTCTCAGTCCTCTCCGGGTCCTTGTAGTATGACCTAGTTAACCAGGGGGCTCTAGCCACTATTTCCCCCACCGTCTTCTCATCCCACGGAACCTCATTCCCCTTTTCGTCCACCACCTTGACCTGGGATAGGGGTATGGGAACACCTGTCTTTATCTGCTGTAGGAACCTCTCCTCCTCAGGCAATTTCTCCACCTCGGGTGTGTAATAGGCTACAGTCAACACTGGAGCCGTCTCGGACATCCCGTATCCCACCGCTATGTTTATTCCCATCTTCCTGGCCGCATATGCCAGTCCAGTGGGTAATGCAGCCCCACCTATCATCACCTTCCAACCCTTGAACACCTCAGGGTACTTTGACGCGTTGGGATGTGACAGGATCATGTACAGGATCGTGGGAACCATGGCGGAGAAAGTTACGTGCTCCCTCCTCATGAGCTCTATCTCCATTGCAGGATCGTATCTTCCTGGGAGAACGTAGTTTGCTCCAACGAGCATGGTGACGTAGGGAAATCCCCATTGATGAACGTGAAACATGGGAACCAGTATCATGAAATTATCATCCTGTGACGATCTTAACGGTGGCTTTGATGTGGTCAGGGCCACGCTCATTGAGTGAAGAACCAAGTCCCTGTGCGTGAACCATACACCCTTTGGTTCCCCTGTGGTCCCGGAGGTGTAGAAAACTGTTGCCTGCATGTCCTCCTTTATCTCCTGTGGAGGTAATCTCTCTCCGCTCTCCTGAAGCTCCCAGAAGTCGTGGGTTGGAAAGCTGGTCTTGACCTTCTCCCTCTCGTCGGAGTAGGTAATCACGCCTTTCAATCCGCCCAGAAAGGCCCTGCCCTTCTCCAGGAGTGGGGTGAACTCATCCCTCATTATTGCCCACTTGTCCTCAGCGTGAATTACAGTCTTAAGCATGACCTCAGGCGGATATCTAACGTTGACGGTGTGAAGGACCGCCCCTATCATGGGCACAGCGTAATACGCAGTCATATAGACGTCAGTGTCCCAGTCAACCACTGCCACCTTGTCACCTGGTTTCACACCAATTTTTAGTAGGGATTGGGCAAAGGCTTCAACTCTCTCCCTAAACTTGGAAAAACTGTAACGCCTCCTATCCCTGTACACAATCTCCTTACTGGAGTATACGGTGGAACCGTAGTCGAGGAGCTTATCCACCGTCAAATTGTAGTTATAATATCCCATGCATATCATACCTTTTCTTAGCATTTAAGTTTAGTTATACATTTTTTCTATACATAGTAAAACCGCTTACCCAGAATCAAGGTATCTTACCCTTCAACTCTCCTATCAAAATTCACGAGCTAAATTTTATATTTTGTTCGATATATCTATACTCGATCTAACTTGTTTCCTTTCGAAAATTTGCAAGATTTTGAAATAAAAATATCTGAAGATCATGAGCTATTTAGGAGGGCAGTGAGGGAGTTCGCTGAGAAGGAGCTCCTTCCCAACGTTCAAAGAATAGAAAGGGAAAATTCCATTCCCGAAGAGATTTACCAGAAGGCCAGGGAAATGGGCCTCATGGGTGTGGGGATTCCTGAGGCTTACGGAGGGCAGGGAGGAGACATGATGATGACTACCATCGCCAATGAGGAACTTTCCAGGATCTCTCCAGCCTTCATGGTGAGGATTGGGGCAAACCACCTTTTCACCACCCCTGTCCTGATCTTTGGAACAGAGGAGCAGAAAAAGAAATACATCCCACCCGTGGCCAGGGGAGAGGTCTTTGCTGCCCACGCTAACACCGAACCCGGGGCTGGGAGCGATGTTGCGGGGATTAAGACCACCGCCAAGAAGGAAGGGAGTAAGTGGATAATCAACGGGAGGAAATACTTCATCACCGGATCGGATAAGGCGTCCTTCCTAGTGGTATCAGCAAGGACAAGTCCACCGCCAAGCAGGAAGGAGAGGTGGAAGGGACTGACGTTCTTCATTGTGGAGAGGGACTGGCCCGGCGTCAAGATTGGCTCAAAGATAAACGTAATGGGGCTCAGGGGAGAACAACCCAATGAGGTAATACTGGACAACGTGGAGGTACCAGAGGAAAACGTTCTGGGAAAGGTAGATGAGGGCTTCAAGGTGGCCGTGACAACTTATGACAGGGGAAGAGTGGGAGTAGCTGCCCAGGCAGTGGGAATCGCCCAAGGGGCGTTCGAGAGGGCTTTCAACTATTCGTTACAGAGGCAGGCGTTTGAGAGACCCCTCATCTCCTTTGAGGGAATAGCCTTCAAGCTCTCTGACATGCTAGCTCACCTTGAGTCTGCCAGGTTGCTCACCTACTGGGCTGCAACTCTTGCGGAGAAGAACCACAACCTTGCAGTTACTGCCGCATCACTGGCAAAGATGATAGCCACTGAGGTTGCGGAACAGGTCTCCTCACTGGCAATAAAGATACACGGGGGAGCAGGCGTAGAGGTCCAGACTGGGGTGGAGCGTTACCTGAGGGACGCCATGATCACCACCATATACGAGGGGGCAAACGATATACAGAGGTTGATGGTGGCCAGGGACCTGGTAAGAAAACTTGTGGGGATAAACATAGAACTAGCTTGAGGTCTCAACATTGAAGGTTACAGTCATAGGATCCGGCGTAATGGGTCACGGGATTGCTGAACTTGCAGCGATCGCGGGCAACGAGGTATGGATGAACGACATCTCAATGGAGATCCTGCAACAGGCCATGGAGAGAATCAAGTGGAGTCTCTCCAAGTTGAAGGAGTCCGGCTCCCTAAAGGAGGGCATTGAACAGGTTCTGGCCAGGATTCACCCAGAGACTGACCAAGTACAGGCCTTAAGGAATGCCGATTTCGTGATGGAGGCGGTGAAGGAAGACCTTGAGTTGAAGAGAACCATCTTCAAAAACGCTGAGACTCACGCCTCACCTTCCGCGGTGTTAGCTACCAATACTAGCTCGCTGCCCATTTCAGAGATTGCTTCCGTGCTGAAATCCCCTCATAGAGTTGTGGGAATGCATTTCTTCAATCCACCCGTACTGATGCCCCTAGTGGAAGTGGTCAGGGGAAAGGATACATCAGACGATGCGGTGAGGGCAACAGTGGAGATGGCCAGATCCATGAACAAGGAGACCATAGTGGTCAAGGATGTCCCGGGCTTCTTCGTGAACAGGGTGCTCCTGAGGATAATGGAGGCCGGGTGTTATCTGGTGGAAAGGGGGATAGCAACAATTCAGGAAGTAGACTCTTCAGCCATGGAAGAACTTGGTTTCCCCATGGGCGTCTTCCTCCTTGCAGACTACACGGGGCTTGATATAGGATACAGCGTGTGGAAGGCGGTTACTGCAAGGGGTTTCAAGGCGTTCCCATGCGCTTCCACGGAAAGGTTGGTATCTCAGGGTAAACTGGGGGTGAAGTCGGGAAGCGGTTACTATCAGTATCCATCTCCAGGGAAGTTCGTGAGACCAACCCTTCCCTCCACACCCAAGAGGTTGGGGAGATACCTGATTGCCCCTGCAGTGAATGAGGTGAGCTATCTCCTTAGGGAAGGGGTAGTGGGAAAGGATGACGCCGAGAAGGGATGTATCCTAGGGTTGGGGTTACCCAAGGGGATACTCTCTTATGCGGATGAGATTGGCATTGACGTGGTGATGAAGACCCTAGAGGAAATGAGGGAGGGAAGCGGGATGGATCATTTCTCCCCGGATCCCCTCCTGCTAACCATGGTGAAGGAAGGTAAGCTGGGGAGGAAAGCCGGACAAGGATTTCACACCTACGGGAAAGAGGAGACCAAATATACCACAATTCTGGTGAGGGTAGAGCCACCCCTGGGCTGGATAGTGCTGAACAGACCCACAAGGTATAACGCAATCAACGGTGACATGATAAGGGAGATAAACCAAGCCTTAGACTACCTGGAGGAGAGGGAGGAGGTCAGAGTTATAGCAATTACCGGTCAGGGAAGGGTGTTCAGCGCTGGGGCAGACGTCACGGAATTCAGCTCCCTAACTCCCGTGAAGGCCATGATTGCCTCCAGGAAGTTCCATGAGGTCTTCATGAAGGTCCAGTTTCTGACTAAGCTAGTTATAGCGGTCATAAATGGACTTGCCCTTGGAGGGGGAATGGAACTGGCCCTCTCCGCAGATTTCAGGGTTGCCTCTAGGGCGGCAGAAATGGGACAGCCAGAGATAAACCTAGGTCTGATACCAGGAGGTGGTGGGACACAACGCCTGTCCAGGTTAACGGGAAGAAGGGGCCTAGAGCTCGTCCTGACCGGGAGGAGGGTTAAGGCTGAGGAGGCCCATCAACTGGGAATTGTGGAGTTTCTGGCTGAACCCGAGGAACTTGAGACCGAGGTGAAGAAACTGGCCAGTGCCATAGCCGAGAAGTCTCCCCTGGCCGTGGCCTCAGCCAAACTTGCCTACAAACTGGGGGAGGAGACACATATATGGGCAGGATCATCACTTGAGGCCAGTCTCTTCGGTCTTCTCTTCAGCACCAAGGACTTTGAGGAAGGTGTGAGGGCTTTCCTTGAAAGGAGGAAGCCCAACTTCAGGGGAGAGTAATGAAGGCCTTGGCTGCTGTCCTTGAGAGGTTCTCAGAGCCCCTGGTTCTCAGGGAGGCAGAGGTTGGCGAGGGTCTATCTGTCCAAGTTAAAGCTTCTGGGATGTGTGGAAGGGACCTGGTGATATGGAGGGGAGGGTTCAGAAACCTAACACCTCCCCTTATCCTGGGCCACGAAATTTACGGAGAGTACGAGGGTAAGCCTGTGGGCGTGTATGGAGTTGAAACGTGTGGAGAGTGCAGGTACTGCAAGGCTGGGAAGGAGAACCTGTGCGAGAATGCCCGGTTCCTAGGGGAGGCCAGGCCCGGGGGATATGCTGAAGTGGTCGCGGTAAGGGAGCAAGGAATCTTCCCCCTGCCCGATAAGGAGTACGAAAAGTATGCAGCTGGAGTGTGCCCATTAGCTACCGCAATACACTCAAGCAGAATTGCGGGGATCCAAAGGGGAGACACTGTCCTGGTCACCGGGGCAGGTGGAGGAGTGGGAATACATACAATACAGTACCTCAAGTTCCTGGGGGCTAAGGTGGTTTCGGTTACCTCTTCTTCCAAGGTCGAGGTAGTGTCCAAGTTTTCTGACCAGGTCATCACTCAGAAGGACTTCTCCAGACAAGTTAAGGACGTAGATGCTGTTATCGAGTTGGTTGGGTCAGAGACCGTGAACGAGAGCTTGAGAGCCTTAAAGAGGGAAGGAACTCTGGTGCTGGTGGGTAACGTCACAGGAAAGGAAATCTCCCTAATGAGACCGGCCCTCACCATAATGAGGGAGCACAGGATCGTGGGTTCTGCCGCATACACGAGGGCGGAAGTCAGGGAAGCAGTGAGGCTCATCCATGAGGGAATGGTGAAGCCTGTGTACAGAAAATATCACCTGAGAGAAGTAAATACCGCAATGAAGGACATGATGGAGGGAAATGTTCTTGGAAGGGCTGTCCTGGTCACGGGAGGTTGAGGCAGAGGTTTTCATACTGAAGCCCGTTGTGCTGTCAAAGACCATTCACGAACAAGTGCCGATCTCCTATTCATCCTTTCCGAGATACTCACCCTAAGCCAGCCTAGTGAGAATTCTCAAGAACTTTTATGGGACGGTGGTTAACTTTCCTCTACTTTTTGAGGAGAATACTTAAAAAAGTTATTAAAGTAAGATTAGTCTATATGTTATATATCCCTCAGGCTCACGTTTGGAAACGTCAAGCCTCACCTTGGAACCAACCCTTAACTTCTCCCGGGGACCTTCCACCCATGCGGTAACACTAACATCTCCAAATCTGGCTATGCCCACCACGTAGTCGGGATAGTGGGCAAAGGACGGTGGTTTCACGGAAATTACGGTGTAGGTGAGGAGTTCTCCTTCTCCCTGAACTTCCTTCCACTCCAGATTTGAAGTTCTGCATTTGGGACAGTCGTCTTGAGGCGGGAAGTACACTGTGCCACACTTGTTGCACCTGGTGGCCAGAACCTTCCCCTTCTTGAGCTCGTCGAAGAACTTTGATATCCTCTTGACGGGAATCTGATACCTCAGGTCCAGCTCCCTGACGTCTGACCACAGCGGGTTCCCCGTTTTGGGCTCAGGGTAAACTGGTAGGCCCGTCATCTTGGTTAACATGTCCAGTTGCTTCAGAACCTCAGCTATCTCCTTTTGCTTGGCATCTCTCACGTCCGATATCATAGTCCCGGCCTCCTGGTGGAGAATAGGGTAACGTAGGCGTAATGTCCCGTTCCTCCCACATTATGGGCCAGTGCCCTTCCGTTCCTTATCTCTGCCTGCATACCCTTGTTGGGGGCCCTGTAAAGGAGCTGTCTGGCAAGGGAGACTGCCATACTAACCCCTGTTGCTCCAATGGGGTGGCCCTTGGCCTTGAGCCCTCCGTCAACGTTTACGGGAATCCTCCCGCCTATGTAGGTTTGCTCCTCCCTGGCCAGAGTGAGACCCTCGCCCCTCCTGGCGAACCTCAAGTCCTCATACGCAATTATTTCGGCGATGGTGAAACAGTCGTGCACATCTGCCACGTCTATCTCCTTCCATGGAGAGTCCATGTTTATCTTAGCTCTCCTGTAAACCTGCTCGGCTGCCATTCTGGCTGCCTCAATGGTCGTGAAGTCTGTCCTCCTGGAAAGGTTAGCTGTGCCTGAACCCACTCCCTGGGCTTCTATCCATACTGGGGAATCGGTATACTTGTTGGCCACCTCCTCAGAGGCCAGGACGACTGCAGCGGCACCATCCGTGATCGGGGATGAATCCAGTAGCTTTAGGGGCCACGCCACGGGACGGGACTTCAGGTATTCCTCCATGGTTATCTCCTTCTGGAAGTGAGCGTAGGGGTTCATGGCCCCATAATGATGGGCCTTCACGGCTATCTTTCCCAGGTCCTCCTCCTTCAGGCCATACCTGTTCATGTATGCGGTTGCATACAGCGCGTAATATCCTGGGAAGGTCAGACCGAAGTTCTCGAACTCCCAGAAGTAGTTTCCTGCCCTTCCTATCATTTCCACTACCGTGGGATTAGGGGACTGATGCATCTGCTCCACCCCTATGGCCATGGCAATGTCTGCCTCACCTGACTTAACTGCAAGGTATGCCTCCCTCAGCGCTGCGCTACCCGAGGCGCACGCTGCCTCAACCCTCATGGTTCCGCTTGGGGTGAGATTGCAGTACTCCCCTATCACAACTGCCGGTAGGGGTTCAGCGCTCCATGTGCCCACATTCCCCACCGAAAAATACTGGATGTCCTTCTGTTCCACATTGGCCTCCTCAAGCGCCTGCTTAACTGCCTCCCAGGCTAGCTCCTGAAGGTTCACATCAGTCCTAGAACCAAACTTGGAGTGACCTGTTCCAATAATGGCTACGTTAGTCATGAAGAAATATTGGTAATTGTGGATTTTAAAGTGATAGATCAAATCCGGCACTCGCGAAGCTTCAATGGAATTGGAAAGGCACCGCATGTAAGAACCTTTTGGAGTAAGAATCCATCCGTGTGGCAGGCATTTCACCTGAACTACGAGCGGAATCTCGTGTTCTATTTATTAACTCAATTAGATATTTTTACAACCTTACCCGAACCTCTGCATATGCTTTCCAAAGAACCATCCTATTAATTCACGGTTAGTGTGACTTAGCTCTACTTCAGGCAGACTCCCGGTTTCTCTAGAACCATTATCCTCTCATTCATGATCCTTGCATTTACCAGATAGGGTAGGGTGAACGTCCTTAAGGACCCCTCCACTACAACAACCTGCTGGCATGAACTACCCCTGAAGGCCCACCAGCCTCCTAGGGCGTAGGTTTGAAGTATATGAAATATTTGACTAAACGAGATAAAAATACTTTACTCAAGATGGTCCTTAAACCATTGCAACTTAATTCCCAACCTGTGCATCATGTTATCAGGTTTTCCCTTCCTCGCATGCTCATGACCGTCACCCTGATATCTCACCAGTTTGCTCTCCGCCCCCTTTGACCTTAACGCCACATGGAATTGCTCCGCCTGTTCAATTGGGCACCTGTAATCCTCCTCGCCGTGAATGAACATGATGGGAGTCCTAACTCTCCCCACGTAATAGATGGGGGACATCCTCATTAGCTTCTCCATGCTTTCTGGGTTCCATGGGTCCACCACCCCTGATTCCACCGCATTGAACCAGAAGCCAATATCGCTGGTACCGCACATGCTCACGAGGTTGGAGATTCCCCTCTCGCTCACAGCTGCGGAGAATAGGTCTGAATGGGTAACTATCCAGTTGGTCATGAAACCTCCATACGATCCGCCTGTGACGCCAACCTTCTTGGTCAGATTGAACTGTTTCCTTGCGTCGTTCACAAACTCCAGGAGTTCCATCATATCTCTTCCGCCCCAGTCCCCCACACATCCCTTAGCGAACTCCTCTCCGTAACCCTGGCTTCCCGTCGGGTTGGCGTAAATCACGTTGAAACCATTGGAAGCGAAGAACTGGAACTCAATGAAGTACCCGTAACCGTAGGCCATATGGGGACCGCCGTGTATGAAGAGTATTGTGGGCCTGTCCCCAGTAATAATTCCCCATCCCTCAATCCTTGAGTTGATCTTCACCGGAGTGAGTCCCTTAACCCCAGGGTTAGGATCGTATATCTCGCCGTGGTAGAGGAGAGAGGGCTTCTCCGGAGTCATGAATGAATACGCCAGTGAGTTCCCGTCATGGTCAAATATCCTCACCACCCGTTGCCCCTCAGTAAGTCTGTCAACCTTCCTATCGCTTATCCTGTACACGTTAACCTCACCGCCTACTTGCCCAAGGCTGACAAGCTGATCCTTGAGGAAAACCAGTTTGTCCTTTGCTCCATCGAAGACGTCGGAGAGGACTGTGGAGCCACAGGTCTTTCCGCACACATATCTCTCCCCAAGTTCCGGGAGGATGACCTCCCTCACTGCCCACGGGGACTTACCCTTGTCGTGGCCGAGATAGGCCACATCTCCGTGAGGGTTCATGGCAACTGCCAGAATCATGCCATCCTCCTTGATTATTCTCCTGACCTCCCCGGTATCCAGATCCAGATCGTAAAGGGCATTGAGTCCAAGGTCATCGTCGGGTTGAGTTGTTGATACCACAACTCTCTTCCCGTTGGTGGCAAAATCCGTAACGTCGAAGTCTCCCCCAAGGACCTTCATCACCTCTTCTCCCCTGACAAGGTAGAGGGAGGTCCTAGTCCTCAGAAGACCCCTCCCATCAAACCTGTATTTCCTCTTCTCCGTGATGAAAGGTACTGAAGGTGTCTGTTTGTCCAGGAGGTCCTCCCCCAGGATCAGGAGACCCTTCTCATGTTTCTCAAATTTGTTTATCTTACCCAGCTCTGCAACCTTCTTTGGTTCGCCATAGGGTGACTGCGATAACAACTGAGCTGAACCGTCACTCCTTACGTAGTAGAGGTCCTCCCCCAGGAATTTGGGCAATGAGACTTTACCTTCCAGAATGGGCCTATGGTTGAGGAAAATGGACGTGTGGTAACCATTTTCCTTTATCCAGGTCTCACCGTGTATGAGACCCTGGGGTTCCAGTTTAACCTCTGAGATGACCTTTAGGGAATAGGCTTCCTTGGGATCCATAAGGAAAGTAGAGACACACGGTATTAAGCTGAGCTATCTAAAGCGTGAACACGGTGACCGGGGTAGGGACGCTAAAAGGTGAAGAAAGTGGCGATTTACGTTCTAGGGCAACATTTCTATCCCGGATCTCTTAAACGTGAAATACACAACAAAGAGAACATCTACATTCCCTTCTTGGCCTTGGCCTCATTTCTCAGGATATATTTCTGCATCTTGCCCGTTGCTGTCATGGGTATGGGACCAAACTCCACAATCTTGGGGCACTCAAAGTGGGCCAGCCTCTCCTTACAGAACCTTATTACCTCCTCCTCGGTGAGCTTCGCCCCCTCCTGTAGCTCTATCCTCGCAGTTACCACTTCACCCCACTTCTCATCGGGGGTTCCGTACACTGCCACAGCTTTCACTCCCGGTAACTCCATGAGCGTTTTCTCCACCAGGATGCTGGATACCTTCTCCCCTCCCGTGTTTATCAGGTCCTTAAACCTGTCCACTATCTCTATATAGCCGTCGGGATGAACAACGGCTGCATCCCCTGAATGGAACCAGCCGTTCCTGAACGACTCTGCCGTCTTCTCGGGGTTCTTGTAGTAGCCCAGAGCCACGTTATGACCTCTCATCACCACCTCTCCTATGGTCTTTCCATCCCAGGGGACCGGCTTGCCCTCTGCATCAAAGACATCCATCTCGAAACTAACGTAGGGAATTCCCTGTCTGGCCTTGAGCCTTGCCTGTTCCTCAATGGGAAGTGAATCCCATTCTTTCCTCCATTCACAGATGGAGTGGGGCCCATAAGTCTCGGTGAGCCCATACACGTGGCACATGTAACCCCCTATCTCCTGCATTGCCTTCAGCGTGGCGGGAGCTGGCGCTGCCCCTGCCACCAGCATGTGCACCTTGTTGCTAAACTTGAGGTTATTGCGTTTCATGTAGTCTGCAAGGTTCACGTAAACTGTGGGGGCGGCGGACATGTGGGTAACCCTCTCATTCTCAATGAGCCTGTATATCAAGGGGTAATCCACCTTGTCCAGGCACACGTTGGTAGCCCCCACAGCCACCGTGGCCCAGGAGAATCCCCACGAAGCTGCGTGGAACATGGGGAGGGTCCAGAGGTAGGTGGAGTTCAGATCCATCTGGTGTTCCAGGGCCTCAGCCATGGCATTGAGGAAGGCACCTCTGTGATGATGCATAACTCCCTTGGGCAGGCCTGTGGTACCTGAGGTGTAGTAAAGGGTTATCATGGAGTACTCCTCCTTCACTGGAATGGGGAGGGGATCCCTTGATCCTCCCTTCACCAGCTCGTGATAGGTCGTGCTCACTTCCTTCCTAGCCCTCTCACTGGCGCTGGGGAAGTCCGGATCCTCAAGCAGAATTATCTCGGCCCTGATCTGGTCCTTAACTTCCATGAGTGAGTCGACGTAGGGCTCATCCACCACAACGAACCTGGAGTCGGAGTGATTCACGATGTAGGCAATCTCCCTGGGAGAGAGCCTGAAGTTGATGGGGACCAGGACTCCACCGGCGTATGGAACTCCGAAGAATGACTCAAGGAACTCTGGTCTGTTCCTGGAGATGAAGGATAGCTTGTCCTCCCTGGAGAATCCCCTCTTCATAAGCGCACTCGCCTGTATCATCACGTTATCATGAAAGGTGGAGTAGCTGTACCTGTTATCCCTGTACACTACAGCCGTTTTGTCCTTGAAGTATTTCCCTGCCCTCTCCAGAAACAGGAGGGGAGTTAGCACGGAGTACCATGAACCCGTTGGGTCAACTCCCTCATAACTGGGAACTTTGAATCCATTCATCAATTAAAATGACTTACACTAGTTTAAAAACTGATCTAGCTAGGGAGCAACACGTCAGGAGCATTACCCCGAGACCTGAGGATAGCACAGAAGGTTACATTCACCAACTCTCTTGGATGTCATGGGTTCCCACCTCATACCTCTGAGATCCCTTCCGGAGATCACCACCGAAACCAGACCTCCAACCCTTGGCAGAGTGAACTCCAGTTCCAGTTCCTGTCCCATCCTCCATGTTCTGGGCCTTATGGTTTCAATTCCACGTGCGTAGTAGGGTGAGGGAAGGACCATGGCAACCGGCTCTCCAAGATCGTAATACTTCTTGCTGAGATTGACCCGGCTTACCTCGGTCCTGAAAATTGTCACCTTCTCTGGTGCCATGTTAAATACCCTGCCCCTGGAGTAAAATACGCCATCCCTGACTCGCGGAGGGATCAGCCAGTGAATCCAGGCTGACACCATGGTAATGTTAACGTAAACGTTCTCCCCGTCCCTGGCAACACCCACGTCAGCGTAATTGAAGCAGGGATCTAGAAGGGTGTCCCTATGACCCCACCCGCTCTCAGCGTCGTTATACACCATGTCCAAGACCACCTTTCTCACCAGATCCTTCACCTTATGCTCTGGATAGTTTTCGAAGTGAACGAAGCCCAGTGCCTCCTCTGAGTAGAAATAGTTCCCAAGCCTGGTGAAATGATAGAAGGGAGGAAATCCGTGTTTATCGTAATGGTGGAAAAGTCTTTCCGTCAACATGTAGTTTGCCCTGTACTGTGCCACGCCCGTGTTGGCATACCTCACCTCTGGCACTCCGTGCATGACCCTAAGTTCATTGACCAACTTCAGGATCTCCCCAGGTAACAAATCACTCCCTCCTGGGAAGGGAGGGAATGAAGGGATCCCTGGAGAACTTTGGCTCCCCGTTCACAAGCTTTACCTCTATTAGGGAACAGTCCTTGGGACAGGGCGTCTTTGAATCCGGTGGAGTGACAAGCTTACCCGAGATAAGGTCAAACTCCGCACCATGGAAGGGACACCTGATCACATTTCCCTTAACCTGGGAATTGAGGAGAGGTCTCTGTTTATGCGGACAACCCGCAAGCCACATCCTCTCCTCCTTTCCATCCATGAATACCATTACGGGAAAGCCTTGAATCTCAAAAAACTCCATCTTAACCCACTCCTCACTCCGGCGGTATCTCCTGGAACAGCACGTTTATGTCCAGACCCTTTTTCTTGGCCCTGAGGGAGGAAACGGCGTATATAGCAATTCCAGCACCGTATATAATGACGAGGGACAGTATGGTCTCCGGGTTTATGGGTAGTAGCACCGGATTGTTCCAGGTGTAGGCCAGGAGGAAGAGCGTGAACGCGAACACCAAGCTACCCACTATGGTTACCAGTGGAATCCCCGCTACCCTGCTCTTGTTGGGGAACGTCCCCTCGTATACGTTCTTCCTCACGTAGGGCATCAGCGCGGTGGACAGGGCAAACACACCATATCCTATCTCAAATACCACCGTCACGTCCACCAGGGATACCGGGGTGTTGTAGGCGTAGAGGAAGAGGCCCAGAACTCCCATGGCCCCAACCAGAAGGGTAGCCTTCACCGGAGCCCTCACGGTCTCGTTCACGTCAGCCATCCATTCAGGCATGATCCTCTCAAATGACCACGAGAAGAGATACCTGACCAGGCCCGTCACAAGGGGAGGATTGCTGTAGAAGTTGGGTAACCATAGGGCTAGGAACATGATGAAGAAGAGGGGTAGACTGCGGGTTACAATGAACGCGAAGAAGGGTGTGAAATCACCTATGCTCTGCAGATTGTTGTAAACGGTGTCATTAACCCCCTGGTTACTGATGTAACTCCAGGAAGTCAGGAAGCTTGAGCCGAAGGCATGAAGGTTGAGGAAAGTGAACGTGGTGTAATAGGCTGCAATTATGAGGATGGACACCACAGTCGCGTAAAGCACGTTCTTCCTCACCTGTTTCATCTCGCCGGCCCAGGAGAGAGGCAGGTTATACCATGTGTAATAATACCAGATCACCGGCGCAGCTAGGAACGTGGCGTATAGAGGACTCTCGAACCTTAGACCGTTACTTGTGGCATCGCTTATCACCTGGTTATATGCGTTTGGAATCCCCGTAGTGGTGGAGAGCGCATGAGCGAAGGTGCTGGGGCTGATCTGGGCGAGGGCTATGAACATAATAATGGTGGAAAGGAAGGTAATAATTCCCGCCCCCGTCACGAACCTCCACTGCGCCCTCGGAACCGAAGCCAAGACAGCTGAGATTATTACTATGATCAATCCTACCACAATGCTACCCTCTGTGCCCGAGAACCAGCTCCCAAGGTTGAGGAATCCCTGATTGTTGTAGGCCAATCCCAGCCCAGAGAACAGGTAACCGAACCACTGGGCTCCCAGGTAGCTGTAGTAACCCAGCGAGAGGCCGAACCCCACGAAGAGACCAAAATAGTTCACGAACCCCACGAGGGGATGAACGGCCCTGCTGTTAAACACATAGTCCCCTCCAGCCCTCGGCATGGCGACCCCCGCAAGATAAAAGAGGTAGGCCATGCCAAGGGTCGGGGGTAAAGTCAGGAGAAAGGCTAGGGGCCAGTTGGCCCCGGGCGCTGTAAAAAGCCAGGTTAAAATTAAGATTGGAACTCCTCCGGTCACCAGTCCGAAAGTGGCAAACATGGACGACCAAGGACTGACCTCCCTCACGAGACCGGAGGACTCCCTCAGGAAAAGGGTCTTTTTATCTTCCATTTCTGCAAGTGGTCAAGGGACGTGAGTTTTAAGCTTTGCTACAATTGAACGCATAGACTTTAAAATTACATTCGTAACTAAACTTGAAAATGTGAAAAATAGATGGTATATTAGAAAAGGGATAATACTCTTTCTAGAAAAGTATAAGTTAGTATAAACAATAAAAATATAAGGGTATCTTATTCTAATAAATTATGCGAATTGTCATATCCTGTATGGACAGGAGGTTAAATGAATACCTGGAAAAGAATTTCAACGATGGGAACACGGTCTTCGTGAGGAACGCGGGAGCCAATGTTAACTCTCTTAAGAACACCATATCGTTGCTAAAGAAGGCCGACGAAATCCTGATCCTTCCGCACACCGATTGTGGAGCCATGGGCGTAGTGGAGAGGGCATTGAAAGGCGAAAAGTTACCTGAAGGGCTGGAACCCCTAATCTCTCCCTTCAGAAAGTTCGTAGGTTACAGCAAACCCCAGCTGGAGCAGGTGAACCTTCAGGTTCAGGAGAGCACGTTGAAGGGAATGGTCAAAGCCAAGATCACCTCAGAGCTGATCAGGACTGAGGAGCTGAACGCCCCTCCCTCAAGCGATAACGTGGCGCTGGTGTTGTCACCCTCGACTAGAAGGTACTCCGAGATAATACCGCACGATATGATGTACAAAACCTATGTGATACAGACTGAAAACGACGGTGATATTGACGTGTTAATAGCCAAGGAGTTCTTGAAAGTTAAAGAAGTGCGAAAAGTGGTCTAGTTTCTTTAGATGTTGAATATGAAGTTTTTTGATGGAACCTTATATCTTTAAAGTACGGGCCGTGGTTTAGCCCTCAACTGTTCAGTGAATTCCTGAGGCTACCTCATATCGTCGTGTATTCAAGGAGTACTTAACGCTAAATGCACAACGTAAAATGCACAACAAACCGGGCTAGACCCATTCCTCCTAGCAGTCTACTTAATAAGATTCCCTTGGACCGTGTCGTATATTGAGGTGGGCAGTAGTGGATGTGACCGCACATTCCAACGGAGCCTGAGAAAGATTCAGATAAGCTGGGGGAAATAACTCCCTACACTCTTTCACTGAACCTTCTGATAGAGACCCTCCAGGAAAAGAAGAAATTCTATAATCTTCTCTCATCACTTACACACACCGCCACCCCTGCACATAAAGGATCGTCCGTCAAAAATATGGTCCAGTAGGTTCCTCCGTACCATGTTTTCTTGATATAACATGTCCGTGTTTTAACACGAAATCGTATTCGTGTTGACTTACATATCTCGATAAAGAACATCAGTCACAAAGGCAATTTTACCTTGACAGCTCACCGTAGGTGAAGGTTTCTTGAAACATTTTTAAAAGCATTCCTGTAAGTAAATTGGTGTTACCTATTTCATGCCTGCCGTAGGGCTTCACCACTCGGCCCTCCACCCTAATGTATCCCTGCGAAATGACCTTACTCAATCCTTCACCGCTTTGACCACGTCGTAATTTAATCAAATCGTCCACACTTAAATCTAGTACACGATACTCATATATAAAGAAGCTACCCGTGTTTCCTTCAATTTGCTCTATTGCCATAACACCAACTGTTCTCTCATCTCTCTTGCCAAACTCAATATACGCCCTCCTATCCTCTATTCTATGGTCAGTGAAAGTGTAATTATGGCTTCTGATGTAGTTCTCTACCTCGTTGAAGGAGTTAGATATTGTCTCGTATAACTTGTTATCCATGAATAATATACGTGGAACTTTATAAAAAACCTTTCTAGTAGATTATAGGAGGAAAGCCTAGACGATCTGAAGTAGCCTGTATGGCGTGTAATAATTCCCGAACTCTCTCCTCTCCATCAGGGAATTGTACGACTCCACTAATTAGTAGGGGGAGTGTTGAAGTTTCTAAGGAAGCGAGGTGACTAGAGGAGACCCCCATTTCGCCAGTTCCCTGACCCTGTCTGGGAACTCGGTGAACAGGCGCGAGTCGAGAAGGTCAATCTCTTACCTCCCATCTTGGTCCAGGTGTTTCTTGACGTAGCTTAGGCAGAGCTTACTTCTCGCGTCTATACCCTAGAGCTCAAGTTCGTTCACCGACCTGACCATGTGAGCGACCGTCGACGAAGAGCTGGACTTCCTCCATCTCTGGTCTCCAGTAACCTCTGCCCTCTTTCATGGCTAGGACGAAATTCGGCACCTCCATCACAACGCTGAACCCTGCCAGGAACCTTTACTTTGAGCAACACTCCTCTTCGTGCACTTACCCCTCGCGCACTCCAGGGCATTCAGGCAATCCCTCCTCTACCTTAAAGCCTCCTTCAGTTTCCTCAGCCACTTTCCCCTTCTCGTTATCCAAAACGCGTATTACCCAGGTAAGAACGTTTCAAGAGCGAAGGAACTGACGTCAAGTTCAGGGAAATGCTACACGTTAGTACTTTGTGGAAGTTTTTATCCATTGTTTTCTACCTCTATTTCATCTAAATCCAGATATTGGACCACATCAAGATTAAACTGATCGTGATGTTCCTCGAAGAACCTCCTCACCTCCTCCCTTGCCTCTTCCACGTTGTTGAAGAACCTGTTCGCAAGGTGGAACTTCAGGTCCTTGAAGATCCTCTCCACAGGGTTTAGCTCTGGCGAGTACTTTGGGGTGAAAACGGGTCTCACTCCCCTTCTCCTGAACAGGTCCAGGATAGCCCCCGTCTTGTGGGAGGAGTGGTTGTCAAGGACGAGGTACTTGGTCTCCCTGCCCCACTTCCTCTCCATCCTGTAAACGAAGCTCTTCATGTTCTTGCTGGAGAGGGAGTTGTAGAGGGTGTACAGCACCTTCCTTGAAATGGCGTCAAGGGCGAGGAAGACGTAGAAGTGCTGGAAGCCCAGGTTCACCCTGATCCTGGGCCTGGAACCCCTCCTGGCGAGGCACCTCCTCACCGTGGTGCCCACCACCACCCTTGTCTCATCGAAGAACGCTATCCTGCGTCCCATCAGTTCCTTCACTTTTTTTAAAATCGCGGTGCTTCTCCACCTCGGCCCTGGCGTTCACCGGCCTGGGCGTCACGAAACCGTACCCCAGCTGGTGCACTACCCTGTAAAGGTGATACCTATTGTAAACTATCCCCCTCTTCCTCAGCTCAGCGTTCAGCGCCCTCATGGTCCACCCCTCCAGGTTGTATCCCAGCTCCCTGGGACTTGTCTCCAGCACCTTCTTCACCTCCTCGCTGGAGTACTTCCTGGGCCTACCCGACCTTGGCCTATCCCTCAACGCTCCGACCCCTCCCCTCTTGTACTTCGCGACCCACTTCTTCACCGTTGAGTACGAAACCCCGAGGACCTCGGCCACCCTGTACTCCCTGAACCCGTCCACGAGGTACATCTTCACCCCCAGTATTCTCTGCCTTATTCTAGCATTCTTTTCCTCCCTGTAAGCCTTCTCTAATTCCTCCACATTCTATATTAGTAATACCAAGATAAAAACTTTACCTAAGTACTAGTGGTTCGGTCTCACCACGCGAATTCGCCGAATGAATGGACCGCAAAACCTACCTAGGTTATGCGACAGCGAAACGCGGAAGGAACGCGGGAACTACCTTCGGAATAGCCGGACCGAACGAGATTCCAGCAAAACCCTTATTAACTATCTTCCACAAAGGAAGATACGAGTACTAAAATGGAGGATAGTACATCAGTAAGGTACTACAGTAGATTCATAACAGATGGGCTTGCCAAATCACTCCTGGATGATATATCTGAAAGGACGGGAAAGCCAAAGACTGCAATCCTGGAAGAACTGGGTATGAGCAAGGGAACCCCCTACAAGAGATTGGGAGAAGATAGCAAGGAGAAGATATTGAGAAAAGCGTTGTCAACGCTGGATCCGGTAGAGGTCCTTGAGGAGGTAGCCAATGATCTCCTGGCACTACACAGTAGATTGATCCTTGAAGTAGCCCTCGACCTGCTATTGATGGGCAAGGAAAGAGGTAAGGATGCATTAGAGGAGATATTGAACCCTGAAGACTACGAGGAGATGCTAAACAGGGTTAGAGCACAGTTGGAGGATGTTCTTTCCGCCCAGACAAAGTTAATGAAGCAATCGGCTCACGCATGATTAGCGAAGAGGAGATTGAATAAACCCCCGGAGGATTCTTGTTGAGGCATAGTTGAGGGAGTATCTCAATGGGGTTGACAGGTAAAGGTGTTGCTTCTGTTATTAAATAATAAGTTATAGCAAATATAGAATCTATTGTAATATAATTATGGTGAAATTATAACACATCTATCAGAATAACAATAGATAACCTTATAAATAGACCAAATTCGTCTCGCCATATTTAATGGGTGACCCGCTTTTTCCAAATGTGATAAACATGAGGATATCGCGAGTTCTAAGTCGAATAGGGAGATGAAAAGGAAGCTAGAAACCTGGCTAAATACTTCGTTAAAGTACTTAAACGTGGAAAAGAAAGTCAGTATTGAATTAGATGAAGCCAAGGTCAAATTCATGTTGGGACAATTAGATATTGCTGAGAGCGAGAAAGATAATATAAAGGCCTTCTATCATGATGGTACAATATATGTTACTAAGAAAGAGAATTTCTGTGTACAAAACCTCCTGCACGAACTATTTCATTCATTACAAAGCCCTTCCTGGCACGATTTAGAAATTTTGAAAGAGGGACTTACTGAATTTATATCTGCATACTTTTTATATTTGCATAAGAGTGATCCAGGATTCAAGACGTCTTTAAACTGCGCTCTTAAGAAGGGCAATAGGCCTTGCAGTCTAAAGGACAGACCTGGATATTCAAAAGGGTATTCGGTTTGGGCTACGATATATTCCTATCTTAAACACTCAGGGCAAAATTATGATTTTGAAATGTTCTTAGATTTACTGAAGACCTTTAACTCATATAATCATGTTATAAATGAATTTTTAATTAAGGTAAAAAACAAAAATGCCTCCTCGGAGGGAACATTTTTACGAAACCCTTGCAAATACCTTGAGTATTTTGGTCAGACAGGTAACGATCTCATTGAACAATGTGAGAATAGATATCATAACGTAGATTTCAATGTCTTTGAGGAATAAAGGGGTTTAGCGTACCATGCTTTAATCTTGGGTTAGCAGGTGTGAGATCTGTGAGGTCAGACACTGGTACTCTAGTCAAGGCTTAAAGAATGGTTTCACAGATCATTTCACGCCTAACATCTCCCCTAACTCAAGGATTCCGCGTGTCATTCCCAGCCCCAGTTTTATCCCTGTCTCCAGCTCCCCCTTTGTCACGACTCCCTGGGATATTAACCATCTGGCCTCCTCAACTGCTCCCCTCAGAAGCTCCCTGGGATCTGGTCCCCTGTCGGCCCTAATCTCAGGTTTCCCCTTACTCCAGTCATAAAATCCCTGTCCAGACTTTCTTCCCAGCTTCCCGGCCTTCACCATCCCCTCCAGAACTTCACATTTGAAGGGAAATCCCCTCCTTTCAGCCTCCCTAGATATGTCGTAATTCACGTCCAATCCCGTGTAGTCTAGAAGCATTATGAGACCCATGGGCATCCCCAGCTCCTTCATGGCCACGCTATCAATCTCCTGGGGTGAATACTGTGACAGGAGGTCACAGGCAGACGTGAAGAGCCTGAAGAGGATCCTGTTCACAACGAATCCGAACACGTCCTTCCTAACGGGTAGGGGATACTTTCCCAGGGATTTCACCACGTCGAGAGCATCGTTGAACCTTTCGTCAGACGTTAAGTCCCCCTTTATGACCTCCACAAGCTTCATGAGAACGGGAGGGTTGAAGAAGTGCATTCCCAGGAAACGCTCGGGATTCCTCACTGACTTAGCTAACTCAGTGATGGGAAGAGAACTGGTATTGCTCGCAATTATCTCATCAGTGAGGTAAGAAACCTTACTCAAAACCTCACCCTTCACCCTGATGTCCTCGAACACTGCCTCAATCACCATGTGATCTCTTGCGTCCCCCAGATCTCTGGAGGTATGTATCCTGGATAGCACAGCGTCTGGTTCCCTGACGTTTCCCTTCTCCTGAAGCTTCTGAAGGGACCATCTTATCCCCTCCATTGCCTTCTTCAGTGCCTCCTCCCTAACGTCGTAGAGCGTTACCTCGTGACCGGCCATGGCAAAGACCTGTCCAATTCCGCTTCCCATGACCCCCGCTCCCACCACGTAAACCTTCACTTCAACACCACCCTCTTGGACTTGCCCTCAAACCTTGGAAGGGTACCCGGTGAGACGAAGTCCACCTCGGGATTCACGAAGGTAACGTTCTTGATGTCCGTAATAATCCTTCTTCTCAGTTCCTCCGAGGGGGATGTGGTCTCCACAAGCAGGAGGAACTTCTGGGGGTCCCTGGTTATCACCATCTGATATTCCATGACCTCAGGCATCTTCATGAGAACCTCGTTCACAGCCGTGGGATACAGCTTCACGCCCTTGTAAAAGATGACGTCATCTGACCTTCCCTTCATGATCTCCACCTTGGGGAAGGGTATTTCGTCGTCGCTTTCCACCATCTTGGTGATGTCCCTGGTTCTATACCTGAGGAGGGGCATGCCCTCCCGTGTCAGATGAGTGAAGACCATCTCACCTTCCTCTCCCTCATCCACGTTCTCCCCCGTCTCTGGATCTATTATTTCCACCAGGAAGTGATCTGTCCAGATGTGCATGAACTCGTGGTTGTCGTTGGGACACTCCTGGGCAACTCCGGGACCTATGGCCTCCGTGAGACCATATATCTCCCTGGCTCCTCCTCCCCTGGATAGGAGACCCAGCTCTTTCTCTATCCTTCTTAACATCTCGGGAGTCATGGCCTCGGCTCCAGGTATGGCCAACCTCAGGTTAAGATCCCTTTCGGGATCAAGACCTGCCTCCCGGACCTTCTCCGCTATAACCAGTTCGTAGGAGGGAGTTCCCGTGATAACTGTGGCCCGGAAGTCCTTCAGGGTCTTGACAAGGGCCTCGGTTCTTCCGGTGCTCCACGGAATCACCTTGGCGCCAATTTTCTGCGCCCCCAGGTGAAGTCCCATTCCTCCCGTGAAGAGACCATAACCGTAAACGTTGGCAATCACGTCCTTTCTGGTTACCCCTGCAGTTCTCAGGCTCCTCGCAACCAGATTTGCCCACAGCTCCACGTCTGCTGAAGTGTATGCCCCAACTGTGGGAACGCCCGTGGTTCCGCTCGTCAAGTGCCAGCCCACCACTTCCTCCAGGTCCACGGTCAGGAACTCTCCACCGTACGGGTAACCCCTCTCCCTTAGGTCGCTCTTGGTGGTGAAGGGTAACTTCCTTAGGTCCTCCTTGGTGCGAATATCCTCGGGTGTCAGGTTCCTCTCCCTGAATACCCTCCTGTAGAAGGGACTTCTTTCGTAGGCCCTCTTCAGTGCCCTCCTCAGTCTGAAGGCCTGTACGTTCTCTATTTCCTCTCTGGTTAACGCTTTTGGATCCGTCTCGTCATACATCAAGAATCTCACCCACAACCCTCTTTCCATCAGTGACCAGTTTCACGGTGGAGTTAACCCTTGGGTTTCCCCTGATCCAGCACATCAGGTCCACCCCTTCGTCCGTCCTGACTATCCCAATGACGTAGTCCTCCTGGTTCTCATATCCCTGTGGTTTGGCCTTAACCAGGGTGTACGTCATGAGCTTTCCCCTGTTGGAGAGCTTCACCCACTCCAGGTCGGAGGTGTTGCACAGTGAGCAATCCCTCTGGGGTGGATAGTAAAGCGTTCCGCATTTACTGCACCTAGTACCCCAGATCTCATTTCTGGTGAGGCCCTCCCAGAACTTCTCATATCCCTTCTCAGGAACCGCATACCTCAAGTGTAATGGGATGCCTTCCATGGAATCACCTCGACAGAATACTCACGTATGCGTAATGACCGGTCCCTCCCACGTTGTGAGTGAGGGCAACGTAATTCTTGAACTGCTGTTGAACCGGACCGGCCTCCTCCCTCAACTGTTTGGTCACCTCATAAATCATGGACAGGCCCGTGGCACCCAGAGGGTGTCCCTTGGCCTTGAGTCCTCCGAAAAGGTTCACCGCAACCTTTCCTCCTCTCTCCGTTTGACCCTCCCTCAGGAGGATTGCACCCCTACCCCTCTCCGCAAATCCCAGGTCCTCGTACGCCATTATCTCCGCAATGGTGAAACAGTCGTGAACCGTTGCGTACTCCACGTCCCTGGGAGATCTCCTGCTCTGAGCATAGGCCATGTTGGCGGCGTCCCTGGCTGCCCTCAGACTGGTCCATTCTCCCCTCCTGGCAATACTGGAGGTATCGCTTCCGTAACCCATTCCCTCAATCCAGACTGGGGTATCAATCTTCAGTTCCCTTATCTTTTCCTCCGACGCGAAGACCACCGCCGCGGCTCCGTCGCTTATGGGGGAGGAGTCCAAGAGCTTTATGGGCCAGGATATGACCCTGGACTTCAGCACGTCCTCCACAGTTACCCTGTTCCTCAGGTGAGCCTTCTCGTTCATTGAAGCGTACTTGTGGGCCTTAACGGACGCGAGGGCCATATCCTCCTCCGTAGTCCCGTAAACCGCCATATGCCTGGTTGCATAAAGTGCGTAGTAGGCAGGGAATGTTGTTCCGTACATGTGAAATTCCCACTCATAGTTTCCGCCCCTTCCCCCTATGGCCAGGGAGGTCTGGGTGTCCACTTCAGTCATCTTATCGAAGCCCACTGCCAGAACCAGGTCCACCATACCCGAGGCGATGGAGTTGATTGCGGTGAATGCTGCCGCCGATCCCGTGGCGCATGCAGCCTCCACCCTGATGGGGCTCTTCCCCGTGAGTGAAGAGTACTCAGAGACTGGAGGAGCCGGATAAAGCTCCACCCCACGGTAAGCCGTGCTTCCCGCAACCACAAGATCCACATCCCTCTGGGTGATCCCGGCGTCCTGAAAGGCCTCCCTTATGGCCTCCCAGGACAGTTCCCTCACCGAGACGTCATCTCTCTTTCCAAACTTGGACATGCCAACTCCTATAACACCTACTCTCCTTCTCATCGAGTAAGTTTTACATTGGAACTATATATGTCTTCTTGATAATTTATATAACTTCAAAATCATGTGTGTTGATAATGTATGTTTTTCTTTCACTTTAAGTCATAAAAATCACGTCTGGTAAATAAACCTTAAACAACGTCAGGTTAAACCTTGAGGGTGGTTTCGTCTCTCCAGGGAAAAGGTTACAATAACTCCTGAACGCAAACAGTATACATTTGCTTCAAGTTTTATATATATGCTTCAAAATCTATCTCAATGTCTCTACTACAGATTCGAGATCAGGGACAGGTCTCCCTCATATCACTGTCTAGACCTGATAAGCTCAACGCACTGAGCCTTGAGCTCAGGAGTGAACTTCTCAGTTCCCTCAGGCGATTTAATTCTGACCCAAACAAGCGGGTGGCAATCCTTACTGGAGAGGGAAAGGCGTTCTCCGTGGGTGCGGATCTGGGTTCCATATCTCCAGACCTTACGGAGGACCTGAGATCGTCATTCTATCCAATCCTGAGGGAGATCAGGTTCTCCTCAAAGATATTCATATCAGCGGTGAATGGGGTAACTGCTGGGGCTGGAATAAGCCTCGCCCTAGCCTGCGATGTCAGGATAGCGTCCAGGGGATCCAGATTCGTCATGGCCTTCCATAACATTGGCCTCGCTCCCGACACAGGCCTCACCCTAATCCTGGCCAGACTTGGTGGTACGAGGTTCCTGGACAGGCTTCTTCTGGGAGGTGAAATCACAGCTGAAGAACTGGAGAGGGATGGAATAGTGAAGCTTTCAGATGATCCTGTTTCCGAGGCTCTTAAACTGGGTGAACAGATAGCCTCTGGACCCTTCAGGTCTTACGTGGCCTCCAAGAAACTGATAAACAGGGCGCTCTATCACGACCTTGACGAATACCTGGAATACGAGTCCGCAATGCAGGGATACCTGGGGACCACGCAGGACTTCAAGGAAGGAGTGAAGGCGTTCCTGGAGAAGAGAAAGCCCAGTTTCAGGGGTGAATAGAGTGAAGACGGTGATGGTGGAGAAAGGGGAAATTGGAATAATCAGACTGAACAGGCCAGAGAAATTGAACGCCATTAACATGGAAATGGTTTATGACATGGTGGAGGCATTCAATGAACTCAGATCTCAGTCCAAGGCAGTGATCATCACGGGTAACGGAAAGGCCTTCTCTGCAGGGGCTGACGTCAAAGAAATGTTGGAGATGTCCATTGAGCAGGTAACCAGGGAGGGACATATGCCCCTGTGGGATGCTATGAGAGGGTTCAGGAAGCCCATCATTGCCGCAGTGAACGGTGTGGCTGCAGGGGGAGGGCTTGAGCTCGCAATGGCCTGTGACATGATAGTTGCGGGAGAGAGTGCAAGGCTGGGTCAGCCCGAGATCAATCTGGGAATTATACCAGGAGCAGGCGGGACGCAGAGACTGACCAGAACTCTGGGGAAATACAGGGCCATGGAGATGGTACTTACGGGGAAGCTAATCACGGCCTGGGAGGCGTACAGGATGGGGCTGGTGACCAGGGTTGTGCCGGATGAGGCTCTCATTCCGGAGGCAATGAGACTGGCCAGGGAGATTGCAGGGAAGTCCGGGTTCGCAGTGGAGATGGGGAAGGAGGCGGTGAACAAGGCACTGGAAACCCTTCTCCAGCAGGGACTGGACCTGGAGAGAAGGAACTTCTACGTGACGCTGGTATCTCAGGATGGTAAAGAGGGTATGAGGGCTTTCATAGAGAAGAGGAAGCCGGAATGGAGGACGTGATCCCTTCCCCAGACATCACAACATTACTTTTTCCACGAAACATTTAGTTGAGTTAAAGAACATTTATATATTTCTGGTCTCTAATATATTAACGTGATTTAATGTCTGAGATTGATTACACTCTGGATCCAGTTTACCCCGAGCCCAACGTTTACCCTCCAAGATGGAACTTTGATAACGAGAAGGCCTGGCAACTTTACAGGAGGGCGAAAAGGGAACAGTGGGACGAGGAGGACATAAACTGGGATAAGGTCAGGGAGATAGCCTCCGGATTGGACAGGAAGCAGAGACTCGCCATTGCGTACTGGTGGTCCCTTCTCTCCAACTTTGACAACGCGACGCCGGTTTTCGCCCATGCGGTCATCAAAGGATTTGAACACCACCTGGACACAGCGGTGAGGGGTATTCTTACCACCATAACCTATGACGAGAACAGGCACAACATGGTCTGTGGACTGGCCATTGCCTCCATGATGAAGGGATTTCCATTCCAGTTCAAACCCCAGGATGACCTGGAGAGGAAGGCCATGCTGAACGTGGAATGGACGTGGTATAACGGTGCCAGGTACTGGAAGGCGTATCTGGAGGCATACAAGAAGTACACGCTCGATGTCCTCTTCACCTCCTTCATGATGGGGGAAGCTGCAGCCACCACGGTTTTCACAACCATGTCCAGAGGAGCGAAACTGGAGGAGTTCTCCAAGGCGTTCCGCAACACCGCGGTGGATGAGACCAGACATTACGCCTTTACCCACCTGATCATGACTCAGGGAGCGTCTAGGATGAGCGACGAGCAGAAGAAACTGGTAACAAAGCAGGTGAGGGCTGGCTTCGTTTTCCTTTCGCTGATCACATACAGACCGCCAAAGGAGTTCTGGAAACTTCCCCCGTGGTTTGAGGAGGTTAATGAGAGGATGGAGGATCTGGCCAGAAGCGCCGGGTTTTACATCCCTGAGATCAGGGAGAAGGAGGAGGCATGGAGGACCGCAGTGATAAGAGTAGGATCGACCCTGGCCAGGTATGGGGTGAAGATGCCATCCTTCCCTGAGTTAGGAGTCACGGGAGAGGAGGTGGAGGTATCGGAGGAGGACTTCGTTCCCATCTTCTAATCAAGATCGCTGGGGTCTCCTTCTAAAAATTTTACCTCAGGCAGGGGAGCAGAGAGCACCGGGCAAAAACTTACACACTACCACACTCTGGAATATCCTTAAAAACATTGGAATGGAGAAAATCACGATGAAAATTGCCTATGTAGTGATAATCGTAGTTCTCGTCTCCATCTTCGCCTTGATAACTGTGAAACAGGTGGATTCCATGAGAACCACGCCACTAGGAGAGGGAGGACAGATATACGAGGTCAATAACGGGTTGACAACTCTCTACCTTGTTCTGAACACCACTAAAATAAACCCCGGCGAAACCATCAGGATCACCGCAATGATGTTCTATGATGGTAACCAACCCATGCTGATCAATGCCACACACTCAAATCTTCCATCACCCTATCCCTGTGGAGATCCGCTCCTCGTTGGACTTGAGGTTTTCAGGGGGTACTACACCTCGAGCAATGTAACTGATGCGAGGCCTCTCCTTCTGTACAAGCCTGGCCCATATTTCTGTCCGGTGATCAGGGTGGCTAACCAGTACAGGTTGATGCCATTGAGTGATCATATGCAACTCATTTTCCAGGGGAGAGTTCTGGAAAACGTGAGTGACGAGATATCATTGAGCCTGAGCGGGTACTGGATCGCCACCAATTCCGGCACTCCGTTTTCCGGTAATTTCACCACATTCCAGCCAGGGGTATACACAGTTGAGGCGGTTGATTATTTCAATCAGTCTCTATTTGGATATTTTACGGTGGTTTAGCCTCACATGATTAGAACTCTCCAGTAAGTTCAACCAACTGGACAATAGGACCTAGTTTTCGCAACTCTCATGTTATATCTACAAACGTTAGGAGGGAATAGATCATAGTGTTAGTTAGTTTGTATAAATTCATCTTATGGCGTCGCGAGTTGGCACTAAAACTAAGGTTAGCACAACGTCTTGATAGTTCTTACACGACAAGATAATTTTACAGGATAAGAAAATTGTATTTGGAGAAACCTTAAAAAACAAGTTTTCTAAAGCTTCCCATGAATCTCGCCTATCCGATCATCGTGCTGGTTGTGGCCTTGATCTTGACAGTGCTCGTGATACATGTGGAGTTGGCATCCAGTGTTATCTTAACAGGAAAGGGAGGCCAAACCTATACCCTCAATAACGGTTACATAACACTTTACCTGAATATGAACACCACTAGGATAACCCCTGGAGAGACCATAAGAATCACCGCGCTGATGTATTACAACGGTAATCAACCCATTGTGGTTAATGCTGTCGACGTTCATGTTCCATTACCCTACCCATGTATCGTTCCTCTTATGATTGGTATCAATATATTCAAGGGATACTACACCAATGCTAACATTTCAAAGGGTACTCCCTTACAGCTCGTCAAACCAGGTATCTACGACTGCCCTGCTGTGTTTACTGACGAGCAGTACATGCTAATACCGCATAGCTATCAATTACAGGTGATTTGTCAATCAAATGTAATAGAGCAGGTAGGAAATGATTTCTCCATTAACGTTAGAGGATACTGGATACCCAATAACTCAACCTTTCCCTTCCCATCCGGAAACTTCACTAGTACTTAGGTAAAGTTTTTATCTTGGTATTACTAATATAGAATGTGGAGGAATTAGAGAAGGCTTACAGGGAGGAAAAGAATGCTAGGATAAGGCAGAGAATACTGGGGGTGAAGATGTACCTCGTGGACGGGTTCAGGGAGTACAGGGTGGCCGAGGTCCTCGGGGTTTCGTACTCAACGGTGAAGAAGTGGGTCGCGAAGTACAAGAGGGGAGGGGTCGGAGCGTTGAGGGATAGGCCAAGGTCGGGTAGGCCCAGGAAGTACTCCAGCGAGGAGGTGAAGAAGGTGCTGGAGACAAGTCCCAGGGAGCTGGGATACAACCTGGAGGGGTGGACCATGAGGGCGCTGAACGCTGAGCTGAGGAAGAGGGGGATAGTTTACAATAGGTATCACCTTTACAGGGTAGTGCACCAGCTGGGGTACGGTTTCGTGACGCCCAGGCCGGTGAACGCCAGGGCCGAGGTGGAGAAGCACCGCGATTTTAAAAAAAGTGAAGGAACTGATGGGACGCAGGATAGCGTTCTTCGATGAGACAAGGGTGGTGGTGGGCACCACGGTGAGGAGGTGCCTCGCCAGGAGGGGTTCCAGGCCCAGGATCAGGGTGAACCTGGGCTTCCAGCACTTCTACGTCTTCCTCGCCCTTGACGCCATTTCAAGGAAGGTGCTGTACGCCCTCTACAACTCCCTCTCCAGCAAGAACATGAAGAGCTTCGTTTACAGGATGGAGAGGAAGTGGGGCAGGGAGACCAAGTACCTCGTCCTTGACAACCACTCCTCCCACAAGACGGGGGCTATCCTGGACCTGTTCAGGAGAAGGGGAGTGAGACCCGTTTTCACCCCAAAGTACTCGCCAGAGCTAAACCCTGTGGAGAGGATCTTCAAGGACCTGAAGTTCCACCTTGCGAACAGGTTCTTCAACAACGTGGAAGAGGCAAGGGAGGAGGTGAGGAGGTTCTTCGAGGAACATCACGATCAGTTTAATCTTGATGTGGTCCAATATCTGGATTTAGATGAAATAGAGGTAGAAAACAATGGATAAAAACTTCCACAAAGTACTAACGGAGTTTCAACCTGGGGTTTACACTGTTCAATTGGTAGACTACTTTAATCAGTCATTGCTAGCCTATTTCACAGTAGGTTAAATGGTGAGACATAATATACTTTCTTAACAAAGTGATAAATATCATGAAAGCATCTCAAAATCAAAATTGAGCCACGAAAGTCTACGTCAATGATGCTAACCTTAGGAAAGATCAACTAAGACTGGACATGAAGGTAAGATATTCCTTCTTCTCTGGATAGCTGTCAAAGTTCACAGCGCGATCACCTTAGCGTATCTTAAGGTCTAGGGAATTTAATGCGATCACCCGATACGAATTTATCGGTTAGGCAACTGTCAAAGTTCTACGACTGAACCGGTACCTTTTTCCTTCTCCGGAAGAGAAATGGAATAAGCACTACCTGTAAAAGACCTACTATAAAGAGGGTAGTTGAGAATCCTGCCTGCGCGTAAAGAAAGGGTAAAAGCAGACCCGCCACGCCGTAACCGGAATCTCTGTAGAGCCTGTAGTATCCAAGAGCTTTTCCCCTGGATCCTTCGCCCACCCTGTCGTTTACCAGCGCTATTAGGTTAGGATATATCATGCCCATGCCTATGCCCTCAATAAAGGAGAAAAACAGGGGAGAAAGGAGAAAGTTCACGAAACCCGCGAACATCAATGTTAGGCCTAGACTAACAATGGTTGCCCGGGAAAAGTTGTCCGCCAGATACCCGAAGAGAGGCTGTGATAGGGACCACGTGAGTGTATACACCGCAGTTAATTCTCCAACATACACTAAGCTGTACCCTCTTATTAACAGGTAGATGGGTATTACTACGAAAAACGAGGAATCTACAAATTTTTCAACAAGGCCTATCACACTTATAGGCGTAATTTCTCGATAACTCTCCTTTGTGGGAGGATCCCGGATGAGCTTCTTGGTCTCCATGACAAAAAGTGAGGTCAACAGCGCAATCACCGATATACCAAGAATAATGAACATACTCACGGAATATTCTCTACTGGCTACAATGTTTCCCAGGGCTACCCCAAGGTAACCTGACATCTCATTGATTCCGGTAGCCAGTCCGGCCCTACTCTTTCCGCTTAAATCTATTTGCGAAGTTACGGAAGTGGTCCAAGTTAACGCCTGGTTAACTGCTAGGAGGATTGTGACCATTATCACTATAATGGGGTTTATCCAGATGACCAGTACAAGGGAGGCGATGAGGGCTACTATCCAGCCCATTATCTGCAACCTTTTCCTTCCCATGACGTCTGATAACCTCCCGGCAAGAAAATTGAATCCTCCTTTTACGAAACCAAAGGCAACCAAAGGGAGTAAAATGGATAGCTCCGCTGATAAACCCTGTTCCCTCTCCAGAACGGGAATTACTATCCTCAATATTCCTAGGAATAATCCCGTGAAGAACACTAAAAATGTAAATAGTATAAATTGATTCTTCATTGATGGTAACTTATTTAACCTCTAAAAATTGGTTATTCACTATGGATAGTGAAATACACGAAAGACTACTGGAACTAGGTCTCTCTGACTACGAAGCAAGGGCATACCTTGCACTTATGAGAAAGTGTGCCGGTACCATGAGGGAGATATCCAAGGAATCAGGCGTGCCATACCAGAAAATATACCAGGTATGTGAGCTTTTGGAGGAAAAGGGATTAGTCAAGTTAATACATGGAAGGCCCAAGAGGGTCAAGTTAGTGGATCCAGAGATCTCGCTAAAGGCCTACAGAGAAAGGCTGGTAGATAAAATAGATAAATCAATCTTGTCTATAACCAGCTCGTGGAAGAACAATAGGAACAAGGAGATAGACAGGAGTATCCACGTGAGAGGGGAAAGAGCAGTCGTAAGACTGGTTAAGAAACTGGTAGAAGGATCAAGGAAACTTAACGTAATTTACGATAAACCTCCCGAATGGCTTGTTAAAGCTCTTGAAAAGTATCGAGGAGAATTGACGCTTGTCACCACCGAGCCCGTTCCCACTATAAAGGGAAACGTGAAAAGAGTACCCACGCTAAGTTCCAGGTTCATGATTCTCGACGATTCCCTAGCTGTGACCTTCAGCGAAGATGATGGAGAAGTGGAGATAATCCTCGATTCGTGTAAGGGATGTCTCTATCAGGTCAAAGAGCATTTCAGTCTTTTAACTTCCATGAGTGAATAACTCTTATTTAATCCCATAAAAATATATTACTTAATGATATTTAGGCAAATATTAGCTAAAGATGGAGGATGTCTAACTTACGTTTTCGGGTGTACACAGTCCGGTGAACTGTTCGTTGTGGACCCCAAGTACGAGCTTATTGATGAGATACTGAAGCTATCGGATTCCCTGAAGATGAGAATAGGTTACATCTTGGATACCCACACTCACGCAGATCATATCTCTGGAGCTAGGAAGCTTGGATCAATTACCGGAGCTAACGTATACTATCATGAAACTTCTAGGGTTAGATTTCCTGTTGAGAGGGTTGGAGACGGAGAGGAAATTAGATCAGGGAACACAAAGGTCAAGATAATGTATACACCTGGGCACACCCCAGATAGTATATCCCTTTTGATATATGACAGAAGAAGGGACGAGAGCTGGAGTGAACCATGGGCAGTCCTCACTGGAGATACTCTCTTCGTAGGATCCGTGGGAAGGGTAGATATAGTTGGGGAGAGATCAGAGGAACAGTTATTCCATAGTCTAAGAAAATTAAAGGATCTTCCAGATTACGTGGAGATTTACCCGGCTCATACCTCAGGCTCTGCCTGCGGATTCGGAATTAGCGGAAAACCTGTTTCCACAATAGGATTCGAGAGAAGGTTCAATCAGTTGTTTGCTATAGAGGATAAGGAAACGTTCATAAAGAGAATGGCGTTAACAAAGATGCCTAGACCCATGGAGTTTAAGGAAAACATTGAGCGAAACCAAGAAGGAGTGATCTGAGAGTAGTATTTGGAGGTGGGACCAAGTCACTCCGTGTTGGCGTAATCCTTCAGATACCTCTTCGCTATCTTGTAGTGAACTTGGTCCACGAGCTGATCCCTTAACCTGATCGCTCCTCTTCCCTCTTTCATGGCCCTTTCATAACTTTCCACTATTTCCCTGTACCATTCCAGCTCCTCCCTGGATGGAGAGAACACCGAATTGGCAATTTCCACCTGGCTGGGGTGAATCACCTGTTTCCCCGAGAAGCCCAAGCTCCTCGCCGTCCTAGCCTCTGTCCTGAAGCCCTCTGCGTTTTTCAGATCGAAGTATACCTTATCCACGGGATCTACGTCATAAGCCCTGGCTGATGTTGCTACCCTGGTCATGACGTATATGTTCCCCTCATACCCTCTTATCTCTCCCTGGGCGTGAAGAGCCAGGTCTGCTGCGCCGTAAGAAATTGCCACAACGCCCTCAGACCTGACCAGATCCTCTATCTCCATCAGACCCCTGGGCGTTTCCACTATGGGCTCAAGCAACTTTCCCGTAACCTTGTGTACGAAATCCAGCGAGCCCTCGGCCTTGGGAATCAGGACAACGTCAACGGGCAGATCTGAAACGAACAGGAGGTCCCTCAATCCGTCCTTGGTGGTCAGCTGATTTATCCTAACGCATAGTTCCTTTCCCTTCCATGAGTATGCTGAGAGGGATCTCTTAAGTAACTCCCTCGCCTTCTCCTTGTCCTCCGGAGGGACTGAGTCCTCTAAATCAAATATGATGGAGTCTGCCGGAATCTCCAAGCTCTTCAAGATCATGCGTTCATTAATGCCGGGAACGTAAAGCTGAGATCTGCGTTTCATAACCAAGTATCAAAACTTTCGATTAAATATTAACTAGCTCCTCTGCTGGTCCATCGCTATAGGCTTCCCAAGCCGTTGAAAACTGTTTCCATAAAGGTGTGAAGTTTAAATACTCTGCATTCAATATATTTCTTAGATCCCTACCCTAGATGTGGATGATAAATTCCCGAATAGTGGTGGGGGAAGGAAAAAGAAACGTAAGATGTGGGGGTTTCCTCACCGTAAGGTGAGTGGGGTTATCCCCCTAATGGGAGTGAGAAGGATGAAGGGGTTAATCCGCGACTTCGGTGAACTCCAAGGGTCGAGAATTGAATACAAAGTTGAAATTCAATGAGACCCAAACCCCTCTTCAACTCCACTATGACGGTAATTCATAAAAATGGGAACTCCGAAGAGCACAGATGAAACTGAAGTTACTGATCCTGGCGTTTATGGTGATTATTGTTGCAGTTTCCGTCATATCACTTGTTATGGTCCTCCACACCTCCAGCGGGAAATTCATTTCCACCTCGGCCCTGGACAGCAAACTGGGCGGTAGGTGGACATTGGTCAATGAAGGTTACATAAGTGACCCCACGGGAGTATCCCCCATCATAGAGATGCTATCCAATAGCTCAATGAGGACGCTCTACGCCTCCTATTATTCCCCGGAGGTCAACCTGACAATCCTAGTATTCCAATACGCGTCAACATCTCACCTTCCAAAGGTTGTGAGCCTGATAGGGGGTATCTATAGGGAGCTGAACTGGTCAGTGAGGAACGTCACGGGCCAGGTTAACGGCATATGCGTGGGTTCCACCCACTACCAGTACCTCTACGCCTACTACAAGAACTATATCATCCTGGTTGTCCTGAACGGAACAGTGAGGCCTAACGAGTCCTTGGAGGTTGCCAGTCTGCAACAGCAGGCTCTAGGCTGAACCGGGCTTCAGATAGAAGGCGTTCCCTATTCCCTTCACTTTGTTCATGATGTTTAAGGCCTCCTGATTCCAGTACCTTTCTCCCTTGATGTCCAGCATCATGCCCAGAACCTTCTGGTCCTCCACCAGCGCCACCGCTAACCAGCCACGTCCTATGGACGCCGATGTGATCAAGGTGAGGCCTTCATACCGGAAGATCTCTGGGTAAAGACCATCCGTGGAGACCTGTTTAACGACCCTATCAAACACGGAGTAGAGGAAGGCCACAAACCCCATGTCCCTCATCATCTCTGGTATTTTTTCACGATGGATTAACCCCTGAAGATAATTCTTGTTCATTATGGGATCGCCCAGTTTTAGCATCACAAAGGAAACGTAATCACCCATGTTGTAGATCTCATACTTGCAATTCATTAGCTTCGCAACCTCGGGAAGCGTCACATCTACGGCGGCAGGATGATCTACCAGGATCTCCAATTCTTCCCCAGGTCTCATCCTGGTGAGCTCCTTTTTGGCTGCAATCTCAGGAATGGGACACTGCTCGCCCCTGACGTCCAGATGTCTCCTGACGAAGGGCTTCATCATGGAGATTAGCGCTATGGGTTCCTGAGTTCTCCCCTTTCCCATTTTGCATATGGACTCCGCGTACTCATTTAAGTTCCTAGAAATTCCCTCCTCCAGGGAGGACTTCACCATCTCGTTTGACGCCTCGACCTTTATCCTCACCTTTGTCTTATCCCCCTCCATGAACTCCATATGGACCATGAACTTACCCTGTTCCTCGTATAGATCCAAGGTATTCTTTCCCACCTTCACGAGAACTGGAAAGGATATCTTGCCCAGCTTTAACTTGGCAGAGTAGCCCCAACTCAGCCTCCTGACGTCAGATAGCATGTAAAGCCTGTGGTATCTCTCCACATCCAGGAGTTGCTGAAATTCCCTGACCCTTAATACAACCGAAGTTTCCACATTATTAATTAGTTTTTCAGATATATAAGTATTTTTTATTATCAATGTAACGTTAGATCAAGGGATATAAGATTTTGATCAGAAAGAAGAAATAGCTCAGCGTGACCATCGGCGTCGCCAATCGGGTGTAACCCCCTTGCTCATGGAGTGCGCCAATCACAGCCTAGCCTGAAATTATCCAATTGACAAGGCTGTGGCAAACCCCACATGAACATATGAATGATTTATCATTTAAATCATTGATATTCAAAACATTTATAAATAAGCAAATAACCCTAAAAAGTATGGTCAAGAAAGATTCCTGTGGTTGCGTTGTGGAGAGGAAGTACGCATCTGACTTCCTCATGCGAAGGTTATACGCCCTCAAAGGCGAGAAGGGATTCAGGCTGGTGAAGAGGGTCAGTCTTGACGATCAGAGATGGTTTGAGGTATACGAGAGGGGGAATGAGATAAGGTACAGGTCATCTGAGTGCCCGCTCGTGGTCATAGGGTTAGAGGCACTCCTAGAGGCTAGAGAGGAGGGAGTTCCCCCTGAGAAGTGGAGGGAAGTCCTTGGGAAAGTGAGGGGACTACAGATCAACCCACTTCTGGAGAGATTGGGTGAGGAACTAGCCAAGGTGTTAGGGATTGAAGAGGGTAGCATACATAGTTGAGTCCAACCTGGGATCCTATATCCTGGGCCAGATGATTGTACCGCAGCTTGAGGAGGGAAGACACGGGGTGGATGTGAAGGGAATGTTCTTCATCCACGATAACGTCTACATTCCCATGAGGGATAATCCGTTGGGACAGAGGTTAGAGGCTCTAGCCATGAGGGGAATATACCTTCAGGCTTGCGACCAGTGCGTTTACATGAGAAACCTTGCGGATAAGCTCATCCCCTCTTGTAAAATTGGATGTTTCCCGGACTTTTACAAGGCGGTCATAGACCACGTTGACCTGGTTATTACTATTTAATAAAAAATAAAGCAAAAGATAGAAACTAGTTATAAATACGCTATTTTTAAAAGATGCTAGGATTCCTTATGAATGAGAGAGTATGAACTATAAGATGTTGTTAATAGTTGGAATAGTTGTGATCCTTCTTGTGGGAATTGGGGCAGCTTACATAATGATGAGAAGTAGCACAAGCCCCTCTACCTCGAGCACCAGTACCAGCACCAGTACCACCTCTACCTCTACCTCGAGCACCAGTACCACCTCTACCTCAACTCCGAACAATAACTTCTATTTCCTCGCCCTGACTCAGAAGGGAATAGCCCAGGTACTTAACCCCTTCAGTAGCAGTCAGAGTTTCCTAGGTTTCCAGAGAGTGGAGAACATTTCCACTAGTGTTCCCACACAGGTGTATTACTGGGAGGAAGTACCGGTTGGAGCTTCGTTGAAGTACATATTCATGCCCTTGAATAACGGAACCGTTTTCGTAATAAACACGACCAACTTCAAGGTAGTCAAAACCCTACAGGTGGGATCTTCTACGGGTTTCATTGGAGTGGCAATTTCTCCAAACGGCGAGTACGCGGCCATAGCGGATGGTCCGTCAGGTGAAGTTCTCGTGATTAACATGCAGACCCTACAGACTGTATGGAAAGAAACCTTTGTTTCACCCACAGGCAAGACATATTATCCATGTGACGTAAGATGGACTCCAGATGGCACGGAACTTCTGATACCCATGAGGTTCAATAACAGTATTGATATAGTAAGTGCAACCAATGGCTCAGTAATACTTGTGAAACCCACTAGCCTAGGCTCCCAGCCCTACATGTTAAGCCCCAATGAGCAGGGCACGATGGTTGCGGTTGAGTTTGCGGGCAATGACTCGGTAGGGTTCTACTCCTTACCTAACCTTCAGCTGATGGGAATGGTGCAGATGCCCAAGGGATTGACAGCTCAAAGAGGCGTTTTTACCCCCAACGGTCAATACTACCTTGAGGCGCCCAGCAATAATGACACTGTGGTGGTGATCTCTACATCCAACTTCCAGATAGTGAAGGAGATAGCTCTACCACAAATTTCGCCTCCCGGTCTGGCGGACATAGAAATCACTCCAGGTGGAAGTTATGCATACGTAGTCATTCATGGAAGCGTAAGCGCTGGAGGCATGATAGTTCTGATTTCCCTGTCGACGCTCTCAGTGTCCTACACCCTACCCCTGACTACCGCACCTGCCATTGTGATACCCATAACTCAAAGTATGGGAACCTACCTTGTGGATCAGGTCATGTTACCTCCCGTAACTGGACTCCACTGCTAAGGTGTCCGTATGAGACCAGTTAATCCTTTTTTCTACGTGTTTCTATTTTTTAATGCGACAATATTTTTACCCGTGGTTATTAACGGTATCCGCGTTGCTGATGTATGGTACTCTCCCCTTGCAGATACGGGCCAGATTACCTTTATCAAACCCTTTCTTCTGCTCGTGATCGCGTATCTGGTGGGTTCCATCCTGGTGGGAATTTTCCTATATAGAGCCAGAAAGGGCAGATTTATTCTGGTCCATGGGCCCATGAGATTGAGAGCCGTTCTCAGGGCCACTCTTAGGGACGGGGTTGGGAGAGGTATGGTGGCGGTGTTTGTCCCTGCTTACTACATCAGTTTTCTGATAGTGTCTGGGTTGCTCCTGATTCCTAACCTTAACGTGAGCTCTTACTTCACCGGACTTACGGCTATAACGTATCAGGGAGAAGGTATCCCCATGATTGGAAACTTGGTACTTAACGTTCCCCTCTTGCTCTTGGGAGCGCTTAATGATCTGGTCCTGACATTGTCACTCATCTTCTCATATTACGTTATGTCTCTTCTCTACGTCTCCAGTTCAACCATGAAATGGGCGGTTCCCAAGTCACTTCGTATGGGAACCCTTAACACTACTGCTGGTTTCCTGACAGCCTCGATACCGTCCATCGGAACCATCGCTGGAATATGCTGTCTATCGCCTACGGCTATGAACTCATTACTGTATCTCCTCTCGAGCTCGTATCCTGCCCTGACTAAGGGAATTACATGGAAGTACGGAACCTTCATAGCAGGGGCATGGACAGGAGGAATCCTTCAGGCAATCCTTCTGCTCTCTCCCACAATAACCGGGATGGTACTCTTGGGTGTGGGAATCTGGCAGATAATGGTTATATCCTCTCAACTGGTTAAGAGGTCGATGAGCCTTGAAGTCCCTGAGAGATGAATCCAGCCTGGAAAGACTGATACTGAGGATAGCCGTCGCCTCAATCTGGCTGGATGCCGGCGTGTTCAATAAACTTCTCAATCCAGGTTTCCTCAATTCAGGTTCCACGTCGTACATAGGTTTCACAGTTCAATACCTGGCCGAGGGCTCTCCCATCAGGGGCTTTCTGTACACGGTGGTCTTCCCGCACGTTTATACCGTAGGTGTCTTAGTTATGATAGGGGAGATAAGCTTTGGGATTCTCACCCTCCTGGGATTCATGTCGAGACTGGCTAGCACTGTTGCCCTCTACACCAATCTGATCTATTTCCTGTCCGCCTACTGGACCGGGACTGAGGAGTACGGGATCAACCTTCTCCTCATACTCCTTAACCTCTACCTTGTGTGGAAGGGACCTGGTCAGTTCTCGCTGGACGGTGTTATCTCACCGCGACTCAAGCTCCTCCAGAACCCCATACCCTGGGCCATAGCTGGCACGCTCATATACGCGATCGTGATACTTTATCTTCTAATTTACTAAATTTTTACTCTATTTAAAAAACCGTTTAAAAAAGAGCATAACTTAAAAGAATCCTGACGTAAATGATCTTGGTGATATGATGTCATCCGAGCCCCTAAAGATAAAGGAACCGGACGATCAACTTGACGTGATTGGGGAGTCCTGCCCCGTACCTGAGATGATGGCCAGCAAAAAATTGAAGAAGATGAAGGCTGGTCAAGTCCTGGAGGTAATAACGGACCACCAGCCCGCCGTGGATGTAACGTTACCGTCTCTTTGCAAGAACATGGGTTATCCATATGTGGTACTGAAGGACGGTGACGTTTACAGGTTCAGAATTCTGAAGGTGGGATAGGGTTGGCAACTCCCTCAATGATACTTCAACCCGTTTTTTCGGAGTCCTGGGCCCTCATATTTGGGCTGTTTGGATTGAGCGGTTTCATCCTGGGCTGGGTAGCCCAGAGGGGAAATTACTGCTTTGTGAATGCCATGACCTCGATCTTCACCACAAGGAGCTTTGAGAGATTTGGGGCACTTCTCATTCTGTTTGGACTAACCGCCCTGGGGACCGGGTTACTTGTGGCCTTTGGTCTTATTCCCCCTGTGGATCAGTACTTCAATAATTACTTTGCAGGATGGTACATACTTGTGGGCTCATTTATCTTCGGTTTTGGAGCTGCGTTAGCGGGTGGATGCAATCTTTCGATGCTCTATAGGGCCAGTAGTGGTTACGTACAGAACTGGATTGAGCTGTTTGGAATGATGATTGGAACCTACATTTTTGCGGTGGCCATTTGGCCCTTCCAGTCCTACACCATGGAGAACGGGATCCTCTCCACCAGTGCAGGGGGGTATGTGGAGTATCTGCCCTACGTTCTCTTCCACTCCGTTTCCAACATGGCAGTCTACATTACCACAATGATAGTTGCCCTTCCTCTTCTCTTTCTGGGAATTTATCTTCAAATGAGGACGAGAAGCAAGTGGGGCAAGTCAGTGAGCATGAAGGGACCGGGACTGAGCGCTGTTGGGATGAAGGCATTACCGGGATTGCCGGGTCCATCCGCGCCCTCAATTCCCTCTGGGTTGAGACTGAAGCAAGAAGCTAAGGATATGTTGCTTCTCAAAAAACCCTATGGCACAAATCTCTCCACAGTTATCTTGGCCCTGGACATGATCTTCGTGTTCATAGTGGGGGCAGGATATACCTTTAACTACCTGGTGATAACCTCCTCGGATGGAGGGAGGTTCTTCGAGTACATTCTCATGCCCCTTGGAATTAACCTGTTCACCAACACTCCCTGGTTCAACAGTTCTCTTCCCATAGTTGACCCCAGCACCCTTATGGTAGTGATGCTGTGCATAGGCGCCTTCTCAGCTTCCTTCCTGAGCGGTGACTTCAAGATCAGGATACCCAAGGACAGGAAGAGATTAGCCATAGGATTCGTGGGAGGCATGCTTGTTGGAATAGGTGTGAGGATGGCCCTGGGTTGCAACGTGGGTTTAATGTGGACCAACTTTGGACAACTGGGTTATGACGGCTACATCTTCCTGGGAGGAATGCTGGCAGGAGTTTACCTAGCCGTGAAGGTACAGGAAAAGCTGTAGGTGAGAGCATGGAGGAAATGGAGAAATCCAAGTCCAAGGCAAAACCCTACCCCGTGAGAAGGGTTATAGGACCCTTAGTGCTTTCACTGTTCGCCATTGCCTGGTATCAGTTCAGCAAGATTTACCTAACAGGAGCAGATAACATTGCACTCAGCAAGGCAAATTTCCTAGTTTATGTTCCCCCAGACCAGTTGCAGGGATATCTTGAGGCTACTACATGGATCTGTTACGTTGTGGTTTACGTTGGTCTGATGATGTTCTGGGTCTCCCTCGTAAAGTATGTTCAGTCTAAGGAGGCTGGATCATGACCGAAATGTACTCATTCATGATGATCTCAGGCGATCAGGAGAAGATGATGATGGGAGTAATCACCGCAATAGGTTACGCCTCAAGCGGGAACAGGATATACATGTTCTTCACCATGGATGCGTTAAGGGCACTCACAGCAGAATCAGAAAAAATTATGCTCAATGGGACTAAAACATTAAAGTACTATCTTGATAACCTCGTGGAACTGGCCGGAGAGGATCTGGAGATAACGGCCTGCGAGTTCGGAATGAGGGTCAAGGGAGTACATGAGGAGGATTTCGTGTATAAGGTGAAGGTTGGGGGAGTCTCTGAGTTCGCACTGAAGAGCTCACAGTCTAAAGCCACACTTATTTTTTAGAATTCCAACTTAACTTATGAATCTTAAAACATTTGTGTTGGGCCCTCTCAATACCAATTGCTACGTTTTATGGGATGGTGGAGAGGCACTGGTCATTGATCCTGGAGGTGATCCTTCACAGGTGATAGAGTTCTTGAAGCGCAATAATCTCAGCCTTAAGTACATTATTGCCACTCACGGCCACTTCGATCATGTGTTGGGAGTGAAATCCCTGAAGAGAGTTGGGGGAAGGTTCCTCATGAACCTAAAGGACGTTGATCTAATGCCACTTTATTACGACTGGAAGGAACTTCCCCCAGAACCTGACGATGAATTGAGCGACGGTGCCGAACTAAGGATAGGTAGCCTTACGGCAATGGCTATCTCAACTCCAGGTCACACCATGGGAAGCACTTCCATCCTTGTGGAGCAATCTCTGTTCACTGGAGACACCCTCTTCAAGGGAACCGTAGGGAGATATGATCTAGGAGGTGACAGGGACTCCCTTAGGGCCACTCTGGAAAAGATTAAAACCATGAAGGTCACGGATATATTTCCGGGACATGGAGAGAAATCCACGTTGAGGGATGAGATAGTTTCTAATCCCTTCCTGAACGGAGTGCTTGGCCCAGATGATTGGTAGCTTACATGAACGCCAAGTAACTCGCCTTATCTCCGTGGTCTAAGAACTAGTATCATCGATCCGGTAAGTGTAAATCTGCATTGGATGGCAACGAAAAATGTATGGAACTACTTCATAGGTAGTATGGTAATTGACAGTTAACGACTATTATCAAGACTTACTATAGGAATAGTTATATACAAATAACAATACAATTTTCACAATGGACAAGGCTGAACTGCTAAGCAGACTGCTTGTGGAACATGGAATGCCCACAAGAGGTTTTGAGAATATAGAGAGGGGAGTGAGGATCAGGTTCATGGACAATAGTTACGTCGATATAATGGATTCAGGCATTACTCTACTTTACATAGCAAGGAGGGTTGGATGCGAGAGGGTTCTTGAGTTAAGGGATAGGATCAAGGAGTATCTTACCAGACTATCGGCTCTCAACGTGATAGCAGGAATCGAGGTGCTAAGTGAGGGATGTTACCTGGCACTGCTTCGCAAGCTAGATCTGAAGATTTCAATGGAGCAGGCGAATGAGCAGGACCTATCTAAGATATGGACGGAGTACATAAGGACGTTAAAACTTCTTCCCCTCATTACAGGAACTAGGATAAGTTAGTCATATGTTGTTCTGGCCTGCTCCCTCATGAAGGAGAGGAGATAGTAGGGTCCGCCCGCGTTTCTTCCTGTCCAGCCGGAGTCCTTCCATCCCCCAAAGGGTTGTACCCCCGGCATTGCTCCAGTGGTGGATCCAGACTCCCTGTTGGCATATACGACTCCAGCCTCCACGTTCCTGAAGAAGTACTCTATCTCATCTGGATCTTGAGAGAATATTCCTGCCGTAAGGCCGTAGTCCACATCGTTAGCGAGCTTAACCGCCTCCTTTAGATCGTTTACTTCCTTCACCAGCACAATGGGCACAAAGAGTTCAGTCCTCCACAGGGAGCTGGTATAAGGAAGGTCAGCTATAATGGTGGGCTCCACCAGATAGCTCCTTGTGTCCTCTCTGACCCTTCCACCAGTGATTACCCTTCCGCCCTCAGATATGGCCTGGTCCACGTACCTCCTGAACTTGTCCACCGCACCCCTGTTAATCAGGGGTCCCAGAAACGTGGTCTTCAATCTTGGATCTCCTATCTGGGCAGTCTCCGTCCTAGCCTTGAATCTGGTCAGAAACTCTTGGTAAACAGCGCTCTCCACGAAAACCCTCGAGGTGGCACTGCACTTCTGTCCACCAAACCCGAAGGCTCCCCTGAACGTTCCTTCCACCGCCTTCCTGAGGTCAGCCTTGGAGGTGATAATTGTTGCGTTCTTACCCCCAAGTTCCAGGACAGCGGGTCTCGGTTTCAAGTTGATGAACTGTTTCAGGAGCCTGTGTCCCACCTCCCTTGAGCCAGTGAAGGCAAATCCCGCCACATCTAGGTTCTCCTCCATCACCTTGGACACCACCTCACCGGGTGAGGTCACATAATTCACGGTCCCTACAGGAAAGCCAGCCCTCCTCAACGTGGTAACCAGCTTATATGCGGATAGGGGAGTGTCAGAAGAGGGCTTAACCACAACGGTGTTCCCGGTGATCAGGGCTCCCAGAGTCATGGTAGCCGTGATTGCCAGGGGGAAATTGAAGGGGGAGATTATTAACCAGGGTCCGTAGGGCCTCATAACTGAGGTTCCGTGCTCTCCCTTCACTATTCTACCTTCCATTTCCCGGATGTAACCCCTATTCTCCTCTAGAAGCTGGGCGTAATAGTTGAAGTAGTCAATGGTCTCATCAACCTCAGCCACGGCCTCGTATCTATTTTTACCATTCTCGAAGGTGATGGTGGCGGCCAGTTCATATTTCATCCTTCTCAACTCATTGGCAGCCTTTACTACGAGTTCAACTCTGTCCCTCCAGTCCGAATCCCTCCAATCCAGGTAGCTCTCCTTGGCCACCTTAAGGGCATTTCTCAGGAGTTCGCCGTTGTCTCTTTGGAAAACTCCCAGTGTCAGGGAGGTGTCGATGGGTGACTTAACTGTGAATTTGGATGAGGTCTTTATCTCCTTGTCGGCAATTAGAACTGGATACTCCTGTCCAAGTTGCTCCTCGACTCTCTTGATCCCTTCTTCCACCAGCTTGTGAAACTCCTCCTCCCTATTTTCCTGTAAATAGCGTTGATATGTTCTCTCATTTACAAAGGGCATATCATAATATCTCTCGTACAGTAATAAAGTTAATAATTATTTACGCCATTACGTTATTTCTCCTCTACTGAACAGCGCCATGCCTTTTATTTGGGTTAACTAATGTAACCCGTGGTAGTAAAGGAAATAATTTATAGACATATTGTGGACGACGAGTTTAAGGAGCCTTACGAGGGCGAGTACTGGCCCTCCCAAATCTGGAGCTGTTTAAGAAAACAATACTATGACAGAACTTCGCCTGCGTTATCAGGTATAGATTCGGCAAGGTTCACCATTCTGGGTGAGGCTCTCCATGAGCTGATAGCCGAACTGCTCAAGAAGGAATCGAGCGTGAAAGTTACCAGTGAACTTCCTCTGAGAATTCCCCATCCCACAAATCACGAAATAGTTATCTCTGGGAGAGCGGACGACCTAATTGTTATCGAATTTACGAAGGAAAGATATCTGGTGGAGATCAAAAGCGTAGACGGTCTCTCCTTCAAGGTGAAGAATGGTTACTTACCGAGACTGGAGCACAGGGCCCAACTTAATCTTTACATGAAGGCCTTTCCCAAGTCCAAGGGCGTCCTTCTATACGTGGATAGGTCCAACTTCGATATGGAGGAATTTCTCGTGGATTTTGACGAGGAACTTTACCTGAAAACCATGGAAAGGGCGGAAATGCTCCACAAGGCACTCAAGGGCAGGAAACTTCCAGAACCAGAGGCCAAGATGAGGGAGGACATGAAGTGGCAATGCGAATATTGCCTGTATAAGGCTAAATGTGACAAGGATAAGTGAAGGGATCTCTCAACTAGGCCTCTTGGTATGCATACCCAGTTAGAGCCTTTACGCACTGAAGGGCCTGATACCTGTCGGGAGGGTCATCTCCTTACAATTCCGTAGATCAGTACACCTAGTCCCACAAAGAACACGATAAGGCCTATTATAAATGCCAACCCACCTGCCTCTATGGAGGAGTTCAACTGCGTTGTAACCAAGGTAATACCCATGGGACCAGTGGAATTATCCTCCACGTATACGCTTGGAGAGGTTCCATTGATCAGGAGGGCCTCCACGTTCTTTGAGGATGAAGTGGTTATGATGTTACCTGTAACTTCAATCTTTGGCGGTAAAGACGTATTATAACCTATACTTACACTGTTAATACCACTCTTTAGGGGAAAGGTCTTTCCCTGACCCGGTGATAGGGAAACCTGGGTTATTTGAATTCCGGACTTTGCAAGGAAGAATCCTCCAACTGCGATAACCAACCCAATTAAAAGTATTATACCACCTATAATGACGACGTTCCTTCTCATGGGTCAATTATCTATCAGTCATATAAAACCTTAAGCCAAATAACTAGAGCTGAACAATTGGAAAAAATCTAACTTATGGTGAAGCTGGCCACTGCCATTGACTTCTCACTCAGCGCAGGGGTGTATAGCTTGACATGATAGGTTCCGGGACTCAGATGTATTGGAAGAAGCATCTGGAACTGGGCCTCGCTTCCCAGCACAATGGCGAATCCGGTGTACCAGTTCACGTAATCCTTCTTGTTCTCATTCCATGGTGCCTGAATGACCTTGATAGTGTAGTTGGCGATTTCAGAGGAATTCAGATACACATGCCAAGTTGAGTTATATATCTCCATCAAAGGAGCGGAGGCAGGATACGCGTCCGGACCGTCCACGTCGGTTATATTCATGATGAGCATCGTCTGATTACCCTGCTCCTTGGCAGTGATGTAAGTTATCTCGAGTTTGGGTAGCTTCGAATAGTTAACCAGCGGTCCTACCACATTACCGTATGCCCACTGACCTGTACCCAAGATGAATCCCATCACCAGTATCCCGAACACTAGGGCTATTACGACCGTCCTGTCCATATGGGTCACCAGAGCTTTATCATGTTAAGGATCGGAACTCTCTTGGAAAGTGGCCTGTCACCAAACTTCTTGTAGAGGAGACTGTCCACACCGAACACCCTTCCAGTTGCGGTGAGCATCAACACAACAGAACCAGCCGTAAGGAGAGCGCCAATCTGCCACTCATCTTCACATGTGGATCCTAGCCAATATGCTGGCGCGAAACCAACGGACATGAATAAGGCCGCCAGAGCAGAGAGCCTGGTGAGGAATCCTATCACTAGGAAGAGGCCAGCGATGATCTCTATGTAGCTGAACACAGTCAAGAAGGAAACATCCAGAGCTCTGTTCTCAAGGGTCATTAACAGGAACGGTTTAAAGGGGCCTGCATGGGGCAGGAAGTTTACCAGCTTTCCTCCGACGAAGGAAGACGAATTGGGATCCAGCTTGGCAGGCTTCAGAACGGCCTTTCTAAGCCCTCCGTCCAAAAACATCCAACCTACAGCGAACCTAATGGGGAAAAGGTACTCCATTCTGGTAGAGTTTCCAGGATTCAGACTTTGTTTCTCAGCCACGTTATCACCACAATAACCTGGAATAGGCTTAATTTAAGTTTTTCTTAAATAAAGTTTAAACATGAAAAACTTAAATAGCTAATTATTTTTCATTTCTCTAGATAAAGGAAAACGGCTTTATGCGCAAGCATTTTAAAAATAAGATGTCGTCAGCATTCGCGTGAAATAAATTCTTACGCATGTTTTTATTGTTCATCAACATGGTTTAATTATGGAAAATCAGAAGCAGATGCCCCCAGGGCAGAGACCGGTGAAAAGGTTCATCTATTACGCGGCGCTTGGAGTGCCTGAGGTTAACATAGACGATTACAGGTTCAGGATAACGGGCCTGGTGGAAAGGGAGTTGAGCTTCACCTATCAGCAACTGCTGGACATGATGGACATGGAGTACAAGAGGGATTTTCACTGCGTTACAGGATGGAGCGTGTTGGACGTTTCGTGGAAGGGAATTAACTTGAGGAGAATGGTGGAAAGGGCCTCCCCAAAGCCTGAGGCAAAATGGGTGATCTTCTACTCACTGGATGGGTATACCGCAACCGTGCCCCTCGAGGACGTTATGAGCGAGGATTCGATCCTGGTTCTCATGATGAACGGAAGACCCTTAACCAAAGAGGAAGGTTTCCCCGCCAGGCCTTTCTTTCCCCACCTCTATGGCTGGAAGAGCGCCAAGTGGGTAACCTCAATGGAATTGATTCCAGAGTATGTGGATGGATACTGGGAAGAAAGGGGATATCATGAGAGAGGTAACGTGTGGGACGAGGAAAGGTTCAAAGGTCTCTGGGGAAGACACAGTAAAAAAAGACCAATCATCTAGACATTACGCCTTCTCTCCTTCACTTTTCATCTCACCATGAGATCCTGAAGCCTCCTGGTGATAGAGGTAGTTTCTCTCCTTGAGCCCCTGATATATCCCCAGCGGGTAGAAGAGAACCAGGGACACTACAACTGTGATCAAGGTAGCAGTTAGGAAGGGTATTACGTTGAGTGCACCGTCTGAACCCACGTAGGTCATGAGGGTTAAGAAGGTAATGTAACCCATGTACCAGGTGGATTCCTTCATACCCTCACTCACCTTTCCCACAATTCCCAGAATGGCTGTAATGACTGCAAGTATTATTACAGAGTATGGGACCGCAGGCCAACCACTCCAGAACACAATTAACGAGGAAGCAGCGAACGCAATGGGTGATATTACTGTCCCTCCCTTAATCCTCCATTTGGTAACCCCCTGCTTTCTTAACACCATCATTGCCACAGGGTTCGTGGCGAACCCAATGTAACCTGCAACGGTGGCATCATCGATCAGACCATAGATGCTGGGAACGGGAGCGAACAGGAAAGCAATGACTGCGCCAACAACGGCAAAGAGCAACAGACCCCAGTAAGGTATTGCATACTTGCTGTGAAGTGATTTGAATTTCTCGTGAAGGAATCCGGACCTCGCTGAGGCGAAGAGAACCCTGGCCCCTCCTCCCATGTATACGTAACCTGTGAGGAAAGGACCCACTATACCTCCTATGAGGAGAAGGGCTAGGGCTGCCTGACCTAAACCGGAATGATAGGTGCCAGCCAGGACTATGAAGGGATTTCCCACCACCTTGTTCAAGGAACTCCAGTCCCCTGGCGTGAGTCCAAGTTTGGCCCAATCAAGGTTGGCTATGAAGGTGAAGTCAAAGAGTAGATATACCAAGCCCTCTCCAATCACGGTAATTATCAATGCGTAGATTAGGTAACTCTTTTTCTTAACCTCTTCAGCAAAATCTGGAATTACTCTCGCTCCCCCGAAGGCAAACATGGCGTAGGGCATTGAGGAAAATATTCCTGCGAAACCGAAGGGTAATACCCCATACACGGTGAAGTTCTTTAGGTTAAGGAATGTCAGTAATAGCAGAAAAGCTGGCAATATGTAAATAATGTACTTTACGGTACCGAACCCAGAGGTGATCCTTGAAAAGGTCTTTACGCCGTAGTAATTGAAAGGAATGTAACCGAACATTAGCACCACTCCCACAAGAGCGCCCTTGAGAGTGGGAAATCCCTTGGAGTTGAGAAGGGATGGGAAAATATAGTCAAGACCCTCTATGGTCGCAAATGCCTCTATTGGTGGAATAAATAGATACCAGAGGAGGTCTGCCATGGCATTAATTAGATTAGTTACTGATCCATGACTATAAATTGAATATCTGGAGGGACCACCAGCCTCTGGATAGGTCTGGGAGAGCTCTATGTAAGTTATTGATATTGTCACATAGAAGAGGATAGCTATAACCCAGGCAATCAAACTTCCAGGTCCTGCCACCTCCGTCATCTGCAATGGACTGAAGAATATGGCTGTGGCCACCGCTGAAGCTAGACCTATTATTATCAGTGAAGTTAACCCGATTTCTTTTTTCATTCCTTTAGGATCGGACATAAAGGTAATATACCATTAATATTATTTAAGTCTTCCTAGAAAATTTAGAGCCAGTTCATCGATTTTATATTATTAGAATTTCATATCTTCTAAACCCTTCTGATATAGATGGTAAATATAAAATTAGTAGATTTAAAGTACGTGATCATTCATTTTATTTAACATGTTAATTGGCTATCCTTCAACAAGAGGTAAGTGCGCTGTTAACAGTAAAGTGGAGGCGTTAAAACGTCCCGTTTAAATTATCAATACAATCTATACTCCCTTTTAATAGTTAAAATTTTTTAGACAATTTGCAGATAGGTTTATTAATACCCGTGAGATAGTGATAATTTATGAGGAAAGTTTACCTGAGACATGATTCCACAATAAGTAAGACAGGGAGTGACATGGAAATGGAGTTCACCTTGGTTAAGGAAGATACGAAATCGTGGAGAATAAGACTCACGAGCCGTAGCCAAGATCCCTATCAGAGCCTTATGAATCCCCATCTCTCCCAGTACGGGAAGATGTGTCACGAGACGACAGGCACGGGTTACGTTTGCCCCGTGTGCAACTTGGAAATAGACGAGTACGGATATTGCGGTTGTGGTGCTGGATCGAGTTGATAAAAAGGAAGTCACTTCAGTTTTCTAACAACTTCCTGAATTTCCTTGTAATCAGGCTCGTTGGCTAGTTCCTTACCTACCCACTTGTAGACTATCTTCCCATTCTTATCTAGAATGTATACTGCTCTCTTAGCAAGAACATACCCAGGTAGCGGTGGAAATTCCATATCAACCCCATAGGCCTTTACAGCGTCTCTTCTATAGTCGCTAAGTATGGTGAAGTTAAGCTTGTTTGCTTCCTTGAAGGCCTTGTTGCTGAACGGGGGATCCACACTAATACCAAGGACCACAGCATTAACCTCGTTAAACTTGGCCATGGAATCCCTGAACGTGCACATTTCCTTTGTACATACGGGCGTAAAGGCACCTGGATAAAAGGCCAGGACCACCACTTTTCCCCTGAAGTCCGATATTTTCACTTTCTTTAAATCTGTATCCACCAGTTCCACGTCTGGTGCAATTTCACCTATTTCAGGCATGGGCTTTATTAAGAAGTTGGATATATAAACTAATTTATCAATGAGTATGAACTATTTAAATCTAGAAATTTTTCCCAGTAAATTTAACACATAGTCACCTGGTTAACCACTTGTCCTGATCCCATATGGTGACCAGCGCATATATACTAACGACCAGCTGGATGGCAAGAGCCAGGGAACCCACCAGTAAGGTCTTTAGCTTCTCTTCGTGAAGAAGTCTCCAAAGGGCGTAAATGAAGGGAATTGCTGTGAGGTAGCTTGCCACATGCATCAGGATTACAGAATACTTGAAACCCAGCCTGGGGAAATGAAAGCCCAGGAAGGTGGAAGGAGGGTGATTTACCTGATAATGATGAAATATGGATCCAGGAATCGTGAAGGGGTAGTGAGTGGTCGTTGTCCCGAGGAGCAGAGAGAACACGATCCTCTTGGCGAGAATCATTGGTAAGTGAAGTATGAAGTTGCCTCCGTGTAGAAGAGCAAGTTCGTAATCAGTGGGGTCAGTGTCCACAATGGTGGAGCCCAGGAATATCATATCAAAGATAGATATTCCCATGACTAGAAATGGGAGAATTGTTGTGTAAAGGAAATTAAAGACGTAAAGGGGACCTCTCTTGAACATGGTTCCATCTCTCATTTCCCTGAAGAAGAAGTAATAGTTTGCCCTTGACCATCTAATCAGCTGTTTATATAATTTCTTTACTGTCTCAGGAGGATATGTCAGTACAGTGGTCTCGAAGTCCACAAGTGCCCTGTAACCCTTGGAAATCACGTAATTTGTGAGCTGTTTATCGTCCCCTATCAATGCCCTTCTTCCCATGAACTTCGGGTTCCTGAACTCCTCGCTGAGAATGAAAGGTCTCACCAGTTCAGTCCTGTATAGGGAACACTTGCCGTTGAGAAGGACAGCGTAACCTGACCTGTTCACGGCCCTCATTGTGGCTTCCTTAAGTCTCTCAATGAGTTCTGCAAGGTAGAAGGTATTTCCAGTGTTCACATTTCTCACATTGACGCTAACTCCTCCCACTCCTTCATCCATAAGGGATAACATCCTCTTTATACCGTCGTCAGGCAACACTGTATCGCTATCAAGGAGGAGAACAAACTTGGTGTCTACGTGCGATATACCTGTAGCAACAGCGTTCCTCTTCCCTGCCCTGGATGGTGTTCTAATGAATTTTCCTCCATATCTGAAGGTGATGGACCTGTAGGGCTCGTCACAACCATCTCCCACGACCAGAAACTTAACGTCTTGAGCGTAAACGGAAGATATCACTCTCTCGAATATGGATGGCTTCTCCGCATATACCGGGATGAGCACGGTTACGTCAGACAACCTGTTTGAGTCTGTCCTTCTGGGACTCTTTACGTTAATAGAGAAGTAGGAATTAAGAATGAAGTAAATTAGCGAAAGAAATAACGTCAGCGATCCAAATATTAAATAAAATGCATCTACTTGATTCATTCGTGTTTAGCATGATAATGAGTAGCTTAAAAACTATGTGGCGAGTTAAAGCAAATTGAGTTCATGATGTGAAATCTTATAACAAGTTGGAGCACTTCCTACGGGACCTAGCCGTTTGAAACAGTTTCCATAACACCGTGAAGTTTAAATAGTTTGTATACAAATTTATTTACGATGCTAAGACCCAAAGAAGTATGCCAGAGATTAGGAATCTCATACAGAACATTACAGGAATATGTAAAGAAGGGTGTAATAACACCAGAAAGACTACCATCCGGAAAAATGAGATTTAGAGAAGAGGATGTAGAGAAACTTGAGGGAATAATAAGAAAAAAGAAAATAGTGCTATACGCTAGAGTATCATCAAACGCACAAAAAGATGACTTAGTGAACCAAGTGAACTACTTAAAGGAAAAGGTACCAGAACACGACATCGTAATAACAGACATAGGATCTGGGCTGAATATGAAAAGAAAAGGGTTCCAAAGACTCTTGAAGATGATACTAAACAACGAAGTTAGCAAAATAGTGATAGCTTATCCAGACAGACTAGTAAGATTTGGGTTAGAAATACTCGAGCAAGTGTGCAAAGCACACGGTTGCGAAATAGTGGTGGAAAAAGAGGACAGGACGCCAGAGCAGGAATTAATTGAAGACCTAATCAGTATCCTGGTCTCGTTCTCTGGCGGAACGAGAGGTCATGAGCGTGAAAAGGTGAAGAAATGTGCTGAGGAACTTAAGAATTAAAACGTTCATGACAGAAAAAGAATACGTACACCTCACGTATGCGATAAGAAATGAGGAGGAAAGAAGCAAAGAACTAATTCACGCTTATGTAAACCTACTGAACAAAGGGATAAAATACGTGTTTAACAAAATCAAAATAAAGGATAAAAGAGCAGAATTACCAAAAAAGAAGGAAATATACAAGGAGTTGAGAGAATACTTAATGAAAGAGAATGCACAAGGATTAGCAAAACACTACATAGATCAAGCAATTCATGATGTATACTCTATCCTTGACTCCTGGAGAAGAAGATTTGAGAAGGGAAGAAGTGAATTCAAACCACCACTTGTGAAGAAGGGTTATGTAAGAGTAAAAACAACGCTAAGAAAAATCATTGGTAAGAGCGTTAGGATAACTGTAAAGCCATACGAGTATATCATATACTCATGGGACGGAAGCTGGTTCTCTAGCAGAGTGGAAGGAATGGAGTTAACAGAACCGGTGATCAAGGAGGATAAAGTGTATCTGGTGTTTAGAAAAGAATTACCAACAACCACGCCACCTGAAACTGTTGCATTTGATTCTAATCTCTTTTCACTCGACGGTTACGATGGCGAGAAGTTTATCACGATCTCTCTGAAGCAACTTTACTCCTTGAAGTACGTCATGCAGATGAAGAGGGCTAAGGTACAGTCTGTAGCCTCTAAGAAGTTGAAGGGTGGTAGGAGACTCTTGATGAAGTACTCTCATCGTGAGAGGAATAGGGTTAATGATTTGATTAGGGCGATTCAGGTTTCCATTGCGAATTGTAATTAGTTAATCTACGTGAGATGATCAAAATCAATCTATCATTTTTCAGTAATACTTTAAGGGGGCCGAACACGATGTCATACCATGACTAAGCTAACTATCGAACCCGCGTACCAACTCCAGGAGGAGTTGGTACACATCGTGTTCGACCCCGTATTTCCTAAGCACTGGCTCATAAATAAACCTGTTGAGGAGGTGGAGGAGCTAGCGATGAGGGAGGCGGAGGAGGTAAGCCCGAGGTACGCGAGGGGGAAGAGGATCAAGAGGAGGGGTTACGCGAGGTACAGGTTCCTAACTGGTTTCTCGGTGGTGATGGAGGGCAGGAGGATTGAGTACAGGCTCAGGTGGATGAGCGTGAGGTTGCCCGTGATGTACGACGGGAAGGGGAGGGTGAGGACGGGGGTTGAGAGGGAGTTGCTGAGGGAGGAGGAAGATGTGCTCAGGAAGCTGCTCACGTTCTACTCGGTGCTGGGAGGGAAGATGAACGCGAGGCTCTGGACCCCTGAGCTTGAGGTTGAGGGAGACTTCCAGTACGTGATAGCTGACGGGAAGTGGGTCAAGCTCAGGGGAGGGAAGGGAGTCCTCCTGGTGGCCATGGGCGTCACGCGCGAGGGAAGGAGAGCTGTGCTGGACTTCCTCCTGGCTAAGGAGGAGGACGCGAGGAGTTACTGGAGGCTTTTTGCAAGGGTGTGGAGGAAGTTCAACTTCAAGCTCGTGGTTGCGGACATGGTCAGGTCCGTGGACTCCGCGCTTGAGCTCTCGGGAATAGACGCGAAGAGGCAGCTCTGCCTCAACCACGTCAAGAGGCGCCTGGACCGCGACGAAAGGAAGGAGGTCGACCTCCTCGTGTCTGGCCTGCTCGCCGAGTTACCTGACAGGATCAAGGAACTGGTGGAACGCGGTCTCCTCTCCTTCACCTCCCTTCCTCAAGAACTTCAGCGCCTCCTCTCCACCAACAACCTGGTGGAGTCCTTCAACTCCCTGGTGGAGAGGAGGAGGTTCGGCAAGTGCCACACGCCCCACAGGCTAACCCAGATCATCTGGGCCATCGCCGATAACTACAACATTTTGGATAATTTTTTACAAGAATGGAATAATATCCATATGTCTATCATTTTCTTTACGATCGAAACGTCACCACTCAATTAATCCTACATTGAATAATGAGAAATGAAGGAACTAGAATTCAATTCACAATGGAAACCTGAATGGCCCTTTGATTAACAAGCTGGCTAACTTCATCCTCGAGTTGTACAATAATCATGTTTTAGTCTTCGAAAGGTTGAATAAGCAGGGTATGTTTGATGATGCTAGTGAGTCTTTATCCAAAAAGTTATCTAGGACTGTTTGGAGGAAGTTAGTTAACACGTTGAAATACAAAGCTTCTCTATACGGTTGTAAAGTGGTGGAAGTGAACCCGCACCTCACATCCAGGTCTTGCCCCAGATGTGGATGGGTTTCCCGAACGGTTGGCAAGACCTTCAGGTGCGGGAGGTGCGGGTTCACCCTTGATAGGCAATTCAATGCTTCATTAAACATTATGAAGAGGTTCTTATCTAAATTCAACCTCAAGATGTGGGGGTTTCCTCACCGTAAGGTGAGTGGGGTTATCCCCCTAATGGGAGTGAGAAGGATGAGCGGTTCAATCCGCGACTTCGGTGAACTCCAAGGGTCGAGAATTGAATACAAAATACATGAAATTCAATGAGACCCAAACCCCTAGTTAGAAGTTCGCGTGTCCTGTGAAGAATCGGTCAAGGCCCGCACCTCCTGCTCGTATAGCGTTAACAAAGAGTCCATGGTAACCACACCCTGGAAAATTCCCCTATCCACCACGGCCACCCATCTGCTCCTGTTTATGGCCATAATTTCCCACGCCTGCTCCAACGAGGACTGGGGTGTCACGTGGGGAGAACCCCTCACTACGTAACGCCTCACCTGATCCAAGGGGTTCTTCCTTTCGATATCTCTATAGTACACTATGCCAATGAACCTGTTCGAATCGTCAACCACAGGGAGGCTGAGGAAGTTGTTGTCCAGCATGAGCTTGAGTGCGGTTTCCAGAGTAGCCGATGGGGAGACTTTAACGTCATATTTCTTGCATTGACCTACCTTCAATCTTTGCATCACAGGAATCTCGTACTCGCTCTTATGCGCGGGAGAATCCCTCCTGGTGGGTACCTGGCTTCTATAGATCGTGTAATTTCCCGAGACTAGATAAGAGATGGCCACAGCTATCATGGCGCCGGGGAGAAGTTGAAGGCTTGATGTCATTTCCGTAACCATCACTATAACTGACAGCGGTACCTTTCCGGCCGCAGCGAAGAACGACATCATGCCTATGATCACAAAGGGAGCTATGTCAGGCACAAGGAATGGAAATAGGTAATGAAATATCAAACCCACATCCACCCCCACGAACGCTCCTATGAAGAGGCCGGGAGCAAAAACACCTCCACTTCCCCCAGATCCTATGGAGAGCGAGGTAGCCAATATCTTGACGAACGGGAGTAAGGCCAGCAGGATCAGAACAGGAAACAGGGGCGAATAAAATGATGACAACCTCTGGAACTCAGCGAGATTTATCCACCCGTATCCTGTCCCCAGGACCTCTGGAAAGAGCAGGGCCAGTAACCCAGCAAGACCCCCGCCAATCATGGGCTTAATATGGTTGGGGATCCTTAGCCTCTTAAACAGTCCTGATATTCCATAAAACGACTTAACGTAGAGGATGGCCAAAACCCCGGAGATCGCTCCCAACAGAGCATACATGGGTAGCCTCAAGGGGTTGAAGGTTCCGGTATAATACCCGAATACCGGGGTGAAGCCGAAAATGATGCCGAATATGGTGTATCCCACCGAGGATGCTATTAGCCCTGGATAGATGAGTTCCGGTTCAAGATCTCTCTTGTAAAGTATCTCAGACGCGAGAATCGCACCGCCTATGGGAGTCTTAAATATGGTTCCTATCCCCGCACCAATTCCCACGGCAAGAGCTCTCCTCCTATCCTCTGGCGAAAGTTTGAGTAGGTCCGCAATAACCGATCCAACCCCCGAGGAGAACTGGGCTGTGGGGCCTTCCCTTCCAGCGCTTCCCCCTGATCCTATTGTGACCGCTGAGGCGAATATCTTTACCGGTATTACAACCCATCTCACCTTTCCCTGAAGGTAGTGGTAGGCCCTTATGGCCGCGTCCGTGCCGTGACCTTCAGCCTCTGGAGCGAATGTGTATACCACAAGCCCAGATATGAGTCCTCCCAGCATTAAGGAGACGGGTATAAGAAGGTAATTGCCAGGATGAAACTCGAAGTTAAGCGTGCCCCCCTCTCCCAGCGGATGAGGATAGGACATGCCCACGAACCTAGTGATGAATACATACTCAAATAGATGGAGCAGTAAGTAGAACACTGTGGATGCGAAACCAGCAACTACCCCAAGTATGATACCCAGAACTAGCCACTTCTCGAAATAGGGCAAAGATGATAGCCTTACAGGCATGACAAAACGTTAATCTAGCGATTTAAAAAAACTAGTCCTGGATATTCTACATCCTTTATTGAAAACTTCCTTATTAATTAAAAATTAGATTTATCGTGATATTCTCGAATGTTTTATTAACCGAGAAACTACGTCTCTATCAATGAGGTATTTGATTTCGGCACCCCAACTACTGGAGGAAATCAACAACTACAGGGTGGTGGAGGTAACCTTCTATGATGATTCTTACCTAGAGTGGCATATACCTGGTGCCGTCAAGCTCCCCTGGAGATACCTAAGGCATCCTGTGAGGAGGGATTTCACCACAAGGGAAATTCTGGAGAAAAGGCTGGGGGAACTGGGCATTTCAAGCGATGATTCCCTAGTTGTGTACAGCGATTTCAATAACAGATACGCATTTTACGCCTTCTGGGTATTGAGGGCATTCGGTCATGAGGAAGTCAAGGTCCTAGACGGAGGAAAGGTGGCATGGGAAGTTAAGGAGTTACCAAGGGAGGTTGAAATAAGAACGCTCCCTCCATCCAGATACGAAGCTCAGGAGCCAGACTGGAGTGAAAGGATGATGGTGTGGGAATTGCTCTCCAAGATCAGTAGAGGAGAGAGGTTTCAACTTCTGGACGTCAGATATCCTGAGGAATATTCAGGTGAGACAGGAACTCCTCCGGAGCATCCCAATGAGGAAACGCAGGTTACAGGACATATTCCCGGGGCCTTAAATGTACCGTGGAACAGGTTTCTCGATCCGGTCACTGAGGAACTTCTCCCTCCCCATAAACTGGAGTTATCCCTCTCGAGACAGGAAACGGTTGTATACTGTAGAACGGGAGCGAGAGCATCTCTCGTGTGGTTCTACCTGAAATACCTCCTGAATTTCCCAAGCGTGAAACTATACGACGGTTCCTGGTCAGAGTGGGGAAACATGGTTGGAGTTCCCGTGGAAAGATAGTTAGATCTCAGCCTTCTCTCCTTCCTGAAGGAGGAGAGGAAGTTCCTCGAACTTTCTAATCCTCACCTTCTTCAATTCACCGTCCTTGTAAAATATGGCATCCCCAGTCTCCATTGCCTTAATCTCCGTCTCGATCTCCCTGGATTTCAGTGGTAATATCTCCTTGTAAACCCTTACGTCCACTGGATGAACCACCTTATGGAGGAAATAGATCTCGCTCTGCGTAAGAACGTCCTTGTTGACCTTTGCCGATCTCTGGCTCACCAGTATCATTCCGATTCCCCTCTTTCTTCCTCTAAGGGCGATTCTCACCAGCACGTCACTGAGCGGAGTTCTACCTCCCTGAGGGATGAACTCGTGGGCCTCCTCAAGCAGGACAAACAGATCCTTCCTGTAGACCTTGGAGGTCTCCCAAAGAACGTTGAAGAAAGCGGTGAGGAACTTGAACACGTCGTCGTTCCAATCATTCACGTCCAGTACAACGCTCTTTCCCACCATGAGAATGTTAACCACTTCCTCTGGATCCACATTGAACCTGTCGAATACAACGGCATCTAGTTCCCTGTATTCTCCATCAGGATCCACTATAACCAGTGGGATTTTCTCCTTGATGAGCTCCTCGGCAAATACCTTTGCGGTGTTGGACTTTCCGGACCCCCTTATTCCTAGAATCGCCACGCACTTTCTAATTACCTGATCTTTCTCAAGCGTCAGTGTACCTAAATTCATGTAGTAATTCTGGAGTAACTTCACTTTTAAGGCTCGAAGCCCGGTATCACTTCCCTTTATTTAGTTTTTATGGAATAATCCATTATAAACACTTTTAAATAAAAGTTTATAACCTTGGCGAAGATGTATATAATGATAAAAATGTCCTTAAAGATATATAAAAAGTTAGATCTGACAGGTCAGTCTTGTGCAGGACCTCTGGGAGAACTCTCCGGAGTCCTGGAGGAAATAAGTCCAGGGGAGGCTGTAGAGGCCATCCTAGGGGATGAGGCAACAAAGAAGGACGTAGTGGCGTTCGTGACAAAGAAGGGATACAAGGTTGTTTCAGAGAAAAATGAGGGCGGGAAGTTCACGCTGGTGATCACAAAATGAAGAGAGTAATTGTAGTGGGAGGAGGAATAGCGGGCACCATCGTTGCCAATAGAATGGCCAGAATGATGCCCGAGGAGCTGGAGAAAGGGGAGGCAGAGATTGTAGTACTGGACAGAAATGAGAAGCATACTTACCAGCCAGGGCAACTACTGGTTCCATTTAACGTGCAGGATCCAATGGAACTAATTAGGCCCGAGAGGGAGCTACTGGACCACAAGATTAGGTTCCTCCACAGCCAGAAGGGTGAGGTCACAAAGATAGATCCAGCCAATCACTCGGTTGTTACTGCCGACGGGCTGTCCCACTCATACGATTACCTAGTCATCGCCACAGGATCTCATCTGAGATGGGATGAGGTACCAGGTTACAAGGATGCTGTATACTCTCCATGGGATTTTGAGAGTTCTCTCAAGCTGAGGGAGGCCCTAGATCAGTTCAATGGAGGGACAGTGGTCATAAATGTGGCTAAGCTACCACATAAGTGCCCCGTTGCGCCAATGGAAGCCACATTAATGCTTGATGATTATCTCAGGAGGAGGGGAATTAGGGATAAGACTGAGATAGTCTACACGTACCCGGTTCCAGGGATATTTGGAATAAAGACCACAAACGATGTGATGATAAAGATATTTCAGGAAAGAGGTATAAAGATAGTATCACCGTTCAACGTAACTAATGTAAATGCGAAGGACAAGGTCATGGAGTCCCAGGAGGGAGAGAAGATCAAGTTCGATCTGGCCATAGGAGTGCCACCTCATACAGGTGCCGACGTTATAGGAAAGTCGGGCATTGGAGACAAGAGGAACTGGATTCCAACTGACAAGTTCTCCTTAAGAATGAAGGACCACTCCAACGTCTTCGTGATCGGTGACACCACGGACATCCCGATCTCCAAGGCTGGATCCACTGCCGACTTCGAGTCCTACATCATCGCCAATAACGTGGTTAATGAAATAAGAGGCAATGGCCTTAAGAAGACCTATGACGGATCGGTGTTCTGCTACATCGCCACGGGACTTGACTCTGGTACCTATATCAGGTTCAACTATGCTGCGCCACCGGTGCCTCCACCACCCTCCTACGTACACTGGTGGGGCAAGCTGATGTACAACAAGCTCTACTGGACAGTAACCGCCAAGGCCATAGTGTGACGGAATATGAAAGTTGGAATTATTTTGGGCTCCAACGAGCTTGACCGGGTGGCCTACGCGGGGATGCACGCTCTGATCTCAACCACTCTGGACAACGAAGTGGTTATTTTCGCCACCATGGACGGAGTTAAGGCCTTCCTAAAGAACCCAGAGCTTAGGGTAGAGTCTGGTACCTCCAAGACCATTAAGGAAAGTAATGAGGACGTCTTCCAGCACTTCAGAAAGGCCAAGAAATCAGGGAAACTGAGGGTCCTTGCCTGTTCCTACGCCAGTAAGATTCATGGTTTGGACAAGGACGATTATGGGGATCTGGTTGACGATATAGTTGGGATCACCTCCTTCTCCATGGAAGTGGAAGGGGGTCAGCTGTTAACCATATGGTGAGATCATGGCCACGGAGGTAAACTTGGATAAGGTGCTTACGAAACTGGACGAAAAGAAAATGGAGGAATTGGCCAACTTCCTTGACCATGTGTCCACATTAAACGAAGTTCTGACAAAGGTAGGCCAGCTGAAGGATAGCGGAGCCCTGGACGTTCTGATCAACTTCAGTTACGGGGCCAAGTCCCTCAGAGATGCCCTTAATGACGATGCCATCCAGAGCATAGCTGACATGCTTTCCAACCTCATGATATTAGCTGGAGAGATGAAAATCAAGCAGAATGACATAGCCCAGATACTGGAGAACGCGGACGCATTGAAGGATGCTCTAATGCGATTGAAGGCATTGAGGGACAGCGGAACACTTGACGTTCTAGTTAACATGTCCTATGCCCTGAAATCCTTGAGGGAGGCACTCAACGACGACACCATCATGAACCTGGGATCCACGCTAAGCAATCTTATGGAAGTTCTGAGCTCCATGAATCCCAGGACATCAGACGGTGTGAAAAAGCTGATAGAGAAGGCCCCAGAACTGAACGAGGTTTTGAATAGGGTTATGGATCTCAAGAATAGCGGAACCCTGGACGTGCTCATAAACATGTCTTATGCCCTCAAGTCACTTAGAGACGCTCTTAATGATGACGCAATCACCAATCTGGGGACTACCCTTTCCCTCATATTTGAATTCCTTCCAAAGGGACTGGAGTTCCTGAACAAGGCTATGTCTCCACCACTCAGTTCCTTGATCGAGGTTTGGTCCGGTGAGGAGGCCAAGAAGATACTGGCCAATCCTGAGAACGTGACCCTAGGGAAACTGATAACCATGATGAAGGATCCGGATATACAGAGAGGGCTTGGAGTAATGATGGGCATGTTGAAGATAATAGGAAAGAACTTCAAAGCCTAATTTTTTCAAGAATAAATTCTTGACTAACTAAAATAAAGTTACTTCTATTCTTAAGTCTAAAAAAGTGGTCTCATGTCATCCATGCTCAGGGGAGTAACTAACCTAGGCAATACGCACGCCAATAGCCTGCAGTTTTCCCCTTCGCTGGTAATACTACATTCATATAATCCATAATTTGTGGGACAATTGGATGTTTGTTTAATAGTGAAATACGACTTCATTAACTACTTAAAGCAGTTTAAGTATTTAAGTATTTATGTCAGAGATTTCTTAACAGTTGTTAATTCCTGTGTACCATATTTAGTGAAATAATTAAAAAAGGATGGGTTCACCTTTGATTAATTAAAGGAACTATCACGTGAATTGTGTTGATTATTTAAGCTTGCTAGACCTATTCCTGACTTATGATAGAGGTTGAGGGACTGACAAAGGTTTACAGGGATGGCACAGTTGCTTTGGATCACGTCACATTTCAGAGTAAGGCAAAGGTACTTTCCGTGCTAGGAAGAAATGGAGCAGGGAAAACCACGATGATGCGCATCCTATCAACCCAACTCCTCCCATCTTCTGGAAAGGCAAGAATACTTGGGCTGGACGTAGTATCTGAGGCGGAGAGGCTTAGAGACCTGATAGTCTCCATTCCTCAGGAGGCTAAACCAGTGGGTTTCGCCAGCCCCCTTGAACATCTCACCATGTTTCTAACTGCCAGGGGAGAGTCCATAAAATCAGCACTGGAGGAATCCAGGAGAGCACTGAAGGAAATTGGATTATGGGAAGTCAGGGATAAACCGTGTGACGACCTATCTGGAGGAATGAAGAGAAAGGTATTTGTGGCCATGGCCTTAGCTTCTAACGCCGAGCTCATCTTTCTGGATGAGCCCACCACAGGTCTGGATCCCATCTCTAGGCTGGAGGTATGGTCAGTTATAAAAAACATCAGTTCCAGGGTCGTTCTTACTACCCACTACATGGAAGAGGCAGAGGAGCTATCTCAGGACATAGTCATGTTGGGTAGGGGAAAGGTGATAGCTAAGGGAACAAAGGAGGAGTTGCTGGCTCCCCTCCGTGGAAAGGTAAGGGTGGAGGGTATAGGGGATAGGCTAATTGGTAAAACCCAGATTTCCTACATGGACGAAAACAGGGCGAGGGAGATAGTGGGTAAGGCTGTGATCAAACCTGTTTCCTTGGAGGACCTGTTCATTCTTCACGGGGAGGATGGAAATTGAATGTAAGGTATGTAATCGTTTTTGCGTGGTTTTATGGATATTCCTTCCTCAAGAGGGGGTACAGCTACGTCTTCAGCTACATGATCACCCCCCTCTCAATCCTTTTCTTGGTATACGTACTTTCCAGGGGAGCACTACTGCAGTACGCCATCGTTGGTGGACTGATCTCAGTGATAGCCACGAACTCTGTGGTAAGCCTATCAGATGTGGTAATGTTGAGGAAGGAGATGAAATTGCAGGACATGCTTGTGGCCACCAGGATAGGTCCTGCGGAGTACATGCTGGGGCTGGCTACTGCGAACCTGGTGTTCTCCTCAGTTGGCATGATAGTATACGTGATCCTAGGACTTATTCTTCACGTGTTTTCCCCCATGAGCGCGTTAATCAGTTTCCTCATAGCCTGTTACCTTAACTACTCCATGACTGGCTTGGCCTTCATTATTGGAACCTTTGTTCCCTACACTCGCCACTCCTGGGCAATCTCAGGTGTTCTGGGGACTGTCCTTACAATTATACCACCTATATATTACCCATTTTCTGAACTTCACGGAATAGTTAAGTATCTAGCTCTGGTTATACCCTCCTCCCCTGCCTCTGTAATTACTCAGGGAGTTGCGGGACTTGCAAATTTCAACGTGATCGCGCTAGTTCTTCTCCTAGTTGAGGGACCCCTCTTCGTATTACTGGCCATGAGGTTCTCTAGATGGAGAGAAAAGTGATCATTTATCGAAGTTGGTCTTAACCTTTATATTTACCCTGTAACCCCTCCCTTCCTTCCTCACCTGATACTGAAGCTCATATCCATTGCACTTCCTGGTTACAATCATGTTGTTCTCATCTATCACGTTGTATGATGGATTTCCGCAACCCTGAGTCAGGGAACTTAACCTCTGCTCTATTTCGTCGTTATTTCTGGCGTAAAACTCCATTTCTGCTCCTTCAGGAGTGACAACTGAAATTGTGGTCCTGTTGGAGACCAAATATGAGGAGAGAAGGCTTAGAGAAATGCCCACAATGGAGAAAATTACTGAGAGCACTGGGAGAAGGTTACCAAGAATGGGTACCACAAGTACCTTGAAGGCCAGATAAAGGTAGAGGGCTGAGGCTATAAGTGAACCTATGCCAGCGGATATTACTGCAGTGTCCCTTCGTCTCTCTGAGAAGCCAGCCACCAATCCTACAATTATCCCGTTGAGAATGGGTATCCACCAAACGGCCAATGCCACTGGTATGCTATACTTCAGGGATTTCATAGAGGTAATATGGCAGTGTGAGATTTTAACTTGATGTATTGAAACGAGATTCCTCAAAAAACTTTGTCTTGCACGAGAGATTAAGAATGAGTTTCACGTTGATATCCCCACTATATTATCAAGTTCCCTAAGCAACTTATCCTCAACGTGAGCGTTCCATAACATCTCTGGGACGTCCACCGCTAGGAAGAGCTCAGAGAGGAGGAGAGCCTCGATTGCTGTTACCGCTATGTTCTGAACCCACTTCCCTACTCCCACTGTTACCTTTATTCCCTCCTGTGTCTTCTCCATGAGGAATGTAAGAGCCCTATCCGCAGCAATTATGTCGCGGAGAATCCCTCCCTTCTGTGCCTGGATCACAGCCTTATCTCCCTCCGTTCTAGATTGGACTTTCCATCCGTCCATTTGCAGATATTGCATGAACTTGGAGGCTATCTCCTGCAAATCTCCATTTACCTTGTACAATTTTTCTTTTTTAAAGAGAGCCATACATAATATATGCTCAATCAATAATAAACCTTTTCACAATACCCTAGGGGTTGAAGCTTGCCTTGGCCTTCCCAGGATTAGACCCAGCAGGATAACGAGAAGAGTGACCACGAGGATGGAGATTCGTTGCGTAATATCTCCGACCACAAAGGAATTGTAAAGGCCGTACAGCATGAGCGCCGAGGAGATCCATGAGAAAATGCGTCCCGCACCCGATAGGAGATAGGCAAACCCAAGGAAGAGCGAAAGGTAAAGAAGCGCCACCGAGGGGGCTATGGTGAGGTTATAGAAGGGTATCGGGGATATGAGGCTCACCAGGATCGAGATGAGGAAAGCAGTGAAGGGAAGCAGTAAGTTTACCCCCCTGGATCTAAACACCCTATTGAGTGCCAGAGCCTCAACCATTACCAGCCCAATCATGGAGATTGCACCATAGATCTGGGAAAGGGATGTAACAAGGAAAGCTCCTGCTAACAGCGCCCCTATTCCCACAACGAGAGAGGTGGGGACGACCCAGGCCATCTTTGGTTCCCCATCAGCATAAGGAATAAGGGTTATGCATACCAGGAGCAGGGAAGAGTTAAGCACGTCCAGAAAGTCTATTGAAGGCTGAGTTTGGGTAAGACTGGGCGTCCAGTAAAGAAAGGCCAGTGCAATCTGCGCAATTGCAAGGGGTATAAGGAGAAACTGACCTCTCCCCAGTAACATTGCGCCAGTAAGAAGGGAGAGCAGGGCCACCAAGGCGTAGGCCATCATTCCGTGAAAATCTAGTTCGTAAAAGATGGCATAATCAATGGTGTAAGAGAGGTAGAGAAAATAGCTAACTGTCCACGCATATAACTGTATCCTTCCAAGTTTAGATTTTTGGAGAGCGTCATAGAGACCTATCTTGGGCCAAGAACGTCTCAGGTAGAGGTAAAGGGAGATTCCAATGGGTAGCGCAATCACTGAGGAGAGAATCGCGTCTTCCAGGGAAGAGTGTAGTGTCATTAGGGTTAAGGGTGCTACTGAATTTATACCAAAGAAGACTAGATATCTCTTCAATATGTAGTGAGATCCTTGAAAACTTAAAAATAATTTCCCAGATTTCCTGTTTAACTTTATGGGGGTTAAGGGGGTGGAAGCCCCCATCCATAAGGTTGGGGATGGATAACCCCCTTATAGAAAAATTTTTATTATTTTCCTTCATAACTTTATTTAGCCCTACAAGGCTGAAAGAGCTGGTAGGAATGAGGGTTGGGACTGCCTGATAGCCTGTGGAGCTAAGGCCCTCCGTAACCCTCCTACCACACGGGGCGTCAAGGATGGGTTCCATTCGACGGGACCTCCGCTATGGGTGAGAGGGGATCGAGGTCTGGCTGAGAAGCAGGAAATCCCCATCGTGAGGTGGGGATGCTCCGTCCGTAAGGGCGGAGTAGTTCACTGACTGAAGTAGCCAGAATGATCCCTAATAACACCCTCAACTCTAGACCACCCTTTGACATTTCCCTTCTTGAATATTCCTCTATTTCTTAATATATTATTGGGTTATACTATGATCTTAGCTAATAAACTTAAATTGTTCCTGTACCATTTCCACGTTATATATGCTCTGGTTACAGGAGGTACAAGGGGTATAGGAAGGGCAATAACTGAGGCCTTAGTTAATGAAGGGTATAGGATTGCAGTACTCTATCACGGTTCAGATAATAGGGCAAAGGAGTTGAGGGAGATGGGGGTGCTTACCCTGAAGTGCAATGTGGGAGATAGAGCTCAGGTAAGCAACGCCAAGAAGGAGATAGAAAAGGAGTTTCCTAGATTAGACGCGTTGGTTAACAACGCCGGAATATGGTACCTAATGCCCTTTGAGCAATTCGACGAGGAAAAATACGAGGAGATGATAAAAGTTAACCTGAATGGAGTAATCTACGTTACATATGAGTTTCTACCACTTCTCAAGAGATCGGAGAACCCATCCATAGTCAACGTGTCAAGTAATGCAGGTATAGGAACTGCTGCAGAGGGAACTACGTTCTATGCCATAACCAAGGCTGGAGTAATAATACTGACTAGAAGACTGGCATTTGAGCTGGGTAAATATAACATAAGAGTTAACGCTGTGGCTCCAGGCTGGATAGAGACTGACATGACATTGGGTGGAAAGGCTCCTGAGGAAGGGAATAAATTGAGGGAATTATTCAGGAATAAAACTTTCCTTCATACAACGGGAAAGCCTGAGGATATTGCAAACATTGTTAGCTTTCTAGCTAGTAAAAGGGCTAGATACATTACGGGTCAGGTCATAGTGGCAGATGGAGGAAGGATGGATAACTTGACCCATTCTCTATGATTTAGTTTGAATGGGCCAAGTATTTCTTTTCCAGATAGGACGACAACCTCTTGGGATTGTAAACCTCTCCAAACGCTTTGGTCAGGAGAACCTTTGGTGGATAAACCGCGCCATACTTACAGATCTTCTCAGAGAGAAAGCTCCTTATCCCGTCTACGTCACCCCTGCTCACCTTAGAAGGTAAGTCCTCTATGAAGTGGTACATGGTCGCAGCCAGAACGTTACCCAAGGTGTATGTTGGGAAATAGCCGAAACTTCCCTGCGACCAGTGTATGTCCTGGAGGACCCCCTCGCTGTCGCTCTTAGGCCTAACACCCAGATACTTGTCCATGAAGTCATCCCACAGTGACGGAAGATCGCTCACGCTTACTTTACCAGAGATGAGGTTCTTCTCGATCTCATATCTCAGTGCGATATGAAAGTTGTACGTGACCTCGTCGGCATCAACCCTTATGAGGCTAGGCGAGACCATGTTGAAGTACTTATAGAGCGACTCCTGATCATCCCTGATGGAAAGCCTGTCTTTCAGGATCGGGTATAGCACCTTGGTGAACTCCCTGCTCCTTCCCACTACGTTCTCCCAAAACCTGGACTGTCCTTCATGAATGCCAGTTGAGGCACCTCCAGCCACGGGAGTCATCTCGTAGGCTGGATCGATCATTAGCTCATACATCGCGTGACCTGACTCATGTATCACTGAGAAGATGGTGCTTCTGAAGTCGGTCCCCTCATACCTCGTGGTGATCCTTACGTCCTTGGAGGATATCCTGATGGTGAACGGATGCGCAGATACGTCCATTCTGAAGGTTTTCGTGGGCATTTTGAGGATCTTAATGACCTCCCTGTTCACTTCCTCCATTACCTTGGGATCATAGCTCATTTCCTTCAGTGGATGGGTAGAGGGGAAATACCCCTCAGACAGCACCTTCTCCAGAATGCCCTTTACATCTGGAAGTAGCTGAGAAAACACGTTATCCAGATCGTTAACCGTTATCCCTTCCTCATAGAGGTCTACAAGTGCATTGTAGGGATGTCCCTCATAGCCCAGCTTCTCAGCAATGGTTCTTTCAAGTTCCACAATTCTCTCCAGGTAGGGCTTGAACGAATTGAAATCTCCCCTCCTCTTACTCTCCCTCCACACAACCACGCTCTGTGAAGTCAGCCTATCGAGTTCCTCCGTGACCTCCTTGGGGACAAGTCTGTAGAATCTCAGCGATCTCTTGAGGACTCGAATTACTCCCTTACCGAAATCGTCCAGATCTTCTTCCCTCACCTTCTCAACCTCCGGCTCCAGCGAGGTTGTAATTTCCCTGATCATTGTGGAGATGTTGGCGAAGACCTCACCCCTCAATGCTGAGTCCTCCTCTGGCATGTAGGTTTCTAGATCCCACGCAAGAAGTGCCTGCGAATAGTTCAGGGACCAGATTTTCTTGTACTTTTCAAGAATTTCTTGGAGCATAAGAACTGGTGCGGTAAAGGGTAAAAAGAATGTCGAAGGCTAGCCCAGCTCTAGCCTTTTCACGGGAGTGGGAATGAACCCGTTCCTTGACGTGAACTGGGAACTATCCACATCCTTCATCTTTGCTACTACCACCTTACCCAGGAGGCCTCCCAGATCCATTTCCTCTCCCGGTTTTCCCTCCACCGGAATAACCCTGACCCCCACTATCTTGTTGAGCATTAACCCGAGGGAGAGAACGTCAAGAATGAGCGCAGCGATCTTCTCGGGTCCCTCGTCTCGAGGAACTCCTACCATGTCTATCCCGCTGTTACACACGGCGGACATTGCCAGAAGATCGTTCAACTCCAGGTACCCCTCTCTCATTCTCATGGCCATGATGGAGTCCTCGCTCACGGGAATGAAGGCACTGCTCAGTCCCCCTACCAAGTTGGTTGCCATGGACCCGCCCTTCTTCACCGCATCCATGAGTATGGCGAGGGCAGTGAGGGATCCGTGCCCGCCGACCCTGGAGATACCCATGGCCTCGATTATCTCCGCCACGCTATCCCCTACCTTTGGGGATGGGGCCAGGGACAGATCGACGGAACCCATGGGGACACCTAGCTCCTCTGACACCACTCTTCCCACCAGCTCCCCAAGCCTGGTTACCTTGAAGGAGGCCTTCTTGATCACCTCGTATAGCTCCTGAAAGGTTGTGGGTCTAGCTCTCCTTATGGCCCCAGCAACTACCCCAGGCCCGCTAACGGCAATATTGATGGAGGAGTTGGGCATTCCTCGACCGTGATGCGCTGAGGGAACGAAGGGAGAGTCCTGTGGTGAATTGGCCATAATTGCCACCCTAGAGGAGGCGTGGGGCGACATTTTCAGTAACTGAGCGGTGAAGAGTTTGACGGCATCCACATTGAGGCCCTCCTGAGTGGAAGCTGCGTTGAGCATGCCCGATAGTCTAGAGGTGGAATTCATAGTCTCTGCCAGGCCCTCTAACATGACCTGCGTTCCCCTTCCTATTCCCCTATCTGCGTAAGCTGAGAATCCCCCAATGTAGTCTATTCCCGTGTCCGTAGCAAGAGAGTCTAGGAATCCTCCCAGTTTTACCGCGTACTTCACATCAGGATAGGGCTCCAGAAAGTATTGAACCGGGGAAACGGCAACTCTTCTTGTTACGATGTTAACTCCTAGTTTATCCTGAACAGAGTTGACCACCTCAGAAAACCTGGAGAGTACAGGCCTCAGTAGGGACAGCTTCTCCAATGTTCTCTCCGGCACGTCAGATACGGCAAAGAGGGTGTTGATGCTCAGCGTTACGGACCTTATATCAAGGTCCTCGTGTGTCAGCATGTTAATTACTTCTGCTATCTCCTCTGCGGAGTACTTCATTCAGATCCTCTCCATGAATTTAAATACCTCTCCGTGGAAGACCAGCACCTCTACCCCAAGTTCCTTTCCTCTCCTTTGAAGTTCCTCCCTTAGCTGGCCCACCGACACATGCCCCGTGTCCAGATCCACAATCATTATCATGGAGAAGATCCCCCTCAACACCGTCTGTGAGATATCCACAATGTTCACGTTCTTCTCAGCTAGCTTGGAGGATATTCCTGCGACAATGCCTGGCTTATCGGCTCCTATCACCACGACTACTGCGGTCTCCATAGGGAGAGAACAGCGATGCGATTTTAAAAGCTAACACGAAATGAGATCTTTGGATCCATAGAATAATGATTATTGATAATATTCGAACTTGATCATATATTCTCGAAAAGCTGGTTATATATCACGTTGGCACGGTAATTTTGTTTAAGGAACCTTATTTTAATTCTGAACAAGATGAATGTGGGAAGTGAAATAATTTTCCTGAAGACGATCTTTTTTCAATCGTCATTTCGATAAAGCTTATAACTACTCAAGAACAGCGTGAAGTATGAAAAGGAAACTAGCCTTCCTGATAGCTGGAATCGCCATAGTAGCAGTTGTGGTGTCTATCCCCATATACCTTGCACTGAGCAATCCAAGTCCTGTGGTGTTATCAGCCTCAACCGCTCAATCCGCGCTGGGAGGTTCATGGCAGGTTCTGGATAATCAAACGTACCTGAAGGAATATCCAACCAGCACTATCTCAATCTACTACGCCAATGGTACTAACGTCACGGTACCCTATCCTCACCAAGTGAAGTCAGTGGATCACGAGGTTCTTGTGGGTAACGTGAATGGGACCAAGGTGATAATGAAGGTAAACGTCATGACGTTTACGTCCAACGTTAGCCTCTGGGCAGACAGAATGATGTTCGGATTCCATGGAGGTCTATTCCACCGTATTTTTGGGTTCAACGTTACAACCTTTGATGGATATACGGTGATTTACGCAGAGAACTCCTTCTTCTACCCACACACATACCTGCTGGCATACAAGGGAAATACCCTGATTGAAATAAGGCTGTTTAATCTAACCGCATCTCAACAACAGATGGAGGAGATACTGGCAGGTATCTCGTGATCGCTACGTAAAGCAAGTCAGTATTCTTTTTTCGCACAACCCTTGAACCCATTTCACCACTATGTCCTCGATTTCACGATACAGGTGTTTTGGAGGGGAGTGCCTCATGTTAAGTCTTACCATGTTACACTCGTTTCCCGCCTCCCTCACCTTCTCACACAATCTCTCCGAATGAATGATGGGGACCACATCGTCGTTCTCGCCGTGGATCAGAAGTACATTCCTCAGGGAAGAGGCGTAGGTGATTGGTGAAGTTTCGATGAGCCTTTCCCTGGAGAAGGTTGAGAGATACCTGTAAAGTTTTCCCTGTTCGCTATCCTCAGGAAATCTGGACAGATGTTCAAGCTGAAGTATCCTGTCCGTGGGAGCTGAAACAGCTATCACGGGCACAAACCTCCTAGCCCCCGCGAGGAGCGCCACTGTGCCTCCCCTGGAGTGACCCGCCACCAAATGAAAATCCTTCCTTAATACGATCTCCAGTCCCTGCTCCACATCGTAATCGAAGTCCGGAACCTCCACAGTTCCGAACCTCCTGAGGGGTGTGGAAAGCCATTCCACCTTGGATGGTGAGGAACCCTTTCCGTGTAATACAATTGAATTCATTTGAGTGTAGGTGAATATCGGGGGAATAAACTTACCTGCACAGTTCACGCAACTGTTTACAAAAAGTAAACCTTATTTTCCTTGTTTTCCTGTTTATATTCATGAGTCGAACTGTCACGCTCTCAGTCAGGATACCTGAGGAGCTGAAGAGGGAGCTGGAGAAGTACGGAATTAACGAGGCGGAGGTCATCAGGAAAGCTCTGATGCTGGAGGTGAAGAAGGCCAGAGCCAGGGAGCTGAACTCCGAACTGAACAGGATAGATCACATATTGCGTAAATTGTCAGCCAAGGAGGGAACAGAGTCAATCAGGGAGGATAGGGAAAGTGGATGAGTTACATCTTCGACTCCTCCTCAATCTACAGGGCAATCCTTGAAAGGAAGGTGAACCTGCTGGGAGGAAACTACACGGCACATCTGGCCAGATCGGAGCTGGGTAACATTGTATGGAAAGAGGTGAACCTCAGGAAAAGGCTCTCCAGAGAAGAAGGGATCAGGTTAACCGAGTTCGTGGAGAAGGTCCTAGATACCATGATAATCACTGAGGTTAACATGGTGAAGACGGAAATGATAGCCATCTCAAACGATATTACCTATTATGATGCAACGTTCGTAAGTCTGGCCAGTGAGCTTAACTTTCCTCTGGTGACTGAGGATGAGAGGCTCAGAAGAAAGGTTGAAAATAGAGGGATAGTGGACGTGATCTCCCTTGACGAACTGGGGGAGTGACATCCTTGGCCTTCCAAGAGTCACGAAGGGATTGTTTACAAATGAACTTTTAAACATTTGAGGAATTCCTCAACTGTGCCATCAAAACAGTACCTGGGATTAATACTACTGATAATATTCTGGGGATCCGCGTTTCCCATAATTAAGCTCGCCCTGGAGTTCATGTCCCCATTCATGATAGCATTAATAAGGGTAACAGTGGGAGGGACACTACTATTTCTCTTTGTGAGGAAGCTGGCGTACGGCGTCAAGGAGTCCATCTCGGCCCTGTTGAACATAGGGATTTTCCTCATTCTTCTCAACTTGGGCATACAGTACTCGGCCAATCCAGGGCTGGCCTCAACCCTCATTTATACACAACCGGTCTTCGTTCTCATACTTTCGAGGCTGGTCCTGAAGGAGAGGATAAACCCCCTGCAGGCCCTGGGGATTGTGCTCGCTTTCACAGGCGTAATAGCCTCTGTGGGAATAGGTAATTTCGATTTGGGCAGTATCATAGCCCTTCTCGGAGGTCTCACGTGGGCTGTGGGCACCATTTACTACAGGATTTACCTTAGGGATAGGGACGTACTGGCATTAAACGCCTATATGTCTCTCTTTTCTGGCCTTTTCATTGCACCAGTTTCCCTGCTGGAGCCAAGGATCTCTCCGAGCCTGGAGGGAATAGGACTGACCCTCCTAGTCTCCGTAACGGCCCAGGCCCTTGGGTTCATCCTCTGGTTTAACGCAGTGAAGTTCATTGGCCCAGTGAAGGCCAGCACAGTAGTCCTTCTCGTCCCCGTATCCTCTTACCTTTTCTCCTACCTGCTCCTTGGGGAGTTGCCAACGCTCGAGGAAGCTGTGGGTTCGGCCATAACACTATTGGGAGTGTTCCTGACCTTCATACCTGGAATAAACGTGAGAAGGGGTTAACGGGAGAGGAAGCTCCTCATCCTCTCCTTTGCCTCGCCGGATAGTGACATGAAGGACAGTTCCCTTATGGCCTCCCTCACATGTTCCCTGCTTTCGCGCAACCAGGCCTTGATTACCTTCACCGAGCTTTGATCCATGGATGAAATCCTTGAGATAGTCCTTTTCACCTCGGATTGGAGGTCGTCCGTCACAATGTCCACCAGACCTATCTCCCTAGCCCTCACTGCATCTATTTCCTCCCCCGTAATCGCCAACCATGCCACGGAACGCCCAATGGAGTTATACCCGACAGACAGGGCCATGGGTGGAATGAGACCCAGTCTCCCCTCGGGGATTGAGAACTTCGCTGACTTCACAGAGATGACCACATCCATGAAGAGAAGGATCTCACATCCCCCACCATAGGCCAACCCATTGACGGCACCAATCACGGGTTTAGTGGATGATATGAGCCCGTCCACGGCGTACAGTAACGCGCTGAAAAAGCTCTCGGCATCGCTCTGATCTCTCAACTCTGCCATGGCTCCAATATCGTCTCCAGAGCTGAACGCCCTTCCCATCCCTGTGATCACTATTGCTGTGGAACTTGAGGAATCTCCCCTCCTCAAGTGGTCTCCGAGAAGTTTCCAGCTTTCCCGATCAAGGGCGTTAAGCTTCTCAGGTCTGTTGAAGGTTATCCAGGAAACTCCTTCCTTCTCCTCGTAAAGGACCTTCATGATCTCATTTTCCTCGTTATCTCACTACTTATCTCCTTTTCGTCGCTGGCATTCATGATCTTCCTTGTTGCCTCGATCAGATCTTGCTTTCTCGTCCTTTCAGCGATCTCCTTTAGCTCCTTCATCTTCCTTGTGGCCTCAACCTGCATACCCGATTCCAGGAGATGGGATATCTCCCTCATTTTCTCGTAATACTCTACCTCCCACAAAAGGTACTTGTTCAAGCCCGACACGAACTGAGCGCTATCCGTGGCTGGAGTCAGTGAGATGGACCTTTCCAAGGAGTACTCCCTCTCGTCAAAGGTATCGGTATAGGTCAACCTCACCCTCACCACCTCTCCTGAGTACCTGGGAGGGACCTGGACGAATCCGTAAATCCTCACCACGCCCTCCACAGTACCAAGGTAAATGGGAGGGGTATAATTCACGAAATTGAGGGGGAACCTGGAGAAAAAGTCAACCTTGGCTCTGATTCCCCCTGATGGCTTTGCCCCCTCCTCCTCCATTATCCTGGATATCTCACTCACATCATTCACGTGATAGAAACGTCCATTGCTGAGATCTGCCAGACTGCGAAGAATCTTGGCGTTGTATTCCCCCACACCGATGGGAATGAACTGGGAGAACCTGGGAAGTTCCAGTTTCGAGTACTCCCTTTCATCCTCAACGTCAGTGGGGTAGCCGTCCGTGATGAGAAGTATTCTGGCAGGGTTCTCATCTATCAGGGAGATGGCCTTTTTCACAGCTGTGTAGAGGGCGGTGTTTCCATCAGCGGTAATTCCCTCTAAATACTCCATTGCCACGCTTGGAGGAACCCTCCTGCAGAGCACATTCACGTTGTCTGAGAAGGTTATGATGGTGACCTTCGTGGTAGACTCGGCCTTCTCCAGAAGCTCCCTTATGGCGTCAAGTGCCACCTCCAGTCTGTTCTTAACTCCAATATCATCCTTCAGGTATCTCACCTCATGGCCGTCTACCACAGCTGTTCCAGCTATGAGACTATCGTCAACCTCCGGCGGGTTGTCAATAATGGTCATGGAACCGCTCGTGTCAAGAACAATGAAGAGGTCAAGCGGAACAGGTTTCACTTTTTCTGGAACCACGGTGGTCCTGAACGCGAACCTCAACTCGCCGTTCCATGAAAACGAGTGAGAGCCCTCCAAGCGTAAAGAAAGGACCATAATAAAAATATACAGAGGCAGGTTATAAATAGTAATGAATTACCTTTTGCAGGTGACCTTCCCTAACCAAATCTAAAGCTGACTCCTCCTTCAGGAAACCTGAAAGATATGGCACCGAAGGGACACGCTACCAGGGCTGCTCCACACTCCAAGCATCTCTCGTAGTGCACCTCTATCACGTCCCCCGCCCTCTCGTAAGTTCCTGCCGGGCAAACCTTGACGCAGGGTTTTTCCGCACAGGTCCTGCATATCTCCAAGTTAACCTTGATGTGTGACTCCCTGTCAACCCTGTACTTATTCAGGGATAATCTCTTCACTAGGTCCATTTACATCACCTTAGTTAGGTCCCTCACCACCTGCGTCAGTGTGAGGTTATCCTTCTTTACCTCCTCCTGAAACACGTTCATGAAAGTTTTCCTCTCCCCATCCACCGTGAACATTCTGGATAGAACCCTGCAGAAAAGTTCCGGGTACACCCTGAATAGCCTCTCGTTATTCATGAGTTGAAAGGCCCTGCTAGCAGTCTTTAAATCCCTCATGACGAAGGAGTCCTGAAGCATCTCCTCGTAGATCTTGGTATTGGATGGGTCTCCTTTCTCCAGTATCCTCTTCGCTGCCTTTCCAGCTACCATTCCTGAGCCTATGGCAAGATCCATTCCGCGTATGACGAACCCGTCATTGATCAGGAAACCTGCAGCGTCACCGGTCACGAGGAGGTTAGGTGCGCTGAGTTGGGGAAGTCTTGCGTAACCGTAATAGGGAATGAGGTGGGCGGAATACTCCAGTATTTCCCCCTCCACTCCCAGCTTGGTCCTGAGGTCCTCCACGATATCCCTTGCCAGGACTTTCTCCTTCTGCAGGGAGTTAACCTTTACCGTTGCCCCTATGGATAGGGTGTCCTGGTTAACATACATGAATCCACCCCCTAGAAGACCGTTCAGGTAACCCACTAGGACCTTGGCCTCTCCCTCCTCTGGCACACGATCAGGTTTTATTACCTCCTTAACTCCTAGCATGAGCAGTTCTGGAGAGAGGGACCTGAGTCCCAGATACCTTGATACGCCCGCGGTGACCCCATCTGCCTCGATAACTAGCTTTGCCCTTAGGTCTCCCCTGTTAGTCCTCACAGTTATACCCTGATCCTCCCTCATCGCGTCGTGAACCAGAGTCTCATACATGACCAGAACCCCCTCCTCTTCTGCCTTCTTGGCAAGCCATGGGTCGAACCTGGCCCTCAGCACAGAGTAGCTATTTCTAGTGTTAGGATCATAAAAGGAGAAGGTTAACTTCTTCTCCCCGCAGGCAATCTCGTAGGTCTCCCTCACAATGGGTTTCTCCAGGGGAGCATCATCCACGTTTACCAGGCTTTTCAGCGCGTGAATGTACATTCTTCCTCCGCTAACGTTCTTAGCCCCGGAGTACTCACCCCTTTCCAGAACCAAGGTGGAAAGGCCTTCCCTGTTAGCCGTTATTCCCGCTGATAGTCCGGCGAGACCACCACCCACCACTATAACGTCAGCGTCAAAGCTCATTTCGAAAGCCTCCCAATCATCACCTTACAGAACTCTATGGCATCACCAACCACAAGGTAATCGCAGTTTTCTGAGATGGGGGCGTTCTTATCCTTATTGACGGCAACAATCACCTTGGAGTCCCTTATCCCAGCTATGTGCTGGGGCTGTCCTGAAATCCCCAAGGCAATGTAAAGCTGTGGTCTAACCTTATTCCCTGAGAGCCCTATCTGCCTATCCTCGGGGAGCCAGCCCATCTCCGCTGTGACGGGCCTGCTACCCCCCACCGCACCGTTGAGCAATCTGGCCAATTCCTCGGCATACTTCACGTTATCCTTGGATCCCATTCCCCTTCCCACGGACACTATTATCTTTGCCTTGTCCAGACTCACAGACTGCTGGGCAGTTTTCCTCTCCTTCAGGGTGATCACAGATCTGGGCAGATCTACCCTCTCAACCTCCCCCTTGAGCAGGTTGGGCTCCATGGTGTTCTTCTGTACAGTGATCACAGCAGGTAGCTTTAGCCTGAGCGTGGCAATCCCAACCCCGCTGTAAACAGGCCTTCTCACCATGAGAGAGGAACCTTCAAGCTTAGCATCAATCACGTCTGAAGCAACTGAACTCCTGAGCTTTCCCGCTAGGGAAAAGGCAAAGGTTCTATCCCGTTTAGTGCCCCCCGCTATCACCACGTCCGGTTTAAGGGTGGAGGCAAACTCAGCTAGGGGGAGCTCCCACGCTCCCTCCAATTTGGGAACGAACACCTTGTCCACATACCTGCTCTCTGAGGGATGAATTCCCAAGATTTCCCCTCCCAGTTGCTGTGCCACCCAGGAGGAGGACCTGAAGAAGTCAGGGTCTTCAGATACAACTAAAACTCTCATAGTACTCCCTCCCCCTTCAGGTAGTTGATGAGCTGGTCCACTGCCTCATTCATGGGCTTCTCAATTATCACCTTCTTCCTCGTCGTGACAAAGGGCTGAACCTCAACCAGTTCGGCCAAGGGTTGAGATGAGAAATTAATCTGCTTTACAGGTTTCTTGGCTGACTCCATTATCTGCTTCACTGAAGGCGTCCTAGGCGTGTTTATCTCACCTGTCACTGACACCACTGCTGGAAGGGGTGCCTCAACAACCTCTACGTCCCCAACGCTTCTCTCTGCCGTGATTGAAGAGTCCTGGATGGAGAGGGACCTAACATAGGAGACAAGGGAATAACCCAAGATCTGTGCAAGATAAGGAGGAAGAGCTGAAGTGCTACTATCGGTGGTGGTCTCTGCCATTATCACAAGCTTAGGTGAAATGCCCCTGATCGTCTCTGCGAGGGCCATTGCTGTTCCCGCCACGTCCAAGTAACCGGCTGAAATTGCGACCACCTCGTCCAAACCCATGGAAAGAGCATCCCTTATGCTCTTCCTGTCTGTGTTACCCACGGTGACACCTATGGCCTTCCATCCCAGCTTCTCCTTCACCCTTACGGCCTCCTCTATAGCGTTCTTATCGTAGGTGCTTATCTTCACTGGAACGTTAGTCTCCACCTTTCCCCCTATGACCCGGACTGACGTATCGTCTGGGACTACCTTAAAACAAGCTACTACTGACATGATAATAACTACCCTTGAGAAACATAAATTAGTATCTTTGAGGTTTAGCGACGTATAGAATCATTTAATTACAAGTAATACCTGAAATACATGAAGACGATAGGCCTTCAAGGGAGAGGAGACTTAATTACCTGAAGTTTGGACAAGGTTAAAAAAGCAGCATGACAAGAAACTTAAAAATGAAGATAATCCTGCTGGTTACCCTCTTAGCGTTGGCCCTTGTTCCGCTAACTAGTTCCCAGACTCTAGTTCAGAACGTGATATATAACGTGCAGAGCGTGGATGGGGTATTCCACTCCAACGTGACGGGAGAGAACTACTTGGTTGGGGAATTTCAGGGGGAGATATACGTGTGGGAGAACTCCTCTCCAGTACCGCTGGGACAGGGGGTTGTGAGGAGCGCGGGACTGGAGGGAGATTACGTGGTTGTGGAGGGATACGTGATTGTGAACGGAACGCCCCTGTCAAGGATGTGGATTCTGAACGTGCTGAACAATGGGGAGATGGAGATTCCCGTGTCGGGTAACTACACGTTGATTGGAAACGTGGGAGATTACCTGTTATTGAGCTACAACGAAAGTTCCGGGATTTACATGACGGCCCTGGACATGAGCACGGGGAAATTCCTTGACGTTAGTATTCCCCTGGGACAGGGGAGAGAGGTGGAGGCAGTGATGGTGAACTCCACAGGGGATAGCGCCAACCTTCTGGTATGGTCCTCAAACAGGGGAGCAGTGCAGGTTGAGACAGAGCAACTTTTCCTGCTCTCTGGAACAATCATATCCAGCCCGCCGGAAACCCTCGTATCAGCTCCAGGTAAGGTTCTTGTGATACATGGGGGACTGGTGGTGGAGGGCTCTCAGTCCTACGTGGTCACCGACTCAGGTAAGGTTCTGTACATCCCGGGCCTCACCAACGTTGTGGGCGGATGGATCAGCGGTACGGCGTTTATCCTCAACGGCTCCAGTCTCGTGGTTGCGTCCTCCACCACCTCAGTTATCCCGCTTCCCTCCCCTGGCCAGCTGGTGATACCCGGACCTTTCAACGTGAGCTACGTGATATCGGGGGATCAGACCTACGTGGTGAGGGATGGGGCCATCGTCTCCTCCACGACCTTCACCGCGACGTCCCTGCTGTACGAGAGCGAGGGTACGGCCTACCTCCTGTCCCCTGGAGAGCTTGAGGAGATGAACCTGTTCACGGGAGGGGCAACAGAAACCCCCATTCAGGGAGTTGTGGAGGGATTCGTCCCACTACAGGGAGGGATCCTGGTGTATACGCTGGTAAACGGCGCGGTTTACGTGTACCTGGCCTCCTCCCCGGGGTTCACCGCGTCCATCACCCTGAACTATCCAGGTTACTGGATCCTGGAACTGGGGAACGTGGAGGTAAACGTCACGGGGACGGTGAGCCTGGTACTGCCCTCCCAGCAATACGCCTTCACGGCGCAGCCTGAGCCCGGCTACAACAGCATTAGGGGCGAGCTCTCCCCAGGCAACTCCACCCTGGTTTTCACCCCGGTGAAGTCGCTTTACACCCTGTTGATTGTGGGCTTTGGTGTCCCTCGCTGGAGCGTGGAGATAGGTGACAGCCTAATGAACTCCACCGGGCTCCTGGTCCTGTCCGAACCCGTGGGGATCTACCAGTTCAGGGTTATCCCTCCAGCATACTACAACTACACCGTCAAGGTAGTTGCTGGCCAGCTCTCCAACGGGGAAATCAAGGTGTCGCCCTCATCGTCCAGCCTGGAGCTCAACGGCAGGACCTATCATAACGTGTCACTCTACCTGGAGATTAACTTCACCGAGGAGAGGTTTCCCCTACACGTGGAGGTTCAGGGCCTCTCCCACATAACCCTTGACCTGAACGGGACGGTGTACAACATAACGGGAAACTCAACCCTATACCTGCTTCCTGGGGTCTATTTCGTTAAGGCCTTCTCGCCCGCTGGTTATAACGTAACCTATCCCTTGAAGGTCAATGTTCCACTCAATACCACCCTCACAATAACCTTCATAAAGAACATGACTCGACCCATAACTCCACCGCCTACCTCAAATGCGACCAAAGCACCACCTAAACAGAACTTAACAATCCAACCCACACAGACGCCTGCTATATCTCCACTTGGTATATCTCCCATATACCTGAAGGTTATATCCCTCCTGGTCTTCATAGCTGTGGCCATCATCATAGCATTAAGGGTAAAGTAACTCACCAGGTTTTTCATTCACTTTATTGCCATAAGTTCATTGAGAACTTCCTGGATGGATGGTCTCCCAGTAGGATCGGGATCTGTCATTTTCCTCACCAGGCCCTCCACTTCGCGGAATCTGCTCAGCCTTAAATTGGAATGAACGGTGGCATATGCTCTTTTGGCCCTCTCGAGGTTTGCTCTAAAATCTCCCCTCCTCAAAAACGCGTCAACAGCCCCATCCATTTCCCTGACCACCTCCACAGGGTTAAGAGATGTCCCGTTAATTAGCCTGTAAATGGTTGCACCCAGGGCGAAAACATCCATGTCAGGCCTTGCACCCCTCCCCAGCAACATGTCCTCTACCTGATCTACAGGACAGTATTCCGCGGTATACTCAGTAATTCTCTCACCTCTTCTCCTAGCAGATCCCAGGTCCCCAAGTTTCACCACAGTTCTACCGGCAATCAGGTTGTTCAATACCTCTCCTCCAGTATTACCCGGAGGCTCTGTGAAGAAAATGTTCCTGGGCTTAACGTCCAAATGTACATAGTTCTCCCTGTGAACCACGGATAATGCCCTCGCTGTGCTCGTGAAGATGAGCTTCACCACGGAGGGCCAATTGGAAGAGAGGAACACAGCCTCCTTCTTTACCAGATCCTCAGCAGTACCACCTGTCATTAACTCCATAATTATGGCAGGGGGATTGGTCAGATATAGATAGGACTTTCCTTCAAGAATCTCCTTGATAGTGTTTACGTCTGCGTAGACTCCATACAGTTTAACTATGTCGTTAGATCGCTCGGAGATCTCCTGTAGTTTTGACGATTCCTTACTTAAATCCGAGAAGGTTGATATTCCAAGCCTGGTTGATGAGCTTGAGGAAGAGGGTGAAACGCTGGCTATCTTTATTGCGTATCTCCTGTTCTCCCTCTTCCCCAGAAGGACGAACGATGTTCCCCCAATACCGAGGATTCCTTCCACATCATATCCGTAAACAGTTTTCCCGATCCAGATCTTGGGATCCCAGGAGCTTAGGAGGGGAGGAGAGATCGTCACTTTTCTTCTCTCCACTCTGGTAATTTCACCCTTCTGAGCCTCAACCACCACTTCATACGTTTTCCCCTCCAGGGAGGTAAGGGTTGCAGTATAAACTCCAGTGTCAGGGTTGCTGAAGGAGATATCTTCGTCGTTTACCTTGATCCTTATCTTATCCACTGGCGATTTAGAGCCATCCACCAGGGTTTCAGCAGTGATGACTAGATCTGGCCATCTTTGATCTATCTTGAGACTGATTTCAAGGTTGAGAGACTCGACCTCAACCTCCCTTGATACGGAAACCGTGTTACTCCTGATGGTGGCAGTTGCCTCTATCACATACTTTCCAGGGGAAGAAATTGGATATTCCCCCGTGTACTCCTTGCCGTTGTCCTGAAGTTTCACAGGATCACCATTAACAGTCACGTCAAGGGAGTTAACCTTGCCAGTTACCTTGACCACTATTTTCAGTTTGTTGCCATTTAGGCTGTACTCTATCCTGATGGGAGTGGAGGCTAAATGGGTGACTGTGATATTCTGCGTAACGCATTCGCCGGCCACACAAAGTTTAACTTCATGAGGCCCCGGACCTGTGAAGATCGTGGAGGTACATTCGGAATTGTTACAGGAGAACTTTTGTGGTAAAGAGTCAACCAAAAGGGTGGTCTTCATCCCCCTTTCCGGAAACCTTACAACTATCTTGTTCCCTTCAGCTTTCACCTCAAGTCCCTTGACCTCCTCTCCTTCAACAATGCTCACCGAGCCTATCTGGAGAGGAAGAGACGCAAGCTGAATGGGACCTAACAGGTATACCAGTCCTGACAACGCCAGGAAAATCAGTGGGACTGGTCTCCTACCGCCTAGAGCCAAGATAATGACTGAGACGAGGAAAGCTATGCCTCCCCACAGCGTTATTGAGATTGACGACACCGAGAGAAGAGTTGAAATGCTAAAGTTGAGGAGATTGGAACCAGTGACCATAAACTGGGAAACTAGTACCAATGCAAGAGCTGGTATCACGTTCCATTTGCTTTCAATCAACTTCATAACAGGGGATATGAAGAGAGGAATTCCAGCCAGAAACGGAAACCAGGAATAAACGCCAGACTCAACCAGAATTATTCCAGTAACTGAATAGGAGATCCCAAATACAACCAGAAATACGAGAAGGGGTACCAGGAACGGTTTCCTTAAATCTCCTGCAGATAACGCCAGCCCTAAAGACGAAACTGTCAAGAGAATCGCCACAACTAAATTCAGGTTCGAAATATCGAGGAAAAGTGGGACCACAAACAGGGTTACGGAATAAACAGGGATGACGTAAAGATTAGCCCTGGGGAAGGCAAGAGGTATACAGGAAATAAGGAGAGAGAGACCAGTCAAAAGGGCATAGGTGGAGACGTGAAAATCGTCAAAGAGGAAGAAGACAAGCAGGTAGGCGACAAATGCCATGTAGATGATAGAAAGGGCCTTGAAGGTGGGTCTCTGCACAGCGTTTCCCTTGAGTATAAATCCTTCAATCCTATTTTAACTTCGCCATAATAGAAAACTGATAGCATTACTAGGCCTTGAACAGAAATAGGTGAAGGTTCAAAAATAAAATTGCAGTTAAGTCTTAAAGCAGGGACATTCCAAGTTGCTCCAGTGAGTTCAAGCTGGGCAAGGCTCCTGAGCTACCCACATATGAAATTTGAATGAAGTGAGACCCGCTCACCATATAGACTATCTCTGTTTGTCCAAGGGAGTACGTGGATACCCATACATTATTTACCAGCTGTGGACTTGAAGGTGCCACAGACTCCAAGTAGGACAGTGCAGCATGATTGGATGGGAAGTAAACCTGGAGAACAGTTAGTAAATCTCCCCCGCTATCCGTGAGGTTGGCATAGGATATTGCGTAAGATCCGAAACTCTGAAGAAACGCAGTGGGAGAGCTATCAGCTACCCCCTTAAAAGAGCTAACCAGTGACCATCCAAGGCCTGTGTAATGATCAAGAACCGAGAGTGAGGGTATTGATGGAACTTGAGCGCTCACATTTCCCCCAAGGAAACCCAGGGAGAGAGCCCCCGCAATGAGCACTATGGCTATGACCTCGCCTATCTTCAGGCTAGTGTTCAAACTTTTTCACCATTATTATATCTATTAACAAAATATGGGTAATAAACTTTATGTTCATATGTAGTTAAGTGCACATAAGAGTATACTTCTTTAGTTCTTTCTATATATAACGATAAACTTAAACATATGCAACTTTTAATGTTAGATATCGATAATAGCTTATGATTCAAAGAATACTTCTTCCATTACTTGGCAGTTTAGGGCTCATTGACATAGTTACAACGTATCTAGGTGTTCAAGCTGGATACACGGAACAGAACGCATTATTGCACATGTTTCAAGGAAATCCCTTATTCCTTCTCTTGTTAATGACCTCACTCAAGGTTATTGCAATCGTTGGCTCCGCATTCTTGGTAAGGAAATCGGTGATTTTACCAGCCCTAGTGCTGGTTGGGTTATTTGCAATAGCCGATTTATCCAATATGTTAACCCTTTTCTAACGTTCTCAAAGTAATTTCACATTCTTCATATTGATGAGGAATTGGATATATCATTCATCAAGAGTAACTTAACCCAGCGTAAAGGCACGACATTGAAACAGTGAACTGCCCCACCCTCACGGATGAGGCTTCTTGGTTCATTGACCATGCTCGATCCCCTCCATCCACAGCGGAGGTTCCGTCGAATGGAACCCATCCTTGACGCCCCGTGTGGCAGGAGGGTTACGGAGGCATCGGTCTCCGCAAGCTTAACTTCGGGCTGTTCCATCCCTAGGTGGCCATCCCACGGCTATTACCGCACGATGGGGTTCAGCAGGCCACAGTTAATTTACGTATGTTATCATTTAAAACCTTTCTATAAGGGGGCTATCCATCCCTCACAGATGGGGTCCTCCGCCCCCTTAACCCCCAAAGAGATAACGGGCATAAGTTCGTTAAACGATTTAAAAGTTTTTAGTAGAGACGATGATCTCTTCTAATTAATTAAAATCCTTTCGTGTGTTTCCCTTATGATTCAACCGATTATTATTTTAGTAAGGTTATCTTCAAAAGATTTTAAGCAATTTTGTGCTTAAACAAGATAATATTATAGTCTAGCAAATACACATATCCTTTCTTTTAAACTTCATCCAAGAATCTTAATAAATGAACAGGAAGTTATTTGGTCTTGCCCTAGTCCTCGCCGTGACGGGGCTCAATCCGGTAACCGAGAGCGCGGAATTTCACTCCGCAACCGTGTACATGTTATCCCATTATGTGGTGGTGGCCTCAGGTTTCATTTTTGGTTACACCATCTTGAGATCAGACTGGAAATTTGCAGTGATTGGAGTGATTCCAGTAGTGTTCTGGCACCTTCCCTTGCCCTTCTCCCTTGGAGCTGGAGTGTTGAAGTTCAGGATTCTCCTGGATACATCCCTCTTCCTTGGAGGTTTCCTCCTTGGTTCATCAATACGCAGTCTTCCACAATGGAGCAAGATAACCCTTTTCGCCCTTTACATGCTGGGGGATACCCTGCTCAGCATACTTCTCTTGATTGGAAGTCCAGAATACAGCAATAAGGTTTACCCCTTCTCCCCCTACACGCCTGAATCCCTTCCCCTGGCAGGGATTTCCATGATCATAGTAATGAACGTGATACTGGCCACTGTGATATACATAGCGTTCAGAAGCGTATTGAAGGGGCTTTAACTCCCTAAACTGACGCTCATATTCCTTCACCTTCCCCTTTAAGCTCTCCCTTTTCAAGGAATCCGATGAAGATTTTCATGATAATAAAGAAAGCCACAACGTTCATGAAAAGGAACATGAAAATGCCTGCATCCTTGATCTGCCACACTGGATAGGGGGAGAGTGGGAAGGAATAGGCGCTATCTCCCAGGAGGAAAGCTACGGAGAGGGCAGTATCCCCAGTCATCCATCCGCCCAGAAGGATGTAACTTGTCACGTTTCCTCCCGCCTGGAAGGAGGAGCCCACCAAAAAACCTCCGCAGAACAAACCAAGCTCCAGTATCACCCTCACAACCTCATTATACGCCGAGACGTCAAATATCAAGGGGACGTGGGCTAACAAGGCGACTCCTGTCCCTGCAATCAGTCTCCCTATCCAGAATCTCCTTGAGGCCTCGGAGAGTCCCATCCACATTCCCAAGGCAAAGAGAGCATAGTGGGAGGCCATGTAAAGTACCGCATTTCTCCCGTATATCCCTTCAGTAAGTGGATTAATTATTAAGAGAACCAGGAAAACTCCTAAAAAAAGATGTTTTCTCATAAACTCACGGATGATAGATTGGTAGTTGCAGGTAAAGCATTGTAAATACCACCACCCACACGGCATCCACAAAGTGCCAATAATATGACGCTCCCGTTGAGAGCTGGTATGGTACCGTGATCCTAGTCCTCAGCAGTGTAATGGTCCAGAGAACCAGACCCATTATAACGTGAAATGCGTGGAGAGATACTATGGTGAAGAAGAACGCCGAGTACACGTCCTGCTGTGGCGTAAACTTGACTATGTGAGTGAATTCGTACACCTGACCCATGAGGAAGGAGAATCCCATGAGCGCCGTCAGTGTGCCCAGTATCTTGAACATCCTAATTCTACCCTTGAGGAAATTATGATAGGCAAGATGGGCCGGGATTGAACTAGAGAGTAAAACCACAGTCATGATCAGGGGAAGTGGATACCAGTCCACGGACAATCTAGGTAGACTCGCAACCGTAGGCGTCTCGTTCACGTCATATATGTAGCCTCCTATGAAGCTGCCAAAGAGGAATATCTCCGCGATAATGAAGAAGAGTACAGGGGTTTTCGCCCTCCTGGCTATCTCCACTCCGTTCTCCTGGATGGTGGGATTCTCCATTCCTCCCAGGGATCCTGTAGCTCCAGCGGGCGTTGCGTTTACCATCTTCGTCAGAGTGAAACCGCCAAATCCCGGTAAGGGTTTAATCTGCTTAAAGTAGTCATTATACAGCCAGGCTATTCCGACACCTATGAAGGTCAGAACCATGAGGATTCCAGGAATGGTCACACCTGCTAAGATAAGCATGAAGCCGAGGGGTGGGAAGCATAACAGCAATCCCAGCAGGGAGGGGAAATAGGAACCATGCCTATGTTCGGGTGTAGTTCCATCCATCTCCTTTCCGAAGGAAAGTGGAAGTGCCACGGGCCTGAGCGTGAAGTCCGGCACTCCTATGAGCTGTTCTGAATTCCATGGATCCATACTCCTTACGGGAGGCCCCCTGACCCATCCGTAGAGCAATGTGCCGAACATGAGAAGTAGGCCTATTCCTTCCACGAAACCGCCCACAGTAATCAGGTTCTGGAAGGGCTGATAGATTGGTGCCGGCACCACCGCGTACCTTCTGGGCATCCCCAGGACTCCGTCAATGCTCATTCCAGTGGCAACCACGAAGGCCCCAACCACAATCATGAACATGGAGGTTCTTGCCAGTTCCTGATCAAACCACTTCCCCGTGAAATAGGGGAAGTAGTACACCAGCCCACTCAACAATCCCACTAGAATTGCAAAGACCATGTAATGAAAATGTCCTACCACTAGGTAGGTCCCATTGAACGCCAGGTCCACGGGTATCAGGGGGAAGAACACTCCCGTAATCCCGCCCACCAAGAAGAGGGTGATGAACCCTATCATGCCTATGGTTAGGGCAGAGAACCTTACCTTCCCTCCGTAAAAGGTGATGGTCCAGTTCACCACCTTTACTCCCGAGGGAATGGCAATTGCCATGGTGGTCGCAGCAGCTATCTCCCTCACCACGTCACTGTCAATCGCCGTGAACATATGATGCATCCATACTCCCAGAACCGACAGGAAAGCTATGGCCATGGACGAGAGGGCCAGCGCTTTATACCCGTAAATCTGCCTTCCCACGGCCCTCGGAAGAACCTCACCCACCAGTCCCATGGCTGGCAAAATGAGAATGTACACCTCCGGGTGACCGAAGAACCAGAAGACGTTTTGCCATAGAAGTGGATTTCCTCCAAGAGCAGCATTGAAGAACGGAAGGTTCCACATCCTCTCCAGAAACGCCATGACTAGGCCCGCGGTTAGGGGAGGTAACGCAACCATGAGGAGGATCGAGGTGGCGAAGAAGGACCATGTGAAGAGGGACATTTTGAAGAAGGGAATCTTCCTGAGTCTCAGGATCGTCATGAGGAAATTGATACCCGTTAAGGTGGAGGAAACGCCAGCAATCATCAACGCCACCTCAATTAGCGTAACGCCGAAACCTCCGTTCACCTGCAGATCAGTGCTCAGAGGAGCGTACATGTACCATCCTGTGTTTATGGGTCCAAATAGTGGGGCAATAATACTCATGAAAACCGCAGGTACCAGAATCCAGAAAGATAGGGCATTTATCTTAGGCCAGTAAAGGTCGTGGGCCCCTATCATTCTGGGAACCAGATAGTTGGCGAAACCTGTGGAGATAGGCATCACCATGAAGAAAATCATAAATATGCCGTGCAGGGATACGGCGTTGTAGTACTCTACGGCTCCCACATTGTTCAGCGTTAGCTGATCTCTTATCAACGCCGCATAAGCTGAACCTGTGATAAGACTTATTATACCTAATACAATGTACATTATCCCTATGTCATGTGCACTTGTGGTCGTAAGAGCTATCTTTAGAACCTCTTTAACCCTGTTTACCTTTCCCATCCTAATCTCAATGACAAATTCATTTAACGGGAATTAATGTTTACATATATATTTTTCATTAATCAGGTATTTCCATCATATGAAGATAAAAAAGCTTTTATAGTTTAAATCTTCGTTTTTTTAGATGATTTTAATTTTTAGAAATATTTTATTATTTAGTTAAGTTTATTCATTTAACATCCTTACCTTCTTTTATCCAGTAAAAATGAGCAGTACAGATTCTGACCGCCACAACCGCCGACGGAGTTAGTGGATGATGGATAACCCCCGACTGCTCTCATATCTTCATGTCGTTTTAAGGTAACTAGAGTAAGGTATGGAGCATCTTTTGACAATTAGCTTATTCCTTACCAATTAAAGATTTAGTAAGAGCTTACGTACCTTGATCACATCAATTCCACAAATTACCGCAAGAGAATTAAGTTGCCTAACTCCTGCCAACAATACTCTCTAGAGGTAAGGACATTACTTGGAATGGAGTGCTTAACATGTGATTTCGCCTTCTGATTATGGGGATGATTTAATTCGCTCGAAGTCGCCTTCTTGGGACTGATGTACAGACCTCTTTTGATATTTTACGTCCCTTTCAGTCCACATAATCAAAACTTGGCATTTACCTTTTTCATTAGTTCCTGGTCATTGCTCACAATCTCAGCCATTTCTTTCAGAGCACAGGCCACATGTATCGCATCCTCAAAATCTAGGTTATACTTTCTCATAACACCCGGTACGTTCTCCCATGGTACGCTTACATATCTAACGTCCAGATCGGAAAATGCATTTATTATGGTGTAGATTAAGGAGGAGTCTCTTCTTGAGATATTCAATATTTTCGAGAGAATGTAGGTCACCTCAAATGGAGTTATGACACAGGTAATCCTCTCATCTGTATTTTTTAGCCACTCATACGCCTTATCACCAAAAAATGGATCTTTTAAAAAATAGTAAATAAATACATTAACATCAAAATACCTTCTCATGCTCTCTCACATACTCCTCCATAGCCTCGTCAAGCAACTCGTCGATATCCTTCTTCACTCTCCCCCTAAATATGCCGAAATACTTATCTAGCGCATCGTTCCTGACAGGTTTAAGCAGTATTCCCTCCTCTGTGAGTACAACCTCGAACTTCCTTGCGTGGACCTTCTCCCTTATGGTTGCGGGTAAGGTGATCCTCCCCCTCTCATCCATCGTGAGCATCTTTTCACGTTTCATATTTACCCATTTGATTACCCACATATATAATTTTTACCAGAATCCCATTACAGACGTTAATATCCCTTGGCTAGCACTTCATGCCTAGGGTTCTGGAGGTGCTACTCTTTTAGGAAATTCCGGAAATTGGACATCCTTGATTTTCTAGAGTCGGGAAACATTTGAAAAAATGCTTATAAAATAGAAATCTGAACTATCATGATGATTTAAGATGGACAAGGCTGTCTCCCCCATGTTTTCCTATGTTGTAGCTTTCATAGTAGCTGTTGTAGTGTTGTCTGCAGCCATTATCTCCATTTACCAGTTTCACACGCTCTCCTCTCCTTCCACCACTAACACCACCACGAGCTCAGGCCCCACAAAGATCACGCTTCCAGTCATATCGTCAAATAAGACAGTGGTCATTTCCCTGGTGGCGCTATCTTCGGCCTCCACCTTTAACCTCAACGGAACGTCCTTTGGCCAAATGACAATTTATGTGCCCGCTGGTTACAACCTAGAGATAAAATTCACCAACCAGGAGTCACTTCAGCACAACCTGATTCTGGTAATGAACAACACCGCTACTCCCAACGCAGCGGACCTGGCAAGTGACGGGAAAATATTGCTTTACGTGGGTACAACTTCCTCCGCATACACGCTTCAGGGTCTCTCCTCTGGTCAGACTGCGGTGGGAGTTTACGGACCCATTGCCCCGGGAACTTACTGGCTGGCTTGCGGAATTTCAGGCCATGCGGAATCTGGAATGTGGGTTAACCTTGTGGCGTCACAGAACGTAACCACCCCGTACGCCGTAGAATGAGCAATTTATAATGATTAATTTTTTCTTATTTAAAACACAAATATAGTAAAGTTTTAATAGAATACATAAAGGTAACTCAATGCTGTTAATATCATAGTGGAGGGAATTGGATAGAAGGGACTTTCTCAGATTGAGCCTCATCCTGGGAGGGGCCATTGCGGTCTCTCCCCTGGTTACTCCCGTTCTTGACTACATGGGATATTACTACGGAGAGCTCAAGTCCATCTCGCCCAGATACCTTGTGGCCAACAACTCGCAGGGACTGGAGGGTTTTCCCAAGTACAGGGTTGCCAACATAAGCCAGCTTCAAGGGAGTTGTCCGGTCTATTTCTTTGCCTATCCCCTCACGGACGAGCCTTGTTTCCTAGTGGACTTTTACAAGTTAAACAACATGAAGGACGTGGAGTTCAAAAACCCCTACGCCAATCAGTTCAGAATAAATACAGACTTCAAGAATATCGTGGGTGTTGGACCCAAGAGGTCCATATGCGCTTTCTCTGCAGTTTGCGTGCATCTAGGATGTCAGCTTCCCGCACAGGCCCTGGTGCCCAGCTCAAGCGATCCTGGATTGAATCCTTCGACCTCAATCCTGCACTGCCCGTGCCACGGTTCCATGTACCAGCTTGACCAGGGCGGAGTGGTGGTGGGCGGCCCGGCCCCCAGGCCTCTTCCCATGGTTCTCCTCGAGTACGACGAAACAACAGGGGATATTTACGCTGTAGGAACCAATGCGCCCTATTTCTCAGAGGCTGTGCCCAGAAGGAGACCAAGGGATAACCTGATCTATGACCCTAGGTACAGCTACTCAGTGCCCTCAAACCCGGCTTGCGTTAGGGTGAGTTAATGGAGGAACGCGAAGGGACCTGGCTTGACAGGGTTCTGGAATGGCTCGACGAGAGGACTGGTCTTTATGGGCACACCATAAGGCAGGCCCCCCGTTACGCGTACAGGCTGGATTTCTGGCTGGGATCCTTTGTCCTGGCCTCCTTCCTGTTTGAGGTAGTAACAGGGATGCTCGTAGCCCTTTACTACGTACCTGCAGATCCCTATGCGTCCACCTCTTACCTTATATCCAGCGTTCCCCTGGGGGCTCTTCTCTTTAGTCTACACAGCTGGGGTGCCTACGCCATGGTATTTCTACTCCTCGTACATATGACGAGGAACTTTCTGGTGGGCGCGTACAGGAAACCCAGGGAGATAATGTGGATAGTGGGAACGGTACTGGCGGGGTTAACGTTAACTGAGGCCTATCTGGGATACTCTCTCCCCTACAACCTGATCTCCTGGACCGCGACCACCACGGGACTGAACCTATTCACCTACATGCCCCTGGGACTGAGCAACCTGATAGCTGCCATGACCCTCCTCCCCCAGCTACCTGGGATAGCCAGCGGAGTTGATCCCCTCGTGGACAGGTTCTTCGTCTTCCACTGGATAGTTGGTGCCTTAATTGCGCTGGTCCTCGGCCTTCATCTCTACATCTTCGAGAAGCACGGAATTACCCCGCCCCTCAGCAAGGAGAAGAACAGATCCGAGCTCATAGATGACTACCCGGATAAGCTTAGAAGCGACCCAAACTGGAAATTGCAACCCCTGACCAGGACCTTCGGAATCATAGTGGTAACCATGTTGATGACCTTCGGTGCGATCTTCCTAATTGCCTCAGCTTTCCCCTTCCAGATAGCGATAGATGGGTCCCAAATCAAGTACATTATGCCGGAGTACAACCCTGCCTTAGCGGCACAGACTCCACCCATCCCTGACTGGTATTTCCTCTTCATCTACTTCTTCTACAAGTCTGTGACTCCGTCCAATGCATCGCTGATATTTCTGGCGTGGGGAGCAATCACCGTTCTCTTTCCATTCATAGACGAGTACGTGTTCAGGCATCAATCTCCGCATCCAGTAATGAGGCCAGCCTCCATGGCTCTGGGAGTGGGATTCATACTCTCCTTCGTGGTCAACAGCGTATGGGCCTATCTCACCCCAGGTAGGGATATAGGGCCCATAGGAGTTGAGGTTGATGGAGTAATATTCGTCCTATCTTTCCTTACTGTATTTCCAGTCCTCAGATGGCTACAGTCCAGGGCAGGCCCTGAGTCGGACTCATTCAACCTCGGGAAGAGGCTCGGATTCGCGAGCGCCCTGTCAAGATCCCAGGAACTTGAAACCATAACGTTGCCCAGGCCAGTCTCCCTGGGATTGGATCTAAGTATTCTGGTCACATTGGGCCTCATCGCCTACACCACAGCGAGGATGTTCACCCTCACCAACCTCTTCTTGGATCAATTTGAGCTGGGGATACTTGCAGGGATCAACATGTTCCTTCTATCCTATCTCATCCTGATCTACACACTTAGGGGTGATGAAAAGTGAAAGCGGAAAGGATAGCGGAAATTTCCACCATAGTGTTCGCCATAGCCATCCTCGTTTTCCTGGGGGCACTTTCCTTTCAGTACCTCGGGGCCATAACCCACGGCTCCTACATTCCCAGTAATGAGACCCCAATTCCCATCAAGGTGATTGCCAAGCAGTACGTATGGGAGTTCATATATCCTAACGGAACTGTCTCCTACGATAAGGTTGTGATACAGGCAGGGAAACCTTACGTGTTCGAGTTAACCTCAGCTGACGTAATCCACGCATTTTACATCGTACAGCTGGGAATGAAGATGCAGGCCATCCCGGGTTACACCTATGACCTTTACATCATGGTGAACCAACCAGGGGTTTACAACATCTGGTGTGCCGAGTTCTGCGGACCTGGTCACTACACCATGAAGGGGATTATGGTGGTTACCAACTCCACGGGGTGATATCATGTTAAGGCCCAAGGACATAGTAGCCTGGATATTCACCATGGTGCTCATGGCTCTGGTCTTCCTGTGGATAGGAGATTTCGGCACGCTGGGTTACTTGGCGCAATCCCCCATATCAGCGTACGTGGAGAACCTATGGAGGTTGATGTACATCAGTGCATCGGGAGTTTTCGGGGTATTCATGGGTTCCCTGATATTCTTCTCCATAAGGTTCAGGTACTCTGAAACTGTGCAGGAACAGCAGGTGAGAAGAGCAGACATATCCAAGATGGTGCTTCCAGTGATCCTGGTATCGGGAATAGGCCTAGCCTACGCAATATCCCAGTATTTCTCCAACGTACTGGTGTACCAGTTTAACCTGGGCCTGCTAGTGGGTCTAATGATCCTCCTTTTCTCCTCTCTCATCTTCGTAATATACAAGGAGTATTTCAGGGATTGAGATCATGAAGCTCACGTTATTCTACTTTTTTCTGATTGCGTCTGGTCTCCTCTTCTACTTGATGTCACCCCTTTTCCCTGACCAGTTCCCCTTCCAGCTTGGGGGTGGGCTGGTGTTCTGGATGGGGGTAGCTTACCTGGTGATGATACCTCTCAGGGGAGTGATCTCAACCCTGAGGGAAGGGGTGAACTGGGGAATATTCCTGTGTTATCTTGCTGTTCATTACGTGGCGTATAGCCTTCTGCTGGACAGAATCCTGGGAATATCTCCTCCCACAGTGTTTTCAGTGACCTATGCCCCCATGAGTTCAGTGAGGCTGGGGAACGCGCTAGGATTATTTTTCTCTCCATCAGTCACGGTGGGCGGATCCTGGTTTTACCTGGATTTGAGCTTCTTCTCCATCTTGATGGGGATGATCATTGGCCTGCTCGTGGTTGGAAACATCGTGGAGCTCAGGGGAAGAGGATTCAGGTATAACCTTTCGATCGTGGGCTTACCCCTGCTGGGGATTGTCAGCGGAAGCACTTGTTGTATCTCCATCGCAACTGTTGTGGCCTATTATACTCCCGCACTTGCACTGGAGAGCCTCTCCCCTGTTCTGGACGTGATCTACGTGGGATTACCAGTGATAACGGCTGTGTTTCTATGGATGAATTTTATGGGCATCAAGAGGTTGATGAGCGGACTCTTCAGAAGGGAGATGAAGGAAAGGGTAAGGTCCTAAGATAGGACATACAGCACCAGACCAAAGTTCTCATTTGACTTGAAGGGAGCTTGAGAAACTACTAAAAACCTTCGTGAAATAGTGGGGGCTCTAAAATCCTCTCTCTTTCCGGTGTGTAGAGTTCGAAAGGCTCGTGTTAACACATGGTTGGCTCGGTTCCAGTGTCGTGACGTGGAAAGCTCGGTTCTCCATAGTGTCGTCATGTTGGCATATTTTAAGGTTTAAGGAGTTCAATGCGAAGTCATGAAGCCATAAAACAAATTTATGCAAGTTTGACGACACGATGCGGTTCTCGGAAAACAGACTACTCTTTACTCGTCTCGTCGAATCGTCTGATCTCCCTAATCAGAACTCACTGGACCCTCACAATCTCCCTTACCTGATCAAATCCCCTATCGAAACTGGCAATATATCTATCCTTCTCCTCCAGGAGGATGGCCACCTGAATGCAGTCAGTGAAGCTCAGGTGATACCTCGTGAAGCACTGAATCCCCTTTTCAAAGATGTCCTCACCCACGAACTGCAGTCTTAGTCCCTGGTTCACGGCCTTCACAATCCCGTTCAGCACCACGCTGGCGTAACTCTTTCCATGCCTCGAGAGGACTAACGTCAATATCTCGTCAATGACGTAGTCGCACACCACTGGCTGGCCATACTTGAGGGACTGTATCTCCTCCAGAAGTTGTAAGGCTCTCGCGTGATTCTGGTCCCGCCTGTTATAGAGGGAGTAGAGGAACGAAGTATCCAGGAGTATCATTCGGTTCACTTGTAAATCTCCTTGTCCATTTCATCCACGGGGACAGGATCAGCTTCGAACTGATACTCCCTGAACACCTCGGTCAATCTCAGGGCCTGGTTCCTCTCCTTGAGGTAATGATTCAGCAGGACAGTGATAACGTCATCTAGGGTCACCCTCCTGCCCTCCTTAGCCTGAAGCTCGCCAGCTATTTGAAGAAGTCTCTGTCTATTCTCCTCGGATACCTTGATGACCTTCATATGGTATAAGTGGTATACCCAGTATAAAAAGGATACTGAGTTCAAGATCGAGTTCTGAACTGGTCAGGGTTGGGTCCTGAACGGCGCAGTTCAGGGGTTTCAGGGTGATGCGGTTGAGCGTGTCGATAAAGGGTATAAAGGATTAAAATAATTAAAAATTATTTACATTAATATCTTCTCTCAGGGAATGTCGCGGATGAAACCGTAACTCGTGCAGGAATTCGATCGTAGACCGGGTAATTTTCCCTCCTCGTTAAATCGTTATCACAGGTCCACATTATACTATAAATTAATTATTATCTCAGTACCTTTCCTCCGATTTCTTTAAAAACTTTTAAGTGGTGCTCTTCACCTCTACCTTCCTCTTCCTAGAGAATATGTCGTCCTTTCTGGAGAGAAGTATTCCGGTTAACATGGTAAGCATGCCCGCGTAGCTCTCGTGGTTCAGCTGGACTTCCCCCGTAACCTCATCCAGCAGGGAACTGGTGATAGGGACTGAAAATGCCATGACGGTCACCTTACCGACTCTCTCCAGCCTCAGCATCACGTTCCAGAGGTAAAAAAGGACGCTCCCTCCAAGAAGGGCCGAGAAAAGGAGATCCCCCAGGAAACTTGGGCTGGGATCAAACCTGAAACCCAGGGGAGTTAGGGCGAGGAACACCAGGGAGCCTAGGAGCATCTGGGACGTGTTAACCACTGCTGGGTCCATGGTCCTCATCTTTCTGTAGTACACTGTGAAGGCAGCCCAGAAAACTGCGTTGAGTACAGTGAGGATTCCTCCCAGGAGAGAAAGCCTGCCTGAAAGGGAAAGACCGTATACCGCAACGCCGAGGAAGCCTATGATAGCACCTGCCACCTCAAAGGATCTGGGCTTCTCGCGAAGGAGGAGATAGGCAATGGGGATCGAGAAGAGGGGCATGGTATAGCTAAGGACCGCTGACTCTGAGGGTGCAACGTAGTTGAGGCCCATGGCCCACAGTCCAGAACTGGCGGTGGTCAGGAGGGTTAAGATGATTACATCCCTGTTCAGGACAATCCTCCGGGCTAAGGGTAGAAGGGCCATCCCTCCTATGAAGTACCTTAACGACATGAAAAGAAAAGGGGAAGCGAAGGCCAACCCATCCTTCGTGAACCTGTATTGAAGCGATCCCAGAACTATGTAGGGGATCAGGTACTTCGGTATTTTCATTGAGTAGAGACAATATCTTGGAGTTAAAAGAGATGCTTTCCGGGTGTAAAGAGTTGAGTTTAATATTATAAAGTTTAATTTATGTTCATTATTCTTCATGAGCTGACCCATGCCCTAAATTTAATGAAAATAAAGATTAGGAAACCCACCAAGATATAGAGCGAGCATAGTATCGTCAAAGTTACATAAATTCGTCTTATGACGTTGTGAGTTCACATAGAACTCCTTGAAACTTAAAAATGTAAACATGGCTATACTGATACATTTTTTACCTGATACTCCGCAACTAATTGGGATAGCCTTCGCGGTACACTCGTCCGCCTCTGCGTTACCTGGAATGCCTCTACGTGGAGCACCCCAGGATTTTCCTGGAAGGACACTGGAGACCCTATGCCGAGAGCAGGGTCAAGAACGAGGCACTCATGTACATGATAACCATCACGTACCGCATGTTCCACTTCCTCTCCATCCAAAAGAGGACTCTTCCCCACCTGCGGAGAATACAGCTGCTCCGAAACCCTTGAACGTGAGGGATCAAGATGGGACGTTGGCGACATGCCAATATAGACTTCTAGATATAAATCCAAAATAGAATTGTTCTATTATTTTTCAACATGTACGCTTGATACAAGCAATTAATTTTTATACCTCTTAGTCAAATAAACCAAATTTTATGCGTTATGATCACTCTCTCAAGTAATTCTGTGAACTTAATAAGAAGGTTTATGTTGTCTAAGGAAATCTCAGCTATTCAGGTTACTTTGCTGATTGTGACTGGTGATCTAAATCATGTTCAGTTGGTTATCAAAATCCTCTTTAACGAGAAAATGAGGGATCATTCGTTTAACCGGATCAACCTGCAGGACCCTTGATTGACATGGAAGCCAGATCAGAGGCATCCCTACCTGCGCCGTACTACTATAATGATCAGGTTTATGGCTATGATCGCTGAATTGACTAATACCAGGATGACATAGTTTGAGCTCACCGTCCCATGAGAACCTGATACAACACCGCTTCCGGTGGAGGAAATTCCGTTTGTTTGATTAGATAAAGTAGTAGTTATTACAATAGGCGAACTAGTTACGGTAAATGAACCACTTGATGGTGATGGGATATAGGATGAGGAAGTTATGATCGCATATGTGTAGGTACCGAGCGGTAAGCTGAACGTGATCTCATTTGACGTTGAGGAATTAACGAATTCACCGTTGTTTATTGAAACACTCCAATTAGTATTTAGTGGTAAACCAGACTCTACGAACTCAACTCTGTAAAGCATCTGTGTGAACTTTATATAGATTGTGGTGTTTTCATTAACGTAAATAGCACCAGATGAGATGTTAGGAGTGAAGCCGTTAGGTGAGGAAATAGAGTAACCATAAACACCCATAGGTACTGAAAAAGTAATTTCATTCGATGTAGAGGATTTAGTAGTACCGTTTATGGTAACGCTCCAAGGAGTTCCGAAGGGTAAATCGTTCTCTATAAACGTTAATGTGTAAAGGTGTGGAGTGGAAACCTTAATCCCATTCACAATAACGGTTGGCATTACGCTGCTCGGTGGAGTATATCTGATATCTAATGCGTAGACTAACGGAGTCCCTCCTTGATAAGTTAGAAGGGTAATATATGGGAAACCTGAATATGTACTATTCGTTATCCCTACTATATATCTGAAATTGTAAAACTGAGCCAAATTATCGTTGTACCATTGAAAAGTATATGTTGAAGCCCAAGTAGGTGAATAATCGTAGGACGAGCCATATGTCCTCGGGGAATCGTTGACAATTACTGCAAATGGAATGAAATATCCGAACATGATTATATAACCGTTTTGTATGGTTTCTGGAGGTGGACCTAAAAAGTTTCCACGTCCTCCAATTGGAGGCTCTTTAGAAAGACCTAGAGTTGTTGGATAAGCAGTTATTATATCTACGCTCATATCATTAGATATTTGGAAAGGTAGTTTTGTATAAATTCCAGCGTTTCTAAAAGAACTGTTCAATAAAGCTCCATGATAGATATAACCGGTAAAGTAGGCAGTCTCATTCCATCCATTACTATTGATAAAATTGAAGTAGTACAAGAACACATAGAATCCATTATCGTATTCTCCATAGGGCAGTCCATAATATTGATCTAAAGCCGGGTCTATTCCCGTATATGGATACTCGTTTTGTGAAGTTACATTCATGTAAATAGTAATTGAGGAGTCCGCTGGTATTCCGTATGGTAATTTCACCCACCATAGCATGTAAGTTGGAGTTACGTTCTCTAACCAGGCAGGTAAGTTACCAAGGCCGGGCTCATAAAATACAACGCTTAGAGGATCTTGTTTTATCTGATTAAACAGTGCTGAACCAATTTCACTTTCAGAAATGTTTACAAGTTGTTGAAATGGTGATGGTGTTGATGTTAGCTGATTATTCTGAATTGTTAAATCAACATAACTATACTGAGCCAAAGGTATCAAATTAGTTTGAGCTGAAGGTACTAATAACATACTCGAATTAAAAACTAATAAAATTATTAAAATCAGTAAAATTGATATATTTAACACTCCTTCCATTACATTTCATTAGAATACTAGATTTTAAATCTAAAAAGGTTATAGTAAGACATTGGACGCTATTACCTCTAATCCTCTAACCATTTCGCGCCCTGAATAGACATGAATAAGGTTAGGAGTGGTTTACACACAATAATTACAATTAATGAGACTAAGGAAATTAAGGTTGAGACATTACGTTAGTACTTTGTGTAAGTTTTTACCCAGTTCTCTCTGAAAGGTGCCCATGCCAGAGGATAAAAATTAATCAAAACTACCAGTAGGCCATTCAGGTCTCCGTTGCGAATTGTAATTAGTTAATCTACATGAGATGATTAAAATAGATCTATCATTTTTCAGTAATACTTTAAGGGGAACACGATGTCATACCATGAGCAAGGTAACAATAGAACCCGTGTATCAACTCCAGGAGGGGGTTGATACGCATCGTGTTCGACCCCTTATTTCCTGAGCACTGGCGCATAACCTGTTGAGGAGATAGAGAGCCTGGCGATAAGAGAGGCGGAGGAGGTAAGCCTGAGGTACGCGAGGGGGAAGTGGCTGAGAAGGTGATACACTAGTTTTTAAACAAAGTTTTTATCTTGGTATTACTAATTCTCTAGCAGGTTCCTTCACAGGGATGGTAATGGCGTAGGGTATATCGTCTTACTCGTTAACAATCACCTAGACTGAATGATCTCCTACCCTCTCCTTCACCACCTTTATGGCAATCTCACTAAATTAGTCAAGCTTCTTCAGCAGAGTCTCGTGATCCCTCCGAACTCTGACCTGCTTTTCAGGTTCCCGTGTTCTAGCAACCAAGAGCTTCCTCGACACGTCCACCCTGATCTTCAGTTCCTTAAATATCGCGTACCACAGATTCCTCTTGTACTTTGACACCTCCTTCAACCTCCCCAGCTGACCAAGCTCATTATTCAAAACTGATATTACCGACCTAAAAGGTTTAATGGAGAAGAGTTTCACGTTAATTTCAGGAAAATCATAGTCAATGTTTTAATGGAATGTTAAATGTCAAAATCTTTATTGGTTTAAAATGAATATTTATTAACTTACACATTCCCCAGCAAATGAGATCACATGCAATAATGAAGAACGAGAGTTTATTCCTATAAATATTTATTAACGTGTTCAGGACGTGAAAATTCATGGAAAGAAATAGGAACGAAGAAGGACAAAAAGTTACAATTTCAGAGGTAGTAACATTTCTGGTCGTTACTATATTCATAAGCTACGGGATCATTACTGATTCGATTGTCATTGTTCTGGCTTCAATTTTATTGGGAGCTGGGTTCGCGTCCTACGAAATAGTATCCTATGTTAACGCCAAGAGGAGTAGATCAACGTCTTCTTACGAAGGTCTTGGCTCAAGTACTCAAAAAAGGGAGGAATCTGCTCAGCAAATTTCAACCGCTCAGTCTAAGACTGTTAATATTCCTAACCAAGATATGAACCCTAGTCCTGAAAAGATTTCTGATCCTGTAAATCCCTCTTCCTTCCAGATAAACATACCTGGTTACAGGTTATTTGAGAAACTGGGTGAGGGTGGTTTCGCTACCGTATACAAGGCCCTGAGTATGAAGACCGGACAAGAGGTTGCCATAAAGATTTACAAGGTAGTGAGTAAGGATTTCGTCAAGGAAGTTGCCGTCTGGTTAAACCTGAATCATCCCAACATAGTCAAACTCCTGGACTACGACATATCTCCCTATCCCTACGTCGTAATGGAGCTAATGAAGAGAGGAACACTGGAGAAGAAACAGTTTGAGAAAACGATGGCGACTAGGATTATCCTCGATGTACTTGAAGCCCTTAAATACGCTCACTCTAAGGGTATAATTCACAGGGATATAAAACCATCTAACATAATTCTTGATGAGTCGAATCACGCCAAGTTGAGCGACTGGGGGATAGCTAAATTCGCCGAGAAAACCACCACTGCCAACGTTTACATGACCCTGCAATATGCCTCTCCGGAACAGCTCAGCGGTGGAACCGTGGACGAGAAGAGTGATATCTACCAGGTCTGTGAGGTGTTTTACGAAATTCTGGTGGGCATATCCGCATTCTCAGGGGACCTGATGACCGTCACCGGGAAAAAACTGTCAGAAAATTTTGTACCCCCCTCTGCACTTAACTCCTCATTGAGAGAGTTTGATCCTGTGTTCAAGAGATGTTTCTCACCCAGGAAGGAGGAGAGGTACTCAGAAGACGAGTTGATCAAGGTCCTTTCTCAGAGCAGGATCAATAATCTCACAACCACCCTTAAAACAACCTACAATCCCTACCTTTACGTTGAGCTGATTTACGAACTCGCCAAGAACGAGAATTATCAGGGAGCGTTATACTGGTTAAAGGAACTGAACAAAAGGGTGGAATGCGAGGACATTATTAGAATGATCGATGAAAAGATCAGATTCAATTTTCACACGCGGGAGGAAATTCTTCAGAGCCTCGAACTTCTCAGGAGTAGGGCTAGTCTGAAGAGATAAGGTGGGATTCTTAACGAACATCCTGTAATTTTTCAATAACTATGTTACCTAAACCTTTGGGATACACTACTAGGAAAAAATAATAAACAAAAGCACTATTTGTTTGATGTGTTGAGACCGTTATTTATCCTAGTTCCCTTGGCTATACTGACCATTATTGTCCTTCTTTTCTTCACTATTCTAGTAGCACTTTTCGGAACTTACCTCAGACTGAACAGTTTCTTGGTATCATCCACCTCAAGGTAAAGGGTTTTAAGCAGGCGGAAGAGCCTCACGACTCCCAGGCTCTCGCCAGGGAAATACCTCAAGGACAGGAGGAAGTTCAACATGATCAAGATGAGCTTGACATAACCTAGGTTCCTCCTCCACGTCCTGAACGAACCCTTATATAAGATATTAAGGCTGGGCGTAATATCCAGCTGGGGGAGGCAGAATGGTAGAGCACGGCCCTGTGTGGAAATCCACGAGTAGGAGTGTGACCCCTGCCTCCGCTCTACCCGGGACCACGGGTGAAGTTAGGACTGAACGGTGTGAGGCCCCTGGCCTTCACGGATATAAGGGTGAGCGTACCGTGGTCGGGGTGGACGTGGACAGGGAGGAGTTGAAGTGCTACCTCCAGGGAGTTCAGGACAGGAAACAACAGGGTGGGCTACTCGAGGGTGCCCACCGGGCGGGACGTCACAATCGTGCTCGAGGCTACCTCAACCTACTCGGTGAAGCCCGCAGCGTGGTTCTCCGCGAGGGGATGCCAGGTGAAGGTCGTGAGCCCCAACGTCCTGACCAGGGAGAAGGACCCCAGGAGGAAAAGCGATTATAACGATGCGGAGAAATTGGCATGGAGGGAGGTCCGTTCGTAACGAGCGACCTGAGGGAGCTGGTCTCCTACCTCGAGTTCGTTGACGACCTTCTCACCAGGTGCAGGAACAGGTTCCAGAGGACCCTGTTCCTGGTTGACGACGAGAGGGTGACCAGGGAAAAGATCAAGGAAATAGCCCGGGGAGAGTACGCCTTTGACCAGGAGTACGTGAAGCTTCCCTACGCTGAGGCAATTTACGAGCTCAGGGAGCTTGCGGCCCTCATCCTGGAGCTCCAGGAGAGGAGAGAGAGGCTCGTGAAGGAGATGGAGAAGTTCGTCCCGGACCACGCGATCTTCACCATCCCAGGAATAGGAGCGATCACGGGGGCGGTGATCCTGGCCAGGGTCGGGGACTTCTCCAGGTTTCCCTCAGCTGAGAGCTCCGTCTTCTGCGGTCTGGATCCCGTGGTGGAGAGGAGCGGATCTAGGACCACGTCCAGGGGAATATCCAAACGTGGTGATCGCTACCTCAGGAAGGCGCTCTACATTGCGCTGGCCATGATAGCCAACAGGAACAACCCCGTCACCAGGTTCTACGACGAGCACAGGGACAGGCTTCGCGGTAAGAAGATGGTGATTGCCTGCGCCAGGAAGCTCGCGAGGATAGTGTGGAGCGTGGGCTACCACAACAGGCCCTTCGAGGTCAGGTAGGGGACGTGACGTCCCGCTTTCGCGGGTAGTCAGGGCTATGCACGATTTTCAGGTCGAAAGGTTTATTACTGAACACTTCTCCAGGCCCAGAGCCTTCAACTCCCTTATTACCACCTCCACGTCCCACCTGTTCTCCCACGCGGTATCTCCTTAGGGGACATGGAGGGGTCGGTGGAGGAGAGGTACCTCCTGGCGTAACCCTTATAGTTATCTACCACGACTAGCATTATGTGTACTCCTAGGTACGTGACGTGGTATTCTCCCTCGGGGAGGAGTCCAACAGGCACGGAATTGCCTCCCTCAGCCACCCGTGCGCTGCACTTGAGGGACATCACATCGGATAGGAGAGTCCTCCCTTTTACCAGGAGTCGAAGGTTATGACCCGGACATTGAGCTCCTCAACCTGTCCAGGACCTAGAGGGTCATGTCCACCTTCGTGGGGAAATTCAGGTCCCGTCCCACGGCCTTAGTCAGCTGGGCCACCTTCCTGGCCACATACGCGTCAATGTGGACCGGGTACACCTCACCCGTGACTAAGTCCCTCACTGTGACCGCGAGGTGCTGGATCGCGGAGATGAAGGCCCCCTTCGCCCTGGAGTAGAACATGGCTAGGTTCTGACGCGGGCATGGCCCTGGCGTGGGCCTTCTCGTCAAAGGTATCGTCCACAACCTGCACGGGTTAACCAACCAGGAGCTTCACGATTGGGAGGAGGTCAACCTCAGCTCGTCAAGCTTGCCCCGCTCTCGTAGTCGAAACCCACGGCCTCAGCCCTACCTGCCAGACTTCCCCTCCAAGATCACAGCCAGAAGCAGCTTCCTCACAACGCCAATCCTGAACTTCCTGAGTGCCTCCCTCAGCGCGCTCAGGTAATCCCTCCTCCACCTTAGTGCCTCCTTTTTCTCAATCACTTTCCCCTTCTCATTATTCAAAACGCGTATTACCCTGGTAAAAAACTTTTCAAGGGCCAAGGCATTAACGTCAAGTTCAGGGAAGTGCTAATCATGTTCACTTGATCGTTAAAATCCTCTTTAACGAGAAAATGAGGGATCATTCGTTTAACCGGATCAACCTGCAGGACCCTTGATTGACATGGAAGCCAGATCAGAGGCATCCCTACCTGCGCCGTACTACTATAATGATCAGGTTTATGGCTATGATCGCTGAATTGACTAATACCAGGATGACATAGTTTGAGCTCACCGTCCCATGAGAACCTGATACAACACCGCTTCCGGTGGAGGAAATTCCGTTTGTTTGATTAGATAAAGTAGTAGTTATTACAACTGATGAACTCACCGACGGCATTATTCCATTGGGAGGCAAAGCACTGATGAAAACTGAGTATAGATTCAGATTTTCACCATCATCTTGCTGAGCTATTACAAGCGGTAGTTGGAAAGTGCCCGGAACCCCATTGTAACTAAAAATGAGAGTATTATTTAAGTAAAAGTAGCTATGCTGTGATGAGAATCCAAAGGAATATGTGGTTGGCTCATTTTTATACGTTACGTTTCCTACTTCATTGTAACCTACATGGAGATACATTATCCCGGGTTCCCCGAAATCACAGTAACTGAACGCCATGCCGTCACTATTCAGGCCCGTTAATAGCCCACCACCCGGACCTATGGCATAAGTGTTGGCGTTGTTCGCTTCTCCCGCACCTAGTATCATTATCGCAAATCCAGTTCCATTAGTTACGGGTACCTGTGCCAGCATGTTTACCATTTGATTTTCTAAATTAAGCGAATTTAATGAGATGAGACCACTATTCCTAAAGGTATACGAGGTTATTGGTTCAATACCTGTATAATATCTGGAGAAGGTAATAGTAGACAGACTGGAATTATAAATAGGACCCCAGCCTGGAGGAACGGCATTTAAATTAGCAAAACTTTGATAATAATTAAACACATTCCCCCCGTTGTCGTAACCGGGTGAGAGAGCCAAGTCCTCTGCGGCGAGGGGAGATACACCGGTGAATGGGAAATTATTCTGAGTAGTGATCTCAGCCGAAATGGTAACGCTGCCACCGGCGGGGATGCCATTGGGTAGCTTAACCCACCATATCATGGTCGTTGAATTAAAGGATTCTAACCACGCGTATAAGTTCCCGACCCCTTGCTCGTAGAACAGAACGTTAAGGGGATCAGAGAGGATTGAATTAAATACCTGAGAGCCAATTTCACTTTGCGTCAGAACAATGACCTGTTGGAAAGGTGAGGGGGTTGAGATAGGTTGGTAATTAGTCACCTGTAGTTGTATAATGTAATCCGATGATGGGTCTGGAATTTGAACCTCCGCATTTGACTGGATGTTACGAGATAGATCGAGTGCGGAATGTAGAGCCATTTCCTCACCTGAAACAGTAGTGAGGGAGATGTGGGAAAGCGAAAGTATAACAATCATTAATTGGGCAATCAAGATAATTCCTGTTAGTCTAATCAACTGGCACATGAAAACCAAGAACAGTTTATTCAATGGCTAAAATAGTTGCTGTTTCGTTATATTCTATTCATAATCCAATTTATAGTAGAATATGATAATAGTGTATCCAATTTATAGTAGAATATGATAATAGTGTCGCCATATCGGCATATTTTTAAGGTGCAAGAATTTCAGAATGAACTCACAACGCCATGAGACAGATAGGTTATATGCGAGATTGACGTGACCTCCCTCACACCTTAAAAACTTTATAGCCAAGTAACGTAGAATTTTGACTAATGTACACCTGCATAGATCCCCTGAAGGTCTCGGAGGAGCTCGGTAGGCAAGTGAAGAGACTGGCGAGGATGCAGGATGTGAGGAGCGACACGGGGGCTACCCTGGTTAGTTGTGGAGTACGAGGTGAAAAATAATGGCAAAAGATAAAAATATCCCCGGAAGGGGTAATACCATGAGTCCGGAAGCAGAAAGAGTAAAGGCCAGGGCAAAGGCAGTGCTGGAGGAGGCAGTTAAGAAGGGCGTGTCCCTCACCGAGATAGAGGAGCTTGTGCTCCAGGCAGCAATGGAGGCGGAGAGGGACGCGTACCTGGAGGAGCACGACGACGTGAAGAACGGGACGTACTTCAGTGCTGAGGACCAGGGACGACGAGCTTAGGAGGGTTCCGAGGACGAGGAGGAAGGGCTTCAGGCCAAGGATTTTGCCTGAAAAGGGAGAGAGGACAAGCGAGGACTACGGTGCCTGGAGGCGCTGGTCCTGGAGGGGTTGTCCCCAGGCCAGGTCAAGGCAGTCCTGAGGAGCAGGGAGATAGAGTACAGCCCGGAGGTGATGGACAGGGTGGTTAAGGAAATAGCGAGAAGGTTGATGGAGTTCAAATCTGCTCCTCTCCCCCACGACCTGTTCAGCTTATGCGGACGTGAAGTTCATCAAGGTCAGGGAGAACGAGGTGGTGAAGGAGAAAGCAGTATACGTAAATTGGCGTCGACCTGGACGGAAACAAGTCCGTCCTGGACTACGAGATAAGGGAGAACGATCTAGACGGATGGAGGCACTTCCTCAACGATCTCCAGGGGAGTAAGCAGGGTTGACGTCATGGTCACGAACTTCCCGGGACTGGACAGGCTGATCTCCACGCTCTTCCCCTCCTCCCAGCACCCTGTTTGGTTCATCTGGCCAGACCTGCAGGGCGCTTCCGGACGGCGAGAAGGAGAAGGTCTCCTCCCATCTCCCTCAAGTCGGCCAGGGTTGAGGAGGGAAAGGCCATCCTCGAGTCCCTCAGGTCGTGGAGCCCTACTCACCCAGGCGAGCCGACTCCTTGAGGCCTCCGACCTCTACACCTTCCTGAACTTCCCGAGGGAGGTGAGGCATTACATCTACACAAACAACAGTTCCGAGAGCTTCAACTCCTTGACGGGATACATGACCTCGGAGGTTACTTCCCGTCCCTCCTTTACCTGGAGACCTATTCGTGGCGATCCATGGAAACAACGCGAGGTGGAAGTCGCGTCCCATGTCATCAGGCACCACTCCTACCACCTTCGTCAGCTCCACGCTGCTCGCTTCCAGGTGACGGACCATGAAAGCTTATAACGCGGGTTCTTTATATTTTCCTACGCAACAATATGGGGTAGCCCCAGGGAGAACACCACGTCACGTACCTTGGAGTCCCCTTGAAATTAGTTGTACTGGAGGACTATAAGGGTTACGGCAGGAGATACCTCTTCTCCACCGATCCCTCCATGTCCCCTGAGGAGATACTCACCGCGTGGGAGAACAGGTGGGACGTGGAGGTGGTTATAAGGGAGTTGAAGGCTCTGGGCCTGGAGAAGGGGTCTTTCAAGACGTGGAGGAGGAACCTGGGTTACGTCAAGCTTATCTCCATCACGTTGAACTTCCTCCTGTCCTTGAGGTACGTCCTTGGGGAGAGCCTGGGAGTCGTACGGCTCTCCCGCCTAGTTAAAACTCTTTACCTCGAGGTTGGTGATGTCAAGAAACTGTTCAGTCTAAGGTAAGTTCCGAAAAGTGCTACTAGTAGTGCATCCCAAAGTAGTACTTTCCTGAAAATCCCTTCAAGCTCATTTTATCTAAAAGTCTTTCAGTTCTGTCCCAATAGTCTCACAATTATATTTTCCTTTTAAGGTCAGTGGCGTTGTTGATTCATGAACGATTTTCATTTCGGCACGAACTTTCATGAAGAATATCTCATCGCGTTAAAATCCGTGAAACACTACCAAAGGTTTAGGTAACATAGTTATTGAAAAATTACAGGATGTTCGTTAAGAATCCCACCTTATCTCTTCAGACTAGCCCTACTCCTGAGAAGTTCGAGGCTCTGAAGAATTTCCTCCCGCGTGTGAAAATTGAATCTGATCTTTTCATCGATCATTCTAATAATGTCCTCGCATTCCACCCTTTTGTTCAGTTCCTTTAACCAGTATAACGCTCCCTGATAATTCTCGTTCTTGGCGAGTTCGTAAATCAGCTCAACGTAAAGGTAGGGATTGTAGGTTGTTTTAAGGGTGGTTGTGAGATTATTGATCCTGCTCTGAGAAAGGACCTTGATCAACTCGTCTTCTGAGTACCTCTCCTCCTTCCTGGGTGAGAAACATCTCTTGAACACAGGATCAAACTCTCTCAATGAGGAGTTAAGTGCAGAGGGGGGTACAAAATTTTCTGACAGTTTTTTCCCGGTGACGGTCATCAGGTCCCCTGAGAATGCGGATATGCCCACCAGAATTTCGTAAAACACCTCACAGACCTGGTAGATATCACTCTTCTCGTCCACGGTTCCACCGCTGAGCTGTTCCGGAGAGGCATATTGCAGGGTCATGTAAACGTTGGCAGTGGTGGTTTTCTCGGCGAATTTAGCTATCCCCCAGTCGCTCAACTTGGCGTGATTCGACTCATCAAGAATTATGTTAGATGGTTTTATATCCCTGTGAATTATACCCTTAGAGTGAGCGTATTTAAGGGCTTCAAGTACATCGAGGATAATCCTAGTCGCCATCGTTTTCTCAAACTGTTTCTTCTCCAGTGTTCCTCTCTTCATTAGCTCCATTACGACGTAGGGATAGGGAGATATGTCGTAGTCCAGGAGTTTGACTATGTTGGGATGATTCAGGTTTAACCAGACGGCAACTTCCTTGACGAAATCCTTACTCACTACCTTGTAAATCTTTATGGCAACCTCTTGTCCGGTCTTCATACTCAGGGCCTTGTATACGGTAGCGAAACCACCCTCACCCAGTTTCTCCAAGATTGTATAATTTGGAATTGACTTGGGGTCTGGACCTGAAGGTTGTGTGGTCTGGCCTAAAGAGCCGGACTTAGATGATGAACTTTGAGGGGGTTGGGGAGGGAGTTGCTTGGTTTGAGAAGGTTGGGGTTGGGGAGGGAGTTGCTTGGTTTGAGCAAGATTGTATAATTTGGAATTGACTTGGGGTCTGGACCTGAAGGTTGTGTGGTCTGGCCTAAAGAGCCGGACTTAGATGATGAACTTTGAGGGGGTTGGGGAGGGAGTTGCTTGGTTTGAGAAGGTTGGGGTTGGGGAGGGAGTTGCTTGGTTTGAGAAGGTTGGGGTTGGGGAGGGAGTTGCTTGGTTTGAGAAGGTTGGGGTTGGGGAGGGAGTTGCTTGGTTTGAGAAGGTTGGGAAGAAACCTTAACTCGGTTTTCTCTCACTGACGAGTAAATCAAACTGCCAAGAGTTAAAATTCCTACTATAATGGAAACCACTAGCGTCATAACACTATCTTCATACAGGCCATAGATATTTAACATTATACCAATAACAAAGAATATAATATTAAGAGCGAACAAAATGTAACCTGCATAACTCAATAGGCCTCTTCCATTCCCGTAGGTTGACATATCAATTCTAAAACTCACAACCTTTATTAAGCTTATCTAAGTTTAGAAATAATAGCTTAAAAGGTCTTAAATAACATAGATTGGCATCTCTTCTTCACACGCGATGTTAAGACTTTGGTTCACATGTTCACTTGACTGAGATCCGGTTCATGTAAAGTTAGGGCTCCCTATTTTTATCGTGAACTATGTAGATCCACTCTTAACAGTAAGGTATCTTTCCCTGTTTAAAGTTTTGATTCGACCCTTTCCCTCAGGAGGTCCAAACTCCTTATTATTTCCTCCTTGGTGTGAATGTTAAAACGTATCTTCTCCTGCATCATCGTGATAACATCTTCACAGTTAACTTTCTCGTTCAATCTTTTCAACCACTCTATCGATTTATCATACTCCTCCAATTTCGCGCTGTAAAGTGCAAGCTGGAAGAAGAGATAGGGAGTGTACGCTTTTGAACTACTCTTGGAAAGGGTGGTATTCAGCGTTCTTATCCTGTCACGAACTAGGATCTTCAGCAATTCATCATCGGTATATCTCTCCTCCTTCCTAGGTGAGAGACACTTCCTGAAAAGGGGATCAAACTCACCTAGGGAAGGATCGAGCGAAGAGGGAAGGGGAAAGTCTCCCGTCCTCTTCTTCATAGCCACCTCAGATAGATCACCCTCGAAGGGTGGTCTCCCGGTGAGTATCTCGTAAAATACCTCGCAGACCTGGTAGATATCACTCTTCTCGTCTACCGTGACTGAGACATCGCCCATGAGCCTGCTCAGTTGTTCTGGGGAAGCGTAGAGTAAGGTTACGGAAAGGTCCCTAGATGTAGTCGATTTGTCCATGATTCTGGCTATACCCCAGTCGGTTATCTTCGCCCTTTTATAGCCATCAAGAAGTATATTTGAGGGCTTGATGTCCCTGTGAACTATTCCCTTAGAGTGGGCGTACTTGAGGCCTTCCAGCACATCTATCATTATCTTCACTGCTTCATCCCTTCCAAACCTCTTGTCAGAAAGAGTCCCTCCCTTCATCAGTTCCATGACCACATGGGGAAGAGGCGTTACATCATAATCTAAGAGTTTCACTATATTAGGGTGATTTAAAATCTCCCACACGGCCACTTCCTTCACGAAATCCTTAATTGAGGCCTTATACACCTTCACGGCAACCTCATTCCCTTCCCTGTCCCTTGCCCTGTACACGGTGGCGAAACCGCCCTCCCCAAGCTTCTCGAGGATAGTGTAATTTGAGAGGTCCGAGCCTGGGGGGTTGGCTTGGGGTAGGGTTGGATTACCTCCCATCCTCTCCCTCACCTCCTCCACGCGGTCCCTCTCCTCAGGGGGCAAAACTGAGGGATCGTAGGGCTTCTCCGCAACCTCCACCTCGGTGTAGCCCCTCCTGTAGAGGAGGAGCTCTGGCTCGGCCTCCTCCACGCGGAGGGGCAGGTCGAGGGGAGTCCCCTCCAGCCTCACGGGTATCACGATCACGTCTCCCCTGGCCAGGGGTAACCTGTCCCTCAGGTTGCGAAGCTCCTGGCGCAAGGCCTTGATTGCCTGGGGAGGGAGCGAAAGGGGAGGGGAGAACTTCACCTTAACCCCATCCTCCAACCTCGCAGGTCTCACCCTCGCCCTCCTGGAGTTGAGGGAAAGGTAGGTGGACCTGTCCACCAGGATCTCGTCCTCCACGTTGTCCGGCCTCACCGCGACCACGGTTCTCCTCTCCCCGACCAGCTCCGCCACCCCCTCCATCCCCAGACTCCTGGGCACCCTGCACGTCTTGATCCCGTCGGCCGAATCGTCCAGAATGACCTTGAAGGGTATCAGGTCCTTGATTAGCTGGCGGGCCCAGTCGCAATCGCCCTTCAACTCTGGCCCCGCGCCAGCCAGCCCGGGGTCAGCTCCCCTGTCCAGGAGGAGCTTCCCTATCCCCTGGTTACAGGACAGGATGGCGTAATACAGCGGGGTATGCCCCTCATTGTTCACCGCGTTAACGTCAGCCCCCGCGTCCAGGAGGAGCCTCACCATCTCCTCCATGCCGTTCCTCACGGCAAGGTGAAGCATGGTGTTTCCCATCCCATCCCTCTTCCCCACCATCTCCCCCAGCTGTTTAACAATCCTACCCCTGTCGAAACCCAGGGAGATGGCCTGCTCGTACTCCTTGAGGGCCTCCTCGTACCTTCCCAGGTTATATAACGCATTTCCCTTGTTATAGTGATAATCGGGATCCTTTGGGTTCAGCGATATGGCCTGGTCGTACTCCTTGAGGGCCTCCTCGTGCCTTCCCAGGCCAGCTAACGCAAGTCCTTTACCGTTATGATAAACGGGATTCTTTGGGTTAAGCGATATGGCCTGGTCGTACTCCCTGAGGGCCTCTTCGTGCCTTCCCAGTTTTCTTAACGCATTTCCCTTGTTATAGTGATAATCGGGATCCTTTGGGTCAAGCGATATGGCCTTATCGTACTCCCTGAGGGCCTCCTCGTACCTTCCCAGGTTATATAACGCATTTCCCTTACCGTTATGATAATCGGGGTGCTTTGGGTTAAGCGATATGGCCTGGTCGTACTCCCTGAGGGCCTCCTCGTACCTTCCCAGTTCAGCTAACGCAAATCCTTTACCGTAATGATAAACGGGGTGCTTTGGGTTAAGCGATATGGCCTGGTCGTACTCCCTGAGGGCCTCCTCCCACAGTGACTCAGCGTCTCCCCACAATAACTCCCTGAACGCCTCCTCGTACCTTCTCTCTTCGGGGAGCTTTTGAGCTTTCTTGAAATGTGACTCAGCGTCTCCCCACAATCTCATTAACACCTTATACTCCCTATAACATTGCAAAATATTTAAGTTTTCCTCGGTCAGGTGGATCGCCCTTCCACGGCTCAGTTTAGTCAGCTCGCCGAGATGGGGAGGCACTGGTTTGGAGTTGGTTACCGGCGCAGGACCCGCTCTAGTCCGTTGCGCATTTCGTGAAGGGCTCCAGGATTAGTTGCGTTCCACTTGGTTCCAGCCTTAAGGGTTCCTTGAGGAGATGGTTTCTCCTCTCTGGGTAGCCCAAACCTAGGGTCCTCGCTCTTGAAAAGTTTTTACCTGGGTAATACGCTAGTAGTTTTGATTTTTTATCCTCTGGCGTGGGCATCATTCAGAGAGAACTGGGTAAAAACTCGCACAGGGTACTAACGTAAAACATAATTATGTTATATCATAAGGGTTCCACAGGATTAAAATAGCCACTTAATTCAACTCATTTGTCTATATTTTCTACCCAAATACATTAAATTATATGCGCTCAGCGTTCTCCCGGACTCTTACCCCATTCTAGGTTGTGGGATTATCCATATTTATATTGACGAGATGTGAAAAATGCAAAGAACCAAGCTTGCTACCATCTAACCACGTAATCTATTTACCAGCTTGGGCTATTATGTCGGTCTCCACGTTCATCCTAGACAGGAACTCCCTGAGCTCAGCGTGCTTCAACATGGACATTTCAATCTTCTGATTCTCCCTCTCCACCTTTTTCCTTATATCGTCCAGCTTATCCCATATACCTTTCTCCTTGAGGTACCTCTTGTGCTTTATGAGCGTTTCTAGGCTTCTCACGAACGCGATCCTGTCCAGGTTCTCCTCGTACTCAGCCTCCAGTACCTTTATTTCATTCTCCACAGCCTGAAGGTCCTTTTCATGTTTGATCTTATCCAGTCCCTCACTACCTGAGATCCTCTCCTTCAGAACCTTCCTTCTCTCGTACAGCACCCTCAGCTTCCTCTCCTTCTCCTCGTTCTCCAGGATCAGCCTGTTCTCCTCCCTGTCAAGGTATTCCTCCTTGATTGAGTCCAGTGACCTGTGCCTGTACCAGTGCACAAACAGCGTGGCGAAGAGTGAAAAGAAGGTCAGCGAAGTCACTGCCATTGGCAAAAGTGGAAGATTGACCACCGAAATCACCGCTGAAATGATATCGGTTGGAATACCCAGTCTCTCGTGAATCATTTCTATCAATTCATCTGGAATGAACTTATCGGTCATGATGAACCATACCTCTCATACCATTCCTGATACTTCTTGAGTATTTCCCCTGACACGGACGGCCGGGTGTCCTGTATTGCCCTGTACAGCTCGTCCCTTTTGATCTTACCTATCCTTATCTCCTTTACCTCATCCCTCATATCAGGGTTCAATCTCTTTATCATGAACATGACTGCCTTCCTGCAGATGTGAGATATTTCCCTTCCCGTGTACCCCTCCGTCCTTCTGGCCAGATCGTCGTAATCGCCCTCTATTTCAAATCCCTTCTTCTCCAGCTCTAGCCTGAATATCCCTTTCCTGGCCTCAAGATCGGGTGGAGGGACGTATATCCTGTAATCAAACCTGTTCACCACAGCCTCGTCCAGCGCCCATGGCCTGTTGGTCCCGGCCATGATTATGACAAGGCTTGAGGATTTCCTGAAGCCGTCCATCTCCACTAGCAACTTCTGCAGGAGCCCCGTCCCCACGTTCTGTCCCTCCTCCCTGCTCACCGTGATTGAATCGATCTCGTCAAAGAAAATGAGGGAGGGTGCCCTCTCCCTTGCCAGGGAGAAGAGGGCGTCCACTGTCTTGGGTGAGTCGCCCACATACTTGGAGAGAATCTTGGAGACGTCGGCGTTGAAGAAGGTTGCACTCACCGAGTTTGACGCGACTGAGGCCAGAAGGGTTTTACCCGTTCCGGGCGGACCGAAGAGAAGAACCGATCTAGGGGGATCCAGCTTCACCGGCTTGTCCGGTTTAGCCCTGGCCATGAACACGGCCCTCCTCAGTACCTCCTTCACGTCCTCGAGCCCCACAACGTCGTCCCAGGAGAGATCCGTTCTCTCAATCATGGATTCCGCTATGACCCTGTAATCGGTCTCGTCACCTTGACTGCCCTCCTTTAACACTTTCCTGGGTGAAAGGGACTTCTCCCTGTACTCCCGAGCCTTCCTCATGTAGAGATCTCTGGTACTGGGAGACTTTGCCACACTGGAGGCCTTCTCGTAAAGCATTGCTATCTTCTCAAAGGTCTTCCTGGCGTTTTCCTGATCCCCGGAACGCAGGTAACTCTCCGCCTGCGATTCTAGGGTTTTAATCTGATCTAAATATAAAAAATCAAGCGACATATAAAACACTTTATGAATTTTCCTTCTCCTTACCTGATAGCACTTCCTTGCTTGCTTCCTCTGTCTTTTTCTCGCCCTTCTCCACTGCGTTCATGGCCTCCAGGATTTCCTTTTCATCCTGGGAGAGATCCTCCTTTATTTCGTCGGGCGACTGAGCGTTGTATATATCCCTGAGTTTGCCCAGAATTTCCTCATCGGAGACCCTCTCATTGGATAGCCAGCGCTCCAGCGTCTCACCGTCCACCTTATCTATGAGTTTTTTCCACACCTGTGAGGTGTAGGTCTTCTCAGCCTTCTCCTTGAGTCTCTCAATCTTGTACAGGACCCCCAGCCTCAGGTTCAGTTCCCTTAGTTCAGAGTCCAGGTCCGCCATCCTGTCCTTAATGTTCTTTATCTTGGTGGCGTTCAATCTCTTTGTGGATTCACTCTTTCCAATGGAGTCCTGGAATAGCCTGGACGCCTCCTTCTCAAGTTCGTTTCTCTCAGCCTCCAGCTTCTTCTGCTGAAGCTCAAGGTAGGTCCTTTCCCTCTTAATATCCTCCAGTTTAACGTCCTTTAATGCGTTCTTTAAGCCTCCCTTTTTAAAGGAATCGAATATACCCATGATCCCTGATTTTTCTTAGAACAGGAGTATTTATACTTTTCTCCGTTTTGGAAGTTTGTTGAAAAGCAGTAGAGTATTTAAATGAGAAGAGGAATCCAGAGAAAACCAGGAACCTCCAAAACGGAAAAATAAATAAGTGGGGGAAAACAGATGTAGATGATGTTCATTGTTCAGGTGGACTACAGGAACGAGAACGAAAGGAAGAGACTGGACTACATAGTTGGAAAGTGGAACAACGTGATAAGGAAACCAGACGGATACATCCTGGAGATAGAGGACGAAGAAGCGTTCAGCGAAATACTTGAGGAGATACTATCCAAGTTTCCACCAGAGCTGGTCAGGGCGTTCAGGGCAGAGGAGTTAAAGCTGGGACCTGAGAGGGTGCAGGAGACCAGGGTTTACAAGCTAAATAAGGGGATCCAGGAGACCAGGACCTTCCTGAACTTTCTGGTGGCGAAGAACAGGGGGATCTATCTGGGGAAAGCTGGGGATGCTGAAATTTTCGACCTGTATACGAGGAAGGGGATGGTGAGAGCCTACATCACCTTGAGGCAGGAACAGGGATTCACTTACGTGACCCTTCAGTACGTTGGGACTGAGGAGGCCATAAATAAAATAATGGATGACATAGAGAAGGAAATCAGGATATTCGGTGAGGTTCCATGAGCACGTGCGAGGAAATGTTTTCTGATGTAATGCAATACTCAAGGAAGGACATCCTGGAGATTGAGGGACAGCCCCCTGAGGAGAGGATCGGGAGATATAACCAGATAAAACAGAACCGGGGAGTGTACGAGAGGGAGTGTACGAGGAACCTATCCTTCAATGATAGGGCGATCAGGCTGGGGTACTTTGATTTGGCCCTCATAAGGATAGCCTCCACCATGAGGAACCAAGGGGTAATCAGGGACTTCACAGACGACGAGTACTCGGCTTTCTCCAAGCTTGACCAGTTCCTTAACCTGGACTACGTCACGCCAGAGGAGATAGCCACAGCCCTCTTCAACAAGAGGGGAAAGATATACGACGTTGTCAAGAAGTGGTACGACGAGGAGATGTACGAGTTCGAGAAGCTCATTGACCCTGAGGGGAAGAAGGTGAGGCAGACCCTGGCCTCAGCGCTCAGGCATGAATACCTCCTCCGTTTCGAGAGGATAAAGAAGGGAATTGTGGGGTATTTCGATAAGGACCCTGGTGCCCCCAGGGAACTTTTCAGCGAATACGAGGAGGTGATCAGGAAACAGTACGAGGCGGAGATTGAGAGGATGAGGATTGAGGAGAACGCAAGGAAGGTGGCCGAGGAAAGGGCCCGGGAACTGGAGATGGAACTGGAGGCGGTGAGAGCGGAGAGGGAGAACCTAACCAGGTTCCTGGACTCCTTCGGCGTTAAGGGAGAGAGCCTTCAGGGGAAGATATCGTCATTGATAACGTCGCTTCAGGGAAGCTTGACCCAGCTACAGAACGAGAAGAGGAAACTGGAGCAGGAGAAGGCGAACCTGCTTACCATGCTCAATCAGGTGAAGAGCCAGGTTAAGGTGGCAATTGAGGCGGAGGTGAAAAGATATGAGGACACCAACAGGGAACTTGAGAAAAAGATAGGCCAGTTGCGGGACGCAATCACCAGGCTGGAATGGGAGAAGCTCCAGCTGTCAGAGAGGATAGAGCAGATCAAGAACGCTTCCTCTTCCGCCATGTCGGTTAAGTTCGACGAGGCCAGAATACTGGAGATCAACTTCCTTGGAAGGTTTCAGACCAAGATGAACGCAACGCCAAGGAAGTTCCTTGACCCGATAAGGGGAGAGGAATTCGAGATAAAGAACGTGAAGGATTACGCGGTGTTCAAGTCTGAGGAGAACCCTCCTGTCAGTAGCCAGGACTACTCCAGGTTTCCCAGGAACACTGAGATAACTTACGTGGTGAGAAAGGGAAGACTGCTGAGGGACGACCTTGAGGTGGTGGTGAAGGCCAAGTTCCTGTGCCATATGGACAGCTTCGCCAGTACACTGTACGACAACAGGACCGTGGGGCTCTCTGACGTTCTCCCCTACCTGGACAAGACCATAGAGGTTGCAAGGAAGGGGCAGGCCCTCTACGTAATAGGGATAGCATCTCCCACGGGGTTTTCGGAGGACCTGAAGAAGTACGTGGCCTCGGACGATTTCTACAGAAACTTCACGAGCTACTATGTAACCCTCTGCCTGGTGGATCTGATGAGTGGCGAGGTCATCTACAACAGGCTGGATGAGAGGTTGAAGGAGTATAAGGAGCTGTTCGAGCCCGAGCTAGAGGTTGAGAAAATGGAGAGGTTCAAGAAAGTGATCAAGGAGGAGCTTATGTTGAGCGGGTACGTAACCCTGACCAAGGCAATTGAAAAGACGGGTGGGAGCTCTCTGATGATGAAGAAAGTGTTCATCCAGCTTCAGAAGGAAGGGGTTGGAAGAATTTATGAGGAGAAGGGGGAAATCCTTCTGAAGCTCAAGACGTGAGACCTGATGGGAGACTGCATCATGAATTGTGAGCAGGAACCCCATGTGCCTTACCTCAAAGGGTTTTTGGCATGATGATTTAGTGTGTGAAGTATAGGTTAAGCAACGTCTTTGGTCCTCTTTCAATTTAACATCTCGCAGAAACCTAGAGGTCTTTGATTGTAGTAACTCCATACACTAGTAGTGCTTAACGGATTTTAACGTAGTGAGATATTCTTCAAGAAAATCCATACCAAAACGAAAATCGTTCATAGATGAGCGATGTCATTGATCTTAAAGATAAAATTTAACTGGAAGATCCTTGGACAGATCTGAAAAACTTTTAGGTAAAATGGACTTGAAGGGATTTTCAGGAAAGTACTACACTAGTTAAAGTGTATCCTTAAATACACTACAATATGGGATAGCCTCTATTTATCTTAAATTGAAAAGTTGTCGCTATGTAAGATACCACTGTCATGTTAGAAATAGACAGAAGTTAAAACTAAGTTCGTTATATTGCAAGACTCTTAGGGGTAAGGGAAGCGACGTCAATTTTACGTATAACCTAATATAAATTGAAACTGGTGTCATTGAAGTCTAGAGTGAAAAAGGAACCTTTTCATACTGTGCTCTGGGAAGTAAAATGCACAGCCCAATCCTGTCCAGATTTTCCGGATCTGGACGTCCCATCAGACAAGTCCTTGCCTAAAGAGGGGAAACCATCTCCTCAAGGAACCCTTAGGGCTGGAACTAGGTGGAACGCAACTAATCCTGGAGCCCTTCACGAAATGCGCAACGGACTAGAGCGGGTCCTGCGCCGGTAACCAACTCCAAACCAGTGCCTCCCCATCAAGACTGGGTGACTAAACTGAGCCATGGAAGCGCGATCCACCTGACCGAGGAAAACTAAAATATTTTGCAATGTTATAGGGAGTATAAGGTGTTAATTAGGTTGTGGGGAGACGCTAAGTCACATTTCAAGAAGGCGGAGAAGCTCTACGAAGAGGGAAGGTACGAGGAGGCCCTCAAGGAGTACGACCAGGCCATATCGCTGAACCCAAAGCACCCCGTTTATCATAACAACAAGGGAAATGCGTTATATAACCTAGGAAGGTACGAGGAGGCCCTCAAGGAGTACGAGCAGGCCATATCGCTTAACCCAAAGATTCCCGTTTATCATAACAACAAGGGAGATGCGTTAAGAAAACTGGGAAGGTACGAGGAGGCCCTCAAGGAGTACGAAGAGGCCCTCAAGGAGTACGACCAGGCCATATCGCTGAACCCAAAGGATCCCTATTATCACTATAACAAGGGAAATGCGTTATATGGCCTGGGAAGGTACGAGGAGGCCCTCAAGGAGTACGAGCAGGCCATATCGCTTAACCCAAAGGATCCCGATTATCATAACGATAAGGGAAATGCGTTATATGACCTGGGAAGGTACGAAGAGGCCCTCAAGGAGTACGACCAGGCCATATCGCTGAACCCAAAGAATCCCGTTTATCATAACAACAAGGGAAATGCGTTATATAACCTAGGAAGGTACGAGGAGGCCATCAAGGAGTACGACCAGGCCATATCGCTGAACCCAAAGAATCCCGTTTATCATAACAACAAGGGAAATGCGTTAAGAAAACTGGGAAGGTACGAGGAGGCCCTCAAGGAGTACGAAGAGGCCCTCAAGGAGTACGACCAGGCCATATCGCTGAACCCAAAGAATCCCTATTATCACTATAACAAGGGAAATGCGTTATATGGCCTGGGAAGGTACGAGGAGGCCCTCAAGGAGTACGAGCAGGCCATATCGCTTAACCCAAAGGATCCCGATTATCATAACGATAAGGGAAATGCGTTATATGACCTGGGAAGGTACGAGGAGGCCCTCAAGGAGTACGAAGAGGCCCTCAAGGAGTACGACCAGGCCATATCGCTTAACCCAAAGAATCCTTTTTATCATAACGGTAAGGGAAATGCGTTAGCTGGCCTGGGAAGGTACGAGGAGGCCCTCAAGGAGTACGACCAGGCCATATCGCTTAACCCAAAGAATCCCGTTTATCATAACAACAAGGGAGATGCGTTATATAACCTAGGAAGGTACGAGGAGGCCCTCAAGGAGTACGACCAGGCCATATCGCTTAACCCAAAGAATCCCGTTTATCATAACAACAAGGGAGATGCGTTAAGAAAACTGGGAAGGTACGAGGAGGCCCTCAAGGAGTACGAAGAGGCCCTCAAGGAGTTCGACCAGGCCATATCGCTGAACCCAAAGGATCCCTATTATCACTATAACAAGGGAAATGCGTTAGCTGGCCTGGGAAGGTACGAGGAGGCCCTCAAGGAGTACGACCAGGCCATATCGCTTAACCCAAAGATTCCCGTTTATCATAACAACAAGGGAGATGCGTTAAGAAAACTGGGAAGGTACGAGGAGGCCCTCAAGGAGTACGAAGAGGCCCTCAAGGAGTTCGACCAGGCCATATCGCTGAACCCAAAGGATCCCTATTATCACTATAACAAGGGAAATGCGTTAGCTGGCCTGGGAAGGTACGAAGAGGCCCTCAAGGAGTACGACCAGGCCATATCGCTTAACCCAAAGAATCCCGATTATCACTATAACAAGGGAAATGCGTTAAGAAAACTGGGAAGGCACGAAGAGGCCCTCAAGGAGTACGACCAGGCCATATCGCTTAACCCAAAGAATCCCGATTATCATAACGGTAAAGGACTTGCGTTAGCTGGCCTGGGAAGGTACGAGGAGGCCCTCAAGGAGTACGATAAGGCCATATCGCTGAACCCAAAGGATCCCGATTATCATAACGGTAAAGGACTTGCGTTAGCTGGCCTGGGAAGGTACGAGGAGGCCCTCAAGGAGTACGATAAGGCCATATCGCTGAACCCAAAGGATCCCGTTTATCATAACAACAAGGGAAATGCGTTATATGACCTGGGAAGGTACGAAGAGGCCCTCAAGGAGTACGAAGAGGCCCTCAAGGAGGTCGACCAGGCCATATCGCTTAACCCAAAGAATCCCGATTATCACTATAACAAGGGAAATGCGTTAGCTGGCCTGGGAAGGTACGAGGAGGCCCTCAAGGAGTACGACCAGGCCATATCGCTTAACCCAAATAATCCCGATTACCACTATAACAAGGGAAATGCGTTATATAACCTGGGAAGGCACGAGGAGGCCCTCAGGGAGTACGAGCAGGCCATCTCCCTGGGTTTCGACAGGGGTAGGATTGTTAAACAGCTGGGGGAGATGGTGGGGAAGAGGGATGGGATGGGGAACACCGTGCTTCACCTTGCCGTGAGGAACGGCATGGAGGAGATGGTGAGGCTCCTCCTGGACGCGGGGGCTGACGTTAACGCGGTGAACAATGAGGGGCATACCCCGCTGTATTACGCCCTCCTGTCCTGTAACCAGGGGATAGGGAAGCTCCTCCTGGACAGGGGAGCTGACCCCGGGCTGGCTGGCGCGGGGCCAGAGTTGAAGGGCGATTGCGACTGGGCCCGCCAGTTGATCAAGGACCTGATACCCTTCAAGGTCATTCTGGACGATTCGGCCGACGGGATCAAGACGTGCAGGGTGCCCAGGAGTCTGGGGATGGAGGGGGTGGCGGAGCTGGTCGGGGAGAGGAGAACCGTGGTCGCGGTGAGGCCGGACAACGTGGAGGACGAGATCCTGGTGGACAGGTCCACCTACCTTTCCCTCAACTCCAGGAGGGCGAGGGTGAGACCTGCGAGGTTGGAGGATGGGGTGAAGGTGAAGTTCTCCCCTCCCCTTTCGCTCCCTCCCCAGGCAATCAAGGCCTTGCGCCAGGAGCTTCGCAACCTGAGGGACAGGTTACCCCTGGCCAGGGGAGACGTGATCGTGATACCCGTGAGGCTGGAGGGGACTCCCCTCGACCTGCCCCTCCGCGTGGAGGAGGCCGAGCCAGAGCTCCTCCTCTACAGGAGGGGCTACACCGAGGTGGAGGTTGCGGAGAAGCCCTACGATCCCTCAGTTTTGCCCCCTGAGGAGAGGGACCGCGTGGAGGAGGTGAGGGAGAGGATGGGAGGTAATCCAACCCTACCCCAAGCCAACCCCCCAGGCTCGGACCTCTCAAACTACACGATCCTCGAGAAGCTTGGGGAGGGAGGTTTCGCCACCGTGTACAGGGCTAGGGACAGGGAAGGGAATGAAGTTGCCGTGAAGGTGCATAGGGACCCGTCAAGGGAGGCGGTCAAGGAGATTGCGGTCTGGTTAAACCTGGACCATCCCAACATAGTGAAGCTCATCGACTACGGTCTGACCCCCTATCCCCACGTGGTCATGGAGCTCATGAACGGAACCCTTGAGGGGAAGAGGTTTGACAGGGTTACGGCCACTAGGATAATCCTGGACGTCCTCCAGGGGCTGAGGTACGCCCACTCTAAGGGAATAGTTCACAGGGACATCAAGCCCTCCAACATACTCCTGGACGGGAACGGGAGGGCTAAGGTGAGCGATTGGGGGACGGCGAAAATAGGCAACAGATCCACGGTGAGGGACGCCTTCATGACCGTGCAGTACGCCTCGCCCGAGCAGCTGGGGAACAGGCCCACGGACGAGAGGAGCGACGTCTACCAGGTCTGCGAGGTTTACTACGAGATGCTCACCGGTGTCCCCGCCTTTAAGGGAGAACTGCCCGAGATCATTGCCAGGAAGACCACGGGGGACTTCCCACCTCCCTCCTCCCTCGACCCGTCCCTGGCCGATTTGGACCCTCTATTCAGGAGGTGCCTCAGTCCCAGGAAGGAGGAGAGGCCCTCCGATGAGGAGCTGATCGCGGCCCTGTCGCAGAGCCATACCGCCTTCCTGCGCAACTCCATCAAGGTCAAGAACGTCCCATCTCTCGTGGTGGAACTGGCATACGCCTACGTCAGGCTGAACGACCCCGGGACGTCCATACTCTACCTGAAGGAGGTGGGGGACCTGGAGGAGTGCGGACATGCCGTGAAAGTTCTGGACGAGAGGATGAAGATGAACCTTCACACGGAGGACGAGATCCTGAGGTCTGTGGAGCTCTGCCGGAGGTCGGTCCAGCTACGCAAGGGGTGAGCCATCAATGAGGACTTTGGGACCAAATGAAATCTTGTCCTCCTTAACTCACGGTTAAGGGAACATGAAAAACTCACACAAGGTGCCAAGTCTTCATGTCTAAAATGATATTAACTGGGCAAAGAAGGGGCTACCTCATATTGTTGTGTATTTAAGAAGCCTTTAACGTGAAATACACAACAAACCAGACTAGGCCCGGCAAAGAATACATCTAAGACGAGTACCGTCATAGTATCATCATATTGGCATATTCAAGTTTCAAGAAATTCAATGCAAAGTCACGAAGCCATAAAACTAGTTTATGCCTTGATGACGACATTATGAGTATCGTTGATAATATTAATCAAGTGAATATATGATTTCTATGACATCTTTTAGTGTGAAGTATCCGTTGAGCGACTTCTTCGGTCCTCTTTCAATTTAACGTCTCGCAGAAACCTGGAGGCCCTTGATTGTAGTAACTCCACAAACTGAATGCCTTTTAGAGTTATATGTAAAGTTTCCGTGATAGGGGTTCCTTGACCACCACTGCACATTAAATTGAATAAAGATTTAACACGTTATAGCGTTTCAAGATTTTAACGTGGTGAAATATTCTTCAAGGAAGTTCGTGTTGAAATGAAAATCGTTCATAGATGAGTAATGCCATAGACCTTAAAGGAAAATATAATTGTGAGACTATTGAAAAGAACTGAAAGAGTTTTAGATAAAATGAGCTTGAAGGGATTTTCAGGAAAGTTTAACGTTACCCTAAAGTTATATCTCATACTAAGCTTCTTGACATGAATAAAACCTTGCTATTCCCTGTTAGAGGATGTTTAAGGTGGAATCATGGGGGCTGCCTCATATTGTTGTGTATTTAAGGAACCTTTAACGTGAAATACACAACAAACCAGACTAGGCTCGAATCATGCGAATTTTACGAGATTGTGGGACAAGCCTAGGGTTTTAAGAAAATTATGGACAAATATACTAAAAAAGAAGTTTAATTTAACCGGATAAGTACAGCCCTAGATCCACAACCATGCTATACGCGTTATACGTTCCCGGTCCGGTGACGTAATTCCATCCGTAGTGGGCTGGGAACGGATTGTTCCCGGAGGTTACTGGTATCCACGCAGGTAATCCCTTCACCAAGCCCTGTGGCGTGTATATCTCGCCGGAGTATGAGATGTGGTAGAGAGCGTAATTTAGAGGACCCAGTCTCTGACCCACGAGCGAGACCATTGCTGCAGTCATGGGCGCTGCCCCACTTGTCCCGTACCACAGGAATAGTTGACCGTCGAAGATCAAGGGTAGACCGAAGCCGAACTCCGGTATGTTGTAACCCCCTGCAGAAACGAAGGCTATGTCAGGGTATGTTCTTACCGTGTCTGGAGTGAACGGAATCAATGACGTTAACTCGTAGCTCTGAACCGGGAAGACCACGCTGTTACCTCCTGTACTGTAATCCCATCCCGAGAAGGAGTAGATCTGTCCCGCTGAGGTAGCGTTGAGGAATATCCCACCCACGGAGGTAACCAGGGGATCGCTCTCTGGATACCATATTGTATTGTAAACACCTATGTGGAAATTGGGTGGAGGATGGTCAGATTCAAACCCCCAGTCTCCCGACGCTGCCAGCACTGAAGTCCCCTGAACCGATAGCTGTACCATGATGTTGTGAATCATGTAGAGCATTGCCGGATAATACGCCGCCAGGTAACTCTCGGGTAGGGTCACGGAGATGGACACCACGCTTGGGTTGAGGTAATTCGCCATGTAATAGTATTCGTAATAGTAGTTCAATGAGTTACCCACAAGCGCCTTTCCGCCCACATATCCGTCGCTAAAGACTATCACGATGTTCGCGCCCGGCGCGAACGCCCCGGAATACTCCGCATCAAGCTCGTTCTCACCGGACTGACCTCCGGAGGTATCATTTCCAAGGGTTATTACGTTAAATGAACCGGTTCTGGGTATGCCGAAAAGCTTCCAGAACGTATATATGTCCGTGGTATTCACGTAACATTCTGGCACTCCCTCTATGGCAATTGTAGAGCCTGACCCTGTCTTCCCCTGCGCGTATAGGGAAGTGAAATTGAAGTATTGTTGTATGGTGTTGGGAGTGATTATTGCGCTCGAGATTAGCCCTCTACCGCCGGGTCCCTTGCCCTCCATCATGGGAATATTCCATGCCTGCCTCAAGGCCAGATAAACGTGTGGATCCACGCTGTCTATGCCCACAATCCCCAACACGTACTTGCCCACGCTGTACGGAAGGGAAGGTGTAACGTTGTTGGAAAAGTAGTAGAAGGGTCCCACGTTCTCAATTCCCACCTTACCGAACCAGTATATGTCCTTGAAGGGGTAGTAATACACGTTTATGTAGGTGTGGAATGCCTGTTCCACTTCTCCCACCGTGGCGTTAAAGGTGAGTATGAGCCCGTAATTCCCTGTGGGGACGAACCCATACCCCTCTAGATAGTTCTCCAGGGAAGAGATGTAGGACTGGTCTGGGTAGAAATATTGTCTGAACTGAGAGGGCGTCAGGTACTCTCCGGGACTTGAGATCACGTGCTGAAGTTCGTCGTCAAGAGATGAGTAATGGGTGAAGTTGAGAAGTATCGCTACCGGGATTACTGTGCTGGGATTGAGGGGTTCCACAAACTGCGATCCAGGTAGAATGGAGTACTGTGGGGAGGAGGTCTGTACGTAATACGTCGAGCTCTGGGCCTGCAATACTGTACCTGCACTCAGGAGGAAAATACTAGCAGAACTAATACTATAAGAATTGAACTTATGTTTTTCATTATTCTTTAAAAGAGTCATACTCCTTTAAAAACGATTGAATATAAGTTTCGAGATATGATTGTTCACAAAATGATATTTCTACCTTTATCTTTCAATTTATAGTTTTGAGTGAGGAGGGATATCCCCAGGTTCACCAAGATTACTAGAACTGCCACCTCAAACATGACGTTGAAGGCTTCCCTCCCTGGAAAGAACGAGATGTCCAGTATCTGGTTACCCAGCATCAGGACGTAGGGGTCCTTATAGGACGACATAATGGATGTGGCCAGGACGGGACCAATGGACGCCCCCAGGTTCCGGAGAAGGGTGTTAACCCCAAGGCCAATCCCCCTGGCCGTCTCTGGAAGGGATACGGCAATCATGTTTATGAGCGGGATGATGATGGATATCATTCCCGTCCCGGCCACGATCACGTCCTCAACCAGCGCCTGTGACGTTCCCCTGTTCAGGATTAGGAGAATGAAGCCAAGAATGGACGTCACGGATCCGAATATGAGGAGGGGTTTGGGCCCAGCTTCCCCCGTGAGCTTACCCACCACTGGGCCCACCACGAACATCACCACGGTTGCCGGGGCCAGGGTTAAACCCGCTGAGAATATGTCCAGTCCCAGCCCGAAGGGAGGGGGTAACTGTGCGTAGTAAATTATACCAAAATACATGATCATGAGGGCTACACTGCTCACAACTCCAACGAGATTGGCCACCATGACGTTCCTTATTCTCATGAGTTTCATGTCCACCAGGGGTTCTCTGACCCTCAGCTCCGCTGGAATGAACACCAGGATCAGGACCATTCCCGTCACAAGAAAGGAGACATTCTCGGGACTGAGCCAGCCCAGCGTGGGACCCTCGGTTATGTACACTAGGATCAGGACCATCCCCGTGGTCAGGAGAGTTGTCCCAACGTAGTCTATGCTCTCCTTCACCCTGACCCCGGTATCCTTGAGCTTGAAAAGGATAAGAAGGAAGAAAAGAAGGGAGAGAACGAATGCGGTATGGAAGGCGTACTGCCACCCGAGGCTCTGATCTATGTAGGACCCAACGATTAGCCCCAGCACCGTCCCAATGCCCACCGAACCTGAGAGGAGACCCTGTGCTGTTGCCACGTCCCGTGGTGGGAGCACGTCCGTGATTATGGCTAACCCCACGGGAAAGATGCCATACCCAACCCCTTGAATTGCCCTAGCCGTGATCAGGGCGTAGATGGAGGGTGAGAAGCCTGCAAGCGCAACTGCGATTAGGTAACCACCCAGAGATATGAGATACATCCTTTTCCTCCCGTACATATCAGCGAGTTTACCGAAGATTGGTGACACCACTGCCCCCACGATGATGAAGGCTGAGGTAATCCAGGAGGCAAGGGTGGAGCTGACAGAGAAGTCGTTCTGAATGGTGGGGATCGCAGGGACAACCATGGTCTCCACGTAGTTTATGAGCAGGTCACCCCATACCAGGAGGAGTAGGACCTCCCTGCCCTTCCTGTCCATCATGATGTAGTGGAGTGGTAGGAAGTGAACTGCCCCACTCTTACGTATGGGGCTTCTTGGTTCATTGACCATGCTCGATCCCCTCCATCCACAGCGGAGGTTCCGTCGAATGGAACCCATCCTTGACGCCCCGTGTGGCAGGAGGGTTACGGAGGCATCGGTCTCCGCAAGCTTAACTTCGGGCTGTTCCATCCCTAGGTGGCCATCCCACGGCTATTACCGCACGATGGGGTTTGGCAGGCCACAATGGATTAATATTTTTATTTAATTTAAAAAACTTTCTATAAGGGGGCTATCCATCTCCAACCTTACGGATGGGGTCTTCCGCCCCCTTAACCCCAAAAGAGATAAAGGTTGATTAACAGCGGGAGGACCGAGAGAACGTCCTGTGGCCTTTTACGGACTTTTAGTGCAGGAGATCCTTCAAGGCTATTCGTATCAAGATGAAAATTATTCATTAACAAACGAGCCCACTCTCAAAAGAAATACAGGTTTGAGATGTAGGGATAGAATTGACGTGTAAAATAGTTGAAGGAATTTTCAGGAGGTCCTGCTCCCTTGGTAGTTTTCAGGAACCACTTTGACGCTTCAATCCCACCTCCCGGATCCCTTTGGTGGGATCTGGGATAGCATTTCCCTGAACTTTACGTCAGTTCCTTCAACCTTGAAAGTTTTTACCTGGGTAATACGCGTTTTGAATAACGAGAAGGGGAAAGTGGCTGAGGAAAAGGAGGCATTAAGGTGGAGGAGGGACTTCCCTAACGCCATGGTGGATGCGCTCAGGAAGTTAGGTGACGTTGTGAGGAAGTTGCCTCTAGTAATTTCGGAGAGGAGAAGCCTAGAGAATGGCTGAGGCCCTGGACTTCGACTTCGAGAATGTGCTGGGCAAGCTTGACAAGCTGGCTGAGGTTGACCTGCTCCCAATTGTGAAGCTCCTGGTTGGTTACCCCGTGTAGGTAGCGGTGGACGATACCTTCGACGAGAAGCCCTCGCCAGGGCCATACTCTAGTACTTTGTGTAAGTCTTTAACCAGTGCTCTCTGAACAGTGTGCCCATAACAGAGGATAAAAATCAATCAAAACTACTAGTGGAGGAGGAACATGGGTTACGTCAAGCTCATCTCGATCACGTTGAACTTCCTCCTGTCCTTGAGGTATGTCCTTGGGGAGAAGCTGGGAGTCGTGAGGCTCTCCCGCCTGCTTAAAACTCTTTACCTCGAGGTGGGTGATACCAAGAAACTGTTCAGTCTTAGGTAAGTTCCAAAAAGTGCCGCGTGAGTTAAGGAGGACAAGATTTCATTTGGTCCCAAAGTCCTCATTGATGGCTCACCCCTTGCGTAGCTGGACCGACCTCCGGCAGAGCTCCACAGACCTCAGGATCTCGTCCTCCGTGTGAAGGTTCATCTTCATCCTCTCGTCCAGAACTTTCACGGCATGTCCGCACTCCTCCAGGTCCCCCACCTCCTTCAGGTAGAGTATGGACGTCCCGGGGTCGTTCAGCCTGACGTAGGCGTAGGCCAGTTCCACCACGAGAGATGGGACGTTCTTGACCTTGATGGAGTTGCGCAGGAAGGCGGTATGGCTCTGCGACAGGGCCGCGATCAGCTCCTCATCGGAGGGCCTCTCCTCCTTCCTGGGACTGAGGCACCTCCTGAATAGAGGGTCCAAATCGGCCAGGGACGGGTCGAGGGAGGAGGGAGGTGGGAAGTCCCCCGTGGTCTTCCTGGCAATGATCTCGGGCAGTTCTCCCTTAAAGGCGGGGACACCGGTGAGCATCTCGTAGTAAACCTCGCAGACCTGGTAGACGTCGCTCCTCTCGTCCGTGGGCCTGTTCCCCAGCTGCTCGGGCGAGGCGTACTGCACGGTCATGAAGGCGTCCCTCACCGTGGATCTGTTGCCTATTTTCGCCGTCCCCCAATCGCTCACCTTAGCCCTCCCGTTCCCGTCCAGGAGTATGTTGGAGGGCTTGATGTCCCTGTGAACTATTCCCTTAGAGTGGGCGTACCTCAGCCCCTGGAGGACGTCCAGGATTATCCTAGTGGCCGTAACCCTGTCAAACCTCTTCCCCTCAAGGGTTCCGTTCATGAGCTCCATGACCACGTGGGGATAGGGGGTCAGACCGTAGTCGATGAGCTTCACTATGTTGGGATGGTCCAGGTTTAACCAGACCGCAATCTCCTTGACCGCCTCCCTTGACGGGTCCCTATGCACCTTCACGGCAACCTCATTCCCTTCCCTGTCCCTTGCCCTGTACACGGTGGCGAAACCGCCCTCCCCAAGCTTCTCGAGGATAGTGTAATTTGAGAGGTCCGAGCCTGGGGGGTTGGCTTGGGGTAGGGCCGGACCACCTACCATCCTCTCCCTCACCTCCTCCACGCGGTCCCTCTCCTCAGGGGGCAAAACTGAGGGATCGTAGGGCTTCTCCGCAACCTCCACCTCGGTGTAGCCCCTCCTGTAGAGGAGGAGCTCTGGCTCGGCCTCCTCCACGCGGAGGGGCAGGTCGAGGGGAGTCCCCTCCAGCCTCACGGGTATCACGATCACGTCTCCCCTGGCCAGGGGTAACCTGTCCCTCAGGTTGCGAAGCTCCTGGCGCAAGGCCTTGATTGCCTGGGGAGGGAGCGAAAGGGGAGGGGAGAACTTCACCTTAACCCCATCCTCCAACCTCGCAGGTCTCACCCTCGCCCTCCTGGAGTTGAGGGAAAGGTAGGTGGACCTGTCCACCAGGATCTCGTCCTCCACGTTGTCCGGCCTCACCGCGACCACGGTTCTCCTCTCCCCGACCAGCTCCGCCACCCCCTCCATCCCCAGACTCCTGGGCACCCTGCACGTCTTGATCCCGTCGGCCGAATCGTCCAGAATGACCTTGAAGGGTATCAGGTCCTTGATTAGCTGGCGGGCCCAGTCGCAATCGCCCTTCAACTCTGGCCCCGCGCCAGCCAGCCCGGGGTCAGCTCCCCTGTCCAGGAGGAGCTTCCCTATCCCCTGGTTACAGGACAGGATGGCGTAATACAGCGGGGTATGCCCCTCATTGTTCACCGCGTTAACGTCAGCCCCCGCGTCCAGGAGGAGCCTCACCATCTCCTCCATGCCGTTCCTCACGGCAAGGTGAAGCACGGTGTTTCCCATCCCATCCCTCTTCCCCACCATCTCCCCCAGCTGTTTAACAATTCTACCCCTGTCGAAACCCAGGGAGATTGCTTCCTCAAACTCCCTGAGGGCCTCATCGTACCTTCCCAGTCCAGCTAACGCAGCTCCCTTACCGTAGTGGTAATCGGGATTATTTGGGTTCAGCGATATGGCCTGGTCGTACTCCTTGATGGCCTCCTCGTGCCTTCCCAGGTTTCTTAACGCATTTCCCTTGTTGTTATGATAAAAAGGATTATTTGGGTTCAGCGATATGGCCTGGTCGTACTCCTTGATGGCCTCCTCGTGCCTTCCTAGTTCAGCTAACGCAGCTCCCTTACCGTAGTGGTAATCGGGATTATTTGGGTTCAGCGATATGGCCTGGTCGTACTCCTTGATGGCCTCCTCGTACCTTCCCAGGTTTCTTAACGCATTTCCCTTGTTGTTATGATAAAAAGGATTATTTGGGTCCAAGGAGATGGCTTGGTCGTACTCCTTGATGGCCTCCTCGTACCTTCCTAGTTCAGCTAACGCAAGTCCCTTGTTGTAATGATAAAAAGGATCCTTTGGGTCTAGCGATATGGCCTGCTCAAACTCCCTGAGGGCCTCCTCGTACCTTCCCAGGATTCTTAACGCAATTCCCTTGTTGTAATGGTAATCGGGATTCCTTGGGTCCAGCGATATGGCCTGGTCGTACTCCTTGATGGCCTCCTCGTACCTTCCCTCTTCGTAGAGCTTCTCCGCCTTCTTGAAATGGGACCTGGCGTGTCCCCACAACCTAATTAACACCTTATACTCTCTATAACATTGCAAAATATTTTAGTTTTCCTCGGTCAGGTGGATCGCCCTTCCACGGCTCAGTTTAGTCAGCTCGTCGAGATGGGGAGGCACTTTGGAGTTGGTTAACGGCGCAGGACCCGCTCTAGTCCGTTGCGCATTTCGTGAAGGGCTCCAGGATTAGTTGCGTTCCACCTAGTTCCAGCCCTAAGGGTTCCTTGAGGAGATGGTTTCTCCTCTCTGGGTAGCCCAAACCTAGGGTCCTCGCTCTTGAAAAGTTTTTACCTGGGTAATACGCTAGTAGTTTTGATTTTTTATCCTCTGGCGTGGGCATCATTCAGAGAGAACTGGGTAAAAACTCGCACAGGATACTCAGAAACCACTTTGGCGCTTCAATTCTACCTCTGGATCCCTCTAGCGGAGTCTGGGGCATTCTCACCCTTCACCAGCATTCACTCTCCATAGAGCCTCACGCAGTCCTGTACCCTGAGAGCGAGGGCCTCTATCTCCTCCTCCGGCAGGGACGGAGCGAAGTACCTCCACGACTCGTCATTCATCCAGGGCATAACCTTCACCGCCCTGAAGATCTCCTCGCATTCCCTAGAGGGGTTCTCCAGCCGATGATCCTCCACAAACTGTTTAATCAACATCATGGCAAATAGTGGCTTGTTCTCCTTGACCAACCCCGTCACTTCCTGAAGGAGGGTCATTTTCTCACCACTAGGATGATCGCCATGGAACCGAGGGCCACCAGGGATGCAAAGGCGTAAGCGTAGACGTAACTCAGGGAATAGAGCAGGCCCATCAGGGAGTTACCCACAAAGTAACCTAGCCCCCTGGATAGGGAGAGTATACCCATCCCAGTTCCCACGTTCTGTCCTGCCACCTTGGAGACCAGACTGGGCTCAAAGGTCTCAGCTAAGGCGCTCCCCACACCCAGGAGGATGGCCATGGGATAAAGCCCAATTTCGCGGAAAGGGAAAAGGAAGATGAACCCTGCACTTGCTGTAGCTGTCACCAGGTAACCTAGGGTCAAGCCCAGATAATCCCTCATCCTCACCCTGGAGAGTACCATCGCGAAACCCGAGGACGAGCCGAGAAAGAACCCGTAGGTTAAGGTGCCAAGGTAAACCTGAGAGGTTGACTGGGTCACGGTGATTATGGGGAACCCCGGACTATAGGTGCTGATCCCGAAGAGGAGGGAGGCCAGCGCAACTGCGCCCAGCACTTTCCCGCTCCTTCTCCCGCCTCCACCTTCCCTGGGCCTCGTCAAGAAGAGGAAGACGGAACTCAACAGGATTGGGATGGCAGTGAATGGAAGAATCTCAGCGAACGAGAGCCTCAGATAAAGACCGAGGGATAGATACACCACCGCTATTAACCCTCCGAGAAAGTCCAGAGAGTGGAGAATTGCGAACGCCCTGGATCTCTCATCCTCGGTCGTAACCTGAACCAGCATGGTCCTCCTGGCAGGACTCCTGAAGTTCCTCATGAACCAGCCAGAGAGGAAGAGCCCTATGGCCTCTAGACTGTTCTGCGCCAGACCAGTGAAGGAGAGGAGGGTTATCAGCAGGTTACCAAAGATGGCCACTCTCCTGCTCCCATACCTGTCCGCCAAAGCTCCGCCCAGGAACGAGAATATTAACCCAACGCCGTAAGACACGCTCTCCACGATCCCGTAAATGTAGACGGGAAGGTGAAACTGAAAGACGAGGATAATGGGAAAGGAGGCAACGACTGCCTGATAACCCAGATCTGCGAAGAATGCCGAGAAGGATATCTTGTAGACGTCTGCGTTCATGAGAAGAACATGTAGCTCATCCAAAAAATCTTTAGCTGATCATGGAGAGTATCCTCTCCCACAGATCGTCCACGAACTTCTCCAGTTCCTCGTAATCCTTCTCCGAGAGTTTCTTATACCTGCCCTGCACGGAGAGGAAATCCTTCAATGGTCTTCTGGTCTCCTTCTTGAGGCAGTGAAGCGATTCGTTGCTTATCCTGACCTTTCCGTTCACAACCTCAATTAAGGGCCAGTAACACGTCTGCACCGCAAGTTTTCCCACCTCGGCTGTCTTTGAGGGATCGAAGAGCCAGCCGTAGGGATCAGGGGTAAGGATCTGAATGTATCTGAATCCCTTCACCTCCTTGGCCCTTCTCAACTTATCCATGAGGTCGTGGGGATAACCCACGGACGCCGTGGCAGCGTAGGGGATATTGTGGTCCAGCATAATGAAAAGCAATTCCTTCTTGTTCTCCTTCTTCCCCTCAGGGGTAGTGGTGGTCACGGCTCCGTGGGGGGTGGAACCACTCCTTTGACCTCCGGAGTTCATGTAAGCTTCGTTGTCCACACATAGGTAGATGAAGTCCTCATTTCTCTCAGCCGCTCCGCTAAGGGACGCGAAGCCTATATCCGCTGTACCCCCATCTCCAGCCCAGACCACTACAGTTACATCCTTGTTCCTCTGCTTGAAGGCCCTCCACATCCCAGAGGCTGCAGCGGGACCGGCTGCGAAGGCAATGTTAAGGACCGGATAGCCGTAGGCGTTCTTGGGTCCTATTCCCTGAATTACGGAGGAACAACCTGCCACCACCACCATTGCCACGTTCTTACCTAGGGCCATTCCCACCATTCTCATGGCCATGTTCTCTGGACATCCAGGACACGCTGAGGTACCCGGGAGCAGTGACTCAGATCGCAGATCTCGGAGTCCCAAGCTCAACCTCCTTCACCTCTCCTGGATAGTACCAGGTCACATCCTTGATATCACCGCGTCTGATCTCCTCCAGGGATCTGGAAATTGCATCCATGAAATCCTTCTTGTTCATGGACACGCCTCCCAATCCTGCTATTACTCCCTTCACGGGATTGTTAAGAGAGGCCCTCATCTCCAGGTATAGGGGTCCTCCTCTGCCAAGGGATGTGGCCCTATCAAACACGATCACTCCCTTCTTATCTCCAAGCGCTCTCTCTATCTCTTCCTCGGCCCAGGGCCTGATATATCTCACCCTGTATAGCCCTACGGGAACTCCTCTCTCCCTTAACCTGTCCACAGCCTCCATTGCGTCCAGCGACCAGGCTCCCATTGTAACCACCGCATACTCAGCGTCATCCAGCTTATACTCCACGTTAAGCGTCTTGTAATCTGCCAGCGGGTTCACCTTCTCATACTCCCTTCCCACCTCACTGATCACGTCTTTTGCACCAACTATTGCCTCGTTTATGGACTGCCTGAGCTTCATGTAGTGAACTGGCTGGAAAATGTTACCCATGCTCTCTTGCGTCTCCGGATCTATTACGTAGGGTTGCCTTCTGGGCGGAAGGAACGTATCCACGTCCTCCTGGGACGGGATATACACGTTAGTTTTCGTGTGAGAGAGAATGAATCCGTCCATCCCCACCATCATGGGGACGAAAACCCTGGGATCCTCTGAGATCCTGAAGGCCTGCAGGGTCAGGTCTAGCGCCTCCTGGGGACTTGAAGCGAAGGCCATTATCCAGCCGCTGTCCCTCTCGCTCATGAAATCCGTGTTCTCGTTCCAGATATTCCAGGGAGCGCCCACTGCCCTGGTTGCCACAACCATGACAATGGGTGCCCTGCTACCTGCAGCCCACCATACCATCTCATGCATGTACAGAAGTCCCTGGGAGGAGGTTGCGGTGAAGGCTCTAACCCCTGACACCGCCGCGCCCAGGGTCACCCCCATGGCTGAGTGTTCGCTCTCCACCCTGACCACATCTGTGCTGATCTCCCCCTTGGCCTTCATTTCAGCCAGTTCTTCAATTATGGTGGTCTGGGGAGTTATGGGGTAAATCCCCACAACGCCAACCCTCGCCAGCTTGACTGCGAGGGCAACTGCCTCATTTCCTGAGATGATCTTCATCACGACTCGCTCACCATGGAAATGGCCTTGACGGGACACACATTGGCGCACACCCCACAACCCTTACAGTACTCGTAATTGACCTCAGCTCTTCTCCCCTTAACCCCAATGGTGCCCTCCGGGCACCACAGGTAACACGCGTTACAGCCAATACACCTGTCGCCAACAACTGGTCTCACCACTCTCCAGTTACCGGTCTTACCCCCGGCTCCCTCACTGGGATGAGAGACTGGGAAGAACTGGTATTCAAGCGACAATCTCCTTCACCTCCCTAGTATTCTCAAAGGCTACCTCCACTGCCCTCTTATTGAGCTCTGCCACGTTCCCGCTGAACTCCAGGTCTATGGCCTTTTTCACGGACTCCAGGGAGGGCATACCCACGGCCTTAACCAGTGCACCCAGCATCAATATGTTAACCAGTGGCCAGCCGGACTTAACCAGCTTCAACTCCATTGCTATCCCCGTTGCGTCAACCAGAAAGAGCTTACCTGATACTGGGGGGTTCCCCTTCCAGTTAAGAACAATTTTCCCATCCCTCTTCAACCCCCTCACTGGATTGGATATCTTTAGAAGAGTGGGATCCAGGATAACCACCACGTCTGGCTCCTCAATGGGTGAGGTTTCCCTGATCTGCGAATCTGAAATCCTGCAGTAAGACTCTATTTCTGCCCCCCTTCTCTCCGCACCATATATGGGGAAGGCTGAGGAGAAAAGTCCATCTAGTCCAGCAGCCTCAGCAAGTAAGTTGGCTGCTGTAACAACTCCTTGTCCGCCCCTTCCATGAAACCGTATCTCAAGCGATGATTCCACCCAACTTACTATTAACTTGTTAGTCTAATAAAGATTGTTACTGAAAAATTTAAACTGATGGAACGCCATAATATACTACCTTTTGAAAGAATTCCCGTCTATGCAATATCTCTGATAACATGGCAATAACCATGGCCACCAGGCCAAAAGGAGGGAAGAAGAACGTGGCAAAGTCAAGCACAAGGTAGGGCATGTTCAGTATCCTGTTATCCCTGAATCCCATCTTGGCCTTGGACCTGGCAGTTATAATCTCTCCCAGGGAAAATACAGCTCCCAATACGAGTAACAGGGGATCGTGATTGAAGACGTATGCAAGTGGAGACACCACCGTGAACCCTGTCCCCAGGAAGGACATGGGGGTGTCGGGGTGATACCAGGAGGGTCTTGACTTAAGCATGTAAATCATGATCGAGGAGATAACGCTGAGAACCAGTAGAGGGAGAGCCACGTAATATGCGTCCTGGAGAAACATGGATATGAGAAAGGCTATAGCGGAGAGTCCACCAAACAGGACCTCCCTGCTTAACCAGGAGGTGGAGAGATTAAGGATCACCCTCATGGACTTGGCAGTGACCTTGGCGTGTCCCACGGATAGGAGGAGCGTCCCCGCCAAAAGGATGAAGGCAATTAACTGAAAATAGGGCAACTTCAGCAGGGAGTACACCAGAGCTAACTCGCTTCCAAGGGTGAAGGCGATGAGGCCCGCAGAGTTATCTTCCCTCTTCTCCTTTAGAGGGGAGACGTTTATCTCAGTCTTGAGAGGGATGATCTTGATCCTGGGCCTAGTTATTGAGGCAGGGGCCAGATACTTAACCTCTCCATCTGGCCTGTCAAGCCAACCAAAGGTTAGTGCACCCGTGGGGCAACTTTCCACGCAGTAGGGCATTCCCTTTCCGAGCCTGTCCACGCAGAGATGGCACTTGCTCATGGTTCCGTCCTTTGAGAAGTGTAACGCCTCATAGGGACAGGCCCACTGGCAGTAACCGCAACCAATGCACTTGCTGGAGTCAATGGTTACAACCCCCATCTCGTTCTTGGAGATGGCGAGGGCAGGACAGGATTTCATGCAGACCGGGTTATCGCAGTGGTTACATGAGATGGAGAGGGCCGTCTTTCCACCTTCCAGTTCAAATACCGGAAGTACCCTCCAATTCCCACCGTAGGCCTTGTTACACGCTTCAACGCACGCACCACAGACTATGCACTTGTTATGATCAAAGGTGAAACCAAGCTTGAGCTCCTCATCACTCAGCTTAAGGGCTTCCATGATTGAAAGTCGTGCCTAATAATATTAAGGTTTATTACCTATATGTTTAAACATTTTTTATGGAAAGTGAGTTCTACCGAACAGCACTAATAAGGAATTTCCTTGCAAAGTTGATAGCTGACGAAAGGGGAACCCTGGAACAAGCCTCGTATATGGATAAAACCAGGCTATGTTCCACGTCCGATGATGAGATCAGAGGTTTAATAGAAAGCACCGCGGAATTCATCCTGGGCCAGAGCCTGGAAAAGGAAAGAGTTGAGACGCTGACCAGGGACCTGAGAAACTGGTGCTATGACGTGGAGACTTCCCACAGTTGAGTTCGCTACTCACAGCCTGAACATACCAATAAATATCATTACACCGAGCATCATTAGTATGGAATCGTAAAGCTTAATCTGTCCGTTCTTTATCAGAAAATACGCTAGGATTCCCGCAAAGAACGAAACCTCAACCAGGGGAGTTAAGGAGTTCAACGCTATTCCCTCCGTGCCGGAGGCGAAACCTATTATGGCCAGAAGTAGGCTTGAGGCCATAAGATTCTCGTTTATTACGCCCAGAAGCAGGTCCTTCATTACGTTTTCCTTTCTCGATCTAAGTGCAGTGGAGATCTCCTGCAGGTTGGACATCACGGGCACAATGAGAATGGCAACGTAGTAAGGTGGAACGTGGAACGTTGAGGATAGCGAGAATATATCCTGAAGTAGCCAGGATGATGATATCCAGACTATGACGCTACCTGCCACAAGTGCCGGGATTGCCTTTGAGTCCCTGACAACTCTCCTGTTCACCTTTATTACACTGTAGGCCAGAAATAGACCAAATAGGACAACGCCCCACCATACGTTAATCCTTCCAGTGAATCCCATGAGGCCAATGAACATGGAAGCGACCACTATGAACAGATATTCCCTCTGAATTCCCACATTGAAATCGCTCTTCCACTTGATGAAATGAACCACACCGAAAAACGTGACCCCAATCACGTAAAGGGAGATCACACTTCCCAGTACAGTTGACAGTGCCACGTAGTAGTTTGACCTGAATGAGGCTTCAAGAGTTATTATTAATTCTGGTAAAATTGAAATAAGCGCTATCACATAAGGACTACTGAATTTGGCTCCTCTGTAGATAAGCTCCACACCTAGCAGGAAAAGAGGTATGGAAGCTATCTCGGTGAGTAACACATTCAATATTACGACTTTATTCCCTATAAGCTTTTGAGTATTGAGAGATGAACAATTGATTAATTTTCCCTTGATAGTCTACTTACAAACTGAAAAAGGTTCAGTCCCGGGAGAGCTGGGGATAACCTAGTTTGTGATTAAAATCCAAGTCGGGTTCTCCACACTCTTCTAGTCGACGAATTCCACGAACTGGTCCTTAATTCCCTCAAGCTCCTTTTCCCTTCTGAACAGGGCCTTCGTGTTGTGAACCTTTGCGGTGGCGATGGAAAAGCAGTCGGGTAAGGATATGGGGTATCTACATTTGCAGAGCGAAGCCTCCTTGGAGACTTCCCTGGAAACACCCACGACTTTAAAGTAACCAGACCTAAGTATGTCGTCCATAATTCTCCCTGCACTTTCAGCGCCTACCTTCCTGCAGAGGACGTAGTAAACTTCCGTGAGATTGACCACATTAATCAAGGGATCGATAGTTTCATCCCTCACCCTACGATAGAGCCACTCCATCTCTCCCTGTAACAGGGAAATCAGGATCCCGGAATCAAAGACCAAATTTCCTTTCAATTCTTTCTTTATCAGCTTTTCTCTCCCCTTGCAGTTCTCTGTATAGGTCTTCGCCCTTCAGCACACCAAATATCCTTTCCAGCAATACGGGGTCCCTGTGTTCCCTGCCTCTACTCGCTATCAGATAATTTATGGTATCGTCCAGGGAAAATTTCCTGCCGTATCTGCTCTCAAGCTCTCCCCTAATCCTTATGAGTTCCTGCTTGGTGGTCTCTTTAACCTTTATGGATTCTACTTTTTCCACAATTACCACTTTCTCCACACGGGTATAAAAGTTCTAGCTAGGGATTTGGGATGACGGAATTGAGTTCTCCGCATGAATTCGGCTTTCAAATAATTACGTGAACGTACTCATAAACCCATGAAAAACGCTTATATGGGAAATACTTTTAACTTAGTATTACGTATTATAGTATTAGTGGATCCATTTGGCTAAAAAACGAACTTCCAATGATATTATAAGAGATATGCTTCAGCTGGCACAGAATGGAATAAGAAAAACCAGCCTTATGGCTGGAGCAAATGTCAGCTTTGATCTGCTGAAAAAATATCTCTCACTTCTGGAGTCTCTGGAACTCATAAGAGAAGAGAACAGGATACTGTATCTAACTCCCAAGGGAGTGATGGCCCTGAACTTACTGAATAGACTTGCTTCAATTAAAGAAGAAGAGGCCATGTTGGAGAGACAGATAGAAGAGTTAATTCCACTAGGTGAAGTGGTCACTAAGCTGTCGTCTCTAGATAATATAAAGGAAATTCTGAAGAGAAACGGTATACCATATAAGGCAATCAGTAATTCCGTGTTCGTTGGCAATATGGAGATATGTGACGAGAGTAACTGCCGTAAAGGGACCATATTTCTCTCCAGGCCCAGGGTAATAGTAGGTAAGAAGTTCCTTGTTTATTCTGACGGGAAAAATGTGAAGATATTGAAAAACGACGAAAGCTCTATCAAGAAAGTACTTGGAATCGGACTCAGGCAAGGATAAGGACTAGATAGTTTAAGGATGATTATAGTGAATGGCTCTAGGAAAAAATTATCTGGATTGGGTCTTTCCTAGAGAGTAGGTTTTCCTTAGAGCTAGGGCCCTTATTCGTCCATCCTCATCCTCATTCTTCACCACGGATTGAAGTACGGGTATTGCCTTCAGGCTGGAGGTGTCAGCGAGAGCCTCGACCGCAGACGACCTAACTCTCGGTAGCCTGTCTCTGACAAGGGCTGACAGAGGATCCACCGCTCTTTCCCCGAACTTCCCCAACCACCTTGTGGCACTCTCCCTAACAGGGAAGCTCTCCCCCTTGAAGGCCTTCTCCAAAATGAAATTGTAGTTCTCCTGGGACCCAAAGTAGGCTAACGCCTCAAGCACCGCTGATCTTATCACGTCGAGATGGCTCTCCTCCGCATAATATTTTTTCACCTCCTCCTGATACTTCTGAAGGCCTATCTTTCCTAGACTTCTCACCAACTCAGCCTTAACGTAATAGTTCTCCTCTGCCCTTAGCATGGAGACGGCAAGATCTGAGGCCCTTTCCTCATACTTGAATTCGGCCAGCGCCTTCGCTACCCCTCTCCTGGCCTTGGGATTTGAGATCTTATGGGAGGATAACTCGCTTAACGCCTCCTGAGTCTTCATTTTCCCGAGACTTAGGGCCGCCTCATACGCGACCCCCCAGAAGGTATCATACAGGAGCTTTCCCAAGGCCCTAACAGCCCTTTCGTCCGTGTACTTGGAGAGTCCCCTGGCCGAACGGATCCTGCACATAATACTGGGGTCCCCAGTCTCGGAGATAAGCATCTCCTCGGGCTGGTTATCGTTCACCACAACGAACGCCTTAAACTCAGGATCGACGCAGGCATACTTCAGACCGGGTACTGGTATCTCTGACCTGGAGTTTAGCTTTATCTTTCTGATCTCCGATCCTGAGTTGCTTACTATCTTTACCTCGATCTCTAGAGGATAGCCTGGTTCGGCCTGCTCCAGCACTATTACCGGGGTGTTGGAGTATTGAATGGATACTGTGATCTCAGGGTGGCCTGCTGAGTATACGTAGAGATCAAAGAACTGCGATAGGTCCTGTCCCGACACTTTCTCCATGGCTTTTCTGAAGTCCTCGGTGTCCACGGCCTTGCCCGCATGTTGCTCCAGGTAGGTCCTGATTCCCTCCCTGAAAATCTCGTCCCCCAACATGTTCCTGAGCGCGTGAAGAACCAAAGCTCCCTTCTGATATGTATGTCTGTCAAAGAGTTCGTCCGGCCATCTGTAGTACCTGCTCACAATCGGCCTAGTATATTCCTCCGTCTCCTCAAGGTAAGTTTTCATCTTTGTGTACATGTCGTAGAGGAATTCTTCCTTCCCCTTGTCGTATTCGGTAAAGAGTGCCTGAAAATACGTGGCGAAACCCTCGTTCAACCAAATGTTTGGCCAATCCTTCGTGGTAACAAGGTCGCCGAACCACTGGTGGGCCAGTTCGTGAGCTATCAATGAGTCGGCGCTATATTCCTCGTCAGCCTTTCTGTCGTGAAGTATCCTCCACGTCAGATGGGTACTGGATATGTACTCCATTCCACCATTCATTCCAAAGAGGATCACCTGAGCGTATCTCCTGTATGGATATGGAATTCCAGTGTAACTGGAGAAGAATTTCATGGCCCTTTTGGTGCTCTCCAGGTTCCAGAGATAATCCTCGAAACCCTTGGGCAGATAATACTCTAAAGTCACACCGTCAACCTGTTCCCTAAACGTGGAGAACTGGCCCACGGCGAGGCTTGTGAGATAGAAGGAGTGCGGAAAATCCATCACCCAGTGATACTCAACCATATCTCCTAAGTCCTTGACCTCCTTCAGTTCTCCATTGGAGATGGCCATAAGGGGTTTTCTCACCTGGACATAGAGCTCCATCTTGGTCTTGATCCCTGGTTCCGGGAGAGAAGGTATCCAGTACACGGGATTCTCGGTCTCTCCGGTGGTGGAGATCTCGTTCATCTCCTCTAATTTTTGAACAGAACCCATCAGCGAGACAACGTAAGATATTGTCACGTTATTGGGACCTGAGTCCACATCAAATCTAAACAGGTTTCCGTCGTAATGATATTCCCCCCTCCCATTCACCGAGAACTCCCTTACAGTGAAATGCCTTCCGCTCAGGGTCATCTGTCCCTTCCTGCACTCCATGGAAAGAGACGCCTTACCCTCCAGCCTATCATGGTCCACCTTGAGAAAATAGGTAGCTGAGTTAATGGTGCAGGGATAGTTTTCGGGATAATGCTTTTCATGTTCCTTTAGAATGTATCCCTTACCCAACCTCACCTGCTCGGTCTCCCTTGTGGGAACATAGCTCATGAAAGTGGGTTATGCCAATCTTGGTTAAATCTATTGCCTGAAAGGAGGGAAAAATAAGAATAAATAAAAATATTTCTTATCATACAAATATCATTTAAACCTTTCTGATTAATCCCACGTAAATATCCTTCAACCATTGGAGGGATCGAAAATATTTAGCTTATATAGTAACTATGGTTAAGTAGGAATGTAACTCTTTATTAATGAACAGTTGAATAATGTAAAGATGTATCCTGCACAAGTTGGGTATTACAGGCCAGACTCCGTTGAGGAGGCCCTGGATTTTCTGGATAGCAATGAAGGTAAGGTTCTGGCAGGGGGACAGAGCCTCATACCCATGCTGAAGCTCAGGATCCTGAAGCCAAAGTACCTGGTGGATATTGGTGATCTCAAGGAACTATCCTTCATACGTGAGGGGGAAGTGGCGTCCATAGGCGCTACCACGAGGCACAGCGAGCTAGCCTCCAGAAAAGTTCCTGGTCTGGAAATAGTTCAGGAAACTGCATCTAAGGTTGGGGATATTCAGGTGAGGAATATGGGCACCGTAGGTGGAAGCTTGGGTAATGCAGATCCATCAGCGGATTATCCGGCACTTTTCACAGCACTGGACGCAACGATGGTTATCAGGTCAAAGAAGGGCACCAGGGAAGTGAAGGCTGGAGATTTCTTCAAGGGAGCTTTCACCACTGCACTGGAGCCCTCCGATATTCTGGAGCAGATTAAGGTTCCCACTTACAAGGGATATAGACAGGCCTACAGAAAGGTCGTTAGGAGAGCGGGTGACTTCGCGCTAGTTGGATTGGCCCTCCTCCTGAAAATGGAAGCTGGGGAGGTAAAGGACGTGAGGATCTCATTCACAGGGGTTGGGGAAAGGCCCCACAGACCCCTTGAGGCAGAGAACGCCCTTAAAGACACGAAGCTTACGGACGGTGATGTCTCCAGGGCCATGGAACTGGCAGTTAAGGGAGTCAATCCACCTTCAGACTCCAGGGGGTCCTCCTCCTATAGAAGGGAGGTTATGAAGAGGTTATTGAAAAACACTTTGGAGGAGATGAGAGGTGCAAGTTGAACCTGGACAGAGGGTCCGGATAAGGGTTAAGGTGAATGGGGTATATTACGAGGATGAAGTTGAACCAAGGAAATTGCTAGTGGACTTTCTCAGGGAGAATCTTAACCTTACAGGCACCAAGATAGGTTGCGATACCTCAACCTGTGGTGCCTGCACGGTTCTCCTCAACGGTAAATCCGTGAAGTCCTGCACTGTACTGGCAGTTCAGGCAGATGGCAAGGAGATCACCACCATTGAGGGACTATCCAGCGACTCCAAACTGAGCCCAGTTCAACAGGCATTCAAGGACAACTTTGCCCTGCAGTGCGGATTCTGTACCGCTGGAATGATAGTTCAGGCCCATTACATCCTTTCAGAAAAGAGGGAGATGACTGAGGAGGAGGTGAGGGATATGATACACGGGAACATCTGCAGATGTACAGGGTATCAGAACATAGTGAACGCAATACTTGACGCCTCCAGGAGGATGAGAGCATGAGTTACGCAGGTAAGTCCGTGAAGAGGTTATACGACGATAAGTTCGTCACCGGGAGGAGCACATACGTAGATGACATCAAGGTCAATTCACTGTATGCGACGTTTGTGAGAAGCAATGTAGCCCACGGTGTAATAAAGAGAATGCACAAGGAAGACGCCCTGAAAATGAGGGGAGTGGTTGCGGTATTCACGGGAGAGGAACTCAATCAGCTCATTAAGGGAGGGATAGGTCCATGGACCACCTACATTGATCCAAGACCCTGGAAGATCCCGCTGTGGAGGTTTGCCCAAGGCGAGACCAAGTATAACGGAGAACCAGTTGCCATGGTTGTTGCACAGGACAAGTATACCGCCAGGGACGCCGCTGAAACAGTTAATGTGGACATAGAACCTCTTGAGGCAGTAATAGACATGGAGGAGGCAAAGAAGGACAAAGTTCTGGTCCACAAGGAACTGGGAACCAACCTGGGATATGTGGGAGACTTCAATGCGGGGGACGCTGAGAAGGCGCTCTCCAATGCCGATAGAAGGGTTGAGGTGGAGATAGCCAACAACCGTCTCATCCCATCTCCCATGGAGCCCAGGGGTATAGTGTCACAGTACGATGGAGCCAATCTCACCATATGGTACTCCACACAGATTCCGCACTTCGCCAGGGCAGAGTTCAGCAGGATCTTCAACATACCCGAAAGCAGAATAAGAGTGATAATGCCGGATGTGGGTGGAGGTTTTGGAAGTAAGGCCCATATCCTACCGGAAGAGCTTGCAGTAATAGCTGCCTCCATAAGGTTAGGGAAGACTGTGAGATGGACAGCTACCAGGACGGAGGAGATGATTGCGACCAATTCCAGGCACAACGTGTTCAGGGGAGAAATAGGATTCAAGAATGATGGTACGCTGGTTGCAATTAAGGGAACTCTGGATGTGGAGCTCGGTGCCTATCTCACCTACACGGAGGGATTACAGCCCACTATCATTCCACCAATGATCCCTGGTCCCTACAGGGTTAGGGACTTGGCCATAAGGAGCAGGGCAATATACACTAACACCATCCCCATTACCATGTACAGGGGTGCCAGCAGACCCGAGGCAACGTTCATCATCGAGAGGATAATGAGCACGGTGGCAGACGAACTGAAGATGGACGACGTTGAGGTTAGAATGAGGAACCTTGTCAGGGAGGATCAAATGCCCTATACCAATCCCTTCGGTCTCAAGTACGATACTGGAGATTACCCCACCCTTCTCAAGGAGGGTGTGAAAGTCCTGGAGTATAACAAGCTGAAGGAGTGGGCGGAAAGCGAGAGGAAGAAGGGTAAAAAGGTTGGAGTTGGACTCGCCTATTACCTGGAGATATGCGGTTTCGGACCCTATGAGTACTCCGAGACAAGGGTGAATGAGGACGGTAGCGTCATTGTGGCCATAGGAGGTACGCCCCACGGACAAGGGACTGAGACCGCAATAGCCCAACTGGTGGCTGACGAGCTTCAGATACCCATAGAGAGGATTAAGGTTACCTGGGGAGATAGTGAGGCAATTCCTGCAGGGACAGGCACTTACGGTTCCAGAACCCTGGCAATAGCTGGAAGCGCTGCCATGGCCTCAAGCAGGCAGGCCCTAGAGAAGATGAAGCGTGTTGCAGCCAGGTCCATGAAGGCCGACGTGGAGGAAATAGAGTATAGAAATGGAGAGTTCGTACACAAGAAGGAGGGGAAGAAGATGAGCTGGGACGCTGTAGCTAGAGAGGCATACTCAGGAAAGGAACCCGGGGTTTCAGCGAGCGTTACGCTTGAGGGCGACGTTACCTTCCCGTATGGAGTACACGTGGCAGTAGTTGAGGTTGACGACTACGGTATCGCCAGAGTGAAGGAGTATAGGGCCTATGACGATATTGGTAGGGTTATAAACCCCGCACTGGCTGAAGGTCAGGTACATGGAGGTGGCACTCAGGCTGTGGGACAGGCGCTCTATGAACTCGCAATAATTAACGAGAATGGTCAGCTTGCGGTAACTTACGCGGATTACTTCGTTCCCACCGCGGTGGAGGCACCGAGGTTCAAGAGCTACTTCGCAGAAAAGTACCACCCCTCGGCTTATCTGACCAAGAGCAAGGGAGTTGGGGAGGCGTCACTAATCGTGGGACCTGCGGCCATAGTTAGGGCAATTGAGGACGCCACTGGGAAGAGGTTCAATAAAACGCCCGTGACCCCAGAAGATATCTTGAAGTGATGACTTTTTCCTTTTTTCTCCTTCACGAAGCTCAACCATATTCTTGTGCTATAATCCTTGGCCCCCTTCTCGTTCTACTAGCCCAGACCTCATTCTGGCACAATCTTGGAGTATCAAATGTAGATGCACATAAATAGATACTTTAGTAGTCTTTTTCTCATGATTGTATTTCGTTTTGTTATGTTTATCTCAAATATAGCAAAACTTATAAGATCAAACATTCTATAATAACTTGTGATAAGATGAAGCTCAAGGAAATCTGTTCCTGCTCCGCACTGGCGGTAGTTGGAGTTCTGGTCATGGTATTCGGCCTGTTGGGGAAAATCGCCTACTTTAACGAGTCTCCAGACGCACCCCTGTACATAGGCATTCTCCTGTTAACCATTGCTTCCTTCGTAGGACTCTCCATGAAGTCGCCCGATAATAGGGAAGAACCTTGGCCTTAAACGGGGTAAATTAGAGTTATTCTTAAATGCAATGAACAATGGAGTCGAAACTTTTTTATAATGCCATTATCACTATATTTTAGAGACTATGAAGAGCTTAAAGGGAACCAAAACGGAGGAAAATTTCAAGCATGGCTTCATGGGCGAGGCCATGGCAAACAGAAGATATCTCTATTTCGCGAAGAGGGCAGACGAGGAAGGATATCCGGAGCTCGCGGGATTGCTAAGGAGTATAGCTGAAGGAGAGACAGCCCACGCCTTTGGTCACCTTGACTTCATAAGACAGGGTGGCTCTGTGGACCCCGCCACGGACAAGCCCATAGGCACAATAGAGCAGATGCTGGAGTCGGCCATAGCTGGAGAGACCTACGAATGGACCCAGATGTATCCAGGTTTCGCCAAGACAGCAAGGGAAGAGGGATTTGATGAAGCTGCAGAGTGGTTCGAGACCCTAGCAAGGGCTGAGAAGAGCCACGCTGAAAAGTTCACAAATGCCCTCAAAATGCTGAAAGGGAGCTGAATTGTATACTCTAAATAAAGATAATCCAGCTTTTTTTGATTCCGCTAAGTTACAGTCCGAGTTCGTGAGACAGGCAACTGTGTGTCACGGTTGTAGATTATGCTTCAATTACTGTCCCGCCTTCCCGAAGATGTTTCAGTACACGGATAAGAAGGGGCCATCCAAGCTCACGTTAGAGGACTTGTTTGATGTGGCGTCGGATTGTTTCCACTGCAACATGTGTTACGTCAACTGTCCCTACACACCCCCACACGAGTTTAACATGGACTTTCCACACCTCATGGCGTGGGCCTGGCTCTATCACAAGAGTAAGACCGGATTGAGTATGCGGGACAGGTTATTTGAGATGCTCGACACTGCCACCCTGGTGAGACCCATTGCCAAGAAATTCCTTGAAGGCGGGAAGGAGTTAATGGGGATAAGCCCTGACGCTCCATCTCTGAGGCTGGCAGATAGGAGCTTCCTCAAATCTGTTAAACCCAAGAAGGTTGAGAAACCTGTGGCCAAGGTTGTCCTTTTCCACACCTGTCTGGTAGAGAATTTCTACCCCGAGATAGGTGAGGACGTGGTAGAGGTCCTCAACGCGCTAAACATTGAGGTAGTCACGGATAACTTTGCCTGCTGTGGTGCCCCCATGCTTGACGTGGGAGATGCAACCCAACTGAAGAAGAACGCTGAGAGAAACTTCAAGATGCTGAAGGAGTACGTGGATAAGGGTTACGATGTGGTTTCCCCTATACCCACCTGTACCCTTATGCTTACCAAGGAATACAAGTACATACTGGATAGGGAACCAATCAAGGTTTACGACGTCATGGAATACCTCATGAAGCTGAAGAAGGAAGGTAAGGTTAACTGGAACGGAGAGATTCCCAAAAGCGTGTTCTACCACACTCCCTGTCACCTCAAATACCTCAAGGTAGGAATTCCGGGGGTTCAGGCCATGAGAACGCTAAAACTTAACGTGGAGATGTCCAACATGGGTTGCTCTGGGATAGACGGTGGATGGGGATTAAGGAACTACAGTAAGGCCAAGGTTGTGGGGGCGAAGATGATGGACGCTTTCGCCAACAGCAAGGCGGACATTTTCGCTACAGAGTGCCCTCTGGCGGGACTTCAGATAGAGAAGGCTTCGGGAAGGAGGGCTGTTCATCCCATTTCCCTTCTCAAGGAGGTGATCAAAAATAATTCAAGTAAATGAAATTCTTCCCTGGTATGAGTACGAAAAGATAAGGATGGAGAGGGTAAGGAGATCTGCCCAGCTGAAGAAGGGTAGAAGGATAGAGCTAGGAGACAGAATGTCAATCCTCTTCGAGAACAAGGACACTGTACTTCAGCAGGTACAGGAAATGGTATACCTGGACAAGCTGAGCAAACCTGAGGATATCAAGAGGGAAATTGAAATCTACAGTTCTCTGCTCCCTTGCAACGGGAAGATCAAGGCAAGCCTGTACATATACGCTGAGAACGAGGAGGACCTGAGGAAGGTATTCAAGACCCTTCCAAAGATCTACGACAGCATCTTCCTGAAGGTGGGCAACAAGCTCATTAAGGGAGAACCGGAGGCAGGACGGGAACAGGGAGAGGAATTCAGTACGGTGCAATTCCTTACCTTTGACCTAGAGAACTCCAGGGACACCAACATGGAGGTATACGTAATCCATGAGAATTACAGGGTTAATGCCAAGGTAGATGAGGCACTGGCAAGGAAGCTCATAGAGGAAGCCTACTCCGAATGCTGATTTTAAACTCTCTATATCTACAATTAACAATCCATAACTTTTCTTGAGAAATTAAAATCGCACCATTTTTAGCTTATATTCTTCTGGTCAAGTTTAAACATCAGATCTAGAGTGAAGATAAGGCCCATAATGAGTTACGCAGTCGCCACTTACGTTTTTGTTCTACCCTCCTTTCTTGTCAACCTTTTGGGACTCTCTCCTCTGCAATCTTTTTTGATCATTTCTATCCCCTATGGCGGAAGGTTGTTGGGTTCGGTTATATTCTCTAGGTTTGGGCACACCCTAAGCCTAGTGGAATTTTACAAGCTCCTATTTGGCGCTGCTGCATCCCTTTCACTGCTTTCCGCACTCCTGGTGAGTTTCCCCGCTGAAATTACAATAAGACTGATTGTGGGAGTAGTATTCGGTCTGATGTCATCCATGGCGATGTATGAGGCGATGGAGCTTAACGATAGGAAAGTGATTGGCGGAACCTTAGGGGGATGGGCCATAGGATGGACTCTCGCCGGAATAACGTCCATGATGCTGAGGTCCTGGAGCTTAGCCTTAACTACTGGAGCCCTATCCGTTCTACTTTTACCTGTGATATCCAGACATGACATGAAAATCAAGAAGGCTCAGTCTAGAATGCCGTCACCTCTGGGTGTAGTGACCTATCTGCTTTCCTTCGTTCCATCCTTCTCATTATCCCTAGCTCCATACTTCCTTGAGATCAATGGGTACTCGTGGGACATTGTATTGATATCATACGTGCTTGCCATACCCATGTACTTTATCCTACCCGCCCTGAGTCGTAGAGTGAATCCTGGAATCCTAACCGTGATAGTGGCCAGCATAGCCTCAATATCTGGCGTTTTGTTCTTCGACGGCTACATATATCTCCTTATACCGTTCACCATGGCGGGACTTGGCCTGAACTCGGTTACTCCCGTTATCGCGAGAAGATACGGAATCAATTCCATAAACTCCGGAATTGCCATAAACTCTGCAGCCCTAGGAGGAGTTGTCTACCCGGTCATTCCGTCAGTGATGGACTATTCCGACTTCTCCATCATAGTGGGCGCCAGTACGTTTGCGATCTCCTCTCTGGTAATCGATACAAAAAGGAAAGCTACTCAAGTAACTTCTTGAGAGTATAACCTATAACACCAAATAATATCACGTTCATTATTCCGAACATCAAATAGGACACATCCACTAACTGTCCTACAGAATAGGGAGAGAAAGGTACTGCCGGAGGAGAATAGACTGGAAATCCCAGTATCAATAGAACAGCCAAGGTTGTATCTCCGATCATGTAAAGTACGAATAATGAACCCTTCATCACCTTGCCCATTTGCCGAATTGTACCTCCAAGTAGTAACCCTCCGGCCACCATAGTGGAGTAATCAAGAAAGGTCCAGTACAGGTTTATCCCAGACTCCACAAAGAAGTATGGGAGATGGAACATGATGGGAGGTATAACTGCAGGAATTGCGAGTAACTTGTTAAACCTGAAAAGCCCCAATCCTGCTAGAATACCTGCAAAGTAGAGCGAGTAATGGGATAGCATGAGAACTAGAGGATTTCTAGGCAGTGCCTGAAGAGTAAAGGGATTCACGGTTATAACAATGATCACGAGTGAACTTACAACGTAAAAAAGCTTTGACTTTGAGTTTAACAAATGGCTCACCTTACGTACACGATGTAGTGGTAAAGTTGAATTGCCACTCCCCAAAGGAAGAGGAGTATGCCCAGGTCCATTCCAGCGTAAGTTGCCTGCGGACCCACACTGGGGAGTCTCCACATTATTGCCGTCTGAATAGCGGTTACCACGAGTATCGCTGGAAGCGCGAAAATGGCAATGGTCTTCCTGAACTTCACCTCTTCCCAGGTCATTGTACCTGCTGGTTTAGCAACCCTCACTCTCATCCCAGAGGCCATTCTATATATCATGTAGACGGCGAGAGCTCCGAAGGGTATCATGAGCAACATATTTATCATTGCAGGGTGCATTAACCACACTCCGAAACTTCCAGCGAATAGCAGTGACGCAACGGCAGTACCCAGAATCGAGGTTGGTCCAATTTTTGGAACAGTTTCTGGTGCATTAAGAGAAGGTGCCGACTTTGAGCTTTTTTGTCTTCCTGTAGCAAGAATAACAAGCCCTATGATCACCGCAGGGATTCCCAGTATCTCTATCTGCTGGCTGGTTGGGGCGGGAACACCGGGGGCAAGGTAACCCCACACGCTCAACTCAATGAGCGAGACCCACGCTACGGTCATGATCCAGGTCCAGAATTTTCTATTTCTAAGGAACATGTACTCGCTGTTCTCGAAGAACGGCATGAGGATTAGAACCAATAATATTACAACTAGAATCGACAGTGCCTGGGCTGGACTCATGGCCTGCCCGTTGGGTAACTCAAAGTCCACAAACTTATACAGGAACAGGAAGAACCAAGGTGGATATGGTTGAGTGGATAAGGCTGCAGCGGTACCTGGCTCAGGCGCAGGATAGGGATTGATTACAATGGGCAATCCATTAATGTTAGCCAATAGATCAGGTATGAAGAGAATTATACCCCAAGTCATCAATACTATGGACAGCATGTATACCACGTTCCTGGGCCACCACTCGTTAAACTTGGACCACTCCTCCTTTGTGTAATACGCGGGAACCTTGGGCTTCTCCTTAGCAGAAGGGGTCATACCATACCTTTCCGACATCAGGAAGTGAACTCCGAACAGAACGCCAATTAGGAACACCATTATGATATGCCAGCCCAACAATCTATCAAATAGCTGGGACTTCACAAGGGGATTGCTGGCAGTAGCTGCGTCACCCCCTGGCCCAAATAGCCAGTTAGCTATTGTGGAAGCCCCAGGGAAACCAGTTCCTACCAGAAGGCTTTCGCCAATGTTGATAGCATTTACACCTAGCACATCACTTACGAGACTGTAACCGAAGAACGATGCACCCATGGTTAAGGCAAGTAGCAGAACTCCGGTGACCCACTGTAGTTCCCTAGGCTTCTTGTAGGCTCCCTTGTAAAAGTTCCTGAACATGTGAATGTATGCCAAGATAATCATGATGTAGGCTCCGTAAAGGTGACTGAAAAGGAGAACCGAACCGTAAGGCACAGTATTAATTATAGCCTGGGTCTGAGCGTAGGGATTAGCAGGCATGTAGTAAAGGAGAAGGAAAAGCCCTGTTATCACGGTATAGATGAAGGCAGCAGAAACCATTGCTCCAAGCCAGTAGGAGATGTTATACATGTAGTCAGGGGTCTTAAAGAACGGAGCTTCTGTGACTCCTACCCTATCCAGTATTTGATCAATTAGACCTTTCTTTTTCTCTTGTGATGTCTCAGTCATCTATTTCAACCTCCTCAGATCAGATGTTTTCCCATAAACATTGTTATTAAGCTTAAGTTTAAGATTATCAAAAAATTCTCCCTTCATATTTTGCTGAGTGGCCAAGGAGACCGAGGGAGTTGAAGTTCCCGATGAAACGCTCACCGTAGTGGAGGGGGAGTAGGTGAGAAACTCCACCAGCGCTGAACCAATGGCCATGACTATTCCAGCTATACCGATTTCCGCCAGAAGTGAAATGGAAAGATTGTATGGATAGAAGGTGGTGGGGTAGGCTATCACCCTTCTCAGCATTCCCATATAGCCCTCCATGCTCATTAGGTAACCCACTATTACGAAGGGAATTGTCCACACAAGTATGCCAGCGTTAATGAGTCGAGTAGCGGACTTACTGTAATCAAACCCGGGTCTCACAGTTCTCAAAACGTCTAGGAAGACCGCCGTGAATCCCATCAATATTAAGGTCCAGATAACCAGGTGGAAGTGACCAACAACATAGTACGTGTTGTGGACTATGGGATTTATGGGGAACATGGGAAGTGGGACAGCTTGCACTCCTCCTAGGATGAAGCCTATGAGGGCCATTAGTGTTGCCATCCCAACCGGATCCTTGTAGTTGTATCCTTTGCTAGTAAGCACGGTTAAACCTAGATTGAGCACGGTTAAACCTGAACCCGAGGCCAGCACCAACGTGGAGAGGTTTATCCATAGCCTCACGGGGACAGGAATTGGGAAGGTCTGAAGGTGATGAACCCAGATCAACATTGAGCCTATGGCAAGGAGATATATGTTCCACCTAGCCCATTTCTCGCTGAACAGTGGCCTCCCTGAAAACTTCGGCACGAAGTAGTAGAGTGCGCCGAACAGCGGGAAGGGAACGTAATATACTACGGGATGGCCGTAGAACCAGAAGAGCACCAGCCACAATAACGTGTTAATGGGAACTCCCGCAAGTATGTTGAGAGTGTACCACAGCTCGGCAGCAGTCAACGCCGGTAAAGTCAGCGCAATAATCACAGCGAAGGCAACGCCATAGGCTGAGAATATTCCTAGCTTCTGCCCCTTGGGCTTGGTCGCATAGGCATCACTCACCAGGTTCACAGTTGCTATGGTTTGCGCCAGGGAGCTTATGGCCAACGCCAGGTAGGCTATTCCCATCAGTGCCCCATGATAATTGAGGAAGGCGTGGAAATTGGAGTTGTCCTCCACTGCAAGTGGCGGATACATATACCATCCCATGTCTGGTCCTCCCAGTAGGGCGAAAATCAGACCAGCATTGGCAAGCCAGAACATTCCGCTCATTAACTTGGTCCTCCTTATGCTCATCCCATCCTTGTACATGGAGTAAGCTATCACTGAGATGGCAGCAAAGGGAACCAATCCCAGCATCGCTGACCATCCGTGTAGGGTTAGGAAAGCGTAATACGTTACGCCAACCTCTGGACTGTTTGAGGGATAGGTCAGGTAGGTCCTCAGATTCATGGCAGCCATTCCCACAACGGCTAGCCACGCCAAGGAACCAGCGAAATACTGCCATATAACCCCGGAGGTAGTTGATGGGAACAGAACCTTCTTTATATTAGATGTAGAAAAAATACTGAAATAATTGGAAATTATTTTCAAGACATCTTTGACCTGGAAACTCAATCATACCACCTCAAGGGTTCCAGTCATATATGAAAAATCATAACCAGCCAGCTCCGGCTCCCTCCACGTGTAATTTCCTGGCTGGTTGGGTGCCACGAAGTAAACGTAACTTGGTTCGTTAGGCACAGCGTTAACGTTGACTACCCCGTCGGGAAGTCTAATGAAGAAGCCCGTGATGACCTGAGGTGAGTTCAGAATGATCGTGATTGGTTCCCCTGGCTGTGCAACAATCACGTTAGGATGAAACACGTCTGAGAAGGTTCCGTTCTGCATTGCGGTCATATTTACTACCAGTATTCCGTCCACCACTTCAGAGGTTCGGTTAGCTGGAGGTGATTTCTCAAAGGTCAAAACTGCCTGTTGGGCCTGTGCTGGTAAGCCCGAGAACAGCGGTAAACCATACCTTATACTCGTGCTGGACCCGTTAGTTACCTCTATCACTGACCATGAGAAGAAAACAGCAACCATGACTAACATTACGATAAACCAGGCAAGCTCAGCGTGATGAGCTATCTTTTCCTTAAAATCAGCCAATCTTTAACACCCTTTTATCATTCTAAAATGATGGAGAAACCCCCTTTTTAACTTTTCTATTTTAACTTAATTTAAGTTTAACTTGCTTTCCTTTTTATCTTTTAAAAATAGTTTTAACAATAACGTAAATTAACTAAAACTTACCCCAGCGTTATCATGGTTAGTTAAGTATTTTTATTTTGTTTTCATGAGAAAGATCAAGAGAGATAAATTTGATAAGATCTATTATAACAAAATATTTAAACCTTTCACTCAACAAACATTTAATGTGATAGTTATGGGTAGGCATTTCGCGCTGAAGAGAGACGACTTCATTTTCGCGACTAGGTTGATAAGAAAAATGAGGGATCCCAAGACAAGGTTCGACGAGAAAAAGTTCGCTGAGAAGGGAAGAGATTACCTCTATAATTACGCTGAGGAGAAGGTGGGCCCGCTGAACCCCGGGAGGAGGATGTTTCTAAAGGGAATATTAATAGGAATAGGCGCGTTGGCTGTGGCTAGCGCTGTTCCTGTGATCTCTTACCTTAATCAGCCTCCTGTTTACATTAAGAATTTTCCGTGGATAATTATCGTGGATTCTGATGGTAACCCCATTGAGGCATCTAGTTTACCTGTTAATGATCCCTCAATCCTGCTGTTCCAGTATCCCATGGAAGGAGACATAACTTTCCTTATCAATATGGGCGACTCTAACGACAATCCGGTTGCAATCCCCTCCACAACGGTGGTCATCCCTGAGGACGGAAGTACCTATACTTTCCCCGGAGGGGTAGGACCTCACAACTCCATCGTGGCGTATAGCGCCATATGCCAGCACCTGGGATGCCAGCCCCCTGAAATTCATTTCTATCCTCCTAAATATTTCGCCCCTGGCGGAGTTACTCCCAACTTCTTGCCGACTGTGGCCTATCAGGCTGCGCAGAATGCCGGTGCATCATCGGTGATTCACTGCGATTGCCACGGCTCCACATACGATCCATGGAAAGGAGCGGCTGTGCTAACGGGCCCAACACAAAGGCCATTGCCTTACGTGGAACTTTACTGGGATCAGAACACGGACTATCTATACGCTGTTGGAATGAACTTGAAGGCCCCGGTCATCATGGGTCAACCCTCCGATCTGGCCAGCTTTGCTTACCTTTCCTCGTATAACGAGCAGACAGGCTGTCCAAAGATGCTCCTAAGCAAGGGACAGACTCCAACTCAATGCTATTCAAAGCTTAATAACGAGGGAGACACTTTCTCTTCTTAGGTGGGATGAGATGACTAAGCTGGGATTGATGATATTGGCCATGATATTTGGAGGAACTGCGGGTATAGCATTCTTTATAGCATACAACATGATATGGAACACTTCGCCCATCAGGTGAGGTAATTGAATGACAAGACAATAGCTCTGATAACCTCAATTGGTGTAATTTTCTTCCTTATCCTTTCAATCCCATTTAATATTTTCTCAGGGTTCTCACTGGGAAACGGTATCACGATCGAGATCGCCGTCTCAATCTACATCCTGCTCATGTCAGGTATCTTTATTCTTGTTTTCAAAAGATTTAGTTAATTTTTTGTTCTCGATCCTTGCACTTTTGCTATGTAAACTTTATTAGATTAAAGATTTACCTAAATAATGTGAGTGAAATGAGCCTCGAGACTAGGGTATACAAAATAATGGACTTAGTGGCTCGTCATAACTACGTTACCGGGCTTTCAATGCTGGAGATACTGACCCTGATCGGTCTGTATTCTGCAGGAATGGGGATACCTATCTTCAACCTTGGATTGGCAGGGGCAGCAATTACGGCACATATTTACGGAGCCATCACCGTGGCGATTCTCAGTATAATCATCTTGGCTGCGGCAATGAGGACTAACGAGATCAAGTTAAAGGCAATAGCGCTGTTCAACGTTCTGTTCGTTCTGGTTGCCGCTTTCGAAGGACTCTTCTATTTCGGAGGTTTCGTGGATCCCTCTTATGCGCTGGGAATGGCTGTGGGATTCGTTGGCACCCTCTTCACTACTTCGGGACTTCTCTTCTACTGTTTATCTCACTGAAAGATAACATAAAAATTTTTAAAACCTTATTTTCCAATATATCATGATAGTCATGGCTCTGACTGGAGTTGGACCCAAATCAAGGCTAACGACTAATCTGGCCATAGTTGAGACCCTTTTCATGACTGGAGCTTTCATAGCTGGAGTGGCTGCATTACTTTATGATAAGTTTCCTATTGAGGCGAGCTGGCAATCCTTCATTCTTTCAGCCCACATTAGCTTCGCCATGCTCACAGCGTTCTTTGGGCTGGCCCTCTACACTGCAACGGCGAGGGAGAGCAGGAGAGGACTGAGAATTCTGGGATTGCTCAACGCGGTGTTCATTGCAATCGCTGCCGCTGGAGGGCTTCTGTTCTACAGCACAATAGACTACTCGTTCTCGTACGTGATGGCACTAGCCTTCGTAGGCGCCTACATATGCTCCACTGCGTGTATATTCTATTAAGTTAATCCTATTACGATATTATTTTTTAAAAATACAGTTAAAAACTAACATTATGTTAACTAAGAAAGGTTTAAAAGTTAAAAAGCGAATGATATAGTTGATAGAAATGGGATTTGAGATCATACCTGGACTTAGGGCGGTTTACAGGATTGAGGAAGGGGGGATGAGAAAGGTTATGGGAGAGGATATTAATGTGGACTTAAACAAGTTAAGCGCATTCCTCAAGGAGAACTACAGGATAGGGGAAGATGAAGCCAAGAAACTGGATATGGGAGAGCTGTTGGGGTTTGCTATGATCCTTGACAACCTAGGTATAGCGGTCATGGGAAACTACGTGGTCTTTGTTGACGCAGTGAAGACCAACTGGAACAAGGTCCTTGAAGCTTTTCAGGGGGTGATGGCACAATGAAGATCAAGGGATATCTCGGTCACGTTAAGGTTGATGAGAAGTGGAATGTGGTAGAGAAGGTGAATGTTAGCGAGGAGTTGGCTGGCATTCTCAAGTTTAACGTGGAGAAGGGGAACGAGGAAGCTAGAGAGCTCGGGTTCAAGAGGATGAACGGGTTCGCGATGATGGGGAGCAAGAAGAGCCTAGCTTTCATGAAGGGAGAGGCCATCATGGTTGAGACTAGCAAGGCGGACTGGCAGGAGTTGTTCGTCCATTACGTTTACATGAAGGGGTGGCTTGCCCTAGGAATAGCCCTTCTGGTGCTCTCAGTGGTTCTTTACTACATGGGTTTTGCAACTCCCTATTTAGATTACTTCGCTCCTTTGCCTAGGTTGTATCTTCCCACAATTCTACTCTTGATCTCCCTTATTATGATTCCATCCTCGAAAACCAGGTATACATATAGGCTTTAACTCATTCATTTTTATAGATATTTACTATTTTTGTCATTTCTACATACGCGTACATTCCTCCAGCGGTAACGAGTATGGCAAAGGGAATTGCACCAACTATGAGATAAACTGGAATGGATATAGCCAGTATGCCGGAAGCTATCTTCAATCCCCTAGAACCAAAGTCATCGCTGAGCCTTACCATCTCTAGAGAGTATTCGAAGAGGTAACTGAGGACCAGAAGAATACCAATGAATTCTAAAATCGAAAAAACTGATGGGTTAACCCTGATCTCCACCATTACGGAGGAGACAAAACCAAGAACCAGACCTGTCATTAATACCGGATAAAGTCTTACAGAAAGGCTGAACTTTTCACCGAGAGAGGAGAAGGATTTCCTGTTCAACCATCCGAAGAGAAATAACATTATGTACGATATCACGAGGGGTAAAAAGTAGAGAGATGTGTCAACGGTCTCAACGGACATTCCTAGAAAGGTGGCAAACAGTATGAGAGCAAGGGAACCTCTTCTTATTCCGTCATAAAGCGCAATGTTTAACTTTGGTCTCTTAGGCATTACAATTAAGTAAGAAAAGAAGATATTAGAGTTTAAGCTGAGGAAAGAGCTACCCCCTTAGTTCTATGGGCACTATCTCCCTCTTAAGAGGACCGACGTACAAAGCCCTGGGCCTTATGAGCCTATGCTGATCCTCCACGTATTCTATGACATGAGCCGTCCATCCCAACGTTCTGGAAAGGGCAAACAGGGAAGTAAACATGTAAACCGGGAATCCTAGAGCGTAGAACACTACTCCGGAGTAGAAGTCAGTATTGGGGAAGATGTGCTTGGCTCCGAAACTCTCCACTCCTAGCTCCTCCAGCTTCTGCGCTATTTCGAAGTATCTCCTTGCCTCCTGATTCCTCTCTGAGAGGAGCTTGGCATATTTCTTGAATATCTTTGCCCTGGGATCGTAGGTCTTGTACACCCTGTGTCCGAAGCCCATTAGCCTGGACTTACCCTCCACTATCTTCCTCTTAAACCAAGTTTCTGTCATGTCGGGCTCCCCAATTTCCACAAACTGTTTGAATGCTTCCTCGGCAGCTCCACCGTGAAGTGGACCCTTAAGTGCCGCAAGGGCTGCCACTACGCAGGAGTAAATATCGGAGAGAGTCGATGAAGTGACCAGTGCAGCTGTGGTAGATGCGGGTACCTCATGATCGGCGTAAAGGATAAGAGCAGCGTCCATGGCCTTAACCTCCTCATCCGTGGGCGTTCTGGAAAATGAGGCCTTAAGGAAGCTCTTCGCAAAACTTTCGGAAGGTTCAGGAATGGCTGGCTTCTTCCCTTCCTTCGCCCTGAGAACGTTTGCCACGACCGTGGAGGCCCTTGCCACAAGCTTAATCGCGTTGTCCCTGTTCGTGGCCTTATTCCAGGGCATTCCGTAAATGGAGGAAAGGGCAGAAAAGGCAGTCTCCATCATGCCAACAGCGTCAGAATCCCTTGGCAAGGAATATATCATGTCTATGACCTGTTGGGGTACCTCGTATGCCTCGTCCAATGCGCTCTTCAACCTCTGCAGTTGAAGTTTCGTGGGTAAATCCCCGTACAGCATTAGATGAACAACTTCCTCGAAGCTGGTGTGTTCCACCAGATCCTCAATGTCGTACCCACCGTACCTCAGTATTCCGTTTTCCCCGTCTATATAGGTTAACGAGGTTGTCTTGATGAATACGTTTTCCAATCCTCTACTTATCTGACTCATTTCAATCACTTCCAGGAAATTCCTCTCCCTCTACCTGGGAAATTGCCTTTAACACGTGAGATTCCCTTATGATATCCCTGACGGAGATCACTCCCTTGAGGTTCCCGTCCCTGTCCACCACGATCAGATGCCTCAAATTCCTCTCCGCCATCTTCTTGACAGCGGTGTACACGGTATCATCCTCCCTCACAGTCACAAGGTCCTTCATGGTTCCAAACTCCTCCACCGGCTGGTTAAGGCTAATGCCCCGCGCAATTCCCCTAATCACATCCCTCTCTGTGATGATCCCGGCGAGCTTACCATCCTTGGTTATAATGACAGAACCCATGTTGTGAGAAGCCATGAGCTCAACAGCCTTGATGACAGGAGTCCCTCTCTCCACCGCAACGGGATTTTTACTTATCAGGTGCTTTACAATACTCGCCATAATAGATATATTACATTTCGATTTTAATAAAAGTTATGCTAGTTCTTTATCTAACTTCTCATAAAAGTCATAATGGATGACCTCGTACTGTTCCTTTCTCGTCATCATCTTGTCCATGAGGTTCTTCTGAGTCCCCTCATTCATCAGGGTCTTCAGTGCCTCCTCCATGGCCTTGGCAGCTACCCTAAAGATTGTTACAGGGAAGATCACGTATGTGTAGCCCATTTCCTGGAATTCCTTTGCAGTTATTAGAGGAGTTTTACCGAACTCTGTCATGTTAGCTAGGAGAGGAGCATTAACCGCCTTGGCAAATTCCCTGAACTCCTCCTTGGACTGAAGCGCCTCTGGAAAGATTATATCTGCCCCGGCCTCCAGGTAGGCCTTTGCCCTCTCTATGGCGTCCTGCAGGCCGAAAACTGCCCTTGAGTCCACCCTGGCGATGATCTTGCTGTTTTTTCTTGCCCTCACCGCAGCCTTTATCTTGGAGACCATCTCCGTATGGGGTACAACCTCCTTTCCGTCCAGGTGACCGCATTTCTTGGGCATTCTCTGGTCCTCTATCTGAATCGCGTCCGCCCCTGCCCTTTCCAGAAGGGAGACAGTCCTGTACACGTTGAGTGCCTCTCCAAATCCCGTGTCAGCATCCACAATCATGGGAATTGATGTTACTTCCCTTATTCTCCTTACCATGTCCACCAGCTCGTAGAGGTCTATGATCCCAATATCGGGCAACCCCAGGGATGAGGTAAGGGCCCCTCCAGAAAGATATACAGCCTTAAACCCTACCCTCTCGGCGAGAAGGGCGGTAAACGGGTTGAACACCCCTGGTACTATGGTGAACTCCTTACCAAGAGACAATATCCTTCACCTCCATCTTCTCCAGGTTCCAGATCTTGTTCGCGACATCCTTACTTAAACCCAGTTTCTTGGCCTTCTCCTCCACCTCCTCATCGCTCATGGGGTTCTTGTAATGCCCCCTGGGGATTCTGACCTCTTCGGAGAAGATGCCCTGCGTGGTCTTGACAACAATCGCGGTGGGTAACTCTGAGGGATAGACCTTGGTGTATTTCTCGTTCTCTACAACCTCGATCTTTCTCATGAGTTCCGTGACCTTTGGATCCCCTATCAGGTCATAGGCGTCAAGCCAGAACTCGCCCGTGAGCAGGGTAACTGCTACTATGAAGGGTAAGCTATGATCTGCCGTTTCCTTGTTCTTTGGATCCCATTTACCTTCGTCAGCAAGAATTGTCCTTCCCGCCTCGTACGTTTCCACGGTGATCTTGGATATCTCTCCCCTCAACTGGCTCCTCAATCTGAGGCCGGCCTCCACAGCTGCCTGAGCATGATACTCCACAGGATACTTCTTTATGTATGTCTCCAGGATCTTGCCGGTTCCCAGGTTCTTGAAGGGCTCATCGGACATATCGGGGGCAATCACGTTCTTGAACCCCATCTTTCCCGAGAATGGTGTTGAGGGACCGGTGAACCCAGACTTTGCAAGCAGGACAGCAAAAACCGAGTTCCTCACAGCCTCTGCCGTTGCTCCAGCCTTCCACATGCTTAGGCTTCCAGAACGGGTTTCCCTCAGTGCCACATGCGGAACCAAAGTTATGGAAATGGCGTTCTGAAGCTGTTCCTTGTTGAGACCTAGAGCCACTCCAAGGGCCACCGCTGATCCAACCTGAAGGAAATTCACGTGATCGTACCCCTTCTTTCTCAGTGAGGTGGAATCACATAACCTGGTTGAAATCTCGTAGCCCAGAACTATGGCCCTGATCAGTTCCTTCCCGCTCAGTCTGGGATTGACCGCGAGGAGACCACCTATCATGTCCGATGGATGTAGAGGTTCCAGGGAAAGGTAAGTGTCGTTAAAGTCAAGATATCTGATCAATAGGGTGTTGTAAAATGCAGCCATGTCAGGGGAAGACGTACCTCCTCCCAGAAGCAAGCCCTGACCCTGAAAGTATGGGATTACCTTTCTCGTCACTTCTGCAGGCGGAGAGGATATTGAAGCGTGAGCCACCGCAAGGGAGTCCAACATCCTTCTCTTGGCCTCATGTACTGCCCTATCAGAAAGGTCAGAGAAGGAGGTTGAGGTGGCAAACTCCGAGAAAAGTTCAGCTAGCTCCATACTTTAACTTTCCTGCCTAAGATTTAAAGCATTACTGAAAAAATCTAGAAATCTCCTAACTGCTTAAACCTGGGAGAAAACTAAATTGCTTTAACCACACTTTTCTCTAGCTGTTCAAGGACGAACTCTGGCGTTATGGGGACCTCCACCCGGCTTAAAGTGATACCCAAGGCATCCTCTAGAGCGTTAACGAGGACGGCATAGGGGACGGTGGCTCCGCCCTCAGCCACACCCTTGGTTCCCAGGGGGGTAAATGGGGATGGTGAGATCAGATGCTTGATATCCATCCTAGGTATTTCAAGGGCTGTGGGCATCCAGTAATCTGCCAGGTTGGTCTGCTGTGGAATTCCTGAGACGTATCTTATGACCTCAAGGAGAGAAGCCCCTATTCCCATTGCGGTGCCACCCATGAGCTGGCCGTCCACTATAAGGGGATTGATTATGTTACCACTATCGCTTACCACAACGTATTTCTTGATCTTGATGAAACCGGTCTCTGGATCAACTTCTATGATTGCACCATGGGCGTTAACCCCATAGGTTGAGGAGAAGTTAACCCTCCTGCTCTCGTCCGCAACGTTGACGTTTGGCGAGTTGAACACCTCTGTAGCCTCTATTCCCATATCATCAAGGGGCGAATGATACCTGTTATAGACCAGGTTAGCTACTTCCTCCACTGGAAAACTTTTGTTGCCCACCCTTACCATCCCATCCTTGATCTCCACCCTATCCACCTCAATATTGAGCACCTGGGCCACAAGCTCCCTGATTCTTTCCCTGAGCTTGATTGAGGCCTTATACACTGCACTTATGGCAACCACCGAGAACCTGCTACCATAGAATCCGGTTCCTGGGGGCCCTGAGGTATCTCCCAGGACTACCCTTATCTTATCCATTGATATTCCCAGAACGTGGGAAACAACCTGGGCCACTGAGGTTTCATGACCTGTTCCCATGGAGTTCGTGCTCAATGAAACCGTGACGTCTCCCCCGCTGTCCATCTTGATGTAAACTCCCTCATAATAGGGCGTTCTCGCCTTCTTCACCACCAGGGTCTGAAAGGCCAGGGAGGAACCCGGTTCCAGGGCGAAGGCCACACCCATACCAGTGAGACCTGGCCCCTTCTCTCCAAGGGCTTCCCTCAAGACCTCCAGGGATTTCACGTAATCCCCACTGTCATAAATTGCCCCCGTGATTGTGGTATGAGGTAAAGTCTTGATGAAGTTCTGCCTCCTGATCTCCCACTGGGTAGTCTTCTCCTTTCTGGACACGGAGCTGACCATGTTTTCCAAGACTAACACTGCGGGTGGAATACCGAGACCCCTGTAAGGCCCCGTAGGAGGCATGTTGGTCAGCACTCCCTTAACGTTGAACTTGAGATATTGAATGTTGTAAGCCCCTGTGAGGTGATATATCTGCCTCAGGATTGGAAGAGGCTGATAGGTGTGCATGTAGGCGCCGAAATTTTCCAAGAGATCCACTTCCATTCCAAGGATCTCTCCTTCCCTGTACATGATCTTAGCATGATACTCCCTGTCTGGGCCCTGAACTGCGGACATGACGTGCTCCGTTCTGGTCTCAATGTATTTCACGGGTCTTCCTGTGATCATGGAGGCCATGGTAGCCAGGACGAGAGGCTTCAGGAAAATCTTGCCCCCGAATCCTCCACCTGAATCTGGAACAATTATCCTTATCCTACTCCTAGGTATCTGAAAAACTATACTTAGAGCAGTTCTAAATACCTGTGGAACCTGAGTGTTAGCGTAAACCGTGAGGCTTCCTTCCACGGGTGAGTAATCGGCTATAACCCCGTTGGTCTCGAGTGGCATTGGGGAAATCCTGTTAACGCGAAAGGTCTTCTCCAAGGTCTTGAAGGAAGAGGGTTGCCTTCCGTACTCAAAGGAATCCTGATACACCAGGTTTGAACCCAGCTCCTGGTGGACTAAGTTAGAGCCGTTGAGAGCTTCACATGCGCTCTCCACTGGTGGGAGGGGGTCGTACTCTACCTCAACTCTCTCCTTCAAATCCTCAACCTCATACCTGTCCCTTCCCGTCACCAGTGCAATGGGCTCGCCAACGTATCTGGCCTCGTCCACAGCAAGGGGAAATTCCCTGGGCGCTGATTCGTAAAAGAAATTGGGCATCGGGTTAGTTTTCAGATCCGCCTGAGTTATGACCCCTACTCCATTACCGTGAACCCGAAATCTTGCCCTTGGATATGGAGATCTTATCACTCCTAGGAAGAGTTCACCTGGTAGGTGAATGTCGTCTATGAACCTTCCTCTTCCGGAGATCAGCCTTGGATCCTCTAACCTCCTCACGGGCTTACCTATCATACGTTTAGCCCCATGAACTTCCTGTAGAAGTGTCTAGCCGCGGAGACTCTTTGAATGTCGTTAGTCCCCTCATAGGTCTTAAGGATCTGTATATCCCTTAACATCCTCTCAAGGCCGGTGGAGGTGGTGACCCCATATCCACCGTGGACAGTCATGGCCCTCAATACTATCCTCTCAGCAGCCTCTGTGGCGAAGAACTTGGCCAGAGAGGCGGCCATGATGTACTCGTTCTCCATTCCCCTCTTGAACAAGGATCCGGCCCAGTAAACCAGGAGCCTCGATGTGGTGAGGTCCGCCATGGACTCCGAAACCTTTTGTTGGACCATCTGAAACGATGCTATGCTCTGCCCAAAGCTCTTTCTATCCACGGAGTATCTAACCATCCTTTCCAGGGCAGCTTGGCCTATCCCTAGCGCCTGAGCGGCAACTATGGTTCTGGCGTAATCGAAGGACGAGACAGCATACTTGAATCCCTGCCCAACCTCCCCAACCACGTTCTCCTCCGGAACCTTCACCTCGTTAAAGGATATCTCCGTGGTGTGAGATGCCTTTAGCCCAGTCGTGTCTATCCTTCCCTCAACCTTGAAGCCCGGAAAGTCCTTCTCCACAACGAACATGGTGATTCCCTTCCATCTCTGCTCGGATGGAGGGGAAGTCCTAGCGGTAACAATGATATAATCTGCAAGGTCTCCGCTGGTGATGAATATCTTCTTCCCTGTTAGAATGTAACCTCCATCAATCTTCTTTGCAACGGACGTCATTCCGGCTACATCTGTGCCCGCTCCGGGTTCTGTGTTGGCAAAGGCTGCTATTTTCTCTCCACTTGCCACAGGAGGCACATATCTTTCCTTGATTTCCTTGCTACCAAACCTGAGTAGAGCGCTGGTGAACATCCAATTTATCAGGAAGAATGTGGAGAGTGAGGGCCAGACCCTGCTGATCTCTTCCGTGGTAACTAGAAGAGAGAGATAATCACCACCTGCTCCTCCGTACTCCTGGGGCACATCCAATCCGTTAAGTCCCAGCTCCTTTATCCTCTCCCTAACCTCTCCAAGGTCTCCCTTCCTTTCCCCCTCTTCAACCTTATTCCTTACCTCCCTCTCCAGGAAATCCCTTATTGTGGTGCGCAAAAGTTCATGATCTTGATCCAAGTCTATCTTGAAGTCCTCGAGGCCCTTGAACGGGAACACCAACTACATCACCTACAATCTGTCTAGCTCCTCCTTTATTATAGAGCTACCTCTTTTAGCCAGCTCTTCCTCTATAACGAGAGGAGGAAGTAATCTCACCACCGATTCACCTGCACCTATGGCCAGAACGCCCCTCTCAAAGGACCTCCTTAACACATTTTCCAGTCCCTCCTCATATGGTTCCCCATCCTTTCTCAGATCCACCCCTATCATGAGACCCATGCCCCTGATCTCCTCCACGTACCTGGACCTAGATGAGCTCAGAATATCCGTGATTATCTTCCCCTGCGCATTTACCCTCTCCAGAAGTCTGGGGACTTCCTCAAGCACGACCTCCGCTGCGGCCAGGGCAAGCGCGTTTCCTCCAAAGGTGTTGGCATGTGATCCCCTCGGAAGGTCCATGATCTCGCTCTTACCCACAACTGCCCCTAGGGGTAACCCTCCTCCCAATGCCTTCGCCAGACATACCAGGTCGGGCTCCACGCCGAAATGCTCAAAGGCAAACATCTTGCCGGTTCTGCCTATTCCCGTCTGCACCTCATCCAAGATGAGGAGAATCCCATGTTTCCTAGCTATTCTCTGAAGACCCTGGAGGAACTCCCTAGGGGGGACTACAACTCCTCCCTCTCCCTGGATGGGCTCCAGAAGGAAACCTGCCACGTCGTTGGGATCAACGATCTTTTTGAGGACCCAATCCTCAATGTAATCCAAGATGGCGCTGGCGCAGTCCTCCCGACAGAGCGGGTTGTGTCTATCGGGATAAGGAACTAGGAGGGTTGAGGGTAATAGGGGAGAGAACGAGGACCTTTGAACGGCTTTGCTGGAGGTAAAGGACATGGAGCCGAAGGTTCTCCCATGAAAAGAATTGGTGAATCCAATTACGTACTGTCTCCTCGTGTGACCCCTGGCTATCTTCAGGCTCGCCTCAACGCTCTCTGTCCCGCTGTTGGTGTAAAACACCTTACCCTGAAACCCCACCAGGGATACCAGCTTTCGAGCTACCCTGACTGCCAGATCGTAATAGAAGTCCGTCAGGCTGTAATGGAAGAACTTGTTCATTTGCTCCTGAACCGCATGCACAATCTTCTCGTTCCCATGCCCGAGCGCCATAACCCCTATCCCGGCATTCATGTCTATGTACTCCTTTCCGTCAACATCATAGACCAGGGATCCCTTGGCTCGTTCAATCACTAGGGGATACCATCTACTGAATGATTGCATTAAATACCTTGAATCTTCCTCTATTATTCTTGAAGCCGTGCTCATGAATATATATTTGTCATTATCGATATAAATCTGCTCGTTTAAAATTGCATGCGATTCAGTTTAACAAATTAATCAGAAAAGTAATTAGAAAATCCTTTCGGAGAACGCTCTTCGTATAGTCTGACTATGTCGAATAATAAGATTACAACCTCGATTTAAAACATTTTTGAAACATCTGAATCGTCACGATACTTTTATAACTTTCTGAATAATATAATTATATGGACTTCTCTTTCTCAGAGGAAGAATCACTATTTCGAGAAAACTTGAGGAATTTCCTCCAGAGGGAACTTAGGCCACTTGTCGGAAAGATCGATAGGGAGGGGATCCCAAGAGAGTTCGTCAAGAAGGCGTCGTCTCTAGGAATATGGGCCATGACGGCGTCTCAGGACGTGGGAGGTCAGGGGGCAGGATTCCTTCTGTCCACCATAGCTGCAGAGGAGATAGCCAGGGCTGACTTCAGCATGGCCACTGCGGTTTATTTCCTTCTGGAGAGCGGTTGGGGATACGTGCTGGACAGATACGGTTCCAAGAGTTTGAGGGAAGCCGTTCTTCCCAAGGTGACCTCAGGGGATTGGTTCCTCGGGGTAGCCTCAACGGAACCATCCGGAGGAAGCGACGTTGCTGGGATAAAGACCCTTGCAACTAGAAAGGATGGAAGGTTCGTGTTGAACGGACAGAAGATCTACATAAGCGGTGTCCTAGAGGCCTATAACTGGGGTGGAGGACATCTTACCCTGGCCAAGACTAGTCCTGAGGCAGGTCACAGGGGAATATCCATGTTTTTTGTCCCCACTTCTACGCAGGGCATAGAGGTGTCAAAGATAGAGAATATGGGAAGGATGGGAATTTCCACTGGGATAATGAGGTATGTCAACGCGGAGATCCCTGAGGGAAACTTGGTGGGCGAGTTGAACAGGGGCTTCTACTACGCCATGGATGGGTTTAACCACGCAAGAGTGCTGGTTGCCGGGGCCTGCATAGGTGCAGCTGAGGCAATCCTCGAGATGGGACTAGAGTACGTTAAGCAGAGAGAGGTTTTCTCGACCAAGCTCAAGGATTTCGAGGCCATAGCCTTCGAGGCCGCTGAACTTAAAACTAGGCTAGAGATGGCGAAGCTTCTCAACTACAAGGCAGCCTGGATGATGGACAGGGAACCCAACTCTGACGAGACTGCAATGCTAGCAGCCATGAGCAAACTCACGGCCCCGCAGGTGGCCTTCGACATAACGAAGGCCGTGATGATGTGGATGGGCGCTTATGGCTACTCCAGGGATGCGATGGTGGAGATGGGATTCAGGGGCATAGTCTCTTACCTAGTAGGGGCGGAGGGAGCCATGAATGTGATGAAGCTGATCATATCAAGGAGGCTGTTCAAGGATTAGTGTAACGTCTGAACCTTATTTTCCCCACATACTTGAGGATCCAGTCCACTATTGCGTCGTAACTCTTTAGGCCCTCCTCTGTCAGGATAACCTCCCCCTCCTCGTTTATCCTGATGAGGTTCCTCCTCTCCATCCATTCGAGGTAAACAAGCAACCTGTCGTAAGCTAGACCGGTGTCCCTGGCAAGGGGAGTCCTCTTGGTGGGACCATTCTTCTTCAGCACCTCTATTATCCTTGCGATGACGTAGAGGTCAGGCCTGAGGTCCCCGTTCTTGGAACTCAATCTCTAACCACCTAAGGTCCCATAGCAGGTCACCAAGAATTAGCGAACCTAGGATAATATTCTTCCAGGTATACCACGCAATGTAACCCGTTAGGATAGCTGAGAGCGCTCCAGCAACTGGAATGGTAAAGGTTGTGAGGAAGGGAAACCCTATTCCCAATAGAAGGATAATGACGCTAAGCGCCCCCGTTATGACGAGCCACGCCAGTATCACGAAAAGCACAACTCCAATTGCTAGTAACAACCTGCCTAGGAAAATCCTCTTCCTCAACTCTGACCAGTCGGTTCCCTCCAGGAATTGCAATGCTTCTGATACAGAAGTGAAACTGTGTACCTTCTTCCGCTTGACGTTGGACCTATGTTTGAAATAGAAGAGGGCCATTCCAAGTGCGAGGCCGGGTAAAACGCCTATAATGAGGAAACTGGAGTAGGGAGTTATCAACACGAAAGATGATGACTCTAGCGACTCCACAATGTAAAGAATTGTGAAACCTATCAGGGAAATTATCACCCCAATAGGAATCAATATGGTACTTTTGGCGTCCTCCAGAATTAGATTGATATCCTCAAGTAAGTTTGCCAGCCTGGATACCTTATCTAGAAGTTCCTTACTTCTGTCGCTCATGCGTAACCCACCCCTTCTACCTGAACCAGTGCCGTTCCGTTTACCAGAAGGTAGAATACCACTCCGCTGGGCATTGCAGTGACAAGCCCTTGGGAGGGTAGGTGAGATGTTAAGCCCTCCTGGTAGCTAAAGTAGTTGGGAATTACATAAAATGCGACCGGGTCACTGTAGTTCGAGCGATAATTGATGGTGATTGTGGGGAGACCATGGCCTCCATATCCGAAGCCCTCAGTGTCACCAAGGGGAACTCCCTCACCATAGGGTAATTCCACCCTGAACGAGATAGCTGGTCTCATGGAGTTGAGCACCACGATGGAACCGTTGGGCAAATATACCTGCACTGAATTGTTGACGTAGCTGGTAGACGACCCGTTGAATATGGGTATTAGATTCACGCTGACGTTCAGAAACGCAACGTACTGTGATACCTTCATCACAATGATGGCTTCGCTACTCTCCTGTTCGGTGGGAAAGTAAGCCCAGCTGAACCTATGCACCGTGCCTGCGAAGGAGGCCAGTACGAAGAAAACCAGAACTAGGATCACCAGAATGACTACGAGTCTGTTCATGAGATAACCTTCTCATACCCTTTAAAATACAGAACTCATTCCCAGTGAATGAAAATTTACAACACACTGTACGACAGTGCAGTGGCGATGGCTACGACCTTCCCCTGGGAGTTCGTAACCCTAATCCTGTACACTGAAGTGGTTTTTCCAAGCGACTCAGGCCACGCCTCGGCAACCAGTTTCTCCCCTGGACTCACTGGTCTCCTGTAATTCACCTCTACGTTAAGTGCAACAGCCCTCCTCCCCTGGTTACTTATCGCTTCGAAGGCAGAGTCAATCAACGCAAATATTACTGCCCCGTGCACGGTGCCGTGTACGTTTACCTGATTCTCCTCCGTGATCATGGACATTCTTACGTACCCCTCCCTTTCCTCTTCCTTCCTTATACCCAGTAGCTCTGGAAACATGGGAGACACAGCTCAATCCATTATAAAACGTTACTTACCCCATCAACTCGCAAAATACATGTTTAAATATCTTCAGATCTATAATTATCAATGGACGAGCTTCTCGTTTCCACAGTTTCAGACTTTGCCAGAAGGGAGATCCTGAGGGTAGCGGACAGGATTGACAGGGATGACCTTTACCCCCGGGAACTGATCCTGAAGATGGGAGAACTGGGGATTCTGGATCCCCTTCATTACGGCGCGGAGTTACTGGACTCCATGATCTGTCTGGAGGAGATAGCCAAGGTGAGCGGTTCGGTCGCGCTCCTGCAGGACGTTCAGGGAGAGCTGGTGAACGCGCCCCTGAGAAAGTATGGTAGGGACCAAGATCTAACGGAGGAACTGGCCAGGGGTAAGACCCTAGGCTCATTCGCCCTAAGTGAACCATGCTGTGGGTCAGATACCTCCTCCATGAGATCAGTAGCTAGGAAGGTGAACGGAACGTGGAGGATAGACGGGGAGAAAATGTGGATCACGCAGGGACTTTACGCAAACGTGTTTCTAGTTGCAGCCAGAAATGACGAGGGGAAGATATCCGCCTACCTCGTGAGGGACACCCAATGCGTGGAAAGAGAGAAGATCGAGGTCCAGGGTAACAGGGGAACAGGGACGGCTAAAATAAGGATGAACGATTGCGAGGGTGAGCTCGTGGGAGGATGGGAGGTGGTGAAATACGCTCTTTCCGTGGGCAGAATAGCTATCTCTGCGATATCCCTGGGACTTGCTTTGGGAGCTGTTGAGGAGGCCTACAACTGGGCTAAGGAAAGGCAGGCCTTCGGGAAGAGGCTCACTGAACATGAGGGAATAGCCTGGATGTTCTCAGACTCCATTGCGGAGCTTGAGTCCGCGAGGGCACTCCTCGAGGTTACATGTAATGCCTTCACTAGGGACTGGAGAAAGGCAGAACCCCTTATCTCGTCACTGAAGCTTGTTTCCTCAGGGATCGCCAACAGGGTTGTGGACAGGATGGTTCAGGTGATGGGAGGAATGGGATACGCAAAGCTAACGAGAGTTGAGCGAGCCTACAGGGACGTGAGGCTGACCAGAATAGGAGAGGGTACAGATGAGGTTCAGAGGATGATTCTCTCAAGGCACGTGGAGGAGCTTATACATGAGCTTTAATCTAGTTATAATTTTTTTAAATCTTATTAAGTGTACTTTTATAGACTTGTGAAAATAAGTAGATTTTATATAGGATTTTAAACATAATTATCATGTGAGATAGTGGAGAACGTGGGTATTGTGGGAATTGGTTGGTACGGGTTCTCCACTAATGTCCACGACCTCTCGTTTAGGGAGATGATGTTTGAGGCTGCTCAGAGGGCATTTTATGATGCTGGAGGGATGAACCCAAGGGAACAGATTGACGCTTTCATATCATGCCAAGAGGATTTCTGGGAAGGAATATCCATTTCAGACGAGTTCGCCCCAGACCCCGTGGGAGGATCCATGAGGCCAACAATGACGGTGGCCGGCGATGGACTCCAAGGGCTAGCACACGGGTTCATGTTGATTAACTCAGGGGTTGCGGACGTTGTAGTGGTTGAATCCCATGCCAAACCCAGCGATATCCTGACCTTCCCTGAGATCGTGGAGTTAGCCATGGATCCCGTCTACGTTAGGGAGGCCAAGATTCCTAACTATCACTTCATAGCGGGGTTGGATGCCACGAAGTTCATGCACAGAACCGGTGTGACTAGGGAGGACCTAGCGGAGGTGGTAATAAAGAACAGGGCCAGCGGCCTAAAAACAGGGAGAGCCCCACACGCGTCAATGCTGTCAAAGGAAGATGTCCTCTCTCAGGAGATGATTGTTTACCCCCTGACCCGCGTGGACGTCGCCCGTCCCGTGGATGGGGCCATAGTGGTTGTTCTTGCCTCGGAGACCTTTGCGAGGAAGTTCAATGATACGCCAATCTGGATCACGGGAATAGGATTCTCTACTGACAATTCCAACTTGGAACTGGCCAAGCTGGGCGATGCCTTCTATCTTAGGAAGGCGTCTGAACTGGCCTTTGGTATGGCCAAGCTGGAGTCTCCCCTAAAGGTCAACGGAATGTTCGTTGACGACAGGTACAGCTATAAGGAACTGCAACACGTAGAGGCCCTTGGAGTTAACAACGTGGCGGAGAAGCTGAGGGAAGGATATTTCCATGAGGGGAGTTATCTACCGGTTAACCCTAAGGGAGGCCATCTGGCCAAGGGTTATCCCCTGGAGGCGTCAGGACTTTCCCTTGTCCTTGACGCTGTAGAGTACATGAGAGAGGGGGTCAGTTCAGCGGTGGTAGCGAGCTGGAGAGGGATACCTACCTTCACGGGAGGAGTGGCGGTATTGCAGAGGTGACGCAAGAATGAAAACTAACCTGAAGTTCAGAAGGGTCGCGGCCATAGGTGCCGGAATGACTCCCTTCAGAAGAAGAATGTTGGAAACACCCCAGGAACTAGCGTGGGAGGCCTCAAGGAAGGCCCTTGACGAGGCAGGTCTAGAGTTAAGGGATATAGACTGCGTGGTAATAGGGAGCGCACCAGATGCCTTCGATGGGGTCCACATGAAGGGTGAATACCTAGCTCACGGCGCTGGAGGAGTGATGAAACCGGCGAGTAGGGTCTACGTTGGAGGAGCAACCGGGGTCATGACGGCAATATCTGGGTGGTATCACGTGGCCAGCGGGATGTGCAAGAAGGTCCTTGCTGTGGCAGAGGAGAAGATGAGCCCGGGTAGACCTCATCCCCAGGCAGTTTTCAGGTATATCTGGGACCCCATCACGGAGAAACCGCTGAACCCAAACCTCATCTGGATCTTCGCCATGGAAATGCACAGGTACATGTTCGTGAATAAGATAAGCAAGGAGGAGATCGCTCTGGTCTCGGTGAAGAACAAGAGAAACGCTGCGAATAATCCCTATGCTCAGCTAGGTGGGGAAATCACTGTGGATGATGTGCTGAGAAGCGAGGTTCTGGTGTGGCCGGTACAACTTCTCGACGTGAGTCCAGTAAGTGATGGGGCAGCTGCGATGGTTTTCGTGGACGGTGACATTGCGAGGAGATACACAGATACGCCCATATGGGTTGAGGGAGTGGGATGGACTCTTGACAACACCTCATGGCCCAATAGGGAACTGGCCTACCCAAGGTATCTTGAGAACGCCGCTAGGATGGCCTACAGAATGGCGGGGATAGAGAGACCGCAGAGAGAGATAGACGTTGTGGAACCTTACGACCCCTTTGATTATAAGGAACTTCATCACCTTGAGGGGCTCATGTTGGCAAGAAAGGGCGAAGCACCACTGCTCCTGAAGGAAGGGTTCTTCGATAGGGATGGAGACATACCCAGCAGTCCCTCCGGTGGGCTTCTGGGAGTTGGAAATCCCATAGCGGCCGCAGGGTTGATGAAAGTCATAAGCATATACTGGCAACTCAAGGGAACTGCGGGAAAGATGCAGGTGAAGAGACCCGTTCACACGGGTGTGGCTCAAGCGTGGGGTGATCTGATGCAGGCCTCCACGGTCATAGTTATGAGGAATTGAGGTGAGATCATGGTGCATCCCTTGAAGGAGGAGGAATTGAAGGAACACTTCACCGTCACGTACAGGCCACAGGCCAAGTACTCCTACACAGCAGGGCAGGCCCTCAGTACTTTCCTCAGGGGTTTGAGGGAGGGGAAGATACTTGGAAGGAAGTGCCCCAGGTGCGGAAGGGTATACGTACCGCCCAGGCTGTACTGCGAGGATTGCTTCTATCCCACTTCCCAGTGGGTGGAGGTGAAGGATGAGGGAATTGTTATGACCGCTGTGGCCAGCTTCATATCGTGGACCAGGGACAGGCTTGAGGAGCCCGAGATAGTGGGAACCATCAGGCTTTTCCCTTCATCCCCAAGGGATTACGTGTACCCCGGGCTGTTTCACAGAATCTGCTGTTCCTATGACGACGTAAAGAGCATGAGGATCATGGGAAAAACAGTGAGGGCCAGATGGAAACCTGTGGAGAAGAGGGAGGGAAGCATAGAGGACATAGAGTGCTTTGAGGTGGTATGAATGTCGTGGGATAAGCATGGGAAAGAGGATGAGCTCCTCACGTGGAAGGACGTTATGGAAGTTGAGAGGTATGTCTACACGGTGGGACCAGACAGCGAGGCTTTCCTCAGGGGTTTGAGGGAGGGGAAGATACTTGGAAGGAAGTGCCCCAGGTGCGGAAGGGTATACGTACCGCCCAGGCTGTACTGCGAGGATTGCTTCCTGGAGAACGGAGAGTATGTGGAAGTTAAGGAGCCGTATCTGGACAGCTTCACGACAATATACTTCGATAACAGGGAAAAGAGGCTGGATGAACCCATCACAGTGGGCCTGGTTAGGTTCAAGGAAGCGACCGGGGGTCTTCTGGCGATTGTTCAGGGTATTCCGGAGATAGGGAAAAAGGTTGAAATCCTAGAGTACAGCATTCCCCTCAGGGTAAGAGCTTGACATGGAAGCCCGACGCTGAATGGAAGGATGAAAGTAATATAGGAAAATGGATGACCGAGAGGAGCCAATCCCTAGAGCAATTTCAGGAGTCCACCTGGAAGGAACCTGAGTTTTGGTCCGCATTTCTGAAAAGAATAGGAGTGGAGTTCAGGAAAAGCCCAGAGAAGGTACTGGACCTATCTCGAGGAAAGGAATGGCCCAGATGGTTTGTTGGGGGAAAGCTGAACGTTACTGACCAGTTAAGGGATTCTCCGGATCCCATTGTCTCGTCCATGAACGAGGAAGGGGAAGTTAAGGAGTTCACCCACTCTCAGACCCTTAGCTGGGCAAAATCCATATCCAGCTGGCTAAGAAAGGTGGGATTGTCACCTGGTGACAGGGTAGCGGTTTACATGCCCATGACGGCCGAGATAGTTCCCGTAATGCTGGGGATAGCAAGGGCCGGGATGGTGATAGTTCCCCTCTTCTCAGGCTACGGCGAGGAACCAATCCGAGTCAGAATGGAAGATAGCGGAGCCAAGGCAATCTTCACTGTGGATAGATATGCGAGAAAGGGGAAGTTTATAGAACCCACCAGGAACCTAGAGAGACTTGATGTGATTAAGGTTGCACTAAAGTCCTCAGCTGAGCTCAAGGATTATCATGACCTCAGGGAAGTAGTGAAGGAAGGGGGAGACGGTTATGAGGAAACAGAGGCTGAGAGTCCCCTGATGATCATCTACACCTCAGGTACCACCGGGCGACCAAAGGGCTGCGTTCATGTACACGGTGGCTTTCCGGTCAAGGCCTCGGCAGATATGTATTTCCATTTTGACGTAAGAAGGAGTGAGAGAGTTTCCTGGATTTCAGATATGGGATGGATGATGGGGCCATGGCTTGTGTTTGGGTCCCTGATGCTTGGGGGGAGGATTGCCCTTCTGGACGGTTACGCAACTCCTGAGATCATGGAGAGTTTCGTGGATACCTTGAAGGTAAAGGTCCTAGGTCTATCGGCCAGTTTGATCAGGAGCCTCAAGTCCTCCAAGCCCTCCATGAAACTTAACGTGAGGGTTGTGGGAAACACTGGCGAGCCCATAGATCCAGAGAGCTGGAAATGGATAGCCCAAGCCACACAATCTCCGGTGATCAATTACTCCGGTGGTACGGAGATCTCAGGTGGCATACTGGGCAATTACGTGATCAAGGAAATGAAGCCGTCCTCCTTCAATGGACAATCGCCTGGAATAAGGGCTGAGATCTTCGACGAGAGCGGTAAACCTACGGGACCAAACGAGGAAGGGGAATTAGTGGTGTTAAGTGTTTGGCCAGGGATGACCAGAGGATTCTGGAGGGATCCAGATAGGTACATCTCCACCTACTGGTCCAGATGGAAGGGCGTCTGGGTTCATGGGGATCTGGCTCTTAGGGATGAGGATGGATACTTCTACATAGTGGGAAGGAGCGACGATACCATAAAGGTCTCTGGGAAGAGAATAGGCCCTGGAGAGATAGAGGCGGTCCTCAATGCCCATCAGGCGGTAGTGGAGAGCGCGTGCGTTGGGTTACCGGACCCAGTTAAGGGAGAAAAGATAGTATGTCTAGCAGTGCCCAAGGAGATGAAAGAAAGTCTAGAGGAAGAACTGTTAAGGTACCTCGAGGACAAACTGGGAAAGGCCATAGCACCCTCAGCAGTGAAACTGGTGCCTGAATTGCCAAAGACCAGAAACGCCAAGATAATGAGAAGGCTCATAAGGAACACAATACTTAACAGGGACCTGGGAGATACGTCCTCCCTGGAAAACCCCCACTCGCTAGAGCTAATAAAAAAGATTCTCCATTAGCCTCTCACATGTATAGCGGGTTTACCTTCACCCTGCTGTTCCCATCGTACACGTATATGTCGCCGGGGTTCTCGTCCTGCGTTTTCTTATGGGACCCGTCGCAGAAGGGTTTGTTATTGGAGAGACCGCACGCGCATATCCACAAGGTCTCCCCGCTATTCGTCTTAACTTGGTATGGGGAATTCTTGTCGTGCCTTACAAGTCTAGCCATTTTATTTCCTAAAGCAGATTTAGATCGTGAGCTACCCCGCCCTGAAGGGCGGAGCTTCCTGCTTCATGGATGAGGCTTGCCATAGAGGTCTCATCTCCACAGGCTCAACGGGTGGCTCCCACCCTGCCCTCCTGAGGAGGTTGAGGGAGGCGTTGAGGTCGCGGTCAAGAACTAGGCCACATTGGCAGGTGATGACGCGGTCTGAGAGGGAGAGATGGTGTTTCTTTCCGCACCTGGAGCAGGTCTGAGAGGAGTATGCGGGGTTGACTTGTAGGACCTCTTTACCGTGTTTCTGGAAGACCCATTTCAGGATGAAGGAGAATCTAGAAAAGGAAACGTCACGGAGATGCCTGTTCAGGGTTCTTGACCCGTCTCTGGTCATCTTCACCACGTTGAGGTCCTCGATCACCAGGACGTCGTAACGCTTGGCTAGGGCGTTGGCCAGCTTGTAGTAGAAGTCGGTCTTAGCGTTGATCACCCGTTCCAGGAGTCTGGCGAGACGGAGCCTGGCCTTCTCCCAGTTGCTCGAGCCTTTCCTCTTTCTGGAGAGAAGCCTGGAGAGTGACCTGTACTTGAGGAGAGCCCTCTCCAGAAAGCGGGGGTTATCCACGTAGTGGCCGTCTGACGTGACCAGGAGGTGGGAGATGCCTAGGTCGAGTGCAGCGACCTTGCCTGTGTTTTCGGTTTGAACGTGAAGGTCTCCCTCCACCAGAAAGGACACGAATAACTTGTTTGTTGGTGTCACCTTCACCGCGACCCTTGATACACTGTCTGGAAGCGGTCGATGAACCAGGACCTTGAACACGCCAAGACCCGAGAGGGAAAGGTAAATCCAGCTCTTCTTCCCTGACCTGGCCGGCCTAGTTGAGAGGATCTTCCATCCAGACTGAGGGTAGACCAGGGACCTGTACCTTTCAGGTTTCTTCTCCCTGGGGAACCTGGCCAGCCCCTGGAGAAAGCGATCCCTGGCCTCGCAGTACCTGTCCGCTACGTTCTGGAAGACCTGGGAGTGAACGCGTTGGTAGTCAGGGTCCTGCCTTCTTAGATTAAGGGCGAGCTGCCTCAACTCGGTCTTGTTAAGCCATTTCCCATCCCTTTCGTGGAACGTGATGTCTGCATACCTTAAGGTGTTGTACGCCTCGCACAGCAACCTCAACTGGGATTTCAACTCCCTCAACACGTCAGGGGAGGCGTACGCGCGAAACCTTAAGGTATACATTACGAACTGGTAGTCAGGACTTCTTTAATATTTGTTTTTGTTTGGATGTGCTATTCATCCCCAGCCCTAAAGAGCGAGGTTTTCCGAACCTTTATAAGAGTGAGGTTACTTCATGTAAATCAGATGGCATCAATTTCACGTGATGAACAAAACAAAGCTACGTGTCCTATCGTGGAGACAATTAAGATCATAGGGACAGAGGCTAGGCTACTGGTACTGAGGTATCTCTTTGATGGACCGAAGGGTTTCAATCAACTCCTGAGGGAAACTGGGCTGAGCTCAAAGACCCTATCCTCCACCCTCAAGTTCATGGAGGAGGCTGGTATAGTGGAGAGGAGAATAGTGGATACTAGACCCTTCAAGGTGGAGTATGCTCTGACCAGCAAGGGTAAGGAACTAGAAAGTATTTTCAAGTTGATGGGACAATGGGGAGAGAAGTGGGTATTGAATAAAAATTAACTTTTTGTGACCTTCCTTCCCCTAATAATATACCACGTTCCTAAGGCCTTAGCGCCTAGTTTTCCCTCGTTGTCCATGAACTCTATATCAACGACCACCGCTGTGTAACCCTTTCTCAGGATTCTTGCATGGCATTGAAAGGGACCCTTATGCATGGGTTCAAGGAAGTTCACCTTAAGCTCCTGTGTCACCTGATCATCGCCGTCATTTACGCTTGCCACCACTATTCCTCCAGTGAAATCCATGATGGTCATGATCATACCCCCGTTCAGCACGCCTCCCCTTCTAGTTATTTCGTACTTGTAAGGAACCTCCACCACCGCTTCTCCCTGCCCCAGATGTATGATCTTAGCCTCTAGCATTCTGAACACAGGATCTCCTTCCTCAAGGTAGAGTTGTAGTTCATTAAGTGACTGGAACCTCATGCCATGAAATGTTATTATCTTGCTATAAATTCTTTACATTATCTACGTCTTTTTAAAAAGGATCAGAAAAGTTTGAAGATATGATCTCCAGACCATCTGAAAAATAACTATCTTTTAAATTCCTACAGCTGTGGGCCAGGCAGTAAAGATATGGGGCCGGGGCCTAGGAGGAGAAGTAGGAGAGCACCAGCCAGGAACAGGATGTCCAGGTCGTATCCAGGATTAGTTATGGATGGTAGCGGTTTCTTCATTTTTGCCACGCTCACTATGGTAGTTCCCAGAAAGAACAGCGCCAATACAAAGTCCACCAACACGTATATGGTGCCGTTTGAAACAGTTTCCATAACACCGTGAAGTTTAAATAGTTTGTATACAAATTTATTTACGATGCTAAGACCCAAAGAAGTATGCCAGAGATTAGGAATCTCATACAGAACATTACAGGAATATGTAAAGAAGGGTGTAATAACACCAGAAAGACTACCATCCGGAAAAATGAGATTTAGAGAAGAGGATGTAGAGAAACTTGAGGGGATAATAAGAAAAAAGAAAATAGTACTCTACGCTAGAGTATCATCAAACGCACAAAAAGATGACTTAGTGAACCAAGTGAACTACTTAAAGGAAAAGGTACCAGAACACGACATCGTAATAACAGACATAGGATCTGGGCTGAATATGAAAAGAAAAGGGTTCCAAAGACTCTTGAAGATGATACTAAACAACGAAGTTAGCAAAATAGTGATAGCTTATCCAGACAGACTAGTAAGATTTGGGTTAGAAATACTCGAGCAAGTGTGCAAAGCACACGGTTGCGAAATAGTGGTGGAAAAAGAGGACAGGACGCCAGAGCAGGAATTAATTGAAGACCTAATCAGTATCCTGGTCTCGTTCTCTGGCGGAACGAGAGGTCATGAGCGTGAAAAGGTGAAGAAATGTGCTGAGGAACTTAAGAATTAAAACGTTCATGACAGAAAAAGAATACGTACACCTCACGTATGCGATAAGAAATGAGGAGGAAAGAAGCAAAGAACTAATTCACGCTTATGTAAACCTACTGAACAAAGGGATAAAATACGTGTTTAACAAAATCAAAATAAAGGATAAAAGAGCAGAATTACCAAAAAAGAAGGAAATATACAAGGAGTTGAGAGAATACTTAATGAAAGAGAATGCACAAGGATTAGCAAAACACTACATAGATCAAGCAATTCATGATGTATACTCTATCCTTGACTCCTGGAGAAGAAGATTTGAGAAGGGAAGAAGTGAATTCAAACCACCACTTGTGAAGAAGGGTTATGTAAGAGTAAAAACAACGCTAAGAAAAATCATTGGTAAGAGCGTTAGGATAACCGTGAAACCACACGAGTATATCACGTATTCTTGGGATGGAACATGGTTCTCTGAAAGAGTTGAGGGAATGGAGTTAACAGAACCGGTGATCAAGGAGGATAAAGTGTATCTGGTGTTTAGAAAAGAATTACCGAGTACAACTCCCCTAGAGGTCGTTTCGTTTGATTCTAATCTCTTTTCACTCGACGGTTATGATGGTGAGAAGTTTATCACGATCTCTCTGAAGCAACTTTACTCCTTGAAGTACGTCATGCAGATGAAGAGGGCTAAGGTACAGTCAATTGCCTCTAAGAAGTTGAAGGGTGGTAGGAGACTCTTGATGAAGTACTCTCATCGCGAGAGGAATAGGGTTAACGATTTGATTAACAAGCTGGCTAACTTCATCCTCGAGTTGTACAATAATCATGTTTTAGTCTTCGAAAGGTTGAATAAGCAGGGTATGTTTGATGATGCTAGTGCCTCACTGTCACGTAAGCTTTCAAGGACTGTTTGGAGGAAGTTAGTTAACACGTTGAAATACAAAGCTTCTCTATACGGTTGTAAGGTAGTGGAGGTTAACCCACACCTCACATCCAGGTCTTGCCCCAGATGTGGATGGGTTTCCCGAACGGTTGGCAAGACCTTCAGGTGCGGGAGGTGCGGGTTCACCCTTGATAGGCAATTCAATGCTTCACTTAACATTATGAAGAGGTTCTTATCTAAATTCAACCTCAAGATGTGGGGGTTTCCTCACCGTAAGGTGAGTGGGGTTATCCCCCTAATGGGAGTGAGAAGGATGAACGGGTTAATCCGCGACTTCGGTGAACTCCAAGGGTCGAGAATTGAATACAAAATACATGAAATTCAATGAGACCTAAACCCCTAGGATTACTAGCAAACCTCCTGCTAGCTCAATTATCAGTGAAAGGTCCACAAACGCACCGGGAATTCCTATTTGCTTCATCATTTCCTTGACCTGCTTATTCATGGAAATTTTTGGGAAAGAGTGGGGTATCAATGCTACCCCATAGAGTAGCCTGAATACAAGGATGCCTATGGAACCTATCAGGTCACTCATTTGCTTCACCTTTTAATCTAACTTTACTTTTTACAGTATATAAATTAGCACGTAAAGTGAAAGAAATGAGATTACCCGGACGATAGTAAGTTACTTTCAAATCAAAAGGATACAATAAAGTAAATAAAACTAGGGCTGTCTTGCCCTTCCTCTTGATGACCTGATCTCCCATCTGGAAAACGGATAGAGGACAGCGGTTCCCAGGGCAAACCAGTAAACAGGTGTGGGATAGCTAACCACCTCAGCAACAATCTGATCTCCCTTATAAGTTGAGGTAAAGGTCTCGGTTCCCCAGATAAAGAATGGATACTGTATGGGGACTCCCAAGAGTTGAGGGATGAACTTGAAGAGAACGTAAATCAGGATGGGATCCAGAACATAGAGTACGGGAAACCAGAACATTGTGGAGTATATCTTTGGATTACCCCTCATTGACTGAAACGCGTATCCTATTGCCAATATGAATACGTAAAGCCTGAAGGCGGTAAGGAGGAAAGTTATAACGTCCGAGAGAATTAACCTAGTGCCCATGAAGTAAATCAGTGCCTGAAAGGGAGAATCCTCGATGGCAACTATTCCTCCTACGCTATAATACCACCAAGGGAAGGGTATAATGGAAACTACTGCCACGAGAAGGTAGTAAATGGTAGTAATTTTGAACTGCATTATATGTTCACTCCCTGCGTGAAGTTGAAGGTACCAATTCCTAGGTAAAGAGTGATATTCTCCTGCCTCGCCTGTGCCAGTGAGTAGAAGGCTTTGGGGTTAGTTATTATCAGCGTGAAATTGCCTTGACCCATAGGCGGTACACGTATGGGATTTTTCAGATAGATGTACTCCCCACTTACGTTATAAACGTACATGGAAACGTTGAACGGGTTACTCAGTGAGAGAGTTATGTTATGTTGAGTACTGGAGACGCTCCTGATCTTAACTTGGCTTAATGAATCTTTCAACTGAAAAACTTGGTTTATACCACTGATTACCATGGACTTTACGTTGAGCAGAACAACAAAGGCAACAAGGAATGCTATGGCTATGAGCGTGGCGGAGAGTTTCACCGCGTCCATGAATCGATTACCTTATAATTTTAAAGTACAAGAGATATATAAATTAAATGGAATTTCTATTGAATAATTAGGGGTTGCTAGCTCTACAGACGTCGGTGGGTAGGTTTACCCTCCTAAGGAGTGCTCTTATCCTCCTGAAACCCGAGTAACTGTGGTTCCTCAGGCCTCCTGTCATTTTTGAGGGAATATGCATGAGCTCGTGGATCACCACATAGGCCTTATCCTCACAGGACAATCTGTCGAACCTCTCAGATATCACCTCTATTACGTAAAGTTTATCCGTATCCAGAACGTACCTCCATTGACTTGGTAGAGAAAACGTTCTTGCGTAAGCCCTGGATCTGGACCCGTAGCTCCTTATGAATTCAATTTTCTGCAAGTCCAGTCCAATACCTAAGCTGTCATTAAGAAATGATGCCATAAACCTTACGTCGCCAGCTACTGAAAATCTCAACTCGTCATAAACTTGTTCGGATGCTTTTACCTTTAACGATCCATTAAACGACCTTCTGAACCCTTTTACCGTTATACTTGAATATTAGCTCATGCTCTCTCTTTATTTTCCTATCAGAAACCACTATGAGGAGGCTCCTGCCCAGCTCCCTCTTCAGGGTAATGACGCTCTGTAGATCAAGGACGTCCTTTTTCTCTGATAGTTTCTTCAGGTTCTCGGTAAGAGAGGTGACGGACTCTGGATCGGAAATGGAAAACACGTGGGTATTGTTAAATTCCACGATGCTGTCATCGTCCATTATGAAAATGACGTCCGCTATTCCAAATACCCTCAGGATTCTGGATACAAACCTGGCAATGGACCTGCTCCTCACGTTGCTGTTTAGGTCAATGGCTATTAACGGCCTTAACATGGGCTTCTACAAGCCTTGTTATTTATATAACTTTTCCAAGTTCAGCATGACATTTACTCTTAAACAGTGTTAACTTGATCGTATCTGCCCTGTAAGAATATCATCATTCCAGAACCTGAGGAAGAAGAAGACACTGGTTATGACCACAGGTACCGAGAGTAGCCCAAAGGTGAGAGACAGTCCAATGAACTGAGACAGGTATCCGACCACGCTGGGAACCGCTATGAACAGGAAGTTATTGTAGGCCAGGAAGTAGGAATTAACGGCGTTTCTTTCCTCCTTAGAGGTGGCCCTCTGAATCATGATGGTAGACATGGGGAAGACTGACCCGTGGGGAATGCCAAGCAAGGCCATAACAAGGAGAAACACACCGTACGTGGGCGACAGGAGGGTCCCAGCAAGGGTAAAGACGGTAATCAGGATAGATATTAGCATTGGGATTCTTAATGAGTTGAATGGTCTTATGGTCATGTATAACCTAGTCAGGAATGACATTGTGAAGAAGGGGATATAGGTGGAGTAGGCCAGGTCTCCCGGAACGTGAAACCTGTCCACTGCAAGTATGGTTAAGAACGCCGTTATGGCGGCAAAAGGAACGTTATAGGTTGTTATTGCCAGCACGGAGGAGATAAATCCCTTGTTCTTCAGGGCCCTTGATCCCCTCACTTCCTTCTTGGTATCTGGGAACTTGACGGTCCATGCTAGGGCAAAGGCTACAGCAGAAATTGGAAGGAACGCCAGGAAAACGTAGTTATAGGAAAACCTGCTCAGGATGAAGCTCTCGTAAGCTGGTCCAAGAATCAGGCTAACGCTGAGGCTGGTGGAGTAGAGGGCCAGTAACCTCTCAGCCGTCCTTCTATCGTTAACTAGGGACGCTGCAGTGATGAGGTTAGGCATCACCAGTCCAAAGGCAAGACCTATTAGAGCGGAAATTACCCATATGGTGAGACTTGTCGCAAAGAAATATGTGGGTAAAAGGAGCAAAATCGCCAAGTTAGATAGAATGAACACCTTACGCCTGAGCGACGAGTTCAGGCTGGGATTTACATAGGACGTAGCAATGAACGTAGTCGCGAACATCACAGCTGTAATAACTCCAACTAACGTGTTTGAGAAACCTAGAAGATACTTAGATAGTGGGCCAACGGTAGTGGTGACCATGTTATTTGTAGACCTCGCAGCTATGGTCATTAAGGAAAGGGTAAGTGCAGTATATGCAAAGGATGATTCTCTCCTCAACTTGATCTGCATCATTATTGGCTTAGCTTAAAAAACTTGACATAAGATTAAACTTTTTAATAGAGATATATGAATAATGTAACAATAGTTGCTATAACAACTGATATTTTTCTAAAATTAATCTAACTGTCTCCTTGAGTTTACGTTCCACCTGAGAGCTTGTCATGCCCAAGGATATTCCAGCGTGATACCAGCTCCTTCCCTGATATGTCCTCGAAACTAATGTGGCCAGGGAAACGTCGTCTAAGTCAAATGCTAGTTCCTTAAAGTACTTCTCCCCCAGCAGATGAACAGCTTCAGCGACCGAGTTGTAGGGAAGGATACCCTCCAGGTATGCCCTTAGCTTCTTTAGGTAGGGATCGGGGATCTTCACGGCAGAGATTGGAGGTGCTAGCTTAAGCAATAGGACAAGGATTCTTGGATCCATATTAAAGTAGACTTGATGTGTTGTCCGGAGTAACTTGTCCTTGAGTAGTCTGGCAACTTGATGAGCGATTTCCCTGGCTCTAGAGGAGAAGGGTTTCATAACTATAACCGAATATCCACCAAGGCTTTCGTTTTTCTTCGTGGAAACGTGAAGCGGAATGTAACCGTTCTTTGCCCAGAACTTGATAACGTTGTAGTTTGCGAGAAAGGAGGAACCCATCCAATCAACTCCCTCTCTCACAGCCCTTTCTTCAATCTCTCTGAGGAGCTGAGAACCTATTCCCCTGCCCTGAAGCGAGGGAGCGACCGCTATGCGCATCACCCTCCAACCGCGTAACTCCCCTAACTCAAACATCCTCGAGTACTTAATCAGCCTCTGGGGGATTAGATGACCTAAGTTCTCCTCTCCCTGGGCTATGGATTGAATGGCATCAGGGGAGAGTCCTCCTTCCTCAACGATCTGGGCCACGCCAACGTCACTTTCTGCCACAAATAATCTCTGAAACGCCATATCCCCGAGCATCATGAGATCGTCAGGAGTGTTCCTGTAGTGAGCTGTAACTAAGATCCCGTATACTGAGGCCAGCTTTTTCTCGTCCTCGAATAGGTATTTCACATCCATCTCAACTATCCTGTTCATGTAGTGGCCCTCATTGGCCTCGGCATTAAGCAGAAACGTGTCGTTCAGAAATCTCTCCACTGGGTCTCCCTTGCTATACCTGATGGGAAAGTCCAGTTTAAGCCTCTGAATGTCATGTTCCCCAGTGTAACTCTCAAACATCTTAAGGAATATTTTCCCTGAACCCTCATACCCGTGAACTGTGGTAACAAGGGCTACCTTATCCCATCTCCTCAAAATATAATCAGTGAACTCCCTACCCAGCGCGGCCGCCTCATCCACAACCAGAATGTCCCCGTGTTGATCCTTTGCTAGATCTGGAGGGAGCCATCTTATTCTGCTCTCCCCAGTCTCAAGGGACAGAACTTTGCCGTCCCTGGAGATCACCCTCCTGAACTTCTTTCCAAGGGCTTTCAAGGAGAGTTCGGAAAATCTCATTACCTCTGCACCTGACCAGTAGGTTGGGGATGTGACAGTGATGGAGAGAGGATATCTGCTCTGGGAGATTAGGAGAGGCAAAGCTAAACCCACTGAAGCGCTCTTACCCCTGCCTCTTGGTGCAGTCACCACCAAGAGTTTCTTACCGTCCTCCAGGAGGAAATCGATCTCGTCTAACACCTTGACCTGATCATCAGTTCTGCAGAGATTGGCAAGCTGGGGATACTTACCTCCTCTGGTCCTTTTGGGCTTACTTACCTCGGAGCTTGAATAGGGCCTCACCACGAGTTTGCCCTCCCTCCAGTACAGGATGCCCCTATGGGAGAGCAACTTACGCCTTAGCCTTTCCTCGAACAGATTGTTAACCTTCCCATCCCTAGCTAGTGTGGACTTGTACAGCTTTCCCTCTTCCAGGTTATTGGTGTAAATTATGATAAGTCCGCCTCCCCTCACGGTTTCAATAGCCCTCGCCACATATGACGGTCTGAAGTCGTCCACCGCGTCAATTATGGAAAGATCGAATGTACTTCCCAGAAATCTCTCGGAGGAGGAATAATCAATATCCGTCACGGAGGTAAGGAGCGACTTAACCCAGCCCAGCCTTTCCTTGCTTCCCTGAATCCACGGATGGAAGTAATATCCCACGGATGGGTTCTTCTCTGCCTTGAGATATTCGTTGATGAAGTGAAGGAGAGGTTCTCTATAATCCCCCTCTATGAAGACTAAGTTCCTGTAATTGCCAGTGATGGCGTCCCTAAATATCCCCTGAAGGTCATAATCTGACTTCATAAAGTGGGCTCTCTCCCTTAAGGCAGTTGATCAGATTTTTCACGGCTACTTCTGCCATCCTTTCCCTGGTCTCCCTTGTGGCACTTCCCAGATGGGGAGTCAGAACCACATTGGGAAACTTAATCAGGGGGTTATCAGAACCAATGGGTTCCCTTTCAAAGACGTCCAGAGCTGCACCGGCAATTTTACTCTCAGACAGCACTTTCACAAGGTCATCTTCTTTGACCACAGGTCCCCTAGAGGCGTTGATGAGGTAAGCAGTGCTCTTCATCTTGGTTAACCTGGAGTAATCCAGCATGTGATAGGTTTCAGGATTAAGGTCTACTGTAACCACCAGAAAGTCCGATTCAGCCAAAAGGGTATCCAGGTCCACAAACTCGGCATCTACATCGTGGGGTCTCCTGCTGTGATATAGCACTCTCATATTGAACCCCTTGGCTCTGTTCAGAACCGCCCTTCCTATTCTTCCCATTCCCAGGATTCCCAAGGTACTATGGCTAACTTCTTTTCCTAACATGAACTCCGGATACCAGGGGAGATTCCATTGACCTGACCTGATTAACCTGTCTCCCTCTACAATCCTCCTAGCTACGGCCAGTAAGAGGCCGAATATCAGATCCGCCGTGGCGTCTGTCAGGACGTCGGGAGTGTTCGTCACCCTTATTCCTTTACTGATGGCATATTTCACATCAATGTGGTCAAAACCCACGCTGTATGTACTTATCACCTTGAGGTTCTTTCCGGCATCTATGACCTCCCTGTCCACCTTTTCAGTCAAGGTTACCAGCAACCCGTCCTTGTCCTTAACTCTGGAAAGTATCCATGACCGAGGTGGAGGGTCTCTCTCCTCCCAGATCTCCACCTCAGCCTCCTTCTTAAGATGGTCTATCCATGGTCCAGGCAACTTTCTTGTAACCAGTACCCTGTACACATGGAAAGATGAAACTGAGACAATTTAACTACAGCTGATTTTAGTTTGCGGAGTTTATTGCAATTAGTCCTTATATTATCTACTCTTAAATTGAAAGAAAACTCGCTACACTGCTTAACAGAACCCCACTTAGTACAGCTAACTAATTGCATGGCTTTCCACTAGCTCGTCAAAGTGATCCCTCATACGCTCTTCTGTCAGCACTAATCTGAGTGTTAGCAGGCAGATATGATGCTGGAGTACGTAGTAATAGCATCTTCTCCTATCAAGGCCTCAACGCTTGCGTTGACAACACAGGAAATATTATTAAGTTTAGTTTGAACCATTTTTTCGAAATGAAACCATACCTTCACGCAACCTTAGCGTCCACAATTGCATGGGCAGGAAACATTTACGATTTATTAATTCTCACCTATGTCTATCAGTACATTGAGGACACATTCCACATTGATTACGTACTGGTATCCTTGCTCTTCTCCTTTGGCCTACTGGGGCGGGTTATTGGAGGAACACTATTCGGGAGGTTTTCAGACAGGTACGGAAGGAAACCAGTTCTGATGTTCACTACCCTGGGCTACTCTGCTTTTCATGGACTCATGGCCTTCTCGCCCAACGTGATAGTTTTGTTCATTGCCAGATTATTTGAAGGGATATTCATGGGAGGAGAGTGGACCGCGGGTACTGTCGTTGCGTATGAAAGCGCTCCGGTCTCCATCAGGGGAGTACTCACTGGGATAGTCCAGTCAGGGTACGGGATAGGCTACGCGCTCACGGGTGCCATGTATATCTATTTTTCTCCCTTCATAGCACAGGATTGGAGAATATTTCTGGCCACTGGAACGTTTCCTCTACTTCTGGTGCCCTATATGAAGCTGAAGGTACCCGAGTCCAAGACTGTGAGAGTCTCAAAGGTAAAGGTGGAATACAAGGATTATCTAAACCTCATTCTGAAGTCAACGATGGCCATGGCAGGGATGTTTGTGGCATACTTCTCTGTTTTCGGTAACTACCCAACTTTTGCGGAGAAATTAATTGGAATTTCGGCCTCCACCTTGGGGCTCACTCTCCTCGTCTCCAACTTGGGCTTAGCCATATCATTTATAGTGTTTGGAAGACTGGCAGATAGAATAAACGTGAGGAAACTAATTATTTCAGCACTGGTAACCCTCACCGCTTCCCTGTTCTTCACCGTTCCTGGATTCGTAAACCTAGGTCCGCTTGCCTCAATTATTGCCACGGTGATTTACGCCTCGTCCTGTGGATTTTGGCCACTAATCCCTCTACTTCTTGCTCACTCTGTCCCCATGGAAGTAAGGGGACTCCTGTCGGGGATGTCGTACAACATAGGCGGACTGGTTGGTGGCATAGCCGAGGTGGTTACCGGGATGGCAATGCAATACATGGGAATCGTGGGGATGGCCAAGATCATAGACATAATTAACCTTGTTGCCCTCATCACGGTGTTCATCTCCGTGATAACTTGGCCCAGGGCAGCTATTCACAGCTCCTGAACTCCAGTGTATAAAGTAGATTTATAACCTAGTTATATAACAAAAATTTATGGAACCTTTAGATAAAGTAGATAAGGTTGTGTGGACATCTACGCATACTCTGCTTTTCGCTTCCCTGGCCTTAGGATTCTTCATGTGGGGAACCATAAGTACCATAGCCCCACTCCTGTACCCATCCATAAACAACGTATTCTTCATCATTGCCCCCATCGTTGCTACGCTGGCGGGAAACTTGATATTTCCCCTTATCTCTGACAGAATGTATGGGAGAAAGAGGACCTTCATTGTTACAATGTCCATGTATGGGATTGGAGCGCTGATCATAGCCATAGTGTCCCTAATCTCTCAATTCACCAAGACTCCCTTGACCAGTACTCCTTTGCTTTTCACCCTAACCTTTGGAATAGTGCTGGGAGTGCTTGGAGTTGAGGGAGAAGTCCCTGTTATGCTATCCTATGCTGCAGAGATGATGCCCTTAAGAAGGAGGGATCAGATACTGGTTCTAGCTCCCAACTTCGATAACGTGGGAGCAATGGTTGCCTCGGCAATTGTCCTGCTCTCCGCGTCATCCAGTAGCCCAACACTGGAGCTACTGTCGCTTTCCCTAACAGCCCTGGTGGGTTTAGCTTTCCTGATAGGGGTGAGACTTAGGCTACCCGAATCCGTCAGATGGCTTTACATGAAGGGGTTAAGAGAGAAAGCTGAGACCGAGCTGTCCAAGCTGGGAAATAGGACCCAGGATACCCAGGAAAATAGAAACGTGAACAAGTTAAGCCTTCTGTCCAGATACTGGTTCCTGGTCGCCATTGCCATATCCCAGTACCTTACCTACGGCCTTATGGCCTTCTACATTGGTGACTTCTACTTCCCAAACCTGGAGAACTTCATAGTGTTCATAGCCAATGTAGGGGCCAGCGCTGCTGGAATTATTGCAGGGTTCGCTGTGAACAGGGTAAAGAGTAGGAAATTTTCCCTCTTCTCCTTCTTGGGAGGAACAATCACGATCCTGGGTATCCTCTTCACGATTAACACGGTTTCCAGTAACATGGGACTATTCTATGGCCTCCTTCTCCTCAATATGGCCTTCAGTGAATTCGGATGGGCAGTGAGAACTATCTACGAACCCCTTATACTCCCCAGCACCAATAGGGCTTTCATGATAGGGCTCGTCAGGGTATTTCCCATCACGTTAAGCTCGCTCTCAGTTTACTTCACGAGCTTCCTTAACTCACCATTCCTTTACGTGCTATACAATACTGCACTATGGGCCCTTGGTGCAGTTGCCACAATAACCTGGTATTTCAAGGGCTATGATGTTAACATGACTCCCATAGAAGTTTCATCCCAAAGTACCGTGAAAGAGGGTTAAAGTGATAATTTTTTAATTATCATGATAAAAAGCTCATATACTACGATGTTAATATATTATAGTCATGAAAATTGTTTTAGCTTATGACGGATCCGATTACGCCAGAAAGGCGTTACTATTTACCTTGAAACTCATGAGGGACAGTGATGAGCTTCACATGGTTACAGTTGTAAAGGAAATACCAAGGAGCCCGGAACAGGTGACCATCGAGAGCGATAAGAAGGCTGAAGAGGCCTTAAACGCTGTGAAGAGGGAAATTGAGGGCTATAAGGTGGTCACTAAGGTTCTGGAATCAGCGGATGTACCTTCCGCTATCATAGATTACTGTAACAAGATTGAATGCGATCTCATTGTAACGGGGAGCAGGGGATTAACTGGGATTAAGAAGATTGTGCTGGGCAGCGTATCCAACGAGCTGGTCAGCAGATCTGACATCCCAGTTCTCGTGGTAAAGTGATAAGATATATCTTTTTTACTCTATAATCCGATATTCACCTATGTATTCCATAGAGACAGAAAATCTCACAAAGAAATATGGAGATTTTGTTGCGGTCGATCACATATCCTTCAAGGTGGAGAAGGGAGAAATATTTGGCCTCTTGGGTCCTAACGGCGCTGGGAAAACAACAACCATCAAAATGCTCACGGGGCTAACACCTCCCACTGAGGGAGATGCAGTAATTGCGGGGTATAGCATAAGGAAAAACCCCATTGAGGTAAAGTCAAGGATCGGATGGATCTCATCAGAGGTGATACTGGATGATGATCTCACTGCATGGGAGAACCTGGAAATTCAGGCAAGGCTCACGGGCGTGAGGAACTGGAAGGAGAGGGCTACCTCCCTACTGAAGTACTTCGGTATTCTAGACTTCGCCAACAGGAAGACGGGGAAGTTCTCCACCGGAATGAGGAAGAAACTTGAGGTGTCCATGGCCTTACTCAACTCGCCTGAGGTAATCTTTATGGATGAGCCCACCATAGGGCTTGACGTTAACACTAGGGCAACCATGTGGAACCTGATAAGGGAGATAAATAGGGACTACCAGGTAACCATACTCCTCACAACCCACTACATGGAGGAGGCGGACTCGTTATGTTCGAGGATAGGAATCATTAACAAGGGGAAGATAATAGCCCTGGGCACCCCTGAGGAGTTGAAGTCCAGGTATGGTGGAGATATCATTGAGATTGAGCTCAAGAACGGCACCAATGTGAACGTTGGGTTTGAGAACGCAGTCGTGACCAATGGTAAGGTTAGGATAAAGGTAAGTAATGCTGAAACCATGCTAATGGACGTGATAAGGGCCATAGGTAACGACAACATTAAGGGCATAAAGATAAACAAGTCCAGCTTGGACACGGTTTTCATCAATCTCACTGGAGGAACTATTGAGGAACAGGACTTTGATGCGAGAAGGTTCTACGCAATGATAAGGAGGGCGAGAAGATGATGGACAGACTTTACGCCCTCTACATGAGGGAGGCAAAGAGGATTTTCAGAAGCGTTTACATGTGGATAATGCTTATCTCCCAGCCCATAATGTGGCTAGTGTTCTTCGGAAGTAGTTTTTCTGGAGTGCCGTCCCAGGTTCTAACAAGTTTCTTCCATACTACAAACTATATCGCCTTCATCCTGCCGGGCGAACTGTCAATATCCATGCTTTTCGTGGGGATGTTCAGTTCCATGAGTCTAATCCAGGACAAGAGGTTTGGCTATCTCAAGAGGGTACTCATCACGCCTACGCCCAAGTATGACGTGTTCCTAGCTAAGACATTGGGGGGAATGACCAGGGGTCTACTCCAGGTTCCCATTCTGCTGGTGGCCAGTTACTTCTTGGGGGTCAGGCTGGATCTCACTCCTCTCTCCCTAGGCGTGCTCTTCCTATCACTGGCCTTCGTGGGTATAGGTTTCTCCTCTCTGTACTCCATGTTTACCTTAAAAACGGCCGACTGGCAGGCTCCTGGAGTGATCTCCAACCTGATAAACCTTCCCCTTATGTTCTCAAGCACGGCTCTGTTTCCCAAGGCTTTCTTCCCCGGATGGCTAAGGGCAATAAGTGACGTTAATCCCCTTACTTATGCCGCCGAACTGAACAGGGGAATGCTACTTTACAATGATCCATCATGGAACTACTTGGGATATCTAGCAATGTTTGCCTTAGTTATGGTGCTGTTGGGAAGTATATTAACAAATAAATATCTAAATGCAGAATAAAACTAGTTAGGAATTTTCTTCTTGAGTCTTTCCATGTATTCCTCAATTGTGATCACTTGATTGTTTTCGTCAACTACAAGGGATCCCGGCCTCCCCTTTCTCCCTATCATTGCATACCAGACTGCAATTATCAAGACAATGGCTACAAGTGTGTAGATCGAGAACATATCAGGTGAGGAAAGAGACTCTCCAACTCCCCATACGTTTAGGGCAGTAGCCACCAGGGGGATCAATAATGTATTCCAGGATAGTTGACCTATTCTGTAGTAAAATACCGGAACCCCAAACCCATCCACAATTCTACCCGTGAGCCAGAATATTCCAGTAATAACGCTTACCACAGCGAACGCATTGGAGACGCCTAGGCCAAGAACTGAGAATATTACTACTAGAGTTGAAAGGCCACCTATCATCATGGTCGCAACGAGGGGTTCACCATTCCTTGCAGTCCTTGCCAGAAACATTGGTGCTGACTTTTCCCTCGCTAGGTTAAACAGAATTCTGGCCGATCCCAGGGTAGTTCCAATGTTTGAGGCGAGTAAGCTGTTCGCAGCTAACACCAGAGCAATTATCATGGGTATCTTGCCATACTGGAACATTTCATATATGAGGGGTTGTGGGGAATTGGCCAGTGCTGAGAGGGAACCGTTCCATAACGCTACTAACGCATAAGTCCCCAAAAACATGGCTATTCCTCCTATGAGCAGAGATAACCACATTCCCTGAGTTATGGTCTTGTATGGTTTCTTGGCCTCCTCCCCCAGGTAAGAAGCTGCTCCGGCCCCTGAAATGCTCACCATGGAGAGCACAAATGCCTGAGCAATATCACTTCCGCTGACGCCGTCTGGTGTGAAGTACTCAGGATGAAATGGCTTAGATAATGAAAGAACGAATAGTCCCAGCAGAAGAACAACCTCGGCGGAGGCACTTATGGTAACAACGTATCCCAAAAGTTTCTTGATATCAGTTAGGGAGATTAAAGTTGGGTAAGCTAAACCGAGGCCTATAACCAGTGGTTCAACCCACCATGGGGTGGAAACGCCAATAACCTGGAGACCTATACTCACCAGCAGGTACAGAGTGATGGCATTGACTGCGTTAAGTAGGGAGTATGCGAAAACCTCAGTTAGGGCCTCAAAGAACGACACAGTCTTATTTCTCCAGGCGCTATAACCGAAGGTGTAATAGCCTCCAGGGGATGCCACCCTTCTAGTATAACTTGTGAGAGTGTAGATCCAGAGGGCACTGCCAAGTAAAGCAAGCAATGTGGTAAACACAACTGAGTGACCTGCATATAGTATAGCCGCCGTTGATGTCGAAACAACGCTACCTAAAGGTGCAGTGACTGCCATAGCTTGCCCGTATGCTTCTTTAAGAGAAAGAACACCTCGGCTTAACTTCATGATCTCCCTTTAAGCTTTTCGATCCTAAAAGTTTAAAAAATTTCCCTGGAAAAATCCTCCGTTTTCATCAAAGCTTAAAGGGTGAATCCCTTAAAAAGAGTATATTTGGCTTAAAGGGAAAAAGAAAGATATTCATTCCTCCTGGAGGACATTTTTATCATGTTTAGAGTTAAGGAACAGATGACTATATTAAGAGGTTACCTGCTGTGGCTCGTTTAATTCTGTCAGGGTCTTGATGACGCCATCAAACCTTGCCTTCATCTCTGGTGGAAAGGGTTTTTTGGGTTGAATACTTTTTAACTGATTTAATGCTTCTTTTAGAGAAGTTTTAAGTTTATTCAAATCTCCCGAATAATAGGAGGACTTTATGGATCTAGCAACATTCTTGATTTTCTCGTAGTCCTCCTGGGTTATATTGCCCTCCCTGACCAGATAGGTTTCTGCATCCGTCACAACGAGTGGGAGCTGTAGGTCAATAAGTTTCCAGACCTTGGATATAAACAGGTCCATGCTGATCGATCTACATCAACTCGTTTAAGGTAATAAATAGACTCGTTTAAAGAAGAACTTCTTGGCCTTGGGGTATAATTTAGCTTCGCTCAGTTTGACGTTTCTTCCTTCGCTCAGTTTGACGTTTCTTCGTCGTATCCCTGTAGAGATTTAAGCTAGGATCGCCTGATGAAACTTTGGATTTACCTGAACAGGGATTATCTCCTCTAACTCTTGAAGGTTTTAATACTTCTATTAAATCTTATGTGTTGTTGATAAAGATAAACGTACTTGGAGTAAAGGAGGGAGTCGGTAAAACAAGTGTGGCTCTATCTCTGTCTAGGGAGCTTGCCAGATTCGGTAAGACTCTAATTGTGGATAAGACTCCTACCTGTGGCCTTGGAAGAAAAATGTGGATAACCGATGACATGCTGTGCGATGGTAATCTCTGTATGCTCAAACTTTTCAGAAAGCCATTTAGAATTGACTCTAAGGACCTGGAGAGGGCATCGGAAAAGTTAAAAGAAGTTTACTCCAAGGGATGGGATTACGTGGTGATAGATAACTTTTCGTGCGCTATTCCAGATAATCCGATCATAAAATTGGACATAGATTCCCTACCAATTTTCGTCACAGATCCGCTGAATCTTAAGGTGACACTGGAATATAGTGATAAGTTTTACAGCAAGTTCGGTCTGGTGATTAACCAGGTTCCCGAGGGATACAATATTTCTAGGAAACTGGAAAAACTTTTCCAGATTGTGGTGAGTATACCCTTCATTGAGGAGTCTCGTTTTGGTGGATATCTTCAATCTATTGTAGAAAGCATAATGGAAAGGACGACTCAATTCATGTAGGCGAGACGCGTAAGCAAGGTGAGTAAGATATATACATCACCAAGTTAAGCAATAGATATACCCTTCCCAGTTCCCTAATTAAGCCAGTTTGTTAACTCCTGGTTCATTAAACTATTTTACCGGCTCGCTTCTACTCTATCTCATGCTATACACTTTAGGAATTGTTGCGTCAATCTTGGCCGGTATGACTGTTGTACTGGGCGGTATTGTAGAGGGTTATGGGTATGGTCTATCCTTAGGTACCAAGTGGCCCTATACCAGAGATATTCACCAAGTGGCCATGAAGGGAGATCCGGAGGCGTTACACAGGATCAGCGCAACCATTGTAGGACTGATATCCCTTGCATTTCTAGTAATGTCACCCTCATTCATTACCCTCGTGGGATTTGTGGCAGTGGTATTTACAGCACTTCTTGGAATGGCAACTCTATACGTTCTTGCGGGAAAATTACCCTCGATATTTCAGGGCCTTCACGACATAGCTGCCTACACCACATTCGTTACGTACCTTCTTATCTTTCTGGAAGGGCTAGGTTATCACGTAAACGTTATCCAATTCCTTGAAGAGGCTATAATACCTCCGCACTTCCTGTATTTCGTAATCTTCATGGGAGGAGTGGTGACGGGACTGAGAAGAATGTCTAGGCCCATAGGCCAAGTTAGAAAGCCACAGGGGAAAATACAGTGGGCGTGGGCTATTCATGGGATTCTTGCTGTGATATTCGTATTCGCTGTGATATATCTTCACTACTGGTTAACCCTGCTATTCACAGTACTTGAAATTGGTGCTGGCCTCTGGGTATACAGGTCAATCAATAAGAACCCTGAAAAGCCAGGAATGTCCATTGGTTTCCATCAACTTTTCTCTCTATTAACGGTGGTAGCAATAATTCTCAACTCCCTAGCCATTGTTGCCTGATCAGTTGAGATGCATTATATCACAATTCATCGTGTTGTGAACTCATCATCCAGATCGGGTAACGAAATCGCAATTTCTCCTTCCTCATCCAAGTTATAATATCTTTTTGCGAGAATCTGCACCGCCTCATGTATGGCCTCCGTGGAGTTGGTCCTACCCTTTCCCACTACAACGTTCAGATACGACCATGGCATTCCCTGAAGAACCTTGGCCAAGAGCACCTTCTCCAAGTCGTCATCCAGTTTCCAATCTCTTTTACCGTCCCAGAAATACTTCATGACCAGAACGTGAATCGCATCTGCTGAGGATTCATATGGGCTCGTTCCCTGAAGAAATGCCACCAGTTTTGCCAGATGGACCCTGTTCAACTTTACGTCCTGATGCGCCTTACTACCCTGTAGAAGTAACATGGCCATGTCCGGGGTCATGTTGAAGTAGACGTCATGTATGGTATTCAACAGCTTCTCCTTGAACACGTAGGAGGCTATTCCCACAACCCTCTTGGAAAGATCGGATATGGGATAAATAACCACTACTGGAAAATCTCCAAACTTTTCGTTTCTCTTTGGAGAGACATGAACGGGGGTAAAACCGTTCCTGATCCAGAATCTCAGGACCTTTGGATCACCCATGAATGAGGATCCAACCCAGTCAATCCCCTTAGCCCTGGCGTCGTCAAGTATCATTTGGAGGAGCTGACTTCCAAATCCCTTGTCCTGAAGTTCTGGGACCGTGGCTATCCTCACTATTCTCCAACCACTAAGCTTTCCCACCTCTCTTATCCTCACATGTTTCAGTAACCTATCGGGAATTAGATCTCCGTCGAAGGTCCCTCCCTTAAGGGCCAGATCTATCATGGAGTCGGAGAGGTTTCCCTCCTCCGAGATCTGGGAGACTGAGATGAAACCGTCCTCTGCCCTTATGGCCTTCAGGATGTGATGGGGTCCGTCTCCCATGATCATCAGATCGTCTGGATTATTACGATAGTGGGCAGACACTAGAATACCATACGCCTGAGACAACTGTACATCGTCGGAGAATAGCTTCTCCTTGTCTAGCGTGACGAACTCCACGGATTCCAGGCTTCTTGGCCTAGCCGGTTCAGGGTTGAGAAGCAGGGCGTCATAGAGCCATTTCTCCACTGGATCACCTTCGGCATAGCGCAAGGGTTTGCTCATGGTTAGCCAACGTGCCCAGGCCTTTCTCTCCTCTAGAATGTTCTTGAGGTATCGTAAAAAGGCCTTTCCTGATCCCTCATAACCGTAAACTGTGGAAACGAAGACTACCTTTCTCCATCTGTTGACATATTGAGCCAGCAGATTTATCCCGATCGCCGCAGCTTCGTCCACAACTAGAAAAGTCCCATCCTCTCCCACGGCGGTCTCTGGGGAAACGTAAACAACTGAGAAGTTATCACCCCTGATTGCTCTCACAATCCCCACATCAGACATCTCAGCTTCGTTGGGGACCTGAAGCGCGTCAAGACCCCTCTTTGCGAACTCCATAATCTGCGATGCTGAGGCGAGAGAAGGGGCAGTTATTACAACCCTAGTTCTTTCGCGATTGGAGTCCGCTATCAGAGCCGCAATACCCAGCCCAGTAACAGCGCTCTTTCCCCTCCCCCTAGGGGCTGTTATCACGAGAATCCTCTTGCCTCCCCTGTACATGATCCTGAACTCTTCCAGAACCCTGTCCTGCTCGTCGGTGAGGCAAAGATCATGAAGTTCCTTTGGGAAGTACATGCTTCTCAACGGTCTCTTCTCAGTGGTGAGTCTAACCTCACCTGTGAAGGGTTTAGCCTCGTAACTCAACTCTATCCTGAACACACCCTCGTGCTCAGCCAACTTCCTTCTGAATCTCTGTTCATAGTAATCGTGAACTACCCCCTTTCTGGCAATGGAATTTCGAAATATCTTGTTCTGTGTCAGGTTGTCAGTGTACATCACCACTAGTCCTCCTCCGCTGGTTAGATCAGTTAGCCTGCCCACGTAGTTGGGCTGAAAGTTGTCCACAAGATCCAGGACTACCAAGTCATATGTCCTTCCCAGATAATACTCTGAGCTCGAGTAATCTATGTCGTCCACCTGCTTCAGTAGATCTTTCACCGCGACGAACCTATCCTTGGACCCGGTAGCCCAAGGGTGAAAGGCATAAGCCCTCCTCGTACCTCCCTGAGTTTCGTTGAAAAGAGTCAGCACATGCCTCAAATCCTCCAGGTAGTCAGGTCTTTCTATGAAAACCAAGTTCCTGTAGAATCTCTTCCTTGAATCTATGAGCGCTTCCCTCAGTGCAGAAAAGAACTCCTCTCTGTTCATGCTGTCACAATCCGTACTTTTTCTTTAAAGCTTCCTCCACGTCAACACCCGTCAGGTTAGCTATTGATATGGCCCAAGCTATCACGTCCGCAAGCTCCTCCTCAACGGATCCCCTCTCACCCTGCAGAAGAGCCTCAGCCAGTTCGCCCACCTCTTCGGTGAACCAAGTGAAGGTACCGAAAATTCCCCTCTCCTTATCCTTCTCGAAATACATCTCCCTCAACCTGTTTTGTAATTCCCTAACTTCCAACTCTCATCTCACTCCTTATCAGGCGTATATCTTCGTCGGTTAGAGGTATGGAAAACCTTTTCCTTATATCTCCTTCCGTATTCACGAAAAGTACTATCACACTCCTGGTGGAGGAGATGCTGTCTAGGAAGTTCCTGTCAATGAAATACTCCACATAAAGCGGATTGTCCTCCCTATCCAGTATTACATGCCTCAGCAGAACGTTCCCTCCCTCCCTGTCCACCTCCAGTTGTACCGGTGCGTCGTCTGACCCTGGTAGATCCTCCGTAACGCAGACAACCTCGCTGTCCCTGTAAGGGAGACAGCTGTCCTTCTCCACTCGCTCTAGAAAGTCCTTGGAAATCCTCAAGGATATCTAAGGTTTATTTGTTGCCATGTTATTAAGGAAATATGCCAACAGCTGCGGGTAGGAGAATTGTAGCCTCCCAGAATTACGTTGCGAGTTACGTGGGAGCAAAGATACTTGAGCAGGGTGGAAACGCGTTTGACGCAGCCATAGCAGTGAGCGCAACCCTTTCAGTAGTTATACCCCACACGAGTGGGTTAGGGGGAGATGGACTACTCCTGGCTAAAACCCCGGAGGGTATTATTGCCATAAACTCCACGGGATGGGCACCCAAGGCCATTGGGGAGGAAAAGATAGATCCCAGAAGTCCCAGGTCAATTGTGGTTCCAGGTCTGGTGGAACTCTGGCATGCCATGGAGGATTACACTACCATGAGCCTTGACAGACTTCTGGAACCGGCAATTAAACTAGCAGTGAACGGGTTTTACGTGGGAAGAGGCCTCCATCATGCCATAGTCAACTCTGAAAGACTTACTCAAGACTGGCAATCACTTTACGGTGGAAAGAGGTTCGGAGACAGAATAAAGGTTAGGGGAGTCGGGGAGGTACTAAGAAGAGTGGCAAGGGACCCCAGATCATTTTACGAAGGGGAAGTTGCGGAGGAACTGGTGGATGGACTTAAAAGAAGGGGTGTCCCAGTGGAGCTGGAGGACTTCAGTGAGTTCAAGGCAGAGAAGGTGGAGTTGCTTAGGACTAACTACAGGGGGTATACGGTTTACGAATTTCCTCCTAACACCCAAGGGATCACAACCCTGCAGATCCTTAAGATGGTTGAGATGACTGGGATAAACAAATTGCCCTACAATGACGTGAAGAGGGTGAACGAGCACGTCAGGATCTCAGCTCTGGCATACGAGGATAGGGATCAGTACGTTGCAGACCCCAGGTTCCATCCATTACCGGCCTTCCTACTGGATAACAATTACCTCACTCAAAGGCTCATGGAGGTTGGGATGGAGGCTAAGGTTAACCAGGATGGGGATACGACGTTTTTCACTGTAGCAGACGAGGAAAACAGAGTGGGTTTCATACAGAGCCTGTTCCAGCCCTTCGGATCTGGGATTGTGGTGAACGACATAGTGTTCAACAACCGAGGCGATAACTTCACCGAGGGAAGAAATAAGCCAGAGGGAAGAAAGCGCCCGCTTCATACCCTTTCCATACTTTACGCTGAGGGAAAGGACGACGAGCTTATCATTGGATGTGCAGGTGGGGATTTAAGACCTCAGATTCACTCGGAAGTTCTGGAGTATTACGTAGATTACATGATGGAGATTGATGAGGCCGTTAATGCCCCAAGATTCATGTTCACTGGAAACAAGGTTGTCGCGGAAAGCAGGCTGGGTACTCCTTCCACCAAACTGGAACCCTTCTCCCCGCAAGTGGGAATAGTTCAAGCCCTTAAGACAAAGAAGGACATGCACGTAGCCGTTGCGGATCCAAGGAGCGAAGGAGTGTCTCTCCCAGTGTAAAGAGTTATCTTGAAAATCTTTTTTATCCCATCTTTGCATCATATACTTTGATACAGATGAACTTAGTCTCAATCAAACTTAAACTTGGAATGATACTACTAAGTCTCGCTGTTTTAGTGGCAGGTTTTGCCCTAGTCTACGGAGTATTGGGTTACCTGTATGGGTCGTTTACCCCTTACATTATAGTTGGTGCACTGATTCTGGTGGGAATAATAAACGTGATTCAGTGGCTTGTGGGTCCCTACCTGATAAACGCCATGTACAGGGCTAAGGAGGTGACCCCGGGTGACCCACAATATGGCTGGTTGGTTAACCTCGTGGATGAGGTAGCACTCTACAACAAAATTGGTACTCCTAAGGTATATATCGCAGATGTTCCGTTCCCTAACGCTTTCGCGTACGGAAGCCCAATAGCGGGGAAGAGGGTGGCCATAACTCTTCCCCTTTTGAGGGTACTCACTCCTGATGAGATCAAAGCTGTACTAGGTCATGAACTTGGTCACCTGAAACACAGGGATGTGGAGCTCCTCTTGGCCATAGGACTCATCCCTGCCATAATGTACTGGATTGGATACTCGTTAATGTGGAGCGGTTTCCTCGGTGGAGGAGGGGGACAGAGAAACGGATCCCTTTACGCCTGGGCAATAGGGATAGGCCTTCTGGTTCTCAGCTTCATTTTCCAGTTCTTCATCCTAGCCATAAACAGGATGAGAGAGGCCTATGCCGATTTCAATTCAGCCAAGACAGTACCAGGCGGTGCAGATAACCTAGAGAGAGCTCTAGCCAAGATAACCCTGACTGTGGATCCCAGAGCAGTGGAGAGGTACAGAAACAAGAATAACATCATGAAGATGCTGTTCTTTACGTCAACAACTCCTCAAGAGGTATACGGGAACGTGGATGAACTTATAAACTACTGGAAGACTGAAAGGGTGCCTTGGTATGCTGACTTCTTCAGTGATCATCCCCATCCAGCCAAAAGGATACAGATGCTGGAGAAACTGAAGTACCAATGAGTTTCTTTTTCATTTCGTCTCTAGTCAGAAAATTTTTAGTCTAACCTCAAATAGGTTTTTATGAAGGCTTTAATCCTTGGTATTGACGGCTACATAGGATGGGCCCTGGCTCTCAGACTGGTGGCCAAGGGGCATGAGGTTGCGGGCATTGACAACCTCTCCACAAGAAGATTCTCGGCTGAGGTTGGGTCCGATTCCGCGTTCCCCTTACCGTCCCCAAAGGAAAGGGTTGAAGCGGTGAGGAGGAAATTAGGTGCCGATATCAGGTTTATAGTGGGCGATGCGAAGGACAAGGTATTGCTCGAGGAGACCATTAGGGACTTCAAACCGGACGTGATAGTTCATTTTGCAGAGCAGAGATCGGCACCATACTCGATGAAGGACTATGAGCATGCCTGGTACACCCTTGAAAATAACCTGAAATCGACGCTGAGCCTCCTTTACGCCGTGAGCGAGGTAGACCCATCGATTCACATTCTCAAGATGGGGACTATGGGCGAGTACGGTACTCCAAACTTTGACATCCCCGAGTCAGCATTCGTGAAGGCTATCATTCAGGGGAAGGAGGATGTTATCCCTACTCCAAAGTGGGGTGGCTCCTACTATCACTGGAGCAAGATATTCGATACCTTTCTGATTCTCTTTAAGGGTAAGCTTTCCAACCTTACCGTAACAGACATAATGCAGGGGCCTGTTTACGGAACTAGGACCGAGGAAATAACGGAAGAGGAACTGAGAACCAGGTTTGATTTCGACGAGACGTGGGGAACAGTGATAAACAGGTACTGTGTGGAGGCTGTCCTAGGTCTACCCCTCACACCCTATGGTAAGGGGAAACAGACTAGAGGTTTCATCTCCCTAGAGGATAGCGTGGAGGCATTGAGGCTCTTGATAGAAAATCCACCCAAGGATGGCGAGTACAGGGTTGTTAACCAGTTTGCAGAAGTTTACAACGTGAGGCAACTGGCCGAGATAGTGAAGAACGCTGCGGAAGAGTTAGGGTTAAAGGTTGATATAACTCACGTAAAGAATCCCAGAGTGGAGGCGGAGGAACACTACTATAACCCTGAAGTTAAGGTCCTTCCATCTCTGGGATTTAAACCCAAGAGAAACATTCGGGACGAGACCAAGGTTATGATAAAGGACCTCTTGCCTTACAAGGAGAGACTTGAAGGTTTTAAACACGTCATAATGCCCAAGACGGTATGGAAATGAAGAAAAGATCGATTCACTCATACTGAACCTGTAGCTAGAAGAATGAATTCCCTATCCGCCGTTGAAAACTGTTTCCGTTAGAGCGTGAAGTTTAAATACTTTGTATACAAATCAGATACAATGCTGAGGCCCAAGGAAGTGTGCCAGAGACTGGGAATCTCCTACAGAACATTGCAGGAATACGTGAAAAAGGGGTACATAAAACCAGAGAGATTGCCATCTGGGAAAATGAGATTTAGAGAAGAGGACGTTGAGAGATTGGCAGGAATAATAAGGAAAAAGAAAGTGGTACTTTACGCTAGGGTGTCATCAGGTGCAGAGAACGACCTGGTTAATCAAGTGAACTACTTGAAGGAAAGGGTTCCGGAACACGACCTCGTTATCACTGATATGGGATCTGGATTGAACATGAGGAGAAAAGGATTTCGAAGACTCCTGAAGATGGTGCTGAATAACGAGGTGAGCAAGGTAGTCGTGGCTCACCAGGACAGGCTGGTGAGATTCGGGTTCGAGATACTTGAGGAGGTGTGCAGGGCACACTGTTGCGAGATAACAGTCCTCGAAAAAGAGGATCCAGAACAGGAACTAATTGAAGACTTAACCAGTATCTTAGCCTCGTTCTATGGCGGAACGAGAGGTCATAAGTATGAAAAGGTGAAGAAATGTGTTGAAGAACTTAAGAATTAAAACATTCATGCCAGAAAAAGAATACATACATTTAACGTATGCGATAAGAAATGAGGAGGAGAGAAGCAAAGAGTTAATTCGTGCCTACGTGAACTTACTAAACAAAGGAATAAAGTACGTGTTCAGCAAAGTTAACGTGAAGAATGGAAGAGTCGAGCTACCAAAAAAGAAGGAAATATACAAGGAATTGAGAGACCTAATGAAAGAGAATGCGCAAGGATTAGCAAAACACTACGTTGACCAAGCTATTCACGACGTATACTCTATCCTTGACTCCTGGAGGAGGAGATTTGAGAAGGGGAGAAGCAAGTTCAAACCACCGCTTGTGAGGAAGGGTTACGTGAGGGTGAAAACCACGTTGAGGAAAGTCCTCGGTAAGAGCGTTAGGATAACCGTGAAACCACACGAGTACATAACGTATTCCTGGGATAGAAGATGGTTCTCTAGCAGAGTGGAAGGAATGGAGTTAACAGAACCAGTCATCAAGGAGGATAAAGTATACTTAGTGTTCAGAAAAGAATCACCAACAACCACGCCACCTGAAACTGTAGCATTCGATTCTAACTTGTACTCCTTGGACGGTTACGATGGCGAGAAATTCATCACGATCTCTCTAAAGCAACTTTACTCCTTGAAGTATGTCATGCAAATGAAGAGGGCTAAGGTACAGTCAGTTGCCTCTAGAAAGTTGAAGGGTGGCAAGAAACTGATGAGGAGGTACTCTCATCGCGAGAGGAATAGGGTTAACGATTTGGTTCACAAGCTGGCTAACTTCATTCTTGAGCTATACAATAATCATGTTCTGGTCTTCGAGAGGTTGAATAAGGAGAGCATGTTCGATGACGCCAGCGAATCCTTATCACGCAAGCTTTCGAGGACTGTCTGGAGGAAACTGGTTGTCGTGTTGAAGTATAAGGCTCCCCTATACGGTTGTAGAGTGGTGGAGGTGAACCCGCACCTCACATCCAGGTCTTGCCCCAGATGTGGATGGGTTTCCCGAACGGTTGGCAGGACCTTCAGGTGCGGGAGGTGCGGGTTCACCCTTGATAGGCAATTCAATGCTTCACTTAACATCATGAGGAGGTTTCTGCATAAGTTTAACCTCAGGATGTGGAGGTTTCCTCACCGCAAGGTGAGTGGGGTTATCCCCCTAATGGGAGTGAGAAGGATGAACGGTTCAATCCGCGACTTCGGTGAACTCCAAGGGTCGAGAATTGAATACAAAGTACATGAAATTCAATGAGACCCAAACCCCGTACACAGATAAACAATCCCGTGCTCTAAGTGAGCCTGAGACACGTCAAATTTCAACTCCGGGGAAACCTAGCATATAGTTTAAATTGAGATATATCTCCTTTCTCCCATGAAAGTGGAAAAGGCAGTAATCACAGCAGCCGGTAAGGGCAGTAGAATGAAGTATATCACATCAGTTCTGCCCAAGGCTCTCCTTCCCCTCTTCAGGAAGGAGGACGGGAAATTTGTGATGAGACCTGTTATCGACCTAATTCTGGATTCCCTGGGCGAGGCTGGGGTTAATAAGCCGTGCATAGTTGTGGGAAGCCAGGGCAAGCTTCTTGTGGATTATCTAGCGGAGAGAGGTGTCACCTTCGTCACTCAAAATGTTCCGAAGGGGTTTGGTGATGCGGTCCTAAGGGCTAAGGATTTTGTGGGGAATGACCCCTTCTTTGTCCACGCTGACGATGGTGTATTGACGGGAGGATACGTTGAGGCAACCAGGGTCTTTGAGGAAATGGAACCCGATGCAGTACTCATGGTGAGGAAGGTAAGTAACCCCCAGAGGTACGGTGTAGTAACTGCTGATGAGATGGGGGAGAGAATGGGCCATAAGTTGCTGAGGGTAAAGGAGGCAGAGGAGAAACCGAAGGTGCCAAAATCAGACCTCGGGATCTCTGCAGTTTATATCTTTTCCCCCAAGATCATGAGTGCACTGGAACAGGTAAACGTAACGGAAGGAGAGCTGGAGTTGACATACGGTATTGCAAACATTCTCAGACAGGGCGGGGAAGTGTATGCGATTCTCCTGGAGAAGGAGAGATGGCTGAACGTGGGAGATCCGGATAATTACTTCAATGCCCTGGAATTCACATATAAGGTATAATAAACTGGAAAATTGGTCCCCGCTTTTCCTCCAGCTAGATTGTAATTATTGACATTTGCAACAAAATACATTACCTCGAACCTTTGTTGGCTTAATTTTAAATCCGTGAAGCTTTATTCGTTCACATGGAAGAGATCGTAAAAGATTACATGAAAACTGAAGTTATATCAGTTGAAAAGGGTGCAACATTAAGACAGATAACCAAAATAATGACCGAGAAAAACGTTGGTTCGGTCATTATAACGGAAAAGGGTAAGCCCATAGGCATAGTTACGGAAAGGGATGTGGTGAGAGCCATAGGAAAGGACCATAAATTGGATGATAAGGTGGACGACATAATGACGGCCTCGCTCATCACCGTGAGGGAAGACTCACCGATTACAGGGGCTCTTAGCCTTATGAGGACCTACAACATCAGGCACCTTCCCGTGGTTAACCAGGATGGTAAGCTCACGGGTATAATCTCAATCAGGGATGTGGCCAGGGCCTTAGATGACATGTTTGAATCGTGAGACTTGCGATTACTCTTTAATCCGCAATTTTTATTGGGACGTAAAAAGGTGTCCCATACTTGAGTAAACCAAAGCCAGGCCTAGCGAGGATCGGCATCTTCAGCTTAGCCCTTAGATTGATTGGATCCCCTATTTCCTTTCTCTTTTCCCTTGTAGTCGCCAGATATCTCTCCGCCGTCTCCGTAGAGACCTTTGGAGCCTGGCAATTCATTTTCGTGTTAGTGACTGGTTACTTCACGATACCTGGAGACCTTCTCTCCAACATCACCTCGAGATACACTGCTGAGGGCAGACCTGTGGGGGGCATTCTCCTCATAGACATGATAACTGCGGTACTCAGCTCGGTTATTTACGTAGCTCTTGTCCCGTATTTCGTGAGCATTTCGCACTACAACGAACCAGCTTACTTCTATCTAGGGGTACTCCTAATCTTCACCATCTTCTTCATGAAGGCAACCAACGCTATATCGTTGGGGAGAGGTCCGAGAGTCAACGCAATTGCCTCGTTAACCTTCCAGCTAATCAGGCTTGGAGTTGCCGTTTACGGACTACTGATCCTCAGACTATCCATTGAGGCAGTTATTCTGGCCTACATGCTGGGCTACATTGCGCAAATAGGGATAAACATGTTCTTTGTCAAGGCAAACTTTAGGAGGGACATTCACGTGGCGTTAATGGCCCTCAGGAAATCGGTAATTTTCATGATCCCATACATACAGTACATTCTTGAGGCTACCCTAACTTGGGTCGCAGTGTTTCTCGTTAGGAATACGGTGCCGGTGTCGTATTTCGAGTCCGCGCTCATAATCTCCAACCTAGTTGTATGGTCCACTGGGGCGTTCAGCGGACTCATACCCAAGCTCAGCGAGACGAAGGACCCCTCTGTCATAGAGACCTCCCTTAAGCTCTTCTCGCTTGCCAGCTCCCTGTTCCTCTTGCTTGCGCTAGCTGACGGACTTCCCCTCCTCTACTTACTGAGACCCGAGTACGTAGCTGCCTACATATCCCTGATTATCCTTTCTATATCAAACCTACTACGAGGGTTCTTCCAGATATTTTACACGAGCGTCTACATGATAGATCAAACCCTGAGCGTGGAATCTAGAGATGAGTTAAAAGGACATCTAGCGCGATTAGCGAAACGAAATTCCACCCTCTCCGTGATTGGTACTGGGGTGGCGATAGGTTTAATGGGGTTTCTCTATGTCTCTCACGTTACGGATCCCGCCATCTATTCCGCATCCATGAGTCTAGGCCTTCTCATAAACTCGGTGGCGATATGTGTGTCGGCTTTCCAAAGTTCCAAGGAGCTATACAACTTTCGCGTTCCTCTCCTTGAGGTGAGCGTGCCCGTAGTATCTTCCCTGGTGATAGGCTTGATTTTCATGCTTTACCCGGTTCTTCCAATTCACGGCTCCAGATTTGTGCAGGACTTGTATATCATGGCCGAAAGGGCGGGATTGGCACTTATCCCGTTCGTGATCGTGAATTTAGCGCTAAATAGATACTCAAGGCAAATTATAAACGGAGCGATAGACGTTGTGAAACCAATCCTTTCGCCAGCCAGAAGCAGAACGTCTTCAGGCTAAATGGAATTGAGATCAGTACACAACCAATGTATTGTTTCCCCCTTGACTGGGGTAAGCACCCCAGTAGTCCAAGTAAAAATTAAAGCGATCCCAGACAAGAATAGTTAATGAGCGGACTGGACATTAGACTGAAAAAACTATTTCACAGGGGAAAGGCCTTCGTAGTTGCCCTGGATCATGGGCTGGTTATGGGTCCACTCAGGGGAATTGAGAACGCCATGAGTGTCGTCAAGAAAATGGGTAACTATCCAGATGCGCTTCAGATGACCCCAGCAATGTTGAGGACGGTGGAGGAAAACTTTTACTCCAGGTCATCTCCCATGCTGATTGCCAGGCTCGACACGGCCAACGTCTGGAGAGATGCCAGAAAGTACGACCAGGGATATTACTCTATGGTTTACGAGGTCAAGGAGGCAGTAAGAGCGGGCGCTGATGCCGTGGTCACCTACTTAGTGGTCGGATATGGGGATGATAGGATAGAGGGTTACAACCTGGAACAGCTCTCCAAGGCGAGGAGGGAGGCTCAGGACTATGGGTTACCCTTCATCATAGAACCGCTCTTCGTGAGAAAGGAGATAACGGACTCCATCAAGGAGACCAATGCGGTGAAGTACGTGTCCAGGCTAGCCTCGGAGATTGGACCTGATTTGCTCAAGGTGGACTACACGGGTGATAAGAATGGGTTTGCGTCTGTAGTGGAGGCCTCCTTTGCACCGATACTCATAAGGGGTGGTCCTAAGACCTCCAACGATCTGGAGTTCCTGAAGATGCTGAGGGATGCGCTGGACTCTGGTGCCTCTGGTATCACAGTAGGGAGGAACCTTTGGCAATCGCAAAACCCTGATCTGATGGCACAGGCAGTCTCCAAGCTGGTTCATGATGGAGCGTCACCGGAGGAGGCAGTAAAAATATTGCAGAAGTAACTGTCTTCAAAACGCAATCTACCTGTGTGGATATGTTTCATTTTCTTTACCTGTCCTTCACTGCCTATGAGTATGTCCAGGACCTCGGGCAATTTCATTTTCTCCCTAGATCCTTTCACAGAACATCTACACCCACCATCTAGTGTGTGGAGTTACTGATCCAAGTCCTCCAGGTTTTTGTGTGACGTCAATTGAAAGGGAACCGAAGAGGTCGCTTAACAGAACTCCAACATTACCCACCATCTCACTTTAGCTTTTTTAGATTTTTTGAAGATAATATCTTGATCTTTCTTAAGGGTTGCAAATTCGTTAAGTTATAAGGTAACTTTAAAAGATATCTTTCAAATTAAGGCACGGCGGATAGGGTGGAACCTCCATCATCTATCAATTTTCCTCTCAGCCTCAAGACCATGTATGATATTGCTGAGTTCATTTTGAGGTCTGTGGAGCTCATAAGTCCAGACCAGACGGAGAGAATGGTTGATACGCTGGCTAATTTTTACGAGAATAAGGGAGGGAAAGTTCTTGTCATGGGTGCGGGGAGAAGTGGCCTAGTGGGTAGAGCCTTCGCCATGAGACTTCTTCACCTTGGATATAATGCATACGTTCTAGGAGAGACCATCGTCCCAGCAATTAGGGAGAAGGACCTGGCCATAGCCATATCTGGATCGGGAAGAACCAAGCTTATAGTCACTGCGGCAGAGGCAGCTAAGGACGCCAAGGCTACCCTGATTGCATTGACCAGCTATCATGATAGCCCTCTTGGAAAATTAGCAGATGTGGTGGTGGAGATTCCCGGGAGAACCAAGTACTCTCAGAACGAGGATTACTTCGCTAGACAGATCCTGGGTATAACGGAGCCTCTCGCCCCTCTTGGTACGCTCTTCGAGGACACAACTCAGGTCTTTCTGGATGGGATAGTCGCGGAGTTAATGATGAGGTTAAAGAAGACCGAGGAAGATCTTAGGAGGGTACACGCGAACATAGAGCTGTAATCAGTGTCTCTACTGACATTATGACAATGATATCAAGGCTATGCTCTATAGGGGCCTGGAATCTGAAGAAGTTACCTTGAGGTAACAGATTAAGGTACAATCTGGTGAACTAAGACTTTCCAGATGTGTGAAAATCGTAATCAGCTGAGCTTTCTGGATTCGGGACTTACCTCATATTGTTGTGTATTTAAGAAGACTTTAATGTGAAATACACAACAAACCGAACTAGGCCCTAGATTGTTTAGGGGAAACAGAATTTCGCATCTAGTCCTATTTGCTGTTCACTTCACATTAAAGGCCTTTTACATGGGTAGGCCCAGAATGAATCTCAAAGACAAAGGAGATTTTTACTCTTTCCTAAGTTCATACCACCAAGTTCCCTTCAATCCGAACTCCGCCAATACATCATAAAACATGTCACCAAGTTCCTCATCAATCTCTGGAGTTAGTTCTATTCTTCCCAGTTCCTCCTCTATGTACCCTAGGTTTACCCCCCTTCTATGGATCATCTCACCGAAGATATTGTCCGCGTAATCTGCAATCGAATCGATAATATTCCTCAGATCTTCTCTTACGTCTGGCCTCACCTTGTTTGGCGGAAAAACCGGAGCGACGATCACGCCGGTACGTAACCCAGCCTCTTTCGCTTTTCTCAAGATCTCCACTCTTCCCTTGGGTGGCGAAACCCTTGGTTCGATTAACGATGCAAACTTCTCGTCCATTGTTGCTATGGAGACTTGAACGATGACCTGTTCTCTGTACTTGCTAAGGATGTCCAAGTCCTTAAGGGCCAACACAGACCTAGTCTGGATCAAAAATCTCACTCCAGCTGGTAAGGCTTTCTGCAGGATTTCTCTGGGTATTGGGTAGAGCTGAGGTAAGTAGGGATCATGTGTTGAAGACATCATGACTAACCTATTTTTCCATCTTTTCCATGGAGTCTTTGCGATGGCCTCTTCTATATTTCTTGGCTTTAGGAAGTACATACCCCAGGGTCTGTTTACAATATTACCTACACGGTGTATTGTAAACCGCTTGTGAATGTTGTCTACATAGCAAAAGCGACAGCCATGGGTACATCCCACCGCGAAGTTCAACGCCCAGCCATCGCTTAACTCTTTACCAACTCCCCCATTCTGGAAAGAGGTAAGTTTAGAAGGCTTGATTAGTGGAGGCTTAATTTCATATTCTGAGAAAGAGATAAATCTAGTATCTAACTCAAAGAAGAAATTATCCAAAGTATTATGATCATGTAGGTTTTTAATAAGTTCTGTTTTCCTAATTGTTTCCCAGGCTTTCTTAGCAGCTAATGACCTTCTCTCGTGACGCTTCTTCTCCTGCTCATTTGTATAAAGGACTGATTTCATATAATACCAATTCCCTTAGTCTAACGTCTGAAAGTATCATTAAATATTTTGTCTTTCTATCGAGCGTGTCCATAGTACATCATTGAGGCATAAACATTTTAAAGAGTATTATCCACGACCAAGAGAAGAAGGGAACTGGTTTACAGGTACGTTCCCTGTCCCTCGTGCAATAACGTGGTTAAGAATGGGGAGGTTTCCGGGAAGCAGTTCTATCTTTGCCAAGAGTGCGGGAGGAAGTTCGTGGAGGGAGCGGAACATCGTTACGATAAGAGCGTGAGGGAGAGGACCCTTAAGATGCATGCAAACGGGATGAGCGTGAGATCCCCGTCCTTTAGGTTCTTCTAGGCACGGTCTTGACGTGGATCAAAAGGTACGGGAGGTACACTAAGTTCGTGGAGTTGTGGAGGAGAGCTAAGGATATGTTGGATGAGGACGTAAAGGTCGTTAGTGGTTTTGATTAATTTTTATCTCTTTAGGGGTTAAGGGGGCAGAAGACCCCATCGTGAGGGATGGATAGCCCAAAGGAAGATTTTGAATGATAATGCGTAAATCAACTGTGGCCTGCTAAATCCCATCGTGCGATCACGTGGGATGGCCACCCAGGGATGGAACCGAAGTCAAGCTTGCGGAGACCGATGCCTCAGTAACCCTCCCACACTGGGCGTCAAGTATGGGTTCCATTCGACGCCGTGGATGGAGAGGATCGAGCATGTCAATGAACCAAGAAGCTTCACCGTGAGGGCTGGGCAGTTCACCTTCCGATTAGAGGCACGTTTTGGAGAGCACGTGAGAGTGTCCGGAATGCACAGAATTCGGCTTATTTGACTATAATGTATAATATTAATCAGTCATATCAAGCTTGCACCTTGAAGAAGGATTAAATAATTCTACACGATTTATATCTAGGAGTAAATCTTAATATATCATCAACGCTACACCCTGACCCTTCACGTCCCAGGACGTCAGGGGAGCTGCACAGCACGCAGGTGGGGAGGAGTCCTCCTATGGATGGAGAGGAAGTGGACCATGTTGTGATGGCTATCATGTAGATGAAGGCCTCGTTCCTGGCCCTGCTCTCAGCGTAGGGCCTCCAGTGCTTAAGGAAGATCCCGAAGTACTCCACGTAGGGACGAAGATATTTCCAGGGACCGCGGGGGTGGACGAAGGTACCGCGTTCCCTGAAACCCCTGTCAAGCTTGAGCCCCCTCCTGGACAGCACCTCGCGTCCGAGAAGTTGGCGAACTCAACCTCAAGACCGTGGACGAAGAGGGCGGGCGAGATGAGCGGGAAGACCTTGAGCCCAAAGTACGACCTTGTCCGCTTCTTGGTCCACCTTCCCTGGAACCTCCTCCTTGTCCTCGCCCTCAGCCTGGCCTTCACGAACGCCCTCAACCTGTCCACAGGTCCAAGACTCACAGCGTCAAGCCGGGGCTACCCCATATTGTTGTGTAGGAAAATATAAAGAACCCGCGTTATAAGCTTTCATGGTCCGTCACCTGGAAGCGGGCAGCGTGGAGCTGACGAAGGTGGTAGGAGTGATGCCTGATGACCGACATGGGACGCGACTTCCACCTCGCGTTATTTCGATGGATAGCCACGAACAGGTAGGCCTCCAGGTAAAGGAGGGACGGGAAGTAACCTCCTAGGTCGTCCTGTATCCCGTCAAGGTAGGAGTTGAAGCTCTCGGAACTGTTGTTTGTGTAGATGTAGTGCCTCACCTCCCTCGGGAAGTTCAGGAAGGCCGTGTAGAGGTCTGAGGCCTCAAGGAGTCGCCTAGCTCGCCTGGGGGAGTAGGGCTCCACTACCTTGCTGAGGGACTCGAGGATGGCCTTTCCCTCCTCAACGTTCCTGGCCGACTTGAGGGGAGATGGGAGGAGACCTTCTCCTTCTCGCCGTCCGGAAGCGCCCTGCAGGTCTGGCCAGATGAACCAAACAGAGCTGGTGCTGGGAGGAGGGGAAGAGCGTGGAGATCAGCCTGTCCAGTCCCGGGAAGTCGTCCGTGACAATCACGTCAACCCTGCTGACTCCCCTGGAGATTAGCCCGTTGAGGAAGTGCCTCCATCCGTCTATATCCTCGTTCTCCCTGATCTCGTAGTCCAGGACGAACTTGTTTCCGTCCAGGTCGACGCCAATAGCCACGTACACTGCTTTCTCCTTCACCACCTCGTTCTCCCTGACCTTGATGAACTTCACGTCCGCATACGCTGAACAGGTCGTGGGGGAGAGGAGCAGATTTGAACTCCATCAACCTTCTCGCTATTTCCTTAACCACCCTGTCCATCACCTCCGGGCTGTACTCTATCCCCCTGCTCCTCAGGACTGCCTTGATCTGGCCTGGGGACAACCCCTCCAGGACCAGGGCCTCCAGGAACTCCTCGTATAGTGCTTTACGGATTTTAACGTAGTGAGATATTCTTCAAGAAAATCCATACCAAAACGAAAATCGTTCATAGATGAGCGATGTCATTGATCTTAAAGATAAAATTTAACTGGAAGATCCTTGGACAGATCTGAAAAACTTTTAGGTAAAATGGACTTGAAGGGATTTTCAGGAAAGTACTACTCGTAGTCCTCGCTTGTCCTCTCGCCCTTTTCAGGCAAAATCCTTGGCCTGAAGCCCTTCCTTCTCGTCCTTGGAACCCTCAGCCTCAGCTCGTCGTCCCTGGTCCTCAAGTACCTGAAGTACGTCCCGTTCTTCACGTCGTCGTGCTCCTCCAGGTACGCGTCCCTCTCCGCCTCCATTGCTGCCTGGAGCACGAGCTCCTCTATCTCGGTGAGGGACACGCCCTTCTTAACTGCCTCCTCCAGCACTGCCTTCGCCTTGGCCTTTACCCTTTCTGCCTCCGAACTCATGGTATTACCCCTTCCAGGGATATTTTTATTTTTTGCCATTATTTTTCACCTCATATTCCACAACTAACCGGGGTAGCCCCCAAGCCTGTACTTCTCCATCATGGTCTCCAGGCTGGTCTTCCCGGGAGGGAGGTCCAGCAGGAACGAGTCCACCAGCCACTCAATCCCGTCGTGGAGCGCGCTAGACGGTAGGTACATGGTCCTGCACCTCCCCTCCAGATCCCTCGCGATCTCCCTGAGCAGGTTATTCCTCTCCCTTGCGAACCTCTCAAGGAAGTCGAACAGGGTCGTCTTCCCCACGCGCTCATCAACGAAGAGCCTGACCACCACGTCCGTGTTCACAAGGTTCACCGCGTCCCTCAAGGAACACGTGAAAACGATCATCACTATCAGCAGCTTGAAGTACGTGAACCCACCCGGTAACCTCCCCTCGACCCTCTCCCTCACCATCTCCACCACGGGCATGAGGAGGAAAAGGATTTTTCTGGAGGGCATATCTTCCAGTGGGGGAACGGACATCACCACGTATTGTGGTCGTTGGATTGTGGCGTTGTCCATGGTATGATGTCCGTTCTCCCCGACTTAAGTATTACGCCATAGTTCTGCTAAAATTCTATCATCTGCAGATAATTTCTTATTGAATTTTTCTCAATCCGGACACTCTCACGTGTAAGAAACTTATGCAAAGTACTTATTGTTGTGTATTTAAGGAGCCTTCAACGCTAAATACACAACAAACCGAGCTAGGCTCCATTCTCCACAATCTTACGGATAGGGATTTTAACCCCTTAATCTCCACAAGGAGTTAAATGTTTGTAAATAATGTTGTTTTATAGATGAGTCCAGGGAAAAAGCGTAAGGAAAAAGCTGATAGGTTACGAGATGCCTTAAAAGTTGTCTGCGGATTTGATGAGCACTCCGAGAGTATAGTTAATATACTTAAACAACAGCACTACTGGTTTGACAGTAACATTGATAACGAATATGGTCCACACACGTTGATAAAGCTAATGTTTTTATGGTATTATACCGATATAGCTATTAAAATAGCAGGGAAACATTTTAGCAAACTGGTCTTTATAGATACATTTTCTGGAGGTGGATTAGTTAAAATTGAAGATACTGATTATGTATGCTTAGGTTCACCATTAATACCAGTTATCTCTACCCTAAAAATGACATCTGAAGGTAGAAAAGGATTTGATGAAATAATTCTAATTGATAATGATAAAAACAAAATCGCCCTGTTGGAAAACAGACTAAATGCAATAAGAAAAAATCTAAGCTTAAATCTCAAATATACAACACTAATTGGAGATTCAAATACTTTAATTCAAAGCCAACATATACTGAATAGTGTGGATAAAAATACGTACGTTTTAATTTTCGTAGATCCAGAGGGTTTGGAACCTAAATTACCTTCTTATTTACCGCTACTAGATAAAGTATCAGGTAGTGACATCATACTTAATTCCAGCTGGGGCTTAAGGAGACTAGCCGGAACTACCTCATTAGCTGAACAATTAATAAGGGAATATCTGGGTAAATACGACGCAGATAGACCAATAGAACAACAACTTGATGAAGTTTTTAGAAAAGAATTTGGGAAAGAAGTGGGTGTAAGTATTTACGTGAAGGATATTAGTAACAGACCCCTATACACCTTAATATTACGAGTTAGAAGAACAAGTTCAGGTTCTGAGTGGATTGAAGGTATGAAAAACTTTGTTGACAAGGTCCTTAGTAAATATACTACTAGAGACATAAAATTATTCTTAGATCAACTAGCTGGTAATCAAACTTCTATTGATAAATTCTTAAAGAAATAATCTGTATTTATAGAACCTGAACTTTACGTTATGGAAAATTATTAAGATTAAATTCAGAATATAGTATTTATTACTGTTGTTTAAAGATGGCTAAGATCTTCTATATTTGCTATTTCGTAAATGTCATTAGCCTTGCTATACTAATAGTACTTTCCTGAAAATCCCTTCAAGTCCATTTTACCTAAAAGTTTTTCAGATCTGTCCAAGGATCTTCCAGTTAAATTTTATCTTTAAGATCAATGACATCGCTCATCTATGAACGATTTTCGTTTTGGTATGGATTTTCTTGAAGAATATCTCACTACGTTAAAATCCGTAAAGCACTATACTAACAAGGGCCATTCAGGTTTCCATTGTGAATTGAATTCTAGTTCCTTCATTTCTCATTATTCAATGTAGGATTAATTGAGTGGTGACGTTTCGATCGTAAAGAAAATGATAGACATATGGATATTATTCCATTCTTGTAAAAAATTATCCAAAATGTTGTAGTTATCGGCGATGGCCCAGATGATCTGAAGTAGCCTGTGGGGCGTGTGGTACTTGCCGAACCTCCTCCTCTCCACCAGGGAGTTGAAGGACTCCACCAGGTTGTTGGTGGAGAGGAGGCGCTGAAGTTCTTGAGGAAGGGAGAGGAAGGAGAGGAGACCGCGTTCCACCAGTTCCTTGATCCTGTCAGGTAACTCGGCGAGCAGGCCAGAGAGCAGGAGGTCGATCTCCTTCCTTTCGTCGCGGTCTAAGCGCCTCTTGACGTGGTTGAGGCAGAGCTGCCTCTTCGCGTCTATTCCCGAGAGCTCAAGCGCGGAGTCCACGGACCTGACCATGTCCGCAACCACGAGCTTGAAGTTGAACTTCCTCCACACCCTTGCAAGAAGCCTCCAGTAACTCCTCGCGTCCTCCTCCTTAGCCAGGAGGAAGTCCAGCACAGCCTTCCTGCCCTCACGCGTGACGCCCATGGCCACCAGGAGGACTCCCTTCCCTCCCCTGAGCTTGACCCACTTCCCGTCAACTATCACGTACCGGAAGTCTCCCTCAACCTCAAGCTCAGGGGTCCAGAGCCTCGCGTTCATCTTCCCTCCCAGCACTGAGTAGAACGTGAGTTCCTGAGCACATCTTCCTCCTCCCTCAGCAACTCCCTCTCAACCCCCGTCCTCACCCTCCCCTTCCCGTCGTACATCACGGGCAACCTCACGCTCATCCACCTGAGCCTGTACTCAATCCTCCTGCCCTCCATCACCACCGAGAAACCAGTTAGGAACCTGTACCTCGCGTATCCCCTCCTCTTCAGCCTCTTCCCCCTCGCGTACCTCGGGCTTACCTCCTCCGCCTCCCTCATCGCTAGCTCCTCCGCCTCCTCAACAGGTTTATTTATGAGCCAGTGCTTAGGAAATACGGGGTCGAACACGATGTGTACCAACTCCTCCTGGAGTTGATACATGGGTTCGATTGTTAGTTTGCTCATGGTAATAGTTAGCTTAGTCATGGTATGACATCGTGTTCCCCTTAAAGTATTACTGAAAAATGATAGATTGATTTTGATCATCCCACGTAGATTAACTAATTACAATTCGCAATGGAAACCTGAATCGCCCGGGTACTTTTAGCGATGTCTTTTGATAGATTATTGCCAGAAAAATTAGCTTATGTTAATCCTAGGCTAAAGACTCCTCTAATAAGTTCTAGTATCGTTTTAGTTTTAGCTTTAATTTTTGAGTATGTTACTATTCAAGGATATTTAATAGTTTCTACTATAGTATTAATAGGAGTACTATTCTTATATCAATTCCTGTTAGCTGCTATTTCAGCATTAGTGGGAGGTATTAGAGGAATACCTGGGGAAGAACTGAGTAAGAAGGATAAGACAGAATTATTAATTTATGGGACTTTATCTTCTATAGTTTTAGTTATGGCAGTATTCTTCTCGTTATGGTATGCTAGTGTTAATAGTCTTTATGCTTCAATGGTCGTAGGTAATCCTATAACAAATTATGCAATAATTGGAGGAATACCTGTTGTGGGCTTAGTTTACTATTTTGTAGCAAGATATTATAGGATGCATAAAGATGGAATTGATATAAATCTTGCTTTTCAAATGATTCCACCAGAATAAAGGATTTATATTTTTATTATAGAAATACTTATAAAAGTCTAATTGTTCGTAAGACTAATCTTATAATACTCGTTTTTAATATAAAAATGAAAAGCTTACTTTAATTTGTTTACTAGATCAAAATATTTCTTTATAGTGTCTTTTCCTTTATCAGTTATACTTGCATATGTCCTTGGTCCAGATAATGTAAATTGTTTTTTAATTGTAATTAAACCTTCTTCTTCTAAAACTTGAAGATGCATGTATAAAGAACTTTTTTGTATTTTAGTATATTCGAGTAATTCTGAAAAGGATAATCTTTCAAAATTTGATAACGCAATTAATATTCCTAGTCTAACAGAATTATTCAAAGCTCTATTATTTAGAAATTGCAAGAGATCTTTAATACTGTCTTTGTTTTCAGCATCTTTGCTATTCTCCATTATCTATCAACTCTAAGAAAGATTTAATTGATGCATATGCCCATAATATAATGAATATAAAAATGTATATAGTGGCAAATTTACTAAACGATGATGCAGCCAATATTGGATAAAGAGGATAAAGTTGAAAACTACCTATTGCTAGTATATCATAATATTTTCCTTTAGTGAGTTTATAACGAGAAAATAAGATTCTCCACATAGCTAAAGAAATTCCAGCAGTAAAGAGGAGAATAGGAATGATACTATACCATTGATCAAAGGTTATCATAAAAATTATCATTAGAATTGTATAATATAATGAATAGAACATTCTAGTTATCTGGAAGTGTCTATTATTATATCCAAATCTAATTAAACGCAATCGTATTATTTTTCCAAATATGTAGACAGAATATATAATGAAAGGGATAACTATTACAATGTCTGTTAAAGTAAAAATAACGTTATTGGATGTGTATAAGCTTTCTACATAATTGACTAGGTTAATAAATAAAAAATAAATTACCCAGGTTCCGTAATAAATTCCGAGAGTTTTTCTCATTTTTTTCGATATTATCGTATCAGCAAGTTTATTCCCTTCTTCGATAAGTTTTTTATAATCCTCCATTTATATTACACCATATAGTCTATTAATATTTCCTAAGGTAAGCAATTTAATGCCGGATCCATTATCTCTTGTAATAGAAATTTTCTTGCCATCTACATCTAACGTTAAAATAGCATCAGGAATCTCTCCTTCAACAATAGTTGAATTTAGAAAATCTTCAGTTATTATAGGACCATATACTCTTCCGCTTAGAATTATATAGAGTGGCCAGGAATTAAACTGTTTTAATAGATCTAATTCGTGAGTAGTAATAAATCCGTCCTTTATATTTTCTTTCAAAAATCTAGCTATAGTTAACCTCTTGGATGGATCTACATTTTCAAATGGTTCATCAATTAGCATGTTCTTACTCGGAGAAGATAAAGCTAATGCAGTTCTAACTATTGCGCTCTGGCCTGCTGATAATTTAAAAATTCTCTTATTTATAACTTCGTCATAAATTCTTAATTCTTTTAATATTTCTAGAAAAGTATCTAATTTAAGGTCTTTAATTTCTGAATATATATCTGCAATATCTTTTACTTCTCTTCCTAATGTATAAACTTCTGGAATATTTGTAGAAAGATTAAGGTAATTTTTGATTTTTCTTATTTCTTGTCCATCAACTAGAATGTCTCCTTTATAAGGTATGAGTCCGCATACTGCTTTTATTAATGTAGTTTTTCCTGAACCAGTTGGTCCAATAACTATTGAATGTTGTTTAATAGATAAATTTAATTTATCAAATATTTGTGTATTGGAAAATTTTATTGTAAGATCTTTATAATCTATCATGAGTATTTTATTATCCTACAAGGTTATAAATAGGGTGTATAGTTCAATTTTTGAACTTTCTTTGTCCTATTTAAGTATCCATTCTTTATTCAATATATGAGAAAAACTTTATCATACATTATAAAATCCATATTGAAAAATCCTAATATTATAGGGTGGGGAGTTTTGTTTATACTCTTTTGGGGAGTTATAGGAGCATATGTTAGCGTACCTGGAGAAATGAATACTTTACCCGAAGATTTATCTATTGTGAAGTCCTCTGTGTACACTGATATAGTTTCTGCCTGGTATGCTGTCCTGATGATAATTTTCTTAAGTGCCATAGGTGTAAGTTTAACATTTTTAGTTTATTTTCAGAGTGGTTCACTTTCATATTTATTCAAGTATAGTAAATTGACTCCTAGTAAATATTTGATGTCAATGTTCTTAGGTGGTACAATTGCAGGAATAGTTCTGTCCTTAATACTAACTTATGCTATTTCTGTCATGTTCTCTACCAACGGTGTGGGTTATACTGTGATGCCCACTAAACCTTATGTGGTTTTCCCTGTAGCCATTTTATCGTTTCTTTTCTTAATCTCGCTTTCATTCTTTCTGGTCTTAATTTCAATGAAATTTAGAGGAATAAAGTACCAACAATTAGTAAACTATATTCCTTTAGTTCTAGGATTTATATTTTATTCATTGTATGTTTTTGCTTCATCTTATCCAGAGTGGATTACATATGCATCGCCATATCTAAATATAATATCTCTGCTGTTTTACGGTTATTCTGGTAATAAACCTCCAGTTACTGGCGCATCTGGAATTAATGCACCTACAGTATCAGTGGAATGGTCTGCATTATTTTTAGCTTTGTGGACAATTGGACTATTTTTGGGTGATACATTGCTTTTGAGGAAGATAAATTATGAGCCAATTGAAGAAGCAAAAATAATGTAAACATAATCTCAAAACTTTTTTCTTAAATCATAAGTCAATACTTAGTATAGTTAATGTGCATAAATTTTTAGTATACTTATTGAGAACTTTTAATTATTATATTCCTTTAGATATCAAAATAGAAATGTAGTACATTGATGGTATTTTTAGAAATTATTTTAACTTATATCTGGAAGTATTTTAGAAATTATTGGATCTATAATTTCGTAAGTTCCTCTTTCTTCTCTAACTATATATCCATCATTTAATAAACTTTTTAATCCTTCATTTATGCTAGATTTACCTAGATTTATTCCCCTTAAGTTTCCTTTTCCTCCTTTTTTAGCCAAGAATTTCAAAATTTCTTTGGCATTCTTACCCAATTTTTTGTATTCATTATCTATTATGCTTTTAATTACTGGATCTTGATATATTTCGTTTAGAACTTTATTTATGCATTGTAAATCGATTTTATTACAGGATAAGCTCTTTAATCCAAAATAATTCAACCATGCTGGTATTCCGTCTAATTCTTTTACAGCTTCAATTATTGCTTCTTCTTCATATTCTTTTCCTTCATCTTTAAATCCTTGTTTCAAAAATTTAGCAGAAATTTCTTGATTAAATTGCTTTACGTAAAGTGGAAAGAAAAATTGATAAAATGGCTCTTCTTTTTCGGAGTGGGCCATTCAGGTTTCCATTGCGAATTGTAATTAGTTAATCTACGTGGGATGATCAAAATCAATCTATCATTTTTCAGTAATACTTTAAGGGGAACACGATGTCATACCATGACTAAGCTAACTATTACCATGAGCAAACTAACAATCGAACCCATGTATCAACTCCAGGAGGAGTTGGTACACATCGTGTTCGAGAGAGTGTCCGGACTGAGAAAAATTCTACGAGAAAATATTTGGAGATTATAGAACTTCTGTAGAATCGTGGCGTAATACTTAAGTGGGGGAGAACGGACATCATACCATGAACTCCAAGATTATCCAACCACAATACGTAGTGATGTCCGTTCCCCCGGTAGAGGATATGCCCTTCAGGGATAAAATCCTTTTCCTCCTAACGCCCGTGGTGGAGATGGTTAGGCCGAGGGTGGAGAGGAGGATACCGGGGAGTTTCACCTACTTCAAGTTGCTGGTGGTCATGGTAGTGTATTGTTGTTCCCTGAGGGACGCGGTGAACTTGGTGAACACGGACGTGATAGTTAGGCTTTTCGTTGGTGAACGCGTTGGGAAGTCCACCCTGTTCCACTTCGTGGAGAGGTTCGCGAGGGTTAGGAGGGACCTGCTCAGGGAGATTGCGAGCGAACTTGAGGCCAAGTGCGGAACCGTGTATTTACCTTCTAGCGCGCTCTACGAGGGAGTTGAGTGGCTCGTTGACTCCTTCCTCCTGGATTTACCTCCAGGGAAGACCAGCCTGGAGATCATGATGGAGAAGTACAGGCTTGACGCTGTGAGCCTTGGACCTGTGGACAGGTTGAAGGCGTTCGTTAAGGCCAGGCTGAGGGCGAGGACAAGGAGGAGGTTCCAGGGAAGGTGGACCAAGAAGTGGACAAGGTCGTACTTTGGGCTCAAGGTCTTCCCGCTCATCTCGCCCGCCCTCTTCGTCCACGGACTTGAGGTCGAGTTCGCCAACTTCTCCGACGCGAGGTGCAGGCTGTCCAGGAGGGGGCTCAAGCTCGTGGACAGGGGTTTCAGGGAACGCGGTACCTTCGTCCATCCCCGCGGTCCATGGAAGTACCTTCGCCCCTACGTTAGTACTTTGTGGAAGTTTTTATCCATTGTTTTCTACCTCTATTTCATCTAAATCCAGATATTGGACCACATCAAGATTAAACTGATCGTGATGTTCCTCGAAGAACCTCCTCACCTCCTCCCTTGCCTCTTCCACGTTGTTGAAGAACCTGTTCGCAAGGTGGAACTTCAGGTCCTTGAAGATCCTCTCCACAGGGTTTAGCTCTGGCGAGTACTTTGGGGTGAAAACGGGTCTCACTCCCCTTCTCCTGAACAGGTCCAGGATAGCCCCCGTCTTGTGGGAGGAGTGGTTGTCAAGGACGAGGTACTTGGTCTCCCTGCCCCACTTCCTCTCCATCCTGTAAACGAAGCTCTTCATGTTCTTGCTGGAGAGGGAGTTGTAGAGGGTGTACAGCACCTTCCTTGAAATGGCGTCAAGGGCGAGGAAGACGTAGAAGTGCTGGAAGCCCAGGTTCACCCTGATCCTGGGCCTGGAACCCCTCCTGGCGAGGCACCTCCTCACCGTGGTGCCCACCACCACCCTTGTCTCATCGAAGAACGCTATCCTGCGTCCCATCAGTTCCTTCACTTTTTTTAAAATCGCGGTGCTTCTCCACCTCGGCCCTGGCGTTCACCGGCCTGGGCGTCACGAAACCGTACCCCAGCTGGTGCACTACCCTGTAAAGGTGATACCTATTGTAAACTATCCCCCTCTTCCTCAGCTCAGCGTTCAGCGCCCTCATGGTCCACCCCTCCAGGTTGTATCCCAGCTCCCTGGGACTTGTCTCCAGCACCTTCTTCACCTCCTCGCTGGAGTACTTCCTGGGCCTACCCGACCTTGGCCTATCCCTCAACGCTCCGACCCCTCCCCTCTTGTACTTCGCGACCCACTTCTTCACCGTTGAGTACGAAACCCCGAGGACCTCGGCCACCCTGTACTCCCTGAACCCGTCCACGAGGTACATCTTCACCCCCAGTATTCTCTGCCTTATCCTAGCATTCTTTTCCTCCCTGTAAGCCTTCTCTAATTCCTCCACATTCTATATTAGTAATACCAAGATAAAAACTTTACCTAAGTACTAGTGGAGCACTTCGGGATCTTCCTTAAGCAGCACTGGAGGCCCTACGCTGAGACCAAGGTTAGAAACGAGGCCTTCATCTACATGATGGCCATAACGTACAACATGGTCCACTTCCTGTCCATTCAGCGCAGGACTCCTCCTCAACTGCGAGCGGTCCAACTCCCCTAACGTCCTGGGACGTGAGGGGTAGTGCTGGATGCTAATGACCTGTTAATATAGAATCGTCGATATAAACTGTATAGAACTATTTAATCCTTTTTCAAGGTGTCGGCTTGAGACAAGTAATTAATTTTATGCTTCTTAGTTAAATAGGCCGAATTTTATGCAATCCGGACACTCTCTCGAGATTTTTATATCAATCATTTCAAACCACTCTCCATAATCATGTTCAAAGGCGCGTTATGTAATTTTTCCTCTCGCGTTATGCTATGGGAATAAAACCGGCGGAGTTCAATGAAAGTAACGTAAAAGTATGGACCCGGAGGGATTTGAACCCTCGACCTCAGCCGTGTGAGGGCTGCGTCCTAACCAGGCTAGACGACGGGTCCTCAGCACACTATTCGTTTATCCCATAAAAAATTTGCTAGTTCAAGCCTCCACAAGGATAGCGTAACCGGTATTAAAGTCCCCAAGGTCCGGGTCTATGTCAACTGCCAAAATTTTCTCCTCTGGTACTGATAGGTCCACAAGGGAAACGCGAAAGTCCGGGTAAAGTTTTCGCGCAACTCTAAGTGCCTCCTTGGCCTTATCAGCCTCGAGAAAATATCCGAAGACGCCAGAGGCACCAATTATCACAGGACCTACTGCGGATTTCATGTGATATTCAACGTCATGAGGATAATATTTTCATTTCACCGGTCTCACGATCATCTAGCCCTTAAACTTGCCACCTTCAAGGCGAAATCCTTAATCTCTGGGAGAACTGGAAACTCCTCAAAGGTTCCTGTGAACTGGAAGAGGTCCTCTGAGAAGGGCAACAATGCACCAAACCTGGCATTCAGCCTTTTCATCGCGTTGTCCAGCACTCCTCTGAACCTCTCCGCCTCTCCGGGACGTATCATGTTTATGATGAAACCTAGCATTGTACCATCCCTGACAGAGCCTATTGATTCAGCGTAAGCTATGTTGTCCTCAATGGTCCTGTTGAGGGAATCTGACACGAACAACTGCCAGATGGGGAACCCTGGATAAACTTCCTTGAACTTCTCCAGTTCATGTTTCACTATGTCGTCCTCAGGCCTTACCAGCTGGGCATTGTCCACAATCACGAAGGAATATTCCTTCATTCTGAGGATCCTCGTGTATATAGCCCACCCCTTATCCCCAAGTTTACTATCCATGTGAAACTTGTCAATGTCAGTCTTGTATCGAGGGCCATCCCCAAAGTATTTCAGGACAGTGACGGAACCCTTGCCTACCGCTATGTCCCGATACACCGTGGACTCAATCCCGTCCGATACGCTGGATACCAATCCAGGACCCTTAATCCCGGCCGTATATGAGGCGTATCCCACAAGGTCCCTATCCACCAGGAGAACGGGAAATCCCATCATGGCGAGGACCTTTGAAAGTGAGATGGCTACTGTTGATTTACCAACTCCTCCCTTGGAGCTTAGAACTGATATTCTCATCGATTTAACTAGAGAAAACAGGTTGTTTTATTTTTTGTTAATCTAATGTTTCCTTTCAGGTTAGTAGCTAAAAATCTACAGGCACGTAAAAGCAAAAATAGGTCATACAACATAGTTCTCTTATCTTATGAACTCTCTTACATTGGCTGAAAGAGTAGCCGTCACGGACAAGGTGGACTACCTCATCCTCAAATACCTTATTGAGAAGAGGGAGAGATTTGAGTACGTCCCGCAAAGCATTCTAAAGGACAGCTTGGCCCTAACTGAGAGGGAGATCCAGATAAGCCTGCTGAGGCTCACCAAGACCGGAGCCATAACCAAGAGGAGAGTAAGGGGAGAGGACTCCTTCTCCATAACCTTTACTGGACTTGACATTGTGGCGACCAAGTCCCTTTACTCCAAGGGAGTGATCAAAAGCCTGGGAATCACAATAGGTGAAGGGAAGGAGAGCAGGGTCATGTTTGGATACGATCGTGGGGATAACACAGTGGCGGTGAAGTACCACAGGGTCGGAAGGAAGAGCTTCAAGAAAAGGATCAGCGACTTTTCCAGTAAGAACTGGGTCTCCATGACCCTTGAGAACGCTAGAAGGGAGTACGAGGCGCTCCAGTGCGTAAAGAATAACATGGGCTATGTTCCTACCCCTATTGCCTTCACAACGAACGCTGTGGCCATGGAGTACTTCGAGGGGCTTCCCCTGTATAGGGTGGAGCTGAATGATCCTGAGAAGGTTCTGAACTCAATCCTTGGAACCATGAGGATAGCATATGTGTACTGTAGGGGATTAACCCACGGTGATCTGAGCCAGTTTAACGTTATCGTGAACGGGGATGAGGAGGTGAGGGTCATAGACTGGCCGCAGGCAACCAGAGATGACGACGTTCTGGTTGAGGACCTGAGCAGGATACTATCCTATTTTGAAAAGGAATATTCCCTTGAAAGAGACCTCGAGGAGGTTTTGGACTACGTAAAGGGATACTCATGAGGGTAATGGGTATTGATATAGAGAAGGGCTCACCTAGTTCCACGGAACAGCCGAGATATTCGGTGGCCATTCTGGACGAGAACGGGGAACCGGTAGTCAAGGCAGAGGACGTCACGAAGAGCAGGCTAGTGAGACTGGCGTGGGAATATGACGTGTCCCTACTCGGAACGGACAACATTTACGAACTGGGTAGCAACGACAGGGAGGTAATATCCCTTCTCTCGCTTCTCCCAGAGAAACTGGAGGTGATCCAGGTCACGGTGAAGAACGGCGTCTTTCTGGACCTGAGGGACGTTGCCAAGGAGTACGGAATTGAGGTTCAGGGCAAGCCAACTCCAGCAAGAACTGCATTCATCGTGGCGACCCTAGCCCTTAAGGGGGCCGGTACCAAAATTAAGTTCGTTGAGAACAGGACCAAAATCATCATTTCCAAGGGGAGGAGATCAGGGCCAGGAGGGATGAGCTCCAACAGGTACAAGCGGCACCTGAGGGGGTTGGTGCTGAGGGTGTTCAGAAGGGTAAAGGAGGAACTTGACAGACACAACTTCGACTATGATGTGGTTGTGAGGAGGACAAAGGCCGGGATGGAGGGAGCTATGTTCATAGTGTATGCCCCCAGGGAGAGCCTCTACGGGTTAGTGAAGAAGATGAGCGGTCACGACGTTAACCTAGAGATAAGGGCCTATTACAGGGACAGGATTGAGTTCGTGGACACCAAGAGAATCTCCCAGAGACCCGTGATCGTGGGGCTTGACCCGGGTCTGGAGGTTGGAATCTCCATCCTTGATATGTACGGAAATCCCGTCCTCCTCACAACCAAGAGAGGGGTGGACAGGGAATCAGTCATTGAACTCATCTTGGAGAAGGGAACTCCAGCCCTAATTGCCACCGACGTTAATCCCGTCCCTGATACCGTTAAGAAAATGAGTGCAGTCCTGAAGGCCAGACTCTACGTCCCTGAAAAGTCCCTCTCGGTGGATGAAAAACAGTCCCTCCTGGATGAGTACTCCACCAAATATGGTATTCACGTAAGTGATCCGCACATAAGGGACTCCCTGGCTGCTGCTATTGTGGCCTACAGGGAAGTGGAGAGGAAACTGAGGCAGGCTGAGGGCATGATAACCAGGTTCGGAATAGACATTGATAGAAATAACGTGTTCAGATGCGTGGTGAACGGGAGCACCATTGCGGAGTGCATAGAGAACGAGATAGAGAAGAAGATATCCGTTCCGCAGAACACAGGTGTGGTTAAACAGGAGGTTAAGGCAGAGCAGAACGAGAAACTGGCAGAGGAGAACACACTTCTCAAGCAGGAGTTGTTGAGACTCAACAGGACGGTATCTAGGCTGATTCATGAGAAGGAAATGCTGGAGAGGAGGGTGGAGGAAATAAAGAGACTCTACAACGCTGAACTGGACAGGGATAGGCGAGTTGAGGAGCTGAAGAGAATACTTGAACAGAAGAACAGGGAAATAATCAAGCTGAAGGAACAGGCCCAGGCCCAGTCGGAGATGGAGACTAGACTTGCTTCCGTCATTGAGAAATTGGTCAAGGATAGGGTCACTGTGGTAAAGGGAAATATGAAGGGGTTGGAGGTTAGGGATGGGGAACTCTACTTTGGGGAATGGAGAATCAACAACGACCTGGCCCTGTACGTAGGGAAGGATTTCGCCATAGTTGACGAGTGCCTCATAAAGGATCTCAACCTATTGAAAAAGGAAAGGGAATTAAATCAGGAAATGAGTGAGGATCTGCTAAAAAGGCTGATTGAGGAATATAGGTCTTCTAGGTCTAGAATAGCATGACCTTTCCTTCCAGAATCATCTGGGTTATCTTGTCAAATGAGTCCAGGTACTCCTCGGCTATTCCAGATATCTCTGCCTTGGTGTCAGACGTTATTGTCCCGGAATGAGTGGCAACTTCAACGTTAACTATCAGAGGATCGTTTATGGGTCTACCTATCTGACCCAGGACCTCTATCTGCACATTTCTGACGTCCTTAACCTGTTCCGATGCTTTCTTGGCTATTAGGTTCGCCACGATGTTGTAGAGCTTGCCCACATGGTTAACGGGGTTCTTGCCCGCGGTGGCCTCAAGCGACATGGGCCTCATGGGAGTTATGAGACCTATTCCCCTATTTCCCCTTCCTGTCATTCCATCGTCTCCGTGCTCTGCGGACGTGCCGGTCACGGTAAGATAGAGTATTCCCTGGTCCTCCCTGTCACCCGTATTAACGTTAACCTTGACGCTGAGGTCTGGGGCTATCTGAGAGGCCAGGTCCAGTACCTTCTCTTTCACCTGTTCCTTCACGGAAATGTAATGGTTCTTATCCTCTATGAGTGGACTTATGGCGGCCATTGCTATGGTGAGCGTGACTTCCTTTCCTCTTCTAAGCCCCATCACTTTTATGTCCTCACCGACCTCCGGAAGCTCAGTTTTCACCTTTTTTGAGTTGAGCATTCTCTCGGTCTGGAACACCAACTGCTCTAGCTTGGAGTAGGGTGCGAAACCCACACCAAAACTGGTATCGTTGGAGAGAGGAACAGACTTCCTTCCCTTGTCAAATATGCCCACTAGATCCGCTGAGCCCTTTCCTATCTTGTAGTCCACTATAACGTGCTTCTCTGCATCGAGATATCTGAAGTTTTCCCTTATCCAGTTCTTGACGCTCTCCACTATTATGGTACCCACTGGAACGTTGTCAATGCCGTCATTGGTCCTTACCTCGGTTGTGGCCCTGCCAGCCACTACAATATAAATAGGATGAATCACGTCACCGCCCCTGAACTTGGGAGAGGCCTGACCTCCCACCAGAAGGGTCTTATCAAGGTTGTGGTGAAGAATGGTCCCGTACGTCTTTAGATAGTAAAGGGATAGTTTCCTACTGGCTTCCTCGGATGCTGAATCTGCAATGTAGTCCGGGTGTCCTGTCCCTTTCCTCTCGGCTAACTCAACTGGTAAGGAATCTGGTTCTAAAGTTCTGAATGATTCAATGTTGATGTTTTTCATTTCACCCTCAACTGCCCTGCTACTTTTAAAAAATTACTTGCTCGTGTTAATGATGTTTTCGTAGTCAACGCTTACAAATAGGACATTGCTACCCCTTATGAGTACCCTGCCATAATTGGCTATGGGTTCGTCACTACCTTCCCTCATTTCCTTGCAGTCCCTGAGGACTAGGTTCATGGTTCCGTCAGATTGTTCCATCTTACCAATATACTCTGATCCGTCCTTGAGCTTAACGAGAACTATTTTGTTTGTTGCCATCCTTAGGCTTTTCAAAGGATTCTCTACCTTTGCCTGCAAAATTTTACCTCCTCCTTTAATCTTAAGACTTCACCACTATAAAAGAATGACGTGAAGAATTCAGGGACAAACCCTTTTGAATAGAGCTAAAAATATAGTTTCATGGAACTGGTGATCTCTGACGTTGAGGATATTGTAAGAGTTACTGAAGCTCTTTCCTCCGTCACCCGTGTTAATATTCTCAGACTGATAGCCGAGGGCGAGAAGAGCATCACGGACCTCAGCGAGGAATTGCACATGACCAAGGGAAACGTTAGCTCTCAGGTGGCGTTACTGGAGAGTTCAGGACTTGTGGAGGTGAGATACACCGAGGGAAACAAGGGGTTGAAAAAACTGATCAAAGCCAAGTACTCCAGGATTATAATCTCCCTAGCTTCCGACGACCGCCTTGAGGAAGCTCATGAACAGGGGAGCGGGGTTTAGGGGTCTACTCTTGAACTCTGGGTGAGCCTGGGTGGCTATGAAGAACCTGTGATCCTTGAGCTCAATCATTTCCACCAGACCGTTCTCGCTGATTCCAGAGATGACCAGTCCATGTTTCTGAAGTAGATCCACATAAGATGGATTCACCTCGTACCTGTGCCTGTGCCTTTCGTAAATCACATCCTTACCGTAAATGGAATGTGCAAGAGTTCCGTGAAGCAGGTTTATCCTTTGCGCCCCAAGCCTCATAGTCCCGCCAAATTGGGTGACCTTTTTCTGCTCATCCAGGAGGGTCACCACAGGATGGGGAGCGCTAGGATCTATCTCAGTGCTGTGCGCTCCCTGAAGACCCACCACATTTCTAGCAAACTCCACCACAGCCAGTTGTAGCCCAAAGCATATACCCAAAAAGGGTACGTTGTTAACCCTTGCGTAGTTTATTGCCCTGATCTTACCCTCTGTTCCTCTAGATCCAAATCCGGGTAAAACTATGATACCCTCGGCCTGCTTTAGTACAACCTCAGGGTTCTCCTTCTCCAGGTCTGAGGACTCGACCCAAAGTAGTTCCGGAATCACGCCTAGATGGGCAGAAGCGTGATATATGGCCTCCTTTATGCTGAGGTAACTGTCCTTAAGCTTGGTGTACTTCCCCACCAGGGCTATCTTCACTCTCCTGCCCTCCTTCCTTTTGACTGAGTACACGAATTTTTCCCATTCTCCGAAATCTGGCTTCCTTTGCGGTAGCCCAAGCTTAGATGTCACCTTATCCCCCAGACCCTGTCTCTGGAGAATAAGGGGGACTTCGTATGCAGTCTCCACGTCGTAACTTGAGAAAATGTACTCGGGTCTCACGTTGGTGAAGAGAGCGATCTTCCTCCTGGTATCCTCGTCTAGCTCCACGATGGATCTGGCGATCACTATATCGGGTTGTATCCCTATTCTCCTTAGTTCCTGGACGCTGTGCTGTAGGGGTTTTGTCTTCAGTTCTCCCGTAACGGAAAGGTACTCCACCAGCGCTACATGAACAAATATTACGTTATGCTCTTCCTCCTCCAGCCTGAGCTCTCTCATGGCCTCAAGGAAGGGCAATCCCTCAATATCCCCGACGGTTCCACCTATCTCTACTATCACTATATCCGCCTTCTCCACCTCACCAACTTTCCTCACCATAGCCTTGATTTCGTCAGTGACGTGGGGTATTATCTGGACCGTCTGGCCCATATACTTGCCTTCTCTCTCCTTTCTTATGACCTCAAAGTAGACCTTCCCGGCAGTTATGTTGTTGTGCTTACTTGTGTTAATGTTGAGAAATCTCTCGTAATGACCCAGGTCTAGATCAGTCTCGGCTCCATCCTCAGTAACGAAGACCTCCCCGTGCATGTAGGGGTTCATTGTGCCGGCGTCCACATTAATGTAGGGATCTACCTTGATTATGCTCACGTTATAGCCCATGTTTTTCAGGATGAGACCGAGAGAAGCTGAAACGGTACCCTTTCCGACACTCGAAAGTACTCCACCAGTAACTATGACGTATTTTGTCACTAGGAAATCACAGTAATCAAGTTTCTCACGGCGGGAATAAAAAGCCATTGCAGGTTAGTTTAATTATTACCCCCGAGTAACTAAAGCAAGTATGAGATCTGAGATTCTTGAAAGATTAAAACAAATGAAACATCTGCAGGTGGCGCTGGACTTCATTACCATGGATGACGCCCTCAAGGTGGCCAAGGAGGTGGCAGATTTACGGAACGTCATAATTGAGGCAGGAACTCCCCTCGTGAAATCCGAAGGAATAAGGGGGTTGTTGAAGCTCAGGGAGTTCAACAACATAGTCCTAGCTGACACCAAGACAGCTGATGCTGGAGATGTTGAGGTAGAGATAGCCCACAGGGGTAAGTCAGACATTATGACCGTGTTGGGCGCAATGGACGATTCCACGGTGGAAAGTGCGGTGAAAAGGGCTAGAGAGGTGGGAATAGTAGTTCAGGCAGACCTCATAGGCGTCAAGAACACCGTGGAAAGGGCAAAGGAGCTCTTCGGTCTCGGGGTGGATATAGTGGGATTTCACATAGGATTGGACGTGCAGAAGAAAAGAGGAGTAACAGTTGCCGACCTAAAGGAGGAGATTAGGCAGGCCAGCAAGTATGGATTGATCTCAGTGGCAGGGGGATTAAGTCCAAAGACCATACCGGAGCTAGCTGAGCTTCCCGTTTCCATTTATGTTGTAGGAGGGGCAATAACTAAGAGCAGTACTCCGAGAAAGGTGGCTGAGGAAATAATTAAAATCCTATCCACCAGTACTATAGCAACACGGTGATTGAATGTCTCAACCAAATCAGGGAGGACAGCCGGGTAAATCCAAGGAGCTGAAAACGTCATCAAAGCAGGTTATCTCTCCCTCTGTACTTAAGGAGGACAAGAGAAAGCTCCAATTGCTTTATATCATAAAGGTTCTTGGGGGAGTTACGGAAAAGGGTCTTATCACCTTACTCTACGAAGGGGCCCAGAAGGGATTGAATATGGGTCATCAGTTTAACACACTGGGAAACAACCTGATCAGTCCAACAGTCAAGGAGGACATAACTTCGCTTCTCTACCTAGGTTATATAGAGACTGACCAGACGAAGAAGCTAAAACTGACCAATGATGGAGAGGAAGCCTTAGCGGCAAATAAGCAACTACTGGATGAAGGTTTCATGAACACAGTGAATAGCGTGGTGACAGAGTTGAAACAGAAAATAGTATCAATTGACCAAGAGTACAATCTCAAGTTAAGATCCGAGAGGAGAAGGAGAAGATAAGAGTTTTATCCCGAACAAAATTTCTATCTTAGTTGGTTAGTAACTAACTGTAATTTCTCATTTCACGTTTAAAGAGTGAAAATCTGATACCTTAGAATTGTCGCGTGCCTCAAAAGGTTTAAGTGATTAAAAGGGATCACATTGTGGTGAAGGTTCCCCTCTTTGGCTGGCTAGGCTGTTCCTCCACGGGTGGCCTACTCCATATAAGTGGGTCTAACTTCCCCTCCTTTCCCAGTTTAGTTATGAGTTCCTTGGCTTGGCTGGTATGCCTCACATCAAGTTCCAAGAGCTGTTGAAGTATGGCCCAACTTGTCTTTTTGACGTCCTCCAGCATCTCCCTCGGCATATGCTTAATTATCATGGGGTCCTGCAACCACTGATCGAAGGCCTTCAGGGTCCTCATCATATGCTGAAAAGCTACCCTAGATGCTAGAATTAAATCCAGCCTGTCCTCTTCCATTGTCTCCTCTCTCTTCTCCATATCCTTGATCGTTGCAAGGAGGTTCTTCTGCATTTTTATCCATTCATCCAGATTACTAATGAATGAGCCTTCCATAATGTTTACACCAATGTAACTTAGGGAATGGCCATTAATAAGCTCATTTTAATTTTGATATCGCGAAACTAGTTAACTCTTGAGGTTAAAGGGAAGTCCACTCTCCAGCACCTTTTGAGGAATTTTAGATCTATACTTTTCCAGAAACTCTAGATCGCTCTCCCTTTTCCTCAGTTTATCGGGTAGCATCCTTGGTATTTCGTCTATTATTGGGTACCATCTGTTACAGGAGGGGCAAACCAGAAGGCCTTCCACTACCTCCTTCTTTATGCACTCGCCACATGGAGGAGATTCCAGAGACTTGACATCAGCGTTCTTGTAGGCACAGTAGATTTCGCAGAGTGGAGGTTGCCCATTAGGCTCCCTCTTGGGATAGTCCTTTTCCTGAAATACGTAGAGATCTAGATGGAAGTGTTTGCACATGGGACAGGCAAGTATATCCATTAACCTGTACTTCATGATGAAGCACCAATTATGCTCTTTACTTGATTTGCCAGCCTCTCTGCCATACCTTCATCCTTGGCCTCAACCATGACCCTTATGATGGGTTCGGTACCGCTCTTCCTCACCAGGATCCAGAAGTCCTTGTTAATGATCTTAACTCCGTCAATTTTCACTATCTGATTCCCAGCACCCAGTTCCCTCTCCACCCTTTCATACATCTTGGAGACGTCCATTCCTGGTTTGAGGTCTACCTTGGTCTTCACCAGGTGATACTGGGGTAGTCTATCGAAGAGTTCAGCAGAACTCACACCCTCGAATGCCATCATCTCCAGCATTAAAGCCAAGGACATGGCCCCGTCCCTCACGTACTGATGACCCGGGAAAATGAACCCTCCATTTTCCTCGAAACCTGCTATTCCCTTTTCCTGGATCAGCTTTCTCGCTATGTCCACACTTCCTACCTTTGTCCACACGACCTCTATTCCATACTGCGACAGAAACTCCTGAACAAGAGAGGAACTGGAAACAGCGGTGAACACTCGTCTCGGGAAGTTCACCTTTCGTGAGGCCCACCAGCTGAGGAGAGATCCACTCCTGTCTCCCCACTGTACCCTCCCCTTGGAGTCAATGAAGATTGCCCTGTCTGCGTCTCCGTCGTGTGCAACAGCGAGATCCACCTTGAGCGAGGACGCAATACCTGCAGTCTCCCTCAGGGACTCCATGGTTGGTTCTGGATTCCTTGCAGGGAATGTGGGATCTAGGTTCGCGTTGAGGGTGAAGATCTTGCATCCAAGCAGTCTAGCTACAATAGGAGTGGAAATTGATCCCACGCTATTGGCTCCATCCACCAGAACCTTGAAGTTTCTCGCCCTTATCTTCTCTACGTCCACATGAGAGAGAACTCCCTGTACATAGGTGTCTATGACCCTATCGTCCCTCTTTACGTCGTGAGTTAGCCTGTTCCAGGGAATTGTGTTGAATCTCCCTGAGAAATATATTTCCTCTATTCTGTCCTCCTTCTCTCTGGACACTTCCACGCCGTCTCTATCCAGAACCTTGATCCCGTTATGCTCCCTGGGGTTGTGGCTTGCAGTTATTATGACCCCACCGTCATATCCAAGGGTCTTCACGGCATACTGAAGTGCCGGAGTGGGAGCAAATCCGCCCTCGAAAACCCTTACCCCAGTGCTAAGGAGACCGCTCTCCACAGCCCTGCTTAGCATGTCTCCCCCAGCCCTAGCATCTCTTCCCAAAAGGATGTTACTCCCCTCACCGAAGAAGGTACCTATTGCCTTCCCAAGTCCCAGAGCCAGTTCAACCGTTAACTCTTGGTTTACTATTCCTCTAACTCCATCGGTACCAAACAGTTTTCCCATAACAATCTAAATGAGAGAAGATTAATAAAAACGCCCGGCACCTGTAGCCAGAAATGAGAAGCCATGTGCACTGGCTTGTTTCGCGACGTTAGAAACCCAATAACCTGCTAACTGTTCACGTTAGATAACCATTCTCTCATCTACTAGCCTGTTTTTCTCAAACCTTTCTGGACTGAAAATGTCAATAAATCTACTCTTTACGTTGTCTAGAATCAGATCCGCCATTATCTTTCCAGAGTAGGGTGAAAACATCATTCCATGACCGCTGTAACCGGCGTCAACGAAAAGGCCCTCTGGCCATGACTCAGAGTAGCCCATCACATGGGAGTGGTCCGGCGTCATCTCGTAATAGCCTGCCCATCCCCTTAATACCCTTATTCCCTCAGCCCCTTTCACTAACCTTCTCACGTCTTTTAAGAAGAGTTTCATCCTCTCCAGCGACACGTTAAAATCAAGAAATCCTCTTTCCCTAACGTCCTCAACTCCACCTATTATTTCGCCCTTTAGAGTATGGGAGAAGTAGACCTTAGGGGTTATGACAAGGGGTTTCACGCGATACTTAAGATCCTCAGTGATGAAAATCTCCTTCTTCTCCGGCTCCACTGGAAGAGATATTCCGTTTTCCTTCATGAACTTACCGCTCCACGCACCGAGAGTGACCACAACAGCGTCAGCACTTATCAACTTTCCATCAACCTTGACTCCCTTAACCTTTCCTCCGGAGATAACCAGCTCCTTTGCCTCTCCAGGTATCAACGTTACCTTGTCCTTAACTTCCTCATACATCCCAAAGGTTAGGTAGTCGTGGTGAAAGGCTCCATCCTGGGGAGCCAAGTAGCACTGAGCTTCACTCTTTATGTCCACCTCTGCACAGTCTAGGAACTTACCACTCACACCCAAGGATTTCCATATTCCATCCATTCTTTTAATGGTATCCAAGCTCCTATCATCTTCAAGAACCCAGAGATAACCAGTTTTGACGCAGACCGGATTGAGGGGTAGCTCCCTACACATTTTCAGAAGATAGGGAATGGCCTCCTTGGCGAACTCCACGTTCTCCCTTGTGTAGAAATGATATCTGAACCTTCCCGCGTTCCTCCCGCTCGACCCATAATTAATCCTGAACATCTCAACCACTGTGGAAGGAACGCCTTTCTTAGCTAGGTGATAGGCCAGGCTTATCCCATGACCTCCACCACCCAGAATAACCACCATGATCATCACATCGGATAAAGCGGTGATCTGAAGGTTATCAGCTTCTGACTTGAAAGAACGCTACCCGTAACGTAAGTACAGACCTTTCCCTGACACTCCCCAAGGCCAATCCCTCCTACCCTCTTGGCCAGTTCTACATTGTCGTAGCCCATTTTGGTGACCTGCTCTACATCGCTCCAGAGCACATCCTCACAGAAACAGGCGTATCCACCAGGAGAGTAGTAATATGGACTCCTCACGGACACGAAGTTCCTCGTGTAGTATTCGTGAAGGGGCATTTCCTTGAGGTGATAACTCAGGAAAGATAGGGCCTCAGGGTTAAATGGTGCCTCCCCGCTTAGCATTGATGCCTCGTCATCCCAAATCCCCCTAGCCCCTCCAACCACGAAATGCCCACAGCTCCTCATGTAACCGTCCATCTCGTGCTCCGGGAGATATATTCCCATGTTGGGGTAAAACCTGTACTCGCAACCGGCATTAGCCATTGACTCTATCCTTGGTTGCTTCACTGGAGCGAAGACCACTGCATCCACAAGCTGATTGCCCCTATCCCATTCCACGGAAAGCTTGCTGTCCTTAGGTTTCACCCTCAGGAAGTTGACCTCATCTATCTCCACCCCTTTAGTCTCAGCTAACTCCAGGTACCTCCTTGAGAAGAGTCTCACCTCACGCGGAATGAGGATCTTGGCACCGGCTACCAAAGCTGTCTTAATTGCGTCATCTGAGGAGCCAAGGACCACAACCTTACTGTAAATTGATCTCCTCTTGAGATATAACCTTCTAGAAATCACGTTCGGGTAGTCGTTACCCTCGAAAATTGGGGGCAAATATCTTCCGCCCACGGCAAAGATAACCTTGGAGGGTGAAATAAGGAGCAGTTTTTTACCCGCTCTGACCACGAAACCTTCCGTGAACTTTCCCATGAAGTCGCCCTGAATGATTCTGCTCTCGTTCTGCTTGATCACTTCCTTGATCTTGCTCACTAGTTCTCCTTGGTGAAGGGGATCATCAAAGAGGTCAGTAAAAAGGTCGTTTGTCACCAGTATACCCTTACTCCTGGAGAGTGCGGTCAGGCCAGAGAGTCCTGATCCTATTATCAATGTATCCACGTTAATCCTCTCCTCCGCATATTCCTCCAGGGCAGAGTAGCGCTCTGGAACGTTCATTCTTTCAGCTATCTTCTCCAGGAGCCAAGGAACATGTCTTATGAACTTGACGCGGTGCAGGTACATCCCGCTGAAGGGGAGACTGAAGCCTTTAAGTCCCGTTACAGGCTCACAGTTTTCCACCAGTTTCCCATTCAAATTGACCTCGGTATAGGGCAACCCCTTCTCGCAATCAAAGGGTGCCCTGATCCTACCATGTCTCTTACTCCTGACCTCCATTACTCAGGGCCTCCACCAAGACCCTTCCCTCCATCTTGGAACCCTGAACGTCCATGATTTTCAGGATGGTTGGAGCTATGTCAATGATCTTTGCCTTTATCTTCCTACCCTTAGCCAGACTGGGACCTGACCCCAGCACTATCCCGTAAAGATCTTCCTTCCTGTAGAATCCGTGATCACCCGTGGAGGTGGAATAGGGTCTTACAGGATCTATTTCGTTCTCATGGTCAACGTTGGAGCTCAGCGAATAATAATCCCTTATACTTAACTCTATGTCGCCCTGCCTATCTGAGGCCGGCGTATCCCTCATGTAAATTCCGGTGAAAATTGATTCTCCGTCATCCTTCAGTTCCTCCAGGTTCTTCACAATGTATCTCACAAGCTTCTGATACTCCTTTGGATAAACCACGCCAGCCTCTTCCCTATCCCTGAGGTTTATTCTGATCATCCCTCCTCCACCATAGTAGGCCTTGGTCTTCCCCCAGTTTATCTTACCGTCATCCATCTTCAACACGTTCAACCTCTCCAATATTTTATTTACGTAGACTCTCTTCTTTATCTTTGTTATTCCATGATCGGAACAAAGGAATATATTTTCTGCTAAACCCCGATGTAACATTAGAAACTTATCAGCCATCTTGTAGGCTTCAAAGATGAAATCCAACGCCTTTCCATCATCTACGCCATACAAGAGATGCTGAAGATTGTCCACTATGGGAAGGTAAGTGATCCCGAAGTCCCAATCCCTCTTCCTGAGGAGATAGAGGGAGTACTCAACAAAGAAGTTAAAGGAAAGCTCCGCAGTCTTCAGGTACTCATCGAAACTTATGATACCCTTGTTCAAGCCCTTGTAGTCCCCATCCAGTAGCATACCTACTCTCTTGACCACGTTCTCCCAAACCTCAAGTAGAAGCTCCCTGTTATTCCCCCACTTGAAGTTCAGAAAGGCTGGAGGAGTCACATACACTCCGTGATTGTTCCCGTGAAGGAAGACTGAGAACTTCAACTCCTCCTCTCCGCATTTACCATCAAGTTCCAATGGTCCAAGCCATGAGTCTTTCTCCACCTTGAATTCCCTTCCTTCCACCTGGACAAGATAGGCCCGGTCCTCTCCCTTCACGCTCCATTTCATTCCAAGAAACTCGTTTTCCCCTTCCTTGAGGACGATGCTCTCCGAGCACTTCTTCAGCTTTGCCTTATACGGATCGAAGAGAATTACGTTATCAAGTTTCCACTTATCTGGCAAAGCCTGGGGAGCAGAGGTTACCATGACCCTGTAGCCCTTTCTTCCCAGTATGGTCCAGAGGGGATCCACCAAAAGGGAATTACTGGAGAAGGCGGAGATGCTGGATTGGATCTTTCTACCTTTAACAAATATTCTAGGTGCGACAACACCGTGAACCTTAGGTGATACTCCGGTAAAAAGTGAGGCTAAGGCCACAGGAGTTATGGATGGGAAGGTACTCTCTAGTGGGCCGTATACTCCGTTCTCAGCCATTTCTTGGATAGCTGGTAACTGATGTATGAATCTCTCCATTAGATGATAGGCCAGCCCATCCACAACTACCAATAAAACTTTCAATCAATCACCTTTATCGTAAACTTTACGTTCTATGTCATCCCTGATTTTGTGAGGGGCTATCATGTTAACATGTTCCCTCTTTATGTTCCCCTTGTTATCAAAGCTAACAGCGAATTCGTAAATTCCCTTGGCGTTCTTGAACTGTCCAAATACGTCATATCGATCCTTGAAGTTCTGTATGAACTTTATGTCCACGGTATCCTCAACTACTGTAGGATCTATCTTCCTGAGTACCTTGAGGAGCAGATCCCGAATATCATCCATTCATTTCACCTCCTCTCAAATTCTTCATAACCTTAACGGTCCCTTCTATTGTGGACTCGTCGCTTTCAATGAAACTCAAGTCCGGTCTAAGTGTTTTCAGTGAAGCAGATGTCATTGGTCCTATGGTAACTACTCTATGACAATCCCTTATGAAATTAGCTACACTTTTAGCTATTAATGAACTCGTGAGCACCACAACGTCCACGGAACAGGTTGAGAGAAGTTCCCTAACCTGGTTTAGTTTGCCATTGTCGAGAATGAGGTCGTAGTTATACACCTCGTGGTAGGATATGGAAACGAGGAGTTTCCCCATATCATCTGAGGCCTTAAGACTTCTGAACGCAGTGACCTCTCGAACCCCGCTACCCAGAATGAGGAGGGCCAGATCCCTGCTGGTATATCTGGTGGGGTAGGTTGACTCAAAGCCGTGCTTCCTCAACTCCTCTGCTGTCCCTGGCCCAATGGAAAATATCCTTTTATTCCCTATCCTGTTGAAGTCCTTGAAACATTTCACCGCGTTCACACTGGTGAAGGCTATTCCCTCACTACCAAGGTAGGAGTCATTGTACTCCAGACACTTCACGGAGAAAATTGAGACGTTAAGCACTTCAAACCCTGGAATCTCCGGTAGAGAGCTCCCCTCAGGTCTAAGGTATAAGACCCTCATTTTTCATCGCCTTTACCAGCATCTTTCCCAGTTCGCGTCCCGCGATCTGAGGTGATTCGCGGGTGGAAACCTTAACCGTAACGCGCTTCACCCCATTACTGTAACTTGCTATCCCAGATAAGACGTCATCCTCCAGTCTAAATAAAACCCCCAATGGGGAGTGACAGCCACCTCCCACTACCTTCACTGTCTCCTTTTCAGCCAGGGCCTCCATCATGGTCCCTACATGATTAAGTTCTTGGAACATACCCCTGAGCTTGGAGCTTCCCACAACTGCTATTATTCCCTGATTGGGTTCTGGAGTGAAGCTCTCAACATCAAGGGGAAATCTCTTAATGTCAACCCCAAGTCTCCTTAATCCTGCCTCAGCTAGGATGATACCATCATACTCACGGTTCCTGTATTTCCTTAACCTCGTGTCCACGTTGCCCCTTATGTTCTCTACCACAAGGTCTGGCCTTATGACCTTGAGGAAGTTGGCCCTTCTTAGACTCCCTGTACCTATTCGCGATTTTTCTGGCAATTCACCAAGGTCAAGCTCAGAGACCAGAACGTCTACAGGGTCCTCCCTCCTGGGAGTTGCGAGCAATTCAAGGCCCAGGGGTAACTCTGAGGACATGTCCTTCATGCTGTGCACCGCCACGTCTGCCCTACCCTCCAGGACGGCCTCGTTCACTTCCTTCTCGAAAACACCCTTCCCTATCTCATGGAGGGGTTTGTTTCCGAACAGGTCTGCCTTAGTCTTAATCTCAATGAATTCTGTCTCATATCCCTGGCTTTCCAGGAAAGAGGTCACTATCTCTACCTGTTTAAGGCTGAGCTTGCTCCCCCTGGCTGCAATCCTTATCTTCACGTTAGATCCTCCAGGACCTTCTTGAAAACCTTGGCGCTCTGGTTCACAACCTCCTCGTCGTGAGCCCCGGAGGTAAATAGGGCCTCAAACTGGCTTGGAGGGATAAAGACCCCATCCCTTAGGAGATTCTCGTGAATTCTGACGTAAAGGTCCCTCTTTGCCTTACGAGCGTCACCGGCGTTCTTAACATCTCTCACCCCCAGGAAGAATTGGAAGAAGTTATAGACCCTGTTCACCACGTGGTCCATCCTTATTGCACCATCTATTTCCTCAGAGAGTATCCTTGCGGCCTTTTCACTAACCCTGTATACTTCCCCTCTCTCAAGTTCATGGATTGTGGCTATCCCAGCTGTCATGGAGATAGGGTTGGCATTAAAGGTTCCAGCATTGAACACCCTTCCAGAGGGAGTGAGCTGGTCCATTATATCCTTCCTTCCGCACACCGCGCCTATGGGAAAACCTCCTCCTATAATTTTCCCCAGTGTTGTCAGGTCGGGTTTCACTCCAAAATACGATTGCGCACCGCCCAGTCCCAGTCTGAAACCCGTTATCACCTCATCGAATATGAGCACTGCCCCGTATTCGCTGGTTAGTTTCCTCAAACCCGGTAGGAAGTCCTTCTCTGGAGGAATAACTCCCATGTTTCCCATTACTGGTTCCACTATAACCCCAGCTATTTCCTCCCTCCTTAGCACAGATTCCGTACACACCAGATCATTGTAGGGGCAAACCAGCACTGTGGATGATACCTCGCTTGGTATGCCATGGGAAAAGGGTACACCGAACTCTGAAGCTGCGCTTCCCGCGTCAATGAGAACGTAATCATGTGCCCCGTGATAGTTACCGTCAAACTTGAGTATCTTACTCCTGCCTGTGAATCCCCTGCTCAGCCTAAGTGCAGTCATGGTCGCCTCGGTGCCGCTGTTCACAAACCTGACCTTCTGGGCAGTGGGTATATGCTTCGTTATAAGGGAGGCCAATTCCACCTCAGCCTTGCTTGGGGTTCCATACAACCATCCCCTCTCCAGCTGATCCTTTACAGCCTCAATAACTCTAGGATGAGCGTGACCTAGGATGAGGGGGCCGTAGCCTAAAACGAAATCGATGAGCCTTTTGGAGTCCTCTGTAACCAGATATGCCCCCTTTGCCGACTTGGTATAGAAGGGAAAAGGTTTCACTGCTGCCCTAACGGGACTATTCACTCCCCCGGCAAAGAGGCTCTGGGCCTTGTTCCATAACTCGCTGCTCAAAACGGACTCGCCTCCGAAATCCATTCAGCAAGTTTCGGGGCATAATATGTCAGGATCATGTCGGCTCCCGCACGTTTTATGGCGTAGGTGATCTCCAGAACAGCCGCTCTTTCATTTAACCAGCCGTTGAGGACCGCGGCCTTAATCATGGAGTATTCCCCACTAACATGATAAGCCGCCAGGGGATATTCGGGATAGGTCTCCTTCACCAGCCTAATCACATCAAGGTAAGTGTGAGCAGGTTTAACCATGAGGATGTCGGCTCCCTCCTCCACATCTAGCCTAGCCTCCTTTATTGCCTCATGGGCATTGCGTGGATCCATCTGGTAACTTTTCCTGTCACCAAAGGCAGGGGCTGAGCTCGCTGCCTCCCTGAAGGGGGAATAGAAAACTGAGGCATATTTCACGCTGTATGACATTATTAGGGTGTCGGTGAAGCCGTTCTTATCAAGTTCCTCTCTTATGGCTCCAACTACTCCATCCATCATGCTGGAGGGCGCTACCACGTCTGCACCCGCCTCAGCTTGAGATAGAGCTATCTTGGCATGAACCTTCAAGCTCTCGTCATTATCAATGTAATATTGACTCCCCCTGTAATTCACTATCCCACAATGCCCGTGACTTGTGTACTCATCGGTGCACTCGTCAGCGAAGAGAAGTATCCTGTCCCCGAAGGTTTCCCTCAATATTTTCAAAGATCTCTGAATTACCCCATCCTTCTGAAAGGCTGAGCTTGCCACGTTGTCCTTGAAGGATGGAATCCCAAAGAGGATGACCTTCCTTATGCCCTTAGAGTAATTCTCCTCGACGAACTTGATGAGAGGGTCCCCCACGGGGTATCTGTAAACGTCGGGCATTGAAGATATTTCCTCAGGTTTGGATATACCTTCCTTGACGAAGATGGGCAGGATCAGATCATCACGACTCAGCTTCGTCTCCGCTACTGCGTCCCTTATATTCTTGTTCTGCCTTAACCTTCTCGGTCTTATCTTGGGATATCCCACCATGAGTGAATAGTGATGTGGCTAAGTTAATGTAGTTTATCTCATTGTTTTCAACTGCCCGTCTCATGTTCTGAAACATTGGAGAGAAAATCTTCTTGATCATGGACCTAGTCATGGCATCCAAGACATCCCTGGTTTCCTGGCTATTATCTCCGAGTACCCTCAGGGCCCTCTCCACTTCCTCCTTTCTAGTCTCCTCAACTCTAGACATGAAAGATGAAACAAAATCGTCATAGACCAGTTTCAGACAGTCCTTCCTGAAGTCCTCTAACCCCTCTTCAATTATAGACTGTGCCTTCTCAACCTCCTTCTGCCTTTCCTCCAGCTTAGCCCTTGATAGTTCCTCTAGATCCTTGAGGGTGTACACGTTTGGACCCTCAAACACTGGCGGAGATCCCAGATCTATGACAACCGTTCCTTCAGGGGCCTTAACCTTGTCTGGATAGAATATGGCTGAGAAAATTATATCGTAGTTATGTAGCCTGCTGAAGTCCAGTGGGAAGTAACTATATCCGTACTTGATAGCCAAGTTCCTCCCGCGCTCAAAGGTCCTGTTGAAGATGGTCACGTCAGTTGCCCCTTCGTTGTGGAGAATGAGAGCGAGTTTTCCCCCAATCTCTCCTGCCCCAAGAATGGCTATTCTCTTATTCACAATGTCGCCTAAACGACTTTTGGCGAACTCCACGGCAAGTGAATATACGCCTACCTTACCACGAGAGATTGCAGTCTCTAGTCTGACTCTTCTTCCTACCTTCAGGGATCTCTCAAGAAGCGCCCTCATGTAACGGGATCCTATGCCCAACTTCATGGAGTCCCTCATGGCATCCTTTATCTGCTTCAGTATCTCATACTCGCCCACAGATAGGGAATCAATACCTGATGCAACTTCGAATAGATGTTTGACCGCGTCCCTTCCCCTCAGAATCGTGGCATCTGTGGATATGACCTTGTTGTGAACCTCGTTAAGATAATGGAGTATCTCGCTTACGCTTGACCTGTCTCTCGAGAAAAGGTAAATTTCTATCCTGTTGCACGTCTGCAGAACGGCCATCTCCCCGTCATAATACTTGGAGAGCTCCTTTATCTCATTCCAGCCCAGATAATGGGAGGCAAGCTTATCCACTCCAACGGTCTTGTGAGTGTAAACTATTGCAGAGTATGAGTCCATGATGTCATTGGCTATGTTCATTGACGATCTCCTCTGCCCTTTTTAATGCATTACTCACATTTCCGTTATTAATGAAACTTTCGAATTCTCTATCAACAAATATTTTTTGATAGAGAGTATATCTAGTGCCTGGGTCACTCACCCTTCTCTTCAGCATTGTCTTTACGTCAGACATAACCTTCAATTCAAGCAATATCCTGGGGTCCTCCCTCACAGCTTCTAGGGCCCTGTCAAGTATCACCTTTGACATTATGCTCGACTTTCCCATGGTAGTAACGGCAATACCTATGTCCTCGTCTTCATAAAAAATGGGAACAATGAAAGATGAATCGGGCGGGTTAGTTGGGTTATTACACAGCTTCCTTGCCTTCCTGCAGAGGTCGCATATCCTGGAGTTTAACTCGGGGCTATTGGTTGCCGTCACCACTATGTCGTAATCCCTCAGGAATTCCTGATCGACTTCCCTCGCATCCAGCTCGATCCTCCTGATGTCTTCCCTCTTGGAGAGTTCATCTGAAAATGATAGGGAAACAACCGTAACGTCAGCTCCGTATTCCCGGAACTTGAGAGCCCGTTTAGTCCCAACCTTACCTCCACCAACAACTAGGATTCGCATTCCTGCCAGGTTAAGAAATACAGGAAAATAGCGAGTACTCGTAAATGACACAAATCAAATATGCGTGTTAAGATTTAAATTCACATTATGAACCTGTTAAAACCACTGATCCAACCCTGTTTGCCTTTTTATGTCCCTTATCTCCTTCATGGCTTTCTGAAGTCTCTCTATGGCCCCTCTCACCCTCTCCTCATTAAAATCGTTTTCATTCACGAGAAACTGAATTATCTTACTGGGATCTGGATCGCCTAGTTCCAGAGAGACTGAGGGAAGAACTACCTGGGGTTTCAGGAACAGTTCCCTTATCTTCTCATAATCGAAGTAGATTGGCTCGGGCAGTTCTTTTTTATCTATATTTTCAATTTTCTTGTAAGTCTTTATCAGTTTATAGGCTTTCTTGGGACCTATTCCCTTTATCCCTTCAGGATTGTAATCTGTCCCCACTAGGATCGCAATATCGATGAGTTGCTCCCTCGTTATCTCCAGTTTCTTCAAGAGAATGCCCGATTCAATAATCTCAGGCTTTACTTCCACATAAACGTCCTTATTGGGCAGTTTCCTTTTCCCGCTAATGGTGAGGTTTCTTATCAACCTCTCTGCGCCGAAGAGCAATGAGTCGTAATCCTGGCTTGCGGAGGCGTATACAATCCCCTTGGAATTAAGGAAGGCAGCCTCAGCTTCGCCCTCTGATGGAGCTTGAACGGTGGGGATCCCCATATACTCTAGAAGTTCCTTGCTCTCCCTCGCCATATCAGTTGTCAGTCTGGACGTCATTTGGGAGTATTTCCTGACTTCCTCCAGCTTCCCGGATTCCTTAGCCTTTTCCAGCTTCTTTTCAGCCTCTTCCTTTATCCTTTTCCTGTTCTCCAGTTCCTGAGCTTTCAACTCTGGTGGTTTTCCGTCAAAAACATAAATGGGGATTATTCCCTCCTCGAGCAAGTTCACCGTTCTGTAAAATACCCCATTCAGGTGACTGGTCACCTTGCCCTGTCTATTCATGAGGGGAGTTCCGTCATACTGCCTGATGGCAGCAAGAAACTGGTAAATGGCATTATACGCGTCAATTCCGACCTTCTTTCCCTTGACCTCAGCAAGGTTAAGATCCCTCTTTATATCCGAGACCAGATCGGAAAGATCTACGCCTATTCCTTTTCACCTAGATAAGTAACCATTCTGGTGTTCTCCCTAATTAACGATACGCTAATGACCCCCCTTATTTCCAGAGCCATTAGCGCCTTAAGAAAATCGCTAAATGAAAACTCGTAATTCACGTCCTTCTTTATTTCCTTGTAGAGGTCCTCATCCCTTATGGTTCCATTTATCTTGCGTAGTTTCTCGAGCACGATGTAAATCAGAGGTGTGTCTCTCCACATGAATTGTCACGTAAATGTGCTGGGTTTTACGGTTTGCCTGGGTAGTTGCTGCCTCGCCTTATCGATCCACGTCTGGTAGAATTGTATCATTTCCTGACTCAGAGATGGCTTAACCTTGGTCAACGCCTCATTGAAATGTCTGTTCTCTACCTTGATGGTCGCTCCCTTCATGCAATCTCTCATCTTAGCGTCGCGACAATCCTTATCGTTGGGTGGACAGGCTGCACTGACCTTGTTCACGCATTCCCTCATACCCTCCCTGATGGCCCTCATTGCAGCTTCTCTTACTAGAGCTGCTAGATCTGCACCCGTATATCCCTCGGTCCTTTCCGCCAGCTCCTCTAAGTTGACCTCGTCTGATAGGGCTACCTTCTTGGTATGAACCTTCAGGATATCGTACCTAGCGTTCTTATCAGGTGGAGGTACGTACATAAGCTTCTCAAACCGTCCGGGTCTCAGTAGGGCCGGATCCAGTATGTCTGGCCTGTTGGTTGCCGCCACTATAACCACATTGTCTAGGTTCTCTATGCCGTCCATCTCGGCAAGTAACTGATTAACTAACCTCTCTGTTACACCGGAGTCTGAGGAAATTCCCCTCATGGGGGCTATGGCATCTATTTCATCGAAGAATATCACTGAAGGCGCGTACATCCTAGCCTTCCTGAATATCTCCCTGATTGCCCTTTCGCTCTCACCCACCCACTTGGAGAGAACCTCTGGCCCTCTCACAGCGATAAAGTTAGCTCCGCTCTCTGTGGCAACGGCCTTAGCCAGCATAGTCTTACCTGTGCCTGGGGGTCCAAACAGTAGTATACCCTTGGGTGGCTCAACTCCTGCGGTTTCATAGTAATCAGGGAACTTTAAGGGATATTCGGCAACTTCTCTTAATTCTTCCTTAATCTCGTTCAGACCGCCTATATCATCCCACTTTACCTCTGGAACCTCAATGTAAATCTCCCTCATGCCGCTGGGCACAATTTCCTTGAACGCGTTCATGAAGTCCTCCATTTTTACCTCCATCCTTTCTAGGATCTCTGGTGGAATCTTATCCTGGCTGATATCTATCATGGGTAGGTATCTTCTCAGGGCATTCATCGCTGCTTCCCTAACTAGAGCTGATAGGTCGGCTCCAGTGTACCCGTGGCTTATGTCAGCTAGTTTCTCAAGTTCCACATCCTTGGATAGAGGCATATTCCTGGTGTGAATCTGAAGTATCTCTAGCCGGCCCTGTTTATCTGGTAGAGGTATCTCTATTTCCCTGTCAAATCTTCCAGGTCTTCTCAGGGCAGGATCGACAGCGTTTGGCCTGTTTGTAGCAGCTATTACTATCACATTTCCCCTGCTCTCTAGACCGTCCATAAGGGTTAACAACTGGGCCACAACACGTCTCTCAACCTCACCAATCACCTCATCCCTCTTGGGTGCTATGGCATCCACTTCATCTATGAATATTATGGCTGGGGCATGCTTCTTGGCATCCTCAAAGATCTCCCTGAGTCTCTGCTCGCTCTCACCATAGAACTTGCTCATTATTTCTGGCCCATTTATCGAGGTGAAATAGGACTCGGTCTCATTAGCCACTGCCTTAGCCAATAGGGTCTTACCCACACCCGGAGGACCATACAGCATTATTCCCTTAGGCGGTTCAATGCCTAGTCTCTTGAACAGCTCTGGATGCCTGAGTGGTAGCTCCACTAATTCCCTGATCTTCTGTATGACATTCTTCATTCCTCCTATATCCTCATACGTGACCCTAGGATACCTAGTCTGCTCTATGGGTTTGTCGGAAATTGATATACTGGTCTCATCAACGACCATGACAATTGATGCCGGCCTAACTTGAATCACAGTGAAGGGGATAGCCTGACCCAGCACGGGGATCAGAACCGTGTCACCCTCAACAAGGGGAAATTCCTTGAGCTTCTTCTTTACGTATGCCACAAAGCCTGGATCCACGGTAATGGAGAAGTTTGAGGGGGCAAGCTTAATGGACGCCGCTTGTTTCACAGAGGCCTTCCTCACCGTTACCTTGTCACCTATGGAGACGCCAGCATTCTTTCTGGTTATTCCATCCATCCTGATTATATCCCTCTCACTGGTAGCATCATCGGGGGAGAGTGGCCAAGCTATTGCAGCAGTTTTCCTCGTACCCTCAATTTCAACCACATCTCCTGGGCTTACATCTATTTGAGCAAGCATCTCAACGTCTATTCTTACCTTTCCTCGGCCTACGTCCTTTTGCCTTGCCTCCATAACCTTCAGAGACAATTCTCGCCTTGGCGACCTTTGCTCTGGGGTAGAACCAGCACTCAAATCTAATCAAGTTAAATATGCACTACAGGATAAAAGAGATTAACTTATACACTGCTTTAAAACCCGAGCCTTGTTATTCCCACTACTTCTGCGTGACTGACCCCTTCTATGCCAGATGCTAGCTCCTCCAAGGTATCAGTCCCACCTTCTGTTTTCTCAGGCATGGAAACATATACAACTAGGGCCTTCAATCCAAAGGCTATGGGCTCGGTTTCCTTCCTAACTAGCTTGTAACCCTCTGGAAGTTTTGAGACCAGCTCGTTGGCGACTTTTTCGAGATCCGTCTCATCTCCTTCTGGGAAAACCTTCAAGACCACCATAACATCTGTCATGAGATCACCTCAAGGACCAACGAATCCGCATTTGGGGCAGGTGTAGGAAACTCCCTGCAGTCTACAGTACATATCCCTGTATATGGTGACTTCGCCACAGTTGGGACAGTTGAAAATCGCGCCCTTCTCCTTGGGATGCATTATCTTCCCGCAACTGGAACACACAGGCGGTTCCACTTCTTCCCTTAGACTTAGCCTCATCGACATAATGAATAACCTCTCTAATACCAATTCTCTGGGTTTATAAAATCTAATATATCTGACCGTACAAGATCCTGGACCAGGAAGGGCAAGGCTTAGTTCTATCTGATTACATTAAAATGGTTGTTGGCGTCCATAGATGGGGAATCATATGAAAATGGTGGTAATGGTAAGAACGGACATCAGTATGGGGAAAGGTAAGATAGCTGCACAGGTCGCCCACGCTGCGGTCAGTCTTGTCTTGGACTGTCTTACCAGATCGAGCTGGAGGGACTGGCTTGATCTCTGGCTTAACGAGGGGCAACCTAAGGTGGTGGTTAAGGTGAGCTCCCTGGAAGATCTTTTGTCAAGGGTGGATAGAGCTAGGTCTCAGGGATTGCCAACATCTATAATATCGGATGCGGGGAGAACTCAGGTGGAACCTGGAACCATAACGTGTGCAGGAATAGGCCCTGGGCCCGATGATCTAATTGACAAAATAACTGGAGACCTTAAACTGCTGTGATAGGATGAACCTACTTGATCTTGCCATAGGAATAGAGTTTAAGGTACATCAATGGCCACCCATTCACGTCACAATCCCAAGGCCAGACGGATTCAGGGTAACGGAGGAAATTGACGGAAAGCCGTGCACTCTTTGGCGGGGATCGGAGAGGGGGAGATATGCCGTGTACCTTCTGAAGAAGAGGGGAATGGAACACAACGCTGTCATGACTAGGCTGGCCTCACTTCTGGGTGAAAGACCAGGTTATCTAGGGATTAAGGATGCCAATGCAGTCACGGAACAGCTAATATACGTATCAAGGAAGGCCTTGGATTTTCACGCGGAGGAATCCTTCTCCATAGAGTTCATGGGTTATACCTCAACTAAATTAAATCACACTGGCAATATCTTCTCCATTAACCTCGTTACAGAGGACAGGGAGGAGATTGGGGAGAGGATTAACGCGATCAGGAAGGAGGGTGTGTTACCAGCCTTTGTGGGATACCAGAGGTTCGGAACCAGAAGACCTATAACCCATCTGGTGGGAAAGGCCATAACGCAGAGAGATTGGTGTAAGGGAGTAGATTTCATCTTGGGATATCCCTTCATCTGGGAGAACGAGAACATCAGGATATTCAGAACGCAATACATGGAGGGAAAAGTGAAGGGAGAGCTTCTCAAGAAAATACCAAGCCAGGAGAGAAATATCTATCTGGAACTTATGAAGACTCAAGATTGTCTATCAGCCCTGAGGAAGTCCCAGGTTAAACTTAGCTTTTATGTGGAGGCATACCAAAGTTACCTTTTCAACAGGATCCTGTCCAGAAAACTCAGGTATTCCACTGTGTATGAGACCGACCAGATTGTGGTTCCCACAGATCCAAAACAGTGTGATGCCGAGTGCATGGAAGTCTTTGAGGAGGAAGGAATACAGAGGGGTAGCTTTCACATTGAGGAACTGGGAATCTCCCTGAGACCTGTAAAAAGAAGTGCCTTCATGAGTGTAAGAAACTTGTATTTCGACGGGAACTACGTGACATTTTCCCTAGAGAGAGGTATGTATGCCACCGTGGTCCTATCGGAGATCCTTAATACTGATCCAAAAGAGTTCACTTGATCAGGGGACGAGTCTCTTCTTATCTCTAGGGAACAGGGATACCTCTTTGACGCTCTGAAGGCCAGTTAGCATTAGCATAAATCTCTGCAGTCCCATTCCAAACCCGGCGTGTGGAGGAATGCCGTAGTCGAACCACTTCAGGAAGAATTCAAAGTTGATGGGATTAAGACCACGCGCCCTTAACTCCTTTTCCAGAACCTCCCTGGTGTGATTCCTGCTACTTCCAGAGACGAGTTCCAGCCACCTGTAAACCAGATCGAAGCTCTCGCTTATCTCGGGATTACCCTCCTTTCTCTTAGTGTAGAATGGGCGTGCCTCTGCCGGCCAATCCGTGATAAAGTAAAGGTCCTGTTCCAGTACCTTGTTAAGTACTCTAGATTCGGGAGTGCCTATATCATCCCCGAACTTTGTGGGAAGCCCCTGGGACTGCAGTATCTGTATTGCCTCCCTATACGTAACCCTCTTGATGGGTCTGGTTATGGAGGGAAGTCTGTGATTAAGTATTGCCAGATCGTTCTGATGGTTCTTAGCTACGTTATCAAGCACGTTAGCTATTACGTCCTCAACTATGTTCATGACGTCATTGTAGTCCGCAAAGGCCATCTCCACATCCATGCTTATAAACTCAGCCAGGTGGTAAGGGGTGTCCGATTCCTCAGCCCTCCATGCTGGGGCGACCTCGAAAACCCTTTCAACTGCCCCCGCAAGTAACTCCTTGTATAACTGTGGGCTCTGGGCAAGAAATGCCTCCTTCCCAAAGTATATCACTGGGAAGAGCTGGGCGCCTCCTTCGGTTCCTGTGGCGATGATCTTTGGTGTAAATATCTCATAAAATCCGTGTTTGTAAAGTGTATCCCTGAAGGTTCTCACGGCTGTGGACTGTATCCTGATCATTGCCTGCATTTCCTGCCTTCTCAAATCTAGGAGCCTTTCCTTCAGCCTAACTTCTATATCAGCCTTAACCTTATCAGAGACATCTAGGGGCAGGGGTGCCTTAGCCTTGCTGAGAATCCTCAGTTCATTGCAAGATACCTCAACTCCGTTGGGTGCTCTCCTGTCAGCCTTAACCGTACCCTTAACCTGTATCGCTGACTCCTGGCTTAGCTCCCTGGCGACTTCAAATGATGGGGAGGACTTATCAACCACAACCTGACCTATTCCGCTCTTATCCCTGAGAAGGATGAACTTCTTTCCTCCCAGGTCCCTAACGTTGTGAACCCAACCGGCTAAAACAACTTCCTTTCCATCCAGATCTGGTGTTACATCCTGAATGAAATGCGTCCGGAGCATTACTCAACCCTTATTTTGACCTTAGTGTCATGGATCTTGGATAAAGCGTTTTCTAGATCCACCGCGTTTGCTGGTAAGAGCCTCTTCTCATTCTTTGCTACCCTTATCACGTACTGAACAGAACCGTCAGGTAACCAAACCGTATTCACACCGAGCACCCTAGCCGGAGAGAGAAGCTGGACCGCACTGTTCTTTATGCTTGTGGTCTTCTCCAGAATCCTGACCTTTAGCTTGAGTTTGTCCTGAAGTGCGCGGGCTATCTTAATCCATTTAGATGAATCTATGGAGGGCGGACTTTCCACCAAAAGTATCAGCAAGTTCCCTGACCTTATGGCCTTATAGTAGGTAGCATCCTTCAGTTCCCTGAACTGCGTCTCCTCTAGGTCCAACAAAGCTTCCATTACCTTAACCTCAAACTGGTCGACTTGACCGCTGTCCACCAGACCTTGGCAACGATTGCAAAGAAGGCCGCTCCTCACACAAAGGTAATCAAGAGGAATTTTCATTCTAAGTCCACTCTCCCTTTACCGCAATACTTTTGAATCTAGCTATTATATAAGTACTGGGTAGGAACGGATGCCTTTAACGGATCAGGCAAAAATTCAGATAGTGCAGGAGAGAGTGTTTATAAAGAAGGTATGCAGAAACTGCGGCGCTCTCAACTCCATCAGGGCCACAAAATGCAGAAGATGTCATAGCACCAACCTTAGACCTAAGAAGAAAGAGCTACCAACTAAGAGAGCTTGAAACCTAGGGAAGAGAGCCTCTCTCTCACACTTTCGCTATTTTCTTCGAAAGCCTCGCTATGTTCCCTCAAAAGTTTCAAGTCGATTTTTAGTTTCTTCTCCCCTATCAATTGTACGATTTTCTTTAGTTCCTCCTCGTCCTCATCCCTGAATGCGTTGGCCTTAAGGAGAATATAATCCTCCAGCTTTATGACCTTAAACGTATCCCTTCCTATCTCCCTTTCCTCTGCACTCTCAATGACGACAGGCGGAACAAAGAAGTCTTGGATATTCTCGTAGAAGTCTATCTGCAATTGCTCATCACTTAGTGGAACCACTATCCTAGGAGTGTCAATCGGGGTGGAACCCATATCCCAGCCCTTTTCGTCAGCGAGGCTCCGGAGAACGTCGTATTCCACTAACACACTAAAGTTGGTGGGAAACAGATCCACGTCACTCTCCGTTCCCTTCCTTCCCAGTTCCAAGTCCACCACCGTGTCACCAATTATAACGAAGTCCATCCTCTCCTTTATTTCACTCAAGATTTCTCCAATTTTCTCAAATGTGATCAACTAAACCACACATCATCAACCACAATTACTTTATAATTTTTTACTCCAACTCTAATATCGCCGGGGTGGCCGAGCGGTCTAAGGCGGCACTACCATTGGTAGCGCTAGGGGCTGCAGTGGGTTTCTAGATGGAAACCCGTTATTTCGCGGGTTCAAATCCCGCCCCCGGCTCTCAAGTTTATATTGAACAATTTCTGGTATTATAGCGATCCAACTTTGAGCCAGCCCAAGAGAAAGGAGGAGACTGTAGGTAGGGAGATGACAGGGGATGAGGCTCTAGCTTACGTCCTTAAGGAAATAGGTGTAAAGAGAGTATTCACCTCAAACTCGATTCCCGATTTCCTCAGAGAGAGGTTAGTACAGTATGGCCTTGAAATAGATATTTCCCTGAGCGTTAGGGACGCGCTGGAACTGGCGGACGCCTTTGCCAGAGATTCTGGAGATGCAGGAGTTGTAATCAGCGCTCCTGGAAGCTCGTTACTTGAGGGCAGTGGTATAGTTGCGCAGGCTTTCTCGGATTCCGTTCCTCTGCTGATGATCGGGACATTGAGGTCCTATAGAGATGTGGGAAAGGCGAGAGTGGGTGAATTGAGATCCCCTGATGACGTATCGGGTTCCCTTTCGCCCTTCATTAAGTTCAAGGAGAGAGTGATCAGCATAGAGGAAATTACTGTAACTGTGGAAAAGGGATACAAGGAGGCGCTGAGCAACAGGGCAAGACCAGCCCTCGTGGAGATCGCCGAGGAATTGTTCCGGTTAAAGGCTTACCCTCTTTCCACCGCTGAACAGAAACCGGAGAGGAAGACCCCTGACAAGAACACTGTGGCCAAGGTAGCCGAGGTAATGGGGAACTCAAAACTGCCCGTGATTGTGGCAGGATATGGGGTTAGGGCAAGTAACGCATCTCCGCAACTACTGGAGCTAGCGGAACTGTTGGACGCCCCGGTGATAACAACCTTCCGGGCCAAGGGAGTTTTCCCCGCATCTCATCCACTCTATGCAGGTGAAGGATTGGGAGCGTTTTCCACGGACATCGCCTCAAAACTCATGATTGAGGCCGATTCCATTCTGGTGCTTGGCTCCAGACTACCTCAATTGAGCACAGCCGGCTGGTCCATGAAGTATAAGGGCTTCCTGATGCACAATAACGTTGATGGGGAGGACATAGGTAAGGTGGTGATGCCCCAGCTCCCAATTGTAGCAGATACTGGCCTCTTCCTCAAGGAGTTGATAACTACGCTTAAGCAGAAAATAAAGGAAAACGTCAAGAGGGACGTGAGAAGTGAGATAGCTTCTGGTAGAAGGATCTTTACAATGAAACCACACTCTGAGTTGTGGCCATACGACATAACGAGGCTGTTACAACAGTTTAGATTCTCCAGATACTTCGTGGATCTGAGCGCTCCAACTCTGGACTTGGTTAGACTTCCTGTGGAAAGCCCCGTGTGGAACACCAGCGAATCAATCCTTGAGAAAGGAATCGGTGTGGCAGGAGTGCTACAATCCAACGATCCAGGGGCTTTAGGGATCACTGATCTGGCTGGTATACTCAAGAACGTGGGTCTAGTTCAGCAGAGAGCTGAGAAGGCTAAGGGAACCGTGCTTATATTGAACGATGGTGGAGCGACCTACCTTGACACGTTTAAATCGGATATACCATCCATAGGAAAATCAGGGACGTTCGTGGATGTGGATGAGTTCCTGGAGAGATCCGTGGGAGCCATCACCGTGGATACCTACGGAGGATTGAAGGATTCTCTAGAGAGGAAGGATTCCAAGCTGAAGGTAATAAACGTAAAGATAGATCCTGATTACGATTCCATTGTGCTATTGAAACCGTGATTTTTTAGATCTCAAACTCCTACTCAAACTCTATTGTAGCTGGAGGCTTCGTGGTAACGTCATAAACTACCTCGCCAACCCCTGGAATTTTAAGCAGTTCATCTGCGATCCTTGAGAGCAATGATGGTTCCACTTCAAGTATATCAGCAGTCATGAAATCCTCAGTGCTAACAGCCCTGATGGCCACTGTGTACTTTCCTTTGGCGCTCTTCACTCTCATCAGGGCCCTGGTATACTCACCGCTAGTTATCTTCTGGGATATCTCCCTGATCTCCCTGTAGCTATTCCTAAGACTGAAGGAAGCCATCTTTCCGTAAGTTCTGACATCCCCCTTAACTCCCGTTGACTTAACGGAATAGACCATGATCTCGTCTCGAAGGAGCTCAGATAACCTCGTGTCACGGGTTGAGTCGCTCTCAAACACTGCGGCGAAGTACTGGGAAGGTTTCAAGGGCTCCAGCGCGTTCTCCACAATAAAATTACTTCTCCTGGTTATTTCCAGTTTCTCCCTAGAGAGTCTCCCCACGCATCTAACCAGCAATCCGGGCCCGGGAAAGGGTTGCCTCTCGGATATCTCTCTGGGCAGTCCCAGATATCTGGCCAATTCCCTGACCTCGTTTTTGTACAGATCAGCCAGAGGTTCCACAAGGGAGAAACCCCACGTTTTTTCCGTATTTATGCCCAACTGAACCAGGACATTATGTTGCGTCTTAATTCCCCCCTGCGTTTCTATCCAGTCTGGCGCTATGGTACCCTGGACTAGAAACCTTGAATTCTCCTGGGCTACTATTTCTGAAATGGTTGAGTAGAAAACGTCCCTGAATTTCTTCCTCTTCTCCTCCGCGTCGTCAAGACCCTCTATTGAGCTAATGAATCTCTCACTTCTGTCCACTATTTTAAGGGGCATCACGTTCTTCAGCAGGTCCCTTACCTTGTTTGCCTCGTTCTCACGGAGGAAGCCGGTATCTATCATGACCGGGGTGACCTTATTTCCCAAAATCCTGTACATAAGGGCCGCAGCAGTGGTGCTATCTACTCCACCGCTTACAGCTGCTACCACCCTGTTCTCTCCCACTACCGATCTAATCTGAGGCTCTATCTCCTCGATAAACTTCTCTGGTGAGAACATTTAGGCTTGTTTAGCCATGCTATCCATATAAATCTGTTCTATGGCGTCCAGATCCAATACCTCCTTTAGAATCCGGAACGCCCTTTCCACCGACGCCTTTATCTCATCCTGCATGGAGCCGGTTCTAAGCCTTATCCCAAAATCCTCGAGTAGTTTCCTCCCTCCCTCGGAGAAGAGGAAACCGTGAACGCTTAACCCCACATACTGATCCTTTCTTGCCCCGTCATAGATCTCAACGCGCTCATCGTTCCTCCTAGTTATAAGAAGCAGGGGTTTGCCCTCAACGTAGTCTATCTCCCCCCTTCTTATTTCATATCCCTCTATTATACCATAGTCTGACTCTCCAAGGGATAAGGAGACAACCTTGCTTCTCCTGAACTTAACGTCGATCGAAAGGAGACCCAAGCCGGAATATGAGGAGGGCTCCCCTGCCTCCAGTCCGTGGGGATCATAAAGGGTTTTACCCATAATCTGAAATCCGCCACAAACTCCCAAAACAGGCTTTCTCTTGAGAGCTTCCACGAATCCCCTTTCCACAAGCCAGGATAGGGAAAGCTTGGTATTCCTTGTTCCTGGGAGTATGATCAAGTCGGCCTTGCTCAGATGGGAAGGCTTAGTAACGAATCTCAACCTTGCGTTAGATCTCTCAAATGCGTGAAACTCATTGAAGTTACTCATGTACGGATATGCCACCACGTCAACCTCCAGCTCTCCGTCTCCAAGATCCGATACGTTCATGGAATCCTCGGCCATTATCCTGAGCCTTTCGTCGTATGGAATGGTTCCTAGGTGCTTCATTGAGGTTCTTGACTCAAGCCAGGAGATTGCTGGCTCAAGCAATTTCTCGTCTCCCCTGAACTTATTAATGATGAATCCCTTCAACCTCTCCCTTATAGAGGATGGCAACATTTGATATATGCCATAGGCTGAGGCGAAAGCTCCTCCCCTATCTATGTCCAGTACCAGTATGGAGTTTATGCCCTCCTGCATTAACCTGTAACCTGTGAGATCCCTCTCCATGAAATTGGGCTCCCCGAGTCCCCCAGCGCTCTCTATGATCATGTCATCCCTGACCGCAGACCTAACCTTCTCCCAGTACTCCGTGAGCCTAGAGTAGTATTCTTGTGGTGAGAAGTTCCCCTGAGACTCTCCCCAGAAAATCACCTCTATGCCCTTTCCTGATGGTTTGAGGAGGATTGGATTCATGAACCTTTCAGGTTGTTGCCCACTTCCCATGGCCTGAAATGCCTGTATGAAGGCTATCTCCCCGCCATCATGGGTGGGATAGCTATTCAGTGACATGTTCTGCGCCTTAAAGGGGACGGCCCTGAAATGTCTCACCAGCGCTGAGGTAACCAGTGACTTGCCGGAATCGCTCATGCTGGAAGATATTATAATGGCCATGTTACCAGTATGGGAATGTGCGAGTATTAAAGGGAATTTTGGGGCAGTTGAGCTTCTTCACCGTGATACCAGCGGGAAGAGTGGACTTTGATCTTGTGATGGAGTTCGCCTTTCTTTCACCTCTGGTAGTTGGACTGGTAACTGGAGTGATAGATTACCTTGTGGTACTCTCACTTTATCCAGTAATGGGGCGTCTAGCATGGGTTCTACTGATTCCCGTGGTTGAGGTTGTGAGAGGGTTCAACCATTTGGACGGCCTCCTGGACTTTGGCGATGCGCTCATGATCAGAGGAACTCAAGAGGAGAGGAAGAGGGCCCTGAAGGACGTTTCTGTTGGAGCTGGAGGGATTGGTCTGTTGTTGGTTTACCTTACCATATTTTACGTTGCAACCCAAGTGATGGGAGGGACGGGGCTCCAGACCCTTTATCAGCTGATCTCAGCAGAGGTCCTCTCCAGGGTGGTAGGCCTGCTCTCCCTTGCCCTATCCAATCCCATGGAGGGGAGCACGCTTGGTAGGATGTTTCACGAAAAACTCAAGGGAAAATGGGTTGCCCTGCTCATTGAAAGCGTTCCTTTCCTCTCCCTATGTTCCGCAGTGCTCATGACAGTGTTAATGCTACTCTTCATATACGCAGGTAAAAGGGTACTGGGAGGTTCATCCGGGGACCTAACTGGGGCGGCAATCACGTTAAGCTTCCCCATTATACTGATTGGTGAGATAAAGTGCTCCCTGTTCTCATTGCCTCACTTGCTCTAGACCTGATAATGGGCGAACCGCCCACCCTTGTTCATCCGGTCGTCTATGTGGGGAAAATATCGGAAAGACTCATAAAACCTTTCAAGGGGAAGGGTTATGGCGTAGTGCTCTGGTTCGTCTCGGTGGTTCCGGTGCTTTTCCTCTGCCTAGTTCTCCTTTACTTGCCCTTTAAGTTGATCGAGATCCCTTTGCTCGTCCTCGTTCTGAAGACCACCTTCTCGATAAGGATGCTTTACACTATCGTGAGTTCCTCCATTCCCTTAAGAGAGGAATCCAGAAAAATTGTGCAGAATATAGTGAGAAGGGACCTGAGAGAGGTATCGCTGGGACACGTTGCGTCCGCCTCAATTGAATCCCTTTTCGAGAGCCTCGTAGACGGTATAACATCACCCCTCTTCTGGTTCTTGGTACTTGGGCTTCCGGGGGCATTGCTCCAGAGGTTTGCCAACACCATGGATAGTATGGTTGGCTATAAGACCCCTCAACTGATTGAGGAAGGATACTTCTCAGCCAAGATGGACACCATTCTCAACTATATTCCCGCAAGATTGACTGGACTTACAATGCTACTGGCCGGTCTCCTGATGGGACTCAACGTGAGAAGTGCAATAAATTCCCTGCGTAATGCCAATATGGAGAGCCCAAACGCCAAGTACCCAATAGCCATAGCTGCTGGCCTCCTTGGTGTGAGGCTAGAGAAGGTCAATGCGTACTCGGTGGGCTCAGGAAACCTTCCCTCAACGGAAGACGTGAAGAGGGCACTGACCCTCTTCAGGCTCACCCTCCTGCTCTATCTCCTGTTCCTGCTAACTTGTTATTACTACCTTTATGGCATTGCCCTGCTTAGCTACCCTTACGGCCTCATGGAACTGCTCTAGGTCGTATTTGTGTGTCACAAGCTTACCCACATCAACTCTCCTCTCTGCAATGAGTCTTAAGGCCTCCCTGGTATCCTCCTCAACAGCTGCGTTGCTTGGGATCACTGAGATTTCATTATTGAGCAGGTCACTGATATCATAGTTTAGTATTGTTCCTTTATACGGAACACCAAATAGGAGAACCCTCCCACCTTTCCTGACTGAGTTTAGGCCCGAGAGAATGGCCTGAGGTGCACCTGACGCCACTATAGCCACATCAACGCCTCGCCCATCGGTTACCTTCTTGGCTTCCTGCTCTACTTGTTGCTTAGTGGGGTTCAACAAATGGGATGCGCCCAGTGACCCGGCAAACTCTAGCCTGTACTCTGAAACATCGGAAATCATCACGTTGGAAACGCCCATCTCCCTGACCTTCAGTAGATGTAAGAGCCCCATGGGACCTGCACCAACTATGAGGACTGAGTCGTCACGTGAGATCCCAACACGCCTCTGAGCCCTGATCACTGTGGCCAGCGGTTCCACAAATGAGCCCTCCTCAAACGACACGTGACTGGGTAACACAAGTATTCCTCCCCTTTCCACATTCCATGCAGGCACCCTGAAGAATTCGGCGAAGCCTCCAGGATCAAGGTTAGTTTTCCTGTAATATGGACACATGGTAGGGCTTCCCTTCTTGCAGTAGTAGCATTCATAGCACGGAACGTGATGGTGTGCGAACACTCTGTCGCCAGGTTTAACCGTGTTGGACATGGACTCTGCAACCACTCCTGCAGGTTCGTGTCCAAGTATGGGCTGGGACGCCGTGTATTGCCCGCACATCTTCTCAATATCTGTTCCGCACAGCCCGCAGGCCTTCATCTCCACAAGAACATCGCCCTGATTCAACTTGGGAACTGGTACTTCCTTGAGGACAGCTTTCCCACCCTCCATGATAATAGCTTTCATTTGTTACAACAACACTTTCCAGCTCTTTTAAAGTGAAAGTATCAGTGAGCTGCTCAAGGTTAAATAGTACTACGGCTCATAATATCGTGTGTCATTGATTATTTTCATCCCAGTGTGTCTCTCAGTTTTAACGAGTCTGTACTTCTTAATGCCCGCCGTTTTCCTTAAAAGGTTCAGGAGTTTAGAAGACTCAACTCTCAATGAGCTCAGGTTAAGGACCGGAATAAGATTCTCATTGAAGGTCAAGGAAGATCCCCTTGTCAATGCTTTCTCCCTTCCCAATAACGTGATTGTGGTTACCTCAGGATTAGTTAACGAGGGGGTTGATAACTTGAGATTGGCCATTGCGCATGAACTGGGCCATCTGCGGGGAAAACATCATCTTAAGACCTTCCTTTCCCTTCTTGGGATTACAGTGGCTTCTTTATACCTTCTTAACCTTGACGTGATGCTAGGGCTGGCACTTATGTTCGCGGGTATAGTGGTGGTGAGGTATATTTCAAGGCATTTTGAGTACTTGGCCGATAAATACGCGATAGAGCTAGTCGGGAGGGACGAGTACATTCGTCTCCTCGCCCTTCACGTGAATCCCGGGGAAAAGCAGTCACTGCTCTCCACACACCCCACAGTGCTAAACAGGCTTAAGAAGATTTAAAGTATCCTCCATCTAGTAAAAACAAATGAGATACGTAGGTAAACCCGTCAAAAGGATTGAGGATCCGAAACTTATAACGGGCAGAGGTCTATACGTAGATGATATTCAACTACCCGGAACTTACTACGTGGCATTTGTGAGGTCGAAATACCCACACGCGCTCATAAGGGTTAAACCCGGTCAGAACGTTTTCACAGGCTCCGAGATAAATCCAGGCAAGGACTTTCCCATACCAAGCAATGAGGTCACATATGTTGGCCAACCCATCGCGGCAGTAATAGCTAGGGACAGATATGAGGCATATGATCTTTTGGAGAGCGTGGAAGTGGAATATGAACAGATACCCCATGAGACTGACCCCTTCAGAGCCATGGAGGATAAGATCAAGGTTTACTCCAAGCTCGAAAGTAACGTTTTCGCCAGGAAGGAATTTCTGGGAGGAGAGGCCAAGAAAGAACTGGAACAATCCCCCGTAATACTCTCCGGCGAGCTACACAACCAGAGAATAGTAGCCTCTCCCATGGAGACCAGGGGGACGCTGGCCTGGTTTGACGGGAACAGACTAAACGTTTGGTCCTCAACCCAATCCGCCCATTACCTGAGAAGAAACCTGGTGAGCTTCCTAGGAATCCAGAACATTAGGGTCATCCAGCCCGATGTGGGAGGAGCGTTTGGGAGCAAGATAATTACCCATCCGGAGGAATACGCTGTTAGTTTCCTTGCCCTGAAACTTGGCATTCCTCTGAAGTGGATACCAACTAGGACAGAGGAGATGATGAGTGCAGGACATGGAAGGGATAAATGGCTAAGATACAAGGTTGGGGTGAGGAGAGATGGAACAATTACGGCCGTGGTTGGAACAGTGGTCGGAAATCTGGGGGCACCCTATCGAGATGCCAACGATGATGATTCTGGGAATGTCATGAGCGCAGCTAGAATGCTCCCTGGACCATACAGAATAAAACATGGAGTGATCACGGCCTACAGCGTCAACACAAATCTAACCCCCACAACCTCATACAGAGGCGCTGGCAGACCCGAGGCAACCTATTTCATTGAAAGCATTATGGAGGAGATAGCAGAGGAGTTGAAACTAGATCCGCTGGAGGTCAGGCTTAGAAACGTAATTAGGCCTGAGGAAATGCCCTACACCAACGTGTTTGGTATAACTTACGACTCTGGGAACTATCCAGAGTTACTGAATTCAGCCAAACCCTACTACGAACAGCTCAAGGCTGAGGCCAGGGATAACCAGTGCGTGGGGCTGGCGATGTACGTGGAAATAACGGGTTTCGGTCCATGGGAGACGGCCAGAGTGTACGCAAAATATGACGGCAGGATAGTCGTGGTCACGGGAACAGGACCGCACGGTCAGGGTGATGCTACAGCCTTTGCCCAACTTGCGGCCGATGCCCTGGAGATCCCCATGGAACTAGTAGAGGTCAGATGGGGGGACACGGACGTGATTGAGGATGGAATTGGGACCTGGGGAAGCAGAACGGTGACAGTTGGGGGTTCAGCCGTATTGATGGCGTCCCAGGAACTCAAGAGGAGACTAACCGAGGCTGGAGCTAAAGCCTTGGAAGCTGACGTGGAGGAGGTAGAATACAGAGAGGGTAAGGTAGTTCACAAGAAGAACGCAAAATCTTTGGAACTAATTGACGTGATCAAGTCGGCATATAAGTTCGGCATATCCCTGGATGTGACCTCCGTATACCCTGTCAAAAAGCCCACGTCGCCTTACGGTGTGCATATGGGGTTAATGGAAATAGACAGGGAGACAGGACTGATCAAGGTAAAGAAATACATAGCCATAGACGATGTAGGTAACGTTATCAATCCCCTACTGGCAGAGGGTCAGATTCACGGTGGAGCGCTTCAGGGAATAAGCCAGGCATTATATGAGGAGGCGGTAATTAACGACGGTGTTTTGCAGAATCCAACCTTCGGAGATTACGCTTTGCCCACGGCTGTTGAGACGCCACACTTTACATGGAAATATATCACCAATGGCCTCTCGCCCCACCCAACGGGGAGCAAGGGAATAGGTGAGGCTGGGGCAGTTGTAGGTACCCCAGTAATAACTAGCGCGCTAGAGGGATGCCTGAAAAGAAAAATGAACACCATGCCGATTCTCCTGGAGAAGGCACTGGGTGAATGAAGGGTTGCAGAGACATCTCCTTTCTCAAAAGGAGGCCAAGGAGTTTAGGGAGAAGGTAAAGAACCTTTACGGTGTTGAGCTAACCTCAGAAAGAATCGAGATAGGGAAGGAGAAAAGGCAGGTATTTTACTTCGTAGATGATATGCTGAGCTTTTTTGGAGAAAATTTAATTCCAACGTTATGCTTTCTGTTAAAATTTAGGGCAAACCTACCTTGGGTAAAAATAGATGAGGGTGCCGTAAAAGCTGTGGCCAGAGGGGCGGATCTTTACGCCCCGGGCGTTGTGGAATATGCAGAGGACGTGAAACCGGGCTATCTTCTCCTTGTAAAAACCAAGACGGATCAGCCGGTGGCCGTGATGGGTACGGTAGAAGGAGCCATGGAGGCCCTAAAGAATAGAAAGGGGAAGGTTGCATCTGCACTGCACTGGATAGGAGACGATATATGGAATCTTTGTAGATCTAGATCTTAAGAAGGACCACTTATGCTCTGCCTCTCCTCTTTAATTTCTGAAGCTCCTCCCTTAGCTCCTCCATCTGTTTCCTAAGCATGGAGATTTCGCCCTCGTGGATTTCAACAATTTTAGTAATCCTCTCAATGGGGTCCTCTGAAGCTAGGATGAGTCTCACGTTCCCGCTCTCATCCATGGATACGTAACCCAACCTCACAAGTTCCCTGACATATCCCTTAGCAGTCTTAGGTGATACCTTGAGGAAAAGGGCTATCTCTTGGACGTTAATTTCTCCTTTGTTTCTAATAATATTAATAATGTCCTGTAATCTGGGCGTTAACTCCATAAAAAGTATGGTTAAACCGTTCTGTTTTTAAGCAATAGGGCCCCTATCATACTGAGGACCTTCGTTGACGCTGTTAATAAAGGAACAGGAGGTAAATGCTCTCCTGAATTTCAAGGACGCATATGAGGCGTTGAGGGAAGCCTTCATCCTAGAGGATAGCAAAAAGGCTGTGAATACCAAGAGGGTCAGAACGTCGTTTTCCGGATCTACCCTAACCTATCAAGCCGGGGCAATGGAAGGATATATTGGTTTCAAGACATATATGAGGGGAAATTTTGTATCCCTTCTTTTCGCAAACGACGGCGAACTTCTCATGATAGCTGAGGCTGACAGGCTGTCCCTCTTGAGAACTGGCGCGCTGTCTGTGTTGGCCTCAGACGTGATGAAGAAGGATTACTCGTCCGTGGGAATCATTGGGTTGGGTAAACAGGGAATTGCCCAGGTTGAGGCATTTCACCACCTAAAGCCCGGAATAAAGATCCTTGGATACACCAGAACCCAGGAAAGGGAAGCAAGAGCCAAAGAAAAGCTATCCAAGTTGGGGATTAAACTGGAGACTGTCCCCAATCTGAAAGAGCTGGTTTCTAGAGTAGAGGTGGTGGTAACAATAACCACCGCCACTTCTCCCTTCCTAAAACTGGATCACCTCACCGAGAAAGTCCACATAAACGCCATGGGATCCAATCTACCTGAGAGGGTGGAACTTTTCCCTGAGGTAGTTAAGGCATCCACCATGATAGCCGTTGAGGATGAGATGCAGGCCAAAGATGAGGCAGGAGACCTAATTTTGGCTGAGAAGATGGGAATGATGGATTGGAAGAAAGTGGTTACTCTCTCGGAGCTAATTGGTGGAAAGGTCTCGGTGAAACCAGGGTTAACCATTTTCAAGTCTGTGGGAATAGGCCTAGAGGATGTCGCATCCATGAAAAGGCTCTTCCTCAAAGCTAAGGAGAAGGGCGTTGGCACAAACCTGGAGGTTAGGGGAAGATGGTCTCAAGGATAGGAAGGGAAATAGAACTCTCACCAGTGGAGATGGGATCTAGGTTAGGGCGTAATGCTGAGATTAACATGGCCAGTGGATCGCCCGACCCGTCAACCATCCCGGTAAAGGAGATAGAAAGGGCTTACGAAGACGTGTTGAACGAGCTGGGGCCTAAATCTCTTTTCTATCCAGGTGCGGGAGGTCAGCAAGAACTGATAAAACAGGTGGACGATTACCTTCCGGCAATAGGAATTACAAGCAAGGATCCTGTGGTGATTACCAGCGGTGCTCAGCATGCCATAGAGCTTCTCTCCAAATATTTCCTAGAGAACGGAACGGTTATGGTGGAGAACCCTACGTTCGTGGAGACCTTCTCAGCTTTCAGGTTGAGGGCATCTATCACGATACCCGTCAAGGTAGACGGAAAGGGTATCTCCACAGATGAGCTGAACGTTCTGACTAAGATAGTCAGGCCAGATTTGGTATACGTTATTCCTGACTGTCATAACCCTGCGGGAGTAAACATGGCAGAGGAAAGGAGAAAGGAGCTGGTCGAACTAGCAGAGGAAAGAGACTTCTACGTAATTGAGGATGATCCCTATAGACCCATAGCTGGTTGTGTTCCACCTCCATTGAAGAATTATGATAGGAGTGGTAGGGTTATCCACGTCAGCAGTTTCAGTAAAATCCTGGCACCTGGTCTCAGGATAGGTTTCGTCCAAGCTCCCCCAGAAGTTGCGGAGAAGTTGAGTCTCCTGGAGCAACTTGACTTTTCCACTTCAACCCTGAATCAATACGTTGTTTCACGTCTTTTGAGATCGGGATTTATTCTGTCCAGGACCAAATATCTCCCACAGCATTACAGCAAGAAGATGAAGGTGCTCGTGGACTCTTTGACTGACGCTGGAATCCTAGATTTCAACATGCCCAGTTGCGGGTTCTTCCTTCTCCTTGACCTCAAGAGAAATGCCCATAGGGTTCTGGAGGAGGCAGTGAAGCATGGTTTAGCCTTCGTTCCAGCTAAGGACTTCTTCCTGCGAGGTGGGGAGACTATGGCCAGGCTCAGTATCACACTTCCTGATGAGGAACAGATCAAGAGGGGTGTGGAGATATTAAAGAGAATTATCCGTGCCTAAACCAAGTAGATTTCCCTTGATAGTGCAGAGAGGATCCTGATCCTATCCTCCATGACTACCATGTCCTCTATTCTGATTCCAAATTTCTCAGGAATGTAAATTCCAGGCTCTATGGTGAAGACAGAATTCTTAGGTATCACGTTGACGTTATCTGGGGAGATGTAGGGATGCTCATGAACGTCTATACCAATTCCATGTCCGGTTCTGTGGATGAAGTACTTGCCATAACCCCTGTTCTCTATGACATTTCTGGCCCTTTGATCTATCTCCTTCCCTGATAACCCATAGCTGGCCTCCTCGGCTCTTTCCACTGCGTCATTAACTATTTCCCATATTTTCATCACTTCTTCTGATGGCTTACCGATGGTGACAACCCTAGTTGTATCCGTGGAGTAGCCCTTGTACCTGATGCCAAAATCCACTATTATGGGCTCTCCCCTGTGTACCTTCCTCTCTGTGCATCTAAGATGTGGCATAGCCGTATTTGGACCTGAAGTGAGAATAGTGGAAAAGGAGTATGTGACCCCCATCTCCCTGAAAATTCCCTCCAATATCTGGGACAGGTGACATTCGCTCTCTCCCTCTTTTACCCTAGCAATAAACTCCATGAAGGACTGTTCAGCGATCCTAAGTCCTTCTTCCATTATCCCTATTTCCTCGTTGTCCTTTACCGATCTCATTAAGCTCATAATGGGGGAAGCAGGGATCAAGTCGGATGGCGAGAATCTGTTGACCATAGCAATTAGGAATACTGACCAGAGCTGATCATCTATAGCTAGGGATGAACCTTTCCTGATATCCAGAAGGGAATAAGGGTCCTCACCATCCACGTATGTTCTTACTTCAAGATTCAGGTTAGATAGTTGTTGTTCATACATTTTTGGAGCTACCATGTAGTCCTTGTCCCCAAGTATCAAGAGGATAGGCCTCTCCATGGGCTCCTCCGTAAAGCCCGTGAGGTAAAACATATTGCTTCCCGGACCCAGAACCAGATAGTCCGCCTTTCCCTTCAAGAGTTCCTTTACCCTTTGCACCCTGTTCTTATAGTCCATGATAGCATTCGGGACAGCAAGATAAAACGGTTTACCGTATCTGGGGATATTCTGCTAACAGGTGTAGTAGCACTTTAACGCAAGATTGTAGGCCGCATTGAAATCTCTGTCCACCTTATACCCGCACGCTGGACAGACAAATAGGGACCCCATGACTTCACCCTTCTTATAACCACACTGGGAGCACACCTTCGATGTGTTTCTAGGATCCAATCTTCTGAATCGTATACCCTTCTCCAGCAGTTCCCTCTCCAGTTCGTCCTCAATTAGCTTGAGCCCCCTGCCAATCCTCGCGTCGTATAACCTCAAGTCTTCCAGTGCAACCATTTTGGGGCTCAGCTCACTCAGGAAGTCCATTAACTCCTTCAGAGATGCCCTGACTTTTTCCCTTATTTCCCTGACGTAGGAAAGACCCTGAGTTTCGCTCATATATTTTGTGAAGGTTTCCATAATGCTCCCGTTCCCTATATACTTGGTCTTGTATATCTTTCCGTTCTTGGTCACCGCGACGACTGTGAACAGGTGCCTTATCCCTAGGTCAATCCCCACAATTGGGTCCTCTACAGGATATGCCAGAAACACCTTGATGCTGTCAGCAAAGTCCACTATGGCATATAGTGGAGTTCCTGGGAAATCCACGCTTACGGTGGCTCCTACTTTATCCAACTTGTAGATCGGCCCTTCTCCGCTCAATTTCAGCGGGCCTATCCTCGGCTTCGTGTAGATTACGTTCATGTCTTTCAGGCTAGGAGGAGGAGAGGGCTTAGTTTTAACCCCCGTCTTCTCCAGCGTTTTATAATATGACACGTAATATATTATATCACTATGAATTGCTTTTAGCTTACCGTAATCAATTATTTTTGCCTCTACCAGGTGTTCTTTCATAAGAATAATTATTCTTGCACATGTTTATGAACTTAAGCCATTGATCTTCTAGAAAGAATATCTGAATTTTGCTATATTAAATAGTCAAGACTGTTTAGAAACCTAGATCTGCGCTAAACATTCAGGTTTCTGCAGAAAAGAGTACGTGTAGATCATTAGTTTATTCTATAAACTCTGTCGAAGGGTAATTCCTTTCCTTTGCCTCCTAGATAGTAATTCACAGTTGCGGAATATACGTAGGAATCGTGGAAATAAATTCTATAATATTCTTCCGTCTCTCTCATATTATTCCTGTTGTAATAGTAGTAGGCAAAGAGCTCAGGTCCAGATGCCTCACTATAGGACAGAAATGCCGAGTTTAAACTGGTGACGTTTCCCTTCAACCTGTTCATTACTCTTTCATAGGCTTTAGCCGGGTCCATGAGGGAAAGTTCCTCAGCTATTTCCCTTAATATCATGAAACTATCAGTGTAGGGTAATTCAGGGATCTTGAAAGAGGATCTGGATACCGAGCCATTATGAGCGAAGAACAGGTCGTAGGGACCGACCCTAACGTGATAGGGGTGAGCGTGAGAAACCCCTCTAAGAAATTTTTTCAGGGTCTTCCTAGCGTGAATTATTCCAACCAACCTCTCGCCCCTTATGGAGTAAAGAATGGAGAGATTATCATCAGAGTACATGGGCCTTGCAGAGGCATAATGGAATCTGCTCCACTCACCATCCAGTACGTAAATCACGTATCCCCACCCGTCAGGATGGGAATTGCTAGAGAGAACATCTTTCTTGGAGGACTTCAGTAGGGCCCTTATAACCTCACCATCAATTTCTCCCTTCTCAGCAAAGGCCACAAATCTACACATTCAGGGTCAACCCATCTTTAGCGAGGGTAGCCTTACCCCTTATAATGCTTTCCACCTCGCTCTCTATCTGAGCTGGAACGTGAGTCAACACTGGATTCCTGAACGTGGTGATCGCCTCCTTAACGGAAGTATGCCCCCACTCCCTACAGTTCTCCAGGCAACTAGCCTCATGAATAACCAAATCCACTCCTGAAACTTCCCTCAATACAGGCTCGCAAGGTTGCAGAGTATCACCAGAGTAAAGTACTCTCCTTTTTCCATCCGTGATTATGTATGAGACTGCGTATATCTTGTGGCAGGCTTCCACGGAATATATCTCTAGGTCTCCTATCCTTCCTGTAGGAAGTGGGTTCTCCCTAACCTCTGCCGATATATTGTTAGTTCTTTGGTAGACCTTCAACACCTCCGAAAATCCAGGTGGAGAGAACACCTTAAGTTCTGGAACCCTGTCTATTTGTCTCCTAACCAGATGGTCAAATATCCCGGAGAAATGATCTATGTGCAAATGAGTTATGAAAACTGCATCTGGAACTAACTGCATGTCCTCCAGTCTCATGTTAATTCCCGATCCGAAGTCCAGTAAAACCTTTCCTTCATCCCCTTCCACAAGTATCCCAGCCTTGAATCTCCTTGAACCTATTGTGCTTCCACTTCCAGTACCAAGAAACCTAAGTCTCAAGGGTTATACCCTCTCGTCCGCGTCTTCCAGATCGCAGAGGCCTACGCACTTATCTGAGTGAGACTTCCGGGTACTTTTCCTCGATCTCTTCGATTTTTGGTCCAAGTGCTCCATATGTGGTAACCGAAATTGAGGCTATAATATTTGCCTTCTCAACAGCAGTTTCCAAGTCATAGCCTTTCTCTAGGAAAACTGCCAGAGATGCATTGAACACGTCGCCAGCCCCCGTGGTATCCACTGGGTCTACCTTTATGGTGGGTATTCTGACTGACTTATTTTTGGTAAAAATCATGGCACCATTTTCCCCAAGGGTGACCACAATAGCCTGCTTAACCCTCTTTAACAATATCCCTGCGCCATACAACATGTCATCCGAATTACTAATTTCCTTAAACTCCACCTCGTTTGGAGTAAGAATGTCCACATGATTGAGTATCTCCACATCGTTAAGCTCAGCAGGTGCAGGGTTCAAAATCCTTAGTCCGGGGAAGGTTAATAACGCTCTCTTCACCACATCCTCCCTGATCTCGAGCTGTGTAAGTAGAACGTCCCCTTCTAAGCATGCGTCCAAGTCCTCTGGTGTCAACTCGTAGTTTGCTCCACGGTTTACCACTATCATTGTTTCCCCTCCGCCATTGAGCAAGATGTAAGCCGTTCCAGTGGGCGCATTTTTCACCCTTACACAAGACGTGTCCACACCCTCAGTCTTGAGGAAGTTTATGGCGTTTATCCCATTCACATCATTTCCCACAGCGCCGATGAATCTTGTCTTTCCTCCCAGTCTCGATGCAGAGACAGCCTGATTGGAACCCTTTCCGCCATGACCCACTCTTACCTCCTGCGCAAAAACCGTCTCTCCAGGTATGGGAAAACGGGATAGCTTGAATGTCATATCCACATTATAACTACCTACTACCGTTATCAAGCCCTGAGGACCTCCAGCTTCTCAATAATCTCGCTTAAACTATTTCCCACCAAAACAGCTCTCCCATCTATCATTACCAAGTCTCCATATATGCCACTTTCAGAAATCTTCAATTTACCACCCTCGCAAGCTTTCAATATCTCGTTTGTTAATGAGACCGATACGCCCAGTTTCTTTCCGGTGAGCTTCAAGGCCTTATACACCAGGTTGGTATACCAGTTCACCACTATAGGTCCGTCCACTTTAATCCAGTCAATATACCTTATGATACCGCCAGCTAGGGTTGCGAAATCGCCGTATTCCGTGAGTAGGCCAACGTTCATCTTCTCCTCGTGGGATATCATCTTCTTTACAATTTCCTTGTTCCTTTCAAGGAACTCTACAAGCTTCTCCAGATCGTCTCTGGCCTCATTGATCCTGACCACTCTCTCCACAGATGAAAAAGGATCAACTGGCCCGTTCCCGTGACCCATGGAAAGGGAATACCTTATAGCCTCGGTTACAATTTTCTTGGCTTCCCTTAACGCCTCCTTTAGGTCACGGCCCTTACTGAGAAAAGCTGTAATGGAGGCAGAGAACACATCACCGCTCCCGTGAAGGTTATCAGTATTTATAAGCTCCCCACGTAATTCAATTTCATCTCCATCCACAACAGCAAAGTCATATCCTCCGATTGCCTTCCCGCCCTTCACCACCACATTTATCCCCAAAGTCCTGTGGAGATGTATCGCCGTATTCCTTAAGTCCTCCTTGGTTCTTATCCTAAAACCTGTCAATCTTTCAGCCTCATACTTGTTGGGAGTTATTATCAGGGCCTTTCTGGCCAGTCTCATTATGTCCCTCACTACTTCCTCCGTTACTAGAGGATAACCACTCTTGGATATCATGACTGGGTCCAGGACCAAGTTAATTCTGTACTGAGTTACCTTTCTCTCAACAGCCTCCACAATCTTGGTTGAAGCCAGCATTCCAGTCTTGGCAAACCTTACCTGAAAGTCTTCCATTATTGTGTCAAACTGGGATTCAACGAACTCCGGAGGCACATCCAATACCTTGGTAACCCTCGCAGTGTTCTGGGCAGTCAAGCCAGTTATCACAGATACGCCGAACACTCCCAGGCTAGTGAAGGTCTTAAGATCCGCCTGGATACCCGCACCTCCTCCTGAATCGCTTCCAGCTATGGTCATTGCAACAGGTCTTTGCAACATCCCAGGTAAATGTGGACGGAGTTAGAGATATTTCTTTGGATCCTAATGTTTCCAGCAAGGCCTCTCTTTAATATGCGAGGACTTATCAACAATTCATGATTACCCTTAAGCCCCTCCAAAACCCCAGTAAAATTTTTACGACATCACGGTCTTGGGACATCTACTGTGATATTTCCAGACCTCTCAGTCTTGCTCCATCCCTTGGGGGCTCCGGTTAACTCAAGGACAATGGAGACCAAGTGCAGACTTATGGTAAAATTGAGATATAATGCAGATAGAAGTATGTAAATCGTCTCTATCATGTGCCTCCTGGATATCATTATTATCAGGGCGAGGGTCATCATGGATGAGAGTGATACTATGGTCGCAATGAGAATGTGTAACTGATAAGAGTAGATAAAGACCAGTGAGTAATTTGCCAGGCTTAAAACCATGAAGACCGGAGTGCCCACCAACATTGCCGCGTCTATTAACTTCCAAGTCAGCTTGAACTTGGAAATTCTTAAGGTCAGCTCAAAGTTTCCCCTGTACCATCTCAGTCTCTGCCTTACTAGGGAGACAAAGGTGGTCGGCACTTCCCTCCAACTCTGGACGGACGGAGAGTAAACAATCATATAGTTGAGGCTTGTTAACTTGAGGCTGAGATCAAGATCCTCAGTGAGCACATTCTCATTCCACCCTCCAACCCTCTCCAACGCATCTCTTCTCACAAAACTACACGTGCCCTCTAGGGGTACGAAAAGACCTGCCCTAGCTCTACCAGATATGGAGTACTCGCTAAATAACTCCTCTAGTGAAGCTAGTCTAGCCACAATGCTTTCTCTAACATTGATGGGAATCAACCTTCCCTGAACCCCTCCCACTCTGGGATCAGAGGAGAACTTTTGAGCAACATACCCCAGTACGTCAAGCCTTGGTACAGTATCCGCATCGAAGACCCCAATGATTTCTCCTTTAGATAATTTTAATCCATAATTGAGTGCCCTACTCTTTCCGTTTACTACATCTGCCTTCTCGAGGTGAACGCACTTAACGTTACTATACATTTCGGAGAATTTATTACATACACCCAGAGTATTATCTGTGGACCCATCTTCCAATACGATTATCTCATACTTAGATCTGTCGTATTCCTGGTTAAGCAGTCTTTCAAGAAGCCTCCCAAGGACCTTTTCCTCATTCCTGGCTGGTACCAGCAGGGAAAAGGATGGGCCTGACGAAGATTTTGGTTCACTGGATCTCCATGATAGGCCGTAGATGGCAAAGGCGGAATTGTAGACACTCCATATGGATACAATGATACTGAGACCAACAACAATATCATCAAGCATTGAAGATAATTCTCAGGACTCCTAATATATCTTGCCGATGTCCTCAACTTGTTGGAAGTTTCACGTGCTTTCTGAAACAGGGAAGTAAATTTCCATTAACTGAGATAAATTGATATCACTGAATCCTGATCCCGTGCAATTCCTCTACCAATTTTTTCAACTCTACCATGGTTAGGGTCATGTCAATCTTGGCTCTCCTTAACCCATAGTTGCTTCTCCTCTCCATGAGTTTGCCGGCCCCATATATTGCCAGCCCGGTGACCGTGGTTAAATGAAACGGATCATCCAGTCCAAATGCGATGAACTTACCTATTCCCTGCACCACTTTCCCCTTGGGTTCGTAATCACCCAACAGATCTTTCATGATACTGTATTGGAAGCTAGTCTTTAATTAGAATTGGCTGAAAGAGTCTTCTGACCCAACTCCTATTCACTCTTTGGGAATACTCTCTCTGTTGCTTAGCAAGCTTCAAGGCAAGCCTCTTGCTGATCCTGAACCTCCTGTTTCTCCCATTCCAGCCAGTACTATACAGCTTAGATCTGTTACCCAATGATTTGATGTGAAAGGAATACTATATAAGGCTATTCAGAACGTTTCATGAAACTGCTCTTGTCCTACAATTCTTGAGTAAAACCAGGCGCGATTATTCAAGAGAAAAAGTTATGGTGGCTTTACATCTATTGCAGCCACGGGACACACGTTAACGCATGCCATACAGAATATACATGCCTGTTCGTTTACGGGGTCTGCCTTCTTCTCGCTGGCTGGGTGGCCAGGAGTGTCGTACCACTGAAACACGTTCACCGGGCATGCATTTATACATGAACCGTCTGCTAGGCAGAGATCGAAATCCACACCCACTATGGTCCCGTGAATACCCAGCGCCTTTTCCTTAGGAACAGGTGGAGGATCTGCGGGCGCATATACCTTATGGCCAGCATGGTCCCCAGTTACTGGCCTAGAGGTCCTGAAGTTAGGATCTATTCCCATGTGTATCCGCGATCTACTATCTAGCACACTAAAAATAATTTGACCCCGAACATTTACGTGATATCTTCCAGCCAGATGACCCCTATAACACAGCGCTGAGAAGTGGAGATCCTTGGAAGGAGTCAATGGTTCAATCTAATTTTTGGTAATTCCCACTTCCTGAGGAGAGCTATTATCCTCAGTACCGTGACGAATATGAATGTGGAAACCAGCGCGTAGCTTCCACCAAGATAGTAGTAGGACGGATAGAAAAGTAAACCGCCCAGTATTGTGGGAGTCGCATAAAAGTCCCTTTTCAGGATAATAGGGACCTCATTGGAGAGCAGGTCCCTTATCACGCCTCCTCCAACTGCGGTAACAGAGGCAAGTATGGCAACGCCTATTATGTTAAGCCCATGCCCCACAGCTATCTCCGCACCTGTGGCGGTGAATGTGCCGAGCCCTATAGCGTCTGCAATGAGAAGTGCCTTAGATAGATTTTCAATGTATCTATAGAAGAACACGGTCAGTATTGAGCTTATGATTGCCAGTAACGGATATTCCATGACCCTGAGGTTGGTTGGGGGATATACGCCCAAGAGAACGTCCCTTATGATGCCTCCCGCCAGAGCTGTGGAAAATCCCAAAACCAGCACACCCAGCAGATCAAGTCCCTTATCGAAAGCCTTCAAAGATCCGGAGATGGAAAAGGACACTATACCAATCAGGTTCAATGCATAGATGATATCCTGAAGCATTGCCCCTCAATTACGCCTTGAGGATTTAGCTTAAAGAGATTATTTGATCGCAAACGGGAAGAATGTCCCTATCATGGGTTGCCAGGATCAATCCTCTCTTCTCCTCCCTCAACAGCCGAATCATCCTCACAAAGCTCAGGAGTCCATCTCCATCCATGGCCGTAGTGGGCTCGTCCAGGCCTATAACCCTATAACCCGAGGCGTAGGCTGAGGCTAATAATACCCTCATCTTCTGCCCCAAACTGAGCGTGAAGGGGCTACGATCTCTCAGCTCCTTAATATCAAACAGAGATAGGGCCTGTTCGCTCCCAACCTCTTCCTCAACTGTTTCGCGGAAGAATTGCAGGTCAAGATTCTGAAAGACAGAATATATCTTCCTGGAAAGTCTCTTGAGGATAGTGGTTTTCCCTGCACCGTTTCTGCCCACCAAACATACAACTTCTCCCTCCCTTACCCTTATTCTAGGCCCCACCTGCACGTCCAGAAGCTCAGAGCCCGGTGAACCCCTTTCCGGGTCCAGCTTGAATCCCCTGAGTCCATTCTTTCTTAAGAATTCCTCATCCTCTAACTTATCCTTATCTATCTCCCTGACCTCGTTAGACAGGAGATAGATCCGCTCTACCAGGCTAGAAAGGTACCTGGTTCTATGTTCTGAGATGAGACTACCCTTGGGAATTAAGCTCAGCACCAGTTTGATCCCCTCTTCATCCAAGTTCGAGAGCGGTTCGTCAATTAACAGGTACTCGGGAGAGTAGGAAAGCACAGAGGAGATAACGAACCGCTTCTTGTAACCGTCAGACAACTTAAAAAAATCCTTGGAGAAGTAGGGGCCCATCAGTCTTCTCCCTATCTCGAAATCTACCCTATGAAAGTGAGACATAACCCTGAGTTCCTCCTCAAGGGTACTGGCCAGTATCTGAGAGCTCGGCTCCTGGAATATCGCAGAAACTACTGAGTAATCCCTGCTCTCACAGAAGTCCGCGTTATCCAGGAAAATGTTGTGCTTCTGACATAGAATTGAGTTGATCAGAGTAGTCTTTCCACTCCCATTTCTTCCCACGAGCCCTACTATCTCGTCCCTGTCGAGCTCTACTTTACCGGGAAGATAGGGATGAGCAATGACAAGCAAATTGACACTACCCCTGCAGTTATAGGTAAGAAGTCCCATCTGGATGGCTTGAACTCTACTCTTCTCGAGAACTTCCCGTACAGCTTTATCTCGTAGGCCCTGTTAAGATCCTCGGCTATCTTTACCATCTCCACCACTATTGGCCTCGATAGTTCCTCCACGTTAAAGCGCAATTTCCTTGCCCTTCTATAGAAGAACACATCCGATGCTAACTCGTAAAATAGGGGAATGTAACTTAACGTCACCACGAACGGTACGCCCTTTTCACCCAGCAGGCCTAACAGGGAGACCCTATCCAGAAACTCGGAGAGAGAAAGGAAGAGGTTTATGAAGGTGAACGCTCTCATAACATACGTAAAAATCGCAGGGTCAAAGCGGGACGTTATCAGGTAAGACACGAGGAGAGCGACAGCCTCCAGCACAAGAAATCTGAATTGCCTGTACGTTAATCCCAGGGAGATCAGGAGGCTCCAGATGGGAACTATGTAGGAAGCCACGACGATGCAGGAGGCGTAAAATAGGCCATACCATACCTTCCATTTCACTTTATCACACCTGACTTGATCAGGAATCTCCCTATATTGTTGGATATGATTCCCATGACAGCGCTTTCTCCAAAGTAAAGTAGACTAAAGACCAGGGTCAAAAGTGGTAAGTCGTGGATATTTGGTATTCCAAGGAAAATGAACCCAAAGATTACGCTCAAAACTCCGGCTAATCCTCCCGCTAAAGTAGTGTTAATCATTACTGCCCTAAACCCTCTGTAACCCACTTTCCTGGATACGACCTCAACGACCAGCCCCACAACCAAGAACGTCGCACTTAGGAAAAGGAGAAAAAATACGCCATATAGGATGGCACTTATAAGACCAACGAGAAGTGGGCCGTTCTTCTGATTAATAAGCTGTATTCCCACTGAGATGATTATGAGAGGAATTGTAAGGGTAAGAATGGGGTCAAGAAAGACGCTGAGGACATAGAGGGAGAGGGAGAGGCTCATGACTGCTGCCACACCAAAAGAAGCTACCGAGAAAATCGAGGAGTAAATTAGTAGTCTTCTATCCATGAGATACTATTACCTAGAAGACGGTAAAAGTTTAAGCTATAGGGGTCCCCGGATTATGACTCTGGCCAGATTGTATCTTCGACTTAAGTGAATCCTCGAACCGTTCTCCGTAGGAAGATAGGTTAGTACTTTGTGTAAGTTTTTATCCGGTGCTCTCTGAATGATGCCCATACCAGAAGGTAAAAATCAATCAAAACTACTAATGTACACCCTGTCAGGGTCGTTATCCCCATCCTGAGAGAGGAAGCTGTGGTGGAGTAAACCTCATACCTCTACTGCTCTTCCGCCCGTAAAGGGAGAAGTAAGCCCTCAACCCCTGCTGGAGGCACTCCTCCTGCTTCACGTTGAGGCTTATCTCCAGCCCTATCACGGGTCCCAGGGCGGGTCCCAGCCCTGAAATTGATCCAACAACCTGAGCCATACTCATTCCCCCATCAATAAATATATCCCCATTGGACTTGAAGAAGGTATTATCATGCAAAAGATAAGGGTGTGGCGGGCCCGCCGGGATTCGGACCCGGGACCTACGGGTTAAAAGCCCGCCGCTCTACCTAGCTGAGCTACGGGCCCCGTCATAAATGAAAAACTCCACGATATAAATTTTTGGAACTCAGTTCATGATGTGTCACACCTTATCCCGATGGCCAAGGTCATCTTAACGGTATGAGCCCATTAACGCAGTAAATACTGAACTCTCATGAACAGCACTCTCAGATATCCTTATTTGGATTATAGTCTAGATTATCCTATGGAGAAATATAAGGTCAGAGTCGGAAAGAAAGGGGAGCTGTATCTTCCAAAGGCTCTTAGGCAGAAAACAAGGATTAAAGCTGATTCTGAGGTGGAAGTTCGGATCGAGGGCGATAAAATAATAATAAATGTCATTCCTTCCCTGGAGGATCTTCTCGCCAAGAAAAAGACAGTGAAGCTGTCCCCGCAGGAATTCGAGGAAATAAGCGAGGAAATTCAGCGTGAAATTGAAGGGCAGAATACTACTTGATACCTCATTCCTCTTACCTTTGTTTAACGTTGACATCAAAATCGAGGATTTCAATGAGCTTTTCCCCAAGTTGATCAGGCAATTCGAGGTAAGTTATAGTCCGCTGTCTCTGGTTGAGGCCAAGTGGGTATTTTTAAGGCTCAAAAGAAGGGGAATCAAATACCAGTTAGAAGACTATATCGATGGACTGAAATATATATTGAACAGCCAAGATTTACACCATGTAGATGTGACCACGCCGGAGATTGAGGAGGCAGCTGATAAATATATTGAAACCATCACCGATTATTTCGATAGAATGCTTTACGCCTCCAGTCTGGTATATGGGATGAATCTCTTGACCATGGATAACACTCCTCCTGGGACTGGATAATGCAGTAAGCTGGGATAGGGTTAGAAGGATGGTTAAGTAGTCGCGAATCGTCATCAATTAAGAGATTAGCCATGAGAAATTCAGAGATTATTGTCCATGAATAGAAGTAATAAGAAATTAATGCGAGATTGATTAAAATTTCTTAATGAATTGCATTCTAGTCTCATCGTTTTATTCGATACAGACTTAATTGGGTGAACATGGCTGGGTCATAGAGGGTTTATGGATATATTATCCCATTCATATCAAAACCCATTGAAAACTGTTCTGGATAATAGCCCACGCAATCTGAAAGCTGTAGGAGATGTGTTCAGGCTGGCCATAGGACGTCGGGGGTCTCCAGCCTATGTGCTCAACGCTCAGGCCCTTAGATACATTAGCGATGTCAATACTGCTCGTATGTGGAGGCGCAGTCGTTAACCATCTCGGCGAGATCGTCATAGGAGTAGTCGGGGTGATCCTGGATGGCCTCGGAGGCGCAGTTCTCCACCCTGAGCTTGCGCTCGTACCACTCCCTGTAGAGCAACCTGTCCGTGATTGGGGGAGGATTTCCGGAGAGCTCCTGGACAAGCCTGCTGTAGGTGGTCTGGAGCTCCTGGGCTATCTCCCTGGCCGAGGCCAGGGCCTGCTCGTAGGACTGGTCCATCCAGTCAACAAGGGTTGCAGCGGCGAGGGAGATGAAGGGGGCGAAGCCCAGCTCGGAGAGGGCCCTCCTGAAGCGGTTCCTGGCGTCCAGGAGAGCCAGGAGTTCCTGCTCGAGGCCCAGGTCTCTTGCCCAGGTCATGACGCCCGAGGAGGTGAAGGGAGGTGGTGTCACGGCGCTGATGGCGACAACCTCGAGTCCCTGAAGGGAGATCCTCTCGTACCCTGAGACGAGACCCGCAATCCCGAAACCTGAGCACGAGTTACCGCACGCAAGCGAGGTGAGGATTGGGGAGCCCACGTCCGCCCCTCCTATCCTTATAAAGTCAGAGATATTGTGCTGGCATATCTCTCTTGGCAGGATCTGCTCACATATGGCCTTGACCTCCTGGCTCATCCCGTTCAACGTGAAGAAGGGGAAGCGGGTGTTGGCCACTGGGAGACCACCGATCTGCAGAGGTCTTCCAGGAGAAGCCCCTATTCCCTCGTAAATGAAGGGGTAAGCATCTGAGACCATCCTCATTATATTTTCAGTGTTCTTAGACATCGAATAATTTCCTTTGCTATCCCTATATACTAACTCGATACTCATCGAAGCCATCCTTAGTCGCAATGCGTTACTCATCATTCCCATGAAGATTGCCTGGTAACTCGAAAGCGCGTTCCACACGGGTCCCAGGATACCGCCACAGTCCCTGAACTGGGCCGGGTTGTACCACGTTGGGGGAACCTTCAACTTCTCCATGGGGAAAACCCCAATCCCCGCCTGGGCGAACCTGTCCAGGATTCCCACCCTGATCTTCCCGTAGGAGGTGGCCTTGCTCCCTCCCTGGTACGTGATGATCGTCCCGTTGGTCCAGTAGGGAGATACCCCGCCCACGTAGTACCACTCCCCCGTGTCCTCCGTCCTGAAGAGTATGCCCTGCCTGTACACCCTGTCCGGGTCGCTGTCAGCCTCCACCCTCAACCTCTGGGAGGTAGCAATAGCAGGGTAAACCTCGTACCTCCTGGGGTCTCCTCCCTGGTAAAGGGAGAAGTAGCTCCTCAACCCCTGCTGGAGGCACTCCTCCTGCTTCACGTTGAGGCTTATCTCCAGCCCTATCACAGGGCCCAGGGCGGGTCCCAGCCCTGAAATTGATCCAACAACCTGAGCCATATACATCTCTCTGTTAAGAATATATATTGTTATCTTCTGAGTCTAGGGTATTATCTCCCTGCGGATTCCCTTGAACAGGTGCTGTAAGTAGGGGTTATGGAGCTCAGGAGATTCTCGGGTCATTGCCATCAGTTCAACGATATAGTGCTTGAATTTAGATGAGTTCAGGTATAAAAATATGAATAGAAACTTTCAGAGAGTGATAATGAAGCAAGCTAACCTCACCCGCCTCCCTCCATGTTCTCTATCTACTCACAGGGTTTACCATCCAGTGAAGAAACATGAGGTCAAACGCTACGTGTACCAGCTTTTAAAGTCGGTACGAGATTCGTACCACAATTAAGATCATGATATGACGTCATGTTCCCCTAAAGGATTAATGGAAAATAGTAGATCTGTTTCGGTGATTCGCCTAGACTCACCAATTACAGTTAGCAAAAGAAACCTTTATCATCCAAAACCTCAATCATCCAGCGCATAAAAGTTCAGCATAAATGTGGCGGGCTCGCCGGGATTCGAACCCGGGACCTACGGGTACCTCCCGTTGTGGTTAAGAGCCCGTCGCTCTACCTGGCTAAGCTACGAGCCCAGGGTAAAGCTAAGCAAAATAGTTCGAGTGAATATTTAAAGTAAACGAGTCATACCTTGCCCATCTATACTAGTCTCAGAAATCCGTTTAGGGACCCAAGTTACAGCGCGACACATGATTAACCTATCACGAGGTTTACAACCCATTTCACCAGTTGTCCAATTAAAACAGTCTCGCCAGCTACTCCTCATTCTCCGGCAACGTCATCATTATGATCCCCGTGTACGCTATATACCCAAATACTATCAAAATGACCAAAAATTCTATAAAATGTATGACTACTGGAGGTATTTTCTGAAGTATCTGGAACCTGTATCCTAAAAACAATGCCATAAACGAAAAACCGATAACGAAGATGGAAAAGATGGCCATTAGGGCCCCAAGTAGCCTAAACCCTTGCATAGCCCAACAACCTTAACGCCTCCCTTGTGGCCACCCTGATCACTTCTCTGGAAGGTAGGGTAGGCTTCCAGCCCAAGGACTTAATTTTGGAAATATCCAGCAACATTAATCTTACGTCTCCCTTCCAACCCCTTCCGTCCTCAGCATCGCGATAAACGTGAGCTGGCTTAAGCCCCATCTCCTGTTCCACAATGTTGGCTATCTCATCAACGGTTATCCAGTCCTCGTTACCCACATTGAAGTAGTCATATCCTTGCTTATGCTTTGTCCTGAGAAGTAGTACTGCCTGGATCAAATCGCTGATATGCAGGTAACTTTTACGCTGTTTACCGTTCCCTAAAATTTCGAGGGTGGTGGGATTTTTGAGTAACTTCTTTATGAAATCTATAACCACACCGTGGGATACCCTCCCGCCAGTTATATTGGCCAGCCTTAGAGACAGAGCCGTTATCCCGTAATTCCTTGAGTAGAATTTCACCATCTCTTCTCCCATTAACTTGAAGAGACCGTAGTTGGAGATTGGACTTGTCTCCTCATTTTCAGGAGTGGGCGTTCTGGCCTCTCCATATACCGTGGACGAGGAGAAGAACATGAAAAATTTACAATCAGACTTTCTGGCTATCTCCAGAGCATTAAGGGTGGCCTTCACGTCTCTCTCAAAGTGCTCCTCAATATTTTCCATAGATGTCCTCACGTCAGGATTGGCCGCCAGATGATACATGGTCTCGCAACCCTCAAGCCTGGGAGAATCAAAGCGGAGATCCACTCTCTGGAACCTTGCCTTGGTATTTAGATAGTTACCATTCGAAAGATCGTCTAAAACGAGAACTTCGTTTCCCCGTTCCAACAAGGCATCAACAAGGTGTCCTCCTATGTACCCAGCTCCTCCAGTGACGATCGAAATCATCCTGTTTTCTAAAAGTGTCATAGGTTAAATAGTGACCTATACCCTTTTCTGAATAAGACGGGTTCTTTGTACAAAGAATACCTCCGCCCACAAGAAGATAATTCAAGGGGCCTTATGACTGGAGGATTGAGTTATTTGCTTAAGCCTTTCGTAAACCATTTTTTCAATTTTCTCCTTTGAACCTACTTTCTTCACGGCGACCAATCCCTTGACCTTACTGCCTGGATGCTCCTTTTCCATGACAACCGGATCTAGGTTCAATGCCTTACATGAGTCCAGAAGCTCCTTCAGTGTTACCTTCAACCTGGGAAATCTTCTGCCCTTCCTCCTACTGGGAGCTACAAAATAGGCCAGCCAGATAACCACTCTCTCTTTTTCAAAATCCCTTAAGCTCATTGTTGCATCAGTATGGCATTTATAACTCCTTGCTGCCCGGGCCTGGAGGTGACCAGGGCTTTTCCAATCTCAGTCCTTATTATGGACCCCTTTACTATTATGCCTCTTCTGGCATACTCCCTATTTGCGGGGCTTTCAATCACCTCGAGAATCTTTGCCTTCTTAGCGGAACCATCGCTCAGATTTATCACGTTGGCGTAGGCAGCATAGGTAAGTCTGACCTTAACGTTTCCCCCAAGTACCCTTGTCTTCTCCCTTACATCCTCAGAATATACCTTAGTCTCTGTGGGCTGGCTGCCTATCTCAAACTTCCTTTTTCCCCTAGACCTGTTCTTCTTTCCACCCGTTATTTTCCTTAAGTCCCTACCTTGATATACACCCATTAGCGTTCAGAAAAACATTGATATGAGGATTAAAAAGGTTAAGCTCCAAACCTTCTTACTCGTCTCTGGTAAGCCCTTATGGCTCTCCAAAGGTCGATCCTCCTGAAATCCGGCCAATATGCCTCACAGAAAAATAGTTCAGAATAGGCAAGATGCCACAGGAGGAAGTTGCTTATTCTCATTTCACCTGAAGTTCTGATGACCAGGTCGATGTCACTGAGTTCTTCGTCATAGAAATACTTTCTAAACTCCTCTTCTGTTATGTTGGCCAGATCCCTCTTGTTGGTATCTCTCATCATGCGAGAGACCGCATCAAGTATTTCCTGTCTTCCACCATAACAGATGGCCAAGGTGAGCTTTCTCTCTGAGTAGTTAGCTGACCTCTCCATCACCTTTTTTACAGTATCCCGCAGTTCATCGCTTACCATTTCTAGCTTACCTATTGCCCTAACCTTGATCCTGTACTTGTCCACGAAGTTCTCTGTGACCATCTCCTCAACTCCCCTCTTTATATAACCCATGATGAGGTCCAGTTCAGTTCTGGTCCTTTTGGTACAGTTTTCGGTGGAAAGAGCAAATACGGTAACGTTTTTCACTCCCAGATCCAGGAGCCAGATCAATACACTTCTAAGTTTCTTGTATCCCATGAGGTAGGCCTCATTGATGGAGGAGTTGTTGTTCCTTGCCCACCTTCTATTACCATCTGGAATAATACCAACGTGATTGGGTATAGGCCCCTTCCTAATCTCCCTCCACAGTATCTGCTCGTAAATAGGATAGAGGGGTTTCATTAGTGTTTTAAGCATAACTCTTCTAGTGCGTTCACATAAGTGAGTGTAGCTATATATATTTCATCGAGAGTAATTCTTTCAAACTCGGTATGCTCCAGCCTTGAATCTCCAGGTCCGTATGTTGCGATGCTTGGAGTAATAGAGTAAAGTAAGTTCATATCGCTAGTCCCTCCCTTTCTAACCAACGAGGGTTTCAAACCCTGCTGAAGCAGACCCCTCATTAGAGCCTTGACCGCAGGCGTTGAGGGGCCAACTTTTACGGGAGGGATATGTTCGCTCACGCTCAGGTTACATCCCTCAAACTTCTCAGATATTTTGGATAATATATCCTTGTCAGTAATCCCATACGGATATCTCACGTCAAAATGAACGTAAAAGTCGCCTGGGGTAACGTTGGGAGAATTACCGCTCTTAATTATTGTTGGGACTATACTCGGTGACGAGTACTGGGATGGAAGTTGCGAAGTTTCCAGGATTGCGGGAAGATACTTGAGAATTACGTTCTCGGTAGCTGAGGATGAGTGCTCTGGCTTCCCATCACAGTTAACGTTAACCCTTAACAGCCCTCTGTACTCCACTGCAATATGTGTGGTATTGGTGGGTTCGCCCACAATGATATGTGAAAACCTCTTCCCTGAGGAAATTAGTTCCCTTGCCCCAGCGCTCCTATTTTCCTCGTCCGAGAGCGCACCTACCTGAACCTTGCACCCCCTCTCATTCATTATCCAAGACGCTAATATCATAGAGGCCAAGGGACCTTTGGCGTCAACAGCGCCTCTACCCCTTATCTCCACGTCGGATATTTTGGGTGGTATGTAACCTGAAACTGTATCCATGTGAGATGCTAGCAATACTTCCCCATCCCCAAGGAAAAAGGAATTTGTGGAGGTGACGTGTAAAGTTAGGTTAAACTCCTCCGCTATACTTTCAAAAACCTCGCTTGCCTGTCCCTCCTGACCCGAAGGCGTGTAAACGCTCAACAGCTGCTCAAGAAGTCTTCTTGCCTTCTGTTTCAGCAACTCCTTTTCTGGTTGCATCCACAGCCAACTCCATGTCCTGATTGTTTATCATGTATGGCGATAGGAACCTTATGGTTGAGACTCCAGCCTTAAGTGAAAGCACGCCGTTATCTTGCAACACCTTGATTGCAGTACCTGGATTGAGCCTCAGATCCACTCCTATCATTAATCCCAGTCCCCTCACCTCTCTGACCGACCTGAAGTCTACAAGTGCTTCCCTAAGCATTTTCATGAAAGTCTCTCCCTTAACCTTAGCCTGTTCAGGTACCCTATCTTCCTTGAGCACCTTAGATGCTGCTGTCACAGCGGCCGCTGCCATGGGATTACCCCCATAAGTGGTTCCGTGATCTCCCTCGCCCAGTTTCTCCGCTATTGAATCTGGAACAAAGACTGCGCTAACTGGAAATCCGCCACCTATGGCCTTTCCTGCGGTCAGAATGTCGGGCCTGATTCCGTAATGCTGGTATGCCCACACCCTCCCTGTTCTCCCGAAACCTGCCTGTACCTCATCTGAGACAAGAAGTATCCCCCTCCTCTCGGTTTCCTCCCTCAGTGCCTTCACGAATTCCGGTTTAGCTGGTACCACACCTCCCTCTCCTTGTACAGGCTCTAGGATCACGGCAGCCACACTGTCATCAAGTTTCTTTAGTTCTTCTATCTGATTGAACTCTAGAAATTCAATGGGAGATATAAGAGGCTCAAAGGGTTCCCTGTACTTCTTATTCCATGTAATCGAAAGGGAACCCATGGTCCTTCCATGAAAGGAGTTCTTGAATGCTACGAATTTCTTTCTGCCAGTTATCTTTCTTGCAATCTTCATGGAAAGTTCCACTGCCTCGGTCCCGCTATTGAGCAGGAATATGTTATCCATCCCTTCAGGTTTCAAATCATCCATCTCCCTCAACATCTCATCCCTTATGTCGACATCGAAGGCGGTTGTGAGAGTTACAATGGTATCCAGTTGCCTCTTTAGGTATTCCACCACCTTGGGATTCCTGTGACCCAAGAAAGCTACGCCGTGTCCGGCATGAAGATCTAGATATCTTTTTCCCTTATCATCCCAAACGTACTGGTTCTCACCCTTGACAATCCTTAGACCCCTACTCCCGTAAAACGTGATTAATTTCATTTCTTTATAACCTCCGTGAGCTTGTTTAAAAGGAAACCACTAACATTGAATTGATTCACCCTCACCGTGTTCTTATATTCCGGGACTCCGTTCACCTCACCCACCAGATATCCTCTTTCCTTATCTTCAAAGACATCTATTCCAAGAAAGAACCCACCAATTACTTCCTTGACCTTAAGTGCTAGTTCCCTCAATTCCTCATCTATCTTCAGTGGCTTGGCCACTGCGCCCAATGCAGTGTTGGTCTTCCAGTTCTTGGAGTTCTCCCTGTATATGCCCACAGGTGCCTCATCCCCAATTACGAAAATCCTTATATCACGATCTGGCTTATTTACATACTCCTGTACGTAAAAAATTGTCTTGTACTGAAGTGTCGTGAATTCCTGATACTCTATGAGACTGCGAAGCGTATCCTCGTCCTGAGCTCTTGCTACCATTCTCCCCCAACTTCCCTCTATGGGCTTTATGACCACAGGGTAACCCAGCTTCCCCGCTATCTCCAGTGCCCTTTCTCTGGAGAAAGCTATGGCAGTCCTCGGGACCGGAACTCCCCTGCTCCTCAACAGAAACGTGGTGAGGAGTTTGTTCTCGCATCTATTCAGGGTTAGGGAATCGTTAAACACCTTAAATCCATAGGTCTCAAACAGCATAGAGGTTGCTGAAGCCCTACTATGACTGGTATTTCTCTGAATGATCGCCTCTATCTCCTGATAACTGGCATCCTCGCTCGATAAAAATGTTATATCCTTGGTAAAAAGTGGTATTACCTTATTACCAGATTTCTTCGCCTCATCAATTAGATTCCTCTCTTCCCACCTAAGGAGATCATAGGATACTCCTAGTATCACTCTCCCCAGTCCTCTCCAATTTGTTCCGCTAACCTCAAAGATAGTCTTCCGTGATCACTGTACACCTCTAGCTGGGCACCGCAGTCGTGCTCAACAATTTCCCCAGGTAGGGCATTATCGTCTACCTGAACTTCTCCGCCACAGACAGGACATTTTAGCGAAACCATTATAGATCGAATCAACATCTATAGTTCAGCATTCAAAAGCTTTTATGAAAATAAATAGTTCGAACTTAGAACCAGGTCCTAAGGATTATAGTACTATTTGTGCCCATAACACCTTGTATGCTTCTTATTTCATCAATGGTCCTGTTAATAGATGAGATATTTATGCCTCGTACAATGACAATGATATCATAGTCCCCTGTGGTCTCGTATACCGTTTCCACACCTGGAGTTTTGGCTATTTTCTTAGAAATTTCCGGCGTTGGGATTTGAGGGGTTGATTTCACCATCACTATGGCCTTAACCTCATTCTCTAGCTCATAATCTATTGTAAACCTTTTAATCACACCCAGTTTGGTTAATTTCTCAATTCTTTTTCTGATTGCAGCCTCACTCACCTTCAGGTCCTTGGCTATCATTGTGTACGGAGTGCGGGCATTCTTCTTCAGAACTTCCAGTATTTTGATATCCTTTGCGTCTATTTTCTCACTCATGATATCTCAGTCCCCCTACCTCCTAGGGCTGAATTTATGGCATCGGGAACCAAACCTGAACCAATTATCACCTTGCTTACCCCCGACTCCACACTCTCGGCGGCCATGAGAACTTTCCTGTTCATTCCAGGCCCTATTTTCATGGATAATTCCTTTGCTTCCTCCTTGGTTAACTTGCGTATAACAGATCCGTTCAGGAGCACCCCATCAACGTCAGACAGGAGAAGTAAAGCTTCGGCCTTAACAGCTTTAGCAACGTTAAAAGCCATCTGATCTCCATCAACGTTAAGGGGAGTGCCCTCCTCTGTATCCAGAGCTATAGGCGAAACCACCACTACATCAACCAGCGAGGCTATGGATGACATTAACTGCGAATTCACCGAAACTATTTTCCCCGTGTAACCTCCGTCAATTATTCGCTTCTTTCCCCTCTCATCCAAGATCATGATCCTCTTTTTCCTTGTACCTATAACTGCTCCTCCATCAACTCCAGTAATGCCAATAGCGCTCTTTCCCCTGCTTATAAGCTGGGTAACGATGTTCTTATTGATTAAACCCATGGTCATAATATAAACATCTAACTCCTCCCTGCTTGTATACCTGCTCCTTATGCCCTCAGGCGATGTAACGAACGTGGGCTCCATGCCCATCCTTTTTGTATATTCGGTGACTATGTCCCCTCCCCCATGAACCAATATCATTTTTCCCTGATAGCTCAGAACACTCTCTACGATGTTCTGAAGAGCGTTCTTCACTACCCTTCCGCCAATTTTTACCACTATCATGGCTAAGCAGGCCTCAGAGGTGGTAATCTAAGTCCTTCATCCTCATTGAATCCTCTTGATATATTGAAACTCTGGACTGCCTGACCAGCTGCCCCCTTCATGAGATTGTCTATTGCAGAAAACATGGTGAGTCTCCTCACCCTCTTCTCGTTAGCAAATCCAATGTCCGCAAAATTGCTACCTATAATGTACTTGGGATCTGGATATGGATGGATTCCTCCCCTTATGATTCTCACAAATTTCTTCCCCCTGTAGAATTCGGCAATCTTTTTCCATATATCCATGTCATCCATTTCACTCTCAGTCCACATGTGTACAGAAGCCATGGCTCCCCTAACGCTACTAATCGCGTGAGGAACTATACTCACTTCAACTTGTTTGTTGGCTATTGCAGAGAGCTCCTGCTCGGCCTCTGCAGCATGCCTGTGCCCATCAGCCTCATAGGGTCTTATGGCATTCTGCCTCTCAGGATGATGGCTTCCCTCAGAGGGCTTTGCTCCACCTTCGCTGCTTGACACCTTGACATCGCTAACGAACTTCATATCCTTGACGAATCCCCACTTAACCGCAGGGGCGAGCGCAAGGATTGTGGCAGTGGCATTACAACCTGGAGAGGCAATGAGCTTAGCCCCCTTCAATTCTTCCCCATGAAGCTCTGGTAGACCATAGACTGCCTTCTTCAAAAGGTCTGGATATGGATGTTCAATCCCATACCAGTATTTGTATACCTCTGGGTTCTTCAGCCTGAAGTCTGCGCTCAGATCAACAACCTGTAGCCCTATCTCAAGCAACTTTGGAACGTAGTTGAGCGAAACACCATGGGGTAACCCTAGGAATACTACGTCCGCCTTATCCCCTATTTTGTCCATTGAAAAATTTGTGAAGTTCATTGTGTAAAATCCCTTGAGGTTGGGATGGATCAAGGATATGGGTTTGCCCGCATACTCCCTGGATGTTACCATGGTCACTTCCACTTGTGGATGCACCGCTAGCAATCTGAGGAGTTCTCCTCCAGTATAACCCGAACCTCCGATTATTGCAGTTCGTATCATCTGCAAACTTAACTAACACCTTGCTTATAAATAATACTGGGGACTTATTAGTGGATGTGGAGGCTAATACAGACGAACTAAGGAAGTTCCTTGAGGGAAAGATTTCCTCGCTAAAGAAGGAATTAGAGTTCTATGAATATCTTCTCAGCATGATTGAGTCGGGCTATGTCCCTTCTAGAGGGGGTAAGGTAAGTCTAGATTATATAAAAAACAGAAAGGGAGAAATCATCGGTGAGATATATTTTTCTCCTCCTTCTATGAAAATCCTTGTTAAGAAGAGGTTAAGCTTACCCAAGAGTTACATGAATGCCATGAGTAAAATCCTTGAGGATACGAAGCTCACGGATAAGGTGGAATATAATATAGTGCTGGATAAGGAGGACATAAAGGAAATATCAATTAACGGAGTTAAGGATGAGCTTCTGTATAACAAGATAAAGGCAGGGCTCCAGTCAATTCTGGAGAGAGCCTCCAGTTAATGGCCTGTGGGCCACTAGGATTGGCCTAGGATCTCCTAGGAACCTCACCAGCATCTCTCCCCTACCCAGAAAGGTTAACCTGTTTTCCACTTCACTATCTAGAATGTTCGAGTACCTCTTGACCACTTCCCTCCAGAAATTCTTGTCCCCATTGTTCATAAAGCACAGGGTGCCTATGTTGTCCATGAAAACATCCGCGTTTTCTCCCAGGTCCTGTATGTTCTGAGTGGCCATGAGTAATGAAATACCATGACCCCTTCCCCTCTTGACTAGATCGCCTATGATTCCGTACTCGTCGTCTTCCTTGAGAATTGTCCATGCCTCATCCACGACTATGCCTACCCTGAGCCCTACATCAGCGTCGGACGAGTAATTTGCGTAAAGCACGGAAATGAAGGAGTATATGACGAATCTCCTTAACGTTTCGTCCTTGAGTTGAGTCAAATCTATCACATTTATTCCGTTAGTAATACCTTCCATAATGAAAGGACCGTCTGAGTCGAAAGCATCCACAAGTTCCAGTGATCTTCTGATGGAATATCTATTCGCTATTTCCTCGTCCTTTATAATTGTTCTCCATTCGGGCTTTCTATGAACTTCTCCCAGATGCCTATTTAGCACGTTAAAAAGTATGGCTCTCTCCTCTCTATCCAGTTTAAATGATACTCCGATAATTTTTTCTAAAAATAGTGGTTTAATTGATGGAGCCACATAGGGAGAATCCAGTAGCTTGAGCGAATAGAAAAACGGATTTAGAACCCTGAAACTGAAACCGTATCTTTTCAGTCTCGTCCTAATGTCTCCCTTAACGTCGAAAAATATAACTGGGATAGAGTATTGAAGTGACATTAAACTTCCAAGCCAGATAAGAAGTTCGGTTTTTCCTGCACCTGAGGGTCCGATTATCATTATATGGGAGTTCTCAGACCTTTCAATATTCCAGAACACAGGAATCTGTCTTTCCATATCCTTTCCTATATATATCCCATCTCCCCACCTCTCCACAAGCGGCATCTTCTCCAAGGAGAAGGGTGTAAGAAAGGGTATCTGGGAGGGCAATCCTTCTCCCCTAAATTTAGTTAGGCCCAGGGATAGAATGTCCTCTATCTCTCTCACCGTTGCAAATCTAGATTTGATGTTAAGGCTCTCCAGACCCCGTATGAGCACCTCGCCGAGACTTCTCGCTTCCTGTTTATCCTTTCCGTGGATCAGCAGAACCACTTGATATGAGAAGGGTTTCTCTCCCTGTTCCAGTCTACTCAAAATGGCCTGAAGAAGCTCCATCTCCTTTTTGGCCCTCGCATTCGATGGATCGTTTTCTATTATTATTCTAAGATTCTGTAATTTATTTAGTAATCTTTCAGTATATAATTTCTGATCTATATACTTCTTTCTAAAGATAATATCCACATGTTCACCTATATTAGTTATTTTGTGAAAGGCATTTATTGAGGCTCTTAATGAGGAATCTGAGAGATCCCTATAATCATAGGGAATGTCATCTACAACTATGACTCCTATAGCTGACTTATCACGAGTCACGACCCCCTTTTCTATAAGGTATGATGACGCTTCTCCTCTCCTAGGCGAAAAATTGACGTTGAGGGGGATTTTTATTGTTCCAGAGTATAACATGAGAATTAATACTACACCTAGTAGGGAAAGGAGGAAAGGGTTTCTATATAGTAATGCAAGGATCACAGGAAGTAAGAGTATAACGTAGGGCGTATATCTGTCGAATATCTCCATCCGTAATCGAATGATATTGGGTAATAAAATGTAAGGACTGTTCAACGAAACTATTTCCAATAGTGGACTTCATCGATGAGGTAATATGGGGGTAGATATTTTAAATCAAATAAATGGACGAATGATTATTTTGATATGAAGACCATTAGGGTGATCTTTGGGATCAACGGTGATCAAGGCGTAATTCCGATGATTTACCAGGTTATCAGGTCGTTTCAGGTTCAAAACCTGAGGGTGGAGGTCTCTATGGACTTGCTGTATGACCTCATGTACCCTACCATAGAGTATGACGGAATCAGAACCACCCTAGATTACCTTAGCGATGATGAGATGAGAGAGCAAATAATGAAACTGATAAGAGGAGAAATTTCCATACAGAGGTCACCCAAGTTACCTGTATTCAAGGACGATAAGGTCATAAGTGACGGTGTATTTGCATCTTAAACTTTATTGATATAATTTATCACGGGTACTTGTGAGCTTGGTTATTGGGGCTGGAATAGCAGGGTTAGTGTTGGCTCAGCGTGAAGGGGCAATAATAATCGAGGAACAGGCAAATTTTGGAGGATTGTATGGAACTGAGGAGATAAACGAGCTCAGGATACCGGCCTTACCTCCCTTGATAGAAAGGGAGAGGGAAATCCTCGAGATATACCCAGACGCAGATATATCTGAAATTAACCTCTCAATTAAAGTCATTGATGAGGAGCATCTGAGGGCAAAGATTTGCCCGATTTGTAATTCACTTCCCAACTGGTTGTTTCCCTCTAGAAAATCCCTCTTTGTAAAAAATTTTCCAGAGATATTGGATTATTTGGCAAGGAAGGTTAAAATAGTGAGAGGTTACCCAGTTAAGATAACCAGAGGGACCTTATTCACCAATAGAGGAGTCTATGATTTTAACAGGCTCATAAACACTGGATCTAGGCAGAGGATTAACAGGAGTCTGGGTCTAAACGAGAGAATAGATGCGATAGGCTGCCTTGTCCTACAGATAGTTACAGGTCATGAAATTGGGGATTGGGACGTGTATATTAACGGAAAATCTGGTACCATATTCACCCACATTTTAAGGTATCCAAGTGATAAACAGTACTACATTTATAGTTTTTATAATAGGGGTAAGCTTCCGGACGTGGACAGAGTCGTCCTAGATCTCAAAAGAGCCAGATTAATTGAATCCAGAGAGGATATTCTGTCATTGAGGGCCAGATACATCAATGAATGCCTCCTTTTTGGTGAGAAGGAAAAACGTAGACCCGAATTTTTAAGGGAATGTGGCAGGCTAGGAGCCTGGGAGAATATGAGTCTCAGTGATGCAATACGTTCAGCCCTAGAGTGCTAAAGACCTCCGAAAACTGAAGGGCGTACACTGACGCCAGTCTGGTGTCGAATCCATTGAGTCTCAACGTGAAATAGGTTCCCAAAAGAAAATCGCCGTTCCCCACCTCATAATTCCCCACCAGTTCTGGTTCCAATTTTAATTGCCCATTCTTGGTATATAACTGGAATCCTTTATGTCCGTCGGAAATAATTATCTCTTGATATCCCATCTCGTGCAGGTCACTTATAGATAGACCACTGGCCATCAGTTCGTCTCTGTTGGCGTGAAATACTGAAAGCTCCGATTTAACGCTCACATTGAACCTGTTGGTGTTCTGGATTTCCTCGCCTTCCACACAATTCCTTATGAAGCCCTGTATATCCACAGCTACGGCCTTGAATTCAAAGGTAGTGGAAGGTATCTCCCCGCAAACTGGATTCAGTAATATCCCATCCCAAGAGGATAATTTTTCCATATCGATGGGCATTTTACCGTGGGAGAATTTCAAGGTCAACTTCCTTCCTTTTTCGTCCAAAACTAAAAGAAATCTCATGGTACGCTCAAACACTATCTTTTCAATTACTTCTAGGTAAGATGGTAAACTGTAATTAAAATCCTTTCCAATGGAGATATACCCTCCAGCGAGACCCCCAGCAATCGTTACCCCTAGACCTGAATAGATGGGGGCCCCTCCAGGTCTCTCAAGTGACTGTTTACCGTACACTATTTCATCTATGGTCATTGCCCCCACTATGGCCACCCTACTCTTCCTCCTCATCTTCCTCGCCTCCTTCTTCCTCATCCTCAACCTCCCTGTGTTTCTTCTTATTCCAGAGCTCATACCTATGAGCCAATAAGTGGCTTAACAAATCCTCTTGATTGAAGAAGTACGAGCCTGAATTCGGAATTCCTCCTTTCAGGCAATCTGGCCCGCATCTGGGACATAGATACAGCCTTGTTTCCTTATCATAACATACCGTCTCTTGCCTTCCATTAACTGTGACCTTGATCAGTTCCCATTTCGGGGCCCATCGGCTTGACATTGACAATCTATCTTGTAATCAACAATTAAAAAGTAGATTTGCTTCCGTGACTTAGGTGCGGGTTATCATTCGCTATGGTTAAAGTGGATATAAAGTTATTATCTTAAAGAATGTTAAAAATATTTTTAGGAAAATATAGCTCTCCAGAAATTATTTTATGAAAACCTCGGTACCTATCCCCTAGATTGATAGGAAATGGCCAGATGCTGAGCTGTGCCCTTAATTTTAGACTTTCCAGGAATAACCTTCACTATTTCATCCCTCAATGCCTTAATCCCGTCCACGCCTAATTCCCTGGCAAATATCCTAGTTATCCTGTCCCCCAGTTTCTCTGGATCCGAATCTCCAGGAGTTATGGTAACATATACCTTACATCTTTTTGAAATGGTATCCAATGAACCTACCTCCACCCTATAGCCATTTTCCACATTTACCCCAATGGTCAGCTCCAATCTAACATTCTTGATGTAATTCTTTTTCCCGTAGATCATGAAAGATCCCTTGGGCAAATATTCACCCGACGGGGGTGACTTTGACACCTGATCACCGTAAACCCAAAACACGTCAATGCTGGCCAGCCCCAATTTCCACGCCTTAGAATAGCAACCTGCCAGCACCGCAGCATCCGCTAGATCCTGCTCCTTTATATCAATGGGGTTCTTGATCACAGTTGCAGGCGCTCCTTGGATATCGGCGTGCATAAAGATGTCCTTGTCGTCAAGCATTCTCTTCACAATACTTTCATTCTGGTCAATATCCCTTCCAGCTATTACGATGAAACCGTTTGATGTAATTGTCCAATGATACTTCTCGTACCACTCCTTCTTCCTTACCAAGATCTTACTTCCCTCGACGATCTCCTTGGACTTCGCAGCAATCTCCTGTTTTTTCTTCTCTAACTCGCTTATGGTATCCTTAGTTTTCTTTACTTTATTGTCCAGTTCCTTCGCCCTTTCGAAATACTGGGACGCGTTCTTAGAAACCGAAATTTTTGGGTCTATCTCTATTTTCAATCCATCTATTTCTATTTCCTTAATTCCTTTCCCTATTTTTTCTTCCACATCTAGGTAATTATTCATGATTGCCTGACCTTTCTTTCTTAAAATTTCAGCCTCCTCTTCCATTTTGACTAGGGCTTCCTTTAACTTGGAAATTGTTGCCTCTAGCCTCTTCTCCTCTCCCTCATCAACAAGTTTCTCGAGGTCAATCTTTTCCAGCGAAGTGAAGTAATCATCTAGAGCCTCATTATAACTTGTTCTCTCACTACATCCTGGAAACCGGATCGGCCAAACAGTCTTCTCAAGGTCCACACACGGTTCAATTATGCCATGCTGTATGTCCTGCATCACTTTTTCCAGTTTCTCCTTGGCCTCCTTTAACTCCTCTAGATTATTCGCTTTAATGGACAAAATATTAAGAAATTCCTGAGGTGCTCCCAGAACCCTGTAGAGAGCTCCTTTTTTCAGGTAACCTTCAATTTCGTTAGGCTGGAGCTCGGTTGGAGCTGGAGGCAGAACATAGAGTTCTCCAGACCTCAGAATCCGATCCTTGAATTCCCTTTGCTCCAACGTAAACTTGATCCTGTTCTCGTTATCGGTTACAACTAAGGTTCCCTTTGGGAGGAGCTCTATGTAAACAATTTTATCTTTCAATTTCATTTGCAAAATTCTCTCTCCGTTGACTACACCCACGCCCTCTATGAGCTCTCCCCTTATTAGCTCACGTAACATCTTGGCCTTAGAGTCAAGAAGTCGCTCTCGGTTAAACCTTGTGAAGTGTATCCTTTTACCAGGCTGCACAACCAGCTGAGAGTCTCCGCTGGGACAATGTATGACAAAGATGTATAATTGGGGGAGATTGGTGGAGAAGATATTGTCTATTCTACAACCCTCCAGCTTACCCCTATTCTCCGCTAACCAAGCAACTAGATCAATATAGCTCATTGAAAGTTTCCTTGATAACTTTATAGACATAATTCCGTAAGCTATAGTGTGGAGCCTGAGGATAAATTATTAGTTTTTAGAGGGATTTTAGGAGGAGTTGCAGGTCTCCTTTCGGCCTTTACGCAAAGTATATACTACTCACTGGCTATAGTGGTGGCCATCTACCTTCTTTCCCTACCCCTAGCCACATTCGGACTTAGAATGAAATTGGGGAGATCCGTCTACACCAAGGGAATTATAACACTAATTGTTGCATGGTTTTTAATATTGATTATAGCATACAACAGCCTAGTTCAAGTTCCATGACCTATCAGAAGTTTATTGTCGATGCCATGCTGGGCAAACTGGCACGATGGCTCAGGATTTTAGGTTACGACACTCTCTACTTTAAGGATATAGAAGACTGGAAAATACTGAAAATAGCGAAAAACGAGAACAGGATTGTATTAACTAGGGATAGGGCTCTCTGCAATAGGGCCAAGAAGAACTCCATAGAGTGTTTCCTAGTATTACCAGATGAGGAGATAGAGAAGACGCTGGCCCTTCTCTCGCGTAAATATGAACTGTTACTGGATATTAACCCTGATGCGTCAAGATGTTCAGAATGTAATGGGATACTCGAAAAAAAGGATAAGAACCTTTGGATATGCACCAGGTGTAAAAAGGAATACTGGAAGGGCAAGCATTGGGACACGATTACTGAGATCCTTATTAAGGCCAGAGCACTGAAGGATTCATATGGAACTCCTAAGCATAGGGGACATAGACCAACGAGTAGGGAAGGAACTAGTGAGAATAGCTAGGTCGTCCATAGAGAGGAGGTTAAGGGGAAGTAAAGAGAATCTAAAATTTGAAGATCCAATCCTAGATAAATACGGGATGGCGTTTGTTACCCTCGAATCTGACCTTGGAGGCAGGTATGAACTTAGGGGTTGCATAGGCTACATAGAGGCAGTTGCACCCATAAGGGAGATTGTTTCTAAGGCCGCGCTGGCCGCCGCGTTCTCCGATCCCAGGTTTCCGCCCGTCAGGGCTGAAGAATTGGATCGGCTGGTGGTGGAGGTCACTATACTCACCAAGCCTGAAACTATCACAGTTGACGATCGCAGGAAATTACCCTCCATGGTCGAAGTTGGCAAAGATGGCCTCATCGTGGAAAAGGGTGTCATGTACTCTGGTTTGCTTCTTCCACAAGTTCCTGTAGAATATTGCTGGGACTCTGAAACATTCCTGGCGGAAACCTGCATAAAGGCGGGGTTGATGCCCGATTGCTGGCTTGAGAACTCAGTTAAAATTAAAAAATTTCAAGGCATAATTATCAGAGAGGAATCACCAAATGGAAATATAATAATCATGAGGCCATCGGACGTTAAGTGCAAGCTTCCGCTAACACCCACTGATTAACTTTACTTCCGAAATTTACTTTAATCTATACTACTACTCCTCAATTTCTAACCTTTATGATAAACTTTTATTTCCCCGGAATCTAGGTATAAAGAGTGATAAAGATGGAGGAAGAATATGCTGAGCTATTCACAGAGGATGTGAAGAATGCGCTTGTGGACGCTTTAAGGGACATGAAAGGTGAAGTTGAAGCTCACGTCTTTATAGACTCGAGCAACCCCAATTGTCAGTACTGTGGTGTTACCGAGAAGTTTATGGAATTTGTGAGACAGGCCTCGCCAAAGGGACCAAACGGAGATTACTTACTGAAGGTAAAGGTACATGATCTTGCAAAGGATAAGGAGTCATTTACAAAGTACGAAGTCTCCAGAGTTCCCACAGTCGCCTTCTTGGACGGCAAGATAAGATGGACCGGTGCACCCCTTGGAGAGGAGATAAGAGCGCTAGTAGAAACCATAGTTAGATTATCTCAAGGTGAGAGCGGGTTAAGCCCTGAAACTGTGAACGCAATAAAGGAGAAGCTTAACGGAAAGGTAAAGGTTGAAGTGATGGTTACTCCCTCTTGCCCCTACTGTCCCTACGCAGCGCTCCTAGCTCACATGGTGGCTTACGAAGCTTGCAAGGCGGATAAATGTAACGTGATCTCCGATGTTGTGGAGTCCTATGAGAATCCTGACATAGCTGAGAAATACCAGGTTATGTCAGTACCCACAGTAGCCGTAAACGAGTCCGTGGAGTTCATAGGAGTACCACAGGAAGAGAACTTCTTGAACACTCTCCTGGAAAAGCAAACGTAGTATTACTTTTTACAATCAAATTTTTATGTATCGATAATTGAGATATTTCTTAGATGAGAAGTCTCATTATAAAGTTGTCAGATGAGGAATTCAAGAGACTGGAGGAGGAAGCTAGGAATAACGGTTTTGTACTCCTTTCAGAGTATGTGAAATATAGGTTATTCGGTAACTCTTTCACTTCCAGTCCAAGATCTCAAGATACTAAAACGATTGAAGATGTGGTTAACCCTCTTACCGTGGAGCTACTTAATGTGAAGAAAAAGCTTGGAGAACTGGCTGAGAGGGTGGAAACTATTGAGACAACTATCTCGACAAAACCAGGAACTCAGCCCCAGGAAATGAAGAGAGATAGGAGAGATGAGCGAAAAGAGGAAAAAAGGCCACCTCAACAGCAGGAGAGGAGAAGCGCTATAGACTATCTTAAGGAACAGGGGGTGATGTACGAGAGCAAGTTATCTAATCTCAAAAACCCTGACGCCTTCTTTGATAGATTGGAATCGCAGGGGGCTAAAATAATCTGGACCGCTGAAGAGAGAATAGCTGTGGATCCCACATTCTTTCAGAATTTCCTCAATAAGTTAACCCAAATTCACACACCAGACGAGACCGAAGCCCAGAAGTATCTATCGAAACAGGAACATGAACTGTTCCAAAAACTCAGGAAGACCGGAAGCATTTATTTCGATAATCAAGATAAATTCTGGAAACTCACTTCGTGAACTTTGGTGTGGTAACTCCCTTTTGTCCCTGATATTTTCCCTTGTAGGGATTCTCCACGGGCGTCAGTGTTTTCGCAAAGATTAGATGAAGGAACCTAGTCCCTTTCCTCAATTTTATGGGAAATCCAGACCCCATTACCTCTATGGTCAGCTGTCCCTCAAAGCCTGCATCAACGATAGTGGGAGGAACTAGAAGGCCCAGTCTGGCGAAACTGGACCTCATGTTCACGAATGCCATCACATCTGGAGGAAGCCTGAGATATTCCTCTGTTACCATCAGGACATGTTCGTTGGGCCAGATGATGAACTCATCCCCCTTCTCCCTGATGAAGAACTCATCCGGGTTCATACCTTCCTCGAAGGGCTTATCCACTTTCTTGAACCTGGCGATCTCACCACCTACTCTCATATCAATTCCGTTTTCCCTAACGCTATCTTCTGTCAGTGGATCCACTAGAATCCACTTCTTCTCCAAGTAGTATTTGAGATCCCTATCTCCCAGAATCATCTCCTTTACAATATTCTCCAATTGTGTTGATAAGGTAGATGGCCCCAATCACAACATCAGAGTAACTCTGATACTTCATCACTCAGCTCCTAGCCCTCATCACTAATCCTATTTAAGTTGCCACTTACAAATAATCATATATGAAGTTTAAGCTTATCGCGGAATATTTTGATAGACTTGAAAAAATATCCTCTAGAATACAGCTAACATCTCTACTTTCTGACCTATTCAAGAACACTGATAGGGAGGTAATAGACAAGGTGGTATACCTGATTCAGGGAAGGTTATGGCCAGACTTCACTGGAATGCCTGAGATAGGCATGGGCGAGAAATTCCTGATTAAGGCTGTTGCAATGGCATACGGGAATAAGGAAGAAGAGGTAGAAAAATTGTATAAGAGCGTAGGTGACTTGGGTGAAGTTGCCTACTCTTTGAGGAGTAAGGTAAAGGGAGTCAGTATTTTATCCTTCGTTGGAGGATCTCAGGAAGCCGGAGAGCTTGAAGTCACTGAGGTCTACAATGAGCTGGTAAAGATAGCCACTAGCACTGGAGAGGGAAGCAGAGACATCAAAATAAGAATCTTCGCGGGTCTGATCAAGAAGGCAACTCCCATAGAGGCCAAGTACCTGGTAAGGTTCGTTGAGGGTAGATTGAGGCTGGGAATAGGTGACGCAACAGTGCTAGATGCCCTAGCCATAACATATGGTGGGTCGGCAGACTACAGACCCATAGTGGAAAGGGCTTACAACCTGAGGGCCGACCTAGGCGATATAGCTAGGATAATAGCGACCGAAGGAATAGAGAAGTTGAAAAATATTTCTCCAACTCCTGGAATTCCTATTAGACCAATGCTGGCTGAGAGGCTACCTGATCCTGAGGAGATAATGGAAAAGATGAACGGAAAGGCCCTGGTGGATTACAAATATGATGGTGAAAGGGCTCAGATTCACAAGAGCGGAGATAAGGTAACCATCTTCTCCAGGAGAATGGAAAATATAACCGATCAGTACATTGATGTTACGGAATACGTCAAGCAATCCGTCAAGGGCGATAATTTCATTGTAGAGGGCGAGATCGTACCCGTGGATCCGGAAAGCGGTGAAATGAGACCTTTCCAGGAACTTATGCATAGAAGAAGGAAAAACAACATCGCTGAGGCTATCAAGGAATATCCAGTAAACCTTTTCCTTTTCGATTTAATGCTCTTTAATGGCGAGGACTACACCACCAAACCACTTCCGGAGAGAAGGGCCAAACTGGAGGAGGCCTTAACCAGTAACGACAAGATTTATATTGCTTCGCATATAATTGCTGATAATGTAGATAAACTGAAAAACTACTTCTACCAGGCGATATCTGAGGGTGCTGAAGGCGTTATGGTAAAATCCATAGGGCCTGACTCCATATATCAGGCAGGATCAAGAGGGTGGCTTTGGATCAAGTTAAAGAGGGATTACCAAAGTGAGATGGCCGACACGGTGGATCTGGTAGTTGTGGGAGCCTTTTACGGAAAGGGTAAGAGGGGCGGTAAGTTCAGTTCCCTACTGATGGCCGCTTATAACCCTGAGAAGGACGTGTTCGAGACAGTTTGTAAGGTAGCCTCTGGTTTCAGCGATCAGGAACTGGATGAATTGCAGAGGAAAATAAACGAGCTAAGGAGGGAGCAGAAACATCCGAGGGTAGTATCTGACATGATCCCAGATGTCTGGGTGTCTCCGACTCTTGTGGCTGAGGTAATAGGCGCCGAAATAACAATCTCTCCCCTTCACACATGTTGCAGAAACGAGAAAGGAGGACTCTCTATAAGATTTCCGAGATTCATCAGATGGAGAGATGATAAGAGCCCTGAAGATGCCACAACCAACCAAGAGATCATGGAGATGTACTCAAAACAGCTCAAGAAGATCGAGGAAAAGCCTGTAGATGAAAATATCTAGATCTAAGAGCTATTACCTCTGAATGAATGTTCGTATAGAGAGGAATGGCGCTATACTCATTGGTGAAAATTTCACCGTAGACGGACATTGGAAGAGGAACTTCAGGATAGTCACACACTTTCATTCGGATCACACACTGCAACTTTCCAGTAGCGTGAAAGAATGCATAGGGGTAATAGCTACTCCCCCGACCATGAAGGTGCTGGAGGTCCTCGGTTACAAGATAGCCAAAAACAAGAGGCTGGATCTGAACTATGGAGTAACCATTAACGTGGATCATGAGAGACTAACCCTCCACCCCTCAGATCACGTTTTTGGATCTGCTCAGGTGGAGATTGTTACAGCAAGCCAGGAGACGATAGCCTACACTGGGGATTTCAAAAACCCAGTGAAGGGAACTCCCATACTCAATCCTGACGTCCTGATCATTGAGTCGACCTACGGAAAGCCGGAATTCACAAGGAAATTCAAGGGAGAGGTTGAACAGTTGATGTCCGATACAGTTAACGATGCGGTGGTGAAAATGCCTGTCAGAATATACGGATATCACGGTAAACTGCAGGAGGTAATGAGGGTACTACGGAGGAACGGTATAATAGCCCCCTTCGTGGTTAGCGGAAAAGTGGAGGATATAACTAGAATTGCCATCTCAAGCGGAATGGAACTAAGCGACGTTTTTTCCAGGGAGGAGGCGGAAGCTCAGGGTATACTTAGGGACGGATGGTACATAGAGTTCCTACACTTCAATCAATTCAAGAACAGGGATTCCCTACATGTTAATTTCCTTCTTTCTGGGTGGGAATTTGAAACACCTATTAAGAGGATAGATAAAGTCTCCTCTAGTATAGCGTTCAGCGATCATGCTGACTTTGAGGACCTCATTTATTACGTGGATAACTCCAAGGCAAAACTGGTAATTGCAGAAGGTGGAAGAAGAGGTTACTCAAAGGAACTCTCTAAACATATAAGAAATATTCTAAAAAGAAACTCAATAAGTCTTCCAGAATAGCTATTACTTTATCACGATCAGAATATCTCCCTTCTTTACTCCCTGGCCTGCCTTGACCAATATCTTCTCCACTAACCCGCTTATGGGGGCCGACACTATGGTCTCGGATTTCATAGCCTCAATTGATAAGAGGGGTTGTCCCTTGTTTACGGCATCTCCTTCCTTAACTCTTACCTGAACTACCCTACCCTGCAATGGTGATATAACCTCACCCTCCTTGCCCTTAATCATTTCGTCCAGTGTTTGTCCTTCCTGCGTCGGAAGCTCGGTAACCCTCTCAGCTCTGAATATCTTGGCGTTGTCAAGGATTATCCAGCCGTTGTCTAGGAAGACTCTATGCAATTCACCGTTGATCTTGAGGATAATCTCCCCCTCTCTGGTGCCTTGACCGACATATTCTATTTCAAACTCGTTATTCTCGGTCTTCAATCTGTCCTTATTGTCCTTCTGGTCTTGGGCAACTATGAAGGCATCTCCACTATCCGAGTGAACCCTGTAGAGCTTCATCCCCACATCACCCTAGGAGAACTCTGCATCATTATACCGTAATTCTTCCATCCTGATCCCGGCTTTGCCTGCTCTTGAGGGGCGGAAACTTTCTTCCTGAGAAGTCCTCTGCTTTGGAGAACCACAGCTACTGAGGCCATCATCTCTTCTTCCTCCTTCAACTTCTTAACCATTGAGTCAACCTTCTGAGAGATGTAGGCAGTGCTAAACCTTCCTTCCTGAAAATCTGGATCCCTCATTATGAGCTTGTACAAAGGTATAGTGGTTTTAACTCCACCAATCTTGTAGTCATCAAGAGCTCTCATGGCGGTCTGTATTGCATACTGTCTATCCTCTCCGTAGACTATTAACTTCGAGACTAGTGAATCGTAGAAGGGGGGTACCCAACTTCCCTCAGTTACACCGCTATCCATTCTAACACCCGGTCCGGTGGGCTCTCTATAATATGTGATGAAACCTGAACTTCCACTGAAATTGTTTATGGGATCTTCCGCATTTATCCTAAACTCTATTGCTGCACCTCTCGCCCTCTTGTTGAGTTCCTCCTGGGTGAAAGGTAAATGCTCTCCAGCGGCGAGTCTTATCTGCAATTTCACCAAGTCAATCCTGAATATTAACTCTGTGATGGGGTGCTCCACTTGAAGCCTCTTGTTTAACTCCAGGAAGTAGAACTCCCTGGTGACATCAGAGAACACTGTTTCGAAGGTACCCAACGTAAAGTAGTTAATTAACTTTCCATATTTATAGATGGGTTCAAACATTCGTGATCTCTCTTCCATGGTGATGGCTGGAGACGGTGCCTCCTCAATCAGCTTTTGATTTCTCCTCTGGATTGTACACTCCCTCTCCCACGCTACCACATAGTTTCCATACTTGTCGCCAATCAGCTGAAACTCAATGTGCCTTGGATTAACAGCAGCCTTCTCTATATAAAGGTCTGCCCTTCCGAAAGCCTGTTTTGCTAACCTCTTGTTCCTTTCCCACACATCAATGAGCTGATCTGGGGTATCAACCTTTGTTATACCAACTCCTCCACCTCCGCTGGCGGCCTTGACCATAATAGGATATCCTATCTTTTCCGCCAGCTTCAAGGCCTCATCAAGGGACTCCACAGGACCGTCAGATCCTGGTGCTATGGGCACTCCTGATAACTGAGCTATCCTCTTCCCGTCAAGCTTATCCTTTATCTTCCTCATTACCTCTGCGGAGGGACCAATATAGGTCATGCCTGCCTTCTCCACTGCTTCTACGAAGTCTGCGTTCTCTGACAGAAATCCGTATCCAGGATGGACTGCGTCTGCGTGTGCCTTCTCTGCAGCATCTATGATATGGGGTATGTTAAGGTAACTTTCTAGGGCCGGCGATGGGCCAATGTAGTAGGCTTCATCCGCATATTTCACGTGCAATGCGTATTTGTCCGCCTCGGAGTAAACAGCGATAGCTGTCATTCCCATTTCCTTTACTGCCTTCATTACCCTTACCGCGATTTCTCCTCTATTTGCGACCAAAACTCTACCAAACGGTGGCATAAGAATCGCATAAATTATGCTCGAATAGTTTAAAAAGTTTTTATATATCTATTTTTCTTATTAGGTTTTATATAATACTATGTAATTTCGCTCAGGTACAGGATATGGCTTCTGGGAAATTCGATAGACAGGACCTCTCTCAATAGATCTTTTAGCTGTTCTCCCGATATCTCAAACTCCCTCCTATTATACCCACTTTCGATTATTTTGTATTTATCGTGATCTAAAAAATAGATTTCCAGAAATCTATCCCTTTTATAACTTTCTATTCTCAGACCATTTCCGACTTTGAGTTTCTTGCAGGTTGAGTAAATTATCTTCTGCGCAGATCTGGCTGAAATGATCATGCGAAGATGAAATATTTTTGGGTAATTTAAGTGGTGATGACTTCAGGATGCTCAGAATTTCCAGCGCCAATCACAGTTCATTCGACCCTCTTGTCATCATCAAGTGTGCATATGGACAGCTGGGTATAAAAGATACCTCTTGATCAGCAGTTTATCCTATTGAATATTGGGCCGTCGTACCTCTAGGAAAGATTTAAATGACCCATTGATCCTATTAGTCTCGGTAGGGTAAAACAGCGGCGTAGGCCAGCCTGGTAGGCCGCAGGGCTCATATATGGGTATAATGCCCGTTGAGAAACCCTGAGGTCCCTGGTTCAAGTCCAGGCGCCGCTACTCCCCCTACCTCCACCTTGTAACGAGAAACTCATTGCCTGAAGGAGAATCTGAATCCCTAGATCATTACATACATTATATCGCAGAGCAAAAACATATTAGGCTTCCCTTGAGGACGTGGAGGCCTTCTCAGAGTGGAGCTGCCATGAGGTAGGCATCCTCGCCATCAGCGTAGTAATGTTTCAGTAGCTTTACCTTTTTGTAACCTACTTTCTCATAAAGTGAGATCGCAGGATAATTGCTAACCCTCACTTCAAGGTAAACTTCCTCCGCCCCATATACTGACTTCATCTTCTCCATGGAGGATGCAAGAAGATGCTTAGCTATCCCTCTTCTCCTGTAACCCTCTAGTACGGCAATGGAAACCACATGACCCTTCTTCACAAGGGGAATGAACGATCTGAGGTTGCTGAATCCCGTCTCTATCCTGGGCATAATGTAACCAACCACCTCCCCATCAACGGTAGCCACGAAAAATGCCTCTCCCCAATCTCTCACATGCTCCACGAAGAAGTAGTAGGGGTAGTTCTCCGGTAATGTTAACCTGTTAATCTTTATGATGGCGTCAATGTCATCTGCCCGAACAGTCCTTATAGTAAACCCTCTCTTCTCTTCAACCGTTTCGACCATGCTATAATGCTTTATAACGGTAGAATATATACATGCGTGAAGATAACTGATGCATCCTTCTAAGAAAATTGTAGGGACAATAAGCAAAGAGCTTCTTGGGAAGTCCATCCTGCTAGGAGTTACTGGTAGCATATCCCTGTACAGGTCACTGGATCTGGCCAGAGCCCTCATGAGAAGGGGAAGCGAGATCAGAGTGATTATGAGCTCGGAAGCAGCTAGGCTGATTTCCCCCGATATGTTCCTCTGGGCAACTGGTAATAACGTGATTACCCAGTTAACGGGGGAACTGGAACACGTGGAGTTGGCAGAAGAGAATGATGGATTTCTGATTGCCCCTGCAACTGCAAACACGATCGTGAAACTCGCGGAGGGAATAGCTGACACTCCCCTAGTCTCCACGGCACTTAATTTCATGGGTTTGGGAAAGCCTGTATGCGTTGTTCCAGCAATGCATCTGCCCATGTATCAATCTCCACAGGTGAGGAGGGCGGTTTTAAGGCTCAGGGAGATGTCCGTTAGGGTAGTAGAGCCTGAGATTGTGAATGACTTAGCACACTACCCGGATGTGGAGCTCATCACCTGGAGTTTCATTGCCCACATATTGAGGGGAGAGGATCTCAAGGGAGTGAAGATGATAGTAACCGCTGGTCCCACCAGAGAGTATATGGATCCCGTGAGATACATAAGCAACCCCAGCAGTGGAACCATGGGCGTATCGATAGCTAACGAGGCACATTTCAGGGGGGCAGAAGTGTATCTTGTTCACGGTCCCCTAAATTCCAAGGTTAAGAACTTTGTACCAAACACGGTGAACGTGGAATCCACATCAGAAATGAGAGACGCTGTCGTGTCTCTCGTGGAGAAGGGCTACAGGACCGTAATTATGGCCGCAGCGCCGGCAGACTTTAGATTCAGGCAGAGAAGGGACAAGAAGATAGATAGCCACAGCGAAGTTCCGGTAGTCGAGCTGGAGAAGACCCCCAAGATTTCCCAGGAATTAAGGGGAAAGGCCTTTCTGGTGGGATTCTCCGCTGAGACGGCAGATAACGACGACGAGTTAATAGAGAAGGCAAAGGCCAAGAAGGAGAGACATGGATTCGACATCATCATAGCGAATAACGTTGCTAGAAAGGACATAGGATTCGCTTCAGAATACAATGAAGTAGTAGTTATTGGGAACAACTTCGTCAGAAAGATCGATAAGGACTCAAAAAGCATCATAGCAAGGAATATACTCGATGTGGTCAAGGAAGAGCTTAAAAACAGGGACTTGTTATAGATTTCACTAGTCCATCGTGGCTCAGGTAGCTCAGCTCGGTTAGAGCGCTGGGCTGTGGACCCAGTGGTCCCGGGTTCAAATCCCGGCCTGAGCCCTGCTTTAGATAAATTGAAATTCATCCTCGCTTTAAGGGTGCGAATTAAAATAGCATGATGCATTTCGTATTGGACTTAAAGATAGCATATCTCACCCTTGAATTGACAGTAACATAACCATGAGATAATCCCTGAGCTCCCTAGTCATCAGGAAGTTATTTCTAACGTGTTCCCTAGCATCCTGACCTATCTTCTCTCTCACTTGCTTGTTTCTAAGCAAATAAATCAGATAATGCGTGGCCTCCTCAGGCGTGTTGACCAAGAACCCTGTATACCCATGTATTATTTGCAATGGAATACCCCCAGTGTTACCTCCAATTACTGCCTTCCTCTTCCACATGGCTTCGCTTACGGTTAAGCCGAAACCCTCCTTGATGGATTTTTGCATCACCACGTCTGCTCCCCTCTGAAATGCATTAACCTCCAGATCGCTATCTGGGGGGAGCATCAACAGATGGACATCCTTCACTCCCTCAGCAGCCTTAACTGTCTCCTGGTAAACCTGATCACCCTCAGGATCATCAGATGCAGGACTTCCCAGATAGACCAGTTGCGCATCTATGTGTTTCTTCAAGCCCTTGAAGGCAGATATCACCCCTACGGGATCTTTTGCCCTGTCGAATCTACTTATCTGGGTTACCAGTGGCCTTTGAGGATCCACATCAAACTTTCTCAGGATCCTCTCCACAGTGAATCGTGATATCTCCCTGTTTTTCACGCTCAAGGGATCTATGGACGGAGGAACTATGTACTGTGGAACGTTCAGATCCTCCCTTCCAAAAACTGATGATGACACAATCATGGCATCATATTGCTGAACGTATTTACGAAGGAACTCCCACACCGGTGGATAGGGGTTGGAGATATCTATGTGACATCTCCATATCCACTTTCCCTTCTTTCTAACCTTGATCAAACCCGCAGGCTGAGGATCATGTATAAAGATCACGTCATAATCCAGGGGTATCTCCGAGGCGTTAATGTCTTGCCATTTCTCGTAAATGGAGAAACTGTCCTGGTTTAGGTTCCCCATTCCATTTTGCAGGGAATTATGAAAGGACTTCGTTACGTTAAAGAAATCATTGTCTCCCCTGATAACCTTCCATTGCGTATTTATCCCCAGTTCGTTCATCATAGGAACCAGTTTGCTCAATATCTCGGCAACTCCTCCACCCTTTGGCGTTGAGTTCACGTGAAGTACAGAAAGCCCCTTTAGCTTCTCAGCAATTCTGTAGATGGCATCCAGTTCATTTTCTCCTATTATCTCAGCATATTTTTCTATCATGAGTAGATCACCCTTTCCACTAGCGAGAGAATGTCTTCCCTGAGTACCTCCTCGCTGACATATGTCTGTGGATCTATCTTGGAGAGTCTGTCCGCCAGAGCTGAGGCGTGGAACTCCTGTTCCAGCCAGGCGGAGAAATCATTCCTGCTAGAATATCCCATCACTCGCCTGAACACGAAATGATACACCACGGACCGCATCGTAATGCTGGACAGGACGTCGATGAATTCCCCCACACTCCACGCTCTCTTTCCTGTATCGTATATCACAGGCCTGCAGGTAATGAAGTGAAATGGTCTATCAGCTCTAACCCTGTTCTGGGACGACTCCAGTATCTTGAGAATTTCATCCCTAACCTGTTCCACGGTCTTCGGTTCTGCGCCTTCCACATCAGAAACCTTGTATGCAAGTGATTCATCATGGAGTTCATCTCTAATCCAAAATGCGAAGTCGTTATGCAGATCTTGGGGCACGACGTGACTAGAAAAAATTGGGTGAAATACGTGATAAAAAATTGAATATCCGTCAACTTTTCGTATTCCGTCCATCAACTCCTCAATGGTGTAGGCTTTCCTTCCGGCGTATACTGGAGGATAGTAAGATGCATAGAATTCAAATGGATTTCTAGCTTTTAGATCTAGAAAACTGGCGACCATACGTAATACTGGATTCCTCCCTAATAAAGAATCGAGCTATGATAGGGAAATAATCAAGTTGGGGAAAAAATAGATCCGTATTGCCTACTATATGGCGATAAACCTGTATTTCCCGTTCCCGAAGTATTCTACAAATTGCCCCAGTGAACCTAGACCAACGGAGACTACCCTGGTGCCCTCAAAATCAACTTCCTTCTGTACTTCCGAATGACCATGAAAAACTAGGAGAGGTCTGTGGGTTAGTATCTTAGCCCTCACGGCGAGAGAACCTATGCTAACTCCATTGACGAGGCCGGTTCCAACACCAAAGGGGGGCTCATGTACTATCACGTAGGGAGTCGAAAAATCTACTGAAAGATCTCCTTCCCTGGTGAATAAAAGGTTGTTCCTCTCCATGTACTTCGTTGCGGTTATGCTATCCATCTCCCCTAAAATCCCCTTGAAGTTCCTTATCCTCTGAGGACATTCTACATCCCCTAGCCCTATCACCCTTGCGCCTAACCTATTGAGCCACTCTATCACATCCTCTCTGCAGGAAAGACCTGAAACCATTATTAAAGAGCTCATTCAGTTCATATAGAGCAATTCCTGACGCTATTAAATCAGCTGTGGATCCCGGATTGATTCTACGGGAGATCAGAAACCTGTTTAACTTCTCCAGCTCTCCTTCAGATGGGCAATCTGGGATCTTGGATGCTAGGAGAGATATGTTAAGTGCAGTTCTGCTTCCCCACTTTCTAAGTATCAGCCCATCTGGTTCTTCCGAGAGTAACCTTATGAAGGCGTGCTGAATGGTACGTGTGAAGGAACCGCACCTATTACTCCTCAAGAGCTGGAAAATCCTGAGGGACCTACGATACCCCTCCATCAGCTCCCTGGAAACTGTATCAAACGTGGCAGACCACTCCAAAACCCGCCAAAATTCTAGATCCCCAGATCGGTAGTCCATCCTCTCCATCCTTCCAAGATAACTGGGTTGAATAATGGATAGGCTGTCACTAAACCATTTCCAATCCTCACGCCCCATGGAACGAATCACCTGAGATGCCCTGACAATCAGACCTTCAAGATTAAGGGATGAGGCAGAATACGCTAGGGGTAACAACAGCATTGCCGTCCCCAGAAGGGCGAATCTTCCGCTAGAGACCTTATACAACAAATCCATGAGGGGGAGTTTCCGATGAAAGCCCCTAAGGCAGGCCTCTTGATATGAGCCCTCCAGCTTCATGGCTGAATCCAGAAGATCCCTGTATCTCACCGAGGGGATGTCCTGGGTAGGTCCTGCGTTACCTGGTTTTGGTACGCTTGCCTCAATGAAGGAGGCCAGGCTCAGCAGTCTGCCAACCCTATTGCAGAACCCTGATATTTCCCTTGACCCTTCTATCCCCAATTAGAATCACCCTCTTACCTGAACACTCCAATTCAAGTCCCTTCACCTTCATCAAACCTCCCTTGAACATGGCCATGGAGTAAATACCTTCCCACGATATCACTTCGTAGTAATCGTGGGAGTAAAGCCCAGCCACTGCGGGGTAAAACAATGATCTACAATCACCTTCCATTTCTCCCTCAATTATCACCTCCCTGAGAGGTGAGCATACTTCCCTGCAATAGGGGTGAGGTTTATCATCCACAAAGAGGAATGAGTATCTCATTCCCCTGTACACTCCCCTAGTTCTGACGTCGTAGAGAGACTTTGCCTCCTCCACGTCCAGAGAGTAGTTTCTTGAAGCCTCCCTTATCCACTCTACGTCTGGGCTTCCTCCAGGAAAACTGGACAGGAAGTCGTAGGCATCCTTACAGCCGTAGATCACCATGTCAACATCGGAGTTTGCATGCTCTATACCCACTAGATAGGAACCGGTTATCCCTAGACGTATGTTAGGTATTTTGTCCAGAAGGGAAAACATAGCATGTAGCTCCATTTTTTTCTCATTTGAAAGTATTTTTCTGAATCCTTCCTCCGGGTAAAGATGTCTCCTTACCCTGGACAGTGGGATAATGGGAAATTCCACGCCGTGGCATGGTTCCATTGAAAACACCTGGGGGGAATTAATAAGGTTATGAACACCGTAATATCTCAGAACCCTTTCATAACCCTTCCAGAGGCCCCTTCCGGTGTAAATATACTTCGTGTACCCGTATACGTAACCGGGAGGATTCTGGTTGGTGATAACGAACCCTATGTTGCCTTCCCTATCTATGACCGCGTCCTTATCCAAGTAATAGTTTCTTCCCATCCCTCCAGTTCCACGTAATCAATAGGTGTTCCAGTGCTATTAAGCATGTCAATATATTCCTTGAACCTGAATCCGGCGAAAGCTGAGGCTATATAGGCTGCCCCGACCGCTGATTCCTTGAACCTGAAGTCAAACTTTAAGCCAAAAGGAACCCTATCCTTTCTCTTTCCTGAGACCAGCACCGGGACCTGATACTCTTCGGCGTAGTACTTCGCGAACATTTCAGCCACTTCCATCGCTCTTTGGAATGTTCCGGTAGAGTAAATCAGGTTCTTGGTTAAAGGCCTGCGCTGGGATAGGAGATAGGCCACTTCCCCATCCACAAACCCGGCGGAACCAGGCAGGATGGAACTTCCCAAACCGTCTACTATTACTCCATCAAGCACAGCTAGAGCAGATATAAACTTTGAACCTGTCTCCACCAGCACGAAGTCCCTGAACATGGTTCTGTAAAAGAAAGCAGATGCAACCTTATCTGCTGTTCCAAGATCGATCATGTTTACCTTTCTGTGCCTTGGCACACTAAGTAATTCAACGACGGAGGGAATGGTTATCCCGGGCAAGCGTTTAGACGCTCTCAAAAACGAGTGTAGAGGCCCTCTCTCTGTTGTTGAAAGTGTCATTTTAAAAATATCATCCTCTTCCAGATCCCTGGCCTTGATAAAGGGAAGACCGTGACCAGAGGGCAGGGAAATTAGGGTTGGTTTATACTTTAGAATATGACCAATTATTGATAGTACGTCTTTTTCCACTTGATCAGTCGGAAACTCCGTGTAATTTATCACCCTCCCCAGCCCATCCACCATTGCCACAGCGTAGGAAGAGGTTCCAGGATCCACGCCTGCGAAAATCATAAAGTGATAGGTGACTTACGGATTACAAGTTTTATGATGAAAATTTTTCCTTGACCGGTGAAAGGAGCGGGCAGCCACTGATTAGCCTTGTAACTTTTTATACGATTGTATACTCTTTTATGCTATGTCGGAGAGGAAAAGGAAATCCAACAGGCATCCGTGTTTTATGGATAAGGGATTACACGTTAAATTGGACCAGTTGGCATCATCCAAGAGGATGAGCTTGTATGATTACACCAACTATTTGTTGAGTAACGCCCTTGAAATAGAGGCCAGCGGGGTTAACCTGAATCAAGTTAAGGAGCTAATCATTGTATTGGGCAAAATCTCTCAGAGTTACAAGGGTACCATAACAATAGCCCCTTTCTCAATGACCGGTAAAGAGGGCGAATGGCGAGACCTTGGGAAAAGATTAGGAATTATTGCCAAGGAGAGCTTCCAGGATAGTAGGGAAGGAGTGATGAGAATGTGCAAATTTCTTCTGGAAATATTCGGACAAGTTCAGGAAGGAGATAATTATGTAAAAGTGTTGTCGCCTAACCTCATGTCAGAAACCGTGACAAATAACCTGAAAGAGCTTCTGGAGGGATTACTGGAGAGTTCTGCAGTGAAAGGAATGGTGATTCATGATAAGGGAGTGCTGGGGCTGAAAATGGACTGATAGGATTTGGTTTATTACGATAAACCTGCCTGAGTGGAGCCAAGCGTTGTACCATGAAGTTAATAGTTTAAATTATAACTCGTTATAGAATCTTTTTGAAATTATCATCGTATACGTCTCTTGTTACTGAGGCTGTGAAATGAGTGTGTCCATAGTGTCGTCATGTTGGGATATTTCAAAGTTCAAGGAATTCAATGCTAAGTCACGAAGCCATAAAGCTAATTTATGCAAGTTTGACGACACTACGGACAAACTCGTTGAAGGGAGTCAGAAACACGTTAAATTAGTCGTATGTGGAGGCGCAGTCGTTAACCATCTCGGCGAGATCGTCGTAGGAGTAGTCGGGGTGATCCTGGATGGCCTCGGAGGCGCAGTTCTCCACCCTGAGCTTGCGCTCGTACCACTCCCTGTAGAGCAACCTGTCCGTGATTGGGGGAGGATTTCCGGAGAGCTCCTGGACAAGCCTGCTGTAGGTGGTCTGGAGCTCCTGGGCTATCTCCCTGGCCGAGGCCAGGGCCTGCTCGTAGGACTGGTCCATCCAGTCAACAAGGGTTGCAGCGGCGAGGGAGATGAAGGGAGGGAAGCCCAGCTCGGAGAGGGCCCTCCTGAAGCGGTTCCTGGCGTCCAGGAGAGCCAGGAGTTCCTGCTCTAGGCCCAGGTCTCTTGCCCAGGTAGAGACGCCCGAGGAGGTGAAGGGAGGTGGTGTCACTGCCCTCACCGCGACCGCGTTTAGGCCTTGGAGGATGTGGTATCCCGAGACCAGGCCGGCTATCCCGAAACCTGAACACGTGTTCCCGCAGGCGATGGAGGTGAGGATGGGAGCGCCCAGGTCGGCGTCACCAATACTGGTAATGGACTTACCTAGGTCGCATAGATACTTGGGCATAATTTGGGTACAGAGTGAGGCGATCTCCTGGCTCATCCCGTTCAACGTGAAGAAGGGGAAGTACATGTTGGTGGGGATGGAGAGGCTGCCTATCTGTATGGGCTTGGCTGGGGTGGCCCCTATTCCCTCGTAGACGAAGGGATAGTTGTCTGAGGCTAACTTCATTTCCTCTTCGCCTGACCTGGATAGGTTATAATTTCCCTTTTTGTCCCTATACGTCAACATGCTGTTCCGCACTCTTAAATTGGGCGCCTGGGTCATCAACCCCATGAATATCGCCTGGTAACCTGAGAGCAAGTTCCACACGGGTCCCAGGATACCGCCACAGTCCCTGAACTGGGCCGGGTTGTACCACGTTGGGGGAACCCTCAACTTCTCCATGGGGAAAACCCCAATCCCCGCCTGGGCGAACCTGTCCAGGATTCCCACCCTGATCTTCCCGTAGGAGGTGGCCTTGCTCCCTCCCTGGTACGTGATGATCGTCCCGTTGGTCCAGTGGGGAGATACCCCGCCCACGTAGTACCACTCCCCCGTGTCCTCCGTCCTGAAGAGTATGCCCTGCCTGTACACCCTGTCCGGGTCGCTGTCAGCCTCCACCCTCAACCTCTGGGAGGTAGCAATAGCAGGGTAAACCTCGTACCTCCTGGGGTCTCCTCCCTGGTAAAGGGAGAAGTAAGTCCTCAACCCCTGCTGGAGGCACTCCTCCTGCTTCACGTTGAGGCTTATCTCTAGACCGATGATGGGGCCCAGGGCGGGTCCCAGCCCTGAAATTGATCCAACAATCTGAGCCATATACATTCTGGATCTAGAGAAACTATTTATCCTTTGCCGTGATATCTAGGGTATTATATCTCTGTGGGTCTGTTGACGGACGGTGAAGTAAGCGGAGAACCACTTCCTCAGGCTCCACTTGCTGGAGTTCCATGGGAAGTGGAAGTCCATCCCGGAGAGCCTGTGCTTCATCGTCCTGAAGACCTGTTCAACCCTGTTCCTCACGAAGGCGATGTGCTCGTGTTCAACCGCTGCTGGGAAGTTGTATGCGGGGAGGTCGTGGACGTAACTGGCCTTCACCCTTAGCTTAACCTCTCTCACTGCCCCTACTAGCTCGTCCAGACCTGACCTGGCCTCGTGAAGAAGGGCAAGACCCCCGTGTTAAGACCCATCACGACCCATAGATGGTACACCACGCCCTTCACAGCTTGGTCTCGTCCACCGAGTACTCTCCCGCTGACACGTCAACTCTCGCGCTGGACAGCCTTCTCCGGTAGTAGTGAACAGTGCTCCTGGTTAACCTGAACCTCCTGAGCGAGTGGCCCAGATAGTAACCAGCAAGGGCCCTCACCAACTCCAGGGAGTGGAACCTTGCAAGGTTATTAACCCTGAGAAGGTAACACGTTGGGTCAGGACGGGGAGAGACGCGATATTCACGCTCTCACCCAAACTTAACCCGTCCTGGCCCAACTTAAATTGTCTATTATAGCAATATTGTTGGACACACTCCTGTGAAATCTAGTTTAGATTTATTAATAGGCGAATATCACCATTATTTAGAGTGCGGCCGTAGTCCAGCCTGGATTAGGACGCTGGCCTCCCAAGCCAGAGATCCCGGGTTCAAATCCCGGCGGTCGCACTTGTCCAATTGTGGGGGCAGAGCCCCCATGCCCTCATTTTCTTTCAGTTTTGGGTAACCCTAACTTTACCGAGATAAGGTACAAGTAAGACAACGTGATTATTCGCAAGGGGAAAAGGATGTATTACGTTAACGTATTGGAGAACGTGAACGGTGAGATGAAGGAGCTTTACCTCGCTCCTTTAGATGACGTTGTTAAGTCTTGCCTTTAGGGTTACCACTTCACGCACGCAGATAATTGGCAGCCATCAAAATAGCCTGGCTTGAAGGCAGATTAAAGGAAGTATGCAAAAATCATGTAGAGTTAGGAAAAACACAGGTGCCTCATGGAGCTACTGGGAGCTCTCCCGTCCTGTCCATCCCTCTACCCTCTCGAGGCAATACTCCATAAATCTATGGCTATTGTCGAAGGTCTTTCCGTCCAGCGATTCACATTCCACCCTCATGTATATCTCGTTATCCTCAACGAAAGTTCTGAGACGATCATTGTTCAGTAGGTCGTAGACTGGTTTACCGAACATGTCCACAAGATCCACAAGGAGATACTCCTCTTCTCGACGAGGAATAAAACCCATTCACCCATTTCGATTACATTCTCGTTAGTCCCCTGAGCCTCAACGTCCAGTAGTTATAACATGTCTTTGTTCGATCTGGACCAAGCATCACTAACTATTCCTATGTGGAGGACGTATATCTCGAACGTTGCCTAACCTGTAGAATGATAGAATATCTCTATTTCCAGAATCTAGCTGATAATATAACAATTATTGCCTTGTATAAATTTGTTTATATTATTTTTAATATAGGTAAACAGATCAGTCATACCGTTCTTCCTCATGTTACCTATGGATAATAGAAATAAGTTACCCCTTACAATACATTCAGGCCGTTTATTGCCATACTCCATTTCCGGTGAGAAAAGACCAAAGATCAACATGCCCGATAGGCTTGGTACTCTCGAGCTGAGTATCTCAATCACTTTGGATGCGTTGAACACTCCCCTGTCCCAGTCATATGCGGTTAAACTTACGTGAACTATTTCTATCATAGTATATGATTTAATTCCTTTATTTTCTAGTTCTTCCTTAAAGGTCTCCAGGACAGATCTATCGATCTTATTAGTGCTGACCAGTAATACTTCCAATGTCGGGGTCCCTGGAGACCCTAATTCACAGACACCCTAATAAGGGTACTCCTCGGGTGTCGCCGGACCCCCACTGAACCATGCGGAACAAAAGTTTTAAGTTTAGGCTCGTCAATCTACATCCGTGCCGCCGTAGCTCAGCCCGGGAGAGCACCCGGCTGAAGACTTCGGTTTAGAGACCGGGTTGTCCGGGGTTCAAGTCCCCGCGGCGGCACTCACACGCTTTTAGATATCCACTACAAACGTAATCTCAACCTTTCCGTTTGTCTTTATGGACATTTCGTGATATGTCATTGCCTTGACCACAGTTCTTCTTTCGTGTTTCTTCTCATCAAACCTCTCTCCAAAGGCCTGGGCCTTCAAGCTTAATCCATCTATTTTGACCTGAAATTTGCTGAATAATAATAACTCCGTATCGTAATAAAACAAAAGAGATTCAATCCATCTATAAAGAAGATTCTCAAGGTCGTATCCCTCCACTTGCACATCCACTGAAACCTTTGGCTCCACCTTGGAGGTGTCAGTCATGATCTCAAAAACAGCCAGCGCTGAGTTCTCAAATGCCTCTTCTAGAGTTTTTCCCCACGCCTTAATTCCCACATCTGCCGTATGATCAAAGAACTGGAAACCCATAACAGATTTATAACCCCGAGAACTTTAACGTTATAGATTAACATGGGAGGAAGACAAAAAACTACTATATTCATGAATAAGGAAGTGAAGAAAGAGAAGAAGCAATCTAATCAGCAAGCACAGAAGTGATTCTTGGAAGCAGAAATATAGCCAAGGCTATGACCAAGGAAATTATAGAGAGACCCAGATTTTTTGTTTCGATATAGGAGATTATGGACGCATAAACTAGCAGGAAAATCATCAAGGTCCTCGATTTCATATTATAACACCTAGAGGAAATCCACAGGTATAGGTAGCCTTGAATACGACCCCGATATAACTGATCCGATTCCCACGGATAGCGAGGCCAGAATACCTAGATAGACCAGGGGCATTAACACTGTTCCCTCAATATAAGCCGGAATAACTTGAGTAGCGAGTACAGTGAGATTATCTGCAGAACCCACAGTACTTTGAAGGACATTCACGTTGAAGGCACTGAGGAAGGAGGGCAAGAGCGGAAGGCCTACATAGAAAACTATGGAAAAACCTATGAGCGATCCGCCGATTGACCTCCCTATCCTAAACGGGATTGACATCATCAGTATACCCAGAGCTAAGATGAGTCCTACATAGTTATACACCAGCTGAGATATAACAATTAGGGTCCCTGTGATGCTCATAAAGCCTGATATTAATGACAGGAATAGGCTAAGGGGTCCCACTATTGGGTTTATTCCTCCGTATGGAAAGGAGGTTATGGTGGCGTAAAGGGTCCTTATCAAGGTGTAAACTTGAAGCTCTCCAGTCAGAAGCTGGTAAAGCCAGCTGATATAGTAGGTCCAATTGATCCCCAGATAATTTCCCAGCTGAACCACGAACAGAATTAAGGTTTCGTATAGATTAACTAAAATTGAGGAATATATCCCATCAACAATAAGTTTGGGCCCCCACTTTTTGACCCCATAAACGGGTACTGGAATTGCCATCAGAAGTGTCCCGAGAAAGTATGTAAGTCCGGCCAGATCTTGTGAAATTGAAAGAATTTGAAAAACATTCATTAAAATCACCTAGAATTGACCCGCGAAATAGGAGATCAGGGCAAATACCGTAGTTCCTAGGGCCAGCCAGAATGCTGCCATTATGGCATCCTCAATGAAATCCTGACCTGCTCTTTTCACCTTAAATATTGGAATTGGCGATCCTCTTAACGCCCATCCAATGGCCCAAGCTAATATAAAAACACTCCACGATATCTCCGTAACCTGGGTTGTCAACTGTTGTATGAAAGATTCTACTCCAGCCATCAATTATTTCTATGCTAATTATTTACGGGGAGTCAACTGAATGTGAGAATCCAAAAAATATTCGATAAGGCCCAATACCCTCTCGGGAGAAAGTTTGGCGGTATTAATCACCAAATCATAGAGGGAGAGATCCTGAATATCTATTCCGTAATATTTCCAGAATCTGTAGTAGTGACTCTGTTCCCTCTCTAGGATACTCAACAATGCCTTTTCATAGGAGATACCGTCTCTCTTTGAGATTCTTCTCGCCCTTTCGTCCAATGGTGCCCACAGGTAAATACTAACTGTGGATTCCCCGGCAAGTATCCACCCAGCTATATGGGATTCAATCACAACATTGGATATCTTGGCCTGGTTTAGTATCTCCCTATCAATAACCTTGTCTATATCGAAGTCCTTCTCAGCCTCCCTATTTAGAGAAAGTAGATCCAAACCCATTGCCGATGCCTTCTCCCTAAAAATTTGACCTCCTGAAATAAATCTAAGCCCGTACTTGAGTGACAGGGATTTAGCTATCGTGGTTTTCCCGCTTCCTGATGGTCCGCTAACCACAATTATCATGAAATTCCTCTCATTGATAATTTAATGAGGTTCTGGAGACATTTGTGGCAAAGATAGCCTCCGAACATCCGCTGTTTTGATCCCACGTTACCTCTCAGAGGTTTCTTGCACATAGCGCACTTTGCTACACCCTGCTTCTTTTTCCTGAAGATAACCCCAGTTTTAGAGGAAGGTAGCCTTCTATAAACCTTCTTTAAAGAAGATGTCCTCTGATAAGGCTTCATGAGATCACCTTTGTAGATCATTTTGGGGTTTAGTTTATATTTGCTTTGGGCCTGCGCAAGGACAGTGGAGTGAAAAGTAAGAACGATAGAATGTAGACTAGAATGGGACCTTCAAGCACCACATGCTTGGACGAAACAGTTTGTGTTAAAACCGGGATAGAAAATGGCAGATAAACTGGAAAATTCATTGAAAAAATAAAAAATAAACCAAGAATATATAGACCAAGAAGGGCAAAGGATTGTAACATGGAATAGAAATATAATCCACTATTATATTTTCTTATATCTTTGGAAAGTTTTCTATACACTCTTTCCCTTCTCTTCGAGGTAATTTTGTTTATCCTAGAGTTAAGGTCCTCAAGAACTACCATATACTGTAAAATTTTCCTTGAGATATAATACCTGTAGAGCAGATATAAAACAAGATTCAGAACAAAAGAAAAAAGGAAAATCTCAAGTATTTGTGCAATCATCCTAAACCAGCGACTTAATTATTTGATGCGCAGCTATTGATGGATCCCCTTCCACGTTTTTCACGACCTTTACCGAAGCGCCAACCAGAACAGCTGAGGCCATGGCGGAATATCTTGCAAAATCCATAGTTTCCCTGATTACTGCAGGATCCGAGTAGTCGGTCCTAGCCCTGGTTTTGTCGTTCTCCTGCCTCTTCAGGATCAGCTCAGGGTCACTCTCTATGAGAAATATCACCTGAGGTTGAAGTATCTCCACAATGTGTTTTGGTAAACCTGGCAGATAACCTCCTGGAGTGCGAACCACTGCGTGGGTATCTAGAAATGAGAGACCGTCTCCTAGAGACGATGCGTCCTTATATATGTTCTTCGCTGCTTCAAGCTGGAGTTGTCTCTGCACTGCAAGCGGTAATTTCCTCATTTCGTCCCTGTTATTAACATATTTTAGTTCCATTGCCGTCTTTAGCATGTAGTCACCATAGTTCATTATTAAAAATTTTGAATTTTCCTTGGAAAGGATTTCCTTAATAGTATTAAGAATTGTTGTCTTACCAACACCAGGTATCCCGGTTACGATACCCAACTTCACGGCTATTCACCTATCAATCTCTTTAACAAGGGATACATCTCTATAGATCTTTCGTATGCTAACAGACTATAGTACTGCATTGCAATGGAGACCGCCAAGAGGATACCCACACCTGTACCGTATACCCCCAACAGTGTAGCTCCCACAGCTATCACGCTAACGATTAGGGAACTAAAGAACGCCAGAGGATAAATGTACTTAGCCAAGATGGCCTCTATCATTTTTGGGTTATTCCTCATACCGGGAATCTCTATTCCAGCGTCCACAAGATTTTGTGCTTGGGTAGCTGGATCTAGACCAGATACTTCTACCCAAACTATTCCGAACAATATGCCCAGTACAATAAAAACTACAGAATAAATGACAGCTCCTATAGGATCCAATACTACGGCGTAAACACTATGTGGAATTGTGGTGCTGGGTGGTGGAAATATAAACGCGGATTGAATGGCATTAAGAACGCTACTGGCTGAAGAAGATATGTAGGAGGTTAAAGAGGAGAATAGCTCTATATCTGCACCAAGTACGCTGACGAAAATGACAGGTATGCTACTCACGTAAAGGAAATTAAGCGGAATCGTTCTTCTTATTCCTCTCAACTTCTGGGAGGTAATTGGTATTTGAACGTTTATAGAAGTAAGATATATTATCAGAAATATCAGCCCTATAGTTGTTACAAGTCCCACCAGGTCTGGCTGGAAAGCCTTAGTGGTGTTAACTATCAGATTGAGGAGATTACCGTGATCTATTATGGTTGTAACCAAGGATGGGAAGAATCCAACTGGAAGGTTCTGGGACTGAACGTTAACTATTCCAAACATGTACCAGAATATAATCTTCATTGTTCCGGCTAAGATGAATAGACTGACCCCTGAGCCAAGTCCCCAGCCCTTCTGTATTAGTTCGTCAAGCAAAAGTATGAGATAGGTGGCCACAATTAGTTGCCCAGCTACTATCAACGGAATGTTAATGTTTGAGAGTCCACTTGACCTAGTTAGCGCGAAAGCGAACAGGAATGATTCTAAGAGAATGAAAAGGAAAGCCAGACCCTTCTGTGCCTCTGTAAACTTGGCCTTATCATCCTCATTATTCAAGTTAAGGTTGAGAAGTTTAGATCCAACCAGAATCTGCATTATTAAGCCCGCGGTAATTATGGGACCTATTCCCAATTGGGCTAACGTTCCCGCCGTGGATGCAAATATAACCTGTTCTAGGAGAAAATTGCTAAGAGAGGTGCTCTGGATCCCGTAAAGAGGAACTGAAGACATTAAAAGGTAAACTACTACCCCTACGATGGACCATAATAGCTTCTTGTTTAATGTTGGTTTTTCGTCAGGCTTTCTAACAGCTGGAAGTACCTGACCTAGCTTGGCCAGTGCGTCCGTAAGTGACATGAACTAATCAAAACAGTTAGCTTTGGGGGGTTAAAATAACTTGCCCACCAGATTTTTCTATCTTTTCTTTTGCTTTATTGGTCACTGCCGATACTTTAACGATCATGGAAATCTTAACTTGACCTCCTCCCAATAACTTATCATATCCTAACTTTTCAAGATCCACCTCAAATTTTCCATCCTTATTTGTAACTTGTATCTTTCCGGACTCGATTAACTCTCCAAGTTTCCTTAAGGATATTGCATTTAATTTTCTCGCTGTAGGATTGATAAATCCATGTTTCCCATACCAATCCTTTCCATACTTTACTATCCACGACCACTTCTCCTTATGCATTCCCACATGTCTTCCACCCTCAGCACCTCTATCCCTATGTTGCCCCTTTGTACCCCAGCCCATGGTCCTATGGGCTCTCATCTTCCTAGATTTTTTTGCACGTCTAACTACCATCTTATACCATCCTCCTTACAAGTTCATTTATTTTTTCTCCTCTATAGCCTAGTTCGCCTCCGGATCCAATGAAGGAGTTGATTTTACCCTTAAATCCTTTCCTAGGTGGATGAAGCCTTATTGGTAATTTTAAGGAGGAAATGGAATTCAGTTTAATCTCCCCTTCCACAAGCTTCTTGATGAAGTCCTCCATGGATAATCCTAACTCCTTCTCCACAAACTGCTGATCAATTACACCCTTAGCAGTCTCAATCCTAGCCAATAACGCCTTAGCGCCATCCATGTTGAGCTCGCCCCAAGTAACGTAGGATTGAACCTTTCTTATCATACCCACAATATCATCTCTTTTTGGATATACCATGGCGCTGTATTGCTTGCCTAACCTCAGCATCTCCAAGACCTCCTGAAGATCCCACGGCGCGGAGGCATTTCCCCTTATTCTTACGACAAGAATTGATGGCATAACCTTCACTTCCTCCTTGCCCAATCTATTGGAGTAACGAATCTATATGTGTTATAGAGGGCTTTGTACCCTGCCATAATGAAATTGTCGGTAGTCCTAGTCTCACCCCTGCTAAATGACCAAACGTCCTTTATTCCAGCATAGGTTAGCAATGTCTTCAAAACCCCTCCCGCAACCAGACCGGTTCCCTTGGGCGCAGGCCTTAGCACCACCTCCGCACTGCCAGATTTTCCGGATACCAGGAAGGGCAAACTATGCGATTCACCGCATGTACATTCCCAGCTTCCGCATCCCCTCCTGACAGGGATCACGTGCATCTTAGCATCTCTGACCGCCTTCTGGATAGCTACCCTTAACTGCTTTGATTTACCTACTCCTATGCTCACATAGCCGTCATAATTACCCATCACTACCAATACCTTATACCTAGATAACTCTCCTGCATCCGTCTGTTTCTGTACCATTCCTATATCAATTACTTCGTACTTCATATTGGGCAACAGAACGTCAATGATTTCGGGTTCCACAATACTCATGTTCCTAGCATAGAGCTCCTTTATGGAGGTTATCTTACCCTCCTTTACTAACTGCCCGATTTTAGTCCTAGGCTTCCACTCCTCTACATTTGAAACAGGCACTTCCTCTGCCATCATTTCTCACCTGACTTAATCGAATTCAGAACCTCCTTGAAATGGGAGGGCAGATCCTTAGGATCCAAACCTCTTGCCAAATACCTTGAGAACAACCTTCTGTATTTCTCGGGATCCTCCTGCTCAAGCTTCTGTGCATATTCAGCTACATGCTTTCCTGTGATCCTTTCATTACTAACTCCGACATCTCCCATGGGAACCTTAACACCACTGTCAATAACTCCCTTCAATGCGTAGAATATCCTTGCTCCCTTAGTGGGAGTGAATAACCCAATGTCCGCATTGGCCATGGTCATCCCTGATTTCTTAGCTCTGAGACCAGCTAAGTATCCAGTTAAATAACAAGCAGTGGAATTATTTTCGTCGCCCTTCCAACCGAACTTCTCAAGTTCCCTTGAATGGGCAGCGGCCACAGTTACATCCCCCTTCGGGTCAAATTTCATAAACTGAACTATCACATATTTATTTGTCAATCTAACAACCACCCGATCAGTCCTGTTCAGCACATAAGTATATCTCCTGTAATAGTTGGTTTTTCCTTCTCTCCTTCTTCTAAACTTAACCTTGTAATTTGGACCTTGTGCCATCTACGATCACTCCTTCAATTTACCCATCTGCTTAAGCACAGTCTTTACATCGTTGAGGTTCTTAAATGTGCCTCCCTTGGCTTTGATGTATAGGGTTCTATAGGTTCTCGAATCTATAACCTCGTGGTCCCTCAACCACTTCAGGTATCTTCTGATCTTTCTAATTCTAGCAATCCACTCCTCCTTTCTTCCCGTTCTGGCCCCCTTCCTTCCCTTTTTGCTCCCGGTCTTTCTGCCCTCTCCTTTCCTCTTTCTGCTACGTCTTCTTTCCTTTACTCTTCCTCTACTATTACCGCGAGTTGATAGAATTACAATCTTGCCGTCTTTTATCAATCTCTTTATCTCCTCCCTAGTCAGGGCACCTGCAACTTCATCGATATATTCTGGGGGAATTCTCACCCTACTAACTCCAGCGTTCTTAATGTCCGCAGCCAACCTTTTCTGAAGCTCAAGTTCCGCCATGTTCATTCACCATTAGCTATACGAAATCCCATTTCCTTCGCCTTATTTATTATTTCTAATCTTTTCTTCAGACCTACCTTTCCAGAAATTCGCAGGATAATCTTATCCTTACTATCCTTAAGCGATTCAACTTCATTCACATTATTCACTATAACTTCCCTCAAACCTGACGGATGTAGGTATCTAATCACCTTGGGGCTCCTAAACCCCACCATAACTGGTTTAGGAAAGCCCTTTATTCTCAGCCTAGTCTTGTTATCTTGTCCCCTAGTTCTTCTCCATCTCTCCTGTCTTTCCAGCCTGAAGTACTTATCCCAATCATATCTAAGGAATTTTGGGAGAAGCGCCTTATGTTTTAATTTCATTTTATATATCTTTTTCTTATTTAATTTCATCTCAGTTTTCATTATGAGATCACCTCTTTCTTATAAATATAAATGCCATCTGAAAATATTCTTCTGTCGAAATCCCTAATCTTAGTGACGGTTTCTATATTAGCTGCTGTCTGAGATACTTTTTCAAGATCTATCCCTTCTACCACTATATCCTCACCTTTCACCGTCACCTTTACCCCTGGCATGATCTTAGCTACCCTTACGTTCTTTTCTCCAATAAGGTTAGTGACCTGCACCTCGTCATTAACGACCTTCACGGTTATAGGGAAGTGTGTGAATATAATTTTTAGATAGTATCTGTAACCATTTTGAACTCCAGTGAACATATTTTTGATATGTCTCACTATACTATATGCAGTAGCTTTCTCCTTCCTTCCAAGGAAAGACGCTTCAAGCACTATCTTGCCGTCCTGAAGGGAGATGTCAAGGAAACGAGCGAAGGAAAAGTCTCTTGATAGTTCCCCTTTCTTACCCTTCACCTTTACTACTTTTCCATCAATACTGACAGTTACCCCGGCAGGTACCTGAATCTCTTCCCTGAACGATACCATCTGCATCTATTTCACCTCAATAAACGTAACCTAGGACTATACCTCCTGTTCTTTGTCTGGCTGCTTCCTTGTGCGTCATAACTCCCTTGGGTGTTGATACTATGATCACTCCTATCTCCTTAGATGGTAGGTATCTCCTAATGTAATCTGGGAGGCTGATCATTTCCCTATAGGTCAGGGAATAACGCGGGGTTATGGCACCGCATTTGTTAATTCTGCCCATCAATTGGACCACGATCTTTCCCCATCTACCGTCATCTATATATTCAAACTCACCTACGTATCCCTCCTTCTGCATGACACGAAGAACATTCACTATCAGTTTCGAAGATGGCATTATGATGGCCTGCTTGTTCCTCCTAGTCTCATTATTATACAGGGAGCTTAGTGCGTTTGATAGAGTGTTAATTACTGTCATCTAACATCACCTCAACCTCTTGAATCCCAACGGATAGGCTACTTCCCTGAAACATTGCCTGCACAGATATATCCCGTATTTTTGGATCACGGAGTCAGTACTCCCGCACCTTCTGCAGTACTGAACTCCTTTTCCATGCTTCCTCTCAGCCGGTGGTTTATACTTACCCATTCATATCACCTCAAACAATGGTAACCCCAAAGTTTTCCGTGAGGAATTTCATGGATTCCTCCTTCCTCACCCTCACGGAATTTGGAATTCTAGATTTCTTCCTTTTCCTCTCGCTTACTCTGAAACCTGGACGCTGAAAGGTTATAGCCACGTCCAGTCCAAATATACCTACTTCGGGATCATAACGGGTACCAGGAATTACCACATGCTCTGCAATTCCGAAACTAACGTTTCCGTGCCTATCGAAGCTACTGGATTTTATCTTATAGTTCACGGCAGCTAGCACCTTTTTCAGAAACTCTTCTGCCTTTTCATGGCGCAAGGTCACCATCACCCCTATGGGAGCACCCTTCCTCACGTCAAATTCCTTAATTGACTTCTTAGCCTTGGTGTAAACAGGCTTAGCCCCTGTTAGTTCCTCCAACAGTTGATAGGCCTTCTGTAATCTTTCGCCAGACTCACCTAGTCCAATATTTACGGTTACCTTTGAAATTCTTATATTTCTCATTGGATTTTGTTTAGTTACCTGCTCCATTTACTCCACCTTCACCTCAGGTTTCTCCTCTCCTATTACCATTGCATTTTCAAGGTTAGTCTCATACTCGGATCCGTCAGGGCTCCTGATCACAACTATTGAGTACCTTCTAGTCTTGTATGGTGATGACTGGATTCTTTTTAATTGGCCAATAACGCCAGCATTCTTTCCACCCACTGCCATCACGTAAACATTTTCTTTGAATCCATACGTGGCTAAGATTTCTTGCTTCGGTATGGATATCTTCAGAGTAGTTAGGGTGGGAAGCTTAAACATCTCTGTTGAGTCCTTGTTTACCAAAATATTCCTCCCATCCTCAAGGTTCAACTGAAGTAGACCTCCCTTTACGACAGTCTTTTTTAACAATCTCACCAATTTGAATTTACTCTCCTCTTCTGAAATCTTTACAGGTTTAAGAAGCCTCACGCGGTCAGGAACAACCCTCAAGTACAAATCAGCGTGAGGAATGGCAACGACGTCCATCAGACCCACGGGATACTTATAGTCGCGCCTAATCCTACCATCTACTAACACCTTTCCATCTGAGATTATCTTTTTGGATTCCTTGAGAGATGACGTAAATGCCAAGTAATCCCTAAGAAGCAAACCCAGTGGAATGCTTCTATGCAGCGGATGAGGTCCTGGAGATGCCCTAACGGTCCATTTATACTCCTTCTTACTTGCCCTCAAAAACCAAGGAGCTTCTAACCTAGTAATATGGGTCATTGTGCCTTACCCCCCTGCTCATCCTTTTGTTTTGAAGCCTTCCTGTTTATGATATCTTTTCTTTTCGGATCATTTGTGTTCAGCTTAGTTATTTCAACTTTAGAAGCATGAATCTTAATATACACAGGAGTTCCGTCAGCCTTCTTCCTTGTCAGACCCTCTATGGCTACTCTGCCTGAATCAGGGAACACCTGTGTAACCTTTCCTTCAAAACCGAAGTTCTCTCCTCTCATTACCCTCACTGTATCATCTTTCCTAATCCCGATCCTCTTTATCCCATACTCCTTGGATAGTTCTTCGGAGAGGGGAGCCACAAGCTTGGAAGATGCCATATGGATCACCTAAACAATCAGGGTAGCTAGGCTAGCCACCTTGGGCCACCTTTCAGCGGCTTCCCTCGCAACGGGACCCCTAATCTCTGTTCCCTTTGCCGTACCGTCTGGATTAACAATCACCACAGCGTTATCGTCAAAGGAGATCCAAGTACCGTCTGGCCTTCTGAAGGGCATTCTTTGCCTAATTACCACAGCCTTAAACTTTTGCTTCCTGACATCTGGAGTTCCCTTCCTTACGGACACCATAACTAGGTCGCCCACGTTGGCGTAGGGAACCCTCCTCAAAGCTCCCCTGTATCCGAACACACTAATGATCATGGCCTCTTTGGCTCCACTGTTATCTGACACGTTCACCATGGTGTAGTTTTGAACAGCAGGAGTTAACCCCTTTCTGGACCCTAATACCTGCATCTTTTCTGGCATTCACCTTCACCTCTTACCTAAAACCACGAAAGAAACGGACTTGGATAGGGGTCTTGTTTCCCCTATTATAACTCTATCCCCCTCCTTAACGTCAAGGCAACTGGGAACTCTAGCATGTATCCTGCTGGTTCTCCTTTCATACCTCTTGTATTTATGATCGTAGAACAGATAGGTTCTCTCCACTACACCCATCTTGGGTGCCCTGTTCTTCACAAGGATACCCTCTATTAAGGTACCCCTCACCCTTAAACTCCCATGGAATGGGCAATCCTCGTCCTCGCACTCCCTGCTAGGGGGAGTGACACCTGGAATGCCCACGTTTTTTGTTTTTACTTGAGACATGAAATCACCTCAACCTCTTTATCGGCTTACCTATCAAGGCGTCGCCACATATACTTAATCGACGTCTTTTAAAATCTATCTCATAAATTCCGTTGGGTTTGTACACAGAAATGGTTGAATCTCCTGTATCGACTACAAGTGTTTTCTCAGTTTCTAGAATTATTACCCCTTCTTTACCTACCAAGGATGGGTCGGAGTGAGTAACTATTCTCACTCTCTTCCCAATTAGATCATATTCTAAAAACTTATTTTTTCTCATTTCTCTTTTTTTCAGAGAGAATAGTATAAATACGTGCTATATCCTTTCTAATATTCTTTATAGAGGATGTATTCTTAAGAGTCCCCATTCTTGCCTCTGCTTTTCTCTTAAGTAGGTCAGATTTGAGCTCCTCAAGGCGTTTCTTTAATTCCTCTTCTCCCAAATTCCTAAGCTCATTGACTCTCTTGGTCATTTCCCCCTTCACCTCTTTGTTGTTCCTCCGGTTTAACGTTCTGGGTCTCATCTATTATTCTCACATTAGTAACTCTGATTTCGCCAGTTTCCCCAGTCGCACCTGCCTCAGAGGGCTGTTTGAGAGATATCTTATCTATGGTTCTCAATGGCTTAGTTATAACAACCTCGACACCGTATATTCCCATCTTAAGCGTAGCTATTGCTATTGCCCTGTCAACCATTACATCAAGATTGTTACCGGTCTTGTACACTATCCCTTCTTTCAGCTTTTCGAACTTTGCTCTCTCTGATGTAATCTTTCCGCTAACGATAACCTCAGCACCTAGGGCTCCAGCATTCATGATCTTCCTTATTGTTATGAAGGCAGCTCTCCTGAAATGATATCCCTTCTCGAGAGTTACGGCTAACCTGAAGGCCATGACCCTAGCGTTTAACTCAGGTTTCTCAGGCTGAGTAACTGTAATTTGCGGGTTTTCCAGGTTAAAGTACTTCTCTAATATCTGGGCTAACCTCTTTATGGTCTTTCCGTCCTTACCTATAATGATAGCTGGCCTGCCCGCATAGATCGTTACTCTAGTTCCCATTGGAGTTTTACTAATTTCTGAACCCGCGTATTCCGCATTATAATACTCCTTTGCCAGAAATTCGTCTACCATTACTCTTGTCATGGATTTTTGCAGAAAGTATTTCTTTATATCAACCAAAATTCACACCTCACCAACTATAACCTCAATATGCGAGGTCCTATTGTATTTCTTTGTCGCCCTTCCGAAGGCCCTTGGTAGAAACCTCTTTATAATTATGCCCTTGTGGGCTGCTATATGAACTATTTTCAATTTATCCTCATCTAGTCCCTTCCCCTGCGCATTGGCCATCGCATTTTCAAGGGCTTTAATCACGTACTTTATGGCCTTCTTGGGATATCTTCCGCTCTTAACCTTCCACTTCTTTGAGATATTTGATTTGTGGGAAGCTCCGTGGCTATATCTCCAGTATGGTAGGGCCTCCTTCTCCTCTATTACCCTTTGAAGAAAAGCCTGAGCCTCCTTAACGTTCATCCCCCTGATAGCCTTGCAAACGTTGTAGAGATCTTTTATGGAAACTGGTGCATTCCTTACCACAGCTTTACCTGTTCTACTATCATCAAGGGACAAAATTGGATAGTTCCACGACGCCATGTTATCACCCTTTCATTGCCATAAAGAGGCTGGATCTTGTAGCCTTTAGACCCGGCTCTCCATGTTCTACTTTCTGGATTGGAATAGAGAACTCACCAAGGTAATGTCCTATCATCTCTGGGACCACCTGGAATTCAACGAATTGCTTTCCGTTATATACCGCAAACTTCAAGCCTACCATCTCGGGAAGAATCACCAAGCTTCTCACGTGAGTCTTTATGGCCTTGTCTGTCTTCGAATCCCTCCTGGTTTTTCTGATCTTCTCAATCAAGGACCTCTCCGCAGGAGTGAAGCCCTTTTTCAAGGACCTCCTCTGCCTAGCAGGTAGCAGCTTAATGAAATCATCCATTGGCATATTCAGTAGTTCCTCCAAAGACCTACCCCTATACCTAAACTTCTTCCACTCAGCAGGAATCTCCACTGACATCTAGAGATCATCCCCTCCAGCATTATTTAAGTTCACTTTCTATCCCTCCTACCTGTCCTGCGTGCAGCTATATGTCCAACCTTTCTACCGGGTGGTGTGTTCCTAGCCACGGTACTCGATCTGCTCACGCTTTGATGTAGACCTCCTCCATGTGGATGAGACACGACGTTCATGGCAACACCCCTGACATCCGGCCACTTGGTAGCCTTGACCTTATATTTCCAGTAATTATTGCCAGCCTTGAGCAGAGGCTTTTCTGAAACACCTCCACCAGCAACTATCCCTACAGTAACTAACGCATTTTCATCAATTTCCTTTATCTTCCCTGAAGGCATTCTTAAAATGACCTTGCCCTCTGACTTACCAACAACAATGGCATAGGATCCAGCCGTTCTGGCATACCTTCCTCCATCTCCTCTATGAAGCTCTGCATTGGATATATAGGCGCCCTCAGGAAGATCCTTGGCAGGGACTATGTTCCCCATGGATGCTGGAGAACCCTCCCCAACTTCTATCTTCTGACCTGCAATTAATCCCTGAACTGCTGGTATGAAGAACTGAACTCCATTGTCCAACTTTACCTTTGCCACGGGCTGAGTCATCCCAGGATTGTGTAGAATGTCGACAACCTTAGCAATATGATGACCCGATATGCTTGGATACCTTACCTTACCTACCCTAAGCCATCCAGGATTTCTAAAATTAATGTTTCCTCTTCCTGCCCTCTGTTGTAAGAGTTTCTTACCCATTCAGATCACCTAAAGAATCCCAAGCTTTTGGGCAATTTCAGACGCCTTATATTCTGGCGCCAGCTTTACATATGCCTTTTTCTCGCCCCTAGGAGTAATGACCGTATTAACCTTCTCCACCTTCACTCCAAACGCCTTCTCCACTTCCCTCTTTATGGTTGATTTGTTATCCTCCCTATCCACTATTAGAACTAAAGTATTGTTGGACTCCAAGAGTCTAACGGACTTCTCTGTGGAAATACTTTCCTTGATCATTTCACCAGCCCCTTAAATCTATCCTGCAGAACCTTTAGAGCTGACTCGGTATAAATTACTAATCTGCCTGGATGACCTCCTGGCGCCAAATGGATTACGCTGACATCCTTGGCTGACACGACATCCACACCCGGCAAATTGAGCGCAGCCTCCACTACAGGCAGTTTTGCGTCGTGAACTACGAGTAATGGTCCAACAGTACGCTTATACCTCCTTCCTCTCATCTTTCCTTTTCCCGCCCTTATCCTCTTATAAGAGGCTCTCTCCAGTTCCTCTTCAAGTCCTAACTTAACCAAAATCTCCTGGAGTTCGCTTGTCTTCTTAACTCCTCCTAGTTCATCAACAATGACAATGGGCAGATCGCCATTGAACCTGTGCCCCCTTTCCGTAACAATCTGCTTCACTGTCGTAGATGCCAAAGCGCTCAAGACAGCCAACCTCTTTTCCTTTTCGTTTATCTCTTCCTTTATCCTCTCCCTAGTAGATGGAGGGAAAGCAGCTCTTCCACCTACTGTATTGGGAGCTAGAGCACCCTCACCTGCTCCCCTGATACGTGGTACCCTAGCCAAACCCAAGTTTATACCAAAGCTCTTCGCTGTGGTTCTCTTGCCAGCCATTGGATCCCTTCCTTTGGGCTGGAGACCCTGTGTGAAGGAGGAATGAAAAGCCCTCCTTATGAGATCCTTCCTCACCGGATAACTGAAAATTGAAGGTAATTGAATATCCTTTACTTTATTTCCTGATAGATCTAATACTTTTGCGGTTTTTTCTAAAAGAATTGTGTACATTTATTTCACCCCTGCTTACTATTCACATCCATGTAAGTAACTTTGGGAACTGGAAGTTGAGTGGAGTAAGGCCTAATGGGATACCTCAGGAAGAGTGGTCTCTTAATGGAACCAATAGTTGATCCTTCAACTAGGAGATACGTGTTCTTTACAAGTCCATACCTCACAAAGCCACCCTTGGGATTGATCAGCTTTGTATCATCTGATATTTTTAGGATTCTCTTGTTATATTCTGTTCTCCTGTGGAATCCCATTTGACCTGGTTGCGGAACATAGCTTGGAGTTCCTAAAGATGGACCCTTAGTTCCCACCTTTCTACTCCCCTTTCTATGCTTATGCCATCTGGGTAACTCCTGTACTCCGTACCTTTTAATCACGCCCTGAAACCCATGGCCCTTGGTTACTCCTATTATATCCATTAACTGGCCCTCCTTAAACACATCCTTCACTGAAAGTGTGTTACCGAGAAGCTTCAAGCCGTACTCCAGCTGGCTCTTAGGATTTCCACCGCCTATCTGAACCTCAACCAGATCGGGAGTTTTCTTGCTAAGGGCCGGGATAAGATGCGGTTGGGTTGAGATGAGAAGCCTAAAGTAACTGATGTTATCCATGCTGGATTCAATTTTCTTCAACTGTTGCTCTGTTTTCTCCTTCTGTACCTTCAGACCCTTTACTCTCCTTGTGACGAATTTAGTAAAGTCTCCCAGATCTCCCCAAACTTCACCTATGACCGAGTGCTCTCCCTTACTGTCCAAACCATACGCCCTCAAAGCTAAAACGTAAACTGGGGGAGTCTCCAGGACTGTAACGGGAACGTAAATCTCCTTCCCGAACATGGACGAGGACCTATCTTCATCTATCATGAAGATGTGGGTCATGCCCACCTTATACCCCACAAACCCTAGTGCAACGGGATTGGGTAAGTTCAATTCGGGATAAGATCTTGGAGATGGTAAAAGCTCCTCCGATCTTTTTCTAGGCCTTAATCCGGCCGATCCTCTCCTTGGCGAGGATAACTTTCTATGTCCCATCCTATACCCCTTCTCCTATCACATCAGATCGAAGACCAATAATAAATTTGATGTCCAATAGTCTCATAGACGCGGGATGGTCCTATCTTCAAGGTACCTGATTAAAAATGCCCACGAAGAGGAAAGTCCAGAAACCTCCTTCCTTTTTCACTCTATGTTAAGATAGAATTTAGTATGGCCAAGCTCCCTATCAGAGCTTCCTTAGACCTAACATCAGAGACCCCTTGCTTATGTATAAAATTAAAAGCAGGAATATCTCCAAATAACGACATTATACCACCGACCGGCGGTCCAACCAGCAGGGTTAGCCCTCGCCTTTGATACATGGATTTTAGATCTCCAATATGCTCCAAGGGATCATGACCGGATCTGCTGGCCAAGATAACGTTGTTCATTTTACCTATATCGCCCTCCGGGATAACCTCAAGTGAAGGTCCTTCATAGAACGGGGAAAAATAACCTATGGTTCTACATTCCTTTGAATCGACTACCAGAACGATCCCATCTTTTCCCTTACAACCTTCTAAACCGGTATTACCCTTCTCCACTACCCTTATCTCTCCCTCCACGGGTACGCTGGACACGGCGTGGTAGGGCGTGTTAACAGGTTGAAGTAAACCCACTTTACTCAGATCCGAATCCATCTTCAGGTTCCTCTTCAGGTAGGGAGGCTTCATGGAGTAGATCATCAGTTTCCTTATCTTCGTCAAGATAGAATCATTGCCACGTCTAACTAGGTAAAGCTTTGTAACCCTGAATTCGACCATCGCCCTTATTACGTCAGAGACCTCTAAGGTGAAAACTGTAAAATTATTTTTCAGAGTAAACATTTCAGGATATATTATCACATTTAGCGGATGAGCCCTTGGGAAGGGGAACATTTACTAAACCTTTCTTATGCCTATGATATACTCTTCTCCCTCTATGTCCCACGTACTTATCTGATCTCCCCCTTGCTGTCCTATAACTATTTCCTTAGATCTAGTCTCAGAGGAGATGTAATCCCTGTACTTTTCCAGTAACTGAACTCGGTCTTGAGGTGGAACTATATTGACAATGATGTAGTCAGTTACATTCAAGTTCATCAATTTTCTCATATACTGTATTCTTCTTATCACATCTCTCACTATCCCCTCTTCCTCTTCCTTCCCCCCAATCTCCTTGGGTATAAGGACAACTCCGAGCTCAAAGGAACCGCTAGCGTACTCAGGTTTCACCTCCTCAGTAATTCGCAGGTGTGATGTGGTAAGTTTCACCTCAGTATCGTCAATGAAGACAGTGTGGAAACCCTTTTCAAGTATATCCCTGGCTATTACATCCTTATTGTTCTCCACGTATTGGACAATCTTGGGAGATAATCTCTTGTACTCCTTTCCTATCGCTCCCTTGTCAGGATATATATTCAGCTCACTAAACTCGTAAAACTTGGCCATATCGTATAACTTCAGTTCCTTGGAGTTGAGTAACGTCTTTAGCAGTTCCTTGTTTTCCTCCAGTTTACCCTTCAGTTTACCATCCTTTAGGAAGATGTGAGCAGTTGAGACTGGCCATCTGAGTTTTATATTGGCCTTTGCCCTAGCGTTCAGACTAGCCTCCGTTATTATTTTCATTAGCTCCACAGAGGCCTCAAGCTCGTTATCGATCAGCTCTCTCCTCACATCCCCGAGGGTCTCCATGGAAACAGACAGTTTCTTGTCATTAACCACAAAGTTCTGATAAACTTTCTCGGCAAAATATGGAATTACTGCTGAGGCCATTATCAACCATTCGCGCAATATATGATACAGTATGGTGTAGAGAGCCTGTTTATCCTTATTCAATCCTTCCTCCCAGGCTCTCTTCCTTGCCAACCTCAGATAGAACCTGCTGACATCCTCTATCATAAATCTCATTAACTCATTGGCCAGTTCGTGGACCTTGTAATCCTTCATTGCCTCATGAACTCTCGATCGCATATTGTAAAATCTTGAGACTATCCACCTGTCCTCCACTCTAGCTTGTTCCAGTGCCTCATCTAAGCTCATCTCCCTGGGGTTAAAGTTGTCTAAGTTCATATACATTGAGGTGAAGAGGAATACATTCCATGCTATCTGAAGATCCCTCTGTGACAATTCAAGGTTCTTCTCTGAGAACTTAACGTCCTCCCATGTGGTATTCTTTAACAACATGAGCCTCAATACATCCCTTCCATACTTCTCTATCACTACAGATGGTTCCACATAGTTGCCTAGACTCTTATGCATCTCCCTTCCCTGCTCGTCCAACATGAAGCCGTGAACCAGTACTGCCTCGTAAGGAGCCCTATCATCCAGTATCACTCCGGACCTGAGGAGACTGAAGAACCAGCCCCTGAGCTGATCATGACCCTCAAGCACCAAATCCACTGGACCCAGTTCCCTCCACTTATTCACCCAGTCACTGCCCAAGCTGGAAAAGAAAGCTACACCGCTGTCAAACCAGACATCTGCCACGTCCGGAACTCTTTTGGCATTGGCTCCACATTTCTCGCAACGAATTACTACGTTATCTATCCAAGGCTTATGTAAGTCCTTGGGAACTTCGTTTAGGGCTACCTTCTTTAGTTCCTCTACGCTCCCAACAACATTCACATGGCCTTTTTCGCATACCCAAATGGGAAGTGGATTACCCCAGAACCTTTGCCTGCTTATTACCCAGTCCCTGAGCTCCGCAACCATGTTACCTATTCTAGTTCTCCCCCAGGAGGGTATCCAGTTCACCCTCTCTATCTCAGACTGCAATTTGCTCTTCAGTTTGGTAACCTTGATGAACCACTGATCTATTGCCCTTAATATCAGGGGAGATTTGCATCTCCAGCAAATTGGATAACGATGAACTATCTTGCCTGCAAAGAGAAGTGCCCCTCTATCCCTCAGATCCTGGATGATGGTGCTGGCAGACTCCCTTACATTCATACCGGAGTATTTACCGGCCATTTCAGTGAAATGTCCCCTGTCGTTTACAAGCATGACCACTGGCATTCCATTCGCCTTACCCACTTCGAAGTCCACATCACCGTGGCCTGGCGCAGAATGAACTAGACCTGTACCATCCTCTAAGGTTACCTTATCTCCTCCGTCAACTACCACGTGATACTGATCGATACTTTGCTGTGCGGGAACCAGATCCCGCAAAGGATGCTCATAGCGAAGTCCAAGAATCTCTTCTCCCTTGAAGGTCCTCAATACCTTGAACTTCTGGACCTTCGCTTCCTTCATTACGGCCTCCACTCTTTGCTCAGCGATTATGTAGACCTCATTGTTAACCTCTACCTCAGCATAATTGTAATCCTTGTTTATCATAACGAAAACGTTAGAGGGTAGAGTCCATGGGGTCGTAGTCCAGATGATCAAGAACTTGTTCTGAGTCCCCGAGATCCTGAACTTAACGTATATGGAGGGATCCTCTATGTCCTTATACTCTGATACTTCGTAGTCAGACAACGTAGTCTCACATCTGGGGCACCAATGCAAAACCTGAACGTCCTTGGCCAGTAGCCCCTTCTCATGAGCTCTCTTTATCACGGCCCAAGAATTACTAATAAACGTTGAATCAAGGGTAAGATATGGGTTTTCCCAGTCCATAAATACGCCAACATTCTTGAAGTTCTCCGACATTGACTTCAGGTTAGTAAGGGCGAAGTCCCTGCAGAGCTGGACGAATTTTTCAACGCCTACTTTATCATAAATGTCCCTCTTCTGGGTAATGTTCAGCTTCTTTTCCACAGCTACTTCTATGGGTAAACCGTGAGTATCATAGCCGGGCTGATCATGAACCCTGTAACCCTCGAGCCTTTTGTACCTCAGAATTGAGTCCTTGATTACCTTGTTCCATATGGTGCCTATGTGGGGAACGGGAGCAGATGGATAAGGCGGCCCATCTATGAAAAGGAATTTCTTGGTAAACTTTCCGTTATATTCCTTCAGAGTCCTGTAAACGTTTTTCTCGGTCCAAAAATCTGAAACCTCCTTTTCTATCTTCAAAGGTTCAAATTTTGATTGAAGGGGCTTCACAGAAGATAAGTCTGACACGAAAGGGATTTCAATGTATGAATTTAAAAACACTATGTTATCTTGGAATATATTTCGTCTACTATATCATTTAACTTAGCACTTCCACCCACGTCTGGCGTGAGTCTTTTGCCATCGCTGTACACCCGGTAAATTGAGTTGGTAAGGGATTGGGAGGCCTGCAAGTATCTCTGGTCTTTACTAACCTGATACATACGTTCCAGCATCATGCTGACTGAAAGTAAGAAGGCGGTTGGGTTTACAATACCCTTTCCTGCTATATCAAACGCGGCTCCATGGACGGGTTCGAAGAGTGACTTCTTGTCTCCCACGTTGGCTGATGGAGCTAATCCCAGGCTGCCAGCTATCTGAGAGGCTTCATCGCTCAATATGTCCCCATACATGTTCGTGGTAACTATAACATCAAACATGTTAGGATCCTTCACTAGATTGGCTGCAGCTGCATCCACATACATCTCGTTATATTCTACCTTACCCTTCAGCACGGAACGGCATGACCTTGCGAACAAACCATCCGTAATCCTCATAACGTTGGCCTTATGAACGCAGGTCACCTTATTTCTTCTCCTCTTTGCGTATTCCAGTGCAACGTTAGCTATTCTTACAGATGCTGAGGCTGATATCACCTTAAGTCCTACTGCTACACCCTCTGAGACTTCATGCTCAAATCCCTTATACAGGTCCTCAGTATTCTCCCTTACAATCAAAACATCCACATTCCCATATTTGTTGGGAACACCCGGAAGCGACTTTGCTGGCCTTATATTGGCATACATGTCATACATTTGCCTTAATCTAACCACTACATCCATAGCTGACTCCCCCACAGGTCCCTTCAGTATCATATCTGAGGACTCTATCACCTTAAGCGTCTCCTTCGGTAATGCCTCACCGTACTTGGCCTGAGCGGAGTCTCCAGCCTCAACTTCAATAAATTCTATAGGCAAAGAGTAAATTTCTACTAATTTCGCCAGTATCTTTTTACTGGCAAAAAATATTTCAGGTCCTACTCCATCCCCTGGGATCACTGAAACCTTGAACATGGGATGGCTTACCTAATCGAGCTTATATCCTTTTGACCTAACCACGTCCAAGATCTCCTCGAGATATTTCTCCAGATAGGGGCTTGTTCTTTTAATCACACCTATTTCATACCTGATAATTTCAAGTAGTTTGTCTCTTTCTTGGGGCAGAATATCTAATCTTGTAAGGTGAACCAGAAGATCCACGAATAGGCTGTCTCCCCTAGAAAAGGGTCTTTCTTTGCACTCTCCCTTAAACTCCAGAGGACGCAACGAATATTCGCTAGGATTTCCTAGAACCTGTATATCGCACTTTGCAATAATTACGCAAGAAACGTTCAACACAGGGAGACCGTACATGAATGAGGTGGGTTTCAATTTACCATTCAGACCCTCGTAGAAGAGAACCGGATCCTGGGTTATCAGAATGGAGCAATAGGGATGCACGGTAATGTTCCTTGAGGTAACGGATCCCCCGTATAACCTGAGCCTGTAATCTTGGAAGTGTCTCAGCCCCACCGGGGAAATATTATCAGAAACGCCAGCAGTACCTAGTAATACTTCATATATTCCAGGTCGCCCAAAAACTTGATTTAAGCTGTCCATGTAAACTATCGAATAAGTTACCAAGGTTAGGCTAATGAGCATTGAGCATGGTCTAGCGGGAGACAAAAATGAAGGGAGAAGGGTTGAGAAACTGAGAGAGATACTGGAGGATGTGAGCGATGAAGTGAAAGTATACAGAGAGAGGATATTGACATGGGAGGTTAACCATTCCCTAGTGATCATAAACGGTGAAAGGATTGAACATCAGGTACTACCCTACTCGCCGACCTCCTATATCAGGGGACATATAGTGGAGAATCCCAGAGAGTGCGGGAAAGGTACAGTCCTTGTGAACGGAGATGAGTCCCAGTCTAGCGTGTATTATAATCTCGTTCTAGCAAAGAGGTTTGGTTGTCAAGGTGTGCTATTAACCAAAATCCGCACAGTCTCAGTGTCTCCTCCCTATCTACAGGATGGGGCCTCCGAGCCTCCGTTACCCCTTATCCTATTGAGGAATGCCAACCCTAAAAGAGGAAATCTGGTGGAGATAAATCTTGAGGCAAAGGCGAGAATCGGGCATGCATACTCGATCCATGCTATAAAGAATGGAAAAGAACAATCCAAGAAGATCCTCCTCGTCTCTAACCACGATACATGGCTCAGCGGAAGTAATGCATGGATGACCTCTGCCAAAATTTTCAGAGAACTGAAGAACAACCCTGATCAATGGGAATACCTCTGCATGTCGGGGATAGAGTCCGGGGCGCCGGGATTTTCCTCCCTATACTGGGCCTATGTAGCTAGGCAACTGGGAAAGAGGTTTATTGATAGGCATCTAGCGGTGGAGCTCAGCGATACGCTGGGATTGAGTCTCTCCCCTGGAATGAAACACCCGGGTATGGAGGGGAAACTAATTAGCCCAGCCTCCATATCCTTTGAGCTATTGAGGGCTGGTATTCCATCAGCCAATCTGGGTATACGACAAGTCTTCCCTTCATCCCAGCCTGTGGACTTGGTAAAGATGATAAGCGTCCTCTCGTCGAGTTTCAAATTTTCTCTGGAAAAATTGATTAATGATCTTGTAGGTGACTATTCTCTACTATCCGCGGAGATTAAGGCCCTGTTGACCAATCTTCGCGGAGAGGCAAAGGAGGCTAGATATCTACTTAGGTACCTGGGAAGATATATGGGATTACCAGGAGAAATGGAATACGCCCTATTTCATAAGATTGTAGCCATAAGGAAGTCTCCCAGGTATGAATTCATGTTCGCTGAGGGAAATCCTGCGCTAACAATTGAAAGAGCGAACAATGAGTTCCTCAGAGGTTATAGATCAGAACTTGATAAAGAAGTCACGGACGCTTATCTAAGTCAGTTATATGAGGATTTACAGGAACTCCTCTAGCTCCTTTAGACTTGAAACCACGAAATCAGCGTACAGCTCCGGATACTTCACAGACGAGTCCCGATCTATGAGTATACTCTTGAGGCCAGCCTTTTTGGCAGCTAAGCAATCCTTAACTGGATCATCCCCAACCATTACGCATTCATTTCCCTTGGCTTTAAGTTCCTCACAGGCTAGGATGAATGGTTGAACACTGGGTTTAGGCCTAACGTTATTTTCCCCACCTATAACTATTACATCGAACTTATCTATGAAGGGGAACTTAGCTATCCTGGACTTCTTATCCCCGCCCTCACCATCACTGTTGGTAACGAGGCCAATTTTGTAGCCCTTCTGTTTGAGGTAAGTTAATATGTCCAATGCGTCTTCAAAGGGAAGAGTCTCCCCGGCTATGGACCAATAGAGACTGGTCCACTCAAATAATTGCTCCTTCTCAATATCACTTATTCCAATCTGTTTTAAAACCTCAATCCACCACACGTTTCTGTCATACACTCCTTCGGAATCAAGCTTCTCTGAAATGTGGAGAAGTTTCTGTTCAAGTAGTTCCGGGGAAACAAGAGTTTGTCCGTTATCCTTAAGGAAATTATAAATATCTGAGGAAACGGCCTGAATGGCCTTCCTAAAAACAGGTTTAGAATTGACTAGGGTGTTGTCATAATCAAAGAGAATTGCCTTAGAGCCCGCGAAAGGGTTGAATTCTTCCATCTCAATTCACGACAGGAAGTCCTCAACCTTGGGTAATTCCTTGGGCAATCCCTTCCTCTCCCTGATCTTAAGGATTACGTCTGTGAGGATGCTGTCTGGCACAGGTGCCCATTTGCTGAACTCAGTCCCCCAGAACGCTCTACCACCTGTGGAGCCTCTGAGATCACTGGCCAATTCATAGGACTCTGACACAGGAATCTCTGCCAAAATCCTAGCAACGCTTCCTGACTGCGTCATGTTAAGCACTTTGCCCCTCTTCCTGCTTAAGACTGCAGTAACGTTACCGACGAACTCCATGGGGACCCTGATATCCAGCTTCTGGAGCGGTTCCAAGAGGGTTGGTTTAGACATAAGCATGGCAGCAAATATGGCGTTTCTCACAGCTGGGTATATCTGTGCAGGTCCTCTGTGTGCAGGATCCTCGTGTATCGTGGCGTCATGAAGGACAACCTTTACTCCCCTGATGGGTTCGTGGGCTAGAGGTCCCTCCCTCATTGCCAGCCTATAACCCTGAAGCATTGTATCCATTATCTCTCTCAGGTGCTGAACACCGCTTGTGGCATCTATGAGAACGTTAACGTTCTCGTCAATCGCTATTATTTTCTTGGCTTCGTCGTAATCCCAGTCAGCCTGATCTCTGAGAATCTTTGCCATTTCCTTAGAGTCCATGTCCTCCTTGATGGTACCATTAGAAATTAGCTCGATTGTTTTATCATTAAGGGGTTCCACGCTAATGTAGAATTTGTTATGCTTGTTGGGAGATTTACCCTCAAAGACTTGACTCTTGTTTCTTACACTCTCCCTGTATACCACGATTGGCGGTGTTGTAACGACATCCACTCCATAATTGTCTTTCAATAACTGTAAAGATACCTCCACATGGAGGAATCCCATTCCTGATAAGAGATACTCTCCTGTCTCCTCGTTTATCTTAACCACAAGGTTGGGATCCTCAATGCTCAACTTCCTCAGCGCATCTATCATCTTGGTCAAATCTTTGGGGTTCTTGGGCTCCACGGCTATGGTTACAACTGGCTCAGACACGTAATGGAGCTTCTCGAAGCTTCCCTGAAGATCCTTATACCTTATATCAATGAGAGTCTCACCAGATCTGGCCCTCTCTAGGCCTAGTACTGCCGCAATGTTTCCTGCTGGAATCTCATCTGCAAGCTCCCTGAATTGACCCATGTAAATGCTAACCTGTAGAACCTTCTGGGGAGCCTTTGCGTTAACCAGCCAAACCTCGCTACCTGGCCTTATGGTACCAGAGAACACTCTACCAGTTGCGACTAGACCAGCATGCGGATCAACCTTCATATCTGTGATCATCATTACTACAGGGCCATTCGGATCTGCATTGAGCATGGATTTTGCTAACTCGTTGTCTAGATCGCCCTTCCATATCTTAGGAATTCTATATTTCTGGGCATCTACCGGGTTTGGTACGAACTTGATGACTGCGTCCAGAAGTGCCTCATTTATAGGAACCTGGGACGCCAATTCGTTAATCTTAGCCTTGTCGGTGGTTGAGTAAGCATCAATCACATGCTTCATGTTAATGCCCTTTTTCTGGGCCATTGGTATGCTAAATCCCCATCTGTCCTTGGCAGAACCGAAGACCACGTTACCTAAGGTTGGATTAATGGCCCACTTCTCCTTTAGTTCAGGTTCGGCATATATGTTAATGAGGTTGTTCACCTCCTTAATGATATCCATCAGCTTTTGCATCATCTCCTGAGGACCTAACTTCAACTCCTTAACTAGCCTATCCACCTTATTAACGAACAGAATTGGCCTAACCCTCTCTTCTAGACTTTGTCTCAGGACAGTTTCGGTCTGAGTCATCACTCCTTCAACTGAGTCCACCACAACAATAGATCCATCCAATACCCTAAGGCTCCTAGTTACCCTTCCGCTGAAATCCACGTGTCCGGGGGTATCAATCAGGTTAATTACGTAACCTTTACCTTCCACCTCGTGATAGAGGCTTACGTTCGCCGCCTTAACAGTTATTCCCCTTTGTTGTTCCACGGATAGATAATCTAAAGCTAGAGCCTCTCCAGCCACCTTAGGTGAAATTATACCCGAGGCGGCCAGTAGCTGATCGCTGGTAGTGGTCTTACCGTGATCCACGTGGGCGATAATACCGATATTCCTTACCCTAGTTCTATCCTTCATTAGGCTCAAAACTTGTTCTGATGTCTTGTATTTGGGCAAGATATCTCACCTAGTATCGTAAACATGTAGTACTATAACTAGAGGTATTAAAGTGTGATTATAGGAAAGTTATCATTCGTTTTTACCACATCGGTTCAATTCCTGAATGTAAAACCGTCACAGCTATTAGTAATATCATTCTTGACCTGAAATGCACAACCTGTTGTCCGTATTATTCCTCAACGAAATCTGTCAGAGACGCCGATTTCTTTTCCGAATTATCAGAAAACTTCGTGTTAAATATTTTATACAGAAGTTCGGCTTTTTTCCTGCTCTTCATCACTCTCTCCAAGTCCGCTATGCTAGAATTACATATGTTTCTTATGGTAGAAAATTCAGTTAACAGCCTTAGTGCTATCTTTCCACCCACGTTGGGCAGAGATTGAACAAGGTAAAGTTGCATCTCATCTAAACTTTCAAATTTTGGCTTATCATGAAGAACTATAGGCTTCTCTACCCTCATCTCTTGATACCTTTTTGCTAAGGCAACCAGAATCTCTGCTGACTCCCTTTTATCCACGGAGTACAGAATATTGACGCCATAATCTACGGTGGCAGAAACTAGGGCCGAATTGAAAAGCTTCCATTTAGTGGTGATAGCCTTGGCTCCTTCTAGATCTCCCTCGATGAGGATGAACACCCTGGAATAGACGTCTTTAAGTCTTTTCAATTGATCAAAGAATCTCTTATCAAAAACCGAGTTCATGAGATCAAATACGTTCTTTCTTTCCACCGCTACGCCATCAGCTACAATGTAATCTCCCACCGTTAATTGCTGTAAAAAGACTAAAGCCCCGAGATCACGTAACAGATCCGGAATTCCTGACTGCTTCTCCCTACTATCGGCGTAAATTCTTAACATAACAATATTCTTCGGTCCACTAAACTAAAAATATTAAGCCTTTGGAGGAGAAGCTCCGGGTGTGCCCTGCGGATAATATTTCTGAATGAGCTCGTTGACCTTCTTCTGCAGATCCTCAAACTGCTTTCTGAGAAGCCCCTCTTGCTTCTGATACGTCCTGCTCTTGAGCTCCAATAACTCCTTCCTCTCGTTGAGTTCGTTTTGAACATTAGTCCTATCCTGCTTAATTAGAAGGTTACCAACGATCTTGTATACAGGTGAGTCTTGGGGTATATTTGCAAGTTCCTTCAGAACCTCGTTAACTTCTCTTAGCTCACCCTCAATAACGCTCTTCTCATAAGTCAATCTCTCTAACTGGCTTTGTAACTGTTGTAATTTTAAAAGTTGGGTTTGAAGTTCAGGGGGAATTCTTTCTGCCATCTCATTCTACCTCATTTAGAGTACTCAACACACTGTAGATCCAGAATATATAAGAATTCATTATAGCCCTACACCTAGACACACTATCACACCTTATAATAATCGAATCGTCGCTCATGGAAACGTATTCCCTATCCACGTCCTCTATAATTAAGGCATTTTTTATTAAGTCTTTGAGTTCCGGATCCAGTGAATCCAATGTAATATTGATAACAATCATTCTGCTAGCCCCATGAAAAGTATCTCCCTGTTCATGGAATCAACGAATCTCACATTACAGCCGTTATCGAATTTTACCTCAGCGTGAACTGTGCACTCGCGAGTTCTTGTAGCTCCTAGGTCGATCAAAAGGGAGTTCACCTTGGTGCATCCATACTCAGTTTCCCTTATGCATAATATGCGCCTAGTATTATATAACGAAATCTTTTCGTAGTCGCTTCTAAGCCTCAAACTTTGTATCAAAAAATGGTAGAGTCTTTCTCCAGATATCACATCATAAACCTCTAGAGAGCTGGGATTACCCTTGAAAACATTAACAAGAAGGAGTAACTCTCCTCCCAATACCCTTGCTATTCTAAAGACTTCCTCTAGGTTTCTTTTTCCCCTGTTTACCTTCACAGAAAAGGGAAAAATGTATTCCAAATAGTTTAAAAAACTCCTTGTTCTGCTAGACGTATCCCTTGAGCTACTGATCACAATCCTAACTCGGTGTATAGGCCTGACCAGCCCACTTGCTGCCACATTTCTTGCAACTCCAAACTCCTGACGCAATCCTGTAGACCTTTCCTGTGGTCTTACAAACTGGACAGGTGTGATCTGCATATCTCTTCTCCATTATTTCGCTCCATTTCTTCCTCAACGAGGAACCGTATCTTGCACCAAACCTGCCAGCTATCCTTGAAGTCCTCTTGGATGGCATTACGACTCACCTTTCCCAATTCCTATGAGATTTTTAAGCTCTTCTAGTAGCTTCTGACTTGTAGCTGACGCCATGCTCTCAGCAATCTCTACCTCCTGTTGACTGAAACTCCCTTCCCCTGACTTCTGAATGCCCACTATATTACCGCTGGGTATATAGGAAAATGATATTTTGGCGTCCATTATGCCTTCCTCCTCCAGGTCAGGATCCACCACAAGGAACTTACCTATCTTGGCCACGGAAACAGTAACAACTGGGTACTTGATAGGAAGTGGAGTTGTTTTTTCCTCTTTCTGTATAATTATTGTATCATTTTCCCTTACTACCCTGGGAAGTTTGGCATCATAAAGTGCGGCGACAGCGGCAATGGTACATGCGTCCAGAGCGTTTCCCCCGTAATCCAAAACCGAAATGTCTACCCACACAGTCCAGACCTTTTTGCCTGGCTCTATAACTAGCCCTGTTAGGTCAACAGATTTAGAGTCTCTTAGGCTCCTGTCCACAACTCTAGATAACTCAATGGCATTCTCATCTGGAGGCCCTGGTTCAAAGGTCTCATAGGCCAAGGGAAGCAACTCAGCATTGACCACAAGGTTACCCTGATTGGGTGTATCGGGATATGGCTCATCCTCCTCTATCTTTACTCCAGCCAGGACGGTGGTGTCTCCGAGCTTAACCAGAGCCGAGCCATCTGCCTTCTTGGCGTAACCTAAAGTAATGGATAAGGGCCTATAATCGGTGAATTTCCTTCCATCGCTTCTGGTTCCTCTCTCCAGGAGAGCGATTATGCTTTCCTTCTTTATCAAAGGAATTACGTTTTCGTTGGTTGGCGTCATGGACATGTCAGGATCCCTCCTCGTGAATTTCGGCGAATTTGCTCCTTAGTACTTCCTTTTCCAAGTTATAAATGGTGTTAATGCCCTTATACGCCAGCTCTAATCCCTGTTTAAATTCTTGCTGTGTCATGTTACCATTAAGCTGGATGAGGGTAATTTGTCCCAATGAAGGTAGCATAGCCACTGGCATATCTGCCTCTCCCCACATGTCCTCAGGTTCGTTTAGGTCAAGAACCACGACCCCATCTGCCTTACCAACTGCCACAGCTGCTATTACATCCTTCACCGGTATTCCAGCATCGACGACTGCTAGAGATGCGGCCATTAAAGAGGCCAATCTGGTTCCGGCATCTGCCTGAATTACTTCCATGAACACGTCAATGGAGGATCTTGGAAACTGTTCCACAAGTATGGAGGATTCCAGTGCTTCCCTTATTACCTTGGAGAGCTCTATCTCCCTTCTGCTGGGTGCAGGACTCTTTCTCTCATCAGTGGAAAATGGAGTCATATGATATCTCACTCTTAGAGTGGCCCTGTTTGGAAGAGCTAGGTGCCTGGGATGCATCTCCCTGGGACCATAAACAGCCGCTATGATCTTTGTATTACCCACTTCAACCAAAGATGAACCGTCGGCGTTCTTTAGTACCCCTATCTCCATCTTCATAGGCCTTAATTCGTCGGGTTTCCTCCCGTCAAGCCTTCTTCCATCCTCAAGTATTAGTTTGGGCTTCTGAACTTGTAACACTCTTATCACCTAGTGATTCTTTTATTAGTTTTTTAATTCTATCAGTCAACCCTTTAGTGTGGGACTCGCGTTCTATGGTTCTTATGGCCATTATGAGAATATTCTCCTTTTCCTTTGATGGACAATTTGCCAGAACTCTCCCGTTCTGAGCCACCAAAATGTCGCAGCCGGTCTCCGTACTCAAAGTTTCCAACATACTTTTTCCCTTTCCCACAACCCTGGGAACCTTTACGGGGAGAATGTCAATCACTGTACCTGAGGATACTCTCCCAAGTCCCTTTCCCTTAACTGAGAGAACTGGATCGCTAGTTCTATCAAAGCTCTCTACCTTTGCAATCACGTAATCCCCTACATCTATATATCTCCTAAGATCTTCACCTACGTTAGCTGGTCTTCCCAAAAGGGAAGACGCGGGCAAATAAGCAGAATAGGGAGCCTTAATGTCTGTAGTCCAGCCGTAAAGTTCCACATCCTCCACCAGAGCTATTACAGTGTCTCCTATTCTTGGGTAGTAATGTGAACCTTCCAGAGGAATAACTTCAAAGATGGAGTCCTTTACCTCAACCACTCCAATTACTGAGGCGAAATACTTGTTCCCTTGCCTAATTATGTATGGAGACCATGGTATTTGAAAATTGCCCTCAGCTATTAGATCGCCTGGGACCACCACGGTCCTGTCCTGTAGATATATTTTATTTTCTGTGGACATCTTACTTCACTTGAAGTACTCTAACTTCTACTTCGCCTTTAGTTATAGAATTTAACTTATCTATTACATCTTGTTGAGCTCCAGCCGGTATTTCTATCTCAGCCACCAATGTACCGTCGTCGAGCCAGATAGTTTTCTTTACACTGCCCAGGGAGCTGAGCTGTTGCTTAGCCTTACCGGCATATCTTTGCGGGATCTTAACCTCGAGAAGAGCCCTAGCAATTTTGATGGGTATTATTCTGGTCAATTCATGAATGATCTGTAGGGCTTGAGCCTCAACCTCCTTGTTAATATCTATTTGCACCCTCGCCTGCTCTAGCGCCATTTCCAGTCTTGCCGGTGGTATGGGGAGATTGGTCTTGGGATCAACTGCGTTCCTATGGATGAAATCAATTATTTGTTTTCTCTTTGCCTCAAGCATCTCCTTTCTTTGTTCTGCCGTAATTGGGATTTCTCCCTTGAGTATTATTTCCCTGGAAATTGTTTCAAAGTCCGTGGTTCCAAAAACCTTCTTCAGTGAAGATGGGGAGGCCTTTAACCCCTTCTTCACATCCTTGTAAATGGTGTCGGAAACAACCACATCGGAGAGGGATATGCTTTTACCCTCCCTTATTTCCATGGCTTCCTTAGGCTTAACTAAAATCTCGAATCTCTCCCCGTGACTCTCGTACTTCACCACGACGTAATCCTTTGGGCCCATATATTTTTATCACCTTAGATTTTCTGAAGATAATTAGCCCTTTCCTCAAGAGTCATCTTCCTGAATTGACCTTCCCTAGTGGCGAATCCTATCTCAACGTTTCCTGGGCCCAGCTTCTCTCCAGGCTTCAATGTAACCTTTAGTGCGTTCAACGCAAGGAGAATGGTCTCCTCAACGCTTAGGTCCTCCTTATAGTTCTTCTCCAGATAATCAGTAGCGTTATATCCACCCTGTCCTATAGCTACCGCCTGATAGGGCATGAACTGCCCGCTGGGCTCGGTCATGAATAGTTTAGTGACCCCCCTGTCAACACCTCCCACTATTAGGGCCACGCCAAATGGTCTAACTCCTCCGTGTTGTGTATACATTTGCTTCACATCAGATATTAACTTGGTCAGGTAGTCTATGCTAATGGGTTCGTCATAAACTAGCCTGTGTTGAAGTGAGGAATTCCTTGCGTAATCTATGAGTATCCTCCCATCTGAAGCTAGACCTGCAAAGCTACATCCCACATGATCATCCAAAAGGAAAACCTTCTCAATACTGTCAACGTCCAGTAGCTGAGACGCCTTCTTTTTCTCTCCCAAAATGACTACGGCGTTCTTGGTCTTAACGCCCAAAGTAGTCCATCCTTTCTTTACTGCCTCAAAGGCATAATCTACTTGGTATAAGGAGCCGTCGGGCGAAAATATTGTTATTGCCCTATCATAACCCATTGCGGCTGGTCCAAAAGCCATATATGATCAATTTATACGAAACCTAGAGGCTAATAAAAGTGTCATAATCAGATCGTCGCAGGGAACATCATCATGCAGTCTGGAGCGGCGTCATCATCCAGTTCGTATGAGGCTCTTGGCCTTTTTTAAACTTCCGGTTGTCCTCAAGGGTACCAGGAGAACCTCCATTCCGGCAACGGATTTAACAAGAGGTAAGGAGGCCAGAACTGCCCTATAGCCCAGCCTATTGGTGGATATTATGCCACTCATGGTAGAGGGACTGTAAAAAATCACGTGAGGATCGGAGATCTCTAACCACATTCTCCCCACAAACTCCTTAACAGCGTCCCTGACTGAGGTTTCCAAGGCCTTACTGGTCAGTTGGCCCTGCCCTCCCACCACTCTAAAAACAATATATCTTTTCTTATTTTTACCAATTTTACGTCTACCCTTAAGCACTACGACGTTTTTGCTTGTAAGAAGTATCACAGTTAGTCCTGACAGCCATATCACAATTACCATGTCAAGGATCGTCTGATACAAGCTGAAACAACTCCAAGGGATTTGTATAGACCCAGCTTATCACGTCCTCCATATAGGCTCCGTGAAACGTTATATAATTCACTAGGCTTAAGGGAGCCCACAGCTCCGATATCCTAGAGGCGCAGGATGAGAACACTATCTTTGCACCTTTATACCCCCACTCTATGGCTCTACGAATAACATTTGAAGATGAATTACTCAACCTGATCTCAATAAATTTCTCTTTACTCTTAGATAAATTCAAAAGATTCTTCCTCAGTAAATAGAAATTATCGTTATCCACGCTTATGCCGTGAATCCCAGGATCATTCAGGGCTTTGACCAATTGTCCCCTGGAAAGGGGCCTGAAGAAGACGATCGAGTTATTTGGACTGGCGCTCCTCGAATCTCCCTGCAAGGTTACCCTCCTCCTGAGCCCCTCTTCTCTCAGGTCCTTTCTCGTCTCAACAAGATACCGCTGAAATCCCAGTTTCCTGGAAACTTCCACTAGCCTAGGATCTAGTATACATGTTTCCACTAGCAAGTTGCTTCAATTCCTCCATAAACTGTTTAATGTTATCCTTTAAACTTATAACTATTTTTATTACATCGTCCCCATCTTTTAATAAAACCCTGCCCTGAGATATTAAGGCCTGCTTGTCTATTCTAAGATATATTCTATTTCCCTCTGATCTACTTTGAATTGTTGATAAAAGGAAGATTAGGTCTCCCTTATCCAGTCTAGAGAGCAACCTCTGAGTGACCTCGCTGGCAACTTTACCCTCTAGCTCAACCTTGAAGGTTACAATGGAGTCTCCGTAGTGTCCAGTTGCGTCATATCTGGTTATAGAGGTTCCCTTCTGATCGTCAAGAAGTGAAAGAAGTGCATTGAGAACCTTACTTTCATCTTCTGTAGAATATAAAAATACAGAGGCGGTTATCCTGTTAACCCGCATGTCCCTTACTTGCCTGGAATTCTATCATATCTGGATAGCCTGTAATACGTGCTTGCTTCATGTCTCTTCTTCTGCTCTCTCTCCTTCTTCTTCCTAGCTATCTTGTGGTGTATTGTTCCCTTAAGTCCGCGAGACTTAAGAAGTCCACGGGTTCTCCTGCCGGCTGAGGTTAGACCTCTGAATACCCTTCCCCTATTGGCCGGGTTCTTTAACCAGCTAAATTGAGGATCGGACATGATAACAGGGTTATGCGGATCCACCAGGATTACCTCATAATACTTGTACTTGCCGTCCTCAGCAACGTAGTAGCTCCCAAGAACCTCGAGACCTGGGAACTTCCTTGCAGCCTTCTCCTCTGCAATAAATTGAAGGCTTTTAGCGGGCGAGAAACCGTAAACACCCATCCTCTTGGGTCTTCTACCACTGTTTGGTCTCTGCTTATCCATTCCACCCTTCTCAACCTTAACTCTAGCAACTATAATGCCCTGTTTAGCCTTGTATCCCAAAGCTCTTGCCCTGTCCAGCCTAGTTGGTTTCTCAATTCTGGTTACCGTGTTCTGGTTCCTCCACTCAACAAGTCTTTGCCTGATAACTGTTTTCTTCCACTCCTCACTGGCCCAAGTAGTTGCCATGAAAGAGTACGCTGAGGCTACCATATCATTTCTCCTATAGTGCTAGCTATCAACTACTTAAAAAACTGAACGGTACCTATATCACAGAATATACATGATAACCATAGGCCTCATTGGCAAAACCAACGTTGGCAAGAGCACGTTCTTTTCCGCCGCTACCATGCTGGAGGTAGAGATAGCCAATAGACCTTTCGTTACAATTGAACCCAACGTGGGTGTGGGGTACGCAAGGAAGAGATGCGTCCACGTAGAACTCGGGGTTAAGTGCCAGCCAAAGAACTCAATCTGTATAGGGGATTACAGGTTCATTCCCGTTAAGCTACTGGATGTTGCGGGACTAATTCCTGGAGCACATGAAGGTAGAGGTCTGGGTAACAAATTCCTCGATGACCTCAGAAAAGCTGATGTATTAATTCACGTCGTGGATGCCAGTGGGTCCACCAACGAAGAGGGTGTGATGGTGAGCCCAGGGAGCAGGGATCCTGAGGAGGACGTTAAGTTCGTGGAAAGGGAAATAGATGAATGGTTTTTCTCGGTTATTAGGAAGGATTGGGATAAATTTGCCAGGACCACCGATCTCAGCAGTAAAGACGTTGTGGAATCTCTCCTCAGTAAGGTGTCCGGGTTATCTGTTAACAGGAAACATGTGGTCATGGCCCTAAAGGCCAGCGGTCTTGAAAACGTCAAGCTGATTCAGTGGGGCGATGAGGGACTTAGACAGTTCAGTTCAGTATTGCGCAAGATATCTAAGCCCATAGTAATAGCTGCAAACAAGGCAGACATACCAATTTCAAGGGAAAACATTTCCAGGTTAAAGGAGAAGCATTCCCACGTGGTACCGGTGAGCGCTGAATCCGAGCTTGCGCTAAGAAGGGCAGCGAAGGCTGGCCTCATAGACTACATCCCTGGAGATGGTCAATTCAGGGTAATAGGGAATATTGAGGAGAAGAGAATGAAAGCCCTGAACTACATCAAGAGCAATGTGCTTGACGTGTACGGCAGTACCGGGGTTCAACAGGCCATAAACGAGGCCGTCTTTGGAGCGTTGAATATGATTCACGTGTATCCAGTAGAAGATGAAAGAAAATACACGAATAAGGATGGGGACGTTCTACCAGACGTCTTTCTGGTAGAGAAAGGTTCCACACCCAAGGACCTAGCGTTTCTCATACACACGGACTTAGGAAAGGGATTTCTCTACGCAATAGAGGCCAAGAAAAAGGTAAGGGTAGGAGAGGACTACGAACTTAAGGATGGGGACGTGATAAAGATAGTATCCACTTTAGCCAAGGGGTGAACTACCCCACCCTCACAATAAGGCTTCTTGGTTCATTCACCATGCTCGATCCCCTCTAACCCACAGCATCTAATGAAACCCATCCTTGACGCCCCGAGTGGGAGGGTTAAGGTGGCTAGATCTCCGCAAGCTTGACTTCGGTTCCATCTCTGGGTGGCCATCCCATGTGATCGCACGTTGGGGTTTAGCAGACCACAGTTGATTTACGCTATCATCAAAACCTTTCTTTGGGCTATCCATCCTCAACCTTACGGTGGGTATTCCCCACCAACCCCCAAAGAGATAAAATGGGTGAAGAGGTCTTCAACTTCCCTGACCTACATAATCCTAGGTTTTCAACCCTTGAAGAACTCTCCCCTATTCACGTCCCTGTTCACTACCGCTCCGGGATAGATCATGGCGTAAGCTCCTATCCTTATCCCGGGTAGTATGGATACGTTTATCCCGGTCCTCACGTGTCCACCCACAACTGTCCCCATCTTTTTCCTCCCTGTTCCCTGTCTCTTTCCCTTAATGTTCATGTACACTTCCTTTTCATCAAACCTCAGATTAGCCACCAGAGTTCCGGCACCAAAGTTAACATCCTCAGAGATTACGCTGTCTCCCACATAGCTCAAATGGGGGATTTTTGTCCCTTCCATTACAACTGACTCCTTAATCTCCACGAATGATCCTATCTTCACATTACTTACCAGGACAGTGTAAGGCCTTACGAAGGCGTTTGGTCCAACTACACAGTTCCTCCCGATGTACGCTGGTCCTTCTATCCTTGTACCTGAAAGTATCTTGGCTCCCTCCTCAATGACCACCTTCCCCATCAGCTTCACATTTTCCTCTAGTTCGCCCTCAATCTTACCGGGTATTGAGTCCAGTTCCACCTTGTTTATGTCAATGACATCCCACGGCTTTCCCACATCCCTCCAGAAGTCGTTACTCTTAACCACCTTTATCCTAGACCTCCTAGCGAAGGTAGTAATGGCGTCTGTAAATTCATATTCTCCCCTAGGGGAAAGCTCTAGTTTATCCACCAGATCCAGAATCGAAGAGGAAAGCTTGTATATCCCTCCATTAATTACGTTGGAGGGTGGATTGGGGCTCTTCTCCACAATTCCCTGAAGGTATCCTCCCTCATCCATCTTAAGGGACCCGTATTCGCTGGGATTGGGAACCTCAACACCGAGCATGGAATTGCCAGGCTCCGAGACCACTCTCTCCACAGAGTTACTCGTGGTATAAATGTCCCCGTAAAAAATAAGGAGTTCGTCATTGGAAAACTTTGGAACGTACTGAAGAGCCCCTCCAGTCCCTTTCCTTTCGCCCTGTTTCACCAGATTGACTCCCTGTAATCGCGAAAAGAAAGACTCATATTCGGGAGGATACTCCTCGGGTATCACCACAAAAATCTCTGGATCCTTCACAATTCTCCTAACTATCTTCAAGTTCCTTTCAATCAGGGTTTCTCCTAGAACGGGAACAAAGGGTTTGGGCCTAGTATGGGTGATGGGCTCTAGTCTTTCTCCCTTACCCGCTGCTAGGAGCACTACTTTCAACGGCTTGCTTGACCTCCTTTATTACGGGTGCAAGTAGAACCTTGGACTTCTCTATTTCAGCCTTCCTGAGAGGGGCTATCTTCTTTGCCTCATTGAATATGTTGTTTGCCAGGTTTCCAAATATCATCTCCTGAACAAATTCGTCGAAGGTCTTACCCTCCGCTGTCTTCTTAACCACGTCCTCCATGATCTTCCTGATAGTGGTGGCCTGTTCCCTGTGAACCCTGTAGGCAGTTAAGGCCAGCGTCTTTACCCTAAGGGTATAACCGTCCTTCGTGACTATATCCACAACCTTGTTGATCTTGGAACTTTTCCTTCTAACCAAGGATCTTACGTAATCCCTGGAAAGCTCGTGGCCTGCGAACTCCGTGAAAAGCCTATCACCTTCGCTCCTCACAACCTTAAAGTACAGGTGAACATACACAGTACTGAAGTCGCCCGTTAAGTCATAGAGGGTGGTCTCCACCTTCCTGCCAATAGTCTGCGACACATCAAAAGCGGGGGTAGAACCCAGGGACACCTCTCCAAATACCTTAGGCGAGTAAATTGAGAACCATTTCTTCATCTTCCACTTATCTTTGAGTGCACCAGCACTACCCTTGGCACCTGATCTAGCTGACATTGAACAAACATCTTTAGTAAAGAGTATAAAAACTCATTCATTGCCGTGAATCATTCTCATGTAGACCTTCCTGAGAAACCTGACAACCGCCCTCCCTTCCTCCTCATCCCTTATACCCCGCAATAATGATCTCTTAGTTGCAATATACATAGCCTCATCCCCATCTGATCTTTTAACTGTGTCGTAGAGAGTTTTTACGTACTTCTCAACCAGCGTTATGGTCTTCTGTGAGGGAGCAGGACCAGCCTCGCCTGGGCGGAGATGAGTTGACTTCCAGATCTCATACAGGATTATTCCCACGGCGTGGGACAGGTTCAGCACGGGGTAATCCCTGTTGGCCGGGATATGAACCATTATATCCGTCATCATTATTTCCTCTCTGGTTAAACCCACGCTCTCCCTCCCGAACACCAGTCCTGTCCTTCTGTTCTCCATTAACTTAACAATCTCCCAGGGAGGCATGGACTTACGCAACATATCTCCCTTGGAATCTGCGATGCTGGACGTGGATATCTTGAGATCTAGATCCCTCAACGCTTCCTGCAGTGTAGAGGTAACTGTGACCCTCTCCATGAAATCCCTTCCCTTGGCCGAGAACTCCATGGCCTTGTTCAGGTCACATCTGGGATTGACCACGTATAGCTGGTCCACTTCAAAGTTCTTACATAGCCTGGCCACGAAACCCACGTTATATTCCCCTTCAGGCTCTACCAAGATCACCCTTAGCAACTACCTTCACCGCCTTGAGAACCTCAAATCCGATTACCCTCTCTTTAACTTTATTTATTTCCAATCCACGGTCTTGAAGGAACCTGGTTATCTCCTCCTCGTCCGTGAAGCTAGAGTACACGAAATAGTAATTCTTTGCATTAACCTGTCTCATCACCCCAAGAAGGACCTCTACTCCTCCCCTCCCTCCCGACCAGCTATATCCTATCCAGCTTGATGTTTCATACACAGGTAAGTAGGGTGGATTGAATATCAATGTATCCACTTTGACTTCTCTCAAACAGGTGATAGAGTCGCAGTTTATCACCTCAAGATCTACCCCGTTTAACCTAGAGGAGCAGAGAGTGGCCTCCGTGGCATAGGGATTGACGTCTATCGAGGTTACCCTGCCTCCCATTTTGCTGGCGATAATTCCCAGTAACCCACTGCCTGAACCCATATCCAGCACATTCTCCCCCTGTCTCACGTCCAGAATTGAGGCCAGAATCTCCGAGTCCTCTGCAGGTTCGTATACTTCCTCGTTCACACAGAGTTTATACCCATTGAACTCAACAATTCTGTAACCATCCATGGCTTGAAGTCCCTCACTCTTCTGGTCTCACTTGAGGTCAAACCGCACAGTTGAGACGCATTTCTCAGGGTCTTGTTCCTGTACCTGCTAAGGCATTTTATTATCTCCGTTACCCTCTCGTTATAGCTCCTCCTCCTCTCCAGGAGTACCAGGGACGAGAAGACCCTGGGAACGGGCCTGAACGCCCTGGGAGGGATAACCAGTAGCTTGTCTATTACATAATAGTAATTTAGGAGGAAGGATAGAAAGGTTGGATAACCCAGTATCTTGTTCACGAAGTCCTCCTGAAGGACGAGGAGAAGCCTGGGGAAGGAGTCCAGTTTAGAAACCTCGACGAAGAAATCCGAAGTAATGGAGTATGGAAGAGAGGAGACTATCTGTCCCCTTGATACTGGAAGTCTTCTGGCATCCCCATGAACTGGATTGAATTCAGAGAGATGAGGAAGCAGGCGGGTATCAAGCTCAATACACACGTCAGGGTTAAGGAACCTGGAGAGGTTTCCCCTCCCGCAACCTATCTCTATAAGGGGCCTCAACCCGGAGACATGACCTACAATACGAGAAATTATTTCTTGATCTACTAGAAAATTCTGTGAATAATTCATCCCTGCTTTAATCTTTCTAAGTAGCCTATATATTTCTGCTCCTGAGGCTTCCTCTCTCCCTCAGCTCCCCTCTCCGCCTCGCCTGGATAGACGAAGAGGAAGTACTTGTCCTCCCTCTTGATTTCCACCAGCAACCTCTTCACCAGTATCTCCTTCACATTCTTGATTCCCACCCTGGCCTCTATGTCGGCGAAGCTGACGAACGGAGCACGCTTTCGCTCCTCCAGGACGGTCCTGAGGGTCTTTTTCCCTATATCGGGAAGGAGCTCAAGGGCGTGAAGTTTCAGGGTGAGTGACTCAGCTCTGTTAAAGAAGTTGACGAACTGACTCTCCTTTGCGCTGACTATTTTTTCCAGGATTTTCCCAAGATTGTCCTTGGCCAGTGAGGTCAGGTCCTCGTAATCTATGAGCACATCGACCTTGATAACGGGCGGATCCTGATCCCTGTCTATCCTCTCTTCCAGCTGGATCTGCTCGGTCAACGGGATGGCTTCCATGAGAATGAAGTAATCCTCACCAATTACCTGGACTATGGGTTTGTTCTTATGCCATTTATGCCTGTCAAGTGGATTTCCCTCCCTGAGGTAGTCCAGCACATAAACGTAGCGCTCCCTAGGCCCTCTCTTACTCATAGTGCCACAGATAAGGATATATGCAATTAGAATATTAAAGACAATCAGTTGTTTCTGTATCTTTTTATTAAATCTAGAATTTTCTCCAATTCATCCTGAGAAAATGCCTTACCCTCCAAGGTTAGGATGGCCCTAAGTGCGTCCGGATTGTCCGGGCAAAGACTGCTTATCATGGCCATAACCTCCTTCTTAGAGACCAGTCCCTTGAGCTCCTCCATGAGTTTCCGCGCGTTCTCCGCACTGCATTTCTCCAAGGAGTTAAGGTACTCAAAGGTCTTCTGGAGAATGGAGGAGGAAGATCCTGACTCAATGGCCTCCTTCAGGATCTCCTTGGCCACAGAGTAGGGGACGTAATCTTCCTCAATGATCTGAATAGATGACATAGAAAAATCACTTCTAAGCCTTTATCTGGTTGAGGTGCTCGGGTCTGACTACTAGAACCTTTTCCTTATCCCCAAGCTTCACCTTAACCTCGTAGGATTTTCCCCTCTTTCCGAGGACAGTTCCAACCTTGCCCTGGTATCTCCTGTGTGGCATACCGTTGTGTGTGGATGAGTTTATCTTTATAACAACCCTCTCGCCTTCCTTCAGGTCAAGCATTAGCCTGCCCAAAGAAGGAACTGCTCCCCTCTCCCTAGGTGCCTTCCTGAGAAGTTTCCTGCTCCTTGTCCTGTTTCCTCTCGAGTGCTTCACCATCGTAAATCTGGTAACAGAGAGTATCAGTGATAAATTAAATTTTCGGATAAACCTTTAAGCAACTGGATCAAGTTTATGTGTGCGGGGGTGCCCGAGCCTGGTCAAAGGGGGCGGACTTAAGATCGCATAGGAGATCCGCTGGAGCAGTCCTGCGCGGGTCCAAATCCCGCCCCCCGCATTTGGTCGCAGACAACCGCGTCCTGAACTGTACAATGTACATTTATCCCCGGGACAATAACGTGGGTTAATTCCACATCTCCCGGGCTTTATCCGGCTGGTCTTGCGTGCATCTTAGTAACATGAAAGTTTGAGTTTAGAGTTCATCTACGCCTTCCCGGTAGGAGGCAATGGGGATATTGGTTACGGTCAACTAAACTAGAATTCTTGTAGTTTCTAGTTAGTTAAATTCTCGCCATAACAAAACCAGTCTTTGTCTCGTCGTGACGAAACCTCAATGAGATACTACCAAAACCATGACCAAGATCATTCCCACCCAGAGAAATGCGTGGGACTCATGGTGTTGCGTGAATTCCATGGGAGGGATATATCCACTTCAGGCATTCCTGGTATCTGCTCTCATTGAACTTGGTGCAGACCTCCCTGCACTGGGCCTGAGAGGCCCTCCTAATGTCGTATGGCGAGGGAGAGAGGTGGAGCATGTCTATAATGGGCAGATGCTTCAGGTAGTCAGACACCCTATCCACGCAATTCCAGTAACAGGTTTCATCCAGCGTTGTGGCCTCTTCATGACAGATCTCCAGCGCCTCCAGCTCCTGGTCAGATCCTAGCTGGCTCAGCACGTTATAAATGTCTTGAGCCACCCTGCTCATCTCAGAGTAGCAATGGCCCTGATCGGAACAGCTGAAGTGATGCTTGTACAACTCCTTCTCCAGTTCATCTACCACGTCCTCAGGGTACCGGGAAAGAATATTTCCTATAACTATTGCGAAGTTCACTGCTGAGGAGAGGTAATCCTGGGAGTAGCCCAGGGAAGCAGACCACTCCATCACGTCCTGATAATTCCAGCTCCTGGGTGGAGGAAAGACGAATGCAACGGAGGAGGACTCGAAGAAACCTTCAAGCTGAGGATCGTTGTCCACTTTTCGGTTCTGCGACTGGGCATACGCGCTCAGAACTTGAGAGAAGGATACCAGGGAGGAGATGAAACCGGAAATGACTGGAACGTTGCACTGGGAGTTCCCAGAGTAGACAGGAGAACCCAGGTAGTAGTCGTCTACGGGATCCTCGGGATATCCGGGTATAAAGTAGTAGCCCTGACCTATGAAGGGAACGAAGGGAGTAGAGAGAGCCGGAAGGAGATCAGGGAAGGTGCCACTCACGTAGGATGCTATTGAAGTACATGTATTGCATACACCATGAGATGTAGGAGTTTTGTAGAATAGACCTCCGCTCTTGGAGCTCGCTTCGCGTATCTCTCTCCTGTATGACTGTACAAATGCGGAGTAACTTGAAGGTTCGGGAGGTAGGGGGTTCGTAAAGGTCTGGGACGTTCTCTCTCCTCCAAAGAGGATGCCTACGTTGAATTTCCCTATCACTCTAGATAGCTCGCTCCTTACGCTGGAGGAAAACCTGAATCTCCTCTCTGCACCGTACTGGTAAACTGAAACGTGATCTCCTCTCCAGTTGGGGGATATCCCTCCCATATACACCATGATGTTCTTGCCAGAGGGAGTTGTAAGGCTTACCATAACGCCCTGCCTGAACACCAGTTTTGGTGCATCACTATAGGGATTTCCCACCACGCTTGCGGAAATATCATTGTCTGTGGCCACTGAGACGAAGGCCAGCTTCATGAAGTCCCTGTCGACTTGATCAGCTCTAGCCCTCATATTACCCTCCGTCTTTCCGTTGCACCGAGCCTCTTCGTTGGCCTGATCATTGTTAGTTACGTAGGTAAAGGGGGACCCAACCCTGGCCATGGCTATGGCGTTGAAGGCAACGGACTCCAGGGCTCTGTTGCTGTAGATGAAGTTGTTGAACTCCCTGTTCATAGCCGTTATTGCCTGGATCACCCCATTCAGATCTCCCGTTGACTCAGCCTGAACCAATTGTTCCTTCTGTTCTAGGAGAGACATGGATAATAATTGATCTGAAAGTATATAAGTATTCCCAGTTTATATAGTAGAGAGTAGGCTGAAAGTGGATTGGGAATAGTTGACGAATCTAGGACTGCAGCTATGCTCTTGATTTGGTGTAAGAAAAGATGTCCGTTGGTAATGGTTCCTTGACTACGATATAGAGTAAGATCTTATTGATTAACGGGCAGGCATATTAGCTTCTTTTTCACTATGCCTCCCTGTTGAGCTTCACCATGCACTGGCGAAGTACATCTTCGAGATTGTTAAGCACGTATTTAATTAACCGTTTCTGGAGGAGAACTTCCCAATCTTATTGCTAATGACCAGAGACACAGTCTTAGAAAGCTCTAAATAATCAACTGTGCAACTCTACCCCAGTCGCATTTATACCCGTACAAAAAGAAAAGATAACTTTAAATATTGAATGTAATAATATTAGTATGCCGCAGTAGTCTAGCCCGGTCTAGGATGGGGGCCTGTCGAGCCCCTGACCCGGGTTCAAATCCCGGCTGCGGCGCTCCTTTACCATACGATTTCTACGCCAGTCTCCTTGATGGAAAGGATTTATTCACGTTCCTGAACGATCTCTTGATATAAACGTCCTTTAGAAGGTTATCTAGACCTCTTGTCCGTCTCTCACCATGTAATCAATGAGACAAAGCTAAATTGACACCCATTAAGGAAGCTTTATAACGTAGAATTACAAAATCCGTATTAGCCGGGTAGTCTAGCGGCCAAGGATCCAGGGCTTTGGCCCCTGGGACCAGGGTTCGAATCCCTGCCCGGCTACCTTACTTTTCACGAAAGTTTCTCTGGTTTTGATTCGATTATAGTACTTTCAAACATCACAACTCAAACTTTATCTTCGGATTTTCGAACTCTCCAGTACTATCCCACCGCCAGAAGCATGGAAATCATGGACAGAATTACCAGCATGAGAAGAACGTTTCTATATTCCTCCCTTAGCTCTCTTTCCACTATTACGAAGGCAAGCTCCAGGACCACAACTATTGCGAACTCTATTTCCAGGTACGCGAAGGAAACGTCGCTGAGCGGGTTCCCCTGCAGGGACATGAACTCCTCAGTGAGCCCAACCACGGCCAGGATAACGATAATTAAGGACGAGACCAGCTCCGGTTGTCCTTTTCTCAGTCTTCTCGCCAAGGATTTCAGAATCTCGCCCATATACCCTCTCCAGTTACTCTCCACATAGAATGGAAAGGAAACAGTTCCTACCATGGCCCCGAAGAGGAATGCAATACTAAACTCCAGATTGGCAGGTGGGCCCAACCTGATATTCAGACTTTTCCATAGCCCCTCCGTATGAACCCATGTCTCTTGAAGGAAAAGGGCCCATAATAGGATATTCATCACCCACAGGAATGATCTCCAGAACTTCAGGTATTGAAACTCCAACCCATATGCAATCTCAACGAATACCCGTCCTCCCTGTGAGTTGGTGGTTCTGAACTGCATGTCCACGGCTGTGTTGGACTCAACGACTCCGTTTTCGGGCGCAGGGTCACAGAACAGATCTAGGTTAATCCCGGGGAAAAGTTCCTGGTTCCTCCTGTTCCACTTCAACGAGTTTCCTGACACGATAGGCGTGGGCTTATTATCCTCGTCGCGAAGACTGAAGCTGATCCTTTGCAGACTGGTGACAACCCTTATAACCCTTTGAGGGTATTATAACTATTCCTTCAGTTATGTTATCCAGGAGGGCTATCCTTATCTCGAACTCCTTCTTTCCTCTCCTTATTTCGTCATAACTCTTGAGGCTAATTGTACGGCACTCTCCAGGTTTCAGTTCCCTATTCAGCTCAACCACTACAGCGAATTCCATTTCATTTATCTTCTCACCCAACAGGTCCCTCAACTGTCCATTGGTCAGTAGGATGAGATGTTCGTGGGCCTCATCCTCTATGCGTAGTCCCCTTACGTAACTGTCCAACCCAAAGTACACATGCTTCACTGGGAAATCGGTTGTATTACATACGGTGTATTCGTGCCGGCGAAATCCCCTTACCGGATCCTCATGCTTGAAGAATATCCTTGTCCTGACGATGGAGAGATTGTCATATATCTCCAGCGTATCCACAAAGAGATTGTTACCGTAGATCCTCCCATTACTCGAGATATTGAAGTAAACATACCTGGGCTTCCCCTGACTTGACAGGTAAATTGCAAGGTTAAAGGGATACAGGGTGGCTGTGCTCCCCTCTCCCTCCTGTGGTGGTTCTGAGATGTAAGTGAATATGGAGGAACTTATTACAAGACGATTGAAAAATATGGTAAAAATTTTACCATCCTCGGATATAGCCCTAACCTCGGCCCCCTTCTCCTGCGGATCAAGCGTTATCTGTATGGTATTCAGAACCGTGTAGGATGCAGATGGTGGATCGTGGTACTCCAGCTTTACGTTAACTTTGTAGCTGTAGACCTTCTGCGACGACTTCGAGTGTGCTCCCTCCATAATATTGTAGGAAAAGTTTCAGGATATACTAATAATTTTCGCTGTTGCCTCTTCGATGTCCGCCGTCAGAGTTTAAGCCAGCTGAATGAAGGTATCGTCAACGGTAACCCTTAAACCTTTATATCCTTGCTGATCTATTTTACACGCGAGAAATGGCCAAAATTAGGGTCGTCCGTGGAAAGGATATAGTTAAGGCCTTCGAAGAGTTCGATAGGGAAGGGCCCAGAATGCCAGGATGGGCAGAATGGAAAGCTGTGGATGAAACAGAGGACGGGCAGGGAAAGGGAAGATCCAGAAGATAGAATACAGGTTTAATTGAAAGTAATCAATTTTGAACCTGAGTTTACTTGTTTACAGTATCTCTAACTGATTAGCATGGGGTTTCCGTCCATCTCTATGGAGTGATATTGCCCTATCAGGGATTGGGCTACACGAGTTCCCTATCGCCGTATACCATTTCAATTTCATACTCACTATGCGTCTCCATCCAACCCTGTACCACAGGACCTCAAACACGTGACGTCCCTCGATCTGAAGACGCCGGGGGCGGGATTTGAACCCGCGCAGGGAAGTCCCTACTGGCTAACCAGGAAGCTCTCAAGGCCAGCCCCTTGGTCCGCTCGGGCACCCCGGCACTTAATTATCCAGTTTGCTCTCTTTAATTGTTTACGGCGAGGACAATGGAGTATCCCTTCACGCTCTTCATGACCCTGACTTCGGGGAAATAATCTCCAAATATCTTGGTTGCGTTACCCTCCCCCTTATACAGGACCATCTGTACGTATCCACCCTTTTCCAGCTTCTCTGGGGCCTGTTTGGCCAGTCTCTCCAGCACGTCTACCCCCTTGGAAAGGGGAGGGTTGGAGTAGATGGCCTTAACCCTGACCCCTAGCTCTGACAGAAGGTCGCTCTTGATCACTGTTACCCTATCCCCTAACCCGTATCTCTCCACGTTCTCTCTCGAGGCCTTTACTGCCAGGGGGTTCATGTCAAGCATGTAGACCGAGAGCCTTGGGTTCACTAGTGCCACGTATATTCCTATAGGACCATAACCGCATCCTACGTCGGCTACTGCCCCCTCCTCAGGAATTAGAAGATTCTCTAGAAGAACCCTAGTCCCTAGGTCTAATCTCTTCTTAGAGAAGAGACCTGGGTAGCTAACTAGGTTTAGGGGGACTCCATTAACCACATCAGTTACGATAAACATCATTTCTTCCATGCCTTGGGATATACATCTTTCTCCATTAATACCCTCTCAGGTTTAGCCACTTCTCCCTTTTTCCCCATGTTTCTGGAATCAATCAGGGCCCTCCCAAGGGCTATTCCCTCACCCTTCCAGGTGATGAGCGCCACTACGTCATCCTTTCTGAAGCTCTGAAAGGCCACTATCCCGGGTGCCATAAGGGGCGATCCATAAGCGAGGGAGTTAACGGTCTCGTCGTCCACGATGATCTTGGGGATTCCGCAGAAGGCCATCTCCATGGGGATGAGTATCTTCCTCAGCTCATCCTCCTCACCACAATTACGGTAGAGGTAAAGTGCCTCGGACACCTGCTGTAACGTTACAAGCGTGTCCTCCCTGAACACACCTGACCTGGTCCTCCTTAACTCCCTCATATGTGCACCGCAACCCAGAAGGATGCCCATATCATGGCAGATCTTCCTCATGTAGGTCCCGGGCTCTGAGGATATCCTCATGAGCACCTTCCTTCCTTCTATCTCCAGAATGTCAAGCGAGTACACCTGCCTCTTCCTGACCCTCCTCTTCACTGAGGATCGCACGGGCGGTTTCTGATATATGGTCCCCACGAATTCCTTGGAGACCTCCCTGACCCTGTCCTCTCGAAAGTCACAGTGGACCTCCATCAGGCACACGTATTCCTTTCCCGATTTGGTCACGACGCTCATTACTCTGGTGGCCTTACCCAGGCCTATGGGTAGGACACCGGTTACCTTGGGATTGCCCCGCCCATAAGGGCTCTAGGGTCCCTCCGTGCCCCACCCTGGGTAACCCAAACATGGTCTTTACCCAGAAGGCCACTTCGTGACTTGTGGGTCCGGGTGGCTTGTCCACGTTAATGATCGAGGTGTTCATTAGATCCTTTATTGTTCTCTTGTCCGGTTGAACCCCGAAATCCCCTGCAGGAACGTAATCCTTGCGAATCTCCCAGGGCTTATCATAACCACAAAACTTATCAATTCTTTCCACGAAAGGAGAAAAATCCATTCAAATCACTGGAACTTTTACCTTCACCTTTTCCTTCATGAAGTCAATCAATCCTTGCTCCTTCAGTTTTGCCTCTATTTCCTGGTCTGAGGCTCCCTTGGCTATCTCTACCGCCTTGTCCGTGGGTTCCAAGTGTGATATGTTAACCCTTCTTCTCTTAACTCCGCTGATGTTCTTTGGACCTGTAACCAGAACAAAGTTATTGTCTATTATATCAACTATGACACATTTACTCCCAGCTTCGCGTCCAGAGAGCTTAACGCAAATCCTCCCGACTTCAATTATTGCCATATCAGAACACTTGAGAAAAGTTCTCGGTTGCTATTAAAAGCTTACTGCCAGTACTTCCTATACCTAATGAACTTCCTCTCCTCCTCCATGAGAGTTTGATAGAACTTATCCTCGCCTTGAGAGAGGGACCTAAGTACCCTTCCCAGATTGGTGGGACCTATACCCCTGACCGCCAGGGCCAAGAAGGCTATCCTACCGTAATTGGAGTAAAGTGAGGCTATGGACTTAAGCTCCGAGAGCCTCTTCTGTTCTTTTCGGTTCAGCTTCTCTCCCCTTATGTTTCTCCTAACAATTTCCAGTGCCTCCCTGTCGTCTGGAAAGGTTGAGGTGATGAACACAGACCCGCACCTGGGACATCTCTCCGGAGTTTCTGCCACCTTCACCTTGGAGTTCCAACCGCATAGGAGACAGATTGAAAGTATCTCCTTGTTCATAAGCCGTCTCTTGAAGACTTCCACCATGATGGGTTTATCATCCACGGAGGTGAAGACCAGGAGACGGTCAAGAAATTCCTGGGCTAGGGGAGATGGGGAGGGAACTTCCACTAGGTCCCACTTCATTTCCTTGAGGAGCGACAGGATGGAGAGATCATGAAATCTCAGCATGAACTCCTTGATGGACTCCTTTCCTATCACAGTATCAACGTAGGCCCTTAGAACGTAATGACCCAGCTTGATCTCGGCTCCCTTTTCTATGGCGCCGAAGCGTTGAGCCTCTATCAGCAGGATCCACTTGAATTCGGGCTCGTTTACTACCTGCTGTTCCAGCAATCTTGATGCATACTCAGCACTCATGGACTTAACCTTGTTCAGGACGTCCTCCACAATCCCTACCTCCAGTGGAACCATGGAGGTCAATGCGACGTGATAGGCATCGCTCCTGAAGGAAGTTCTATACCCTATGGAGGAGAGAACCGCAGATATGAGGGAGCCGAGCGTATTGTTTCCCCTTGTGCCAAAGGGGGAATGAACTACAAGGAGATCGGAATTCACTAACTCAACCAGTATGGAATCCCTTTTCAGGATTGGGTAATTCCTAGAGAGGTGCTCCTCTACCTTCTCCTTGAGTTCGGGTTCCGCTTCCCTCCTCCCTGCAAAGGATTCGGTAAGGTATTCGTAAACCTTCATTGAAACCTCCTTCTCCACAGGTATGGCTTCCCCGAACCAGCTTGGTAGGTCACCCTTCTTGAGTTCCGCAGGGGAGACATATACCTTGCCCTCCTCTATTGATACAACTTTCCAGAGTCTTCCCCCCAGGACGAAGATACTATCCTCATCTAGAATGGACACGAAGTCGAAATCCAGGTTGCCTATCCTAGAGTTGGTGTCAGTGTTTATCACAAGATAGGTCATATTGGAGTCAGGAATCATGTTCACAGTGTAGTAGTACTTCCAAGTCCTTCTGGAGGGCTTCAGGACCTGACCCTCCCTTCTCACAACCCTCTCCGCCTCAAGCTGTTCCACCACAGCCTCCAGAAGCTCGGGGCTTAGGGTTCTGAAATAGGGAGAACCTCGAAATATCTCGAGGGCATCTGACATGAGCAAGGGACCTTCTATCACCATTCCTGCTATCTGATGGGCTAGGACGTCCAGTGGATTCTCCTCCACAATCATGGGCTCCAGATAGGACTTGGAGAGCTCTGTAATGGCCTTACACTCGAGTACGTCATAAGCGTAATTTCCGGGTATTACTACTCCCCTGGCCTTCCTATGAAGGGAATGCCCGCTCCTTCCAACCCTCTGAAGGAGCCTGATGGTCTGCCTAGGAGACATATACTGAACCACTAGGGAGATGCTACCGATATCTATTCCCAGTTCCAAGCTGGACGTGGCAACAATCGCGTCCAGCTCTCCCGCCTTAAAGCTGGACTCCATGTTCATCCTGATTTCCCGAGACAGGGAACCATGATGTGTAGCCACCCTAAGGTTAAACATCGTTTGAAGCTGATTGGCAAGGAACTCGGCAGTTTCCCTAGTGTTAGTGAAAATCAGGACAGGTCTGTTCTTCTCTATTATCTCCCTTAGTCTGAGTAATCTGGCCAGTAATACTGGATCCATTCCCTTCTTGACTGCAAGTTCAACGGTTTCATGAGAAGGCTCCGGGGTCTCAATGAGGATCTCTGTGTCTTTCCTCCCGTCAACCCTGGCCACCTCAACCTCCTCATCCAAGCTTAGGTAGGATTTGGCCAGCTCAACGTCACTGATGGTTGCAGAGAGTCCAATAAATCTAGGGTTTCTCGAGATCCTCCTGAGGCGCTGCAGAACTACGGAGAGCTCATAACCCCTCTTTTGGTCAAGCATTTCCTGCAATTCATCTATAATGATCCACCTTAGATTGGCCAGCAACTTCTTCAATCTCTTATCCACGACCAGATAGAGCAGGGTTTCAGGAGTGGTTATGAGTAGATCTGGCGGATTGAGGATAATTTCCCTTCTCTCCTTTCTGGAGTTGTCCCCATGTCTAGTCGCCACCCTAATTCCAAACGCCTGGCCAAAGTTCCTCAACCTCCCTTCCAGGTCCCTGTTTAGAGCCCTCAGTGGAGTTACATAGAGTGCAGATATTCTTTCATATCCCCTGGCAAAGATCTGGTATATGACGGGAATTATAGCAGCTTCCGTCTTACCATATCCCGTTGGGGCTATCACCAGTGTATGCTTACCCTTGAGAATGCTTGGGATAGCCAGCTTCTGAATGGGTGTGAGCTCCTTATATCCAATAGATTGCAGTCTAGAGATAAACTCTTGAGATACTGAGGACATGAAGGCATATTACTGTGGGCCCCAAGGCTTATTAAGCATATGCAAAAAGAGGTTAGATATCTCATTGCGATAGGGATAGTAATTGCTGAACTCATCTTTGTTGAGCTAGAAAGTCTTCAACCTATCCTCGGCGGTTTAAACGGTATCCTGACACTCTCGATTCTGGTGTTTCTAGACGGAGTTTTCTTTCCCCTGATTCTGGACTCCTTGATCCCGAGCATACTCTTCTCCCTGAGTATAGTTTCCCTTTTCACCATGATTGATGGACCTGCTGATCCTCTTATTTTCTTGGAATATCTCTCCGGGATTGGGATCACCACTGCCTTCCTGTACCTGACCAGATCGTTGTGGGATACTACCCTGATGTCCTTGAGAAGGATGAGGAGAAGACCTGATACGAAGATTTTCATTTTTTCTGTATTGCTGGGAATTGCAGTTTTTGCACTCACCCGTTCGCCCTTTCTGATCATTGGGGTAATAATTGATGGAGTCGTTCTCTCCTTTCTGGGGAGGACCGAACTGAGCCTACTATCCTCATTATCATGGATCTCTCTCCCCTACTTGCTCATGATGGAGCCCAGGGAAGAGGTTAACGGGATTTGTATAGGGGAGGTTGAGAAGGTATTGGTCAGAAGTCTAACTCCTGGCCTATTTCAGGCAGGATATAGATATAAATGGATTAGTAAGAGAAAATCCTTTTGTATAGATTTTTCTAGGACAAAGAATTACAACATAGTGATAGTGGGGTCCAGCGGATACGGGAAGTCAACTCTGGCGAAATTGATTCTGTCAAAAACTGACGTAGATTACGTTATATTTGATATTCATGATGAATACAGGGACGTTCCGGGCAAGAATGTGGATATGTCTCTAAACGGGATAAATCCACTATCGCTTTTCGGGAGATCTCCTAAACAGAGGTCCATTGAGATAGCCATGACCCTCAAGTCGATCTTCAATCTGGGAAGTATTCAGACCATGGATCTATCCAATCTCTTTGTGGAGGCGTATCAGGAAAAGGGGATATATGACGAGGATGAAAGGACGTGGACTCTAGACCCACCCACAATAAGGGATGTTCTGTTACTCCTTGAAAAGAAGAAGAGGGCATCTATGAGTTCGCAGGATCTGAATCGATGGGGCAGTATAGAGCCTTACCTGAGGTTTCTTGACTCAAACATCTTTTATGGAAGTGAGGATCTATGGAAATTACTTCAAGGGAGAGTTATACTGAACTTCTCCAGAATAACCACCGCTAACATAAAGTACATTCTAATGGAGACCGTTCTTGCCTCAATTCTAGGGAGTATGTACCTCGAGAAATCCAGCTCACTCAGGAAGCTCGTGGTTATAGACGAGGCTCCTTTCCTTCTGGGAAGGGAGAGCGGTGAGGCTCTGACGGAGAGACTTTTCGCCGAGGGAAGAAAATTCGGATATGGTTTCGTGCTAATATCTCAATATTCTGATAAACTTGAAAAAATGATAAACAACGCCTCAACAACAATGGTCATGGGAATGAATGATCCGGATGAGCTAAACTATATTGCTAGGTTAATCGGAGGGGAGAGCCAAGAGGCTAGGAGAATTATTTACGAAACGCTTTCGGGACTTGAGAGGGGGAAGGTAATAACAAGAGATATAACGGCGAATGATATAGTAGTTGTTCGCTTAAATCAGGGGTGATTTCCACGTCAGAGGATTACGACGATGAAAATGAACCAGAGACACCAGTGGATGATAGCGGTAGTAGAATGGAGGAAGAGGATGAAGGAGTACCAGCGATGTCCCTCCAAGACATAGAATTACTCACTAAGAACACTGAGGTGTGGCACAGACTTATGTCAGGGAAAATCAGTATAGAGGAGGCAAAGAAAGAATTTGAAGACAACAATTCAATTTTCGTGAGTAAGACCGAGAAGGGTAAAAAGAAAACGCCCAAGAAGAGGACGGCAAAGAAAACTAAAAAAGCCAAGAAGAGTAAGGAAGAGTAATGTTTAGGGCAATATACGGAAGTGCTAGGGATTTCTATTACATTATATCCTCCATGTCCAAGATTACTGACGAGTTAACACTGAATCTCACGGAGGAAGGTATAGGAACCAAGTACCTTACAGACGATAAGGTGATGATGGGAGTGGTCGAGATTAGCAAAGATGCACTGGAGGAGTACAGCATTGAAAAACCGGTTTCTGTGAAGCTTAACCTAGGAGATCTCAAGAAGATACTTTCAAAAATGAAGGGTAGGTCAACTGTGGAGATAGTGGAGACCGCTGATGGGATCAGAATTTCCATGAGAGATGAGAAAACGGGGACTAGGAGCAACCTCTCTATCAAGGCTGAAAAAGGAGAACCGCAGGCTCTCAAGGAGCCATCCGTTGCTCACTCGGTAACTATAGGCATTGGTGGTGATATTCTCACTATCCTAGTGGATGAGTCCATGCAGGTGGGAGAGGAAGTGGAGATAAAGACCGAAGATGATCGTGTGTCCTTTGAGGTTGAGGAAGCTGGGAAAAGATATTCGGCAATTCTCAGAAACGGTAAACCGCTCACTAAACTGGAGATAGAGAAACCGGGAAGTTCAAGGTACAGCTTACCCGTCCTAGAGAAGGTATCAAGCGCACTTTCCTTCTCCAAGGAAATAGAGATAGGGTTTGGGGCAGGGATTCCCATGAAATTAACGGCGCCACTGGAGAAGGGGGCAAGTATCAGGTTCTGGGTAGCCCCAAGACTTTAATTATTTTTCCTGGTTCCTTTATTAAGGCCATATACTTATTAATTGAAGTTTCGAATCTAGGAACAGGCCCTAGGATCAATCCAGTAATCCTGTTTCCCTCCTGAATTGGATAAACGCCCAGTTCAGGATTGACGGTGACTGATTTTAGGATCTCCCTGGAAAAATCGCTTCCAGGATCACGAAGACGTGATAGGAGCAGTGCTACCTCCATCTCCTTCCATAGATCTGGGTCAGTCACGCCCGCGTTGTCGGTCCCCAATAGGAGCCTGACTCCTCTCTTGATCATCATAGGGATGTTGGGTATCCCCGCTGAGAACCACAGGTTACTCCTGGGACATACAACCAGCTTCATCCCCTTCTCAGCCACCAATATAATTTCCTCTTCCGTTAAATGGGTACCATGAACCAGTATCTCTGGTTCGAGCGTGGAAAGGGCGACCTCAAGATCCGAGAGTAGGTTATGCCTCAGCGTTTCCGATACATGGATAGCGGTTATCCTATCTCTAAATACATCCCGGATGAGGCTAAGCTTCTCCACCCCCACGGAGACGCTACTGACCCCGTATCCATCCACAAACTTCTTGAGAAGCTCAAGTCTCTCCCTTGTCACTTCACCATCCAGCCTTCCTAGCGGAATATAGTTGATTGGGGACTGGTCCTTTACTTCCCTGGAGATAGTTGCGCCCTTGAGATCCATCTCCTTGAAATCAACCACGGTGAAGACTCCCAGTTTCAGCGATTTCTCAAGGAAGTTGAGTGTTGACTTCTTCAACTCAGAGAGGGACATGCTGACCAGTACCCTGTATTTCTCACTATGCGGGTCTCCCACAGCCTCCTTGAGGGTGAGATTCCATCCGAACTCAGGAGCTATGGCATCAAAAGTATGAACGTGTGAGTTCACTAGCCCAGGCATGAGAAGGGAGTTGGGATAGGTTTCACCCTTTACGTCCCATCCCTTTCCCACGTGTGAGATGATCCCATCGCTGATCTCTACGTGAACCTTCTCCGCTATTTCCAGTTCCTGTCCAAGTAGGGCATATTCCACGTTCACTATTCTTGAAGAAGCTTCCAAATCTCTCGCCTGTCCTTCCTAATTTCAGTTAAGGCCTTAGTGGCGTTCCTCATGGCCTCCCGTGCATTTCTTCCGATTCCTATACCCACCTTCATTTTTTGATTATTCTCCACCCTCGCTATGATCTGATCTATTACGTCTGGTCCAATAACCGTGACGATATTATCTCCGCCCATGTACTGAGCTATTCCACCAAGCGAATATACGTACTCCACAATCTCAAAATAGAACTTCTGGGCCTCAGTGAAGGACCTGTATGTGGAGGTACCGTTAGTGAAGTCCGTGAACCCGTTCAGGTCAAAATGAGCCACAGCGATAGGCGAATCTGGATAGGCAGGAAGTTGAAAATTGCCAGGCTCTAGCTCCTTAAGACAGCTGTATCCATTCTCCTGAGCCTTCAGTGGAGTTTCACCGTAACCTAGGCATGCCCTGATGTTAACTGGAGCCATTCTGGAGACGTAGTTCAGGAAGGCCCTTAGCCTACCGATTTCTATCCCATCTGCAAACATGATAGACTGATCGTATCTCATGGGAAAAACCATGCTTCCCATCTGAGAGGCCTTCCAAATCATCTTAGACGAGAGAAGATGCTGGTTTACCTGGATTTTCCACTCCCTATCGTTACCCAGCAACTCGGTCCATTCCCTATAGTTAAATAGCTCGACTATCAACACCTTCATTCTATATTCACCGAGGAACCGCTCTGGGAGGCCTTCATCCTTCTAGCCATTTTCACCGCTGATTCCACAGCCCTGGTGGAATACTCCTCTATTCTCTCCACGGCCTGCTCATGCGTCGCACCAGGTCCTATTATCCCGAGGGAGACAGGCTTATCGAATTCAAGGGACAGATCTGAGATCAGTCTAGTTACTTGATTGGCAATTAGCTCGTCATGCTTCGTTTCTCCCTTAATCACTGCCCCCAGCGTAACTACACAGTCTATGTCATCCCTTGACAACAAACGCTTCACGGCGAGAGGGATCTCAAAGGTTCCAGGAACCTTGAATATGGCCCTTATCTCTGCATTGAGGAACTTGGCATGTGAAATAGCTCTGTCAAGCATCAGGTGGGTAATATCATAGTTGAACTCAGCGACCACTATTCCCAGTTTAATCGAGCTGTCCTGCATTTCTATACCCCTGCCTCAATCCTTTACCTGCCATTCCAGTTAGGGCGTTCTTTCCATCCCTAACTAACTTCACCAAGTTTACGGAATGTTTTCTCGTCCTATCAATAGCGATCTCCCGAAGAGACTCCTCATCCTCAGCCTCATCCTCATGGACGGTTACGTCGATAACGTGAGTGGAGGTCAAAATTTGAACAGTGATAAGCCCTATACTTGTGGCTAAGTAACTGTACTTGTCCAACTGAGTTTTCCCAACCCATCCAAGGGTTATTACCCCATTGCATCCACCTTCAATGAGTCTCTTCGCAGCTACAGGTAGATCCTTGATGCCGGGAACTGTGTAACGAATAATATCAGCATCTGGATCCTCTTTCCTGATGGTGTTGATGGCTATCTCGCCCATATTAACCCTGGAGAAGGTGGTATCGGCAACTCCGTATACTCTCTCCATCACGCTACCACCTCCTGTAATATCTCCTTCCCCTCTAGGAAGTGAAATCCGTTATGCCTGGCAAACTTCATGGCTTCATTCTTTTCTAGACTTGTCTTCTCCCCCAACATTTCGGCGAAGACCATACTCCTCTCTAAGCCTAGGATCTCAGCCAGCGCTATACTAAGTTCCGTATGTCCACGTCTATTTCTGATTCCCCTAGAGATGAGTATTGGAACGTGCCCTGGCGAGTAGAAGTTTTCATAAAAGATCTCTCTGGCACTTTCCCTCATCTCCCTTAAGTTAGCGACTATGCTATGAAGTTCACTTATGGTACGTGCCCTATCCTGGTCTGAGATACCGGTCCCGGTATCCACGTAGTTAACCCATATGGAAAATGCTGGCTCGTCGTTGTATCTTGGCCTTTTCACAAGTCTGGAAAGGAGTTGATTGGATCTAAGAATGTCCACTTGAAAGGGAAGGCCCAGTAACTCTGCCTCTTCCTTACCTGTTGCGTAACATATTAGACCTCCAGCCAGAGTCCTTAGGGTTTTGACGCTCTTCCAGGAGACGGCCCCAGCATAAAACACCATGTCCACCTCTTGTTCTCTACCGTCGAAATCGTATATCAGAACTGGGATACCAGACTCCAGATCCCTCTTTACCTCTTCCAGTTTAGGCATAGGAACCAATTCACAGAATAGTATAAAAGCGTATATACTAATGTCGTTTGCTTCGGTTTAATAGGATTGAAATAATAACCATGATCGATACAAAGACTACGAATGGTACATATCGTAGATTCTGACTCGAAGATGATGAGTGATTACTTGAAGTTGGGATGCGATAACTATCACTCTTCAACGCGGAGGAAAGATGTACCGTAACGTTGTGTGTAGAAAGGGCGAAGTTTATCTGATAGGTGGAGTTTGGCACCAGCTCATAAAGCGGAACAATCAATGCAGTGGAGTTGACCCTGCTAAATGAGATATTGGATGTTATATTTTGCGGGGTGAAGTTCAGAACCAGCAAAATTCCGTTGGACAGGTTATAGGACTTTACGTAGTTCAGGGGCTCGGAAGTCACGTTGACGACGAGAATTTGATTTGGAGATTGAAAATAATATACGAATGTGTTCTGCTGAAGTATAGCAGAGCTTAGCGCCAGCAGTAGGAGAAAAAGTTCACGCATTGTTATATAAGTATATAAGTTACACCGTTATATACCAGTTAGTATGTCTTCAGCGACACCCAATCCTTATAATTGGAAATTTGCGCTTATTAGCCAGACATATCTTATTGTAATGTCTATAATTCTGGGATTTTATCCAAAATATTACCTTGAAGCATTCATTTCATATTTCATTATCTACATGGCAATAACTTTTTCCATGACTTACAAGTCTAATCCAATGTTAAGGGATAGGAAATTAATGATGGAAGTGGCGAATTCAGGAACACTTTACGAGGAGAAGAATGCCAATGATCTGGTAATGAAGGATGAGGAGTACCAGAAAGAGTACATGCAATTTGCCAAGAAAAATATGACCATGCTCTTCTCCTATCTAATTTACATAGTTGTGCTCTTCTTCGTGTATAGCTACGTCTCTAAGTTCGCTACCTCTCAGACCGATCCCTATTATAGACTGGCAGTTTACCTAGTTTATTTTGAAATAATCTATCTATTTGGATTCTTTGTATACAGGAGACTGTTTAAGCCCAGTATGATGTCAACCATGGCTCCCTTAAGTTACAAGGTTACAGAGAAGGGAGTGATTGGTTCAGGTGGCATGTCAGTCTTCCTACATGCAAAACATTTACTCAACTCCAATTTCGTGGTTAATAGGGAAAAGAAGTATGTGGAAATCGATTCCACTGAGGCTAAGTATCCATACAAGATAAGGCTCTACGCCAAGGATATTGACAAATTATTGGACATGCTAGAGAGAGTGAAGAGACTGGAGTTAAAGAGACAATCTCAAACCGGCTAAATGAACGTGAAGATAAGACCCTATAGCATTATTGACCCTGACTCCGTCAAGGCCATCTTCTATACCTTTTCCATTTCTATGTTTTAATGTGAACCTTTTCTCGTTGACGTAGTCTGGGGACGAGGCATGAAACTCGTGTCCCCTGATCACGTCTCCAGCCCTTCCGAGAGGAATGTCCTCCAACACATCTACAACCCTGTAGCCCAAGGTGAGCTTATTCATTGAAATTCCTATGTCGTATACTCCTGCCATGTGGAACTTACCATCCTTTGTTTTAATGTAGCTTGAGAGATACATTAACCCTCCACATTCCGCAATAATTGGGATACCAGTGTACACAGACCTCTTTATCCAGTTGATAGTGGAATGAGATTCTGAAAGTTCCTTGGGGAACAGCTCTGGATAACCTCCACCCAAATAGATTAGATCTGCTTCATCCACCTTCTCGTTGCGTATTGGACTGAACAATTTGATTGCATAGGATTTGCCAATTATGTCCAGGTTTTCTTGATAATAGAAAGAGAATGCAGAATCGTATGCCACAGCAACAATACCCTTCTTACTGCTGGGTACTTCTTCCTCTAGGTTCACATCTATGTCAGAGGCTGTGTTGGCTATATCTACTATCTCATCAAGGTCAACAAAGGACTCAACTTGTTTGGACATTTCCTCGACTGCCTCCATGGCCTTATTATAAGTTTCAACTGTGAAAAGCCCAAGATGCCTTGAGGGTACACTGAAATTGATCCTTGGAATATATCCCAATACCTTTGCATCTACCACTTTTTCCTTACAATAGGAGTAGTGGGATTCTGATGCTATCTTGTTGAATATAACTCCCCGTATATCTGCATTCCCAAAGTTCTTGAGACCATGAATTAGCGCAGCGGCTGTGGCTCCCATGGAACTGCAATCCAGTATAAGAATTATTGGGGTTCGGGTAACCTGAGATAACCTGTAGGTACTATACTCTATCCCATGGCCATCATAAAGACCCATCACTCCCTCTATTATGGAAATATCGCTTCCGCGAGAATATTTGACGAGAGACTTTAGAACACCATCCTCCCCCATCATGAAGAGATCAAGATTTATTGATGGTTTACCGGTGGCAATCCTATGATATCCCGTGTCAATGTAATCCGGCCCAGTCTTGAAGCCGCTCACTCTCATCCTTTTTGAGAGTGCTTTCATTATACCTGCTGTCACAAGAGTTTTTCCCGAACCGCTACGATCTGCAGAAATTAGAACTCTAGGTAACATAATAATCACCTAACGCGCCGGGGGCGGGATTTGAACCCGCGTAGGGTTGCCCCTACTGGCTGGCTGGTCTAGTCTCCAGGCCAGCCCCTTGGTCCGCTCGGGCACCCCGGCACCTTCACGAGGAAAAACGCGATTTCTAAATAAGTTGGATCTCTATATATACATCCTCTGGAACCTTAACCCTCATCAACTGGCGCATTACTCTTTCATCGGCAGAAATGTCAATTATCCTTTTGTGCAGGGACATCTCCCACTTCTCCCACTTCTTTCTTCCCTCACCATGTGGCAATCTCATTACGGGAACTTCCATTCTCCTAGTGGGAAGCGGAATAGGTCCCCTCATGCTAACTCCTGTTTTATCCACTATGCCCTTTATTTGATTTACCACATAGTTTAGGTTGTTAACGTTAGTGCTCCACAGCCGTATTCTAGCTTTATTTGGCATCCATGTACACCGCTATTTTGTTACTTTATCTCTATCTTGCTGGGCTTAACGTCGTTTATGACTCCCACACCTACAGTCTTACCCATATCCCTCATGGCGAATCTTCCTAGCGCTGGGAAGTCGCTGAACTTCTCCACACAGAGTGGCTTTATGGGCTTGAACTTGACTATTGCAGACTCTCCCTGCTTAATGAATTGTGGGTTCTTCTCAGCCTCCTTACCGGTCTTCGGATCCAATCTAGCTACAATCTCTGAAACTCTGCAGGCAATGCTAGCTGTATGAACGTGAACTACTGGAGTGTAACCCACTGCCAAGGCTGTTGGGTGCCATACCACAATTATCCTTGCGGTGAACTCGTCAGCCACTGTGGGTGGGTTGGTGGTGTGGCCTACCACGTCTCCTCTCTTCACATCCTTCTTATCAATACCCCTCACGTTGAAACCAATGTTATCTCCAGGTTCGGCTTTCTCCAACTTGGTGTGATGAGTCTCAATAGATCTAACCTCTGCGGATTTACCCGCAGGCATAAACACTATCTTGTCGCCTACCTTCATGACACCACTTTCCACTCTGCCCACTGGTACAGTACCGACACCGGATATGGAGTATACTTCTTGAATGGGTAATCTCAGAGGCTTATCAACTGGCTTCGGTGGGATCTCTAGCATATCTAGTGCCTCCTCTAGCGTGGGACCGTTGTACCACTTCATGTTCTCAGATCTCTTGGTTACGTTCTCTCCAGTAATTGACACGATGGGGATAAACTTGACCTTTGACATATCGAATCCAAAGGACTTCATGAACTTCTCAATTGTTTCCTTGATCTCGTTGTATCTTTTCTGGTCATATGGTGGCTCCGCTACGTCCATCTTAGTGATGGCTACTATCACCTGGTTGAGACCCATGGTCTTGGCAAGAATAATGTGCTCCCTTGTTTGTCCCTCCAAGCTCATTCCGGACTCAAACTCACCCTTTCTAGCTGAAACGGCCAGTATGGCAGCGTCTGCCTGGCTTGCGCCAGTGATCATGTTCTTGACGAAGTCCCTATGTCCAGGAGCGTCAATTATGGTAAAGAAGTACTTCTTTGTCTCGAATTTCATGAAGGTCAGGTTAATTGTGACACCTCTTTCTCTCTCCTCCTTCAGCCTGTCTAGAAGGAAGGCATATTTCTCTGACTCTTTCCCCAGTTTCTTAGCAGCTTCTTCGGCCTCTTTGATGGTCTTCTCGTCTAAGAAACCTCTATCCATTAAAAGTCTTCCAACTAGAGTGCTCTTTCCGTGGTCTACATGCCCTATAACGATCAAATTCAAGTGTGGCTTTTGAGACATCTAGCTCAACTCCTACCCGAGATAAAGGTCTTAGTTAATAAAAGTTTAGCTATTTATCTAGAGCTCAGGGCTATCCTTTCCATCTCTTCTTTCTTTCTAATGGCGAAACTCCTGTTATCTCCGCTGGCTGCAGCAATGAGTTCGTCCGCTAACGCCTCCTCGATGGGCTTTGGATTATTGAAAGCAGCCTGCCTAGCCCCGTCCACTAGGTTCCTTAGCACTATGTCCACTCTCCTTTGGGGTGATACGTCTACAGCAACGTAATAGACTATTCCACCGTACATGATCCTTGTTACCTCTTCCCTTGGCGCCGAGTTCTCAATAGCCCTAACTAATACCTGCAGAGGATTCTGCCCGGTTCTCGCGTTAATCAGCTCAAACGTGGCCTTTACGATGTTGTATGCTAAGATCTTCTTTCCCTTATTCTTCCCAGGCCTCATCAGTTCATTTATCAATCTCTCCACAATAGAGACCCTTGCTTTTCCAAACCTCCTGTGCTCATGTCTCCCTCCAGAATGTGGGAGATAAACCGGCATTAGTGAGATATACTTCTTTAAACTAGGATCCCGTATCTCGACCTTGTTATCCCATTTGTCGAATATCCTTATATCCAGTTTTGATAGCTCGTAACTATCCATTTCTGCACTCACCTCTATACGAACTTAACGGATTAAATAACTATTCATGAAGGGTTTAATAGTCTTCGTGAGATAAGATAATATATAATGGCTGAACAGGAGCACGATCTTGTAGGAGTAAGCAAGGTAGACGCATTTATTTCGCCAATGAATGGTGTACCAGTAATAGTGTGCTACCTAGAGGATGGTAGGGAATTTAATCTGTTTTACGTTCCACCGGACATAGTAAATGCAATAAACAAACTATTGAAGAACGAACCTAACGACTCTGGAAGCCTCTCGGAGCTAGCTAGGAGGGAGACTGTATACGATATTATTTCATTTATTCCAGAAGTAATTGAGGAATTAGAGAAGAGAGTTACGCAGGTAATCATTGATGATATACAGGACGATATATACATTGCCACAGTGGAGCTAAACTTTGGAGGTTTGATAATTCAGAAAAGAATGATACCAAGCCATGCGATATATCTTGCCTTACTCACTGGGAAGCCAATAAAGGTAAAGAAGGAGTTAGTGGATAGATCCACAGAGAGAGGAAACAAGGCGTAAAAACTTAGCTATCTGACTGGCTTCTGTTTCTTACCCTTGTATAGTGAGTCTAGGGAGACACCATTCACCATTATTACCTTATATCTGACTCCAGGCAAGTCACCCATTGACCTACCCAAAGTACCTCCTATTCCGGCTATTATGACCTCATCGTGTTCATCAATGAAGTTTACTCCTCCGTCGCCAGGAACGAACGCAGTTACGACCCTCCCATTCTTAACCAGCTGAACCCTAACACATTTCCTGACTGCAGAATTGGGCTGCCTAGACTCTATACCAACTTTCTCTAGAACTACCCCTCTAGCCATAGGGGCGCCCTGTAACGGATCAAATCTTTTCTTTAATTGTAAGACCCTAGTCTTGAACTTTCTCTGGCTCCATCTAAACTTTAACCTTCTGAGCTTTAGTTTCCTAGCGGCAAATATACCTTTTGGAGACTTATCTGCCAAATCGACACCTCTTAATTAATTATCACGGAGTCTATGTCCATGTATCTTTTTAAAATTATTTTGGCCCTAGAGACGTTCCTCCCAGCTTTACCTATGGCAATAGCCTTATCCTGAGGATCCACCGTTACATGTACCGTTTTCCTTGAGTTGCTGTCTATGGTTTTAACGCTCTTAACCCTAGCAGGTGACATAAGGTTCTTTATGAGATCTTCTAGGTTATCGCTATACGCCACTACTTCAATATCCTTACCAATAATCTTCTTTAACTTCTTGATATTCATTCCTCCTTTTCCAATAGCCATTCCCATATTTTCAGGATCTACAAGGAATATTATTCTATTGCCTTCCTCGTCTATTATACAATCTCTTACAGTAACCTTTGTTACATCTTGAAAAAGCGACATGTATCGCATCTCTTCGGGAGTTAACTTAATATCAGGCATTTGTTATCACCGTCACTGATTTGCTAATTTCATGATCTGAGAATCCCCAAGCTCCTCTACGCCCACAGTAGATATGAGAAAAGGTTTACCTACCACTGTTCCCAGTTCCCATCCGCTTCCCTTATATTCTACAACAGGAACACCAGCCAAAGACGCGTATCTCATTATATCGTTCTTTATATCACTTCTTAATGTTGAAGCTATTATAACTCCCTTTAGCTTTCCCAGCTTCAAAGCCTTTATGGTCTTCTTACTTCCTAGAATTACTTTACCTGTCTTAAGAAGGACCTTGATTTCAGACTCGAAAGTTATTGATTGTGACATTTTCCTTTCACCTATTCGCGGGTCTCATTAAAAGTTCAACCATTCCGGTACCCAGCTTAATTGGTTGGCCTATAATAATGTTTTCTACTACTCCTTTAAACTCTTCCATGTCGCCCCTCGCAGCTGCGTCAAGGAGATGTTTCACCGTAACCTCGAAGGCCGCTCTTGCCAGTACGCTAGTCTTCTCGCCAGTTACACCATGCCTACCTATCTGTCTGACTTCCCCTGTTCTTGTCATTATGTCTGAAACTAGCTCTATGTGCCTTATATCCACATCTAGACCCTGTTCCTCAAGGACCCTCTTTATCTCTCTCGTTATAAGCTCTCTTGCAGCCTCCACGCCCAATACGCTTTCTACCTCATGTAGATTATTGGTCTCTATTCTGGAGACGTCAACACCCTTAACGCCTAGAACACCCTCAAGGTTGGATCCATCAGTGATGATAACATATTCGTCTCCTTTTTTCCTTATTATTGCCCTCTTAATCCCCTTAACTCCCTTAATCTTTGTGGACAGGATCTTTTCTCTGATCTTAAATAGCCCGGTCACGGTGTCCATATTTTCGAAATATATGGCAATTGTGTACTCGTCAGGGTTCTCAACCCTATAGTCTCCCATCTTAAGTTTCTTAATCACTTTCTCCACGTCCTCTGTGGTCAATCCCTTATCTTTAAGCAGGACAGGATCCAGTTTGAGAATTATACCCATGCCACCAACATCCAGGTTAACTGTCTCCACGACATGCTCCACCCTAGTGTATTCAATCCTCCTGGCCACATCCAGTGCCATGTCCCGGTCCTTTGCGTACTCTGGATTCAGGTAAATAGTCATCATGGGAGTGGAAGGAACCTTTCTTGCATCCACGATTTCTATAAGCCTTGGTAGACCTAAGGTAACGTTTAACTCTCTAACGCCAGCAAAGTGGAAAGTCCTTAATGTCATCTGTGTACCTGGCTCACCTATTGACTGAGCAGCTACAACACCTATTGCCTCCCCAGGATGGACTAGCGAACTAAGGTAATCTTTCATTACCATCTCCATGATTTTATCAATTTCCTCCCTGGTAATCTCAATTTGGGAATTAACTATTGAATCTCTTAGCTTGAGAATAATGGACGATGGAATCTTTCCACTTAACCTAGATAGAGCCTGTTCCAAATATTCCTTATCTGCGTCATTTATCATGAGATCACCTCTTCCAGCCAACGACCCTTTCTAACACCCTATCCACATCTATTGTCTTACCATGCGCACTCTGCATTGGATGAACCCCATCCCCGCCATATAGAGTCTGAATCATTTCTCCATATAACGTTCTCACCGTACCATCATATTCTATTCTTAAATCGGAAAGCGCGTTTATGAGCCTTCTTTGCATGTAACCGCTCTGAGATGTCCTCACGGCTGTATCCACCAGACCTTCCCTACCACCTGCAGCGTGGAAGAAGGTCTCGATTGGATTCAACCCACTTCTAAAGGAAGAGTAAATGAACCCCCTTGCCTCTGGGGTTATATCTCCAGGTTTGAAGTGAGGAAGAGTCCTGGTAGCATATCCGCGCTTTATCCTCTCTCCTCTGACTGATTGCTGACCTAGCATGGCGGCCATCTGAGTGATATTGAGAACGCTTCCCCTAGCTCCAGTCCTTGCCATGATATATGCATTGTTAAACGGATCTAGATACATCGTGGCTATCTCTCCAGCTTCATTCCTTAATTTGTCTAACGCGTCAAGAATATAGCTCTCCAGACTTTCCTCCAGTGTCCTCCCAGGAATTACCTCTAGTTGTCCCTTTTCGTAATTTTCAATAAGTTCATTAACCTTCTTTCTTGCCTCTTGTGCTCTCTCCGCAATCTTCTTTGTGGCCTCCTCTGGAATGGTTACGTCAGAAAGCGTCATGGTTAGACCGTGAAGCTCTATGTATCTAAGGAAGACCTTAAATAGATTATCCATCAGCCAGAGGACGTAATCCTCGTCATATTCCCTTACAAGCCAATGAAGTATACTTTCAGCCTGCTGGTTTCCTAGCGCTTTCTTATCAAAGACACCCTCTAACAGTTTCCCCTTCTTGATCACCACATAGGAGTCGTGTGGACAGTCCTCATCCTTGCATGATCTCACACCACTTGATATATTTGCAGGCCCGTGGAAGTTAAAATCTTCAGGCAGGAAATGACTAACTATCTGCTTTCCTGTGTAGAGCCTTTTAGGCGCCAGAATTGCTGGCTCTTCTAAATTCTTATTTATGTTTGCGACTCCCAGAATTGTCTGAACTTCGTCCTCAGTGAGTAGAGTTGTTTTAACCGTGAGCAGATAAGCGCCACTAATGTAATCCTGGGCCGAACCTATAATTGGACCTCCGTATCTAGGTGTTAATATATTACGATGTACTGTCATTAACTCTTTGGTCTCAGCTATGGCCTCCTCAGACTGCGGTACGTGCAAGTTCATCTCGTCCCCGTCAAAATCAGCGTTATACGGCGGACATACTAGAAGGTTTAGCCTGAAGGTCCTCCCTGGAAGTACCCTTACCTTGTGGCCCATCATGGATATTCTGTGAAGCGAGGGTTGCCTGTTGAATATGACTATATCACCATCAACCAAATGTCTCTCCACGATAAAGTTAGGAGCAAGAGTAGCAGCTAACTCCTTCCTGTCTTTGACATATCTAAGGTCTATTCTTCTTCCATCTGGCCTGACTACATAATTGGCTCCAGGCCACTTATCTGGGCCATTTATAACATATTGTCTCATTCTCTCTATGTTCCACTTAGTAACCTTTTCCGGTACAGTCAGTATCTGTGCCACGTCGTATGGAACTCCAACTTCATCAATACTGATGTTCGGATCTGGTGATATAACTGTTCTAGCCGAGAAGTCAACCCTCTTTCCTGAAAGGTTACCCCTAAATCTTCCCTCCTTACCCTTAAGTCTCTGAGCTAAGGTTCTCAGCGGTCTTCCAGACCTATGCTTGGATGTGGGTAGGCCTGGTATCTCGTTATCGAAATAGGTAGCCACATGGTATTGGAGGAGATCCCAGAGGTCCTCAACGATTAATTGGGGAGCGCCCGCATCTATGCTTTCCTTTAATCTCTCATTTATCCTTACTATATCTACAAGTTTGTGGGTTAGATCGTCTTCCGCCCTTATTCCGCTCTCTATCATTATTGAGGGTCTGATGGTAATGGGAGGTACTGGTAATACAGTAAGAATTATCCATTCGGGCCTGCTGGTGGTTGGGTCGTAACCAAGAAGTTCCACATCGGAATCAGGTATTCTCTCCAATCTTTCCCTAATATCGGAGGGAGTTAGCCTCATCACACCCTCCTTCCTTTCCTCATAAAAGTTGTATGGCTTCTCCAGCTTGATCTTCAGTTGCTTCTCTGAACAGTGGGGACATACTGCAGCCTTCATGGACGTCTTCTTAACGTGATCAATCAGTCTTTTGGCAGCGGAGGGCCATCTTTTCTTTATTGCGTCATGGATTTTCCTGTACTTTTCAATATCGCTTTCACTAATCTTTACCCTCCCACATCTCCTACAGGTGGATCTTAACAGGTCGTAGACATGCTTGACGAAACCTACATGGATAACAGGTCTTACTAACTCTATGTGACCAAAATGTCCGGGGCAGTTACCTAGAACATTTCCACAGATTGGACACTTCTGGCCAGGTTCTATTATTCCGAGCCTAGAATCCATCACGCTCCCTTCTATGGGAGTACCGTCCTCGTCATATACGTCAGCAGTTATTATGGCGGTGACTGACATCTTCCTGATTTCGTCCGGGGATAGTATCCCAAAACGAATTCCCTTTATTATCTTCTCATTAACCTGATATCTCTCACTCATTGGAATTACCTCCAACAGGTACCCTATCTCCCAACACTAACTTAGGCGCGATAACCATACTCATGAGTTCCTGAAGTAACAACTTAAACGCATATGATATTACAACAGGGTATAAAGTTGTCTTATCGCCATGAATAGGACATACATACTTGTTTTTTGTCCTATCGTACCAACCAACATATCCACACTGCTCACAAACGTATACTGTTGCCCTATCTGAGTTATCCAGCAGCCTGTCCTTGATTAGCATTGCTGCGCCATACCCTATGAGGCAATCCCTTTCCATTTCCCCAAATCTGAGTCCTCCTTCCCTAGCTCTACCTTCAGTGGGCTGTCTTGTGAGTATCTGAACCGGACCTCTACCACGACCATGCATCTTATCCGCTACCATATGATGGAGTTTCTGATAGTAAACCACGCCAAACAGTATCCTTCCCTTCAATTTCTCTCCAGTTCTACCATCATATACAACTTCTGAACCATCGCTCAGATAACCATGCTCCAGAAGCTTCCTCTGAATTTCCTCGATTGGAGTGTTATAGAAAGGCGTCGCATCTATGGGATTTCCCGTGGCAGCCACATATTTCCCTGCCAAAGCCTCCATTATCTGACCCACGGTCATCCTAGAAGGAAGCGCATGAGGATTAAGTATTATGTCTGGAACTAGTCCTGTAGTTGTGTACGGCATGTCTACCTGAGGTATCAACATCCCAATTACTCCTTTCTGTCCATGTCTGGTGGCAAACTTGTCTCCTATCTCTGGAATTCTTAAATCCCTAACCCTCACCTTTACAAGTTTGTTCCCTTCAGATGTCTCAGTTACCAGCACTAGATCCACGGTACCGCGTTCCCCATGTCTAGTTATTATAGATGTATCACGTTTGGCCTGATCCGGTGATAATTCCTTGAATTCCTGAAGGAACCTTGGCGGACTTACCTTACCTATTAATACATCTCCTCCCTTAACGTCCACCTCCGGGGAAACTATTCCGTTGGATTCCAGAAGCCTGTAATAGTCTTTGCCCTTGTAACCCCTAACTCCAGGCTCGGGGAGTAAGATTTCATCCTCTTGACCTCCTGGGTACTTGATTTCCTCCGCAGAGTAGAGTCTGAAGAATGTGGACCTAAACATGCCCCTGTCAACTGAAGACTTGTTCATGATAACGGCATCTTCCATGTTATATCCAGTGTAGGACATGAGGGCGAATATAGCGTTATTACCTGCAGGCCTTTCCGTATAACCTATAGCCTCCAGAGCCCTTGTTTGAACTATTGGTTTTTGGGGATAGTGAAGAAGGTGAGCCCTAGTGTCTGTCCTTATCTGATAGTTAGCTGCATATAATCCCAAAGCCTGCTTGGCCATAGCAGACTGATAGGTGTTTCTAGGAGATTGATTATGCTCCGGGTATGGAATAATTGAGGCAGTTATCCCGAGAATTGCCGGGGCCCATATTTCTAGGTGAGTATGCTCCTTGGTTACGTCCTTTGGCTCCAGAGCAATATACGCGTTCTCTTCCTCCTCGGCATCAAGAAATTCTATTTTACCTTCCTTCACTAAGGTGTCAAAGGTTATCTTGCCCTTTTTCAGGTTCTCAATGTCCTCCTTCGTTACCAGAGGTTTACCATGCTTAACAACTATGAGGGGTCTTCTTACCCTCCCGCTGTCCGAATTGACATATACTTCGTTAAAGGTCTCCGTTATGTTATAACTTACATTGACCTCATCGCTCAGTTCTCCCTCCCTTCTGCTTTCCCTTATCTTCTCGGCCAACTCACGTCCATCAGGATAGTATCCAACCAGCCTTCCGTTTAGAATTACTTTGCTCCAGCTCTGATAATTTTCGGATTGACCTTCCTCTGACTTGGCCCTCTTAATAACTTCCTCTACGGGAACCACGCCAAAGTTGTAAAGGGTTCTCTCGAGGCTTTTCTCGTTTATCCCCACGGATATCTGAGCTAAGAGAGCTATATTCTTCACCAAACCACTATTGGGACCTTCTGGGGTTTCGAATGGGCACATTCTACCCCATTGAGTCCCGTGGAGATCCCTGGCCTCGAAGTTGGGCTGGCCCCTTGCCAGGGATGAAACTACCCTTCTGAGATGGCTAAGCATTGATAACCAATTGGTACGGTCTAAAAGCTGACTTACGCCAGTCCTTCCTCCAACCCAGTTTCCTGTTGCAAGGGCATGCCTTATTCTCTCTGAAATTATATCTGGCCTCACAAGAGCGTTTATTGCCAACCTTCTTCCTCTAACCTTTGACTTTTCCAGCTGGAAAACCAAGTCCTTAACGAAGGCCTTAAACGCTACCCTGAAGAGGCTGGCGAAGAGATCTCCTGCCAATTTTAGCCTTTTGTTTGCGTAATGATCCTTATCGTCAGGCTCCCTTCTTCCTAGGTAAAGTTCAATCAACTTGGATATTGCAAAAGCCAAATAGTAAGCCTTAGCCGTTCTATCCGAGGGACTTGTACCTATATGTGGTAAGAAGTATTTATCTAGAATTTGCTCAGCCTTCTGTATCCTCATTTCTCTCTTTTGGCCTATGGCTACCCTGTTACCAATGAAGTCCAGCGCATCCTCCTTAGAAGAAATGGAGCTGGCCTGTTCCAGAGAGGGAAGGAGTTCGTTCTGTATCTCTGGATCAAGGGATACCGCTAGCGTAATGTCTTCGTCGGTCTCTACCCCTAGGGCTCTCATGAGTATGGCGAAAGGTATCCTACCCGGTGCTGAAGGGAACGAGACGTGAATGGTGGAATCTTTCAATCTTTCTATAGTTATAGGAACCCTATATCCAGAAGTACTTGAAATTATCTTTGCTGTGTGAGTCACATTGGACCCAGCCTTACCCACATCCGTTAAAACCCTGTTTGTAGCTAAGTCTTCCTGAGTTACTATTACCCTTTCACTTCCATTAATGATAAAGTATCCTCCTGGGTCCTTTGGGTCTTCTCCGATCTCCACGAGTTTGTCCTGACTGAATTCCGAAGTTGGATCGGCTATTGATTTGAGCATTATGGGAATGTCTCCTATATGAACCTCTGTGGGATCTCCCTCAATATTATTTTCAACAGGTGTCATGGTCAAATAAATCGGTGCGGCATAGGTCAGGTTTCTCAGTCTCGCCTCCATGGGTGTTATTTCCTTATCTCCCTTGTCGGCCTCCCTAACTCTGGGTTTGCCTACTCTTATCTTACCTAATCTGATTTTTAAACCTGGGATTTCAGTTGTTATTTCTCCTTGCTCATCTATGATTTCCTGAAGCTTGTTCTTTATAAAATCATTAAATGAGTCTAAATGCTGTCTCACTAACCCCCTGGACTTAAAGTAAGCCTCTACTATTACCCACCTATCATCAACTGAAAGCATGTCTATCCACTCACCACATACCTATAAACTACGAGCTCTCCAACTATGGGACTTTTCCTTGTGATTTTCACAATATCCCCTGGTTTCGCGTTGATCGTCCTTGCCATAGGATCCGAAGCTCTCATCCAAGGAAGTTGCTCGGGCCCAATACCAAGCTCTTTGAGAACCTTGAACGCTTCCTCAACGGAAAGCACTTCATGTTTGGGAACAAGAACATGCACGCTCGGATCTATCTTTTTAGAAGATGAACGCATAACCTACACCCTAGTATACTAGGCAAAGGTTCATAGTGTATATAGTTATAAAAATTTAAGCTATAGATCTCAATTGCGTTCTTGCTTTCTCGATTAAGGCTTTAGCGTTATCAAAGAGCTCGTTATAGTTCCTTGATACCCTAGCAACATTTTGCTGTATAGCCCTTATTCCCACAGCTGCAGCTACGCGCGGATATATTTCCCACTCAGTCATCTTTGGAATGATGTAGTCTGGGGTGGCTCCCTTCTCCCTCACGTGACTGGCTAACTCTCTCGCCGCATCAATCACCATTTCATCCGTTATTGCTTTAGCTCTGACATCTAGAGACCCCCTGAACACTCCCGGGAAAATGAGGGAGTTATTCACTTGATTGGGGAAATCGCTTCTTCCAGTTGCCACAATCTTGGCTCCGGCCTCTTTTGCCTCTTCCGGCCATATTTCAGGTGTAGGATTGGCCAGTGCAAACACTATGGGGTCCGTATTCATTAGCTTTATCCAGATCTTTTTAATTACGTCTGGCCCCTGTTTTGATGCGGCTATCACAACATCGGCTCCCCTAAATGCGTCCTCTATCTTGGTGACACCTTCTCCGTTGGTCTCCTTAAGTAGCTCATATTTCCATGGATTTTCGGTTTTCATTCTTTCCTCGTCTTCCCTTCCCCTATAGATCACTCCTGCCGAGTCTACAAGTACAATATTCTTAAGCGGAATTCCAAATTTTCCTAATAGACGTGCAGTGGCTATGTTAGCGGCACCTGTACCAAAGAGAACAATTTTAATGGTCTTGGGATCCTTTCCAGTTATCTCCAGGGCTGTGATCAATCCTGCAAGGGTAGCTCCCGCGGTACCTTGTTGATCATCATGCCAAACAGGAATCTCCATTATACTCTTAAGTTTCTCTAATACATAGAAGCACTTAGGGGACTCGATATCCTCCAGATTTATCCCGCCAAAGGCGGGCTCCAGTAACTTTACCGTTTCCACAATCTTATCTGCGTCCTTTGTCCCCAAAGGAAGAGGAATAGCGTCCACCCCACCTAGGAACTTAAAGATGAGAGCCTTGCCTTCCATTACCGGCATAGCTGCCTCTGGACCAATGTCACCAAGACCCAGTACCCTGGATCCGTCTGTTACCACAGCAATCGCATTCCATCTATAGGTATAGTGGAACGATAGTTCCCTATTCTTATGAATAGCCTGAGAAACTGCTGCCACTCCAGGAGTGTAAAGCACTGAGAAATCATTTAGGGAGTTAACAGGAACCTTCGGCATAACTTGTATTTTTCCTTTATATCTCACCGCTACATCCAAAGCCATGCTCTCAAAATCAGTTACGACCATTTTTCTCAACCAAAGGAAAAACCGTACTTACTTAAAAATAATAAACAAAGCTCACCATATCATGTAGGTTCGGTGATTCTGATTGTCTAAGACAGAGGTGAGACTTAGACAGCCAATTGTTGTGGTTTTGGGTCACGTTGACCATGGTAAGACAACTCTTCTAGACAAAATTAGGGGAACAGCTGTTGTTAAGAAGGAGCCGGGTGAGATGACCCAAGAAGTTGGCGCTAGTTTCGTTCCCAGTAGCGTCATTGAGAAGGTTGCACAGCCCTTGAAAAGTATTATTCCTGTAAAACTAGAAATTCCAGGATTACTTTTCATAGACACACCGGGACATGAACTTTTCTCTAACCTGAGGAGAAGAGGAGGTAGTGTAGCGGACATAGCGATCCTAGTTGTAGATATAACTGAAGGATTCCAGAAGCAGACCACAGAGTCTATCGAGATCTTGAAGGATAAGAAGGTACCATTTCTGGTTGCAGCCAATAAGATTGACAGGATCCCTGGTTGGAAGCCTCTAGAGAATGAGACCTTTACAAAGTCCTTTAAAACCCAATCGCAAAGTGTTCAGAAAGCCCTAGACAATTACGTATACAAATTGGTCATGCAGTTAGCAGAAATGGGTTTTAATGCGGAAAGATTCGATAGGGTAAGAGATTTCACGCGCTATATCTCCATTGTTCCAGTGTCAGGGAAGACTGGGGAGGGTTTACCTGAACTACTAGCTCTTTTGGCAGGTCTGACGCAACAGTACCTTAAAACAAGGCTAAGAGTTGTGGAGGGACCGGCCAAGGGAGTAATTCTCGAAGTTAAGGAAGAACAGGGATTGGGACATACCATTGATGTAATAATCTATGATGGAATACTCAGGAAAAATGATACAATAGTGCTAGGAGGTATAAACGGAGCAATTGTAACCAAAATAAGGAATATCCTACTCCCTGCACCTCTACAAGACATGAGAATGACCAGGTCAGGTTACAAGAGTATTGATGAGATATCTGCAGCGGCGGGTGTTAAAATTTCTGCACCTGGTCTGGAAGAAGCTCTAGCTGGATCTCCCCTATACGTTGCCAACGATGAGGCCAAGCTTCAGGAAGCTAGGAAATTAATTGAGGAGGAGCTATCCAAGGTAAGGTTCTCCAGAAATTCTACAGGCATAGTTGTAAAGGCGGACAGCTTAGGATCCTTGGAGTCTCTGGTAGCAGGATTTGAGAAAATAGGAATCCCGGTCAGAGTTGCCGATATAGGTCCAATCACGAAGAGGGATCTAATTGAAGCCGAACTCTCAGCGAAGGAGGTTGAGGAGTATGGGATAATTGCTGCCTTCAGAGTGAAGCCTCTCCAAGGATTGGACGTATCCAAGGTGAAGATAATTTACAATGATATAATTTACCAGTTAATTGATGACACTGTAAAATACATAGAAGATCTTAGGGAAAGGAGGAAGAGGAGGACCCTAGATTCCCTGATTTTACCAGGAAAGATCAAGATATTACCAGGATACGTCTTTAGAAGAAGCGATCCAGCCATTGTAGGCATAGAGGTGTTAGGAGGAGTAGTGAAGCCCAAATATCCACTTATAAGGGAAGATGGACAGAGGGTAGGAGAAGTTCTGGCGATTCAGGACAACAAGAAGAATCTTGAGAGGGCCACAAAGGGTATGGAGGTCTCCATGTCAATAAAGGGAAATATAATGATAGGTAGGCAAGTACAAGAAGGAGACGTTCTTTACACCGACGTTCCTCAGGAGGATCTGGAAATACTTTTCAAGAATTATAAGGATTCCATTACTGAAGATATGATGGAAGTTATTAAAGAACTGATAAAGATAAAAAAGTCGGAGAATCCCCTCTATGGCATTTTCATTCAATGATCTCGTTCTGGGAAAAGAAAAGAGACATCTCCCTTTTTGCCTTTTCTTCCGCGTCTGAGGCATGTATTACGTTCTCGGCCTTAGATAGGGCAAAGTCTCCCCTAATGGTACCAGGCGACGCATCCTTAGGATCTGTGGCCCCTATGAGGGTTCGCATAACCTTAACTGCCTCGTCTCCTTCTATCACCATACAAACCACTGGACCTGAAGTAATATAACTCACAAGTTCATTGAAGAAGGATTTTCCCATATGTTCTTCATATAATTTATTTGCCTTTTCCTTGTCAATCTTGACCATCTTCATCGCAGCTATTCTTAACCCTTTCCTCTCTATCCTTGCCACTATTTCTCCAACGAGTTTCCTTCTCACTCCATCAGGCTTAATCATTACAAAGGTCTTCTGGATGGCCAATTTATCTTACCCTCGAGTAGGAGGTTGTCCACTTTAACTTTTTAGCGTCTTTGTGATACTTTAACATATATTTCCTGCATTTATTTGAGCAGAACCAAAGGATTGTTCCGTCATTCCTAACATGCATCATGCCAGTAGCCGGTGGTATATCCCCGCCACAGAAACTGCATTTATGGGAAACTACCATCTTGATCTACCTTATCTCAATATGAGTGAAGTATATAAGTGAATTGCTGAGACCTTATACAAGGTAAGAAAACATGAGCGAAAGACAACAGACCTCTTCAATTATTGAGGAGTTCGGCTTTCCAGCTGAGGTTATTCAATTACTGGATAGGACTGGAGTTACAGGAGAGGTTACTCAAGTCAGAGTAAGGGTTCTTGAAGGAAGGGACAAGGGCAGGATATTAACCAGAAACATTAAGGGCCCAGTGAGACTTGGAGACATCGTAATTCTTAGGGAAACAGAAAGGGAGGCAAGAAAGTTAACAACCAAGAGGTAACTTCATGGCTGTATTTTTACTAGATAAGCCCCTATTTTTGCATATATTAACTCAACTTAGAGACGTTAAGACCGATCAGATAATGTTTAGGAAAGGAATGGTCAGGTTGGGGAGGCTTATTGGATACGAGATAGCTAATCATCTTGATTTTGATATTGTCAAGGTAGTAACTCCACTTGGAGTGGAGGCAAAGGGGGTTGTAATAAGAGACCTAGACAATATCATGATAGTTAACGTGTTAAGAGCGGCTACACCTCTAGTTGAGGGACTCTTGAAGGCATTTCCTGCAGCCAAGCAGGGCGTTGTTGCTGCCTCTAGAAAGGAGGTGGAAAGTTCCTCCCCGCCTACAGAAATGGAAGTTCAAATAACGTATATGAAGTTCCCAAGAATCTCAAGAGATGACATCGCTATTATTGCGGACCCCATGATAGCTACAGCGAGTACAATGATGAAGATACTAGACATGATATCTCAGCTTCGGCCTAAGAGGATGATCATAGCGTCTGTCATTGCGTCAGAGTACGGTATAACCAAAATACGTAACAAGTATCCTGATGTGGATATTTTTACCGTGTCCATAGATCCTGAAATTAATAACAGGGGATATATTGTGCCAGGGTTAGGTGATGCAGGTGACAGATCCTTCGGATGAGGAGCTTCTGACTCAGGCCACGATGGCCGCTAGCAACTCCTATTCGCCATACTCAGGTATAAGGGTTGGAGCGGCATTGCTTGGAGAGAACGGAGAGATCATACTGGGCACTAATGTGGAGAACTCCTCCTATGGCTTGTCTATGTGCGCGGAGAGGGTGGCAGTATTCACTGCTGTCGCAAGGGGGATTAGAAAGTTCAAGAAGATAGCGGTTTCCCTTTCGGATGGAAGTGGAATAATGCCATGTGGTGCATGTAGGCAGGTCCTTAGGGAGTTTGGAACCGATATTGTGATAGTAACTAGGGATAAAACTGGGAAAATCATTACATTTTATTTAAATGAACTCCTTCCGCATTCATTCGTATTAAAAGGTGAGAATAATGAGTGAGCCAAAGGCTAGAATTGGTCTCGAAGTTCACGTTCACTTAACTTCCCTAAAAACTAAACTTTTCTGTTCATGTCCCGCAGATTACGTTAATTTAGATCCCAATACGGATCTGTGTCCCGTGTGCTTGGGCCTTCCTGGGGCAATACCGGTACTAAATGAGGAGGCCTTGACCAAGGCCCTAATGGTGGCCATGGCTCTAGAGTGTGAGTATCCTAGGTATCTAACATTTACTAGGAAACATTATTTCTATCCCGATATGGCCAAAAATTATCAAATTTCCCAATATGACGGCCCAGGCAGTATGGCTATTGCTAGAAATGGTAGAATTAATTTAGGAGAAAAGATTATTAGAATAAGAAGGATAAATATTGAGGAAGATCCAGCCAAGACCATATATCCCACAGGATCCATGTTAACCAGCACCTATACTCTTCTGGATTACAACAGGTCTGGAATGGGAATGCTAGAAATAGTTACTGAACCTGACCTAGAAAATTCTAAAGAAGCCAAATTGTTCCTGGACAAGCTTAAGTCCATTCTAGAGCACCTTGGGGTATGTGACTGTGAAATTGAGGGCTCAATGAGGGCTGATGTTAACATCTCGGTGGAAGGAGGAGAGAGGGTGGAAGTTAAGAACGTGGGATCCCCTAAGGACGTTAAAGAGGTAGTGGAATATGAGGTAGCCAGGCAGAGGGCCGCCATACTACAGGGTCAGGAAGTTCCTAGGGAAACTAGGCACTGGGACTCCGCCAGAAAGGTCACAGTCTCATCTAGGGCTAAGGAAACTGATGAAGACTATAGGTATTTCCCAGACCCTGACCTTCCTCCATATGAAATATCATCGGAGCTTGTAAGAAAGATTAGGGAGAACCTCCCAGAGCTTCCGGACGCTAGAGTAGAAAGAATGATAAAACAATATGGGATAAACAGATATAACGCCACTGTTCTGGTCATGGATAAGGCTCTCGCTGATCTATTCGAGGCTACGGCAAAGAATTACAAAAACTATGAGAAATTATCCAATCTAATAATCAATGACTACCTTCGATGGATAAACGATAAAAACATGAAAATTACCGACTCCAAGGCGACTCCACAACACCTTAGCCAGTTACTGGAGTTGATGGATAAGGGCACTATTACTATAAAGATTGTCAAGGAAATACTGCCCATTATAATAACTGAGGGTAAGATGCCCGCCGATATAGTAGCTTCCATGGGTCTTACCACCGTTTCTGATGAAGGCCTTATAGAAGGTATAGTCGACGAGGCGTTAAGGAACGAACCTGAGCTAATTCAGAAAGTTAAGAAGGACCCAAAGGTTGCTAACTACATCGTGGGAATTGTTATGAAAAAGACCGGAAAAAGGGCTGATCCTAAGCTGGTTAACGAGATCATAAGAAGGAAACTAGGCCTCTGATCAGGAAACCTTTTTACATCACTTGATCAGCACTTAAGATCCCAATCATCTGTAACAACAATGGGAAGGCGATATTTTAATGATTCGCGATGGAAGTAAGGACAAAGACCTAAGGGATAGATTGTTAGCCGTGGATCTGCTGAGAGAATTAAAGAACAGGTACACCTATAAGGAACTTTCCAAGTTGTTGGGTTTACAGGAGAGTCTTCTATGCAGGTACGTCAATGGATCCACTGTGCCCAGCGAGCAACAGGCAAGAGACCTGATTGGAAAGGTCAGCCAGAGAGGATTCCTTCATAGATTTTTCCAAGATAAAATTAGAAAATTTCCTGATTCTTTCATCGACACATCGGAGCTTCTTCACTACCCTAACATGTTAAAGATACTCCTAGAGACACACATTGCACATTTCATGCATGCGGAAAAAGTGGTTGGTATTGCAAGTAACGGGATACCCTTTGCCACCATCGTTTCCACGATACTGGATAAGCCACTGATAATCGTGAAAAAACATAAGGACTCCATATACTTGACCTACGTGGAAGAAAACGTAAAGGAGTCTGATAGTGTGGTTGCCAGCATCTACGCGAGGCGAGACTTCATATCAAAATCGGATAAGATCCTTATAGTTGACGATGTGATGAGATCAGGAAAAACTTTACTTTCTACATCGAAACTGATTAAAAAGGCAGGCGCCACTGTCATAGGGGCTCTCATCATTGTAGCAAAGAGAGAAAACATTAACTCCGTCAACGAATTTCCAATGGAGGTCGTATTTGATCTGTGAGCATTGCGAGGATAGCTAAGGGAGTTTACGTAGTTGCGGGAAAGATGTACGGATATCCTGGAAACGCCTACTTAGTTGAGACCGGAGATAACTTCTACCTTATAGACACTGGAGGAAGAGAACAGCCTACAGAACTGTTACGGAACGTTCTGGAGATTGCCAAGGAAAAGACCAAGTCCATCTACGTGATTTTGACCAGCTGTTTGAGGGACGCTGCCGCAGGTGCCAAATTTCTCGTGGATACGATAGACGCTAGAATTATCGTTCACGAGAATGATTCAACCGGCTTGAGGATGGGTAAATGCGCCGGTGAAGAGTATCCGCCTGTTTCACCCTTTATGGTTCTGAGAGAAAATAGGATAGTGATGGGAGATATTAAAATAACTAGGAGTGGTTCTCCCACTCGAGGTTCAATAATCTTGAGAAATAACGACAGCCTCTTTGTAGGGGCCTCTAAATTAAGCCCCTTTGACTCCAGGATTAAATATATTTTCGGGCTATATGAATACAAGAGGTATTAAAATGGTATACGAGGAAAACTGTGGATCTTGCTTCAGACCTAGGATGGTCAAGTTCTGTGGGATAAAGAACAGCAACGTTTGTTATGACTGCTGCGTAACCTGTGAAAAGAGATCTAAATGTGACTTGCGAGTTTGGTTTTATAACTTGAGACCTGTGATTTGAAAAGATGAGACCCTACATTATCATATCCAGCACAATGACAGTGGATGGCAAGATAGCGGCCCGGGATTCCTTCAGTGAGCTTAGCTGTAAGTACGATAAAACAAGACAGCATATGTTAAGAGCGCAGGTAGATGCGGTGGTAATAGGAGCAAGAACTGCTAGAGTTGATAACCCTAGTCTGGTTCTAAAGTACTACAAAGGGAAAAATCCAATTAGAGTTATTATAACCAATAGCGGAGATCTGGACCCTGGGCTGAAAATATTCAATGTACCTCCTCCCACTGTGGTTTACACAAAGAACCTTAACGATTCTTTGAAAAGCCTGACTGATAAGGGAGTATACGTGAGGACTTTCTCCACCATGTGCGACGCCATGAGTGATCTCTATCAAACGTTCTCGGTAAGAACAGTAATGGTTGAGGGTGGAGGAAAATTAAACTGGTCTCTCCTGAAGGAGGAATGCGTGGATGAACTCAGGGTAACCATTTCTCCAAGAATATTTGGATCTGGAACTTCCATCTTTGACGGAGAAGGCTTTCCTGGGTACCTGTCGCCTGTGCTTAAGCTACAATCTAGCTATATTTGTCAATGTGGAGAAGAAATAGTTATAATTTATAAAAGAAAAATCAAATGAAGAAAATTATTCGCCGAAGTACTTGTATGTTTCTTTGTATATCTCTCCCTTTTCCAGGGTACTTGCCACCCTTCTATATTTCATTGCGTCGCCTAGACTGTTTTCCCCATGCTTCTTTATCCAGTCGTCTAGGGGTATCTGGTACTCCCTAAGTACCTTATCCCTATAGAGATCGTTGAGAACATTGTAAGTACAGAACGGAATAACTCTCCCGTCAGGTACTACGTAATGAATATCGCATCTCATGACCCTGTTGATGTCGTAATTGTAGAGGTCCATGAAGTGCATGGTTCCTAGGAAGAGTGTCCTATAGTGCCATTCACCTAAAGCCTCGTAGTTATGGCTTACTACTACGTTATACAGCATCTTGTACACGTCAAAGTCTTTGGGACCTTTCTCCTTATCTATGAATTTCCTGACGTTATAGAGTAACTTCATTCCTATCCAATACTTATTTGCTCCCTCCTTAAGTTCCTCTGCCTTCTCCTTGAAGTACTCCAGTAGTCCCTCTAGATCAATGAACTTGGAAATTGGTATAAAGTGAGGTTCTCCGTTTCTCCATTCTATGTAAATGTAGGTTCCAGCACCGCAGCTCGGGTGGTTAGCCATTTCAAATTGCTCCTTACCAGTTAGCGCCTCGACCAACCTCGAGAACACAACAGAGGTGCCTATTGGGTACCAGCTATCCCTGGTGATCTCACCATCGGTCTGATCCTCTATGTTCTTCAGAACTTCTGGGATAGTTATTCTGAACTTGGCCCTCATGTTTCTCTTCATCATTCCCGTCAAACTGACAGGCTGGAAGTTTATGGCTCTCACCACATCCATGTTCCTTGCTGCGAACTTCACTATGTTTCCTAGGTCATGGTCATTTACAGTTTTGATTACTGTAGGCACTAGGACAACACTGGTCATCCCTGCCCTTCTAAACACCTCTAAGGTATACGGAACCTCCCAGTGGTTCTTGGGATTGGTCTTTCTAGTGGTACCATCAAAGCTCATGTAAACCGTATTGACCCCAGCTTCCCTCAATGCTATTGCATACCTGACTGCCTTATCGGGATCAGTCATGTACATCTTAGCGAAAGTTCCTCCCCAACTGTTAAGCTGAATATGCCTAACGCCCGACTCCCGGAGAAGCCTGATTACCTCAACTATGTCCTCCCTCAGGGTTGGCTCGCCACCTGTGACCTGAATGACTATTGTTGTATCCTGCCTTTTCAGCTGATCAACCATGAATTTTATCTGCTCTAGTGTAGGCTCAAAGACATAACCTGCTTTCTCAGCGTAGAAGAAGCAGTACCAACAAGATAAGTCACACCTGTTAGTTATGACCAGGTTTACAAGTGCCGAGTGCTGATGATGCATGGGGCAGAGCCCACAGTTATAGGGGCAGGGGGACTTAAGATCCACGTAAGGGACTTTAGGACCCTTGCCCTCGTACTCCCAGTAATCAAATTTGTAATACATGCCCACGTCTCCATAGTAAAGATCCTCGAATTCTCCGTGCTCAGGACATATTTTCCTGATGTACATCTTTTCGTCTTTCTCGAATATAGTCGCTGGAAGTAACCTGTAACAAGCGGGACACAAAGAATGTGTAACCCTGATTAGCTTCTCGTCCTGGGAAAGCTTAGGTAAGGGTCCTCCAACCTTAATGTCCCTGTCGCCGAACTTTACTTCACCATTCTCGAATTTAGATGGCGCTGGCAATAGTCTAAAACCCTTGTTTTCTGTCTCAACTTGAGCCATGTAGATCTACACATGAAATTGCTAGGACTATATATAAGTCTATTCTCCTTACAAACCGGTTATTTGGTTAAAACCAGCCCTTGAAGTTATCCCATCCGTGGACATCATATCTTTTTGAACTTAATCTGATCTCAGGCTCGCTATCAATAACACTACCGATCTTTTTCATAGATATACCGTACTTATCTACGACATCCAAGAAAATAGGCAATGACTCCTTCTTTACCACAAAAATTGTCTCATATTCTTCCCCTCCAGATCTCAGTACCTCGTCCATGGTAACAATGTTCTTGTCAACCAACTCCTGGATATATTCTACTAAAGGAATATTATCTATATTAATTCCATAACCAATGTAACGGGCTATTTTATTAAGACTTACCAGTATCCCATCACTCACATCAGTCCCGAGTGCTATAGCATTACAAAGTTCACTATGTGCACGTAAAATGGCCCTATCCACCACTGGATGCTTAAGTTTGATTAGAGAATCTTGGATTAAGGGAGACTTTCCGCCTGAGATATACCATAGAAATGCGCCAGTTGTTCGCCCTAACTCGCCCGTAATATATAGTAGGTCTCCTGGTTCTGCCTTAGGTCTGGTTCCGCAAATAGGATTGCCAAGTATGGCTACGTCTATCCAGCCAGAGTCCTGCGAGGAATTGGTATCTCCTCCACCAAATATAGCTCCATAATACCTGGATGCATCGCTCATTCCCATTATCATCTTCTCTGCCTCTCCTGACTCGATCTCTGGACTGAGCCCGAAAGACGAAAGGACCACGGAAGGAATTGCGCCGTAGGATATCAAATCACTCATACTTGCAACTACAGCCTTCCATCCCAGATCGTACAAATCCATAAAGGGCATAGTGTATTTTATGGGAAATCCGTCTATTTTCAGAACTATGTTCCCCTGCCTATAGACGTCCAAGTTAACGTCGGAATCCACATACTTGGATATGACTGTCTCAATGAACTTATGCTCTCCCAGCTCCCTTAATTTCATCAAACTCACCAATGAGCCGCCGGCGGGATTTGAACCCGCGACCACCGGCTTTCGCTTCGGAGATACGAGGCCGGCGCTCTACCAGCTGAGCTACAGCGGCATGGAAAATTTTGGCTTGGGGTATTAATGTATAACTCCCCTAGCCTCGTTGAGCCTGTTCAAAAGACGCTCATAGCTATCTATAGCCCTTCCTATGATCGCCTTATATTGACCTAGATATGCTTTGGGATTTAATATCCTTTCGAGTTCTTCGCGCGAGAACGTGGAGGAAATTATCTTGTCCTTCATTGCCTCTTCCAAGAGACTGGTATTCTTTTTTCTGGCCTCTCTGGAAATCCTGCTAACCATCTCATGGGCTTTATGCCTAGGTATTCCCTTCAGTGTGAGGTTGATCATTAGGCTCTCCGCCATGTTTAATCCTTTACTTAGCTCAAGGTTCCTTTCCATGGCCTCCAAGTTGACTCTCAGGTTAGATAACAATTCATAGAAACTATCCATCATTTCATCCATGATAAGGAAGGCGTGAGAGATGATGAATCTCTCACTGGAACTGTTTGTTAAATCCCTCTCATGCCATAGGGGTATATTCTCCAGTTCCGATATCACCATTCCTCTCAGTAGCTTGGAGAGCCCGCTTATTTTCTCAGCAGTCACGGGGTTCTCCTTGTGGGGCATGGTGCTACTACCCACTCTCTCTCCAACTCCCTCCGCTATTTCCCCGATCTCTGGCCTCATGAGCTCCCTCACCTCTATTGCAAACCTATCCATAACCGAACCGGCTATGGCAAGATCGCTGATCAGCTCAGCAAACCCGTCCCTAGGTGCAACCTGTGTGGATATGGAATGTGGACTTAGGTTAAGCTTCTCCATCACAAGCTGTTCTATCCTGAGTCCATCCTTTCCCCAGCTGGCCATGGTACCAACGGCTCCGCTCATTTTACCTAGTACTACCCTCTTCTCAACCTCAACAAGTCTTTCCAGAGACCTTGTCATTTCATACAGGTAGTTTGCGAACTTGAATCCTAAGGTTATTGGTACTGCGTGTTGAGCGTGAGTCCTGCCCACCATAACTTGGTCTTGATATCTCAGAGTTAGATCCTTCAGCTTCTCCAATGATTTGATCATCTTATCCTTCAGGATCGATAGTGCATCCCTGAACATGAGAGCGTAGGCCGTGTCCACAATGTCATAGCTTGTCGCACCAAAATGAACAAATCTACCCGCATCCCCAGCCCTCTCAGCCATGGATACCACGAGGGCCATCACATCATGTCCAAGTTTGGCCTCCAACTTATCCACCTCCTCAGGAGTGATACTCTCTGAGGCTTTCTCCACCTTGACGTACTCGTCTTCAGATAGGTAACCCAGTTCCTTCAATGCATGAAGTAAGGCCAGCTCCACCCTGATCCTGTACTTGATTATTCCTTCCCTCGTGAATATTCTTCTCATCTCCTCGCTACCATACCTCCAATCTATGGGGCAGACAACATCCATACTCTTTGCAAGATCAAGGAAGTTTAAAAGTACATTTCCTTATTCTAAGCCTCGAGATGCTATTACTCACCCTAGCAAGTCACTCGTCCCTTCAGATCCTTCACGGAGCCAAGAGAGAGGGCTTTGAAACAGGAATTGTTGTAAGCACCAAAAGGGAAAGTTTTTACAGAAGATTCAGTTTCATAGACAATTTCTACGTATACTCTGATGAAGATCAGGCTGTAGATAAGATTAATAGTACTTCAAATTCCATATTTGTACCTCATGGAAGTCTAATAGAATACATAGGCATGGAGAGGGTCTCAAGAATAAGAACGCCGATTTTTGGCAACAGAAACCTGTTCCCGTGGGAATCCAACCAAACCAAGAAGATGAAATTACTTGAATTAAGTAACATAAAAACCCCAATGAAATTCGAAAGTCCTGAGGACGTTGACAGAATGGTTATAGTGAAATTACCTGGGGCTAAGGGTGGTAGAGGATATTTTATAGCTAGGAATAAACAGGAAGTTAAGGAAGGGATAAAGAGGCTCTTGGAAAAGCGACTTATCAATAATGTCGAAGATCTGATCATCCAAGAATACGTAGTTGGAATTCCTATGTACTTTCAATTCTTCTATAGTCCCGTTCTACAACGTGTGGAGATGACAGGGATTGATATCAGATATGAGACAAATGTGGACGGTTTGAGGAGGCTTCCCAGCGATTTGAGAGTGGAACCAACCTTTGTGGTTGCAGGAAACATACCCGCTGTAGCTAGAGAGAGTTTATTGCCGTCGGTGTATGAATACGCCGAGAATTTTGTTAGGACCACAAGAGACATTGTGCCTCCGGGAGCCATAGGGCCTTTCTGTCTCGAATCAGTGGTTACGGATACGCTAGATGTGGTTGTCTTCGAATTCTCCGGAAGAATCGTGGCTGGAACTAACCTTTACGTAGACGGGAGTCCGTATAGCTGGCTCTATTGGGATGAACCCATGAGCGTAGGCAGGAGGATAGGGAGAGAAATAAATCTAGCCCTACAGAAGAACAGGCTAAATGAGGTGACAACATGAAAATAGCTTCTGTTGCGAGCCACTCTGCACTGGACGTATTTGACGGTGCCAAGGATGAGGGATTCAGCACAATAGCGCTTTGCAAGAAGGGGAGGGAAAGGCCCTACAAGGAGTTCAAAAGGATAGTGGATGCATGCATAGTCCTCAATGATTTCAAAGAGATTTCTTCTGAGGATGTTCAGAGGAACCTGATTGAACAGGATGCACTCATCGTACCAAACAGGAGCATGGCGGTATACCTAGGTTATGACGCTATCGAAACCATGAAGGTTAAGTTCTTCGGAAACAGGATGATGCTCAGATGGGAGGAGCGAACAGGGGAGAAGAACTACTACAGGATACTCGACGAGGCTAAAATAAGGAGGCCTAGGATCCTGAAACCTGAAGAGGTAGAAGGTCCTGTCATAGCCAAGATACCTGAGGCAAAAAGAAGGGTTGAAAGAGGATTCTTCTTCGCCGCCAACAGGGAAGATTTTCAGGAGAAACTGAGAAACCTAGAGAGGGACGGAATCATAGATCAGCAAGGAATATCACAGATGGTTATAGAGGAGTTTATTTTTGGAGCGTACTTCAATGTTAACTATTTCTACTCACCAGTATTTGACAGAGTTGAAATAATTAGCGTTGACAGAAGAATTCAAAGTGACTTGGATTCGTATTATCGACTTCCCTTTGATATACAGAGCAAACTGGGAAGATATCCCAGATTAATTGAGGTCGGTCATGAGCCGGCAACAATTAGGGAGAGCATGCTTGAGAGGCTATTCGAGGCAGGTTACTCGTTTGTCGAAGCCACCAGAAAACTGGAAAAAAGAGGCATAATAGGCCCGTTTACATTACAACTGGCAGTTACTCCTGACCTAGACATAGTGGTCTTTGATGTGGCTCCCAGAATAGGTGGAGGGACTAACGCCTATATGGGAATAGGGAGCCAGTACTCCAAGTTATATTTCGGTAGGCCCATCAGCCTTGGGAGAAGAATTGCCATAGAAATCAAAGAGGCTATGCAGAAAAGGGAGCTCGAGAGCGTTACAAGTTAATTAATAATTGAGTTTTATCTATATAGAGAATGTAATTGTTCTGTTTACTGGCCCTATTAACACCGTTTTTATCATGATAAATCCTCTACGTTAAGGTTTTTATATTATGGAAGGAGATTAACCAAAACGGTGTTTAATGTTAGATATTTTGGTTGGAGGTTTTTATGGAGACGAAGGTAAGGGAAAGATAGCTTCATATCTAGGTTTAAACGGCGGATATTCCCTTGCGATAAGGACAGGATCCATAAATGCGGGCCATACGGTATCATATAACGGTAGGACGTGGAAAATCAGGATAATACCCTCGGCCTTCGTCAATCCTAAAGTTAAACTGGCCCTAGGCCCAGGAGCCCTTACAAGCGTAGAGCAACTGACTAAGGAATTGAATGAAACTGGATCTGCGGAGAGGTTCGTGATGGACCCGCACGTTGGGATAATCACCCAAGAAGAGGTAGAGGAGGAGAGAAGGGACGAGTACCTAATGAAGGTAATAGGTAGTACCGGTCAGGGGGTAGGAACTTCGGAGGCTAAGAGAGTTCTAAGAAAACTAAAACTGGCTAAGGATTTTAAAGATCTAGAGAAATATATTTCAAATGTGCCAGATACTGCCCTGGAATATATAGAGAAGGGTGAAAAGGTTCTAGGCGAGGGAACTCAGGGAACGTACTTGAGCCTATATCACGGAGAATACCCCTTTGTCACCAGCAGGAATACCACATCAGGAGGGGTTTTAAGCGAGATTGGGCTGGGACCCAAATACGTGAACCAGATCATCATCATCTTCAAGTCGTTCGTGACTAGGGTAGGAGAGGGGTACCTAGAGAACGAATTACCCAAAGAGAAGGCTGAAGAGATGGGACTTGTGGAGAGAGGAACTGTCACTGGTAGAATGAGGAGAGCTGCACCCTTTAACCTAACACTTGCCAGAAAGGCAATTCAGCTTAATTCGGCCACACAGATCGCCATAACCAAGCTAGACGCTATCTTCAAGGATGCAAAGGGGGTAAGGGAATACTCTAAGCTGCCAAGGGAGGCTAAGATGTGGATTGAGGATCTAGAAAACGAGCTTAAGGTTCCTGTGACGCTAATTGGTACGGGAGAGGATTCCTTAGACACCATAGATCTCCGGAAGGAGAAGGTTGGTGAGTAGCATGGAGTATGATGTAGTGATCATAGGGGGAGGTCCCGCAGGCTTATTTGCGGCATATGAGATAGCCAACGCCATACCTAAGAACGGAGAATACAGGGTTCTTCTACTGGATAAGGGAGTAAGGGCATCTAGAAGGAGTTGCCCGTTGCTCACGCCCAAGGAAAAGTGCACCTTCTGTACACCGTGTCACATAAACTACGGTCTGGGAGGAGCAGGAACATTCAGTAGCGGGATAATAAACCTCAGGCCGGATATAGGTGGAGAGCTTCACGAGATAATGAGAAGCTGGGAGAAAGCGCAAAACCTAGTTAACTATATTGACGACGTTTTCGTGAAGTTTGGCGCTCCTAAGGACAGGCTATTTAGACCCAACGAGGAGAGGGTCAAAGAAGTCCAGAGAAAAGCAGCTAAGGCTGGAGCAGAATTCGTTCCCATTGTCCAGAGGCATATAGGCACGGACAAGAGTCCCCTCGTAATAGAAGAGATGACAAATTACGTGGAGAAAAACGGAATAAAAATCTCAGAGCTTACCGAAGTTTATCAACTGGAGAAGAAAGGGAATATGTTCAATCTCAAGACCAATAAGGGAGAGATAGAAGCCAAGACAGTGCTAGCTGCGCCAGGTAGATCTGGTGCCAAATGGTTCTACGATCAGGCCAAGAGGCTGGGCGTAGATATGGTATCAGGGCCTCTTGATATAGGCGTTAGAGTAGAAGTGGAATCGTTCATCATGGAGGATTTAACTAGTGCGGTCTGGGATCCCAAGGTTATTATGTACACTAGGAAGTACGACGATAAGGTTAGGACTTTCTGCGTAAATCCGGGAGGATTCATCATGAAGGAGGTCTACGACGACGGCACCATTGGTGTTAATGGTGAGACGTATGTGGATAAAAAAAGCCGAAATACAAACTTTGCGTTCTTAGCTACAGTAAAGCTATCAGACCCACTAGAGGATACCATTGAGTATGGGAAGAGTGTAGCGAGATTGATGACAAGGTTGGGAGGAGAAAAGCCAATTCTTCAGAGGCTCATAGACTTTGAGAAAGGTAGAAGAAGCACGTGGGAGAGAATAGGAAGGTCCACAGTTAAACCCACGCTCAAGGATGTGACACCGGGAGACATCAGTATGGGAATGCCCTACAGGGTTGTCGCTGATTTGGTTGAAGGTCTTGAGAGACTGGACAACATGGCTTCAGGAATTTATTCGTCCAACACGCTACTTTACGCTCCAGAAATAAAGTATTACAGCATGAAAGCTGTCGTGGATAGCAATATGGAAACCGTTGTGGATAACCTGTATGCAGCAGGAGATGGCGCGGGTCTCTCAAGAGGCATAAACATAGCAGCGGCGACAGGAGTTTTAGCTGCTAGAGGAATACTCAACAAGCTGGGAATAGATTATTTAGACATCAAGAAATAACGGGTTTTTAATCCCCTAATCTCGTTATATAATTATGGAACTTAACGATACCCAAATAAACCTCCTCATGGAACTCCAATACAACTTCCCTTTCGACGAAAAACCCTTTGATGTGATCGCAAATAGACTAAATCTAAAAACGGACCTTGTTCTTAAGGAAACTCTCAATCTTGTAGATTCTGAAATTATAAAAAGAGTTGGAATGTATGTCAATTTTAGATCCAAGGGGATGGAAGGGGCCCTGATAGCAGCTGCTATACCTTTGGATCAGCTAGATAGGTTTAGGAGGGAGGCACTCCACATCAGGGAGCTCACTCATAACTTCATCAGAAACCATCCAAGGTATAACGTATGGTACGTACTTAAGGCTGAATCAAAGGAAGCTCTGGAGCGGAAGGTCAGGGATCTAATGGAGGAAGTGAAGGCTGAGGATTACGTGATTCTGTTCTCCAAGAGGAATCTGAAACTAAGCGTTAAGTATGATTTGATACGCGGAATATCGTGGAGCAAGAACGAGAAAACTCCCGAAAAAATACCAACAGCGGAGGAGCTGGGGCTTAACATGGAGTTCCTGAAGGCTCTATCCTATCCACTCCCCATAGTAGAAAGGCCTTTCAAAAGCCTTGCAGAGAAATTTGGATATAGCGAGTCTGAGCTGGTGGATCTAATTTCCGAATTAAGGTCAAAACATGTCATCAAGGATTACGGAGCTACCATAAACGGAGAGAAAGTGGGAATCACTGAAAACGCCATGTTGCTCATAAACACCGATAATATTGAGGAATCGTGTAATCGAATAGCGGAAAATCTGAATGAGGCCACACACGTAGTGTTGAGAGAGAGCAATAAGCCATGGGACTACCTATGTTACTGTATGTTGCACGGTAAAAGTAAGTCGGTGATAAGGGAGGCCTCCATGAAGGCGTTGGGGATAACTGGGGCCAGGAGCTACATGCTCCTCTATAGCCTGGACAATCTAAAACCTGGAATAGTCATGTAGCGGGCACTGTAATGTAGCTTCCCACTATTTTTAGTTCCTGTGTAACCTCGGATAACTCGTCAAGAAGTCCCATCCGCCTAGTTTCTGCTATACTTCCCTCGAACTCCAGGTAAAAGTAATAATTCCATGGTATTATCTTAGTTGGCCTAGAGTATATCATTGAGAGATTGATATTATGAAGGTAGAATTTCTCTAAAACCTTGAATAGCGAACCGGGAACGTCAGGAACCGTGAAAAGCACAATGCTCCTTTCGCCGTCCTCAGTTAAATCTCTGGACACCACAAGGAATCTAGTAATGTTAACTCCGTCCTGAATATTCTCCTTAAGGATTTTCAGCCCGTAGAGACTGGCAGCAAACCTAGAGCATATGGCAGCGGAATGCCTGTCCTCCAACGCCAGTTGAGCTGCCTTAGACGTGCTGTTTACGGGAATAAAATTGGTGAGACCGAGTTTTGACAGGGTATTTCTAGCTTCATGAATGGCATGATTATGGGAGTACACCCTCGTTATCGATTGAAGATTCGCATCTGGCCTCGAAGCTAGGACTAGATCTATCTTCATGTCTATTCTCTTGTTTACGTATATGCCTTGCCTTGTATAGAGATTATCCAGGGTCTCATTAACCGGCCCCTCCAGCGTATTTTCTACAGGAACTACCCCTATTCCACCCATAGATACCCTGTCAAATATTTCGGATATGGAGGGCACCTCGATATGACTCCCATCAATTTTAAGTGCAGCCTCGTGCGAGAAACTACCCTTGGGACCTAGATAATAAATTCCATCTGGATCAACCGTGGTCATGTCAAGGATTCCGATTATTAAGAATTTCGGATAAGGAGAAGAACACACAGTAAAAACCTACTCTATGAGTTTCACTTCTATATTCTCGTTCTGAAGACTTACTATAAACTTTCCAAGATCCTCCTGTTCCGCTACTTCAAACATGACGTATATCTTTGTGTATCCAGGCAATACGTCGCTACTAACTCTATCATGAACGACATCAATTATATTTCCTCTTATTTGGGCCACGTAATTGAGAACCTTATTAAGATAGCCTGGCTTGTCTGGAACTATCACCCTTGCCTTAACAATTCTCTTGGTCTTGTACAATGTCTTATCTATGATCCTTGCTAGGAGAGATAAATCCACGTTACCTCCGCTCAGGAAAGTCATCACTTTCTTGCCTCTTGCCTCCACTTTGCCACTAAGTAGTGCCGCCAGGGATGCGGCACCTGCAGGCTCTACGACCGTCTTATTTCTCTCTAGCAACATCATCATGGCCCAAGCTATCTCCTCATCATCAACCAAAACTATGTCATCCACATACTCCGAGATAATTTCAAATGTAAGGGAGGAAGGAGACTTGACCAGAATTCCATCTGCAATTGAATAGGAGGGTTCTATATCGGTCAACCTTCCGAGCTCCTTGGAAATCTTCAAGGATGGGGACGCATAGGACTGTACGCCTATAACCCTTGTGTTGGGATTAATTCCCTTTAGGGCAACAGCCACTCCGGAAATCAGGCCACCGCCCCCTATGGGAACTATCACTACATCTGGTTTCTCCTTAGCCATCTCCAGCCCAGCAGTTCCTTGACCAGCAATTATTAACGGATCGTCATACGGATGCACCAAGGTTAAGTTCCTCTCCCGTATTAATTCCTCGGCCTTCTTCATGCTCTCATGAATAAACTTACCGTATAGAATCACCTCCGCGCCGTAACCCTTGGTGGCCTTATACTTGGAAATTGGAGCCGTTTCAGGCATAACAATGGTTGACCTTATACCCAGTGTCATCGCAGCATACGCCACTCCCTGAGCGTGATTACCTGCGGAAACTGCAATCACACCTCTTTTCCTTTCCTCCTCCTTCATTTCCAAGATCTTGTTAAAGGCTCCCCTTACCTTGAAGGATCCAGTCTTCTGTAAGTTCTCGAGCTTAAGATAAACTTCAGACTGTGTCATCCTCGAGAAAGTGGTAGAGTAGTCCACAGGAGTATCATGGATATAGGGGGAAATCCTCTCCTTTGCCCTAAATATATCATCTAGAATTTTTCGCATCATCAGTAAAACCCTGCCCTCTTCATCGATCAGCGATCGAAGACTTCTTCACCACATATGGATTTATCGCTGAGCTTTTTATACGTCTCTTCCAGCGTTTCGGGGAGGACTTTTGTGTTTCCTATCACCGGCATAAAGTTCGAGTCCCCGTTCCATCTAGGTACCACGTGAATGTGAATATGTTGCTCGATCCCGGCCCCAGCTACCCTTCCGATATTAATTCCCACATTAAAACCGTCAGGCGTATACACGTCCCTCAGTGATTTCACCGCCTTAGAGGTCAAGGCAATTAGCTCTGAGCTTTCTTCGGGATCAAGAAGCTCCAGCGATGGAACGTGCCTGTATGGAACCACCATAAGATGACCTGGATTATATGGGTACTTATTGAGGATGATAAACGCCCTTTTCCCCCTACATACCACCAGGTTCTCCTGATCCCTGTTCTCACTTGTAACCCTACAGAAAAGACAACCCTCTTGTTTTCCCTTAGATGCATCCATGATATACTTGGAGCGCCAAGGCGCCCACAAATGATCCATGGAGTGTTTTTATTGAAGCAGATTATTAAGAAGTTTTATTCTTCGGCATCCCTTATACCTGTATTGGTTATACTGAATACGACCTCTCCCTCTGGGAGATGAGGTGCGTCCACCATCCTAGCTATTCTCCTATTGCCTCTGCTCTTCTTTATCTGAACTCTTATCCCTGGAACATGATACAACGTGTGTCCGCCCACGGCCACTGTTGGATCCCCATAGAACATGTCTGGCCTTGCCATAACTTGGTTGGTGACTATTACGGCCAGATCGTAGATCTCTGCCAGTCTCACAAGTTGATGTAGATGTCTATTAAGCTTCTGTTGCCTCACAGCTAAGTTCTCCCTTCCTGAATATTCTGCCCTAAAGTGAGATGTTATTGAATCTACCACGACCAGTTTAATGGAATTATCCTTGGCTATGATGTCCTGCAGTTCCTCTACTATGGCTATTTGGTGATCAGTATTTATGGCCCTTATGCTCATTATGTTCTGCAGAACATCCTTGGGTTCTAGCCCTAGCGCAGATGCCATTGCCTTTATTCTCTCTGTCCTGAACGTTCCCTCGGTATCTATGTACAATGCTTTGCCAGACAACCCGCCCCTCTCTGGAGGAAGTTGAACGTTAACTGAGACTTGATGGCATATCTGAGTCTTCCCTGATCCGAATTCTCCAAACAGTTCTGTCATGGTCCTAGTTTCTATACCTCCTCCCAGAAGTCCATCTAGAGCCTGACTTCCGGTGGTAATTTTCTTAACGCTGGCCCTCTCCTGTTCTATCTCAAGAGCTGTCTTGAACCTGATATCCAGAGCGTCCCTGGCCTCCTTGATAATACGTTGAGCTGTGGTCAGTGGTATACCGGCTGCTGTGCTCAAGTCCTGGGGAGACGCAACTGCTATAGATTCTAGAGTTGAATACCCGGCTTCTGTGAGCTTATTGAGTACCGCCTGACCTACTCCCGACAGATCCTTCACTGTCTTGATCCTTTTCTTCTCCTCTACTTGGTCTGCCATTTTTCCACCACTTCACCTTTTTCTAAAGTTAATACACCCGTGCATAACAATAAATATTTACTTATCATTATCCTCCGGCCCTTAAATACCATCCTATATCTAGATCCGGTATTATCTCAGTTCCTTTTTTCCGAGATCTGAGGGTAATAAAGGCTACAAAATCGCTGTGTCCATCGATTAATAACCCCTTTCTGAAATTGTATGTCTCCTTCACTGTCACTGTCCTTCCGTAAAGTATTTTTTCAATTATCCTATCCGGTAAGCGAACCCTGTGTGAACACGACTTGGCCATGTAGTCGCCAAGAGCTAGAAGAGGCACTAGTTTTCTTCCCCTCCTCAAGAGAAGAGGTAAACCTATCATCTCAACCTTTACGTCCCTTCTCATGATACCTTCCAGTATGTTGGGGTCACCCATTGTCCCGTAGATAATATCCCCTATCTCATACAGTTCAAAGTTCGCGGGAAAGCGATCACATCCGTATTCATGAAGGGCCCGGGAAAATTGCTCCGTCCTAACCTTTCTCACTCTTTCTTCAGCAGACAAATGAAAAATCCCTCCGTGTATTGCAGGTGAGGATAGGTCCTAATACATCCGCTGAGTTCTGGGGAGAACGAGATACCCTTAAAACTGGTTAATCCCCTCTCTCCAGGTATTCCATGAATCCTTTCTACCTTCATACCAAGATACTTGACTGCGAAATCAACTATCACCTCGTCCTCCTCTGGGGCAATACTGCATGTGGAGTAAACCATGAACCCTCCTCTCCTGAGTACCCTGAACCCTGACACCAAGAGAGTTAGTTGGGTTCGTTGAAAATTTTTCAGGTCCTCTGGTGCAGTTTTGGTTTTCCTAGAAGGATCCAGGGGTATCAACCCCTCGCCTGAGCAAGGGGCGTCAAGGAGTATCCTGTCAAACTCCATACCTAGCCTAGAAACTTCCTCTCCGCTCATCGATAACAGCACAACGTTGGATACTCCAAGCCTGGAGATGTTCGATTTTATTTTTCTTAGTCTAGATGGATTTTTTTCTACTGCCACTATGGTTCCCCTGTTGTTCATCAACTGGGCCATGTGAGTGGTCTTCCCACCCGGGGAGGAGGCCATGTCAAGCACCAGCTCACCTTCCCTGGGTGATAACACCTCGGGTGGAATCATGGAGGCCTCTCCCTGAATGTAATAGAAACCCTTCATGTACTCCACGGTTGCGCCCAGACTTGGTCTAGGAGGACTCTTTTCCACCCTGTATCCGAATCTGCTCCACCATATCTTGGTGAGGGAAAACCCCCTGTCGGCTAACCTCTTCTCCAGCTCCCCACAATTAACCTTGAGCGAGTTGCACCTTATGGATTTGGTTAAGGGTAAAGAGCAGGAGGATAGAAAATCCTCGGTTTGGTCGCCCAGAAATTCCAGATACCTCTCAACCATGTATTCCAAGAAACCATACTTATCTGCTATCCTCTTTATCTCGGGAGTAATATGATAAGTGTAAAGGAGTGACTCATGATTTTTTAGATAGGAATCAATCTCACTCATATGACCGATGTGATTGAACGTGAAATAAAAGTGAAGCTCAGTCTCGATCCGCAATTCCTGATTGATAGATTATTACAGGAAGGGTATGAGTATGTGGGCAAGGAAATTCAGGAGGACATTTACCTTAACGGAGATTCCAGAGATTTTAGGAAGACCGATGAGGCACTGAGAATACGACTTGTGAACGATAAGATAGAGCTCACCTACAAGGGGCCCAAGATGGGTTCCAAGAGTAAATCCAGGGAGGAAATAACTGTTTCCCTTGACGACAAGGAGAGCATGATAAGGATACTGGAGAAGCTTGGTTACAGAGTTGCGCAAAGCGTAAGGAAAACCCGACATGTGCTGAGGAAGGGAGAGTTCAACATATGCGTAGATACCGTGGAGGGGCTAGGTAACTTCCTCGAAATAGAGGGAATAGACGTTAAGGAGGAAAGGTTACTGGACTTCTTTAAGGAGTTCAGGTCCAAGTTTGGAATAAATGGCGAAATCATTACCAAGTCCTACTTGGAGCTAAAGGTAGAGAAACTTGCTGGCAGTTCTAACTGATTTTGGAATTTCCGACAACTACAACGCGGTAATGGAGGCGGTGATAAGGAGAGTTAACAGGGATGTTGATGTGGTCTACATCTCGCCTAACTCGAAGAACTTCAACGTAATTGCGGGGGCCTATCTCCTCTACACCGCGTACAGATATTTCAGGAAATATACCACGTTCTTAGTGGTGGTGGATCCTGGAGTAGGGACGAAGAGGAGACCCCTGGCCGTGAGGACCAGAAATTACTACTTTGTGGGTCCAGATAACGGAGTCCTTTACCCAGCGATAAGAGAGGACGGTATCCTCAGGATTCACAGTATAGACAACGAGAGAGTATATCTGTCCAAGGAAATATCCAACACATTTCATGGCAGAGATATTTTCTCCATTAGCGCAGCACTGTTAACGAGGGGGGTTCCCATGGAGACCTTAGGGGCCAAGATCGACGAAAGTGAACTGGTGAAGCTAAACCTGGAGAGCAGAAGGGAGGATGGAATGATCTGCTCAAAGGTATTCTTCGTTGACCACTTCGGTAACGTCGCGCTCTCCCTGAGAGACGCCCGAGTGAAATTTGGTGGACGGGCCAAGATAAAGGTGGGAGATAGAACGTTTACAGGAGTGGGTGCCAGAACATTCCAAGATGGGGAGAACGGTCTCATAATTTATCGAAATGGATACGGTTTCCTTGAATTAGGGTTAAATAAGGCAGATGCTTCAGTAGTGCTTAATGTAAAAGAAGGTGATGATGTCTGCATAGAGGAATCTATCCTGGAAGATTTCAGCCCTTTCACCTGGGCCACTTGAGCGTGGTCAAGTGGGGGTTGGAGAGGCTAGATGAACTGGTGATTCTGATTGGAAGCGCACAGGAGAGCCACACCCTCTCCAATCCCTTCACCGCAGGCGAGAGAATTGAGATGATCAGGAGAGCAATGAAGGCGGAGGGGATACCAGGGGATAGATACTATCTTATCCCAATACCTGATATCCTGATGAACAACGTATGGGCATATCATGTTAAGATGTATGTTCCATCGTTTGAAGCCGTTATAGCCAGAAATCCCCTGGTGTTGAGATTGTTCAAGGAGGCAGGTAGCGAGATCCTCATTCCGCCCTCATTCCACAGGGAGAAGTTCAACTCCACCCTCATCAGAAAGAACATGATAACCGGAGAAGAGTGGGAAAGCCTGGTTCCGGAGGAGGTCTCCGACTTCATAAAGAGTATTAAGGGGGATGAACGGTTAAGAGAAATAGTGGGTACTGATAAGAGGTGATATCTACGTATAGAACAGAAACTTACTACAACGTGTTTCCTTGGCACACCAATCACTTTGGATCTCTCCATGGCGGAATCTACATGAGCTGGCTCATAGATACGGCAGGAATTCTCATGTCAGGAGTAAGCCAGGGGAATTACCTTCTGGCGTCGGTGGACTACCTATACCTCTTTAAGCCTGCCAGACTGGGAGATATCCTGAGGGTTACTGCTGAGGCTAAGGCCTCGTGGAAAAGCTCTGTTGAAATTGAGGTCACGGGTTGCATCAAGAGGGGAAATACGGAGGAGCTCGGGGCAATAGGGTTGATGAGCTACGTCGCCGTTGACGAGAACGGTAGACCCAGACCCCTTAACGTTAAGATAGAGGGCGATGAAAGCGCGGAGAGAAGGCGACTCAAAAGACTGGAAAGGAAGAAAAAGGTTTCTGAGGACACGTCTGAACTTTTGCCGGGAATGACCTTTGGAAGAAGCTACATAAGAACCATTTACCCGGAACACGGTTTCGGGAACGGTATACTTTACGCCGGGAAAATGTACATGATGCTTGATGAGGCATTGGCCATAGTTGCCAAGATGTATTCCAAGGGCAACACATTCACGGCAAGCGCAGGCTCCGCTGACTTCCTCGTTCCAGTGAAGATAGGTGATATCCTGGAGATTCAGGGAGCAGTGGAATACACAGGAAATACCTCTCTGGATGTGGGGGCAAAGATATTTGCCATAAATCACTTCACCGGAACAAGAAGGCTTGTCTCTAGGACTGTGTTCTCCTTTGTATCCATAGATGAGAATGGGAAGCCTAGGCCAATACAGAAGCTAGAACCTTCCTCAGAATACGAGAGGAAGATCATGGAAGAGAGGGTTAAGGAAAGGGAGGAAAGAATAAGCATGGGTAAATCCCTCCAGAAGAGGGAATGTTACAGTTGAGCAGGAGCTGTCGGTCAGACCCCTAGGCCATTCCCTTCACGTTTTCTCTCCATAACCCCACCGCTCTCCCTATAATGTGAGCATATCTTATGGGCTCAGGATACTTCGAGACCAGTTGATATGCCTCCACCACTCTCCTAGCTTCCCCAATATCTAGGTCAGTATACAGGTACAGGGGACCCCATCTTGTCTCTATTCTTATCAATCTCTCGAGAACCTCCATGATTTCTCCCTCCCTTTCATCCTGAAAATGGGTCCTCAGGGCCCTCCTTACCTCCTCGAGATTGGGCCTACTCCCGTAAAGGACTATGAAGTCCTTCTCCGGGATGATATAGTTGAAACCGCCATACGTCACTCCGTCATATATGGTTTTAACTCCCCAGTTAATTCTGGAGAAGACCTCCTTCGCATCTTTCCCGTCAACCGTTATCAGGTCTATCCTCACATCCCTAAGTTTCATCCCTTCAAAGAGCGTGACAACAAGGGGTGCCTTACCTTTCTGACCCTTATACCTTAAGGGGAAATACCCATCATCCACTCCAGAAATCAGCAAACCTTTCATCACTCTCCAAGAGGGCCTTCAGTACTATCCCAGAATCCACCGCCAGAACCACTTCCTTGGTCTTACCGTACCTCCCCCTGTTTACCACCCTTGCGGAGATTATGCCCATCATATCCAGTTCATTTATTATGTCGCTTGCCCTCCTTTGGGTCACGAACTCTGAACCCATGGAGGTTGCAATATTCCTGTAGAGGTCGTAAATTTCCCCAGTGGTTAACCTTGAATTCCTGGTTAATCCCTTGATAATGGACAACAACACCAGCTTAGAGTGAAAGGGTAAAGTGGCGATCACCTCATACACGCGATCTCGCTCTATCTCTACCCTGGCCTTCTCAACCTCTTCCTCCCCAACCTGCTGTTTCCTCTCCCTCTCACTTATCTCCCCAGCAACCCTGAGAAGGTCCAAGGCCCTCCTGGCGTCCCCATGATCCCTGGCTGCTATGGCAGCACATAACTTGATAATCGGTTCAGAAACCACTCCCTCCTTGAAGGCCAGAACAGCCCTTTTCTTTAGAATATCCTCAAGTTGCTCAGCGTTGTATGGGGGGAAAACAAGCTCCTCCTCCCCCAGACTGCTCCTTACCCTTGGATCCAGTCCGTCTATAAACTTGACGTCGTTTGTTATTCCCACAATGGAGATCTTACTCTTATGCACCTCATAGTTCACCCTTGTCAGCTTGTAGAGTATATCATCCCCATGTTTCTTGACCAGGGCATCTATCTCGTCCAGGACTATGATCATGACCCTCTCGGATCTCTCCAGAACCTTGACCATTCTTCTGTAGAGCTCTGCTGTGGAGAGACCTGTGAAGGGAACCTTATCTCCCAGAATCTCGATAATGTCCGCAAGGATCCTGTAGGGCGTGTCCGTCTGCCTAGCGTTTATATACACATACTCAAAGTTCTTCAGCTTCTTCTGTAAATTACTCAGAACATACCTGGTTACTGCTGTTTTCCCGGTCCCGGTAAGACCATAAATGAAGATGTTACTGGGCCTCTCTCCCCTGTACAGCTGTACGAGAATGCTGGCCAGCTTCTTTATCTCATTTTCTCGATGGGGCAGTTCCTCGGGAATATAATCTGGAAGAAGATACTCCCTGTTTTTAAAGATAACCGAGTTCTTAACTGAGGATAACACTTCGTCAATGATGTCACTCATACTACAGGAATCTTGATCTCAACTGATTTTAAGGATTGGTACTGGCTTTAACCGGGGAGTAAATCACCCCTCTGTTTCCACTGGAGAATCCAAGAAAAGTGGAGACACCCCTCTGTTTCCACTGGAAAAATTAGTTGAGAGTAGGTGATAAAGGGATAGAAACACGGGTTTGTATAAAAGAGCTTTATATGGACGAAACGGGTTTGAAATAGAGTCTCCAGTGGAAATCCAGGGGTCCCTGAGTATGAATGAAGTGAATTGATCTATTCCGACTAGACACCTCTTTGAATTACAGAGAACGTATTAAGTTGGTTAGCTCGGTGGCAACGTTCTCCACTCCCTTGGAAAGGATCTCCTCACTAATCTCGAGCTCCGAGGCGAGTCTCTTCGCCTCTTCCTCCTCTATCCCCAGTTCCTGGGCTACCTTCCTCGCTGCCTGCGCTATGACCACGATGATGTCAGCTGCAAGGTTCAACTTATTCACGTCAAGGTTGTAGGTTCTGGCCCACTCCACTATGTCATCCCACTGATACGATCGCGGGGGAGGGACGAGAAGAGATACAGCTGACTGGAACTGCCTCATCCCCCCAGGAGCTGGTAGGGGGTTAAGGCCATTCCCTATGAAACCGATGAGGCCCTGGGAACCCTGGCACTCCGCAGAGCAGATCTGACTTCCCAGAACGGGTGAACCCTCAATGATGGGCATGTTACTTATCAGGCCCACAGAACTGGAGAATTGATATCCTCGAGATAATGCGGCCTTCACTCCTTTAGATAAATAGTAAAGCAAGGATGAGGGAGAGTTGGGGAAGGTTATGAGTGTTGGCCTCTGCAGAATATCATCAAGCTCCCTCAACATTACAATTCCCGGAGTTAAAGCCGGCTTCTGTGACGATATTCCTTCTATATGACCTAATATATCTGTATTGATCTCCCAGTACCTAGCTACTTCGTTCTTTACTATTACAATGTTATTGGGAATATATTCGAAGAGAGTGGGCCACAGGTCCGCCTGTATGTACGGCACGAAATTCATTATCCCTCCAAAGGCAAACACGTTGATATATTTGGACAGAATTTCGCTTCCCTGCAGGAACGCGTTCAGAATCTTTTGCCACAAACTCTGATAAATATCATCAAGGAACATCTTCATCCCGGTCCTCTCCATCATATCCCTGCAGACCTGCTGTGCCGGACTCCGGAAGTTGTACCAGTTCTGGGGACCCCCTCCTCCAAAGGGAATCACTGCCAGTCCCGTCTCCTTGCTGTACAACCCCAGGAGAATGTTGGAGGAGATAGAAAACTTGGCCTTATACGCGTTACCTCCGTTGTAGGCCTTGAAGGCCACCACGTCGCTGGCCCACCCCTGATCAAATCCACCTATGAAGACCAGCGTTTCCTCTCCCTTGACGCTGGTCCTCACCAGTATGCCGTGCCTCACCAGGTGGGACAATTCACCATAATACTTCCTCACCTCCTCCCCTCTATTGAGGACGGCGCTCCCGCTAAACTCAAACGGTGATATGAGCGAGGGGTAGACAATGTAACTTTTGGGCGAGTTCCCGTACCTCTTCATTACACCTCCCATGTAATTGATAAGGCATTGTTCCTGCTGGGCTATCTGGAAAATTGAATTAGCAACGTAACCCAGTATTCCAAGGTCACCTAGTAGGGACCTCAGGGATTCTTCTCCCACATTAATGCTCATAAATGTAAATTCTACCAGAATCTTATATAAGCATTATTCATATATACTCTGTAGTCCATATAGAATAGTAAGTGTAAATGGTTAAGGGGTTCCTTGGTGAAGGATGAGAAGAAGGAGAATCAGAAAGTTCATTTACCAAGAGTTTTAGACTTTATTTAATTGAGAGACCCTCACTTTATGGTGGTAGATTTATAAACAGATCAGCGTTATCATATAATGGGCCGGTAGCTCAGCCTGGAAGAGTGCGCGGTCGGCATCCGCGAGGTCCCGGGTTCAAATCCCGGCCGGTCCACTCCATCCATTCCACCTCTTCATCACAGATTAATCGCTGTAAAATATGGGCTTCGTGAGATGTCTGTATTTCCTGGTCTGGTAAATCCCCAGGCTGATACCCCTCTCGGCCTCCCTTGACACTTTCTCCCCAAAGAACCTGTGACCGCACTTTCTGCATCTAAACCCCTTTCCCTTTCCCGCAGATTCGGAGGAACTACCGCAGAGCGGGCACCTGGGATTCTTCACCTCCACCTTCCTCACCAGTGCGGTCACCTCCACCTTCTCAGGTTCCACGACGATCCCATACTTCACGGAGGGCTTTACGGCTCCATACACCCTGATTCTGTCTCCAGGTAGCAACTCCCTCATAGCCCTATTTAACTCCCCGGTTTCCTTATACACTAGGATCACAGCCTCATCGCTTAACACAACGCAATCTCCACCCCTCTCAACTTTCACGGAGTTCACGGTAACCTCCCCTACGAAACTGGAGTATGGCCTGAGCGCGGGGTTACGGAAATGGTGATCTGTTCCCTGGTTGGTCACAAACACGAGGTATCCATCCACCTTCTCATCCACCTTTATCATCTCCATCCCCTCCATCAATGAGGCCGGATCCCTTCCCCTGAGGCCAAACAGGACTGGGTCGTTTCCGTGGGAAAGCACCAGAGGTTCCATATCCACGTAATCAACGTTGGCGTATACTCTGGGAAAGTGGCTTTCATCATACTCTATCAGTGAGGACAGGTCAATGCTCCTCCTGCTCCTCCAGTTCTCCTGCGCCCTGTATGCCAGGAGCTCGTAAGTTCCCTCACCTGAAAACCCCATGGATGCAATAGATCCTATCACTCCCCTGCCTCCCCTGGTCAGAATTCCAAGCCTTTCGGACAGGGTGTTGACGTAATCAACTGTTACCACGTCCCCAACAGCTTTCCAGTAAAGATGCTCCAGTTTCCCCATGACCTCAGCCTTACCAACTGCAACTCCAGGGGATCTCCTGTAGGCCAAGCCCTGGGACACTTTCTCCACATAATTCACGGATTCGCTCCACACCATCTCCAGTAGTTCCCTTTCATCCCTATCCGTTTCCACAACGAAGGAGATAGAGGCGTTACCCCTGGTTTTCCACGGAATGTTAGGGTTTAACCTGGTGAGTCTGGGATAGCCCACCAGCTTTATGCCGTGTCTATGGAACTCTTTCAGCAAAAGCAAGGAAAAATGTGTGGTGCACCCGCCCTTGGGGGAATCATGGTCGTCAACGCCAATTACGTACCTCATTTCACTTCTTCTGGGTCTTGCTCTCCATAATTATCATGGTTAGCGTTGACCTAACCTTGGGAAGCTTCCTGATGTTATTACTAATAAAATTTCTTAAAGAATCCATATCTGGCGAATCTATTTTCGCAACAATATCATAAACTCCGTACACTATGTACGTCTCGCTTACCTCGTTCATTCCCTTTAACTTGTTATAAACTTCCTCTTCCCCTCCAGGATCTGTGTTTATGAGGACAATTGCAGTTACCAAGTTCAATCCCACTAGCTTTAATAAATATAAAGTTATAAGAACTTTACGATACTCTGTGCATATATTTATCTTAGAATTTAGAGAAGACGATCCAGCTAAATGCACAGGGAGGAAGATGGTGAGGCTGGGCTTCGCGAAGCTGGTTGATAGGCCTGTGGGTGTAGTTCTGAATCCCCTGTCAGACCGAGTGTTATCTGTGGGGGACAGGGAAACCTACCTGAGCAGGGGAATCACCGTTCTAGATTCCTCCTGGAACAGATCCGATGACTCCTTTTTCCGCAAGTACGTAAGAAACGGGAGGAGGCTCCCATTGCTCTTTGCGGGAAATCCGGTAAACTACTCCAAGCCCATAAAGCTATCCTCACTGGAGGCCGTTGTGGGCTCCCTTTACATTATGGATGAGGTTGAGGAAGCTCTAAAACTCGCATCCATAATGAAGTGGGGAAAAACCTTCCTGGACCTGAACAGGGAGTTGCTGGAGGCCTATCGGGGGAAGAGCGAAGAAGAGATAGTTCATCTGGAAAACTCCTTCATTAAGGAAATAATGGGGGAGCCCAGGCAATAACCCAGCTTCTGTACTTGGGGGATTAGGCTTTGCGTATCAGGAGAGTCATTTCGCCCAATCCTCCCCTACTTGCTCAAGGGGAGATCTGCCGTTTCAACCCGCGATAGGTCTCTCACACCTCCCCCTCCGTCGCCGGAGGGAGAACATGATCATTTTCATGTGGCCTATCGCAGGTATCGTTTCTGTGCAGTTGTCGGAGCGACTAACCCCGTCCCTCGCGGGACTCCCCCAGGGCGAGAGGCTGGAGTTTCCCCAGTTTCCCGTGGCCCCCTGCCGGGCTCCCCCTATTTCCTTGCCAGGTATGTTATTAAATCGCTTCTGGTAATTATGCCCAGGGGAATAAGGTCTCCCTCCACGACGAGGGTGACTGAGTACCTGGTGAGGAGCTTCATGACCTGATTTACAGGGGTGGACGAATTTACCAGGGGCGGTAATGGGGCCATAACGTCCACCGCCTTCAAGTTTCTTGAGGATGGAAGAGCAAGCTTCCTCATGAGAATGTAATCGTAAATCATTCCCATGAGTTTCCCGCCAGAGTTAACAACGGGCACCTGAGATATGTTATTGCTCTCCATCAACTCCACCACGTCCTTAACCCTGTCATCCATTTTAGCGGAGATTACGGGAGAATGCATCAGATTGACCGCTACCTCGGATACCTCAATCAGAGGCGTGAGTTCATCCAGGATCTTTCTGACCACCGAAAGCTTGGGGTCAATCTTTCCCTTCTCGATCTTGGCAATAAGGGACTGGGAAACACCCACCCTCTTGGCCAATTCCGTCTGCGTTAGCCCTGCCATCTCTCTCATTTTTCTTATATCCGATAAATTGACGAACAATTTGGAAGCCCTACGGTGGAATTATCTTGGTTATGGCCACCACTACGGCAACCAGCACCACGCTTGCAATGATCACGTAAATGGGATCCACCTTATATTTCTCATGCTCCTCTTCGTAGTACCTGATCAAGCCAGCCATAGACATTACGGGAACGTTTTCCTTTTTCTTCTTGGTGGAGGGCATTACTCAATCTTGTAAACTCTCTGCATGGCCTCTATTATTTTTATTGCCCTTTCAATATCACTCTCAATAACATTTCCGGTCACGATAGCCTTTGCTCCTGCCCTCACGAGTTCCACGGCCCTTTCAGGGGTCCTAATTCCACCGCCAACAATGAGGTTTATGTTGGAGTACTTGGACACGAACTTAACCATCTCCGGCCTTACGGTCTCCGGTGCGCCCGAACCTGCCTCTAGGTAAAGATACTCCATCCCCATGTATTCCGCTGCCAGGGCGTAGGCCACCGCCAGTTCCGGATTGTCATAGGGGACAACCCTAGCCCTCCCTATATGTGCTGCTGTTCCCCCATGCCCCACGATAAGGTAACCGGTGGGTATGGGTTCCAGGCCTATGGTCTTCACGATTATTGAAGCAGAAACCTGTGCCCCTATCACGTAGTATAGGTCGTCCGAATTGAGAAGGGACATGAAGAGAATTGCGTCAGCCTTCTCCGATATCAGGTTGATGTTGCTGGGGAAAATTATCTTTGGAATACGGAAGTCCTGGAGGACGTGTATTATTCCGTCCAGTTTCTCCTTTGAAACCCCCAGAGTGCCACCAATGAGAAAGGCCGAGGTGCCAGCCCTGTACAGGCTTGATGCAACTCTACCCAATCCCTCTAGGTCCTTCACCTTATCAGGGTCTATTAGAGAAAAATGAATTGGCTGCCCTTCGTCAATTAGTTTCTGCAGATAGCTCGCTGTCTTCCCCTTGATCCTCATGATCTTCAGTCTCTTCTTGATTTCCCTCTTTTATTTCCAACTTTCCTTCAAGGTAAAGATCGAGGAACTTTCCGTAAACGTTGGCCTCGTCATAGACCGGGGGAATTCCATCCAGATCCGCGCTGAGCCCGCAATTACCGCACTTTATATGGGCAGTTTTGGGACCACTATCTGACTTGTCGAATTTGATGGTAATTGCTATTTTACCGCACCTTGGGCATTCGAAGGTTTTAGGTAGCTGAGGCTTAACCCTTACAATCTTAGTCCTTTTCTTTCTTTTACCTCCCATGAGATCCACCTTTTCTCTTTCTCTCCACCTTAACCTGTTCCTTCTTTGTGGGAATCCCGGTTAATATTTCCTCGAAGGTCGCATAGGTCACTCCACCTATCACTGCCACGGCAGCAGCTATTAGCACAATTTGAATGGTTGCTAAATCGGTCATCTCGATGAAATTAGTTTTCTCAGTTTTAAGGATTTTCCGTAAGCGAAAATCTCGGTGAGTATCTGCTTAAGTTCATTCCTCTCCACGGTAAGTTTTCTGAAATTCTCCCTCTTTGATGCCAGGTTATACGCCTCTATGTGTATACAGCTTCCCCCATCCTCCAAGATACCATGGAAAAGGAAGGACTCGCAATCGCAGGATCTGGGACCCACTATGTGATCCCTGTGTAGTCCCTTCTCCCTTGCCATGAAAATGAAAAGGGGAGGCCCACCTTCCCTAGATCTAAGCTCGATAATCCTCCCTTCCTTAACAGCCCTTTCAGCCTCTCTGAAATACCTGGAGTCTTCCTTCGCTATCCCCCACCACTATGGAATCATATAGGTTTTCACAAAATATACCCGTTTCCACTATCCCGGGGATTGTCTTGAGTTCTCTCTCTAGTCTGCATAGATCCTCAACCTTTACGTTAATATCGAGGATGAGGTTACCATTGTCCGTTACTATGGGACCCATCTTTCCTGTGCCTTCCCTTGGTGCTGGGTTGAGACCCATCTGACTCAGTCTGGCGAGAATCAGAGAGAAACCTGCAGGGACAATCTCTACCGGGACCTGGATCTCCTTTCTGGACACGAATTTGGATACCTCTCCTATAAATATTCTTTGTAGAGAGAAAAATGATAGTATCTTCTCCCTGAGTAATGCTCCTCCTCCACCCTTGATGAGCACCTTTCTCCCGCGGGATTCAACCAGAAAGTCAAAGCTATCCACGTAAATCTCTGGAATAACCCCGGAGAAGGGGGAAAGAACCATGGCTCCCTTACTAGAGGCCAACATATCAGTGTCGGTGGAACTGGTAACCACTTTCTTGTCCTGAAGGGAATTGTGTAGGGCCATGACTTCCACGAGTTTACGCACCGTCTTGCCGGTTCCCAAACCAATGATCTTCTTGTCGGCCAGAATTGGCAGGACGTATTGAGCTAGGACTTCCTTGGGGTCGGCCATGGAGTTTAGGTTAAATAACTTGAAAATAAAGGTTATGACGGACCCGTAGCTCAGCCAGGATAGAGCGTAGGCCTCCGGAGCCTAAGGTCCCGGGTCCGAATCCCGGCGGGTCCGCATTATCACACGGTGATTGAAGGGATCAAATCCACTATTGTCATTTTAGGGTCTGAACCTGAGATATGGTAACTTTAAGGGCTTTCTATGACCAGCTCAGAAATACTTGGGTGTCCAGTTCGGTTTGTTGTGTATTTTGCATTAGAGTCTTCTTAAATACAAAATATTGAGTAGCCCCTTCTTGATTGATTCGACGCTTAAAACTCAGTAAGGGAGGACTCGCAACATCATGGGCACTTGCCATCGTAATTGAAGTCCTACATATATGTGCAGGGATACTGGCAACAGATAAACTAGCGTTATGCGGAATCTGGGAAGGATAATTGTTAAGGAGTTGAAAGAGAGGCATATGTAAAGGTGTCCGCTTCAGAAGAGAGGTGGGCCCGTTGGGATTTGAACCCAAGACCTCTGGCTTGTAAGGCCAGCGTCCTAACCAGGCTAGACGACGGGCCCAACACCTTACCAAGGGCTTATAATGCGAACTACATTTCCTTCATGTGGTATTAATATGTTTCTGAAGGAAATCTAGTCTAAACTCTCTTTCCTCCCACTAGTGCACAGTATAGAACTGCACTGGCATAGGGTATAGGTCCGGGGTCCATCTTCATGGACCTCAAGGTTACATGATCCCCTAATGATTGCTCTATTTTTGTAAATCCGTTTTCTATTCCAGAAAAAACCAGCAAGGAATCTTGAGATAGATCCAACTCGTCCACTTCCCTATCAGCAAGGGGAGACAGGAGGTATACCTTTCTGGAACCAAGTAATTCTATGGCGTCCTTTAGGTCTGGTAGAACTATCAATGACTTCCCTGTCTTGACTGCAAGCCTTCCCACGTCCGGTATTCCAGCTTGTGCGGCCGTACCACCTACCTTGGTTAACACAAGTCTCTTAACGTCTAGGCCAAACACGAGTTTGGCGAAATCCACTAGCCGCTGCGAACTTGTTACGTTATGTAGAACCACGCTTATCTCCACTAAAGAGCACCGAGTATACTCGATGCTATTCCTCTTGATAAGACTACTGGTACAGCCTCGCCCACTTGATTGTACTGCTCTTCCTTGCTGCCATAGAACACGTGATAGTCTGGATAGCTCATCAATCTGGCCTGTTCCCTAACCGTCAAATACCTGGGACTGAAGGGATGGACAAACTTGGAATTCCCCATGACCGTGGGCGCAATATCCATAGGATCTAGCCTCACATAAAGCGGAATGTCCTTATTATGACCACGGAACATCGTCATGTAGTCTCCATACTCTAGGGATGCCATTTCCCTCAACTTCCTCTCATTTACCTCCACAACTTCGTGATTAGGAACATCGAACCTGTTCTCCAGGTCTGAGATCGCATCCCACACAGTTCGTTTGGGCACAGTCTTCAGTTCAAGCTTAAGATTGGAAATGAAAACCCTGGCCCTTCTTGAGGGATTCCCGTAGTCCTCAGCCCGTAAAAGGTTGAACACGGGTTCATATCCTACCTTTCTAAACTCGTGGATGAGGGCCTCCCTCAATTCCTTGGTCTCCACCAGGGATGGAACGTTTTCCATGACGAAAACCTTGGGTCTTAGCTCTCCCACCAGTCTGATAAACTCCAGAGTTAATGCCCCTCTATCATCTTCATACAGCCTATCCACCGGGTTGTCCATCCTTAGAGGGTTGGCGGCGGTGAAGGGTTCACATGGCGGGCTTCCTATTACGACGTCTGGCTCAGAACCAATCTCCGCCATTATCTCCCTCCCTGTGATCTCTCGAACGTCCTCCTCCAGGACTGTGGTTGTGGGAAAATTAGCCGAGTACGTTCTCGAAGCAGCGTGATTTAACTCCACAGCGACAGCGATCTGAAATCCTGTCTCCTTAAAACCTCTCCCGAATCCTCCGGCTCCTGAAAAAAGGTCCACTACCTTAGGAACTCCCAACCTTAGTCTCCCTGGAAATCTCCTCTTCTATTTCCCTGATTTTGCGTTCCAGGAATTCCCGCATCTTGGCTGAGTCGTAATAAACCAGCTGAACGCCACACTTGGGGCATTTGAACTCATTCTCAAAGGCCTCCTCAAAGGTATACTTGGTTTTGTCCTCCGGGCAAATATAGAATTCGTTATTGGTTTCATATTCAAGTCTGGCCTTGAGCTTGTTCAGGATTTCCCTCTTGCGCGATAGAAGAAGTTCATTTATCTGATCCACGTTAGCCTTCCAGTAATACACATACCATCCGGTCTCCTTATCTCTGGTTCTCCTGTAACTCACTAGCCCGTGTTCGGCAAGAGCATATAGTTTCTTTCTGACTTCGTTAACCTTAACATTGAGTTTGTTGGCCATGTCCTCGTCAGTCAGCTCTGTCTTGTTGTCAAGAAGGAACGAAAGCACGTCTATAACGTCCTCCCCCAAGAGATCCCTTGCCATATCCTTCATGAGCTGATCAATGTTACTGGTCGTCACGTCTGGTCACCTTCTTACCTCTCTCCATAGGGATAACACTAATTTTGCCGTCCCCAAACATAATATTTAGCTGTTCTCCCTTATATAGTCTATCAAGAAAGAGAGCTAGGGATGCCACCTCTGAGTGTGGCTGATTGGAGATGGCGACGTTGAAGTCTGCCATGTGATAGTACCACCCCTCAACCTTTTCTGCGCCCACAATCACTAGAATTTTGTCCAGCTCACGTATCTTTTCCTGCACGTCTGGCAAGTTTATTCCATACATGGTGAGATGTACAACCTTACCGCCCGTAGCTTTCCAGTCCTTTACTAATTTTCTTGGATTGGATATCATTTCAATTCTGAAATACTTTCCTCCCCAAATATTGATTACGTCCTCAATTTTCTTGATAAGTTTCCGATCATCCCCTTGAATGTAAATACCCTTGGCCCCAAATGCCCTCGCAACTAGGGCTACGTGTGTGGTGACCCTCTTATCCCTTTGAGGCCTGTGACCAAGCCTGAGCACGTATACATCTTTCAGTTGACTAGGGAGAATATCTTATCCCTCAGACTATCTAAGTTCCAGCCCCTTTTAGCTGAAACTAAAATAGTATCTGTTATGGGGGAGTATAGCTTGTCGCTCAGGGAGTATATCATTTCCATTTTCTCCTTTGATCTCCCGTCCACTAGGTCAGCCTTATTCCCCACTATCACCATGGGTTTGCCCGAGATTCCCAACTCCCGGAGAATTTCGAAGGAGGATCTGGTCATTTCTAGGAGCAGGGAGTCCTCCAGCGAGATATCCACCACGAGTAACAGGGCATTAGCGTATCTTATCTCTGACAAGGTCACGAAGAAGGCATCAATTATCTGGGGTGGAATTCCCCTGATGAAACCCACCGTATCAACCAGCGTCACCTTCTTGGGCCCGATGGAGATCGCGTATCTCTTGGGAGCAGTGGTGGTGAACATTGATTGATCCGTTGGCTTGTTCAGCCCCGTCAATGCGTTAAAGATCGAGGTCTTCCCGGCGTTTGTGTAGCCCGTGATTGCCACATAGGGAAACTCCTCTCTTCTGTTCCTGAGCTGTACCTCTCTGAACTTTCTCAGTCCCTCTAGCTCTTTCGTAATCTTCGATATTTTCCTGTTGTAAAGTCTTAACGTGGACTCGACGCCGTAAGTACCTGCACCCAGAGGTCCCTGTTGCTCTGATATTTTGGTTTTACTATATATATCCTTGATAATTGGTAATTCGTATTTTAATCTGGCCAGTTCAATTTGAAGTTTGGCCTCCTTGGATCCGGCGTGGAGGGCGAATATTTCCAGCAGAAGGAGGAGCTTATCGAGGACCTTCTTTCCGCTCAGCGACCTGTTTAAATTTATGAAGTGCCTAGGAGATAGGAGATCAAAGACCACGACGGCGTCGGTTTTCTGTTCCTGCAGGAGCTTCACCTTGTCCTGAGGAATGTAGTAAAGCCTGTTGGGTCTAGATGGGAGAGGATATGTCTTCTCAACCTCGTATCCAGCAGTTTCAAGCAGGGACATCGCTTCGTCGGCAAACTCGTGTGATACGAAGAGGGTTGCTTTCACTTCTTCCCCTCCCTGATCCTGATGATATCTCCTAGGGTTAGAGTTTGATCCTCAGGCTCCTGAGACTTGCCCTTTCCTTGGCTGACCTGTATCACAAGCTTCACGTTTAGTATGCGCTCCAGCATTCTTGCCTCACCTATGGTAGGTTTCAGTTTCCCCATCTCCATTCTCTTTATAATATTCTCTTGTACCTTCATTCTCTCCGCTAGTTCCTTAGTGCTCAGGTGTAATCTTTCCCGTGCCTCCTTGATTATCTTGGGATAATCCTCATCTATGTCAAGTTCCGTCTCCTCGGTCTTAGCCACCTTCTTCTGCTTAGCAGGCTGGGGTTTGGTCTCCCTGGGGACTAGGGTGGAGTGTTTTTTGATTTTCTCATAACATGACTTACAAACCGTTATGGTACTACCCTCAAATTTCACTGAGAAACTAGGTCCATCAATCCTGTTTCCACACATTTCGCAATATGTCTCTACGCCTTTTTTCATTGGTCTCATGTATAATAGTTGGCGATAAACATTTTTAGTCTAACTTAACAAATGAGTTATTCGATCTAGTTTGTCTGATGAACTAGAATTTTCAAGGGATACTTCTGTTACCGATGAGCACGCGGTGAGGATTCTGGAGGAGAAGATAAGGACCATGCAGATGGAGGCCGAGAGCCTGAGAAAGGAGCTGAACTACTACAAGTCTGAAATGGAGAAATTACTGAGTCCGCCACTAATAGAGGCAATTGTCCTGGATATTCTTGAAGATGGTAGAGTTGTGGTTAAGAGTACTTCAGGTCCAAACTTGGTGGTGAACGTATCAGGAACGGTTGACTTTAGCTCCATTAAGGTGGGCAAATACGTGGCCCTAAATCAAAGAGGTTCTGCAGTTGTTGAGGTCCTGAGGGACAGGGATGATCCTTTGGTAAGATCCATGGAAGTGGTGGAGAGACCCAATGTAAGGTATCAGGATATAGGGGGCCTAGATCAGCAAATTCAGGAAGTCAGAGAGGTAGTGGAGCTTCCCCTCAAGAAGCCTGAACTATTCAAGGAACTTGGGATTACTCCCCCTAAGGGGATACTTCTTTATGGTCCTCCAGGTACCGGGAAAACTATGCTGGCCAAGGCCGTCGCCTCCGAGAGTAATGCCTCATTTATACATGTTGTGGCCTCGGAGTTCGCTCAGAAGTTTGTGGGAGAGGGAGCTAGGGTAGTCAGGGACGTATTTGAGCTGGCTAGAAAGAAGGCGCCTTCCATTGTATTCATTGACGAGATAGATGCTATTGGCGCCAAGAGAATTGATTTGGGGACCAGTGGGGAGAGGGAAGTTCAGAGAACATTGATGCAACTCCTTGCAGAGATAGATGGTTTTCAACCTTTGGACAACGTAAAGATCATAGCTGCCACGAACAGGATAGATATACTTGATCCAGCACTTCTGAGACCTGGAAGGTTTGACAGACTGATAGAGATACCTTTGCCCAACGTTGATGGAAGGAAGCAGATACTAAGAATTTACCTGCAGAAGATGAAGGTGGATAACTCGGTTAACGTGGATGAGCTCGCCATGATGACTGAAGGATTCAGTGGCGCAGATCTCAAAAATCTCTGCACAGAAGCAGGTTACATTGCAATAAGGAACGACAGCAACGTGATCAACATGGCCCATTTCAGGAGCGCCATTGAGAGGTTAAGATCCAAAAAATTAAGTAAGGAAGTAGTGGATAGGGGAGAGAAGTATGTATGAATCAGAACCGATACAAGCAATTTGTAACAGAACCAGAGGACGCTCTCCCCTATCTTGACGTGTTAAAGGCCATAGCCGATTATCAATTTGGTTTTGGTATTGGTAACTGTTTATTTGACTCCCAAGAGTCGTTCAAGATTCAGAGGTCTGTGAACACGTGGCGTATTAGGAACGTTGTTTCGGATGATGGCCTTTTCCTGGTCTTAAGACCTCAGGATGGGCTTTTCTCCTTAACCATTAACGCAGGAAGAAAACTGAAAGAGTGTACTCCCTTCCCAAGCCTCAGGGTGGTGGTAAGGAAGGAGGTGGAAGATGCAATACTGAGGGAGGGTAATGTTTTCGCCAAGCATGTGGAGAACGTGGATAGGAGATTGAGAGCCGGAGACGAGGCCATTGTTGTGAACAAGGATGACGAGTTGTTGGCAATAGGAAAAATGAGGCTATCAGGCGAGGAAGTGATGGAATATAAAAGGGGAGTAGCATTAACAGTTAGGGAGAGGTGGAAGATACGAAAGTAATTCTAAAGGACATCTCAGAGAACGAGCTTGCAAATTCCAGGTTCATCTCAGGATTTAGGACCTTGGGAGAGGTTGGTTACCTGTCAGTGAGACATATCGTTTTATCCAGAAGAATGAGAAGAGTGGGGTTTGTGACCACAAAGTATCTCAGGGATGTTACCTTTCTGGACGATTACGGAGTTGCAACACCCTTCGAGCTATTCTATGACGATGAGTTCAAGGTTCTAGTGCTCCTGAATCATCTACTACCTTTTCAGAGGGAGTGGAGCAACTTCGCTCATGGTTTAGTTAAATGGTTGAAGAAGGTTCAGTTGAAGGACTCAATCCTAATAGGAGGTCTAGATAAGAGATACAAGGACGTCAATGAGTCCATAAAGTGGATGAAAACCAGTAAAAGTTCAATAGATTTACCCTATCCCACTCTTAACAAACAACTTATCATGGTTGGACCGCTTGCCCTCTTCACGGTTTATGCTGAAATAGAGGACCTTCCAGCCACTATCCTGCTTCCATACGCGGACAGAGAGAGATTGGATCCGGGTGCGGCAGCTGTGGCCGTGGATGTTATAAACAAAGTTATTGGCTTCAACATAGACACCAAGGAACTTTATGAGGATGCCAAAAAGATAGAGCAGGAACTTCAAAGGCAACTTGAAATGATACAGAAGGAGCTTTCAAAGAGTGGTGTTGATAGACATTACATGTGACAGTGCAGATTTTTCACATTCCATGAACTTTATCTCTGCGTAGTTTTTATTGCGCAATATCTCCTTTATTTTGGAGACCGTCTCGCTTATTGTGATTTCGTCGAGCGTATCTGGAATCTCAAACTGTGATAGGGGAAAGGCTTCCGATGCCATTACAGGAACTAAACCGTAGAAGGGAAGTGCAACGAATAGGTCATAATCCTTATTCTTTCCCTGTATCGATTTAACCTTAGGATCTGAGATAAAGGGGCTGTTCAATCTATCTCCACAGATTATCAAAGCCTTAGCTTTCTTGGGGCTTAACTCCTCCATAAATTCAGAGTGCCTTAAAAGCTCAGGTCTCTTCATTGAGTTGGCGTCGAATAGGAGGACTCCCTTAACGTTACCCTTGACCCTCGGATCGTACTTTTCTAGATAACTGGAGTACTTGAGCATGGACTTGAATGCCGAGTAAAGGGCCGGATGGGAATAGGCCTTCTGATGAATATACTCGAATAATCTCCCCTCCTTTATGGCCTGCTTTACTCTGTTCATCTCTTCCTTTATCTTCCAGAGGTTGTGGATAGCTAGAAGTTTGTACCTATCCTCCGATTTCATCTCCAGTAACTCAGATGGATCGTATCTAGAACATACGGGACAACTACAGGGGAAGTACTCAAGATCCTCAAGCCTATATGTTCTCTCCCCCGTTAAGTACCTATTATCTCTAGCGAAAATTGCATAGGAGGCGGAGTCAAAGGAATCCACACCTAGCGCCACTGCAAAGGGGATGATGTGAGGTACTCCTCCCCCGAATAGGTGAAATGGAATTCCCCTGCTAACGTTAGATTTGGCGGTGTAAATCAGGTCCATTAGGGTGTCATACTTGTATTTCTCCAAAAAGACTGTAGGGCTTCCAAGGGCTAGCATTTTGTAGCTTGCCCTTCTACTGGCTTCCTTAGCGGAGTATTCCACGAGGTCAAGAAACGGGCCACCTTGGATGGGGTGAACCCAGATTATATCTTGGTTTTGATCTACTATGTCAATAACTTCCTTTCCTCTCTCTAGGGTTGTCTCCACGGAAAGTTTGGCTTCCTCTCTATCGTCTGCATTGCCTGTTGGTATGTCCAAAAACACTGCTATGTCTGGCCTGATTTTGGCCTCGTATGATACAATATCCCTGTTTGTCTGTTCTATTTCCCCGTATTCAAGTATCTGATAGGCTCCCGAATCCGTCATAATAATGAAATTGTCACCGAACTTCTCATGAATGGTATTGGGAATAACACCGTTCTTCTTTAAAATGAACGAATTTGTAATAAAATTATTGAAACCTATAGATCTGAGCTCCTCAAGGGAAATCTCCTGTTTCAGGGGATTTATGACGGGGAAAAAAGCAGGAGTTTCTAGCTTGCCGTGCTTAGTTTCCAGTACTGCTATCCTACCGGCCAGATCCTCATCCTTGACCTCAAAGTCACCTATCATTTCGTGTCTCCTTTCTTCTTGGCAATATACTCGTTGTAAAGGTCATATATTCTCTGAGCCATAGGACCGCTACCTTCAACTCCGCTTTCAGATACCTTAATTCTCTCCATCACTGTGATAATTCCAACTTCTTCGTACACTTTTACGTCACCAGGTCTCAGGCCTAGGTTCTTCTGAACCACTTCAGCAAACTCTCTAGCATCGAAGATTGGAACGGACTTTACTAGGATCTCTGAAATAACGTTGCCATTTATTAATACCTTGTAAAAGGAGTTATTTTCACTGTCCTTCGCATTAATTAGGCTTATCATAAATGGAGTCAGCTCGTATGAGGATAACTGCCCCGAATAGCTTTTACCATTACTTAGTTTAACCACCACTGTTTTATCCAGTAGTGAGTTCATGTCAGCCACGATTCTTTTTGAGGCGCTCATAACCAAACCCACATAAAGTTAAAATATGGGGATTTAAATAGTGGAGTGATTCCCGTGCTCAGTAGTTATGCATTTTCAGAAACTTGCAAAATAGATTCTATAAAAAGAGGAGAACTGAGAGACCTTTTGGTGATTTCCATGAAGTGTCAGGACACTGAATTTAATCTGGATATGATATCCTCGCTTAACATGTTTAATGACGGAGAAAGTGTAAATATAGTGCTTTCCAAGGAAAGACCGGATTTCACCGAAAGGGATTTCTGCGCACATGGTTATGTAGTAACCCAAAAGAAGAAGAATGAGGGTGCATATGTAACCATCATCTCATTCTTCGGTCCACTTCTAAGAATATCTAGCAAGGACGACTTTCTGAAGAGAGCAGGACTAAATGTTATGGACCATGTATACTTCTGTGTAAAGAAGAGTGGGTAAATGTGAGAAGGCTAAGCGATATAGTTCCTTTAAAATTTGAGAATGGAAAGGTGGTCTGGCTAAACACCAGTGCCATACCATGGAAAGAGGAGTACAAGGAGTCTTCTAACTATGAGGACGTTGCAAGAGCTATAGAGACCATGGAGGTGAGAGGTGCCCCCGCAATAGGTGTTATGGCAGCGTTGGGTATCGCGGCGGCGGTGTATAATTCGCAGGGTGATATCCAGACATTGTACCAGGTGGTGAATAAGGCGGCGGAGAGACTCAGCAGAACTAGGCCTACCGCATATAATCTGTTCTGGGCCATAGACAGGATGAAATCAAAGGCCAACTCACTGCTTTCAGATGGTGTATCTCCTCAGGAATTCAAAAATCAGATAGTTGAAGAGGCATTGAGAATTCAGAAGGAGGATATAGAGATTAACAGGAGAATGGGAGAGATAGGTAGCCAAGTAATTAAGGATGGGGACGTAATTCTCACCCATTGTAATACAGGCTCGTTAGCTACTGCAGGTTTTGGTACCGCTCTTGGAGTTATAAGAACTGCGTGGTTGCAAGGGAAATCCATCAGGGTTATCGCAACAGAGACAAGGCCTTTATTACAGGGAGCTAGACTGACCATGTGGGAATTAACCAAGGACGGAATACCCTCAAAGCTGATCACAGATAATATGGTGGCATATGCCATGAAGCATGAAGGGATTACTAAGGTGATTTTGGGTGCAGACAGAATCCTGGTTTCCGGCCACGTGGCCAATAAGATAGGAACCTATGGAATTTCCATACTAGCCAAATATCACGGAGCGGATTTCTACGTGGTTGCTCCAACAAGTACCATAGACAGGACAGGGGCTAACGACATTGTAATTGAGAAAAGGAAACCAGACGAGGTAAAAACTGTACTAAACATGGTTGAGATCACGGTAAAGGACGCAGAGGTCCTTAATCCCGCCTTTGACGTAACTCCGCCAGAACTAATAACGGGAATTATAACCGAAAAAGGAATAGCATACCCGCCATTTAGAGATAGTTTAAAGAAATTTATAGAGTAGGTTAAGAGGATAGAAACTCTGTATTTATTTTTCCATCCTTCGAGATGGTTAGTATATCAATTCCATCTCCAGAAGTTACATCTCTCTCTGCTGAAGCCCTCAACGACTTGATAGCAAGCTCCCTTCCCTGAGCCAATGTTAGCTTCTCCGAGTACTCAGCCTCTAGGACTCCTATGGCTACCCTAGCTCCGGAACCTACAGCTGCGTATAAGTCATCGAGAAGAGATCCCAAAGGATCTAGAACGTATAGCTGAGGTTCTCCGTTATCAACTCCTCCGAATAAAACCTCAGAGATAAAGGGCATGTATTTGTATTGGTAAAGTATAATCGAAAGTAGTTTCGCCGCTGCTCTGGTGGAAATAGGCCTATTGTTATAGAGCTCGTAATACTTAATGTTGGCATTCATTATTCTTGTGAGCGCCTGAAGATCTCCGAAAAGTCCCGCTCCTCCTATTCCAAACCTTGAAATGGGGAAGACTTTCTTAGCGGACTTACTTAGTACGTAACCTCCATAACTTAATCGCCTGACTGCTCCTAAAACTACTCCATCTTGAAGTCTAATACCAACAGCTGTTGAAGGTAATTCTTCCATTAATATTCCCTCTCAATCTACTCTTCTAAGGGTTATAATATTTGTCTTAATTCCATTCTCTCTTCTGTATGGTTACGGTATCGCTGAGTTGTGGTAATCTCCAGATCTATACAGTGCTAAGAGGTCTAGCGTAAGGTACATGCAAATATAACTAGGGTGGTTGGTATGCCAAAGAGATCCTTGTATCTCATTTGTCGGATAGAACTATCATATCTGGCAGTTCCTTTAGTTCTGCCGATAATTGCTCCCGTTTAATTAGGTTTCTCACTGTGACTTTCCCTGACGTAACCTCCTTCTGTCCTATAATTACCAAATGCGTGAACCCCTGTTCAGCATAGAATGGTACTAGTTTAGATAGGGAGATTTCCTTGTTATTCAGAATAGTTACGAATCCCCTATCCCGAAGCATAGATACCACTGTGAGAGCATGCGGAATTACCGACATGTCCAGAGCTACAACAGCTATGACCGGCACCTCTGGGTTTAATTTCATCTTGTCCCTATCAATGGCATACATGGTTCTTTCAATTCCTATGGCAAAGCCAACAGCAGGTGTCCTGTTCCCCCCGTAGACTTCCACCAGTGAATCGTATCTCCCTCCCCCTGCTATACTGAAGGGAAGATCTTTTTTCACCGCCTCGAAGATGGGACCTGTGTAATACGCCAGTCCCCTGACGAACCCAAAATCTAGCGTGTGATTAAGATTAAGAGAGGACAGAACATCGGAGAGAAGTCTTAGTTTTTCTATTTCGTTTTTTAACTCTGGTACTTCTGTCTTTTCGGCCTCATCCATTACTTCATTCAATTTAACGGATTTACCGTTAGTGATTAAAATCTGAACGAATCGTCTAATCTTAGAGTTCTCGCTTATTTTCTCACCCAGGATTTTCTCAGCCTCCTCTATTTTTCCCTTATCCAAGAGGTGTAACAGATGCTCCTGTACCTGGTCATTAAGTGAGAGATAATTAAAAATTATTCTGAAAATTCCAATATTATTTATTTTAATTGAAATCTTATCCTTAAGATGAATTTTTCTATAGAAATTTTCTAATAAATGAAGTACTTCTATATCTGCCATAATAGAATCGGAGCCCAATAGCTCTACTCCTGCCTGTCTGAATTCCCTGTATCTACCCTGCTGCGGTTCATCATATCTGTAAACCCTACCTATGTAAAAGATTCTCAAGGGTTTAGGGTAGTGCTGTAAGGAGTTTAGGTATAGTCTCACTATACTCGGTGTTATCTCTGGCCTCAAAGCTACTTCCCTATCCCCTTTGTCCTTAAAGACATACATTGTATTCCTTAACTCTTCTCCACCCTTAAGGGAGAACAGCTCAAAGTCTTCAACTATGGGAGTCATTGCTTCCTTGTAACCTGCAATCTCTGCCGTTTCTCGGAAACTGTCCTCAATCCATCTAATTACCTTTGAGTCCGCATCAAAATAATCCTCCATTCCGCGCATAGGCTCATAGGATACCATCGAAATCACTTCGTTAAGTTTATCTCCTCCAGAGTATAATATGTTATATCTCCGTACTTATCCACAAGCGCCATGAAAATTTCTATCCTCATCGATTTTGCAAATTTTACTAATTCTACTATTTTCTCTATGTCTATCGATTCATTCTCAGATATAACTAGCACTAATCCGATTAATTTGTTATTTTTGTCCAAAATCCCTAGGCTAGAATTTATGTTGGAGATTGATACCTTTTTGCCCTTGGTTCTCAAATCTAGGTAAACTACAAATCTGTTCCATGCCGATGTATCGCTCTTCTCTAGTTCCCTTGCGCGTGATATGACATCCTCCATATCGTTCTTTGAGAGGCTATCCATTAAATCCTCGAAAACGTTGTCCATTTTCATGACATCAATATGTCATAACTAAATTAGTTTCGATTTAATCTCCCACAATTTACTAGGGTAAAGAAGCATGGATGAACTTGTCTATCACTCTGCTATACATGGATACCTTGATATGTGACTACTGTGGCTCAAAGAATCTACTATGGGACTATGTAAGAGGTGAGATCGTATGTGGAGATTGTGGGACCACATTGGATAAGGTCTACGACTATAGGCCTGTTTATGCAGAAGAGGTGTCAAGAACATCGGGCCAGGGTTATATTCTTAAGAATAATAGGCTAGATTCTTATAGAGAATTTATAGAATTAATGAAGAAAACAAGGTTTATGAGAAAGTTTAAGGGAGTTAAACTAAATTTATCTGGTAATGATAGACGTATTCATATATCCAGAATCTATTCCCCGATTTCATTGGACGCATTATATAAATTGCAAAGTGATAGAGTAACCTTCCGAATATACAAATATCTGGAAGATAAAGGTATATTCAGCGGGTTAAAATTTAAGACTAGAGTATTATTAACATATTATTTAATCTATGGTAATAATAGAGCCCGTATTAAAAACCTTTTTAAACAGTATTATACAGATGAAGAAAATATAAAGAGAGTTGCAAAACAAATTCCATTTACTATAAAACTGGAAATAATGAGAATACTTGACCAATCTGAGATTAAAGTATAATTAAATTAGAAACAAGAAAATATAATATATTTAGAGTTTTCTGAATATACTTAGTTATAGAAAAATATATTTAGAGTTTTCTGAATATACTTAGTTATAGAAAAATGTTATTAGTAAGTTTTATTTTTGACTAGATTATTTCTGGTCAATTAGCCGGAAAAGGATTACTGGTTAATCGATACCACATCGATCGGTAAACCAGATAAGAAAAGTTTTTATATAACCTCTTTCTAAGAGATGCTGAAAGGTGACCGTTATGGCTTCACAAGCTACAGTTGCTACAACTCCGGAAGGTATTCCCGTAATAATTTTGAAAGAAGGTTCAAGTAGGGCTTTTGGAAAGGAGGCACTTAGGGCCAATATTGCGGCCGTCAAGGCAGTGGAAGAGGCGCTAAGGACTACATACGGACCTAGAGGTATGGACAAGATGCTTGTAGACAGTCTTGGAGACATTACAATTACCAACGATGGAGCTACTTTGTTGGATAAGATGGATCTGCAACATCCTGCTGCCAAACTCCTTGTTCAGATAGCTAAGGGTCAGGACGAAGAAACAGCCGATGGAACCAAGACCGCTGTGATTCTCTCTGGAGAACTGGTTAGGAAAGCAGAGGACTTGCTATACAAGGAAGTACACCCAACGATTATTATCAGCGGATACAAGAAGGCTGAAGAGGTAGCCCTTCAGACGATTCAAGAGATAGCTCAACCTGTTAGTATTAATGACGTAGAGCTGATGAAGAAGGTTGCCATGACTTCGCTAAGCAGCAAGGCAGTTGCAGGTTCTAGGGAATATCTGAGCGATGTAGTAGTTAAAGCAGTGTCCCAGGTGGCAGAGCTCAGAGGGGATAAGTGGTACGTTGACCTAGACAATATCCAGATAGTTAAGAAGGCAGGTGGAAGTATAAATGACACACAGCTAATATATGGTATAATTGTAGATAAGGAAGTCGTACATCCTGGAATGCCCAAGAGAGTGGAGAACGCAAAGATAGCATTGATTGACGCTCCACTGGAGGTAGAAAAGCCAGAGCTTGATGCTGAAATAAGAATCAACGATCCAACCCAGATGGAGAGATTCTTGCAGGAAGAGGAGAACATTATCAAGGAAAAGGTAGACATGATAGCAAAAACAGGAGCTAATGTAATAATTTGCCAGAAAGGTATAGACGAGGTAGCACAGTCCTATCTGGCAAAGAAAGGCATTCTAGCAGTGAGGAGGGCAAAGAAGAGTGACCTAGAGAAGTTGGCAAGAGCCACAGGAGGTAGGGTAGTGTCCAACATTGAGGAGATATCAGAGCAGGATCTAGGACATGCGGCACTTGTAGAGGAGAGAAAGATAGGAGAGGACAAGATGGTGTTTGTGGAAGGAGCCAAGAATCCAAAGGCCATTAGTATACTCATTAGGGGAGGTCTAGAAAGAGTTGTAGATGAGACGGAGAGAGCATTGAGAGATGCTTTGGGAACAGTGGCGGACGTTATCAAGGACGGAAGGGCAGTGGCAGGAGGAGGAGCAGTAGAGATAGAGATTGCAAAGAGGCTAAGAAAGAAGGCTCCACAAGTTGGAGGTAAGGAGCAACTGGCAATAGAGGCATATGCCAACGCACTTGAGAGCCTCGTGATGATTCTAGTTGAGAACGCTGGCTTTGATCCAATAGATCAGTTAATGAAACTGAGATCTCTGCACGAGAATGAAGCAAACAAGTGGTACGGCGTAGATCTCAATACTGGTCAGCCTACCGATAACTGGGCTAGGGGAGTTATAGAGCCCGCTCTTGTAAAGATGAATGCAATTAAGGCTGCAACAGAGGCTACCACACTCATACTCAGGATAGATGACCTAGTAGCAGCAGGAAAGAAATCGGGCGGAACTGGAGGAAAAGACAATAAGTCTGAGAAGCCCTCAGAAGAGGATTAACTTTTTTAAACATCTATTTATATTTATTCTGTTTCTCTTATTTTCACTAGAACTGGTATTCTAACATTTGGAGCAGACAACAGGGCCTCTCCTACATCCAGCTTATCTAGGCTATCGTAGAGTGAGGGAGTTAGAGATAGGGATTCGGCTAGAATTCGCTTGTCTGTATCTGACTTTATTGAGTGTATGATCTTGATATTTGTGTTCTTCAAAACTTCTGGAGATATAGACGACGGAGATTGGGAAATTATACACAATCCTAATCCGTACTTTCTAACCTCACTGATTAGTTTTTCCAAGAAATCATTATCATGAGCAAAGAAGTTATGGGCCTCCTCAATCATCAGGAGAGAGGTGCTCATAGGTTTCTCCCTCATGAAATAATCTGATATCACTTTAATTATCATTAAACCGTATATCCTCCTGAGTCTAATATTTCTGATAAAACTTAAATCTATAATAGTATTGAAAAGACCTTCCTTAACCTCCACGTTGTCTACCTTATCGTCAAATATCAGTTTAGCTTCCTTTGTGAATAGTAGATATATTTTCCTCAAAAGTCCGTATTTAACCTCTCTCATCCAATTGCTACTTTCCTCGATATTCCTTAAGATAGAGATCAACATCTTCATGTCGAATCTATTGGCCCTTCTCATTTTCAGTAAGATGGAGTAGAGAAGGAATCTCTGAGGATCGGTAAGTCTGAGCACGTCTCCCATAATCTCTACTACCTCCTCTATATCGCCCAGCTTCAGTGGATTGATTCTCACAGGGCTCTCCTTGTTTGCAACTTTAAGGGTTGATATTTTCCCAACATGCTCACCATGCCAATCCAATATAGTTATAGATATCCCTTTCTTAATCAGTTTTTTTGCTAATAATGTAGCAGTTGTAGATTTTCCGCTACCTGTAGTTCCAAATATTGCAATATGTCTGGTGAGATCTCTTATGCTTATCCCTGTCTTGATCTCCGCAACGTCAGTCTTCATATAGCCTAGATCTACGTCATATTCGTTCAGGAGCAATGTATTCTTTGGAGAGTCAATGACCCTCTCATAAACCTTGGCGAAGGATAACTCTCCCCATCCTCTGGGCAGTGGAATGGCGGAGTTCGATGAGGATGTAACATCTAACTGTATATGAGGTGCCACTGCATTGGAAATATTTCTTATATTTTGGACTTCTTGAAGTATTTCCTCTATACAATTATTACACTCTCTTAGCAATATAAGGGAAGATGAGGTCTTCTTTTTTGATAGGCTTGTTACAACATAATATTCGAATCCTACATCCCTTCTTCCCAGAGTCTCCATAAGTGATTCTAATTCTTTCTGAAAATTAATATTATCTTTGTTTAACTCAATTTTTCCATTTAATTTTAGAATAATCCCAGAATATGTGTGATTATTTGACTGAATTTCGAACACATTTTGCTTGTCTATGATCTTGCTAGTTAATAGCGTGGTTTTCTTGAATCTAAAAATGACGATAAATAGTAAAACAGGAATAAAGGCTATGATAATGTATAGTAGGTGAAAATGGAAAATGGGATAAAGAAGTATCATCAAACCTATCAAGATGAGCAATATGGGTGGAAGTCTGGACCACATCTAGAGATAGTGATAATAAATTAATGTCTCACCCAAGCGAAAGTACGGCATTTCTGCTCAAGCTAATTCTTTCTTGGTTAGATGAGATTTGAATTGGGTCAGAAAAGGAGTCATTTTTACAGCATTTTATAATGTAGGCCCTTCCAACGTAGTCCTTAGGAAGGGTATTTTTCATTGCCTCGTTTAGCTGGTCCGTGGAACTGAGCAGAGCTAAGAAATAGAGGGTTTTATCCCTTATTTTAGTTCTATTTTTCCCGTTAAAGAAAATGTAGCATGCCTGTCTTATTACAGATAGTGGAGGTAAGCTAAATACTACCTGTGACACGCAGTTCTCATCGTATTTAATGAGGGATTTGACATCCAGTCCTTTTTCTATTTGTAATTCTAGTATTTCCAAGACTTAACCCCCATGGTTTATAGGGATAATGTCCACGGTATCCGAATCTTTCAGACTGCTACTCTTCAACAGCCTAAAATCAGCTCCGTTTACCAAGATAAGGTAACCGGGCTTAATTTTTCCATCATTAACTATAATCCCACGATTATCGATTTTTGACAGTACCGAGAGTAAATCATCACCATCTACCAAGAATTCGCTTTTGTTAAAAATTGATACTAGAGGACCTCTAAGCAATACTTTAACCATTTCACTCCTCTAGATCTTCCTGCTGTTCTGTAGCTTCTACAGGTCTGCTGGCCTGTTTAGCCTTCCTAGTTATATATCCAGCAATCCTGTTTCTAACTTTCTTAGAGTATACGTCAACTACCTGTTTTACCAGTTCTTTGTTTTTTTCATAGTCAGTACTAATTTGGTCCTTATACAGCTCGTATATCTGTTGGCCGATTCTCTTGATGTCCCTCGTATATATATTACCCACGTGATCACCCACTGTTGTTAATCGTTGAGTAAAATAAATTTAGTCCATTCCCTGATCCTTTGACGTGTAAACGCTGGGTTTAGCTTTAGCTACATCCTCTTCTTTCTTAAACCTAGGTTTCAACTTCTCTATTAGCGTTGGCAAGGTAGTATACTCCATCTCCGTTGGTTCAAGCCTGTGGGGCATAAATGGACCATGTCTTCTCATGTAGTCAGTTATCATGGCTGCCATTCTCCTAGTTTCGTCAAAGGCAGGATCGTCAAAGAGGTCAGACGGCCCAGTTAGTCTTCCATTTTTCACATTGAAGCCTAGTCCTATGAGTCTTGGTGGTCCATCGAATCTAGTGGCTTTGGCGTCTCTTTGCGATACAGGCATTATGGGACCATAATGGCTTCCTCTCATCCATCCAGGGACTAGGTACGGAAATGAGAACGCCTCTAGAGCTTCTCCAAGCGCGGGAAACCCGTGCTGTAACCTGACTATGAGAACAGGATCATCCTTACCTACATATTTCCCTGCAATCAGGTTCAACCTCTCTATGGATGTTACAGAGCCCAGCATATTATCGGCCTTTCTGTAAACCCTTCTTATCACGTACCTAGCTGGAGTGCCGATTAGTCCTAGGAGGGAATAGATCTCTTCAGGGCTATTCAGGATAACGCTTTGCCCCTCGTACACATCCAATACCTCGAACTTGAACCCCTCATTCATTGTGGGGTCAATCACAAGACCTGCGGTGTTGAACGGATCCGCAAACATCTTATAAAGAGGCAGGTTGAATGCTCCTGGCTCTGTCTTATCGGCCATGAATATGGCAATTGGTTCTGAAGGCCTTTCCTCTATGTCCAGTTCTGCCATCCCTGGACCCATTCCCTTCAGGTTTCCAGAGAACGAATCGGAGAGTAGATCTTGACCTGCTGCATACAGACCCAATTCCTTAGATACTTTGGTTGCTTCCTTGAACGCATCCCAGGCCGTTTCATGGACCTTTGTATCCAATTCCCCTCTGGTATGACTCATTATTAATTCCAGATCATCCCCCACGTTAGTAATGTAGTAGTCAAGGATAATTCCCTGTCTCTTAGCCTCTGCCAAAACCCGGTTGGCTGCTGCCATTGTATCAGGATGGACTACATGATGCCCGGCTAGACTTCCAATATCTGCCTTGATTACACTAACAGTAGATCTCATGAAAGAGTTTACGCGTCTAATAAATAAAAAGTCTTATTGAAGAAAAGTTAGGATCGAGAGTTCCTCTAAGCCTCTGGGCAGTTAATCTGCTACGGTCTCCGTCGAGTAATATTCATTTCTTTCCCTCTGGAGCCTATCAAGGTAACTCCCTATCTTGTTTGCCCTAGGTCTTCCACTTTCGGCATCCCTTCTGAAGGTTAGTCCTATTTCTTTCAGGAACATGTTCATTCCCTTACTCAAGGACAGGGGTTCACTGGCATGTCCACTTTTACCCGGCATACCTGTGAAAACTATGAGCCTATCAGCTATGTAGTCGTGAATTGCTAGATCGTGGTCCACAACAAACGATACGCTCTTCCTCTCCCTTGTAATCCTCTTTATTGCCTTAGCCACCACATATCGTTCCTCCACATCTAGATATGAGGAAGGTTCGTCTAACAGGTAAATATGGGCCTCCTTAGCTAGCGCTCCAGCAACGTAGAGCTTCTGCAGTTCTCCTCCACTTAGATCCTTGACGTTGGAATCTAATAGCCTATGAAGTCGAAGCCGCCGCGTGACCTCTGTGTAAAACCAAGAGGAAGTGGATAGGATATCTTTACTTACCGATTCTAGATAATCCCTCACAGTCCCATCATAGTCAGGAACTATACGTTGCGGCTTGTAGGACAAAGCGAGTCCCGTGGGGGTGATGGAACCTGAATCTGGTTCCATCTCTCCAACAAGGATTCTAATAAAAGTGGTTTTACCTATTCCATTGGGTCCCACTATCCCTATAACTTCGCCTTCTCTAGCATATCCTTGATCCGTATCAAGCGTGAAGTCTCCCAGAGTTTTAGTTATATTGCTCCAGCGTACTTTCTCTGTCGAATTTTTAGCTAGATCTAAATCTGTAATATCCTTCAGATAAAACTGGATCTTATGATCCATGACCCTCATGTTTTCAGCGGGCAGGTATCCATTAAGGAAGTTGTTAATTCCAACTCTTGTGGAATAAGTTTTTGAGACCTTTCCATAAACTCCGCTTTCACCATAAATAATTGAGACGAAATCCGCAATGTAATCTAAGACTATCAAGTCATGATCTACAGTGACCACGTATTTCCCTTTGGTGAGTTCCCTTATTCCCTTAGCTACGTTAATCCTTTCCCTTACATCCAGATAGGAGGATGGTTCATCTATAGCGTAGACGTTAGCTTCTCTAGCTAGTGCTGCTGCGATTAGCGTTTTTTGCAGTTCTCCTCCACTGAGAGTAGAAATTTCCTTATTCCAAATAGAGTTCATATATAACAGTTCTCTTATCTCGTCCAGCTTTCCTCGCTCATCTATCTTTCTCAGTAGCTGAGAAACCTCTCCTTTTAATAGACGAGAAGCATACTCTATATACTGAATTTTATGGACTACCTTTAATTTTTTATTATATAGATCACTAAAGTAGGAGAACAGTTCTTTTCCCTTGAATTTTTGTAGTACTGTATCAACGCTAGGTTGGTTGTCAACCTCCCCAAAATTCGGTATAATTTCACCGCTTAGAATCTTCAGGATAGTAGTTTTCCCAGCTCCATTTTTACCTAGAAGACCTATAATATAACCGCTCTTTAAAATAGGAAGACCAAACAGTTCAAATCCATTAGTCCCATATCTATGGATAACTTCCTTGCTGAAGTTATCCGGTACATTTACTATGGATATTGCCTCAAAGGGACACTTCTTTACACATATATTACATCCAATACATGTTTCCTCATATACAACAGGTTTACCTAACTTGGTTTGATCTATCTCTATGGCCTTACTCCCGGCCCTATTTATGGGGCAGAACCTGACGCATTCAATTGAGCATTTATCAGGTTTACAGGAATCGTAATTAATGACAGCAACTCTCAAGTGGCACACCTCCCGCAAAAAACAAAAATTATGTGTTTTACTTTACCATTCATCCTCTTCCCAATCTTCCTCTTCCTCTATATCTTCCCATTCCTCTTCCTCTATATCTTCCCATTCCTCTTCCATCAACGCAAGCACCAATCAATCCTCATTTGAATAGTACTTATAATTTTCGACGGCCTAATTCTAACGAGGTATACATGTGGTCTTCAGGTCGTCAGGATACGTAGGTTTCCTTGGTGCTTTAATTCTAGATATTTTATAATATAATTTTGAGAAGTAGTAAAAGAAGTGGCTTAGGTGCCATATCTCCATTGCTTTGAGTACTCAATCTGTTCCTTTGTTAACTCCTCTACCTGAATTCCCATTGAATCCAGTTTCAATTTAGCTACCCTTTCATCTATATCTTGGGGAACGTCATAAACCTTAGGCTTCAGGGATCCTCTGTTCTGGTAGAGGTGGACTACTGAAAGGGCCTGATTTGAGAAACTGAGGTCCATGACCTCACTGGGATGTCCTTCACCCGCAGCTAAGTTTACCAGCCTCCCATCTGCCAGAAGGTATATTCTTTTTCCATCTGGTAACACATGTTCCTCCGTATATGGCCTAATCATCCTCCTGCTCTTAGCTATCTTTCTCAGACCTTCAACGTCAATCTCCACATTGAAATGGCCCGCGTTTGCCAGAATTGCGCCATCTTTCATGTTCAGGATATGTTCCTTAGATATTGCCCTGATGTTACCAGTAGCAGTGATAAATAGATCTCCAATTTTTGACGCCTCCTTCATGGTCATCACCTCGAATCCTTCCATCACTGCCTCCAGTGCCCTCAAGGGATTGGCTTCTACTACTATTACTCTTCCTCCAAGCCCTCTGAGTCTAGATGCTATTCCTCTTCCTACCCATCCGTAACCTGCAACTACGCATGTCTTTCCTGCTATCAAAATATTGGTCGCCCTGAGAACCCCATCGATGGCACTTTGCCCGGTCCCGAACCTGTTATCGAACAGATATTTGGTAAAAGCATTATTCACCGCTATGACCGGATATTTCAGAACGCCGTCCTCTTCCATGGCCTTTAGCCTGACCACGCCAGTTGTGGTCTCCTCGGTACCGCCTATCACGTCGCCGTAAAGATTGTTCTCATGCAGGTAAGCGTGTAAATCACCGCCATCATCCATGACTATTTGTGGTTTGATCTCCACTATGGCCTTTATGTTGTTATAGTAATCCTGCTCATTTTCTCCCTTCCATGCAAAAACATTAATTTCATATTTTTTTACAAGTGCTGCGGCTATGTCATCCTGAGTAGATAGGGGATTACTGGCTGCTAGGGACACTTCCGCTCCTGCGAGTTTAAGGGTTTTCATGAGAACTCCTGTTTCCTTGGTTACGTGCAGTACTGCAGCGATTCTAACTCCCTTTAGTGGTTTTGTTCTTTCTAGTTCCCTCTGTATGCTCATGAGGGCTGGCATATGCAGTTCGGCCCATTCCAGCTGGGCTTGACCCTGGTCTGCAAGGGATATATCCTTAATGCGGTAATTCATGAGATCAACGATACAAGATAGTATAAATTTGTATGCTAGGTCTGAGGCAAGCGTGGACTTCAGATATACCCTAACAAATTGCAGACCAGAAATATCTTTTCCCAATTCCAATAATAGTAATATTGTGATATTTTATAGAGTTAATACTTTAGATAACCGTGATAAAATGAAAGAGATCAAGCTCCTAATAAGCGGTTGATTCACCGAGTCGTAAGCCTTAAAAACAAAAATGTCCTATTTAGGTGAGGGGCCCGTAGCTCAGCTAGGTAGAGCGCGCGGCTCATAACCGCGTGGTCGAGGGTTCAAATCCCTCCGGGCCCACACGTATTCAGTTGATACCCGCGTTTGAACTCCCTAAGCTTCTGCCAGTGGATGTCAGTAAAGGTCGCACCCTGAGATTTTCTCAATAATCTTTAATGTAACACTATTATTTCTAGATATTGGTACGGGAACTAATTTTAAAATTTCACTGCCTTATGAGCTTTGGTTATCATGTTCAAAGAGAAGGACTTTATTTACATAGATTACACAGGTAAAGTTAAAAATACAGGTGAGCTTGTGGATACTACCATAGAGGAAGAGGCCAAGAAGGCCAACATTTATAGTGAGGACAAGAAGTATGAACCACAACTTGTTATCCTGGGGGAACATAGGCTAATTAAAGGACTTGAAGACAGTCTATACAATTTTGAGCTCAATGAAGAGAGAGAAATCGAAATACCGCCAGAGAACGCCTACGGTCAAAGAGACCCCTCTAAGGTTAAGGTCATGTCCCTAGGCGAGGTTAGGAAGCAGGGAATAACTCCCTATCCTGGAATGCCTGTAAGATTTTCTGATGGTTCAGTGGGGACAATAAAGAGCGTGAGTGGAGGAAGAGTTTACATTGATCTCAATCATCCCCTCGCCGGAAAGACCCTAGTATATAAGGTAAAGGTAGTAAAACAAGTGACCGATGTGAAGGAGAAGATACAGGCTTTAATCAAAAGGTGGTTTGGAGGTGTAGAGATGCCCGCACCAGAACTTTTGGAGGATCAGAAAACCCTGAAGATTACCATACCAGAAAAGATATTTCTGCTGGAAGATCTTCAAACTAGGAAGCTACTTCTGGCCAGGGATATAATTAAGTATGTGCTAGAAGACGTGGTTGTGGTATATCAGGAATCCTACACCAAGGCTTTTATTACTCAATAACTCCCGTATCCCGTGCAACTTTTTCTGCTGACGACCAAGTTAATCCCCTATCGCCTAGTATTGTGTATCTTTCAGGTCTTATGGTGTGAGCTATGGTGAGGGCCTTTATGACTACATCGTTTGGAATTCCAAGCTGCTTGGCAGTGGTGGGTGCTCCTATTCTGTCTAGGGCATTTCTTATTTCCCTCCAGTTTATTCCGTGAATATAAGCCATTATGATGGAACCTATTCCCACTAGCTCACCGTGAAGTGCCGCATTTGGTTGAAGAAGGTCCACAGCATGGGCGAACAGATGTTCAGACCCGCTTGCTGGCCTTGTACTCCCGGCCATGCCCATGGCCACTCCGCTACTAATTAGAGCCTCGGTTAACAGGCTGACACTGTATTTCAGGTCCCTATGGATTATCTTGGTACAACTAAGAGCATGTTTTGCGGAAAGTAGAGCCAGAGACGCCGTATAATCTCCATAATATTCTCCAGTAAGTTTGGATGCAAGTTTCCAGTCTCTAACAGCTACCAGCTTTCCTATGGTGTCTCCTATTCCAGCATTTATGAGTCTTCTAGGTGCAGAACTGAGCACGTTTATATCAGCAATGATAGCATAGGGCATCTTCGCCTTAACTGACACAGGCTTACCAAGCCCCTTTATTGATGCAAAGGAGGAGGTAATCCCGTCGTGAGAGGGAGCGGTGGGAATACTGATGAAATTTACGTTTAGTTTGTATGCGACGTACTTGGCCACATCTATAGTCTTTCCGCCTCCTATTCCCAGGACAAACCTAGGGTTTAGTTCCTTGGCCTTCTCTTCTACCCTGTTCACCTCATCAACGGAAGAATCCATGACCTCCACGAATTCCATCTTACCCAATTCGTTGAGTCCCTTCGCGATCTCGTCAATTACAATTTTCCTGACATTGGGACCAGTAACCACGAGGACTGGTTCAGATACGCTCAATTGAAAGAGATAATCTCTGAGCTTCGATAGTATTCCGTTGCCCACATAGACCTTCTTAGGGAGCTCAATGATGTGCTCATGAATCTCCATACTATGAAAGAAGATTTAAATATAATAAAGAGTTACCTATGTCTGTTAGATTTCTTTGTTTTTGGTGAGATAAGTGTCCAATTTTAGGTTAGGAATAATATCGTCCATATACAATGGAATTCCAAAAGAAGCCCAAATTACAAGGATCGAATTCGAAGGTCCTGAAATTGCAGTATATGTCAAGAATCCATCAGTTCTAAGCGATAAAATGGAACTGGTGAAGAAAATAGTGAAAGAAATAAAGAAAAGGATCGTGATCAAGGCTGATAGTAGTGTAAGAAAGGATAAGAAGGAGACCATAGAGATAATAAAGAACTTCGTACCGGCGGAGGCCCAAATTTCTGATATAAAATTTGACGATGAACTTGGGGAGGTCCTCATTAAGGCAAAGAAGCCTGGACTGGTGATAGGGAAGAGGGGATTGATCCAACAGAAAATCTTCATGGATACCTACTGGAGGCCGGTGATAATCAGGGAACCTCCAATTAAGTCTAGAACCGTGGAGGGTGTACTCACCCACATTTACAACGAAACTGAGTACAGGGCAAAGATGCTCAAAACCTTTGGGGAGAGAATACATAGGGAGTTACTGTTTAAGGATAGGTATGTCAGGGTAACAGCGCTGGGGGCCTTTCAAGAGGTTGGGAGATCCGCAGTTCTAGTGGAGACTCCAGAGAGCAGGGTATTAATGGACGTAGGAGTCAACCCGAGCGTGAATTTCGGAGAAAGAATGTTTCCAAAACTGGATATTGACCAGTTGAGACTTGAGGACCTAGACGCAGTGGTGCTAACTCACGCTCACCTAGATCACAGCGGAATGATTCCATTCCTTTTCAAGTATGGTTATGACGGACCTGTCTACACAACACAGCCCACTAGGGATATAATGGCGTTAATGCAACTGGATCTACTGGATGTGGCAGACAAGGAAGGAAGGCCATTACCCTATTCAGCCAAGGAAGTTAGAAAGGAGTTACTGCACACGATAACCCTTGACTATGAGGAAGTCACGGATATTGCCCCTGATATTAGGCTCACCTTCTATAATGCCGGCCACATTATTGGTTCTGCGATGGCCCATCTTCACATAGGGGATGGAGTACACAACCTTGTGTATACTGGAGATTTCAAATATGCTAGGACTAGGTTATTGGACAGGGCAGTTTCTGAGTTCCCTAGAGTTGACACGTTAATAATGGAGACCACTTACGGTGCACAAACCCAGACCAATAGGGAAGAGTCGGAGAAGCAGTTAATTGATGTGATAAACAGGACCCTAAACAGGGGTGGTAAGGTTCTCATCCCAGTTTTGGCTGTGGGAAGAGGACAGGAGATTATGCTGGTGATAAATGACGCTATGAAGAGAAAACTCATACCGGAAGTACCGGTTTATGTTACTGGACTATTCGACGAGGTTACGGCGATACATACTGCGTATCCAGAGTGGCTAGGGAAGGAAGTAAGGGATTCCATATTGTTCAGGGACGAGAACCCATTTACCTCAGACTTCTTTAAGAGAATAGAGGGATACAGGGAAGACATTGCTGAGGGTGAACCCAGCATAATCCTTGCAACTTCTGGGATGTTAAACGGTGGACCTGCGGTAGAGTTCTTTAAGCAGTTAGCTCCAGATCCAAAGAACAGTTTAATATTCGTGAGTTATCAAGCCGAGGGAACGCTTGGCAGGAAAGTTAGGGACGGAGCAAGGGAAATACAGATCATAGGAAGGGACGGGAGAATAGACAACATTAAGGTGAATCTAGAGACTACCCCCATAGACGGATTTTCAGGTCATTCGGATAGGAGGCAACTTCTAAAATTCCTAGAAGATCTAACGCCCAAACCCAGAAACGTAATATTAAACCACGGAGAAGCCTCAGCCATTAGAGAGTTCAGGAGGCATATCGAAAACTACAGGGAAAGGGAGAGGCTGGGATTAAGGTCAGCAAATATCTACTCGCCAGCAATTCTGGATAGCATAAGGTTAGACAAGGCTTCCTGACAGAGCCTGGTTTAGAATGCGTAGGTGGAGAAGCCTAAATTTTTTAAGTGTGCAAGGCTCTAGTTCATGAGGGCCCGTCGTCTAGCCTGGTTAGGATGCCGCTCTGACACAGCGGAGGTCCTGGGTTCAAATCCCAGCGGGCCCATGTCCACGTCCCATCTGGTTGAGTTGTGTTCACCATCGGCTTGATCCTAGCAATTGGGATCCAATCCGCAATATTCATAGAATTTAGAAGTATGCGGGGGGCGGGATTTGAACCCGCGCAGGACTACTCCAGTAGGGGTCTCACCTTATGGTCCTGAGCCTACCCCCTTTGACCTAGCTCGGGCACCCCCGCACACTTATCTAACATCTATCCGATTTAAAAAATCACGGTTAATGCGCCGGGGGCGGGATTTGAACCCGCGTGTCTCGGTGAGACAGTAGGTCGCACGCTCTAACGCTGGAAAGGTCTCGAGCCTACCCCCTTGGTCCGCTCGGGCACCCCGGCATAATTAATCTACGATTTTCGACTTAAAAAATCAAGCAGGGACAGTGATGGGACTAGACTCTGTGGAAATTCTACTCTCTGATGATAACTTGTCCCTAACATTCTTGGGAATACTGAAAAGCATCGAGTGAGTTTCGCCATCATAATATCTCAGTCTTCCCCTTATTCTTTGGCCTATTAGGGTGTTTACAGTGGTGGGGGATAGCTCGTTTGGCGTCACCCTATTAGATGCATATACAAATCCCCATAACCCATCAAATGATGGAACATAGGTTATTGATGCTGAAACCTTTCTAAATACAGACCTAAGCGTGTTATATATCACAGAGAACGTATCTAAGCTGAAGGATGGAGAAGTAGCCTGAGTTACTATACCTCCGTCAGTGCTAACCAGTCTAGATAACTTTTCGTAAAATTCCCTAGTATACAGTTTATATGACGAGTTGCCCATAATGGGATCCGTTAAATCTAGAATCACAGCATCGAACTTCTCCTGTGTCCTTTCCACATACTTTAGAGCATCATCAATAACCAGCGTTGTCCTGGGATCATCAAAGGAGCCCATATGCCATTCAGCTAAATGCTTCCTTGCAAAGTCTATGACAGCTTGATCTATATCCACCATTACTGCCCTACTTACAGACTCATGCTTGAGGGCTTCCCGTAAAGTGGCACCCTCTCCGCCGCCCAGTATTAACACGTTTTTGGGTCTGTCCAAGGAAAGGAGAAGAGGATGAACTAGAGTTTCATGATATATGTATTCGTCAGATACGGTGGATTGAACCTTGCCATCTATGATGAGTGATTTGCCGAACCTAGTTAAACGGGCTACCATTACTCTCTGAAACTGGGTAGTTACGTCTTCCAGAACTTGGTCAATATGATGGCCGTGGAACTCATAGGAGGACTGCCACTCTATATGCCAGCTCCAACCGAAATCCATTACTTTAACCTGACCCCATTGACCTTTTTAGTTTTCCAGCTATACCTTGTTATTCTCTTTGACCTTCCGAACCCGCATGCTGCACATTTGTGTTTGGTAGGGTTATACGAATTTCTACCGCATCTTCTGCATCTAATGTGACTGCCTCCCTTATTCATCTTTCCGAATGATGGAGTTCCCTTCATTCATCCCACCTACTGCTGAATTGGGGAAATTAGAATAACATTGTCTCCTCTAATGACTATGGTTCCCATCTTCTTTCCTCCACCATCGCTCTGAATCTCCTCGGAATCTGATAGAACTAGATTCATATGCTGATCGTAACTCTTTAGAAGCCCCCTCACTTCCTTATTTCCCTTTAATTTAACTAGCACTAGGCTACCAACGGACTCTGCGAGTAGTTTGTGTGCTGTTTCGGCCATGAAGTGAAACACCTATTATGAGTAGGACTCAGTCTCGTTTATAAATTGAGTGGCTCTTTGTAACGTAAAGTTATCATGTCGCAATGGAAACAGAACAGTCCCACCGCGGGGACTTGAACCCCGGACCACCCGGTAACTGCCCTTTATCTACAGCCGGGCGCTCTGAACCGGGCTGAGCTACGGTGGGACAAGATTCACTGTTCCTTTGCCCATAAAAGTTTTCCGCTACATTATCGGCAAGGAGAACTGTAATATCAGAACTTTGCCAACAACACTTTCTCGATGAAAGTGGAGAGGCATAACTTAAAGTGTGGAACAGGAATTTCATTATGAGAGCATGAGAATTGCCTATGCTAACGCAATGGATTTTAAAACTGTTATAGAGGCGCTTTCTAAGCTAATTGATGAGGTTACCTTCACTTTTACCTCCTCAGGATTAGATGTTATTGCTGTGGATAGAGCTCACATTTCGCTGATCAAGTTGCACTTCCCCAAGGAAGCCTTTGAGGAATTTGATGTCGAGGATGAATTCAGATTTGGGTTTAATACCCAATACATGCTGAAGGTCATGGCCAGTGCTAGGAGAAAGGAAAGGCTGGAAATGGAATCCAGAGAGGAATCCGAGATAAACATAAGGATGTTGGGCGAGCCACCCAGAGAATTCACCATCAGGAACATAGACGTGCCAGTCCAAGAGCTACCAGAGCTAAAACTAGACTTTGACGTTAAGGCGAAGATCACATCTTCAGGATTTAAGAAAGCTATTTCGGAAATCTCAACGGTTAGCGATTCGGTGGAGATAGATGCTACAGAGATGGAAATAAAGCTCAGATCTAAGGGGTCAACCGAGGTTGAGGTTGAGTTCACAAAGGAGATAGGAGGATTGCAGAAGATAGAGGTTAAGAGACCCTCTACATCCAGTTATTCAGCAGATTACCTTGAGGATGTCCTGGTACTAACTAGGTTGTCAGGCTTCCTTACTCTCCTTTATTCGGAACAGAAACCACTACAGTTAGAATTTAATATGGATAATGGCGGTAGTGTAGTGTACCTGCTAGCTCCCAATATGGGGTGATAAAATTTACAATAAGTATAGTTGGAAGTTATCCTAGGGCAATATCGCTCGGAAAAGTTTTTTCAAGATACAGGTCAGGAAAGATAGATAAGACAGTTCTAGATAAGGAGATAGCCAAGAGAACAAGTGGCTTCATGTCCTTGGCCAAGGATGTGGGCGCGAGTTACACTACTGATGGACTCCTGAGATGGGACGACCTGATGGATGTGACATTCTCCTATATATCTGGCCCTACCAAAGGTGAATTAATGAGATTTTATGATAATAATTTCTATTATAGGAAACCTGTTATCAAGGGAGAGATAAAGGCCCAACCTGATGAGTACATTAAGACCCTCCAGGAAGATATGGAGATTGCCAAGAAGGTAGGTTACACGGGTAAACTAAAGGCCGTCATTGTGGGTCCTTTAACATACGCCCTCCTCAGCGATAACAGACATTACGACGATGAGGAATTGGTCTTTGCTTACGCAAAGGAAGTAAACTCCGTGATGAAGGCCATATCCAGCGAATTGGTCATAGAGATCCATGAACCCTCTTTCTTTGAGAAGGGGATCAAGACCTCGTTAATATCTAAACTTGAAGAGGCTTATTCGGAGATGGTGAAGGGAGTGAACAACGAAAAACACCTCATAACCTATTTCAGGGTGAATCCTTCAAAGTTGGAGACCTTCTTTAAGCTTCCAGTTGAAGTCCATGGATTAGATGTGATTGAAAACATTAATTTACTAGCTCAGGTTTACGCTAGGATTGCCAAGAGAAGGGTGTTCTTTGGAGTGCTTAACACTAGAAACACTAAGCTGGAGAAGATATCCACCATCAGGAGAATCATTAACAAGGGTTATCAGAAGGGCGCTTCACAGGTAATAGTAGGGAACGCAGCACCAATGGATTTTATACCCGAGATGATCGCTGTAAGAAAATTGAAACTTCTCAAGAAGCTGGGTGATAAATCATGAATCTTCCACCCCTTCCAACAACAGTTATAGGAAGTTATCCCAGGCCTAAATGGTTAAGGGAAGCCATTTCCTCGGCTAAGAACGGTAGAATGTCACAGGAGGACCTGCAAGAGGCGTTTAACGACGCAGCTATTACCGTCATGAGAGATCATCAAGTGGCCGGCATTGATGTTCCCACGGACGGTGAGGTGAAAAGGGATGAAATGGTTGAGTTCTTTGCTGAGAGACTCAAGGGTTTCAGGTTTTATGGACCAGTGAGAGTTTGGGGAACAGCATATTACAGGAAGCCCTCAGTGGTCTCAAAGATAGAGTATAACAAACCAATGCTTGTGGACGAAGTCCAATTTACAAAGAGTATAACATACACCCCCTATTTCAAGGTAACAATAACAGGTCCGTATACAATGGCCTTCTGGTCCTATAACGAGTATTATAAGGATAGGAGAGAGATGGCCTTTGATCTAGCCAAGGCTATAAACGCTGAGATCAGGAATCTAGTGGAGGCGGGAGCATCAGTGATCCAGGTTGATGAACCCGCTATTCACTCCAGCGCTGAGGAGGTGGAGTGGGCAGTTGAGGCGGTTAATGAATCGGTTAAGGGAATAAATGCCAAGCTGATGTTGCACATATGTTATGGAGATTACAAGATTGTTGCGCCATATCTAAATGATTTCAAAGTAGATCAGATAAATTTTGCATTGAAGATATATAACTACAAGCCTCTCAAATTGTTTAAGGAACATGGGTATGACAAGGAAATAGGTGCGGGTGTTATAGATGTTCACAACAGGAACGTTGAATCTCCGGAAGAGGTATACAAGGATATCAAGAGACTCATGGAGTACTTCCCAATGGAAAAGATATGGATAAATCCAGATTGTGGACTGAAACTGCTTCCGAGAAACATTGCCTTCTCCAAGATGATGTCAATGGTGAAAGGAGTTCAGATGGTGAGGGAAGAACTTAAAAAGAGCGGTACAGTAGGAAAATAACCAAGTGGTGATTACGTTTGAACAAGAGGAGAGCCAACGGCAGTTCCCATTCAACCAGACCAGTAAGAACCGGGTCCCCTAAATGGGTCAGGTTCTCAAGAGAGGAAGTGGAGATGCTCATAGAAGAGCTGGCGAAAAAGGGCTATACTCCGTCCATGATCGGAATTGTACTCAGGGATCAATATGGAATACCTCTTGCAAAGCCCATTATTGGAAAGAAGGTCAATCAGTTCCTGAGGGAAAAGGGATTGGCTTCTCAGATACCAGAGGACCTCTTTAACCTTATCAGGAGAGCAGTGAACGTAAGGAGACATCTTAATGAGTATCCTGGGGATAAAACCGCGAAGAAAGGTCTCGAGGAAATAGAGTCTAAGATAAGAAGACTATCCAGGTACTACAAGAAAACGGAAAAATTGCCTCAGGACTGGACATACGATCCGGCAAAGGCGGAACTGTTAGTGAGTGCGTCCTCATAACGCAGTTTCAGTCGCATCCTATTTTCTTTAATTCTCCCCTTAGCGCCTTTTCCAGCGCTATTCTGGTCATTTTATCAGCATCCTTGTTCTCTTCTCTTGGTATCCACACGATCTCCACAGAAGAGAACTTAGAAAGAAGTTCCTTAGCCTTGTTGAAAAGTGGTATGATTCTCTTGGACTTTACCGAATATTCTCCCTTAAGCTGCCTGATCACCAGCTGGCTATCTCCCTCTATCCTAGCTTCGGTTACCCCAAGACTCAACATTTTCGATAAAAGACATATCAAACCAGTGTATTCAGCAACGTTATTGGTGGAGTCAGGGCTCCATGGTTCTGATGCAAGTCCCATACCCTCTAACACGTTCCCGTCAATGTAGATCACATATCCAAATGTGGCTATTCCTCCAGGGTTTTTAGGCTCACATAGACCATCAAACTTGCCTAGGACTTTCAAGGGCTTGCTCTACCCTCTCCTTCAGTACCTCTGCAACCCTTTTATCAATACCTATGGGTCTAGCTATGATTACCTTCACGCTGTTTCCATCAACTGTAACTCTTCCGTTCTCGTCTATGCCGATTAGCCTTGGAATATCCCTGTAGAAATGTGCTCCTGCTGCAAATAAAAGCGGAACTGCTACTATCTCAGTAGCTCCCATTCTAACCAGCGACTCTACACTCTCTCTCAGAGTGGGCTGGTTAAATTCTATAAATCCAAATTCAACTAATTCAAAGTAGTTCCTGAGAAGATCCTTATAATTTACTGCAACGTCTTTCCACTCATTTACTCTGCTTCCGTGAAGTACAAGTAGGATTCCTATTTTCATATCAATAATCATAACCCTGAGTTTATATACTCGTGTCATTATACCTTTGTGAAAAGGGGAAAGACGAATTGGCTGACTTCAAGATTGTTATATCTGATCCTGCGTCAAAGAAGGTTGTTCCAACCAAGGTAAAGGTCAGGCTAGTGGATAACGTGCAGTCGGAGGAAGGAGAAAAGGATGGAAGGACTTTGCCTGTATGTCTTGTTAATCCAAAGACAAGGGAGAAACTGGGCGCAGATCAGTTCATCACGGTTGAGATACAGAAACAAGAGGGGGATAAGAAGGTCAAGGTAAAGGTTCATTTCATTGCTAGAGACTCAACAGAGGTGCCTGAGGGCGAGATTCACGCCAGTAAGGCGCTTGCTGAGAAATTTGGAGCGGAGGAATTCGAGGCTACTGCATATAGAACTAAGTCTTTCCAATTAAATGTGGATCAAGGTCAGGTAAATCTGGTGGGATCTAAGATAGGTGATAATTTCACCCTATCCGTAGGCGGGATAGCACTTAAGCTAGCAATAACAGGAGGTTCAGATAATACAGGTTTCCCCATGAGACCCGATGTTCAGGGAGCTGCAAAGCGTAGAATACTTTTAGCAGGTCCACCAGGATTTATACCATCCGAGGACGGAGAGAGAAGAAGGAAGGTAGTAAGGGGAAACGTAATCAGTCCCGAGAATGTTCAGATTAACTGTATAATTGTAAGGTGATTTTTTGCCCTGGCCAGTAGTACAGCCAGAAGTTAACATAGGTGTTGTTGGGCACGTAGATCACGGTAAAACTACCCTAGTTCAGGCCCTAACTGGAGTCTGGACATCTAAACATTCTGAAGAACTGAAAAGAGGAATGACCATAAGACTAGGGTATGCGGAAGCGTCCTTTGGTCTCTGTAAATCCTGTAGGAAACCTGATGCGTACGTTAATGAACCGTCGTGCAATTCGTGTGGTAGTGATGAGGAACCGGAATTCTTGAGACGAGTCTCATTCGTTGATGCTCCAGGGCACGAAGTATTGATGGCTACTATGCTCTCCGGTACCGCAATACTCGACGGAGCGATCCTAGTTGTTGCTGCAAATGAACCCTTTCCTCAGCCTCAAACCAGGGAGCACTTCGTGGCATTGGGAATAGCGGGGATAAACAAACTCGTGATAGTGCAGAATAAAGTGGACGTGGTATCTAAGGACGCAGCACTTGCTCAGTTTAACCAGATCAAGGAATTCATTAAGGATACCTGGGCCAGTGAGGCAGAGATAATACCAGTCAGTGCACTTCATAAAATAAATATAGATGCTCTAATTGAGGCGCTGGAAAGGAGAATTCCAACGCCAAAAAGGGATCCAAACCTTGATCCAATAATGTTAGTTATAAGAAGCTTTGATGTTAATAAACCTGGTACTCCATCCAGTGAGTTAAAGGGAGGGGTAGTTGGAGGGAGTATAATTCAGGGAATGTTTAAGGTTGAACAGGAGATCAAGATACTTCCAGGAATCAGATTAGAGGAAAAGGGGAAAGTTACGTATAAACCGATTTACACTAGGGTCTCTTCTCTGCGCTTTGGAGACTTGGAATTTCAGGAGGCACGTCCAGGAGGACTAGTGGCCATGGGTACTTACCTCGATCCATCGGTAACTAAGGCTGATAGTCTGATAGGAAGTATAGTAACTGGCGCCAATGTGGACATTCCAGTTCTTTGGAAGATAACCACCACCTATAATCTCCTGGAGAGAGTTGTGGGAAGTAAGGACATGACAAAGGTAGACCCAATCAGACCAAAAGAAACGCTTCTCATAACGCTGGGTTCTGCTACCAGTCTTGGAGTGGTTACCAGGGCCAAATCGGATGAAATAGAGATGGAGCTCAAGAGACCCCTTGCAGTATGGGACAAGAAGGCTAGACTTGTGATAAGCAGACAGATTGGCGGAAGATGGAGATTGGTAGGATGGGGACAGGTGGTTCTGTAGGGGTTTTAGTAGATACTAACGTTCTTATGTATGTTTATGACAAGGTAGATCCATTTAATAGGGTAGTGGAATATTTTGAATATAAACCTCTATTCTATATTCATAAATTAGTTCTTCAGGAACTGGAAACATTGAAGAGAAAATATAAAAATTCTTCAAAGATTCAGTCTAGGGTCTCATTGGCTAAGAAATATCTAGAGGTCTACAGGGACTGGTGGAAGTTGATAGACCTGCATTCAGATCTTCCTACAGACGAGGCGTTAATTGCCACTGCAAGGGATCTAGAACTTATCCTGTTTACAAATGACGAGGAATTAAGAAGGCAGGCGCTAAAACACAATGTTGAAATAATTTTCATGGGAAGGTGGGGTAAAATTATAAAATCCTTTCACACTATTTAGCCCCGATTCTTTATGTTTAAAGTTGTAAAGGCCAGAGGAGTTGTCAGAATACCACCTGAACTCTTTGGCGAACCCTTAAACAAAACAGCAACAGAGATACTTAATAATGAATATAAGGAAAGGTTATTTAAAGATTTAGGTCTGGTTCTGTCCGTAATCAGGGCAAATGTTAGTGAGGAGGGGATGATTGTCTTTGGTGACGGTGCAACCTATCATGAGGTAGAGTTCGAACTCTTAACTTTCTCACCCATGATTCAGGAGGTTATAGAGGGCGACATAACCCAGGTTGATAACTATGGAATCTATGTAAATATGGGCCCAATGGATGGCCTAGTTCACGTATCTCAAATTGGTGATGATAACTACAAATTTGATTCAGTAAGAGGAATTTTAATTGGAGAGAAATCTAAAAAGACTTTTCAGAAGGGAGATCTGGTCAGGGCCAGGATAATGACCATTTCTTCCACGGCAAGCAACAGGTTACCAAGGATTGGACTAACCATGAGACAAATAGGTCTAGGGAAGGTGGAGAGGAGGAACTGAGATGTCGGCCAAGACCCTTAAGGCATGTAGATCATGCAAGGCTCTAGTGAATAGGGAGGTACAGCAATGCCCCATATGCAACGGTACAACTTTTAGCGATGAGTGGGAGGGGATGGTTATTCTCCTTAGCGAGAAATCGGAGCTTGCTGAGACCATAGGTGAGTCGAAACCTTGGAGGTACGCCATAAACGTAAAGTAGAGATATGTTTTAGACCCCCAAAGAACGTAAGAGCGGAACTAGCTAGACCCTACGGCATTCTTTTTTTGAATAACGGGAAGTTACTCTCCTATCTAACCCGATTTGAAAGGATAATCACGGTTGGGGACGTGGTGACCAGCTTAGTGACGGGAGCTGGAATCACGCCTTTCTTATCAGTTGTGGATGGTAAGACGAGAAGGAGCGTGTCTATCTCCACTCAGAGATCTAGTGTGGTTGTGACGAATGAAGCTGGCATTCTTAGATTCAGTGCCATGTCCAAGATAAAGGAGATAATGCATGGGCAGGGACCAACATCCGTATTCATCGAAGGAGAGGACGACATGATGGTGATACCCATAATACTATATGGAAAAAGTGGAGATTTGGTTGTTTACGGCCAACCCAATGCCGGAGCGGTTTGTCTGGAAAATTGGGATGGAGCGAAATGGAGAGTCATGGATATCTTCTCCAAGTTTACGGCTGAACTCTGCTGATCAGACCTGCGCGAGTTCTTCATCTATCCGACCTTTCGAGCCTCATCAATTACGCGCCGTATTTTGTGGCCCTGTTAGAGTAGTTTAAAAGCAAGTCTATTATATTTAGCCCGACGATCCTGAGAGAGCCTTTTCTACCTTGCCTTTCATTGAAGTCCTCTACGTTATCCGGAATGATATTGGTTGGCACGTAAAGCAGAACTGGTACAGGATCGCCAGAGTGCTCCTTTAGTTCCACTGGCGTTGCATGATCGCCTGTGAAGAGGATAACGAGTTCTGAACCATACCTATCCAGAACTCTCCCTATTGATCTATCTATCATTTCAATTGCTCTAACTTTCTCAGAAATTTTCCCATCGTGGGAGGCCGCATCGGTGGCTTTGATATGCAGGAAAACCAGATCATGATCCTCTAACAGTTTAGCTGCGGCTTCAGCTTTAGCCATATAATCCGTATCTATACCCCCAGTTGCACCAGGCGGGGTAACCACATCCATTCCTAGGGATTTACATACGCCTTTGATAAGGGCAGTCGCAGAGACTGCAGCCCCGCTCAGGCCAGTGTAATCTCTAAGTTTTGGTAGTTCAGAATGAATTGATGCGCCCCTTAATAGAATTATATTGGCTGGTGGTAATCCCTCCTTAGCTCTTCTCTCATTCAGTGGTGAGGTAGAAAGAACCTCGTATATTCTCCTTGTTAACGTGTTTATCACATTTGCAGTTCTCTTTGAATTGAGAGAGTCATCAAGGGGTTCGCTGAATAATACTCTTTTACCTACCTCATGAGGATCCGTGTCCGATATCTTATCGCTCAGGTTCTCTCCTGAGAGGACTACGGAAACCCTATGCTCAGTCCCATGATAAAATCTAACCTTTACTCCATCTATCTCATGGATTTTATCGTTCAATTCTCTAACCAGGTCATCTGCCTCATCGATTTTCCTACCGGCCCTTCTGTCCGTTACCACAAGGTTTGAATCCACAGTGGCGAAATTTCCTCTGAACGCAACATCTCCCTCATTAAGAACCGCTCCAGCGCCAAGAGCCTCAAAGCTACCACGTCCCTTATAGTATTTCCTTGGATCCAATCCAAAAATGGCAAGATGTGACGTATCACTACCAGGTACCACTCCTGGGCCTATGGGATCCATTAACCCAACAAGGGATGAATGAAGAAGTGACGCGATAGTGGGCTTATCAGCCTTTTCTAGGGGAGTTTTACCACCTAGCGCTGTTACCTGCCTATCTCCTAGACCATCCCCTACGACAAGGAGGATCTTATACCTGTTCATCCTAGGGCACTCCTCTTCAGCTCCTTGGCCATTCTTTCGTACCTTTCAATCTGGGCCTTCGTTAGACTGGGCGTTACCACTTTCATTGCTTCTTCAAAGTGGGCCGATGTTACCTTGGGAGCATTGGAATCGATACACGATTTGATTACTTTATTATGGCACTCAGTAACCCCATCTCCCTTAGCACTCTTACATTCCTGTTCCGCAGAACTGTTACATTTGGAGTAGATCTCCCTCAAAGATATCATGGTGGCCTCCCTAACTAGGGCTTCTAGGTCAGCTCCAGTATATCCCTCAGTTTTCTCGGCCAGAGCCTCCAGATTAACATCAGGGGCAAGTGGTACAGATTTCGTATGTACCTTCAGTATCTCCAATCTTGCCTGCTTATCTGGTGGAGGAACGTAAATCAGTCTATCAAATCTACCAGGTCTCAGTAGGGCTGGGTCAATTATATCAGGTCTGTTAGTCGCCGCGATCACCACTACCTTACTTAGGGGAACAATTCCATCCATTTCAGATAGCAATTGGTTCACCATCCTCTCAGTTACTCCGCTATCATGTCCCATCCCTCTCATGGGAGCAATGGAATCAATTTCATCGAAGAACACCACAGTAGGTGCTGTTTGTCTAGCCCTCTTGAAGATTTCTCTGATTGCCTTCTCGCTCTCTCCAACCCATTTGGATAAGACTTCCGGTCCCCTCACTGCAATGAAGTTAGCACCGCTCTCCGTTGCCACAGCCTTAGCAAGCATGGTTTTGCCGGTTCCAGGAGGACCAAACAGGAGTACGCCCTTAGGTGGCCTTATACCAGCTTTACTGAAAACCTCAGGGAACCTCATGGGCCACTCTATTGCTTCGCGTAATTGCTGTTTTACGTTGTCCAGACCTCCAATCTCTGACCATCTTACCCTAGGAACTTCCACATAAACTTCCCTAAGTAAGGTGGGCTGAACGAATTTCATTGCATTCATGAAGTCATCCATGGTAACCTTGAGTTCCTTAAGAACTTCAGGGGACAATCTTTCCTGTTCCAAAAGTTTCTTCCTATCCCCGGCATTGATGAATCTCCTCAGGGCATGCATTGCCGCCTCCTTAGCCAGTGCGGCTATATCTGCACCCGTATAACCGTTGGTCATTTCCGCTATTACGTCCAAGTTTACATCATCAGCTATGGGCATGTTCCTAGTATGAACCTGCAGTATCTCCTTTCTGGCCTTGGTGTCTGGAGGCCTTATCTCTATCTCCCTGTCGAATCTACCTGGCCTCCTTAGTGCTTGGTCCACTGCATCGGGCCTGTTTGTGGCCCCTATGACTACTATCCTTCCGCGTCCCTTTATTCCATCCATGAGGGTCAGCAATTGAGACACAACTCTCTTCTCAACCTCGCCTGTAACCTCCTCCCTCTTTGGGGCTATGGCGTCTATCTCGTCTATAAAAATGATTGAGGGGGCATTCTTGTCAGCATCATCGAAGATTTCCCTTAACCTCTGCTCGCTTTCCCCATAAAACTTGCTCATTATTTCAGGACCGTTAATGGTAACAAAGTAAGCCCCTATCTCATTGGCCAGTGCCCTAGCCAGTAGGGTCTTCCCAACGCCCGGAGGACCGTAAAGGAGTACGCCCTTAGGTGGCTCTATGCCCAAGTGTTGAAACAGCTCTGGATGCTTCATTGGAAGCTCTATCATCTCCCTTAGCTTCTCCTTAACCTCATCTAAGTCTCCAATATCCTCCCATGTAACCCTCGGATACACCTGGGCTTCCCTAACTGGTTCCTCCTTTATGTTGATCTCCGTACTGCTGGTAACGAACACATAGTTACTGGGCTGGGTGTTGGACACAACCAGATCTATCGTTCCAGTATAAATGGGGATGGAAATAGTTTCTCCCTTGATAAGGGGTTTGTACATGAGGTACTCCTTCACGTAATCCACAAACGTCTGATCAAAACGAATAGGCTGAGTTGGGGCAAGGGTAACTTTAGTCGCTGGGTCAACTTTAGCCTTCTTAACCGTAACTTCATCCCCAATGGAAACTCCAATGGTCTTTCTAACGTAACCGTCAACCCTAATTTCTCCGTCACTCAGGTCATAAGCGGGCATGGCCTGCAATAGGGCGGTACCGCTGGGCCCCGTGAGCTCAATGTAGTCCCCAGTTTCAATTCCCAATTTCCTCATTGTGTGTTCTGTCATTCTGGCTATTTTACGTCCCACATCCTTCTGTCTCGCTTCCAATATTCTCAGTCTCAGATTCGATGACATGTCTGAATCTAGTATAACCATTTAAATAAGTCTTTTTGACATGGTAGATAATGAATACTGATGAACGACTTCCAGACGTAGTGTACATGGATTCGTGTCCCAATTGCGGTTCTAATATAACGTCTCTTCGTTTGGGCAAGGGAAGTGTATGTGAGAAGTGCTTGAGGGAGGACTTTGAGGTCAGCGATTTACAACAGTTAGTTGAAATATTGCAACGAACAGGGACCATAAAATCACTATTGAAGGAGAAGAGTATCCTTGAAGAGGAGAGGAAAGTAATAGATCTGTTTAAACGTGTGGTTGGTTCCGAACCTTTGGGTCCTCAGAGATCTTGGATTATTAGAGCCCTTAGAGGAGAGAGCTTTCCCATTATTGCTCCTCCAGGGTTAGGTAAAACCACCTTTGGAATGATAATGTCTTTGTATTATGCCTCTAGGTCCGAGAAATCCCTGATGATTTTCCCGACCAGAACTTTGGTTTCTCAGGTAGTTCAGAAGATCCAAGAGATGGGAAAATCCCTAGACTTTACTCCCAGATTGGTATATTATATGAGTGGATTAAACCAATCTAAAAAGGATGAACTAACCAAATCGCTTATTGAGCAGGACTTTGATATCTTTATCTCTACGTCAAGATACGTGATTCAGCACCTAGATGAAATAAACAAAATTGATTATAGGTATCTCTTTGTTGATGACGTCGACGCAGTGCTCAAGTCAGGCAAGAGTTCACTCACCATCCTCAAGTTGATGGGTTTCAGCGACGAGAACGTAACGAAGGTGAGGGAATTATTAAAGACTTCTAGGGATGATGTTTCATCCTTTGATGAAATAAGAAAAATCAGAGAGAAGTACGTGAAGGACAGGGTGGCCATATTTTCGTCGGCCACTATTACCAGAAGTAACCCCGTTTTCACTTCCCTAATGGGTTTCAAGCCAGGCGGTGCAACCATTTACCTGAGGAACGTGATCGATTCGTACGTCATGGGGACAGATATAATATCTCAAACAGTTGACTTGATAAAGAGATTAGGACCGGGAGGGCTAGTTTTCGTTCCAGTGGATAAGGGTTTAAGCTTTGCCCAGGAAATTTCCCAGAAGATTGACTTTCTCAAAGCTTCAGTGGTTTCTTCCAATACAACGAAGAAGTTGGAGGAGTTTGAGCAAGGTTCCATAGACGTGCTGATAGGAGTTGCTACTCACTATGGACTCCTAGTAAGGGGGATAGATATTCCTTGGAGGGTCAGATATGCGGTGTTTGCGGGAATCCCGAAGTTCAGATTCAAGCTTGGAGAGGCCATGCATCCGCTGGCCATGTTGAGAATACTTACCTTGCTTTCAGTTGTTCTTAAGGACCCTGAGATAACTAGGGTTCTTAGATTTGTGAAATACAGACTGAGGAGGACCTCGACAGCAGCTTTGGCAATGCTGGCTAAATCGGTTAAGGATGGGACCTTAGAGGACAGGAATATGATAAGGGCATACGAGATCGTAAATACGTACCTCAAGGATAAAAGGATAGTAGAGGCTATATCCAAGTTCGGAGACATTTCATTTTCTGGGGATTACATCTCTATACCCGATTATCTTACCTATATACAGGCAAGCGGGAGAACTTCCAGACTCTATGGCGGACATCTAACTACAGGTTTGTCTATTCTCCTCGTGGATGACGTGATCCTCTTTGAGCTGTTGAAGAAGAAGCTATCCTTTATCTTGGACGAAATGAAGTGGAGTCCTCTAGACCTGGACAACCAAAGGGTTGGAGACAAGGACCTGCAAGATATAGTGAAACAGATAGATAAGGAAAGGGCCGAAATCATGAGGAGAAGAAACATAGAGCCAATTTCTATGCCAATGGAGAAAATCAAGACTATTTTATTAATTGTGGAATCCCCAAACAAGGCCAAGACAATATCCAATTTCTTCTCAAGGCCCAGCGTAAGGGATTTTGAGGGATTAAGGGTCTATGAAACTGTAATAGGAGATAAGATACTAATGGTAACTTCCAGCGGTGGTCATGTATATGACCTCACCACAAAGAACCTGGGCATTTACGGAGTTGAAGTGAGGACCAATGGGGACATTAATGTTATTCCCTTCTATAACACAATAAAGAGGTGTGAAAATGGTCACCAGTTCACCGAGTACGCAGAGGGAGGAAAGTGCCCCATCTGTATGTCCACCAATGTGAGGGATAAGAGGTCCTCCATAAATGTTCTCAGAAGGCTCGTGCTAGAGGCTGACGAAGTGCTCATAGGAACAGACCCAGATGTCGAGGGTGAGAAAATCGCCTGGGACCTGTACCTTAATCTTAGACCCTTTAATTCCAATATATTTAGGGCCGAGTTTCATGAGGTCACAAGAAGAGCTATAACTGAGGCATTGAACTCGCCTAGGACGTTCTCAGTTAACATGTTACGTTCTCAATTGGTCAGAAGGATAGAGGATAGATGGATAGGTTTCAAGCTCTCCAATAAGCTCAAGGAAGAGTTCTGGAAGGAGTACTGCGCCAAGATATATACCGATAGAGACTGTAACGAGGAGAACAGAAACCTAAGCGCAGGCAGAGTCCAAACGCCAGTTCTAGGCTGGGTTATATCCAGATATGACGAATATCTCAGAACCAAAAGGACGGTCTATATAGCTAAGGCAGGTAATCTCAATATACTTGTACCCAAACAACCTGGAGTTAGAAAGAATTCAAAGATAAAGATAATAATTCAATCGATCGAGAGAAAACAGGATACCATAGGTCCCTTTCCGGCATATACAACGGATACCTATCTTTCAGATGCCTCCACTTTCTTTTTCATATCTGCACAAGACGCCATGCGTATAGCCCAGGATCTCTTCGAGAACGGTCTCATAACTTATCATAGAACGGACAGCACAAGAATATCTAATGTGGGTATAGGAATTGCAGAATCCTATCTCAAGGATCTCTTGGGGGAAAAGTATAGGGAGGTGTTCGTGCCTAGGAGCTGGGGAGAGGGAGGCGCACATGAAGCTATTAGACCGACCAGACCTTTAAACGGTGAGCAATTAAGGGCCATGATAGAACAGGGTGAGATAGAACCTTCGAAACGTCTCACGTACAACCATTACAGACTTTATGATATGATATTCAGGAGGTTCCTCTCAAGCCAGCTTGTTCCGCTGGTCATAGAGAAGGAAATATTACAAATTTCTGCCAAAAAAGGTAATGATAGTTTGACCTTGGAGAGCAATGTACTTGAAGTCGTGACCAATGTTAAGCTTTCCAAGGACATTTCGTTCCCTTCAGAAATACTTTACATTCCTTTCAGATCCATCGGAGAAGCATTCTCTTTGCAGGTCAAGGAGAAACTTCCAGCAGAGATTGATGCAATCGTAACAGGCTCGTTTCAAAAAAGTGATCATGCCCTTTATACCCAGGGCGAATTGGTATCTTTAATGAAACAAAGGAAAATCGGGAGACCCAGCACCTATGCCTTCATAATATCCACTCTTCTAAAGAGGGGATATGTGTTTGAGACCATGAAAGTAAAGAGACTTATACCCTCTAAATTGGGTCAGCATGTTTTCGAGTTCCTCAACTCTAGGTACTCTAACTTTGTCTCAGAGGATAGGACAAGATCACTCCTAGAAAGGATGGATCTCATTGAGGAGGGTAAGGAGGATTATAGGCAAGTATTAAAGCAATTGTACAACGAAATACAGGACATAAGGTGAAATAATTATGCTGATCTCGCTCACTCACTTAAAGCTTAAGGAAATGGCGAAGAAGCATAACATTGAGAAGGCTAAGAAGCTAGTTAAGACCGCAAAGGAGAGAGGTGCAAAACTTGTGGTTCTACCCTCTCTCTTTCCTGTGGGGAATGGATTTGAGGTCTATGATAACGAGAAGAAAATGAGAAGTGTAGTGAAGAACCTGGCTGAGAAAATACCCGGCAATACTTCAGAAATTGTAATAAAATTAGCCATGGAGGGACAGGTCCACGTGATAGCAGGTCCATTGCTAGAGCAAGCCGGTCCTAAGGTATTCCTGACCACTCTTGTGATATCTCCCGACGGCGAAATCATAGGTAAGTATAGGAAGGTTGCATCATCGGAGAAGGATATTAGGTTGGGGATCTCCAATGGTAAGGAACCCATGCATGTGGTTCTAGACAAGAAGTATGGTCTAATAGCTGAGGATGATCTCATGTCACCCGAAATAAACAGGCTTCTTTACTTTGGAGGTTCACAGGCTGTTATAGGGACAATGAAGGCCTATCCAAAGAAGCAGGACTCTGTGAAGCACTTGGCCATAGCTAGAACTCTAGAGAATGATATGTCTTACCTTATCAACGGGGAGATAATAGAGAATGAAGAAGGAGATATAGTAGGCTACTCCCCCACTTTCATCACAACGCCTGACTCATTAATCTACAAGGAGGCAAATGAGGAGGATTCAATAGTTTTAGTGGAAAGCACCATGATAACTACCAACCACGACAACTTGATATCGAAGGCAGGAGACCTAGAATCCATAATAACTGGGTTATGCAAGAGTGTAAAAAGGGCTAAAACTGTGAATAACGTTCAACCAGTTAGAGATCACGCAGCTACGTAAATAGCGGTCCTCCTATTTCTGAAGGCTTCCCTTATTGTGCCCTGTTCATTCAGGTCTTTTAATATTCTCTTAGCTACGCTAAGTGTTATATTAGCCTTAGTTGCTAACGTATAAGGTGTGATGATCTTCTCCTTCTTTATCTCTTCTTGAACTCTCTTTATCATTTCATCGCTGATGGTTATGTTCTTAGAGATTACCTCGTTCCCTGTCTTGCTTACCTTCTTCTTCTCTTTCTTTTGTTGAGCTTCCGCTTCCTTCTTTATTCTCTTCTCTATGTTACTAATGGGTTTCTTTGAGGCTCCACCCAATCCATTCACCCGTTTTATTCATTAATGGAAACAGGGATAATAATCTTTAATGGATCAGGATCTACTGGACGATCTTCTATCGAGAGTTAGCAAGTTCGCATCAATATTGGGAATATCTAGAAGCGAACTGAAAATCTACTCTACTCTTCTGCTTGAGGGACAGAGTAGTGCTAGGGACCTTTCGGATAAATTGAATATTTCCTACACAAAAATTTACTCAATTCTGAATAGACTAGAGGAAAGGGGCTGGATAAAAAAGGTAGGGAAAAGGCCAGTTAAGTATGAGGCCGTATCGCTGAGAGACCTGTGGTCAAATATTAAGAAACTACTTGAATTAAGAGTCTCTCAGTTTGAAAGAGAGTTCATTGAGCCACTCTCCACGATGATAGACTCTTCATCGGCTTACACTGTGGTCGTTGTTCCGCCAGCCAATCTAAAGAGGACATTAGTTGATGTGTTAAACGAGCCTAGCAAGCAGTATCTCATAGCTATCTCCTCTCAGGAGTTGATGGATGATGAGGTTTATCAGATAATAAATGGAAAGTCCTTCACCTCAGAGGTTAGGGTGATCGTGCAGAAGGGGATAAGGATACCTGAAAAGGTAAGCATCCAGCTGAGGGTTCTGGATAACATGTTCGGAAGCGGAATTGTCACCTCATCATCGGTTTTATTGGTGATTAAGTCTCACAATAATCTCTCTGGTATAATTTCCAATCACAGATATCTGGTAGATATAGCCCAGGTATATTTCAATCACCTTTGGGATCAAGCCTCGCCTATAGGCACAAATCCTTAAAAGAAAAGGCTAGGTTATGATCTATATCGAGGTCAAATGAAAATAATAACGGTAAAGCTACCAGAACAATTTCTAGAAGCTATGGATGAGTTAGTGAATACAGGCAGATATGAGACGAGGAGTGAGGTAATAAGGGCAGCAATAGGGGACTTTATTAGAAAGGAGTTATGGATTAAGGATTGATGATGAAGGCTGGTATTCATGATTGGTGAGTTGAGACACCAATTCTGACAAGACAAGATTTTTTACGTGTGAGTCTCTTTAACCACCGTGGTTTTACGGGAAGGAGACTTAGCGGTAGTTTGGATAGACCCCAAGCGCGTTTACCTGGTGAGGTTGGAGAAGGGAAAGAAACTCGATACCGATAGGGGTTCATTACCCTTTGACAACGTGATAGGCAGGGAATATGGGGACTTCGTTGAGATAAGTAAGGGAAGGGCATTCATTATGTATCCCAGTTTGGATTACATCTACGATGGCCTCCATAGGCCTTCTCAGGTCTTATATCCAAAGGATATAGGGTACATGATTTTTAAATCCGGAATAAGACCTGGAGATACGGTGGTAGAGGCAGGTACTGGATCGGGTTTTCTTACAATTTCACTTTCACATTTCCTAGGTCCCAGCGGGAAGGTAATAAGTTACGACGTTAGGGAGGACATGCAAGAGCGTGCTAGGAAGAACTTGGAGCTTGTTGGGCTTCTTGATAGGGTGGAGCTTAAGCTAGGAGACGTGAGGGAGAATATAGACGAGGTTAATGTGGACGCTGTTTTCCTTGACATGCCAGACCCATGGTTAGCCACCGAAACGGTCTATAAGGCCCTTAAGCCCTCTGGCTCAGTGGTGGTCTTTGTTCCCACCGTGGGACAAATAGAGAAGACTTTCCTGTCGCTGAGGAAGAATGGTTTCGTAGATGTGGAGGCTGTGGAGCTCATATTGAGGGAGTACCAAGTGAAGGAGAATGCCACCAGGCCTAGAAGTATAGGGGTAACTCACACTGGTTTTATCATTACGGGTAGAAAATCAATAAAAGGGAGTTCTGAAATAGGTGAATGAGTTGCAATGAGCGAGGCGAAGCTTAACATTTTGACCAAGGCCATAGTTGAGTTTGAGGAGGAAGTAAAGAAGGCAAAGCGTGACACTGCTGATAATGCCAAGGCACTCATTCTTAAGGCTCAGAGCCTCTCCTCAGAGCTGGAAAAGGTAGCAGAGTCCACGTTAAGCGAGGCAGAGAAGTCCATAGAGAGTGAGAAAACGGCTACAATAGATGCTTTAAGAAAAAAGTTCAACGAGGAGAAAGAGTCGCTTTTGGCTCAGATCAGACAAAGGGCTGAAAAGAACCTAGAGCAGGCAATAGAAGAAACAGTAAAGGCCTTAGAGGGGGCTTATAAGTGAGCTCAACTTCAGCCTACATTTCCTCCGTATCTAGATTATTTAAGGCAACGACTCTAACCAAGGGAACCATCAATGAGCTCTTTTCATCAAGAGATTGGAAGGAACTACTTGGGATTTTGAAAGAGAAGGGTATACTTGAGGAAACTCCCGATTCTGTAGATAGGGCCGAACTACTGCTTAAAAAGAGAGCATTGGATCAGTTACAGGAACTTTACAATCTTTCCAATTCGTTGAAGCTTGCAAGAGATATAGTACAGGGATATATTTATAGAATGACCTTAGACGAACTGACCTACGTGGTCTCATCTATCTGGAACAAGGTAAAAGGAGACACATCTAGGTTAATCTACCTCAAGGCCAAGTTGGACCAAATACCTTCAACGCTAGAGGAATTGAACTCCATTCTTCAAGGAACCATATATGGGCAGGCTCTCGGATTTGCCCAGTCTAAGTCACCCAAGGACCTATCCCAGTTCAATTCTCTGCTAGAGTATTTCTTTATTCACTACATGTCCATGTTAACTGAGGGTCTGAAAGGAGATTGGAAGGTATCCGCAAACAATATCCTTTGTGGATACAAGGATTACTACTCTACTAGCTTGGCAGTTAGGCAGAAAATTGCATTTGGACCCACTTGTCGCATGAGCGAAGACGACATAAGGGATCTAGCTTCATCGAAAACTCCTGAGGACGTCTTAAACGTCTTAAGAAGAACCAGTTATTCTAAGAGCCTGGACCTATCGGGAGTCTACACAGCACTTGCTTCATTCAATAACATAGCAAGGAGCAATGCTAGGTTAGGAGCTTTAGGGGTTTTCATGGGCTCTCCCTTTAACCCAATAGTTGCCATGGGCGTATCTGAGCTAATCAAGCTCGATACCGAGGACTTGATAACTTTGATCAATGGGATGAAGCTTGGAGTTATGCCTGAAAAACTAAAGTCCTCTGTATCTTTTCAGCTGGTTTAACAGCGAGTCATCAAACACGTATACGGAATCTTCCCTGACTATGGTACTCTCAGGCAGAGAGGGAGGATCTGGGAGCTGTTCTAGGGGTTTCGCTTTACCGAGATATATCCACTTCAATTTCCCATTTAGTTTCTCCAGTCTGTACCAGTATTTACCAATATAGATGTATCTCTTTCCCTTCTTGTAGACTACATGGAATGGCTTCAGGTATACCCCATATTCCCTTATTTTCGTATTATAGTCGTAAACTAGGGACTTTAAGGCAGATAACACCTTGTCGAATTCCCTTTCAGTCATTCTAATCTGCATAAAATAGAAATCACCTTATTAGGATAAAACCCTACCTATTATTTAGGTAGTATGACATGTTACTCAGGGAACTAGGTCATACTGGGATAAAGACGTCAGAATTGGGAGTAGGAATGTGGACTTTGGTTACAGACTGGTGGGGTGAGCCGGAAAGGGCACAGGAAATAGTTAAACGCGCGATGGATCTGGGAATCAATTTCTTTGACACGGCAGACATGTATGGTAATGGAAGGGCAGAGGAGATACTCGGAAGATCCCTGGGATCAAAAAGGGACAGGGCAGTGATACTCACTAAGGTAGGCTATGACTTCTATTCATCTCCGCAGAGGCCCAAGCAGAAATTTGATCTAGACTACCTTAGAACCGCTGTGGATAGGTCGTTGAAGAGACTCTCCACGGACTACGTTGACGTCCTGATGATACATAACCCGAAGATGAGGGATATTACTAGGAGGGACTTACTGGATTTCATGAGGTCGCTTAAATCAGATGGAATTGCAAGGGCGGTCGGAGTAGCTCTAGGTCCTACCCTAGGTTGGGAAGACGAGGGATTGAAGGCAATTGAAATGGGATATGAGGCCCTCGAACACATATTCAATTTAATCGAGCTTTACCCTGGCCTAAGGTTTCTAGAATTTGAAGTTGGCCATGTGGTTAGAGTTCCACATGCCTCTGATGTACTAAATGAATCAAAATGGCCTCTGAATTATGATCCAAAATTGCATAGACATTTCAAGAGTCAAGATTGGATAAACACTGCAGTGGAAAGAACAAAGGGTCTACTGGATTACGCCAGTAAAAGGGGAATCACACTGAGTCAGTTGGCCTTGAGCTTCGTGCTATCCTACAGCAGAGTTTCAACAGTGATTCCAAATATCACTACTGTGAAGGAACTGGAACAGTTCGTGAAATCCACAGAGTTTGTCTTAAGCAAGGAGGACGTAAATTTTCTCTTGGACTACTACGAGAGAAATTACAGGGATCTTAACGAGGAGAGCATCAGGGAGACTCAGGTCTATAAATAACTTCTTAATTTTTGGTCTTTTCATGTCTAGTTACTGTTGAATACTTTCATAGAATTTCAAAAACTCCCTGAAAGCTCTACCCCTATGGGAGATGGAGTTCTTCTCACCAAGCTCCATCTCCCCGAAGCTAACCCCATATCCGTCCGGTATAAAGATTGGGTCAAAGCCAAATCCCTTATCGCCTCTCATGGTCTCCGCAATACGACCTGATACTTCTCCCCTAAAGAGGGCCAATCTCTCCCCATCTATGTACGCGATCACAGACCTAAAGTAAGCCTTCCTGTCGCTCAAGCCCTCCATGAGCTTCAGAATCCCCTCACAATCAAGCGTCCTCTTAACGTAATTTGTGTAGGGTCCAGGGAAACCCCTTAGAGCTTCCACAAATAGCCCGCTATCCTCAACTATCAGGGGGAACTTGTAAAGGGAGTAAAACGTTACCGCCGAGTATCTGACTATTTCCTCAAGACTATCTGCTTGAATCTCTAGCTTGGGAGCATCTACCTTGCTCAGTATCACCTTATCTTTGGCAAGATCTTGAAATTCCATAAATTTGTAACTGTTACCTGTTACCACTTTTATTTCTCCTTTCATCCACGTACCTACCTCTCATTCTGATTTCTTCGACTTTCCTCATTATCTCTTTCCCACTCCCCGTTACCTCGTTGTATCCATCCATGAAGAGAGAGAAAGCCTCGTCCTTTATGTCGGAGTGAACACTTTCCAGAGATCTGAGAAATACGTGAACCTCAGTGGCCATGTCCTCTATATCCCTTGATCTTCTCGACAAACCAAAATCAATGAAGAATACCTTATCGTCATGAAATATCATGTTGTTAGTGGTGAGATCCCCGTGTATGATTTCATTGAGGTGCATCTTTCCTGTCATGGATCCTATATCCTTGAATATCTCCAATCCAGTGATACTGATCGCATCCTTTATGGTCTTCCCTTCTAGGAATTCCATAATAATTGTGAATTTATCAGGATCTACATAAAGGATCGCAGGGGCATTGACCCCACTTGTGAGGGCAGCTAGCATAATCTTAGCCTCTGAGATAGTTCTTTCCATGTTTATTTTCCTGTCTAAGAGGGGATGTCTGTAACCCTTTGGAGTCCTTACCTTGTATATTGCTTTTATACCCAAGAAATTACCGTAATAGATTAGGGATTCTGCCCCACGCTTAATAAGAGTCAGGCTCTCCATGGAATATCTACCTCGTCTATGCGCCAACGAGGCCTAATAACCGAGTTCTTTACGTCTATGGAGACTCCATGTCTCAAAGCGAGCAGTCCTGCATAGGCTATCATGGCACCGTTATCTCCAGCAAAGGATGTGGGCACAACCTTAAGTTCAACATTCCAATCACTGCTCAACCTTTCAAGTTTAGACCTCAAACTGCCACTGGCTGCAACTCCTCCCACAATCATGATTTCATCCTTCTCAGTCAGGGCTAGGGCTCTCTCAGTAGCCTCCAAGAGCATGTCATATGCTATTTCTCTGATGCTGAGACATACGTCATGAAGGTCACGCTTCTTAGAAGCCCTAAGGGCCGCAGTAAGTAGTCCTGAAAATGACATATCCTCTCCTTTCACAGTATATGGTAGCTCAATGATGTTGGAGCCCTCCTCGGCACAGATATCAATCTTGTGTTTACCGTTCACAATGTAAGGTGGAGCAAGACCTACCTCCCTGACGAAAGTGTCCATCATATTACCAAGAGCTATATCCAGAGTTTCACCAAATATCCTAAACCTGTTTTTATAGTAAGTCGTGATTATGGTGTTTCCTCCTGACAGGTACAGAATCAGCGGATTCTTGGCGTTAGTTGTAAGATACCCAATCTCAATATGACCTATCCCGTGGTTTACGGGTACAAGTTTCTTGTTGAATTTAAGGGCTAGGGCACGAGCTACCACTGCTCCGACTCGGAGAGTTGGACCCATACCCGGTCCAAGTGCCACTGCAATCCCATCTACTTCCTTGATAGAGAGCTTGGCCTGGTCCAGTGCCCTCTTTAGAATCTCGTGGGCAACCAGAGTATGATGCCTGGCAGCTTCGCTGGGCTTCATGCCCCCCGTCTGTGGCACAAAGGTGTCCCTTTCATTTGCTAAAATAAAGGGAGGCTGATCCTGAGCTATACCCACTCCAAAAGTATGAGCAGTGGACTCTATACCTAAAACTATCATGCCTTAGATTTACCTGCGAACTCAGTATATCCGCACTTGCCACAGGTCCATCTTTCCTTTGGCTTCATATGGTGGGCCATTACGCTTCCACATCTGGGGCATTTCTTGTTCTTCAGCTTTACTTTCCCGTCAACTATCTCGTAATATAATCTAGCCGATGCCTTCTGTTCACCCTTAGCCACTGGACTCACCCTGAGACTTGGCCTTATTTCCTCTGTTTAGGAGATGTACCGGCTCGAATTTATCCAAAAGATCCTTCTCTGAGTATACATGAATCAGGGCTTCGCTTATACCTGCACCGTATCCTGTATTTATCTTCCTTATGACCACTAGATCCTCTTTTGCTCCAATGAAACTCGAAATGGCTTTCCTTATATCCGCCCTAGATGGGGTAGGACTACCAATATGATAAACCTTAATTTTGATTTCCTTCCTTCCAATTACCTTATTATCCTTAAGATTCTCAACTAAGGCTTCAGCCTTGTCAGAGACCTTGATCTGTTGTGCCTGAGACATCTCTCCTTACTCTTTCTGGGCGGATTTAAGTGTTGCGGAGTTAGCCTTGAGGTTCTGAATTATATCCTCTGCAACCTTCTTTCCTGAAAGCAACATTGCTCCAAATATGGGTCCCATTCTGGGCAATCCCTTGACTTCGGTCACAGCCATGCCTGCAGCGTAAAGTCCTGGCGCAACCTCGCCAGACTGCTCAACGGTCAGTTGTTCAGCCACTTCGCTATATGCAGATTTCTCACCTGGGATAACTATCCCGAGTTCAGGAATTTTCCTTGATGCCACTGAGATAACCTCAGCGTCATGTCCCGTAGCGTCAACTACTGCCTTGGCAGATATGAAGAGAGGATCTACGTGGAGGCTCGCCATTTGAGTGGCAGTCCATTCCACAGCTACCCCGGTTACCCTTAGCGGATTTTCCCTGAAAATCACGTCATCTACAGTAACTCCATGGATGATTTTAGCTCCGGCATCGATGGCAGCAGTAGCCAGTTTAGCCATAAATTCAGAGCTATCCACCACATACACCCCATCCTCAAACTTTTGTAATCTCACTCCTATTTCCCTGAGCACCTCATCTGCTGGGCTTTCTATCACGATCTTGTGGAACAGCATTGCTCCCCCTCCAATACCCCCACCGAAACTGAGTCTTCTCTCAAACACCGTAGTTTTGAGTCCAGCTTTGGCTAGATAATATGCAGCTGCTAGTCCAGAAGGACCTGCTCCTACAATCACCACGTCATTAACGGAAAAATCCATCCAATCTTCGAAAGTGGCCTTCAGGATATATCTTGTTATCTTGATTTCATCTACCTGCTTTACGTTCATGACAAAATCTTCATTTAACTCGCTTATAAACTAACTTATAAATAGTTGACGAAGGGAATCGATATTAAAGATAGCTGGGAAACTAATCTATGCCACTTGAATTAAATACTACCACCAGGTCTCTACGATGTGATGTTTGTAAAGCGATTATAAAGACGAAGCCAATAGTGGTTAAAACATGTTGTAATAATAGACCATGGACATTCTGTAGCAACAGGTGTTATACCATATGGATGAGAGATTGGCTAAGGAAACAGGAACAGGCAAGACAAAAGGGAAAGTTGTAGTAGGTATCACAGGTGCAAGTGGAGTAATTTATGGCATATCAATGGTTAAGACTTTAGTCTCCTTGGGATTTGACCCTGTTGTTATCGTTAGTAGGGGTGCTCTGAAGGTAGCAAAAGCTGAACAGGGAGAAGATCTGCATAGTCGTGTGAAAGAGATAGCCAAAGAAGTTTACTTGGAGAATGAGATGGACGCGTCTCCATCGAGCTCAAGTGCCTTGGTGAAGACAAAAGGAATGGCAATTATACCATGCAGTATCAGAACGTTGGCCCAGATAGCCTCAGGTATATCATCAAACTTGATTTCAAGAACAGCTATAAACATTCTCAGGCTTAGGAAGAGGCTGGTGCTGGTGGTGAGAGAAACTCCCCTAGGCACCATAGAGTTAGAAAACGCGCTTAAAGTCTCCTATGCAGGGGGCGTAATTCTACCTGCTTCTCCTGGATTTTACATCAGGCCAAGGAGTATAGAGGACATAGTAAACTTCGTGGTAGGAAAAACTTTAGATGCCTTAGAGATTGAACATGATATCTACAGGCGATGGTCTAGATAAGATCTAGATCCCTTTTGCCAAATTTCTTAGAAATTATCTCCTTAACCTTATCATCTTCGTACAAGTCATCCTGTTTAAGGTCCCTTTCCACGTCTTCTCCTCCATTGCTTCTGTTAATCGCAAAGGCGCACTTATTCCCAGGCAGTAGGGCCCTTTTCTCACAATACGCGTATTGACATTCACCAGTGATACATGTGTCGCCAACCCATCTGCAGAAACCCACCTTCTGTGGGTTACCCTTAACATACCTGGTTTGGATCATTAGGGCTCTCTTGTTGCACCTGAAGTAGGGGCACAAGTAGTTACACTTATCTCCCAAGGGAAGCGGTTTAGGCTCACCATCGGTCGGTCTACTACGCCTATCCCTGGGTTGATCCCTCCTTTGTTCGAAATCATCCCTCAAAGTAGCTGAACCCCCAATAGTCGTGATTACACATTTAATTTCATAGCTTCACCCATTTAAACATTATGTACTTGATTTCGCTCAGTTGAGTATTGACGATTGCTAGTACCAATTTTTTCCTTGTGCTGTGCGATACTCTTCCGTAACTCATGAGTTCGTTCACAGAAAGCCTCTCAGACGAATCAATCACGGATACGACGAACGGTGCGTGCTCTACCCCTGGCCCTAGGGTATAAATCGCGAAATCTGAACCGAACTTTATGCCAGATCTAACGATGAAACCCCTCCTTTTCAGGTCCTTGTAAACTAGGTAGAGGGGTCTGAACTTAGTCACTATGGAGGTAGCGTAACTCTCCAGCCTTGTTACGTCCCAAATATCACCTAGATGTCTAACTTCCAGGAGACCCTGCTCAGATAGGTAAAGACCCTCAAGCAATGAAAGCTCCAATGGCTTATTTATATCCTTGACCGACTTCGGTTTAGAAATAGTTAGTGGCTTACCATAGAAGCCCATCTGATAGAGTGCCTTGGCCTCGTCCAAGTTGAAAATTACTATTTTATCTCCTAACAACTCGCCGGAAAATTTCATCATATTCTCCCAAAGGCTATATAGGTTATAGAAGTCGCCGAGTCCCTGACCATGTCCTCACTGTCCTCTAGTCTGTCAGCGACGTCCTTCATCAGCATAACGTAAATCAAGTCGTCGTATTTCTTTTCAAATAGCTTTAGCTCCAAGCTTCTGTACAGATCGTCAACCTCTTCCTCCAGCTTTATTATGTTTCTAGCTGCCTCCACAGATTTTTGAGCATTAACTGATAGAAGCCTAAGTGACTCTACTAGGTGCATCAGAGATGCAAGTAGCTTTTCAGCAATGATTGTTATCAATTTGTACATTAATTCATCTATCTGCGTTCCCCTCGAGATTAAAACGCTAAGCCTATAAGAGGCCGCGTCTAGGTTCTGGGAGATCTTTTCAAGGTTATTTAGCACGTCAATGTAAAGGTCCTTGTCCTGAATTCCTTCCTTTACCCTGATGATGTATTCGCCTAGCATGAACTTGTCAGTCTCTACACTATTCTTTATTCCATTGATCTTGGAGTAAACTTGCATTGGCGTAACATTATCCTCGGATTTCATTAGCTCGTAAAGTATTCTAACCTGATCAATGACCTTAAGTGATATCTGCTGTAACCTCTCCTCAAGGTTCATGTGGGCAATGCTCATTGACATGTTAGTGTAATAATGGTTTAAAAACTAAGCTTGGAAGTCATCTTCACTAATTCTTCCAACTGTGTTAAGTCCGCCTGTATATTCAATGAGACACCTGCCTTTCTAAGGAGATCCTCTGCACTTCTCAGGAGTTCCATCTCGTCTGTAAACCCTATCAGGTTAAGATAGCTAACTATTCCCAAGGTTTCCTGCTTTATTTTCTCATCTTTTAATGAAGGGTAATGTTCAATTATCACCTTAAGACCATCATATAATTCCTTACGCGTTCTCCTTATTCGTTTGACTATCCTGTGACATCTTTCCACATCTGGTTGATTTATAGCAATTAGGTTCTCCAGCTGGTTGAGATTATTGGAATGATTTTCTATTATCTCCTCAAACTTAACCAGTACATCTCTTATTTTCTGTTCTCCATCCATTATACAGACCTCAGGGTCACTGTACTGTTATCCTCGATTCCCAGTTTCAGCATGTCCTCTGGACTGGCCCATATTTCTATATCAGGCAGGCTATCTTGGGTAAGTGCCTTGAATCTAGCTCTCTTCCCCTTGACGGATATCTCTATCTCTCCTTTGATGCCCATGTCCTTTACAAGCTTGGAGGACACTAGAATAGTGCCACTCTTAACTTCAGGTCTCTTTCTAACCTTGACTCTCTTCTCTTTCAGCGTTTCCTTTTCTCTACCCCTTAGGGCTGAAGCCGGAGGAATTATATTAACTAGCGACTTGATGTCTGGTTTTTTCTCTTCCTCCGAGTTCTCCGGATTCATCTTTTCGCCTCTCCTGATAACATACTAAGATCTTGCCCACTAAATAACTTGTCCATAACACCTTCAAGATCGGAGATTTTAACCCTAATTTGATTCCAGGTATCCCTATCCCTCACTGTCACAGAGTCGTCGCTCAATGTTTGTGGGTCTACCGTGATAGCGTAGGGCACTCCAATTTCATCCACTCTTGCATATCTTTTTCCTATGCTTCCAGCATCGTCGAAAAGAACCTCATACTTTCTAGAAAGGGAACTGTATATGTCCCTAGCTCTCTTTATGAGCTCATCCCTTTCCAGTAGGGGGAATACTGCAACTTGATAGGGAGCTAAATTCTTGGGTAATGCTAGTACCACCCTATCCTTTTTCTCCCTGTAAGCGGAAAGTACACTTAGATAAAGGCACCTTTCAACCCCAAAGGAAGGCTCAACCACATGCGGATAGAATTTTACTCCATGTTCCTTCTCCTCTCTGTTCATTATGCGGACGAACTCGGAAAGTTGTCTACCAGCTACTTGGACCTGCTTATTGAGAAGTTCCTCCACCTGCTCGGGCGATTTTCCAGAGATTAGTTTCATGACCTCCTTCTGAAGCTCAGGATTATCCTTGAACTTATCCCTGTTCACTATGACTGTTTTCTTTATCACCGTTCTGGGCTGATCAAACTTCTTGAATACCGTTAGATCCTCATTGCTGAACTTTGAATGTCTGCTAAGATCGTAGTTTCCCCTATAGGCGTGGCCCGATATCTCCACTTTCTCCCCCATTACTTCAACTATTTGATCAAAGGTTTGCGACGAGTAGTGAGCCCTCTCGGTAGGCAACTTCTCCTCAAAGTAGAAATTATCCTTGGGTATACCCAGGGCTTGGACAAATTTAGATGCAGAGGCCATCCAGAAACTCATCCATGGATTTACAACCAGTTTCTCCTCTAACATCTCCTTTACCTTAACGGTAGTGGGTTTCAATCCCTTCTCTTTGGCATCTCCAAACAGGACCCTAAACTCCTCCTCGTAATATCTGTCCAACCACGGGATGTACTTATCCTCCGGATCAATGAAAAACTCCACCTCCATTATGGTGAATTCCCTCATCCTAACTAGACCCTGCCTGGGGGATATCTCATTCCTGGCAACTCTTCCCACTTGAGCTATTCCCAGGGGTAGCCTTTGCCTCGTAGTCTCATATACCCTCTTAAATGAGGTAAACATGCCCTGTGCTGTTTCAGGCCTCAAATACCCGGTATTCCCGGAATAAGGGCCTATGTTGGTGGAAAAGAGGAGGTTAAAGCTTCTAACCTCTCCCAAATCACCCCCACATGAGGGGCACTTAAGTCCCTTCTCAGAAATTAGTGAAGTCAGTTCAGATGGTTTAAGTCTCTCCACATTGATTTTCAGCATCTCCTCCACGAGGTGATCGGCCCTGTATATCTTGTGACACTTTGTACACTCCACAATGGGATCGGTGAAGTTTTCCACGTGTCCGCTGGCCTCCAGCACCTTAGAGGGGGTTATCATTGGAGTTTCAATTTCTACCACAAATTCGCTATTTTCTTCAACAAATATTTTCCTCCATGTGTTGATTATTTTATTCTTTATCCTTGTGCCAATGGGTCCAATATCGTATAGCCCAGCCACTCCGCCATATATCTCGTAGGAGGGCCAGAATATGCCTCTCCTCTTCGCTAGCTCGATCACTTTGTCAGACTCTGGCATGGGACCTTTTCATAAAGCCGAGCTTATAAACTTCCTCAATTATCCTTTAGATATGTCCGATTCAAGACTACTATATTTGAACGAAACTGTGCAAAAATTTGGTGTATTTAGGGCCAACTCTCCCTTTGCCGTCTTGGGTATTCCCATGGACATAACCAGCAGTTTCAGGCCAGGGAGCAGATTTGCGCCCCAAAAGATAAGACACGTTTCCCAATTTATTGAATTTCTATCCATTAGGTCCGGAATAGATATGTCAGAGGTGGGATTCCAAGACTATGGAGATGTCATACTACATCCGTCAGATGTCGAGGAAAACGTGGAGAGGATCTCACAGGTTGTGAGTTACATTTCTGAGCTGGGTAAGATCGTGGTATCCATAGGCGGTGAGCACACAGTTACCGTGGGAACAGTGATTGGAACAAAGGCTGATTGTGTTCTTAGTTTTGATGCGCATCTAGATCTCAGGGATGAATATATGGGGTATAAATACGACCACGCGTGCGTTCAGAGGAGGTTGAGTGAGAGGGGGGTGAAAATAATGGAGATCGGGAATAGAGCCATGGGAAGGGATGAAATAGAGTATGCCAAGGCAAATAATGTTCCCTTTATAACTTCTCATGAGGTAAAGGTTTTAGGTCCCAGGGAAGTGGCGATGAGGGCAATTAACTTCCTTAAGCCATGTAACAGGATATATATCACGTATGATATGGATGCCATTGATCCGGCCTATGCACCAGGTGTTGCCACTCCAGAACCAGAAGGCCTTGATCCCTCAACAGTACTGGACATAATGAACTTGGTGGTGGACAAAAGGGTTGTTGGATTTGACGTAGTCGAGGTATCCCCATCCTATGATCCATCCGAAATAACTTCGGTGCTAGGTGCTAAGCTTATACTTGAAACCGCAGCCAAGCTAAAAACTAAATTGCCTTAACGGTCTTGATGGTTGGCTTTCTTATCATGTAAATGATATTATATCCACAATAGGGACATCTCACACCTGGTAGAACCCTGAGCTTATCGCTATCGAAGGTCTTCCAACATTTTCCACATCTAAATAGATCTCCCATCTTAGTCTAGTTCAGATTTTACTACGCTGTTTTAAATCTTACCCTCGATAGAAAAGCCTAAAAAGGCCCTTTCATAATATGATGTTACAAAATGGCAGACAGTTTGTGTGGAGGACTTCCACCGGAAGTATGTGAACAATTAAATAAAGAAGAACAATTCATCAAGATAAAACTTGAAAAAAGAAGATATGGAAAAGAGGTTACAGTTATAGAAGGTTTGGGAGACGATGCCGATCTCAAGAAGATAGCTTCTGAGCTTAAGTCAAAACTTGCCGCAGGTGGCACTGTGAAAAATGGGCGCATAGAGATACAGGGAGATCATAGGGAGAGAGCTAGGGACTTACTTGTAAAACTAGGTTTTCCTGAGTCTAACATAATGGTAATAGAATAATCAAACTAAAAACAAAGAAAAAGATTATTGATTTTGTATTTCAATCTTTAGTTCTTGAATAAGCTCCTTGTATCTGTTCCTGACAGTTACTTCAGTAACTCCAGCAACCTGGGCTATTTCCTTCTGTGTTCTCCTTTCCTCGTTGAGTAGGGCGGCGATGTAAATTGCAGCTGCAGCCAGTCCCGCTGGATCCTTCCCTGCGGTGAGTCCAACGTTCTTTGCCTTCTCAAGTATCTCTGCGGCAAGTTTCATTGAAGCTCCGCTAAGACCGAGCAGGGATCCAATCCTTGTAACGTAATCCTTTGGATCACTAACTGGAACATCTACGTTAAGTTCTCTCAATAGGAGTCTATAGCATCTGGCCACTTCCTTTCTATTAGCCTTGGTGTATTGTGCAATTTCGTCTAAAGTTCTAGCTATTTTCATGCGTCTGCATGAAGCATAAATCGCGGCTGCTACAACACTTTCAATAGATCTTCCCCTAACTAAGCCCTTCTCAACGGCCTTCCTATAAATCAGTGCTCCTTCATCCTTAACTGACTTGGGTAGACCCAGAAGGTTTCCAATTCTCTCCAGTTCATTCATTGCTTGAGCGAGGTTCCTATCGATTGAACTCTGAATCCTGGCCCTGATCTGCCATTTTCTCCATCTCAGTACCTCCAGTCTCCTCTTAGGATCAAGGTTTCTTCCTATGGCATCCTTATCCTTCCAATCTATCAATGTGGACAATCCACGATCATGTATGGTCTGGTTAAGAGGTCCGCCAACCCTGCTCCTTTTCTCCTTCTCCTCAGGAGTAAAGGCTCTCCACTCTGGACCTTGATCAACTATTCTCTCCTCTATGACTTCACCTGTTTCAGAGCAGATGTATTCCCCCCTATCGGCGTCGAAAATTATTTTATCAGGGGGGCACTGATTATCTGACGAATTTTCCTTACTCATGAAGTTCACCATGCGGAAAATCTAAACCGAGACAAAAGCATTTATAAATTTTACTTCTACCCCTATATAAACTTTTCTATCGACTTAGCGTCTTTCCTGTCTACGCTTTGGTCCTAACCGGAGTTCCGTGTAACGACATAGCGGGAGATATTGGGTTACCTAGGTGCCATCTCTAGGTCTTCTTAGAAGGAGGATAGAGCCAAAGAAAAATACTAGAGCAATGATGGTAAAGATTATTCCTATTATCATGAGCGGGATAAGGTCTCCCGAATAACCTTTACCGAATATTATGGGTACAGGTCCTATCAAGATAACTCCGCCCACTGTTGTATTAGAAGGCTGTACAGAGGTGAATGTGCTCGCAAAGAGTAGCAGAAAGCCTGCAAAGATCAGAATAATTCCTGCAAGGGTTAACCTCATAATATCAGACTCGATGATCTCCCTAATATTGGTGACTTAACTTGTACAAGGGCAACATCATGTCCGTATTGGCAGGGAATAGGGATATGGCGAAGACCATAGCCGAAAAGCTTGGGAAGCTTCACGAGGATGGTAAAATAAGGATATTTTACAGGAGAAATGGCGACTACATTAGGTCAATTCTATCCTCTACAGAGTACCCGGAAAAGATATTGGACATAGCCGAAATAGCGACGCTCTCCTCCAAGATATTCATCCATGTTGGGGACAGTCTATCCTGGATTGATGGCGAGTTAGCTCTTTTGTCCACAGCCTCAGGCCTACCAACATTCATAGTGACCAATAGAGGAGAGACCGAGATACGGAAGATCTTTAAGGGTACATCCCTGGAGACTTCGCCAATAGTTCAGGAACCGGTAGACGAAGAGAGCGTAATGGAAGATAACGGGGTGGTATATATTGATAAGGCCTTCGTGGTTAAGGGAGTGGGTGTAGTTGTCACAGGATTTTCCATGACGGAGTTGAAGGTACATGACAAGCTGGTCCTGCTTCCCTCCATGAAGGAAACAGAGATCAAGAGTATTCAGGTCTTAGATGAGGACCAGGAGGGTGTGGGTCCTGGTGTAAGGGTAGGACTGGCATTGAGAAATGTGAAGGAAGAGGAAGTAAAGGACTCATATCTAATGGTGAAGCCTGGAGTGAAGGCTCAGAAAGAATTTACAGGCAAGGCAATCATGTTCCCCTGGACTCAGGTCTCTGAGGGCCAGTTTCATTTCGTGACATACGGAGTTTCAGTAACAGGATCTCTTCAAAAAAATGGAGAGGAATATAAGGTAACACTTAATCAGCCTATCCCAAAACCGAAGAGGATAGTTATCCTAAACGTAAACACAAAGCAGGGTAAACCTAGGGTAGCGGGGTATTTTTTACCCTAAAAACTATTTGAAAAGCAGACAGGCCACTTCCCTGTTATCGCTTTCCTTGAAGAGTTGGAGGTTTTTCTGGGTTAGGTATCTTACTTATCACAATGTAGTGTTTTCACGGATTTTAACGCACTAAGATACTTTTCAAGGAAGTTTATGTTGAAATGAAAATCATTCATAAACGAGCAATGCCATAGACCTTAAAAGGAAAATATAATTGTGAGACTATTGGGACAGAACTGAAAGATTTTTAGATAAAATAGGCTTGAAGGTTCAGGAAAGTACTAATTATGTTATTCTAGATCAAGATAAGGATTCTTATTACAACACTCTCCACTTATCGGAAAGCAGGGCTCCATACTGTTGCGCATTTAAGGAGCCTTTAACGCGAAATACATGACAAACTGTACTAGGAAAGAGTGACATTGGTCAAAAAAATCTGTTCCATTTACGCCTTTATAAAGACAACGTTATTCATTTTCAATTTAACAGAAAATTAGTGCCGCGGCCGGGATTTGAACCCGGGTCACGGGCTCGAAAGGCCCGCATACTCTCGGCGCAGAGCATGGCCGGGCTATACTACCGCGGCAATGAAAATAATACAACTAAGTATATAAAACTTATCTTGACCTCCATAAGTTATAGTTTTTTAAGTTAATTAACAGCAAGGGAGTATCCTTGGTTCGAATGTTTTCCACTGTAAGGATTCACAATTTTAGTGGTTATAAAGTAAATCTAAATAACCATGAAACCCGTGTATACTCGTGATCCTTAGAGTCACTTTCATTACACCTACAATATCGTTACTTGACCTTAATCCAGAGAAGGGAACGCTCACGATTCTCGATATAAAGCAGGAAGGAGAACTTCAGAGGCTTTTGGTCGAGGTTAAGGGCGTTGACGATTCCGTGAGTAAACTACAGGGAAACTTCAGTAAAGTCTCCAAGCTGAAGTACCTTGGAACGATGAAGGTTAAGGGAGTGGTGGAGGAGATCCTTTCCAAGTACATAATTGTCAATGGTGTTGTTAATGGAAATTCGACCGTCTGGACAGTTATTCTGAGCGGTTATCAGGAACTAAAGAAGTTGTTGCGGGAACTTCATGAGCGTGGCGTTAGTGCTAAGGTGATAAAGGTAACCAAGTACAAGACCGAGGATATCCTCACGGCTAGGCAGGAACAGATACTCAGGATAGCCCTTGAGGCCGGTTATTACGAGTTCCCGAGAAAGATTACCATAAGAGCTCTAGCAGAGAAGCTGGAGTTAAGTGTTTCCTCCCTCTCAGAGATTATCAGAAGGGCAGAAAAGAATGTGATCGTGAACTACTTTGACGAAAAGGGATTGTAATGCATGGAGGATTGAGGTGGGAGAAGGGAAGGCCATCATCAATCAGGGACTTCAGTGTTAATCTTAATCCACTTGGCGTTCCCAAGTTCCTTGAGGAACTGATAGAGGAGGCTGTGAGGAGTAAGGTTTACTCCTTTTATCCAGACGACTATCGAGAATTGAAAAGGGTTATTTCAGAGATCTATGACGTGAATGAGGAGATTATTGCCGTGTTCAATGGAGCTAGTGAGGCCATATCCCTCCTTGATCGAGACTTCTTTGTCCCTGAACCCAATTATCAGGAATACCCAAGAGGCTGGATATACCTAGCTCATGAGGACGAAGAGTTCAGGTTTACCCTTCAAGGTAATAAGGTAATCACAAGCCATCCCAATAATCCCACAGGGGCCTCGCTTTCCCGGGACGACGTGATCTCCTTCCTTCAGGAGGGTAAAATCCTAGTCCTCGATCAATCGTTTGCTGATATAAGTCCCGTTGATTCCTTTGTGGATCTGGCGGAGGAATTTCCCAATCTTCTTGTGATCTCTTCATTCACAAAGGCCTTTTCAGTCCCGGGATTGAGGCTAGGTTTTACCATAGGAAATATGAGCAGGATCCTGGAGCGCCATGCTCCACCCTGGAGAGTTAATGGGATTGCATACTACGCATTTTCAAATATTAACCCACGAGAGGCGAAAAATTTCTTCTCTAAATCGCGTGAGGAGGTGAAGGTGAGTCTTGACAGAATTGGAAGGATTCATGGACTGAGGGTCTACAAATCTCACGCACCATACGTTCTGGCTGAGGCTCCTGTCCCCGCGGAAAGACTAAACCACGAGTTACTGAGACGGGGATATTACGTAAGGAATTGCTCCAATTTCGTGGGTCTGAGAGGGAACCATTTCAGGTTTTCCCTTAGAATCGACTTCCCAGAACTTATCTTGGTCCTGCAGGAAATTCTTCAAGAACTGGAAATACCTAGCTAAGGCTTTACGGTATAGTAGAGCCTCTTCTTTCCCTTTCCCCTGTTCTCTACCTTAATAACCTCTATGTTTCCAATTTCGCTGGTATTTCTAACGTGGGGGCCACCATCAGCCTGTACATCAACCCCCTCTATTTCCACGATTCTCCACGTCTCCAGCTCAGGTGGCATCTTTTCTGCCAGTTTGACCACTCCAGGTATTTTCATGGCCTCTTCTCTAGGCAGGAAATAAACCTTCACATTAATTCCCTTCCTTGCTATTTCATTTGCCTCCTCCACTATTCTTGGAAGTATATCCTTGTTCTCAACGTTAAAGTCATCCTTTGCATACTCGGGAGTGATGTTACCTCCGGTGATTAGCGCGTTATATTTGGAGAAGGCAATTGATGCGATTATATGCGATGCTGTGTGAAGTCTCATCATTCTGTACCTTTGGTCCCAGTCTATTCTTCCCTCGACTTCACTACCTTCTCTAAGTCCATCAATCCTATCAAGGACATGAACAATTTCGTTTCCCTCGAATTTAACTTCTGTCACCTTGTATGTATTCCCTTCATAGAGAATAATTCCAGTATCCGATTCCAGTCCTCCTCCCCGGGGATGAAATGCTGTTCTATCGAGAATAACACCTGGGGGCACTATTCTGACTATTTTTGCTGAAAAGTTCTTCATGTATGAGTCCTTGGCGTAGAGTTGTTCCGTTGCCATCCCCTACAGCCTCTCTAGGGTTATTCCAAGCACCCCGTTCCTCAGGTAATAGGAGAGGGGGAAGGACTTGACCTGCACTGGCAACCTCACTATCTTTATCACGTTCCTCAAATCCTTATTGTAGACGTAAACTGTGGAAATATCAGCACGAATTGCCAAGCTGGTCTCCTTTAGATCCAGCCCTCTAAGATCAATGTAAACATGAACCCTAGTTTCATCCGTGAGGATATCTACATCTGAATCGTCAATTTGAACGAAGGGCAAGAAATACCACGTTATAATTAACGTTGCCCTAAGTTATAAACCTTGGATTACAGTGAAGTGAAGAAATGAATAGGGAACAGGACGAAGTTAGAACGTGGTATTACATCGCAAGGTCAAATTTTATGGATTATTCGTACGAGTTCCAAACGAATATTCTGGTCTGTTGTAATATAAATATGGTTATTTTAGATGAAACTACCAATTCCATATTACCATCTCTTCTCTCTTTTAACCGTACTTCGCCCAATATAGATATCAAGATGCTTGGAAAAGATTTCCAAAAGTATTGGGCTGGATCTGATGACAGGAGTGCATGGGAAGGATTCAAGGGAGCCTTTAAGAGCAAAGAGCCCTTGAAATACAGGATAGTTCAGGCCAGGTATAAGCTGGGCTCAATGATAAACAGGCTTGACGTTCACATAGCGAGACTGCAGGAGAGGGACAGAACACTCTTTGAGAGGGTAGTAAGTGCCCAGATGGCTAAGGACACCAGCAGGGCAGCAATGTATGCAAATGAAGTCGCAGAAATAAGAAAGATGAGCAAGCAACTGATCATGACGCAGATAGCATTGGAGCAAGTTCAGCTTAGATTGGAGACGGTGAGCGAGATCAGTGAGGTCTTTGTAAACCTTATTCCTGTGGTGGGAGTAGTGAACGAGCTTAAGTCAGTACTAAAGGGAGTCATGCCAGAGATATCCCTGGAACTCTCCTCGCTGTCTGAGGATCTACAGACCGTGGTAATAGAGGCAGGAGACTTTGCAGGAGGATACTCCTACACATCTGCTGCCACACCGGAGGCCAGAAAGATACTGGACGAGGCATCGGCTATAGCGGAACAGAGAATGAAGGAGAAGTTCCCAGATCTTCCCGTGAACGCACTGGCCCAGAGGGCATAAGCCCAAGGGCCCAAGATATTTTATTTTCCTATTTTACTTCTTCTTGTGGCGGAAGGAAACTACTCTGTTACTCCTTGGGAAGTTAAGGGTAAGGTTGATTACGACAGGCTAATCATCCAGTTTGGGACTCAAAAGATAACAGACGAATTAAGACAGGAGATACGTTCCATTGTTGGGGATATGCATCCCATGCTCAGGAGGGAAATCTTTTTCTCCCATAGAGATCTTGACCTTGTCCTGAAGGACTGGAAGGCAGGGAAGGGTTTCTTCCTGTATACTGGTAGAGCTCCATCCCTTGGAATGCACATAGGTCATATGATCCCCTTCATTTTCACTGCGTGGCTCCAGCAGAAGTTCGGGGTTAACGTGTATATAGAGGTCACAGATGACGAGAAGTTTATGCGGAATCAGGACTACACCCTGGATCAAACCAGGCAGTGGGCCCTAGACAATATTCTAGACATAATAGCAGCTGGTTTTGATCCGGACAAGACATTCATCTTTCAGGACACCGAATACATAAGGAACATGTACCCTCTAGCCATTAAGATTGCCAAGAAGTTGACCTTCTCGGAAGTGAAGGCGACCTTTGGGTTGGACGTATCTTCCAATATAGGTATTATCTTCTATCCTTCCCTTCAAATAGCACCCACAATGTTTGAGAGGAGGAGATGCCTCATACCCGCAGGGATAGATCAGGACCCATACTGGAGATTACAGCGGGATATTGCCGAGAGTCTAGGATATTATAAGGCGGCTCAGATACATAGTAAATTCCTGCCTCCTCTCACGGGTCCTGAGGGAAAAATGAGCTCCTCAATACCCGAGTCTGCCATATACCTTTCTGACGATCCAAAGACCGTTGAGAGAAAGATCATGAAGTATGCCTTCTCTGGAGGACAACCCACAATTGAACTTCAGAAGAAACTGGGAGCTAACTTGGATATAGACGTGCCTTATCAATGGCTCTATTACTTCTTTGAGGAGGATGACGATAGAATACGTAAGATTGGAGAGGAGTACAGATCAGGAAAGATGCTCACAGGTGAGATAAAACAGATCCTCGTCGAGAAGCTTAATACTTTCCTAGAGAGGCACAGGGAAAGAAGGGAGAAGGCCAAGGAACTAGTTAAGGAATTCAAGTATGAGGGGAAGCTGGCAGTTCAGATGTGGCAGAAAATTCACGAATAATTAGCTCTTTAATTGTAACTTTTTCAGGTAATATACCACTAGATTGGTGGATATATCAAGCTCCTTTGCAATCTTGTAAATGGAAGCTCCGCTCTTGTACATTTCCATGATTCGCTGTATTTTATCCTGGGTTAACTTTCTCTTGGTCTTGACTAGGTTGTGCTTTTTCAGTATTCTTAGAACAGTGTTGGAGTTCATTTTGAGAAGTTTACTGATCTTATTTGCGCTGTACCCTTGTTTCCCGTATTCAATTACCTGCTGAATTAGCTCAGGTGGGGTTTTTCCACGGAACTGAACACCGCTGTCCTTAAGTATCCTTCTGGCCCTGGAGTAGCTGAGGCTTAGCTCCTTGGCTATCTCCCTTATTGATCTCCCGCTCTCGTACATTTTCTTTGCTTTTTCAGTAATATCCTCTTGCATAACGAAAAGTTCTCTTTCACTCTTTTTATATTTTTCCCCAAAATCTTTTTTATTCTTCTTATAACCCGTCAAAAGCAGGGGTTAGAAGGTTAAATCTATTTAAAGATCACAGGTTATTAGGTTACGTGAATGCCCTACTTATGATCTTTGGTCTGGCATTGGGACTGTCGCTGGCAGCTCCTCCAGGTCCAGTGAATTCGGTGATAGCCTCCGAGTCTCTCAGATCCAAGTTGCACGGAATAAGCGTGGGTCTTGGCGCCATGACCGCTGATATGGTGTTCTTTGTTCTGACCCTTGTATTTGGAGATTTTTTGCCCAGGGACGCCAGGTATGTATTCTATTTAGTTGGAGGAGGCATAATGATATGGTTGGCCTTTGGGGTGTTAAAATCCACTCTGTCCAACAGAACCTCCAGGGCCAATTACCTGACAGGTTTGACCATGGGGCTCACCAACCCCTTTCAGATCACATGGTGGTTGACCAGTGGACTGTTCATGATTCAACAATTTGGCATTCTGGTAATACCGGGCTTCTTCAGTGGAATAGTGGTCTGGATAACACTTTTCCCTTTCATTATAAACAAATTCGGTAAAAGACTAGCAAGAGCTATAAAAATTGCATCATTTATTATTTTACTTGGATTTGGGATTTATATACTGGTCCAAGGTGTTCTTCTCATAACCCAGATATTATAGAGGATAGGTCAGAGCAAAGCTCAGAGGCTCTCATTTTCATTTTTTCTATTACTTCGTTCCTGTCCACTCTATACACATACTTGGGCCTGCCTCCCTTCGAGCCGGTGCTCTTCTGTTTGGTAACCAATCCCGCGTCTGAGAGTCTCTTAAGAATCAGACTGGCCCTGCTTTTGCTTATTCCCAGCTCCGAGGCAATGTAATCCACATCCCTTCCCTCAGAACCCTTAATTATCCTTATGAAAGCCTCTACGTCAGCCTCTGAGAGCCCATAGCCTACCATTAGGAACCTTTTCAAGAGGATATTTCTTTCCGCAAGCTCAGTTATCAATTAAATTGCACCGTTTAACATTTAGTTTTTATTGTTTTTAAAGTTTTATTGTGATTGGGAAACCTTTTCGGTAAATGGCAATACGGCTTCCTGGTTTGTGAGGATCTCGAGCGAGAGGTATTATTCAGCTAAAGATCCTCAATGCATCCTACATGCGCTAGGATCCTTTCGTTTCTCCAATTTTTTAAATCTGAACGGCGTTTTGTATTCATGGAAAGCTTGGAGGAACAGATAAAATCTCTACTTAGGGAAAGACCTATGATATCTGAGGAAATACGGGATAGATTAATGGAGAAAGGAGTTCGTTTCACTGCTCTGGAACTTAGGGAGACATTGGCAATGATGGTCAGAAAGGGAGAAATAGAAAAATATCCCGACTATGAGAGGAGAAAATTTTATTTCAGATTAAGATCAGATAATTTCTGATTTTCAACCATTTCTATTACTTTATCAGCTATTTTGAGGAATTCCTTAGAGGCCGGCGAATCTAGATACTTCAAGAAGAACGGCTCCCCGAGATCATTGGACTCTGCAATTCTGGGATCCAGAGGAACTTGTCCTAGAAGGGGTACTCCCAACTCCTCAGCCATCTTCTTTCCCTTGTCCTGTCCGAAGATGTAATAATTCTTCCCCTCTGAGGGGCACACAAAGTAGCTCATATTTTCCACAACCCCAAGTATCTTAGTGTTTACCGTCTTGGTGAAGTTAATTGACCTCCTTACGGCCAGGGTTGATACCTCAGAGGGTATGGTGACAATGATGAACCCGGTTATGTTGGGGACCAGCTGAGCTACTGAGAGGGCTTCATCTCCCGTTCCTGGAGGCATGTCTATGATTAGATAGTCCAGCTGACCCCAGTTCACGTCTCCCAAGAACTGCCTAATTGCTGAGTGCTTTATGGATCCTCTCCATATAACGGGAGTGTCGTCTCTAGGAAGCAGAAAGTCAATGGAAACAACCTTTATACCAAATGGTCCATTCACAGGATTTATCCCGTTGTCATCTGCTGTGAGCATCTGCCCCCTAACACCAAGCATCTTGGGAACTGATGGGCCGTGGAAATCAACGTCAATAATTCCCACACTCTTTCCAGCAGCAGCTAGGGCCATAGCTAGGTTAGATGAAACGAATGATTTACCAACTCCTCCCTTTCCACTGAGGATGGCTATCTTATACTTCACGTTTTTCATCCTTGACTGAATCTTGAGATCTGCTCCTTGGACCTGGGGTGCAGGCGCTTTCCTAAGGTCCCTAGGTTGCTTTGTAGGTTGTGGCGATTGCAATCTAAACGGATTGGAACTCATTTTTCTCAATTAACATATCTTCATGGTCAACTAATAATCTTATCTAAAGCCAGAAGCAGATCCTGGACATCCGGAAAATCTAGCCAATCTATGGGTTTATCACATTTATTCTCAAGAATTTTTGTAATTACTTCCTCAGGAGAAAGATTAGTAGTATCTATTTCACAGCTCTCCTTGAACCACTCTTTGGCTTCCTGCGCCACATAACCCAGGATCTCTGCCTCTACGTTCTCTATCACCTTTATTTCGCTCCATCCACGCCTTTTCAATTCGTCGTATAACACCTTAGGGTGCCTTCTCAACACCACTACTTTATCTGCGTTGTCCACAAGCGAGGGATAGACAGTCTCCAATACAACGTCTTTTCTTTGACTTAGATAGTGATTAAGTTCCTTGGCCACTTCCTCATCGTCTATCTCAAAGGAGGATCTAAGACTATCATAGCTTCTGTATAATCTTCTCTCAATCACAAAATTGGAGACGTGAAGATACTCTAGTCCCAGACGTTGTGATAACAAGAGACTGACTGTGGTTTTGCCAACACCAGGCGTCCCTGTAATTACAATAATCATCTAAATGCAAGAATGCTTTCGATAATAAATAACGTTAATGAAGTGATGATCAGGGTAAGCTTTGTCTTAGTCGTGCCGTCACCTTTCGCGATCTCATACATTCCATATGGGAACATGATCAAGCCTGTGACGAACAGAACGAGTTCAAACAAGTTCATGAATTTTATTTTACTTGCGAATGCCCTAAAAGCCTCTTTCTTCCAATGGCTAGAACTACTCCTCCTAGCACTCCCCCAATATGGGCTATGTAGTTCACGCCAGGTATTATATCACTGAGAACGAAAACGATTATAAGTAAAGCAAGACCGTTCCAGTCAAGCCTATTGAACTCCAGCATGTCATCTATAATGTAATATGCTAGGACTCCGAAGATGCCTCCCGAAGCTCCTGCCGACGCAACGTACGGGGGAAAGAATACCAGAGTTAGTATATTTCCTATTATTCCAGACACTAGGAAAGTTATATACTCCAGCTTACCCGCCTTAGACCCGAAAAGATAGTATATTACACCCATAGAAAAGAAATTGAAAATAAAGTCAGTGAAACTGTTGGTAACGAAGATAGAGGTTACCAGGGAGACATAATCCCCTCTCAGTACTAGATAGTTCACTTGAATTAGAAATGAAAAGAGATATGGGCTAATGTTATATGTAATGATTCCTGTAATGAATCCCGCAAGAATTAACGCCATGAGGACTATGGTTGGTTTGATTGTTATTTCAGATCTCCCCTGTAAAATACATTAACACGAGAGATAATGCGATGAGTGTTATCCATACCCCTATGTTCCACCTGAATATTTTCAGGCCATCCAGTATCCAGAAGGGAAGTAGGTTGAAGAAGGCCACAACCGCGTTAAACCCTGAGATTACTTGGAGGAAGAAGGCCAAAAGAGGGTTGGATACAGCTATAGCTCCAAGGAGGAAAATCAGTGATATTGCAATATTAGTTGCTGGCCCGGCGGCCGCGGTTATTCCTTCAATTCTCTTGTCGGCGGAGAAAAATCTGCAGGAAATCAGAGTATACCCGGAAAAGAATACCAGACCAAAGAACGGTAGCAAGTTAATAATTGTGGTGAAAAGAAAACCCGTGAAGTTAAGGGTAAACCTAGAATAACATCCGTATCTCCTTGCTGACTGTCTATGTGCTAACTCATGGGGTACTATGGCAATTGTTGCTGCGACCAAGGCGGCCAGAACACCGAATCCAAAGAATCCTGACACTAGATATAGAGAAAGTCCCTTCACAGCAATTGAAAATATCGCTAGCAAGAAAGATTCAGTCTCATTTAGCCTACTAAATCTCCATTCCCACTCCCTAAGCCATGACAAATCTCTTCTCCAACCGGATTAGCTCAGTAGTTTAAATGTATAAGCGTGATATTCTCCCTATTAACTAGATTCATTTTGGGTTCCTCAATTTTCCAGAGTAATGCCTTCTCCTTTTCCAGGGCTACCATGTATTTCTCTGTACCTTCTGATACTATTCCCTGGTATTTTACGTTGGTTACCCTGCTAAACGTGTGGAAAGCTTCGAAGATAACGAACTTATAGAGGAAGGGCATAGTGAGCTGATATCTCTCTAAGTTCTTGCCATAGGAAATGAGTTTCTCCATGACATTAGTAAAATAGAACGGTTCCAGGAGGGTTATCTCGTTTATTCCATTAAACCTGGAGATTACCAGGAACAGCCTCCTAGTTCTATCGGGAGTTACCACACTTAGATCAAGGATCCTGGTGGTTCCACCATTCTCTCCAGAGCCCCAGTACGCGGTGAAGCTTGCGCTTCCCTCATTTAGGAAGTCGATCACAGCTTCAGCAAAAATTATGGGTGGTATCTTTAACCTCTGTAGTTCTTCGTTAAGGAAACTCGAGATGCAGAACAAGTGACCTTCCCGAGTTATTCCTCTTTTGCCCTCACAATCAGCTACATTTAATTGAATCTCAAATACCACGAAAAATAATAATGGGATTAACTCCTTATATATTTTGCATAGGCTTCCGCTTCAATTTTCATGTTTTTTGTTATTAACAGGTTGAGGAGATTCTTATCCTCCTCGCCCTTAGGGTTATAGGAGCTCAGTATCTTTTCCACCTGCTCCAGCAGGGCTAACGCATCTTTAAGGGACTGCATGGAGTAAATAGTAGACCTAATTGAATAAATGGGTTACATTCGTAAAAGTGGTATTTCCTTAACCATTTTATGTGGTTGAATTAACAATCATCAATGAAATATCTCCTCGTTCTGTGGATACTGCTGATGGTAATACTGGCACCGTTGGTTATTCAGGTACAGAACTACTTTGTTTACAGCGATTCGCCATTCCTTTCCTCCGCATATCAAAGTGTGGTCGTGGAGAACGAGGCTAAAGAATACTTTAACCTGTCACAAACGTCGTACAGCGAGATATATGTCATTGTTAATGGTTCCTATAATCAATCATTTAGCGAGTTACAGAAAAATCTCCATTACCTTCAGGATGCCAAGGTTGTAACTCCCTACGAAGTTATTTCCCAGTATCAACAGCAGTACCTGCAGGAAGTATCTCCTCTAATAAATAGTACTGAGGCCAAGTTACTTCCAGTTCATGAGCTATACGTAAATCTGACCACGCTCAGGGTCAAGCTTCTGAATAACATATCTCAATTCCTATGTCAACTGAACGTCACGTACGGTGTGCCACTCGGAAAAAACGTGCAGGCATCAACAGATGTGATCTCCACGTTTAAGACCTACTACTTTCTCGCGTTGCAAAACTTCTCCCAAATTAATGCGTCAAGACTGGCTGGTTACCTGACATTTAAGGACCCCTATGTAATTTTCTTCGGATACAACAATTACACCAATGCGACTCTAGCGAGGCAGTTCCTTCTCAACTTCGAGGCAGTTCCTTCTCAACTTCAATAATTACTCTATCCTTATTCACCTCCTCACGGGCAAGGAGCTACCACCCCTGGCCTATGAAGATCCACGCAAATATGCTATCCAGTTAGTGGAGAGCAAAATCCCTCAACCTGGAATCTCCCTGTCCTACTTTCACAGGAATAACTCTTGGCTCTTCATAGTCCAGGTTCCCGACAACGAGAGTCTAAGCAATATAAATATTTTCATGGCCAACCTTCACGGATTGGTCACGGGACATCTCCCAATATACGCCCAGTCAGAGCTATACACCGAGCAGAACTTGAGGATAATAGACGTTGTTACTGTGACCCTGGTTGGTATTCTGCTAATCTTACTGCTCAGATCGCTGGTTCCAATCCTACTCCTGGTAGGTAGCGCAGTAATAGGTGTTGAGGTGGCATATGCGTCTCTTCTAGGGCTGAGGTTAGTGGGCTACCAGATCTATTACATCTCAGGCCTTGTTATTCCGCCCATAGTGTTCGGGATAGCGATAGATTATTCGCTTCTGTTCATTTACAGGTACTTTGAGGAGTTAAGGTCAGGGTCAAGGGAACCCCTCACCAAGGCTTTCAAGACGGCTGGTAGGGGCGCCCTTTTCAGCGGTCTCTCCATTACCCTAGCGTTTGCCTCATTCTTGGTCTCTCCATCTCCTCTATTAAGGAATATAGGAGTGGCCCTCGTATTGAGCTCCGTCTCCTCCCTTCTACCGTCCATAGGTTTTACCTACACTGCACTTAAAGGGATGAGTACTAGGACCCTTTCCTTCCCCAGAAAGGAAATTCCTAACCCATCAGATTCAAGGAGCAGGTACCTGAGGTTCATGGTGGACCTCTCCATAAGGCGAAAATATGCGGTGGTGCTGTTAATGTTAGTTACCTCCATTCTGGCCCTGGGAGTATTTCTGACTCATACGACAAACATTAACGCCAGCGAAATTGTCCCATCCTCATCGGAATCCCTGGTGGGGCTTGACCAGCTGACTAAATTTTTCAATTACAGCCTAGACTATGCGGTGATAAGGGGGAATCCCAACGAGTCTTATTCCTTTATATATAATGTGTCTGCCGAAGCTATTTCCAGAGGGGCATTGGTTTACGGACCAGCCTCTCTGGGTAAGGCAACGTTCAGCGAACCCACAGCGCTAACCAGCAGGTTTTACTCCCATGGATACACGCTCATGGAGTTTTACATTCCCTATCCTGTGTTCAGTGACGGTGCCATAAATTTCACCAAGTGGCTCGCATCAACCGGTCTCATGGTGGGAGGAAGCAACGCACAGAGGATAGACATAGTTTCCAACACGGTTCACGTTTATTATTCCCTAACTTTACCCATGACGATTATCCTGATCCTAGTGTACCTGGGGGTACTGCTAAGGTCCGTGGCCTTGCCCATAAGGCTAGTACTATCCTTGCTTTTCAGCTCCCTTGTGGGAGTGGCAGTTATGTTTCTGGTCTTTGGTACCGTTTACTGGCTCTCCCCGCTCATTGTATTCGCTCTTCTCTTTAGTTTGGGCATAGACTACGATATGTTCATCGTGCTTAGAATCAGGGAGGAGCAGGGAACAGAAGACGAAAGGATAAGGAAGGGAGTGGAGAAGACTGGCCTCGTAGTTACGGCTGCCGGTCTGGTGCTGACCGGAGCGTTTATCTCCCTTACCGCAGTGAACATGGAGTTCCTCAGGGAGATAGGATTTGCAGTGGGCTTCTCCATACTATTCGATACGTTCATAGTTAGGCCCTTCATAGTTCCAGCCATAATGTCAATACTTGGGAAGTATAACTGGTGGCCAGGTGTCAGGAGGGCTCACAACAAAGCTTAGCTATCTTGAGTACCTTGGAGGAGACTTCTAGGGGATTCTCACCAAAAACGTAAGCATTAGGTTCTACCCCATTTCCTCCAAGGTGGATAACTACGTCTGGGCACGAAGATATGACTGCGGCGATCATGTTTGCAATGGACTGATCGTCCCTCCTATCTGAGGGACCAACCTTGATGTTTATGAGACCAGAGCTCCGTATCGCCTCATCGACACCATCGTCGTATTTGATGTTCATAACGGATCTCCACTTCTGGCATCTCTTTCTGGTTTCAAGGAGAATGGTTGCTAGATGTCTGCTTCCACCCCACGTGGGTCTGGACGCGGGAGTAGGGACCCCTCCTATCACCGCTATCCTCCCTGGAATAGCTAGGACATCCAGTATTTCCTTGGCATCTCTCTTGGAATAGGCCAGGTTACTCAGGATTTCAGGAATTAGCTTTGCTACGCTCTCATTTCTCAATAGAGAGAGGGCAAGCTGCAACTCTGTTTCCTCATCCTCCCTATACAATGACTGACAAATTCTACAATCGGGTGAAATGGAGGTGTTCATGCGCCTGTGGAAGTTGCATAGTTTCAGCTGGCTCAACATGGTCAATCCGAAGGTGGTGAAGTAAAGCGAGGCCTCCTCTCTCCTTCCGCTTGAAACCAGACTCACCAGGTTTGATACAAGCGATTCCACCTCGTCGTTGCTGAGGCCAGCCTCGCCGAGCTTTCCGCGTAGATCATCCTCATCCTCGTCTAGGTATTGTTTGATTGCCGGTTGAGTTACGCCCACGAGAAGGGCGATCTTGTTCTGGCTCATACCCTGAGCTCTAAGCCTTTTAGCCACCAATCCCCTAACGTTAGGTAGCAGTATGTCCGTGATCAGCGACAGTGGTGTATCAAGCACGGTAGTAAGATTGAGCGGGGAGAATAATTACGTTTTTGATATGGAGATCTCTGCCGTTGATGGAAGCCTTCACGATTTCTTCACCGAAGAGGGAAAGAAGAGCTACGTTGTGGTTGCGACTGTGTTCTTCAGGCTGAAGGGATCAAGACTCGTGTATCTAGGTTCTAGAATCAAGGAGGCTGTCTCTAACGAAGATGGAGAGGAGGTCATGAGAAGGATGGAGTATGAGGAGGCCAACTCCCTGAGCGGACTGCTTCTGATGGACAGGAAAATAACCATGGACATGTCCCTGGGGCTGAGTATACCCCACGCAGTGATAGGGATCGTCAAGGATTTTGATCAGAAAGAGAGAAGTAGCCTGAACATCCCCAACCCGCCCTGGTTGCTCATGTCACAGCTCCAGGGACCTGTGAGTACGGGATACATCAAGCTAGCCACCCACGGATGGACTTTTCGCGTGGAGACCAACCTGAAGTGGGATCCGGAAAGAATCTTGGCCCTGTTATACGCCATGTCCAGGGAGCCCATCCCTGAGGCCTTTGGTTATAACTACCCACTCTTCCTTGCAGACAAAATGGCCAAATTCTACAGGGATAGGGCAAAGAGGACGCTCGATTTCCTGTACACCAAGGAACTGGTGAGATATAGGACTTTTAGGAGTATAGTGGAGGGTAAGAGGAGATCATGGAATTTGAACCGGTGACAGGAAGGCTCAGGGAGGTCAGGGTCACCACCAGACCCACAGCTGACGGGAGAAGTTCAGTTACTTTCAGGAACTTTGTGGTGGAGATGCCCTATTCCAGGGACCTGAACCTAAACATAGGAGCACTTCTCGCATTGGAGACCATAAAGAGCGATACCTATCTTATCCTTGAGGTGGCCGACTACGTTCCTGTCCATTACGGAATGATAAACATGGATGGGTCAATTCCCAAGGAGATAAGGGACCAGGTGATGGAGGAAGTTTCCAAGAGCTGGCGCGACGGGAACAGCTCGGAGATGTGGATAGACGTATTTGCCTATCCCATAGGTTATATTGCCACCCCTGAAGGATTCAAAAAGGGATATCTGCCTCCACTTCCAGGTTCCCCCGTCAGGATCCTCAACAGGGAATCATTCAGGGAATTTGTATGCGCAAGGAGTGGGGTGGAGATCGGGAAAGTGATAGGGGAGGACATCCCCCTGACCATAGATATCTCTAAGGCTATGGTTTACCACATGGGAGTTTTCGCCTTCACCGGGTCAGGTAAGTCCAATCTCACTGCTACCTTGATTCGCAGGATCCTTAACCACACCAACGCTAAGGTGGTGATCTTTGACGTTTCCATGGAATATTCAATCCTGCTGTTGGACCAGTTGCTCAGTCAGAGGGCGGAGATTCTCACCACAGATAGATATCCCTCCACTCCACTGGACGCAAGCAGGAGGTTCATGAGGACCCATGTGATTCCGGAGGATCTGGAGAGACACAGGGAAAACATAAGGAGGAAGGTTGAGGAGCTCTTTGCCTCAGGCAAGATAAGAAATCTCTACATTCCACCTCAGGGCTCAATGGGCCTAACCTTCGAGACCCTGCTGGAGCTGGTGAGAGCTCAGATAGATGATAAGTATACGGCCTTTGCCCAGAAGCCACTGTTCAGCCTCATGTTGAGGAAGCTGGACACGTTCATGAGGGAGAATAAGATCCCAAAGGATGCTCCTCTGGACGACTCCATTCTTTCAATACTTAAGGACATGGAAAATGAGGGCAGGAACGCTGGGCTAAAGGAGAACTCCTCGCTCTTCTCCTTCATCTCATCGTTGAGATCGTACATAAACACTGAGGTAAAGGAGAGCGAGGAATATGACGTGGAGAAGCTGGCAATAGATATCTTGGATAGGGATGAATCATCTCCAAGACTCTTTATCCTGGAGCTACAGAACCTGGAGGAATCCAGGGAAGTTGTTGCATCTCTCCTGGAGGAGGTCATGTCCAGGAGGAAGAGATCGTTCAGTACCTCGCCCGTTCTCTTCGTGTTAGATGAGGCACAGGAGTTCATCCCCTTCGATACTAGGCAAAGGGACAAGAGCGAGCTGTCCAGCAACGCAGTGGAGAAATTGCTGAGGCATGGAAGGAAGTATCACCTCCATGCGTTGATCAGCACCCAGAGACTGGCGTACCTCAACACAAACGTTCTCCAACAGCTTCACACCTATTTCATCAGTGTTTTGCCCAGGCCCTACGATAGGCAACTGGTGTCTGAAACCTTTGGAATAAATGACACTCTTCTGGATAGAACCTTGGATCTCGAGGTTGGACAATGGCTCTTGGTGAGCTTTAAGGCATCCCTACCGCATGACGTTCCGGTTTTCTTCAGTGCCCCAAATAACTTGGAAGAGGTGAGGAGAGCGCTTGAGGAAAATAGATCAGCTAATCCTGTCAATGATAAATGATGATTCCCTGAGAAATGCCTACCTGAAGGTGGACAGGGCCAAGTTTCTTCCAGAGAGTTCAGCTAACTTGGCTTACGATCCAGAGTTTGCTGATAAGCCCATCCCAATTACTGACAGGATTAACACCACTGCCCTAACCCTTGGGATGAAAATGCTGGAGTACTTGGGTCTAAGGAAAGGGGATAAGGTACTTGAGGTGGGGACTGGATGCGGGTATTACACCGCCCTGATTGGTGAGATTGTTGGGCCGGAGAACGTTACCACAGTAGAGGTGGATCCATGGATGGCGAGATATGCTGAAGAGAGGTTGGGCAATCTGGGGATCAGGGTTCAGGTAGGTGATGGCACCCTGGGATTTCCAGGCAACTCTCCCTATAATAAGGCAATAATCTGGGCAGCGATGCCCACGCTTCCCTGTTTCATTTATCAACAGCTTGCGGATGGAGGAGCCATGGTTGTTCCCATAGGGACCCAGAAGACACAGAACCTGTACAGGATAGTTAAGGCGGGTTCTCCCAAGCTCGAGAAACTTGATTCAGTCATTTTCATGAAGGCCCAGGGACTATGCGGTTTTTATGACTGATCAGGACTCAAGACCCTCTTCATGATTCCGCCCTACTGTCCTCATCATTTTCGAGAATCAATAGTATACATAAATACATCGATCTATTTTTTATTTTTAATAAACAACGTACAGAACTCTATCATGACGTCAATCAATTCAGGTAATTAATCCCTTCGTTTATCCCTACCGATAGGTTTTTAAAAAACGTTATCTACTCATAACTTGCGGCCGTAGTCTAGCCTGGATTAGGACGCCTGCCTGCCACGCAGGAGGTCCCGGGTTCAAATCCCGGCGGTCGCACTTCTCAGAATGTGGGGCAGAGTCCCCGCACCCTCGTTTTCTTTCAGTTCCACGTACGATCTAACAACATCATCTAAAGGTGCGAGGTAATGCTACTTCATCTCACCGTTCACGTTCTCCAGAACGTAAACATAATACCTCCCTTTTCTCTCCGGATAATCACGTCGCCATACTTATATCCCGTGCTTTTCTCTATCAAAGCAGGTCACTTCATGGTTGCCATTTCACGCGTGTAGACAATTGGCAACCGTCAAATTCCCTAACTTGAAGGTAGATTTAAAGAGGACGATAACTTTCCACACCTGTGAGATAACCCAATAATACCTAGAATGCATCAACTTTTTCACAAAGTAACATAACGTATGTATTAATCTTATTTCTGCAGTAAATCCTCTATGGTACGTAGTCCTGATTCCCAATCTCATGTTGGCAACGGCGATCGTATTAGGAGCTCTCACACTCCGTTTCTCGCTCTGCAGGACCACATTAAGCAGAGTTTTTAGTGTCTTCAGGAAGAGAAGAGGAAGGTCCTAGCCTGATCGGACCACCTATAAATCCTTATCAATACGGTCCAGTCATGAATTGTACTCTTGCCGTTTACTTTATGTTTTAAACTATGCATCGATAATTTCTTGTAACGTCGACAATGCATATCCGCGTTCTCTTTATTTTCAAGACCTCATGTTATTACATGTACTTCTCATGAGTAGCTAGTTCAGTAAAAATATCTTACTAGAGGTATTAAACTGATGATGAAACTTCATGCCAAGAGCCAGACCCGAGTTAATCAGTTTATGACCCAAATTCATGGAAGTTCTCTAAAACCGATCCTTCAACTGCAAGACACAAATACTACCATTTGACATCTTGCCCTCATGAAATATTTTCTTATTTTCGTCACCTCTTCATCCTTCTTCTTAGGGTACTTTGCGAGAATTGCATGGAGCATTGTCTCAGTTTATTCCTCACTGAAGCCAACAGAGATTCAGGATAGCGTGATTTTTTCGCTTTTCTTCTTGGGTTACGTTATTGTTCAAATTCCGTCAGGTATGATATCTGACAGGAGACCAAGGGAAGTGGTGATGCTAGCGCTGGTTGGTCTAGCCATTTCCTCCTTTCTCTCAGGTATCTCCACCTCAATACTTCAGGAGTATGTCGCAAGTTTGTTAATGGGTCTTTCAGCGGGGTGGATTTATCCTGTTACCATAAAGATATTGGCGTCCTCATTTGATAGGAGAGACTTACCCGTGGCAATTGGCTACTACAGCCTCGCATGGCCACTTTCCATAATTCTCGCAGGTCTTGTTCTACCTTACCTCAGTATCAATGCTGGATGGCGTTACCCATATTACATGATATCCCTTCTCTGCCTGATCATTGCAGTATTATACGCGAGGGTAAGGGTTACTGGAGGGGAGGCTTCAGGGAAGTTTCACCTGATAAGGGATCGAAACGTTCTGATAGTAAGTATGGCCGGTTTCCTGTTTTTTCTATCATACTGGATAATAACCCTCTATGCATTTAAATACTTTATTGAGGTGGGCCTGAGCGGATATGAGGCAGGAATTGCTTACTCTTTCTTGGCTATTGCTGGAATACCCTCCACAGTAATTGCAGGGCATTTGATAAGGAGAATGGGAGTCAGAAACACGTTATCCACTTTTGAGGGATTTTATGGAGTGCTCACAATCCTGCTATCCTTTCTTGTATCCAGCGTATCCCTTTTCGTGATATCATTTCTCATGGGATTTGTAAGGTTCGTAATAACTCCAGCCAATTCCAGCGCGGTTTCCCTCATCGATAAGGGAAGAGCTGGAAGCGTCTCGGGCTTTGCTAACTTTTTCTGGCAGAGTAGCGGTATTCTGGCTCCTATAGTTGCATCTTTTATGATCATTGAACATGGTTATCATGTTCTATGGATAGTTGTAGGGGTCGTTGTGCTAATCTCAGCACTGTTGTATAGGGTGATGCTGAGGATTGACAGATAAGAAGAACTGAAATGCGTAGACAAGTTTAATTACCCCATAGGTCTAGTTTAATTTACGTGATCGATAATGGGCCCATAGCTCAGCCAGGTTAGAGTGCTGGGCTCCAGATATCAGCATTGGGTCTGTCGACCCGAAAGGGGATGAAATATATCTGGAATGGAGAGACCCAGTGGTCCGGGGTCCGAATCCCCGTGGGCCCATTAAAATTCTATTTTGTGATCTTATCCAGTATTTCCCTGTGCAAGAAGCCAGGAATGGTAGTCGGGTATTGTTGTTGAGTTCCCTTGCCAGTGATCTTATTCAGCTTCACCCGACCCATGAGATAGATTAAAAATCGTGCCTGCACAGATTTACCTGGTCGGGTAGGGTGGAGGTCTCGCCAGCCTCTTTACCCGCTTGGCGTAATGCGGGCACCAGTAACCTGCATATGGCCGTGACCTCAATGGGGGAGTCCAGAGCTTACGATGAGGATCGCCCGGTAGGGCTGACGGATACAGTCTCCTCTTCCGGAGGGAGGAGGGGAACTGTATTAGCTGGGGGAACCGACTAGGCCCGGAAGGGAGCAGTCGTACCTGGACGTCAGCGCTTGCCGGTCACCGGTCTGAGGAGACTCTGGGTAAGCTCCTCCATTGATGCGCGGTCATATGCGGGGGCCGACCTTTACCTGTCCTATCTTTCTTGGATTCGCTAAGTTTTATAAAATGCAATCCATTGAAGTTGGCTATGAAATGGGACGAGAGGAGAATTCAGGTTCTGGAGGAACTCAGGGCCCGTGGAGTGAATCCTTATCCTCAGAAATATCCGCTCACACATACCATAGTTCAACTGAGGCAAATAGGTAATCAAAGGCAGGATAAGCCCAAGGACCCATTCCTGACCGGGGTGAGGACGGCCGGAAGGGTAGCTAATCTCAGGAGACATGGAAGGGCATCCTTCATTGATGTGTTTGATGACGGGGAAAAGCTTCAGTTATATCTGAGGGTGAACGAGCTCGGTGACAAGTACGAGTATTTCTTCAAGATTGTGGACAGGGGAGACATAATAGGCGTACAGGGGGACCTCTTCTTTACCGCGAAGGGGGAGCTGACGCTTCTGGTCAAGGATTACGTCATGCTGGCCAAATCCCTGATAGAGCCCCCAGATTGGTCCACAATGAGCCCGGAATTCAGGTATTCTCACAGGTACGTGGATTTCCTGTATAATGACAATGCCAGAAGATTCATGGAAACTAGGTTCAAGATTATCAGGGAAATAAGGAATATTCTGGGAGAGGAGGGATTCATTGAGGTGGAAACTCCCATCCTTCAGCCAGTGTATGGAGGTGCTCTTGCTAGACCCTTCAAGTCCCACGTTAATTACCTAAATGAGGACTGGTATCTCAGGATTTCCCTGGAGCTCTATCTGAAAAGGTTTATTGTGGGAGGCTTCAATAAGGTATTTGAGATCGGGAAGGTCTTCAGAAATGAGGACATAGATGTAACCCACAATCCCGAGTTCACGCTCATGGAGCTCTACTGGGCCTATGCCGACTACAACGATATAATGGACTTGACGGAGAGGTTGTTTAAACAGCTGGCTGATAGGGTTCTTCATACAACCGTAATTCCCTACAGGATGGGCGAGAAGAATGTTGAGGTGAACCTAGGAAGTTTCAGGCGGATATCCATGTATGATTCCCTGTCAGAGGCCCTAGGGAAGAACGTGGAGGAAATGAGCGATGAACAGCTTAAGGAGTTAATGCAGAAGAACGGGTTGGTTCCCAGAGGTTCACTCTACATCAGGGGACTTATGATAGAGAAACTTTTCGACAAGCTTGTTACGCCAAGTCTGGTTCAGCCTACCTTTGTAACTGACTATCCCATAGAGACAACTCCCCTGTGTAAGCCACATAGAAGTAAACCGGGACTCGTGGAAAGATTTGAACTTTATATCGCGGGGGTGGAGTTTGCCAATGCCTATACCGAACTCAACGATCCAATTCTGCAGGACAAGTTGTTCAGGGAGGAGCAGGACATGATGAGACGTGGAGATCAGGAGGCACATCCCTATGATAAGGACTTCATAAATGCCCTGAGCTATGGTATGCCCCCAACAGGGGGACTGGGGGTTGGAATAGATAGGCTTGTGATGCTCTTCACCAATAATCAGAGCATAAAGGAAGTCATTCCGTTCCCCATGGTAAGTTCGAAACTTATTGAGGAATGAAGGATACGGAGATTGCCAGGACCAGAAGTAGGACTAAAAAGCTCTGTATAACCATGGATACTCTCTCGCTTACATGAATTCTTTTCAGAAGTTCAGTGAATATTTTTCCCCCGTCGGTTATGATGAGTGGTGCCCCATTGAGCAACGCAAGGCTAAAATTCACCACAAACATCCAAAGGAAAAAGGCTACGAAGGGGTAAACGTACCAGGGATAATAGTAGCTAATGTAGACTCCAAGGAAGTGGGTTTGGGAGGTCACGTTCACGAACTGGGTTCCATTGGGAGTCAAAAGGCCTAGTGTGTATCTAGTGCTACTCTCCAGAAGGGACTTAAGTTGAGAGGGGGTAGATACAGCTACTCCGTTCACGGATTGGATAACGTATCCTGGATGGAGGGAAGCGTTATAGGCTGCAGAGTTCGGAATCACCCCCTCAATGTATATACCGTGTGAAAGTAGGGGTGGTAGATAGACTGCCAGAGGAAAGAAAATACCTGCAAGTACTAGGTTAATCGCTATACCAGCAGATATGATCTTTAGTTTTGCAATAAGGCTAGACTCTAGAAAGGAATTTTCGTCGGGCTCCACGAAGGCTCCAGGAAAGAATGCCAAGAGTATGAATCCACCGCTCTTCACAGGAACCCTGTTTGAGGTTGAGGATATGGCGTGCATCAGCTCGTGGAGCACCACGGATATACCAATACTGAGGAGAATGTAGGGAGCTTGGTCTATTCCCACGGTGACTCCGGGAATTATGGGCTCAAGTTTGACCGCTGAGGGCCTTGCAGGAAAGAGTAATGTGGAGAGGGAGGATAGGATCAGGTAAAGTCCCCCGATCATGGATACTATGGCTAGAACCACGGAGAGTGTTTCAAACACCTTAAATGATCTGGAGTTCGCTAACCTTGGAAACCATTGATCCCTAGTTCCTTTCTTCCACATAAGGAGGAAGGGATAAACACTGAAACCCTTCCTGGTAAGGTAATTTCGCAGTCCTAGGACAACTACCCAGAACACCAGTAAGCCAATGAAAAACTCTACACTCGATGCCATCGACTCATTTAAATTGTAATCGATTTAAAAAAACCTTGTGCAGATAGTGTATGATGAAGGGCGCTGGCTGATCCTGAAGACCCTTAGGGGCTGGGCACTGGAGATACTGAATAAACTTGAAGAAGGGTCCATGAGGGGATTCGTTTATGGTTCCGTTGCCAGAGGCGACGTCAAGGAAACCAGTGATGTGGACGTGATAGTTTTTGCGCCCAATATTGTCTGGCTTGATCTTCTAGAGGCCGATCATAAGTTCATCGTGCAGGCCACCCCTTCCTCAACCCCCAAGGCCTATATATCCCTGGATCGTGAGGAGAGGAGGGTAATATCATTCCCCTTGGGGAAGCTGACAGGAGTTGAAGAGGACTTCTATAGATTTGGAGGTCTTGTGGACAAGGAGCAGTTAATCAGGGGAGAGAGATCACCAGGAGTCAATAAGGACCTCCAGATCATAATTCCCAACGAGAAGGGCCACGAGGAGTTACCGCTGAAGGGTAATGAGGATCTGGCAGTGAAGCTGATGAAGGTCTCCATGAATACCGTTATGCAGAGGGAGAGACTTCTGAGCAGGCGCAAGGAAAGGGGAAGAACTGGAACCTTTCTAAGTTATGAGCTGAGGGAGGATGAGAGCTTGCAAGAGGCCGTAAGGAATTTGTTGAAGGAAAACAAATTCTTTCGAAGGACAATTGATAGAGGGAGTTATAGGGGGTAAGAAACTCAGGTCGGTCAACGTCACCCAGACTCATATAGCCGAGCTTAAGGCGTTTGAACTTCTGCTGGACGAGAGACCGCTAGGCAAATGTAACTACTTCACAGGAAGGGGGTATTATCCGCCATGGATCGAACTGGATTACGATCCGTGGCCTAGAGAGCAGGGGTTAGAGGTGGAGCTGTTCAAGTTGATTTACGATCTTCTACCGGATAATGGGAGGTTTTTTGTAACCTATTATAGAGATAATGACACCTTCAACGCCATAATGAAAGGTTTTTCGGTTGCTGATACGGAGCTGGGAAGATCCTTATTGAGGGCTGGCTTCACCTGGTTCAAGAACTGGTATTTTCCCGAGGGAGGCAACGAAGGAGGGATGAAAATACAGGCCAACAAGACTCTGGACCAGGAGACGAGGAGGAGACAGCTCTCGGAATTACTAGCAGAAGTTAAAACCCCAGAGAGCAATGGGCTAATAGTTGAACTCCTTGCTCAAGGGAAATCCTGAAATTGGACTTTACAACAGGGAATTGCCCAGGGGATGCGAGCTCTGTAGGATGGGCAGTAAGATGGTAGTATTTATATCAGGGGAATGTGGGGACTCCTGTTATTACTGTCCAGTCAGCGAGGGAAGATTCGGCAAGGATTTTGCTTACGCTAACGAGCGTAAGGTCACGGAATTGGAGGACTTCATTTACGAGTCCTACAGGATGAATGCCCTTGGTGCAGGAATAACGGGGGGAGACCCATTACTTCATCTGGACAGGGTCGTGGAATTGATCACCTTATTAAAAGACGAGTTTGGGAGATCCTATCATATTCACCTGTACACAACTGGCAGGTACGCCTCCATGGATGCGCTTACTGAGTTAGCGAAGGCGGGACTTGACGAGATCAGGTTTCATCCAGTTAAGGAGCAATACCTCTCTGCAGTGGAGAGGGCACTTAGACTGGGGATAGACGTGGGGCTGGAACTGCCAGCTATACCGGGGGAAGAGGAAAGGATATCTCAGCTCGTGAACTGGGCCAGAAACAAGGGCGTTAAATTCGTTAACCTCAACGAACTTGAACTCACGGAGAGGAATTTTCAGAGTCTCAACTCCAGGGGCTTTAGGATAGGCCACGGATTGGCTGGGGTATCTGGAAGTTTCGAGGCCTCCATGAGGGTCCTCGAGAAGTTTCATGAGGCTGAGATTTCCCTTCATTACTGCAGTTCAGTATACAAGGACGTGGTGGAGACCAGAACCAGGTTTATCAGAACCTTGAGAGCTAGTGGAAAACCCTATGAAGAGGTAACAGGGGAGGGGACCTCGTTGCGGGCTGTGGTGAAGGCGTCTGTAGACCTTTCAGAGTTCGGAGAAAGAAGCGGAGACGCTTTCGTGGTGAGTCCCTCTCTGGTTAACCTTCTTCCTAAGGAGAAAATTGACGAGATATGGATGGTGGAGGAACTACCCTACGGTCAGAGACTTTCCGAAAAACTAGTTTATTCTAAATCTAAGGATAGCCAGTAGACCTGTCAGGTTCTTTAACTGAAGGTACACAGGTGAGTCCTTGGGCACTATCATAACCTTCCCACCCTTGCTTTCTACTGCCTCCATGATTTCCTCGGTCCTCTTCCTAGTTTCCTCGTCTTCCAGTGTTAATAGATCGTCGGTCACCAGAAGGGTTTCCACAGCGCCAATCTGGGATGCCCTCTCAACTTCCTCCCTACCATAAACCACGAGGGACGAACCCTGAGCTAGAAGCGACAGACCCCTCTCCAGTTCCCTTGAGGCTATGGAGATCTGATAGTCCCGCATAACTTCATCTATGACGTCTCTCCTGAGGATTTCGTTTAGTCCAGCCCTAGAGGCCGAGGATACGTTATCCATGTAAATTCTGGCTTTCACCTTGAGCTTATCCCTCACTATCTCCTTAAATGGTCCAGGGCCTGCTATGATTATCGCGTCGGGAGAATATTGTTTCACGTATTGTTCCACTTCCTTGCTCACCTCCAGCGCAGCGTTCTCAAGGGACTTATCCTCGTCAGATACCCCTGGAAGGCTTCTCTCTGTCAGTATTCTGATTCCCTGTTCCATGGGCAGTGCAACTAGGAGTTCGTCCTGATCCGTGAGGACTATGAGTACCCTTCTATTTTTCTCTGCTTGCTTCTTTATTCTATCGATGAGTCCCTTGGTCCACTTCTTTATAATTACAATTTCATCTCCAATATCAAGATTTATTGTGTGATGCGATCCCTTAATGCTGTATCTCTCAGGGGCGTCCCTAACTATTCCGTGAATCCTGAGCCTTGAGGTGAATGGTTGAAATTCTGAGAACTCTACCTCCAGCTCCACAACCATGGGAATTCGCCTGCTATCGTTACCCATGCTCACGTCTCTGGTGGTTCTGGCCACCACGATATCTCCCTTGTTTAAGACAAGGTGAATCAGCCAGAGATCATCCTCATTTTCCACGTGAAGTTTAAGGGCACCTGCCTTTTCGTCATATTCTAATATCTTCATCGTGTTAACACAAGTATTATGTCCTCCATAATTATTTCTGACGCGTGGGAAGAGGACCTTGAGCAGATAGAGAAGATAGAAAGGGAGAGTTTCGATAATCCCTATCCCTTTTCTCTTCTTAAGGCGTATCTGCAGTTGGCTGAGGGTCTTTTCCTCGTTGCCAGAGATGGGGATAGGGTGGTTGGGTATTGCATAGGTATAGTTCAGTTAAAGGTGAGGGGTCATATCATTTCCATAGCATCCTCTAGTGAGGTCAGGAGAACGGGAATAGGCTCTCTTCTTCTCCAAGAGCTCGAAAGGAGGTTCCATAAACTGGGATGCACGTATTCGTATCTGGAGGTAAATGTAAATAATGAAGAGGCCATAAGGTTCTACTACAACAGGTCATATAGAGTTGTGAGGACTAGAAGGAATTATTACGGAAGAAATAAACACGGATTCGTAATGGTAAAGAACTTTAAGGGAGAGTCAGGATTTGAATGATCAAGGGTTTTTATGCCTCAAGGAGCAGATCAATTATAAATTAAGTCTAGAATAGCGTATTGAAAGATTATGAGAGTCGATATTTTCGTCTTAGATTTCTCCTATGATGTAGAGGATGGAAAGCCCGAGATTTACATCTGGGGAGTTGATAGGGAAGGGAATAGGGTGGTAGTTCTAGAGAGAAATTTTAGACCCTACTTCTACGCCATCCTCAGGGACGACGCTAACGTTAAGGAGGCCATCGAGCAGATCAAGAGACTCTCCAGGGATCAATCACCCATAACATCAATCACCGAACAGGAAATGAAGTACTTTGGAAAACCGCAGAAGGTCCTGCGAATAGAAACCGTAATTCCAGCCCTGGTAAGAACTTACAGAGAGGAAATTGCTAAACTGAAACCCGTGAAGGACGTACTTGAAGCCGATATCAGATTCTACATGAGATATTCCATTGATACTGGAATCAGGCCATTCTACTGGCTTTCTGCTGAAGTGTCTCAGGTGGAAAGGAAGGATCTGAGGGTATCAAAGGTCTACGAACTAAAGAAGGTTGAGAGAATATATGAAGACACCCCTCCACAGCTCAGGTTCATGGCCTTTGACATAGAGGTTTATAACAAGTATGGTTTTCCGAACCCCAGAAGGGATCCCATCATTGTGATTGGAGTCTGGACCGATAATGGGTCAAAACAGTTTGTCAACAGCGATGACGATGATCTCAAGATCCTGAGGGACTTTTCAAAATTCGTTGTGGAATACGACCCGGATGTGATCTTGGGGTATAACTCCAACGGCTTTGATTGGCAGTACATGCTGGAGAGGGCATCGGTGAGAGGAGCTAAACTTGATATTGGGAGGAAAGTGAACTCTGAACCCAGTCAGGGAACCTATGGCCACTATTCCGTGGTTGGTAGGCTCAACGTTGATCTCTATGGTTTCGCTGAGAGCCTAGAAGGAGTGAAGGTTAAGAGTCTAGATAACGTGGCCGACTATCTAGGAGTTTTACCTAAAAACAAGAGAACTAACCTTGAATGGTATCAGATTCCAGAGTTTTGGGGTGATCCCAAGAGGAGGGAAGCGGTTCTTAAGTATAACTTAGATGACGTGAAAACCACGTACCTTCTCAAGGATGTATTCTTCAATTTTGGTGAGCAGCTCACTGCCATTTCAGGCCTACCACTGGATCAGTTGTGCATGGCCAGCGTAGGACATAGAGTGGAGTGGTTGCTCATGAGACAGGCAAAGCAGTTCAATGAGTTAATACCCAATAGGGTCGAAAGAAGATATGAGGGATATAAGGGAGGTCTAGTCATAGAGCCAAAGCCCGGTCTTCACGAGAACGTGGCTGTTCTAGACTTCAGTTCAATGTATCCTTCTATCATGATAAAGTATAACATAGGTCCAGACACATTGGTACAGGGAGAGTGTAATGACTGCTGGATAGCACCGGAAGTAGGCTACAAATTCAGAAAAGATGTGGACGGATTTTATAGGAGTATACTCAATTTCCTTCTTGAGGAGAGAAGGAGGGCTAGGGAGTTACTGAAACAGGCAAAGGACGAATATGAGAAACGCAGGTTGGATGAGAGACAGAGGGCCCTCAAAATCATGGCTAATGCGATGTATGGTTACATGGGCTGGTTAGGAGCAAGGTGGTACAGCAAGGAGGGTGCAGAGGCTGTTACAGCGTGGGGAAGGCAGACCATAATGAGAGCAGCAGACATCGCTAAGAGTTCCGGATTTGAGGTGATTTATGGAGATACCGATTCCATCTTCGTGAAGGGGGATATGGCCTCCGTAGAATCATTGACCCAAAAAATAATACAGGCTCTAGATCTCGATATAAAAGTGGACAAGAAATACAAAAAAGTTTTCTTTACAGAAAACAAAAAGAGATATGCTGGCCTAACCTTAGATGGGAAAATAGATATTGTGGGGTTCGAGGCAATAAGGGGAGATTGGTGCGAGTTAGCCAAGGATACCCAGAGAGTTGTCATAGAGAGGATCCTTCTGAAGGGAGTAGATGACGCGGTTAAGGAAGCTAAGGAAGTTATAATGAGGGTCAAGAGAAGAGAATTCGAGTTGCACGATGTGGTTATATGGAAGTCGTTGGATAAGAGCTTGGACGAATATGAGGTTGATGCACCTCATGTTATCGCCGCCAAGAAGGCTATAAACGCCGGTTACGCTATCATGAAAAACGGGAAAATCGGTTACGTTGTGGTAAAGGGATCGGGAAGGGTCTCGGATAGGGTGGAACCATACTTTATGATAAAGGATAAGTCCAAGATAGACGTGGATTATTATGTGGAAAAACAAATTATTCCTGCAGTAATGAGAATATTGGAGCCATTCGGAATAAAAGAAAATAATTTGAAGGGAGGAGGTATAGATATCATGGATTATTTCAGGGACCGATAACGTCAGCCAGCGTAAGTATTTTGACGTTCTCTGGTTTCTTGTTTATGCCTCCTATTCTTACCCCTATTATCATCTTAACGTTCTTCGAGGCAGCCAGTTCCAGAAGTCTCTGAGTTATGACTCCGTCAAAAATTATGAACGATGCGTTTCCATTGGTTAGGTTCTCCAGCTTGGTTATGATATCCCTAACCTGTACCCTCTCAACAGGGTTCCAGTTTTCATCGAAGATAATGCCCTCTAACGTTCCTGGGAGCTTCTTTATCTCCTCCATTACGTTTCCAGGAATCTTAATCTCTATCTCCTTTCTGGGTTGCTCGATTACCTGAACTGATTGCTGTTCTGCTACCTCGGTTCTTGCTCCTGCGCTCTCTATTCTACTCGAGACTGAGGCAATGGTTTCCTGCTGTCTCTTCAGGTATTGGGAGAGGGGTACCATGTTGGAGAGAGCCTTGGCAATCTCCTTTCCTGTAAGTTCCTCGACTTCCCTTCCCACTGGTGCCCTAGCTACGTAATCTATTTTCACGTTAGCATTGATGAGGTCCTTAAGGATCATGTCACCGCCGTGATCTCCGTCAAGGAACGCTATAACCATCTTCTTGTTTTTGGATAATTCTACCACGGATTGGGGGATCTTCCCGCTCGCCCCTTCCACTGCTACGGTGTTCTTGTAGCCGTATCTTAGTAGATTTATTATATCTGCCCTTCCTTCAACTATTATTAGGTTAGGATCAGTATATACATCAGGTCCTGCCGGTAACCTTTCCGGTCCGTACTCTATGAGCTCCCCTGTCTTGACAGCTCCACTTATCTCGTTCATTACTTCCTTGATATCGAGGTTCTTCTCTCTGGTCCACGTTGTGAGTATCTGCTTGGCCCTCTCTATGATCTTCTTCAGCTTCTCCGCCCTTACATCCTCTATTTCCTTTAACTCAAACTTCGCATTATAGGGGCCGACTTTCTCTACGCTCTCTACCATGGATGCGATGAGGGCAGTCTCCACCCTGTCCAAGTTTGAGGGGATCTCTATGTATCCTTCTGCCTTACCACCCTTATTCTTTATCTCAACGATGATTCGTCCGAGCCTGCCCTTATCCTGCAGTTCCCTAAGGTCAAATTCTTGCCCGAATAGGTTTTCGGTTTGGCCGAAAATGGCCCCTATAACGTCAGGTTTATCAACTGACCCATCAACTTCGAAGGTCAGTTTTATTATATATTTCAACGATGTCACCTGCTAACACTCCTTGCTATTTCTTTTGCTAGTTTATCATATTCAGGTCTAGATTTAATAGACTTCCTTAAAGGATCTATCACTTGATTCAGCTTTCTTGCTGTGGCAACCTTGAGGTCCTTGGGGTGTAATTTTCCCTCAGCATAGGCCTTCTCTAATTCCTCATAAGTGTTGAAGTGCACGTCTCCACCAAACTTAGCGTCTCTCTCCACCTTGAGTCCCTTGTCGTCCACTTGGAAGAGAATATACTTGTTAATTTGCAACACCGGGTTATTCTCAACCACGCCCTTGGGGCAGTAGGCAGTCATTAGCTTTCCCTCGACCTCCTCTGGTTCATCGTTGATGAATATGGCAGTTTCAGGTTTGGATTTACTCATCTTTATGTCGGCCAATGCCTCATCCTCGTCCACTCCTGGGTTCATCCTCTGCCCTCCTTGCAGTCCAACTAGAAGGGGAGTATGGATAGCTATTACCTTCTTCTTACCCAGCTTGTCCGCCACATCTCTAGCGAGCATGTGGGCCTTTCTCTGATCCGTTCCCCCTAGTGCAATATCCAAATCCATGTAAAAGATGTCACTAACCTGCATCGCTGGGTAGATGAGTTTTGAGGAGTCCAGTTCAGCCTCATCAGCCTTCCTTCCCATGATGGTGAGGGCTCTCTTCATTCGGGCAAGACTTGTGTTCTTGGCAACCCTCAGCACCAACGACCAGTAATCCTTGTCTTTTACCATGTCCTCAGCATCTATAACGTGAATTTTACTCCGGCTTATTCCGAAGCTATCCAGCACAGTGATAGCGTAATCTCCTGCTAACTTTATCATCTCCATGTTGCCTCCCAGCTTGTCGTTTATCCAAGCATGCCATGTGGCAACCAGAAGGCTCATATCCACTCCTGCCTGCAACAGATCCTTTACCTTTTGAGCCCAGATCAGCCATCCTATATGGAAAAGTCCGCTAGGCTCGAAACCTAGATATCCCTTAAGCCTTCTACCGTTTTCCAAGGCTTGTTTTAATTCCTCGGGAGTAACAACCTCCGCGGTATTTCTGGTTATCAATGAGAGTTTACTCTCCAAGTAATCATCCCCTACATCAAAAGGCGAAATTAAGACTAAAAAGTCCTATTCATCCATGAGTTGCTTAAGGAACATGAGGACAGGGTGATTATTTCCCAATCTATTCCTGAGATCCTCAATTATAGTATTAAGATCCAAATCGGTTTCCGTTTCCATTAACCTCCCTATCAGGGCCTCGGTGAAAAGATACGAGTTCGTCACAGTCTTCTCATCTGTTGGCGGTTCCTCATCCCTGAAAACGTGAAAATTTTCAGATCCAGAGAACAACATTGTTAAGTAATCATCTACTACCCTCTGTATGCACTCTCTACTTTCGCAGATGCCCAACCTATCAAGCGGAGATAGAAACCCAGGAGGCAAACTGATCGCAGTTAGTTACCATTCCGAAAATAAAAGTTATTATTCACCCATCACCTTTACCTGAATTCTCCTTGTTCTCGGCCCGTCAAATTCCAGTAAGATAACCCTTTGCCATGTTCCCAGGTCCAGTTTGCCAGACTTCACGGGTACGGTTCTTGAATTTCCTATGATCATTGCCGAGATATGTGCATGCCCGTTATTGTCTATGGTGTTATGTTTGAATTCCCCATTGGGAGGAACTAGCTTCCTCATCCACGTCAGGTAATCCTCCATGAGACCTGACTCCGGCTCGTTAACTATGATCGCGCACGTGGTATGCTTCACAAATACGTGGGCGACTCCATCTTGAAAATCTCCAACAGCCGCTTGAACGTCCTCCGTAATATCGATGCTCTGAAACCTTGAGCTGGTCTTCACATCAAATTCTCTTGTTAAAATTTTCATTTTCCCTCAAATTTATCAGAGAGGGGACTTATTTAGGCTTATGGATCTGGAGGGTTATGCAAGGAGATTACTGAACCATGTTGATGAATCCAGGGTGAGAACTGAGCTCCTTCGCTGGCTGGAATTCTATAAGGGTAGACGGGACTTCAATCAAAGGTTCGTGGATGCACTGATAATGGAGGTCAGGAACTCAGAGAAATTCAAGAATTTCTCCTTCACCAAGGTAGGTCTCACGGCAGGGGACAGCGGACTGGGTTCCCGTGGACTCGGAGATAATCTAATACATCTGAAACTGTTTGAGCTAAGTAAAAGGAATCTGGAGACGCTGGATGATGCGGGGATAGTCCAGGATGTAGTTGTTTCCGTTGACGGGATACACTCCAGGTTATCCTACTTCCCCTTCCTGGCAGGATTTCACGCAACAAAGGCAACCCTCAGGGACATCATGGTGAAGGGGGCAATTCCGCTGGGAATTCTGGTCGATATTCATCTTTCCGATGATAGCGACGTTTCAATGCTATTCGACTTTGAAGCTGGAGTATCCACTGTAGCTGAATCCATGAATGTGCCAATCTTGGCCGGTAGTACACTGAGGATAGGCGGTGATATGGTTCTGGGCGAAAGGATAAGCGGAGGCGTGGCCTCTGTGGGTAAACTCCAAGGAGAACCCTTCACAAGAAAAAGGATAGTTGAGGGTCAGCAGATCATCATGACGGAGGGACATGGGGGAGGGACCATCTCGTCAATGGCCATATTTCACGGTCTTGAGGGTATAGTGGAGGAGACCCTGAGAATTAAGGACCTTGAGGCCTGCGTTGCAGTTAATCGAGTTAGAGACCTCGTGAAATCCATGACCGACGTTACCAACGGGGGGATCAGGGGAGACGCTCTTGAAATTTCGGAGATAACTAACTTAAGCTTGGTAATAGATGAGGAGGAGTTCCTTTCCCTTATAAATCCCAGGATAAGGAAGGCCATGGAGGAACTAAGGATTGATCCCTTTGGCCTTTCTATAGACTCTATCCTCATTTTCACGGATAGTCCGGATGGGGTTTTGAAGACACTGAAGGAAAACGGGGTAGAGGCCAAGGTTATAGGAGAGGTCACAAGGAGGAAGGGATACCCAATACTCACCCGCGACGGAAGGGAAATGAGACCCGCGTTCAGGGAGAGCCCCTACACCCCCGTCAAGGCGGTTATAGGGAATTACTCCCCAATGAATTTGGACGAGATTAAGAGTAGACTGGAGGAAGCCTATAAAAACTCCTTATCAAAAAAGGAGAACGTATTGAAAAACTTAAAAACAAGAAGTTAATAGAGCACTAGACGGTCTTAATGTCAGAATCGCAGTTTAGGTACATAGTTAGGCTCTTTGGTCAGGACGTAGACGGTACCATGAAGGCCCCATATGGTCTGGCCATGGTAAAGGGGATAGGTTACAACACTGCTAGAATTATCCTCATGAAGTTGAATATCGATAAGGATAAGAGATTGGGCGAACTCACTGACCACGAGCTGAAGAAAATAGAGGAAATCTTGGCTAACAAAAGGATCGAGTCTATGCCCGCATGGATATTTAACAGGAGAAAGGATATAGAATCTGGTCAAGATCTACATTACGTTACTTCTGATTTGGTATTCGTTGTGAGAAATGATATTGAGAGGGAGAAGAAGCTCAAGAGCTGGCGCGGCGTTAGGCACTCACTGGGCTTGAAAGTTAGGGGTCAAAGGACAAGGACAACAGGAAGGACTGGGACGACCATAGGAGTTAAAAGGTCAAAGGCTGCACAACCCTCTGGAGGGCAGCAGTCTCAACAGCAGCAGAAGAAGTAGGGGTGATCAGATGGGAGATCCTAAGAAGAGCAGGAGAAAGTGGGAAGGCCCAGGAATGCCCTGGCTATCCCAAGCTCTAAAGTCAGAGCAGAAAATTATTGGTGATTACGGGCTTAGAAATAAGAAAGAGATTTGGTTAGCAAGAACCATTGTGACAGGATACAGGCATATGGCAAGGTCACTTTTGGCTCTGCCACCAGCGGAAAGGGCAGTTAGGGAAAAGCAATTGCTCAGCAAGTTGTATAGGCTAGGTCTATTGAAATCCGAGCAATCGACTATAGATGACATTCTAGGACTAGAGGAGGAGAGCCTTCTTGAGAGGAGATTGCAGACCATCGTGCACAGGAAGGGTTTGGCGAGAACAATATACCAGGCTCGTCAGCTCATAGTGCACGGTCATATAGCTGTGGGAGGACGTAAAATCACCTCCCCTGGTTATATTGTGAAGAGGGATGAGGAGGATTCGATAGACTTTTATCCCACATCCCCCTTCAAGAACAATCCGCCTACAGCAGGACAAGGTGAGGTAAATGTCGAGCAAAAGGGAAATTAGATGGGGCTTGGCGAGGATATACGCCTCGCAGAATAACACCATAATAACGATTACTGATATCACTGGAGCTGAGGTAATATCTAAGGCATCTGGTGGAATGATGGTGAAGGCTGATAGGGAGAAACCCTCTCCCTATGCAGCTATGTTGGCTGCCAATAAGGCGGCTAGCGATGCGCTCGATAAGGGTCTAATGGCCATTCACATTAAGGTGAGGGCACCTGGAGGTGCTGGACCAAAGACACCAGGTCCTGGAGCCCAGCCAGCCATAAGATCTTTGGCCAGATCTGGATTCATTATTGGAAGAATAGAGGATGTGACTCCAATTCCACATGACACAATCAGGAGGCCAGGAGGCAGAAGAGGAAGGAGAGTCTGACATGCCTATTCATGTCCTAAAGAAGGAGAATTATTTTCTTTCCATCTTAACAAAGGATTACCCCCTTGAGTTTGTTAATTCTATCAGAAGGGCTTCAATGCTTTACGTTCCAGTAATGGCAGTGGATGAAGTTTACGTCATAGAGAACAACAGTCCACTCTACGACGAGATGTTAGCCCATAGGTTAGGTTTGATCCCCTTTGACAGCAAGGATGCACTCGACTACTATAGGAGGCCAGAGGAATGCGTAGATTGTGTGGAAAATTGTGATAGGTGTTTTACCAAGGCCTACATAGATGTTAAGGCTGAGGACTCCCAGGTCATGGTTTATTCCAGGGATATAAGAACAGAGGATCCCAACGTGGTCCCCATCAGCAAGGACATTCCCATAATACTTCTGGGTAAGAATCAGAAGGTAACACTGGAAATGAAAATGAGGCTAGGTTACGGTAAAGAACATGCTAAGTTTAATCCTGTGAGTTTGGCAATCCTGAGGTATAAGCCCAGGGTTGAGGTGAGCAAGGATTGCGAGAAGGCAGTTCAACTTTGCCCGGAGGGGGTATTCTCCTTTGAGAATGGTAAGCTGAAGGTAGTAAATGAGATGTCCTGTACGCTCTGTGAGGAGTGCGTAAAGGGTTGTGAGGGGATAAACGTGAGCCCGGAACCAAATCAGTATATTCTGGAGATAGAGTCTGTAGGCTCTTTGGAGCCTAGGAGAATTTTAATAGAGGCAACAAAGAGTATACTGAGCAAGATCGAGGAGTTGAAGAAGAAGGTGGAGGCATTATGAAAAGGACCGGAAGTACTAACATAGAAAAGAGGAAGTTGATTCGTTCCCTAGCCAAACAAGAGAAACCTCTATGGAAGGCTGTTGCCAAGGAACTTGATGTCCCCGCTAGAAAGATGAGAACTATCAATCTTTACAAGATAGATAAGTATACCAAGGAGGGGGACATTGTGGTGGTTCCAGGGAAAGTGCTTGGAGTGGGCAATATTTCTCATAAGGTCACGGTTTTCGCCCTTGATTTCTCCCAAAACGCGCTCAATAAGATAAGGGGTGCAGGGGGCAAAGCTCTTCCCCTTTCCCAAGGGGTAGAGGAAATTAAGGGAAAAGTCAACGTGAGGTTGATGAGCGGATGAGCGAAACTGTAATAGTGGACGGAGAAGGTCAGATACTGGGAAGGCTAGCATCGAAGGTGGTCGGTTTACTCAAGGAAGGTAAGAAAGTGGTTATAGTTAATGGGGAAAAAATAGTGATAAGCGGTCCCAGAAGTAGGGTGGTGAACGGATATATGTTGCTCTTCAGCGTTGGAACGCTGTTCAATCCCTATAAACTAGGTGTTAGGAGGCCCAGAACTCCCATTAACATTGTTAAGAGAACTATTAGGGGGATGTTGCCCAAGACTCATAAGGGCGAGACTATGCTGAAGATGGTTAAGGTTTACGTGGGGGTTCCGAAGGAGTTCCAGGGAAAAGAGATGGTGAAATTTGAGGAAGCAAGCGTTTCAAGATTAAAAGGTAAGTATATAACTGTTGGTGAGTTGTCCAAGGTTCTGGGGTGGAAGGGAAATGTCAACTGAATCTCGCGTGATTATTACCAATTCAAGGAGAAAGATGGCTAGAGCAAAGTGCTATCTTTATCCAGGGAAGGGAAGAGTGTTCGTGAACAACGTTCCAATAGAGCTGATTCCAGTGGAGGTAATAAGGATGAAAATAATGGAGCCCATGTTGCTGGCCGGAGAGGGAATAACTTCCAAGGTTGATGTGAAGATTTACACCTACGGAGGGGGTATCATGGGGCAGGCCGATGCAGCCAGGATGGCATTGGCTAGGGCTCTGGTTAGGTTCACGGGAAGCCAAGAGCTAAAGGAACTCTATAAGAAGTATGATAGGACCATGCTGGCTGGAGATCCAAGGCAGACTGAGGCGGAGAAGTGGATGAGGTATAGCGCAAGAAGATGGAGACAGAAATCATACAGGTGAGACCATGATTGTGCCCGTGAGATGTTTTACATGCGGTTCCCTAATTGCGGACAAGTGGGATGCTTTCAGTACTAGGGTCAAGGCAGGAGAAGATCCAGGGAAGGTTCTGGACGAACTTAACGTGAAAAGATTATGTTGCAGACGTAGCTTACTTACACACGTTGACATTATAAGGGAAGTGGTTAACTACACAAGACCAATCTAGGTGATATGGCATGAGTGAGAACGAAAGAGGAACACAATTAACTGAGGAGGAGAAGGAGGAACTTCAGAGGGGCGAGAAAGGAGCAATTATAGAGCTCTTAGTACCCCTCGAGAATTACCTTTCAGCTGGAGTTCACATAGGTACCCATACTTGCACTAGATATATGGAGAGGTTCATTTACAGAGTTAGACCTGAGGGCCTTTACGTTTTAGATGTGAGGAAGATAGATGAGAGGCTTAGGGTAGCTGCCAAATTCCTATCAAGGTTTCAGCCACAATCAATACTGGCTGTGGCTTCTAGGCCATATGCCTTTACTCCTGTTCAAAAATTCGCTGAAGTAGTGGGCGCAAGGGCCGTTGTCGGAAGAATGGTTCCAGGGATGCTTACTAATCCCTACCTTGAAGATTTCATAGAACCGGAGGTTCTTTTGGTTTCAGATCCTAGGACAGATACGCAGGCGATAAAGGAGGCAGCCGATATGGGAATACCTGTGATTGCGTTTTCAGATACCGATGCAAAGGTAGACTACGTGGATCTAGTAATACCGTCCAACAATAAGGGGCGCAAGTCATTGGCCCTTCTGTACTGGGCGTTGGCAAGACAAATACTCAGGGAGAGGAAGGAAATTGCGCCGGACGCTGATATACCTGTAAAAGTAGAGGAATTTGAGGTGAAACTATCTCAGTGAGAAGGAGACCGGCAGTTGCCGGTTCCTTTTATGAAGACGACCCCACAGAACTAAAGAAAAGAATAGAATGGGCTTTTCATCACCCTCTTGGTCCTGGGGGTATACCCGCGGTAGGTACAGGAGGTCCCAGGCAAAATCCTGTTTTTATTGTTCCACATGCAGGTTACATGTATAGTGGTCCCGTTGCCGCACACTCCTATTATCACTTGGCTCGAGAAGGTAAGCCAGACGTTGTAATTATTCTTGGCCCCAATCACACAGGTTATGGATCTCAGGTATCTATATGGCCTGGGGGCGACTGGGAAACTCCTCTTGGGTCATCTCACGTTAACGCCCAACTGGTTAAGGAACTAGTATCGGTATCTGAGGTTGTGGATATAGACGAAAAGGCTCACCTTTATGAACACTCAATAGAGGTTCAGCTACCTTTCCTTCAATACTTCTTTGGTGAAATTTCCATCCTCCCTGTGGTTATACTCATGCAGACCCCAGAAATCGCAGAGTTTGTGGCTGAAGGGATATGGCGATTTATGCAAAAGCATGGTGACATGGATGTGGTCGTCCTAGCGAGCTCTGACCTTAACCATTACGATCCCCATGATGTGACATTGGCCAAGGATGAGTTGGTAATCAAGAAGATCCAAGAAATGGATCATAAGGGCTTGTACAAGGTAATAGAGGAATACGACGTCACCGTGTGTGGCTATGCCCCCATAATGGCATCTCTCATTTTAGCTAAGAAAATGCATAAGAAACCATACGTGCTGAAACATGCAACATCGGGCGACACTTCTGGCGATAAGTCCAGTGTGGTAGGTTATCTTGCCACAAGATTCGGTGATTGAGGCCCCTCTTATCCTCTCTGGTATATGGATAGATGGGGTGAACAACCCCTTTCTCGTGGTCCCAGCCAGGTTCCTCTATTCCAGATTGGAAATACCCGCTTGGTGGAGTCGTTTCAGCGAATTGGTGAAGGAAGCTACTGGCTTCGAACCCACACCTCTCCTAGGTGCAGATATACCTCTAGCCTCGCAGTACGCCGTCATGTCCCTAGAATCGCTTAAGGCTCTTGGCCGGAGGATATCCCTCACTGAAGAGGAAGTGTGGGAAACGCTAGATCTGGTGGATGAGGTAATGTTCGAGTACTATGTCATAAAGGCCGTAAGACATGTGCAGAGGAAAGGAACTCCCATTCTATACAGGGAAGCTGAGGATCCAGTTCAGGTCAAGACCGCGTCCCTAACCGTGAGGAAGTTAATGAGTTATCCTCTTGTTAGACCAAGTTACGTGGACAACTCCGTAATTCATCTGGCCGGAATGCTCCCTGTGCTTCTTAGCGAGGGGATTGACCAAGCGAATGTAAACTTAGAAAATGGGCTCTGGAAGTTACTTTACGATCTAAATACACCTCCGGGAAGATTCAAGTGGGTCTGGGATATGCAATGGGCAAGCCTAATCGAGTTATTAAACTAGGGGGTAGTATGATAACCTGTAAGTCTGTGCCCTATTGTGTGGATTTTCCAGTGCTCAGGCAGGCCGTGGGAGAAATCAGAGATTTCACTGAAGGCCTTGTGTTAGTTCATGGTGGCGGAAGCTTTGGACACTTTGAGGCGGGAAGAAGGAGTCCTTTGAGGGTAAGCCTAACCTCGGCCTCCATGGAGGAGCTCAACGCACTAGTTATCAGGGAGATGGCTATGATAGGGATTGGGGGCTTTCCCTTACCAGGGAGGGTCTTTGATCTCGAGAAAGTGGAGAGGATTCTAGACCAAGGGCTAGTTCCTGTCCTCTTTGGTGATATAAGGGAGAACGGCGAGATAATCTCTGGAGATGACATCACCATATCCATAGCGCGCGAGTATTCGTTAACTGCCCTGTTTGCAACAGACGTGGACGGTGTTCTGGTGAATGGGAATGTAATACCCGAGTTACATGACCTAAATACTCTCGTTGCACTCCCCTCCGTTTCGTACGATCTGACTGGAGGGATGAAGGAAAAGGTAAGAAAAATATTTCAGAATAAAATCAACGCAATGATATTTAATGGTAAGAAGAGGGGAAACGTTTTTAACGCGTTGAAAGGAGAAAGGATAGGTACGTTCATTAAGGTGAGGGAATGAGCTTAATTAACAGGAAGCTAGAACACGTGGAGATCTGCCTTTATGAGGACGTCCAGGGAATTGTTTCCACCCTCCTTGAGGATGTTACCCTGGTCCACCAGGCGATGCCTAAGCTGAACACCAAAGATGTGGATACTAGGACTCAATTTCTGGGCAAAACCCTTTCGTTTCCCCTCATGGTCACCGGAATGACCGGCGGTCATGAGGAACTGGGGAAAGTCAATGCGGTTATAGCTGAAGTAGTTGAGGAGATGGGGTTAGCAATGGGAGTGGGAAGCCAGAGGGTTGCGGTGGAGAGGCCGGAAACTGCCGAGAGCTTCAGGATTACAAGGAAGATGGCCCCTACTGCACCTCTCGTGGCTAACCTTGGACTCCCTCAGGTGACAAGGGGTTACGGTGTAAAGCAATTCATGGACGCAATACAGATGATAGAGGCCGACGCCATAGCCGTTCATCTGAATCCTGCACAGGAACTCTTCCAGCCAGAGGGTGAACCCGAGTATCCTCTCTCTGCGCTGGAGACTTTGCGGGACATCTCCAGGGAACTAAACGTTCCAGTGATAATAAAGGAGTCAGGGACCGGTATATCCATGGAAACCGCAAGGTTACTTGCAGATTACGGATTCAAGATCCTTGACGTTTCTGGACAGGGAGGAACCAGCTGGATAGCTGTGGAAATGGTCAGGAATAAGAGGAAGAGTAACTGGAAATATGAGAGCTCCCAGCTATTTTCAGGGTGGGGAATACCAACTGCAGCCTCCATAATTGAGACCAGATATTCTGTACCCGATAGTTACATCATAGCCAGCGGAGGGATAAGGAACGGTCTGGATATAGCTAAATCCCTTTCGTTGGGGGCAAACATAGCCGGTATGGCCAATCCAGTTCTCCATCAGGCAGTTAGAGGGAAGGAACAGCTAAGGAAGTTCTTCCAGGAGGTGGCATTTCAGCTCAGGGCGGCGATGTTTCTCACCGGTTCAAGAGATGTTGTAGCACTTAAACGGGTGCCCCTCATAATTTCTGGAAAGCTTAAGGACTGGATGGAAAGCAGAGGATTAACCTTATCAGTTTATGAAAGTATTAGAAAAGGAGCTTGATGGGACTGGACCAATATTTTGAGGAAATTGTAACTAAAGTCAATGCTACCATGGAGAGTTTTCTGCACGGTGACACCAAGGAACTCTATGAGGCGTCACGATATCTGATAAGTGCAGGCGGAAAGAGGTTACGTCCCCTTGTGGTGGTACTTTCATCAGACCTGCTAGGTGGAGAAAGGCACAGGGCAATTCTAGCTGGCGCTGCCGTTGAGGTTCTTCATAACTTCACCTTAATACATGACGATATAATGGATCAGGACACAACGAGGAGGGGTCTCCCCACAGTTCACGTGAAGTGGGGGATACCCACCGCCATACTGGCCGGCGATCTCTTACACGCCAAGGCATTTCAAATTCTCACGGAATCAATCAGGGGATTGAGCGGGGAGGTTGCCTATAAGGTACTGGAGTGCTTCTCAAGGTCAGTCATAGTGGTTTCAGAGGGACAGGCCATGGATATGGAATTTGAGAGGAGATGGGATATGAAAGAGCAGGACTACATTGAGATGATCAGGAGAAAAACAGCTCAGCTCTTTGCATGTTCTGCATATCTGGGTGGGGTATTAGCTGGAGGTAACCCCGAGGAAGTGGATAACCTATACAAGTATGGGGAAAAGATGGGTATTGCGTTTCAGATAGTGGACGATATCCTTGGTATAACTGCAGATGAGAAGGAGCTGGGAAAACCGCTTTACAGCGATATTAGGGAGGCCAAGAAGACACTGCTTGTAATCAAGTCGCTTGAGAGGGCTAACAGTGAGCAGAGAAAAATCATCATGGAGGGTCTAGGATCCAATGATCTTTCAAAACTTAAGGCTACGGCAAGCCTGATCACCGAGCTCTCCCTTGATTATGCCTATGAAATGGCCAGGAAGTATCACGAGGAGGCCATCGCTCACCTTTCCAGGGTCACCCCTAGAAACGAGATTGCCATGAATGGTTTACGAAGCATAGCCGATATAGTTATCAAAAGGCGAAAATAATTGCTTGATATGCTTTTACCTCTAATCGTCGCATTTATTGTAACCATTCTGACGACCAAGTGGGTGATGGGAGTCTCTAAAAGGAGCGGTTTCGTAGGGAAAGACGTGAATAAACCTGATAAACCAGAGATTCCGCTCTTGGGAGGTATAGGTATCCTTGCTGGTCTGGTAGCGGGCGATTTTGTCCTCCTGGCCATAGATCAGGAATACGCGGGGATTATAACCGCAGTTCTTCTCTCCTCTCTGATAATAGGGTTTATTGGACTTCTTGACGACGTGCTTAACCTCAGACAGTCCATAAGGGCCCTTACACCCATCTTCGCCTCAGTACCGTTGGCCATCTACAGTATAGGTCATTCCACAATATCAATACCCTTTGTAGGCCCGGTGAATTTTGGAATATTTTATTATATTATTATTGTACCAGCTGCATTAACCATAGCTTCCAACGCTTTCAATATGCTGGAGGGATTAAACGGCCTTGGAACAGGTATGGGTCTGATCATGGCCATGGCTCTGACTGTTATAGGTTTAAGGGGAAGTGGGGTCACCGCAGAGGCGGGGGATATGGCCATGATTTTGGCAGTGGTTTTAGCGTCATTTCTCTACTTTAACAAGTATCCCGCAAGGGTATTTCTGGGAAATATTGGAACGTACTTGATAGGTTCTGCCATAGGCTCAATTGGAATATCAGGTTACATGCTGACCGCGCTGGCCTTTCTCTACTTTCCCTACGTTCTGGAGTTCATTCTGAAGGCCAGAACCAAGTTCAAGGGAGTTTCATTTGGTCAGGTGAATCCAGACGGTACGCTGACCTGGAGTGGCTCTCCTAACTCGCTCACTCACGTTGTTATGAAACTCGGGAGGTTTAGGGAGTACCAGGTAGTTGCAGTGCTGTGGAGTGTGGAAATAGTGATGGCGGTGTTGGCTGTAATCTTCCAGACTACAGTAATCAGGATATAAGGTTATAGATGGAATCCAGTTTCACATGGTCCGCTCACGCGCCTCCAAAGACTTGACTGTCGAGAAACCTGAGCCCAAATCCTGGCTCGAAGGATGATATGTCGCAACATTCATTCGCTTCGACACAGTTCGCAACAATTCAACACGATATTTGATTTGGGAATTTTCTTAAAAACGCTAATTAAGATATGCTAACTGTGAAAAGGAGAGATTTTCTCAAAGCAATGATTATTTCTACCTCATTGCTGGTGTTGGGAAGACCCCTAGTATATGAGTATCAACATTCACAGAGCGCCCTAACTCCCTTTGGCTCATGGTACGTTGTTCAGATAGCCGGGACCCCGGAAGTCTTGGTCAACAATTACATCCTAACGGTTGACGGTGAAGTGAAAAATCCTATGACCTTCACCTACGAGGATTTAATTAATTTACCATCCGTTGAAGTGAAGGATACCATACAGTGTGTTTCGGACCCCTTTTTCCTTAAAGCCAATGTGGTATGGACAGGGATTCCCTTGAAGGAGATTATTGATATGGTTAAGCCTAGTCCTGATGTGATCAAGGTGGTCGGATTCGGTGCCGAGGGTTACACCGCTGATATCCCAATCTATAAGGCAATGGAACCTGACGTGATAATTGCATATATGGCTGATGGTAGACCCTTACCTCAGGTTCACGGATATCCAGCGAGATTAGCAGTGCCAGGGTGGTGGGGCTACACATATGTCAAGTGGCTGGTAAGGTTATACTTCACCTCAAAAAACGTCCTAGGCTACTGGGAGTCAGAGGGTTATCCAGATGTGGCGAAAAAGTGATCTACTCGGCCTATCAGCCCTAGTACCAATCCTCTCCTTCATTTTCCAGCCAATGTGGATACTTGGGATAATCATGGTCACAGTATCTTCCAAGTCGTTTGACCCCAACTTTAGGGATTCGATCTATACGGCTCACTTCAGGAAAAAGACATCTCTGGGTCTTCTCCTTCTTTCAATCCTGGAGGGGATAACGGGATTTGGGGCAGGGCCTACCACGTCTAACTTCATAAGTGAAATTACCTTTGGGTTAATGAGTAGAGGCCTTTCACTGGAACTTCATCTTGCGTTGATCACTCCTTTAGCTTTATTGTTTGTACTTCACACTGTATCAGGTTTCGGATCCATACTAATCTCCAAGGGGATAAGAAACCAGATGGTTTATAGGTACGTGATACCAGCAGTGTGGTTGGGAATGTATATAGTTACTGTTTATCTGGATCTCAATTATTTCATCCCTTAAGCCTGCCCCTCTAGGCATGGGATAGTGATGGAATCCGGAGGCTACGCTAGTAGTTTTTATTAATTTTTATCCTCTGGCATGGGCACCGTTCAGAAAGAACTGAAAAACTTACAGAAAGTACTAGCATATGCGTCAGGGGAGGGTCCGCACGGTCCTCAACCTCACCATAGGGTGGAGCCTTCCATTGCGGTGGATTTTCAGGACCGTCACGGCTGAAGGGAACCGCCCTCACGCGCACACTCCGAACCTCACGCACATGTATGCCCTGTGGATCTGCTGTTCCACCGGGTCCACGTGCTGAGTCTCGGGATGGTCCGGAGCCCTGAGCTCCCCGCTTATCTGTCGCGCCAGGTTTTCTATGCCCCTCTCGAAGAGCGAGGCGGTCCACTCCAGCTGGTCCACCGCATAGCTCGCTATTTCCTCCGACCAGCCCTCCCTCACGAGAGCCTCCTCGAGCCTCACCGCATCCACAAGGAGGTCCACAGCCTGGATGAAGGCCTGCCCCACTCCCCTGGAGTTGGCGAACTCCACTATGTGGTCAAAGCTGTACGACCTGGGAGGAGGGACAAGATAGGACGATTTGAGCACGAAGGTTGAACCCTGATAGCTCTCCTCCAGGTCCGGGATGACTCCAGACTCGCCCACGAAGCCCGCGAGCCCCAGCTGCTGGCACTGGCCCGTGCAGGGCAGGTTGGCGAAGAATGGAGCACCCTGTATCATGGGGTATTCCCCAACACCAAGGCCGAACACCTTTCGTATATAAGTAAACAGGGATGAATCGAGTCCTGGAACCCTCAGGGAGGCCAAGGCGTTGGGGTAAGAGACGTAGCCAGGGATGCCCAAGAACGACAGGGGATTCTCTGTCGCTGATAGCGCAGGCAACCAGGTTGGAGTACCATCAGATGCAGCATTAATTTGATTTGATATAGTACCACTCAGAACCTCCTTGTTGAAAAAGAGACCTTCTCTTCCACGGCTCGTGCCTCCAATATATGCATATACCCGGGGAACAAATGAGGGTATGGCTCCCACATCGAAAAAGGCCCCAAACTCCGTAATATCCTGTACTACCCCTGAGGTACAGGGCGATACTGGGGGAACGAATTCCGTGAAAAATACTCCGTTACGTGGTCTCACAGGTATCGCGGTAACCCCATAAGAGCCTGACAATAACCTTCCGAGCAGATTTGAGTCAGAATTAAAAGTGAAAGAAGCACCATACTGGGATACGTTCACCTTGTTCACGTTATAGGTCCAGGTGGGAGAGAAACCCCCAAGGAACACGAAAATCTCCTTCTCCAGTCCTCCGGTGGTCCTGGCCTGAGTCTTCACCAGCAGTCCATGTCTCACCAGTTGATCAATGCTATTTATGTTGCTAGCCCTACCCTTTGAGGATACCCTGGCCGGATAGATGAGGGAGGGGATTAGCGGGAGGGATTCCGGGTTGCTCTCCACATCGTTCAGGGTGCAGGTTCCCTCGGTCGTGCTCACCACCGCTGTGGTGCCCAGGATAGCTATGGAGAGCCAGTCCAGGAGTTCGCCCCATGGTATCTCCCCAATCTCCGACAGGACACTTCTTTCAGTTTGAGTTGCCATGTATATCAAAATAGGTATCAATATATTTAAGCTTTTATTTAAATCATATATCATGTTCATTATGTAATGCCTAGATTGATTGGAGTCATTGTCCCTAGTTTAGAAAGATCTAACCGCAAAATGATAGGGTATCCCTGATCTGCCTTTTGGCTTCCCCATAATAATATCAATCGAGTATTCTGATTTCTCTGTGTCTAGTATAGAAGTCTCAACTTATGTATCCCATTGAGAAAGCAGGAAAGAATGTTAAAGATCTTTTACATCAAGATTAAGCTTATATGCCATCCGTTATAATGGCAATAAGGGGCCGTCGTCTAGCTTGGTTAGGACGCCAGGCTTGGGCCCTGGTAATCGGGGGTTCAAATCCCCTCGGCCCCACGTGCGAAGTCCTAACTTTAATAAATTATCTGTCTGTTTCTACGTATTTTTAAGCATTGCTTGCCTTGAAATATACTATTCGATCAAGTTTTAGATGCAAATAAGCTCTACTACGTGGAGGTCCAGTCTCACGTGAGAAAGTTTTAAATGGGATAGTCCATGTTTTATAATGCGCGTGCCGCGGTAGCTCAGCTGGCAGAGCGCTCGGCTGTTAGCTTTAGTCTGGCAGAAACCGAGCGGTCGACGGTTCGAGTCCGTCCCGCGGCGTTCTTTTTGTTTAAAATCTTTGCTCACTTTTCTGAAAATTGGTTAACCAGGAATAATAACGTGAGTAATTCGTGATACACTTCAGTATTGTTAATAAGGCAAAAATTCAAGGTTGTCCTTATTTCTGTCAATATTGAAAGAAAACAGAAGTTTATATCACACTTTATGTAAAACATGATAAAGGTGTGTGAAATGGAGTTTATAGATCTCATAAAGAGGATTGATGTTATTGAAGGCGTTGTTAAGAAACGTGGAGAGTCTAAAGATAAATTATACAAGGGACAAAGAGTTGAATTTGAAGTAATGGACAGCGTTCAAGTGGACGATTATTCCTTCGCTTTTGTCAGGACCAAAAATGGACGCAAAGGATATTGAGATAATAGTGAAGAAAGATGACGAAGAATATCATTTCATTGTTGCTGAAGAAGAGAATGGATTCATACCAGTCTTTAATGTCTTTAAAAAGATTAGTAGAAATGGTGATAAAAAGATCGCAATGGTGGAAAGTTATTACATGAAAGAAAATAAGTTAGTTAAAGTTGCTTCTGGGGCATATGAAATAAGGGGAAATCCGATGAAACAGATTATAACAAACTATGAACCAGAAAAAATTGAAATTAAAAAGATAAAAAATGATGGTTGAAAAATGCTCTACTGGATCTCTTTGCATTAGCAGTTTGCTTCTCAGAATATCTAGAATTTGATTGTGCTAGTAATGATGAAATACTTGTTCTTGATGACGTAACATGTACAGCTCTTTGTGGCGGAGTAGCATTATTATGTGATGTTTAATAGCGTTGATATAGTGTCGTCACACCAGAATATTTTAAAGTGCGTGAGGGGCTACCTCATTTTGTTGTGTATTTAAGGAGCCTTTAACGTGAAATACACAACAAACCAGACTAGGCCCGCGTGAAATTCGGCGCGGAGTCTCCACATCGCAGGATGATTTTTATGGAAGTTTGACAACACTATGGAACAACTTCAATGGCGTTGGAACGCATCGTCCAAGACGGTAGAGGTAGTAAATTATCTTTCCTAAAACGTCATAAGTCTTGCCAGAACCAGGTAATAGCAGGAAATCAAACAAAGAAATAAATTCCTTAAACTGATTAACGATAAATTAACTGCCAAAAAATCAAGACTTGCCCGTAAGCTCCGAGACCCTCTTTATTACTTCGTCTAGCACGTCTTTACCCTGTCCTGGGTCCAGTATGGCAGCAGCAGCTGCGCCAACCTGTAATCCGCAGGCCTCGCCGATTCCCTTCTTGGTGGGAACGTAAATGTATGGTATCTTCTTCTCTTCGCACAAAGGTGGTAGATGGGCAACTATTTCCTCAGGCTGGACATCCTCAGCTATGAGGACGAGTTTAGCCTGGCCCCTCTCTATAGCCTTGGTAGCCTCGTTGGTACCCTTTCTTATCTTGCCTGTTTCTTTGGCTTTCTTTAGAGCCTCTAGAGCTTTCTCCGCCAATTCCGGCGGAACGTCAAATTTTACATAAGACGGTTTAGCCATTTGCGTTCATCCTCCTTCCTATGTCGTCACGCCGTGCAATTTAAGCCTCGAGAATTAAAAAGTTACTCATGTGCGAATATCATGGTAATTCCGCTAGGCGAGATACTATCGACTCTAGCGAATCCGTAGCGAACTAGCTGAACAATATCCCCTGCTTTCAGGTTCTCAAAGTACCTTTCCCCATATCCCTTTATCTCCTCTAGGTTCTTCTCGGGATCTGCCCTTATCACGATCACGGGTTTGCTATCGCTCTTCTTTACCCACTGGATTATGTCAGCCCCCATTCTCTTGGCTGACTCCAGATCCTGACTGATGAACCTTAAAGCGTCTCCTTCTATCTTCACGTTGCAAAGATCCATGAGTCTAACTATCTTCCCCTGTTCAATGTCATCTCTGTCCAAGTAAATCTCATCGCCGGGCTTCACCGAAATCTCCCTGAACTCCTGTTTGGACGGGATTAAGGGCACTTTGGCTTTCATTTCCTGAGGAATATCCAGCTTGAAGGCAACTCCGTCCCTGACGAACATCAGTCTCTTGGCCACGGGGTCCAGAAGTTTTCTGTTAACGGAAGCTATGTTGTCGAAGCTAATTGTCGCGTCAGTTACTTTCAGTCCCACCTGTATTATGATCTCCCTCACTGTGTCGGGTATAATCCCCCTCCTCCTTAGCCCCGCCAGCGTAGGCAATCTGGGGTCATCCCTTTCCGATCCTGTCTCCAGCATTCCCCTTATCTTGGACTTGCTCATCATGAAGCCCTCAAGTTTCAGTCTTCCGAACTCCAGGACTGTTGGCATTTCCCAGCCCATATAGTTGTAAACCCATCTCTGCTTCTCGGTATTTGTCATATGTTCCTTTGCACGTAGAATGTGGGTTATCCCAAACTCATGATCGTCCACCGCAGTGGCAAAGTTGTACGTGGGCCAGACCCTGAACCTGTCCCCAGTTATGGGATGGGGATTCCTCCTGGTGTCGATAATTCTGAGCATGACCCAATCAATCTTGGAAGGATCTGGATCCTCAGGGTTGGTCTTTATCCTCACAACAGCCTTACCCTCGTCAAAATCGCCATTTAGCATCCTCGCCCACAACTCTAGGTTGACTTCAGGTGGGTTGCTCCTTGGTTTGTATTCCGCCATCTTCCTTGCGTCCCTATGGGCCTTAAACTCGGAATCGCTGAGCGTATCAACGTACGCAACCCCCTTCTCCAGCATCACCTTGGTTACCTCGTAGTAAGCGGACAATCTCTCAGAGGCCTTGAACTCGAGATCCCACGTTATGTTCAACCATCGTAGATCATCCCTGATCCACTGGTAAGCCTCCTTGATTGGTTTCTTTACCTTGGGATCAGTATCGTCGAACCTAAGAATGAACTTTCCATTGTACATCCTGGCATACTCGAAGGAGAGGACTGCGGCCCTGGCGTTCCCCAAGTGAAGAGGACCATCGGGATTCGGAGCGAATCTGGTGACCACGGTTCCCTTTACGTTTGGTAAAGGAGAAAGGGTCTTTTTCTCTTCCTTCTTTCTCTCCTCAAGCAGGTCAGGGTACCTCTGGATCTCTGCCGTCTGCTGTTCCAGAGTCATTGAGTTTACCTTGGCTACCACTTTCTCGGCAAGCTTAACCACTTCCTTTGCATTGGCCTTTAGTTCAGGCTTCTCTGCAAATACCTTGCTCACAACTGGACCTACCTGGGCCTGTCCGTTGTGCCTGACGGCATTCCATAACGCGTATTTATATACAATTTCCTCTAGTTCCATTACGATCAACTCAGTAACATTTCAATGAATTCCATAACTCCTGCTCCGCTTTTTAATTTAAGTGAGATGGAAGCAACTTTCTTCAGCTCCGGATCTGCATTGGAGACAGCGGCTGTGATCCCGGCCTCCCTAAACATTTCCACGTCGGTTCTGGAGTCCCCTATGGCGCCGGTTTCCTCCTTGGTGACCTTCGCGAGTTCAAGTAGTTTTCTCACTCCAGCTCCCTTCCCCCCAGGTTTACCAGATAGGTGAAGAGCGTAACCACTACTCTGTACAACTAGTCCTCTATCCTCCGCCCACTTTATCATTTCGTCTTTCAATTCTGCTGGTGTAAATCCAAAATCCGATTTTCTGAACTCGTTCTGCCAGCTTTCCTTGAGGTTGAATACCTTAGCGAACTCCGAGACTATATCTCTGGAGAGCGTCTCGCATACCCTATATGTGACTCCTTTGTAAAAAACAAAACAACCATTTTCCGCAACAACCCCTCCCGTCAATCCCAGGTAATTGTGTAACCCCCTTAACACAGGATAGGAATTCCCACTCACGAGGGCCACTTTTATGCCTGCCCTCTCTGCTCTCCTCAGTGCCCTGATAGCGTCTATATCCACGACATAGGTGCCCCTGTCTTCGGTTAATGTACCATCTAAATCGGTTAAGAGCATCTTAATCAAATTAATTCCCTAGCTCTATTGACAAACCTTCTATCGACATAAACTCTTCTAATGATGAGCCTCTCGGGTATTGACCTAAGTAGGGTGGGATAACTATCTAGGCCTATTTCCCTGTACTTGGAAATCACCCTTATCCTGTCCTTATCCAGTATTGAGATTTTTTCTTCAAAGGGGTAAAGAGAATCGGGAGGAATGAACTTGACTAGCCTCTCTGTGATCTCCTTGAATTTGGTATCTTTCTCGTTGTCGTAACCAATTTCCTCGTAAACCACCTTGGGCCCTCTCCTGTCAAGGAAATCCTTAATCATCTGCGATGTGACTGAGTTGGGATTGTTCGAATAGCACCTATAGAGGGAGCCAAAAACCCACTCGTCATCCCAGTAGGGAAAAGTCCCTCCCTCTATCATTCTCTTTACATCCTCAACCTCCAGCCTAGTCTCGCATTCCTCCACAAGTTTAGAGTAGATGCTCCTCAGGAACAGCTCGTATCCCAGGATCGTTTTGTGATAGTATACCGCCTGGTACATGTGAAGCCTTGAAAGATAGAAGTTCTCCAAGCTTATTATTCCCTTATCCTGGATAGAAATTCCATTTTCTCTATATGAGATAGTAAAAATAAGTCTATCTAGATCTATCCTTCCCAGTTGAATCCCAGTATGCGTCGAATCCCTTATCAGGTAGTCCATTCTATCCACATCAACGTCACCGTCAATCACAGAGGTTAACATACTGCTACCGTCGAGGAGATCCCTCACCTTCCTATGATCTATTCCAAATTCGTCTAGGACATCCGATATGTAATTTTTTATAACCAGCTCCCTGAGTTCCTTGTTTCCGAGACCCTTGGTTATGTAAAAGCTCTCTATTGCATGACTGAAAGGAAACTGACCCAAATCGTGAATTAGGGCTGCTATCTTGACAAGGTTTAACTCCTCGCTATTTATTGTACCTTCCTTAACTAATTTGTTTCCAATTTTATCGGCAAGGTAGTACGTCCCTAGGGAATGGCTGAACCTAGTGTGAGTTGCGCCCGGGTAAACTGTGTATGCAAGGCTGGTCTGCCTGATTCTTCTAAGCCTCTGAAATTCCGGTAAGTCCACCAGTTTAACCGCTAAATCGTCTAGCTCGATGGTCCCATGAACTTCATCGAATACCCTTTTCATATGCAGAAATAAGAAATGTAAAATTAAAAGTCCATCCCAGTTTGGGGTAGCTGCGGGCCCTTTCGGATCCCACCGCATCCCCAACGCGGAGGACTTTACTTCCGGGTTCGAGATGAGTCCGGGTGTTGCTCCCCCGCTATGACCGGGTGGACAATCTCTTATTGTTCAGCCTTCCTTAAAAAATTATTTCTTAGATGTTACGGCCTCAGCATATATCCCGGCAATGTAGAGCGGGCCGTTATCTTTGGGACAGTTGCCCACGAGCTTGAGTACAAAGTCACCTACTTGGAAGTCTCTTTCTTGAGTGTAGTCGCATTGCATGCATTTTATGAGAGTCTTAACCTTCAGATTCTGCTTGGAGTCAACACTTATTGCCAATTTCCATCACTGGGCTATACCCGCCGTGTTACCTACTCCCACAACCACCACAGTGCTTCCAGGTTTTGTCCTTTCTAGGATGATCCTCTTTACATATTCTATTGCTTTATCTGCAGCTTGATATACCTCTTTCCTCATTTCCGTAATGGCCTCCTCCATGCTCATCTTAACAATGACTGCGTCAATGGGTATTCCATACTTCACTGCAACCCTCTCTATGGCTATCTTCTCTGGCCCTGGGTCACCCATTGCAACACCCATTCCCTCGGCCACAGAACCAGTCTCCTCTCCCTCAAGCTTAAGCGCTGCATCCACTGTTATTATTCTTGACACTCTTCCGCCTTCTCTTTCAATCACGTTTTGCACTCCCTCACCTGGAGTACCCACAGTAGCCATTGGGCCTTCTGCCTTCACCACAACTACCTTCCTTCCTTCAAACTCTATCGACCCAGCTATGGTATCCTTACTTACAGTGAACTTCTGATCGGCTTTCATTAAGAACCTTGAGGCAACTAAAGGTCCTAAACCATCTCCTATGGGTATTCCCTGAAGGAACACTTTCTGTGCCTTAGCATAGGCCTCCGCGTATTTCACGTATATGGGAGCCACCATCTGAAGCTGATACATTATCATGATGCTGTTCAGTTTCTTCGCCATTATTAGGTAATGCCTAATCACCTTGTAGATCAGGTTGAGCGCATTAACCACTTCTGTGGAAATTTCTATTTGACTCCTTGTCATGGGATCAATGTTAGGGTTCACAGCTGTTATCATTTCCCTCACTGTGTCCTCGTTGGACCTCATTAGAAGCTTCATCCTGTTTATGATGTCAGTGGGCTCAACGCTAACTGGGTCAATAACGAACCTGTCTATTATCCTTTCCACGAAGGCCTTTGGATCTGCAAATCCCTTCTCCTTTAGAAGCTTTTCAGTGAGTCCTCTGGAGTCCTTCAGGTATCCCTCGATCATCTGAAGTTTCTGTTCAACATCTCTGCTAAGAAACATGATTTGGGTCTTCTGCTGAACTCCAGGGAAGAATGAAAGGGCTAGAAGGGCTATGAAAAATATGTAAAATATATATGAGAACGCCAAGGCTGCCCCGCTTTGACCTTGACTACTGGTCTGTGCAAGAGCTATTATTAATCCATTCATAATGTTCGTATAGACACGCGTTTGTGAGAAATTAAACTTTTATCAAAGTACCAGTAACCTCAGGTTAAAACGAGCGTTCCCTTCTCGTCAACGTAAACCGTGTGTTCAAACTGGGACACCATCCCCCTTCTAACCTCTAGGAGGACCGGATATGCGTGAAGGGCACCGCGCTTGCTTAGGGTCCTGAGAGTTTGTTCAACCTCCTCCTTGCTACCCAGGTCTGATAGCCATCTCTCTGAGAAGGGCAAGGTCTTAAATCTCTTATCAATTTCCTCCAGGTATTTCCTTTCAATCTCTGTTAGACCCCTCACCTGTTTCAATCTTAATGAGTAAATTGTTACCTCCTTTCCCTCAACTACTTCTCCTCCACCGTCAGTAGCGAAGGGTTCTATGGCGTAAGTGTTACCTCCCTGAATCTTCCCGGTGATTCTCTCGTAAACGTTAGGCACGAAAATACCTGCATGGAGTTCATATCTTCGAATGAGGTGCCCCCCAAGGTTCCTTACGGGTTTAAAGCCGTATCCCCTGATCGTTTTCTCAATAACTTTTCCTATATCTGACAGTGAAGCCCCCATCTTAAAATTGGAGATAGCTGACTTCAATGCATCCTTAGCAGCATCAGCTAGCCTCTCCATTCTGTCATCGAGGTAGACAGTTACTGCGGTGTCCGTTATGTAACCCTCTATATGGGCACCTATGTCCAGTTTCACAATTGCGCCATCAGGAATTACCTTCTCGTCCCCTATCACGGGGCTATAGTGCGCAGCTTCGTGATTAATGGAGAGATTGCAGGGAAAGGCAGGCCTTGCTCCAGCCTCAATTATGGCCTTCTCAACAGCCTCACAAACTTCAATCACCTTAACTCCCGGTTTAATCATTCTAGCCCCAAGATCCCTGGCCCTAGAAGCAATCTCTCCAGCGGCCTTAACAAGCTTTAATTCGTCCTCGGTCATGGAAAGATAATACGCGAATGAAATTTTTATTTTTAGTCTAATACAATGCCCCATGTCTCAAATTAGATGGTTAGGTCATGCGGCAGTGGAGGTTCTCATTTCTGGAAAGAGGGTTGTAATTGACCCCTTGATAAAAGACAATCCCCTATCTCCAGTAAAGCTTAACTATCTGGAGGGAGTCAGCGTCGTTGGGGTAACCCACGATCATTATGACCATCTTGGGGATACGGTGGAGATATTGAAAATGAATAATAAAGCAAAACTATTTGCGACCTTTGATCTAGAGATGTATCTAGTTAATCAGTTTAAGGTTCCTGAGGCGCAGCTTATTCCCGCCAATGTTGGAGGCTATGTGGAACATGAAGGGATAAGGCTGGCCCTGACTAAGGCAGTTCACTCAAGCGAACATAGTGACCCCACAGGGATTGTGGTATCCGATGGCCGTACAACCATATATCACGCAGGTGATACGGGACTCTTTGAGGACATGAGGTTGATAGGCCAAGTATTCCAGCCGGATTACGCACTCCTACCTATTGGTGGAAGATTCACCATGGATCCTAAGCAGGCGGTGATTGCGGTGGATATGATAAAACCGAGGAAGGGTGCAATCCCCATACATTTCAACACGTGGGACATGATAAGGGTTGACCCCCAGGAGTTTGTGAAGGGAGTTAAGGAGAAGGGCTACGAGGCAATTCTGTTACAGCCAGGTCAGTCAATCGAGTTGTAGCGTAATGCTCAGTGAGAACGAGCTTAAAATCTTGGATTTTTTGAGAAAGAGAAAGGAATCGACTTCCCAGGAAATTGGGGAAGCAACAGGTCTTCCTCCAAGCTCTGTTTTCAGTATTATTGCAACTCTGGAATCCAAGGGTATAGTGAAAGTAATCTCAGAGGAGACCAGAAGGGTGGCTAGGTTAACTGAGGAGGGTAAACTGAGGGCTGAACAGGGTTTACCAGAGGATCGTCTGGTTTCCACTCTCAATGGTAAGCCGGCTAAGATACAAGAATTGAAAAGCGTCCTTGGCAAGGACTTTGAGATAGGTTTTGGATGGGCTAGGAGAAAGGGGCTCATAATCGTAGAAAATGATACTGTAATACCCAAGGTCTCGAGTCACGTCTCACCTGAGTACATTGCGCTCAAGGATCTTCAGGCCGGAAAGGAAATTGAAAGGGAGATGCTGGATTCGCTCGTCAAGAGGAAGCTGGTTGAGGTAAAGGAGGAGAAAGTTTTGAAGGTTCAGCTGGTTAAGGACGTTGAGGTCAGACCAGCGGAGCTCTACCTAACCCATGAAATGCTTACAACAGGTTCATGGAAAAATTACGAGTTCAAGCCATATAACGTGGAGGCCGATCCTCCTTTCTTTCCCATAGGCAAGACACACTACTTCAGGGACTTTATAGAGAAGGTGAAGGACCTTATGGTTGGATTGGGTTTCGTGGAGGTGTCTGGAGAATTTGTGGAGACAGAGTTCTTCAATTTCGACATGTTATTTCAGCCACAGGATCATCCTGCCAGGGAAATTCATGATTCCTTCGTAATTGAGGGAAGAGGGAAACTACCAGATGGGGACCTCGTTAAAAAGGTAAAGGAGATACACGAGAAGTGGTGGAGGTATTCGTGGAGTGAGGATAATGCCAGGAGGCTTGTTCTCAGGAGCCAAACCACCGCGGTCACTGCTAGGGTACTAAGTGGTGCACCTAGGGCAATAAGGGCCTTTACAATAGGTAAGGTCTTTAGGCCAGATTCCATTGATGCTACCCATCTCATAGAGTTCCATCAGATGGATGGGCTGGTTGTGGAGGAGAACTTCACGTTCAGGGACCTCCTTTCCACTCTTCGTGATATATTTCAAGGGCTGGGAGTTAAACAGGTGAAGTTTAAGCCGGGCTACTTCCCGTTCACAGAACCCAGCGTTGAAGTCTATGGTTTTATTGATGGCCTTGGTTGGGTGGAGATGGCCGGTGCTGGACTCCTTAGAAAGGAGGTTACGGAGCCTGCAGGTGTTTACTCACCGGCCGGCGCATGGGGAATAGGAATAGACAGGCTGGCCATGCTCTTCCTAGGTGTCAAGGATATAAGGGATCTGTACTCGCTTGACATAGAGTACCTGAGATCAAGGAGGGTGATCTGATGCCAACCATAAACCTTAACAAGTGGATATTGCAGGACTTGACTAGGCTGAATGAACAGGAGTTAGTGGATTACCTCTTCAGACTGAAATCTGAGGTATCGCCGGTGAATCAGGACGAGTATTCCATAGAGGTTAACGCCGATAGGCTGGACATGCTTAGTCTAGGTGGGATAGTCAGGGCACTGAAGGGAATAACAGGTAGGGAATTGGGGGAGCCAAAATACACAGTAAGGGACACCGATTACGTGTTGGAGGTGGAGAGAGTACCCTCAAGGCCCTACGCTCTAGCCTGTATCGTTTATAACGTGAAACTCAACCCGGACCTTTACCTGAAGGAACTCATTCAATTCCAGGAGAAACTACATGATACCATAGGCAGAAGGAGGAAGAAGGTTGCAATTGGAATTCATGATCTTCAGAAAGTTGAGGGGAAGGTGATAAGATATGCCCCAGTGCCTCTTTCCACCACCTTTGTCCCTCTCTACCAGGAAAAGGAGATGAGCGTTAAGGACGTGCTTCAGGAAACACCTCAGGGGAAACAGTATGGGAATATTTCGGTTTGGGATAATTATTCGCCTGCAATAATGGATGAAAAGGGTATTCTGAGTGTGCCCCCCGTGATTAATTCTGACAGGACCAGGATCACTGAGAATACTAGGTCGCTTCTGATAGATGTAACGGGTACCAACTTCGACTCAGTGGTGGAGACAATGGATCTTCTGGTAACGGGGTTGGCTGAGCTGGGAGGGATAATAGGAAGGATTAAGGTGAAGGGGATGAACGTGGAGACATCGCCTGTGTTGAGACATACTCTAGTTCCTTTTAGTCTAGAGGACGTGAACAGAAGACTGGGCATTAATGTCTCTAAGGATGAAGCAGTAACCCTCATCCGCAGAATGAGAATGGAAGTTGAGACAGGAGATGGGTTGGCTGTCGTGGTTCCACCTTACAGGGTGGATATAATGAACTACACAGACGTGGCAGAGGACATAGCGATGGCCTATGGCTATGATCGCTTCACGCTGGAGTCCAGGCGAGGCATGGTCACCGGATCACTATCGGAGAAGTCTGAAATTTACAGGAAGCTGAGAACACTTCTCATAGGAGCAGGATTTCAGGAAATATATACATTAGTCTTGACAAAATCTGATTATCAGAGGGGTGAAGTTGTGAGGATTGCTAACCCCATCTCAGTGGAGTATGATTCGGTGCGAAACTCGTTACTCTGGAATAGCCTCCTCTTTCTCTCCAACAATCAGCACTCCAGGTTTCCTGTGAAAATATTTGAGATAGGTGAGGTTGTTCGGAGGGACGAGAGTAAGGATACCAACTACGCCAACGCGACGAGGTTGGCAGTGGCCATCATGGATAGCAAGGTCAGCTATGAAATCCTTCAGTCCCCACTTCACCAGGTCTTACTTAACCTTCTAGGAATAGCCCCGTCTTACAGGCGTGTGGACAATGACATCCTCATGAGGGGCAGATCAGCCGAAATCATACTCAGGGACGAAAGAGTTGGGGTAATTGGTGAGGCCAATCCAGAAATATTAAGAAGTTTTAATTTGCTATATCCTGTGCTATTGGCAGAACTTGACTTGGATGCATTGAGGAGGGTGATATGATGCCAGTTCTAGAGTTAGCCGATGTAGACCTCTATTACAGGAGTGATGGAAGAGGAAAACCGCTGGTCTTGGTACATCACCTAGCCGGTTCTACTTTAAGCTGGGAGTTCATGATTCATGACCTGGCGTCTAGGTTCTGGGTCATCACATATGATTTAAGAGGTCATGGAAAGAGCTCAGTTCCTCCATCAAGATATACAATATCTGACCACGCTCAGGATTTGAAGGCATTGTTGGAGTATCTTGGTGTAAAGGACCCAATACTAGTAGGTCACTCAATAGGTTCTCTAATTACAATGGAGTACGCCCTGAAAAATTCAGTGGGTAGGCTTGTTCTCGTGGGCGCACTGTACAAGGCACCCGATCCAATACCCTATATGAGGTATATGGACATCGCCACTAGATTCGGCATGGAGGCGTTGGCATTTTACAGGAGATTGAATGGAGAGATTCCCGTCAAGATAACGGAATCATTTTCTCTGTGGTCCAGATTCCTGCAAATCTACAGGGGCACTTCCGTGATAGGTTACATTAATACGGTGAGGGGACTTTTAGAGGCTCCAAATTATGAGCCAGAATTGGAGAAGTTGAGGGATTCTGCGCTAATCTATGGAAGTGAAGACAGGTTAAAGGCGAACCTGGACGTTTTCAAGAGGGCTGGATTCAGATATTTTGAGATTCAAGGAACTGGGCATTTCCCGAACCTAGAGAGTCCAGAGGAGCTACTGAGAATTCTCTACTCTCTCTAGTATAGTCCCTCCCAGCTCTCTTACAATAGCCTTTACCCTTTCGTTCACTCTCCTTACAGTATCTCTCACCCTTTCAGCATTTTCACCACTGTAGGCAATCTGGATCTCTAGATACGGTTCCCTTGTTTCGTGCCCCTTTGGATGGGTCTTAATATAGACGCCGGTCTCCTTTACGACACTCTTGACGTGAGGAGCAAGAGCGGACTCCATTACCCCCTTAACAAGAAAACTTTCCTCGTAATAGTGAACAGGAGGTCGTCTGGCTAACCTGTTCAGAAAGCTCTCCAGAACGTTCTCCATTTCCTTAGGCACGCCTGGAGTGACTACTATGTCCGTTCCATTTACGTTAAGGGTGAAGCCGGGAGCTATACCTGCCTCATTCCTTATGGGTTTTGCCCCCTCTGGCAAGAGTGCCATTTTCAGTCTCTCCTGAGTTAGGGGTAGACCTTTAGCCTCATACTTTTCCCTCAACTCCTTGAGCGCTTCATCATTCATGACTAGAGGCCGGTTAAGCCCCTTGGCCAGTCCTTCAGCGGTCAAATCGTCATATGTGGGTCCCAACCCTCCACTGACCACCACAATGGTAGGGCTTCTCGCCAAGATCTCCCTTATTGCGTTAGATATCTCATCTAGGTCATCTCCGATAACAGTTATCCTCCTCACGGAGAAACCCATTACCGTGAGCCTAGACGCGATATGTGAAGCGTTGGTATTTACAGTTCTGCCAGTTAACAGCTCATTTCCTATAGTTAATACCTCTGCCGTATATAGCATACGCATAATAATAAAAGCCATATCGAACTATAGAATTTATGGGCAAATGGGAAGGCTTCTTCTCAAATGAAACCAAGGGGCTCAAATCCTCGGAGATAAGGGATCTACTTAAGCTCACTGAAGGAAGGAATGTGATAAGCTTTGCCGGTGGGTTACCAGATCCCTCTACCTTCCCCGTAGAGGACATAAAGAAGATAACGGACGAAATTCTAGATACAAAGTCCTCATCTGCTCTTCAGTACACGGCGACCGCTGGAGTCTCAGAGTTGAGGAAAGAACTAGTTTCATTCACTGGCCTAAGAGGTATCACTGGAATTAGTGAAAATAATATTTTCGTGAGTGTTGGAAGTCAGGAGGCCCTTTTCATCCTCTTTAACGTCCTTGTGGATCCCGGAGATAACGTAATTGTTGAAAAACCCACCTACTTAACCGCCCTTAATGTACTTCGCACAAGAAAGCCACAATTCCACGGAGTTACGGTTACGGATAAGGGGCCCGATCTACACGCTCTGGAGTCCCAGCTGAGGAAGCTTAAGTCAGAAGGAAAGAAGGTTAAGCTCATGTATGTTATTCCCACAGCACAAAACCCCGCTGGAACCACCATGTACCTAGATGACAGGAAATATCTCATGGAGCTAGCCTCTTCCTACGACTTTCTTGTAGTTGAGGACGATGCGTATGGATTTCTGGTGTTTGAGGGGGATAACCCTCCGCCCCTGAAAGCACTGGATAAGGAAGGGAGGGTAATCTATCTCGGTACCTTCAGCAAGATCCTGTCTCCGGGGTTGAGACTGGGTTGGATCGTCGCAGATGAGGAAATAATCCGAGAAGTTGAACTGTTCAAGCAAAACGTGGATCTTCACACGCCCTCGTTAAATCAGTTCATAGCTGCAGAGGCCATAAGGAGGGGGGTTATACAATCCAACTTACCCAAGACTAAGGCCCTCTACAAGCAAAAGAGGGACTATATGATAGGGGCAATGGATAAGTACTTTCCCTCGATAGTAAGGAGGACGAAGCCCGTTGGTGGAATGTTCGTGTTCGCCTGGTTGCCCGAAAAGTTCAATACCACACAACTACTTCAGGAGGCCATGTTGAAGGGAGTAGCGTACGTGCCGGGTAACAGTTTCTATTACGATTACAGCGGAGCGAATACCATGAGGATAAACTTCAGTTTCCCAAGCAAGGATGAGATAGAGAAGGGAATTGAAATTTTAGGTAATCTGATAAAATCCAAGTTGTGAGTTTTAGCTTAGTGATTTTTTCACATTTACTATAACTCCAGGTTTTGGAGTGGGTATTGAGGCAAGGACGTTTTCTGATTTACCAACGAAATTCTTGATCATTTTGTCGCTCTCCTTACTATCTAGATATTTGAATGCGTCCTTTCTGACAGTGGGATAAACAACCTCGCTGGAGCTAGGCATGAATGGTGGCCAAGAATTCATGAACTTCGGTATTATTATCTTCCCATCGGGGCCGATCATTTTTTCCGCCAGATATCTAGCCCATCCTCTCACAGTGGAGACAATGATGTAATCCCATTTCCGTTCCATTGCAGAGTTTCTAGAGGAGCCATCATCCTCCACCATAACCAGATCTCCGATTAAATCTGCAAGTATCCTGGTGATTAATCCGGTACCCATGGCAAGAACAGAGCCACCTCTAACTCTTTCCTTGATTTCAAGCGCCATGGAGATCAATGGAAGGAGTAATGCCCTCTCGTCAATTCCCTCAGGTAAAATAACGACCGAATCCACTGGTACGACCGCCCTTTCTGCCAGCACGCCGTGAGTTTCAGTCCCTATGCCTCCAAAGGAACGGGAGTAAGGCATAACAAGAGCAAGCTTCCCCATAATTGACTGATCAACATCAATACCCACATCTCTAACCCTTCCTAGACCTATCCCTCCTAGAATAGTGCCAGGTCTGACCCAGATTAAGCCCAGGTATATCCCGTTTTCAATTCCGTCAACTAGCGCCTGTTCGGTGGATAACTCCACAAAGTTTCTGCCCACTGGTATTTCCGGGACTTCAGCCTTAATAATACCCTGGTTGAACACTACCGATTTCATTTAGGACAAAAGCTGTGATGAAGTTAATAGAATTAAAGTTGAGTAGAGTTTGAATGCGTGCAGTTCACAATATAAGTAAGAAGTGTAGGGAGAAGATAGTGGAGCTTCTACTGGAGAAGAGAAGTAAATCCGAATTAGCCAGAGATTTAGGTATATCTCCTGCCTCAATTGTCAAATTTTATAAAGGTAGAACGCACGCTAGCGACTTGACTATTTTGAGGGCATTAAATGTGGCAGATGAGGAGGAGAAGAAGGCTATAGCGCGTCTCATTGTGGACGATCTTGTTGAAAGTTTACTCGACGTATTATCGGAAAACCAAGATTTGCAATCGGAAAAACTCGATCTCTTGAAGAAGACACTCGAGGAAAGGGATAAAAGAAGGATACTAACTTCTCTTGGCCTCGTATAGAGGGCATGTGATGCAGAAATGGGGATATTTCTCAACTACAACGTGCTTGACATTATCTCCTCCAGCCTCTACGTACTCTGAGCTTAAACCTATCCTCTCCGGCTCGCTCACGTTCCACGCGTTGCACCTACCGTTCACCGAATGTCTACAGGTCTTCGATTTCCACACTCCCTGAACCTGGGCTATCTTTAACCAAGAGACGAAATCCCAGAGTCTCTGTATATCTTCCCTTATCTTTTGGACGTTGTCGCTCTCTTGATCCTGATGTACCTTTAGTTGTTCCTCTAACCTCTTTATGTCAAGCTCTATATCAGTGGGGGATATCAACATAATACTTGGCTTAAGATTATCCTCTACACTCATGATTACCTCATTGTCATAATATCCTTTTTAAGGCAGAATGCATAATAGTTCTTCGTGGCATGTGATGGTCAAGGAGCTCTATAGAGAGAGAATAAAGGTGCTAACTGATCTTTGGGGAAACATTCTGGACAACTGGGAAAACATGGACAGGAACTCACTTTTATCTCTGGTCCAGGAGATTTATGAGAAAAATGACATAAGACCATTCAGGGGCTTCAAATCCACCAATCTTTACGAGAAGGAGCTCATTAGTATATTTGTAGTTGGAAAGGATGGGCTTGGCCTTTATGATGACTATAGGCCTGTTTTCGATAAGCTGCTTCCCCTTGAAGAGAAGTTCTACGAGGTATCAAGGGCCATAATAGAGAAGGGAGCCGAAGAGGCCTATGCTCTAGCTGGTAGTGATAAGGACGTATTAGCTAGAGCGCTCAGGCTAATCTTTACCGAGGTAATTTTCTCATTCTCAGACGAATCAAAGTTACTTCAGGCCCTTAGGGTGCTCGATTCCTCTCCCAATGATGCCATAAAACACACAGCAAAGAGCTTTTCTAGATTCTATACAGCCTTTAGGCTAGCTGAGAATATAGCTGAGGGTCTGATTAGGGATAAAATGAACTATATAGCCATGAAGAAGGCATTTGCCATTAGTTTGGGCATAGAGTATCCACTGCCCAAATCCAGTTACGTGGCGTTAATATCCAAAGAAGTTTTCAACGTTAGTCCAAAACTGATCCGTAAAGTTCTAGAGGTTTCTGTTCAACCATAGATCTTTTTAAACAACGGTCGAATGATAATTAGGTATGCAAAATTTATCATCAACACAAAGGGAGATACTCCTGGCGTTAATTGAACTCTATAACAGACAAAAGAAAATGATTAAAAGTAAAGAAGTTGCTGACATGATAAGCAAGGATGAGGGTACTGTCAGAAACATAATACTGAGCCTAAAGGTTCTCGGACTTGTGGACTCTAAGCCAGGTCCCAATGGCGGATATTTACCAACATTGAAGGCCTACGAATTCGTGAAAAACCCCACCATATTGCCAATATTGGACAAGCTGAGCCTCTATCGTGGTAACGTTGAAACTGACGTTAAGGTGGAGAATATTGAGTTGCTGGATATAACCAATCCGTCAGGTAACAGGGTTATCCTAAAAATTTCGGGAGATCCCAGGAAGATCAGACCAGGTGACAGCGTGAGGGTGGGACCAACGCCCTACAGTAGATTGGTTATTGAGGGTGTTGTATTAAATGCGGAGGAAGAACGCAGAGAGATAATTATTGATGTAAAGAGAATGATAAGCATTCCCAAGGAAAAGGTAAAGAATATCATAGGAAAGAGGCTTGTCTCCCTGAAACCTAACATGTCTCTCAGGGACGCCTCTAGAATTCTTCATAAGGAGGGTATAAGGGGAGCGCCTGTTCTGGACGAGTCAGGGAATGTGATAGGAATAATTACCACTGCGGATTTGATGAGGGCGTTTTACGAGGGTAATTTCGACGCAACAGTTTCGGATTACATGAAAAAAGACGTGATAACCATAAAGGAGGACGACGATATAATGGAAGCTGTCAAGAAAATGGTAACATATAACGTTGGAAGATTAGTGGTGATGGATGCCATTAACAGGGTAACAGGAATGGTTACGAGAACCGATATACTGAAATCCATTGCCGGACTAGAAGGATTATGGTCCATTTGAGGGAAAGATGCGGAATAATATATAAGGATAAATTCGTGGAGATTAGAAATGTATCAGAACGAGACCACGAATTTCTAATGGATCCGCAGGAGATCTACTCCTATCTTGATGGTATACAGGCAATAGTGCATTCTCACGAGGAGATGTGCTACCCCAGTTTTAGGGATATTGAAAATATGTGGACTTGGAGGGTTCCATGGATAATTGTGGCGCCCAATTGCATCAAGGCGTTTTTATTCGCTGACAGTAGTGTAACTGAGATCGACGTCGATTCCCTTCTCCCTGAGGAATTGAAGGACCTTATCGTGCATCTTTCTTAGGAACTCCCTCTTATCACTGGCTAATACTATATCACTATACTCCTTGGCAAGAATCTGATGGGCAAAGGGACTCGGGATAGGATTGGGTCCGATCACAGTGAGCTTGATATCTCCCTTAGCTATTCTCTCCAGGATCCATTTTGCGCTGTGTATATCCATGTAGTCTTCCAGTATTTCCCTTAGAGTTTCCTTAAGCACAGGAAAATTGGGTATTTCTTTCACCACGTTCATCAGTACCTCGGAATTTAACTGTCTCCTATCTATGCTGGTTTCCCTCCCCTTATACCTCTTGAGGAGCATAAGCGATCTCTCGGCAGTGTGCCTAAATCTTCGTTTAACCATTTCAGTCCTGAGCACGATGTTTCCCAAGAGATCGTACACGTCATTTGGATTGATCTCCGCTATTGCCTTAGCTATATCGTAGTCCTTTTTTTCGCCTATGGTTAAAACGAATCCGTTATCCGTAATAGATGTTCTCACGTCCATGTTAAGATCGGATCCAAGTTTCCAGGCAACTATCCTTGAGAGCGCATCTAGGGCTCTTCTACCAAAGAGTGCGTGGAAGATAAAGTTCCTCCTGTCCTCCTCATCATCATAAATTTCGATGAGCAGGTTTTTATCATCGGGCACATTTCCGTCAGTAAATAGGTATTCCTCCAGTATGTAGGTGTAGATTGATCTAGCGGCTGATTTAGAGATATCAAGGAAATTCTCTATATAAGTAACTATCTCCTCCTGGGATTTACCCTCTCCAATCATTCGGGCAATCCTACCACGAAATGATGAGATCTCTATTGCTGACTCTATGGCAAGGGGTAACATCTCTGAGAACCAGCTGGGAACTGTGGGTCTCTGTCCCTCTGCAGGTTTTACCAGGACCCTGTTTCCCTTTGAAAGAAGAAACTCGTAAGTTCTTCCTCCCAGAATAAATATGTCTCCAGGGGAGAGGATTTCCACAAACTCCTCCTCAAGGTTTCCCACATACTTATTGCCCTCCGTGAATACTGGAATTAATGACTCCTCTGGGATGGTACCGCTATTCAGATAGAAGATCATCCTACCACCCCTCTTGGGCCTGATCCCTTTGTCGCCCAATCTTATCTTTGGGTACACATTCCTGCTATCCAGCCCAAACTTTCCCAGAAGATAATCAACCACGGAATCAAACTCCTCCCTCGTTAAGTTTGAAAAGGAGTAGGACCGTTTTATTGCCGAATAGAGTCTTTCCACATCCTGTTCAGCCATCAAGGATGATGCCAGTACCAGCTGGACCAGCACATCAAGGGGTTTTCTGGGTATATGAACGTTGTCTATCTTTTTCTCCCTTGCTAACTTCGTTAGGATAGCACATTCCACAAGATCATCTCGGTCTACCACTATCACTCTTCCCTTGCTTATCTGTCTTATATGATGACCTGCCCTCCCAATTCTTTGAAGCAATCTGCTAACGCTCTTGGGACTGCTCAGTAGAAGCACTAGGTCAATATATCCAATATCTATTCCCAATTCTAGGCTAGTTGACGATACCACTACCTTCAGTTCTCCATTCTTCAGTTTGTTCTCTATTTCCAGCCTCACGTCTCTACTTAAGCTACTGTGATGCGCGCCAACTAGATCGGCATCAAATAGCTTCTCCTCCTCAACCATCTTCCTTATCCTATAAGATACCCTCTCGGCCGCGCTCCTAGTATTGGTGAATATTAACGTGGTTCTATGTTTCTTAATTTCATCCATTATTGTTCTGTATATACCCCTGCTTACCTCCTCTTCCGATGAGTGGATGAGATCCCTTACTGGAGAGATGACCCTTAAATCCATTCCTTTCAGGAATCTCGCGTCTACAATCTTGCAATCCCTGTCCCCTACAAGGAATTTAGCTACCTCTTCTAGGGGAGAAATGGTGGCGCTCAGACCTATCCTTACGGGCGGTGTATTGCTGAGAAAGGACTCGAAGAGCTCAAGAAAGCCGGATAGATAGGCACCTCTTTTACTTCCTGCCAGTTCATGAATTTCATCCACAACTACCCATCTAACATCCTTCAGCCTCTGGCTAAACTTGGGGGAAACAAGGGAGATGGCGAAGGATTCGGGCGTGGTGATTAGTATATGTGGTGGTCTCCTGAGCATTTTTTGCTTCTCATTTGGCGAGGTATCACTGGTTCTCACCCCAATCCTTATCTCCTGGGGTAAGGAAACCTTAGTTTTTATCTCCTCTAGTGGAAGAAAAAGATTTTTATACATGTCATTATTTAATGCCCTAAGTGGAGAAATATATACTGCATATACTTTATCCTCTAGGGCATTTTTCTCTGCCAGCTCCAGGAGAGAATCAAGTATTCCCACAAAAGCAGCCATGGTTTTCCCACTACCTGTGGGACTGGAAATTAGTACATTTTCATTTGCTTTTATTGTAGGTATAGAAGCTTTTTGAGGAGGAGTGAAGGATCCATACTTCTCACGAAACCATTGGGCCACATATGGTCTCAGGAGCCCAAATACCTCCTCATCGCTGATCTGCTTTGCCAGAGAAATCATTCAATCTATATCAAAATGAGGTAGAAAAAAAGTTGAGTTCTAAAGCTCTCTTTTGAATGTTGCTACGGTGAAGAGGTAACCCATGGAGTAATAGAGGAGCCACAATCCGGTTACCATGGCTCCGTGGACAAGGTACATGATGGACGACGCTAGGAAAAGTGCTCCAAATAATAGTATTGGGTATTGAATCCAAGTGTCTACCTTAACTCCTTTTGGTGTGACAACATATTTCCTGTTTTTCTTAAGACCTGATAAAAGTCCAATAAGTATGAAAGGCGATATCGCCACGGTGTAGGAGGAGACCTTCCCCAAGGCTCTCATGGCCTCTACTAGTCTATAGCCCTTTCCAAGCGCAGTTTTAATGAAATTATATCCGTAAATAGAAAGCGAAAGGATCCAGACTAGGAGTATGGGAGTTCTCAGATAGTCGGTGATCTGATTTAGCACAAAGAAAGAGATAAAGGTTAGGCCCAAAGCTGCCAAAAATGTCAGTCCTATGGGTACATATTGAAGAAGGAATATCAATATGTCTATTTTTTGTCTCAAAGATATGTTCTTGCTCATTATTTCCTTAAATCTCCTTGTTAGTACCTCTATACTCCCCATGGCCCATCTAGTTTGCTGGACGTAGAACGCCACTAGGTTATCAGGTACCTCTACGTAGACAGGGGAGGTGGAGGAACAGATCCTCTTTCCGCTTTTGATAAGTCTGGCTCCTATCTCTAGGTCGTCTTGAATCATTGATGGATCCCATGGACCCACCGATTCAATAGCCTCTCTCTTGAACATAGTACCGCAACCCACAGGGAAGATCCTGAGACCGCTGTTATCCCTTCCATTTAGAAGGGCTGTATCTGCTATAATGGTTGATATCATGATTCCCTTTGCTAGGGTGGAGTATGGTCTCTGTGAATATCCTACCCAGTTCAGCGTCACAGCATCGCATCCATGAATCCTTAACCTGTTGAATGCTTTCACAAGCGAGTCTCTTTCCAGTCTGGCATCGACATCAAGAGTTATTATTAGATCCCCACGGGATAAGGAGTACGCATATGCTAGGGCCCCGCTCTTATAACCTACCTTTTTCTCTCTCCTAACAATTTTGACCCTGAGTCCCTGGGGTACTGATATCTCCTTGATGAGTTTTTCGAAATACTCTGGAGGATCATCGGAAACCACTATTACCTCCATTTTGTTTTTATCCCATTCAACAGTTGTTAAATTCTCAAGCAGACCTTGAAGCGTATCGGCTCTCTCTCCCTTAATGGGAACTAGAATCGAAAGAGAAGGTAACTCTTCAGAGAATAAGGGTTCAAGACTTTCTCTAAATTTCATTCCGTTACGGAACAGAAAGTACTGGTAAAGTAAAAGGAAACTAGGAATAATAAATATGGCAATGGTGAGAATTGCTTGTATCAGCAAACTCATTGTAGTTTTACTCTATCCTTGGGGATAATAAAATCATATAGATGTCTGCTACTCTTTGGAGGTAACCTAAGTCCCTTGCTGGCTACGTTCAGTATTATCTCCTTTGATAAAGTCGGTGGTTTATATCCCTCGTTAGGGCTTCTTTCCACTGATACTCCAATTTTCCTTAAATTTTGTTCTATTAACTCTAACTTCCAGTAGGCTTCGAAAGCCGAGTTAGCGCAAATCCTGTACTCAATTTCAAGACAGATACTTCCTTCGGATTTCATTGATTTTAGAAACATTTTCCCTATGCTGTTCAAAGTTAGCTTTCTGTACCATACTCCAACGCTGATGCTGGAATCCAAGTAATTCACGTAGTACACTGGTATATTTCTATACCCTAGGACGAGGAGCGCCTCCCTCCTGTGATGCCCATCGATCACTAAAAGAGATTTTTCATCAACTATAATGGGAACAATGGATCGAGTCTCCCTAACGGAAATAATCGTCTCATTGAGTCTGCTCTTTATGATATCCTCATGCGGTTTCAGATCCCTTGGATCCGCGTAATCGAGCGTAATACTCACAGCATCCATTGAGTACACAAGTGTCGCACTTAGGTTTAATTGCTTTGCATATGGTCCTACCGTGAGTTATAAGAAGAAGGTGTGCCATCAAATTTGAATCATCTGATACATTCCTCCAGAACAAGCTTATTTCGTCGTAACCTCCCTTGATTCCCAGTCTCTTTGAAACCCTGAAGATGTGGGTATCCACAGGAAATACAGAGTAACCCTTACATGTGAGTAACACCACATCAGCGGTCTTTCTCCCAACTCCCGGCATATCCACTAATGTTTTCCTAGCCTGGGATGGATCTAGGTTAAGGATTTTATTAATATCTCCACCGTATTCATTAGAAACTATTTTTGATACTTCCTTAAGTATTTTGGTTTTATTATTATACAGACCTACCTTTTTTATGGATCTCTTGATCGCTTCGGGGTCAGCCTCACTGAGTCTCTCAGGTGTGATACCCACCTCCTTATCCAGCTCCTCATAAGCCCTCTTTGCTCCTTTATCAGTGGTGTTTTGCGTTAGGATAGTAGCTATCAATACCTTGAACGGATCTCTTGTCTTTTCCCATATCTCCATAGCCAGAAAATCCTCCGATTTTATGGTGTAGGCTTTCTTGAGTCTATTTATGACCTCTCTTCCTTCGCATCTCAAATAATTCTCAAGGAAAGATTTGAGGCACCGAGCTTATAAGTGCTCTCAGATAAACTCCATCTTTGATGTATGAGTTAAAACTGGTCTTAGAGGCAATTTCCGACGGTGCACTAAACCCTGGGGAAGTGGTGATAAAGACTGGACTACCCAGATATGAGGTGCTGGCAATCTTCCATGTATTGGAGGGAATAGGGCTTGTTGAAACCATTTATTCCAAGGGTTCCCATAAGGTATACAGATTGACTGAAAAGGGAAAGGAGGTATTAAGGGGTCTAGAAAAGGGAGAAATACTAGATGTGAGAACGAAGGCTCAACCCTTGGAGGCGTAAAAGATATAAACTGGATTTCTTGCAATGAAAGCCCTATATTTTCCTAGTCTTTCCGCCTTACTAACAGACACTTGAATAACATCGTACTCCTGAAAGCTTGCTTCAAGTGCCCTGGATATTTCTCCCAGTGACTCTAAGGTAAACGCATTAATCACAACCCTTCCACCCTTCCTTAGCAAGGCGCGTGCAAGTTCGATCGATCCGCCCACGTTTTGCGTGCCTCCGATAAAAACGGAATCGAATACTTCCCTAGCTGAAAATAGCGGAGATTCTGCCTGAATGAAATCTACGTTCATGGATAGTTTCCTGCCTGGGGATCTTGATATATATTCGTTGAGATCTAGGGAAATCACATAACATCCCAGCCTGTCTAGGTCTACCGAGACGGCACCTGTTCCGGTTCCAATTTCCAGCACCTTACAGCCAGGAAAAATCCTCATCTTTGATATCGAGATCGCCCTTATCTCCTCTTTAGTTGGACCTGGAATCTGTGATTCAAAAAAAACTATCATCTGTTAGCGGAAACATTAATCCTCAAGGAAATATTGACCGTTGGCATTTATTAGTAAGGGGCCATTTACCGTCATGTTTCCTACTAGGTCAGATAGCGAAATCATGGAATCAGGTTGCAGATCTGCATGTGTTGTGATGAGCTTCCCGTTTATGGAGATGGCCTTAATGTAAATATCTATCTCTCCGTAATTGAACAGAAATATATCATCCGTTGAATTTCCTATTTTTATTATTCTCAACTTTGTCTCGGTTGATAATAGTTCACTGTTCACTGTTCACTGTTCACTGTGGAGTCAATGCTACTCTTTTGGGTGGAGCTTACCTGGTGAAAGTAGTAAAGAAGAGGACCGCTCATGGCCAGAACAATAACTGCAACAATCAATGCAGAAAAAATCTCTGAAATCCCTTTAGATTTGAGCCTCCTCATTGGCTCACCGCTAAAACGTTTGATACTGAATCATACAGTTGTCCGTTGGGAGTCTGCGCAACGACAATAATTGAATAATAATTACCTGGGATAATATTCGATACCTGGGATATGTTCTGTATTTCTTGACCCGGCTCTATTACCGTATCGACGGATATTATTTGGTTCGTGTTATTGCCTACGATCTTGATATATTCTACATGAAGCGCCACATTTCCCTGGTTCTTGAGGGTATATTGCAAGAATCCTATATTGGATGAGGATAAGAGATTATATTGTGTATACAAGTCCTCATTGGTCGATAAATTACTGAACAGGCCCTTACTATATCCGTAAAGCAACCCTCCCAGCGCTAAGGTTATGGAAATGATGAGAATGGTGCCAAGGATTGAGGAGACTCCTTTTTTCTGTTTCAGGTTTATCACCTATTCTTTACATTACAATATTAATCCTGGAGGGACAAATGAAAGTAATATTGAAAGTCCAGTAACAATTATATATATCAATGGGTTGATAAACGTAAATTTACTGATCCTTGTGTATAATAATGCTAAAGTCAAACTATACCCCAAATTCATTAGACTTAGAGTTGATGACGAGAAATTGGAAATAGATTCGATTGACGTCGTCGAAAACCAGAAAAGTACGGGAGTTATAAGGGCAAGGGCATTAAAAGTAGTTAATTCTCTCTGTAGCCTGGATCGAGTTGAGGAGATGGAGTATATCATATCTCCAAGCTCTTGAAGTACCCTTACACCCTCTCCTCCTTTTCTATCGAGTATATTCAATAACTCTAAGATGAATTTAAGTTGATCATTCTTGATTGAATTGTTGTAAATATTTTCTCCCATCTGAATCTGTTTCTTAATATTTTCAAATAATTTAATGGTGGGTCTATGCAAACTTATTCCATCGAAGCTTATTTTCTGAATGGATGCCCTAATTCCATAGCCGAGCTTGGTGAATTCTCCTATTTCTCTCAGCACTATCGGGAAATCGCTGAGAATGATCTCTTCCCTCCTGATGTCAAGATAGGATGGAATAAGAATTATTTGAGTTATGAGTACTAGTAAACCTAATCTGAATAAAATACTGACAGGGAAAGCCAGGATGGTCAGCGATGAGACAAGACCGATTATCTGATACTTCCTTATCTTAATATGAATACCCATGTTGGGCTGCGAAATGGATATCCACAGGTAAATAAGGGGGGCGAAGAGCAGGGGAATCAATAGTACTTCATTATTGTTATTTCTTGATAATCCTTGAAATCCGATGGTTACCAGAGGTACCAGTAGAAAGAGAGAGAACATAACCTCAACTATCTCTGAGGCCTTTGAGGCGTAGCTATTGAAGGTCTCCTTCACATTGTTCAGGAGATCATTCACCAGATCTAACGATCTTTGTCCCATGGCGATACCTAGGATTTGACTTGAGATGGACACGGAGTATAGCTTGACGATAAGGCCAGATTTAAGATTTCTAATTCTCCTCTGAATTCCATCAAGAAATGATACTCCATGGAAAAGGATGTATCTCTGTACTATTTCAAACTCCCTTTTGAAGCCGACGAAAAATGTGCTCTGACTCACATCGTTAAAGGTTTCGTGCAGACCCTTCCCCAAAGAAGCGTTCAGATACATAAGAATTGAAAAGGAGAGCAGTTCTAGGTTCAGTCTTGATATGTATTCCGTTCTTTCTGTAATCACATAGATTATAGGAAGAAAATAAATTAAAAAGGAAATAAACAAGAGCGGAATAAAGTAAATCCCTAACATCAATATCAATATTGTTATAGCTGGCAATGAAACCAAAAATATAAGAAATGATATCTTGGAAATCTCTTCCAGTTTGGATATACTTCCTCCATACACTTCCATGTTTTCCCTTATTGATTTAGAGAACAAGTTCAGGGGGTATATGGATGATAAGAATGGTATGCTCTCAAATTTCCCTGCAAGCTTTAAAAATTTATTTATTCTAAGACTTATAGCCTTAAATTCAAATCGTACTCTGGACATTTAGACCCCTCTCTCTGTAGAATTTAGCTATCTCCAGCTGAATCATCTCATTATCTACTATATTCTCATTCACTAATCTCTCAAGTATACTTTTTCTCCTTTCCAGCTCATGAATCACATCAGTCTTAGTAAGTCCGTAAGAGTCTGAGATAAATTTTAGTCTTGTAGAAATTTTTAATAAATCTCTAAAATTGTCTGGTTTGTACTTTTTATCCTTGAATGACCACCAGATTATTCTCCTAAACTTGGTCTTGCCGTTCACCTTCTGAGTTTCGTAAATGGCGCTTATTGCCTTAACTATTCTGCCACTGTCATCAACTCTTCTTCCGACCAAAATGAATCCCCAAACGTTGTTCAGGAACATTATAGCTAGTTCCTTTGGAAGTAGGCTTACTATTCTGGTCACCACGTCAGAGGGCTTGCCCCCGTGGAAAGTACTTAATGATGCATGCCCTGAGGACGACGCATGGATCAGTGTCTCTATTTCCTTTCCCCTGACCTCCCCTATGATCAGGTAATCCGGTCTGTATCTCAGGGCTAATCTTGAGAGCTCGTTGATGGAAACATCGTAGGATGAGATCAGCGACTGTCTTGAGAAGAATCTTATCCAATTTTTTCCATTAAGATTTAATTCTGGAGTATCTTCTATGCTCAGGATTTTTGCATCTGGATTAGTAAAATTTAGTAAAGCGTTGAGAAACGTGGTTTTGCCTGAACCTGTGGATCCAACTATTAAGTAGAAAGGCTTATAATCCAGTAAAAACCACAGAAATGAAGCAATTTCTATACTTAGGGAATTGGTTTTTATCAACCTAACAAGTGATATGGGAGAGACTGGGAACTTCCTTATATCGAAGGTAGAACCGGGATTCGAAATTTCATTGGAGACCGTTGCGGCCACCCTATGGCCTTCAGGCAGGGAAAACTCTAGATAGGGCCTTGCAATATTAACAGATTTGTTTGATTTTATGGCGAGTTTCTCTATAACCCGAAGTATATCTTCCTCCTTGTTAAGAACTATATTTGAATATAATCTCATATAATTAGAATATTTCCTATGTATTACGGTGAGAGGTAAACCAGGGCCCATACACTCTATTTCTTCCACATCCGGGTCCATAACGGGTATGGTTATCTCGTCGTATAGAATCCTTTTCTTGAAAATATTTATAATTTTTTCGTTGAGTTCTGGACTAATATTCTTTGATTTTAATATTTCAACTAGCCTGTTTTCGGCCTCTGCCAGAGAAGTTGATGAGAAATATATTTCATCAATTATTGTTGATATGGTAGAGGATTCTTCTCGAGAGACTTTCGGATCCTCAACTATATAGAGACCTTGTCCATCCTCATCTATGATTGAGACCTTACTGCCCAGTACATAATATTCCTCAAGGATTGTTCTGCTCATCAAAATAGATAGTAATATAAAGATAGTCAGGGTAGTCCGACACTTTCAGTTATTCTAGATAGTGCCATTGCGGACTTAACTGCGGTAACTAAACTCAATTTCAGCGAGTCAATTGTGAAGCTTTTCTCAATTACTGTGTTACCTATATAAATTTTAAATATAATAATATTATATACTGGATCTATAGGAAACAGAACTTTAGTCCTAAATCCTGTATAAACGTGCGTGGCATAGAAGATCTGAATAAGGGAGTCGAATTTAACGTTTGGCGTGATACACAGGTAGTTACCCTCTATCTCTACCTTGGGATAGCCAACGGGATCTTTAATCTTTACTTCTATGATAGAATTCTCCTTCACAGAGAAGCTCGTACCGTTATCTAACTCGTTATGTGTCAATTCCCCTGAATAGAGGTCGTGAATTCTAATGGGTTGAGTGTAAGTGGGAGTTACCTTAACATTGTCCCATACGAACATGCCATTCTCATATCTATCTATGTGAAGAATAACATGCCCCTTGTTAGCTCTTATCTTTCTCATAGTTTTAGGTCTCTCAACCTTGATTATCGGGACAATGAATTGGGTTTTGGAGACGTTCCTGTCTTCGAGTCTAAGGTCAAAGTCCACAGGTATGATATCAGAGTTATACGACCCTAACTCAAAGGGCAAGAATACGTCTACTTGATTAGAGTCTATCTCTATACTCCTAGTTTTTGATCCAATAGATATGATTAATTTTAGTTTTACCTTGGATTTTCTGGAAAGTACTACCTTACCCGATAATACAGAGTTTCCTTCTCCTAACTTTACTCTGCCGTTTCCAGTCGCAACGTATATTTTTCCATAAAACATTATCCTGATGGGAGGGCCAGATAACTGGATCTTAAGAGGTAAAGAGATGAACTCGGACTCTATGGTCACCTCTTCCTCCTTATCCCCTCCAAAATACTCAAATTTTTCTACAATAGAGTTTTTATCGAATATCCTCTCAACACTAATCAATTTATCACTTCTCTTCACCTCATATCCTTTAGGATAAGTTATGGTTACGCCATCTTCGCTCCTTACCACACCGGGACTATAGCCTTCTACCAAATCTACCTTAAACAACTTGGAGCCTGTATAGATTACGGCCTTCCTTAATCCAATACCCAAGATACTTTCCCTAAACCTGTACCTAAGGGAAAGATCTTGATCATAAATTAACACCTTCCTCTGTGAAACTAGACCGATAAAGTTTTCACTTCCGTCACTTCTAAGGGGGTCTATACTCGTTTCGAGATCTCTCCAGGCGCCTTGAAAATAGTATCTGGCTATTCCATTGCAGGAACCTAAAATCCATCCCTGCCCTCGTGAAATTATATCAAATTGTCCACCGCAAATCCCTATTACTTTACCGTTTGAGACTATCCTGTTCTGAAGGTCTGTGTACAGAACCTCATTTTTACCGTACCTTAGAATAAAACCCTCCACCTGAATTTCCCTGAATGTTTCATCCCACTGGTATAGTCTGGTGAAACCATCGGAAACAATGGAAAGACCGGCTTTAGTGAAGCCCACTGCCTTTACTCCTTCGTGTGTGTAGATTTTCCCTCCCACAAAAACCGTAGCCTCATCCCCTCTTGCCAGATATGAGATGTTTAGCCTCCTCTTGAACAGGGAGTATTCCTCGCCGTTGAAGATGAACCTATTCTTGAACTCAAGTATGGGGATATCTTGGTTATCAACAAGTACATAGTGAACGGACCACGCCTTCGAACATTCCTCTCTTTCACATCTCACACTTTTCTCCTTATCCCCTTCAATTTCAACCAGGAGGTTTCCCCTTTGAAACTTCCATAAACTGTTAGATACCGTAACTTTTTCCCCAATCTCTATTTTAGGTTGTAATAATGCAGAAGTTAATAAAATGAATTTTTCACCATCCTTTATAAAACTAATAGTAACCCCGTCCGGAACATATAACGGTTCGACAAGGTCAATCTTTGGTAACTTCACACTATAGCTGCTCGCTTTAATTCACAGAGGGTGAGATGAAAATTACCTTAAGCCCGTTTTCATCCGAGGCGCTTAGCTCCGATATTTTTCCCCTTATCACTCTTTCATTTGCTAGAGAGAGATTAAGGCAAACTGCTACGTTCATGTTCCCCGGATTCGTAAGATATAATGACAGTTTTCTAATGATCTCCCCTACCGTTAATGCTGGTTCTGGAAGCAGAAAGACACGAAAGCCTAAACGTAAAGCTGGGTCTATCTTCTCGTAATTTTTTCCATATCTTGTGGAAATTATGGTGCTATTGGTCAACTCCTCGTGTATTAGTGAGGCACATTTTTGAACTGAGCTAATTCCGGGTTCTATCTCATGATCTGGAAAGAATTTACCTATTCCCGCTATCATTGGGTCTCCCGTTGACAGGATTAGCGTACCTTCCTTGCTTTCAATATTTTTAATCATAGTATAGAAGCCGTGACCCTCCTCGAGCTCAACCAGCTCTGCGTTAGTGAAAGGTTTAACTGCAATTAATAGCCTCTTTGTCGCTATGACTTTCCTTGCATCGCGTAAATTGTTTATTAGCTTTAGCGTGAAATACTCTGGATTTCCAGGGCCTGCCCCCATTATCTTAGGCCAAGAACTTTCCCGCCTCGCTCGATATTCCAACTATCTCCCCTTCCATGTTTATCAGTATGCAGTGTACCTTTGCCTTCCCCTCAATTAGGTTGAAGGAGTTTAGGGCTATTCTTTCCGCTATCTCATTGAATATTTCCTTGTAGCTATAGTTTTTTAGAATGTTGATGGCCTCATCAGTGGTTTTGGCATTGATGAGTCTCAAGATGTCATCATGGGCAACTCCATGCTTGGCCGCATATGCAGTTATCACCTCTAACCTGCCATCACCATATTTATAATGAGAGTTCCATATTCCAATTGCGCTCTTTATTAGCTTCCCCACGTGACCATAAAGCAGAATCTCCTTAAATCCTCTCCTCGCAGAAGCCTTCAGCATGCCACCAGTGAATATTGCCATCTGAACAATGGACCTAGGATCAACGTTCAGTTTTTTTCTGGCGCTGGTTTCGCCAATATTTCCTGGAACTAGTACAACTCGATCTATCCCAAAGGATTTAACAATATCAAGTTGTTCCACCAGGGAGGCATACCAGGACACGAGACTCATGGGCTTCACTACTCCACTGGTTCCCAGAATGGAGACTCCGCCCTCTATCCCCAGCTTGGGGTTGAAGGTCCTCTTGGCAATTCTCTCGCCATCGGGAATAATGACCTCTATTTCTGCACCGAAATTATCTCCTAGAACCTCTTTCAGGTTATCTACGAGTTGTTTCCTAGGAACTGGATTTATTGCAGGTTCTCCTAGATTTACTGGTAATCCACTATTTACTGCTTTTCCAAGACCCTTTCCCGCCCTTACCGACACGTACCCCCTATCGTTGTTGAGCTTCATTCTTACAATTATTTCCATTCCATTAGTGTCATCAGGGTCGTCTCCTCCGTACTTCGTGACGGAAGCAATGCACCACTCTCCCTCCATCCTCACGTAGTTTAGGGGAATTTCTATTCTGAGTCCAATGGGTGTAGACACGACCACAGCCTTCTTCATCTCTCCCATTATGGCGTAAGCACAACCTTTTGCCGCAGCTGATAGCGCTGTTCCTGTCGTGAAACCCATCTTGAGGATCTTCCTCTTTGCGGACTTCGCATTGGAAAGCGATGGCGAAGCTGGCTGGTAGTTTAGGGGTATTCTAACGCTCATGTGACTCACTTCCCCTCAAGGTGGCAATGAAAAAGTCCTCTGTTCCATGTATATGGCCAAAATATCTATTACAGAATTTACCAGATCCATGATTCCCATATCCCTCAACTCCCCCGGCATTGGTTGAAAGCAAATGATCCATGTACTCGTCCATTACTGCTTCTCCCTCTTCTGGAAATATGGAACATACAGAATATACAGCTTTTTTAAAACGAATATTAAACGCCTCTCTAATCATCAATTTCTGTATGACTGAAAAATTTTCTACTTTGCCTTTATCCCTCAAACCCAAAAGGACTGTGGGTTCATTGTAAAGTATTCCGGAGGAGGAGCAAGGCGCATCAATCAGCACCTTGTCTGCTTTCAGAACAGAGTTCATAGTGGAATCCTGATTGATGAAGTCTACCTTTCCCATATCCACACCCAACCTAGACAGTAGTTTGATCTCCTTGGTTAGCCTTTCGCGATCCAGTTCAGCTAGGATAAGGTAGACATCTCCCTGCGTCAGCTCATAAATGAGTTCTGCCTTTAAGCCTGGGGCAGATGCGAATTCAAATATGACATCTCCTTTCTCAGGTTTTAAGGCTTCGACTACCGCTACGCTGGCCTTGTCCTGAATTATTACCTTGAAATTTCGAAACTCATCCGTCTTGGTAATGTTCCCCGATCTAACTTTGAAAAGATAGTTGAAGTCCCCATCCCTTTCGAACTTTATGCCTTGACGCTCAAGGGAGGTGAGAACTTGGTTTTCCTCTCCCAGAACAGTGTTGACCCTAAACCATTTGTACCTACCTGATTCCAAACTCCTCAAGTAAGCTTCCAGGTCTACCAATCCTCTAAGCTCATCGTTCATCCATTGGGGTAAGGAAATTTTATTCGCACCCTCCAGGAAAGATATTACCTTCTTCCTTGCGGATCTTCCGCTCAAGGAATAATAGGACAGGATGAGCTTTCTGGACAGTTCAAATAACTCGTCGTAATTTACGTTGCGAACTCTCCTTATCTCCTTTGCCTTGGAGAAGGCTACAGGTAGGGGGTCGCCTCTCTCACAGAAATGTATTACTGACGAAAGGAAGTCAATTAGGTCATCCAATTTCCATCAATGCCCTCACTATGCTGACACCTAGGGCCACTCCACCCTTCACGCTTATGTTGGTTATGTACTCTACACTGCTTTGTCTCGAGAGTCTGTACTTGGCGTGAAGAGCGTTGACGAAACCCACGGGAACACCCACTATAAGCTCCGGCCTAATTCCCTCCTCTACCAAATCCAGCAACTTTTCGAGCGCAAGAGGGCTAGTTCCTATCATTACCACCTTACCCTTCAGTTTGTCCCTCCATGACTCGATCATATCTTGGGCAAGATATCTGCTCCTCCTAGACGTTGGCTCGACGTACTCCCCTAAACTTCCAAGACCCTCCCTTGCCATCCTAGTGTCCACAAGTACGCCGTTCTTAACGAGCTTTGGACCTACCTCTAGTGCCCTTCTAGAGAACCTAAGAGTTCCTATCAGATCAAGATCTCCAGTGCTCCTTATAGCCCTAAGTACTACCTTTCTCTCCTTCTCATCCAGCAGATCCAAGACCTCATTTAACACGTGTTTAACCCTTCTCTCCCCCTCTTCGCTGATATTATCAATGAACTCCATTACATGGTCATATTAGTCTTGAAGGTCACCGATTATAAAATGTTGGTGGAACAATTATCTTCATGAAGGATGAAATTATATCCCTACTAAGCATAGCGCTAATTCTCGTCTTTAAGGGCACATCTCTAGATGATATCATGTACCTGCCGGCTCTGTATTTCACACTAAGGTTGATCAGGATAGTCAGGTCAGGAAAGATCACTAAAGCATGAAATACCTGTTGTTTGAACAGAGCCCCGCCTCTCTACACTTGTTGATGAAGCACTCCATGCCCTGTCTTCCCTTTAGGCCCAGCTCCTTTGAGAACTGCGGAATTTTCCCCTGAGACGCAACGATGGAGGCAGATTCCCTTATGGCTATCTTGACCTTAGATGCCAGCGATTCATCAAGGTTTATTGCTATCAACTTTAGTACCAGCGGAACATCTCCACATTCGCTTCTCCAGATGGGGGTAAGATCCTCCTCAACACCCTCGATACTAACACTGCACCCGCATTCTCCTCTAGTTACCGTACGTTTTGGGTCGAATATTTTGATAAAATAGTACTCGGTTGAATTGGAACTTTTAACACACACTGTATCCCCCTCGCATTTACCCCTTACCCCAATGCTTTGGGCTATTCTAGCTCCATTTGAGATAAATTTTATATCAGGAATATAATTTATTAGTGGAACCGGAACATATATTAAATCAAACTTTTGAAACACGAACTTCAGGTCGTCCTCTTTAACCTTTACCGGTTCAATAGTGATATCTCTATCAAGTTTGCCCTCGAGCAGGGGAATCAGAGGAACCAAATCTGCTTCATCTGAGTAGCCTAGGGATAATTTCACGATTAGACATTTAGTATTCCGTCGTCTATTAAGCTTAGATGACCGAGAGACGCGTGGATAACCTGATAGTTGGGGGAGGATATGCGGGACTTAACGCTTACTACACCTTAGGGAGAAAGGCTACTATCCTCTCAAGAAGCGATGAGTTTAGGTTTTGGACAGCTGAACTAAGGAAAATTGTGGAACCTAGATTAACTACCCGAACGAAGGTATCCTTTGTGGAGGTGGGAGAGGTAAGGGACCTGGACCTTCCCTCCAAGATGGTTCTGGTTAACGGAGACAGGATTTACGCCAACAATCTCGTCATTGCTCCTGGCTGTGTCAGGAAAAACTTTGATGAGATCATAGCAGAGTCGTTGAAATTGTCCAGCGTGACTTTAGGGAGCCAGGATGAAAGAGACGAGTACCTCATCCTTCAGCTGGCGTTCTACCTCAAGAGGCTTGGAAAAGATGTGAAAGTTAAAAGTTCCTACCTGAGCTGGTTGGGCAATCAGGTGAGAGAGGAGATATCAGCTCTCCTGACATGGACAGGCGTGGGGACCACCGAGACTCCAAGTCTGGTGCTAGACGAGTGTGTTCCACCTCATCCCTTCTCCTTTTACGAGGGAAATCAGTTCCTTGAGACTAGACCAGGTGTGTATGTGGCGGGAGACATCATTAAGGGATGGCCCAAGCTTGGCGAGTTGGCCATGAGAACTGGCGTATATGTGGGCCAGAGGTTAAGGGGGCACGGGGGCGAGTTCAAACCCATTTTCATCTTTATCTTGGACAGCGGGAAGGGAATCGGAGTTCATATAAGATCTACTGTTCCCTGGGGAGGTACATCTGTATCAATCGGGAAGTCTAGGATTAGACCAATCTTTAAGCGATTCATTGAAAGGTACTACATCTGGCGAAAGGGCAAAATGGGATTTTTGATAAAGTTGTAGGACACCCAGGGACCCGGGGGGTGTCTGGGGGAAACAATTTCCTCCTCATTCTGAGGTCCCTGAGAGTCCTATATAAAATTTGCATAATGGGGTTAATTTGCTTAGTGTATAACTGTTAAAACCGGGTTGCCATCGCTTTAGCATTATGAATCTGTCGCATCCCTCTAGGTGAAAGGTATCCCAAGAAGAATGTCCATATCTATACCTAGCCCCAGTATAATCGACGAATAGATATTGCAGTAGAAGGCCTTCCCGAACATTCCTCTAGAGGCTAAATAGAAGGCATATGCCATGACGAGGCCATGTAAGATGGTTGAGGCATAAGATATAGGCCCTAAATTGTACATGAAGTCTGCAATTATATCAAGAATAACCGAGAATAATTGATTGAGTCCAGCAAAGGTTAACGCCTTATTACCTAATACTACGGCGAAGCTATGCAGGCCCATCTTTTTATCAAAATCCGCGTCTGGAATATGGTTATAGAGGTCAAAGCCAACGGCCCAAAGTATTGTGGCTATTACAAACAACCAGGGAACAGAACCAATAACCTGGACCAAGGACGTTGCGCTTACTCCCACGCTTGCCACCGCACCGCTGAACACGGCTAAACCTTGCACTGTAGCTATCTGGTAGTTAGCGAAAGCGGTGAACCTCTTCATATAGGGGTATGTCATGGTAACCAGAGCCACTATGGGAGAGAGAAGGAACGCCCATCTGTTCACCAGATATGCAGAGGCAAAAAACCCTACAAGTCCTATGGCAATCAGTATCTTTGCCTCCCTGGTGGTGATAGCCCCTGTCACAAGGGGTCTAGTCCTTGTCCTAGGATTTCTGGCATCTATCTCTCTGTCAGCTAAATTGTCATTAGTCATACCCGCAATTCTGAGGAAGAAGAGCGCCGAAAATATCAGGAGCAATACAGTTGGTGAAGGTATGCCTCTAATGGCCACAAAGGCTCCCATATATGCCATGGGCAGACTGAAAAAAGTCTGCTCCATCCTGAGAAACTTTAGATAGATGTAAAGCTTACTCTGGCTAGCTGTTGCTCCTCCTGGATCCCAAGACACGATTACTCTCTTGCCATTAGTGGCTTTAATTTCTTATTAAGTTGCAGATAATAGTCTAGCCCATCCACAAGTGCCATTATGGACGCCTCTATAACACTTGTCGAAACGCCCTCAGTTCTCCAGGACCTCTCTCCATCGTTAAACTCAATGGTTACACGCACAACGCTTTCTGTGTTCTTCACCTCTCCAGGAAGGACCACTCTATAGTCCGTGAGCTTGACCTTCTCTATCTCTGGAAAGTCCTTCGAGAGACATCTCCTCAATGCCACGTCCACTGCGTGAACTGGTCCCGTGCCCTCTGCAGCTTCAACCCTAGAATTCACCTTGACTACGGCAAGCGCCAATCCGTTCTCGTTTATAACCTTCCAATACTGCACATCAAAGAACTTCTCGTAGATCCCCATTTCCTTGAATGCTACTAGGACAGCTGATTCTGGGGCCAGATCAAAGCTGTATCCACGGGACTCCATCTCTTTAATTGTCTTGAGTGCCCTTTTCAACCTCTCCTCTCTCTTTTCCACCTTAACTCCTATTTTTTCAAGGTAATTCACTAGGTTTGATGTACCAGATAACTCTGAGATGACCACTTTCCTCTGATTACCAAGCAGAGATGGATCTATGTGCTCATACGCCCTGGTGTTTTTCATAACTGCGTCTGCGTGAACTCCAGCCTTATGCGTAAATGCGTTATCTCCTACGTAAGGCTGGAACGGATTTGGATGAAGTCCAGCCAGCTCATATAAGGTGGAAGAGACCTGTTTAAGCTTCTTAAGACCTTCTTCGTTTCTGAGCACCCTATACCCCATCTTCAGGATCAGGCTAGGTATAATCTGAACTAGATCTGCGTTTCCCGTTCTCTCACCAATTCCGTTAATAGTTCCTTGGACATGCCTAGCCCCTGCCACCACTCCCATCAATGAGTTGGCGACAGCAGTACCCGAATCGTTGTGCATATGAACTCCCAGCTTCACCCTACTCCTCTCTGCAACCCTTCTGGTTATTTCTAGGATCTCGTGGGGCAGTGTGCCTCCGTTTGTGTCAGCCAGAGTTACCACACTGGCTCCAGCTTCGCCTGCCGTGTTCACAACTCTTATTGCATACTCTGGATCTTCCTTGAACCCTTGATAGAAATGCTCAGCGTCAAATATGACCTCAAGGCCATGATCTCTCAGGAATTGAATGCTATCTGCTATCATGGAGAGGTTATCCTCCAGTGTTGTTTTTAGTATCTCCTTAACGTGGAGAGTCCATGTCTTGCCGAAGAGCACCGCAACCTTGACGTCCGCTTCCAAGATAGAGGATAGGCTTGGATCATTTTCTGGCTTCAGGTCTTTTCTCCTAGTGCTTCCGAAGGCTGCTATTTTGGAATTTTTAAGATGATAGTTCTTTATTTCCCTGAAGAATTCGTAGTCCTTTGGATTGGAACCAGGCCATCCGCCTTCTATGTAGTCTACTCCCAGTTCGTCTAAGAGTAGAGCTATTTTTATCTTGTCCCTTAGGGTAAATGAAATAGATGCGGCTTGAGAGCCATCCCTAAGGGTTGTATCAAGTATTTCTATGGATTTCTTGGCCACCGGCCATGGGTAGGTTATGCTTAAACTAATTATATAAACTTGACTATGGAGAGATGACGTTATGAACTTCAATCTATTGGCTCTCGGAACGATATTTCTGGTCATTGGTTTATTGCTCTACATCTCATTGCCACTGTATTATCCCGGATATTCCACCGTTAATAACGTGTTTAAATCGAACCAGGGTTACGTTGTTGTGGGTCCTGCACAGACAGTCATTGTGAAGAACCTCAGCGCCCAAAAGGGACAGGCCATAATATTTCTAGTGCTTAAAGGAAACGCCAATGTTTCATTGCTGAGCTCAACTGGTCATCCTATTCTCGATCAGCAAAAGGAGATTTCCATCGAGTTAAATCAGTCGGACTATGAAATTCAAATAATAAATTTAGATAATCAAACCTCAAATATATCCTTCACCTATGGTCTCTTTAACGCCCAGACTATCAGCAATTTCTATTATTCGCTAGGGATCCTCCAGACCTTCCTAGATGTAGTTATCTTAGCTGGAGGCGCCATGATACTCTGGTATATTATTTCTTGGTTTGTAACCAGGAGAAAATAACCTCATTGATCCATGGGATGACCTCCTGAACGAAGCTAGGACCCTGATGTGCCAAGAAATCTCCTTTTGTGACGTACATTGGAACATCCAGCAGTTTGAAAAGTCCCCTAGTCCTTAGCGAATCCTTAAAGCGTTGCAGTTCCTCTTGCCTCTCCTTTTTTGGTTCATATATTACTAGGTCAATTTGAAGTTCCATAAGCTGATCGGAACTGGGCTCCACGTAAGCGTCAGTTAGATGATCAAATACATTCTTCCCTCCAGCCAACCAGATTCCGTCGCTAATATGGGACGGAAAACCCGGTGTTATGGGACCACCTAGGTCTAACTCGACGTAAACAGCAGGTCTTATTTTTGGGGAAGGGAGCGTATTCAATCTATTTAAAAGGCTCCTATAGAGCAGTCTGGAGCTCTCATGACGTCCAGATGCGTTACCGACCAGGAGAATATTATTCAGAATTTCACCAACAGTGGTAGCTACTCTCAAAGGATAAACAGGGTAACCTCTCCGTTTGAGCTCAAGTGTGAGATCTTTCTGAGCTCCGAGTGTGGTGAATATTATGTCAGGCTTTAGTTGATCAAGGATCTCATACTTAACATGGGTGTAGCTTCCCAGCTTGACCCTGTTTCTGGCCTCTTGAGGTCTGTAACTAAAGGCATCAGTCCCCACCACCAGTTCACCAGCACCTATCATGAAGAGGGTCTCCGTGGAGGCAGGGTCTAGACTCACCACTTTTCTCGGAGGGTACTCCACTTCTACGAAATCGTTCAACACATCATTGAATATTTTCTTTCTCATCTGGACCATCTCTTGAGCAGAAGGAGAGAGTTCATATCCACGTCATCAATATTTAACTCCTCAACTCTTCCTTGGATGACTGACTGATAGTCCCTCATTGCATTGCGTACTATATAGAAATTCCATCCCTTAGCCCTCTCCTTTATTTCCTTCTCGATCATCTTGGCCTCTCCCCTCCTTCCTACAGGATTAATGTTGTATATTCCAATGGTGAAATTAGCCTCTATAGAGGCCCTTAACTTCTCCAATATCTTGTCGAGGGTTGAAGAGTATGTGCTAGCGCTTATCACCGCGTAATCATCAAGGGGTATCTTTAGCAAGCTGGCAACTAGGCTTATCGCAGTGATCCCAGGGACAATCTCGTCAGCATCCCGATATAGGCGCGATCCCATACCGAAAACCATAGGATCTCCGGAGCTGATCACAATAGTGTTCTTGTCCCTCATGCCACGAGCTTGCTCCACTCTCAATTCAATTTCCTCAACCCTACTCTCCATGATTTGAGCCTCCGGATTCAGGAAATCCTTGACTATGTTAACGTAACTTGAGTAACCAATAACTACGCTCGCGTTTTTCAATTCCTTAACTGCTCTGAGCGTAAGTGTATCCCCACCAGCTCCAATTCCCACCACTTTTATCATTTGACTCCCAAGCATGTAACTACTCCATACGCTCTTTTAGTTCTTTTAAGGACAATCTTGGTACCAAGAGCCTCCAACGAAGGCTCACACACACCCTCGACTCCAAATCTCTCCCTGGCAACCCTGGAGGGGGTTGACTGGTTTCTACCTCGAATCTGATCCAGAGGGACGTAGATAATTGATGCTCCCAGCATGTTACCTATCTTCTTTATCTTTTCGTCTCCGCGCTTCAACTCAGGTACCGCAATGAAATCCAATCTTCTTTCATGAATATGAATGGATTTCATTGTGCTAACAGCAGAGAAATAGAGAACCTCTACCGGAGCGTTTGTGGTGTAACCTAGTCCCATGGCTAGCCTTATGGGCCTCAAAGTGGGAAGTTCCGCACACTCTTCCCCTATCACAAAGTCGGCGTTCTCCAGCCTATCCGTGGGCTCAAAGCCTTCAACAGGCTTAAGGTCTAGCTTATCCTCGAGGTAGAATTTCAGTTTCCCGTTCTTAACAAGCTTGAAGTTTAGCAGGTCCGCTACCTTAGAGTCTATCTCGAGTCCATTTATCCACGCGAATTCCTCCACACTGTAAATGCCCATCTGGGAGGTGCGCGACGTGAGAATCAGTTGAGACCCCATGAGATCGGCAATTATACCCCCTAGAATTGACCCTCCCCTGTGCTCCTTTATAACTGGTATTACGTAGCTTCCGTCGTCGGTCACACTTATTACCACAGGATCAGTTGCCTTATCTCTTATTAGTCCCTGTATTTTTCTCACAGTGATTCCCAGGGGGTAAAAGAATACATAGATCTCTGGGTTTTCGTGAACTATGTAGTATCCAAGCTCCTCTAACCTTTTGCTCAATGTCCTAGCCAAGTCGTTACCGGGATCAGAAACTATCTTAATCTTAGATACATACAAGTCAAATAGTTGATTACGTACGTTCCTTATTAAATATCATGAAAAAGACAGTCCAACCACGAGGCTTATCAAATACCCGAGTAGGATGAAGGGAAGGACTGGTACGCCCCATGCAACCCATATATATCTCTCCTCCTCAAGCTTCCCCTCCTTGACCAGTTTGGCGTAAAGTTCTCGCCAGCGCGAATCATCCTCATCAACTGAGAATCCCATTCTCAGGCTCTCGGATCCACTCTCATCAATTTCAGTTAAGGGGAAAAGAAACTTGGACTGAAGGAACTGCTTCACCTTAATTCTCCTCGCAGTGAAGGAAAGGATAAGTCTGGTTCCCAAGGGTAACTCACGGGTATATCTGAAATTTCGGGCAAAGTTAATTATTCCAGATAAGATGATGAGAATCGATGAATATAGCACTATTATTAGTGGTTCCATCCCCAGCTCAGAAAGCCTGCTAAAAAGGAGTGGGTGTACAGATGCGTTAGCAAGGCCTAGGATGATCATGGCAAATAGATCAGCCCCACCCATAAACGATATCATGTAAAAGCCAAAGAACACTGCAAGTACCGCGACTATGGAGTAAAGGTAGATGAACAGATTGACCTCATGGATATCGAAATAAATGAAAATCGCCAGTGGAGAATATATCAACCAAATCTTAGGATCCACTTCCCTGTACTTTAGGTCCAGAATTGACGTGTGAAGTAACATTACAGAGCTCAAAACAACCTGAAATAAGTATATGGATAACACGGCAGGAAACCCTCTTCATCCCAACCCTACACGGGGGAGTCTGGGGCCAGATACCCTTGTGATCATGCTTTCAGGTAAAGATAAAAAGTTTTCCGTATTGTATGGATAGGCTAACCAGCAATGAACGTAAAGGGAAAACTTGCGGTCCTCATAGGCTGGAACGGTTCTGTTATAAGAACCTTTGTGGAGAGGGCCAGTGAACTGGGCGTGGAACTGAAGGTAAAGTATCCTAGGTTAGATCCCATTGACGAAAGCTTCATGAAGTTTTTGGAGGAAGCTGATGTTGTTTTCATCCATCACTTCTCTAGCGAACATCTCTATCAGGAAGTAATGGAGAAACTGTCTCCTATCCTGAGGAGGAAGGAAGTTGTGGTGGTAGTGGATCCGGCTCTGAGCAATTACAATAAGGCTCCACCAGAGGCTCTAAGTAAGGTATCAGCTTACTACTCCTATGGCGGGGAGGCAAACATCCGTAACCTTATCCTTTACCTGCTCAGTTTGAAATTTCCTGATATCAAGGTACCAGACCCCAAGCCCCTTCCTTTCTCGGGGATCTATCATCCACGTTTTCCTGAATCTTTCACCGATGTAAGGGACTTCCTGAATAAGATTGGCGATTCCGGGAGGAGAGTGGGAATTCTCTTCTACAGAACAGCTTGGACAGATAGAGACCTGGGAGTAGTTGACTCCATAATCTCCAGCCTGGAGAGGCACGGGATAACCCCGATACCGGTTTTCGTGCAGGGATTTGGAAGCAAGGATCGGGGAATTGAAGGAAATGATGAGGCTATCCAGAGATACTTCATGATCGAGGGAAAGCCCATTGTGAACGCCGTGATAAGCCTTCTCTCATTCTCCCTGATAAAGAACTGGGATTCCACATTACTTCAGAAATTGAACGTACCTGTGTTTCAGGGCTTGATTGATTACTACAAGACAGAGAGCGAATGGCTCTCCTCCAAGGGCCTGGATCCAATAGGTACTATGATGAGCGTGATGATGCCGGAGATGAATGGAACCATAGAGCCCGTTCTTGTGGGAACCATAAAGGTGATAAGGACGGGTAATTACACCTACAGAGTTCTAAACCCCGTGAGGGAGCAGGTAGAGTATCTAGTTTCTAGGGTCAGGAAATGGATTGATCTTCAGCACAAACCCAATAGCGAGAAGAGGATTGCTATAATACTTCACAGTGCCTCCGCATACAAGGACCTGGAGGCGAACATAGGCACTGCCACTGGACTGGACACTCTGCAGACAACGGTAGAGATACTACATCTCTTGAGGAAACGTGGATACAGAGTGGAAAATCTTCCCTTAAACGGCGAGGATCTGGTTAAGCAAATAATCTCGAGGAGGGCTTTTCCCGAAACAAGATGGAACTCTCTCGAAGATATCCTCGGTTCAGGAGTTGCCGGGACATTGGGTTATCACGAATACATGGAATTCTTCAACAGTCTTCCTGAAGAGGCCAGGAAGAGGGTAGTTGAAACGTGGGGAGAACCGAAGCCTGGTGCCAGGGATTATATGTTTGACGGAGAGAGATTCATCGTCCCAGGCCTAGTGTTCGGGAACGTTTTCGTGGGTGTGCAACCCAAGAGGGTAACATGGCAGGATGAGGAGAACGCGATCAGGCTGGTTCATAACTCTGACCTTCCTGTGCCCCACTTCTGGCTGGCCTTTTACAGGTGGATATATCAGGGATTCAAGGCTGATGTGATAATTCATGTTGGAACTCACGGCACCTTGGAGTTCACGCCTGGGAAGGGAGTGGGGCTCTCCCCTGCATGTTTCCCCCAGATCTCCATAGGAGAACTTCCGCACCTTTACATTTATTCCATGAACGTTCCGGGTGAAGGCATAACCGCCAAGAGGAGAAGTTACGCTGTTCTGGTGGATCACCTTTCCCCTCCAACCATATTTGATGAGATACCGGAGGAAGCCAGAAAGCTTGAGGACATGATAGAGGAATATGAGGAGGCAGAAAGGGCGGACAATGAGGTCAGACAGAAGCTGGTGCTCAATAAGATCAAGGAGACCGCGGAAAAGATAGGTTTAACCGTGGACTTCACCGATCCAGATAAGGCAACCCACGAGATAGAGCATAGGCTCAATATCTTCAAGGATTCAACCATCTCCAAGGGACTCCATGTACTGGGAGATGTACCCTCTGAAGAGGACCTGGCTGAATATGTCGTGACTGCCACAAGGTTCGAGAACGATTCTCTGGTGAAGACCTATGGGAGAGAGAAGGCCAAGGAGATAGTGATCAGCGCCATTCAGGGGCAGACCAAGTTGCCGGAAAAGGAGAGTTATGTGCTCACCAAGGTACTGGAGTCAGTGGCCATGGAGAGGGAGAGCCTGATGGAGGCACTTAACGGAAGGTTTGTGGAACCAGGCCCCTCAGGTTCTATCACTAGAGGAAGATATGACGTTCTCCCCACAGGAAGAAACTTCTACGCGGTGGATCTCTGGAAGATCCCCACTCAGTCAGCATGGCAGACCGGTGCACTGCTTGCTGAGAAACTTATTGATGCCTTCTACAGGAAGAACGGCAGGTATCCAAGGGCTATAGGGTTCATACTCTGGTCAACTGATGTATTCAGATCGGACGGTGAACTGGTGGCGCAGATTTTGAGGACTCTTGGAGTAACTCCCGTATGGAATTCCATAACCAAAAGGGTTCAGGGGGTTAAACCCATTCCCTTGGACGAACTTCAGAGACCTAGAATTGACGTGGTAATTAACGTTAGCGGTATTGTGAGGGACAACCTGATGAACATCGTGGAAATGCTGGATGAAGCTACACAGCTAGTTACGTCGCTCAACGAGCCCGAGACACTAAACTACCCGAGGGCCAACTCCCTCAAATATCACGTGTTCTCTGCGAAACCCGGAGCTTACGGCTCAGGTGTTAGCCATGCCATAGAGGCTGGAGTATGGGATCAGGAATCTGAGCTTGGTGATATCTACCTTAACTGGTTGGGATATGCGTACGGAAAGGGAAAGAATGGGGTGAGGGCCGTGGATCATTTGAAAAGGGCCATTGATAACGTGGAAATGATAGTTCACAAGAGGGAGATAGATGAGATAGATATACTGGACGATAGCTGTAACTATAGCTACGTGGGGGGGCTGTATCTGGCCTGTAAGAAGATCGGTAAGAACCCAGAGCTGATGTATGAGGACACATCAAACCCCAGCAGGCCTCAGCTCAGGCTTTTCAAGGAGGAGATAGAGAGGGTGAGCATTGGGAAGCTCCTCAACGATTCTTGGCTTAACTCGCAGATGAGGTTCGGATATAGGGGAGCAACGGAGATACTGAAGAAGGTTGAACACCTGTACGGCTGGGCGGCCACCACCAGGCTGGTAAATGACCAGATATTCAATAACGTGGCCTCCAAGATTGTCTTAAACGAGAGGATGAGAAACTGGTTCAGTGAAGTTAACCCCTACGCTCTGGAGGAGATAACGAGGAGGTTAATAGAGGCAAAGAACAGGGGCATATGGAAGCCCTCTAGGGAAATAGAGGAACAGTTGCTAAGCGCCTACTCTCAGATAGAGGGGGAGCTGGAGTGAGATCATTTCCTTTCAGTGCAATAGTGGGTCAGGAAAGATTGAAAAAAGCTCTTCTCCTGGTAGCCGTTGACCCAACGATCACCGGGGTGTTAATCAAGGGACCAAAGGGCGTAGCGAAATCCACTGCGGTAAGGGCTCTGGCCAGTCTCTTGCCTGAAATAGAGGTTGTCGCGGACTGCCCATTCTCCTGTGATCCAGACCACAGAGACAGGATGTGTAACAGATGCAGGGCAAGATTGGATCAAGGCGAGAGTTTGCCTAGGTCCAGGAGAAGAATGAGAATCGTGGAGCTCCCTGTGAGCGCTACCCTCGATAGGGTTGTAGGTACTCTTGACATAAAGAAGGTTCTCAAGGAGGGTGAAAGGGGTCTTGAACCTGGCCTATTAGCCCTTGCCAATAGGGGGATCCTGTACATTGACGAGGTGAATCTGCTCCCGGATGAGGTGGTCAACGCTATCTTGGACTCGGCCGCATCTAAGTTTAACGTGGTTGAGAGGGAAGGAGTTTCTGTCATCCATCCAGCAGATTTTATCCTGATAGGGACCATGAACCCCGAGGAAGGAGAATTAAGGCCACAGTTACTTGATCGGTTCGCCATTTCTGTTGAGGCTGAATCCCCAAGAAGTCCCGAGGAGTTGATCGAAATCGCGAAAAGAGTGGAGGAGTTCGAGAGGAATCCAGAGGAGTTCACCTCCAAATTCAGGGAACAGGAAGCGGAAATAAGGGAGAAAATTCTCAAGGCGAAGGAAAACCTACCCAAGGTCAGGGTTCCGGACGAGCTGATGCATTATCTAGCTCAGGAGATACTCTCTCAGTCCCAAAGTACTAGGGCCATGATAGCGGCGACCAAAGTGGCCAAGGCTCTAGCCGCGTTGAGCGGTAGGACTGAAGTGGACCAGGAAGACGTGAAGGAGGCTCTGGAGTTTGTGCTACATCATAGGGTTAAGGAAAGACGTGCCCCGCCTCAAACCTCGCACCTTCCTAGGAATCAGGGAGAGGCTCAGAATCACGGTAATAGGGATTCCACCTATACAGGCAACGAGAAAAGAAAGAACGCTCAAGAGCCTGAATCTAACCTCTCAGCAAACATGGATTTACCCAAGATAAAGTCACCGGGTACAGGATTCGGCAAAGGTGGAGTATTCGATATCATTACGGGTAAGTTTGCGGGAAGCGGGATCCATCTAGATCTCCACTCCTCCCTAGTTAACATGGCTCTCGATAGGAGAACCCGGCTTCATCCAGATGATCTTGTAATGAAAAACGCAGAAACTCAGGGCGCGGTGCCCATCTTACTCCTGCTCGATACCAGTAGGTCCATGGACTTTTCCAGGCGAATTCTAGTTGCCAAGGCTATACTGAGAGGGTTAATACAAAGGGCATACCAGGTGAGGAGCAGGGTGGGCCTCATTACGTTCTCAGGCTCTGAGGCCAGATATGATGTGCCCCTGACCAGAAACCTGAGAAGGGTGGAGGAGTTTGTTGACAACGTAACTCCATCCGGTAAGACTCCCATGTCCATGGCTCTCTCCTTGGCTTTGAACGTGGTGAACAGGGAGAGAAGAACCAGGCGTAAGTTAACTCCTCTGGTCTTTTTGATCTCAGACGGGAAGGCTAACGTATCCCTCTACGGAAACGTTCTTCAAGAATTAGAGTATTTTTCTGCTAGATTGGGCGAAATTTCTAAGTTCGTAGTGATAGATACTGGAAATCCATATCACCCCTCTTTCAACTCTATGCTTGCTGAGAGGTCTCATGGCGTCCTTCTACGCGGTTCCGATTTTGTTAAATCTGCACTGTGAATCAAGATAAAGTTTAATATCATTTATACCTTTCAGAAACCGATAGCCATGTTCGAGCTAACAAAGGAACAGCTTGAGTACAAGGAGAAGGTAAGGGATTATGCCCAGAAGGTTGTCAAGGAATACGCCAAAACCATGGATGAGAAGAACGAAGGAGGAGAGAAGATTGTAAGGGACTTCGGAGAGATGGGACTTCTTGGAATGAAGATTCCTCCCCAGTATGGCGGATTGGGACTAGGCGAGGTCGCCTTCGCCATAGCAACGGAGGAGCTCGGCGCGGAAAGCGGTGGTGCCTCGCACAGCCTTCACACACAGCTCAACGCCCTCCAGTTACTGGTCTCCGTGGGTGGGGATTCGGCCAAGACATGGATAGAGGATGGGGTTAAGGGAAAGGAAATCTACGCTGTGGCGCTTACTGAGCCAGGTGCTGGATCTGATCTTGGTGCGCTTCAGACTACAGCTAAGCTTGAGGGAAACGAGCTTGTCATTAACGGGGAGAAGATATTCACCAGCGGAGCTTCATTCTCCACAAAGATGGTTGTTCTAGCGAGGACAAGCGGTAATCCAGGAGACAGACAGGGTATCTCATTGCTACTTGTGGATACGAAGACCCCAGGAATAGAGGTTCACAAACTGGACCTGATGGGGATTAGGGGAGCAGGAGTCTCCTATGTGAAGTTCAACAACGCCAGGGTTCCAAAGGACTCCATCATAGGCAAGGAAGGAGATGCATTCAGAGGGGCAATAAAGGCATTGATGGTGAGCAGAAACGGTTATGCTGGAATAGCTGTGGGCATAGCTAGGGGAGCTCTAGAGGACGCCGTTAACAGGGCTGCCTCGAGAAAACAGTTTGGAAAATCCCTTCTTGAACAGGAGTGGATATCCTTCAATTTGGCAGATGCGCTGGTTAAGGTTGAGGCGTCGAGATTGTTGACCATGAGGGCAGCATATATGCTGGACAAAGGAATAGAGGCGTTAACTGAGGCAAGTATGGCCAAGTATATGGCTGCCGTAACTGCGGCAGAGGTCAGTAGGACTGCCCTACACATATTTGGAGGACATGGGCTGAACAGAGGTTCAAAGGTTGAGAGGTTATACAGGGACGCCAAGATAATGGAAATTGCCGAAGGGACCAACGAAATGCAACTTATAGCGGTGTCTAGGGCCCTACAGCCTAAGAAATAGATAAAGAACTAGAAAATTTATTATCAATACAGGAATGGAATTTTTAATAAATTCTATAAATCCAAATCCCTTTCCTCCCCTGCTTTCCGAGGATTCGGATATTATCACGTTACTAGCTGCCCCTATTAAAGTAAAGTTACCTGCAATCGTGCTACCTGCAGCTAGGGCGAGCCAATCCAACGGTGTTGTCGCACCTGAGGAAATCATTATGGGGATATATATTGCAACAAGAGGAACGTTACTGAGTAATTGGCTTACTAGGACGCTCACAAGCATGATGGCTAAAATTGAGGATGGGGACGGAAGGTAGTGAACTATCGCATCAAGCACTCCGCCCTTAATCATGCCCTCCGTAAATATGAACAACCCTATGAAAAAGAGGATGGTAGACCAATCCATTCTTCTGATGATCTCTCTTCTTCTCTTCGAGACTAGGATGAGGATTGAGGAAGTGGTCAGGGAACCAAGGACAATATCTATTCCAATGAAGCTAAGCGAGAAGAATAGTACAACTGTTATGGCCAAGAGAGTCAAAGAGAGATATGCAGTGAGAGGGTCCTCCACTCTCTCCTGAGAGATTGTAATCTCACCATTTCCCCTTAACTCTCTCCTGAACAGGAGAAGCAGGATGGGGTATGAGATGACTAGGTTGATCATTGTTGGTAGCACTAGGAACATGGCGAACTCGATGAAGGGGTCCTTCAGCCCCGCATCCAGGGCTATTAGAAGGTTCTGCGGATTTCCCGTAGGAAGCATAACGCTTCCTATTGTAACTCCGAAAGCCAGTGCATACAGGAAGGGCTTCTCGTCCACGCCAAGCTTTTTACTGCTTTCTAGGATAACAGGAGTCCAGCTGGCCGAGACTCCATCATTTGTGACTAGATTGGAGAGCAACCCTGAGAAGAGTAATACGCCGAAAAGCGTTTTGGAGGGCGTCCTGAGCTTGTTCACAATGTAAAATCCTAGATACTTTAGGAAGCCTGAGACCTCTAGGGCAGAGGCAAAGGTGAACAGGGTAATCAAGAAAAGTATCACGTCAAGGTTAATTGACGCAAACGCTTCATGGGGTGTGATTACGCCTGTTATAATCATCATCACTCCCCCAAAGAACATGGATGCCCAAGGCGGTATTCCTGAAATTCCCCTGGTGACAATGAGGGCGTAGGTCACTATTACAACCACAAAAGCCAATAGATTCATAGCAGTAAAGATAAGGAATCTGATTTAAAGGGCTTCCATTCAAGATAAGGGTTCTTAATGAGAAGGTTTCTTTCGCAGCCATTGCTTATAACCGCGACAACATATATGGGAATATGGTACCCGGTAACTCTGTATTCTCATACTAGGTCCATCTTTCTGCTGGGATTGGCCACAACCCTGTATAACCTGAGCAATGCTGTAGGTTCTTATTTCTGGGGTGACCTGCTGGACAGGACAGGGAGAAGATTGGAGTACGGAATTTCCTTGTCCGTGTTATTATCAATATCCGCGCTTCTGCTGGGAGGAAAGCTTGAGGAGAGTTTAGTTGGATACACCCTTTCGGGATTCGCATCTGCGTTAAACTCACCCCTTTACTCTCTCCTCCTTCTAGAAAACTACAGTTTTGAGGAGATCCCAAAGATGAATTCTAGGCTATCCCAGCTTACGTTAGTGGGTAATGCCCTGGGAAGCGTTTCGGCCATTGTGGTGAGCTCATACCTTTTCCCATTCTTCCTGTGTATGACATCAATCCCTCTTGCTTTCGTGTCCCTAATGGGCACTCACGGGAAGATCAACATTGATAAGCCTTCCAGACTGAAAAGTATCAAGGAATTAACTGGTGCACTTTCATCGTTTATGGCCTTTAACTTCGGCGCTGAAATATTCTTCACGACCTTCGTCCCCTTCAACTACCTTATGGGGAATCCGGAGTCCTTCATATATGTGAGTTATTTTATTTTATATCTTTTAGATGAGGGAATATATTATATTGCTGGGAAAAGGTCCTCAGGAAGAGAAGCGTTCTTAATGTACCTCTCCATCATGGGGAGAGCCCTGTTGGTCTTGGGTATTTCCTTAGTCTTAAGATTAGGGATAAGATCCGGCGGAGTCACAATACCTGTTTTTGTGACCTTCGGTTCCTTTTACCCATTATTTGGAACCTCGTTCTTTTCGTACATGTTCAGAAATCTTAGAAAGAATAGGGGGTCCATTATAGGGGTATTCAACGCAGTTGAGGATATAGCAAATATAGGAGGGAGTGCAGCAGTTAGCTTTCTTGGTAACGACCTAAACTTGGACTATTTAGTTGCGTTCTACTCCTTTGCCCTCTCAGCAGTTACCTTGTATAGTTTCATAACCAGGAGGCTATCTTCCTCGTCTTCTAATTGACTCATTCCACAGCTCAATCTCGTGTGGCGTCTCTGGAACGTATTTGGGCATCTCCTTTTTGTTCCCATGAGGATCTACCCGCACGTATGTGAAGTACGCAGTAGTCACGTGCTTACACTCCTGCGTCGTCTCATCTAATCTGTTCACGTTTATCAGGAGGTCAATGGATGTTTTACCCACATAGGTTATTCCTGCGTTCATTTCCACGATGTCCCCAAGCCTTATTGGGGAGTAGAAGAAGATGTCAGATACTGCAACTGTGACCACTCCGTCTTGGTCAGGTCTGTAGTTCTCAATGCCATTATATCTCAGGGCCAACGTCCCTCCTAAATCATCCATGGCCTTAAGGAGCATTCCAGCAGACATCACCCTCCCATCATAGGTCATGGTTGGACCCACAAAAATGGTGTTACTGAGTCTGAATCTCAGGAAATTGGTGGGATCCTCAGAGCAAAGGGTCTCCCTTTTGTTTCTGATTCTCTGTGCCTTGTTATTCCTTCTCTGTATTGCCAGCTCAATTGACTTTTTCTCCTCTTCGGTTTCTCCCACAACCTTCTCGCCCACGGGAACCGGTCTGAACTCTTGATTTACCTTAACATAAGTTCCGCTTGCTGTAACTATAACCTCGGATCCTCTGGAGGCCTTCATCTCCACCTCCATGGAGGAATTACCCACATATAGAACGCGAGCGTCAACGAAAACTATGTCCCCTAGGTTCGCTCCCCTTTTGAAAAGTACTTGATCCAGGGAGGCTAGAACGGTGAGACCTTTACTCACCTTCATGGATGCCAGCATTCCGGCATCAGCCAGAAACTTCAGCATATCGCCTCCATGAAGTCTCCCCATGAAGTTGGTTTGCTGATAATGTACCATGTTTATGGTTCTAACCACGGTGTCGCTAACTCTTAGCAATCAAGTCTACCTCTGAGGCTAGTAATCCGTAGGAAGGATTACGCCTAGCCTGTGCCTTTAGTATATCCCTTAGCTGGACTAGGAGACTGGAGATATCTGAGATGACCTTCTTAGCCACGTCATCGGGTAGCTGTTCCATGGATATTCTCTTTTCTGAAGAAGAAAGGAATGGGAGGTATTCGTCCTGTGACGTAGTGATGATGGCCAATCCCTTCCTGTCTATCACGTATTCATGTGTTCCTTTCTTTCCCACCGTTATCGCGACGTCATCCGAGGGAGGTAACAACTTGGTTATCTCAATTAACACCTTGATGAGATTCTCCTTTGTTTCGCTCAGTCTTAACGTGTTTAAGGACGACTTCAATGGTTCCAATTTATCCATCATGCTCACCTAAGTCCTTGAAAGATCGTAATGACCTATGGGAGGAGGAACCGGAACTCTGACTTTCAATCTACCTTGTTTTAACCACGGCGAAATCATATATGCTACTCCATTCCTTTCCCAGCTTAATATTTTCCCCTCCGACCGTGAAACACCTAGGCTTTCCGCAATGTCCAGTGACGTTCTGAAAACAAACTTGGTATTGGCCAGCTGTACGATTATATCGCTCAGGTCTGACGGGTTATGAGTTGAGAACAGGAAACCAATTCTCCTCCTGCGTCCAAGTCTCATCATCACTGATATCTTTCCTGCGACTCTCCTGACGTAATTGCTGTCCTCCTCTCCTCCCTTATTTGACGGAAAGAACCTGTGGGCTTCATCTATTATTATCAACAGTTTATTGTTGATCTCACCACTTCTCATTTTACTTTCTCTATACTGGAAAATCCTATCTAGGAAATAGTATGTTAATATTTTCTGAGCGAAGTCGTCCAGCTCCTGATTATAGAGGTCAATTGTCAGTATCCTAGAACTTGAAAGCAGATCTCCCAGGGACGTTCTGGGGGAACGGAGGTCGAAAAGTCCAGTCTCGCGAAGCAGGTAAAGTCCACGAAGTATGTTCTCCCTAGTGCTTTTATGAACCTGTAATTTCTCGAAGTTCTCCTCGTTCATGTTTTCTATGAACTCGTCAAGGCTCTCCACGTCCTTAAGCTGGGCGGTAATTATCTTAAGGAAATGGGATGCCTGCTCGCTAAAGTATGGGTTAAGCTTATGAACTATCCTCCTGTTTTCTCTGAAAGAGAGGTAGAAGGGGTTTATTTCAGCGCTTGATCTCCAGTGATCTGAAGAGAGTTCAATTCTTCTTCCATTGATCTGAACGTTTACTCTTGTCCCCTTTTTCTCTATGTAGTTAATCAGAGGCTTGATGTAGAGATTGTAGTAGGTTTTGGTTATCTCCTCCTCCGTTCTTTCCTGGGTGTATTTCCTGAGCCAGCGGTTGGTCACCGGGAAGATAATGCTGGTATGTATTCCATTCACCGGTCCGTTCAGCTTGTTATAATCCTCAACTCCCCTTCTGACGTGGTCAGAGCTTAGGTCTGGCGGAAGGAAGGAGTGATAATAATCTCCCGTGGCGTCGAAGATAATCACCTGCTCATCCTCCATCCCTGCCAGCGTCGCTATAACGTCCTTAATGAACGATGTCTTGCCAGCCCCTGTGGTGCCTATGACTAGGCTATGGAAGTTCAACTCCTCTGGCGGAATGCTGACCTTTGCCTCAGAGTTAGAGATGTCTAGGAAGCCAAGCCTCAACTTACCACGATTGATCCCCATAGCTCTCTCCACAATCTCAGGGTAGGGGATGATCACGGGCGATTGTGGTTCAGGAATTATATCTGCAGGCACGGGTTCTCCCCTACCCAGGGGGTCAAGCCTAGTGAGCATTTCACACTTGAGTATGACGTTTCCGATGAGGGTTCCCGGATCATCGTCTTCAACCAGTTTAGGGGTGATGTCCGATGAATTGAACAGGGAGGAGGTGATATCGCTCCTCTCATATCCAACGACCTGAAGGAGAATGAACTCAAGGGTCCTGATGTCCACTGTCCCTAGCAGAATTCCCATCCTTCCAAGGTATTCATTGGAGTAGTATGTTTCCGCGTCAACTACAGCGTTTACGTAAAGGCTCTCCTGGTCTATCCTGTTGGGCATGTACTTGGAGATCTTCCCCACCATCTTCCCAAGGCTCACAGCCAAGGCCCTAGCCCTGCTGGTCCTCTCCCTCATACCATTGTAGAGTTCGTCAATCAAGCCCCCAATCCCTCCAGTCTACTGTAGAAACTCGACTGCATACCTCCCCTTGACAGTTGCTGGAGTAACATGTTGAACACCGCATTTGATACCTCCTTGGCAACCTTATCCGCAAAGGCTAGCGGTAGCGGGATCCCGTCAGAGGAGATGTGAGTGGATAGGATGGTTTCAGGAGCGATGGAATCCGTGAGGCTCTCCACCCTCAGTATGGAAAACCTCTCTAGAAATGGGTGGAATGGAATCACAAGATAGTTGGAAAATATTTCCATCTCCTCCTGCTTTCCCTCAAGGGGGCCCACCACAAGGGGTCTAAAGGGAGGTTTGAAGTTCCTCTTAACCAGGTGAACCAGGAAGGCCTCGTCGTTGGAGAAGGAGGACGGGTTAACCCTGTACTTCATGATCATCCTCTCCCTAACTTTTCCATCTTTCAAGGATTCGATCAGAACAGTGGAATGGTTAACCCTTTTGACTACACCTACAAAATTTTTCTGTAAAACCTCCTTCCTCCTCTGGATAAGCCTTTGAGCTACCTTCCTATTAAGGTACATGAACTTGGGTAAGAGAGGTCCGTCAACCAAAACCAAAGGACTATCCTTCACCTTCTCCAAAGAGGATGTCTCCAAAGAGAATCGGAGCTCGGTCTCCAACCTGGTCAGGTCCTGCTGAAAGGGGTTACCCTCCATCTGAACCCTTGATACGGCTGGATGAAGGAGGAAGTCCTCAATCCTCTCCGGACCGGTAAAGGGAGTTGCAAGGGCAATAAAGGGTTCCTGTAGATCAAGACTCATGCTCGGTTCAAATGAGGGAAACATACCCTTAATCCCCTTTGAACTCGAGATTGCAGAGACTGAGCTGACCGAAATTAATCCTTGGGAAAGGACAAAGCTCCTACTGCTACCGTCAACTGCAACAACTTCGCTTGATAGTTTAGGTATTTTTTCCACAATTCTAACCGTGTCATCACAAGGGCTCAGGCTCACATCCTCTACCCGATCCAGAATCTGGTTAAAGGGCGGGCTCTCTAGGTGAAAGATAATGTACTTTGTGACTATACTATTGAGTAAATCGGATAGCCCGCCTCCTGCTTCCATATTACGATATTAACAATTATAGAAATATTTAAATATAATGTATTACTTATGCCTTGAGAAGTTGCCTAGCTGCCACCGTAAGCGGATCCCACACCTGAGATATTGCAGGTAAATAGCCCATTTCTGCAAAGAACATTTCCTCGACAGTAAATCCTTTCATGAGGGCCACGGAGATGGCATCAAGTCTACCCAGAACCTCCTCTCCTCCTACTATTTGCCCACCAAGAATTCTCTTGCTGTTTTCATCCGCAATTAACTTCACGTATATATCCTTAGCACCTGGGTAGTATCTAGCCCTGGTCTTGGATCTAATGGTTGCAGAGACGGGCCTGAATCCTGCATCCCTGGCCTCGCTCTCGTTTAATCCCACCTTTCCTATGAACATGTCATGAAACTTTGTGATCATGTTACCCGCTGTGCCCGGAAACTCCGTCTCCTTGCCACCTATGTTGCTCCCGGCCACAAATCCCATCTTATTCGCAACTGGGGCAAAGGGCATCCACACTTCCTTCCCTGATACCACGTGAATGCTTTCAGCAACATCACCTGCAGCGTATACTCCCTTCATGGATGTCTCCATGCGACGATTGGTTTTTATGGCCCCTGTTACCCCTATCTGTAACTTGTCCTTGAACATGCCCACGTTTGGTACCACTCCAAGGGCAAGGACAATTCCATCGACCTGATACTTTCCCTTGTCGGTCTTTATGTAGCCTTCACCTATCTCCTCTGTGCTCTCGTTAAGATGCAACTCCACCTTACCCTGAATTAGCTTAGTCATTACGTCTCCGAGATCATGGTCCAGCATCTTGTTGAGAATGTAAGGGCCCCTGTGAATTAGAATAACTCTCTTTCCCACGGAGTCCAGTGCCTCAGCCATTTCCACTCCAAGTATTCCTCCCCCCACCACGGCTATCTTGTTCATGGACCATAGCTGTTCCCTAATCTCAACCGCGTGGGCAGGATGATGTACATAGAAAATCCTCTTCCCTTCAACGCGAGGAAACGTCTTTGGTAGAGCTCCAAGCGTAACAACCAACCAGTCATACTCGAGCGTTTTACCTGAGTCAGTTTTCACCACTCTGGCATCAAGGTCGACTTCGTTGGCCCTTGTGTTCGTTAACACCTCTATTTTCCTCTCGCTCTCGAAGAAAGAGGGAGTATAAGTCATGAAGAGATTCTCGTCGTTGAACAATCCCTCAATAAAATAGGGTATTCCGCAGGGCGCATGACTGACCATCTTTGTGGCCTCAATCACTGTAATTCTGAGGTCGGGCCTAAGTCTTCTTGCCCTGGAGGCGGCACTCATTCCCGCCGCTCCTCCCCCTAGAACCACTAAACTCTCGGGCATATTCACTCTGATTACGCCAAGACTTTTATGCATAGATGAATAGAGATAAGCCATGAAATCCACAACCAAGATAGGAGAGATTTTAAGTAACTTGGAGAAAACAAGTTTTACAGGCCTCAGTGTGGCCGAACAGGGGATTGTGAGCTTTACTAGGGCTCAGTTGAAGAAGATTATGGAACTTGCAGAGAGATTTGAGAAGGGGATTGAGGCAAAGAATTGGGATGACGCAATAGTTAACTTTCTCAGTTCCGTTCAGAGGGTAAATCTACTTTACGCCTATCTGATGCAACCCTCTGTCTTAAGCTCACTGCTCTCAGGTAAAATCTGGGACATGGTGGAGAGTGTCCTTGAGGGAATGTCCGAACTGATGGGCGAGTTCATTGTCACCCTCAGGAAGAACCTTAAGGATATGAACATGGAGAACATATCCGTCTCTATGAACTCGTCTCCTCCATCGTTCAATATCTCCCTTGTGATGAAAAATGCATAATGTTTTCCTGGACTGGGATAAACTTTTTCGAGATGCGGAGAAAATAGAGGTTCCAGACATCAAGTATGACAATGTGATCTATACGGGAATGGGAGCCAGTTACATTCCGGGTGAGATGGCTAAGATACTCGAGCTTCCCTTTGACTACTCCGTTTATAATGGTGATCCCTCTAGGTTCAGGGCCAAGGGAAAATTCTCCTTACTTGCCTTCAGCAGGTCTGGAGATAATATAGAGACGTTACTGGTGACGAGGAGAGCCTTTGAGCTTGGTGCAGACGTTATATGCGTTTCGGCTGGAGGAAAACTGGCGGAACTGTGCAGGGAGAGGGGCGGAAGGCATGTGAACCTGTCCATGCAGGCCAAAATGGCCAACGGACAGGACTACCCATCAAGGGTTTGGTTCCCTCTCCTTTTCACGGCACTCGTTAAGATCCTGAACACAAGGACTGGGGACCAATATAAGGTTTCGGAACTGACAGAAGGGGTGGAGAGTAACAAAGAGAGGGCTTTGAACCTGGCCAGGAGACTGGTAATGTTAGTTAGGGGTAAGATACCTGTATTCTACGGTTCCCTCTATTTCCCGGTGGCAATTAGGTTTAAACAGGATCTGAACGAAACTGCTAAATACCCTGCCTTCTACGGGCCTATTCCAGAGTCCAACCATAATGACCTAGAGGCCTACGTTAAGGGACAAAATCTTCAGCCCTTCGTGATAGGGGACCAGGATATAGATTACGTGACGCTATCCGTGATTAAGGCCGAACAAATACTTCCCGTGGCTACTACTCCCTTGCGTAACGTGTCATATCTGGTCCTTCTGTCAGGTCTCACATCCCTCCTCCTGGCAGAGGAGGAAGGGTTGACGGAAGAGGAGGCCTTCAGTGACAGCAACCTTAAAATCGCAAGGAAGTTGGCAAACCTAATCCTGAAGTGATGGGGCTTGTTGCAGGTATATAACACCTTGGGGAAGAGGATTCAAAGTTTCAAGCCTAATGAACCTAATACCGTTAAGATGTACGTGTGTGGTCCCACAGTATATGATGAGGTTCACATTGGGCATGGCAGAACCTTTGTTGCCTTCGATGCCATGAGCAGGTATCTCAGGGTGAAGGGATACAACGTAATCAGGGTTCAGAACATAACCGACATTGACGACAAGATAATCAATAGGGCGAGGGACTTGGGCAAGAGCTGGAACGAGGTTTCCGAATATTACTCCAAAACCTATCTGGAACATATTGGTGCCCTCAAGGTTAAGATTGACATGCATCCAAAGGTCACCACCCACATCAACGAGATCATCGATTTCGTTCAGAAGTTAGTTGATAGCGGACACGCATATGTGGCCAACGGGAGCGTTTACTTTGATGTGGATACGTATCCCGGGTATGGAGAGCTGTCCAATGTGAGGAAGGAGGAATGGGATCAGGGAGAGGAGATAGTTAAGGAGAAGAGACATCCCTACGATTTCGCTCTCTGGAAGGCATATAAGCCGGGTGAACCCTACTGGGAGTCACCGTGGGGGAAGGGTAGACCTGGATGGCACATAGAGTGTTCCACTATGTCCACTAGGTATCTAGGAAACAAGATCGACATCCACGGAGGTGGAATGGATCTGGTGTTTCCCCATCACGAGAACGAGAGGGCACAGACAGAATCGCTCACAGGGTCAACTTGGGTTAAATACTGGATGCATGTGGCCTTTCTCACGATCAAAAAGGAGAAGATGTCCAAGTCCAAGGGAAACATTGTTCCGTTGAAGGAGGCGTTAAGCAAGTATGGGCCATCCACGCTCAGGTACTGGTTCCTCTCCTCGCAGTATAGAAACCCCATAGAGTATAGTGAGGAGATCTTGGAACAAAGTTCGAGGTCGTTACAAAGGCTAAAGGACGCCATCTCCATACTCAGGAAGATAGTTCAGAAGGGACCGATCCATTATGTCAAGGAGGAAGACGTGAAGGTACAGGAACAGGTCATAGGGACCATTTCCAGGTTTGATGAACACATGGAGAACGACTTTGATACGTCCAATGCATTAACAGCAATACACGAGTTAGCATCAATAGTGTTCTCAAAGCTACAGTATAGTGAGGACGTATTTGGGGCATTAATAGCGTTGGATGGGTTCAGGAAATTCAACGAAGTGTTTGCGGTGATGGATGAGGAATTTTCAGCAGAGCTTGACAGGCTGGCCAAGGTAATTGATGCAGTGATAGAGGTTAGAAACTATCTCAGGAAAAAGCAGATGTATGACCTCTCGGATCAGATTAGGGATATACTCTCCAGGAGCGGTATCAAGATACTGGATTCTAAGGAGGGTTCTACCTGGAGATTTCAGTGATCAGGTAAGGCATTTTCTCCCCCTTCCAGAACCTCTCCAACATTTCAAGGGTTGTGGAACTTACGTTGAGCTTTCTTATTTCCTCCAGCGAGAAGTATCTCGCATCTCCCGCATCTGAAGAGGCCTTGAGTTCCCCTCCCCTAACTTCACAGATGAAATCGAGGATGACGTAATGGTAACCCTCCCTGAACACCTCAACCACGGCCATGAGCACTCTGGGTTCTACCTGCAATCCAGTTTCCTCAGCCGTTTCCCTGATAACAGCATCCCTTATTGATTCCCCAAACTCCACCTTTCCTCCTGGAATTGCCCACATATCTTGGTTAGGAGGGTGTAATCTCCTCACCAGTAGTACCCTGTCCAGATTGAAAATCACTGATCCAACTGCAACTAAAGGTCTCTGCATGTTTTTAAGTGGGGATAAAAGTTATTAAAGCAACGCATTGTTCTATACTGATGTCGCAATTGAGGTCCATAATCGCGCTATTAATCGCCCTAACTTTCACCTTTGCCTTGGTTCCGCTCGCTGGTAGCCTCACGTTTTACCCAAACGGAAATCAGGCCATTCCATATCAAGTCCCCACCAAGCTTAGCTATTCGCTCAGCGTTTTCAATATCACTAAAGCTGGGAATATCACGAAGCCCTCCCTCATAGAGAGTGCCTTCGTAAACTACGAAGTTGTTAATCTGAACGGAACATGGGTTAAGGTGAACGTCAGTTCAAATTACACCGCAGTTAAGAACGTTACCTTTGTGGAACCGGGAAGTTACACCGTTAATTATGCCATGAGTCCTCTAAACATGAGCTACCCTTATCTTTACCCGGGTTACATGTCTAATTCCACATCTTACGCCATTGAGTCCAACGTTTCCACGGTTATTCTATCATTCATTAGTTCATCTAAAAACAACGTTACGGGACAGGTAACCTACCAGTATTCCGAAATTTTGCCAGAAAGTTTTACATTTTCGGTAATGCCATCAGGTGTTATCCAATCCATCAACAGGACTGTGTCAGGTCTAGAATTTGTCATGAACCTGACAAATTATCAGCTCTCCAACGAGCTTCAGCCCACTAACTTCACAAGTAGGCCTGGTTACGTCTACGTGAACATGACCTACTCCAATTTCTCGGCGACATATCAACCCTCGGGTTACGTAGAATATGTTTACCCTGCACTCCTTCCGGGAAACATTCTTTTGATGCTTCAATATAACATCAATGAACTCAATGCCTTTCCCTTGGGAGGTTTCACCTCACTGAACGATAGGCCTGTAAACTTCGTTATCCAGGTGGGAACCCCAATCACTTTGAACACAAACTTCATCAATAACGTGAACGGTTCATTGACGTGGAACTCGCTCAAGCTGTCTTACGTCGGCAATGTTACCAAAACTGTTCAGGGTACAACATACAACTTGGAGGAATACACATCTAAGGTGACAAGAGGAAACATCACCTTTGCCACAGCCACAGTTTACGCGTTAAAGAATATGGTCGTGGAAGTGAACTATAATCAAACATTTCCTTCATTCTCTAGCTATAAACTGGAGTTCATTAATGGCTCCTACATAAATCCCAGCCTTCATTTCCCTTACCTTACTGGATATCAGAATACCACCCTACCCTACGAGGCTATTAACCCTTCAGAGTCCTTTACAATAGCCGTCGTGGTCACCTTAATTGTTATTGCAATTCTTGTAATTCTACATAGGAGATAGAGGTTAGGCATAAGTAATTAAAGCACGGCAGAGGAAAAATTTTTTAATAATACATCATGATTAATTATTAATGACTTCGGTAGAAGAAGTTTTAACTTCGAATTTATACACACAACAGACTAAAAAATTATATAAGATAGGGGAAATCCTAGGACTGCATGAGGACCAACTCACGGCCCTATCCACTCCTGAAAGGGTAATTCAGGTCAAGATTCAAATCAAGGGAAAGGACGGGACCATAAAGACGTTCACAGGGTGGAGATCACAGCATAACAGCGCATTGGGTCCATATAAGGGAGGAGTAAGATTCCATCCCAATGTTACCCAAGATGAAGTCATAGCACTTTCAATGATAATGACTTGGAAGAACTCCCTCCTTCAGCTTCCCTATGGTGGAGGTAAAGCTGGAGTAAGGGTGGATCCCAAGTCACTAAGCAAAGAGGAACTGGAACAACTATCTAGGAACTTCATTGATGCAATCTACAAGTACATAGGGAGTGATATAGATGTACCTGCCCCAGACGTTAACACCGATTCTCAGATTATGTCTTGGTTCCTTGATGAGTACACTAAAATCTCAGGTAAGATAGATCCAGCCACTTTCACAGGTAAGCCCATAGATTTGGGAGGACTTGCTGTCAGGGAGTTCAGTACTGGGTTAGGCGTTGTTCATACGGCTAAATTAGCTGCGGAGAAATTCTTGGGTGGTCTCGAGGGAAGAAAGGTTATAATTCAAGGATTCGGCAACCTGGGAAGCTTCGCCGCTAAGTTCTTTGAGGAGAATGGAGCCATAGTGATAGGAGTTAGTGACTCGAAAGGTGGTGTAATAGACCCTAACGGACTCAGCTATTCGAAGCTGGAAGAGGTGAAAAAGAGCACTGGATCAGTGGTGAACTATCCATCCGGTAAGAAAGTTAGCAATGATGAATTGCTTATCACCGAAACTGACATACTGGTCCCTGCAGCCCTTGAGAACGTGATTCATAAATACAATGCGCCCAAAATAAAGGCTAAATTAATCGTTGAAGGCGCAAACGGGCCGTTAACAGCTGACGCGGATGCAATTCTCAAGGATAGGGGTATCCCGGTGGTTCCCGATATCCTAGCCAACTCAGGTGGAGTGGTTGGAAGTTATGTGGAATGGGCAAACAATAGAATGGGTGAGATAATAAACGAGGAGGATGCAAAGAAGTTGATCCTGGGCAGAATGGAAAAGGCATTCAATGAGGTATATAACAAGTACAACTCGCTAGGTGATCAGGACCTGAGGACAGCCGCTATGGTAGTAGCAGTGGAGAGGGTAGTAAGGGCAATGAAGGTTAGAGGCCTAATATAAAGGGGAGTACAAACAGCACTACGAGAATTACCGTTATTACCAATGCAACTATAAGCATCCACTTCTCAATTTTTTTAGAAGTGCCAAAAATTATGGGTATAGGACCTATAAATATTACACCACCTGCCTCAGCTTTTCTCTGCTCCTCATGTGATTCTTCTCCTTGCTGTTTCACCGCCCTTACCATCGTCAGGACAACGTCGGCAAAAACTAGGATAAACCCCAGGAATATTAGTAGAAAGGCAAGGGAAACCAGATTCATGAATTACTAAATAACCTGAGCGGTTTTAATCTTATTTACGAGGATTTCCATTTCCTTGGGGATCTCAATGGAATCTATTCTAGATATAATATCGCCTATGGACGATCTCATGCTACCATAATCGAGTCCCCTTCTCTTGAGGACGTTCATTAACCATCTCGCGTTGTCCTCCCTGGAGAGATCCCTCATCTCTTTCTCGTCGGGATAAATCCCTATTCTCTTGAGGGCCTCCAACATTCCGCTCTTACTGTAAAATGACTCCACTTCCCTGCTTAGAGGTAGACAAAGATCCTTCAATTCTAGGTCTATCTTATCACAAAGGCCCAAGAACAGCATGTCCAGTTTAAGCATGTTCCTCAGTTTGAGCCATGTCTGCAATTCAAGTTCGTTCCTCACAGTGTAGATAACGATGCCATTATACTCTGGGTTTACATTCAATTTTCTTAGCCAGTTCAATATCACATTGGGTTCCGCCATCTCACTTGTCACAATTATAGTCTTGTTGAAGAGGAGGTCACTTATGTTGACATTAAGTAGCGAGAATGCAGACTTCACATCCTCGGTTGGTTGAAAGTTTACGGCCTTAGACGCAGTTTGACCTCTCCTCAACACGATGAAACTATCCACATCGGAGGACACAATGAAGGGAGAATGTGTGGTCATAAATACTTGCAGAACATCGCTTTCAGTCCATGATTTGAGCAATTTGGCCATTTTAAACTGCATTATGGGATGCATGTTAACCTCAGGCTCCTCTATCAGGAGGATCTTGTTCCCGCTTAGCCATATTACGAAAAGTATGAGAATGATTCTCTGGAAACCGCTTGCTGCCAGGTCTATATAGATTGGCAGGTTGTACACGTTGAGGACAAGTTTCTTTGAGTCCCAGATCTCAATTCCCTTAACCTCTGGAATGGTGTTGCTCACCAGGTTGGCGAAATCGTACCAATACTTTCTCAGGCTAATGGGCGACCTGTTCAGGCCTATGATCCTGTTGAGCACATCATCGAAATAATTTTGATCGAAAATGGGAACATACTCCACCTGACTTGAAGCATAGTCCAACAACTTCTTGGCTTGATCAATTTCATCCTTGGAGGGTACAGATCCATTTATCCTTATTAGGTCTAGGTCCCACTCAAGATATCCGTTTATATATCTCAACTTGTTTACTAGGTCAATGTTCATGGCCATGCTCTTTCCCACAACTTTCTCAACTTCCTTCTCACCAAACTGCAACCTGCCTCCAAGAAGAATGGGCTTGCTTGTGTCGTAACTGTTCCACATTAGCAGATATTCTTGGTTCTTATCCTCTATGGATCTCTTCTCCAAGCCCGCTGATAAATTCTTGATGTATAGATAGATGGCAGTTAACAGGTTAGTCTTCCCATATCCATTGAAACCTACAATTACGTTGAAGCCTCCAACGTCTCTCAATTCCACTGACTCCAAACTCCTGAAATTATTAGCGTAGAATTCGGCTAGCCTCAACAGTATCACTAGAGAGTATTACTCCTTAGATTGATATAACCATTGGGCCCTTAATAGCCGTATTTTCCCGAGATAGAGAAAAAAGGGAGTATTATCAGCCGAATGCCTTTAAAGGGTTGCCCTGATCAGTCCGCCGTCCACGGGGATAAGGGCTCCACTAACGTAGGTGGAGAGGGAGGAACTTAGGAAGAGAATAACGTTGGCAACTTCCTCCGGAAGACCTATCCTGTTCAGGGGAACTTCCTTTACTATCTCGGATATTACCTGTTCCTCGGTCTTTCCCTCTCTCGTTGCCCTATCCCTGGCCAACTGGTTCACTCTCTCGGTTAGAGTCCATCCAGGCATCACTCCGTTAACAAGTATACCCTTAGGGCCCAGTTCTCTGGAGGCTGACTTGATCAGACCTGCAAGTGAAAGTCTAACCACGTTGGATAGGTCCAGATTGTCAATTGGTTGTTTCAGGGTCATTGAGGTGGAGAGAATAATTCTTCCACCAGGCTTCATGTACTTGGCCGATTCCCTGGTGATCACAACAGCGCTCATTAGGAGTAAATTGAATGCGTCCAACCAGTCCTTGTCGCTTAACTCTTGGAGGTTTCCGGGTTTTGGACTTCCGGTAACGTAGACTGTCACATCTAAGCCATTCATAATGTCATGAGCAGACTTCACTAACTCCTTAGCCTCCTCCGCCTTTGCCAGATCTGCTTGTACCATGTAAACTTGTCCAAGACTCCTTAACTTTTCATAAGCTGCCTTCAAAGACTCAAGGTTATGAGAAGAGATGGTGACAGTGGCCCCCTCCTCCAGAAATCTCTTCGCGGTAGCAAATCCAATTCCCTTACTTGAGGCAGTTACGAGAACCCTTTTACCCTTTATTCCCAGATCCATCTAGATCCAAGAATTTATCGAGTGTTATGGCTTTTGAACCTGTTGTGACGAGTCTCGATAGTTTTTGAAAATCCTCCTCCAGATCGCGCCTGAGTGTAGGATTGTAGAGTGCAGCAGCGGGATGATAGGTGGGGAATATGGTGACTACACCGAATCCTAGATCCATGTTGAAAGGTTTTCCGTGACAACGCGAGATGGGAGTTAGGGGAACTCCTGCCAAGGTCTGTAAAAATCCCGTGGAGTGCCTTCCAAGGGTGACAATAACCTTAGGTTTAATCAATTTTATCTGCGCAACGAGGTATGGGGAGCAGGCCTCAATTTCTTCCTTCTCAGGATCCCTGTTGTTAGGCGGTCTGCATTTTACCACGTTAGTTATATAGACCTGTGTCCGGTCTCTACCCAAGTATTTTCTTATTAAATCGTTGAGTAGCTGCCCGGCCGAACCCACGAAGGGTCGACCGGTTTCATCCTCCCTAGCCCCTGGAGCTTCTCCAACAAAAACCACGTCGCTTGATGGGTTCCCCTCACCAGGAACCGCATGGGTTCTAGTTCCAGAAAGGGAGCATTTATGGCAATTGATAACTTGATTATCAATGTCCTGCAACGAACTCATTTCTTTCTTTCATTACATTCCCAATTTTTATGTCCTTGGTCATGAAGGATATACCAGTCATGACCACCGCCAGAAGGGTTGCCAGCAAATAGATGAGACTGAAGGCTTGGTCAGAGGGAATGACCACGGGATAATAAATCGTGGTTCCTCCCATTGGTATGATCTCCACGATACTACTTTGATATGTCCCCATAATTGCTCCAGCTACCGAAGGGCCTATAGTTCCGCCCACTAGCCTGAACACGGTGTTAATTGAAGTTGCCGTACCCATGACTTGCCTTTCCACGGAGAAGGTAAGTAAGTTAACAAGACTGACATTTAGAAGTGTGGCGCCCAGCATTGCCAAGGTAGCGAAAGTAATCACTAGGTTGATTGATTGAGACTCTCCTGAAGAGGTAAGGAGAGATAGAACAAGATAAACGGGGATGAGTGCAGTTGAGCCCACTATCATGACCTTTCTTGGACCGCTTCTGGATATAGCCTTTCCAGCTAGGGGACCTCCTATCAATTGAACAAGTGCCGTTGGTAGCAGGGCCAGTCCTGTAGCCTGAATATTCAGGTCGAATCCTACTGGACTCGGTTCCTCAAACAAGTAAGTTAAAGTCTGGGAGCCCATGAATATGGCAAAGCCTGCCACCACGGCCGCTACGTTGGCCACAAGAACGTTCCTTCTCTTCAATAGCTTTACAGATATTAGAGGAAAAGGAGTGATACTCTGAAAGTAAATGAAGGTTGCAAAGGTAATAGCGGAGAGAAGTAGCGTCCCTATGGTAAGGGGAGATGACCATCCCCAAGTTGGTGCCTCACTGAAACCTAGGATCAAGGAAGCTAACGAAATTGACAGGACCCCCGCACCAACAAAGTCTATCCTTGTATTCGGATTCTTGAACTTGGATTCCCTGATTTGCGTGGATGTAAGTATTGCCATTAGGGCCACGAATGGGATAACCGTGTGATATGTGTACTGCCATCCAAAGTTTTGTGAGATATAAGCGCCTATGGGGAGAGCTATTGCAGAACCTGCTCCGAACATTGCACTAACTATTCCCTGTGCGGTGGGAACTAGCTTGGGCGGAAACTCCTCCCTGATTAAGCTGAACGCCAAGGGAAACATGGCGAGCCCCAACCCCTGAATAGCCCTCGCAAATATCAAGAAGTCGAAGTTTGGCGCGAATCCTGTCAAGGTAACACCTACTGCATAGATCCAGATAATTATGGTGAGAACTCTTTTCTTCCCAAACATGTCCCCCAGTTTTCCAGCAATTGGATTCATTACAGATCCGGTTAGGAGATACACTGTCAAGACCCAGCTAACTTGGGCTGCGTTAACTCCAAAATCATCCTCTATCTTTACTAGGGAGGGAATGAGCATTCCCTCAGTGTACATTACAACAATTGCAAGAGGGGCCAGAACGCTCAAAGCCTTATATGCATACTTCAGATCGTAATCCTTACCTTCACTGGATCTGTCCTTAGGAACTTCCATGGCGACAAGATATATCTAAAAGGGATTTTAAACTTGAGTAAGTTCAGTTTATCGACCCTCACGTCACTGATCTGATTATGTCGGCGTCATCATTGTACCCCGCCCGGCTGAGGACTCTCATCAACCGGTTTCACCGACTCGAGCCCTGATAAAGGGCGGGGCTTTCTCGCTCTCTTAATAATCCTGTATATATAAGCTATTAAGACCATTTGTCCGAAATCCACTTGTATCGCTGACGCACCATTATACTTTATCAGGAAAAGAAAAGGTAACACAGTTATTTGGGGATGCCAAACTAGCCAAAGTACGTAATAATTGAAGTAGTTTAGGAACACAAATGAGAGTGCAGAGGAATCTATTATAAGGTTCTTGAAAAGGCCCTTAGATCCCCAGAACAGTATACTGGAGACAATGAAAATGAGAAGGTTGATGAATGCAATGAACGAAATCCCTACAGGCACTCCCAGATTGTAATATGCTCCATCAGACGCATAAACTTTAGGCTCGTCAAGCGGTGCCACGCCCCCAAAGGGAAATGTGATCAGAATCAGCGCTATGGCCCCTCCTATGGAGTATAATACATATGTCTTGGTGTTAATATCTTTCCCAGGTTCAGATGTCATGATCAATCTCCTCTAAGCGGATAAATGTAATAGGGACATGAGTTATTTATCCTCTATCCATATTTATGAGACATGTCAATTCCAAAGAAGTTCTATCAACTCCAGGACCTCATCCTGCTTAGGACCTCACTGGAGAAGGTTAAATTACATGTGGATGAAAGAAAGGAAAAAACAGTTTATCAATGGGTTAATAAGGAGCTAACAGAGTTTCAACGTAAACATGATAAGGTAGGTTGCAAGGAGCAGGGGGACGAGATTATCAGGGCCATAAAGGAAGAGAGATGGGATTTAATCAAGAAAAACGTGGATTCTTGTCTGAATTTTCTTAAGGAGGAAATAGAAAAAATGTACAGAGAAATGGCTGATTCTAACGTCAATGTATGAGAAGAAACAATCCCTTGTAATTTTCGACCATGATGTATATTGCCACGGCTATGATGATTAGGGCAAAAGCCTTTCTAAGTGTTCCCCTAGGTAATCTGGAGGCTACAGAGGCTCCTCCGTAACCTCCTAAAATCCCTCCCACTAGATAGAGGATACTTATGACAGGTAGAACGTACCCGTATATGGAGTAGACTGTTGCAGAAGTAATTCCAAAGGTTCCCACAGCAATTAGAGACGTTCCCACGGCCTTAATCATGCAAAGCCCAGTACTGAATAGTAGACCTGGAACAATCAGGAAGCCTCCTCCTATGCCGAAGAATCCGGAGGCGAAGCCCACAAGTAGTCCTGTGGGAATAACTTTGACCAGTGATAGTCTAGCCAGCCCTCCTTCAGAACTGGCTTTTATCCCATCTGCGGACCTTTGCCTCAACATCAATAATGCAACCCCAATCATTAGGATTCCGAAGAAGAATAGCAGGGATTTACCCGGGGTTATATGGCTCACGTAACTTCCCAGCGTAGCTCCTGCCACTCCTGGAATTGTGAACGTTACGCCTTCAAGGATCTTTACGTTTCCCCTCCTGAAATGCATGTAGCTGTTAATATATGCGTTTAGACCCACCGCCAGTGCAGTGGTACCTAGAGCTATATGATCCACGAAGTTAGTATACTCGGCTGCCAGTGCAGGAGAAGAGGAGTATTGGGGAGGGATTGTAGCTAGCCCAACAAAATAGAGAAGGAGCGGAACAGCTAGAATTGATCCACCACCTCCAATCAACCCTAAACTGAATCCCACGAGGACTCCAGCTATAACTGCAAGGAAGTATTGTAAGGGAGAAAGTAGTACTTCAATCATAAACCTTATTCTAGTTAAAACTTTAAAAAGTTTCCTTTGATCAAAATGTAGACCACAATAATAATTGCAGTCGCTATTGCCACTCCATAAAGGTACTTGTCAAGAACCGAAATGATTACTTGCCACGTGCTTGAGAAGTATATTCCAATATAAACCAGTACGGTATCCCAGATCAGATGCCCCGCGAAGGTGGCAACTATAAAGAGGGGTAACCTCATTTTGCTGAGCCCAGCTGGAAAGGAAATGAGAGCCCTGAACGCTGGAACGAATCTAAAAAGGAACACCGATTGGGTACCGTATTTGGCAAACCATCTTGAGAGGGCATCCAGTTTGTCGGGCGTAAGCTTGAAGAACTTACCATATCTGTGAAGGAAAGGAACTCCAAGTTCCAATGCAATGTAATAATCAATAAGTGATCCAACAAGACTACCCACGGTACCTATCACAATTCCCAGATATGGATCAAGTAAACCCTTCGTTGAATAGTAACCCACTAGGGGCATCACTATCTCGCTCGGGATAGGAAGTGACATTCCCTCCAAAACCATTAACGCGAAGATGTAAATGTAAGATGGTTGTACGCTTATCACGGAATTCCATTCCCATGTGGGCACTTATTAGGTTTTCCGAGATATTCATATAGCTTCTCTATTATCTCATCTGGAACCTTCAGTTCAAACTGCTTTGAGTAACTGCAGGCAGTCTCTGGATCAATCCCAACCTTGACGAGAAGGGACTCCAGAACCCTGTGGGCTCTTAAGGCCTTTGTTAGGCTTTTCCTACCCTCCTCTGTAATGTAAATATTGTTGTTCTCCTTTGATATTAACCCCTTTCTTTCCAGATGTTTCAGCTCTTCGAAGGCACTTGCTGGCGAGACTTCAATCTGCTTGGCAATGATGGAGAGCTTCCCGGGTTTACCCTTATCGTTAATGTCCTTTATTGCTGAAAGGTAAACAATTTCCCTTTCGCTTATGTCCATCACTCTTATAGTGGTAAAGTAAAGTAAAAAGTCTTTACACATGAATTCAGTTATAGTATCCCTTCTCTACATCGGTATCATGCTTGTATCAGCCAAACTAATGGAGGCTGGGTTCTCTCGACTTGGATTGACTCCCTTCGTTGGTGCCATAGTTGCTGGCATACTTCTGGGCAGAGGCGTTCTCGGGATCATTACACTGAATAACATCATTTCTTTCGTGACCTCGCTTGGAATAGTTTTCCTTCTCTTTCTGGCAGGCGCAGAGGAGTTTGGAGGGGAAATACAGTTTGACTCCAGAGTCTTCATCTCTTCCATCGTTCTCCTTACTATTCCTCTACTTGTGGTAACGGCGTACCTATTCGCTGTTCACGTTCCATCACCCCTTGTGATAGTCTTTCCCCTCATAATGACAAGTGTTGGTCCTCTCACCAGGCTGTTGATGGACACGGGACTCGTAAAAACGGACATGGGAAGAAGGTTATTTTACCAGGGTACACTGGTCGAGATAATCTCGGTTATTCTTTTTGCCATAGTGTCCAAGTCCGGTCAGCCAGTACAGGTAATCAGGCAAACACTTGAAATTGTGATACTCTTTCTAATAATTTTCTTTGTAGGCCCCAGGATCGCAAGGGCTTTAGAGGGGATTGAGGGTTTCATAAAGGTAAGGGAAGTGGAACTGGCATTCCTGTTGTCCGTCATAATGGTGACTGGATATATTGCAGAGATATTCGGATTCAACTCGGCCATAGCGGCTCTCTTTCTAGGCTTTCTATTGAGGGATTACCTGAGAGATAGACCAGATTTAAGGGAGAAGATGCATGGGTTAACATATGGTTTCTTCGAGCCGTTATTCTTCGTGAGCATAGGTCTCTATTTTGCGCCATTGAATCTGTATATAGCGTCCGTGGGTTTAACGCTAGCTTTACTGGTCTTTGTCTCAAAGTTCCTTTCAGGATACATCACTTCATTCCTGGTTAAGGAGGATGGAATAGTCAACGGACTGGGTGTAACCACCAAAGGAGGTGTGGACTCCTCTCTGTTGATTTCGGCCCTAGTTTCCGGTTATCTGGGCCAGACGCAGTACTCATACTCAGCGCTGGCAATTACTATGATTGCTCTGGTTGTGCCGTTGCTTTTTAAGGCCAAGGTAAGGGGAGTAGGTGGGGCGGAGGAGAGTAGACCAGGATTTAATCAGAGACTCGGTTCCCTAACCGGGATAACCCCGCTTTATGTTGACGCTGAGACCACGTTAAGGGAGACAATAAACAAAATGACAGAACGGGGCGCCAGAGCCATAATAGTCGTTGATGGGGAGAGGAGGCCCATGGGGCATATAACAGTTCAACAGTTACTGGAGATAGATCCCTCCATGTACTCCGTTCTAAGGGCGGGAGATCTTGAACTGAATGAAACGGTGATCATGGAAGATACGCAGAGAGTCATTGATGCGCTCAGAAAATTCAGATCTACGGAGAGCGCAGTGATAGCTGTGGTGGATAGGGAGGGAAGGCTAGTTCAGACAATCTATGAAAGGGAGCTTTTGAGAATACTCAACTCACTCTAGGGTCTCTCAGCCGGGAATAATCCTTTCATCCCTCAACCTACATCGATTTCATCATTCAGAGCCCGAATTCCTTTAACGTTGCGTATATTGTCCCTTCACGATTTATATCTTCCTGAAGTGGTTCCCTCACTCTTCCCACGTAGAGCCCCCTATATCTTAGGGCTATCTTCACTCCAGCCGGGTAATCCTCTCCTGATACCGCCGAAGCCAACCTGATAACCTTATGCTGTTCTTCCATGGCTTTCTGAAGGTTACCCTCCTCAAAGAAGGTGAATATATTCCTCACGAACTCGGGAGCGAAATTAGCCACTGCAGTCACCACGCCGTCTCCTCCGTACATTAGCGAGGGCAGAATGAGGTGTTCGGTACCCATGAATATTTCAAACCTGTGATCCTGCTTCAGTCCTGTGTATTCGTGAAAGGAGACCAGGTCGTTCGTGGTGTACTTCATGCCTTGGATTATCCCCTCCTCCGCCATCCTCCTTGTGAGATTTAGGTCAATGTTGTATCCCACGTAACTGGGTATATTGTAAACGTATACAGGAACCCCAATCTTGGAAAGGGATTCGAAGAACTTGAAGAGCCCAAGTTCTGATGGTTTATGATATATGGGAGGAAGGGAGAAAATCTTCGAAGCGCCCATGTCCACTATCTCCCTTGCAAGTTTCACCGAGTTGTCGGTAGACTCTTCATTTATTCCAATTATGGCCTTCTCGCCTAGGATTTCTATTGAGGTCTTGGCAACCGTTAATTTCTCGGTTGTAGTAAGCATCTTGCATTCCCCTGTCGTCCCCATCACCCAAAAACCTGTAACGCCCCTGCTTAAGTCAAAATTGTAAAGGGTTTTCAGACCCTCTAGGTCTAGGTTACCCTTCTCGTCGAAGGGAGTAACATTGGCAACTATAATCTGTTTCATGAGAGTATGTGGAAGCATCGCAAATAATAAGTTGTTGCAGAACACGACCCAAAGAAGGAACTTAATCGGGTTGGTACACGATTATGACTAAAAATCCCTAAAGATTAGAGATCCGTGGCTGACAATGTGCCTTTTCATGCCAGCACGATCTGGTGGTTAGGACGTGCCCTAGCCTCATAAGTGTAAGAAGTTTTCAACCCAACTGGGAAACACGATCGAATCTACCTGATAATCACTTCCACATATTCGGTATGACAACTGTCCCAAATCGGTATCCAAAGTTCCCCAGGAGGCACATTATTTAGCTGTAATGTTATATTTATTGAAATGTTATTTTGTGTGAATACCTCCTGGAATTCCAGCACTCTGTAAAATCTATTGTCACCAATCATGTGCACAAAACCGTTACCTTCAAGCGTAACCGTAAAGCTAACCGTGCCGTTGGGTGAAGACGTTACGTTCATGGGATACACATCGATGTTGCTGGGACACCTCGGGAACAGATTCTCGGTGCCGTTTATTGGAGCATCATAGATAGCTAAATCCATGGTACTATAATTCAGGTTCGAAGAATTCCCTGTCACTGCCAGGGGAGTGAAAAGTATCTGGTGCTGACTTCCGCCAAAGTAAATTCCTGTCTCCATATCATCCCTAAATCCCCTATCGTGAAAGGGATAGAAAGGGAGACTGGCTATCATTATGGAAAGGTATGCCAGAGCTACAGCCGTTACGATGCCAGCAAGCATCAGAAGTCCTGTTCTCACAAACCTAAGTTTCCCTCATTGGATTATATACTTAATCCAAATCTACGTCTCTTTTATTATCTGTCTAATGCATTTATTTCCCTGAGACGATTTTCACTCATGAGGCTTCTGATAAATGGGGGCCTACCACATGATTCCGGAAAGACTAGGTTTGGACTCACCCTCATTTCCCTCCTTAAGGAGGTTGGCATAGATCTTTTTCCCTTGAAACCTGTTGCAGGCCATAACGCGTGGTATAGTTACTCAACATTGACGCGGAGCCTAGAACTGGGAATACTTGCGGGTAATGACGCGTTGAGTTATCATGATAGCACAGGAGAGAGAGTCGAGGAAATTAATCCATTTGCCGTTCTGCTCTTTCCGGTAGATCCTGAGCGCATTGAGAGAAATTTTCCATACTACCTCTCCTTGATGGACAGGGGCTACCCCGTGATGCTTAGGGTAACAGATGAGAAGAGAAGCGTCTATCTTCAGGGTCCATCCAACCTCATCCCTCAATCTATGGAGGATGTACTGGAGAGGTTGAGCTCGCAATTCAATCCAGTTACCGTGGAAGAACAGGAAGTATGGGGATTTCTGGAGAACGCAGGTAAAATAGTGTATGAGAGCGTTGTCAGGATCCTAGCTCGTCGTAAGGACGTCCTCATAGAGTCCTATAACAATGCTTCCTGTCCTACCTACTACCCACCTGGAATTGATTACGTCATTACAGTTGTCCCTGGAAGGGTTTATGTCTTCGATGGAAGGGAATACTCCAATTTCCTCAAACTTTCCTCTCTTCCTCCCTGGCTAATCAGATCCGAAGGGGCGTTTAAGTTCCTAAGACCACAGACCTACGCAATTGAGCTGGCAACCTCGCGTAGTTCTGCTCTTATAGATTTTCTAGTGAAAAAGGAGTTTATTTAGTTTTGGCAATTTTCCCAAGCTCTTTTATAATACCAAATAGAAGACCTAAGCCACTTTGCACGTCAGGATCTTTCATCATTCTGTAAATATCTATGACAGACTTAACGGGTTTGTGTTCCTCCTTAAGCGCGTTGCCTACAGCATTTACTAGGTCGAGAGTGCCGTTCCAGTTTTCTATGAGTTGGAGAGTCTTATCGTTCACCAGTGATCCCATTATCTTTCCCAGGGTCTCGGGGTCGTTGAGAATGCCTATTATGGGATCCATGAGACCAGAATTTCTAAGAGATGACAACAATTTAAATACATACTGGAGATCATCAGTAATATCCTTATCCATGAAAATTTTTACTAGAGATCCCAAATTATTCAGTTGTGTTATCATCGAAAGGGTGTTATCGTTGATAATGGACCCCATAATTTTTCCTATTAGTTCCTCATCCTGTAACGCACCGTTCACCAAATCAAGTATGCCCATTCTATCTAAGGTTCCCAGAAGATCCAAGACCCTGTTAATTGTCATTAGGTTGTCTGGGCTCATCAACTTGTCTATGGTCTGAACCTCAAGGGTTTCCACGAGCCTCACCAGCTTCCTAGGAACTTCTCTAGGACCATATCACCCTTAGTCCACATGAAGTACTTGGTGAACAACTCCTTCTTTAGGTGGTTTACTGCCGCAGGTTGGGCCACGGAAACCTGACCGCCGTACCAGGTATCGTCCTTCACAGAGACGGCATACCCTTCAAGCGGGTTATCGGCTACGCACACTATGGTCGGATAATAGGACTCCACCTTCGTATGTATGCCTAGTCTGTTGGCTAGATGCTGGGCAGCAATTCTACCAGTTTGAACTGCTAAGTATCCCAGCTTGGGCACAGTCAAGGCGTTAGAGTCACCCACAGCATAGATGTTATCGTACTTTATGGATTGCATGTTCAGGTCGGTTGGAATAAATCCACCATCGTCTACCAGGTCTTTCGTCGAGGCCTTTAGTGCAGGATTCCCTGTATATGGGGGAAGTAATATACTCAGGTCTGACTCCAGCTTATTACCCTTCTCATCCACTATCTCCTTTTCTCTTAACTCCTTAAGCCTGAAGTTGTGCACTAGCTCTATTCCCAGCCCCTTATAAATCTCAGCAACTGCCTTTCTTGATGCAGGAGAAAGGTCTGAAAGATACTCTCCAGGAGAATATACTGTTATTTTCACCTTGTCCCACATTCCCTTTCTTGTGAAGTATCCGTGAAGCATGAGAGACATTTCGAATACAGGACCCTCACACGCAGAGTCTGCCTGAGGCACAAAGTTCTCTGGAACCTTCGGTTTAGGGTTCTTTCCTTGATAGAAGGGACCCGATCCAATGGTTATGTGACCTCCCTTGAAGTCCTTCAGTCTGTCCCTTAACTTGACGGCGAACTCAGGCTCGCACACACTATACCCGAACTGATCCCATCCCTTGATGAGCTCCGTTCCTAGATGAGCTCCTATTCCCACCATAAGGTAATCGTACTCTTCCTCTCCCATTCCACCGTCTGGTTTCTTGTAGTAGACGATCCTAGACTCTGCATCTATCTTCTCTACCTTCCCCTGAGAAAATGATATCCCCTTCTCTGGCATTGCACTGGCTAAATCAATTCTGAGCTCCTCTACATCCCTCACACCTATAGCTACGTGGGGTAAAGCTGGCCTGAAATAGGTGAATCTGTCCTGGTTCATTAACTTTACTTCAGCCTTGCTTCCCAACAGTCTCTTCGCGTTATAGGCGGCAGTTAATCCGCCGAATCTTCCTCCTAAAACTAGGACCTTTGTCATTTCAGATCTTTTACCGTTTTGTCGTGTCACTTAAAAAACTTTATTTCAATAAATCTGAACAAAATATCTATTTAATATAGGTAAACTTATTATTTTTTAAGATAAAGTTCAAAAACTTTAAAGCTTCCAATCTGCTATATTACTATATGACTGACGGGTTCGTTAGAGTTAAGGGTATTAAAATTCACTATATAGACAATGATATGTCGCAAAGTCCTAGAATAGTCATGTTTCACGGTGCTAGGTTTAACGCTGAAACGTGGAATCAGGTGGGCACGCTGTCACAGCTTAAGGAGTCTGGTATACCAGGAATTGCGGTAGATTTTCCGGGGTACGGAAAGTCTGAGAGAGGTAAATGGGGTAATCTAGGGGAGTTCATAGGAGACTTTCTGGACTCGATGGGTTTGAGAGAACCAGTGCTTCTTGGTCCATCCATGGGAGGCAATGCGGTTCTGAGGTATGCTGTTAATCAGGGGAAGTTTTCAGGGTTAGTACTCATTGGTCCAGTAGGCGTTGATGATTTGGAAAAGGATTTGGAAAAGTTGAACGGTAAACCAGTACTCCTGATCTGGGGATCGAGGGACACCGTATCTCCCCTGGAAAATGCCAAGAAAATAATGAGCAGTGTGAAGAGTGCCAGGCTGGAGATCATTGGGAATCAGCACGCATGTTATCTGGACGATCCGAAGAAGTTCAATGAAACCCTAGTGAAGTTTCTGAATGACCTGAAATGGAACCAGAACTGAAGGACTATCTTAAAAAGCTCATTGAAGACAAGCGATACCTGACGGTTTTACAACATCTGAGGAAGGCAAATGTGGACTACGGCAAGTCAATTATGCTGAATACGAAGATCCCCATTGAGGAAGTAATTCTCATACTCGACAAGTTAGAAAGCTTAGGTTTAATAGAGAGGGTAAAAGGTGCAACCCTGAAGAACACCGAAGCAAAGTTCAAATTGAGCTCAGAGGTGCACAAGCACCATACTTACTATTCATTAACCAGAACAGGGGACCATCTTCTCAGATATCTTGAGGAAAAGGATCTGATAAATGCCTACATAGAATACCTTCAGGGAGATGAGCTGGGATTGAATATTGTCAGACTTGCAGAGGAATTGAATGCTGATCACGCATTAACTTACGCTAAGCTCACAAAAAAGGACCTGGAGGAGGTTAATTCGAAACTTGAACAACTGGTTAAAATGGGATTATTGGAAGAGGTTAATGCTAAAATTATTAAATTTGGAGACAGAAAATCTAAACCAAAAAAAGAGACAAGAACTCATCACAAATATTATGGCTTGACTAGAATCGGGGAATTAACTGTTAGGGAAATGAAAAGAAGAGGAATATTACCGAAATGAGTTTCGAGTAGAATTAACGTTACCAGGTTTAAATCTCAAGATATTTGGAGTGCCCTAACTAAAGCTTCTCCTTCACTTCGTGATATAGCTTGGTGAGTAGTTCATTGATGTAACCTTCCTTAACCAGCTCGTTAATTGTTTCGCTGTTGTTCTCAATGACCTTGGAGGTCACATCGTAAAGTCGCCTTCTCAATAAGAGCTCAACCATCTTGGTCCTTCTGTTCTTAACCCTTTGATCAAACAGACCTCTCTGCCTTAGAAACTCCGCATGTTCCTCAAGGGTATTAACTAGTTCATTTATCCCCGTCTTTTTCAGTGCGCTTACCTTTAGAATTCTGGGCTTCCATTCGTCTCTGAACAGCATTTCCCCACTATCTATAACGAATTTAACCGCATCATATACCGCATCGGCCTCCGGTTTGTCAGCCTTATTTATGGTGTAGATGTCTCCAATCTCCATTATACCTGCCTTGAGTGCCTGAATCTCATCTCCGGTGCCTGGTATAACGAGTACTACTACTGAGTGAGTCACGGACATCACGTCTGTGTCAGTCTGTCCAGCTCCTACAGTCTCCACAATTATCCTGTCATATCCTAGCCCATCCAGGGCCTCAGTTAACATTATTGCCTCTGACGAGAACCCTCCCAGATGTCCCCTTGATGCAATACTACGGATGAACACGTTCTTTAGAAGGCTCTTGTCCTGCATTCTTATCCTGTTGCCCATGAACGATCCCATGGATATTGGACTGGAGGGGTCTATCATTATCACGCCAACCCTGTGCCCTGATGCAGTATAGCTTTCAATTAGACTGGAAATTAGCGTACTTTTACCTGCACCGGGTATACCAGTAATCCCCACAGTGTGTGCTTTACCTGAAAGTTTAGCCAATTCACTCAGGTAATTGAGCCCCTTTTCTGTAGCGTATTCTATGTTAGTCAAAACTTTCGATATAGCCAGCTCGTCTCCATTTAACGCCCTATTCAGGAGCTCATCCTTCAACCTTTATACCTCTCTTAGTTGAGGCAAGTTTTGAGACCTTTTGTGCGATTTCTTTCAAACTAGTTCCAGGTAAAAATACTTCGTCCACCCCCATAGCCTTTAGCTTAGGAATGTCCTCAGGCGGGATAACTCCTCCTAGCACGAGACCTACGTCATCTAGGCCTGCCCTTCTCATGGCCTCAACGATCTTCGGCATCAGTTCCAGATGTGCCCCACTCAATATGCTAATTCCAATTACATCAGCGTCCTCCTGAATGGCTGTCCTAACTATCTGCTCAGGTGTCTGCCTGAGACCTGTATATACAACCTCCATTCCTGCATCCTTAAGGGCCCTAGCAATTACTTTAGCACCCCTATCATGACCATCGAGCCCAAGTTTGGCTACTACTACTTTTATCCTCTTCTCCATCAGTACTATCATACATTTCAAGTTTAAATAGTTTAAACACTTCTGGAAATGATAATGTTCCCAGAAATTCTTGTTTTATTGTTAGAATAGTGCATAATGTGGCCATGTCGGTAAATTTTAAGTTACAAGGAATTCGATGCTGAGTCACGAAGCCATGGAACGAATTTATGCAAGTTTGGCGACGCTATGGAATATTGTGGTCTTTATAAAGATTTGAAAACCTCGCCGTTTGCGGCGGAGATGAACGAACGCCGAACAAAACAGATTTAAAATGGGGCCTAGCGTTCTTTACCGCGATCTCAATGCCTCCCTCAACCTCCTAAGGAGGGCAGGGTGGAAGCCACCCGTTGAGCCTGTGGAGATGAGGCTTGCCATGGCAAGCCTAATCCATGAAGCAGGAAGCTCCACCCTTTATGGCGGGGTAGCTTACAGTAAACGATTGAAGGTCAAGAATCTCACCTCTATGAGCAGAACCAGTCTTCAAAATTAGTATATTGACTAGTAAAAATACTGAAAAGTTAAGAAAGAACGATTTGGGCAAATGCTTATTATCGGATTAGGGAGTGAGTAGAAATAGACAGGTAGATGTTTGAGGTTTGGTACGTCACTATTGGTCTTTCAATATTTGCGGCCCTACTTTCTATTCTTACCCTACTTGAGTTCAATCGCCTTAGAACGAGTTTTGGAGGTAAGCTATCTGCAATATTGACTGTATTGGCAGTACTTTTCACCGCTCAAGGGGTTACATATTCCCTCTCATTCTTTATGTGGAGTCACGATAAGGATCCTCTTTATGTCTATCCTTCACTTACAATGTCAATCATAGATGCTCTTTCTATGTCCATTCTATATTACTATCTAGTCAGATATTGAAAGAAGGCTAGAAAGGTTATCTTATTTCGTTGTACTTTCTCACTACATCCACAATAAAAATGCTTGCTGGTATTGCTATAACAATGGAGGAGAAAAGTGTAACAGAATAGGGGTTTATCATGTTGATTACCCAGAGCAATATCAAGGATGCGATAAGAAAAGAAGCCATAAACGCTGACCTAGGAATAAGGACATTCATCAATTTTACGAAATCACCTAGTACTAACTTGGTGACCACATATCCGTCATCAGTTTCCTTAACTAAGCCATTCTCCTCGAGTTTCTTCAAATGGTACAGAACAAGTGAAGGAGAGCTCAGCTTCAGTTCTCTCTGAATCTTCCTAAGGGGAACCGGATCCTTCTGCTTCACCAGATAGTAGTATATTTTCCGTCTTGTCCCTGTTAAGCTCTCCATACCTGTAATTGATAATACTATTACACTTAAAACTTTTCTTCGTTTTATCTATATAATTGGCTGATTTTAATCATGTTAGAGAAGATGAGCTTACGCATGTATAAAATAAGTGGTTCAACCTAGTCGTTTCTCCGCACTCATTATCTTTCCTTGGTTAAACAAAGTTTCAAATACGAGGGCTATAAAATAGATGTCGAGTAAAATGGAAGGTTTCGGAGAGTTTGAGAATAGACCTTCGAGGGATAAGATCAAGATTCTTAAAGGTACCACTACTGTAGGTCTGGTGGTCAAAGACGCTGTAATTCTTGCTGCAGATAGGAGAGCCAGCGCAGGGTTCTTCGTTGCAAATAAGATGGTAAGGAAGATAGTATATATAGACGATCGTATTGGTATGACCACAGCTGGTAGCGTGGCCGATCTTCAATTCATCTATAATTACATGAAGAATATCTACCACTATAACTTCATTTCAGGGAATAGACCGGTCACCGTTAAGGCTCTAGCTACGTACCTCACGAACATTCTATCCCAGAACAAATACTTTCCATACTTAGTTCAGATACTAATGGGAGGATATGACACGCAACCTAGACTGTTCAATCTTGACTATCTAGGGGACATGACCGAGGAAACCTACGTAGCAACTGGCTCTGGTTCTCCAGTTGCCATGGGTGTTCTAGAAGATGGTTACAGCCCCGATCTGACGGGAGATCAAGCAATGGACTTAGCAGCCAGGGCCGTTATGTCCGCTATAAAGAGGGACTCCTTTACGGGCACAGGCGTAATTGTGACGAAGATAACAAAGGATGGACATGTGGAGAAGGAGATATATCCTAACAGGAAGGAAGCCATGTAAAGATTTTATACATTAATGTTTACTTTATTTCATGCTTGTTAGTTCGGTATTCAAGAATGAGGAAGTAATTCCCTCCCAATATACATGTGAAGGAAAGGACGTATCTCCTCCTCTTAAATGGGAGAAAGTTCCCGGTGCCGTCACTTACGCCATAATAGTTGAGGATCCAGACGCACCTGGAGGTACCTTTATTCATTGGGTAATTTACGACGTGAAGAATAACGAGCTTCCAGAGGGAGTAGAGAAGAGGGAGAAGACTCAATACGGTCTGCAGGGTGTTAACGACTTTGGAAGGATTGGCTACAACGGTCCGTGTCCTCCAAAGGGTCATGGATATCACAGATATTATTTCAATGTTTACGCTCTCAACACTGAGCTCTCGCTCAGGGCACTCAAGCGGGTATCTGCGGAGGATCTAAGGGACGCTATGGAGGGACATGTCATAGCTGTAGGTAACTTGATGGGTAAATACAAGAGGGATTGACAGTAGATAGAGCTGAACAGGGAGACCGGTTTTTTAATATATGATCTTCCTATTTTACAACTGATAATGATGGATGAAATATTATGGGCCGAGAAATACAGGCCGAGAAGTCTGGATGATATTGTGAACCAAAGGGACATTGTGGAGCGCCTGAAGCATTTCGTCAAGGAGAAGAATATGCCACATCTGCTCTTTGCTGGACCGCCTGGAACAGGAAAGACTACCTCAGCTTTGGCACTGGTTCACGATCTGTATGGCGAAAACTATGAGCAGTATCTCCTCGAACTGAACGCCAGCGATGAAAGGGGTATAGATGTGATCAGGAACAAGGTAAAGGAATTTGCGAGAACCGTCACCCCGGGAAACGTTCCATTCAAAACGGTACTCTTGGACGAGGCTGACAATATGACGGCTGATGCCCAGCAGGCATTGAGGAGAACCATGGAACTTTACACAGAGACCACAAGATTTATTCTAGCTTGCAATTACTTAAGTAAAATCATTGATCCTATTCAGTCACGTACTGCCCTCTTTAGGTTCTATCCTCTCAAAAAGGAGGACGTGATATCAAGGCTAGATTTCATATTGAAGAAGGAAGGGGTACAGTACGATCCAAAGGCACTTGACGTAATATACGACGTTACAAACGGGGACATGAGAAAAGCCATCAACGTACTTCAGGCTGCCTCGGCATACGGTAAGGTAACGCAGGAGTCGGTATTCAAGGTACTGGGACTGGCCCAGCCCAAGGAAGTTAGGGAGATGGTGAAGTCCGCGCTTCAGGGTAGATTCATGGATGCCCGTTCCAAGCTTCTTTCCTTGATAATCAATTATGGTTTATCTGGTGAGGATATTGTCAAACAGGTACACAGGGATATATTCTCCAACGAGTATCAGATACCGGAAGAGCTCAGGGTTCTACTGACGGATTATATAGGAGAGGTCGAGTTCAGGATAATCGAGGGAGCAGATGACGAAATTCAGCTCTCAGCTATGCTAGCCAAACTTGCCCTCCTTGGCCAGAAGTACTTAGGCGAGAAGAAATGACTGTTCCTTGGGTGGTCAAGTATAGGCCAAGGACCCTAGACGACGTGGAAAATCAAGAGGACGTAAAGGAGGAATTAAGGTCCTGGATAGATTCCTGGCTGAAGGGATCTCCCTCATCCACTGCGGTAATGCTGTATGGACCACCTGGTACTGGGAAAACTTCCATGGCCATTGCCCTAGCCAATACCTATAAGCTGGAGCTGGTTGAGACCAATGCCAGCGATACTAGGAATCTCAGTTCGTTGAGATCAATAGTAGAGCGGGCCTCGGTCAGTGGTTCCCTTTTTGGAATAAGGGGAAAGTTAATCTTTCTGGATGAGGTTGATGGAATTCAACCAAAGCAGGATTTTGGAGCTATCTCTGCAATTCTCGAGATACTTAGAAACACAAAGTATCCCATATTGATGGCTGCCAACGATCCATGGAACCCGAATTTGCGCGACCTGAGAAATGCTGTGAAGATGGTGGAGGTAAAAAAACTTGGAAAGATAGCCATGAGGAGATTACTCAAGAAGATCTGTACGGGAGAGAAGATCAAGTGTGAGGACTCCGCGCTGGATGAGATCATCGAGGCGTCGGATGGCGACTCGAGGTATGCAATTAATTTTCTTCAATCCATTGCTGAGGGATATGGTGAGGTTACCGAGAAGCTGGTAAGCGAGCTTGTAAGGAGAAAGGAGAGGGAACTGGATCCCTTTGAGACAGTTAGAAGCGTTTTCTGGGCGAGGTACGGCTGGCAGGCCAAGCAAGCTGTATCTAACTCCCAGGTGGAATATGATCTTCTGATGAGGTGGTTATCCGAGAATATACCTGTGCAATACGAGACGTTAAATGATATATGGAGGGCTTACGACGCCCTGGCTAGGGCATCAATCTTCCTCACTAGGGCAAGGCTCTCCAGCTGGGATATGTTAAGTTACACCTTTGATCTCATGGGTCCTGGGGTCGCAATGGCCGAGGTGGAAAAGAAGAGCCCCTCCTGGAAGGCCAAGTGGAAAAAGTATCAGTTTCCCACCCTTGTACAGCAACTTTTCAAATCTAAAAGGACAAGGGACGTTAGGGACCAAATAATAAAGAAGATAGGATACCATCTTCATTCATCGTCAGCGAAGATTTACAACGACGTATTCCCATTCTTTCTTATCACGGCATCAAGGAGCTCAGATGAGATGGCAAAGTACCTAGAACTCACTCCAGAGGAGATGGAGTTTATCTCATCCTCAAAGGTCGAGGAAGGTATAACTAGGGAAACCAGAACCAGCACGCAATCCTCTGAAGGAACCACTAGGTCTAGATCCACTTCTAGGTCGAGATCTAGGAAATCTTGAGTTTGCTGACCACTTTCACGTCGGTGATAGCTGTGGATGGGTACTGCCCTCTTTCATCCTTCTCATACTTTTTCACCATGTCCCAGATGGTCAGTAGGGCCACCGAAACTGACGTCAAGGCCTCCATCTCCACACCAGTCTTATAATGGGCCATAACCCTTGCTCTAACTCTTATCCCTCCGTTCTCCACTAGGACTTCTATTTCAACCTTCTCAAGTGGTATTGGATGACACAGTGGTAGTAGATCAGGTGTTCTCTTGGCAGCAAGAATACCAGCTGTCTTGGCAATGGTGATAACGTCACCTTTCTCTATTTTACCTTCCCTAACCAGTTGAAGTGTTTCTGGCCTAAGTTTAATGAAACCCTCGGCTACAGCCTCCCTCAACACCACTTCCTTGTTTGAAATATCTACCATTATTGCCTCCTTCAAAGATCCTCAAGTTCCTCAATTAGGTTCCTCAATATTATAACCTTTCTATTGGTCATGTTAATCTTTACAATTTTTACTCTCCCTGAGTCCAGAACCTCCACCAGTCCCTTTCTTTCCATCTCCGCTATTTCCCTCTTGGCTATGTCAAACCTTAGCCTTGACTCCCTAGCCAGAAGACTAATGGGAATTTCTCCCTCCTTTAAAAGGGTTGAAAGTATCCTCAGCCTATACAGGCTCCTCTCTGTTATCAAGTTTCATCCTCAGGTTCCTGGTTATGAGGTCTTCAAAGTCCTGAGTGATGGGAACCGAGAGCGATATCAGGGTGGTTCTACCCCTCATCCCTTTACCACTCTGTTGGGTTTCTAGGATTCCCATCAGTTTCATTCTCCTTACGTACTCGTATATTTGAGTATGCCTTCTAGGATCCTCTCCAAGTTCCGTGCACAGTTCAGCATACTCCTTTTCCAGTTTACCTATTGGCACAGAATCCACTTTTAATCTCTTATGCAAATTTATTAATGCTTTTAACATGATAAGGAGATGCAGGTCAAGTAACGGAATTTCGTCTAGAATCTCTCCTGCCTCCACATTTATTCTCGAATTAGCCTCCTTTGCATGTTCAACAAGAACGAGGGGAGAGTTCTTCACTTCGGCTATCTTTCCCGCAACTTCCAAGGCCTCAATAGCCAGTCTGGCATTACCACTACCTCCCTTATCGTGACCGTACAGGTTGGAAATGTAGTCAACAGTGTCCTCTGGAACAACGTTGGGGTAGAATGCCTCATTTACCCTGTCCATGAGTATGTCCTTCAGTTCATAGGACTTGTATGGCTCCAGCCTTATTACGTTCCGTAATATGTGATCCCTAATACTTCTGTCCAGCGCGTATAGATTCTGTTCGTCTCTCATGACAAAGATGTAACTGATGTGTCTTGAGGGAGAGGAAAGCTCATCATAAAGTCTCACAAGGAAATAGATGTCCTCGTAAGAGGAGGTATTTATTAAATAATCGAACTCGTCGAGGGTAAGGATGAGGTGAATGTTTCTCTTGGCTAGATAATCGTGAATTATCTTAAACGCTTCTTGGGAGGAAAGTCCCCTAACCGGGATTGGTAGCTTAAGATGTGATGCTATCTCCATGGTCAATAGATACAGCGTCCTCTGACTATGACAGTTGGCATGTATATACTCCACTCTCAATCCCCTCTCATTGAACTTTCGCTTTAAGGCGTCTCCAAAGGACTTTGTGGTTACAGTCTTTCCTGTGCCAGTGGGCCCAGACACAACAACTCTGACAGACGTTGATCCCATGTTAGTGCTGAGATCCCTAAATGCGAGGGATAACTCCTTGATCTTCTCTTCCCTGTGGGGAAGCCTGCTAGGTATGTGGTCCGGAGATAACACCTTCTGTTGCTTGAAGATTGTGCTTCCAGATAGGCTGTTCTCTATTATGTCCTCGAGCTTGGTCGTAACTTTCACCTAATCCTAAAATTAGCTGTTATACCTTATATTTTAGCTGAGAGACTTGACTGAAACTTTCTCCTGACCCCTCTTCAAAAGCGAAATGACGGAGATCTGTCTTATTATATTAATTGTAAGCTTTATATCAAAATTTCTCGAATCAATTCTAAACCTGTCCTTCAGGTATCCTCCCACGGCCATCTCAATGGTCCTGCAGTCCAGGTTCCCCGATCTAAGGATGCACTCCACGTAGAGAGATCCGCTTTTATCTCGTAATACAGACAAGGAGGAATTAATTATGTCCCTGTAATCCGATCTAACCACTAGGTCCACGGGGTAGATCTTCTTGGCACATGCGGGAGGAGCTGACATGACTAACCCATAACACTGTATGCTGGACAACTTGGAGTATACCAGCAACACGTTCCTAACGGGCTCTTCAACTCTTACCTCCACGTCATGGGGAATTAATCTATTCAGAATATCTGTCCTGCACCTGTTCCCCTTGTTGGGTGCTGTGGTGATCAGAAGTCTGATTCCGTCAAATCCTTCCATGAATTACACCACGTTCTGCTCATGCTCAAAATACACTTGTAAAATATTGTTTTCCTTTTAAAGGATGTAACGCCAAAATATCTTAGTGTAGTGGGCTTGATCACTGCAAAGTACAGGGCTCTTGGAAGGCTTGTCAAGACTTGGAAGAGAAGGGTGGAGGTTCTAGATGACATTACGGCTATTGACCTTGGAATGGAAGAGATCAAACTGGTGAAGGGAAACCAGTCAGAGTTACCCTCTTGGCTGATAGAGGTCTTGGAAACTGAAGGATATGTATCCCAGATTCCCCTTACCATAGAGGAGATATCCAAGTACCTTTATCAAGAGAAGCAGAACGCTACCGTACCGGGATCCCTAGTTCAAATACCATGGGATTTCTACATCAGAGCAAAATACACTCTGAGAAAATTATCTGGGAGTAGCTCCCCCAGCGAGCTGGAGAACTACAGAAGGTTATCTTACATGGTTAACGAGTTGCAACGTCTAAGGATGAGGAAAATAGTGCAATTGGCTAGCCTGAACGTATCTGACCAAATCCTTATAAACAGGATGACCCCAGAGGAAAATTTGGTATTTCAGGATTTGAGACGTTCACTTACCATGATAGGTGAAGGTGATGGAAACTCAGCAGTTTGACTTGGGCGAAAGACTGGAGGAGTTCATCAGAACCTCCAGGGATAAGGATGGAAACCTGAAATATGTTCAGCAGATTAATGAGATACTGGCATTTAGGAAAAGGAGCCTAGTTATTGACTTCAATGATATCTACCAGTTCGATGAGAGACTGGCCACCGAAATAATAAACAGTCCCCTGTCAACTCTGCCTATTCTTGAGGACAGGATCCTCAAGTTACTGGGGGAGCAGGATCCTCAATTCGTGACTGAGGTCCAGAGAGTTCACCTTAGACTGGTAAACGTTCCAAGGCTAGTGGAACTGCGCAGGATAAGGAGTTCAGAGATAAACAAGATTGTTGTGGTGGAGGGAATACTCACAAAGCAGACCCCTATCAAGGAGCGGGCATACAGGATTGTTCTAAAGCATACCCATCCTGAGTGCAACGCCGAGTTCAGGTGGCCAGAAGATGAGGAAATGGACGAAACCATAAAGATGCCCTCAGTGTGCCCTGTCTGTGGCAAGCCAGGCCAGTTCGACATCATCCCCCAGAAGGCAGAGTTGACAGACTGGCAAAGGGTAATAATACAGGAGAGACCAGAGGAGGTACCACCTGGGCAAATTCCTAGACAGCTGGAGGCTGTGTTTGAGGACGACCTGGTGGATTCTGCAAGGCCAGGGGATAGGGTCAGGTTTACTGGAATACTCATGATAAAACAAGACTCCTTCCTTAGGAAGGGAAGCAGGTCCATATTTGATATTTACCTGAAGGTTATCAACGTAGAGATCTCTCAGAAGGTATTGGACGAGGTGGAGATAACCGAGGAGGATAGGAAAAAGATAGAAAATATGGCCAAAAACCCATGGATAAGGGAGGCCATAATATCCTCTATAGCTCCCTCTATCTACGATCACTGGGAAATCAAGGAGGCCATAGCCTTGGCCCTCTTTGGTGGGGTATCAAGGGTAATGGAGGACGGAACAAGGACAAGGGGGGATATACATGTATTGATCATAGGCGATCCGGGTACAGCAAAGTCACAGATTCTTCAGTTTGCGGCAAGGGTGTCGCCTAGGTCCGTATACACCACGGGTAAGGGAGCTACTGCGGCCGGTCTAACCGCGGCGGTGGTGAGGGAGAAAAACACGGGTGATTACTATCTGGAGGCCGGTGCACTGGTCCTCGCCGACGGAGGTATAGCAGTCATAGATGAAATAGATAAGATGAGGGAGGAGGACAGGGTAGCCATACACGAGGCAATGGAGCAACAGACCGTATCCATTGCCAAGGCAGGAATACTAGCTAAGCTTAACGCTAGAGCTACAATTATAGCTGCCGGAAACCCGAAGTTCGGGAGATACATTCAGGAGAGGGCGGTGGCGGAAAATATAGAACTTCCGCCCACGATCCTCTCAAGGTTTGATCTCATCTTTATCTTGGTGGATAAACCCGGTTCTGAGGACCAGAACCTGGCGAACCACATCTTGGATATGCATGGAGGGAAGGAAGTGAGAAACTTCATTCCTGTAGAGGACCTGAAGAAATACATTGCCTTCGCTAGAAAGTTCGTTAATCCAAAGTTGAATGATGAGGCAAAACAACTCTTGGCCGACTTTTACGTGGAGATGAGAAGGAAAAGTAGCGAAAACCCCAGTTCACCCATACTCATTACTCCTAGGCAATTGGAGGCACTCATAAGGATTACAGAGGCCTATGCCAGAATGGCTCTGCGTTTAGAGGCCACAAGGGAGGACGCAGAGAGGGCCATCAATATCATGAGAATATTCCTTGAGAAAGTCGGGATAGACGTCGAGTCCGGTTCCCTGGATATAGACACCATAATGACCGGGAAGCCCAAGAGCGCTAGGGAGAAGATGGTAAAGATAATGGAGATTATAGAACAGCTTTCTAACGACAAGGGATGCGCAAAGCTTAAGGAGGTAGTGAAGGAAGCGGAAAGGGAAGGAATAGAGAAGAGTAGCGCGGAAAAGATAATTTCGGACATGAAGAAAAGTGGCCTGATTTATGAAGCATCAACAGAATGCTTCAAGAAAGTTTCCTAGGCGGATCTCTTGTATATCTCCAGTGGTGTCCAGAGAACCCACGAGGGCACTGCCTTAATTAATTCGTATGCTTCCTCCCATCCAGCCAAGTTAAGCTCCTTAGCTACACCCTCAAGGGTGAGCAAGGTCCTTGCGTATCTGTTAAGAACTGAAACTGCATTTTCGTCTATTGTGACCTCCTTTCCCGTGGAAAGTTTTACCTTAATCGTTTCCATGATTCGAAAGAATGATGTGTTGCCTAAAATAACTTTCTCTTCTAGATGTTGTGTATTATGTTGTTAACGCTGGACACGCCATACAGTTCCCAGACTATTATGGATAGAATTAAGACGGAGAAGATGATGGTAAAGGCCCCAAGTTCAACCTGCTTTCTTTCTAGGAGGAAAGTTCCGGCCAGCAACATGCCCACCAGTATTATTCCCAGCACCAGGTATCCTCCGTTGGTGGGACCTCCCTGAGAATAGGTTATGGGAGAGATATAGTAGGGAATGGCCAGAACTCCTGCGATTCCAACTATCAGGATTATTACAAGGATTATTGTTACATAGGTTTCAAGAATTTGCGACAGAGTTCTTTGCGGATTTACCATAATACAATTACCACGGCACGCTTTTTATTCTTAATCGAAATGCTGCCATGTTGGTGAGGACGTGAGCCACGAAGGCGACAACTATAACCAAGAGAAACTGGTACACTGTCACTGAAAGTCCCACCGGATATGCCAACATCGTGGATCCAAAAATGAAGTCCAGTTGATCCAGGAAAAGGGCTCTTCCTCCTCGGGGTATATTCATCCTTCTCTTGATGAAAGCTCCCACCATGTCCCCCACCATGGCCCCTAGAGATTCCATGAAGGAGATCAGGATCCAGTGCGTACCCAGGAAAGAGGAAAGAACAACGCCCACAGTGGTACCATAGGTTAATCCCATTATTAAACCCTCAAAGGTCTTACCGTCTCCAAGAATCCTCCTGCCGTCAAGAAAATTTTTCCCAAAGTCTATCGGACTTCCCCTTTTAACCATGGGCCCAGATCCGTTGGCCACAAAGGCTGGGAGATAATAAACTAAACCCAGCAGTAACTCCACTAGGTACATCCCATTACCCCATTCTCCCTTATGGCGAATTTACATCTTCTACCGTTGCCAATTATGTACCTTCCAGTTGTCCTGAAGACGTCATCCGAGTAGAAGGTCATGATCTTATGTCCGCTCACCCTGTTATTGGTGGACATTTCCCAGGTCATGAGCACTCTTCCCCTGGCTAACTTAAGCAGGTTCAGTGTCATCAGAAACTGAGAGACTTTTCTGTTAATCCTATAAAATCTGTTTATGGCATCAACCGCGATAACTCTTGGGTCCATCTCAACGGCCTCTATTATAGCCATGAAAAGCTCGTATTCCCCGCTCACGTCCACAAACATGCCACTCCATCTACCCTTTATCCTACCCTTGTATTCATGACCGGTGGTGGAGATGAACACCCCGTCGCCTATCTCCTTGATCACGTGAAGTGCCAGTGCAGTTTTCCCTGTTCCGGAACCGCCAAATACTGAGATAATACTACCTCTATTGAAAAGGAAATCTATTACTGATAAATGTTTATATCCCACTAATATGTGCTATATTTGTGAAAGATAAAAAGGTAGTCCTCAAGCTCGAGGACCCTAAACTTTTCACCGTGTTGTACAAGAGGCTCAAGAGCTTAGGGGTGAACGTATCCTCGGATTCAGGTGCCCTGATTGTCTCGGACTCTGGGGCAGGCGACATACCCGTTTCCAGTGCAGTGGATCCCTCGGATACTGTAGTTTCCATCTACCTAAAACTGCTGAACAAGGAGAGGTTTGATGAGCTACTCATTGGCATCGACACCAATCAGGACAGGTTAACTCTGGCAGTGGTAGCAGATGGAGAGCTTGTGGAGTCAGAGGAACTGGAACTAGAGGAAACTCCAGGTTATATCATGGGGGTGATTGAGCGATATCCGCACAGAAGGGTTTACATAGGTGTTGGAGTGGGAAATGGCGGAGGAAGGCGCGCATACGAATATCTCAGGAGATATTTCCCATATGCCAAGAAGGTTAATGAGTCCCGAACCAACTACAGGACCCCATATGTTTCCATTAAGGATAAGGACCTAAGGGCCGCTTACGTTATTGCTCTCAGGTCTACCACATGAGGGTTCCCCCACACACGTACGTAATCATGAGAGGCCCATGTGAGGTCAGAGTTAATAGAGGAGAGATCAGTATACTTGGGCTAAGCCAGGAGATTTACCTGATTCCAGAGACCACGTTCACGGTCTATAGTGAGAGGGGAGCTGAGATTGAGTCCGACTGTGAAACGCTACTCGTATCACCGTCCGCTGGATGGGAGAACGTCGCGGAACTCATTTCTGCGACGGGAGGAAGGGTTATAGTGGTGGGAGAGCAGGACTCCGGAAAAAGCTACTTTTCAAGGATGCTGTACAATCTAACCGGCAATTTCGCCTACGCTGACCTAGACGTGGGTCAGTCTAGCCTTTTCCTTCCGTCATTCATTTCCATGATAGAGGGAAGTAAACTCTGGTTTCAAAATCCACTCTCCTTCTCTAGGGCTGAGTTCTTTGGGGATATCTCGCCATCAAGGGCCCCAGGCTTGCATTTAGAGCTTTCGTTGAAGCTGATCAGGGATATTGGAAACCTGGTCGTGGACACGGACGGCTGGACCAGATCCTCGGGTGTGGGACACAAGAGAAAAATAATTGAGCTCACGGATCCAGATTACGTTATAGCCTTGGGTACTGAGTCGCTGAGGCTTATCCCAAGAGAGTACAGGCAGAGAACTATCCTGCTTAGAACCCCTCAAATCAGGTTCAGGAAGACAAGAATCAACAGGCGGAACAACAGGAGAGAGCTCTATCAGAGATATTTCACAAAAGCTAGGGAAATAAAGGTGAACGGATTCGGAGGAAGGCTGGGGATTACTGGAAACTCCTGCTATCTTAATAACTATCTCAACGGCCTCATGACTGCCGTCATCATAAATGGAAGGATAGTTGGTGCAGGCCTTATGAAGGTAGACGACGAGCTCCTCATCAGGACGCCAGTACCCTTTTTCGATGATTTCGTCCCAGGCTTTATTTCATTGGATGAGGGATGGATGGAACGCAGATTAACCTAGGATTGAGGGGCCCCTCTCTTAAATAATTCATGGAGGCAAACATGATTTAATGAAACTAGTTGTCATAGAGGGCATCGATGCATCTGGCAAGACCACGTTAGCTACCAAGCTCGCCGAATCGCTTTCCCCTAGGTTCAGAGTATTACTTACTCAAGAACCTTTCACTGACGATATTAAGCAACTTCTTGAGAAGTATAAGTGGAATGACCAAGTGCTCCTGGCCCTACTATTCTCCGCGGACAGACGAATTCACGTGAAGTGGATGGAGTCGCAGAACGTTGATCTAATCATTAGCGATAGATATTTCTTCTCGACGCTGGCATATCAGGGGGTTGGGGCGGATCAGGAATGGCTTGAATCTCTTAGCTCAATCTTTCCCCTTCCGAGCCTCACAATACTCCTTGACGTGCCAGTATCTGTTGCACTAGAGAGACTCAGGAGTAAACGCGACTCCCTAGATTTTGAGGAAAAGAGAAGATCGCTGGATCGGGTGAGGGAGAACTACCTGTCCCTGTCCAAGAGATATAACTTCAAGGTACTGGATGGAACTCTTCCCTTGGAAAAACTCCTGTCTATTTCTCTTGAGTTTGTGCGAGATCTCTTATCCTCTTCAACCTCTCCAAGGAGTCCAGATACCTGATCAGCTGGACAATTACCTCAGAGTTCATGGGATCGTTCTTCAACTTCTCCACAACGACGGACATGGAGTCAACTAGGATCTGCTCCGTGTAATCCAGCGATATTCCACGCTTCAGCTTTTTCTCTTCCTCTTCATCTCTAGCTATTATTACCCTCCCGTGAACGGGGCACACTATCTCCCCATTCTTCAACTTATAAAGAGGGCTGTTGCATAGAGGGCACGACTCGCTTAACATGGTCGCGCCTTGCCTCAAAAGTTCCGCTGCTCTTTTTACGCTCTGTTCCGAAGACATTAAATTCAGCATAAACCTAAATTTGGTAACATAAAAAGTATATCGGGTGAAAATGTTGGCAACCCTTTATGACAATGAGGCGAAGATTAAGCAAGCAATAGTTCTGCTTCAGAAGGTGGTTAATGACACAAGCGTTCCCAGAAACATTAGGAGAGCCGCTAGCGACGCAATAAGAAACCTTCAGGATCCGTCATTAAGCCCGGCAGTTAGGGCAGCTAATGCGACGGCGATACTGGACGAAATAAGTCAAGATCCAAACATGCCTTCACAGACTAGGATTTCCATCTGGAACGTTGTTTCGATTCTCGAGACCATAAGAGACTAGTTTTTTAAAGTGCGCGTTTTAAGAGAGTGTTGAGCGGGGGTGCCCGAGCTAGGCCAAAGGGGGTAGGCTTAGGCCCTACTGGAGCAGTCCTGCGCGGGTTCAAATCCCGCCCCCCGCATGTTCATGTCACAGTTCTTACTAGTAATGAAGGCGAGGCAAGTTAATACCCTCAACCAGAGAGTGAGCTTTCCCCAACTGGAAAGTCTACTCCTCCCTGTGTAACGGATCCGAGCGCAAAATCATGACATGGGTTCAGCAGAGTTATGCGAGAACATCATGGCCTTACTGGTCAGTTCCTCCGGCAGCTTTTACTTCTTCAGGTTCCTCATACCATTTTACCTTTTCGCCGACTTTTGCCCTAAGTTTCCATTTCATGGACTTAGGATGAGATTCAATTAGTTTCATAATAGTCTCCAGCTTATCAAGAATAACCTTTCCATATTCTTGAGGAATGGAAGAGAGAAACTCTCTCATTCTATCGAAGTTTATTGTAAAGGTTTTGTAGAAACCCCAGTCATCTGACAGGAGTTCAGCAATATAATTGGAGTCCAATTCCTTATCATAGTCCCTATTCGACACCTTAAACTCATAAAGCAGTGCTGCTATGTCCTTTCTATCGTTCTCGGTGAGATTCACGATTTGCATCTTGGTCAGGAGGAGGTCCGATGGGGGTATGGAAGGTGAATAGAGCTTAAGCCTATCCTTCAAAATCAGTTTGTGACACATTACAAACTCGTCTAGGAAGACGTCTACGTTTGTGTTGAGAACAGGGTCGAAGAATAAAAGGCGATTATATCCGTGTAAGGCGTTAAATCTCTTGTCCGGCTCCATTCCCAGTTTCTGGAGGAGATCAATAATAGCCTTCCTTTGCGAGGATAGACCAAAGTAATCAGCGTCCTTATACGTTCTCGGGAAAAGAGTAGCTCCCTCTGGTGCTATAGCAGCAACAGCTGCACCCCCTATTAGCCTTAATGTGAGGCCTTGTTCATTTCCTGCATTTACTACCTCCAATGCCCTTTTCAAGAGAATTGATTTGTCTACTGGGATGAAACTACACCCATGTACAGGAGTGAAAAATGGTTTATTATTGTTGCATGTCAACGTGAGAGGCGCCGGGAGTGGGATTTGAACCCACGCGGGGTTTCCCCCAACGGCTACCTGCATGGATTAGCAGGCCGCCGCCCTAACCAGGCTAGGCGATCCCGGCACTATGTAAAAAGAGAAACACGATTAAAAAACTTTCACGATGATACTTCGCGTCTCAACAGGTCTTCCGAGAAATAATATCATACAAGATGTTGGGAACCACACGATCTGCACATTAGATTAGAATAAAGATAAAGAAATATCTTTTACCAACACTCAGCAGGATACCAAACCTCTCATGTGTAAGCTCAGGGTTAGAATTTCGGTATTGCTCAAGACAGATTATCGACATGATAAAGAGTTACCAAATAACGTCTGCAGTCAAGCTACGGTTCACATTGTTGGGTTTAACATGTATCAGAGTCCATTTATTCAAGTCTTACATCCCCTCCAGTCTGACACCTGTCAAGTATTGGACAATACCAGAATCAATTGCCTAAAACAGAGATCTATTTAAGGTTTATCAAACTCTATTAACTAAATTTAATTAGTAGATAATTCTGGGATAAACTATGTTAAAATCAATATCCGTCGTTCTACTAAAAATAAGGATAAGAATTAAGCTCTACATGACTATCATTGTGAATTGATATGGGACTTAAGGAGTTTGTTGTCTCGCTGTTCCAATTAGACAAGGATTGGACTACTAGGATTGTTATGGCAATGCTAGTCATGGGAGTAATTTGGGGATTGCTGGGAGTAATAGATTCCCTCATGGTGAGGATCCAGGAAACCATGTGGGGGTTAAGCGGTACTCTCGTGTTCACCCCACAGGAGTATTTCGCGAGCATAACACTACACGCCGAGAGGGACCTGTTTGGGTTCGCCCAGCAGGTGATATACGCTATCTTCATCTACTTCACCATAAAGCTTCTCAATCTCCAACCTAGGGCCAAGTGGTTGCTCAACATTTCCTTCATTCTAATCAACATTTCCATGATGTTCATGGAGGGCCCAATAGTAATAGCCCCAACTTTTAATGACAATTACTTCAGCGCTACTGACTGGTACTATATATCTCCCATGGGGATACCTAACTACTCCAACTACGTTGTATCTCCTCTCTTCTTCTATGGCTGGCTTCTTCTAGATGCTTTCACTTATCTAGCTGGCATTTGGATCGTCTATCATTACTACATTGCATCCAAGCAGCTTAAGGAGAAACTACCCGTCCCCCTGGTATTTTTCCTCATGAATACGCTGCTTTTCATGATAGGGTATTCCGGGGTGACCGCGGCAGACGTATGGGATGTACTGGCTTTCTACAACCTAGTGCCTCTCAACGCTATTGCTAACCAGATAGCCTTCTGGATTTTCGGGCATGCAGTGGTATACATGGCGTGGATGCCTGCAGTTGGCGCCTTGTATCTACTTATACCAACTCTAGCTAACAAGCCTCTCTACAGCGACAGAATGGGTAGGATCTCCGCTCTTCTCTATCTAATATTCTCCAATAATGTTCCTATCCATCACCTGTACATGGTTAACCTTCCAGTTTCTATCAAGATATTACAGGAAGTTCTCACGTATGCTGTGGTCGTTCCCTCAATGCTAACGTTCTTCAATCTATGGGCCACGGTAAAAGGTGCGCAGGTCAAGTTTAACGTGATAACCGCATTTACGGTAACCTCCTTCTCGGGTGCCATAGCTGCAGGAGTTACGGGTATATCCAATGCGACCATTGCATTTGACGCAATTGTTCACAACACTGACTGGGTGGTCTCTCACTTCCATGCAATGATATTGCTCTCAATTGTCCCGGCCGCAATGGCAGTGCTCTACTTCATGATACCCATGATGACGGGAAAGCAGTGGTTCTCATCCAAGATGGCATGGCTTCACTGGATAGGTTACGTGCTTGGATCGGTTCTCTTCATAGTAGGCTATGAGTTGCAGGGATTTGAGGGCCTTGTGAGAAGGGCAGAGATTTATCCAAGAGTTCCATCTCTAGTTACTGCAGAAGTGATATCAACTGTTGGTGCTGTTATTGCGGAGCTAGCCACACTGGTCTGGTTCCTTAATCTAGTTCTAACCTTAGTCAAGGGCAGAAACATGAACTTGGAGGGAGTAGGTCTTGGCCAACTCATTGGAACCGTGGGAGCAGCTCTGGAGTGGAATGGAGAAAATATTAATATCCCAAGTTTATTCAGTAAAAACATGATAAAGAAAGGATTGAGCGGTCTGTGGACGCTGGGAATAGTGGGCGCACTGATCATAGTAGTTAGCATGTTCCCGCTGGCCTTCTCCGGCAACACCTACAATGCCATGCCTTGGGTGTGGATAGTTCTGCTGTCCATAGGGATAGTACTGATCTCCTACCCCGTATTAAAGGGAGCCAAAAGTTTATGATCATGTTTTTTTAATTTCGTGTGTTTTTAGTTGAGGTGATAAAAATGGACAAAAAGGAGAAATATGAGTTGGCTTGGGCTTTATTCGTGATTATTTTATTCGCTGTTGTTATAGTTGGTACTCTCCCTCAGGACTTCACAGTGGGAGGAGTTCCCAATACACTCTCAGTTCTGAGCAAGGTGTCGTCTCAGGATATTATCAACACTAGGATAGTAGCGGAACAATACGTATTCAAGACTCAGGAAAGTGGTGCAGTTAATGCTCAGGAACTGGGATCCCCAGTTCTCTATAACCTGATAGTGGCTCATCCGGGCGACTGGCTGAACCTTACCATCACTTCCGCTGACGTTACAGGAAACTTCTACTTCCCGGACTACGCGGACCAGGTCGTGGACGACCAGATAGTTCCCGGGCTAACCACTTACGATGCATTGAGGGTGCCCAATATTACAGGACCCTTCGTTTTCCTCAATGGTGAATATAACGGGCCATGGTTCAGCTATCAGGAGGGCGAACTGCTAGTCCTTCCCACAAACGGTTACTTCTCTTCAACCTCAATTTCACAGCTACAAGCCCAGGACACTAGAGCTCAGACTAATGGTTTAGTGGGAGATCCCTACAATCCGCCCATAGTAACAATAAACGGACCAGTCACCCTAGTCACGGATAAGTACGGTTTGTTCAACAGCTCTGTTCCAGGTCCAACACTGGTAGCTCAGGCAGGCAAACAGGTGACTCTCAACCTGGTGTTCACCACTCCCGCCAGCGACCACAATTACCTGTACAACTACTCGTCCAGCGGTGTTGCCAGTCCCGTGTCCAACGTGATGGTTGGAGTCTATGCAGTCTGGTGGAACGGTACCATAACTCCGGTCGCTCAAAAGCCCATAACCTACAGCACTCCAATAACCTTCACCTTCAACGCAACGGCCCCTGCATACGTGTATGGAATAGATACCCCAGTCTACAACGTCTATAATCCCCAGGGAATGTCCAACAATTTCATAGGACAGGATAAGGGCTACGTCATGGGAGCCTGGGGGACAATTCTTGTGGAGGGGAGCTAAATGGTGAGCTTCTTCAAGCTATTGGGTATAGGCTACGTACTGGCCATTCTCCTCCTTGTCTGGGAGCTCGTAGATATAACCCTACACTCAGCGGCAGCGCCTTACACAGGCCTGTTTACGGCCATGGCATTCCTGGGATTCATAGCATTCTATCTATTCGTCAGATTCGCTCCCAGCGAGGAGAAATGAGGTCCAAGTAACCTCCTGAAGTTATTCATAATTTTTTCTTCAATTTCCTCTCTTTTTGCTTTCCTTATTTCTGTGAGGGTTTCAATGGTTATCCTTACGTTACAGGGTTCATTTCTGCTCTTGTCAGGTCCCATGAAAGGTGAATCGGTCTCTGTGAGAATGTGATCCTCATGCACATGCTTCGCTATCTCTCTTCTCCCCTTGTCCCTCACGATTATAGGTGGAAAAGACACGAAGCCACCCAATTCCACGATCTTTAAAGCATCCCTTACACTGCCCTCATACCCGTGAATTGCAAACCTCACCCCATAACTGGGGACTAGGTCCAGAATCTCCCTCATTCCACCCCTAGAATGGATTATGAGAGGTTTATTTTGAGCCTGTCCCAGTTGCATGAAAATCTCTAAAACCTCTCTCTGCTTTTTCCTCAAAGTCTCATCCTTAATCCAGAAGTAATCTAAACCAACTTCACTGATTATGGGAGCAATGTTCACCAATGCCTTTATTTGTTCCAGTTCCTGCTCAACCCTTTCTATGAATTCAGGATGAAAACCAATCGCAGGTATAACATTTCTATATCTCTTAGATAATTCCAGCGTAGTTAAGTTAGTGGTAAGGTCCACACCAGCATTCACAATCAGAATCTCGCACCTGGAGAGAACTTGATCTCTGTCGGAATCAAACTCTTTCACATCAATATGAGCGTGAGCATCTAGAAGCATAAAAAAGATTAAAAATTTTGAAGATTAAAAATTATTTCCACGGCTCCCCCATTATGGAAATCTTTACAGCATTTTCCTTCTCGTCATAAATTACCTTTACAAGATCCCCTTCCTTTATCTGGAATTTTTGCCTGATCTTTGCAGGAATCGTTACTTGATAATTCCTGCTGACCTTTACTATCTCTTCAACTTCCATTTAGATCACTATGATACCTATCTATTGGAAGAGGTATATAAATCTTTTCTAAATGTGTAATTAAATGTTCTAGGTCTTTAAGTGAGAATATGGTCTCTAGTGGAAGAATTCACATAATTATATTTACTCCTATTATCTCTTATTTTGTATAACGCCTTTTCTCCAAGGGGTAGTTCAAATGATATCCATAAATCGTTAGGAAAAAATATATATAGCTCGTGATTACATTCTTTATTTGTGGTTATAATGTCTCAAAGTCAGATAAGTGGAGCTAGAATAAAACTACCTTCAGGGAAAGATGCTGGTTTAGTAGATATACTCTCCTTTTGTTACGGATTGTCCGAGACTGACGTTCAGGTTTTGATGGGGTTAATGAGGGGAGGAGCCAGAGGAACTGAGGAACTGGAAAAGGAACTGAAGCTGTCCAAGGCTTCAATAAACAGGAGCCTTAACAAGTTGCTTGAAATGAACCTAGTCATGAGGATTAAGGAGCCAGGAAATAAGGCTGGAAGGCCTAGATATCTTTACAAGGCGAAGGAGTATAACGACCTCAAGGGAAAAATGTTGAGCGATATAAGAGATTGCTCAGAGAAGATGGCTGAACTTGTTAACCAGGAATTCAAGCCCTTAGAGGTAAAAGCTTAACTTCTCCAGGAGTTTCTTTAACCTTTCCTTAAAGTCATTCTTTTGATATACCACTTTTCCTTGAATTATCACCTTTTCAACTTCCCTGGGAGGGTTGTAAACCAGGTGGGAGAGGAGCCTCTCTCTTACCAGGGGGTATAGATCATCCTTATTGAGCAGGACAAGGTCAGCAACGTATCCCGGCTTGATCCCTCCACCACGTATGCCCAACATCTTGTACCCGTTGATGGTTGAAGCCTTAAACACGTCAGTAGCCGTTATCCCCGTGGACCAGTAGTTATGTCTCTGAAGTAAAACAGCCGTCTTCATCTCATGGAACATGTTGAGCGAGTTATTACTTGCCGCGCCATCAGTTCCTATGGTAACATTGAGTCCCTGATCCAATGCCTCCTTCATGGGAAAAGCTCCCCCGGTGGCAAGTTTCATGTTGGATGTGGGACAGTGTGTTACTGCGATGGACTCCCTTAGATAGTTTAGCTCCCATGATGTTACCCATCCCAGGTGGACCCCATGCACGTGCGGAACTAGGCCCTCCTTGTGTATTAACTCAACCGGGAACATTCCATACTTCTTCTTGATCTGAAATACCTCTTCCCTAGTCTCTGAGAGGTGAATGTGAAGATGGTATTCTTGAGTCAGGCTATCCCTTAACTCCCTGAGTTTCTTGAGTTCTGTAGCATAGAGGCTATGAACGTTCACTATGGGCCTGAAGAGCTCGCTCTCCTCCAGTCCTTTCATTTCCCTTATGGTTTCATCTACACTCTTCTCCCGCATGAGTGTCGGTCCAGCCATCGCCCTTATCCCGTATCTGGTTGCGAGATCCCTGACCTGGTCAGGGTTGAAATACATGTCCACGAACGCTGTGGTTCCGGAGGAAAGCATTTCAATTACTGCCAGTTCTGAACCTAAGGCCATGATCTCCCTTGTAAGTTTCCTTTCTTCCTCCCACATTCTGGCCAACCATTCGTGGAGCTCACCATCGTCGAATACGCCCCTCAGAACCGTCATGGCCGAATGAGTATGAGCGTTGACCAGACCGGGTATCACAACGTATTCACTGCAATCCAGCTCGTCTCCCTCAATCTCCCTGCCTACGTATTTTATGTAACCATTGTCAATCACGATGTTAGTTGATCTCAAGATCTGATCGTGATCTAGGGCAAAGGAGCAGTTCCTTAACGTATATGTTCTATTCGATATTCCCACTCAAATTCGCCTAGTTTAACAGCCTTACCTTCCACAATTAATTTTCTTTTGAACAGCGGTGCGTTGATCACAAAGGTCTCAGCCTCACCTCCCTCAAAAGCTGGATTGAACCCGAACTTCCTGGACCTTTCCACTATCCTCTCCACGTCCTCCATCGTGATCACCTTTCCCACCAGTTCAAAGGGAAAGCCATACGCCGTGGCAGAGGTTATGATGAACTCAAATCCGTATTCAATGAGCTCTTTCATATAACGTTCTTGGTCCTTTCTCCACAGGGGAGAGTACACCTTCAGGTCCAGCTCGTCCGCTAGCATATTGATGTTCATTCTCTGGTAGTCAGACAACAGCGCGCCAGTGACTATACCCATGGCTCCCCTGGACTTGACCGTTTTCAGTGCCATTCTAAGGTCAGATAGTTCAGCATCTTTTTCCCCTGATGACCTTACGGTAACCAGCGAGATCCCCAAGACCTCTGCCTGATATTCTGTAAGCTCTACGTTATTGTACTGAAACATCCAGGAATCCTTTCTTCTGGGTAGAATGGTCACTAGACACTCTACTTCGAATCCCTTCAGTATAGCCCAGTGCAGAGCAAAAGTACTGTCTTTTCCACCCGAAAAAAGGGAACAAACTTTCATAACAAAAAAGAGCTAACTTTTAATATATTAAGCGTACTCCTACCTCATTATTTCTTCTTTTCGCCAGACTGCTGTGGCTGGCCTTGTGTCTGTCCCTTCTTCTCCTTTCCCTTTGCCATTAGGGATCTGATTTAATAGTATCCTGTGAAGTATTTTAAAGATTATTCACGTATACCATCCTAAAAACTAACGTAGAAGAACAAGGATAATAATGATATCTATTTTGTACTTTAGGGTAAACTCTGAATATATACATGATCTATAATAGGTAAGTCCGAAATTATTTTTAATTTTCTCTAGCTAGAGTATTATCAAATCTCATGGAGGTAATCATAGTCGCACCTTGTTCTCGAGCTATAGAACAGATAATCTTTCCGTATTACTTAAAATTCTAGTATTCCAGAAGAGACGTTGTACCTTCCAGAGATCGCTCAACCTATTTACGTTGAGCAGAGACCTTAACCTGGGATCCAACATGGTAACTTCCCTGTATCCTGCAATGTAGATGGAGGGCGAGTTGACTATGAGATCAGTCATGGAGTTAAAACTGTTAATACTACTCCTCAGATAGCTGAGGGAATAGCACGATAACAATGGCTGAATTCTACCGCACGTGAGTGTCGTGGCCACATACTCCTGTTTGGAGCATAACATTTCCACAAGTTCCCTGGAAAGGAAGGGAAAGTCGCATCCTGTTACGAAAACCTTTTCCCCAGAGATATGTTCCAGGGCAAGTTTGAGCGCCTTAAGTGGTCCTTCCTTCCACCTGTCATGAACGATTTTTCCGTTAACATCTCTAGGCCTGTCCGTGACAACAATGGGAGATTGAAAGAGATCAGCCACTCTCCTCAACATTGATTTGCCGTCAATTTCGAACTCGCATTTGTCCGTGCCGAATCTGGTGGAATTTCCTCCTGCCAAGATCACAACATCAAAGGAATCTCTGAACAACTATTTCTTCGCCCTCCCTGTATGTTGTCCCTCTCCTCAATATGGTAAACCCTGAGGCCTTACCCAGCTCGCTATATAGACCTACGCCCCATCTAAGGGGGAACGCCCTATCTCCATCAAGTTTGACGAGATACGTGGAATCCATCTTGTGATCCACTGTGACCTCGCTTCCCAGTCTGCACTTAACATACTCCCTCAATTCCATTCCCGTCATCCTCGTGAGTATGTGAAGCCCGTGCTCATGAAATGTTGTAACCGCTGACACTATTTGACCCGGCAGGACAAGAATCGGTTTACCCGAGACTATTCCCACGGCTCCCCTCTTTATTACGTTGGTGGACACTCCCTCAAAGAGCAGTTTCCCCATCTCAGAGATGGCCCTCTTCACGAAATCCCTCTCGCCAACTGAAGAGCCACCAATTGACAAAACGAAATCGAAACCCCCAGCGCATTTGGAGATCATCTTCTTTACGTCATCAAGGTTATCCCTGGCTATCCCCTGATAATGGGTTCGCCCGAACCTCTCGAGTAGTTTCATGAACGCTGGTCCGATGGAGTCAGGTATTCCATCCCCTTCGGATCCCCATGGAACTATCTCGTCGCCGTTTCCGAAAATACAGAAGGAGATATCTAGAACCTCAACCTCGTTTATCCTCTGCTGTAGAAGAATTGGAAGGTGGTAAGGAGTCAGGTAAGTTCCCCTGGGGATAAGAAGCTCTCCCGCCTTCACGTCCTCTCCCCTTTGGCGAACATCCTTTCCCCTGCTCACCGGCCCGTTAATCGTGAGGGTATTACCCACTACCCTGGTGAACTCTGCCCTGGCAACGGTGTCAGCACCAACGGGTAGCGGTGCGCCGGTGGTGATGTAGTACGCCTCTCCCCTTCCTAGGGTAGGCAATTCCCTGGTTGAGGGGAAGAGTTTCCCAACTATTCTCAGTTCCTTCATTTCCTGCAGGTCACTGAACCTGAATGCGAACCCATCCATGGCAGAGATGTCCCTTTCAGGCGTGTCCCTGAGGGCTATCACGTCCTCCGCGAGAACCTTTCCCACCGCAGACATAGGATCCAGTCTTGCCCTTCTGACGGGCGACACTGACATGTTCTCAATGAGGGATCTAGCTTCATCGATTGGAATGAGCATTCATAATCCATCGATATTCCCAGTTAATATGGATTGCATCTTTCAGATAGTGGGAAAGAAGGATAGCGGGAAAACGCTGGTAATAGAGAGAGCTGTCTCAGCCCTAAAGGAGAGAGGTTTGACCGTAGCTACGGTGAAACATACCCATCACGAGATAAACCCTTCGGGAAAGGACACAGCGCGCTTCATGAGTGCTGGATCTGACGTGACAGTGTTGCACAGCAATGATTGCGCTCTCCTCTGGAGATGTTCCTCTCCCGATTACCTAGATCTGATTCCCGCCGATGTCATCCTTGTGGAGGGTTTCGCTGATAGGGATCTGGGTAGGAAATTCTTGGTGAATAACCCCTCGGAAGCTGATGAGTTAGTGAGGGAGATAGTGGAAGAGGCCTCTCAATGCAAGCATAGCGTCTCCCTTGAGGTATTTCCTGAACAAAAAGATAAAATGGTATACATGACGCTTTATAGGTTAATGAAAAAATGGGGAATTAAAGAGGTAAAACTTCTTGATTGAAGGCTCAGAGATTATCTCGCTGGATTGTTCCTCAACTGTTCTAGACACAATATTCTTCATGAAAACTAACAGAATAAGAAGGATTGTGGTCACGTGTGAGGGCAAGATGGCCGGGCTGTTTACCGTTGATGAGGCCATGAGGCAGATCTTGGAGAGGTCGGTTGAAGACAAGCTGAGTAACGTGAAGCTGAAAAGGATAATCCAGGTGAAGGGAGACCCACTAGAGATAGCTAAGGCTATGATGCAGAACTCTGTGGATGCTGTAATAGTGGATGGAAAGATTGTGACAGAAAAGGACCTGGTCAGGGGTTACGAGTGGAGCGATGAGGAAAGAATGTTCGATCTGGCTGTGAGAGCAATTACCGTGGAGGGATTCACCAGGCTCTCAACTGCGGCCGAGATAATGGTCAGGAACTCCATAAGGCACTTGCCTGTGGTCGAAGATCAACCACTGGGAATGATATCTGCAAGGGACATTGTTTATAGATTTTCAGATAAGTTAACTCTTCAGGAGGAAGTGAAGCAGGTCATGGTCCCCTACCTGGTTAAGGGCGACACAGGCATCAGTTTAAGGGATGGTGCGGAGCTCATGATGCAGAAAGGTGTGGGAAGTCTAATCTTTTCTGTAGATCACAGTTTATATATTGTTACACTTAAGGACCTTATCAAGCATATTTATATGTACTCAATGAAAGTTTAGCATGGCTTTCGTTTGTCCTGTTGATAGACTTCCCCTATCTAACGATCTCAAATGCCCCAAGGGCCATGCATACAGGGTTGTTGACGGAATCTATGATTTCCTCCAGCAGGAGCCCAAGAGCAATGATATCCTTGAGAAAGTGGCACCACTTTATGAGGATGTATGGGCCCCTCTTGGGTTCCTGATCACGGGGAAAGCCACCTACTCGTCTGTACTCAGGGATGTGGCCTCTCACTCCTCTGGAAGGGAGTTCTTGGACGTGGGAACCGGTCCTGGAAAGATATTTGAATATGTTAAATGCGAAAACTGTTACGGGCTTGACATTTCTCTGAAATTTCTCAGGATTCTCAAGGAGAGAAGGCCAAGAGTTATCGCAGTGAGAGGGGACGCCGTATCTCTTCCCTTTGGGGATGAATCCTTTGACGGCGTTACGTCCATGTTTGTGATACATATGTTCCCCGACCCATCAAAGCCAGTCTCTGAGATCTCTAGGGTGTTGAAGAGAAACGGGAAGTGCACAATGGGAGTGCTCACCAGAAGAGGTAGGATTGCTGAGTTGCTTTCAAAGTGGTGGAAACTGGAGTTGAGGCCGGAGAGCTTCTACGTGGGCATTTCGGAAAGGTTTGAGCTCAAAACTTCAAGCATCAGGCAGATGGGTCCATGGTCCTTAATAAATTGCGTAAAAACATCAGGGTAGGGACCACAGGGCTATGGCAAACAGTATGTACGAGACCCCATTCACGACCTCTGCAATCTTAACAAGTAAACCCTGAAGGAAGAGGGCGTATATGCCTATGTAAAGGCCCATGAATATACCAAAGAAGAACATGCTGAACACAACGTAAGCTGCTAGATCACCTTCGCCCATGAGAAGGTAATATAGCCTCTTGTTATTAGTTATCCCGAAAATAATTCTCTCCGCTCCCAGTATAAGGCCGACGTAATACAGGATGTAGGGATTGAAGGTAGCTATCATTTCAAAGAGATTAAAGGGTACTTTGTCCACAAGGTATACTGAGGAGAAAAACATCATCGAACCTATCAGTATGCTGACTACTCTCCTCGTTACTGCCCTATCGACATTGGCCATGTGTATACACCTGCATAGGTTTCATTTAACTCTATGTCAAAAACCTCCCCTAGGAGAAGTCCTCCCAGTGCGCCTATGAATAAACCAGGGATACCACCCAACTTCAGCCCAAGAGACGCTCCCAGCACGCCTCCTATACCCTTTCCCAGGTAACTGTCGTTAACCTTAAAAACAGTGGCAAAGTTCTGTCCGCCCTTCCTCCCAGCCTTTCCTAGGAAAAATGCAGCCTCACTAATTGCCTCTCTAAGCTCCTCAATATCGTTTGTCCTGTAAACCGTTGAGTATATCTCTTCGTCTCCGTTTCTCTTAGCCATATAGGGGATAAAACCAGCCCTCCTGATTCCTGCCAACCCTTCCGTGTCCCTTCTTTCCGTGGTCACTCTAAAAATTACCTTAAACATCAAAGAATTGTTTATCCTCACGCTTAAATATTTTTGTTGATTCGAGCTTCGTACCTTAATCTTTTTACCAACGTACTACTCTATCATATTTGGCGATCCCATTGACGGGAGATAGTAAGAAATTCTATGCAATTGTGAAAGTAGATAACGTGGAGGTTCCTGATGGTTTGTCCAAGACCGGCCTCCACGACCATATCTCATCTGCGGTTGACGAGGTTATCAATAACGTAAAGGCCTACCTTAAGGACCAGGGGATTATGGGGAAGTTTAACGCCCATATTGAGGTATTCGCCAAGGAGGAATCGGTCACCAGACTCATTGAAAGTATAAAGACTAAAATCAAGGCGTGAGAAATAGAGTTTATGTCAGAATTATCTGAGCCACTGGAAAATTACCTTAAGGAGATCTACGAGCTTGAGGAAACTAAGGGTAATGCCAAGGTCGTGGATCTGATAGAGGCTTTCTCAATATCCCCAGGTACCATAAGTAAGGCATTGGATAGGCTTGAATCCTTAGGGTTTATAGACAGGAAATCCAGGAGGATTAGGCTCACCGAGGATGGAAAGAGACTTGCCGTGAGGCTGATTAGATCTCATCGCCTTTCTGAGAGACTCCTCACAGACGTAATTGGTCTGGACTGGATCAGAGCTCACGAGCTCGCTCACAGGCTGGAACACATCTGGCCGGAGGACGTACTGGATAAGATAGACGAGGTTGTGGGTCATCCCAAGACCTGTCCCCATGGGCATCCAATTCCAGGTAGGGAAGAGCAGGTTGAGGGGATACAGCTGAGTGAAGCGAAGCCCGGAGAATACACGGTGCTCATGATTGTGAAGGAAAAGGAGTGGATACTGAGAATGGCGGATTCTCTCGGACTCTTACCCGGGAGAAAGGTGAGGGTGGTGCAAAACTCACGCGGAGAGGTTAAGATTCAGAACGATGATAGGGAGAGCGTTGTGCCCAGATCGCTCACGGAACAGGTGATAGTCCGTGGAACTCAATGACCTTCAAAAGCTGATCCTGACACATATCTACAAGTTCGGACCAGATAACCCCTGGTATATGGCCAGACGTCTCATGGGAGAAAGTGGATGGGCCCCAAAGTATGATCCTGATCTTGTGGAGAAGGAGTGCGTGGAGCTGGAGAGGCTGGGTTACTTGGTTAGATTTCAGGGCTCACTAAAGAGGTCAGTTACGTCCTCGGTAAAGCCTTGGCTGAAGGTGAAAGCCAAGGAGATGGGAACCAAGCCCAAGGGGATATATTACGACCTCAGCAAGGAAGGGAGAAAGGTTGCATCTCAGCTCTATAAGGAGTTGAAGAAGGGTTGAGACTTGGTAAGATACTGAGCGAGAACAAGAGCTTCAGGTTTTATTGGGCTTCCATCTCCCTTTCCCACATCTCTGGAATAATGTTCAATGTAATAACAGCTTACATCCTTTTGCTGGTCTCTCCTTCCTTTTACTCTCTGGTCGTCGGAGGAACCATGCTGGCAGGTGCCTTGATACGCCTTCCCTCCGGGTATATCAGTGATTCGCTTGACAGGAGGAAAGCCCTCATGCTGACAAGGCTATCTCAGGCAGGGCTCATGCTGCTGCCCATCCTGAGTCTCAAGCTAACCCCAGTTTCCTACATCGCTTTCAACCTACTCACCTCTCTCAACGGTCCTCTCTCCGCAGGTCTTGTGCAATCCGTTATGGAGAGAAGGCAGGTTCTGGGAGGGACTTCGCTTAACTCGCTTACCATCTCCATTTCCTCCGTCATAGGAGGTCTAGTTAGCCTTTCCTATCCGGCTCTGGGGATTACGCTATTTCTCTCCATTGCGTCACTGATGAGAGGATTGACGGTGCTCTTCATAGGAAATGTCAGGGTCAGAGCCAGGAAAGAGGAGCACAGGGGGAAGATTCCCAAGGGGTTACTGCTTTATCCAGTACTAGTTTTCTCTTTTCTCGACGTAATCCCGGTAATGATGAACAGCCTGGTTTTCGTGGTGTCATCAATTGAACCTTCACTTGCGCTGGTGAGCCTGCTAACCACAATGGGGAACGGAATAGGGGCGATTCTGAGCGGCGAGAAGATAAGGGAAAGTTCGGTGAAGGTATGGGCCAGGGCTGGTTCACTGCTCCTAGGCTTAGTTCTTGTAATGATAGCCCTATCTCCCCTTGACCTGGTTTATGCGTTGCTGGTGATCAGGGGGCTTCTGAGCTCTATTCAGTCCATTTCCATCAGATCAGATCTCAGGCTCAGGGTTCCCAATAGCCTGATGGGAAGAACCTGGGGTCTCATCACCACCATCTCGTCGCTTGTGGCCTCCACGCTTGCGCTTTCCTACTCATTCATTGTTGGCGTGGTTGGGACCAGGCTTCCGGTTGTTCTGGTGGGATTAGCCCTTTTAACTGTAGGGTTCCTCATGATGTATCGTGGATCAGGTAGTAGAGAGGGTGCTGGCTCTTTCGGATCCGAGGAGAGCATTAGAGAGGAAAGTACAGGTAAGGAGTAACGAGTTGGTAGTGGAGGGGGCGAGGTTTCGCTTCTCCAAACCTCTCGTGATATCAGTGGGCAAAGCCTCAGTGAGGATGGCCAACTTCTTCTTGGAAAGGTTGAGCAGTTATCAGGCAATTGTGATTAAGCCCAAGGGAGATGGCCTCAACGTTGAGGGCAATGCCACGGTTATACAGTCTTCCCATCCCTACCCAGATGAGGATAGCTTCAGGGCTGGGAGGCAGGTGAGAGAAGCCCTCACATCCTGGGACTACGATCTTGTTATCTTTCTCCTGTCTGGAGGCGCGTCCTCCCTTATGGAGGATCCAATTCCTCCACCCTCCAGTTACGTGGAGGCCATGAAGAGGCTTGTGATATCTGGACTTGGAATAGATGAGATTAACGTGGTCAGGAAACATCTCTCAAGGGTCAAGGGTGGAAGACTTGCCACCCTGAGCAGATCTCCAGTGGTTACTCTGGTTGTGAGTGACGTTCCAGGAAATGATCTATCGGTGGTGGGAAGCGGGCCCACACTCCCAGATTCCTCTACCGTGGATGAGGCGAAGGAACTCTTGGAACAGTTGAACCTAGACCTGTCAGAATATCTAGAGGAAACACCAAAAAGGCTGGACAACTCCTGGGCCTTTCTCATTCAAAGTGTGGATGACGTTCTCCAAGGCCTTACTGATATGCCTGGAGCAACTATACTTTCCAGCGAAGTTAGGGGAGAGGCCAGATCCTTAGGGGCATTTCTTGCCTCTATTGTGAATACCAGGAATTCCGGTCTCAAGAGGCCATTCACTCTCCTCTTGGGCGGAGAGCCTGAGGTGACGGTGAGGGGTCCTGCAGGCAAGGGCGGAAGGAACGGTGAGGTTTGCCTATCCTTCTTGGAATGGGTGAGGGTGCCAGAGGTTAAGCTATACGCTATAGCCACAGACGGTGTTGATGGAAATAGCGAGTACGCGGGCTGCGTGGTTTCAGGGGGAACGAATGTGTCCAAGAGGGAAATAAGGAAAGCCTTGGAGGCTCACTCATCGTACGAGTTACTTGAGAAAATGGGAGCCGTGATTGCCACTGGGCCCACTGGAACTAACGTAAATAACGTCTACGTTCTTATGGCTCCCTGAGTCCTTATCTTCTTCTGTAACATCAGAAGACCTCTAGCAATGGCCTCAGGTCTTGTGGGGCATCCCGGTAGGTAGAGGTCAACCGGTATTCCCACGTCAGAGGGAAGTACCGTATTGTAGGAATTCCAGAATATTCCTCCCTCAAGGATGCACGCGCCTAGGGCAATAACGTACTTGGGCTCCGGCATCTGATCGTATACAATCCTAGCTGCTCGAGCCATCTTCCTGGTTAAAGTTCCCTCAATTGTCAAGATATTTGACTGCCTAGAGGAAGCGAAGGGAAGCATTCCAAATCTCTCTGCATCAAACCTTGCTGCGGCGAACGCCCCGAACTCAGTTCCGCAACAGCTAGTGGTGAAATGCGGGGGCCACAACGAGAACGCTATTCCCCAATCCCTTAGGGTTTTCACCGGTTTCCTGTTGAGTAACCACTGCGCAGCCTTGCGGGCCGATTCCTCCAAGTTTCCTGTGAGAAGTAATTGATCGCTCATTGTTGATCACGATAGAAGTGGCTTTAGGTCCTAATAAGTATTCTATTTTAGAAGTTGAAAATAGTGACCAAATTTAATTCTTAGTTTTTAAATTTCTTTAGACCTGTTCTATGTTATTTACGGTTTGAGGCTCATCACTCTTCAGAGATCACCTCATCTATCATCGGTCATGCGTCAGTAAAGAGCGCCTATGCCATCAATTAGCCTCGGAGGTTCCTCATCACTCAAACATAAAACAGAGATTATCCATAAAAGCCTAAATGATTGTGCTGAAGGTTGATCCTCTCAATCCGGAAATAGACCTCATCAGGAAGGCCGCTGAAGTGATCAAGTCTGGCGGTCTAGTTGCCTTCCCCACAGAGACCGTATACGGACTGGGCGGTAATGCGTTCGATCCAAAGGCCGCAGAGAAGGTCTTTAAGGCTAAGAGAAGACCCATGGATAATCCTCTCATAGTGCATATAGCTGACCTCAATCAACTGGAGGAGGTGAGCGTGGAAGTTCCACCTGAGGTCCTGGATTTTGCGCAGAGAGTCTGGCCTGGTCCGCTAACCTTCATACTCAAGAGAAACCCCAAGGTTCCCCTTGAAACGACTGGCGGACTTGACACTGTGGCGGTGAGAATGCCAGCTCATCCAATTGCGCTTCAGCTAATTAGGGAAAGCGGGGTACCTATTGCCGCACCCAGTGCTAATCTGGCCACTAAGCCAAGCCCGACCCTTGCGGAGCACGTTATTCAGGACTTAGACGGTTCGGTGGACGTGGTAATTGATGGCGGAGAGACCTTTTTCGGGGTAGAGTCTACGATCATAAACCTCACTGTATCTCCTCCAGTTCTTCTTAGACCTGGTCCGTTCACGGTGGAAGAGCTTAACTCCCTGCTGGGTGAGATTGTGGTTCCAAGGGAAGTTACCGAGGGGGGACAATTTAGCGTGGCCTTGGCCCCAGGAATGAAGTACAAGCATTATGCGCCCAGTAAGCCCCTTTACTTGGTGGAGAAGAAGTCCATCTTCAAGGAAGTGGTTAAAACACTGAGACAGAGAAAGAGGGTAGCAGCTCTCTGTTCCCAGGAAACCTGTGAGGATGTAGAGGAGCCAAAGATAATCCTGGGGACCAGTGAAAATCTATACACTGTGGCCAAGAATCTGTTTAAGTCCTTCAGGGAACTTGATTCCATAGACGTGGAGATGGGCGTTATGGAACCCTTTCCTGAGAAGGGAATAGGACTTGCCATAATGAACAGGGCAAAGAAGGCCTCAGCTCACATAATAATACACTCAGTTGAGGAGGCCAGGCAAATTGCAGGTAATTAGGCTTGAAAGGGTCACGTCCACACAGGACTTCGCTGAAGCAGTAAGCGAAATGGTGGATGGGGATTTCGTAGTTGTTGCTCAGGAACAGACAAAGGCCAGGGGAAGATATGGAAGGGAGTGGTATTCCCCTAGAGGTGGATTGTGGGTGACTTATGTCATCAAGAACTTTAACGTAGAGGAAATTGGGATCTCCACCCTGAAGGTGGCGCTCTCGATCAGGAATGTCCTCTCAAGGTATGTTAATGCCAAGATAAGGTGGCCCAATGACATTGTGATAAATGACAAGAAGGTATCTGGTGTTCTGCTGGAGGCTATCACCATGGGAGAAAGGGGCACAGGTTTCATTGGTTTTGGGGTGAACACGAACGTAACCTCATTTCCTCAGGGGATAGTTGCCACTTCACTCAAACTGGAGCTGGGACATGAAGTCGATAATGACTCCCTCCTTGAACAGATACTTGACAAGATAGGGGGGTATATGGTCAGGGATACGGACAGGATTGTTGCTGAGCTCAATGAGAATCTATCAATAGCAGAAAGGGAAGTTATCCTGAAGGGAAAGGATTGGGAAAAGAGATGCACGGCTCTCTTCGTGGACAAATTGGGAAGACTGGTTACCGAATGTGGAATTTTTGAGGTGGAAGAGGTTCTAAGGCTTGAGACGCCGTAGTGCCTCCCATAAACCCTCCAGGTATGACGGATGGGGTACCATCAGTTCCCTGGCGTCCTGTACATTGACGTGGAGTTGCATGAGAAGGGCTAGCATGGAAATTATGTCCTCAGCTCTTTCACTGAAGGCCACTCCGCCCCTTAATGTTCCATCCTCATTCACGCAGACCTTGATGAAACCCTCGGTTGATTTCTCAGCAACTGCCCTTACCACTTCCGTCATCGAAAGTTTAACGCATTTTCCTTCAGTTGCTCCGACGTAGGCTATTTCAGGGTGGGTGTAAAGGACCTTGGGCACAGCATCGCCCCTATATCTCCTTCTTAACCCGGTGGCGTTAAGGCCCGCAACTATTCCCTTGTGAATTGCCTCATGGGCTGTGAACGTTCCAGTAACATCTCCCGCCGCATAGACCCTATTAACCTTGGTTTCCATGTATTCGTTCACGCTTATCCACTTGTTACCAACTAGGTCTTCGAAACCCTTTACTGCAGGTTTACGGCCAAAGGTAAATACCACGAGGTCAAAATCTCCTGGTTGTCCGTTTATTTTCACCCTTTCTGAGATTTCTGCCGTGGAGTTAGTCCTGACGTCTATCCCCAGCCTTTTGAAATGGGAGGTCACGCTGACCCTGAGATCCCTATCGTGGCCCGGAAGAAGTTGATCCTCCCTCTCCACTATGGTTACCTTCTTCCCAGCCAGGTGGAGTAACCACCCGTATTCCACACCACCTACTCCACCGCCTATCAGGAGAACGGAGTTAAAGCCCCTGTCCAGAAAGTGAAGGTCGTCTGATGCTATAGTACCCGGAATATTAGGTTTCTCCGTCCCAGTTGCCACCACTACAGCATCCGACTCAAGGGATTGTCCGCCTACCTGTACCTTTCCAGAGTGCAGTTCGGCCTCTCCCCTAACAACCTCCACCCCAGCGGACTCCAACATGTACTCTACACCCTTGCTAACCCGCTGGACTACAGACCTAGCGAGGTCCTCAAGTTCGGAGTATGAGAATTCCACCGATTTACCATATTTTCGGGCAGCGTAACTCAGGAAGAGGGGCGACATCATCGCCTTAGAGGGTATACAGCCGAATAAAACACATGTACCGCCAAGCCTTTCTGACCTGTCCACCAGTGTAACCTTAGCCCCCTGTTCAGAGGCTGTCAATGCGGAATAAAGGCCTGCAGGTCCAGAACCAACTACAGTTAGTTTCATGCTAGATCTGAATAAAAACAGGAATAAAGGTTTACTTTACCACGAGGACGGGCATCTTGGCCTCGTGAATAATTCTAGATGAAACACTACCTAGGAACATCCTCTTTATTGTGGATAATCCCCTGCTCCCAGTCACTATGAGATCCACTCCGTTCTTGGAGGCGTAATCCATGATGGCCGTTGCCGGGTCTCCCTCCACTATCACGCCCTCAGCCTTTACACCGGCCTGATCTGCCATCTTCTTTGCGGTTTCAATGTCAGCTTTAGCCTTGTTGTAGAGGGACTCAATTACATCAGGCGGCACTGGACCTATTCCCGCGCCCAGAAGCACCGAAGTGTCCACCACTTCCACAACATCCAGCTTGGCCTCATACTTCTTTGAGAGGTCTATTGCCACATTTAGAGCTCTCTTGGCGTTCTCGGACCCGTCAAACGCAACTAAAATATGTTTAAACATATTCTCAGCCAAAAATAGGAAAGGAATCTTTTAAATCTTCGCGATTTTCGGTTCCTACGCACTTATTAACACTGTTAAGAGACAATGGTAAGTCCCTCTACGGCCAGATCAGGAGACTCAATTGCCCATACGCGCTTACGGGAGCCTACCTCTCCCTTGACTCCCCTCAGTAGAGTCTTTAAGTCACCTGATAGCACAACCTCCCTGACTCCCACTTTCTCTCCCTTTCTCACAACCCACGCAACTGGAACCACAACTCCGAACTCTCCAGTATCCCAGTTACTGGTGTGGACTCCCTGGACTTGGTCCACTACCAAGTCATTTTCCTCCAGTTCCTGTTTTTCATCGCAGAATATCTGCATGAGAGATGGGCCCACACTGGGAGTTGACATGTAAGATCTAACTGCAGAGGCAGAATTGGGAACTCTCATCTTCCTTGACCAGTACCAGTTCGTTAGAACTCCCTGAAAGACGCCCTTCCCAATAAGGGTCCTCTCTGAAGTGGCCTGACCCTCTCCATCAAATGATCTGCTTAGTTCCGACTTCTCATTCCTTGGATTGTCCACTACGGTTATCATTCCATAAACCTGTCCTAAATCCAGTGGAGATCTTTTCCTGTACACGTTCTCCCCATTCACGGAGTAGGAGAGGAGCGGATAGAGTAACTCGGAGATAGCCTTGGTGTTCAGAACAATCCTGCTGGGTTTAGTCTCAAGCTTGATTCTGCTCTTCGTGACGCTTACCTTCTCCACGACACTCTCCTTGAGTTCGTCTATCTGGATCTCCTTGAAAGATCTACCCGATCTCGACTCGTAAATCTCAGGGGTGACAATGGCCTGGTCCTTGTAGTTGGCTGTTACCCCAGCATGGACCGAGGATCTAATCTCACTCACGTCCAGACCTTCCGTATTAACAACACCCACCTTCACCCTCGTTGCAGAGGCGTAGAGTCCCACAACATTGACCTTTTCCTGCAGGTCCTCCAATGGCTTTAAGGTCTCCTTGGAGGGTTCAACCAAATCCTCCCCGCGATCCAGGGACAGCAATGACGGTTTGCTGGCCGGAGGTATCTCATTGTTCGGATCTCTCTCTGAGACCCTGAGCACGGAGATGGCCCTATCCAGAACTTCGTCAGTCAGGTCTGTGCTGAACGCGAAACCAACCCTTCCATCCTTGAAAATCCTGACACCGTAACCCATCTCTTTCAGATTACTGGATTGGTACTGCTTCTCCTTAGCCAGGCTATACTCCCATCTTTCCACGTAATATATCTCGCACGCGTAACCTAGGTTCTTTGCCCTGTTAACCAAGGAGAAGGGATCACTCATTTCCTCCCACCTTAACCCTGACCTTGATGTAAGGACCTCCCGTACCCACTGGGACGCTCTGTCCTCCCTTTCCGCAGTACCCTGGCCACATCCCAAAGTCCTTGGAGACGCCGCTTATCCTTCCCAGGGTCTCAAGGGTGTAGCCAGAGATACCAACGTTCCTGAGAGGTTCCGTAACTTCCCCCTTCACTATCCTGTAGCCTTCCTGAATTCCGAACTGAAATGTCCCATCGGGGCTGGTTTGCCCTCCAAGTGGAGACACCAGGAGATACCCATCCTTGATTTCACGTATTAATTCCTCCTTACTCCAATCCCCTGGCATCATGTAGGTGTTCCTCATCCTGATGAGCATGGGGCTCCTGAAGTCCTCTGCCCTGGCGTTACCCGTGGGTCTCTCTCCCAGATAGGCAGAGTAGTATCTGTCCACCAGGAATTCTGATACAACTCCCCTGTCCACTATCTTCACGTCCCGCGATTCCACTCCCTCATCGTCATAGGGCACGATGCCGTGAGCCATGGGATAATCCGATCTACCCGAGTCCACCACTGTAACGAAATCCTCCGCTATCCTCTTCCCTCTCAAGTTCCCCAGGATACCGTTGATGGCTAAATCGGCCTCAGAGAGATGCCCTAGGGCTTCATGGGAGAATACCCCAACCACATCTGGGGCCAGCACAACATCTGAGTCACCTCCCTTTGGAACCTTACCCCTGAGCTGATTTCCAATTCTCCTCTTGATTGTCTCCACTATCTCGTTGGGGTCAAAGACCTCCAGCGGGTAACCCAGGTAGGTAGCCATCGATGTGCTGGCGGAGGCCACAACGTCTCCCTCCCTTGCTATCGCCCTAACGGAGATGTTGCTCAACTCGTAGTCAAGAGTTATCTCCCTGTCCTCAGAACTGAAGTATTCCTTGTGTATCCTTGAGTTGGTAAACCTCACATTTACGCTTCTTATTCTGGGATCAGCCCTCATTATATCATCCCTCAACCTGATCATATCGTTCATTATCTCCTCTGGTGATTTGGTTACAGGTTTCTTAGTCCTTATCTCAACCCTGTCGTGAAGGGGCGGAAGCAACACAATGTTAACCCTCTCATCTCCATATGCGGATTCAACGGCAGTCCTGACAATGTCTTGGTTCAGCTTGGTGAAGTGAGCGTAACCCCAGTTACCTGACACCAGCACCCTGAGGGAACCACCCTTATCCTTGCCCATGGAAGTGACCTGCCTCATGGTTTCACTGGCGAAAAGGCTCAGCTCATCCACGTCGTAAAGCCTGAGGTCTGAAAAGGTGGCCCCAAGGTCCTCACTCCTCTTCAAAAGTTCATGCAAGATATAAACCTCCTCCCTAAATTTGATTCATGAACGTTGAAAAGATTAGCGTGGCCCTGGATAAGGAGACCCTGAGGAGGCTCCAGATGAGGGCCGAGAGTGAGGGAGTTAGCAGGTCTAGATTAATCCAGATGGCAGTCTCGGAGTACCTGGCAGAGTTCACGGGCAAGGACGAGGAGGTTTTCGGTATCCTTAACCTGGTATACGAGGAGGACGGCAGTGAGGAGATAACTTCCGTGGAGCATCAGTATGAGGCCACAATTATCTCAACCTTACATGTTCACGTTAACGAGAGGCTATGCATGGAGGCAATAGCGGTGAAGGGGAAGAGATACGAGCTTGAGAACCTGGCAAGAAGGCTCAGCGCCATTGGTAAGGTGAAAAAGGCTAAACTCCTCATATCCCTTGAGGTGTGATCGTGAGGATCACAGTCCAGGAGAAATGCGCATCCATGGGTATCTTCCTCAAGCACACTGAAGTCCTGGATATCATCAACGGTCAGGGAAGGTTTGAGGGCGAACTCTCGTCAGTGGAAAGCAGGTACAGGTCCGATAACCCTGAATCGCTCAAGGAAATACCTGTGATAAGGGCGTACCGCGATTTTTACTGGAAGCTGGGTATTGACCCCACTAAGACCAGGCCCAGCGGTGAGGCGCTGAGGAGAAGAGTGGTTAGAACCGGGAAGCTCCCCAGGATCAACGACATAGTGGATGCGGGAAACGTGGTAAGTGCAGAGACCCTCATTTCCATAGGCATATACGATATGAATAAGATGAAGGGCGAACCCATGCTGGTGCTCAGTTCGGGCGGGGAGAAGTTTGAGGGGATAGGAAACAAGGTGGAGATCTTACCCCCTGCTATCCCCATCATGGTTGATGGTGAAGGCAAGGTTATGCATATCTTTCCCCACAGGGACTCAGTTCTCACCAGTGTGGACATGTCCACTAGGGATGTCCTGATCGTGGGTGCAGGCGTAGCGGGAATAGATCCATCACTGGTGGAAGAAGCAGTGAGGCTCACTGCTAAGCTATTAAGTAAGATAGGTGGTAAGATTGCCCATGAAGTCCAGTAGCTTGAAGGTTCTCCTTCTGGGATATGGAAATGTGGGCAAGGCACTCAGAAGGATGATCAAGGAGAGAGCGCCCTCGCTGGGGTTAAACGTGACTATAGAGGGAGTTGTCACAAGGAGAGGTATCATGCTGGGAGACTCAGAGGAATTCAGGAAGACAAGGGAAGGAACGCCCCTGGATGCGTTGAATCTTGTGAATCCAGACTTGGTGGTGGATGTGAGCTCAGCTAATTACGAAACTGGGGAACCCTCAGTATCTCTTTACATGGAGGCTCTTTCACGGGGGACCTCAGTGATAACGGCGAACAAGGCTCCACTAGCCTTGAAATATGGAGATATCATGAACCAGGCCAGAAAGCATGGAGCCTCCATAGGGTTTCAGGCAACGGTTATGAGCGGGACACCCTCAATAAACCTTATTCGCCTGTTGCAAGGGTCCACCATCTTGAAGATAAGGGGGATCCTGAATGGGACCACAAACTACATCCTCACGCGCATGGATCAGGGGCTGGATTACTCTCAAGCCCTAAGGGAAGCACAGGAAAAGGGATATGCCGAGGCAAACCCGGAGCATGACGTTAACGGGTTTGATGCAGCCGCAAAGCTCACCATCCTGACCAATTTTGCAATGAACAGAAATATCTCCATCAAGGATGTGGACTTCTCCGGAATAGTTAACGTAACCCCTTCAAGGATAGAGGAAGCTAAACGTAGATCGAGGAAGCTTAAGCTGGTTGCCGTCTCTGAGGGTAAAACCAGCAGGGTCAGCTTGACGGAGGTTTCACCTGAGGATCCACTATATCACGTTGATGGGGTGACCAATACGCTGGACATTCACTCCGATATCCAGGAAGTGGTTATCACAGGGCCAGGTGCCGGTCCACAGAACGCAGCCTTTGGGGTGTTCTCTGATATGGTACTCATGAGCAGGGGGTTGATTTGATTCCAACATTCTAGATTTACATTTATAAGTGGCGAATACTACAATAAAAAACGGGATTAAGTTGGCTACTTCCATTTCAGCCAGGCTGATATATTACGCTAAGCTGAGCAAGCCAAGGATTATTTGGTTGCTGGATTTAGCTGCCCTCTCAGGTGCATTTCTTTCAGGCAAGCTTATGCCCTTGAACATCCTAGCAGTGTTGGTAGGGGGAACATTTGCTTCGGCTGGATCCATGATAATTAACGAGGGAGTAGAGATAGACAAGGATAAGGTTATGAAGAGGACCTCCAAGAGACCTACAGTCATGGGCTACGTTTCACAGAAGGAGGCTATCTATGTGGGAGTTGCCCTTCTAGCCCTAGGTACACTGATGGGACTCTTGGATAACCCTCTTACCTCGTTCTTCATTCTTCTTGGAGGTCTGGTTTACGTTCTGGTTTACACTGTCTGGCTAAAACCAAGAAGTCCACTGAACATAGTAATAGGTGGACTAGCAGGGAGCGCAGCTGCTTGGGCAGGTTACGCATCCACAACGTCTTCTTTCACTATATCTTCCCTACTTCTTGGCCTCCTGATTTTCATGTGGACTCCCGGTCACTTCTGGGCTCTAGCCCTGAAGTTCAAGGAGGACTATTCCCGGGCTGGGATACCCATGTTGCCTGTGATAATGTCTGAGAACTTCTCCGCGAAGATGATAGCTCTCTCCAATGCACTTATGATACCCTTTGCCCTGGCCCTTTATCTCTACGCAGGCCTGGTCTACGGGATAGTTGCGTTAATCCTCTCTGCCATACAGATGTACTTCAGTGTAAGGTTGATGAGAAATCCAACCGGGGAGGAGGCGTGGAGGTCATTTAAGTTCTCCTCGCCTTATCTGGCCATTCTGCTGATTTTGATCATAATTACCAGGTTGATCTAAAAAGCAAGGCTAACTTGTTGTTTAGTGCTTAAATCTGCCACAAGATACCTTTGTTCACTTTCCCTTGAATGTTGGTTCCCTCTTCTCCAAGAACGCGTTGACTCCCTCTTTCTTGTCCTCTGTGGAGAACACAACACCCCATCCTACGCTTTCCAGTGCTAAACCTGAGGGTAGGGGAGAGTCAAGTCCCTTATTTACCACCTCCTTGATTAGTGCCAGAGATATGGGGGACTTCTTGGCTATTTTTTCGGCCAACTTCCTTGTCTCTTGCTCCAGGTTAGCAAGGGGAACAACCCTGTTCACCAGTCCATATCTCTCCGCATCTCTGCTAGGTATACGATCACCCGTCATCATCATCTCCAGTGCCCTTCCCTTTCCCACTACCCTAGTAAGTCTCTGAGTACCTCCATATCCTGGATAGATTCCGAGGTTTATCTCAGGAAGACCAAGCTGTGCCTCCTCCGCAGCAATCCTGATGTCACAGGCCAGGGCCAGTTCCAATCCACCTCCAAGGGCATATCCATTGATCATAGCTATCGTGGGTTTGCTCAAAGCCTCTATTTTGTCCATGATCTCCCTCCCCTTTTTCGAGAACTTCCAGGCGTCGGCAGGAGTTAACTGGTTAAACTGAGTTATGTCAGCTCCTGCACAGAAAGCTTTACCCTTGCCTGTGATGATTATTACCCTTGTATCAGGGTCGGACTCCGCTTCAGAAACCGCTCTATGCAACTCCTCAAGCAATTTAGCGTTGAGGGCGTTCAGTTTATCGGGCCTGTTTAATGTAATCCAGAACAAGTTTCCTTCTTTTTTAGTTTCTATTGTTTCAAATTCCATGGTTGATACGAGTAGAGTTATTAAATGGAGTAGTATTAATGCTTTAATTCCCGAGTTAAGTAATATCTAATATGGTCAGTTACGAGAGGGGTACGTTACTGCAGTCTTTTTCCGTAATAATTCCGTGGGCAGGTCCTGCGGTCTCAACCTTACTCGTAGCGAGGAGAATGAGGGACTTTTGGAACTCTCTTCCGTACCTACTCTACATAACCCCTCTCTCCTTCGCCTCAACCGTACTTTTCACCTTTGAGTACATGAAACATTTCCTGCTGATAGCAACTATCTACTCCTTGGTTTCTCCACTGCTTTTCGCCTACGCTTTCTCAAAGAAGTTTGACTCCATGGAAATTAACGTGAACGAGTACTACATAGAGGTTAAGCTTAAGGTTCCGCTGTTGAGTGACCAGGTTATAGATCCCAACTCGCTTTTTGAGAGAGTGGTGAGCAAGGCTATTAGAAGAGTGAGAAATCCTTACTATAACTTCAAGCTAAAATCCCTCAATAACTGTTCCAACCTCAAGGTATCCCTTTCAGAAAACAAAATAACTATGAGGAGGAGATGTGGCGACATCATAGTGGAGGTAATAATATCCAATAACGATACTGCCGATATGAAGCTCTCAATTTCATACTGATGTTCTATTTTATTCCCTTTTCCAGGGCTGGTGCTATGTTCTATACGGAGAGGAGTTTACTGAGAGGAGTTTCTATCACTTATGATGGGGGTTCCGTCACTGTATAGCAAAAAGTCAAATATAAATTGATTCAAATCTGTCCTCGCGATAATGTTTGGATCTTTTACCCTCTATTGGAAGTTTGTAACCGCATCGCACACATCTCATGTCCTCCGTCAAATTCCACTCCAGTATTCTAAAGCCGTACCGCCTTATGGCCACATTACCGCACTGGGGGCAGTATGTGTTTTCTAGAGGATGGCCAGGTACGTTCCCAACATATGCGAATCTAAATCCCACTTCTTTGGCAATCTTGTAGTGCGCCTCAAGGGTCTCTACAGGAGTCAAGGGAAGGTTGTTCAGCTTGTAGTCCGGGTGGAACCTAAGGAAATGTATCGGCACGTCAGGTCCCACGATGTCGTATAGCCTCTTAAGAAATCCCCTTGCGTACTCTAGGCTATCCCCTATCTCAGGGATGATTAGATCTGTAATCTCCACATGAATCCTCCTGCGAATCAGCTCCGATATGGTCTGAAAAATGGGATCAGGACCGGAGGCGCCAGTATACCTTCTCATAAACTTTGGCTCCCCATTACCCTTGAAATCAACAGTAACCGCGTCCAGAAAGTCCTTAACGTATTCCACAAGCTCCTCGCTCCAGTATCCGTTGGTGACCATGGTGTTAAGCAATCCATACCTTCTGGCAAGCACCCCAGTGTCATGGGCGAACTCAGCAAATATTGCCGGCTCATTATATGTATAGGTTATCCCCTCAACCTCATACGCCCTTGCCATATCCACAATGTCCTCGGGCATTAAATCAGCTCCATCCACGACTCTCCTCTGACTTATATCGTAGTTCTGGCAGTACATACACATCCAATTGCATCCAAATGTGGAGAAGGATAGAACCCTGGAGCCGGGATAGAAGTGAACCAAGGGTTTCTTCTCTATGGGGTCAATATGAGCCGCTGCAACCTTTCCGTAGACGTTCAGGTAAAGTTTGCCGTTGGAGACTGACCTGACTCCGCAGAAACCTATTTGTCCTTCACCAATGAGACATTTCCTGGCGCATGCGTCACACCTTATCCTATTGTCTACCTTGGTGTATAGCGTGGCTTCCTTCTGCATCAAACTAATTACTTCACTTCAGAAAATAAAAACATGGTGGAAAGGTACATTCTATTCTACCCCGCCGAATCCCCCGTACAGGGGAGGGAAGGACAAGGCTATAGGGTCGTAGAGATCAGGGATTGTAAGTACAGGGAGGTAGACGTGCTGGGTAATCTCGATGAGGCGGTGAGGGACCTGGGTCAGCCCCTCTTCTTCGTGAAGGTAGGGGAGATCAAGGTGGAGCTCTGGGATCTCCTCAATGACTGCAGATTCTGGGAGGCTCACGAACTTCTGGAAGAGACATGGAGGAAGGTTGATGGCCCGGAAAAAAGATACCTTCAGGCCCTCATCCTTATGTGTGCATCCATGATAAAATACAGAAAGAACAGGAAGGTCTCTGACGAATTGATGGAGAGGGCCCTATCTCTTATATCCGAACTTCCTCAGGATCTCCTTCCTCTCCTTTATGTCAGACTCGGACTCAACTCCAAGGGGAGTCATGCCGTCGATAACTCCTAGTACACCCCTTCCCTGTTCCGTCTCTCCAACTATAACCTGGAGCGGATTCGCGGTAGCTGCATGTATCCTTACCACTTCCTCTACCGCCTTGATCCTGTTCAGGACATTAATGGGATATCCGTTCCTGATGTAAATTACGAATGTGTGGCCTGCAGATATTCTCTTGCAGTTCTCTATGGCCAGCTTTATTAACTCCTCGTCGTTCCCGTCGTATCTAATCAGCCTCTTCCCGCTGGCTTCGCTGAAGGCAATACCGAACTTCAAGCTTGGCGAGGATGAGGCTAGCGTCTCGAAAAGGTCTTCCACTGTTTTTATGAAGTGGGAATGCCCGATAATTACATTCGTTCCCTCTGGGATATCTATCTTAACTACATCTAGCTTAATCATAATTGAACTTGAAAATAAACGTATTAAAATTTAGCTTACTAGATACGCATAAGTCAAGGTGGCCAGCTCGTTCTGGGTCAGATCAACCTTGAAAGTGTAATGCAGGCTGGCAACATTCACCGTGTATATCCCCTCTGGTAGGGTGAAAGTGGCCACGCCATTGGAGAGTGTGAAGTTCCTGTAGAAGCTTCCATTCTGCCCTGTCACCTGAACAACTGCGTCGCTCAGCGGTTGCTCTCCGCCAAATGGACCATAATTCATGATAACCTTCACTTGAAGGGTATACTCCCCACTGGAACTTGAACCCTGGGATGTTATTGTCAGTCTGGTCTTGTAAGAGGAAGCGGCAACCACTCCGGCAACCGTCAGGATGAGGACCACAAAGGCTAACGCTAATAGTACTCTTTTGTTCATGGTTATGGGAGTAGAGAAGACTAATATTTAAGTTGAATCAATAGATACTAACGTGTTTGACCGATTCTTGGATGGTTTAAGGTATTCTCTTCGCAATGAGAGGCCCATGTTGAGGCGCTATCTTATCCTGGGAGCGTTTGATGGGGTCCTACTATCACTGGGTATTCTGGTCTCATCAACCCTGGCAAAGGCCTCCACCGGGGTGATAGAGCTAACCGTGATATCTGGAGTGATAGCAGTTGCCATCTCCTCGGCGTGGAATTCCCTCATCGTGGAGGTAAAGGAGAGGAAACTGGAGTTCGAGAGGCTGGAAAGACAGATGATGAGGAGCCTAAAGGGGTCTACGTATGATTACGGAATGAAAATAACCATCGTGCTTTCTGTGCTATCCCATGGACTGTCTCCTTTTCTGGGTCTTCTTTCCCTCGTTGTGACGTTGGTAACAAAAACGGTGGTTTATGGGGTCGTGGTGTCCCTGGGGGAACTATTCCTCCTGGGGTTGGCCTATGAGGGGTCCCTCAAGGAAAAGATAAGATCAGGGCTAGTCATTGCGTTAGGAGGAGCTGTGATGTTATTGATCTCCTTCTTTCTTGGTAAATGAGGTTTACATTCAAATCATAACCACCACCCTGAGGAGCTCCAGCAACCATACCTAGAATAGAGGGTCAGACAGGCCCTCCTGTCGCCGTTATTGCATTTCTCGCATATCTCGGAATATTCTTTCACAGTAATCTCGTCACATATTAGCCTTCCGCAGATTTCCACGCAGGTTTCATATCCAGATTTTATAATGCAATCCTTCTTCATTCTAAGTCACCTTTTTAATACTGTTTATACTCTTTAAATCCAATGTCAAAACTTCTAGTCAGGAAGGATCTCCAGTCTGAACTGAAAAGGGATGTAAGTGACATAGTGAAGGAGATAGAGGGAGACGATTTAAAGGTAGTCGTCTTCATGGAGAACACGGAACCGGCACCCAAGGTGAGGCCCAAGGTAATAAGGTTCGGTCCCACCCTATCCCTTCTAGAGAGGTTGGCTGAGAGAGGCCAGGTGGAACCCGGCGTAGCCAAGGTAATGTTTTATTCACCCAGTACCGGAAGGTCAAGGGGCCTAACTCCCAACATGATGGCAGGTTTTCAGTATATTAAGCCAGGGGTCAGCACCAAACCTCACTCCCATAACATGGCCTCAATCTACCTGGTGGTTAAGGGAAAGGGTTACTCCGAAATCGATGGTGAGATATACCACTGGAATGAGGGAGACGTGTTCGTGGTTCCCGCGAATGCAGTGCATAGTCACACAAACACGGGTGAGACAGAGGCCATACTCTTTGACGTAACCGATTCTGGTCTCCTGGAGAACATGGGTATTCTAGAATTTAAAGAAAAGGAATAATTATTTTTGTTCCCAAACCAGCTTGTATACCTTCAGGAGCTTTTCATCCCTCCACTTGGAGATCTCCTGAAAGGTCTTACCCTTTATGAAGGAGTAATCCTTCATCTGTTGTACTGCCTTCACAACTCCAGTGTAGGGGAACTTATCGTACTTCGCCAGGGTGTGCATCCATTCGTTGGCACCGTATCCGAAACCCCTATTGAAGAAGTACTCTAGGCCTCCCTCTCCTCCTCCCAGATGGTAAGTTAGAAATGGCCCCATGAATGCCCACCTCAGTCCAATGGCCGCAGTCATGACCTTGTCTATGTCCTCAACCGTTGCAACTCCCTCATCCACAAGGTAGACAGCCTCTCGGAAGAGAGCGAAGGCCAGTCTATTTCCTATGAAACCTGGGATCTCTTTCTTGAGGACGACCACAATTCTGTCCAGTTTCTCCATGAGCGCCTTAGTCCTCTCCACCACCTCCTTACTCGTCTTCTCGCCAGGCACCACCTCAACCAGAGGTAAGAGATGGGGTGGATTCCAGGGATGTGCTATCACCGCCCTTTCAGGATACCTAGACATGGCCTTCTGGACTTCAGTTATGAGTAGACCTGAGGTGCTGCTGGCTAGTATAACATCTTTATCGAGAATACTATCCAAGTAACCAAAGATCTTCTTTTTTGCGTCATAATCCTCTATTACAGCCTCTATAACAAAGCTGGACCCTCTCACTGCCTCATCCAGGTTAACCGTGGGAGTAACCCTGGAGATCACTGTGTTCACGTCCTCTGCTATCTGAGAGTTATTCTTCATTACCTGGACGTAATTCCTTAGCTTCTCCATACCCTTATCTAGGGTCTCCCTTTTCTCCGTGTATAATGAGACGTTATATCCCTTGGACGCAAAAAGGGTTGCCCAACCCACACCAATAACTCCTGCCCCAACGACGGATATCTTTTCTGTCATGGGTGCTTATATTGTATAAGTAATTTAAATTTAGTAGGTCCTGCCCGCAGAGGCAACCTAGAAAATCTTTAAATCACTCTCTCATAATCCCGTTATGTTCACGGATATAATAGGTGAGTATATCTCATCGGTAGAAGAAAAATTAATGTCCAGGTTCGAGAACAGGGAGCGTTTACTTCAGATATCTAGGGAGGTAATTCGCTTTTCTGGAGAGACCATATCGCTGAGTCACAGGGGTAAGAAGGAGGAAGCTATGGAGAAGTACAGTCAGGCAAAGAAAAGGGTTGAGGAGATCAAAAACATTGTCCAGAACTTCCCGGAGCTGTTGTTTGGTGACGTCGGTGTTGCCTTTCAGGAGATCAGCGAGGCAAGTGTGGTGCTTTCCTTCTATTTTGACTTACCCCTGAATCTGCCCAAGGATCTAGGGATACCTGATATATATTACATTACAGGGTTGGCTGATGCCATAGGAGAAATGAGGAGAGCTGCCCTTGAAAGTCTTAGAAGGGGGGATAAGGAAAGGGGAAGGAGGATCCTGGAGGAGATGGAAAACCTCTATGATATACTTTGGAGGCTGGAGTATCCCAAGTCCTTAGTTCCTGGACTCAGGCAAAAAGTTGATGCCATGAGAAAAATCTTGGAGGACACGAGACATGACGTGTTCCTTGCTGAGGTGGTGGGAAAGGTGGACCAGGATTAGGAAAACTTTTCCTTAATGTAATCCACGAGCCTGTTGGGAACATCTATTCCTGTGGCCAGCATGAACCCCTTAAACTCGGGGACATCATTGAGCTCGTTTATAACGTAGCCTCTGGATTGATGTTCAAGTACGTCTATGGAGACGAACTCGCCGTTTATTACTTTCACAGCCTTTAGCACTGTCTCCTTAAGGGCGTCATCTACCTCAAGAGGAGTTGGAGTTCCCCCGAGGGCTACGTTTGCCCTCCATTCGTTGGAAGGGATGTTCCTTGCATAGCATCCCAGAAGCTCATTGCCCATTACGATACACCTTATATCCCTGTTCTTTCCTGTTATGTACTCCTGGACTATGTGAACCTTTAGGGCAGAATTACCCATCATCTCCCTGTGCTCTATGATAGTCTTTCCCTCAATGATATCCCTGATAAGGGAAACCATTCTTCCCCAGCTACCTATTGGGGGCTTGTCAATGAGAGGGAACCCAATCTGTTCGTAAGCTTTCATCACCGAATCTGGTGACATGGCAATAATGGATTGAGGTACAGGTATCCCCGCCCTGAACAATTTGGAGTAGGTCAATATCTTGTCTCCAGCTACACTTATCACGTCTGTTGAGTTAATGGTGTGGACTCCCGTTCCCTCCAACACAGCAGCGGCATATAGGGACCTATACATGCTCACCGCCCTTATAATGGCTACGTCATATCTGCCCAGTGCCCTGTTGAAGGGCAGGGGCTCCTGAGCCACGTTAAGTACGTCGTAACTCACCTGCTTATCGTTCAGTGCCTTCACCAGAAGCTTCTCCTCTTGCCTGACTATGTCCACGATTAGAGCAACTTTCATCAGATCCCTCCTCCATACCTCCTTATTTCGTAGAACGTCATTTCGTTCAGGGACATGGCGTGGGACACCTCCTTTGCCAACCTTCCGTTAAGGATGATTGGTATGTTGAGATCCACGGTAGTTCTTCTAATGTTATAATCAAGGTTCTTCATGTATCCGTTAGTCACCACGAGATCCACTTGTCCCTTCCTTATTAAGGATAATGCATCCTCTGGGTTCACAACATCGAACCCTGAAATTTCAGCGAAATCTAAGGTATTCACGGTAAGACCATACCTCTCAAGGTTCTGCCCAGCCTCCCTCAGCGAGTCAATATTTTCCTTTCCGTAAACAAGCGCTATCTTGCCTTGCTTGGGTAGTCTGTTTGGCGAACATGAGAGCCAACTCTTTAACAATGCGTCGTAGAAACTCGTGCCCAGGGACGCAGCCTCACCAGTGCTTCTCATCTCAGGACCAAGGAACGGATAGGAGTCCTTGAGCTGGGTCCACGAGAACTGAGGTGATTTCACTGCCCAGGACTTGCTTTCTGGCTCCATGAACTCATCAAGGTCCAATCCCTGAAGGATACCCTTCACCGCCATCTCCATTAGGTTAACCCCCTTAGCCTTGCTGGAGAAGGGCATGGATCTGCTTGCCCTGAGGTTCATTTCTATAACGTATGGCATGTTATCCTTTATCACGAACTGCAGATTGAAGGGCCCCTTGACCCCAATTTCCCTAGCCAGGGTCAGCGATATCTTCTTCAGGTCCTGAACCACTGGAGTGATCTTCCTGGTGGGAATGGACATGGTACTGTCACCGCTGTGAACCCCGGCCTCCTCCACATGTTCCATAACCACCCCAATTACACCCTTACCGTCGCTAACAGCATCCACCTCAGCCTCAAAGGCGTTCTCCAGGAACTTGCTGATTACCACGGGATACCTCGTGGACAGCCTTGCCCTCTGAATGACCTCCTCCAGTTCCTGCTCACTCCGCACTATGCTCATGGAAGATCCGCTCAGCACGTAACTTGGTCTAACCAATACCGGGAAGCCAACCTGATCCACGAACTTCCTTATCTCCCCTGAGTCCCTTGCGGATATCCATTCTGGCTGTTTTATCCCCAGTTTGTCCAGAAGCTTGGAGAACTTTTCCCTATCCTCCGCCATGTCCACCGAGGATCCCGATGTCCCGAAAAGTTTCACTCCTCTCTCCTCTAGTTTCTTTGCAATATTGTTACCCAGCTGGCCTCCAGCAAAGGTCGCCACGTAGGTGTATTTCTCCTTGTTTACTATGTCCAGAACTCTCTCGGCAGATATCTCGTCAAAGTAGAGCTTCCTGGTTACGTCCCAGTCTGTGGAGACGGTCTCGGGATTATAGTTCAGGACAGCTACTTGGTCAAAGTACTTGAGGGAGGCCTTCATTAACTCCACCACTCCCCAATCGAACTCCACGGAGACCCCAATCCTGAAACCTCCAGCCCCCACTATGAGGAGGTTGTTCCCAGTGGAGTTTAGCTCTATATCATCCTCAGACCCAACGTAGGTTAGATAGAGGTAGTTGGTGACTGCAGGCCACTCTCCAGCCAGGGTGTCGATCAGCTTTATGTTGGGTAGGATGCGATTAGAGGATCTAACTTTCCATACTTCCTCCTCACTGGAGTTTATAGCTACGGCCACCTGTTCATCACTGAAACCTAGCGTCTTTAGGTACTTCAACTTCTCTAGGTCGAGTTTGGATCCCTTGATCCCCTCAAAGGTTTTGACTAGGTTCTCAATCTTCCTGAGGAAGAACCTATCCACTCCTGTTACCTTATACACTTCCTCCACAGATGCCCCCTCCTTAAACGCCTTGGCAGCCCATATGGGCCAGTAGGGTATTCTCTTGCTCAGTTTCTTGAGGGCATCATCCTTGGGAGCAGTGGACATGTAATATCTTCCTCCCACTACCCCAGGTTCACCAATATCAAGCATCCTCAGTCCCTTCTGAAGGGCCTCCTCGAAGGACCTTCCTATGCTCATGATCTCCCCCACGCTTTTCATTTCGGTGCTCAGGCTAGTATCCACTTCCTCAAACTTCTGCAAATCCCATCTGGGTATCTTCATGACAACGTAATCCAAGCTGGGCTCAAAGCAGGCACAGGTTGCCCCGGATACCTTGTTCAAGATCTCCTCCAACGTGTAACCAAGGGATAGCTTAGCCGACACATAGGCCAGTGGATAACCAGTGGCCTTACTTGCGAGGGCACTGGATCTGGACATTCTTGGGTTGGTCTCGATCACGTAGTAAGTATAGCTACTCGGATCCAGCGCAAACTGCACGTTACATTCTCCCACTAGACTTATGGACTCTGCAACCTTCATTGAAAGCGTCCTCATCTCCTGTAACTCCTTATTGTCCAGTGTCTGGCAGGGCGTTATCACTATGGATTCCCCAGTATGAACGCCCATTGGATCCAAGTTCTCCACACACGCTATGACAGCAGAGTTCCCCTTTGAGTCCCTCACCACCTCGTATTCTAACTCCTTCCAGTGATGAAGGTACTTCTCCACTAGAACCTCCCCGATGTAGCTCTGCGAGAACGCCCTGTCTATGCTCTTTCTCAGGGATTCCCTGTCCCAGGCAACGGTGGAACCTCTACCTCCCAGGTTGAAGCTAACCCTCACCATTACTGGATAGCCAATTTCCTCGGCCTTTTCCAGAGCCTCTTCTGAGCTCTTTGCTGAGAAACTTGGCGGAACAGGAATCTTAACGTCTATCATGGTCTCCCTGAACTTCTCCCTGCTCAATGCCTTCTCTATTCCCTCTATGGGAGTGCCGAGTACCCTGATCCCGTACTTCTGCAGAATTCCCCTCTTGTAAAGATCTACGCCCACGTTAAGTGCTGTCTGTCCCCCGAACCCTATGGCTATGGCATCGGGTCTCTCCTGCTCAATAACCTTCTCCACCGACCACCAGGTGACCGGAACCATGTAGAGCTTGTCGGTCATTCCGTAGCTAGTTTGAACCGTGGCTACGTTGGAGTTAACCAGCACTGTCTCTATGCCCTCCTCCCTGTAGGCCTTGAGAGACTGGGATCCACTATAGTCGAACTCTGCAGCCTCAGCTATCTTAATGGGCCCTGAACCCACAACTAGTACCTTTTTAATTCCCTTCATCCTTTATCACCATCTTCTTGAACTTCTGGAAAACCCAAGTGGTATCATTGGGTCCAGGCCTAGCCTCCGGGTGAAACTGGGTCGTGATCAAGGGAAATTTTTTGTGTATCAATCCCTCAACTACCCCATCGTCTGGATTCACGAACCAGATCTGGGTGTCTGGCGGAATGTCCTCCTTGTACACCCCATATCCATGGTTATGCGTGGAGATGTAACACTTGTTGTTGGAAACGTCCGTTACGGGTTTATTTATAGCCCTGTGACCAAATTTCATTTTCCTGACATTTCCTCCTAGGGCGAGAGTCGCCACCTGATGTCCAAGGCATATTCCGAGGGTGGGCAACTTGTACTCCATAACTGCTGAGAAGTTCTTCACCAGATCCTTTAGAATGTTGGGATTTCCGGGCCCGTTTCCAAAAACCACACCCTTAGGGGAGTAGTTCATTATCTCATCTGCGCTGGACTTACAAGGAACCCTGACAATGGTAAATCCTGTCTTGTAAAGCTCCTCCAGTATGCCGTGCTTTATACCGCAATCCACGAGTACAATTATGTCCGGTGAGTTGTTCTGATGGATGATAGGAGACTTGGGAGAGGTGAACCTTGTGAAATCGATCTCGTCGTATCTCAGCTCAATATGTTTCCTCGGGTCCTCAACCTGTTCCCCCGAGGCTATCACTCCCATCATGGAACCCAAAGTTCTGACCTTCTTCACTAGCAACCTGGTATCCACGGAGGAAACGCCAGGAACACCCTGTTCCACCATCCATTGGTGAAGGCTCTTGGACGAGTTCCACTTGGAGGGATCAGTCTCTTCCGTTACCACAAGTCCCTCAATTTGAATTTTCTCGGACTCAAAGTTCTGCAGGATTCCATTCCTCACAATGGGATCCGGTACTCCGTAATTGCCCACGAGGGGATGGGTTATGATGAGGATCTGCCCCCTATACGACGGATCAGTCATGGATTCGGGGTAACCGTTCATTGCCGTGGTGAACACAACTTCGCCGTATCTTACCCCCTTGGCACCGAACCCGCAACCTCTCAGCAGGGTTCCGTCCTCAAGGTATATCAGTCCTTCAGTTCCCCTCTTGCAGTATGTCATTTTCCATCAGCCTCAATTCCCCTTCTCCTTTGAGAATCCAGTTTTTATATTCTCTTAACAAATTGGCGTCACCATTCAATCTTTCCCTAGCGAGGGAAATACCCTCTCTCATTCTCTCAGGGCTGGGACTTCCCTTCACTGCCTTTCTGGACACCGATTGTTCAGGGGTGATCGTGGGTGAGAACTTGCCCTCTCTCACTGCTTTGGCTACGGTAAAATATGCATCCCTGTATCTGATTCCCTTTCCGCTCAAGATTTCCGCCTCATCTGTGGAAAGTATCTCCTTATCCATCTTGAACTCCTTCACCCTTACCTTGGTGAGAAGGTCATGAAGGACCTCCACTCCGGTCCTCGTCTCATCAAGAACCTCCCAGAGGAGCGGGTTCACCTCCTGGAGGTCAAGATTATACCCTGATGGAAGGGATTTGTATGTTGACACAATTGACATTAGATCACCGAGTACCCTTGAAACTCTGGCCCTGAGCACCTCCATGGTAACTGCGTTCCTTTTCTGGGGCATGAGCGAACTCGTACTCACGTGGGTATCAGGTAACTCCAGTATTCCCACGAACTTAGAGGAGAGCAGTATCATGTCCTCAACGATCCTACTCAGGGCCAGCATTAGATTGACCACCTCCATCACTGAGGAGATGAGGTCTGCCCTGGAGGAGGTGGCTGAAATGGTGTTAACGAGAACCTCCTTGAAACCAAGGAGTGTGGACTCCCTATCCCTGTTCAGGTTAACGGAGCTACCCACTATGGCTCCGCTTCCCAGTGGAGATCTGTTTACCAGGTCGAGGGTCCTGTAAATGGAACTCCACCTGGAGGCAACCTCCTCCTCTACGTAGAGCAGGTAATGCCCAAAGGTCGTTGGCTGGGCGGGCTGAAAGTGAGTGTACACAACGAAGGAGGTACCAAGGTTCTCCTCAGCTCTCTTCAGGATCATCCCCCTGAAGTCCAAGAGCTGTTCCAGGAGCGCAAGTAACTCCTCCCTCATTTCCAGTCTCAGGGCCGTGGCCACATGGTCGTTCCTGCTTCTCCCCAGGCCTATCGAACCACCCGCCTCACCGGCGGTCTTAATGAGGTGATCCTCCAGTGCCTCATGAACGTCCTCATAGGAGGGATCTATCCTCGTGAAGGAATTTATGCCCTGAAGCAGTTTTCTGGCCTCATCCTTGGTAATGTTTCCAGACAGGAAGAGCTCTATTACGTGGGCCTTCATTACCTGCTTTACCTTGTCCAGTATCCTGACGTCCTCCCTTGAGGAGGAAGTATAGGTTACTACCTTGTCCTCCTTTGAACCCCACTTCCTGTACAGCATTAACCATACCTCGCCTTCCTTGTTAGCAAGGAGTGCATTCCCCAGATCTCAATGAATCCCCTGGCCTCCTCATCTGAGGGATACCATCCCTTATTATAGGAGGATATTTTCTCAGAGTAGGGCGAGTAGGGTGAGGTCCTGCCCAGTATCCTGAGACTCTTGTGATCAACCTCAAGCTTGACCTCTCCAGACACCCACCTGTTTATCTCGTCTCCCGCAATCTCTAGGGTATTCCTCAAGGGTTCATACCAGTGTCCCTGATAAACCAGGTCAGACCATAACGAATCAAGTTGCCTCTTGAACCTGAGTTCCAGTGGTGTCAACACGGTTTTCTCCAGGTCCTTGTGCGCTGCAATGAGGGCCAGTGCGGCAGGTGCCTCATATACTTCCCTTGACTTGAAACCTACTACCCTGTTCTCCAGATGCTCCACCCTTCCAAATCCCCTGGCACCTATCTCCTCGTTTAGCTTGGATATGAGCGTCACAGGATCAAGCCTCTCACCGTTAATCCCCACGGGAACTCCCTTCTCGAACTCCACGCTTAACCTCAGTTTATCCTGTTTTCTCACTGCCGTCCACTCAAATGCGTCATCTGGAACCTCTGAGGCGGGATCAGAGATGATGTCTCCCTCTATGCTTCTCCCCCAAAGATTCTCATCGATGCTGTACTTACTGCTCTCTGTCTTTATGGGTATTCCCCTTTCCCTGGCAAAGGCTATTTCATCCTCCCTGGTCATTTTCCAGATTCTGGCCGGCGCAATTATTTTCACGTTCTCCAGAGCGGTCTTCAGAGCCAGGTCGAACCTGACCTGATCATTTCCCTTTGACGTTGAGCCGTGGGCAACATACTCCGTGCCTTCCTTTTTTGCGATTTCAGCAACCTTTTCTGCTATGAGGGGTCTGGCCAGCGCCGTCGCTAGGGGATACACTTCCTCGTAAAGTCCGTTCATTTTGACGTCTTTGAGGGCAAAGTTCTCAGCGAACTCTTTCTTTGCATCCACTAGGTAATGCTTAGCGCTCCCCGCCATGTATGCCCTCTCCTCAATTTTCTTGAAGTCATCCCTTTGCCCCACATCTACGCTAACGCTTATCACTTCTGCGTGGTAAGTCTCGCTTAACCACCTGATTGCAACAGTGGTGTCTAAACCTCCCGAATAAGCTAGGACTATTTTCATCTTCACTCTTACGAAGAACTCTGAGTTATAAGCTATGGGGATAATGAAAATAACGTAATTCTTGATAAAGATAAAGTTGAAGGAATCCTTCAATCAAGGTTACGGTAATCCTTGGTGTAGTATTTTCTCATCGAAATCCTTCATGCACATCTCGTCATCGAGGCATTCCCTAATGGCCGTGATGATGAATTCCGACACTGTCCTGACGTCAGCCTTTGGCATCAGCCTATTTATTTCATCTAGAATTTCATATTTAAGCCTCAAACTTACAGTTTGTTTGTTCATGGCAAGGTAATACTATCCTATCTTAACATAAAAACTTTGCCTAGGCAGATTGGGACATAAACACGAGAAATCTTAACTTTATGAGGCGGTGACCACGAGGGCCTTCTCCCTTTTCGCCTTGTACTCCTCTAGTCTCTCCATCATTTTCTTGATAGCAAGAGAAAGTTGATCCTTGTGATATTTTCTAACATGTTCCTCCGTATCCTCCCTTGCAACCACGGTGTTGCAGAGCTTGCACGTGTAAACTCCATTGTCGTTCCTTTCAACTATGGGCTCAATACCCTCAGCTAGATACTGGAGAATGGGAATCACCTTCTTGGCCCTGATCTCGCTGCCGCTCTTCTCAATGATACGTTGAGCGTAACCCCTGAGCTGGTGCTTTGAGATATTGTACTTGTGTGCTACAATGGCCGGTCCTTCACCTTTCACTAGGTATTCCTCCAAGGCGTTCAGTAGATAGTCGCCTCCTCCTAGTATCTTCAAAGAGACATAATTTACGAGAGATTTTATATCAACTGGCTTCATACTTAGCCACTAGAAACTGCTTTATCATTCAGAGTTTAAAAGGGATTGATAAAATTCTATAAATAAAGAAACTGGGACTTGTACGTGGTTATTTTAATCTGACCTGGGCTGTCCTTAACCTCCCCAATGATCTGTGATGGGACGTAGGGGTTTAATTTCCTGAGAACTTCCTCGGCGTAACTCCTGTCCACAAAGAGCACCATCCCTACACCCATGTTGAAGACCCTGTGCATTTCCTCGTGGGACACACCGGCCTGCTCAATGGCCTTAAATATTGAGGGCGGATCTGGAAGGGTTAACTCCAGGGAGTAGCTTGTTATCCTCCTCAATTTGGTGAAGGAACCTCCTGTCACATGGCCTGCAGCCTTGATGAGATCGAGGACCTCCATGACTGGTTTCACGTAAATCCTCGTGGGTTTCAGGAGCTCCTCCTCCCAGTCCTTCCAGGACAGTTTCCCTTCGTTAAGTAGCTTCCTTATCAGGGAGTAGCCGTTAGCGTGAACTCCGTTGCTGGCCAGTCCTATTAGGACGTCACCGGGTGAGACTTCCTCCCCGGTTTTCAGCTTCTCCACAACTCCCAGGGCGGTGCAGGATATATCGAAGCCGTTAACCACATCCTTCATTGCCGCAGTCTCTCCCCCAACAATATCTGCGTCAGATTCCTTGGCGCCCTGCACGAGTCCCTGAACTATCTCTGAGATCACGTCGTCGGAGGGCTGTTCCATGGCTATGTAATCTACAATGGCAATGGGTCTGGCACCTATGCTAATGAGATCGTTCACGTTCATGGCAACGCAATCTATTCCCACACTTCTATACTTCCCTGCCTTTCTGGCAAGGAGTACCTTTGTACCAACTCCATCTACGTGAATAGCAAGCTTCAGTCCATTTATTTCCACGACTCCAGAGTAGTGACCTGCCCCCAGCACTGTCCTCCTGTAGGTGGAGGATATCATGGAGGCGATGTCCCTGTGAATTCCCCTCAGCTTCTCCAGGTCCACTCCAGCATCCTTGTAGTCGCTCACCACAAACCACCGTTTGGTGCCCAGTCGGCAGATACTCCCAGGGAATTCCTTCTTATCCTATTCTGATAGGAGTATCTCACGATTTCGGCCTTCTCAACCTGCTCTCCCAGTGTTCTACCAATGTCAGTCCTGTACACCAGTTCGGTGTTGGCTGAGATCATCTTGATGCAACCGTCCAGTTTCCTGGAGGATTCCTCAAAGTCGCCCAGAGCCACCAGTTCCAGTGCCCTTGATCCCTTTGTCACGAGCTTGCCACCCTCATAGGATATGGAGCCGAAGTACACCAGACATCCCTTCTCCCTCATGGCCTTAACGTCCAGCGAAATCTCCTTTCCCGTGGCCATATCCCTTCTCAATGGATAACCCAGGGGGGCGACAGCCCTCACCACCGAGGGTTCCATCCTCACCTCAAGCTTGGCCTGAGTTAACCTCTCCTCGGCAGTAAGTTGTAGAAGGTAACCGAAATCTGAGGTTATCCTGGGTATGATGGCCGAGGTCTCCGGGTCTCCCATTCTGGAGTAGAACTCTATCACGGTGGGCCCCCATAGCTCGGTGAGCATCATTTGTCCTGAAATGAACCCCCTGTATGATTCCCCCGTCTCCTGGCCGATGGCCCTGGCCGTGTCCTGAACAATCTTCAGTGTTTTCTCATACTCTTCCTCATTGATGAACGGAAGGAGTCTCCCCGGACCTGAAACGGATCCCATACCACCCGTCTCGGGGCCTATTCCGTCCTGGTATGCATGTTTATAGTCCTGCGCGAGCGGAAGCGGTAGGAAGGTATGGCCGTCAGTCAGGACATGAAGGGTGTACTCTGGCCCATCCACCTTTTCCTCGATGATTATCTTGACCTCATTCTTCACTAGAGACCCTATCTCGTCCACGCTCTTGCTTAACGCCCTCCTTTTCTCGTTGGAGAGATAAGCCTGAATGTCCGCCACAACCTTCACTCCCTTTCCTCCCACCTGCTCAGCTGGCTTCACGGCCACAGACCCTCCGTACTCCACAATGAACCTTGAGGCCTCCTCAAGGCTGGTGAAGCTCCTGAACCTGAGCCTGCCATCAATCCTGTACTTCCACATGAGTTGTCTCATCCACACCTTGGATCTCTCTATCTCGGCCCCCGCCATGTTGGGACCCACAACCGGTATTCCGTTCTTCCTGAACTCGTCAGCTACGCCGTGGAAAAGGGGATCCTCTGGTCCAACCACACCGAAGTCTGGGTTGAACCTCTTGATGGCCTTTGCTACCTCCTCCCTGGAGTTTATGTTTCCTTGAGTGTATTCTCCGCCAGTTCTGTTCACCGCCTCCCTGATCCCGGGATTCACGTAAGAGGAAAGGGCATATACCCTGTATCCCTGCGGAGAGCTCGCCAGCGCCTCCGCCATTGCGTGTTCCCTAGCTCCATCTCCCACGAGTAGAACCTTCATTCAGATCACCTTTGGATACCTCTTGGTCATGCACCCCGTGCAGAGGGTGGACTTGGATATTGCCCTGGATAACCCCTCTAGAGATAACCAGTGAATCGAATCCGCACCCAGAACCTTGGCTATTTCCTCCTCCGAGAGGTTGGCAGCGATTAACTCCTTATCCTCTGGTACCTCTATGCCGTACGGACATGCTGATATAAGCTTGGGACTGCCGATAAGTACGTGAACCTCCTTGGCGCCAAGCCTCCTGAGGCTCATGATGGTGTTTTTCAGAGTTGTTCCAGTAACCATTGAGTCATCTATTAGTACCACCCTCTTCCCGAAGACTGCGCTCTTTATGGGGTTCAGCTTCAGCTGTACTCCCACTATCTTCAGGAAGCTGTCGGAGGCCAGCATGGTCCTTATGGGGCTTCCGGTTCTCGTGAAACCCAGGTCCAGTTGAAGGCCCAGCTTCCTAGAGTAGCCCACGGCGAAGGGAAGCGCCGTGTCAGGAACGCCTATCACGGTGTCAGCCTCAATGGGTTTCTCCTCAGCCAGTTGCTCCCCAATTCTCACCCTGGTTTCATACACGTTGGACTCGTTCACCACGCTGTCTATCCTCGCCTGGTAAACATACTCAATGGAGCAGTAAGCCTTTCTGGGCTCCTTAATCTGCGTTGACTTGACGTTTAAGCTCGAGATTGTAACCATCTCTCCGGGCATCACTTCTCTTCTGAAATCCCCACCTATCACCGACATTGCCACTGGCTCTGACGCAATTATGCCCATATCGAAGCCGAAACCTCCCAAGCTGAGAGGTCTCACCCCAGTTTCATCCCTATACCCCACTATCTCACCGTCACGGGTCATGGCTATTAGTGAGAAAGCTCCCTTGGCTTCCTCGAGCGCTCTTTCCCTGTCCCTGGCGAAGGTCTTTAGGAAGTTCTCAGGCTCCCTGAGAACTCCATCCACTACAATGGCAACTTCATCGTTGTGGATGGGGTAACCCCTCCTTGATCCTGTGTAGCCTATTCCTGCCCATCCCTCCAGCTGAAACTCCAGGTCCTCGGGCGATACGTCCCTCGTGACTGATCTCATCTCTTGGTTTAGCATTACCACTCCACTTGAGGCGTAGCCCCTGTGCTGGAGCCCTATCATGGAGTAGTACAGGAACCTGGATATGTTCCATACCTTATCGAATGCCAGGAGACCGACTATTCCCGCCATTTTATCACCTTGCGAAAACGCTCTCCAGACTGGAGAGGTCATATTTCCCCTTCAAGGGGTATTCTCCCGTGAAACATGCCTTACATAGGGTGGTTCTCCCAATGGCCTGAACCATCTCCTCCACGGAGAGATACTCCACACTATCGGCATTGAGCTCTCTAGCTATGGCCCTCTCATCCCCAACGTTGGCCACTAGCTCCGATCTTCTGGGAAAATCAATTCCCATGTAACAGGGAAACCTGATCATGGGTGACCCGATCCTGATGTGAACCTCGTTAGCCCCGGCGTTCCTCAGCGAGTTCACCAACCTCTTCATGGTGTTTCCCCTGACTATGGAATCGTCAACTAAGACTACTCTCTTTCCCCTGATCGCCCATTCAACAACCCCAAACTTCTCCTTTAATACCTCGTTCCTCTTCTCGTTGGATGGCATAATGAAGGATCGCTTTGAGGATACGGTTCTAACCAGGGCCTCCTCCATGGGGATACCGCTCGTCCTTGAGAAACCCAGAGCAATGGGTCTTGAAGAGTCAGGCACCGGGACCACGATGTCTCCCCGTGCTGGATGATTCCTGGCCAGTAACTCTCCGAGCCTGATCCTTGACGCGTACACTGAGATTCCATCTATCTCGGAATCAGCCCTGGAGAAGTAGATGTACTCAAAGGCACACGTGGTCGTAGGAAGGGAGGAAACCCTCTCCCTGATCAGGTTATCCCTGGTTATCTTAACTATCTCCCCTGGATGAACGAAACCTATTACCCTTCCCCCCAACTGCTTGATTGCTGAGTCCTCAGATGATACAACCTTGTTTTCCCCTATCTCGCCTATGACAAGGGGTCTGAAACCCCGAGGATCCCTCATGGCCACGATTTCCTCCCTAGAGGAGAGAACCAGAAGGGAAAAGGCTCCGTCAGCAACGTCCATGAATGCCTTAGCTGAGCTCTCCAGGCTCCTTCCCTGGGAGAGTTGCCCCCTGAGAAAGGAGAGAATGAACTCCGTGTCCGTGGAGAACCTCCCGTACCTGAAATGGTTGGTTATGGTACCATTGAAAGAAACCGCTATGGAACCATCGTCTAGGGGCTGGGCCTCCTGAAGTGTGGTGGACCCAGTTGTTGAGTACCTCACGTGACCAATGGAAAAGAACGACTCCCCTATGTCCTTGGGATCCAGAGCTTCACCCACCAGGCCAAGTCCCTTTCTAGTAAGGACTTTACCCCCTTCTATCCACGAGATTCCTGCCGATTCCTGCCCCCTGTGCTGAAGGAGCTTAAGACCCTCAAAGGTGAGCTTCGTCGAGTCTGGCCCCACGGCCCCGAAAACCCCACAGTGTTCCTTTACGTTCATAATGACCCCTCCAGAAAGGTATAGTAGTTCTCCACCACGGAATCCATGGGGAAGGTCTCGTCGTCCAGGACAAGTTTGCCTCCATCCCTGGTTGCCTTCCCTATTGCAGAGGCCTGTATTCCCATCCTTCCAGCCTGATACATAAACCACTGTGGATCGCTTGTGAGCACCAGGAACCTCCCTCCGTTCTCCGAGAACATCTTTCCGAGGACGCTTGAGGTCCCAACCACGTGAGAGGAGGAAATCTTCACGGAAAATCCCTTGGTCAGGATTGGGAGAAGCGCTCCCGCAAGACCACCCTTGGATATATCCTTGTTCCAGATTACTTTGCCCTCGTTTATTCCCTTTATTACCAGGTTTGACGCTATCAGATCTTCTATTAACTTGGTCTTGGCCACTTCTCCACCTCCACCGAATATCCTGGAGAAGAGGGTTCCAGCCAGTTCGTTCCTTGTCTCCCCAATCAGTACAAGGTTGCCCTCATCTATCCTGTTCCTAGCCAGTTTACCTTCAATGAGTCCCGCCATCACCACGAGAGGGGTAGGCTTTATGGGATTTCCGTTCTTGTCCTCATTGTGGAACGATACCTTTCCTCCTACCACTGGAATGGAGAAGAACTTTGAGGCTTCCGATATCCCTCTCACTGCATCTATGAAGTCTTGATACACGTTGGGCTTTCTGGGGTCTCCAAACTGAAGGTGATCCACCAGGGCTATTCCCCTTGCCCCAACCGTAGCTAGGTTCCTGTATGCCTCGGCAACTATGGCCTTACCACACTCGTACGCGTCCTCGGCACAGAGATCCTGGTTGGCGTCTCCCTTCAGCGCAAGATACTTCCCGTTGGGCAACTCCACTACAGCGCTGTCCGCCTGCCCCGGCTTCACCACAGTGGACGTTCCAACCTCATAATCAAACTGGGAGTAGGCCCACTCCTTGCTTACCAGATCAGGATGAGTGAGTATAGCCCTCAATGCCTCCCCGAGGGGAACCTCCCTCCCTGGCTCTCTCCTCCTTGAGGCTCTCTCCGCCGGCCAGACGTTGAGGGGAGGAGAAAGAAGGAGGTCTGAGGGTAACTCAGCCACTACCTGCCCATTATACTGGAACCTTATGGTGGGGTCAGCGGTGATCTCGCCTATGTCCTCGCACGGATAGTTGTACTCCCTGAACTTGGAGCACACGGACTCCACCCTTTCAGGTTTCACTGCAAAGAGCATCCTCTCCTGGGTCTCAGATATTATGATGTCCTCCGGCGAAAGATACTTGAACCTCAAGGGTACCTTCTCTAGGTTAACCACCGCACCAAGTCCGTTGGCCATCTCCGTGACTGCCACGGCCAGTCCTCCGCCCCCAAGATCCTTTATGGCCTCAACCTCCTTTGCGACCTCCAGGGTCACGTCAATGATTATCTTCCCCGCAAAAGGATCCGCTATCTGAACCGCTCCGATCTCGTCCATACCGCTCAGTTTCCTGGAGGCAAAGGAAGCTCCTCCAAGACCGTCCAATCCCGTGAAGCCGGCGAGGACAAGTCTCAGACCTGGCTCCTTAACTACACTGGGCACAATGGAATCCTTGCTCACGATCCCCGCACATGCAACGTCCACAAGTGGATTATCGTTATAGGTCTCGTCAAATGAAAGTTCCCCTCCAACGACAGGAACTCCGACGCTGTTTCCGTAGAAGCCTATTCCCGCAATAATGTTCCTGAGTAACCACTTTCCCTTCTCGTCAAGTTTCCCAACCCTTATCATGTCCAGAAGGGCTATGGGCTTTGCTCCTTTACTTATAATATCCCTCAGAATTCCCCCAACTCCAGTGGCTGCACCATTGAAGGGATCAATTGCCGAGGGATGATTGTGACTTTCAACCTTGAGAACTAGCGCAAGCCCGTTCCCCACGTCCACTGCACCGGCATCCTGCCAGTCCTCCACGCTCATTATGACGTTGGGACCAGTGCTGGGCAGACTCCTGAGGAAAACCTTTGAGCTCTTGTAGGAGCAGTGCTCAGACCATAGCGCATCAACCAGTTTCCATTCCGCTTCCCTGGGTTCTCTCCCCAGAACCCTTCTCACCACTTCCATTTCGCCACTTGATAGTGTGAGGATCATTTCCCAAACACCCTCAATATCTCAAGTCCGTCTCTCGATCCATCGGGTGAAATTGAGGAAAAAGAGGCCCTTTCCGGATGTGGCATCAATCCAAGAACGTTCCCTGCCTCATTGGTGATTCCTGCAATGTTCATGAGAGATCCGTTGGGGTTGGCTTGGGGTGATGGTTCTCCCCTTTCATCCACATACTGGAAAACAGCGAGCCTGGAGGCTATCTCCTCGTCATCAAGAAAGTACCTCCCCTCCGCGTGGGCTATGGGCATGAAAAGCACATCCTTACTCTCCCCTGTGAAGGGGGTATCCTTTCTCCTGACCCTTATCCTGACCCACCTGGTTACGAACCTCAAGTTAATGTTGGGAAGAAGGGCACCTCTAAGCAGTCCGGACTCCACTAGGATCTGGAACCCGTTGCATATACCCAAGACCAGCTTTCCCTCATTGGCCATCTCCCTTACCCCCTTCATGGCCTCACTGTTGGCAGCAATGGCCCCAGCCCTCAAGTAATCCCCGAAACTAAAGCCCCCAGGGATGACCACTGCCTCATACCTGTCGGGATCCAGGGAGTTGAACTTAACCACCTCCGCCTGTGCGCCAACCACTTTCAGAGCCTTCACAACATCAAGTTCACAGGTGGTACCTGGAAACTTAATCACTGCCGTCCTCAACCTTCTCTGCCCTCACCTGGAGCTTGTGCACTATGGGATTGTACAGCCTTCTCTGCTCTGCCAGTTCCCTTGTTAATTTCTCTGCCTCCTCCCTTGAAGAAGCCTCCATGGTTACAACCACTATCTTTCCCACTCTCACCTCAGCAACCTTACCGGGCAAGGTTGAGTCCACTACGTATCGTTTGAGGGTCTCGCCCTCCGGATCCCTCACTCCATCCTTGTTGAGTATTATTAACTCCACCCTGTACATCATATCACTGACCTCAACCTGTCCAGAAATTCCACGTAGGAGGACTTGACCTGATCCAGTGGATATCCCTTCCTGTAAAGGTCCTTATCCAAGATCCTCCCGTTGGGTTCCCTCACTCTCATGGAATCCAGGGAGATCTCATCTCCCACCACAAGTTTACCTTCATCTCTCCCAAACTCGAGCTTGAAATCGTAAAGTATGAGTCCCATCTTGGAAATCACTCTGGATAGGGTATCGTTAACCCTGACCATGATATCCTCCACCTGCCTTGCTTCCTCCTCATTCATGAGCTTGAGGTGTCTCATGTGGTGGTAATTGAGCAGGGGATCGTGACGTGCGTCGTCCTTGAGAAAGAATTCCACGATGGGTGGATTGAAGACTTCCCCCTCCTTTATGGGCAACCTCTTCACGATACTCCCGGTGGCGTAGTTCCTCAACACAACTTCCACGGGTATCATGGTTAATCTTCTGGCAATCATGGTCCTCTCGTCCTTCATTCCTACGTAATGGGTCTCTATGCCATCCCTCTCCAGCAATCTGAAGAGGAGAGCTGAGGTCTGGGCATTCAGAACTCCCTTCCCCTCTATCACGTCCGCCTTGGCCCCATCCCCAGCAGTTACGGAGTCTTTGAACCTAAGGAGAACATGTTCGTTATCAAGGGAAAAGACTTCCTTGGTCTTTCCCTCCGAAATTTTCTCCATAACAACATTTACGTGTTTAGCTTAAAAATTCGCCTCTCAACTGCGTCTATATTTACTTCCTCAAGTAAACTCAGCTATTAAACGATGGGATTTCTGGTTCAGGCATGGAAATTACAATAGACGATTTTCAGAAGGTTGAGATGAAGGTCGGACTCGTCGTTGAAGCGGAAAGGATAGAGGGAACTAGGCTCCTGAAGCTCAAGATAGACCTTGGAGGAGAAACGAGGCAGATAATATCGGGCATTGCCGAATACTACACTCCAGAACAGCTGGTTAACAAGAAGGTGATAGTCCTGGTTAACCTGAAACCCAGGGTGATAAGGGGATATGAAAGTCAAGGAATGATACTAGCTGCAGGCTGTAAGGAGGATGAACAAAGGGGAGTGAAACCTGTCCTTCTCGCGCCTGATGGGGACGTACCCCCGGGTACCAGAATATGTTGAACCCCTTTGAGAGGCTTAGACCCCCACCCAGCGTGGACAGCTTCGTGGAATCCCAGGCAAAGAGGCTCAGCTCCATTGGGGGAAAGACGGTTAAGGAAAGGGAGATCAGGAGGCTAAAGGACTACAGGGACAGGATAGAGGTTTACGTTGAGTTCGTGAAGGCCTTTCCCAGGATCAATGACCTTCACCCCTTTTACAGAACGTCGCTGGAGATCGCCTCAGGATCTCTGGACAGGGTGAGAATGTGCCTATCTGCCATATCAAGGCACGCCAGCATGGCCCAGAACATGCTCGAGAGATACATGGTCATGATCAGGAGGGAACCGGAGGAGAGGGCCAACTCCCTCATGAGGGCTGGGTTCGGCAGGGCCAGTTCCATCTTGAGGAAAATGAGCGATTGCGTTGAGTGGATTTCTGAAGTGGTCGCAGTGATCTCCAAGGGGAAGGCAATAGACCCGGAACTTCCCACAGTAATGGTAGCTGGACCGCCAAACGTTGGGAAATCCACTCTGGTGTCTAGGATATCCTCAGCCAAACCTGAGATTGCCAACTATCCCTTCACCACCAAGGAGATTCACGTTGGCCACATGGACTGTGGTGTGAGGGTTCAGGTAATAGACACCCCTGGTATTCTGGATAGGCCTGACATTGAAAGGAATGTGATTGAAAGGAAGGCTGTCAATGCGTTGAGGAATCTCAACGGTCTGGTTATTTTCCTCTTTGACGTTTCGACCTCCTCCATTTACGGGGCAGAACAACAGCTGAATATCATGAGGGAGGTCAAGGCCCTTGGCAAACCGGTTATCCTAGCCATGAACAAGATAGATGCAGTTGACGAAGCCATGAGGAGGGAAATACTCTCCAGAGTGGGAGACAAAGTCCTAGAAATAAGCTCGGAAAAGGGAACTGGAATTCCCGAGCTTAAGAGGGAAATTTTTAATTGGCTTAAGTCAATTTCACAGGATCCAAGTGCGGTACTGGATTGTTGAAATATTCACGTCAATTCAGGGAGAGGGGCTTGTAATAGGGAGACCGTCAAACTTCGTCAGGCTAGCTGGATGTAACCTCCGTTGTGTTTGGTGCGACACCAAGTTCTCGTGGGTGAGGGAGGACGGGAAACCCATGGAGCTGGAGGAAATAATCAGTAAGCTGAGCAGGTCGGTCAGGTGGACCACAATCACTGGTGGGGAACCACTCCTTCAGGATCTGATCCCGCTGGCCTCAACTCTAAAGAACATGGGCTACAACGTGGCCGTGGAGACCAATGGGACCGTGAAGCCTAAACAGGAACTCAGGAAGATTGTGGACGTGTTTTCCGTTTCCCCAAAACTGTCCAACTCAGGTCATAGGCTGAGGTACGACTTCTCAGATGACTGGGCCACATACTACAAGTTTGTAATCGTTGAGCCCTACAGGGACCTCAGGGAGGTGAAGGACTTCGTTGAGGAACAAAGAATAGATCCCGAGAAGGTGATAGTTCAACCCGACGGCAACAGGCAGGACTACACACAGGCGCTCAGGGAGCTATCAGACGCCGTTATGGAGCTGGGACTCCCCTTCAGGGTCCTTCCCCAGCTTCACAGGATCATTTCCTATAGATAGGATTGCGTCCCTTAGCTGATTCTTCTTCTCCTTCCCCTTGGCAAGTATCTCGTTGGCCACTTTGGTCACCTCCTCCAATTCCTCAAGGCGTGGGGATACCCTATCCTTCAGGAGGTGAACCATTCTTATCCCGGTTCTCAGTTCCAGCAGAATTCCCTTGCGATTCTCAACCAGGACTCCGCTGTGCTTGAAACCCACCTCCCTTGCAGTCTTGAGAATGGTCCACGCCTCCTCGTAGTCCCTTGTGTAAACGTGAAGGATAGGACCTTGGACAATAAGCCACAACCTCCTCACGTGTTTTCTTTCCACAATTCTGGGCAGTTCGTCGCCGGGTAGTCCAAGATGGTTCTTGTATATTACTGAGGAGTCCTTTCTGCTCCACGGATAAAAGGAGTCAATCACGGTTATCCTTCCACTGCAACTGCTGTAGGTGAATGCCTTATCCCTCTTCATGAATGCCTCCAGGAGGTCCCAGATATCTGGATCCAGGTACCCTATCTCCTTATCCCTTAGCAGTCGGGCGTTGGCTTCTTCCTTAAACCTCGACCACTCTGAATCCCTGTTGAGCATAGATTAAGCTTTACTTGCTTAACTAAATAACTAGTCGTCGGACAGGTAAAGGGGTAAAGAACTTATTCCCACTCTCCTTTAGTGACCCATGAAAGCTAGGGAAGTAGTGGACCTCTACAGACGAAGGGAGGAGTTCAGGGTTAAGGTTGACTTCATAGATCCGGGTAGCCTGGCGGAGTTAAATGAAATTCCCCTGGAAACTCAGGTATTGCTGGAGAGGGGAGGAAGGAGAAGAGTGGTTTATCTAGCTTTCCTTAAGATAGCGTACGACTGCAATCCAGAGTTCGCAAGGGATTACTTAGATCTGGACCTCTCCCTGAACGATATACACGAGAAGTATGGGGTCTACACTGACCTTGAGTACGTTGCCCTCCACTGTCTTCACGCGGTGAGAGATGAGGACGCTGCACATGCCCTTCGTAGGTTAAAAACCTTTATACTCTCTCGTAAGAGTAGTGACCATGGACTTTGATGTAATAGTAATAGGCGGCGGAGTGGCAGGCGTTTCTGCTGCTCTCAGGGCCTCAGAACTTGGAAAGACAGTAGCCCTGGTTGAGAGGGACCAGGTGGGAGGCGAATGCATAAATAGGGCGTGCATACCTTCCAAGACCCTTATTGACGCAGTGAAGACAGTGAACAGGGTATCCTCCTCCCCATGGATAGTTTCCTCTGCAACCTTGGACTACGCTAAGTTAAACGAGAATAAGGCTAGGATAATAACGGCAATTAAGGACAGGATGGAACACAACCTTAACGCCAGAAACGTGAGGGTGATTAAGGGAAATGCCAAGATAAAGGCTCAGGGAGAGGTGGAGGTGGAAGGAAAGACCATAACGGGTGATCACCTAGTTTTGTCCACGGGATCAGTACCCCTATCCCTGCCGGACTTTCCCCTCAACGGGAAGAACGTTCTGGATCCATGGACTGCCATGAACCTGAGGGAGCTCAAGAACAGGATTGTGATAGTTGGGGGAGGAGTTGCTGGAGTGGAGCTTGCGACCCTGTTCAGGGCCCTGAACAAGGAAGTGACCATTCTGGAGCTAATGCCCCAGCTATTGCCGGGATTTGACAGGGATCTGGCGTCAACCACCAAGAAGAGGTTGGAGGAGAAGGGGATCAGGATATACCTCAACGCCAAGTCCAAGATTATAAACTCCGATGGGACTGTGAAGTTCTCCGTTAACCTTCCAAACGCTTCCGAGGAAGTGGAGGGAGACCTGGCCGTTGTCACCATAGGCAGGAAAGCTAGCACTGAAAACCTTAACCTCAAGGAGATTGGGGTGGAAACGGATCAGAGAGGATACGTGAAAGTTGACGAAAGGGGAAGAACCACAAACCCCAAGGTCTTCGCTGCAGGAGATGTGGCGGGAGTGCCACTGTCCGCGACCAAGGCCTGGAGGCAGGGAATAGTGGCAGGCGATAACATAGGAGGGAAGGACAGCAAGATGCCCAAGTATATTCCCTCCTCCATATTTGCGGATATGGAAATAGGGACAGTGGGAAAGACCCTTGATGACCTGAAGAAGGCTGGAATAGACGCCAGGGAGGTGATGGTTGAGATGAAGGACATACCCAGGGCCTGGACCCTCAATGAGACCGAAGGATTCCTGAAACTGGTGGTGGCAGGGAACAAGATTGAAGGTGCTCACATGATTGGTGAGGGGGCGACAGAGGTTATCAATACCATGGCCTTGGCCATGGAGTTGGGCATAACCATAACTCAACTGTATTCCGTGACCTTCTCCCATCCCACGGTGAGCGAAGTGATTGGTGAGGCAATTCAGAGGCTGACTCACGGAGAGATATATTAAGATGGGATCAGTGTGGATATGTAAATGGGTGACGATAGGGAGAGGCGACAGGTAAGGAAGCTTTTCATTTTTCTATTTTTGACATCAAGGGGAGGCAACACTAGGATAAGAATTGTGGAGGCTCTCCTGAAGTCTCCCTTGAACGCAAACCAGTTGAGTAACGTCCTCTCCCTGGATTACAAGACTGTCCAGCATCACTTGGACGTCCTAATGGAGAACATGATAATAACAAGGGAAGGCACAGGCTATGGCGCACTATATAAACCAAGCAAGTCATTCATGATGTACATTGACGTTTTCAATGAGCTCATTTCTGATGTAAAGATGCCCAAAACCACAAAAAAATAACCCTAAACTCTCTTAAGCGTTATGCCACGATACTAATCTCATGAAAAAAGAGTTTCAGAGACTTCTCATTGACGTTAAGATTGCCAGGGGTAAAATAAGGCTATGGCAAAGCAGGCTCAGCTCTAGGGCAGAGCAGTTCAAGAGACTCTCAGCTAATAACGCGACAAGGTTCGCCACTCTTGCTGAACAGTACGCTAAGGAGTCGGAACAATTGGAAAACATACTCAATTACATGGAAAGGCTTGACATCCTTCTCGAGATGGTCGAACTTAAACTTGAGACCCTGACCTATATAGATTATATATCCCAGGACATGGTAAACCTAATGGAGGCACTGAAGGAGTTTAAGCGGCTAACTCCCCTCCTGAGTACGGAGCTGAGCATTCTCGTGGACGAGCTCTATTCCGGCTTCTATGCCTCGGTAGAGGTACCTGAATCCATGAGAATCAAGGCTAGGGAAGAGGCCAAGGCCATCCTCAAGGAGAGCGAAAATATAGTTAATAGTAGAAACAAGACTAGGGTAGGTACTCAAGCTTAAATATATATAGTTCTATATATAGTATGCAGAGTAGATCATCAAGAAGGATTCAGTTGACTGGCGGTTCCACTTACATCATATCCTTACCCAAGTCGTGGGTGAGACAACTATCCCTGAATCCTGGAGATGAAATCGAGGTAATTCAGGATAACAATTTCAGGCTTCTCCTTGTCCCTAAGGGAATTCCACAGGATACCAAGCAGAACAGGGCAACCATAACCTGCGAAAATCTGAGGCCTACCTTCGCGGTTAGGGAGTTCATTGCCTACTACATGGCAGGTTTCACGATAGTTTCGCTGATATGTCCCAAGATGAAGGCTGAAGAGAGGACTCTAGTCAAGGATAGTGTAAGGAAGAGACTTCTTGGCGCAGAGGTTATAGAGGAGGACAACTCTAACCTCACGGTTCAGTTCTTGGTTAACGAAAAGGATCTACCCATATCGAGGGCCATAAACAGGGCTGCCGTGATCACTCAAAACATGTTGAAGGACACATTGGACGCCCTGAGGAACAACGACGGGGAGATGGCCAAGGAGGTCCAGGAGAGGGATGATGAGGTGGACAGATTCTACTTTTACGTAGCCAGACAATTGACACTCAGTATCAGCTCATTTGAGATACTGGAGGAAGAGGGGTATAACGCAACCCAGATAGTGGATATTTACTCTGCAGTTAAGTCCATTGAGAGGATTGCAGATCACGCCAGCAGAATCTCAAGTCTGGCCCTAGAAATTGGACCTCAAACACCTCAACCAATCTTGGACTTTGGGAGTAAGGTTCTTGAGGTTTACAAGGAATCTACTAGGGCATTCCTGAACGGAAAGAGGGAGATAGCCAACAAGATCATAGACCAGGATTACGAGCTTGCCATGGAGCATAAAAAGGTGACGGAGGCCATCTTTAGGTCAAGTGAGAGCACTAAACCTTCCCTCCTACTTGTCACGGATTCCTTCAGAAGGGTCAGCAGGTACTCCCTTGATTTGGCTGAGACAACCATAAACCTGCTCGCCAAGACTAAGGCGGTAGAGTCCTAGAGCCTGTTCAAGGACATTACGAGATTCGGTGCCCTAAACGAGTTGTAAGCCTTGGTTAGTTCCTCGAGCGTTTTAGCCTTCTTGACCTTGCTAGCTAGGTCAAGTAATGAATCTCTGTCCTCTAGGGTGTAGGGTCCATTTCTATATAGGATGAGGGCACATTCGGGATTCATGACCCCTATGCTGAAGTAGCCCTTTATGAGCAGATTATCTGCGGTCTCCAGATCTGGATTCGAGAAGAGGCATATTCCTGGATGGGTGTGGGCTGACGTGACACCATGGGGCATGGGTAGACTCACCCTGTTCTCCTCTCCCTCGAAAATAACGTATTCCCCCGTATCCAGCGTGAACGAAATGAACTCCACGCCGTTACCCATGGTCTTCTTGGAGTAATCCATGAATACCTGTTTAAGGAAATTCAGGTGTGCCATATAGATCTCGCGATAGAGTATGCTGTAGGGATACGGCCCCTTCCCGCTCTTAACTCCCTCCACTGGAACCTCAGAGAAGAGATCCTCCAGGTCAGTGGTGCACACTACATCGTTTTCCTCGAAAATCTCCTCTGCCCTGTTCACCAGCGAGGAAAGTTTGGCCAGCCTGACGGAGGTATCATGAACCCCTATCTTTTGCTCCTTCACAGGAACTCAGGACCTCCTCCTGTGTTCTCACTATCTCCTCCACCCTCTTGATGGGGTCGGGAGACTGATAGATGCTCCTGCCCACTATCTCGTAATCGGCACCATGACATAGGGCCACTCCAGGCTTAGCCCCCTGAGCACCCACACCAGGGGATATCACCACTTTATCTGGAAAGTCGCTCTTTACCCTTGAGATCATAAATGGTCTGGTAGCTGGTGCCACAAAACCCCTTGGATTCACCTTTCTGGCCACTTCCCTCAGGTAGGGGTAGAAGGCGTCATTCCATCCAGGATGGGACATGGACAGCACAAGGAATAGATCCACCTTCTGACTAAGTGGTGCAAGACCCCCCTCCACACCCACAAAGGCGTGGGCTATGAAGGAGTTGGCCACGTCCTTCAGTTCATCCGCAATCAACAGCATCGTGTTGTCTATGTCAGCAAGTTTCAGATCGAGTATTTTCATCCCTTCAACAAGGTCCATGAGTTCCTTAACTCTCCCTTTGCCCAGGGAAAGAAGGAGGGGCCATCCCACCTTAATCCCCGCCACTTTACCGTTAAGTTTCCTTAAGGTTTCCTCGGGAACGGGAGAATCTAGGGAAAGGATAACCCTGTTCACTTAATTCCACCTAGATATTCCTCGATGAGTTTTCTTTCACTCTCACTCAAGGTACTGGAGACAGACCGCAGGATGTCACTTATCTTAAACACGGAGATGAACTCTATTCCAAGATCCCTCAACTTTTCAGATGCTCCTTCCTCCCTGTCCACAATCACCAGTGCTCCCACCACCTTACCGCCACTCTTGGTTATCTCCACCGACGCCCTCTCCAGGGATCCCCCCGTGGTGGCCACGTCATCAACCACCAGAACCTTTCTACTGGAAACCTCTCCTTCCACCAGCTTATCCGTCCCGTGCCCCTTCTTCTCAACCCTTACGTAACCCATGGGTACGTTCATCTTACATGCCAGAAAAGAAGCTAGGGGTACACCTCCCGTCGCCACACCCATTATGAAATCAAACCCGACCTTCTCCACCTTCTTGATAGCCTCCTCCACTACCTGTCGAAATTCTGGGTAGCTTGGGAACCTCCTGAGGTCGATGTAGTAGGGACTGGTCTTCCCTGACGTTAGCACGAAGTTACCAATGAGGAGCAATTTTCTTCTCACTAAGACTTCTCCTATATCCATTGTAACCCAGTCTAGATACTAGGAAAAGAGTTTAAATATAGTTCGAATCAATAGTTTGAAGGGCATTACGTGAGAGATGTAATTTCGATCCTTGATTTTTCCAAGAGTGAGGTTCTAGAACTTTTCGAACTTACGGACGAAGTTCTCTCTGGCAAATTCAAGCCAAGGCTGGAGGGAAAGATAGTGGCGACGGCGTTCTTTGAGCCCAGCACCAGAACTGCATTGAGCTTCACCAGCGCGGCCCTCTCCGCCGGGGCAAAGGTTCTTGGATTCTCCTCGGACGAGGCCACGTCAGTGTCCAAGGGAGAGAACCTTGCAGATACCATAAGGATGTTGGAGAACTACGCTGACTGCATAGTGATGCGTCACAAACTGGATGGCTCAGCCAAGTTCGCCGCAGAAATCGCCAAGAAACCGGTGATAAATGCCGGGGATGGGAAAAGGGAACATCCCACCCAGGCCTTGATAGATATGTACACCGTGAGGAAACTGTTTGGGACCATGGAGGGTCTAACCTTTGGCTTCCTTGGAGATCTAAGATATGCTAGGACGGTAAACAGCATGTTAAGGATACTTACCATGTTTAGGCCCAGGATGGTGTACCTGATATCCCCTCCACAGCTAAGGGCCAGGGCAGAGATCTTGGAGGAGTTAAACTACCCCGTCAAGGAATTGACCGACGTTAGGGACATCATAGGGGAACTGGACGTGCTTTACGTCACGAGAATACAGAGGGAGCGGTTCTTGGACGAGGATGAATATGAAAAGGTAAAGGAAAGTTACCGTCTCGAGTACAGGACTGTGGAGAAAATGAAAAGGGATTCCGCCATTCTGCATCCCCTTCCAAGGGTTTCAGAGATAGATAGAAGGATTGATTCCATGCCACAGGCAAAGTACTTCCTTGAGGCATCCTACGCCGTTCCCCTGAGATCAGCGTTACTCCACGAGGTAATGGCCGGTGATTGAGTTGAAAAGCGGTCTCATAGTGAGCAAGATAAGGAACGGGACAGTCATTGATCACATACCTGCAGGAAGGGCATTAGCTGTCCTCAAGGTCCTGGGAATAAAGGGGATAGAGGGGTACAGGATAGCGCTAGTGATGAACGCTGAAAGCTCCAAGATGGGGAAGAAGGATATCCTGAAGATAGAGGATCGGGAGATAGAGGAGAAGGAGGCGGAATTGATCACCTTAATTGCTCCGGACGCCACGATCAACATCATCAAGGACTATGAGGTGGTGGGGAAGAGGAAGCAGGAGATACCCCAGGAGGTAGTGGGACTGCTGAGATGTACCAACCCCTCATGTATTACCAACAATGATGTGGAGGCGGTAACTAGGTTCAGAACCATAAAGAGGAAACCTCTCCAGCTGGCATGCGAGTACTGCGAAACCAGGCTCACGGAAGATGAGGTAGTGAGGCAGATTCTGGGATGATCTCCAGAGTCCTAGAGTATCACCGGGAGGGAAAGTCCACTAGGTTCTTGCTGGAGTATCATGGAAGGCCACCTAAACCAGGACAGTTCCTGACCGTGATAGCACCGGGGGAGAAGGAGATTCCCCTGGGGGTATCAGACTACAGGGATGGAGAGGTAGAGGTATACGTGGATTCCAAGGGTCTGGCTCAATGGTTAATTGAGAGCAAGAGTGTGTTAGTTGATGGACCTTTTGGTAGACCTCTGAAACTGGGAAACACTAGGGCAATCTCCACAGGGGAACTTTACCACGACGTTCTCTACCCTCTCAGGGAGGCAAGGAGGATGGGTTTTGACGTTGGACTTGAGTGCATTGACGAATGCGATGCCAACTTTCCCTCGGGAAGGAGGGAGCATTGGGATCTGGTCATAGCCTCTGTCCCGAAGGAGAGGATTAGGGATCTCCCCCCAGGAACGCTGGTTTACGTTAGATGGGTTAAGATGAACTGTATGAACGGCGTTTGCGGTGTATGTCAGATAAAGGGAAACCTAGCCTGTGTAGAGGGACCGTTCCTTGAGGTTGAGAGAGTTGTGGATTAAGGGAAAGCTGTTCCTTGGGGAGATAGTGGAGGGATGTGTGGGATTTGATAGAAGGATAAGAGAGGTGAGGAAGGAATGCAAACCCGATCTGAAGCTACCTGAGGACTCAATCATAGTTCCGGCTGGGGTTGACATGCACGTTCACTTGAGGGGACTTCAGCTTTCCTATAAGGAAACTGTGACCTCTGCAACCTCCGAAGCGGTGTACGGCGGTATCGGAGTTGTGGTGGACATGCCCAACACCCTGCCAGTTATCAACAGCGAGGAGACAATAAAGCTCAGGCTTGCCGAACTGGCCAATCACTCCAGGTGTGATTACGGTATTTACTCGGGCGTCACTAAGGAGAACGTGGATAATCTGCCAATAGCTGGGTATAAGGTGTTCCCGGAGGACCTGGAAAAGGAGGAAGTTCAGAGGGTGTTCTCTTCACCCAAACTAAAGGTTCTTCACCCTGAGATTCCCATGTCCCTTCGCCCGGGGAGGGGAAACAGGCGACTGTGGCAGGAACTTGCCTCCCTCTTCCTGATCAGGGGAAAATTCCATATAACCCATGTGAGCAATCTTGATACCTTGAGAATAGCGAGGACTCTGGGCTACACCACAGATCTTACAATGCACCATCTGCTTGTGGATGGAGAGAGGGACTGCCTTTCAAAGGTGAACCCTCCCATTAGGGACGTAACGGAAAGAAGGAGGCTGTTCTCAGCCCTGTTTGAGGCGGACGCAGTGGCTAGCGATCATGCTCCCCACTCGAGCTGGGAAAAGGGTCTGCCCCACGAGCTCTGTCCCCCGGGAATACCCGCCATGTCCTTTACGCTCCCCTTCATTTACACCCTAGCGTTCAGGGGTGTCCTCCCCATTTCAAGGGCAGTTGAGCTCACAGCTATGGGCCCAAGCAGAATCCTGGGTATTAAGGCAGGCGAAATAAGGGAGGGTTACCTGGCCAATTTCACGATCCTGAGAAAGGAGAGGTGGAGGTATTCCACCATGTACAGTAAGGCTATACATACCCCACTGGACGGATTTGCCTTGGACGCAACGGTGCACGGCACAGTAGTGGAGGGGAAAGTTGCCTACCTAGACGGACACTCTTATCCTGTGAGGGGGTCAAATGTATTCGATGATACTGGCAGGAGTTGAACTGGAGGATCCCTTCATTATCGCCTCAGGGATAATTCCTGACGTTCCCGAGTACATGACTCGAGTGTGCAAACAGTATAGACCATCTGCCATAACCACGAAGACCTTCACCCTCAACCCACTGGAACCCCACAAGCCTCCAACCCTGATCAGGGTGGGCGACGGATGCTACATGAACGCCATAGGCCTTGGAAATCCGGGAATACGGGAACTGAAACCGGTGGGATGTAAACTGTTCGTTAGCGTCGGGGGCTCATCCAGGGAGGAGATCGTGAAGACGTCATCCTTGGCTAACGAGCTGGCTGAACTCATTGAGATCAACGTGAGCAGTCCTAACAGGAGGAGCTATGGGGCTGATATGGCCCAGTACGTCAGGGAAATCGTGAAGGATGTTAAGAGCGTGACCACCAGACCGGTATTCGTTAAGTTGGGCCCCTGGGATAACGTTCTGGAGCTAGCTGGGAGGGCTCTTGAGGGAGGAGCGGATGGTCTAACTCTCATTAACACACTTAAGGGAATGAAGGTGGACGTGTTCAGTGGGAGGCCGATCCTCAGCTACGGAACAGGGGGCATATCAGGCAGGTGCATTCACCCCCTTGCAGTCAGGATCATACACGATGTATACAAGGAGTACCAACCCGAGATCATAGGGATGGGAGGAGTTTTCTCGGCCGAGGACGCGCTGGAACTCATGGAAGTGGGAGCGAAGGTGGTGGGTTTGGGAACCCTGATCATTGATCGGGGATTAGAGGCCTTCGCGTCCCTTAGACAGGAATTTCACAGGTTGGTTCAGGAGATGGGAATAAATCCAAGTAAAGTAATAGGATCAGCAGTGAAAAAATGACAAGGATAAACATGAAGGGAAGGGATATGGAGAACCTAGTATTCCTGGGGAGGGTAAAGACTGTGAACGTGGAGTTCTGCAACGAGAGCAAAACCATGGCCAAGGTCGTGGCTACACTGGACACAAGCGAGGAGGTAGAGACGGAGTGCATTCCCATTAGGGCTGCAGGAAAAATCTCAACTGTGATGAAGCACTATCTAAGGTTAGGAGTGGGAAATTATATAATTAAGGAAGGAGAAGTGAGTGGAAACGTGGATATGGAGGGAGGAGATGAGGATGAAACTCAGAATTGATAAGTTACCCAAAACTGACGAGGATATAGAGGAAATACAGAGAGAAGTTGAAAGCTCTCATCAACACGAACATGAGCACCATCACCACGAGGAGTCAGACCTAGAGTCCATTCTTGGAGAACTTTACATGAACTATCAGAGCCTAGACTCCAAGACCAAGGAGCTGGAGGAGGAGAACGCCAAACTCAGGAAGGAGATTTCCACACTTTACAGGATATTGTCTCACGTCGTGGTAGCCCTTTCCACCAATAACGAGGAAGAAAAGCGTAATGCTTTAAGTGAGATCCTTTCTGTACTAGACAATGATAATAGATAGCGTCCTAGTAATTGCGATAAAAGTTTTTGCGGTTATGGACCCGTTCTCAATCATACCCTACATTCTATCCATCTTTGAGGAAGCAACTCAGGGAGGAGAGAACATGAAGTGGTCCTACCTCGTTAACAAGGTTGAGGTCGCGGTTGTAGTTCTTCTGCTTCTCTTCTCCGTAATAGGGAGATTCATACTAGAATTCTTGGGAATACAGCCCTATTCCCTGGAGATAGGAGGCGGAATCTTGCTCGTTTACCTGGGAATAGATACTCTAGGCGGGTTTCAACAACTTAAGTTCCTCTCCAAGCGACTTGAGGAGGCCGTGGTCACCCCCATTGCAACGCCTCTAATAGTGGGTCCTGGTACCATGACCGCCCTGGTTTCCCTCTCCGTTCAGAACAGTATACTTGAACTGGCCATAGGCAGTCTAATAGCTGCACTCCTCACCTACTTAGTCCTCATGATGGGCCCTCTCCTCATTAAGATCCTTGGGAGAACAGGAACAGTTGCCGCTGGTAGGTTTACTGCAATAATAATAGCTGCCTTTGGAGTGCAGTTAATTATCCAGGGTATATCACAGGCAAAGGTTGCATGACAATTCCTTCGGAGAATAAAAATTTTTTAATTAGAAATCAGATTGATCGGAGGGTTTCATGTCAAACAATGGAAGAAAGAAAGTTGAGTTAGATACAGTTGACAGGAGGTTACTTATTGAACTGTTGAGGGACTCTAGAGTCAGCCTGAGGAGACTCTCCGAGGAGATGAGTGTATCCCCCGCTACACTTCATAACAGGCTGACCAGACTTGTCCAGGAGGGTGTGATCAAGGGATTCACGGCCCTCGTGGACTATACCAAACTCGGTTACTCACTTTCTGCAATCATCATGGTGAAGGTGAGTGGAAAATACCTTGTGGAGTTTGAAAAGGAGATTGCAAATACTGACAATATCGTCGCGGTTTACGATGTTGTTGGTGAATATGATGTAGTCCTTATTGCCAAGTTTAGAAGCGTTGAGGATCTTGACGTTTTCCTAAAACAGCTCCTGAAGAACAGCAAGGTGGAGAGGACTTACACCAGTATTGTCCTTAATGCAGTTAAGGAGGACCCAAGGGTAAGGATTTGAGCCAGCTCAGATCTCATTTTTAACATTTATTTTCATTTTTGTGACCAAAATTCTCTCAAAATCACGTATGCCCAAAATCCTTAAATAGGAATCCCAGGGCTTACCTATTATATGGTGTTTTGATTGAAGTTCTGTCCTAAAGATGGTGGCATAATGCTACCTGCCAAGAAGGGGGACAAGGAAATACTGAGATGTAAAAAGTGTGGATATGAGGAACCGCTGGACAAAAAGACCAAGAAGGCCTATCAAATAAAGGAGGATAAGTCCAAGTCCGGGAAAGTGTTGACCACGTCCATTGTGAGCGAGAAGGAAGGGAGAAGAAGAGAGGACGACGAATGGGAGCAGGAAAGGGAGGAGTACTATAAGGAGATTGGTTTGGATCTACTGAGAGATGAACTTGAGGGTTCAGAGGAACACGAGGAAGAATAGGATCCTAGCATTCAAGATTTTCTGAAATCACGGCTTTACATTAGGCATTGTATCTTGATTTAGATTATAAGTCTGCTAGATAATATAACTTCATACCACTCGTTGAATGGTAACTTTAACACCGTAAACATTATATTAGCAATCTCATTATTCATTGACTTATGAGAATTTCGGAAACTACGAACAAATATTTGCTGAGGAGAGGTAGTACGGAACTTTTCATTGAGGAGGTAAAGAATGAGAAGGGCGAAAGGTTTTTTTCCGTGAGCCTCATCGGAAGGACTAAACTGGCGAATGGGGATGAATGGACCCTTAACAAGGACGACTACAAGGTTGTGGACAGGAACAATGCGGATGCAGACCTGAAGAAGCTCCTCCAAACACTGAAATAGGAGGGGAAAGTGATGGAGAACTTTGACTTCATCCTAACAACAGACCGCTGTTTGATGACCAATCACCACGGTAAGGAATTCCTAGGCTTCCTAGGAACAGGACCTGCTGTGGGAGTTCCTGAATCTGCGTGGAAGTGGCTGGCCTGTCCAAAGATGAAGACAGACGAGATCGGCAGGCCATGGGAAGCCCCCTACGGAATGAGAAAAGTTGAGGCAAAGCTCATAGAGGAGGGATTCAAAGCTGCAATAATAGATCCCGACCACCTAGCGCCTCACCTCAAGAACGCCAAGGCCCTCATGTTCTCCCATCACGACTACTTCGCGTTTGGACCACCGTCTTCCACATGGTGGGGTATAACTAAGCAGGAACCAGTGAATTACAAGAGCTTCCAGGAGCTGATTAACAAGCCCGAGGTTCAGGAGGCCAAGAGGAGAGGCGTAAAGATGATAGCTGGAGGTCCATCCGTCTGGCAATGGCTTTGGAGAGAGGACATGATAGAGAAAGTTGGCATCGATACGTTGGTTGATGGTGAGGCAGAGAGGGTCATTGGTAAGCTGGCTCAAATGATCCTAGATAATGAGGACCTTCCTAGATACATGTATGTAAGCGGAGAGGACGTACCCGGTATAGAGGACATCCCAGACATCAAGGGTGCCAGCGTTAACGGTCTCATTGAGATAATGAGAGGATGTGCTAGATCTTGCAGATTCTGCTCAGTTACTCTGAGACCCACCAGATACTATCCTCTGGAAAAAATAGAGAGAGAGTTGCAGGTAAACGTCAGGGCTGGGGTTAGACATGGTGTGATTCACAGTGATGACGTCCTGTTTTACGGCGCGGTGGGTATACTTCCAAGGCCAGAGCCACTGATCAAGCTCCACAAGATGGTAAAGAAATACTATAAAACAATAGCCTGGAGTCACGCAAGTCTGGCTGCCATAAGGTTCTCCGAGGAGAAGTATGGTCTCATCTCCAAGTTATCTGAGATCATATACGAAAACGGGTCGCAAAACTATCTGGGTGTAGAGGTAGGTATAGAGACTGGATCTCCCAGGCTGGCGAAGGAGATAATGCCAGCTAAATCTGCTCCATACAAGCCCGAGAGCTACCCTGAGACTGTTGCTGAAGCCTTCAAAATAATGCACGAGCATAACATAATCCCTGCGGGTACCATGATAGTTGGGTTACCTGAGGAGAAGGAGGATGACGTCATTAGAACCATTGAGTTAGTGGATAATCTGAAACCATTCAGGAGCATACTGGTGCCCATGTTCTTCGTTCCCATGGGCTACTTCAAGAACAAGGACTGGTTCACAAGAATCCAGTTGAGTCCCTCCCACATCGAGCTGTACAAGAGAGTGTTCTGGCACGACGTTTACTGGGCTGAGAACATCCTGAACAGCTTCTACATGAAGGGGCCAGTTTACTTCCCCGTCAGAATGATACTGAAGCTGTTCCTGAGAGTGGCAAAAAGAAGAATGAAACAGGTTGAGGCATGGTTAGAAAGCCAGATGAAGGCTTAACCCTTTTTTCTTGGTGTTATGTAATCCTTAGGAGCTTTCTGGAACCTTTCAAGATAGGGTCTCAATACTCTGGGTATCAGCACTGAACCGTCCTCCATCTGATTGTTCTCAAGAATTGCAGTAATGGCTCTGGTCGTGGCTACTGCGGTACTGTTGAGGGTGTGTACAAATCCCTTTCTGTTCTTCTTCCTGTCCACGAACCTTATCTTCATCCTGAACGCCTGCCAGTCCGTGCAATTGCTACAGCTAACCATTTCCCTGAACTTGGCCTGTGCGGGCATCCAGACCTCCAAGTCATATTTCTTTGCGGCGCAGGCTCCAAGGTCTCCTGAGGCAATATTCACTACCCTGTATGGTAACTCTAGGCCCTGAAATATCTGTTCGGCATTGCCTAGAAGTTCCTCATGGAATTTCCAGCTCTCCTCTGGTAAGGAGAAGACGAATTGTTCAACTTTATTGAACTGATGAACCCTGAATATTCCCTTAAGATCCTTGTTAGCTGCACCTGCCTCCTTTCGGAAAGCTGGACTTAGACCTACGTACTTCAGAGGGAGTTTTTCAGCCTCTATCTCCTCCTTAAAGTAGAGTGCGGCTATGGGATGCTCTGCCGTAGCTATGAGGTAAAGGTCTTCTCCCTCAATCTTGTATATTGCATCCTTGAATGTGTCAAGATCGATCACGGACTGTATCACCTCTCCCCTCAACATGTAAGGTGGAATTACCAGCGAGTAACCCTTGGAAGTTATCACGTCCAGTGCATAGGCTATGAGGGCCTGTTCCAGCCACGCGACATCCTCGAAAAGGTAATAGAACCTAGATCCCGCCACCTCCCCGGCCTTCACCGTATTCCCCAGTTTCAGTACACTCTCCAGTTCGTCAGCATGACCAACGGGCTTGAATTTGATTACCTCATACTCGGGGTTAAGACCCTTAACCTGAGATAGAAACTCGTTCACATCCTTCTCATAAACTCTGAACTTACCCCATACCTTGATGGGCAAATTATATGAATCGTCCGGTCCCACGGGAACGCTCTCATGAACCACATTGGGTAAGGTTCTCAGGATGTTGTCCCTTTCCTCCTCTATGCTCTTTAGTTCCTTCTCCTTTGCCTCAATTGTTGCGAGTAGCCCTCTTGCCTCCTCTATCTTCTTTTTCCTCTCATCGGGAGAGAGCCTCGGAATCTGGGAACTGACCACATTATGCTCATGTCTGAGTCTCTCCACTTCCTGAAGTATTGCCCTCCATTTCTTGTCTAGCTCCACAGCCTTCTCCGCCAGTTGAGGATTTACGTTCCTCTTCCTTAGACTATCAATTAGTGCATCTGGATTGTTCCGTATTAGCTCAAGTAAACTCCAAGACACAACTGAATAAAAAGATGGGAGGTTTTATCTTCTATGGCGAAGAGGAAGGATATCAACTCCTCATTCAAGGAATTCATCTTCAAGAAACGAAAACACGTGTTAGGATCCCTGATTCTGAGATGTGTTCTGCTCCTCTGAGGGAAGTCCATAGGTCTGGATCCACATCTCCACAATATCGTAACCATATAGCTTCTTGAACTTCTCCCTTCCCTCAACGCTCATCTTCAAAGGACTCCACTGGGTTTCCATATCTATGTCCACGTCCACGTTTCTTGCAGGTACTGTCTCCTTAACCACTTCCTGAACTGTGTAAACCAAGTCGTCCACAACTGGGCAACCGGGTGCGGTAAGGCCCAGCTTAAGGTAAACATCTCCCTCATCTGAGATCTTAAGGTCATAAATCAGACCCAAGTTCACTATATCCACAGGAATTTCTGGATCATATACCTCTTTCAAGGCTTCCATCAGTTTCTTAGTCCATTCCTCTTTGTTAACTGTTTGTGTACTCATGTTAATCACAATACATTGTTAGCGTGGGTTTTATTCTTTTTTTCCTAAAAACCTTCTATTTCTAATTGTCTGAGAATGTTAAAATCCCTATTCCTTTAAGAAATTGGAGGAATCCCTGTAGAAACACGTCCTATTTCCTGTGTGGCAGACCGGTCCTCCTGACTTCACTAGGGCAATGACGGCATCGCCGTCGCAGTCTATCCTGAAGTCCTGCAGGTACTGAAAGTTCCCCGACGTTTCTCCCTTAAGCCATAACCTGTTTCTGGAAAGGGACCAGAAGTGCACCAATCCGGTGGTCAGAGTCAGGATAACAGCCTCCCTGTTCATGTTCCCCACCATGAGAATCTCCCTGGAATCTGCGTCCTGTAGAACAGCAATCACGGTGTTCATCTCGTGCCTATAGTTCAGCTTAGAGGCTATGGCCTCAGCAGTGTTCCTGTCGAATTTCATGTTTTCAGCCACCTTTTCAGGTTCTGGAAGAAGATCTTTCCTGTCTCCCCGCTCTTCTCTGGATGGAACTGAGTCCCTGCAACCTCTTCACTGCACACGAGCGCAGGAAACTCCACGCCGTAGCGACTCGTCATGGCTGCAGGGTAAGATGTGTATGCCACATAGCTGTGAACGAAGTACGCATATCTCCCGTCAAGCCCCTCGGAGAGAGAACAGGGGTTCCGCTCTGTGATCCTGTCCCATCCTATGTGAGGTAATTTTGGGGCATGCTTGATGAGGTCAACCTGACCAGGCAGCCAAGCCAGTCCCTTCGTTTTACCACCCTCATTACCCTCCTCAAACATGATCTGCATACCCAGGCAAACTCCCAGGAACTTCACCCCATTCCTCCTGAGATCGTTGAGCGTGCTTTCCCACTTTCTCATGAAATTTCCCACCGCCGAAAACGCCCCAACACCGGGCAGAACCAGGAGGTCTGCATCCCTGGGTTCGCCGGATATCTCCACAGTGAAGTCCGCCCTCCTTAGACCTGCGGAAATACTGAATAGGTTCCCCACACCGTAATTAAGAATCAGGGCCTTCATTTCATCCTCCTCCTCAACTCCTCTCTCACCTCATCCAGGGATATTCCCTCCAGGGCAAGGAGTACCAGAAGATGATAGAGCAGGTCAGCAGTCTCACTTACAACCCTTTCCCTCCCCTCAGCCAGCGACGCGACAACCACCTCAACTGCTTCCTCTCCCACCTTCCTGGCCACATATCCCTTTCCCTTTCTGGCAAGGGAGGCGGTATAACTTCCCTCCGGCATATCCCTAAGTCTCTGGCCTATAACCGCTGATAACTCCTCCAAAATGTCACTCATATCTTACACCTATGCTCCTTGCGTGGTTCCTGAAACCCTCATACTCTGCCAGTATCTCAGCTGCCTTGACCAGCCCCCTGTCTGCCCTCTCTGCGTTGACGTAGGACACTGGCTTCAGGAAGTCGTAAACTGTGACCCCTCCCCTGAACCTAGCCCATCCATTGGTGGGAAGTATATGGTCTGGGCCAGCAGAGTAATCTATCAGGGCAGGAGGTGTATTTCCAAGGGTTACTGCCCCCGCGTTCTTAACTAAATGAAGAAGTTCCCTAGACCTCGACGTGTAAAGCGAGAGATGTTCTGGAGCCAGCTGGTTTGCCAATTCCACTGCCTTTTCCAGGGTCTCAGTCCTTACCATGTAGTATTCGTTTTCGTCACCAAGAAGCTCGCCAACCTTATTCAGGAGTTCCTCGGAGGTAGACATCAACACAAGGAAAGAGGAAGAACCGTGTTCTCCCTGAGCCATGAGGTCCAGCGCAACGCTTTTGGGATCCGAGGTCTCATCGGCTATCACCACCAGCTCCGTCGGCCCTTCTATACCATCTATCCCTACCTCCTTGCTTACAATATATTTTGCGGCTTGAACGTAAATATTACCCGGTCCCACAATCTTATCCACCTTGGTTACACTCTCTGTCCCAAAGGCCAGCGCCGCAATCGCCTGTGCCCCGCCCACTGGGTAAATCCTCTTAACCTTCAACTTCGTCGCGATGTAAGCAATGGCAGGATCAAGTTCATCCTTCACAGGGGTAGCCACATGTATCTCCTCCACCCCCGCGATCTTGGCGGGAATACCGGCCATCATGAGTGTAGAGGGGTAGGACTTTTTCCCTCCAGGAACGTAAATCCCCACCCTCTGTAGAGGTCTCCAAAGTACTCCATACTCAACGTTTTTGCTTCCACCGCCTAGACTGGGAGGCATTATCAATTCGTGGAAAGAGACCAGCTGGTCCCAGATCTCATCTATGGCCCCCTTAACCTCGGGTGGAACCTTGGAGGCTGCGCTGGTCACTTGGGCCTCGCCAAGCACAAGTTCATCTAGTTTGACGCCATCAAATTGCAGGGCAAACTCCCTCAATGCTCGATCCCCCTCCTTCCTAACCCTTTCCGTTATCTCATTTACCTTCTCCAGAACCTGAGAGAAGGATTGAACTCTCCTTGTTGGAAGTTCCCTCTTTATCACGTTCTCACCTCTATTCCTGCCACTTTTAAATAATCCTTCAGATCCCTTATCCTGATCACACCATCGTGAAATATTCCCGCAGCCAGGGCAGCGTCCGCTCCTGCCTGCTTAAAGACTGAAAGGAAGTGATCTGGTTTTCCAGCCCCTCCGCTGGCTATTACAGGGACATTGGTCATACTAACTACTGCCCTGGTGAGTTCCAGGTCATATCCGTCCCTGGTTCCGTCCCTATCGATGCTGGTGAGGAGAATTTCACCCGCTCCCAATTCCTCAACCCGTTTAGCCCATTCCACTGCATCCAGACCTGTGTCCCTGGTCCCGGACCTGGTGAACACTCTCCAGCCTTCTCCCAACCGCCTGGCATCTATTGCCACAACAACAGCCTGAGCTCCAAACTCCCTTGAAGCCATGGAGACCACGGAGGGATTCTCCACAGCAATGGTGTTCAAACTAACCTTGTCCGCACCATTGGACAGCAGGTTGGATACGTCCTCTACGCTTCTTACACCTCCTCCTACTGTCAGAGGGATTGAAAGCACACTGGCTGTTTCCCTCACCTTTTCCAAGAGGGTCCTCCTACCCTCTACCGTGGCCGAGATGTCCAGAAATACGATCTCATCAGCTCCCTCCTCCTCATATCTGGAGGCCAGCTCTGCGGGATCTCCCTTTGATTTCAGATCCACGAATCTGACCCCCTTTACCACCTTACCGTCCTTTACGTCAAGGCATGCTATTATTCTCCTTGTGGTCATAGTGATCCCTTTGTGCTTCTTATTTCCTCTCCCTGAATGGAACAGGCCTCTCCAAGGGCTAGACCAGCTCCCTTGAAGGCAGCCTCCACAATGTGATGTTCGTTAACCCCATCTAGTTTCCTCACGTGCAGTGTTATCCCGGCATTGGTTGCAAACGACCAGAAGAAATGGGCCACGTTTTCGGTGGATAGATCTCCTATCTTCTCCCTCTTCAGGTCAAGGGTGGTGGAGGCATATCCCCTCCCTGATACGTCGACTGCAACCAGAACCAGGGCCTCATCCATTGGAACAACAGTGTTGGAGAACCTCCTGATACCTCTCCTATCTCCCAGTACTTCCCTGATGGCCTGTCCCAAGGTGATCCCCACGTCCTCCACTATGTGATGATCATCGTAACCCAGTTTATCCTCACCCACGATAGTTGCGTCGGCACCCATGTAAAAGAGCATGGAGTGAAGCATGTGGTTGAAAAAGGGAACTGGAGTCTTCACCTCCACCTTTCCTTCTCCGTCAAGTTCCAGCTTGATTTGGACCTTCGTCTCCTTTGTTTCCCTGATCTTCTCCACGTACCTAGACACTTATCACACCTCTTAACACTCCAGTGTATAGGGACATTCCAACTATCGCGAAATCGAATCCCATCCTATCGAGTTCCCTGAGATCCTGAATTGAGCCTATCCCGCCAGCGTACCCTTTCTCTCCTCGGATCAGTTTTGCGTAACTCCCCACGTTCAAGTCTATCCCCCTTCTTGTTCCCTCATTGCACACGTATGTGAAGATCACTCCCCTAACCCCTAGGGAATTAACGTGGGAAATAGCCTCCTCCAGGGATGTGGCCGACTCATTCCAGCCCCTTATCAGCACCCTGTCATCACAGTAGTCCACAGATATCAGCACCCTGTCCTCATAGCCCTTTACAACTCTTCTGAATGTATAGGGTTGTGTGAAGGCCAGAGTGGACATGACCACCTTGGTTGCGCCTGCTGAGAGAAATCTCTCCAGCCTGGACCTGTCCCTAATACCACCACCGACCGAGACCTCTGAAAACCTCCTCATGACCCTCTCCATCACCTCAACGTTATCTCCCTTTCCCTCGGCTGCGTCAAGATCCACCAGGTGAACCGAGATGTAACCCATTTCCCGCAATTCTTCAGCTATCTTGATTGGATCCCCGAGTACCAGCCCCGTCCCATCCTTTCCCCTGACCCTCTTTACCGCCATTCCCCTGCTAATGTCTATACTGGGCACAACCCTCATTTTATCACCTTCTCTATGTTGACCACCACTATATCCCTGGCACCTGCAGTCTTCGCCTTAGCTATTACCTCAGGTAACATATCCTCGTCGGTAACTGTCACAACTTCCCACGCGTTTGAATTGCTCAGCTTGGAGATTGCGGGGGCTAACATCGCGGGAAGGGAGGAGACCACTGCCCTAAGGTTAATATCGTCAACGTTCATAAAGATCATCTTCTTTCCCCTTGCGCTCAGTGCTCCCTTCATCATGGTCAGAACAAGATTTATCCTGTCAGCCTCCTCAGATTTTATCCAGTTCTTGTTTCCTATGACCAGCGCATAACTCTCGCTGACCACATCAATGGCTTTGAGTCCGTGAAGCTTCAGGGTAGTCCCGGTGCTGGTGACGTCTATAATGGCGTCAGCCGCCCCGAGGGAGGGCATTATCTCTGCAGCTCCGCTGATCTTCACAAGCCTGGCCGAGATCCCCTTTCTCTCAAGGTAGCTTCTGGCTATGTTGTGATACTTGGTTGCTATTCTCACATTCTTGGGCATGTCCCTTGGATCCTCTATGTTCCACGCCGTGGGAACGGCCAGCACAAGTTTGGATTTTCCAAAGTCAAGCTTCACCAGTTCCTCGACGTCTGCCCCAGACTCCATCACGTAGTCTAGACCCGTTATCCCCAGGTCCACTGCCCCGGTCTCAACTATGTTGGGTATATCCTCTGTCCTTATGGTCACCAACTGTACCCCTTCCCAACTGGTGGGCACCATGAGGGCCCTGTCGTCGTTGGCCATGGGCTTAATTCCCACAGAGTTCAGGAACTGCAGGGCTGGACCCTGTAACCTACCCTTGTTCGGTATTGCTATTTTCAAGCACTTCACCCAGCTTATCCAGGAATATTCTGCATTGCTCTCTTGTCCCCACTGATACCCTATAAAATCCCCTCACCGGATTTCTAATGGCCACTCCCCTCTTCATCAGGGGCTCCACAAGCTCTCCAGAATGCCTGAAGAGGAGGAAGTTTGTGATGGACCTGTAGGTCTTCATTCCTAGGGAAACAAGCCCACGATATAGCTCCTCCCTATTCTCAGAAATCTCCTGAGCGATCCTTCGAGCATACCCTGGGTTCTCCAGTGCAGTTATCCCGGCAACCAGGGAAGGAAGTGCCACATCAAAGGGTGTAGATCCCTTCTCCAGGGCCTTCACCACATCCCTGTTGGCTATTAGATAGCCTACCCTGAAGGAGGCAAGGGAGAATGCCTTACTCATGGTCCTCACTATCATGAGGTTCGGATACTTGGACACCAGCCTGGAGGCGGTGTAACCTGAAAACTCGTAATATGCCTCGTCTAGAAGCACAATCCCCTTGGTGGTCTCCACCAGTTCCCTTAACCTTCCTTCATCCCCCATTATCATGGGAGAACCCGTTGGATTGTTGGGATCGTCAATTGCGACCAAGCGAGCGTCCCTGACCTCTTTAACCAGTTTCTCCCAATCTTCCTTCCACCAGTCCCCTTCCTCCTTGAGGGGCACCCTGACCTGATTCAATCCCCTGAAGGAGGAGTAAACGGAGTACATACTGTAACTGGGGTGGTTCAGCACAACCCTATCCCCTGGCATGGACAGGTTAAGAAACACAGACCTTATTGCCCCATCTCCGCCCGGAGTCGGGAAAATCTCCTCTGGTTCCACCCTATTGTATTCAGCGGCAAGCTCCTTGAATCTCTTTGTGAGATCCGGATGCTGATACCTGTTTCCTTGGACTAGGTATTTCTTCACCGCATCGAGAACGAAATCGGGAGGTGAGTAGGGAGACTCATTGAGGTGTAACCTTATCCCGTCCTTAATATCCGAGAAATCGTACTCTTTTGCTTCCTTTAACCATGGATATATAATATCCTTTACATCGGTTGGTGCAATAAGAATCCCTCGGAAGAATAGTTTTTAACCTGTTTTAAGCTTTTTCCATTACATGTTTCTGGAGGAATTGGCCTCAGGAAAGCACCTCATAGTTTCTTATTACTATACTGCTAGTCTCACCATCACCCTCACATTGGCCAGACTACTTAGGCAGAGGGGCGAGGAGGTGTGCATAATCAACGAGGATAGAATAAGGTGGAACCTAGCCCCCTTCCCGGTGGACCTAAAATGTGGGCCAAGATCTGTGAACCTAGTTTTCGATGCCATGTCTGAGAGTGAGGTTCCCTCAAGTTACCTTCTCGTAACCTCAAGCAGACACCTCAGATTGCCTAGTGCCAGGGAGTTCAAGCTGACCAGAATCAATGATGGAATCTACATGGCTACGGGTGAAGGTACAAAGTTCCTCTTTAAGGTGAGCAACGCAGGGGTGGAAGACGTGGATTACGAGAAGTCAAGTGTTCTCTCAGTGTTGGAGGATTTCGGTGGGACTGCCCTGCTGGGGGAACTGGTGGATGCAGCCTCGCAAAGGCTGAAAATGCCCAAGGAGCAGGTTAGGGAGGAAATAGCGTTTCTGATCAGGATAGGAAAAGTAAGGACACGGAAAAACGTTATTGAAATAGTTAAGCCCCGGTTCTACTAGTCATTTCACCAGTATGGCAGGCCTGTAGGGCAGTGCTTCCTTGTTAATTTTCTGCCTCACTTCCTGAGTGTAGGGAAGAACCTCAACTTCCAAGTTCAGCTTATACCTCAAGAATGGTACACCCTTTCTCGTGACGTCCATTTCATTTACGTTGGAGAGCACTAATCTCTTCACCGTTTCCGGCATTTCAGTCACATACTGCATAATCCTCTGAAGCGTCCTTGCCTCTTCCTTGCTCTTGGGGGTATTCATTTGCATGAAATCCTTCATTGTTCCGCCCTTGCTTAGCACGTCTAGGGCGCTCTTCACAACCTGGTTCAGGCTTCCGTCGTGAACGTACAGCACCACTGCCGAAGGTTTGCCCTTATATACGTTGAGGATTGCCCTGATATCCTCTATTAACAGCTTGTGATATTCATGTTCCAGTTCCACCTCATCATTGATCTTATTGAAATCAGGGGTAGGCCAAGACTCCAGGGATAGGAATGTATTGTGACCCATCTGGTGCCACATTTCCTCGGTAAGGTGTGGAGCGAAGGGAGACATCAACTTTGTCCAGGTCTCCACCACTTCCCTGATCACGTCGTTGTTATACTCCCTGGACTCGGACCTCACCATCTCCAAGTATTCGTTAATATAGGACGACAGATTGAAGAGTAGCTCATTGATAACTTCCCTGAACCTCATGGACTCCATGAGAGGAGTCACATCCCTTACCAGTCTGTGCAACTTGGACCTCAACCACCTCTCTGGAGTTCCGTCAATTGAGGAACCACTGCGCATTTGCATGAGCTCGTAAAACCTCTTCAGGTTATCGGTAATTGCCCTCGCCCCGGCCTCGGTGAAGTTGGCGTCTGAGCTCATGTCCACGAGCGAGGAAAGGGCAATCCTGATTACGTCCGCTCCATAGGTTCTTATGGCCTTCCTGAGCGGGACTATGTTCCTCAGGGATTTACTCATCTTCTTTCCTTCGTACAGGATGAAGCCGTTAACCGCAACTCCCCTTGGCCACAGGTCCTCGGGGAATATACCGGCATGATTGAAGATAAAGAAGCTCAGGTGGTTTGGTATAAGATCTGGACCACTGTGCCTTAGATCCAGGGGATACCAGTATGTGAAATGTCTCCTCAGCTCCTGAAGGGCCTCGATTCCTATCTTGTTCCTCTCGGCCACAGCCTTCACGTCACCCTCCCCCAGTAGTATATAATCCCATGTCTCCTCAGTTAGCTGGGAGGGGTGCAGGCCAAATTCCCTCAGCTTATGCGAAAGTGTATAGTAAGCCATGTAAATCGTTGAGTCGGAGAGGCTCTCAATTATCCACTTCTTATCCCACGGAAGGGGTGTTCCAAGTCCCCTGGTTCTAGCACATGCCCTCTTCTGTAGCCAGTCGAGCGCGTACTCGAAGTCTTTCCTAGTCTCCTCAGGGATCACCCTCATGTTGGCCAGAAGCTTTTTGGCCTTGGCCTTCCATTCTGGATTGCCGTAGTCCAGGAACCACTGATCCTGGAGGATCTTCACCACCACCTCATTACCGCATCTGCAGTACACCGGCTTGTTCATGATCTCCAGAATCTTGGTGCCTGCCTTCCTCTGGAGGAGGAGGTCCGTGATCATCTTTCTTGCCTCAGGGACCTGTTTTCCCGCTATTGGGGAAAGTTCTGCTCTGAGTTCCTCCTTCACCAGCCTGAGAACATCGCTCCTCATGACGCCCTTGTTGTACTCGAGCCTGTATAGCTGTTCAGTGAGCTTCTTCAGGTCTGCGTCATTCTTGGGGTGGGATGACTCCACTAGCTCCTTCGCCGGCGACTCTCCCTGACCCTCCACTGCCACCACAGGTATGGGCTCGATGGAGACCTTTGCCTTCTTCAGGTAGTAATAATCAAAGGGAGCGTGAGCTGGAACGCTCATTACCACTCCCGTGGCAGTGGTAGGATCCACGAAGTCCGCCGGCAATACAGGGATCTCCTTTCCTGTGACGGGGTTAATTGCCGTGATTTTCAGAAGCTCTGACCCATTCACCTTCTCCAGAACCTTCACGTCTATCTGGAACTTGAGTTTCTCTGCGGCCCTCTCTGACACTATCACCCTCCTACCCCAGCTCTCCACCACAGCGTAAGTCGCCTTGGGATTTATCCAGACTGCCACTGCTCCAAAGATTGTCTCAGGCCTGAGGGTTGCAGCTGCAAGGGAACCCATCTTGGTCTCAAAGAATATCACCACGTATTCTCCAATCTCGGGCTCCATATCACCCTTGGTATCGTGCATTCCCACGGGCAGGTTATGAACAGGGCACCAGCCCACCGGATGGGTGTCCTTGACCACATATCCTTTCTTCTGTAACTTGGAGAACTGCCACACTATGAAGGCCGAGAAATGGGGATCTATTGTGGTGAACTCCCTCCTCCAGTCTATCGATAGCCCTATCTCCCTCATGGCGGCCTTAATTTCCTCCTTGAAGTAGTTGGCCATGAAGAGCGGATCCGATAGTTTGGGAATGACGTCTGGAGGTATCTCGTAAATGTTCCGAAATATATCAAGGAGATCCTTGTCGCCCTTGGCCACATCGTCGGCCATTGTTATGATGGGAGTACCGGTAAAGTGGAAACCCATGGGGAAAAGGACGTTGTAACCCCTCATCCTCATGAACCTAGCGTAAACGTCGCCCGTTACGTAGGTTCTACCGTGTCCCAGATGGAACGGGGAGTTGGGATAGGGGAACGCAACTGTTGTAAAGAACTTCTTCTGATCCCTTGGATCCGCCTCAAAAATCCTGTTCTTGCTCCACTCCTCCTGCCACTTCTTCGAGATCTCATTCAATAAATCTGTAAATTCCTGCGATGGAATCGTAATCACCAAAACCTATTTAAGAACAACTTTTTTAAGTTTATTAAATGTTCACCAAGGCTGGAGATAAGGGAGAGACCACTGTACCCAAGGGCAGAGTTGGCAAGGATTCGCCCCTTGTGAATTTCCTCGGAGACGTTGACGAGGCTAACTCCTTCATTGGCCTGGCCATCTCACGTCTTCCATGGGAGGATATGAAATCTGATCTTGAAAGAGTTCAGCTTGATTTATTCGCTCTGGGAGAGGACTGGAGCACGAGCTCAGAGAAGATAACCATGGAGAAGGTGAAGTGGTTAGAGGAGAGGACTGTGGCGTATAGGAAAGAAAGCGGTCCAGTGAAGCTTTTCGTTGTCCCCGGGGGATCGGAGGAGGCTTCCGTACTTCACGTGGCCAGGGCTGTGGTGAGAAGACTGGAGAGGAACGCAGTGAGATACTCGAAGGAGCTTGAGGTCAAGAATAAGACCACCATTGTTTACCTCAACAGGCTTTCCTCAATGCTGTTTTCCATGGCAATTGTTGCCAATCTCAGAAAGGGGGTTAGAGAAAGATATTACGACATAGGCAAGTACTTCTAGTACGTCTGGCTCATAGTGTCGTCAAACTTGTATAAATTCGTCTTATGGCTTTGGGAGTTCGATCTAAATCCTCAGAACCTTAAAAAAAGCTAACATGACCACACCATCTGGCTCCACTAGCTAGACTTGAGCCCTGCGGAAATTAGAAGTTCACAGTTCTTACAGTACTCCCTGCCGAAACTGGTCGGTTCGCCACATAACTTGCACGTAGGCAGGGTTGACAACCTGCTTTCCCTTCTAGCCTCCTCCCCAATCCTATCAAAGTTCTCCACCACCCTGAGCAGGAAGCCGGGCGATTTCTCCTCCAGGGCATACATCAATTCCCTTACCTTGGCTCTCATGGTGGGCCTGGCCGAGATGTAGGGGCACTCCACCTCCTGAAACTTAAATCCCTTAAAATACGCATATATGGTGGTCTCCCACTCGTAAATCTTCCTCAGGGGTTTGACCCTCATGACAAATTTATCGCTTAACTTCAGGGGACTTTCACCCACCCTCATTAATTTCTTAACGTCTCCACGAAGGAGGTTAATGATGATGGTCTGGGCCTCGTCATCTAGGTTATGGCCCGTAGCCACCAGGTCAGCTTTCACGTCCCTTCCAGCCTGGTTTATTAATTTCCTTCTGAATCCACCGCAGAAGGTGCAGGCAGCTATATTTAACCCCCTAGCCTTCGAGGAACTGACCATCTCATCAAGGGAGTATCCCACTGACGCCTTGAATGAGGTGGATATAAGCTCTATTCCAAGGCTCTTCAGGTACTGGTTCAACTCCTTAACCTGATCCTCCCTGTTATACCCCCGGATGCCCTCAACTATGTTGAACGCAATCAATTTACCTGGATCCACTATCCTGGACAGTGTATCTGCCAGGACGAGGCTGTCCTTTCCTCCGGACACCGCTATGAGGACCCTGGATGCCGAGGTTATCCCTAGCCTCTTGGCCTCCTTTCCAACCCTTTCCTGAATGTCCGCCAGAAAGCACTCCCTGCAGAGCCTCTTCCCTGTGTGGGGCTGGAGAATTTCAGCCTGCCTTAATTCGCAGTTATCACACTTCATTTACCACGTCTCCCTTCCACGAGTCTCCTACCGCTGGCCACCTCATCTATGCTGTGTATGGCACATCCCTCCTCCTCAAGAATGTTCTGAACCTCCTTGAAGTCTACGTTCTCTCCCTCAACCACAACCATCAATCCCATGGTTTCAACGTCCATGTCCGAGACGCTTATGTTAACTCCATCTACTCCCTCCAAATTGTCCAATCTCTCGGCTAAATCCACAATGGATGAACCCCTTATGGGTTTGAGAACATCTAGGACAATTCTTCTTATAGTCAAATTACATCAATACCCCACTTTATTGCTCTCTCCGTTAAATTTCTGACTATTTCAATGTTCTCGATAAATGGGGTTTAAAAGCCTTCATTACTAAATCTACGGGAACAATTTATTAACCCCCCGGGTAGAGCAGGATAAGTTTAAATATAATAACGTATAGGGGGTATATAAATGGGGGGTCAAAACATGATGGGGGTTGAACTAAGAGGTACACCGAGAGTTGTGGGCAAGGAAGTCTTTGGCAACCTTTACGAATGCGATACTGAGATACTCAAGGACTCAGAGAGATTGAAGCAAATAGCTGTGCAGGCAACCAAGGAAGGCAACATGACCTTGCTAGACGTAAAGGCATGGAAGATAGGAGAAGGTGTGAGCGTGGTCGCCATTGTTCTAGAGAGCCATGTCACCATACACACCTGGCCTGAGCATAGCTTTGCCACCGTCGACGTTTACTCCTGCGGTAGCCACACTGATCCCAGGAAGGCCTTTAACTATATTGTGGCAGAACTTAAAGCCAAGAGGTTCAATGTTAATGAGGCTGATAGGTCATCGGAGTTCTAGTGGTAGGAGGAGGGATAGCTGGACTCCTTCTGGCCCACAGGTTAAGGGATAGAGATCCCATAGTTTTTGACAGGAGGAGAAACCCGGGAAAGCAGTGCACTGGAATAATTAGCAGATCCACGTTTCAGAAACTTTCCGTCTCTAAGGAGTTCGTGGATAGGGAGTTCAGGGAAATAAGGGTAATTTACAGAAGTGTGGAAATTTTCATAAGGGGAGATTTCATCAGGCTGGGAAGGGAAAGGCTAGAGAAATGGTTAGACTCTGAACTTGGGGTAATGAGGCCAGTGGATGCGGTGATTAGGGGAAGGGATGAGGTCCTCGCGAAGGGATCCGTGTATCGCGGTGATGTATTTGACGCGTCCGGATGGAAGGGAAAGGCCAACTGGGTTAAAGCAGTGGAGTACGTCACTGAGCCCATGGATCAGGAGGAGATAGTGGTGACCCTTGATCCCAGGAATCCCGCTGGTTTCGGCTGGATAGTACCCCTGCCCGATAGGACGCTGGTGGGGGCACTCTCCAGATCGGACCCCAGGCCCTTCATACCCCCAGTTTCAAGGAGAGTATTGAGCGTTCATGGTGGTGCCATCCCCAGGGTTAAACCTTCTCCTACCTCTGTTCCTGCAATAGGTGACAGGACAGGTCTCATAAAAACGTTCACGGGAGGAGGCATCTTTGGAATAGCGGAGTTGCTGGAAAACTTCTCAAACTTTGACAGACTGAAAAGGGAAATAGCTAGGCAGTACTTCATTACATCTCTCCTGGAGAAGACGTGGAGGATGGGACTAGCCACCCTGAGATTTATGAACGGAAAGACGTTTTACGTGGACAAGGAGTTCGACTTTCACTCCTTCCTTTTCTCCCTACGGAAATTGTAACACCCCTCGCCCTTGACTATCACGCCCTGCCTGATCAACTCCGCTATAACCCTCTCCGGTTCCCTTATTCCGAGGCCCTTGAGATCCCTCACGGCAATTATCTCCCCCACAGAGAGGTTTGTCTGAAAGTACTTCCTTGCAATTTCCAGTTCCCTAGAATCTGACATGCTGTAATTTTATTTTCCGCCCTAGGGATTTAACTTTAACTTGAATCCGTTACTAAGGCTGGTGAGGATCCATAACGTGATAGGTGCGGGGCTTGGGGCCTTCACGGGGTACGTAGCTTCCTCCATGTGGAGAATCAATCCCGTAGAGCTCATCCTCGCCGTCCTGGTGGTAGCCCTCGTGGACGCGGGGGGTAACGCCATCAATGACGTTTACGATGTGGAGATAGACAGGATAAACAAACCGGACAGACCAATTCCTTCAGGCGCAGTATCTATTGGCACTGCCACCTCCCTTTCCTACGGTTTGATGGGAGCCGGTGTGATTCTATCAGCACTACAGGGTTACCTTCAGTTTCTGGTTGCGTTTCTTGTCAGCATAGCCCTGGTTTTCTACGCCAGAGACTTGAAGAGAACGGGTATTTACGGAAATCTAATCGTGGCGACAGCCACTGCCCTTTCCCTGTTTTATGGAGGGCTCTCCTACCACGAGGGAACGTGGCTTCAGAGGATATGGATTCCAGTACTATACACGTTCCTGCTCACCCTTTCCAGGGAAATAGTTAAGGGAATAGAGGATTACCGGGGCGACCTGGCAAATCACGTGAATACACTAGCCACCACCAGGGGAATAGTGAGCGCATGGAGAGTGGCCAGGATATCCCTGGTGTTAACCGAGGTGACCTCTCCTCTTCCTCTCTTCCTTGGATATAACCTCCTCTATGGCGTTCTCCTGGTACCGTTCCTCTATGTTACGACAAAGGCAGTTCTGGCAGAAACCTCGGAGGCGGGAGCGTCAAGGGCCAGATCCCTTCTTAAGGGGTCGGCCTTCCTTGGAATGATGGCCTTTGCCCTAGGCAGTCTCCCTTTTCAGTTCCTTTTCCACAATTTTCCTTAAACCCGCCCTCATACCAACGCTCCTAATGTAGACTATTCCCCTCTTTTGGGGTAACTGAATCGTGCACTGTGTCTCTCCTCCCCTTGAGAGATCGTGGAGAGTCCTGAACCCAACGGTCACCCCATTAACCATCACGTTCAAGGTCAGCCTCTCAATGTCCACATCTCCCTTGTTCACAACCCTTATCTGAAGGCTATTCCCAATCAGTTCTGGAATCAGATCAAAATCAAGTTGAGGGGTCTGGGAGGCGTAGGAGTAGTGAAGGAGGATCTGGGCCACGCTCCTTTGCTCCTCACTGGAAGGATTGAAGATCCTCACGAAGTTCCCCTCAGCGTCTATCTCCTCACATTCGTGCCCCAGCTCCAAGGTATCCTCCTGGCTCTTACCGTTGGAGACCCTCACCTTTCCCCTGAAATTACTCCTGACCACCAGGTAACTCCTGCCCATGGATTTCAGCTCCATCATCTCTCCAGGCCTGAGCTGAAGGAGCCCTCCCCTCAGGGAATACCTGGTGAAGAAACCCTCTGACCTCATTATCATGGTTGCGTTGGCCAGCCTTATGGTAAGGGGGCGAGCGCTGTTATAGTTAACGGTGAGCTCATTTTTCCCCTTCACTAGAAGGTGCGTCACGTCAAAAATGTGAAAGTGTAACTCTCTCTTATCCTCCGTGAGGTAACTCAGGTTTGGTTTGAACTCTTTTGTTAGCGAGAAATTATTCACCCAAAGTCTCCACTTAACGTAGTCCGGTGGAGACTCCGTAATCACCAAGAGGTATCCCTTCTCCGGTTTCTCCTCAACATAGAAGGAAAAGGAGTAGTCCTTGAGAGTATTCCCCAGAGTGGTAGATTTAGTGGAGCTCTGATAGTCAAGGTAACCGGTAATCTCACCCTCGTCAAAAGGCGCAAAGTTCACTGGCATACGTTATAATGGGGGACATCCAAAATAAAGCAAATGCTGAAGGTGCTAAAATCAGTGATATCTAGGTCAGACGTGGTTATGGAAGTTCTAGATTCCAGGGAGCCGGAGCTCACCAGGTCCAGAAGGGTGGAGGACATGATCCTGAAATCTGGTAAAGAACTCCTCCTCGTGATCAACAAGGCGGACCTTGTTCCCCTGGAGATTCTGAAAGAGTGGAAGGAGTACTTTGAGGAGAGGGGTCTCCGTTCTGTCTTTGTTTCCTCAAGGGAACATCAGGGGACAAGGATCCTCAGAAACTCGGTGAAGGAATTGCTGAGGGGTAAGGAGGGGATAGTGGGAGTGGTAGGTTACCCAAAAACCGGTAAGTCCTCGGTGATAAATGCGCTCAAGGGTAAACATGCTGCCTCCACGTCTTCCATTCCCATGTCAACGGGTTACACCAAGTCCCTTCAGCTGGTAAGGATAGATTCGAGGATCTACGCCATAGACTCCCCTGGCGTGATACCTCCCGATGGGGATCCATTCGAGAGGGTCCTGCGTGGAAGCAGACCTGAGGACCTGGAAGACCCTGTGAAGGTGGCAATAAGGCTCGTGGAGAGAATAGTGAAGTTCAATCCAAATTCCCTGACCCTAGCCTACAGGATAGAGTTCTCATCTCCCCTGGACTTTCTGGAGAAGCTCGCCCTAAAGAGGGGCTGGATATACAAGAGCGACAGGGAACCCAACATAGATCAGGCTTCAGTTCAACTTATAAGGGACTATCATGAGGGTAAGATAACTTACTATACCAAACCTCCGGGTTTAAAACATGATAAAACTAGTGATATTTGATGCGGATAAAACTCTCTGGGATCACTATAATATCTCAGAGTTTGAGGAGCCTTTCCAACTACCAGGGAAGGATGTGTTGAGGGATAGCGCTGGAAGAACCCTCAAGCTCTTCCCTAACGTCAGGAGAACGCTGGATGAGCTGAAAAGGAAGGAGGTGAAGATAGCCATGGCTACCTGGAACTATCCCCATAAGACGGAAAAGGTTCTGAGGGCACTTGAACTGGACAATTATTTCGACGTCATTGTATCGAGGGATTTCCCCTTCAAGTTCATAATGATTACGGAGATTCTCAGAAAGTTTGCGGAAAGGGGATTTCATTTCAAACCAGAGGAGGTTCTTTTCGTGGACGACAGGAGGGCACATTTCGGTAATGTTTGGCTTTACCTAGGAAGAATTCAGTGCCTCGAAATGTGGAAAGACATAAATGATCACCTGGAAATAATCTCAAAATTGGAAAATCGTTATACATGAGCAATTGTTTAGTAAACAAAATCTAATCTTGTTAAAGTTAATACATGATAATAAAGTTTAAAAACCTTGATTCTCTGCTATATGGTCGTGATAAGGATGATCGGTGGTTATACCCTCCAAGTCTAAACGTTTTCTCAAGATTGTCGTTTTCTCAAGGTTGTTTAGATGTAGAATTATGTATAAAGGTGATTTTGTATGCCCTCAGGTGCTAGGTTAGTAGTTGATTCTCTCAAAAGGGAGGGAGTCAAGGTAATTTTTGGAATACCTGGTCTAACCAACATGCCCATCTATGACGCCTTTCTCGAGGACCTTCAGAATGGAGAGCTACGGCACGTGTTGATGAGACATGAACAGGCAGCAGTTCATGCAGCTGACGGGTTTGCCAGGGCGTCAGGGAGACCTGGAGTGTGCACAGCCACTTCAGGACCGGGCGCCACGAACCTCGTAACGGGAATGGTTACAGCTTACTGGGACAGCTCTCCAGTAGTGGCTCTCACAGGTCAGGTGGTTAGACCGGTTATAGGAAAGATGGCCTTCCAGGAGGCTGACACTCCTGGGATTTTTGCCAATGCAGCCAAATACGTCGTGCAACTCAAGAACATCTACGAGATTCCCATCTGGATAAAAAATGCCTTCTACATAGCATCCACAGGGAGGCCAGGCCCTGTGGTGGTTGATATTCCCAGGGACATTCAGCTGGAAAAGATAGAGGACGTTAAGTGGCCTGAAAGACCGGATGTCAAGGGTTATAGACCTTTCAAGACAGTGATTGATCCGGTCAAGATCAAAAAGGCAGCGGAGATTCTGGTCGAGGCAGAGAAGCCAATCATCCTCGCGGGAACTGGTGCAGTTTGGTCCAATGCTACCCCGGAAATCCTCGAACTCTCCGAGATATTGGCTATTCCCATGGTCTCCACCCTGCCTGGAAAGTCAGCAATTCCACATGATCATCCTCTCTTCCTGGGGGCAATGGGCTACTATGGAAGGGCGGAGGCCTCCATGGCCGCCCTTGAGTCGGACGCAATGCTGGTGGTTGGAGCTAGATTAAGTGATAGAACGTTCACCTCCTACGACGAAATGATTGAAACAAGGAAGAAGTTCATTATGATAAACATTGATCCCACGGACTCGGAAAGGGCATTCAAAATAGACGTCCCATTGTATGGAGATGCCAAGATCCTTTTGAGGGAGATAATTAAGGCAGTGAGGGAGCTGGGAAGAAAGAGGGACAACTCAGCTTGGGTGAAGAGGGTCAAGGAGCTAAGGGACTATTACGCACAGTTCTACTATCACGAGGAGGACGGGAAGCTGAAACCATGGAAGATCCTTAAGACCATAAGGAACTCCATACCCAGGGACTCAATAGTTACCACAGGTGTGGGACAGCACCAGATGTGGTCAGAGGTCTTCTGGGAGGTGCTGGAGCCCAGAACGTTCCTCTCCTCCACTGGAATGGGAACAATGGGTTTTGGCCTGCCTGCGGCCATGGGTGCCAAGATGGCCAGGCCTGATAAGGTAGTCGTGGACCTGGATGGAGATGGTTCCTTCCTCATGACGGCCAATAACTTGGCCACAGCTGTGGATGAACACATTCCTATCATCTCAGTGATCTTCGATAACAGAACCCTAGGCCTGGTGAGGCAGGTCCAAGACCTCTTCCAGAGCAGAAGGGTAGTGGGGGTTGATTATGGTCCCTCCCCTGATTTCGTGAAGTTCGCGGAGGCTTTTGGTGCCCTTGGTTTCAACGCCACAAGTTATGACGAGATAGAAAGATCAATAAAGACGGCCATAAAGGAGAACATCCCGGCGGTGATCAGGGTCCCAATAGATAAGGAGGAACTGGCACTCCCCACTCTACCTCCTGGAGGAAAACTGAAACAGGTGATAGTGCGTGACCCAAGGAAGGCTACTTAGGGTAACAGGTTACTATAGGGATCCAGGGTTCCTGGAGAGGGTAATGGGGACCCTGAGGAAACTGTGGGTGGATGTGGAATGGATTAACGCAAGGAAAGTGAACGAAGACGGGTTATATGAGATCTATATGGAGGTTAAGGAAGGAAAGAACACAAACCTTGCGATTCTGAACCTGAGCAAGATGGTGGATGTGGAGAAGGTGGAGGTTCTGGAAGAGGGTAAGGTTGTTTCATACTCCTTTAACAACAAGGGCGAGATAAGTGATAATCCCGATGAGGAAAAGATGATAGTTTATGTACCAGTTTACTCTAAGATAACAGGCTACAGTTGGGGTGAGTCGTATAGCAAAGATCTACACGGATAAGGACACAACTCTCGATCCCATGAAGGGAAAGAGAATAGCCGTACTAGGTTACGGTAGTCAAGGCAGGGCCTGGGCTCTCAATCTCAGAGACTCTGGCCTTCAGGTCACAGTGGGTCTGGAAAGGGAAGGGAAGAGCTGGGAACAGGCAAAGGCAGACGGATTTACGCCCAAGAAGACTGAGGATGCCGTGAAGGATGCCGATGTGGTGATCTTCTTAGTTCCTGATATGGCTCAGAGACTGGTTTACAGGGAAAGGGTTCGACCCTACCTCAAGGAGGGAATGGACCTTGTGTTCGCCCACGGATTCAACATCCACTACAGGCTCATAGAACCTCCAAGCAACGTTGATGTTTATATGGTTGCACCCAAGGGCCCAGGTCCCATAGTCAGGGATTTCTACGTAAAGGGAGGAGGAGTCCCAGTTCTAGTTGCAGTTCATCAAAACCACTCCGGAAAGGCCCTGGAGAAAGCGCTGGCCATAGCCAAGGCCCTGGGAGGTACCAGAGCAGGGGCAATAGAGACAACGTTCAAGGAAGAGACCGAAACGGACCTCATTGGGGAGCAGACCATCCTGGTAGGAGGCGTGATGGAGCTCATGAAAGCCGCGTTTGAGACCCTCGTGGAAATGGGTTACCAGCCCGAGGTGGCCTACTTTGAGACCATAAATGAGCTCAAGATGATCGTTGACCTGATATACGATAAGGGATTCATGGGAATGCTCAGGGCAGTCTCAGACACAGCCAAGTATGGTGGATTCACTGTGGGCAAGCAGGTGATAAACGAGGAGACAAGGAGAAGGATAAGGGAGGCTGCTGAGAAGGTTAGGTCAGGGAAGTTTGCAGAGGAGTGGATAGAGGAGTACGGTAGGGGTAGCCCAACCCTAAGTAAGGGCATGGAGGAAATGGATAAGAGCCTTGAGGAACAGACCGGCAGAAGGCTCAAAGAGCTCATAGAGAGAGGAAGGCCTAAATCCTAGATCTCTTTTTATAAACTTGTGAACCAAAGGAAAGCTCGAGGTTCTAACGTCGAGAGATATATTCTTTCGCTTCTGAGGGACAGGGGCTTCGCGGTCATAAGATCACCAGCTAGCGGGAGCAAGAGAAAGGACCCAGCCCCAGACATCGTGGCACTCAAAATGGGAGTAATCCTGCTGATAGAGGTGAAGAGCAGGAAAAAGGAGGGAAATGTGTACATTACAAGGGAACAGGCTGATGGAATACTTGAGTTCTCGAGAAGGAGCGGAGGCGAGTTATTCTTGGCTGTGAAAAATCCCAAACTCCTCAAGTTCATTAGGTTTCAGGATCTCAAGAAGACTGACGGTGGAAACTACGTTGCAACTCAGGAGGCTATAGAAAAGGGAGTGGACATTGACGGCCTTGCCAGATACGTTGAATCCAAGTTTAGTAAAACACTGGATACCTTCCTTTAGGACTCCTTATCCTGTAACTTTATCCTTATCTTGATCCCATGCTTCTTCTCTAGTTTCCTCAGCTTTGTGTTGATCTTCCTGTTGAAGCTGGATATGCCCTCCCTTGGAATCTCCACCACGTACTCCCCGTTCTCCTTCTTGACCTTCGCGTCAGGGATAACCCCAGATATGGCCCTAGTTATCCTGTTCTCCATAGTGTTTAGGTTAAGTCTACCCACAGGAACTATCATGGTCTGTTCGCCGAACACGTAAATCTCGTACTCCACCCTGTCATTGAGGAAGTCCTTGATCTGAACTACAGGCCTGGCTAGGTCAGCCTCCCTTAACCCCTCTGGAACCTTTACAGTCATCTCCAAGCTGTAAACCTTCTCTACCGTGCCCTTATTTATGAAGAGTACCGTGTCCAGAATTCCCGGAACGGTTCCAAGGTCAACCCTGTTCAGGAACCTGTGTATGGCGTCTATTGCCGTCGTTGCGTGTACCACTCCTATCATGCCTATTCCAGCAAGCCTGAGGTCTATGTAAAGCCTGAAGTCCTCGTCGTTTCTCATCTCGTCATAGACGGTGTAGTCGGGCCTGCTCAGGAGTAGAATATCGTGAAGTTCCCCAATCTCCGCGTAATTCTTGGAGTACTGGGTTATATCCGCAGGGAGATGCATGTCCCTGGGGGACTCTATGGTCTTAACTATCTTGCCCATTTTCATGTAATACTCCGCCAGTGCCTGAGCGAAGGTTGTCTTGCCCATTCCAGGAGAGCCGGCAATAAGGATGCCCTCCGCCCTCTGCTCAAGCCTGTTCACCAGTTCAGGGTTAAGAGCGTAGTCCTCCAGCCTCTTCCTTGCAACCGGTCTGGTGGCTGTGAGTTCCCAGCCGTCAGACAGGGGAGGTCTCGTTATCACTATCCTGTACGTGCTCAACTGAACTATGGTTGAGCCCTTCCTCTCAATCTCTATGAAAGAGCCCTTGGTCCACCTGATTGAGTTCAGTATCTCTGAAACTATCTTCTTTATTTCCCCACCAGTCAAGGGAGTCTCCCTTAGAACGTGAAATTCCCAATCCCCAGGTTTCCCCTTTTTTGCCTTGGGAACAGCGTCCTCCTTGAGGTGAACGCTCATTGTGGACTCGTCAAAGAAGGTCTCTATGGACAGTGGTTCAGGCAGGGGTTCCAGAAACGTTACCCCAATTCCCAGAAGTTCCGCCATTTTCTTGGTAAGTTCATCTGCTGTGAGTAAGCTACATCCTCTCTCCGCGCAGTAATTCCTCAACTCCTGTTCCGCATCTCCGCTCTCCTTTCCCACCAGTTCCACAGCAAATAGGTACCTCTCTGATAGATCCTTTAGCTTCTCAATCTCCTCAAGCGCAATGTCGCTGGTGACAAGCCCCTGCTTGGATTCCTGTTCCAGTTGCCTGAGTAGGGCCCTGTGTATCAGGAACGTTCCGTTGATCAGGTTCTTCTCTATATACCTAGTAACGCCCTGAAGCAGCGAGCTCTTATCAACCAAAAACTCATTCGGCAAAAGATTATTCCCCGTTTAATCCTAGTTTTGAGTAGTAAAATAAAACACTATCTCTTGATCATCCTGAGGAAGTACTCATGAATTGACGTTGTCCCTGACAGCTCCGGGTGGAAGGTGGTTGTGAGAATCTGATCCTCCTGGGCCATTACTATCACGTCGTTCAGAGTGGCGAGGGCCTTTGCTTTCCCCCATACCTTGGAGATTGCTGGAGCCCTTATGAACACGAACTTCTCCTTTCCTCCCTCTATCTCCTCCAGGTCCACTATGGCCTCAAAGCTCTCTCTTTGTCTGCCATAATAGTTCCTGATCACTGAGGCATCCATCACCCCTATCAGGGGCTGGCCCTTCTTTCCAACCTTGGCATCCGTTACCTCCTTGGATAGCATGATGGCACCAGCACACGTTCCCAGCACTGGGATTCCCTGATTTATCTTCTCCTTTAGGGGATCCAGAAGGCCCAGCCTTAGGGCTACCTGGCCAATTGTTGTGCTCTCTCCTCCCGGGATGATTATGCCGTCCACGTCAAGGTCCTTTGGCTTCTTGACTGGAATAACTTCTCCCTTTCCTATCTTGTCAAACACTCTCTTCACGGAGAGTGCATGCTCCTCAAAGCTTCCCTGATATGCAACCACTCCTATCTTCATGCTCCCCTCACCTGCATGAGTTCCTCAGGCTTCAAGGTCTTTATGTCAATACCCATCATGGCCTTGTGCTCACTTATCATCTTCTGTGCCTCCAGAACTATCTCCGGATCCTCCCAGCCTGCGGTGGCCAAAACAATAGCCTTGGCCCTCTCCAGCGGATCCTCGCTCTTGAAAATTCCCGAACCCACGAAGATACCATCTGTGCCCAGCCACATCATCAGGGCAGCGTCGGCTGGGGTTGCTATCCCGCCAGCGGCGAAGTTGACCACTGGTAATCTAGCGTACTTCACGGTCAATTCCACCAGTTCGTAGGGAACCTGCAACTCCCTAGACTTCTTTACCCTGTCCTCCTCAGCCATGCTGAGCAGAGCCCTCAACTCCTGGTTAACTATCTTTATGTGTTTCACAGCCTCACTCACGTTTCCTGTGCCCGGTTCACCCTTGGTCCTGATCATTGAAGCTCCCTCTGAAATCCTCCTGAGGGCCTCGCCCAAACTTCTGGCCCCGTTCACGAATGGAATCTTGAATTCCCACTTATTGATGTGATGCTCCTCATCAGCTGGAGTCAGAACTTCGCTTTCGTCAATCATGTCCACTCCCAAGGCCTCCAGAACCTTGGCCTCATAATAATGCCCAATTCTCACCTTTGCCATCACTGGAATAGTGATGGAATTCATGACTTCCTCTATGATCTTGGGGTCTGCCATCCTGGCAACTCCGCCAGCCTTTCTCACGTCATAGGGGAGCTTGTCCAATACCATAACTGAGACTGCACCAGCTTCCTCCGCTATCCCTGCCTGTTCCACGCTGGTCACATCCATGACCACGCCTCCCTTCTGGAAGATTGGAAAGGCGTGCTTTACCCTAGTGGTTCCCTGAATCTGACCCGTGAAGGAAGGGGATTCAGGAAGGTAAGACATTAATCCCGAATCCTTCACCGTATCCCTTAACTCAGCTAACTTGTAGAAGAATCTCTCTACCTCATCAAATGAGAGCTCGTATAGCCTCATAAGCAAATAGAGGTGAAGTGAGGTTAAAAACTTAGATTTCTGATCCTTCCTAGAAGAGTCTTGCCCTAGACTTCCTCTCGTTCTCAGCCCTTATCTTGATTAGACCAAAGTGAACCGCACAGTTGACGCAGTAGCACTTGGTGACCGGGTACCTGGTGATTATGGCACCCTTCTTCTCCAGTTCGTTAGCCAGGGAAGCGTCCACGGGACTGTAGGTCCTTGTAACACACACGGCCTTGTCTTCCGGTACCCTTGCTCCACAGTTATCGCACATGACATACCCTACGTGACCTTTATCTCCTTTCCTTCTGCCTCTGTTCTCCCTCTTTTTGGGCAATACTTTAGCACCTCTCCTCTTTTCATTATGACCTCTAATAAGTTTTTGCTATTCGAAGGATGTTGGTTGAAGGTTTTCCACATACAACGCAGTTACCGCTAGGCTCCGGTTTCAGGGGAGCACCCAGAACCCTGGCCTGAACCTCCTCCTCTATTTTCAGACCGCACGAGTCCTGTCCACACCACGGAACCTCAGCTATACCTCCCCTGTTGTCAAGGAATTTTTTAGCCTCGTCCAGATTCTGGAACCTCTTCACTCTCTCCCTGAACTGCTCCCATGCCCTCTTTCTTAGGTCGGCGGAGATTTGATCCTCAAGGTTTCTAAACTCCTTGATCAAATCATCCTTTTTCACTGCCTTACCCTCGAGCGTATCCCTCCTCTTCAGGAACACTGTGCCTGCGTTCAGCTCCCTGGTTCCCACCTCTATCCTTATGGGCACTCCCTTTAACTCCCAGATATAGTACTTCTCCCCAGGGGTCTTGTCCTCTGAGGCATCCAAGGTAACGCGGATACCATTGGTCTTCAGGGTTGATTCTATTTCCCCAGCATACCTGTTGATCTTCTCCGTGTCCTCGTCGGTCTTCCCGGGTATTGGTATGATCACTGCCTCAAAGGGAGCCACCACGGGAGGTAGGATGGGGCCATGATCGTCGCCGTTTATGGATATGAGAGTGGCTATCACCCTGTCAGATATTCCGTAACTGGTCTGATGCGGATGAACGTGGGAACCGTCAGCCCTCTGCACCTTGTAATCCATGGCCTTGGTGAAGTGCTGACCTAGGTGATGGGCCGTTCCAATCTGCAGGGCCCTTCCATCCGGCATAATTGTATCAAGGGCAATTGTGTACTCCGCCCCGGCGAACTTATCCCACTCGGGCCTTCTGGAGATGAGATAGGGTATGCCCAGAATGTCAAAGAACCTACTGTATATCTCCACAGCCTCATCCACCTGTTTAGCGGCGTCCTCAAATGTCTCGTGAACCGTGTGAGCCTCCTTGAACGTGGTCAGTTCCCTAACCCTGATCATGGGCCTTGTGGCCTTGGTCTCATATCTGAAGACGCTAACTATCTGGTAAAACTTCCTGGGTAATTGAGTGTAGCCCTTTATCCAAAGAGATTCCATGAGGGTTATGGCAACCTCCGACGTTGGTCTGAGGGCGAATTTCTCCTCTAGTTCCTCTTCTCCTCCGTGGGTGACCCAGAAAACCTCCTTCTCGAAACCCTTGATATGCTCGCCCTCCTTCTTGAGAAGTCCCTCTGGGATGAGGAGGGGGAAGAGAACCTCCTCGTGACCGGTGTCGTCAAGCAACTTCCTAATGAGATTGGTAACGTTCTGTCTAATCTTGAAGCCGTAGGGCATCCAAACGCCAGAACCCTTAACAGGATACCTCCCGTAGTCATATATTTCTGCCTGAGAGATGACCCAATCAAACCACTCGCTAAAATTAGAGGACCATTTTTCCCTTGATATCTTCATGGGAGGAATCCAAAAAACTTGACCTAAAAAGTTTGGGGGTTTTTAGAACTTACCGAACAACATTAGCACTGCGAACAGTATACCGTATACTGCTATTCCTTCCCCTATGGCCACGAAGATCAGCACGGTACCGAACATGTCCCTTCTCTCTGTTAGTACACCTATACCAGCTGCAGCAGCCATACCCACGGCCATGCCAGCGCCAATTGCTGCAAGACCCACAGCTAGTCCTGCACCAATGTTAATCCCTGAAAAACCAGTTGAAGTCTCTGCAGGAGACTGAGCAAATGCCACAGCAGACCCCATAAGGAGCGGTAGAAGGAGTATTACATATTTCATTCTCTTTGAATATTCCATGTTAAATCCACCACTGTTTACTTTGGCAGTTCCTTTAAAGCCTTTCTCCTTATTTCCTCCATGGCCTTTCGTTTAGATTCCAGTATCGAGGAATACTCCTTGTTCAGCTGGTCCTGAATCTCCTTCATTTTTTCATCAAGTCTCTTGTTAAGATTTGAAATAAAGGGATTAGCGTCCATCTCCTCTCCTCCTCTGTAAGATCCTTCTTGTGACTTTAAGCCTAACGAATTCCTCCCTGCTCCTGTCATTTAGAATTGATCTAATGTATTTCACCGAGTTGTTGTAGAAGGGAAGTATTGAGGTGTCTATGGCGTTGATTAGGCGCTGGGTTCTTCTGAGCTCGGCAACAAGCGATCTGATGGTTGACTCAAGCTCCACAAGTTTGATGACCTTAATCATGGTCTCCCTCATCCTGTCGTAAGCCTCGGAAAGGTAGGGAGAGGTTTCAACTTCGCTGAAGGGTTTTGGGGGAATGCTGGTTTCACTAAGTTCGGTGATGGGAATCTTGACTCCGAAGATGACCTTAGTGGAGCTTTTTAACTGAAGTGAACTGGTCTGAGAATTGGCTATGGTCTCTATGTTCCCAATACCTTCATCAACAACGGCCTTCATGTAGCTGTCATAGACTACCTTCAAAGCCTCGTTAACCTCGTTGTAGATCTTCTCGTACTCGTTTACGTAAGTCCTCAGATAAATGAGAAGAACTTCCCTCTTGTTCTCCAATAGCCTCTTGATTACTCTGATGAGCTTGAGCTGATTCCTCATGCTGATGAGGTTTATCTTTGTGGGGAGTACCCTCCTAGAGCTCATTTCTTACCACGGTAGGCTGGATGATACTTCTTGATAAAGTCCACCTTCACGTTTGTGAGCTCCCTCTCTGGCAGAATGGAGAGGACCTCCCATCCAATATCTAGAGTGGTCTCTATATCCCTGTTTTCGTTAACCCCTTGACTTACGAATTTCCTTTCAAAGGCATCACCGAACATTAGATACTTCTTGTCTGTGTCAGAAAGGCTATCCTCTCCAATGATCGCTGCAAGCCCTCTTGTGTCAACGGCCTTTGCATAGGCCGCAAACAACTGGTTGGACACGTCCTTGTGGTCATCCCTGGTCTTCCCCTCACCTATTCCATCCTTGGCGAGCCTTGACAGGCTCATGAGAACATTGATTGGTGGATAGATTCCCTTGTTATACAGGCTCCTGTCCAAGGTAATCTGACCCTCGGTGATGTAACCTGTCAGGTCTGGAATTGGATGAGTTATGTCATCGTTTGGCATTGTCAGGATAGGCATCTGGGTTATGGATCCCTTCTTTCCCACGACCTTCCCAGCCCTCTCGTATGTCTGGGCTAGATCGGTGTACATGTAACCGGGATAGCCACCTCTACCAGGTACTTCCTCCTTTGAGGCACTTATCTCCCTGAGCGCTTCGCAGTAGTTGGTCATGTCAATCAGAATTGCCAAGACGTGCATGTCCTGTTCAAAGGCTAGATACTCCGCAAGGGTGAGGGCGGTCTTGGGGGTGAGCGTCTTCATAACTGGAGGCTCGTTTGCCAGACTCATGATCAGGGCTACCCTGTTTATTGCCCCTGTCTCTTCAAAGAACTTCCTGAAAAACAGTGCCTCGTCATATCTCACTCCAATGGCACCGAAGACCACAGCGAAGTTGCTCTCCTCTCCCCTAACCGTTGCCTGCTTGGCTATTTGCGCTGCGAGAATGTTTGCAGGCAGACCGCTCCCGCTGAAGATTGGAAGCTTCTGACCTCTGAGCAGTGAGTTCAGGCCATCAATCGCGGAGATACCGGTCTGTATGAACTCCTCAGGATAGTCCCTGACTGCAGGGTTCAGCGGTTCGCCGTTGATGTCCCTCTTTTCGCCCTTTATCACCATGGGGCCATTATCCAGAGGATCACCCAGGGGGTTGAAAATCCTTCCCAGCATCTCCTCCGATATCTTTACCTCAAGTCCCCTACCCAGGAATCTCACAGTGGTTCCAACTGGAGATATTCCCCTGGTTCCCTCAAAGACCTGCACTACGGAAATTCCCTTCTGACTATCTACGACAATTCCTCTTCTCTTCTCGCCATTGGGCATCTCAACCTCAACTAGCTCGTTATAGGCGGAGTCAGCAACGCCCTGAACCATTACCAGAGGACCCTTAATCATGGAAATATTTGAGTACTCCCTCACATTCATGGAAGACTCCATTAAGCACCAGCCTCCTTCAAGAGTTCATCGAACTGAGCTTTTAACTTGTTCTCTAGTTCGTCATATTTCTGAAGTTCGTCGTTCTTTATGGTGGCCTTTGATCTAATTATGTCAGGGACTACAGTTATTTTGTCAGCGATCTTCTTCACTGGTATCCCTCTCTCCACAGCGTTGGTGGCGTACTGGTTATAGTGATAGATCAGTTTCATAATCCTGGCCTGCTTCTGAGGCGAAGAGAAAGCGTCAATGTCGTCATAGGCATTCTGCTTCAGGAAAGCTTCCTTGATGAGTCTGGCTACCTCTAGGGTCAGCTTATCCTTCTCCGCGAGGGACTCTGGACCCACCAGCCTAACGATTTGCTTCAGCTCATCCTCTCGAAGAAGGGTCCTCACCATGAAGTCCCTCATTATCCTCCAGTCTGGATCAACGTTCTTAATCCACCAGTCAGACACTAGGTCCACATAGGACGAGAAACCCTGGAGCCAGTTAACTGCCGGATAATGCCTGGCCTGAGCCAGGGACACGTCCAATGGCCAGAATACCCTGACGAATCTTAGTGTAGTGCTGGTAACTGGCTCGGTGAAGTCTCCTCCAGGCGGTGAAACGGCAGAAGCCAAGGTAACTGAGCCGAACCTCTCCGGGTTACCAAGCGCTCTAACCCTTCCTGCCCTCTCGTAGTACTCGGCAATTCTGGAGGAAAGATAGCTTGGGAATCCCTCCTCCGCCGGCATCTCCTCCATTCTACCTCCCAGATCCCTAAGGGCTTCAGCCCATCTGGAGGTAGAGTCGGCAACCGTGAGCACGTCATATCCCTGGTCCCTGAAATACTCAGCCAAGGTCACCCCAACGTAAATGCTTGCTTCCCTGGCAGCAACGGGCATGTTACTGGTGTTTGCCACAAGGACTGTCCTTTCCAGAAGGGGCCTCCCTGTCCATGGGTCCTTGAGCTTGGGGAAGCTTCTCAGTTCGTCGGTCATCTCGTTACCTCTCTCTCCGCATCCAACGTAAATTACAATTTTTGCCTCGCTCCATTTGGAAAGGCTCTGCAGGGTTACCGTTTTCCCACTCCCGAAGGGTCCTGGAATGGCTGCAGTACCTCCCTTAGCCATGGGAAATATGGTATCTAGGATTCTGACACCAGTGAGCAGTGGTTGAGTGGGATCCAGTTTCTCCTTGAATGGCCTGGGAACTCTGACAGGCCATTTCTGCATCATTTTCACTGGAACTTCGTCGCCATTCATGTCCACAATGGCCACGTTATCCTCTACCCTGTAGTCGCCCTCTGTGACAATTTCCTTTAACTTTCCGTGAACGTAAGGAGGAACCAGTATCCTGTGCTCCACCAGCCCAGTCTCCTGCACTGTTCCCAGGATATCACCTGGTTCAACCTTATCGCCCTTCTTAATCTTGGGAACGAAGTGCCACTTCTTTTCCCTGTTCAGCGTGGGTAACTTTATTCCCCTCTTGATGAAGGGTGACTTGGTAACCTCCTTTATTTCTCCCAGGGGTCTAAGCAATCCGTCAAAAAGTTGCCCCAGAAGGCCAGGACCTAGCTCCACGGAAAGCGGAGCCCCGCTTCCCACAACTGGCTCTCCAGGCCTTATACCGCTTGTATCCTCATATACCTGAATGTAGGCCCTGTCCCCTTCAATCCTTGTGATTTCGCCCACCAGTCTGGGTTCACCAACCTCAACAACTTCAAACATCTGGGCATCCTTCATACCCTCGGCCACAACCAGTGGCCCGTTCACCCTAGCAACTTTACCCTGTGCCATCTTACATCTCACCGAATAGAATCTCAGCTATCTTAGGTTTTAGTGACTCAAAAACTTGATCCAGTATCAGGTTTAGGGAGTAATCCCTCACTAGCCCAACGTCTGGGTACTGTATCTTGACTCCTCCCATGATCTTTGGGTCTGACTTGACCTCGGCCTTAACCTTCAATCCCTTCACTATCTTCTGGACCTGATCCACTTCATCCTGAGAGCAGTAAATAATGGAGCCGTCCCTCGCCTCCCTTCTGAGAACAGACTCTATGCCCTGTCTATACCCCTGGGAACTCTTAACCTTCCCCAGGGACTTGACTGTGCCCTCATAAACCTTGTTCAGCCAGTAGTTCTTCTCGCTAAGAACTGCCCTCTTAACCTCAATATCCAGCCTAGCCCTCTCCCCCTCTATCTCCTCCTTGGCCTTTGTCACCATGTCCTGGATCTTGGCAGTGTACGTTTTTTCTACACTGTCTCTCTTTTGCTTTATCATGTTAAGTGCCTCCTCAAGGGCCTTACTTAATTCCTTGCTTATGACCTGCATTTCCGTGTCGATCACCTGTTCCATCAATTCCTCTACAGAGACCATACCATCACCCGAATCCCAGAGCCTTTAAAACCATCTTCTTGACGTCAATAGGTTTGGATTCCGAGAACGGAGAGGGTATGATAGTTACCAGTGGTTTAGTGAGATTTGAAATCATTGAGTCCACCTTCTCCTTGACTGGCTCGTACACATCCCTGGTTATTAACACAAGGTCCACGTCGTCCCTCTTCTTCACGGAATCAATCTCCTTCTCCAAGTTAAGGGGATCCTCAATCACTTCCCCTTCCGTTCCCATCATTTTAAAAAGAGAAACCGTATACCTGTCTCCAAGCAGCAATATTTTACCCATGACGTGCTCTCATTTGCTATGAAGATTAAATATTTTTAAGATATAGCTCATACTACTCCCGATAGTGTATTGATCTTTCCTGAAAACATGGTAAAAGTAGAAATTATATCACCAGTTGACCAAAAAGATAAGGTAGCCACAGAGATCCTAAAGTTCGGGAAAATAGAGGTAATAGAGCCAGCCCACCCTATCTCAAACGTGAGGTTCGAGGACGCCAGAAGGGAACTAACGGCAGTTCAGGAACACGTCAATAAGATCAGGTTAATCATGGAGATAGCGGGTACTCCCCTGGAGCCCAGGGGAAGGATGAAGGTGGACTCGTCCTGGACTGACGTGGCCAAGAAGCTTTCAGAGGAGGCGTCTCTGGAGGAGTTCAGATATAAGGAACTACTGGAGGAGATAGGAAAACTCAAGGGCGAGATCGACCTGTATCAGGCACAGCTCAGGGAACTGGAGCCTTTCAGCGGAATTGCCACTGACCTTTCCACCCTTTACTCGCTGGAGACGTTGGATGTGGCCCTAGCCGTTCTGACGCCTGAACAGCTTAACAAGGTGAGACAGAACAAGGACATAGCAGTGGAGACATCCTCACTAAAGGATGGTAAGTACGCTTGCGTTCTCATCTCTAGGAGGAATGTGATATCCCTTGATCAGGTATTGAAGGAGCTAGGAGTTAGAAGATTTGAAACAGGTGAGGGGAAATCCCCCTACGAGGTATACAAGGTTATAAGCGAGAGGATAGGGGAACTGAGGAAAATTCTGGAGGAGACCAGAAGTAGTCTAATTAAGAAGATTAGGGAAAACGAGAGGGAGTTCAGTGAGCTATATGGAAAACTTCTCACAGTGAGAGATGCGCTCACCCTGCTTTCCAAGGGGAGAGTATCGGAACATTTCTTCCAGGTAGAAGGTTACGTTCCTGAGAGGGACTGGAAAAAACTTAAGTCGTCACTGGATCAGGTTGCGTTGACTGAGAGCGCCAATCCAAGGAGGTTTGGAGAGGAGGAGGAACCTCCCACGTATATCCGTCTTCCCAAGAGCATTTCGGCAATAGAGTCTGTCGTGGAAATTTACGGTACACCTTCATACTGGGAGATCTCTCCGCTGGTGTTCCTAGTCATAACCTTCCCCCTCCTGTTCGGTTTGATGTTCCCGGATGTGGGAAATGCCCTTGTACTTCTGATCTTTGCGATCTTCTTCCACAGATACGGCGTTAAGAAGGGAAGCAACAATATCAAGAACCTTTCCCTTATCCTAGGTTACTCCTCCGTGGTTGCCATGATAACAGGTTTCCTGGCGAGGGACTTCTTCGGTCCTCTACCCGTGGGCGGTCTCAAGGAGATGGGTATAGCCAACGTGAGCGGTCCCCTGGACAGTGTGTGGCCAGTTCCAGTGAGCGTAACTGAGGCACTCTCACCTCTGCTTCCCTTCGGTGAGTACAGCACCAGCACCTCAATCGAACACACGATAATCCTCTCCATACTGCTGGGAGCAATAGCTCTCTTCGTTAGCTCTCTCCTGGGAGTAGTAAACGCCGTGAAGAAGAGGGACCCTGAATTCCTCGTGTTTGAGAAACTACCCCTCCTGGTGCTTTACACAGTACCTCTGGTGATATTCGGGTATGGTGTGACCGATCCTTCCCACTATTTCAGTACCGTTGGAGTGCTTCTTGGCGACATCCTGCAGAACCTGCTGAGCGGTATACATCCCAACCTGAGCAACCCCACCTCTGCCCTAGCTTACGGGCTGATAGTGTGGGTTGAGATAGGTCTTATCTACAACTGGATCGCCAAGGCAATAGTCCTGAAGAGACACGATCATGCGTCCACAGGGAGCGCCCTCGCCATGGGATTCATTGAGGGAGGCTTTGAGGCTGCCATTCTCCTGTTATCAAACACAATATCCTTCATAAGAATTCTAGTGTTCGCATTGGCTCACTATTACCTTCTCTACGCCTTCTCCTACATGGCATACCTAGTGGTGGGACATCCAAGCCTCTTCGCGCTGGGCACCAACCCCGCTTCAATAATCATTCTGATAATAGGTAACCTTCTGGCAATTGGACTGGAAGGACTGGTGGTGTTCATACAAGATATGAGGCTTCACTTCTACGAAATGTTCAGCAAGTTCTATGAGGGAAGAGGGAAAAAGTTTGAGCCACTAGTGGCATCGGTGGAGCTGGCTACTTAAGAAGAGCAGGTCTTCTTTTTTCTACTTCCTTTCTCACTTTTTCCAGAATCTCGTTAAGGTTCTTTTCAAACTCGGGTGGAAGCTTCTTGAACACCGGCGTTGGTTTTCCAACAATGTGACCGGGTTTAAGGGGTTCCTTGGCGTTGTCCCAGCTTTCCTGTGTGATATCAAGCCCCAGCTGGTCGTAAATCATCTTGGCCTTCTCGGGGATAACTGGGTATAGCATGAGGGCTATTGCCCTGATTGCAGAGCTTGCCACGAAAAGGGTATTGGAGGCATCCTCCACGTCCGTCTTTATCTTATCCCATGGGGCCTTCTCGTTGAGGTAAGCGTTGGTTTCCCTGGCTAGCTCCAGAACAAGCTCTGTTCCGCCCTTCAGTTTTCCCTTCTCAAACATGGAACTAACGTTATCCAAGGTCTGCCCTATCCTGGAAAGCAATTTCCTGTCTACCTCCCCCAGGTTCCTGGGTTCAGGTATCTTCCCCTGGAAGTATCTGTTCACCATTGTTATCACCCTGTTCACGAGGTTACCAACATCGTCATTGAGTTCGCTATTCACTATCCTTGTCGCCTCAGTCCAAGTGAAGTTCATGTCCTTCTCCTCCGGTCTCATCCTGATGAGAAGAAATCTCCAATAATCGACTTCCATGATAAGGGGAGCCTCGTCTATCCAGATTCCTATCTTCCTACTTTTGCTGAACTTCTGTCCCTCGTACATGAGATACTCCGTGGCAGCTATCACCGTGGGAAGGGCATAATTCTTCTCTGAAGCGAGCAACATGGCTGGTAGAATCACGGCGTGAAATGGGATGTTGTCCTTACCAATGAAGTAGTAACTTCTCACCTTCCCGTTCTCCCAAAATTCCCTCCACCTCTCCGTCTCGCCTCTCCTCTGGAAGTACTCCAGGGTAGCAGAGAGATAGCCCAGAAGGGCCTCAAACCACACGTAAATGGTCTTTCCCTCTGCACCGGGGAAGGGAGCGGGAATTCCCCACGAGTTGTCCCTGGTCAGGCTTCTGGGTTTCAATCCCTCGTTCACCCAGCTGAGCGCAGTACCCTTCACGTTCTCCGGCATATCGGGAGAGGAGGTTATCCACTCCCTGATGGACTCGGAGAAGGGCCTAAGGTCAAAGAACCAGTGTTTGGTCTTCCTGTTCACGGGAGGAGTTCCGCAGATGGCACACCTTGGATTAATGAGAAGGGATGGGGTCAACAATCTACCGCAACGGTCACACTGATCCCCCCTGGCGTCCTCAAAACCGCAGTAGGGGCAGGTTCCCTTCACGAACCTGTCTGGAAGAAATAGCTTATCCTTTTCACAGTAGGGAAGTTCCTCCTCTTCCACCTTGATATACTTGCTAACTCCCAGAAGGAACTCCTTCACGAAGCTCTTATGAACCTCTGACTCTGTCCTTGTGTAGTTGTCAAAGCTAATGTTCCAGGTCTTGAGAAACAGTTCAGTATCATACTCGTGAGCCTGATCAGTGAGGGACTTGGGACTTACTCCCCTCTTTATTGCCTCAATCTCTATGGGAGTTCCATGCTCGTCACTCCCGCTCACGAAAACCACGTTCTCCTTTCCGTACTTAAGTCTGGCGTAACGGGCGAAGACGTCCGCTGAAAGGATTGAGCCTATGAGGTTGCCAAGATGGGGAACTGACTGAACGTAGGGCCAGGCCGATGCCACTAGAATCTTCAAGTAATCACCCTAACAGATTCACCTAGTTCACTTATTAAAGGAATTCACAAATACTCCATTGAATTGGTGCTTGACTACAACAAGTATCCCTTCATGGTTTCTGTGGACGAGGTAATAAAAAGGGAGAACGCAGTAGACCTTTATACCCTTCTCACTACGGACGGAAGGGCCATAAGAGATGCCAAGAGCAGGATAAGGGACATAGTCACGGGAAAGGAGGTTAAGAGGCTAAAGGAGTACACCTCTCCCCAGCTGACGTTCTTTGCAGAGCTCCTGGTCCTAGGAGTGTTAAACGACAGGAGAACCACTGAGAGGGTTCTGAGAAGGGAGGTGGAGCTCTTCATGAAGGACCTTCAGAAGGAGGAGGATGGGGACCTTCTCGCTGTCTTCAAGTGGTTAGGACTTAACGTCAGGCTTTCCTCCCTGAAGTATCACGAGAGAGTCAAGGGGGACAGGACGGTGACCAAGAAGCTGGACTACGCCCTCCATTTCCTGGAGTATCTAAGGGCCATAAAGGGGAGTAAGGACCTCTCCCTGACACAGAGAATAGTACACGGAGGATACGTGTACATGGATAGACCCACTCTCCTCAGGTTGTTGGGTTTCAACCTCCTGAGAAGGTTAAGGGAAACCGTGAAGCCCATTCCCATGGAGGAAGTCCCTGAAACGCTCGTGGACATAATAATGATGAGGGGTGGAAAAACTCCCCCATGTATAAGGGCACTCCAGGAGAAGAGGGAAAGAACCCCACAGGAGGCCCTGGTTCTGGCAGTTTATATGGCCAACACGGGATCCAGCATAGACTCCATAGCCCTGGTCCTGGAGAAAAGCGGGGACGAGAACCCCATGGAACAGGTCAGGAAGATCTTCAGGGAAAAGATTGTGGTGTACTCCTGTCCAAAAATGAAGGAGCTTGGGTTGTGCGTTTCTGACTGTAAGACTAGATCTCCCCTGCAGTTCTATTACGGGAGCGCCGACATTACCAAGTGAAATCTCTGGCCCAAAGTTACCAGGGATGCCCCCAGCAACCCGTAAAAAAGCACAGTTGATACTACGGGTACTAGGGGGAGAAAGAGAAGAATTAATCCCACCAGGATCAACCTCTCCCCCCTCTCTATCAGTCCCTTCCCCTCTGCCTTTATCCCCAGTGACTCTGCCTTGGCTCTCAGATAGGATATGGTCAGGGAGATCCCCACGAGCAGTGCGGTAAATATGGAAGGGAAACCTAGCAGAACAAGGGAGGCTATGAACACGGTGTCCTCAAGCCTGTCAAAGGAGGAGTCCAGAAAGCTACCCTTTGGCCCCGCAAGGCCCCTCATTCTGGCCACCTCTCCGTCAAGGGCATCAAACAGGGAAGAGATAGCTAAGGTCACTAGACCAAGAAGGGGATTTCTGGTGAAATAGATCACCCCTAGATAAACCAGGGAAAGGGCCAGCCCCATAGTCGTGACCTGATTTCCTGTGAAGCCTGCCTTTACTAGGGCAGAAGCTATTGGCCTGAGAACCTTCTTGGATGCACTTCTCAGATTTGTAATCATGGTACCACTACCGTTTTAAGCTGTGGAGTACGTTGAGAGTTGGTCACAATGAAAGCTAAAAAACTGATCCTAGTTACATCTGAATCCCACCCCAATCACAAGGGTTTTCTAAGCATAGCGGAGTCCATAGCAAAGGAGTTTAACCTGGAACTAGAAACCAAGTTGGAAGACTACGCATTTCTCTCAGACTACGGGGAGAAGGACGAGTTTGGGATGAGCTGGTTACCTCAACTTCTGGTTCAACTGGAGGACGGAAGGATCTATCCAATCCTGACTCAAATGCCCATTGGCAAGGACATAAAGCCGGATCCCGAGGCAGGAAGGCAAGAGGCAATTAACAAAATTAAAAATCTCGTCTCATGAAGATTACCTTAGTGAGATAATTGAGCACACCACATAGGGAGATTCCACACGTTCCATATGTGCCAACTCCAGAGAAGGTAGTGCTGAAAATGCTGGAAATTGCCAAGGTAGGTCCTGAAGACATTGTTTATGACCTGGGATGCGGTGATGGGAGGATAATCATTGCTGCGGTCAAGAATTTTGGGGCCAAGAAGGCTGTGGGAGTTGACTTAAGCGACGAAAGACTCAAGGAAGCGGAACAGAACGCCATTCAGAACGGAGTTAAGGATAAGATTGAGTTGAGGAAGAACAACTTTCTAGACGAGGACGTATCTAACGCCACTGTGGTTACCCTCTTCCTCCTGACCAATGCCAACGAACTGCTGAAACCCAAGTTTGAGAAGGAGCTCAAGCCTGGAACGAGGGTTGTTTCCCACGAATTTGAAATGAAGGGCTGGAAGCCAAAGGAGGTCATCAAGGTGGAGGACGGTAACATGCACCACTTGGTCTACCTTTACGTAATAGGTGAGCATCAGTGAAGGTCCTCGTACTTAAGAGCGAGTCAGGAAAGGTTACCTCTGACAGTGTTGAGGAAGGAGAAATAGGTGAAGTTGTCAGGAAAACAGCAGAGAGAGCACTTAAGGAGTGGAATGAGCTCACCTCCGACTTCATCATCATGAGAGATTCTCAGGAGGCCAGGATACCATTACCCCTTAAACCTGACATGTATGAGAAGATGAAGAATTTCCTTACGGGAAAGGACAAGACTTCTGCCATACTAAAGTTGCCAATTTTCATCATAAGCTTTGAGAACCAGTGGAAAGAGGAGAACTTCCAGGATAAGAGGGTGTACGTCATCTCCTATTATATAAATGATGAACTGAAAAAGGAATTGACGGATTACGCAGCGCAGGTCACTTCAGAGGAAGAGGAGAAAGAGGAAGAAATGGAAGAAGAGGACGAGGACTTAGAGGAGTAAAAGTGGTGATGTTTTTGAACTTGCAGGTCTCAACGTGATTGTAAAATCCTGTTGACTTGCGTTAGCACCTTCCACCTCAAGTCTTGAAGAACGCGTCTATGGACGTTGTTGACTCGATCCTATCCCAGCTCACATTGAAGCTCTTCAACAACTGCTCAAAGGTGCTTCTCACACTCTCGTAATATTTATCCACGTCAATTTCCGAAAGCTTGGCTAACTGAACAGGTTTCACTCCCTCCTTCGTTTTCACCTTCACGAAACTGATTATATCCCTTGACATGACCTGTACGTTCATCTCCGCCAACTGGGCTGCAGCCTTAACGTGTTGCGGAGTGTTCTTCTCGTATGACTTCACGTCCCTGGATAGCATTACCCTGAAAGCTAGCTCGTCAAGGTTATACTCCTTCATCTTCAGTTTTCTGTACACTTCCTTGACCTGAGCCGTAAGGTCCTGGATAGCCTTCTCCAGCTCCTCCTGTGTCTGGACCTTGGCAAGTCTAGCCTTAGCCTCATTAAAGGCCTGCTTCAGGAACTCAGGGGTGTTCCTTTTCTTGGCCAGCATGCCCTTTATGTCAACCTTGGAATCCTTGAATACACCAAAATAGTTCTTCTTCAGCCCGGAGAAAGCAATGAACCTGTAGGTTTTGTCCACCTCAAGATCAAGGCCAAAGTTTTGTCTGGTCCACTCCACCAGCTTATCCAGTTTTTCCTTGTCTGGCTGATGGATGAAGAGAGAATCGGTGTCCCCATACACGACCTTAAGCCCCAGTTTATTGGCCATTTCCTTTGTGGACGTGATCACATACCTACCAAGGGCTGTAACGCTCTCGGCAACTGCAGGGGCATAAAGGGGGAAAGTTTCTGCGCCGAACACGCCGTAGGTCGCATTGATGAACACCTTCATACCCCTCTGTACCACGTCATAGAGCATCTTCCTTTCCTCGTCAATATTACTCTGCTTCCCCTTCTTCTTGTAGATCTTTACCCTAAAGTCCCTAAGCAGTCCCGTGACCACTGCAGTTATTCCTGGCCTATCCACGCATACCTCGTGGATCTTGGCACCACTTTCGTCCCTTATGTCCCTCTTCTTATTACATTCCTTCACGTCAACGGTTTCGTAACTCAGGTTCCAGTTCCTGATAATTGAGGGATACAGTGAGGCGAAGTCCAGAACCACAACGTCAAAGTAAACTCCCACAGGTGGATCTATCACCACCGCTCCCTTGTACCCCTTACCCTTGATAATTGCAGCCGTCTTGAGCCCAGAGGAACGCTCGAGGATTTCCTCCTTGAGGGGGATCAACCAGTTCCTCTTCCTGTGCTCCCAGTAATAGAGGTTCTTAACCCAAGCTGATATTTCAGTTCTGGTCAGCTCCTCAATGCCCAGTTTGGATATCCTAGAGAACAGGACAATGAGCTTCCACACCAGTTCGTTATTGAACGTGGTCAGTTTCAGTGTGATTTCCGAGTCCCTGTAGTTATACTCCACGAGTTTAGACGCATTGAGGTCGCTGATGGACTCGTCCAGCTTAACCTTGGAGAGCCCCAGAAGGGCTTGCGCCACCGTGTCAAGGTTGTATTCCGAGTACCTCCCCTCGAATGCATAGTTCCTGACTGCCTTATTGAAGAAGAACCTGTACAGATCTATGTGAAATCCATACCTGAACTTGGCATCGGGTTTCTTCCCAAAACCCGAAATCTCAAAGGGAATTTCCTCCGGAAAGAGCCCGAGCTTCAAACCTCTAAATATGAGATAGGGGACATCGAAGTCGTCGCCGTTGAAGGTAAGAACCATGGGATAGTCCTTGAGGACCTCAAACAACTTGGAGAGAAGCTCCTTCTCAGTGTTGAAAACCTCGACTTTCACCTCCTGGTTCTGTATGGGGCCCTCTCCCCTATCCAGCACCAGAACCAGCTTAAGGCCGTCGCTCCCCGCAAGTGCCACGCTTATCACTGGGTACTCAGCCTTGGTTGGGTCGGGCACCCTACCCATCATGGGAGTATATACTTCTATATCCAACGCTACCCTCTTCACTGACGGAATCTCGGACTCGAAAAGTGGGGCCCAGTCTAGCGCCATCTCCTGGGCTATCTGATCTGCGTCCTTGAATGCCTCTTTCACTTCCCTGGCGTCAACCTCTGGCTTAAGGGGAACAAGCCTCCCCTTCTTTACCACGTAGGGCATCCCCGGTATAAGGCTGAAATCGTAAATGTAATTGTTAAAATACTTAATATGTGCCTCATAAGCCCTTGGAACGTGATCCCTCAGCCGTCTGACGGCAAGTGGATCGTTCACCACAATCTTGGTCAGGTTGATGGGTTTCCAAGTGTAGGGATCTATCTTGGTGATCCTTTCTATTCTAACAAATGATTCATCCTTCACGATCTTGGGTATTTTCTGAATCTGATCAGGTTCTAAGTCCACAAGGAAGTACGATTTGTGACCCGTATTATCGTAAAGAACGTGTAGCTCACCCGTCTCAGGATCATAAAGCTTGCACAATGCCTTACCCACTTTACCGTCATAGTCCACAGATAGAAGGAAGTATCTCCTCTCCTCCTGAGCCTGTTTGACTGCTTCCTGCCTGATTCTGGCTGGCCTCTCCAGGACCCTCTCCTCCTGTTTTTCCTCTTGCTTGACGGGTTCCTCCCTTCCGGTTGTCGAGAAGTCAGTAAGGGTGAGCTGTCTAGCCATTATAATTATATCGGGTCAAAGTTCTTTAAACCTTAGAGGTTAAGAGGGACTAGAGGAAAAAGGGAGATCCGTCTTAGGGTAATCCTGTTTTCAGCTGATTTGGAAAACTCTAGAAAGTGATTCCATGACCACAAGGGCAGAGATCCAATGAAGGGTAAGGAGGTTATCCTCAGCGGACCCGCCGGGATTTGAACCCGGGACCTAAGGCTCCGCAGGCCTTCGCTCTGTCCTGGCTGAGCCACGGGTCCTTTCCTTCCACTGTGGGGGCTCTGTCCCCACATCCCCATTTCTCCTTGCAGAAAGATAAAAGTTTACCATGCCAATTAAGGAAGTGAGATACCCTTTTCCCTCACTGTTCATATCTCTTAAACATAAACGTTGTACCTCTATTTTCTCTCGCGAAAGATCATGTCATGATTTTTATCTCCCTTCATTTCTAAGCCAAGTATGTATCAATTAACGTTTACGTTTCAGTGATTTAAGAACGATAGCAATGCGAAGTAGCCTTACCTGAATCGGTACACTCTCAATTAAACCAAGGACTGTTATCACGGCACCATGAGTGTGACTCAACCTTAATACCGTGTCATACCCAATTACTGAACTTAATATATTTTCTTGAACCAATAAAGGGAAAATTTAAAAGATTACTTTATAAGACATACTTGTGAGAATTTCGTTTCCAGTTCAGAGCAAACATGAACCAGATATAATAGTGGCGTTGTTTTCTGACCCAAAGTTCTTCTTTGAAACGCTTCTACAATTCAAAATAATGGGGTTTGAAAATCAAAACAACTTCTTCATTTACGGAGAGCTAACTTCACTTCTCTCGCTTGTTGACATAGAAGCTAAAGTTACTAGGTATGTTTCCAATGCTGGGGTTATTTATGTTCTTAGCGTGGCTCCTGGACTAGTTAAGTTACCGCCTGGAAAGGAACTTGATAGATCCTTCAAACCTACTCCACCAAAGGGTAATGGTAAGATTACCGTGAACAAAACAGGTTCCTCAATCAATATTGAATTCGACTATGAGGGAGAGAGGGAAAAGACGATAGTTAATTCACTCGCTAAAAAATTTAAGTCGATAAAGAACATTGACGATATTATTTGGAAGGAAAGAGTGTCCAGACATATGTAAAAGTTAACTTAAGGACTTCTTTCTTTTTAAATGGCTTATCCATGATTATCCTAACAATGAATGTATTAATGGTAGTAGGCTCATCTACAGCCAATATAGAGATTTGTTAAAAAAAAACTTAAGTTTTGAAAGAAAACTAGATTAATGTGGATGTCCTATAGATGGTAAACCTTTGATTACATCAATAGCTCTATCCACAGGAATAGCAAGGTATGATCGTGTCTTCACTGTACCTCTACTGTTAAGCTCTATCATTGCTTTTAGAAATTTCTCAGCATCTTCTACCTCGACGATATTTATGAAGTCTATATCACCAAACAATAGGTACTGTTCTTTAACCTTAGCACCTACCTTCATCAATTCCTCATTTAGCATCTTAATCCTTTCAGGTCTCTCTGCAATAGTTTCAGCACCTTTCTCCGTAAGGTTTGAAATAACTACGAATATCATTGCTATGATAATGTAAACTGTGGAAGAATATAAACTATTCATATTAATCCAGTAAAATAGTAAAAGCCAATAAAAGATTGAGTATTTTGAATCAAAAAAGAAATATATCACATAAAGATATTTTAGTAATAATAGCCTGAACTTCCTGAGGAACTCATAGTTGAGCTCGATACTAGCTCTGGCAATGTTAATACCCAAGGCACTGGCTTAACGAAGGACAGATTCACTACCACTCCGTTACCAACTAGTAGTGGGTCGTGGAATATGTAAGTGTTCATTCCGTTCTTGGAACCCCATGTCCACATCTGCGCTCCCATACTTGGAGTAGTGATGATGGTAATGAAGGGCTTTGACGCTGTGTAAGAGAACGTCACGTTACCATTTACCGCATATGCAAATACCAGTGAAGGTACCTGTCCGGACTCGGGTGAGGTAACGTTCTGTGGATCATAGAACACAACTGAGAAGTTATAGTTACTGAGCTGTCCCACAGGTGTATTTATTGTGGTACCGGGCTGAACCACGGTGATTATATTCCCTGCAACTATGACTCCTCCCTGCTGGGAGTTGATAACCTCAGTATAAGCATTAATGGGCGTGAGACCGTAAACCGTGGATACCTTCACAGAGGACTGAGGTGCCACTGGTCCCTGTGGTGTCTCGCCAGCCTCGAATATCCATATTACAGGCTTGAAGAACTGGATGTTAACCATTACGCCGTTACCGTATATCCAGTGATCCGCGAACTTGTATGACCCTCCGACGTAAGTGGTACCGTTAAATTTGCCACCGAACCAAGTCCAACTTGTCCACGTGTTTGGTGCGTACACCACGGTTATTGCTGGATCTGGTCCTTTAGTGCTGTTCACCAGGGAGTACGCTGGGGATATTCGCCCGTTGATTGCAAAGGCAAACGCGTAGGTTGGGGTTAGGTTGTTGTAGTCCGGTGCTGGAGGTAGTACTGCCTGGGTGCTGAGTAGAATGAGTGAGAAGTTGTAAAGGCTCGACATATTTCCATTGGGCAGTAGAGCGTAAGTTCCGGGCTTGACTATGGTCATCACAGGTCCAACCTTGAGAATTGCCCCCTGAGTAGCGTTGACTGTAACCGTTTGCTCACCTATCACGTTGAACGTGGGAGTATTGAGGTTGTAGTATACGGTATCACTCATTGTTGGTACTTGTGTTACAGTCCATGTCTGCTTCACTATCTGCCATTCACCAGCAGTGGAGTTGTACATGAGATAGGATACCATATTCACATGGATGTCATATATTCCAGGGAATCCAGGCTGTCCCTGATTCACGAACAGCATGAACGGTGTGTCGTTGGCTACGACCTCTGCCATTCCTGGATTGGTGGAGTTAAGTATCACGTGAACTTGCAGAGGAATTGCAGTACCATTGGGCAGTAGGTTCTGGGAGTACTCCATCACGAATATGGAGTAGCTGTCCCATGTGTTAAAGAAGTTCTCTATTGAGGAGAGGCCAGAGTATGTTCCGTTCTTGAGACCTAGAGGCAGTTGGCCTGTGATGGTGAGGGTAGCGCCAGGTGAGAAGTACTGGGCCGTGACTTGACCTGGGAACTCCGCTCCCAAACCGTTAATCTCAGATAGCACCTCTGAGAGGGCGGTCCACTGGGCTAGGGCGTGCTGGGATGGATAACCCGCTATCACGGTGGAGGGCGGTACTTCATTTCCCATCCACGTTAACTTGGTGATCAGGGGAGTTCCCTGTATGTACTGGACAGTGAGAGTTATTGACGCATTGAACACCTGCAGATAGATTGGATCGTTGGTGGGAGCGACGAAGTACTGTATCACGGTAGATATCTGGTAGGTGTTATTGTTCATGGGAGTTATGGTGGGCAGAGCGGTGGTGTAGAAGTAGACAGTCTCGTAGTTGCTGAAGAAGGAGCTCAACCATGTCTGATTGAAGGAGCTGTAGGAGTAGGTTCCGGGGAAGGGTGTACCCATTATAGTGGCGGAGAAGTTGGTGGCCAAGTAGGGAGTTACGTCAGCAAAGCTCTCAATGGCTATTCCATCCCAGAATTTGAATGCCGTATCCAGCGCCGCTCCCTCCTTGTAGGAGGCACCGCCTGTACTTATCTGAGATAGAAGTTGTTGATACATTTGCTTGTACATGGTGTAATTGCTCTCCGCCTGGTTGAACATGGAGAGATACATCATGTAGAGGTTAGCGTACTTTGAGGCATTTTGCTCAGCGGAGGCGAGCTGTGTCTTGTAAGTCTGCAGGGATGAGTTGAGGGACGCTATCTCTGAGGAAAGGGAGGAGATGGTCTTGTTCTGTTGACTTACCGTGCTCTGGAGAGATGAGTAGGAACTTTGAAGAGAGGCTAGAGATCCCGATGCAGTTGAGTATTCGTAAAAACCGACCACTGAAGCTATGAGGAGGACTATTATGGCTATGGAGAATCCTACAATTTTACCATCCATATTAGATCTAACTGCACGTCTTGAAAAGGCTTAAAAAGGATTTACCCAAATCTCGTTTTTCCTCATTGTGAAAAACCTGAATAGAAAAGTCTGTCAGGAGATCAGACCTCACACGGAAACCATCACATATCAGGCCGGGGTTCACTCATCACTTCAGGGCTTGAAGGAAACTGATGAGGCGAGCCCTAGTATCTCCACTCACTTTACCGTTATACCCCTTAAAGTAATGGGAGCATACCTGAGGTGGAGATCCTCCTATTCCCTTCTCCTTCAGTATCTTGGCCAGCCTTATCAGGTCTAAGAGGGGAGCCACAGCGTTGGGGCCGTCAAGGCTCTTCATGGAGACATCTATTCTCACCTTCGCACCCAGGGCGTACTCTCCCTCAATCACCATGTAACTCACCCTTCTGTCCCCAAGGAACTCTACGTAATCCGAGGTTCCAGCTACCACCTCCACACCGTCCTGTTGGCTGGATATGTAGGAGGATTTAATCCTCTTCTTGAGCTCCTTTCTTGAGTCCTCAAGGGTAACAAGGGTCTCCGTGGTACCCGAGATATCTATCTGATAGGATCTGGTAACCTTAACTCCCCTCTCTGTGAGGAAGTTGATTATCCCAGCGTGTAGAGCAGTTCCACCTATCTGACTTATTAGATCGTCCCCGAGAAGCGGTAACCCTGCGGACCTGAACTTCTCTCCAAATAGTTCCACCAGGGGAGCTGGGGAAGCGTTAACCAGGGAAGAGCCTGCCTCCAACGAAGTGGTGGCGTAATACTCACTTGCCCTCTCAACTCCTGTTGGTAAAAGGTTAACCACTACATCGACCCTGTTCTCCTTAAGAACTGACTTAACGTCAACCGGTTTCTCCTTGGACTCCTCTATTACCTTTCCCAGAATTCCTTCGACTCCATCGAGGGTAGGTCCCCTCAACACAATCACATCTGAATTCACGTCCACATACTTTCCCACGACGTTGGGCTTCTCGAAGATGGCCTGAGATAGTCTCTTGCCCACCTTTCTCTCGTCAATGTCAAACGCAGTAACTATCTCTATGTCCTCAGGTTTGTATTCAAGGTCGAGTATTCCTGGTATAACTCCGCCCTGCTTAACGTATTCCACACCCTGAACTAGAGACGACGCTACGTTCCCTACGCCCACTAGACCAACTCTTATCAACTGAACACCACCAGCACCAGGGGAGCCAATATTCCCACTACAATACTGAGAACTGCAGCAATTATAACACTGTTCCTCTCGCCGGACCTTACAACCTTCACTGAACCCTCCCTGAACATCTCCCTGATAACAGGTATATAGTAACCCGCAGACGCTGCACTGTTAATCACGGCTATAACCACTAACCACGGAAGAGAATAGGCAGACTCGAACAGGAACAGTTTCCCCCAGAAACCTAGGATAGGGGGTATTCCCAGTAAGCTTAGAAGGAGTATCGTGGATGAGGCAGCTAGGGCTCTATCACCCTTAGCTAGACCCCTGAGGCCCTCCAGATTTGTGGTGCCTGTCAGTTTCTCCAAGTGACCTAGGAAGTTGAACAGACCTGCCTGGGCGATAACATAGGCTAGAATTTGAGTGAATATTCCTGCCTCCGCCAGCGCTGTGTTAACCTGAATCACGGCGAAGCCTATGAGTATGAAACCGACCTGGGCGATACTGCTGAAGGAAAGGATGGAGGCGACGTCATTCCTGGAGAAGGCAACTATGTTCCCCACAACCATACTGAGGATCGAGATCGTCACAAACAGCGCTATCACTGCTATTTCCTCCTCATAGCTGGGATCGCCCAATGTGAGAATCCTGAGAAGGGGTACAATACCCACCAGCTTACCCACGCTGGACACGAAGGAGATGGAGCCCCTATCGGCCATGGTGTAAACGTCCGGTAACCAACCCTGGAAGGGAAAGGCCCCTATCTTGAACAGGAAGGACATTGAAAGCAGGGCTATGCCCAGGATCAGAAGGTCAGGGTAACTCAGAGACGAATACGCCAGCGATAGGGTTCCAGTGGCAACAACGTATGCAGCGAAGCCCAGTATCATGAAGGAGGACGAAACAAGGCCCAGGATCAGATACTTCATACCTGCGTCCACTGATTTCCTGTCCTTCCTTAACATGGTGATTGCGTAGGTGGCTGCAGAGGAGATCGCCCAGCCCGTGAGTATTATGAGAACGTCATAGGCAAAGGACATGTAGATTACACCCAAGTCCGTTAACATCATTAGGGAGAGCATGGAGGACCTTGTCTTCCAATCCCTCATATGTCCTCCCAGTCCTGCAAGGGCTATCAGGGTACCCACCAACGTAACCATGGAAAGAAGGTAACCGGGGACGTCTAGGTACAGGGAGCCAGTGAAAATGGAGTAGCCATACATCCTGAGAATCAGGGAGACGCCAAGAACCACAAGTGAAGCCAGCAGGGTTCCTGCAGTTAACCCCAAGGCGCCCTGATATCCCCTATCATCCTTATCCATGAAGAGAACTGTAATGGAGGAGAAAAGGATGAGGATTGAAGGGATAACGACTGGAAGATATGGAGCTAGGTTCATTAGATCACCCCGAACACTAGGAGAACTATAACCATCAAGAGGATCAGACCACCCACGTAAAGGCCAACATAGTCCCTCAGTAGCCCTGTTTGAATGTCCTTGAAGTACTTGTTGCCGGCTGAGATTAACACGGAGGGAAGCTTCACATTGAGGCCCATATCAATGGTACCGTACTCCAGCGCCCTGTACGTGGCCAGTGCACCCCTATACAGGGAGATGCCTAGCCTATCGAGGGCTGGGTAGATGTACCATCCGTAGTAGAGGAAGTTAATGAGGGGTCTCAATCCAGCGTACTTGGCAAAGTCCCTTGGGGACAGGTACACTGCGACAGCTATGGCTATCCCCACAAGGGAAAGTCCAAGTTCCACCAGGTCCAGCCCGAATCCCACAGCGAAGAAGTGGGATGCCATGAACCCAGTGAGAAGGGAGATTGATGCGCCCAGCCCTATGGACGCCAGCACTAGAACCGTTGGAGAGACCAGCATTTCAGGGTAAACGTGTCCCCTTTCCTCCTCGTGGGACTCTCCTCTCCACAGGAAGGTCTTCATCACATACCTTATGATGTATATCGCCCCCAGAAATTCTAGGAAGAGATAGAACACGTTGAGAGGCGGACTGACAGAGGTCAATGAGGAAATGTAGGAGTGTGCCCAGAATCCTATCAGGGGAGGCACGTTGGCAAGGTTAAGTGCAGCTATTAACTGAAGGATAAAGACCCACTTCAATTCCCTGTAAAGCCCTGATGCCGTTCCCATGTACCTCGACTCCGTATAATGGATCACACTACCCGCGTTCATGAACAGGCTAGCCTTGTATATTCCGTGTGCAATCATCTGGATTAGACCAATGGCTATGCCGGAGAAAAGGAGTATTAGATTACCGTCAAGAATTGCTAGAACACCTCCCATGGAGGAGGCGAAAATCATGAGGGAGATCTGATCTGCAGTTGAGTTGGCTAAAACCACCTTCTGCTCATTGGAGACCAGGGCGTTGAAGCTGGTGTAGAGGGCAGTGAAAAGCGATATCCCGGCCATGATGGAGAAGAAGGTCAGGAGGGTGGTCACATCCAGGTTGTTGGCCTGGAAGGCGAGGTAGGGGTAAGTGAGGAAGGTGAACATGGCCCCCAGATTCACCATGGTGGCAGCGTGGATCAGGGCGCTAACTGGGGTTGGACCCGTCATGGCCGTAACCAGCCACTGTGTGAAGGGGAACTGTGCACTCTTTGATAGACCTCCCAGGAAAAGAAGGATCAACATAACCAACCCAAAGGGGAGAGTAGCCATCTCACCCAGCACCTGGAACACTCCAGGCAGGTTTCCAATCTGCGTGAAAAGAAGGGTGGACCCGCTTAGGGTGGAGGTAGACGTCAGGTAAACGAGATATCCCAAGCCCAGCAGTAAGCCCACGTCCCCAACCCTGGTGAATATCATGGCCCTTATCCCGGAGGTCGTGGGTTTGGATAGGAACTCCACGTTGAACACGAACCTGCCCTTGTCCCCGACCACGTTCTTCTCGTTGTCATCTAACCAGTAACTGATTAGGCCGTATGAGGCCAAGCTAGTTCCCTCCCAGCCGGCAATGAAGAGAAGAACGTTATTGGAGAGGACCACAGCTAACATGGAGGATACGAAGAATCCGAAGAATCCCCAGTACCTCCTCAGTACGTTGTCCTCCCTCATGTAACCCACGCTGTAGATTCCTATGAAGAAGGAGAGGGTTGAGACGAAGACCGCTAGAATTGACTGGAGCAGTGAGGAGCTGAAGGAGAGGTAGCCAAACATGGTGTAGAACTGGGAAGGAACGAAGAACGTTCTGTTCAAAATCAGCGTAGATCCCAGGTTCAGCCAGGCTAGGATCATGCTAATGCCCAGCGTGATGTTAACCATCCACCCCCTCACGTCCCTGCTCAGCTTAGATGTGGTGATCAATGCCAGGAGGGAACCCAGTGCTGGAAGGAAGACTATCAGGGGTAGGTAAAGGTCCTGTCCAGAGACGAACTGTATGAAGTTAACGAGTGACTCCACACTAACCTGCGGGAAGAAGAAGAGGACAACGCTGAGTCCTGCCAGGATAAGCATGGGCACGCTATACTCCGCTATTTTGTCCAGAGACACCGGGTTCTGGGGTTTTCCCGCATACACCTTCTTGAAGAGGTAGGTGGCGTAGGCTGAGGAAAGGCCTATGGCTATGAACAGTCCTATGGCCACAACCAAGAACCAGGAAATGCCCACCCTCTGCACCAGCTCCCCTGTGGCAAAGAGGAGGAGTACCTCGCTTATCAATCCCACCGTAGGAGGTAGACCCAGTATGTTCAACAGCCCGAAGAACGAAAGGGTGGTGTGAAGAGGCGAAGTCTGATATAACCCACCCAGCTTCTCTATATCCCTCTCGTGGGCCTCAGTTATATTGGCCCCAGCGCTCATGAAGAGAAGCGCCTTTCCAAAGCCATGGGACACGTAAATTAGGACAGAAGCTATTATCCCAAGGGGAAGACTGTTCAAGCTTAAGGTCAATCCCATCAGGAACGCAACCCCAGCTCCAAGCATCATATACCCCATTTGTGAGACGCTGGAGTACGCCAGGAACCTCTTGAAGTCCCTCTGGGCTAACGCATTAATTCCACCGTATATCATGGTGAGGAGAGCCCATCCCACAAAGATGGGAGCGAGGAACTGCATCCCTGGGAACATGTAGAAATAGAGGATGACCACGAATACGCCCAGTCCCACCATGTTGGGGCTAAGTAGCACGGAAATGGGAGTTGGAGCCTCACCGTGAGCGTAGGGTAACCAGACGTTCACTCCAGCCTGTGCTCCCTTGACCATCATTCCCACCACTGCCAGAAGGAAGATGGCCACAGCGTAACCCACAGTGGAGTAGTCGTGGAACAGGTTCAGGGCAGAGTAAACGTCCATGGAACCTATCTCCAGTCCTATCACAATTATTGACGCGAGCAACAGCACTGTACCCACGTGAGTCCAGATGAAGTAGAGTAGACTTATCCTCCTCCTATCTCCGTAACCGTAGAGCATGATTAGTAGGAAGGAAGTTATCAGGGAAATCTCCAGGAAAATGTAAATCTCCAGGAGGTTGGTGGACAGCACCGTGTAGAGCATTGAGACCGAGAAGAGGGAGTAGAGCCCGAAGAACAGGCCCCAGTTGCCAGAGCCCAGTTCGTGGAACCTTTCCTCCATGTATCTCAGGGAATAGGGGATGGTGAGAATGGTTACCGCAAGAATGGTGATCACGAAGGGAAAGTTCAGGTCCGTCACGGTCAATCCAAAGGAACCAATGGTCTTCGCCACGAAGAAGTTCTCAAACAATCCTTTCCTGAACAGGAAGTATACGTTGAGCGCTATTGCCACTCCCGTCAAGACAGCTGAGGATCTCTTCTCCCTGACGAAAAACACCAGTGACGAGAGCGCAAGGGAAACCACCAGAAGATAGATGCCCAACATTCACTCCACCTCCAGAGTACCCTTTTGCCTATAATACAGGATCACGGAAGCGAACGCCACCACCACCTCAGTCAGGGCCATACCTATGGCGAACACGGAAAAAATCAGCGGGGTATAGGACTTTCCCGCCAGGGAGGACATGGAGAAGATCAGAAGGATTGAAGCGTTAAGGATAATCTCAGAGGACAGGAGCACCCTTATCACGTTCTTGCTGTTCAGTAGCCCATAGATCCCTATGGCCACCAGAAGGCTTGCCACGACCAGTGCCGTATCCACAACTATGGGGTTCATTTTAATCCCTCCTTGCCAAGGATAGGGCCTCGATCATTGTGGTGAGCAGGGCTATCACGAGGACCACCGCGGGGAACCAGTACTGGGACACTATCTTCTCGCCAATCACTGCCAGGTTAAGGGGTTGAACTTGCACCGGGGTGATAGAGCTTGTGGAGAGAACCAGAACTGCGAAGAAGGCCACGGCAGAGAGAAGGGCCATTGCAGGTGCCCAGGGAGTTCTCACCTCCTTCACCTCCAGTCCCCTGAACATAACGAGAGAGATTGAAAGGAAAACTACCGTTGCCCCCACGTACAGAAGGAGATGGAAGGCCGAGTACAGGGAGTAAGCCTCAGGATCCAGGTCTGCTATTAACACCGCCACAGATATTCCTAGGAAGGCCAAGGACACTGCGGAATAGAATACGTTCTTGGAATTTACTATGAAGAGAGCGGTGGCTAACGCAAAAATGGAGAAAAGGAAGAATATCCCAATCTGAAGGTCACTCGGTGTCAGGTACATACTTTATCCCCTTATCCTCATCTATTACCGCCTTTACCTTCCTAACCACGGGACGCAAGGGTGGCTGATCGAAGTCCTGATCGAACTTTTCGGGATTAAATATGAGTTCCCTCCTGTTGGAGAAAGCTGCGTCATGTACGCCGGTTTCCTTGAGTGCATCCACTGGGCAAATATCCACACAGAAGGCGCAGAAAACGCACCTTCCGTAGTTAATTGTGGGGAATTTCTTACCCTGATCTGTGACCATCTTCATAGCGTCGGCTGGACAAACCATGGCACATAGGGTACAACCTATACAAACGTCCTTGTAGAGCCTGATCATTCCCCTGTAACCCGTGGGAAGTGACATCGACTCGTCTGGATACTTCAGGGTAATACGTTGGGGCTTCACGAAATACTTTATTCCAGCCCCAACGGCCTGAAGATGTCCAGAGACCACATTAAAAGGAGATTCTCCCTTTTTGTATTCCTTAATTTTTACTGAATCCATAGATAACCCACCACCAAACCTAGAAACATGGAGGCAATGGCCAAGGGGAATATGTATTTCCAGCTACCCCTAAGGGCCTGATCTAACCTGTACCTCCCGTACACAGACCTGAGAAACACCGAGAAAAACACGAGAATGGATGCCTTGATCACAGTGAGGAGGGCTCCAGGGAACCCTGACAATGGGTACCAGCCCCACAGGAACATGTCGGTGAAAACCAAGGCATACACGAAGTTGCCCACATATGAGCCAGCCATGGTCAACACGAAGAGGAGACCGCTATACTCCGTCGCGGGTCCAAGGACCAGTTCAGTATCCGCCTCAGCTATATCAAAGGGGAACCTGGCGCTTCCTATTATCATTGCAATGAAGAAAGTAACTGCTGCCAGGGGGTTTGCCAGTATCCCGGGAACCCCGGACTGCACTATCTTCACCAGATCAAGCGTGTGATATTCCAAGGCCATGGATATGGTTGACATCAGGAGGAGGACGTCGTAGGAAACGGAAAGGTAGGACTCCCTCACGGCACCGACTATGGCAAATCTGTTGTTGGTACTCCAGGCCATCAGTATGATCATTGCCGGGTAAATGGATTCTATGGCAAGAATCAGTAACATGTTGTACTGTGTAAACAGGCCAACCAGTACCCCCAGCCCAACGTTGGGATCATAGAAGTCATAGAAATAGATGGAGAAAATTGAACCTGAGGGTGGAATCACTGACACTGGTATGACGGCAAGGGGGAGGAAGGACATGGCCACAACTAGCACTGGAGTGAGAGCAAACAGGGTAGGATTAACGCCGTCTGGCACAATGACCTCCGAGAACACGAACTTGAGGGCATCTGCAACCAGTTGAAGATATCCTCCCAGCCTCTTGGAAGCGTAATAGGGTCCAACTCTCATTTGAACTCTAGCAGCGGCTTTCCTCTCAAACCAGATAGTTGTGAGGAGGAGTATAGCTGTGAATATCAGTCCAGGAAGGATAATTGGGGCGAAAAATGAAGGGTAGAGAATATAATATCTGATATCAAATAGAATGTTCATTATCTGTCAGCCTCCGGTGGGAAATAATCCAGACTACCATAAATGGAGACCAGATCCGCGTATCTAGCTCCCTTGAGAAGGTTCTTCATTACGTAGATTGACCTATATGACGGAGTTATCATCCTTAACCTGTAGGGTTTAGCTGAACCGTCACTTACCACGTAATACACAAGCTCGCCTCTCCCTGCCTCAACCCTGGAAATTGCCTCACCCTTAGGTGGTCTGAACGAGGCGTAATAACCCGGCATAACTATCCTCCTTTGTCCTTCCCACCATTTCTTTAACCTAGTGGGGGGTATCTGCTTGAAGAACCTGTCGCTAAGGATCTGCCCTTCAGGAATATCCTTTATTACCTGCTCAAGTATCCTCAGGCTCTGCTCAATTTCCTCAAACCTGACCAGCGTCCTTGCGTAACCATCTCCCTCCTTGTATACAGGTATTTCAAAGTCCAACTTGGAGTAAGCACCGTATGGCTCAGACTTTCTAGCATCATAATACACCCCGGAACCCCTGAGATTTGGCCCAGCCGCTCCCCACTCAATGGCCTGTTCCCTTGTCATAACACCAACATCCTGTAACCTCGCCTTAATATTGGGGTTATTGAGGAAAATCCTTTCCCAGTCCTTTATCTTTTTACGTTGAAATGCGATAGCCTTCTTTGTCATCTCTATGATCGCGGGAGTGAGATCCCTTCTTACTCCTCCAGGAATAATGTAGGAGTTGGTTATCCTCGCTCCAGTCAAAGCTTCAAGAATCTGAACCCACACTTCCCTGTCTCCGAACCCCCACATGAAACCCGTGGAATGACCAATGAATATCGCGAGGATGCCCATTCCGTAAAGGTGGCTCGCTATCCTGCTGATCTCCGCTGCGAAACTTCTCAGATATTGCGCCCTCTCAGGTACGTCGACATTAAGTATCTTCTCAACTGCAAGGATATATCCCAGATTCATGTTCACCGAGTCAAGGATGGCAGGCCTCTCTACCAGAGGAATCAGGTGAATATAGTTCCTGTTCTCTCCCAGTTTCTCCACCGCCCTATGCACATATCCGGGGTCTATCTCAGCGTCCTCTATTATGTCACCGTTGAGCTTCACGAATATCCTCAGGTGTCCGGATCCTGGGTGCTGTGGCCCAACGTTCAGCTCTCCCGAAACGGGAACAATATCCAGCTCCATCCCGCCACTTTTCATCAGATCATCAACTTGACTTGTCAACGAACAACCCCTCCGTCTTAACCTTGAAACTCTTTCTCAGGGGATATACCCCCTCAAAATCCTCGGGTAAGAATAACCTTCTCATATCTGGGTTACCCTCGAAGGTTATCCCCAGCATTTCATATGTCTCCCTCTCCCCCGTCCACACGCTTCCCCACACGGAGAGAAGGCTTGGCACTACCGGTTCCTTATACGAGGTCCACGTCTTGAGCGCAAGGATAACCCTGGACAGCTGAAGATCAAAGGACGAAACGTGATAAACGATCTGAAACTTGGACTGGTCAGGGTAATCAATCCCGGTCACGGTCTTGACGTGATCGAAACCAATCTCCTTCAAGATCCTCGCAGTCTCCACAAGCTTTGACTTATCCACCTCTATGGACCCCCTGGTATCTCCCTCAACTTTTAGGGGAATCTTCCTCTCCTGAAGTAGCTTCGCCACCACGTCTATGGGTTTCTCGCTCATCTCCTCAACCCCCAGTAGGCAATTACGTTGATCTGCCTGACGGCATAGTAGAGAATAGGATACATGAGAACCAGAAATGAGCCCACAACGATAAGGAGGTTCCTGAACAGGGTAAAGTTGTTGTAGAATGGGACTGCGGCAGCAACAAAGAGCAGAACCACTATGGGCTCAAGTGTGGTATAAACTAGAAGGTAACCATAGTACTGAAGAGGAAACCATAATCTTCCCTCTCCTGTGGGAATGTTACCCGCCTCGAACCTGGCAGTCTTCAACGGGTTAGGATTCCTGGGCATAACTAACTCGAGAAGCTTGTATGTACCGTAGGCCCCTAACAGGACCAATATGAAGGGCAAACCAAAGGATAATATTGCCTGAGTGTACGTCATGCAGTGTTAGATAGACTAGAAGGAGTATAAAATATTTGCTTTTGACAATCGAACAGTGCTTATATATTTTAAAAAACTAGAATTGTGCAGATGTAGGTTTACTTTATTTTTTCTAGAATCATGCGAGAGTTTCTTATACACTTCCAGATTCCGCTTTTTGGAACACCTTCTATGCAACGGGAGGACACCAGTTCCTTCTCCTGATCGAGGGTGATGGGGTCTTCCTCAGGCCTTACGAAGTTCTCGTGTAGGATGCAGTTTGGCCCGGCGAACTTGAAGAGAAGTGGGTGAACCTTCTTCACCTCGTCTAGCATGAGCCAGGCCACTGCCCTTATCTCCCACTGTGCCCTGGAACAGAGCCTTAGCCCGAAGAAGTTGTAGAGTTCCCTGGCGTTCATGGTCACCACAAGGTTCGTGTTAACACCGTTGGGGAGAACGTATCTGGCGTCCTCCTCCGGAACTCCCGATTCTAGGACACGCAAATACTCTTGATACACTCTCTCAAACGCCGATGAATCCTTGAAGCTTGGTGGTACCACAGGTCTGTAGAACTCGTCCTTGGGCTTGGCGAAGCGGTGAGACATCTGGGTATATGAGGCGATCCTGTGCCTCACCAGTTGGTGTGAGGCCACCCTGGATATCCCCTCCACGGAAAAGGTGTAGACGGAATGCTCCAGGACTGACCAGTAGCCGTGTATGATGGAGTCCCTTATCCATGTCTCCACCTCCTCCTGGGGCATATCCACGTGGTGATCCCAGCCATGCCTGGATCGGCTCATCTTGGCTGCTATGGCCACGACTCTCTCTCCCTGCGGGTTATAGGCCACGAGCTTCACTTTAAACGGAAGAACCTTACTTATCATCTACATAATATTTATCGAGAAGATAAATAGAAACTTACTCCTTAATATTACGTAATACCAAGAACCCACTTGTGTAACTTTCTACCTATTCACTAACTCCACTAAACTTCTCCACAACCCTGGTGAGCAATGCAGAGTTCTTCTCCGCATCCTTTTCAGCCTGTTCCAATACCTTCTTTATCTCCTCCTCCTTGATCACGTTTATCTTCTGCTTGTAGATTGTAATGTCCCTGAGCTCGTCCTCAAGCATGTCCAGAACGATCTCAAGTTGTGCCGGCTCTATCTTAGCTGTCTTTGAAGCCTTGTCCCTGAAACAGGTGTAATGGACCACTGTTTTCTTGCCTGTGAAGGTAAAAAGCTCGTCCCAATATATCTTGTTTTTACAAATATCACACGTCCATTTGGTTTCGGGTCTGCTCATCTTCATAGATACATTTTAAATTAAAATAAAAGTTACGGTAGGTCATGATGTTAAACGATAGGTTGCTCTCGGATGCCAAGTTTTACAGCAAGTTGATTGGGGTTCTTCTGGACAAGGAGGACACAATTTCAGGGAAAATCAAGGGGACAACGATTGAGAGAAGGGTCATGTTGCTCAAGGCCGACCCAGAGGAGTATCCGGACTACCTCATCAGGGTTACACGGGGAGTTATACCCTGTCTCTCCGTTCTGACGCCTAACATGGAGCTGGTTGGGATAATAGAATCCAACAATCCAGATTACGTGATAACCTCTCTGAAGGACATGCTCAATTCATTCGAAACCAAGAAGATCAGACCAGTCAAGATACCTGAGTACGTCCCTGAACCACAGGAGCCCTCAGAGGCCTCAATTTTCGATACAGTTAACAAGGTTATAGATCAGCAGAAAGCCGATTTTAGGGTTATAGAGCTGATCAAGACAATCTCCAAGGTGGAGAGGAGGTACTCCACTGTGGAGAAGTTCCTTTCGCCAATGGATGAGGTTGCGTCCTACGTCCTGGGAAGAGGAGAGTTAGGAGGGGGTTTTGCCATCTACGAAGCCGTGAAGATAATCAAGGGAGATCCCTCGAAACTAGAGGAATACGTCGTTGATGGAAAGGTTTTCAGAAGTTCCAAGAGGGAAAACTGGGGTCTCCTGATCGACGAGGCCATTGCGGGTTATGCATTTCTGGTTAGATACCTCAGGGAAGGAAAGGACGAATATCTTGAGCAGGCCGTCAGGATAAGGGATTTTGTGAAGAGGGAACTGGAGACTGAGAAGGGGTTCAGGGATACTGTTCCCAAGGATCCCCTAACTTCAATAACCTATCTGGAACCTCTAGCCAACGCTGAAGTTGCGGTCTTCCTCTCAGCGCTATGGCAGGCTACTGGAGACGAGGAGACCAAGAAAATGGCGATGAAAGCCCTCGGAGTAGCCAGTGTGAGGAGCGACTTCCTTGGGATAAACGCCAGGATTGCACACGCCCTTCTCAGACTTAACCACGGGATACTGACCTCGACTCCTGGCAACTACGGGGACGTGAGGGTAATGCTAAACAAGGGAGTTAACTGCAGTTTTAAGCAAGGAGATAAGTGCGCTGAAAAACTTGAAGAGTTTAGCGGTCTTGGGCTAGAGGATTAGAGGGTGATGTGAACCCTCTCCAGGAACCTTCCCAATTGCCTCGCATTTCCCCCCTCGCAGATTGTCCTAAAGGCCCTGTTCCTGTCCACTGGAACCAGCTTCCCAACTGCCTCAAATCCATACTTCTTAAGGGTTCCCATTGTCATAACTGAGGAGGCACCGTTCATGATGAGGTGATCCGCCTTAACGTTCTTGATGATCTTCTCTATGTTGTTCAGAACAAGGGAAGAGCCAAAGATCACAGCAACAGTGCACATTTCGCTCCTGAACTCAGAGAAGGGCCTGCTTCCCTGAACTGGTTGGGGTGAGAAGTCATATGACACGACCTCAGTGAAGCCCTCAACCTTGACCTGAGGAGAGTAACCAAACATGCAAAGTTTCCCTCCCTGGAATAACTGGAGCGGATCTCCATTTCTCACCTCTCCTGGGGTTAAGGCATTCATTACTGCCGTGGAAATGCTCCTCCTCATGGGCGAGTCGAAGTTGTTCGCCACGTCGTAGGCGTTCTTGCCCTGCAATTCTCCTGCCTCCTCCACCTCTCCGTCGGTGAGGGTGATAGAGATGCCCATACTCTGATCATCGAGTAGAACGCCGGTATAGGAGGGACCAACGCAAAGGTTTACAACCCTCCTCCTCTTTAGCTCGTACGAGAGTTCGTTTAACATTTCGTTCAATATCATAGGATTATCTTCCCCTCCCTGTAAACTGGTTCCGAAACTTCCTTATATGGCAAGATAATTGTTCCCCTATTGAGAAGCACCCCATCCCCTGTCACCACTTCCTCTCCAAGGATGGTTCTTTCCCTTATGTGGTTCCACTTCCCTATTTTACTATTATCGCCGACGATCACGTTCTTCAAGAAAGAATTTTCTCCTACCCTGACCTTATCCATGAGCAAGCTCTCTCCCACGTAAGATCCATTGCCTATGGAGGAACCCCTTCCCAGGATAGCGTTGGAGTCTACGCACGCGTCCCCCACCGTAACTTCATCCATAATGAAATAGGGAGGGTTAAGCTCTGCCCTCTCGCTCACTTTAGCCCTGTCCGAGACGAAACCACGGGGATACTTTATTCTCAAGAGATCAAAGTTCAACCTGAGGTAATCTGATGGTATACCGATATCGGCCCACACTCCCTGATAATTATAGACTGAAACACAGTTCTGCTGTAAAACCTTGGGAAGGAAGTGTCTGGCAATGGATTTGCCGTTAATCATGGAGAAAAGCTTCTTGTCGAAAACGTAAACTCCCGCATTAATCTGCTTGGACAGGGGGTTAGAGGGTTTCTCGACAATCTGAATAAGTCTATCTCCCTCAGTGTAAAGGACCCCATATCTCTGGGGATCCTCCACCTCCGCTGACATGACTGTTGCCCCACACTCCGTGCTCCTGTGAAGGGAAAGTATCTCGTTGAAGTTCACCTCCATGTAGACGTCACCGTAAATGACCAAGACCTCGTCGTCCAGATTATATTTCTCAGAGATGTACTTCAGGGGCCCCAGATCCCCAAGTGGCTCCTCCTCCACAACGAAAGTAACCTTTCTTCCCCCTTTTTCTACGTGTTTAATTATGTTATCAGCCATAACCCTTAACGAGATGTACACGTCGTGGATGTTAGCTCTGTCCAGAGCATCCAAAGTATAGTCGATTATGGGCTTCCCTAGAACGGGAAAGAGGGGCTTCGGCTTGGTCAAACTCAAAGGCCTTAGCCTAGTGGCCCATCCTCCAGCCAAAATAATTGCGGAAACCATGATATTGTTGATATAGGAGAGAGAATAAATGAATCGATTTACTTTAGATACTTCTGCAACTTCTTCTCAGCGTAGTCCCAGTTTACCACATTCCACCAGTTGGTTACGTAGTCAGCCCTCTTGTTCTTATACTGAAGGTAGTAGGCATGTTCAAACTCGTCTAGGATAAGAAGGATTGGAAGCTCAGCAATATGGTTCATGAAGTGGTTCTCAAAGGTCATGATCTCCAAGTTCCCATTCTCAGTGTCGTAATAAAGGACCGTCCACCCTGTACCCGGCAATGAGTTGGCTGTCTCCGTGAACACTTGCTTAAACCTGTCGTAACTGCCATACTGCTTCACTATGAGGTCCGCCAGTGCCCCACCGGGCTGACCTCCTCCCTTTCCCGCTGGGGCCATGTTGTCCCAGTACAGAGCGTGAAGTTTGTGACCATTTATGTTGAACACTATCCCTCTCATTAGCCCCTGAACGTCGTATTGACCGCTCTGGAGCTCTCCCTTGATCATCTTGTTGAACCTTTCCATAAACGTGTTAGCACCAGTCACATATCCCTTGTGATGGCCGTTGTAATGAACGTCTATGATGTCCTTGCTGATATATGGTTCCAGCGCGTCTATCTTATAGGGTAGTGGAGGCAATTCGAATTTTTTGAAAGATATGGAAGAACTCATAGCAATACTTACTTGCTAATCACTTTTATTTTTTCCTTATGTAGGATGCCAGGTCTTCCAGCAGGAAAATTCATTTTACATGTTCGATAAAGTCATCTGTTTGGGGGTTTAAGGGAGCGAAAGATCCCTTGGTGAGGTGGAGATGGATAGCCCAAATGAAGGTCTCAAATGATTATATACGTCTATCGTGGCCTGCTGAACCCCATCGTGCGATCACTTGGGATGTACACTCAGGGATGAAACCGAACTCAAGCTTGCGGAAACCAATGCCTCCGTAACCCTCCCACACGGGGCGTCAAGGGTGGGTTCCATTCGACGCTGTGAATGGGGGTGATCGAGCATGGTCAATGAACCAAGAAGCCCGTTCGTGAGATGGGGCTGTTCACTTCATCTCACTAGCTTTACATGGGAGAATCCATGGATAATATCGGGGAGTTCCAATCCCTTCGCGGACGTGATCTTGACACACATAATAAATTTATATCGATGACTATTAGCAAAGAATGAATGGTTTATGTTTAGAATTCTAGGACTTAGCACTGTAGGGCCATTCAGGTCTCCATTGCGAATTGAATTCTAGTTCCTTCATTTCTCATTATTCAATGTAGGATTAATTGAGTGATGACGTCTCGATCGTAAAGAAAACGAAAAGTATATGAATATTATTCCATTTCTGCAAAAAATTATCCAAAATGTTGTAGTTATCGGCGATGGCCCAGACGATCTGGAGTAGCCTGTGGGGCGTGTGGCACTTGCCGAATCTTCTCCTCTCCACCAGGGAGTTGAAGGACTCCACCAGGTTGTTGGTGGAGAGGAGGCGCTGAAGTTCTTGAGGAAGGGAAGTGAAGGAGAGGAGACCGCGTTCCACCAGTTCCTTGATCCTGTTGGGGAACTGGAGTAGGCCAGAGAGCAGGAGGTCGACCTCCTTCCTTTCGTCGCGGTCTAAGCGCCTCTTGACGTGGTTGAGGCAGAGCTGCCTCTTCGCGTCTATTTCCGAGAGCTCAAGTAAGTCCACGGACCTGACCATGTCCGCAACCACGAGCTTGAAGTTGAACTTCCTCCACACCCTTGCAACCTCCAGTAACTCCTCGCGTCCTCCTCCTTAGCCAGGAGGAAGTCCAGCACAGCCTTCCTACCCTCGCGCGTGACGCCTGTCACCAGGAGGACTCCCTTCCCTCCCCTGAGCTTGACCCACTTCCCGTCAACTATCACGTACTGGAAGTCTCCCTCAACCTCAAGCTCAGGGGTCCAGAGCCTCGCGTTCATCTTCCCTCCCAGCACTGAGTAGAACGTGAGCAGCTTCCTGAGCACATCTTCCTCCTCCCTCAGCAACTCCCTCTCAACCCCCGTCCTCACCCTCCCCTTCCCGTCGTACATCACGGGCAACCTCACGCTCATCCACCTGAGCCTGTCAATCCTCCTGCTTCATCACCACCGAGAAACCTTCAAGAACCTGTACCTCGCGTATCCCCTCCTCTTGATCCTCTTCCCCCTCGCGTACCTCGGGCTTACCTCCTCCGCCTCCCTCATCGCTAGCTTCTCCACCTCCTCAACAGGTTTATTTATGAGCCAGTGCTTAGGAAATACGGGGTCGAACACGATGTGTACCAACTCCTCCTGGAGTTGGTACGCGGGTTCGATAGTTAGTTTGCTCATGGTATGACATCGTGTTCGGCCCCCTTAAAGTATTACTGAAAAATGATAGATTGATTTTGATCATCCCACGTAGATTAACTAATTACAATTCGCAATGGAAACCTGAATCGCCCTAGTACTTAGGTAAAGTTTTTATCTTGGTATTACTAATATAGAATGTGGAGGAATTAGAGAAGGCTTACAGGGAGGAAAAGAATGCTAGGATAAGGCAGAGAATACTGGGGGTGAAGATGTACCTCGTGGACGGGTTCAGGGAGTACAGGGTGGCCGAGGTCCTCGGGGTTTCGTACTCAACGGTGAAGAAGTGGGTCGCGAAGTACAAGAGGGGAGGGGTCGGAGCGTTGAGGGATAGGCCAAGGTCGGGTAGGCCCAGGAAGTACTCCAGCGAGGAGGTGAAGAAGGTGCTGGAGACAAGTCCCAGGGAGCTGGGATACAACCTGGAGGGGTGGACCATGAGGGCGCTGAACGCTGAGCTGAGGAAGAGGGGGATAGTTTACAATAGGTATCACCTTTACAGGGTAGTGCACCAGCTGGGGTACGGTTTCGTGACGCCCAGGCCGGTGAACGCCAGGGCCGAGGTGGAGAAGCACCGCGATTTTAAAAAAAGTGAAGGAACTGATGGGACGCAGGATAGCGTTCTTCGATGAGACAAGGGTGGTGGTGGGCACCACGGTGAGGAGGTGCCTCGCCAGGAGGGGTTCCAGGCCCAGGATCAGGGTGAACCTGGGCTTCCAGCACTTCTACGTCTTCCTCGCCCTTGACGCCATTTCAAGGAAGGTGCTGTACACCCTCTACAACTCCCTCTCCAGCAAGAACATGAAGAGCTTCGTTTACAGGATGGAGAGGAAGTGGGGCAGGGAGACCAAGTACCTCGTCCTTGACAACCACTCCTCCCACAAGACGGGGGCTATCCTGGACCTGTTCAGGAGAAGGGGAGTGAGACCCGTTTTCACCCCAAAGTACTCGCCAGAGCTAAACCCTGTGGAGAGGATCTTCAAGGACCTGAAGTTCCACCTTGCGAACAGGTTCTTCAACAACGTGGAGGAGGCAAGGGAGGAGGTGAGGAGGTTCTTCGAGGAACATCACGATCAGTTTAATCTTGATGTGGTCCAATATCTGGATTTAGATGAAATAGAGGTAGAAAACAATGGATAAAAACTTCCACAAAGTACTACCGCACTGTAACTTTTAACGACATAGTTGAGAAAATAGGTATAACAATCCTGAACACGTTTGTATTCTATCTTGTGTCTAACATACTAAATCTTCACTCATTCTTCTATTTTGAGGAGGGTATTGTTATCATACTATCTGCACTTCTGCCCTACATCCTGGCCCCCGCCATGACCTTGCTATATGTGGTGAGTTACAACTTTGGTACGCTCATCCTCGGGCAGAGTAGCACAGTCACCCCCAGCATGATAGAGACGTTCGCCATAATGCTAGTCCTACTGTTCGTGGCACCCATACTTGTAGAGATAAAGTTCACGTCCCTACAGGGCTTTCTGACGTCAGAGTCTCTACTGGGAGTTTTCATCTCACCTTTCCTTGTAGCCACTGGTCTATCAGAAAAGGGTAGGGATACCAAAAGCAACCTAATCTCTGTCATACCTGTTTTGTATTTTCCTGTATAGCATTTCCCTGAACTTGACGTCAGTGCCTCGGCCCTTGAAAAGTTTTTTACCAGGGTAATACGCGTTTTGAATAATGAGAAGGGGTAAGTGGCTGAGGAAACTGAAGGAGGCGCTAAGGTGGAGGAGGGATTACCTGAACGCGCTGAGGGATGCGCTAAGGAAGTTCAGGGCTGACGTTGTGAGGAAGCTGCTCCTTGCCGTGATCGCGGAGAGGGGAAGTCTGGCGGGTAGGGCCGAGGCCCTGGGTTTCGACTACGAGAGCGTGCTGGGCAAGCTTGACGAGCTGGCTGACGTTGACCTGCTCCCACCTGTGAAGCTCCTAGTTGGAGATCATCCAGTGCAGGTGGCGGTGGACGACACCTTCGACGAGAAGGCCTACGCCAGGGCCATGCCCGTGTCCAGGAACCTGGCCATGTTCTTCTACTCCAGGGTGAAGGGGGCCTTCATACCCGCCATCCAGCTCCTCGTGGTCACGGTGAGGGACCTGGTAACGGGCGAGGTGTACCTGGTCCACATAGACGCATACGTGGCCAGGAAGGTGGCAGAGCTTGCCAAGGCCGTGGGACAGGACCTGAACTTCTCCACGAAGGTGGACATGACCCTCCAGGTCCTGGACAGGTTGAGGAGGGAGCTCAACGTCCAGGTCATAACCTTCGACTCCTGGTACGTGAACAGGAGGACCCTCCTCTCCGACGTGGTGTCCTCCCTCAAGTCCAGCGCACGGGTCGTCGAGGGTGACAGGTCCGTGCCCGTTGGACTCCTCCCCGAGGGAGAACACCACGTCACGTACCTGGGAGTCCCCGTGAAGGTAGTTGTACTGGAAGACTATAAGGGTTACGGCAGGAGATACCTCTTCTCCACCGACCTCTCCATGTCCCCTGAGGAGATACTCACGGCTTGGGAGAACAGGTGGGACGTGGAGGTGGTGATAAGGGAACTGAAGGCTCTGGGCCTGGAGAATGGTTCGTTCAGGACGTGGAGTAAGAACCTTGGTTACGTCAAGCTCATCTCGATCACGTTGAACTTCCTCCTCTCCCTGAGATACGTCCTTGGGGAGAGCCTGGGAGTCGTACGGCTCTCCCGCCTGCTTAAAACTCTTTACCTCGAGGTTGGTGATGTCAAGAAACTGTTCAGTCTAAGGTAAGTTCCGAAAAGTGCTATCCTGTACTCAAGATTGTGGAGAACCCTGCTGGGATACTATCAAACCCGTTATCCCTGGTTTTTCCAGTCACCGGTTTCGTTCTCCTTGTCGTGGCTTCAATAGTATTTACCAGGGGAAGTCTACTCAGCGTTCTGGGAGTTATTCCCCTATATCCAGGAGTGGCCTTGGCTCTGGGGTATGGACTGCTTTCAATAAACACGATAGTAGCCTCAGTTCTGGGCCTTATTGTGAACGCTCTTCCAGCCACAATAAATAATTTTAGATCCGCATCTCAGAGCAAGAGTCTAATTCAGAAGGAGAAGAACGAAGTTATTTCACAGGTGGAACAGAAGATCATGTTAATAAATAACATAAAGGGAGGTTCCGCAAATCTTCCCGTGGAACTGGTCACGGTTCTCAGCGATATAGAGTCCCAGCTCAAGTCGGAACTGGCCAAGATCAACTCCTGTTCCACATCGGAATGCATTACTGAGACCTATCAAAACTTCAGAGAGGTCTCAGAAAACGTGGATAAGGCCCTCAATGAGGCAGTATTCAAGATAGTAATAGATTACAACAACGTGGTAAACGGAATCAGGAAGCTTGGAGTTAACGCAGAGGAGATCCAGATACCACCATCTTTGAAGCTTACGGAGCAGGACGCTAATACCATTGTCAGAATATTGAATACGATTGACAGGAACGTGTATCTCACCACCAGTAGAATTAACCAGATCGTGGAAGGTTTGGAGAAAACTTTGGGAGGGAAATACACGAGGCTACTGGTCACTGATTTCAAGTCCCTGGAGAAGATCTCTCAAGTTATTGGAGATGAGGCCATCAAGAGGAGCGCGGAGGAATGCCTAGCCATGCAGGCGGACGCGGTGAGGGAGTTAAGGATGAGCCCGTTTAGCGATAATAAGATCGCACTTTCACGGAAGCTGAACCAGGTTATTATAGAAACCTTCTCCATGGACAAGCTAAATCAGATAGTGAGCCTGTCCAACGAGAACGTTACCCTTCTGAAAAAGTATTTCGAGTATCTATCTTCGAAGAAGGACGAACTGAGGAAAATCGGACTACCGGAATCCAGGGAGTACGTCAAAGTTATAGAGGACCTGACTTTTACGGTGAACGGAAACCTTCCAGTATGTGAGATAGTAAGACGAGTGTACTCTTTCATCAGCGTAATTAACGACATAGATGAAATAGTGGCGGACATTCAGTCTGTCTCAGCACTTTTCCAGTTGCTTGAAGGTCTTAAGGATGTAATAGTGGTAAAAGTGACCGAGGAGGGATGTATCGGCTTAGATGAGGTGGGCATTGATGTTAAATATGGTCGTTTCGTAGTAAGCTGGCTTAAGGGGATGGGTATAAACGCAGTGATGAAAGAAAATAACGTTTGTGCCGAGAGATGATTTTTCTTTGTTACAGTTTAAAATTTTATACAGTTTAGACATCGTTTCATTGACGCATGGAGTTACTGTAATCAAAGACCTCTAGGTTTCTGCGAGATCTCAAATTGAAAGAGAATCGAAGAGGTAACTTAAAAGATACTCCACGCAATACCGTTTCATGGTTTGTAATTTTTGAGAAAATCGCTTGCGAGGTGGCGCCTGGGCTCGTGACAAATCTGATTCTAGTGATAGATTATAAAGGTTCGGAAAACCTCGCCCTTCACGGTACTCCCCAAATTCAGTTTATGAAAAAATCACTAGAGCTTTATTTTAGACTGGAGGAGAGGATGTGAATTAAAACTCATGAAACAAACTGAACTCTGCTGGAGAAAGAAATTTGTGGGAGAGTGGGTAATACTAGGATGGTGATATTACCCATGATCACCCTACTCTCCCACAACGTAAACATCCAGAAGCTAGGATATATAACCCTTTCCTCGCTAAACTTCAAGGAAGGAAGAGGTAGCGAAGACGTTGGTCTCGGCCTGCCTGTGGAGAGACTCGGTGGAGAACAGGTCGAGAAGCTACGATATATCCCCACAGACCGTGAGGAACTACGTGGAGGAACAGGGGATAGAAGTAGCGGACCGCCTGCTCCAGGAGGTACAGGAAGTGGCGAGGGAGGTGTTGAAGGGGGTGGAGGAGGTGGACGTGAGCGTAGACTGGACGGGGGTGAAGTACTGGGGAGAGAGGGTGGAGGGGCTGGGAAGCGGGGATAAGGGATACCAGTGGAACTACGCCACAGCTACTACGGATTACAACGGCAAAACCGTAATCCTAGCCTTCACGCGCTACAACGGGATGAGCAAGGACGAAGTGGTGAAAATCCTCGTGGAGCAGGTCCTCTCCCTGGGATTTAAGATTGGGATAATAGCGCTGGACGCAGGCTTCTACACAGTAGAGGTCATAAAGTTCCTCTCCCAGTTTAGGTACATTGTGGGCGTCCCGGTGGGCGACGTCAAGGTTTACGAGGAGTATGACGGCCCTTACACCACCGCGAGCAAGAGGACTGATCAAGTCAGCTTCAGGTTGATCGTCCACGGTCGTGAAGTGACTAGAAGGAGGTCCCACGTCGAGTACTTCGCCAGGGCGACCAACCTCGACCTGCCCAAGGACAAGGTCTTGAGGCTTTACGACAGGATCAGGAACCCCATCGAGACTTCCTACAGGGAGGTGAAGGGCTTCCTCCCCTTCACCTGTTCCAGGAGCTGGGTCTTCCGCCTTCTCGTCTTCGTTTTGGCCACGTTCCTTTACTCGCTGTTCTTGTTCCTCAAGGGGGAAGTTAAGAGGACTGACTTCAAGCTTCTCCTTCATTTGCTTTTTATAGATGAAATACAAAATAAGTTCTTATCACGATTGATTAAAAGTATAGAACCGCTTTTTATTTATTTTGATTTATTTTTAAGGGGGTGATTTTGGGGAGTACCGTTCAGGGCGGGGTAGTTCACAAAAAACATTAATTTTCACATGTTACAGATTATTACTTTGAATTAAAACTAACGACTATTCTCTCACGAGTTAATGCTCGTAATTTGTCGTGGTTAAAGGGGTTTGGGTCTCATCGAATTTCATATATTTTGTATTCAATTCTCGACCCTTGGAGTTCACCGAAGTCGCGGATTAACCCGTTCATCCTTCTCACTCCCATTAGGGGGATAACCCCACTCACCTTACGGTGAGGAAACCCCCACATCCTAAGATTAAACTTAGATAAGAACCTCTTCATAATATTTAATGAAGCATTGAATTGCCTATCAAGGGTGAACCCACACCTCTCACACCTAAAGGTCTTACCAACCATTCGGGAATTTACCCATCCACATCTGGGGCAAGACCTAGATGTGAGGTGTGGGTTAACTTCCACTACCCTACAACCGTATATAGAAGCTTTGTATCTTAACACGTTAACTAACTTCCTCCAAACAGTCCTTGAAAGCTTACGTGACAAGGACTCACTAGCATCACCAAACATTCTCTCCTTATTCAACTTTTCGAAAACCAAGACATGATTATTATACATCTCCAGAATGAGGTTAGCTAACTTATGAATTAAATCGTTAACCCTATTCCTCTCACGATGAGAGTATTTCTCCATCAACCTCTTGCCACTCTTCAACTTTTTTGAAGCTACAGACTGTACCTTAGCCCTCTTCATCTGCATAGTGTACTTCAAGGAGTAAAGTTGTTTTAGAGAGATCGTGACAAACTTTTCACCATCATAACCGTCAAGTGAGAAGAGATTAGAGTCAAATGCTACTACATCAAGGGGAGCTGTCATTGGTAATTCTTTTCTAAACACTAAGTATACTTTATCCTCCTTGATAACTGGTTCTGTTAATTCCATTCCTTCAACCCTATTAGAAAACCATGTTCTATCCCAAGAATACGTGATATACTCATGTGGCTTTACAGTTATTCTAACGCTCTTCCCGAGGACTTTCCTTAGCGTTGTTTTTACTCTTACATAACCCTTCTTAACTAATGGTGGTTTGAATTCACTTCTTCCCTTTTCAAATCTTCTTCTCCAAGATTCAAGGATCGAATACACATCATGAATTGCTTGGTCTATGTAGTGTTTTGCTAATCCTTTGACGTTTTGAGTAATTAGATAATCTCTTAACTCTTTGTATATTTCCTTCTTTTTTGGTAATTCTACTCTTCCATTCTTCACTTTAATTTTGTTAAATACGTATTTTATTCCTTTGTTTAGTAAGTTTACGTAAGCGTGGATTAGTTCTTTGCTTCTTTCCTCATTATTCTCTATTGCATACGTTAGGTGGATGTATTCTTTCTCTGGTGTTGTAAATGTTTTAATTCTTAAGTTCTTCAACACATTTTTTCACCCTTTCATATTTATGACTCCTCATTCCATATAACTTTCCAGAGAATGAGACTAAGATGCTAATTAGGTCTTCAATTAGTTCTTGTTCTGGTGTTTTGTCTTCTTTTTCGAGTATTATTATCTCACAACCGTGTGTTTTGCATACTTCCTCTAGTATTTCGAATCCGAATCTTACTAGTCTATCTGGATAAGCTATTACTATTTTGCTTACTTCGTTGTTTAGTAACATTCTAAGTAGTTTTTGGAATCCTTTTCTTTTCATATTCAGCCCAGATCCTATGTCTGTTATAATGATGTTCTGGTACTTTTTCCTTTAAGTAGTTTACTTGGTTTACTAAGTCATCTTTTTGCGTGTTTGATGATACTCTGGCGTAGAGTACTATTTTCTTTTTTCTTATTATTCCCTCAAGTTTCTCTACATCCTCTTCTCTGAACCTCATTTTTCCAGATGGTAATCTTACTGGTGTTATTATACCCTTCTTTACATATTCTTGTAATGTTCTGTAGGAGATTCCTAATCTTTGGCATACTTCTTTAGGTCTTAGCATTGTATTGTAATTTATATACAAAGTATTGAAACTTCACGCTTTCATGGAAACTGTTTTCCACGGCGCTAGTTAAAATGGTCTAGAAGTATATAGTAAATTGTGAAAGAAAAACTATTTTGTACTGGAATCTTATTTATAAAAGCCTTATTAATTTTTTTGACTTCGTATCCTTTATCTCTAACCTGATCGAGATTAAGCTTCATTTCATGAAAACCATAAACATGTAAGGTCCACGCTGAGGTCCAACAGTAATATATTTCATCAGATATTTTGCTTGCAACATCAAAAAGCAACCTTGATTCCCATCGTCTTTTAACCTTAACTTTTTGTATTATATCCTTTAGATCGTGTTTTATTGCTAGCAGTTTTATCGTTTCTTCTGCTGCTTTGTAGTATTTTTCGCTTGCTTGGACTATGTCTCCTTTCTCCAACAACTCGTCAGCCTCCTTAATCCAACTAGTTATTAGCGACCTTATCTCCAAGTTCGACAAGTTTTCTCACACTTTCAACACATTTCCTCAATGCGTTTTCTTCTAATGTAACTGTTTGTAACGCAATTGCGCAGTCCCAATATTTAGTTATATTTTCGTACGCCTCTTTTAACCTATAAACGACATCGAAGAAATCCTTTATGTCCCATTCTCCTCTTTCATTAACTTTTTGTATTATATCCTTTAGATCGTGTTTTATTGCTAGCAGTTTTATCGTTTCTTCTGCTGCTTTGTAGTATTTTTCGCTTGCTTGGACTATGTCTCCTTTCTCCAACAACTCGTCAGCCTCAAGTAAATATACATCGGATGCGGTAAGTAATCTCACAACATTTATTCTTTATCTATAAGTTAAAAATCTTAATTACAACGAAGTAGAGCGAGGATAAGGTAAGGGGTGTGAAGGTTCAGGTTAGAAGCAAATCTTTATTTAATCAAACTAACTAATTAATTTTTAACGTGTATAAAAAGTGAGTGTGACTATAATGTTATCATCAAGGCATAAATATTTGTGAAGGGAGTATTACTTATGGCTAAGAGGGGAAGGAAACCTGTTTATAGGGATATATCGTGTCCCTCTTGTGGGAGTAATCATGTGGTTAAGAACGGGAAGGTGACGGGGAGACAGTTCTACCTGTGCAGGGAGTGCGGGAGGAAGTTCGTGGAGGGAGCTAAACATCGTTACGATAGGAGCGTGAGGGAGAGGGCCCTCAGGATGTACGCGAACGGGATGAGCATGAGGGCCATCTCCAGGGTACTTCAGGTCCCACTGGGCACAGTCTTCACGTGGATCAAGAGGTACGGAGGGAAGAGTGCGCAGAGCTCGTGAAGCTGTGGAGGAGAGCTAAGGGGCTGGATGGCGTGAAGGTCGTGGAGAGCGTGTCCAGAACGCATAAAATTCAACTTATTTTGATAGGAAAATATAGATAAACGAGTGAATTAGTGAGACCTTAATTCCATTAAAAGTTCCAGGAATGACTTTACGTGATTCTTGACATGTTAAACTAAAGTATTACTCTGATTCTGCGAAGACCTAGAAACTCAAACAGTTTCTCGTTGAATTTTTCTCAGTCCGGACGCTCTCTCGAGGGTGACAGGTCCGTGCCCGTTGGACTCCTCCCCGAGGGAGAGCACCACGTCACGTACCTGGGAGTCCCCGTGAAAATAGTGGTACTGGAGGACTATAAGGGTTTCCGGCAGGAGATACCTCTTCTCCACCGACCCCTCCATGTCCCCTGAGGAGATACCGCGTGGAAGAACAGGTGGGACGTGGAGGTGGTGATAAGGGAGTTGAAGGCTCTGGGCCTGGAGAAGTGTTCTAATAGTGCTTTACGGATTTTAACGTGGTGAGATATTCTTCAATAAAGCTCGTATTGAAATGAAAATCGTTCATAGATGAGCGATGACATTTACCTTAAAAGTGAAATTTAATTGGAAGATAATTGGGACAGAACTGAAGGACTTTTAGGTAAAATGGACTTGAAGGGATTTTCAGGAAAGTACTATTCTAATAAACCTTTCGACCTGAAAATCGTGCATAGCCCTGACTACCCACGAAAGCGGGACGTCACGTCCCCTACCTGACCTCGAAGGGCCTGTTGTGGTAGCCCACGCTCCACACCTTGCGAGCTTCCTGGTGCAGGCAATCACCATCTTCTTACCGCGAAGCCTGTCCCTGTGCTCGTCGTAGAACCTGGTGACGGGGTTGTTCCTGTTGGCTATCATGGCCAGCGCAATGTAGAGCGCCTTCCTGAGGTAGCGATCACCACGTTTGGATATTCCCCTGGACGTGGTCCTCGATCCGCTCCACCACGGGATCCAGACCGCAGAAGACGGAGCTCTCAGCTGAGGAAGTGCTACTAATGTTTTTAATCGTTTACGTTTGAATATTAGTGTGAAGATTGAGATAAAGGATTTAGGCCCCATCATCAGTGCTGAACTTGAGCTAAGAGATTCGGTGGTGATAGTTGGCCCTAACGCGTCTGGGAAGACCACACTCTCTTCCGCTTTCTACTTCTTGATCGATCCGTTTTTCATTAACCTTTTCCCTGTTCCTGGAAGCAAACTAGAGGCTAAACTAGATGCGGACGTAGATCTAGAGGGAGAGGTGGAACTGGATGTTAGACATATCGTGGAATTAAACAAGGAAGAGGTGGTTAAAACACTTGAGGCTAACATCAAGAGAATCCTTGACGAGCGATCTTTTGGAGATGTAGTGAAAATTTCATCCGATAAGTTCAGGCTTGTTCTAGGTAAGGATAAGGATGTGGAGGTAAAGGGCTCTGGTAAGATCAAGCTGAAAATAGATTACGTTAAAGGAGACCACTCCTCCTCCGCCATCTCCTTTGAGGGTAACATCATAAGGGCAATTGGTAACAAGGAGAGGATCAGAAATGAGGTAGCCTCCTATGCAGTTTCTAGGTACTTTCAACTTGATGATTGGATTCCCACGTTATTCCTTAGTACCGAAAGGATAGCCTTCGCCCAGCTTCTCCCACTCATCAATTACGCCGTATTTTCACCCCTACACCCATCACCGCTGAAACCTCTGATCTTAGACTTACTCAGATACTCAATCACCGGAGAGTTTGATGTGTTTGGCCACAAGGTGGTTTTTGATGACTTTCCTCACAAGGATCTCAAGGTATTCAAGGATAGCAGGGATATTGGCTCCTCTGTGGCCACTGGGGTTTATCAATACTCCTTCGTGAAGGCCTTCCTCTCCTATCCTTGGGTAAAGGGATTAATCGTGGAGGAACCTGAAATAAATCTTCATGTTAACGCCCAGATTCAAGTAGCTAGAGAGATCGCGAACTCGCATAAGAGAATGTTCATCACTACACATAGTGAATGGGTGGCCATGGTTTTGGCATACCTCCTCAGGGATAGGGTAAGAGTCTACGAAATTGTGAACGGAAAGACGGAGCCTAGAAAGGTGAGCGAAGACGGATGGCTTGAGAGGTTGGTTACTATCTCCCCCATTCAAAGGGAGGTATTGGAGAAGATGATAGAGAAGTCGTTCGGGTGAATTCTTGCCTCGAGTCATCTTTTACAATGATGCCTACATCTGTGTGAAGGTGGATCTCCTCTGCGGAGAGGGCGTTGACGGTTACTGCGAAAGGAAGGACGGAAAGGAGAGCCTTCTGGTGGAGATCAAGGAAAGCGGAAATCCAAGTAAAATAAAGAAATCGTGCGATCAAATTGAAAATACCCTTAAGAACATGAAGGAGGGAAAGCCCCGTAAGGCCTACATAGTTGTGGAGAACGTGGAGGAAAGGAGTTGGCAACAGATCAGCAGTATTATTGAAGAGTATGAAAAGACCTTGGACATAATAATAGAACAGGTTTGCATCGAGGATGAAGTCCTTAATGACATCCGCGATATCTTGTATAAGGTTAGGTAGGGGATCGGTCCAGCCTCATGTGGGGCTAACCATACTAGTATATTTGACGAGTTGTTTACGTGAAATACGCAAATAGGACCTGCATTTTGCGGAAAATTATGCCTTGATCTTGAGCCTTGATCCCAACCCTAGCAGGTCATCCCAGTATCTGGGATTGCTCTTGTTTACGCATTCAGCGCTCCTGATTCTGCCACCTGCCCTTAGTGCCAGGTCCCCAGCCATCATGGCGATCCTATGGTCCTTGGGGCACTCCACCTCACCACGTCTTGGCTCTCCCCCCACGATAGTTATGGTGCCGGAGGAATAGGATCCGCTTACCCCGAAGCTGGACAGAGTGCTCAGGATTGTGGAAACCCTATCGCTCTCCTTTATCCTCAGTCTTTCGGCCTCCAGTATCTCGGACTTCCCAGGAACAACTGCCATCAAGGCTGCAAGCGAGGGGGCAAGATCCGGAACGTCATTTATGGACACGCTTATGGGTATTCTCCTCCCTGTGTCCTTCACTATCCACCTGTCACCCGTCACCCGGCTCTCTGCCCCCGTCTCTTCAATCATGTTCACTATCTGATGGTCCCCCACGTAGCTGGGAGGTGGGTAGAGATTGGCAATCTCCACTTCACCACCCGTCAGCACTGCGCCTATGGCGTAGAATGAGGCGAGGGCGTAATCGCCCGGTACGTTTCCCTCAAATCTGCGCAGGTTCCTGCACTCCACAGCTATTTCCTCTCCCTGAATGGTAACCCTCCCTCCCACGGAGGAGATCACATCCGCTGTCATGTAGATGTACCCCCTGGAGGAGACCGGTGGGATAACCCTTATCCTTCCTTGACCCAGGAGGCAGTAGGCGTAGATCAGTCCCGACACGTATTGACTGCTCTCCCACCCCTCCACCTCAGTCTCTGGTCCCAGTTTACCCTCCACGGTCAGGGGGAGGTTGAAGGCCGAGAAGTGACCGGGCAGGCTCTTCAATGCACTGAGGGGTCTCCTCCTCAGGGTCTCATCTCCGTCTAGCCTCACCCTCCTGCCCAGTGCCAGGATCACGGGAATTATCATTCTCAGAGTTGTGGCCGATCCGCCCAGGTAGAGCTCTTCCTTTCCCTGCTTCAGCGCGTTCACTACGTTCACGGCCACCTTTACGTCATCCGATTCAGGGAGTCCCCTGAGGGATACATCCGTGAGGAGGGAGAGAAAGACATACCTAATTCCCAGGCTCTTGGAGGGAGGAGCGTTCACCCTCCCCTCAATTCTGGAAGGCTCAATCTCTACCATCAAGGTTTACCACCCTGGTCACCCTCACTTTCCCTCTCCTCTCAAAGGACTCAATCACTGGTCCCTCTTCCCCCTCCCTCGTTACGGCGAAGTATGAGGGCCCGTTCCCGGAGAGCCCAGAGGCCAGAGCTCCCCGTCGCAGAGCGTCCTCCACAAGATCGGTGGGCAAGCCCAGGATCTCCGCTATGGCTATACCGTTCAACTTCATCGCATCCCATATTCTTCCCTGAAGGGCCATTCTGAATATCTCAAGGAAAAGGGTCCTGAAGGACCTGAGTCTGTTCAGCTCTATCTTTCCCTTTCCGCTCCTCTCCAGGATCACCACAACCACGTCAGTGGGGGCCCTTTCCCTTTTCAGGACCTTGAATTCCTTATTGTAAGTGAAGGATATTCCCCCATACCAAGACGAAATCGCATCGTCCAGGGCACCAGTATAGGAGACTCCAGCCTTCAGGGAAAGGATTGCCGATAGTTTCGGGACGTCCACCTCAAGGGAGTACTTCCTGGCTATTTCGCCTATGAGCGCAGTGGAGACCGCGCTACTGCTCTTTAACCCACTTCCAACAGGAATCTCTGACTCCACCTGAACCTCAAGATCAGGTAAGCCGAGACGGGAGAAATGGTCCAGGATTGTCACGAGGAGCGGGTCCTCCACATTCCTTTTCCCCTCTCTTACCCTGACCTCAACCTTCATGTTCACTGCCATGGATGAGCCATACCATGAGGGCAGGGCGTTCACTACTGAGACTCCGCCGTAGGCCTGCATTCCTCCATGTACCTCCTCCACCTGTCCTCGATTACCTCAGCCTGTCTCTCCTCCAGTTTCACCGGCGGAATTACCCCTGACCTGAGGGAGTGGTCAACAAGTGTTATGGCCACCATGGACTCAGCCACGGAGACTCCCCTAATCGCAACCGCCGGGTCGTGTCTCCCCAGGACTGAGATCTCTGCTGGTTCTCCCGTTCTCAGGTCGACTGTCCCCTGCGGTTTCCTTATGGAGCTGGTGGGCTTGAAGGAGCACCTCACCACTATGTCCTCTCCAGTGGTTATTCCACCTAGAATTCCACCAGCCTTGTTCTCCCTCCATCCAAGTTTCTCTCCCTTTCTCACTATGGAGTCGTTCGCCTCACTTCCCTTCATTCTGGAAGCCTGAAACCCTAGCCCGTACTCAAACCCCGTCACCGCAGGAATGGAGAGGATTGCCTTTGCAAGGTCTGCCTTGATCTTGTCGAAGACCGGCTCTCCCAGCCCTGCAGGGGGATTCCTAGCCACGATCTCCGCAACTCCTCCATAGCTATCTCCCTCAACCGTAGCCTGCTTTACCAGTTCCTGGAACTTGGCCTCAGTGTCCGGGTCGGAGGCTCTCACCGGGCTGTACTTGGAGCAGAGGATCCCCAGAAAGTCCGCAGGTGGAGAGTCCAGGGGGCCCAGGCTCTTTAACCTCCCGGCTATCCACGTATCGTGAAACATCAACAGCTTCTTGGCTATTGCCCCGGCTGCGACCCTCCCCACGGTCTCCCTTGCGCTGGATCTACCTCCTCCCCTGTAGTCCCAGTTCTCGTAACCGTACCTCATGATGAAGGGAAGATCTGCGTGTCCAGGTCTGGGTTTAACCCTAACCTCCTCGTAGAAGGAGGAGATAACGTCGGTGTTCCTGACAACTATGGCTATGGGAGAGCCCGTGGTCCTTCCGTTATAGACCCCACTAAGTATCTCGGGAATGTCCTTCTCCCTTCTCCCCGAGACGTAGAGCCTCCCGGGTTTCCTGAAGGAGAGCTCAAATTCCAGGTCCTCCTGAGATAGTCTCAGCCCTGCGGGCACCCCATCCACCACCACTCCCACGGCAGGACCATGACTCTCCCCAAACGTGGTAATGGTGAAGAGTTTGCCAAAGCTATTTCCCGGCATTTAGGAAATTCACCACCTCTATGTCGTTGAGAGATTTACCAAACCAAATCTTTTCAGCCTCCATGGCCTGCCTCACCAGGATCTGGAGGCCATCCACCACGGCCATTCCCATTTCCCTCGCCTTTCTAAGGAAGGGAGTTTCCTCCTTGTACACGAACTCCATAGCCAGTTTTCCCCTAACGCACTCCAGGGGGACAGCTCCAGGGTCGGGGATGGTGTTAACAACCACGTTGTACTCTCCCTGGCAACTTCCGGAAAACCTGGCAGAGATACCCTCCTCCCTCAACCTGGAAACCAGTTCCCTCCCCCTGTTCTCGGTCCTGTTCTGCACAATTATGTCAAAACCCAGCTCTCCCAGGGCGAAGGAGGCAGCCTTGGCTGCCCCTCCTGCTCCCAGGATCAGGGCAGAGCCCTTCTCCACCCCCGTGACCAGCCCCTTCACTGCAAGGTAGTCGGTGTTATATCCCCTTCTCGCGTGGATCGTGTTCACCGCCCCCACCTTCTCCGCCTCCGGTGCAAGGGAGTCCAGAAATGGGATCACGTCCTCCTTGTAGGGGATGGTCACGTTCAGCCCATAGGTGAACTCAAGTAACCCTGGAAATGCTCTCTGAAACCTCTCCCTCGGCACGTCAAAGGTAACGTAAACTGCCCTGATTCCCAGCCTTTCGAAAGCGAAATTATGTATCCTCGGTGAGAGGGTGTACCTTATGTTCTCTCCCAGCACCCCTAAAAGGCTAGTGTCTGGTCCAATCTCCAAGCACTTCAGTTCAATTACCCCCCAGACACTGCTTGGCGAAACCCTCAAGGGTACTCAGTGGTACCCTCACCCCTCTCCAGTTTCCTATCCTGGTGGGGAAGGGCATCAGAACCTCCTCTCCCCTCCTCTTTTTATCCTTAGTCATGGCGTTCAGGGCTTTCTCCACATCAACCCTCGCGTTCAGACCCTCCGGAGAGATAGGTAAACCAAAGAGCTGAAGTAGCCAGAGGACGTCCTCCACTACCCCTTCCTCAGCGTAACCCATCTCCTCAGCGATTTTGGCCTCACATACCATCCCAACCGAGATTGCCAGGCCATGGGGGACTGTGAAGTCCGATCCTGCCTCTATGGCGTGACCTATGGTATGCCCAAAGTTAAGCACTATCCTGATTCCCCTGGTTTCCCTCTCGTCCTCCGCAACCACTGCTAACTTATCCCTTACCGAGGAGGATATGACCCTCTCCAGGGACGTCTCCTCCTTCTCCAGGATTGAGGAATGGTTCAGGGAGAGAAAGTCGTAAAGCTCCTTGTCAAGGACTAGGGCGTACTTCACGACCTCCGCCAACCCCCTTCTCAGCTCCTCTGTGGGCAGGGTATCCAGATAAGAGATGTCATCCAGGATGAGGGAGGGCTGATAGAATGTCCCTATCATGTTCTTGGCCTCACCGTAATTAACCCCGGTCTTTCCCCCAATCCCAGCGTCCACCATTCCAAGGAGGGTGGTGGGAACGTTAACCAGGTTTAGACCACGCATGAAGATTGAGGCTGAGAAGCCAGCCACGTCAAGAACAGTTCCTCCACCAACTGCCACCAGGTAATCTCCCCTTGTGAAGTCATGTTCCAGGAGCCTATCCACGATCTCAAGGGCGTTTTTTATGTCCTTCCCCTTCTCCCCGTCATCTATGGCTATCTCCAGGTCCCCCTTTAACCCGGGGTTCAGGGACTTGGGATGAACGATGCACTTCCTCCCGGGTAGGTTCTCGACTTCCCTTATTGCCCCCCTTCCAACCTTCACGGTCACATCTGAACAGCACACCTTCTCAAGAAACTCGATCATGCGGACCTACCTAGGACAGACGCCAAACCCTTAATTCTTTCCATCAATAACTGGAAGGACTCGGGCGTGAGCTGTTGCTCGGAATCGCTTAGGGCCACCTCAGGCTTTGGATGAACCTCCACAAGTAGCATGTCCGCACCAGCTGCTACCGAGGCCAGGGCCAGAGAGTGAACCAGTTCCCTCTTACCCGCAGGGTGACTTGGATCCGCACAGAAGGGAAGATGAGTCATGAGCTTCCCTGCAACCATTCCCCCGATGTCGAGGGTGAACCTGGTGGACTTCTCAAAGGTTCTAATTCCCCTCTCGCAGAGAACTACGTTACCGTTACCCTCCATCATCACGTACTCCGCAGACTGTATGAGCTCCTCCACGGTGTTTCCCAGTCCCCTCTTGAGCAACACGGGCTTACCCAGTTTTCCCACCTCCCTAAGTAGAGTGAAGTTTTGCGAGTTCCTGGCCCCTATCTGGACCATGTCAGCGTACTTGGCAAAGGCCCCTGCATCCCTCGCATCGAGGATCTCCGAGACCACGGGCAGTCCAGTCTCATCCCCGGCCTTCCTGAGTATTTTCAGACCTTCCTCTCCCAGCCCTTGGAAGGAATAGGGACTAGTCCTGGGCTTGTAAGCCCCTCCCCTCAAGAGGGATGCCCCAGCCCTCTTCACGGCCTTGGCAACAGTCTCCGTCTGCTCCTCAGATTCCACTGCGCATGGGCCCGCAGCCACCACAACCTTGTTGGATCCTATTTCCACATCCTTTACCTTCACCACCGTAGGCTCCTTCTTCCATTCATTTCCGGCCAGAATGTAGGATTTCTTGGTCTTCACTACAAACTCCACGGAGTCGTCATTTATTCCCTCTACCGCGGAATCCGGCCAGGCCAGGGCCAGTTCCTTCCCGTAAAGGTTTAGAAACTTGAACGAGGCTGAACTGGACTTGAGTCTCTCCCTGAGTGAGGAGTGATCCTTGCCCTTCAATATGTAGAGTATCATTTCTTTTCCTCTTGAAGAGTGGAGAAAAGAGTATTTAACTCTCTAAGTCCCAGCCTCCTCGCCTCCTCGGCGTAGGGGTTCATTTTCTGTATCTCTAGGATGACCGGTTCCAGCTCTTTCACCCTCTTCACTATCTTGTAGATTTCCCTGAAGTTGGTGGTCTGGAACTGGGAAAAGTCAACATTAAGCTCCTTGGAGAGAAGTTCTAGGCTCTTGGATAATCCCATGATGAAAAAGTGGGGTAAAACCTGAACGATGGCCATCAACTTCTCGTGCGTATCCACATCTGTGATCAGGGGGGTTAATCCTACCCCCCTCCAGAACTGGGATACCTCCTCCACCTCCCCGGTGGTCACAGAGGGGATGAGGACTATCTTCTCACCCACCGGGTTAAGATAGGGACCGAAGAGGGGATGGGTGGACACGAACCTGAATTCTATCTCCTTGGACATTTCCTCCAGCTTCCCGAAGAACTTCATCTTGCTTGAGAGAATATCCATTACCACTTTCCCCTTGGAGAGGTGAAGGAACTTGGTCACGTTCTCCGAGAACACCCCCTCGGGGGGAAGAGCCAGGATCACGATCTCTCCCCATTGAAGGGCCTGGGGCATGGGCATGTAGGTGAAGTTAAACTCCAGTGCCAGTTTCTGGGACTTCTCTTGGCTCCTCCCGGTGATCACGACTTCATGTTTGGCCAGCTTGAAAAGGGAGGCGAGGGATCTTGCCATCCCACCGTAACCAACAAGGGTAATCCTCCTCTTTTCTGAGGGGTTGACCTCCCTCATCTTGGCAACCGAGAACATGGTGGAGAGGAGGTTATCCGCTAGGGTTTCCGGAATTCCGTAGATCTTGGCCAGACTCCTCCACCTCTCCCTGACCTCAACCTCCCTCCTCTCGTCGGTGACCGGGAGGCCCTCCCTCTTCTTGAGGTGGCCAATCTCAGAAACAAGTTCAAGACGTCTAAAAAAGAGTTTGAAGAGCTCCTCATCAACCCTGTCAATCTCAGCCCTTAATCGATCCAGTTCCTTCATTTACTTAATCAACTCTAGGGCTGAGTTAACAATGGTCTTGGGCGTGATGCCGTAATAGTCCAGGAGTTCCCTCTGGCTCCTAGCTGACCTGCCGTAGGTGGTGGCTCCCACGAATCTCATGGGAACGGGGTAGGTTTTCACCACGGTCTCAGCTATTGCTGATCCCACCCCACCCATAACGTTGTGTTCCTCAACGGTAACTATTCTCCCTGTCTTCCTAGCATAATATTCAATGGTGGACTGATCTATTGGCTTTATTGTGGGCAAGTTGATCACCGCTGCGCTGATTCCCATCTTCTCCAGTTCTTCTGCTGCCTTCAGCGCGTCCCAAAGGACCACGCCTGCGCCCATAAGTGAGATATCGTCTCCCTCCCTCAGGACATACGCCTTACCTATCTCAAACTTGTAGTCCATTGTCGAGGTGATGGGAGGAGAGTAGTCCCTTCCCATTCTGTAGTACAGAGGTCCCCTATCCTCCAGGACCACGGGCATGCTCCTCTCCACCTCCGCTGCATCTGCCGGTATGATTACCTTGAAGTTGGGAATCACTCTCATGAGTGCTACGTCCTCAAGGGCCTGATGGCTCGACCCGTCACCACTGTCGCTGTAACCCGAGTGGGTCACGAATACCTTGACGTTGAGGTTCATCCTTCCTATGCTGTTTCTCATCTGTTCCCACGCCCTCATCAGGAACATGGCGAAGCCCACGACTACGGGTTTCTTTCCCACAGCGGAGAGACCAGCGCCGAAATTCACCATGTCTTGCTCGGATATGCCTATGTTGAAGTATCTGTCCGGGAACTTTTCCTTGAAGTAAGAGGCCCTGGAAGAGTCGCCAACGTCGGCAGTTATCACCACTATGTCGTTGTCCTTCTCCCCTAGTTTAACTAGGGTTTTGCCGAAGGCCTCACGAATTGAGGAGAAACTGCCTTGCAACATCTGGAACAGTCCTCTGTCTCTTGGTGTTTTCTATTGGGGTGAACCCCTTACCTCTCTTGGTTTCCGCGAAGATGACCGCGGGTTTACCTGTCTTGAGTGCCTCACCTACAGTGGAGATCACGCTTGCTATGTCATGACCGTCACAGTTAAACACTCTCCATCCCACAGCTCTCCACACCTCCGGCAGGAATTCCTTGGGCTTAACGTTCTTTGTGCTCTCGTCCAGCTGGAATCCGTTCATCTCTATGATCGCCACCAGATTGTCCAAGTTGCGGGCGACCGCGTGGGTCATGGCTTCCCACACTTCGCCCTCATCCTGTTCTCCGTCTCCCATGATAACGAATACCCTTCCAGTTCCCTTGGTCATCTTTATTCCCGTGGCAACTCCAATCCCAAAGCTCAGACCCTGCCCCAGGCTTCCAGTGGACATATCAACTCCCGGTATGAAGGTCTCTGGATGGCCCTGGAGAAGGCCTGAGATGTCCTGGATTTTCCACAGTTCCTCTTCCTTGATGAGTCCCTTCTCGTGCAGAACCGCGTAGAGAGCCGGGGCAGCGTGGCCCTTGCTTAGGATCAGCCAATCCTTGTTAACTGGATCGTTTGAATCTCTTAATATCTTGAGCTCGAGAGCCGTAAGGATCTCGATACTGCTCAAGGAGGATCCAACGTGAATCGATTGATCATAGAACTGCATTCTTATTACGTTCTTTCTAGCCCTATCTGCTACCTCCTTGAGCTTGTTTAGTTCCTCTATTGATATTGGAATTCCATCACGCCCACCTTTTTCCATTGGTGCAACAACAAACCCCCGCAATAATGCAATATCTCCCTTTTTTAAGTCTTTATCTTTTTGGAGGTTAAGGTGACCCCATCGTGAGATGGGACGCTTCTCAAGGGAATACTTATTTTGGTCTATCTAGCCACGGCGCAGTCGCGTGGTATGGTCACTTTGGGATTGAACCGAAGTCAGGCTTGGGAACATTAGAGTCTCCTCACGGTGCGTTACGGATTCTATCGAGAAACCCCTACCGTGAATTGAGGGTATTAGTGAAACAGAATCCCCATCGTGAGGGTGGAGCAATTCACGTTGGCTTCTGAATTCGTTAAAGTCCGTTTCAGGGATATCACAACGTAAGGAGTCAGAGTTTTATGAGTTGGCGAAGATTGGAATGGGGTGGATCCACTGAGCAACTTGGAGATGTTCACCAGACAGTTGCTGGTTTTAGGGCCTGAGATTCAGGAGAAGCTGTTCTCACTGAACGTGCTGGTGGCAGGTTGCGGTGCCCTGGGCACTGCCATCATTGAGCTCTTGGTTAGGCTAGGTGTGGGACACGTTACTGTTGTGGACGCTGATGTGGTTGAAACTTCTAACCTTCACAGAACGCATCTCTTCACCCTGTCTGACGTTGGGAAACCCAAGGCGCTGATATGTGCCCAGAAAGCCATGGAGATTGGCAGTGGATCTAGGGTAACCCCAGTTCTGGATATAGTGGACGAGACCAACGCTGAGTCTCTTGTGAAGGGAATGGATTTCGTTTTCGATGCACTGGACAACGTAAATCCTAGGCTTATTCTTAACGACGCTTGCGTAAAGAACGGAGTTCCCCTGATCTACGGTGGAGTGTCAGGAGAGTATGGCTCTGCACTTTTTGTGAGTCCGAGGGATACTCCCTGCCTCTCCTGCTTCATGGAGCCCATGGACCAGGCAGACGCTTGCGAGACCATGGGGACCACTGTCATGACCGTGTCCCTCGTGGCTAACCTTCAGGTTCAGATGATGCTCAACGCCCTGCGGGGAGATATCCCAAGGGGTCTCTATTACGTGGATGCTAGATCCCTCACCCTCCAGGTGGTGGACATGAAGAGGAACCCGTCCTGCGAGGCCTGTTCCCTGGGGGAATACAAGTACCTTGGAGGAATAAGGACGAACTGTGGACTTATCAGGGTGAACGAGAGGCCCCCTGAAGGGCCCAGGCCTTACCTGAGAAGGATGCCAGATGGTCTACTCATCTGCTACGAAAATTGTTTTAAGAAGATAGGGAGATAAATGGGAGATGGAGAAAAAACTACTTATTGCAGTACTGATACCGCCTGCTGTAATTATTGCTTATTCGCTCTATTTTCATATTGACTTTGTAAATGTGCTAAAGACTATGGATCCAGCGCTCTTTGGTCTCTTTGTGGTAACTTATATTGCGCAACTCCTGATCCTTGCGGTGAGAGATTCAAGGATCACCAAGGTTCCCTACTTCACCGCGTTCAAGGCCAGGTTACTGGGTAACGCCGTGGGGTTGGTTATTCCTGGCTGGGCTGGGCAGGATCTGGCGAGAGCGTCTGTGTACTCCAGGTATAACCAGGATCTGGTCAAGTCCTTTGCCCTCTCCCTCACGGAGGCCTTTTATGACGTGGTTATCGGTTCCCTCATGTTTCTCTTTCTCGTGGAGATAAGGGCGTCCCCAGTGGACTTCATTTACATTCTCGCCACCTTAGGAAACGTTGTGGGCTGGGTTGCAGGGACAGGATACGTTATTTTCACGTCCAAGAAAGTGGTGAAGGCGGAGGAGAGGATCGCTAGGTTCATGAAGCTGGAGAATTACTATTCCCTTCTCCAGAAAGGAAAGGACATGGTCAAGGAGGCCACCACAAAGGAGTCTCTGGTTGTGAACTCCCTTCTCACCCTTCTTGGCTACTTGGTTCAGTCAATCGCGTTTTACTACATTGTTCCCTCCTTCCCCCTTGATGTGCTTGTTAACATGACCTACTTTGCCGCTTCACTGATCCCAGTACCTGCCAGCTCGGGCTTCGCGGAACTTGGCCTCTCGATCTACTTTGTCCCAAGGGTTGTGGTGGCCCTGAGAATACTGGAACTCATAGATTACTCCCTTGGCTTCCTACTAATAAGGGAGATAAGCCTTAAAGACCTTAAAAGGCAATTTGATGAGATTAGGGCATATGGAAAACTTTCTGAGAGACCCAGCACCTGAGGAGGCATCAAAGCTAGTCTCCTCTATCTACTCCATGAAGAGCCTGTGTATCAGGGGACCTTACGATCCCGATTTCGTCATTTTCTCCTCGCTGATCTCAAAGTACTTCAAGGGAGAGATTGGGGTGAGCTTCTCGTCCACTTGCGACGTCACTCTGGAGAAGAGGGATACGGGAAGTTTCCTGACGGTGGAGGGAAAGGAGATATACGTGGGTTTCTCCTCCTTCACCTCACTCCTTCCCCTAACCATAGACGACCTGGTTCCCATGTTGGCAGGGATCTCGTCAGACCTGATTCTATACAGGAGGAAGCCAAGTCCCTGGGAAGAAAACCTTTTCACCAAGGCTCAGGACCTGGGAGTTACTGAGGAGAAGTCCCTGAAGATTCCGGGTTACAGGGAGATTCCGCTCTTCCTTTCGCTTTCCTACTCCCTGGATCCATACATCCCTGAAATCTCAGGGAACAGGGAAAACTCCCTAAAGCTAGTGAGGGAGATAGGGGGAAACGAGTTCACCAAGCTTAGTGAACTTGACGAATCACAGTTGAATACCCTGGTATTCAGGTTAATTACCCTTCTGGTGAAGGTGAACCCTAAGGTGGATAGGGAAGAGCTAGTGGTTAAGAGGTACTTCTTTCACGGCTATGACTTTCTTGAGCTGGGTTTCGCATCCATTTATCTCCTGGACAAACTTGGCTATCCAGGGCTTTTCGACCTGGCACTCAGTCCTTCCCTGTTCGGCCCGTCCTTGGAAATTTACAGGGAAAGCCTGAGCCTAGGTTTCTCCCTAGATATGATCGAGGAAAGAAATCGTTATCTGGTTAACACGTCTCTAGCCTCACCGCTTCTGGCTTACATCATACTCAGACAGTTGGGCAAGAAGGGAAAGCCCGTATTCGTCAACGACGGAAATAGGGTTTTTACCTCCAGGTTCTTTGGGAATGTGGGAGAAGTTGATTCAAAGGATAAGGATTAACATTTCCACAGGGGATCCCCGTGAAATACTAAACGCCATTCAGGTTGATAACGTGGATTTGCCCGAAGGGATGAGCATAGAGATGAAGGAGACGGGTGAGGGCGTTGAAGTGGTGGTCGAAATGAAGTACAGTGATCCCAAGTCCATACTTACCCTGAGGAACACTGTGGACGAGATACTGGAACACGTAGAGATGCTCATGAATATTCTGAAGAATGATTCGAAGTTGTAACGATTTCTCAGCTCATTTTCAGGTTAGATAGCTTGGTTTGATAATTAAAAACTTCCAATTGTTTAAGGTGTTGCTAAAAAATATTTTTAGTGGAATATGGGCTTTATGTGTTCAATACGAAATACCCACAGTATTCATTGGAAACTAGTAGTAAGACTTACGCCATACTATAACAACGACTAGCTGAGTTCGAACTTATATCTTACGTGAAATCTGCATGAACAAATAAATAAGAATCTCAGCAAACGTGATTTTGCGATCTCATTGCTCATAATAAACAAGTATTTACCAGTCCCCAAACAGACGGACTCGGAGTTCTGGACAATTGAGAGGCTAGAACACATAAGGCAACTTGCTCAGACAGGGGAACCCCATCAAATCTTCACCAGCAGGAGGAGCAGTCTAAGGATATTGGACAGGGTTGAATTCAGGGTTGCTGAAACCAAGATAACTAGAGAACCCTCAGCTGATACAACCATTTCCTTTAAGGGAATATCCATGACCTCACCCCTCTACCTGGGGGATATGTCCTATGGAGCTCTCAGCGGAACTCCCAACATTGCCATAGCTGAGGCAGCTGACCTCACCGGTACCCTGGCCGGGACCGGAGAGGGAGGGCTTCACCCTGAGGTTGCAAAACACAAGAGAATCTTTGTGCAGTGGGCTTCAGCTAGGTTCGGGGTTGACGTTGATGTTCTTAATGCTGGACTCGGTGTGGTGATAAAGATAGGTCAGGGAGCCAAACCAGGAATTGGAGGACATTTGCCTGGAAGTAAGGTTACGGAGCCCATATCCAAGACCAGGAGAATCCCTGTGGGAATGGATGCAATCTCGCCAGCCCCTCACCACGACATCTACTCCATAGAGGACCTGGGACAGAGGATTGAGGCCCTGAAGGAGTTGACCGGAAAGCCGGTCTTCGTGAAGGTAGCTGCAACCAACTACATACCCTACGTGGTCTCAGGAATCGCTAGAATGAAGGCGGATGGAGTGATAATAGATGGTCACGGCGCGGGCACAGGGGCCACCCCAGCAGTCATAAGGGATAACGTCGGTATACCCATAGAGTTGGCCGTTGCTTCCGCAGATTCGGTTCTAAAGAGGGAAGGACTCAGGGATAACTTCACCATAATCGCTGCGGGGAGGGTTGGTGATGCGACCGACGCAGCCAAGTTGATCGCCCTGGGGGCAGATGTGGTGAGCGTTGGTACCGGGGCCTTGGTCGCCATGGGATGCGTCATGGTCCACAAGTGCCACATAGGGTCCTGTCCCACCGCGCTCACCAACAAAATAGATGGTACCAGAATCATGGAAACCGAGTTTGGAACCAAGATGCTGGTCAACTTCGTGAGGGGATTCTCCCTTGAGCTGGCCAACATCTTGGATAACCTCCACCTGTCCTCCGTCTCGGAACTTAAGGGAAGGAGAGATCTCCTTTATGGCTATGGCCTATCCAGGGATACCCTGGAGATACTTGGAATCCAGGGAGAGGTTGAAGAGCTGAACCCCAAGTTGGGTGAGCTTTGGACGAGAAGGAGGAAGAACGCTCTCCACGATCTCATAAACAAGGGAGAACCATCCCTCACCAGCATGGGCAGTACAGCGCCTCCAGATGTGGAGAAACCAGCGAGGATTCTTGACTGGTTGAGATCCGATGGAGCTCAGGTGACCAGGCCGTCAATAGACCCTTACAGGGAGGACATAGATACCAGCTTCCTGCTTAAGGGAGGTGAACTTTACCTTTCGTTACCAGTAATGTTCGACGTTACCAATTCACCACAGGAGTACATGCAGGCCTTTGCGTGGGCTTCCCTTGCTCTTGGAACACTGGTCTTTTCAGTGGAGGCTGTTCGCCCATTTGAGGAAGTTTCGCTCTCCTCGGACGGAAAGGGAATTGCCACGTGGTCCACAAAACCGGCTCTGGGTAACTACTTTGTTCCCGAGGACCTCGAGGAGATGGAGGAGCTGGCAAACGAGGGAGAGGTTCCAGGTTTCATTCTGGACGAAGACGTCATGGGAGAAGATATAGAGCTAGTGATATCCGATGCAGACCTCAGGCTAAAGGAGGCTGGGGTAAGGAACAGGTATGACCTGATAGCCAAGTCCTCTAGGCTCAGGGACTCATCCGACGTGTTCAAGCTGGTTGCCCTAGGTGCAGATTCCGTGATAATGCCCTATAGCGTCCTGGAGGTGGCCATAGGAGAGGGGAGTAAGGGAAATCTGAAGGAGAGGGCGTTCAACCTGATCTCAGGGATCAGGAAGGAGATAGCATTGCTCGCCGGATCAGCGGGAATTTACAGCATTCAGTCCAGTTTAACGGGCAACAGGGAGCTCCTGAGGGCCGTGAACCTGAACTCATACGTTGCCAGGAGAATAAGGGTCAGGCAGGCTGGTTCCCTATGATATCCCCATCAGGTTGCGGAGTCTTCGGAGTTCTGAGGAAGCCACACGCCCCCAAAATAAGCGGAGATTCCGTGGTGAGATCCATAGATGCAGTGAGTTACAGGGGTAGCGATAAGGGGGCAGGGTTCGCAGTTTTCAACCTTGAGGAGGGTAACTACTACTACTTGAAGGCGTTCTTCTTGGAGGATCCAGGGAAGATGAGAAGAGTGATGGAAAGTCAGGGACTCCAGGTTATAGAGGAGAACATAGAGGCTGAGGACAGGGGAGTGTGCAGTTGCAATTACAAGGTTTCCATTGGAAACATTGCCCAGTTGAGGAAGGCTGTGAGGAACCTCAACGAGATGCTCTGGCCAGAGAGGAAGGGAAGGATATACAGCATGGGCAAATCCCTTCAGGTATTCAAGGGAGTTGGCTACCCCAAGGACATTGCCAAGATATATGACGTGAACAAGTACCAGGGGGACATGTGGCTGGCCCACACCAGACAGCCCACGAACTCACCGGGAAGTTATCCCTACTGGTCCCATCCTTTCTCATCCTTTGATGTTGCCATCGTTCACAATGGCGACGTCAGCTCCTTCGGGGCAAATCTGGAGTTCCTGCAGTCTAGGGGATGGGGCGGTTTCGTGGGTACGGACAGCGAGGTCATGGCATTCCTCTTCGAGGAGTTGATCAGCGAGGGTCTAACAGTGGAGGAGGTCGCCAACATTCTGGTCAATCCCTCCAGGAGGACTAGTGCCATATCTCCACATCACGATTACCTGTACAGGAACGCAAGGCTAGATGGACCATTCACGGCGGTGATTGGATACGACTCCGGAGATGACCTGTACTTAATTGGGCTGGCTGACAGATCCAAGTTCAGGCCCGTTCTCATTGGCGAGGATGATCACTACTACTACATCGCCAGCGAGGAAAGCCAGATAAGGCTCATGAGTCGCGAGGCAAAGGTGTGGACCCTTAACCCCGGGTCATACTTCATTGCCTCCCTCAAGAGGGGAATACTTAGTCACGGTAGGGATGTGGAGGAGATAAGGAATTTCTCGCCATCCCCGACCTTCATGGTTCCAGATTATGACGTAGATGCGAGCAGGATAGGATACAAGGACTTGGACAAGGAAATTCTTAGGACGGGAAAAAGGGAAGTTAAAGTGGTCAACGTTCTGGGGCACAGGTTCATTGGTATAAAATTCCCCAGGGGAGGACTGAGGGTGAGGCTGTACGGAGTTGTGGGAAACGCGATGGCCAATCTCAACGAGAATAACGAGTTTTACGTTTACGGTAATGTGGCGGATGACTGCTGTGATACCATGCATGGGGGAAAGGTGGTGATTACCGGGGATGCTAGGGACGTTCTTGCGCAAACTCTTCAGGGAGGGAAGGTATTTGTGGGAGGAAATGCAGGGAACAGGGTAGGCATACAGATGCGTGAATATGCCAACAAGAGACCTTACCTGGTGATAGGTGGTAGGGTGGACGACTATCTTGGGGAGTATATGGCAGGGGGAGTGATCATGGTTCTCGGCATGAGAGAGAAGGGCGAGAAAACAGGGAACTTTGTGGGGACAGGCATGGTTGGAGGAAGGATTTATGTCCGCGGAAAGGTTGACCCTGCGAGGATTGGGATGCAACCCAACAGACTGGAGGTAATGAGGCTTCTTAAGGCTCTGGCCATGGAGGGTTACGTTCACGATATAGACTACAGCATGTCATACATTGACGTCATGAAGAAGCTTGATGGTGAGGCGAAGAAGTATGCTAAGAGACTTTTCGAGGAAAAGGTGGGGATTCCCACGTACGAGTATAGGGAGTTGACTGACGCAGAATTCAGGGAGCTGGAACCAGTTATCAGGGAATATGACCAAGACCTTGGAACTAAGGCCCTTGAACTTCTGAACGAGAAATTCACCGTCATATATCCATCCAAGGAGAAATAGAATGAGGCAGGTGCGTAGAAAAGCATAAATATTATACTTCTCTTTACCTTTTTGCGAAGGGCCTGACACTGCTATACAGCAGGGTGTGAGGGCTCAATATCCAGTCTGTGCGGCCGTAGTCTAGCCTGGTTAGGACGCTGGCCTTCCAAGCCAGAAGTCCCGGGTTCAAATCCCGGCGGTCGCACTTCTCCGTGTATGGGGAATACGCTCACGCCTCCATTTTCTTTTAATCTCTCGTATGGTTCCACGATCTTATCTAAGGGATCAACGTAACACACCTTCATCTCAACGTTCACAATCCCTTGTTTGTAAACGTAATACGAAGTTTTAATTGGTCGAAAGATTATATCCCGTATTTATATCACATCTTTTCTTTCCTCAATCCAGGCTGAGTATTTATGTTAACATATTTTAATTTTTAATTATAAGGAATGCTAATCCGTCAAAAATTACCTGACATGAAGGTATATTGATAGAAGAGGGTAACTTTCCACGTCAGCTGGATATTCCTCTTTTTCCATCTCGTTCACTCCATATTGCGGTAAGAAGGCCATGGATCAAGACGCACTTCTCGACCATATTTGCAAAAAGCACTTTATCTGCCTGAGTTAGGGTGAAGGACGTGAGGCTCAACCTCAACAGGATTATGTGGATCCTGTTCTACGCAGGCAATATCTACGACGTCATAGTGTCCTGGATAGGCTGGCATAATAACTCCATAATAGAGTCAAACCTGGTGGTGGGAATATTGTGGGGCCTGAACAATAGCTATCTCTCACCACTTCAGGAACTTGAAATAGTCATAGCCATGAAACTCTTCCTGTTCACGATATTCATGTGGGCCATGAAGCTGGCTGAGGTGTTGCATGCGGGAAAGTACGCGTGGATCATCCTGGTGGCTCCCACGATACTGACCATGGTCATAGTGGCGTGGGACACGCAACTCCTTTTGGGCCTTTTATAAAATCTCTATTTTTCTGCCCCTTCAATGAAGTCAAAATACGCGTTAGGCCTATTGGCCCTATCCTTAGCTCTTTTTGTTTTGCCCTCAGGGGCATTAACCGCTATCCTTATCCAACTTTGGTAATGGAACTGCGATGGCACAGTTCTTCGTGGTCTACAGTAACGGAGCTACATAGTCTAAGACCCTCTATATCCCATGGTCCTCTGCTATCCCTACGCAAATGCCTACTCCACTTTCAGTATCGTGGAATCACCTCAGTCTACGCAAGGTGGCTATTATTATCCCTTACCTCAAGGGAGGCATGATAACCTACAGCTTTTACTACACTAGTACTTTGTGGAAGTTTTTATCCATTGTTTTCTACCTCTATTTCATCTAAATCCAGATATTGGACCACATCAAGATTAAACTGATCGTGATGTTCCTCGAAGAACCTCCTCACCTCCTCCCTTGCCTCTTCCACGTTGTTGAAGAACCTGTTCGCAAGGTGGAACTTCAGGTCCTTGAAGATCCTCTCCACAGGGTTTAGCTCTGGCGAGTACTTTGGGGTGAAAACGGGTCTCACTCCCCTTCTCCTGAACAGGTCCAGGATAGCCCCCGTCTTGTGGGAGGAGTGGTTGTCAAGGACGAGGTACTTGGTCTCCCTGCCCCACTTCCTCTCCATCCTGTAAACGAAGCTCTTCATGTTCTTGCTGGAGAGGGAGTTGTAGAGGGCGTACAGCACCTTCCTTGAAATGGCGTCAAGGGCGAGGAAGACGTAGAAGTGCTGGAAGCCCAGGTTCACCCTGATCCTGGGCCTGGAACCCCTCCTGGCGAGGCACCTCCTCACCGTGGTGCCCACCACCACCCTTGTCTCATCGAAGAACGCTATCCTGCGTCCCATCAGTTCCTTCACTTTTTTTAAAATCGCGGTGCTTCTCCACCTCGGCCCTGGCGTTCACCGGCCTGGGCGTCACGAAACCGTACCCCAGCTGGTGCACTACCCTGTAAAGGTGATACCTATTGTAAACTATCCCCCTCTTCCTCAGCTCAGCGTTCAGCGCCCTCATGGTCCACCCCTCCAGGTTGTATCCCAGCTCCCTGGGACTTGTCTCCAGCACCTTCTTCACCTCCTCGCTGGAGTACTTCCTGGGCCTACCCGACCTTGGCCTATCCCTCAACGCTCCGACCCCTCCCCTCTTGTACTTCGCGACCCACTTCTTCACCGTTGAGTACGAAACCCCGAGGACCTCGGCCACCCTGTACTCCCTGAACCCGTCCACGAGGTACATCTTCACCCCCAGTATTCTCTGCCTTATTCTAGCATTCTTTTCCTCCCTGTAAGCCTTCTCTAATTCCTCCACATTCTATATTAGTAATACCAAGATAAAAACTTTACCTAAGTACTAACGTCTTCCGGTAACCAGTATGTGGGCCCAGGAACTACCCTATACGCCGACGTGCTTTCCCTCAGTGCCTCCAATTACTATAATCCGGTTTCAGTTCAACTGGTGAACGGCTGGCAAGCTACTGGAGGATGGGACTACCTGTTCCAGTTCAACTATCCCTATGCTCCAGAGATACCCACAAACCCTGAGGCACTATAGGCCAAAGTTTTTTTATTTTATCTATATTCTATATATATACCATGATGGTGAATAGTACAAACTCCACGCTTAACATCACGGTGCAAGTTAGACCTACGCCTCTAATTTTTCTCAATTACACGGCTAATCCCATACCGTGGTATGTCAGCGATGGCTCCATTTTCGGGCCTACCCCATATTGTTGTGTATTTAAGGAGTCTTTAACGTGAAATACACAACAAACCAAGCTAGGCCCCCATTTCTTCCTAATAGGGGCCATAATAGCCTATGTGGGCACTCTCTACTTCCTCTTCCCCAGTGTCAGAATGGCCTTCAGGTCCGTGATAAGGATATTCCGCAGGTAAGCCATTGGGCCATTTATAAAATCCCTTCTCGGCCCTCTTGAGGTAATGCTTCATGAACCTATAACTATCGTCGAAGAGTTTTCTATCAGTTCCCATTTCACTTTCTCTAAAAATTCCCTAACGTTTCCCCAACTTATAGCCGTCGAAAACTGTTTTCGTTAAAGCGTGAAGTTTAAATACTTTGTCTACAAATCACAATATGATGCTAAGACCCAAAGAAGTATGCCAGAGACTAGGAATCTCATACAGAACACTACAAGAATACGTGAAAAAAGGATACATAAAACCAGAAAGACTACCATCAGGAAAAATGAGATTCCGTGAAGAAGACGTCGAAAGACTAGCAGGAATAATACGAAAGAAGAAAATAGTACTCTACGCTAGAGTATCATCAAACACCCAAAAAGATGACTTAGTGAACCAAGTGAACTACTTAAAGGAAAAAGTACCAGAACACGACATCGTAATAACAGACATAGGATCTGGGCTGAATATGAAAAGAAAAGGGTTCCAAAGACTCTTGAAGATGATACTAAACAACGAAGTTAGCAAAATAGTGATAGCTTATCCAGACAGACTAGTAAGATTTGGGTTAGAAATAATAGAGTATGTAAAGCACATGGTTGTGAAATAGTGGTGCTCGAAAAAGAAGACAAAACACCAGAACAAGAACTAATTGAAGACCTAATTAGCATCTTAGTCTCATTCTCTGGAAAGTTATACGGAATGAGGAGTCATAAGTATGAAAAGGTGAAGAAATGTGTTGAAGAACTTAAGAATTAAAACATTCTATCCAGAGAAAGAATACATACATTTAACGTATGCGATAAGAAATGAGGAGGAGAGAAGCAAAGAACTAATTCGTGCATACGTGAACTTACTAAACAAAGGAATAAAGTACGTTAGTACTTTGTGGAAGTTTTTATCCATTGTTTTCTACCTCTATTTCATCTAAATCCAGATATTGGACCACATCAAGATTAAACTGATCGTGATGTTCCTCGAAGAACCTCCTCACCTCCTCCCTTGCCTCTTCCACGTTGTTGAAGAACCTGTTCGCAAGGTGGAACTTCAGGTCCTTGAAGATCCTCTCCACAGGGTTTAGCTCTGGCGAGTACTTTGGGGTGAAAACGGGTCTCACTCCCCTTCTCCTGAACAGGTCCAGGATAGCCCCCGTCTTGTGGGAGGAGTGGTTGTCAAGGACGAGGTACTTGGTCTCCCTGCCCCACTTCCTCTCCATCCTGTAAACGAAGCTCTTCATGTTCTTGCTGGAGAGGGAGTTGTAGAGGGCGTACAGCACCTTCCTTGAAATGGCGTCAAGGGCGAGGAAGACGTAGAAGTGCTGGAAGCCCAGGTTCACCCTGATCCTGGGCCTGGAACCCCTCCTGGCGAGGCACCTCCTCACCGTGGTGCCCACCACCACCCTTGTCTCATCGAAGAACGCTATCCTGCGTCCCATCAGTTCCTTCACTTTTTTTAAAATCGCGGTGCTTCTCCACCTCGGCCCTGGCGTTCACCGGCCTGGGCGTCACGAAACCGTACCCCAGCTGGTGCACTACCCTGTAAAGGTGATACCTATTGTAAACTATCCCCCTCTTCCTCAGCTCAGCGTTCAGCGCCCTCATGGTCCACCCCTCCAGGTTGTATCCCAGCTCCCTGGGACTTGTCTCCAGCACCTTCTTCACCTCCTCGCTGGAGTACTTCCTGGGCCTACCCGACCTTGGCCTATCCCTCAACGCTCCGACCCCTCCCCTCTTGTACTTCGCGACCCACTTCTTCACCGTTGAGTACGAAACCCCGAGGACCTCGGCCACCCTGTACTCCCTGAACCCGTCCACGAGGTACATCTTCACCCCCAGTATTCTCTGCCTTATTCTAGCATTCTTTTCCTCCCTGTAAGCCTTCTCTAATTCCTCCACATTCTATATTAGTAATACCAAGATAAAAACTTTACCTAAGTACTAGTGTTCAGCAAAGTTAACGTGAAGAATGGAAGAGTCGAGCTACCAAAAAAGAAGGAAATATACAGGGAGTTGAGAGAATACCTAATGAAAGAGAATGCGCAAGGATTAGCAAAACACTACGTTGACCAAGCAATACATGATGTCTACTCTATCCTTGACTCCTGGAGAAGGAGATTTGAGAAGGGGAGAAGCAAGTTCAAACCACCGCTTGTGAGGAAGGGTTACGTGAGGGTGAAAACCACGTTGAGGAAAGTCCTCGGGAAGAGCGTGAGGATAACCGTGAAACCACGCGAGTATATCACGTATTCCTGGGACGGAAGCTGGTTCTCTGAAAGAGTTGAGGAAATGGAGTTAACAGAACCGGTGATCAAGGAGGATAAAGTGTATCTGGTGTTTAGAAAAGAATTACCAACAACCACGCCACCTGAAACTGTTGCATTTGATTCTAATCTCTTTTCACTCGACGGTTACGATGGCGAGAAGTTTATCACGATCTCTCTGAAGCAACTTTACTCCTTGAAGTACGTCATGCAAATGAAGAGGGCTAAGATTCAGTCAATTGCCTCTAAGAAGTTGAAGGGTGGTAGGAGACTGTTGATGAAGTACTCTCATCGCGAGAGGAATAGGGTTTAATGATTTGATTAACAAGCTGGCTAACTTCATCCTCGAGTTGTATAATAATCATGTTTTAGTCTTCGAAAAGTTAAATAAGCAAGGTATGTTTGGTAATGCTAGTGAGTCTTTATCCAAAAAGTTATCTAGGACTGTTTGGAGGAAGTTAGTTAACACGTTGAAATACAAAGCTTCTCTATACGGTTGTAAAGTGGTGGAAGTGAACCCGCACCTCACATCCAGGTCTTGCCCCAGATGTGGATGGGTTTCCCGAACGGTTGGCAAGACCTTCAGGTGCGGGAGGTGCGGGTTCACCCTTGATAGGCAATTCAATGCTTCATTAAACATTATGAAGAGGTTCTTATCTAAATTCAACCTCAAGATGTGGGGGTTTCCTCACCGTAAGGTGAGTGGGGTTATCCCCCTAATGGGAGTGAGAAGGATGAACGGTTCAATCCGCGACTTCGGTGAACTCCAAGGGTCGAGAATTGAATACAAAATACATGAAATTCAATGAGACCCAAACCCCCATGTTCACTAGGTGTGTGTATCTTGATAGTATCCAGATAGTCTATCTCACCCTTCTGATGGTTATCTCTGCGTGATCCCCTACCACATCTCCCTTAAACAGATACCGAGGAGCGTTCTTGAGGAGCTGATGCGTACAAAGTATTCTGTCCTGATCTGCAATAAGTGAGAGAACGTCCCCCGGTTTCATAGCGACCAGTACCTTAGATATTTCAACCATGAATTCGTCGCAGGATTTTCCCCTTAAATCTAACGAGAAGGTCTGTGGCATAGGAACCTTATCTTAGAGTCCTTTTTAAATGTTGATAAATATCGTAAAGTGAGCTACCCCGCCCTGAACGGTACTCCCCAAAATCACCCCCTTAAAAATAAATCAAAATAAATAAAAAGCGGTTCTATACTTTTAATCAATCGTGATAAGAACTTATTTTGTATTTCATCTATAAAAAGCAAATGAAGGAGAAGCTTGAAGTCAGTCCTCTTAACTTCCCCCTTGAGGAACAAGAACAGCGAGTAAAGGAACGTGGCCAAAACGAAGACGAGAAGGCGGAAGACCCAGCTCCTGGAACAGGTGAAGGGGAGGAAGCCCTTCACCTCCCTGTAGGAAGTCTCGATGGGGTTCCTGATCCTGTCGTAAAGCCTCAAGACCTTGTCCTTGGGCAGGTCGAGGTTGGTCGCCCTGGCGAAGTACTCGACGTGGGACCTCCTTCTAGTCACTTCACGACCGTGGACGATCAACCTGAAGCTGACTTGATCAGTCCTCTTGCTCGCGGTGGTGTAAGGGCCGTCATACTCCTCGTAAACCTTGACGTCGCCCACCGGGACGCCCACAATGTACCTAAACTGGGAGAGGAACTTTATGACCTCTACTGTGTAGAAGCCTGCGTCCAGCGCTATTATCCCAATCTTAAATCCCAGGGAGAGGACCTGCTCCACGAGGATTTTCACCACTTCGTCCTTGCTCATCCCGTTGTAGCGCGTGAAGGCTAGGATTACGGTTTTGCCGTTGTAATCCGTAGTAGCTGTGGCGTAGTTCCACTGGTATCCCTTATCCCCGCTTCCCAGCCCCTCCACCCTCTCTCCCCAGTACTTCACCCCCGTCCAGTCTACGCTCACGTCCACCTCCTCCACCCCCTTCAACACCTCCCTCGCCACTTCCTGTACCTCCTGGAGCAGGCGGTCCGCTACTTCTATCCCCTGTTCCTCCACGTAGTTCCTCACGGTCTGTGGGGATATATCGTAGCTTCTCGACCTGTTCTCCACCGAGTCTCTCCACAGGCAGGCCGAGACCAACGTCTTCGCTACCTCTTCCTTCCTTGAAGTTTAGCGAGGAAAGGGTTATATATCCTAGCTTCTGGATGTTTACGTTGTGGGAGAGTAGGGTGATCATGGGTAATATCACCATCCTAGTATTACCCACTCTCCCACAAATTTCTTTCTCCAGCAGAGTTCAGTTTGTTTCATGAGTTTTAATTCACATCCTCTCCTCCAGTCTAAAATAAAGCTCTAGTGATTTTTTCATAAACTGAATTTGGGGAGTACCGTGAGGGGTGAGGTCTTCCACCCCCTTAACCCCCAAAGAGTTAAAATACGCAACAAATTGGACTATAGCTGGAGGATGATCGTCCCAGATAGTTAGACTTCTAAACCTAGAAACTCTTATAAATATCTTTTCGTAACTTTTGTATGCCCCTGTCAATAGTGATTCCTGCTTATAATGAGGAGAGAAGAATTGAAAGAACCCTTTCTACCCTTGTTTCCATGTTCAGGGGCGAACAGATTTTAGTCGTCTTTGATGGAAACGACAGGACCCCGGAGATAGTGAAGAACTTTCCAGTGGAACTGATCGTGAGCTCCAGGAGGCTGGGAAAGGGAGGGGCCTTAAGGGAGGGTTTACTTCATAGCAGGGGGGAATATGTGGTCTTTCTGGACGCAGACCTCCCTGTGGGAACTCACGACCTTGAAAAGGTTATCAATCTGTCCAGAAATGTAGACCTCGTCGTTACCACCAGGATCTTCCGCAACCTTCCCACAAATCGCAGTTTCCTGCACAGGGCCTTTGTAAACGTCACTAAGGCCTTCTTCCCCTCCCTCCTGAAAGTGAGGGACTTCCAGTCAGGACTTAAGGTGGCTAGAAGGGAGAAGCTCCTCCAAGTTAAGGATGAACTCATCATGAACGATTGGCTCTTCGACGTGAATCTCATCTACTCCTTCATGCGAAGGGGCTACACAGTGAGTGAGGTTGAAGTGGAGTGGGACCACGAGGATCAGGGAAGCAAGATCTCCAGGAAAGTGATGAGGGTCTCCCTGATGATGTTCCTCTCCCTAGTGAAGTTGAGGACCTACTATTCCCCCTTCAGAGGGATCTTGGGAACTGGGGTGTACAGGTGGGCAGAATCCAGGATAATCAACGCGTTAAGATGAAGTGAGTTAGATCAGTCCATGAAATACTTTTCAGGGAACTAGATCTAGGATCAAGGTAGTTAACACAGATGACACTATATCCTGGATAAAAGACTAAAGACACTAATTTCTAAGACTGGTTCTAAGACTGGTTGGAATTACAACAGACGAAGAAAATCGTTGGGTCTCTTCCTTACCAGCAGGATTAAGCGTCATAGGTAATCCAACGTTCCCTTAGAGTAGAGGGAACATCCCCTTACGGACATGGCTTCCAGCTTCATCGACCAGCCAGATCCACTTACCCTAGGTCTCCCTCCTACTATTGCCAGTTAGGTTGAAGGCCATAAGAGACGTTTACGTTCCAGTTTTCCTTATGTAGGGTTACCCATCTTCACTCACGGGCTTAGTCTTCATCCTCCCCTCAACCCCATCAGAGATAAATTATTCAAGCCTAGTCTGGTTTGATGTGTATTTCACGTTAAAGTATCCTTAAATACACAACAATATGGGGTAGCCCCAACTATTCTCAAATGCGTCATGTCAAATTCCCTAGGCCCATACTATACCAAAATAGCGACATCTTCCCCTCTCCATCATTTCAATCCTGTCAGAAAAACCTAATATACTGATATAAGAACCTTTATTTTCTAAAGGTTAATCTAATATAGTTCAAAATTATACTTAATAAATAATGGTAGCAGAATATATAGATTCGGAACTTAAAAGAGTGGAGGACTACGCCCTGAGGAGGGTTAAGGGCATACCCAACAACAGGAGACTATGGGTTTTGACGTGCATGGATGAAAGGGTTCATATAGAACAGGCTCTTGGAATACAGCCCGATGACGCCCATATATTCAGGAACGCCGGTGGGGTTGTTACAGACGACGCCATAAGATCCGTTTCATTAACCACCAACTTCTTCGGTACTAAGGAAGTCATTGTGGTTACCCATACCGACTGCGGGATGTTGCGATTTACCGGGGAAGAGGTCGCGAAGTACTTCGTGAGTAAGGGGATAAAGGTCAACGAGCTTCAGGTTGATCCACTGTTCCCAGAATTTAGAATTTCAAGTGAGAAGGACCTCGTGAAGTGGCTCAAATTCTATGCGGATCTGGGTCTAAACTCCCCTGACGAGCTGGCCGTCAAGAACGTGGAGGTGTTGAGAAATCATCCCCTGATACCCAGGGACGTGAAAATTTCCGGATATGTGTATGAGGTGGAGACCCACAGGCTGAGAAGGCCCTTCCAGAGGATCTATGAAGAAACGTCTAAGATGGTGCACGGTACCGTGGTGAAGGAGTAGGGTTCAGAGGTTCACGTCCGCAAGATATCTCACAGTTTTTTCACAATTGCACCTATTATTAACTATTTCAGTCCTGCAATTGGCGCACTTCTCCACTATTTTCTCCTGCAAATTAATTAAAGTGATTACACTCTTCATCAACTCGTTCCACGCACTCTCAACCTCCTTTAACCCAAGTTTCATGTAAACCTCACCTATACTTTCGTCCCCCAATAACCTGATTGCCTGAAAAGCACAGGTGAACGCATACCTTTGCCAATCCTTCCTGTTGTTAATTGACGCGTCTCTAATCTTATCCACGCAAGCTATCCATAGTGTCTTGGCCTGCTGGAGTGGCCTATGGTATACTCGGATACTTTTTATTTCATCAATGATTTTATATTTTATACTTTTAATTATGGTTATGTCCTCATTTTCAGAGGCATAGGATCTCGATGATACAGTCAACATGAGCATTCCCAATACCTTCAGGAGAACCCTCAGTTCGTCCTGCAACGAAAGAATGGAAAGGATGGCCTCCGCGTTACTGTTCTTCAAGATCCTTTTTACATAGGACTCATATGGCAGAAAATCCCCCTCGTAAAGAAACCATTTGTACAACTCATCCACTCTCTTGATGTAATCCTCCCTGATCACGTTCCTTAATTTGTCCTCTATGATCTGTTTTACCAGCTTTGACGGTGAGGTATTGAGGTATTCAGCGAAATCTACCAACAGCGTGTATTTGGATGGACTTAACCACGTTGAGACAGTGGGCATACATATAATTATACGTGATATTTTAAAAACATGTTAACTTTAGCTGGGAGCTACTCTATCCTGAACGACAGACCAAGGTACACCATATAAAAATTTCACACGAAATGTGAGGGGACGGGTGATTCACGTCTTCATTGCGAATTGTAATTAGTTAATCTATGTGGGGTGGTCAAAACCAATCTATCATTTTTCAGTAATACTTTAAGGGGAACATGATGTCATGCCACGGGTAAGCTAACCGTATTCTACGACCTAGACAACTCCACTCAATTAATCATTCATTGGCTAATAAGAAATGAAGGAACTAGAATTCAATTCGCAATGGAGACCTGAATGCCCCAATGCTCCACACACCGCCAGATGCTCCACACATTTCCTGTTATCTTAAGATGATATTAACCTAGCTTATTGTTTTACGTTTTACATTATGGGTCTTGAATCTACAAAACTGGCTTAGCCTCTCTGTTGCTGTGGTGTCGGAGCAGCCACGACTTTGATAAAACTCCTTCCATTAGAATTCTCAATTATTTTATGTGGAGATACAGAGAGTTGAAAGGTTATCCTTGTCACGTGATATACCGACAGGACCAAGTCTTGAAGCTTCTGATCGTCCTCAAGTCTCATTATCTTCAATCCTAGTTCCTCCAGTTTTGCCCTCGGTACAGGATTTCCGTGAGACTTCAGCGCATTGTGATCGGCGAGATAGGTAACTATTCTCTCCGCCTTTTTCTCCCCGTCTTGCTCTCCTTGGAACATGTAACTGGTTAACCATCTCTTCCCCACTTCCTTTGTGAGTTCGAGGGCGTTTTTGGCCTCTTCCAGTATTCCCGGGGGATACTGTTGTAACTTCGTTGCCCATACTAGGAGATTATTTTTATCCTTTTTCACCTCATCCTTTGCCCTCTCAAACTCTTCAAGCAGGGACTGTGCAGATATGGAGATCTGTGTGTTCAGGAGTGGGATGATGAACTGCGGATCTATTGGACCCAAATTGCTTTGTCTCCCCATGATCACGACGTCCCCTGAAAGGGCAATCATGGTTGCTGCCGACATCGCTGCATCTGGTACAATAACTCTAATGCTTTTGAATTTATCCCTGAGATATTCTACTATACTTTTGGCAGCTTCAGTAAGACCCCCTGGACTATGAAGTATTAGATCCAGCTGATCTCCCTTAATCCCGTAAACTGTCTCCATAAATCCCTCCTTATCTCCCCACAATACCTGGGTTTCAACCGGATTAACTATGGGGTAATCCATCCAACGGGTCGCGTAAAGTATGGTCGGTCTTCCAGTATACTTTGAAAGTTCCCTTAGATAATCTCGCCTGATCTTATCCACTATTGATGTATCTTGTTTTACCTGGGATAAAATGATTTGAAGTACCTCTCCCCAGGCGGGCATCCCTTACACCACTAACATGGTTTAAAAAGGAGGAATTGATGACGTGGAGGGGATAGTTCTCGCGTTTCCATTGATGAAAATGGAGTAAAACTGCATTACCTCGCTCATACTCTCGTTGTATTCATTAAGTAGCTCTATCAATTCCGTGAGTTCCCTCACGGTTATACTACTCTCACCCGTCTCTTCCATTAACTTTCCCGCTTCTGACTTTTTCTCCAAATAAGCCATGAGTTACATTACCACATAGAATAATAAAGTCTTATCTTTTTTGGGAAGATAGGGTAGAAGACCCCATCGCGAGGTGGGGACGGACCTTACAGGAAAGTGTGTAGAATTATTTAATCCTTTTCCAAGGTGCAAGCTTGATACAACTAATTAATTTTATGCTTCTTAGTCAAATAAGCCGAATTTTATGCATTCCGGACACTCTCAAGAGGAACTTGTACTTTCCATCCCCTCGTTATTTCAAAGTCCCATAGCCTGTCCGCAGGAAGCAGGCCATACTTGGTCCCCGAGTAGTAGGAATCCCTCTGCAGGTAGTCAAGTCTGTCTATGTCCAGATCCTTTGAGTTTACGATGAGGCTAGCAAGGCTCGCCAGCTCAGAAGCCTCGCCTCCTTGATAAACGTCCTTCATGAGATTGGCCACATCACCCTCCCCTCAGAATCTTCATCCCCATGTACTCGTGAAGCTTGGCAGTATGTTTTCCAGTGCCCTCCCCCGTGACCTTTCTAAGTATTTCCCCGTACAATTCCCTGTTTAAAAATTTCAGCACGTCAAAGGAGTACTCAAAGGTGTGAGAAAAAGGGAGATGTCCAATATCGTGATAGAGCGCCAGTTTCCCCACAAGGTTAACTTCCTCTCTCCCTATGTCAACCCTTTCCAGTTTCTCCCTGATTTTCTCGAACTGATAGTAGGTTCCAAGACTGTGTTCGAATCTGCTGTGCCTCATTGAGGGAAACACAAGGTAGGCCATTCCGTTCTGAACTATGTAACGCAATCTCTGAAAGTAGGGGAGGAGATGGGCTTCTCGTCAACGGTTATCAGACCGTAAATGGGATCCCTAATGCGCTTAACTTTGCCTGTCTTTAATGGGGAATCGCTGGACATTGTTAGTTATTCGGTATTTTCATTTTAAAATAATGCTTAACGGTAATATGAGATGTGTCGAGAGGTCTTTCCTGAGCTATGAGAACAGATTTGTCCGGAGATTCGAAACTCACCTAGTTCTGTGCCGATGAGGCACTGGCGGAGGGTTTAGTTTGGGGGATGGAAAAAAGGCTCTCCACGCAAATGCGGTCACGAACCAAACAGTGTCTCATAAATCTCATTTTTGTTTAATTCTTGACTGGAGTTCAAAGTATCGTCATGTTGGCATATTTTAAGTTTCAATGAATTCGATGCGAAGTCACAACGCCATAAAACTAATTTATGCAAGTTTGACGACACTATGACTGGAGTTCATCAATGTCGGTTCCCCACTCCCTCTAGCTCCCATTAGGATCTCCGCTTACCCGTGAGTGAGGAAAAACCCTACTTGAGGTTAAACTTATCCAAGAGGGTCCCCAATAATGTGTGCGAAGGAGCCTCTAACGTTAAATACTCAATAGTGTTTCACGGATTTTAACGCGGTGAGATATTCTTCATGAAAGTTCGTGCCGAAATGAAAATCGTTCATGGATCAACGACGCTACAGACCTTAAAAGGAAAATATAATTGCGAGACTATTGGGACAGAACTGAAAGACTTTTAGATAAAATGAGCTTGAAGGTATTTTCAGGAAAGTATTAACTCAACAACAAACTAGGCCGAAGTGTTCCATCCTGCAATATTCATCATACGAAGTCGCAATCCGCAAAATCTTTCAATCTCTCCCAATCCCTATCAGCCGTGATCACTCTTAACCCGCGCTCTTTGGCCATACTCGCCAGTATGGCATCCCCCACATCAACATCCCTCTCCTTAGAAATTTCAAGGCCCTTGAGAAAGTCATGTATTGAAGGTGAAACGAGCTGGTTCCCTGCCATGGCTACCCTTTCCAGTACAATCCTTGCAGCTTCAATATATCCGTTGGCCCTCTCCTTTTTATTGAGTTTCCTTTGTTCGATAAATTTTTCTCTAATAAATACTAAATATTCAAATAAAGCTACAGTGGAAAATACTGGATTGTAATTTCTTTGAGAGAGAAAAGTAAATATATCCTTACTCTTGTTAATAATGAGATTTGTATCAACGATAACATTGGTACTCAATGAACTGCACCCTGAAGGTATTTAGTTAACAGACCAAGTTGCGCCTCCAGATGTCTTACGAATTCTTCTTTGGAAAACCCGTTACCGCATAAGGGAATCATCTCCCTTTTATTCTCGTCATTAAGGATATTGTACACGAAAATAACGTACTCTACCCTGTTCATATCCTCGCATCTAACGCGGAGTAATATCCCTTCTTCCCTTATCTCCTCCCTGTAGTCTATACCAATTCCTGCAAGCACGTCTTCAACTTGAAAGTCCCTCTTTGTGGGAAAAACTATGGCCTTCAGGTCAGAGTCCCTAACGTATCTTAACCATTCCGCAAAGGGCACATAAAACGCTGGCTCTCCCTCCCTGTCCACATCTACTTTCTCCACCGTTAACCTGTAACTCATGACGTAAAAGAACCTTTCAAACAGCAGGTTAGCCAATTCAGTATCCTCCACGATCAGCTTCATGGCGATTTCAGGCAGACTGAGCCAGAAAAGTATAGCCTCCCACAACTTGAGCCCCATTTCCAACCTTTCCCCCTGTGAGAGATCAGGTTCGGGAGACACTGTCCCCTGTACAGGTACAGGCGAAGTTGATACCGGGATAGCTTCCCGCTCCACCTGATATATAGCGGGTAGCGAGGTACCATACTTAGTACCGTAACCTGTGAGCGGAGATGACGTGACGCAAGAGGCTATCATCTTTGCCATTATCATCTTTGCCATTATTTATCACTCCTCACAAATTCTTCTATCTTACCAAGAATTTCGTTAAATCTTTCAACCTTTTTATCCCTATAGATGACCTGGACCAACGTTTTTGTAGAGTCCAACGGGTAGGGAGAAATCCTGACATCCAGCACATAGTCCAAGGCTCTTAAGTCTCCGCCTTCCTTGAAGTCCACAAAGATGTACCCAATCCTGGACTTAAAGGGAACTTCAGCGGTTCTCTTCAATTCGTAATCAATTGTATATGTGGCATTAATCTCAACAGAAAAGGGAATATCCACCACGTTTCCAATCCCATATAATTTAGATATTGCTGAGTTAATTTTATCCAAATCGGTGTTATTTAAGGTAGTTTGGAGTATGGTTTTTTCCTTGTTAGAAAGTCTAGCATTAAAAATTGTAATCAAGAGGCCTTCATAGCTCAGGACGGAATATGAAAGAATGGGTATTGAACTAGGTGATATGGTAGGTAAGGAAAGTTCCACGTTGTCTATCGCAAGAATCTTCATTACCTTATCCTTTGTGAGCACCCTGTCAAACTGCAAGGAAACAATAACACTCTCAAAATTCATGTGGTGATATATGTTGGGAGGCATTTTAAATGGTGCATAAAAATTCCTCATCCTTTTCAAACTGGGATAGGTTTCCTTGAGGGGTATAGTGGTGAGAGGTGGAGCGATAGGCGAGTAGGATGGGTCTCATTGAATTTCGTCTTTGTTCAACTCTCGAGCCCTAAGTTGATTGATGTTGCGGGTTTCCCCACATTGGGATGACCCTCTTAGAACCTAGGCCGGTTTGCTGTGCATTTCACGTTGAAGACTCCTTAAACAGCATGGGGTATCCACGGGAGGGGAAATCGGGCGTCTGAAGGGTGAGCTACTCAGCACTCACGGACGGAGCATCCCCGCCTCATGATGGGGCTTCCACCCCTCAACCAGAGTTGAAATTCAAGATTTAAAGGACCCTCAACGTCGTTAAATTTGCATAAATTCGTCCTATGGCATTGTGAGTTTGTACTGAACTCCTTGAACCTTAAAAATGCTAACATGACGGCATTATGAACGGACTCAGGAATTACCACGCGTAAAATAATGGACAATATTTGCCTTAATGGAAAATTTTTATATAAGGAAGACGATCATCTACATCCTTAACAGTGAAAATGGTGAAATAATGATCCAAGGGAAAAATAAAAGCGTGAGTTATGACGTCCCATCTGTAACTCGCGCCCAGCACGCCGTTGAAAACTGTTTCCGTTAGAGCGTGAAGTTTAAATACTTTGTATACAAATCAAATACAATGCTGAGGCCCAAGGAAGTTTGCCAGAGACTGGGAATCTCCTACAGAACGCTGCAGGAATACGTGAAAAAAGGGTACATAAAACCAGAGAGATTGCCATCTGGGAAAATGAGATTCCGTGAAGAAGATGTTGAGAGATTGGCAGGAATAATAAGGAAAAAGAAAGTGGTACTTTACGCTAGGGTGTCATCAGACGCACACAATGACCTGGTGAATCAAGTGAACTACTTGAAGGAAAGGGTTCCGGAACACGACATCATTATCACTGATATGGGATCTGGATTGAACATGAGGAGAAAAGGGTTCCAGAAACTACTTAGAATGATACTAAACAACGAGGTAAACAAGGTTGTCGTGGCTTATCCAGATAGATTGGTGAGATTCGGGTTCGAGATACTTGAGGAGGTGTGCAGGGCACACGGTTGCGAGATAACAGTCCTCGAAAAAGAGGATCCAGAACAGGAACTAATTGAAGACTTGATCAGTATCCTAGTCTCGTTCTCTGGCAGAACGAGAGGTCATGAGCGTGAAAAGGTGAAGAAATGTGTTGAGGAACTTAAGAATTGAAACCTTTACGCCAGAAAAAGAATACATACATTTAACGTATGCGATAAGAAATGAGGAGGAGAGAAGCAAAGAGTTAATTCGTGCATACGTGAACTTACTAAACAAAGGAATAAAGTACGTGTTCAGCAAAGTTAACGTGAAGAATGGAAGAGTAGAGTTACCAAAAAAGAAGGAAATATACAGGGAGTTGAGAGAATACTTAATGACCCAAAACGCCCAAGGACTGGCAAAACACTACGTTGACCAGGCAATTCACGACGTGTACTCTATCCTAGAGTCGTGGAGGAGGAGATTTGAGAAGGGGAGAAGTAAGTTCAAACCACCGCTTGTGAGGAAGGGTTACGTGAGGGTGAAAACCACGTTGAGGAAGATCATTGGTAGAAGTGTTAGGATAACCGTGAAACCACACGAATACATCAGATACTCATGGGATAGAAGATGGTTCTCTAAGAGGGTTGAGGGAATGGAGTTAACAGAACCGGTGATCAAGGAGGATAAAGTGTACCTGGTGTTCAGAAAAGAATTGTCAATGACGACTCCCCTCGATGCTGTTTCATTCGATTCCAATCTCTTCTCACTCGACGGTTACGATGGCGAGAAGTTTATCACGATCTCTATGAAGCAACTTTACTCCTTGAAGTATGTCATGCAAATCAAGAGGGCTAAGGTACAATCAATTGCCTCTAGAAAGTTGAAGGGTGGCAAGAGACTGATGGAGAGGTACTCTCATCGCGAGAGGAATAGGGTTAACGATTTGGTTCACAAGCTGGCTAACTTCATTCTTGAGCTATACAATAATCATGTTCTGGTCTTCGAGAGGTTGAATAAGCAAGGTATGTTCGATGACGCCAGCGAATCTTTATCACGCAAGCTTTCAAGGACTGTCTGGAGGAAACTGGTTGTCGTGTTGAAGTATAAGGCTCCCCTATACGGTTGTAGAGTGGTGGAGGTGAACCCGCACCTCACATCCAGGTCTTGCCCCAGATGTGGATGGGTTTCCCGAACGGTTGGCAGGACCTTCAGGTGCGGGAGGTGTGGGTTCGCAATTGATAGGCAGTTCAACGCGTCACTTAACATCATGAGGAGGTTTCTGAACAGGTTTAACCTCAGGATGTGGGGGTTTCCTCACCGTGAGGTGAGTGGGGTTATCCCCCTAATGGGAGTGAGAAGGATGAGCGGTTCAATCCGCGACTTCGGTGAACTCCAAGGGTCGAGAATTGAATACAAAGTACATGAAATTCAATGAGACCCAAACCCCTATTTCATACAGGAATCTGATCAAGAACACAATGAGGAAAATCTTCGTGAAACTATTGAGAAGTCGTTCAAGAGGGTTGTGAAGTTTATAAAGGAACGGGGTTACGTCTACGTAAGGTATAACATAGAGAGACGTAGGGCGCTGATTAAGTTCGGCAAAAATCCGGGAGATACCACGTTAGGTGCGCTGGCCATTGAGAACATCGCCTTCAAGGACGGAAAATGGTTGGGAGATTTCCGGGTTTATGAATATACTGTGGAGGATTTCACGGTAGAGGATCTAGTTCAGTTGTCGAACCTGGTCTTCACGGAGAGGGTAAGCAGGGCCATGTCGCGAGGTTACTTGAGGATAAACGGAAGGGTTGTGAAGGGGTATGGAATCAAGCCCATCAATGAGGAGCTGGAAAGCTTGCTGAGAAAGATGTTTTCAGAGGTTTATGGGTCCAATCAAGTAATTAGTGGTTGAAGATGATAGTATGCGATTCCAGCATCATCTCAAACGGGACGGGCGTACTGTTTCGTTACATAAGTGATCAGGAGCTAAGCTTCATCAAGAGTAAAGGTTATGTTGAGTCAAAAAATAAGTCCAAATACGGCGGAACTTACTGGACGCTCCTGTTTACCAATGATCCGCTCTGTGCGCAGAATCTCCTGGAAATAGATCCTCCCGACTACCGGGTAGCTTCGTTTCCGGTGAAATGTATACCTAGGAATGTGATGAAGGAGCTAAGCAGGGAAGATAAGGAGCTGGATGAGAAGATAAAAGGGTTTTTGACGGGGGTCAAGGACGCTGACATACCGACACCAGCCTTTGAGTCAAGTTCCCGGGTGTCCACTTTCACCTCTTTCGTTTTCCTTTTGGACGCACCTATTCCTCATACCTCGGTCTACGACCTGAGGAAAGGGGAACTGGTGTAGGTTATTTGGGGATTGCGCCACTTCCATGAAAACTGATTCGTTAGTACTTCGTGAAAGTTTTTACCCAGTCTCTGAACGGTGCCCATGCCAGAGGATAAAAAAATTAATCAAAAACTACTAGCGCGTCAGACCGCGCCTCACCTTCCACCCTTCAAATAGCTCACGTAACCCTCAAAGTTACCCAGATCAAACACTTCCCTGCTCAGGACAGCCTTGAACTTCACCCCTCCCTGGACCAGCCTTCTGATACCGTCTGTTAACTGAAGCTCATCCAAGTACTTCACCTCCCTCAAGGCATGAAATATACTCCTGTCGAGAGAGTGTCCGGATTGAGAAAAATTCAGCAAGAAATTATCTGCAGATGATAGAATTTTAGCAGAACTATGGCGTAATACTTAAGTCGGGGAGAACGGACATCATACCATGGACAACGCCACAATCCAACGACCACAATACGTGGTGATGTCCGTTCCCCCACTGGAAGATATGCCCTCCAGAAAAATCCTTTTCCTCCTCATGCCCGTGGTGGAGATGGTGAGGGAGAGGGTCGAGGGGAGGTTACCGGGTGGGTTCACCTTCAAGCTGCTGATAGTGATGATCGTTTTCACGTGTTCGTTAAGGGACGCGGTGAACCTTGTGAACACGGACGTGGTGGTCAGGCTCTTCGTTGGTGAACGAGTGGGGAAGACAACCCTGTTCGACTTCCTTGAGAGGTTCGCAAGGGAGAGGAAGGGTCTGCTCAGGGAGATCGCGAGGGATCTGGAGGGGAGGTGCAGGACCATGTACCTACCGTCTAGCGCGCTCTACGAGGGGAGTGGCTGGTGGACTCGTTCCTGCTGGACCTCCCTCCCGGGAAGACTGGAGACCATGATGGAGAAGTACAGGCTTGACGCTGTTCACCTGGGAGTGGCGGAAAGGTTGAAGGCGTTCGTGAAGGCCAGGCTAAGGACAAGGAGGAGGTTCCAGGGAAGGTGGACCAAGAAGTGGACCAGGTCGTACTTTGGGCTCAAGGTTTTCCCGCTCATCTCACCCTCTTCGTCCACCTTGAGGTTGAGTTCGCCAACTTCTCGGACGCGAGGTGCTGTCCAGGAAGGGGCTTAAGCTCGTGAACAGGGGTTTCAGGGAATGCAGTACCTTCGTCCACCCCCGCGGTCCCTGGAAATATCTTCGTCCCTACGTGGAGCACTTCGGGATCTTCCTTAAGCAGCACTGGAGGCCCTACGCTGAGAGCAGGGCCAGGAACGAGGCCTTCATCTACATGATAGCCATCACGTACAACATGGTCCACTTCCTCTCGATCCAGAGGAGGACTCCTCCTCACCTGCGTGCTGTACAGCTACCCTGACGTCCTGGGACGTGAAGGGTCAGGGTGAAGTGTTGATGATGCATTAAAATTTACTCTTAGATATAAACTGTATAGAATTATTTAATCCTTCTCCAAGGTGTGAGCTTGATATGACTGGTTAATATTATGCATAATAGTCAAATAAGCCGAATTTTGTGCATTCCGGACACTCTCACGAGGGAGTTGAAGGACTCCACCAGGTTGTAGAGAGGAGGCGCTGAAGTTCTTGAGGAAGGGAGAGGAAGGAGAGGAGACCGCGTTCCACCAGTTCCCTGACCCTGTCGGGGAACTGGAGCAGGCCAGACACGAGGAGGTCGACCTCCTCCCTTTCGTCGCGGTCCAGGCGCCTCTTGACGTGGTTGAGGCAGAGCCTACGTTTATACCCGAGAGCTCAAGTAAGTCCACTGACCATGTCAGCAACCAACGAGAAGTTGAACTTCCTCCACACCCTGGCCAGAAGCCAGTAGCCCCGTCCTCCCTGGCCAGGACGAAATCCAGCGCCTCCTACCCTCGGGCGTGACTCCTGTCAAGATGACTCCCCCCAGATTCACCCACTTCCCGTCAATCACCACTGGGAAGTCTCCCTCAACCTCAAGCTCAGGGGGCCAGAGCCTTGCGTTCATCTTCCCTCCCAGCAGTAGAACGTGAGTTCCTGAGCACAGCTTCCTACTCCCTCAGCAACTGCCTCTCAACCCCAGTCCTCACCTTGCCCTTCTCGTCATACATCACAGGCAATCTCACGCTCATCCACCTGAGTCTGTCAATCCTCCTGCTTCATCACCACCCAGAAACCCACAAGAACCTGTACCTCGCGTATCCCCTCCTCTTCACACTCTTACCCCTCTCGTACCTCGGGCTTACCTCCTTCGCCTCCCTCAGCGCAAGGCTCTCTATCTTCTCAACAGGTTTATGAGCCATTGTAGGAAACACGGGGAAACACGATGCGTATCAACTCCAGGAGTTGATACACGGGTTCGATTTTCACCTTGCCCATGGTATGACATCGTGTTCCCTTAAAGTATTACTGAAAAATGATAGATAGATTTTGATCTTCTCACGTAGATTAACTAATTACAATCCGCAATGGAAACCTGAATGGTCCCTACTCATTGGAATTGGGTTTTTATTTTTACCTAGAAGAGATTTAATTAAATATAGACATCTCTGAGATATCTCTCCAGATAAGTCAATGTAGGCTCATTTGGATAGAATACCTTTAACTTAGGAAAGAAGGTTGATATTGGAATAATATTAATTTTATGTGAAAACCCTTGAAAATGTTGTAGTTGTGCGCAATTGCCCAGACTATCTGAAACCTTCACCTGAATGGCCCTCAAGAGATGAGAATCTTAGCATGCGTTTCCCATGTATAGTTACTAGCAATTCGCCTTAATTGATCCTGTAATGCTGAGTAATTTTTTTCATTATTATTATTTTGTACAAATTTTACTATATCATTATAATTAATTTCATTTAAAACTAGTCCTCCACCATTCTCCTTTATTAAATCGGATATTCCTAAATCAGAATTTATAATGAGGGGTGTCAAGTGAGATATTGCTTCAATAGTTACCATACCTGGTCCCCATTCTCCCCATCCAAATCTAATAATGAATTTAGCTCTGGAATATAATTCTTGTAGCCTATCTTCAGGAATTCCCGTGATTAACTCCATTCTATCTTCTAGGTTTTTATTTACGATTTCATTTTGAAAGTCTTGGAGTAATCTTTTATCTCTCCACCTTCCAACCATTAACAATTTAATGTTTTCAAGACGTTCCATGAGCTTTAAATAGACCATAACGTTTCTCCCTCTGTCCCAGACCGCAGATGTTAATATCATGTTATCCCTAGACTTGTAGGGCTTCGAATCCTTCAATTCCACTCCGGGAAAGTTAGCCGTAGCCTGAATCCCATAGGTGCTTATTATAGAGTTAGCTATTTTTGGAGTACCTGCAAAGACCTTTTTCGCATTTTTCAAAATGGTATATTCAAGCCTTCTTGCATACCAACCTAATATTGGCACTTTATACTTTCCTGTGACCTTTTCATGAACATATACCACATAGGGAATTCCAGAGCTCTTCCACGCTCTATAACCGGAAATACCTGATAGTTGGTCGTGACAGATCATCAGGTCAGCATCTCCTGGTTTAACGGTTTTAGCGAATGATTTTAAAAGGTCATAATCCACCGCACCCTCGCCTTTTCTATCTGGAGCAAATAATCCTGTAATCGTGGAATATATCCATTTTGGAGGTTTAGTTGAAAAGATTTCATAGTCTATCCCCCTAAGTAATGGTTCTAGGTATTTTCCAGAAGAAGTTTCTCGCAGAAAGACTAACCTAACATCGTGACCTAACCTGGAAAGAGCACGGACTTCTTCAATTGCTATTTTAGAGGCTCCACTAGTCCAAAAGAGTCGAAATAGGACAATTATTTTCATGAAAGTTCTCAAGTATAGGCGTTTATTAAGCTTAATCTGAGACCTCTAATCTTGGGATTTTGTTTTATCTTTAAAATTAAGATAATTAACATTAAAATAAACTGATTTCATTTTAGTTGAGACTAATCCTCCACATGCTTCCTCCCTTTTCAAATCACTGTTCTCCCCTACAACATGGATCTCATCAAACACGCATATACTTGGCTTACCCTTTTTCTCGAGAATGGAGAGGGTTAAAATTAGATAGTTCCCCGTCACGAGGGCAAAGAAGGTTGAGAGGAGGAGGGTGAGGGTAAAGAACTTATCCTTTACGAAGAGGAGTGTGTCCATAATGTCATCATTAAGGTATAAATTATGGGATCAGCCCTCTCTCCCACAGAACGAGACCTACGGAGTACCTCATCATATCAAAGCTCCTGTTCACTGCCTTGGTTGCCCTCTTGAACCTCACGAGCCTGTCCCTGAGGGACGAGTGGAAGGACTCGTTGGGGTTAACGGGTGACACGACCCTGTGCTCGGGAAGGAGGAAATAGACGTTGTAGTAGTCCGAAACCCAGGTCCCCTTCTCGGGCACTACGCGAGCTCCTGAAACGTGTTCTCGCTCCTGTCTCCCACGGAGAACACGACGTACATCCCCTTCATGGAGAACACGAATCCCGTGAAGACCCACGAAAACGCCTTCGCGTTCCTCCTGAAGTAGGTCCACATCTCGTCCACGACCTTCACGCCCTCATTCAGCTCGTCCCTGGCTCTCCTCCACAGCTCCACGAGTTTCGCGTACTTCTTCCCTCCGTACCTCTTGATCCACGTGAATACCGTGCCCAGTGGGACCTGAAGTACCCTGGAGATCTCATGCTCATCCCGTTCGCGTACATCCTGAGGGCCCTCTCCCTCACGCTCCTATCGTGATGGTGTTTAGCTCCCTCCACGAACTTCCTCCCGCACTTCCTGCACAGGTAGAACTGCCTTCCCCTTATCTTCCCGTTCTTAACCACGTGATTACTTCCACAAGAGGGACAGGGAACGTCCCTGTAGACAGGTTTCCTTCCCCTCCTGGCCATGAGTAATACTCCCTTTACAAATATTTATACCTTAGTGACGACACTATGGACACACTCTGTCTCAAGCTGACACCTTGAAAAAGATTAAATAATCCTATATAGTTTATATCTACGATTCTATATTAACATGTCATCAGCATCCAGCGTTACCTCTCACGTCTCAGGACGTCAGGGGAGATGGACCGCTTGTAGTTGAGGAGGAGTCCTGCGCTGAATGGACAGGAAGTGGACCATGTTGTACGTTATGGCCATCATGTAGATGAAGGCCTCGTTTCTAACCTTGGTCTCAGCGTAGGGCCTCCAGTACTTAAGGAATATGAAATTCCACGTAGAGGCGGAGATACTTCCACGGACCGCAGGGATGAAGAAAGCCGAGTTCTTTGAAGCCCCTGTCCACAAGCTTAAGTCCCCTTCTGGACAGCCTACATCTACTCCGAGAAGTTGGCGAACTCAACCTCAAGGCGAAGAGGGCGGGCGAGATGAATGGGAAGACCTTTAACCCGAACGACCTCGACCGCTTCTTGGTCCACCTCCCCTGGAACCTCCTTCTCGTCCTGGCCCTCAACTTAGCCCTCACGAAGGCCTTCAACTTCTCCACTGGCCCAAGGTTTACAGCGTCAAGTCTTTACTTCTCCATCATGATCTCCAGGCTGGTCTTCCCTGGAGGTAAATCCAGGAGGAAGGAGTCAACGAGCCACTCAACCCCCCTCGTAGAGCGCGCTAGAAGGTAAATACACGGTTCTGCACTTGGCCTCAAGTTCGCTCACTATCTCCCTGAGCAGGTCCCTCCTAACCCTCGCGAACCTGTCCGCGAAGTGGAACAGGGTGGACTTCCCAACCCTCTCCCCCACGAAAAGCCTTTATTACGTCCGTGTTCACCAAGTTCACCGCGTCCCTCAGGGAACAACACTATCATGACCACCAGCAACTTGAAGTAGGTGAAGCTCCCCGGTATCCTCCTCTCCACCCTCGGCCTAACCATCTCAGCCACGGGCGTTAGGATTTTATCCCTGAAGGGCATATTCTCTACCGAGAGAACGGACATCACCACGTATTATGGTTGGATAATCCTGGTGTTCATGGTATGATGTCCGTTTCTCTCGACTTAAGTATTACGCCACGATTCTACAGAAGTTCTATAATCTCCAAATATTTTCTCGTAGAATTTTTCTCAGTCCAGACACTCTCTCGTTGGTGATTGCGGACATGGTCAGGTCAGTGGACTTACTTGAGCTCTCGGGTATAGACGTAGGCAGCTCTGCCTCAACCACGTCAAGAGACGCCTTATTCAAGATGGGAGGGAGGAGGTTGACCTCCTGGTCTCAGGCCTGCTCCAGTTCTCGGACAGGTTCACTGAACTGGTGAAACGCGGTCTCCTCTCCTTCACCTCCCTTCCTCAAGAACTTCAGCGCCTCCTCTCCACCAAGTGGTGGAATCGTTCAACTCTCTCGTGGAGAGGAGGTTCAAGTATCACACGCCCCACTGGCTTCTCTAGATTGTTTGGGCCATCGCCCAGAACTACAACGTTCTCGATAATTTTTTACAAGAATGGAATAATATTCATATATCCTTCATTTTCTCTGTGATCGAAGCGTTTTCACTCAATTAATTCTCCATTGAATAAAAAGAAATGATGGAACTAGAATACAATTTGCAATGGAAACCTGAATCGCCCTCATCTGGTATGACGTATTATAAAATACATTATCATTAAAATTAAATTATAGTTTTCTTCTCTCTCCGACTACTTCCTTTAAATCCAGATATTGTACCTTATCCAGGGTTAGGCTCTAGTGACTTTAGGGTGCAGATTTAACTCCACTCCTGAACAGGTCTAGGGTAGCCCCTGTCTGAGAGGAGCTGTTGTCTAGCACAAGTACTCTCGGTCTTCCTGTCTCACTTCCTCTCCATACTGTAAACGAGCTCTTCACGTTCTTCCTAGAGAGGGAGTTGTAGAGGCGTACAACACTCTTCTTGAAATGGGTCGAAGGAATTACACGATATTGTTGGATAGGGGAATATAAAGAACTTGAGTACCTGATGACATGAAACGTGACTTCTACAATGCGTTGTTTGACAGATCGCCACGAAAAGGTCTCCAGGTGGGGGACAGGAAGTAACCTCCAAGATCGTGTATCCTGTCAAGGTAGGAGTTGAAGCTCTCGGATTAGTGTAGATGTAGCACCTCACCTCCCTCGGGACATTTAGAAAGGTGTAAAGGTCAGAGGCCTCAGGGATTTGGCCCTCCCGGGAAAGTAGGGTTCCGAGACCTGAGCGACGTGAGGATGACCTTTCCCTCTTCAACGCTCCTGGCCGATTCAAGGAAGTTGAGAAAACTTTAACTAGTTACCTTAAGAATTTACTAGTTGTAAAAGTTGTCGATAAATTCGACGTTAGGGGAATGACTAAAGAAACTATAAAGATTTTAAAAAGAAGGATGAAGATTGTTTTAGCTTAACATATAATAATACAAAGAAATTCTTAAAATGTCATAAAGGTTGGGACAAAGTTGCAGAAGAAATTTAATACTCAACTTCATGACACTCTCACTACCAGAATATGACTCCGAAAAACTCTTTACTTTCACCCTTTACCTTCTTCAATGCGATGGGACATAATCCTGGGCCCTCTGCTCTTCCTTTCGTCATTTTACCATCACTTTGTGCTATCTCTCCTCTTGGTGTACGCCCTGGCATGTTACCTGGGCGCCAGGGAATTTCCCCCCTTCGTCTCTGCCCTCCTGATCCCCTTTTCCCCCCTCCATTCTCTCCTGGTGCTTCTCCCCTACCCCCTTCTATTTGTGAGGGATAGGGCCTTCACCCTGACCTTCCTCCTTTCCGCGTTTTTCGCCCTGGTCACGGGGAACTACCTGGTGCTGACCCTTTCAGTCCTGGAGAGGAGAGGGCTCATTGTGTCAGGGATCGCGTTTCTCATTTCAGCAGCCGTGATACAGTCCCTCAGCGTTTACCTTGGAAACCTCGCCTTCTTCCTCCTGGTGGCCGGGGTTATCTCCTCAATCCTTGAGACCAGGTTCCACTTCTCCCTGAGGACGAGGGGGGCAATTTTCCTCTCCTCCCTGGCGATCTACTTCCATCAGCCGTGGCTTGTCCCCCTCCTCGCTAGCGTGTCTCCCCTCACCGCAGTGATATATTCCCCCTTCAATCCGTGGTTCCTCACGATTGCCCCCCTCTACCTCAAGAGGAAGTGGTTGTGGGTGATTCCTGCCGTGGCCAGTTTCTTCTCCCCCACCGTGTCGCTTTCCCTTCTCACGAGAAGGAGTATGTATGGCCTCTTTGTGGTCTCCCTAATCCTTTTTGTGTTAGGGAGGTACGTGGGGTCTGAGATCCTCTCCCTCGCGGTCATTGGGTCCTTCGCCTGGAGCCGTCTGAGGGGAGTGAACCTAAAGGGTTTAAGAGTCCCTCCTCTCGTCTTGAGGTCAGGGCTGGCGATTGCGTTACAGGGTGTAGCCTTCTTCCTTTATTATACGGATCTGTTCAGGTTTGTCCTCCTCTCTCTCGTGGCAATTTCCCTCGTGTTGCCCAGGATCAACGTTAGGGCCTTCACCTTTTCGGTGCTGTCCCTCTTCAACCCCTTCTCGGGGCTCGGGGAGGCCAGCCCTTACTATTTGGTGATTCCCCTCGTGGGCTTCCTCTACCTCCACTTTCCCCTCAGCTCGTGGGTGCTGTACGCTGTGGGAAGCGTGATTGGATGGTTACCAGACCGAAAAGTGAAGGGGAAGGTCGCATTCTTGACGGTGGCCTGTATCTACCTGGGATATTCCCTCTACCTGTTCTGGAGTGGCAACGTGGTTCTCTCAACCTATTTCAGTGCGCTCGGAGCCGTGACTGCAGGACTCAGCCTTAGAGAGTGGGGTGAGTCCACGGCGAAGACCGCGATAAGGTACCTGGGACTGTCCCTTCCCTTTCCGGTTCTGGGTTTACCCTTCTTCGTGTTCAGGAAATACGACCTCCTGATGGTGGAAGCGGTGCTCGTGATCCTGCTGAGCCACCTTAGTGAAGTACATTTCCTCTTCCTGTGGGTCCCGTGAGGTATTGAATGGGGGAGTTGGTCGATTTTGCTAGCATTTCAGTAGGTTCTTGCCATGATCAATCGCATCTTCGTCGTTGTTGGAGTAGAAGCCTTAATGAAGAACCAACGTCAAAACCTCCTTAAATACAGGGCAGATACCCGGAAGGCCTTTCACAAGAAATATATACCGATAAGGTCAAGTCCTCTCAATGGCATTGACAAGAGCAATCCTGCTTTCCCTCTTCCTCGCATTTCTAGCCTCTCTTCCCGCACTCGGTTACAGCATACAGGTAAACTACCCCAGTAACGTGTTGCTGGGCCAGAATTTCACAGTATCGTTCTCCCTGGTCTCCAACCTGATTAACTCCACCAATTTTCAGTATATGACTCCCGGAACTAAATTGGTTAACGTCTCAGGAAAGACCGCCTATGAAGGATTTGGTCTTTACTGGATGATTGGTAAGATAAATGTGAGTGACTCCAGTCAGATAACTATATCCTTCGAGGGAACCATAGTGGGAAGCTTTAGTGGTGCTCCAGGAATCGTTCTTTATGGTAATAACTTCACCCTATCTAGTCGGGACGGTCAACCAGGAACCTATGAAATTCTCGTGGGATGGAATGGAGGCCTATATCTAGATAAATTAGGTGGATGGAATGGCGTATTGGGCACATTGCCTTCATTCTATTCAGGGAATTATACCGTAATTTTTAAGGATGTGAATTCCTCCGTCTGTGTCTATTCCATCGCCATCAATTCGTCAGTCTACATGATAGAATACAATACAGGAATTCCCTGGAAGGACGTGGGTTATGCCGGGCTACGGTTAGACACTGACACTGTCCTACCACTATCTTTTCAGGTTCTCTCCTTCATACCCTCGAATTACGTAGTATACCTTGATGGGAAAGTGTTCAAAAGTGGATTCAGCAACGGAACCACAACACTTTCCCTCCGGGTTTTCTCGCCCTCTACATTAAACATATCCTTTCCTGGGTACCACATTTACAAGGTTATCACGATCTCAACCAGTAATGGTGATATTCATGAGGAGTTTCCAATAGTCCAGATAGCGCTAATCATTGTAACTGGTATACTTATTGGACTGTCAGCCTGGAAAGAAATTGTTAAGGGAAGATCCAAATAGTTTCGAGAGAGGGGTTAATTGTATAAATTTATGACATGTTTTAAGCGCGTGGAGTTACTGTAATCAAGGACCTGTAGGGTTCTGTGAGATATCAAATTGAAAGAGAACCATAAACGTCACTTAACAGAATACTCCACACACAAATATGGTAGTAAGGAAAGAGAAATAAACGGATTGACTCAAGTAATTACCTTAAAACCCTGGTAAACCCATAGGTGTGACCTATCCATGATGCTAGTTTTTACAAGACCCTAGTCTGGTTTGTTGTGTATTTCACGTTAAAGGCTCCTTAAATACACAACAACATGGGTAGCTCCACAACTTGAGTATTACTACCTAACTCTATGAAAACCTTAGAAATACAAGTGATTTCTCATCAAATCTCTCAGTCCTTGCACTCTTTTAGCAGTTGATAATAAAGATATTATAATTGCAGGTTCAATTACTTAGATAAACGTTTACCATAAACTATCTTTATATCTTCTCTCTCTATTGAAGGAACGTTATATCTTCTTTTGAAAAGTGCTAAAGACATGATCTTCGTTTTCCTCTCAGCAGATATAAATGATGGTAAATGGGTGATCATATTTCTCCAAGCATTAAGCAGAAGATGTTTCCAACCCATCTCCGTGAGCTGGAAACCCTGTTCTCTCAAATACCTACTTACCCGGTCTATATTATCTTTCCCGTGTAGTTCAATCGCGATTTCTCTCACGTAATTTATATAATCTCCCTTGATTGCCCTGCCCTCTGCCCCCTCAATATCCATTTTCATGACCGAGAACTTCCTATCAAGCTCATCAATGGTAATGGTTTTCACTTGAATTTCTCTCTCACCAATCTTGCTACCTGTACCTTCGTCCTGAATATGTAGCACAGTGTCAACATCGTATAGCGCCTTGTTGATTAGCGTAACGTTCTTGAGTTCGTTCCTCTCCACGTTCTTCTTAAGTAGCTCAAAAGCCCACGGAAGTGGTTCAACCGCCACTACCTCCTTAACCTTCTTCGCAACCTTTAACGTGTAGTCTCCTATGAATGCCCCCGCATCTAGAACTATGTCATCTTTTCTCACCTTAATGTAATCGTACTCTCCAGCTATGAAGGTTGCATAATATACGAATTCATGGCCCTTAGGTATTTCTATCTCTATATCGCCATACTTGAATAGCATATGACCACTAGAGGAAGATGATAATAAGAGTTACTAGAGGCCAAGTTACTCAATAAATCTATGTTAATTTCTTTTTATGAAAACGCTAACATAGATAACACAAATATATAAACAATTACAAATTACTAGAAATCTCCGATTTCTATCTAAGTAAATATATTTAATAATCTTGAAAAGAACTTTAATTGCTGAGGAACGAACTTCTCAACCAGGCTAACATCTTTTCTCGTTATTATGCCTGAAACCTTTAGTCCCAGGAGAATGAGTATCAGCCCTACAATCCAGGAAAAGAGGGAGATGAAAGAGATCGCGATCAATATCATGGAGTATACCGTCTTCCTGTCTAGGGAGAGGATGTCCTGTTGCAGGGAGAAGATCACGTAAAGAGCGCCCGTTATCACTGCGTTTATTGCTTGGGCTATTCCTGCACCCAGTATGCCAATCCTAGGAATAAGAAGGAAGGAGACTAAAACAACCTCAACTGCGCTCACAGCCCCTATGAGGATGAAAGGCCTGTAGTTCTTCATGAGTGCAATCAAGAAGCTGGAGAGGGATTGAAAGGGCATGGTCACGGTAATGAAGAGAACAAGAAGCTGTAATACCCTGACCCCTGACGAATACTCGGGGAAAAGCTTCAGGATCACGAAGGGCCCCACCGCATACCCCATAACCCCTAAGATAAGGGAGAGGAAGGTTAGGAGACGGAAAGAGGTAGAGACCATTACCTTCATCTCTACCCCTTTAGCGTAATAATAGGTGGAGGAGGGTAGTAACGCTGATCCAATAGATTGGATTATCATGGATGGAACCACAGAGGCCAAGGCCACCAACTGGTAAATACCCAGACTGTAGGACCCCAGGAGAAAGGCCGTCATAACTCGATCTCCCTGAGATGAAAGGAAACTGACTGCCCCTGTTAAATAGATGGGGAATCCCCTCTTTGCTATCTCCTTAGCAATCTGAAGATCAAAGTGAAATCTGAACGGAAAATGCAGATTGTAGTAAAGGACCTTGACCAGAGCTCCAATTGTCCAGACAAGAATCAGGAGGGAAATGCTGTGGTAAAGGACTGCTATAGCAGAGAAGCCCCACCTGGAGACCGTAAAGATAGCGTTCCCCACGTTAACCTCAGTGAACTTGCCTATTCCAGACAGGACTTGAGACTGATAACGTGAAAAGAGGTAAAGAATGAAGTAGGGTACGGAAAGCCAGAGATAAGATGGGAAGAGTAATAGAAAGAGAAAAATTGGAGAGATCGAGAGGGAGTAAGAAAGTGCTGTATAGCCAAGGATCGCGTGGTCTTGAGAGGATCCATATTTGTGGGAAATATCTCTCGTAACAAGGTTGAAGGGTAGCAGGGGTATAAAAGAGGCAGTTATGGTCTCCACCAGTTGGATTATTGCCACCTTTCCTACGAACGAAGGAGTAGAATAGTGGGCAGCTACGAGAAAGAATAGCAAAGCAACAAGCGAATTGAAAATTGTGGTCGACAGAAACTTTAACGAGCCAGTCAAGGGATTCATGAACATCAAGTTTATCTTGATTTAGATTAAAAGATTATCGAGTAGGCAGTATAGTTATGTTAGGATAGTTTAAGGTTCAGAAAAATTCAGTGCTAAGTTAACCACGTCATAGGATGAATTTATGTGATAGGTTATGTACGAGATTGACGTACTACTTTACACTTTTCGCCTCCTCTTGAGACCCAGGTAAACTCTTTTCAACGTCGTGGAAATCTCCTTGACCCCCAGGGAGAGCTTGAGGGAGTACCTCACGAGGAGGAGCGCGATCAACGTGAGGGAAACGAGCTTGATGAAGCCCAGGGTACGCGTCAGGGACCTGTGCGATCCCTCCTCAAGCCCCAGCTTCATCCCCTGATGATCACCTCCACGTCCCACCTGTTCTCCCACGTAGTCATGATCTCCTCCTCGGGCGTGGAGGTATCGGTGGAGAAGAAGTATCTCCTACCGTGACCCTTATAATCCACCACGGGGGCTACCCCATATTGTTGTGTAGGAAAATATAAAGAACCCGCGTTATAAGCTTTCATGGTCCGTCACCTGGAAGCGGGCAGCGTGGAGCTGACGAAGGTGGTAGGAGTGATGCCTGATGACCGACATGGGACGCGACTTCCACCTCGCGTTGTTTCGATGGATCGCCACGAACAGGTAGGTCTCCAGGTAAAGGAGGGACGGGAAGTAACCTCCGAGGTCGTCCTGTATCCCGTCAAGGTAGGAGTTGAAGCTCTCGGAACTGTTGTTTGTGTAGATGTAGTGCCTCACCTCCCTGGGAAAGTTCAGAAAGGCCGTGTAGAGGTCTGAGGCCTCAAGGAGTCGCCTAGCCCTCCTGGGTGAGTAGGGCTCCACGACCTTGCTGAGGGACTCGAGGATGGCCTTTCCCTCCTCAACGTTCCTGGCCGACTTGAGGGAGCTTAGATGGGAGGAGACCTTCTCCTTCTCGCCGTCCGGAAGCGCCCTGTACAGGTTCCTGGCAAGATGAACCAAACAAAGCTGGTGCTGGGAGGAGGGGAAGAGCGTGGAGATCAGCCTGTCCAGTCCCGGGAAGTCGTCCGTGACAATCACGTCAACCCTGCTGACTCCCCTGGAGATTAGCCCGTTGAGGAAGTGCCTCCATCCGTCTATATCCTCGTTCTCCCTTATCTCGTAGTCCAGGACGAACTTGTTTCCGTCCAGGTCGACGCCGATCGCCACGTATACTGCTTTCTCCTTCACCACCTCGTTCTCCCTGACCTTGATGAACTTCACGTCCGCATACGCTGAACAGGTCGTGGGGGAGAGGAGCAGATTTGAACTCCATCAACCTTCTCGCTATTTCCTTAACCACCCTGTCCATCACCTCCGGGTAGTCTATCCCCCTGCTCCTCAGGACTGCCTTGATCTGGCCTGGGGACAACCCCTCCAGGACCAGGGCCTCCAGAAACTCCCCGTAGTCCTCGCTTGTCCTCTCTCCCTTTTCAGGCAAAATCCTTGGCCTGAAGCCCTTCCTTCTCGTCCTTGGAACCCTCAGCCTCAGTTCGTCGTCCCTGGTCCTCAGCACTGAAGTACGTCCCGTTCTTCACGTCGTCGTGCTCCTCCAGGTACGCATCCCTCTCCGCCTCCATTGCTGCCTGGAGCACGAGCTCCTCTATCTCGGTGAGGGACACGCCCTTCTTAACTGCCTCCTCCAGCACTGCCTTCGCCTTGGCCTTTACCCTTTCTGCTTCCGAACTCATGGTATTACCCCTTCCAGGGATATTTTTATTTTTTGCCATTATTTTCACCTCGTATTCCACAACTAACCGGGGTAGCCCCAGGAGGAGTTGATACGTGGTTTGTATCTGGGTTGAGGTCATGATATGACATCGTGTTCCCCTTAAAGTATTACTGAAAAATGATAGATTGATTTTGATCATCTCACGTAGATTAACTAATTACAATTCGCAATGGAAACCTGAATCGCCCGAGACTGGGAGAATATAATACCATAAAAGCATACACACAAACCAACCTCCCAGTCCCCTATAATATGTTAACGTCAAAACATAAAAACCTTGTCAAAATGAACTACATCCTAACTACCTTCCTAAAAACTACGACAACGTCATATTAAGAGCACTAATAGTAATGATAATCATGCAGCGCTCCTACAGTGATGTAGTGTGTGTATTATTTGAATATTTTACGCTAATTCTATGGCTCTTTCCAATTAAGAGAAGGATCTTGATTTTAAAATATTCCACACACTAATTCCAGACACTCTCTAATTACAATTAGTAAAGGAAACTTGAATGGCCTTGGAGACATAAATCACTCCTTTTCCTAAGTTCTATAATAATAAAGTATTCTTGGATATTTAGTTCCTATATCCGATTTGTCATGCCTATTTAATCTAGTTATATCGGCTAATATTGACTTTACTACTCTTGATGTAGTGTTAAACTTATTATTTTTCTCTATTTGTAATACTAAAAGAGGATGCTTTAGGGACCTCTTAGCTACTTCCCACAAATTCTCAACTGGTACCTCAGTTTCAGAAAACCCAATTATGCTTAAGATATTCTTAATAGTATCATGCTGTTGTTTCCCATGAACTTCCATTTCTATATGTGTAATAGTGGATAGAGCTTTTCTACCAGATTCTAGAGCCTTATCTTCTGCTCCTTCTATATCCATTTTAAGCATTCTAGGTGCTAAACGGTATTCAGAGACAATATCGTCTAATGTTATTGTCTTGACAGGAATACCTTGCGTTGATATATGAGCTCCTACTCCCTCTCCTTCTAAATACACTGTTTCCCCCGACAAATTATATAAAGCTTTTGGAACTATTTCTATGTTTTTAATATTATTTTGTTCAATATTTTCTTTTAATATATCTAGATTGATCTTTTCAGGCTCTATAGCAATTACTTTGCCACATTCACCACTTATTCTTGAAGCGATAATGGAAAATAATCCTATATTAGTGCCTGCATCAATAATAATATCGCATTGTCTGATATTATCAAATAGAAATTTGTAAGTATTTTCTAAGACTACTTGGTAAAAAGCAGCGAAATCGCTCATAGTGTCGTCACTAAGGTATAAATATTTGTAAAGGGAGTATTACTTATGGCCAGGAGGGGAAGGAAACCTGTCTACAGGGACGTTCCCTGTCCCTCTTGTGGAAGTAATCACGTGGTTAAGAACGGGAAGATAAGGGGAAGGCAGTTCTACCTGTGCAGGAAGTGCGGGAGGAAGTTCGTGGAGGGAGCTAAACACCATCACGATAGGAGCGTGAGGGAGAGGGCCCTCAGGATGTACGCGAACGGGATGAGCATGAGGGCCATCTCCAGGGTACTTCAGGTCCCACTGGGCACGGTATTCACGTGGATCAAGAGGTACGGAGGGAGGAAGTACGCGAAACTCGTGGAGCTGTGGAGGAGAGCCAGGGACGAGCTGAATGAGGGCGTGAAGGTCGTGGACGAGATGTGGACCTACTTCAGGAGGAACGCGAAGGCGTTTTACTCTTGGGTCTTCACGGGATTCGTGTAGTGCTTTACGGATTTTAACGTGGTGAGATATTCTTCAATAAAGCTCGTATTGAAATGAAAATCGTTCATAGATGAGCGATGACATTTACCTTAAAAGTGAAATTTAATTGGAAGATAATTGGGACAGAACTGAAGGACTTTTAGGTAAAATGGACTTGAAGGGATTTTCAGGAAAGTACTATTCGTGTTCTCCAGGAAGGGGATGTACGTCGTGTTCTCCGTGGGAGACAGGAGCGAGAACACGTTTCAGGAGCTCGCGCAGTGCCCGAGAAGGGGACCTGGGTTTCGGACGACTACAACGTCTATTTCCTCCTCCCCGAGCACAGGGTCGTGTCACCCGTTAACCCCAACGAGTCCTTCCACTCGTCCCTCAGGGACAGGCTCGTGAGGTTCAAGAGGGCAACCAAGGCAGTGAACAGGAGCTTTGATATGATGAGGTACTCCGTAGGTCTCGTTCTGTGGGAGAGAGGGCTGATCCCAGAATTTATACCTTAATGACGACACTATGACCTAGTCAAGCAAATTATATCTTACTTAAATATTAAATAAAATATCTACCTCAGTCTAATCTGCATTCCATAAATTCGTTATTATTGTTTTTGTATCTATAAGATATTAATATTTACTAAATTTCCTTGATTTTATAAATTTTTGAAAAGAACTTCTAAATATATACAAAATTAGGGACAAAATAAGCGGTAATATCACTATCATGCTATTTTCAATAATGGGAGTATAGCTTTGATTATAGTAAATTGTAATTTTATCGCTATATGGTTCAATTTTAAAGAGACTGTACCCATAATAATTACTCTTGTTTATTACTTTACCTCCATTCATTGCCCAATTTGATGATGACGATATCATAAAGTAAAGAAATATAGGCATAATAGACTTATTGAAATTATTAAAACTAATAATATAATGATTTAAGGAAACATATTCGACATCTAACGGATGGATAAGTTGCGTTATATTGCTAGAATTTAAAAGATCCCATATTGTATAATTCCGATAACTATAAAATGCTAATGAACTATTAATATTAGTTTCGTAAATAGAGTATAAAGTATTATTGTATACAAGTTTTACTAAACCAGCATTCTCATAAGTTGATACTCCTCTTAATAACTCTTGATTGGAGTATCCAGAGGGTAGCGTAGGATAAAAACTGTCATTATAATCTTTTTCTACTATAATATAATGAATGTTAAAGATATAAAATAAGTTTTTCATGTATAAAGTGGCATTATTAGATATATTTCCATAATATATATCTAAATAAGCAGTACAAATAGCAGATCTTATAGTAGGGGATGGACTATAATAACCCCCTCCAAGAATAATTTGGGACTTTAAAAATAATGGAAAAAGACTGGGCCCGTGATACCAATTTTCTGCGTTTTCAGTTTCTGATACTGGTAAAACTAAAATAGACTCATTCTGAGATGAATGAGAATTTAGATAATTTATAACGCTAAGGAAATCTTGTGGAACATGAACGCTCGAATAATCATAAACTAATGAATTATGATTATATGCGTTCGGACTTCCTATTAATACAATAAATATAAGTATAACAGGAATTATTTTAATAAAATAATTCTTTATATTTGATACTATCCTAATTAAAGAATAACTCCCAAATCCTATCAGATAAGCCATTAATATATTTTGAAAAGGGGAAATTTCTACATACTGTGTACGAAAATCAGCGAGAATAGGAAACTTAAAAAATAAGCTTTCCCAGAATTTCGAAAAAGGAACATTAGGCATAGAAATTAAAAATGAAAAAACTAAATACAATAGAATATAAAATATAATCTCACTATTTTTTCTAATTGAATTACTTAATAATGGTACAAAAAGGAAAATTAAATATAATAGAGAAATATAGTTTAACAAAGGAAATATCTGAGGTAAAATCAAATCTCTTAAAGTTACAAAAAGAGGCATACTATAACCATTATTAACCCAGTACAGATACGATACTTTCAAAAATCCTGGAGTAGTAAAACTGTTATATGTTTGAATGAACTCCGGAAACTTAATATAAATGAAAATTATTATAATTAGGATCAGAGGAATTAGTCTAACAAAAGACATTTTACGTATATATTTTATACTATAGAAAAAAAAAACTCCCAAGAAAAATTATCCCAGCCAAAAAATATATTGGATCAATAAAGATATACAAAATATACATAAATGGAATTAGAATAAAAAAATATATTAGAGATTGGTATAAATTATTTATAACAATATATTTTCTTAAAAAGTATACTATAACTGGCAGATAAGCATTTATATAAATAGTAGTGAGAGGATCAGTGTAAAGATTATTGCCAATATTTGGGCTTAATATATAAAATATGCCACTAATCATAGAGACTATATAGACTTTATAAGAAGTATCAATTTCCATTAAAACATCTCTAACAAAAAGATACACAAAAAAACTTGAAAGATCATAAAGAATAAGAAGGAAAAGTATCTCTGAATAAGGGACATTAGAAGTCATGTAAACTAAAAAATATTCCAAAAAAACTCCCAAAGTATAACCTGAAATTGAATTCATCCAAGGACAATATCCCATAATCATTGAATAATAATATTTTTGTGCTACTATAGAATTATAGTATGGAAAGATTGTAGCATCAGTTCCATACAAATTTCCTAGTCTTGTAAAATCTAGGGTAAGAAAGAAATTTACAATAGTTAATAATATAATCACATCAATGTTCGAAAAATTTAAAGGAAGCCTAGAGATCCGCTTTATAATTCTAGACATTTCGATATTCCTTATTGCCATATTACCTTATAAAGATTTATTTGCCTTGTAGAGAATGTTAAAGTTATAATTGAATTTTCTTAATATTTTTAAATTTGCATTAATCTTAAAAAATTGCTATTCTACATTAGTAATTGCTCAAGAGAGTGTCCGGATTGCATAAAATTCGGCCTATTTAACTAAGAAGCATAAAATTAATTACTTGTCTCAAGCCGACACCTTGAAAAAGGATTAAATAGTTCTATACAGTTTATATCGACTATTCTATATTAACAGGTCATTAGCATCCAGCACTACCCCTCACGTCCCAGGACGTTAGGGGAGTTGGACCGCTCGCAGTTGAGGAGGAGTCCTGCGCTGAATGGACAGGAAGTGGACCATGTTGTACGTTATGGCCATCATGTAGATGAAGGCCTCGTTTCTAACCTTGGTCTCAGCGTAGGGCCTCCAGTGCTGCTTAAGGAAGATCCCGAAGTGCTCCACTAGTACTTAGGTAAAGTTTTTATCTTGGTATTACTAATATAGAATGTGGAGGAATTAGAGAAGGCTTACAGGGAGGAAAAGAATGCTAGGATAAGGCAGAGAATACTGGGGGTGAAGATGTACCTCGTGGACGGGTTCAGGGAGTACAGGGTGGCCGAGGTCCTCGGGGTTTCGTACTCAACGGTGAAGAAGTGGGTCGCGAAGTACAAGAGGGGAGGGGTCGGAGCGTTGAGGGATAGGCCAAGGTCGGGTAGGCCCAGGAAGTACTCCAGCGAGGAGGTGAAGAAGGTGCTGGAGACAAGTCCCAGGGAGCTGGGATACAACCTGGAGGGGTGGACCATGAGGGCGCTGAACGCTGAGCTGAGGAAGAGGGGGATAGTTTACAATAGGTATCACCTTTACAGGGTAGTGCACCAGCTGGGGTACGGTTTCGTGACGCCCAGGCCGGTGAACGCCAGGGCCGAGGTGGAGAAGCACCGCGATTTTAAAAAAAGTGAAGGAACTGATGGGACGCAGGATAGCGTTCTTCGATGAGACAAGGGTGGTGGTGGGCACCACGGTGAGGAGGTGCCTCGCCAGGAGGGGTTCCAGGCCCAGGATCAGGGTGAACCTGGGCTTCCAGCACTTCTACGTCTTCCTCGCCCTTGACGCCATTTCAAGGAAGGTGCTGTACGCCCTCTACAACTCCCTCTCCAGCAAGAACATGAAGAGCTTCGTTTACAGGATGGAGAGGAAGTGGGGCAGGGAGACCAAGTACCTCGTCCTTGACAACCACTCCTCCCACAAGACGGGGGCTATCCTGGACCTGTTCAGGAGAAGGGGAGTGAGACCCGTTTTCACCCCAAAGTACTCGCCAGAGCTAAACCCTGTGGAGAGGATCTTCAAGGACCTGAAGTTCCACCTTGCGAACAGGTTCTTCAACAACGTGGAAGAGGCAAGGGAGGAGGTGAGGAGGTTCTTCGAGGAACATCACGATCAGTTTAATCTTGATGTGGTCCAATATCTGGATTTAGATGAAATAGAGGTAGAAAACAATGGATAAAAACTTCCACAAAGTACTAACGAAGGCCTTCAACTTCTCCACTTGCCCAAGGTTTACAGCGTCAAGCCTGTACTTCTCCATCATGATCTCCAGGCTGGTCTTCCCTGGAGGTAAATCCAGGAGGAAGGAGTCAACGAGCCACTCAACTCCCTCGTAGAGCGCGCTAGAAGGTAAATACACGGTTCCGCACTTGGCCTCAAGTTCGCTCGCTATCTCCCTGAGCAGGTCCCTCCTAACCCTCGCGAACCTCTCCACGAAGTCGAACAGGGTGGACTTCCCAACGCGTTCACCAACGAAAAGCCTAACTATCACGTCCGTGTTCACCAAGTTCACCGCGTCCCTCAGGGAACAACAATACACTACCATGACCACCAGCAACTTGAAGTAGGTGAAACTCCCCGGTATCCTCCTCTCCACCCTCGGCCTAACCATCTCCACCACGGGCGTTAGGAGGAAAAGGATTTTATCCCTGAAGGGCATATCCTCTACCGGGGGAACGGACATCACCACGTATTGTGGTTGGATAATCCTGGTGTTCATGGTATGATGTCCGTTCTCCCCCACTTAAGTATTACGCCACGATTCTACAGAAGTTCTATAATCTCCAAATATTTTCTCGTAGAATTTTTCTCAGTCCGGACACTCTCTGGAGTCCTTCAACTCCCTGGTGGAGAGGAGAAGATTCGGCAAGTACCACACGCCCCACAGACCTCAGATCGTCTGGGTCATAGCCGATAACTACAACATTTTGGATAATTTTTTACAAGAATGGAATAATATTCATATACTTTTCGTTTTCTTTACGATCTAGACGTTTCCACTCAATTAATCCTACATTGAATAATGAGAAATGAAGGAACTAGAATTCAATTCGCAATGGAGACCTGAATGGCCCTAAACTTTAATATTTATCTTTTACTTTGTGTTCTCAATAATTATTCCCATAAATTGAAATCCGTAACTCAACATATCGAAATTAATAATTAATTCATAGTATTTATTATAAAATATTGAACATCTAAATATGTATTAATATTTTTTGTCATTCAGTTATACATTCATAGTCTTCACAAAAGTTTAAAAGATCTATTTAATGAAATATTCATTTTTGTATCTTATTATATTCAGCAATCTATTAGACATGTTTTTGATTGAAAACATTTCTGCTTGTTTTCTAGCTTTTTCTCTTACACTATATTCGTAACTATTTTTAAAAATTTCTACAGTTTTTTGATATAATTCTTTTTCATCATTTACTAACCAGCCTGTTTGTCCATTAATTATTGTTTCTGAAGGACCCCCAGCAAATCTGTAGGCTATAACTGGAGTTCCGCATGCCATAGACTCAACAGGAATATAACCGAAGTTCTCAAAGGTTGTTGGATAAACAAGAGCTAGAGCATTAGAATATAAGTCGTTTAATTCCTCATCAGAGACGTTTGAATATACTTTAGCTCCTTCTATATTATATCCAATAACAATTAATTTAATCTCTCTAGCTAACTTTTTGATAACTTCTACGCTAGTGGGATAGCCTCTCTTCAAAAAAACTAATATATATTTTTCTTTTTCGTTTATTTTTAGTTTTGGCTTATATTTCTCGATATTAATGGGAGGATATATTATATCTGTTGGAGACCTATCATAAAAAAGAGAGATAATATTTCCTGTAGTTTTACTATTTGCTAAAACTAATGGATACATTTTTACGCTTTTGCTGAATTTTAAATTAATATATGGAATAATCATAGCACCGATTTTTCCTAAAGTTTTTACCTTTGAATAGATAGGAGGCCAAATAAAAAGTGAGGCTATTGCTCCTTGACTCCAATATATTATTTGAGAGTTCATTTTGACATGCTTGATAGTGCTTACAACTAAATCATTTGCAACTATTGCGGTATCTTCTTTTGCTACTTTTTTAGCTAAATATTTACTTATTTTTTCTAGAAGAAATTCAGTCATTAAATCTTTCAAGTTTTCATTTCCTATTTTTTTGTAATCTATATTTATTCCTAATTCCTTTGTTAATTCCTCTTTTATATCATTACTAATATAGTATGTTATTATCTTAACGTCTTCACCAAGCTCAAGAAGTCCTTTTGAAAAGTTTATTATTGCTTTACTTTGTCCATCATACTTTTTTAGGTGAGATGCTATAAATATAACCATAATTAGCAATTACTTTAAAGGTAAATAAGGATTGATTAGAGTGTGTCCAACAATATTGCTATAATAGACAAAATTTAAGTTGGGCCAGGACGGGTTGATTCTGGGTGAGAGCGTGAAGATCGCGTCTCTCCCCGTCCTGACCCAGATAATGTGTTACCTTCTCAGGGTTAATAACCTTGAGCCCAGGTTCCACTCCCTGGAGGAGGTGGCGAGGGCCCTTGCTGGTTACTACCTGGGCCACTCGCTCAGGAGGTTCAGGTTAACCAGGAGAGAGTGTCCGGACTGAGAAAAATTCTACGAGAAAATATTTGGAGATTATAGAACTTCTGTAGAATCGTGGCGTAATACTTAAGTGGGGGAGAACGGACATCATACCATGAACACCAGGATTATCCAACCACAATACGTGGTGATGTCCGTTCCCCCGGTAGAGGATATGCCCTTCAGGGATAAAATCCTTTTCCTCCTAACGCCCGTGGTGGAGATGGTTAGGCCGAGGGTGGAGAGGAGGATACCGGGGAGTTTCACCTACTTCAAGTTGCTGGTGGTCATGGTAGTGTATTGTTGTTCCCTGAGGGACGCGGTGAACTTGGTGAACACGGACGTGATAGTTAGGCTTTTCGTTGGTGAACGCGTTGGGAAGTCCACCCTGTTCGACTTCGTGGAGAGGTTCGCGAGGGTTAGGAGGGACCTGCTCAGGGAGATAGCGAGCGAACTTGAGGCCAAGTGCGGAACCGTGTATTTACCTTCTAGCGCGCTCTACGAGGGAGTTGAGTGGCTCGTTGACTCCTTCCTCCTGGATTTACCTCCAGGGAAGACCAGCCTGGAGATCATGATGGAGAAGTACAGGCTTGACGCTGTAAACCTTGGGCAAGTGGAGAAGTTGAAGGCCTTCGTTAGTACTTTGTGGAAGTTTTTATCCATTGTTTTCTACCTCTATTTCATCTAAATCCAGATATTGGACCACATCAAGATTAAACTGATCGTGATGTTCCTCGAAGAACCTCCTCACCTCCTCCCTTGCCTCTTCCACGTTGTTGAAGAACCTGTTCGCAAGGTGGAACTTCAGGTCCTTGAAGATCCTCTCCACAGGGTTTAGCTCTGGCGAGTACTTTGGGGTGAAAACGGGTCTCACTCCCCTTCTCCTGAACAGGTCCAGGATAGCCCCCGTCTTGTGGGAGGAGTGGTTGTCAAGGACGAGGTACTTGGTCTCCCTGCCCCACTTCCTCTCCATCCTGTAAACGAAGCTCTTCATGTTCTTGCTGGAGAGGGAGTTGTAGAGGGCGTACAGCACCTTCCTTGAAATGGCGTCAAGGGCGAGGAAGACGTAGAAGTGCTGGAAGCCCAGGTTCACCCTGATCCTGGGCCTGGAACCCCTCCTGGCGAGGCACCTCCTCACCGTGGTGCCCACCACCACCCTTGTCTCATCGAAGAACGCTATCCTGCGTCCCATCAGTTCCTTCACTTTTTTTAAAATCGCGGTGCTTCTCCACCTCGGCCCTGGCGTTCACTGGCCTGGGCGTCACGAAACCGTACCCCAGCTGGTGCACTACCCTGTAAAGGTGATACCTATTGTAAACTATCCCCCTCTTCCTCAGCGTTCAGCGCCCTCATGGTCCACCCCTCCAGGTTGTATCCCAGCTCCCTGGGACTTGTCTCCAGCACCTTCTTCACCTCCTCCCGGTACTTCCTGGGCCTACCCGACCTTGGCCTATCCCTCAACGCTCCGACCCCTCCCCTCTTGTACTTCGCGACCCACTTCTTCACCGTTGAGTACGAAACCCCGAGGACCTCGGCCACCCTGTACTCCCTGAACCCGTCCACGAGGTACATCTTCACCCCCAGTATTCTCTGCCTTATTCTAGCATTCTTTTCCTCCCTGTAAGCCTTCTCTAATTCCTCCACATTCTATATTAGTAATACCAAGATAAAAACTTTACCTAAGTACTAGTGAGGGCTAAGTTGAGGGCCAGGACGAGAAGGAGGTTCCAGGGAAGGTGGACCAAGAAGCGGTCGAGGTCGTACTTCGGGTTAAAGGTCTTCCCGCTCGTCTTGCCCGCCCTCTTCGTCCACGGACTTGAGGTCGAGTTCGCCAACTTCTCGGACGCTAGATGTAGGCTGTCTAGAAGGGGACTTAAGCTTGTGGACAGGGGCTTCAAAGAACGCGGAACCTTCGTCCATCCCCGCGGTCCATGGAAGTACCTTCGCCCCTACGTGGAGCACTTCGGGATCTTCCTTAAGCAGCACTGGAGGCCCTACGCTGAGACCAAGGTTAGAAACGAGGCCTTCATCTACATGATGGCCATAACGTACAACATGGTCCACTTCCTGTCCATTCAGCGCAGGACTCCTCCTCAACTGCGAGCGGTCCAACTCCCCTAACGTCCTGGGACGTGAGGGGTAGTGCTGGATGCTAATGACCTGTTAATATAGAATAGTCGATATAAACTGTATAGAACTATTTAATCCTTTTTCAAGGTGTCGGCTTGAGACAAGTAATTAATTTTATGCTTCTTAGTTAAATAGGCCGAATTTTATGCAATCCGGACACTCTCTCGAGTTCGTTGACGACCTTCTCACCAGGTGCAGGAACAGGTTCCAGAGGACCCTCTTCCTGGTTGACGACGGGAGGGTGACCAGGGAAAAGATCAAGGAAATAGCCCGGGGAGAGTACGCCTTTGACCAGGAGTACGTGAAGCTTCCCTACGCTGAGGCAATTTACGAGCTCAGGGAGCTTGCAGCCCTCGTCCTGGAGCTCCAGGAGAGGAGGGAGAGGCTCGTGAAGGAGATGGAGAAGATCGTCCCGGATCACGCTATCTTCACCATCCCAGGAATAGGAGCGATCACGGGGGCGGTGATCCTGGCCAGGGTCGTGGACTTCTCCAGGTTTCCCTCAGCTGAGAGCTCCGTCTTCTGCGGTCTGGATCCCGTGGTGGAGAGGAGCGGATCTAGGACCACGTCCAGGGGAATATCCAAACGTGGTGATCGCTACCTCAGGAAGGCGCTCTACATGGCCGCGCTGGCCATGATAGCCAACAGGAACAACCCCGTCACCAGGTTCTACGACGAGCACAGGGACAGGCTTCGCGGTAAGAAGATGGTGATTGCCTGCGCCAGGAAGCTCGCGAGGATAGTGTGGAGCGTGGGCTACCACAACAGGCCCTTCGAGGTCAGGTAGGGGACGTGACGTCCCGCTTTCGTGGGTAGTCAGGGCTATGCACGATTTTCAGGTCGAAAGGTTTATTACTGAACACTTCTACCCTCACGCGTGACGCCTGTCACCAGGAGGACTCCCTTCCCCTGAGCTTGACCCACTTCCTCTCAGCTATCACGTACTGGAAGTCTCCCTCAACCTCAAGCTCGGGGGTCCAGAGCCTCGCGTTCATCTTCCCTCCCAGCACCGAGTAGAACGTGAGTTCCTGAGCACAGCTTCCTCCTCCCCCCTCAGCAACTCCCTCTCAACCTCCGTCCTCACCCTGCCCTTCCCGTCATACGCGGGCAACCTCACGCTCATCCACCTGAGCCTGTACTCAATCCTCCTGCCCTCCATCACCACCGAGAAACCTTTAAGAACCTGTACCTCGCGTATCCCCTCCTCTTGATCCTCTTCCCCCTCGCGTACCTCGGGCTTACCTCCTCCGCCTCCCTCATCGCTAGCTCCTCCACCTCCTCAACAGGTTTATGAGCCAGTGCTTAGGAAATACTGGGTCGAACACGATGTGTACCAACTCCTCCTGGAGTTGATACGCGGTTTGTATCTGAGTCGAGGTCATGGTATGACATCGTGTTCCCCTTAAAGTATTACTGAAAAATGATAGATTGATTTTGATCTTCTCACGTAGATTAACTAATTACAATTCGCAATGGAAACCTGAATCGCCCTGACCACTTAATTCAACTCATTTATCTATACTTCTCTATCAGAATAAGCCGAACATTGTGCGTTACTGACTCTCTCAACGCAGGTTATGGCAGGGACGGGGGCGTGAAGATTGTCATCAGTTTTGTGCCATATGGAGGTTCTCAACTGGTGTCTGCAGAGAACGGTCCTACCATACCAATTCTCTCGTTGAAGACACTGTTAACCTAGTACAGAGTGGACAGGGCAGTTCTCAGGATGGATTGCGAAGGATATGAATATAACTTGTTGGAGGATGATGTCTTGGAAAAGATTGTGATGATACAGATGGAGTATCATTACGGATATAGGGACCTGAAGGAGAAGCTTGAGGGATGCGGATTCTCAGTGAGATATACTGAACCTAGGAAAGGAAAAGTGATGGAATTGGGTTTCATTTATGCTGAGAGATCATCTACCGCAGAGAGAAGGTAAGGCTTTAACTAGGGGTTAGTGTATGGAGAACTCTTACTCATGAAGTATACTAATCTTATGTTTATAGCCGTTAGAAAAGTAAATGGTAAGTTTAAAACTATATATTTAAAATTAATAATTTAATATTGATATCATAAGTATTTACCTAAAATGAAAGGAATACCTCTAGATAGGTAAAGAATATAAAGGATGAGTTTGTCTTTTATAGTTCCTTTGCATATATTCCTCTTTTTCCTTTTTATAGATAGAAAATTATTATATTTTGTTCCTCTCAATACGTTGATGGTCTTTCCATATCTGTAATATTTTCTAAGTATTTCGAACAATGAAGAATCGCCGTAATGATAAATTAGTGGATCTTTCACAATGTTGACGTCTGAGGAAATCTTTGAAGCTTCATAGTAAATTAATTCATGGTCAGGAAATACTACATCATAGAATTTTTCACCTAAATTGTTGAGGAGAGAGGTGAACGATTTAGATAGAATTTTTGAGTTAAAATATCTTGGTAACGCAAATCCTTTAATTGATTCGACAGAATTACAATAAATTATATTATCTTTATCAAGTTGAGCTCCTTTAACCCAGATTGATTTTCCCCCTTCTGCCACTTCTGTTTCATGGATGATTGTCATATCGCTCTTTAAGGAGGAAAGCTTTAGCAACGCGTTTTTTTCTAGGTATCTTGTTTCGTCTAAAATCAAGGAGAAGTCGCCATGAGATTCGAGGTGAGCCTGGTATCTAGCGTGTAACAGCTTTGAATTTTTTCCTTCAACCTCCTTAAATCCATATTCTTTAATTAAGTCTGAAATTAAAGGCGGACCAGAATTTACTATGATGACCTCATAATCTTGAAAAGATTGTGAACGAATGGATTCAAAGACATCGCGTAAATATTTGCCGTGAAGTACTGGGATCTCTATCGAAATCATCATTAAATATTAAACTAAGAGAGATAAAACGCTATCATCTAATAGAGTAAGCAGTTTATTATCCACGTCTAAAGGGTCGTTCAGGTCTTCCATGCCTTTAATTCGGCTCTTTAGTATTTCATGAAGTTCCTGACAGTCACTGACAATTCGCATGTTCCTGAAGGAAGAAGCTTTAATGAAGTACCGGTATATCACCCACTGTGAAACTGCTGTTCGTGAATCATAGAGACGTGTACCATCCTCAGGCGGGCGGGGCGGAGAACGTAATCCTTGAGGTTGCGAAAAGGCTGGTTAAGCGCGGGGTTGACGTATCTTGGTTAAGTGAGGCTGTCGGTTCTCCTCCCAACACTGTGGAAGGAGTGAAGCTCCTGCATGCGGGTAATCAAGTCTCACTTCATCTTCACTCTCTGCGCTTCGCTAGGGAGTACGATGTGGTAGTGGACAGTGTTGCCCACGCGGTTCCCTTCTTCTCCTACCTCGTTAACAGGAAGTCCATTGCTCTGGTTCATCATGTTCATCAGGAGGTGGTAAAGTACGAGCTTAATCCTCTGACCGCCCTTCTGGTCAGGCAACTGGAGAAAGGGGTGAGGAGTTACCCCTGGATAATCTCGGTCTCCAACACGACGAAGAGGGACCTAGTCTCCCTGAAGGTGGATCCATCCAGGGTAACGGTGATTCATAACGGGATTGACCATTCCCTTTATCGCCCGGGGGAGAAGTCTTCAACTCCCACGATTCTCTGGATAGGGAGGATGAAGAGGTATAAGAATCCCCTTGACGCCATCCAGATGTTCAGGCGCTTAAGGAGACGTGCTACCCTGATCATCGCGGGAGGAGGTGAGCTGGAGGGTGAGGTGAGGCGCGCCATTCAGGGGGAGAGTAACATTAAATACCTGGGAAGGGTACCCGAGGAGAAGAAGGTGGAGCTCTACCAGAGGGCCTGGGTGGTACTCTCGACCTCGTTCATTGAGGGGTGGGGAATGACCGTGGTTGAGGCCAACGCCTGCGGGACACCTGTGGTGGGGTATGCCCGCGGATCAATTCCCGAGATAATTCAGGACGGGGTAAATGGTTTTCTTGTGCCATACAAGGATCTGGATGCCATGGCCAGGCGGGTGGAATACCTTCTGGACGAGGGGGTCATGAGGGAGTTCTCCAGGGCCAGTTATCAGAGTTCGCTTAAATATGACTGGGAGAAAACTGCGGAGCAGTATTACGAGAAGATGAGGGAAGTGGCTGAGTCGTGACTCACTCGGGAATCTTGGCGTTTCTGGACCTGTATTTTGATGCACATTTTCCCATAACGCACATGGGATTTATTGACCAGACCGTCTCAGGGGCCTACACCACCTTTATCCTGACGAGATCAGGAAGACAAGGGTCTTAGGGGCTCTTTTCGTCAGGGCTCCCCTTATCTTATATCTTTACCCTAGTACTTTGTGTAAGTTTTTACCCAGTTCTCTCTGAACGGCGCCCATGCCAGAGGATAAAAATTAATCAAAACTACTAGCGACGACCTAGTTGACGAGATCTGAAGTTTCCAGTGTGATCACGTTCCATAGAGAAGTTTATTTTGCTCAAGTTTAATCCCACTTCATGAAGGGATTACTTCTTGCAGGAGGTCACGGTACCAGGTTAAGACCCCTGACCCACACGGGGAACAAGCATACCATTCCCATTGCCAATAAGCCCATGGTCCTTTACGCCGTGGAGAACCTGATCAACGCGGGAATCCGCGACATCACAGTGATTCTAGGCCCCATGAAAGAGGGAATCACCGAGGCCATAGGTTCCAGGTACCCCGCGACCTTTCATTACGTGGAGCAGGAACCGCTGGGGCTGGCCCACGCAGTGATGAAGGCCGAGCCATATCTGGATGAGCCCTTCATCATGCACCTTGGGGACAACCTGCTCCAGAACGGGATCTCCCAGTTTCTGAACAGGTTTAACGAGACCCACGCTGACGCCGTAATAGGGGTCACCCCCGTTAAGGACCCGAGGCAGTACGGTGTCGTGGTCCTGGAGAACGGGAGGGTGAAGAAACTGGTGGAGAAGCCCAGGGATCCACCCTCAAACCTAGCGTTGGTGGGCGTTTACGTGTTCACCCCCATCATTCACGATTACACAAGAAAACTGAAGCCAAGCTGGAGAGGGGAGTACGAGATTACCGATGTTATCCAGATGATGGTGGATGACGGCAAACGCGTGGAGGTGGTTCACGTGGAGGGGTGGTGGAAGGATACGGGGAAGCCCGAGGACTTGCTCGAGGCAAATCAGCTTGTTCTGGATGGGCTCGAGGGTACCTTTCATCACGACCACGCCACAATCCAGGGAAGAGTTCAGGTAGGGGAAGGGACAGTCCTGAAGGAGAACGTCACAATCCGCGGACCCGTTGTCGTGGGAAGGAACTGCGTCATAGGTCCCAACGTGTACATTGGCCCATACACCTCAATCTGGGATGGATGTGAGCTCAGCGACGTGGAGATAGAGAACTCGATCCTCATGAAGGAGGTTAAGATCAGGGGAGTTAACGCCAGGATAAGCGACAGCATCCTGGGGAATAACGTGGTTGTGGAGAGTAAACCCGGTATTCCCAGGGTCACGAGGCTGGTGGTGGGAGACAGGTCTAAGATTATACTGTAATATTTTGCCAGCGAAAGCCAGTCTTTAGTTCCTTTGAAGCAAGAAGAGATATTAGCGTCTTATCTTCACAGTCTAGAGAGAACGAATGTCATTGAAGGATCGTTTATGGATAGGTCTTGACATATTATCAAAGCCACACGGTTTCCATAACCTCTTTACGTATTTATTTAAACAGAGTGGAGTTTTTATTACCAGAGAGGGGTACAGGTTAAGATTTGATACAAAAACTAAAAGATATGTATTCAATCTGTTACTTCTGAACCTGGATCATGGAGTCATTTTTTCTGACAAGGAGGGATATTGGAGATTGGATCATGATAGGAAAATAGTTATTTTACCTAACAACATAAAGTTTAAGCTCGAAGGTTTTGATACTCTTATATTTGCTGAAACTTTCCTATATGATATTCATTATGATCCAAACCTTGAAGGGAAAGTGGTGGTACAAGCTGGTGGGTTCACGGGGGATACTGCCCTATACTACGCGACTCACGGGGCGCTGGTTTACTCCTTTGAGCCCGACCCCATTAGCTATAAACTGGCCTTAGAAAATATTTCCCTAAATCCGGAATTGTCAGAGAGGGTAACGATGAAGAACTACGCTATTGGAAGGGACGGCGTTGTAAAATTTCCCGTGAACCCGCGCGGTTCTGGTGGAAGTTCCATATATGAGCAGAAAGGGCTGGAGACGATAGAGGTGAGAAGTGTCAGCATATCTACTATTTTGAGAGAATTTAATATTGACGAACCGTATTTGCTAGATCTGGACATCAAGGGAGCGGAATTTGATGTTATAGATGATCCTGCCATAAGCAAGTTTAGAAAGGTAAGAATTGAATATTCTCCAGATCTAGTTAATAAAAGAGATGATGGAAGGGAACTTCGGGCCATTCAGGTCTTCATTGCGAATTGAATTCTAGTTCCTTCATTTCTCATTATTCAATGTAGGATTAATTGAGTGGAAACGTCTAGATCGTAAAGAAAACGCTAAATATATGGATATTATTCCATTTCTGCAAAAAATTATCCAAAATGTTGTAGTTATCGGCGATGGCCCAGACGATCTGGGTTAGCCTGTGGGGCGTGTGGCACTTGCCGAACCTCCTCCTCTCCACCAGGGAGTTGAAGGACTCCACCAGGTTGTTGGTGGAGAGGAGGCGCTGAAGTTCTTGAGGAAGGGAGGTGAAGGAGAGGAGACCGCGTTCCACCAGTTCCTTGATCCTGTCAGGTAACTCGGCGAGCAGGCCAGACACGAGGAGGTCGACCTCCTTCCTTTCGTCGCGGTCCAGGCGCCTCTTGACGTGGTTGAGGCAGAGCTGCCTCTTCGCTAGTACTTAGGTAAAGTTTTTATCTTGGTATTACTAATATAGAATGTGGAGGAATTAGAGAAGGCTTACAGGGAGGAAAAGAATGCTAGGATAAGGCAGAGAATACTGGGGGTGAAGATGTACCTCGTGGACGGGTTCAGGGAGTACAGGGTGGCCGAGGTCCTCGGGGTTTCGTACTCAACGGTGAAGAAGTGGGTCGCGAAGTACAAGAGGGGAGGGGTCGGAGCGTTGAGGGATAGGCCAAGGTCGGGTAGGCCCAGGAAGTACTCCAGCGAGGAGGTGAAGAAGGTGCTGGAGACAAGTCCCAGGGAGCTGGGATACAACCTGGAGGGGTGGACCATGAGGGCGCTGAACGCTGAGCTGAGGAAGAGGGGGATAGTTTACAATAGGTATCACCTTTACAGGGTAGTGCACCAGCTGGGGTACGGTTTCGTGACGCCCAGGCCGGTGAACGCCAGGGCCGAGGTGGAGAAGCACCGCGATTTTAAAAAAAGTGAAGGAACTGATGGGACGCAGGATAGCGTTCTTCGATGAGACAAGGGTGGTGGTGGGCACCACGGTGAGGAGGTGCCTCGCCAGGAGGGGTTCCAGGCCCAGGATCAGGGTGAACCTGGGCTTCCAGCACTTCTACGTCTTCCTCGCCCTTGACGCCATTTCAAGGAAGGTGCTGTACACCCTCTACAACTCCCTCTCCAGCAAGAACATGAAGAGCTTCGTTTACAGGATGGAGAGGAAGTGGGGCAGGGAGACCAAGTACCTCGTCCTTGACAACCACTCCTCCCACAAGACGGGGGCTATCCTGGACCTGTTCAGGAGAAGGGGAGTGAGACCCGTTTTCACCCCAAAGTACTCGCCAGAGCTAAACCCTGTGGAGAGGATCTTCAAGGACCTGAAGTTCCACCTTGCGAACAGGTTCTTCAACAACGTGGAAGAGGCAAGGGAGGAGGTGAGGAGGTTCTTCGAGGAACATCACGATCAGTTTAATCTTGATGTGGTCCAATATCTGGATTTAGATGAAATAGAGGTAGAAAACAATGGATAAAAACTTCCACAAAGTACTAGCGTCTATTCCCGAGAGCTCAAGCGCGGAGTCCACGGACCTGACCATGTCCGCAACCACGAGCTTGAAGTTGAACTTCCTCCACACCCTTGCAAAAAGCCTCCAGTAACTCCTCGCGTCCTCCTCCTTAGCCAGGAGGAAGTCCAGCACAGCTCTCCTTCCCTCGCGCGTGACGCCCATGGCCACCAGGAGGACTCCCTTCCCTCCCCTGAGCTTGACCCACTTCCCGTCAGCTATCACGTACTGGAAGTCTCCCTCAACCTCAAGCTCAGGGGTCCAGAGCCTCGCGTTCATCTTCCCTCCCAGCACTGAGTAGAACGTGAGTTCCTGAGCACAGCTTCCTCCTCCCTCAGCAACTCCCTCTCAACCCCCGTCCTCACCCTACCCTTCCCGTCATACGCGGGCAACCTCACGTCCACCTGAGCCTGTACTCAATCCTCCTGCCCTCCATCACCACCGAGAAACCAGTTAGGAACCTGTACCTCGCGTAACCCCTCCTCTTGATCCTCTTCCCCCTCGCGTACCTCGGGCTTACCTCCTCCGCCTCCCTCATCGCTAGCTCCTCCACCTCCTCAACAGGTTTATTTATGAGCCAGTGCTTAGGAAATACGGGGTCGAACACGATGTGTACCAACTCCTCCTGGAGTTGGTACGCGGGTTCGATAGTTAGCTTAGTCATGGTATGACATCGTGTTCGGCCCCCTTAAAGTATTACTGAAAAATGATAGATTGATTTTGATCATCTCACGTAGATTAACTAATTACAATTCGCAATGGAAACCTGAATCGCCCGGGAACTTCTTATTAGTAAACTAAGAAATCATGGTTTTAGGCGTTTTAGAATATTCAAACATAATAACTTGATATATGACCTACATTATCACGGTACAATAGAGGGTATAAAGGAATGAGCCTATCCCCCATGCATTTTACCCTAAACACATAAGACATACAATGCTTGAACATGTAAAAGAGAAGAATGCCTCAAGTTACAGGCGTTGAAGGGCGATTAGGCCAGAGAAGTAACAGCTTCTCCTCATGACTTTGAGGGAGCCGGTGACGGACTAGGTCTACTTTGTCCGTTAGTACTTTGGAAAGTTTTTATCTTGGTATCACGCATTCATAGAGTCCATGAATCAGAGAAGGCCTACAGCTAGGAAGAGAATACCAGAGTGAGGCAGAGAATAGCGAGGTTAAGATATTCCCAATTGACAGGATAAGGGAATACATGTAGCAGAGATCCTTGGGGTTTCACTCTCGGTCAAGAAGTGGGTCACCAGATACAGGGATGGGTTGAGGAATAGGCTGAAGTCGGATAGGTCAAGGAAGCACTGGGGAAGGATAAGAGAGGTTCTTGAAGCCAATCCAAGGGATCTGGAATATAACCTATAGGCGTGAAGCGAAATCCCTCAGCGTTGAGGAGAATCCAGTACGACAGGGATCTATTTTGATCATCTCATCTAGATTAACTAATTACAATTCACAATGAGGACCTAAATCACCCCTAACCAGCCGGGACGATGTTTAGTTTGGGATATCCAACACTATTCAACTAAAAATGACTTCCCTTAACCTCACTCAAATTTCCTGCTCATTATATTCTGAGGACAGGAAAGGGTTAATATCCACTACTCACTTTTCCCACCATGGAAGGTAAAGCACTGGTCACGGGAGGTTACGGGTTCATTGGATCTAACTTCGTGAGGATGATCTCTGGTACACTGGACGTTCTGGTTGTGGATAACTTCTCCGTGGGATCAAACAGGAGAAACCTGGAGGGGGTTAACGTAAGGACAGTTGAGATGGATATACGTGATCCGCGTATCCAGGACCTGATCCGACGCGAAAAGCCTGACTTTATCTTCAACTTCGCTGCTGAGTCCCACGTGGATCGTAGCATCCAGGACCCCCTCTCCTTCGTGTCCACCAACGTTTTGGGAGTGGCCAACCTCCTCGAGGGAGTGAGGCGCTACCACGACAACGCGGTGTTCATTCAGGTTGGGACAGATGAGGAGTACGGGGAGATCTTCTCGGGCTCATTCAAGGAGGGAGATCCCCTAAACCCCTCATCCCCCTACTCTGCCTCCAAGGCTGGCGCAACCCTCCTGGCCATGGCCTACTCCCGCACCTATCACCTGGACGTTCGCGTCACGAGGAGCGCAAACAACTACGGTCCCTACCAGTTTCCTGAGAAGCTCATACCCAAGACGATCATCCGCGCCCTCCGTGACCTGCCGGTTCCCGTGTACGGTACAGGAAAGAACGTTAGGGACTGGATTTACGTTCTCGATAATTGCGAGGCTATTCTCACAGTGGCAGAGAGGGGAAAGCCCGGTATCTACAACATCTCCTCGGGGGAGGAGAGGACAAATCTAGAGGTGGTGAACATGGTTCTCTCCCTCCTGGGAAAGCCAGGGCTGGTGAAGTTTGTGGAGGACAGGCCAGGTCACGACTTCAGGTACAGTGTGGATTCCACCAGGGTGAGGGAGCTGGGCTGGAGACCGAGGGTGAGGTTTGAGGAGGGAATAAGGCTCACGGTGGAGTGGTACCTGAGGAACAGGTGGTGGTGGGAGGGAGTGGACGAGCGCGTGCTGGGGGAGACACCCTTCAAGTCGTGAGGCAGGCGTTAGTATCTGTGCAGTAGTTTTGATCTAGTTCGGTTTGTTGTGTATTTCACGTTAATGGCTCCTTAAATACACAACGATATAGGATGTCCAGTTTTGATTTTTTTATCCTCTGGCACGGGCACCGTTCAAAGAGTATTGAGCAAAAACTTACACAAAGTACTAAGGTTGCTCAGGCTCTCTGGATCGTGTGATAGTAGAGGATAATTGATCAAAACTCAGTGAAGGCGTCACGGATCTGTTAGCATCAAACACTTCAGTGCGATGCCGTCTTTGGTAACTCAGTATGAGGTCCTTTCGCTCACGACGGGACCTGACCTTCAAAGACGGTCATGGCGTCAAGAGAGGGAGGAGAAAGGCTATAAGTCCTGAATCACCCATCACACCATGTTCACCTTTACCACGACCAAGATCCCGGAGGTTGTCCTGGTTCAGGGCAAACAGTTTCACGACGAGAGGGGTTTCTTTCAGGAGCTCTACAAAGAGAGCGAGTTCAGGGAATACATTCCCTGCAGGTTCGTTCAGATGAACCACTCCTTCTCTCGACGCGGGGTTGTCAGGGGACTTCACTTTCAGCTAATGCCAAAACCTCAGGGAAAGCTGGTCACGGTGATCTCTGGAAGGATTCTGGACGTGGCGGTTGACCTGAGGAGGGGTTCACCATCTTACGGGAAGTGGGTAGGTGAGGAGCTGGTCCCGGGAAAGTTCCTTTGGGTTCCCTCAGGTTTCGCCCACGGTTTTCAGGCGCTGGAGGACTCCCACGTGATTTATCTGGTGACGAGGGAGTTCTCTCCAGAACATGACTCGGGGATTGCGTGGAATGACCCGGAGGTGGGAGTGAGGTGGCCCCTTAACGAGGTGATAGTGTCGGAGAAGGACAGGAAGTTACCCCGCCTGAGGGAGTCCAGGGCAAACTTTGAGTATGGAATGGACCTCTGTTAGGGAGAGCACTTGAAGGAAGGTTTGAGGAGATGTTCACGCTAGTATCAAGCGCGAACCTGGGCCTTCAGCGGACTTGGAATCCTGACTTGATTCGAGTTTTTCAACGCGACATGGCGTCATCATGTTAGCATGTAAGTTTCAAGGAGATCTAGGTTAGTTCGCCGTAAATTAACCTGATCCCTAGGTAATTCGCCCTCTCCAGTGCCCTTCCAGTGGCCACGTTCACGACCATCATCTTCACTGGTTTCTCTAGGTTAAGAACCTTGGACACAACATAGCAGGTGTGGTTGAACCTGGAGACGTCCTTGGGCTGTGCGTAGGACTTAACCTCGATAAGGTAGGTGGTCCCGTCCCTCTTGAGGATGTCGACCTCGTAAATACCTCCCTTCTCCCCAAAGGTGCCATTCTCATCTACGTAGGTGTAGCTACTTATCTGAGAAATGTCTAGACCCTCCTGCTTTAAGATCTCTCCCATGAAGTCCCTCACCATTGCCTCTTGATTGAATCCCCAGCGAGAGCTTATGCTCCCTATACTCTTCTCCAGGCGGAGCTGGCCCTCCTCTAACTTAATGAGCCTCTCCTCATTCCTCTTCTGTGCCTCAACCAACTCCTTCATAGTCTTGGTGAGCTCCTCCACAGCCTTCTCCAACCTATCCAGCCTCTCCTCGCTCTTCCTCTGTGCCTCAACCAACTCCTCCACAGCCTTCTCCAACCTACTGAGTCTATCGTTGTGCTCACCTAGCCTCTCCTCGCTCTTCCTCTGTGCCTCAACCAACTCCTCCACAGCCTTCTCCAACCTACTGAGTCTATCCTTCACTTCAGCTGTTTCAGTGACCGTCTTTGCCTGTATCTCCACTACCTTATTCAGTATGTTCACCATGTCCTTCATTAAGTCCTTAAGCTCCCTTAGATCCTCGGGAGAGACGCCCAACCATCCCATAACTTCCCTCCTAAATTCCGGGTCCTCCTTGAGCAATCTAAGGAATTCATTCCTTAAACTCATAAGTTAAGTTCGTACAATGAGATAATAAGCTATTTTGGATTGAGAATTGAATCCCTTCACGCCATCCAAAGTCACCACGAACATTGAGGGGTGAAGACTAGCTTGAAATACTTAGGAAGTTCGGGCCTTATATAAGAAAGGTTAGGCGTAATAGTCAGCTGGGGCTACCCATATTGCTGTGTATTTAAGAACCCTTTAACGTGGAAATGCAGAATAAACCGAGCTAGGCCCCAGTAAGTTTTTACCCGGTGCCCTCCGGATAACGCACTACTCAGGGATAAAAATAGTCAAAATTAGTGAAGTTTTATGCTTCGCTGGGAATCAGGGACTTCACTCATGAAAGTTTCTTGATCACGTCAATGACTTGATTTCGCCCGATCCTGAGAGGTTCAGTAAAGCCTCCTCGTGGAGTCATCTTTACCATATTCTTGGTTGAGCTTCCCGTAGAAGTGGTTCAAAAGTATTTTATGGGCACGGGGCAGTTCATAACGATTCTAATGTCTCTAACAATAGTTCCATTGATTCCTCAAATTCCAAGTTTTCAGATAGGGGGTTCCAACCACTGGTTAGCCCCATCTAGCACATGATTCCTCAAATTCCAAGTTTTCAGATAGGGGGTTCCAACCACTGGTTAGCCCCATCTAGCACATTAAATATTTCCCTTTGATGTTCCTTTATATCGCCAATGTAATGTTCATCTTCCTGGGTTCTATCGTAACTGTATCTCATTAAGTCTTCTGCAGCACGTTCCAAATACGCTGATATCAACATCAGCTCAAATATCTCCTGTATCCCTAGATCGAGAAGGGAAAGTGCCTGAGGTATTAGATGTATATTCTCTTTTATCGCTCTAAGCAAATTGGGGTCAAGCTTCTTGCAAACCTCAGCCTCTTCGTTGGTTAGCATCGAGTCATAGCATCTTTCAATGAGCTCCTTAGTTTCCGAATCCATATATCTAAGATTTATTACTTTTAATATTTCTTTGTCTAAATCGAAAAACTCCTTGAAGGTACGCTTATTTATCCGAGGAGTGTTAATGTAGTCAATCATCTTTCTATACACCAGCTTGAACTCTTTAGCTGTATCTTTGGGTAGTAGCTCAATTGTAAAATGCAGAATCTCCTTAAGGCCGGATCTGGTGATTGTCCTATGTCCTATCTTTTTAGGGTCGTCAGCTCTCTTGAATAACTCCTTTTTATCCGGGGCTAGCTCGGTTTGTTGTGTATTTCAGGTTGAAGACTCCTTAAATACACAACAATGTGGGGTAGTCCCATTGTGGGCCTGCTGAACCCCATCGTGTGGTCACGTGGGATGGCCACCTAGGGATGGAACCGAAGTCAAGCTTGCGGAGACCGATGCCTCCGTAACCCTCCCACATGGGGCGTCAAGGATGGGTTCCATTCGACGGAACCTCCGCTGTGGGTGAGAGGGGATCGAGCATGGTCAATGAACCAAGAAGCCCTATCAGTGACGGTGGGGCAGTTCACAGTATTTCTCAGTACTCGTATCAAAGCAACAGGGATTGTGATAGTGAGGGAAGAGGACATTAAGGACCTGGCCTTGGAGGTCTACGGCAAGCTAGTGGCCCTTCAACTAGGGAAGGTACAGGGCACAGGGAGAACGCCTGTTCAGGTAATATACGATAGAAACCCTCTCCTCGGGGCGGATCAAAAGGCACTCCTGGTAAACAATTTTCATAAATGGGTTAAAACGGGATTTTCACGCAGCTTTACCGTTGAGGTTGGAGGAAAGGATAAGGATATTTGGGTTTCCTCCGCAGATTACGTAGCTGGATTAACGAGGTAGAAAATCTTATGCGAGGAAAATAAAATAAGAGAGGAATATTGTGAAAGGGTAGGGCAATGGTTCAATATTCTCAAAATGAGCAGAGAGATTTACAAGACATCGGACATAAGGAGAATCTTTCTAAGATGAGTTTAAGTTTCTTGTCATCAATTGGATCTCTCCACTCTTGGTCTCCTCGGATTCAGGAGACCCTCTCTCGCTAGACATCTCTCATCAGGTCTCAACCAGAATTAAAAATGACCCTAGGATTTGCCTTCATGTTCAAAGCGTATCATTTTTAGGGGGAGAATTTGATCGGTTTTCATCTTTAATATCACGGATGATCTGAGCCACTGATTTTTTTAAAAAATATCATATGTTGAGTTTATTAAACAAGATAGCATTAGTTAAAGATGGAATGAAGAAGCTTTACAGGGTAAAGTTTTCACTAATACACGAGGGTTGTTGGACAAGCAAGATAGATGACAGGGTCATCACTTTAAGACTTTCACAATACAACAGGAGGAAGGTTCACGTCCTCGTGGCCTCTCCCAAGTTGATTGTTAAGGATCTCAAGACCTCAGGTAATGTGGACGATATCCTGAAATTCAGAAAAATGAAGGGAGGATACGTAATTGAATTCCTCGAGGATCTAGATACCACCATATCCGGGGCCATCCTTGAGTCGGGAAGCAACATCCTGGAGTACAGGAACGTGGTTAAGGCCGGTGTGGAGAAGTGGGAGATGATCACAACAAGCAAAACCGTTGTGAATCAATTTAGTGAAAGGTTTAAGGTGAGTAACCTGACGGTTGAGGAGATGAAGTTCCCTGAGCTGTTGGGTTCTGGGTTAACGGACAAGGAGATGCTCATGCTGAAAACTGCAGTATCCATGGGCTACTTTAACTATCCCAGGTCTGTTAAGGCCAAGGACATTGCCGAAAGCCTTGGAGTGTCCAAGCAAGATTTCCTGTATCACCTGAGAAATTCCATTAACAAGATCATATCATCCTATGATCTTGGTTAGCCTCATCAAATTCATCAATTCTTAAATGATAGTTAACTGCCTTTAATCACCTTACTTATACTTTAAAAGCTTCCCCTTTAACTATGTTAAACGTTTAATCTTGGAAGCTAATGAATAATTATTTGCAGTAAAGTAAAAAATCCTCATAATTGCATTTGTATTTATGGATGAGAAAAAGAAACTGGAAAATGAAGCTCAGCCTAGCCTGAAGAGGGACGTGCTGGGGACGTGGTTAGTGGCAAGTTACGGTATAGCAGCAAATGCGCCCATAGCTGTCGCCACGCTCTATTTCGTGGGGATTGCGGGGATAGCAGGGGGAGCTATGCCCCTGGTGGTTTTACTCTCCTATCTGATTTACGCCACCACGTTAATCGTGATATATGAATGGACCAAGGACGTGGCATCCTCTTATGGTTACGTAGCCATCATGAAGAAGGGACTCAACAGTAGCTTGGCCGCGTTCACTGTGGGATATGGTTACATATATCAGTACTTAGTTGCGGGCACCGCTGGTTTCGGTATCCTTGGTCTGGCGTCCTTTCTATACCTGATATCCCCAAGTATAGCCTCAACTATGCCCTGGTTATGGGCATTGATTACGGTGATACTGACCCTCGAGGTTACCCTGGTGATGTGGTTGGGCGTGAAGCCGGGTGGCCTCCTTAACCTTATTATAGGTTTGGTTTCCATTGGGTTCCTGGTCATAACCTCCATCTACCTAATAGCGGTGGCGGGAAGTCACAACAGCGTTAGCGTGTTCACAGCATCCCCTGTAAATAACGACTGGGTTCTCATACTGGTGTCAATGATTTTCGCCATAACGACCTTCGGGGGAGCCACGACTCCCATAGGTGTTGCGGAGGAGGCCAAGGTGCCCAAGAGAACCATGCCCAGGGCACTTCTTCTGGGGTTTGGATTGCTTGGGGTTGGACTAATTCTCAATTCCTATGCCCAGACGGTGATTTACGGGATTTCCAACATGTTTAACTACGCCTCTCTTCCTGATCCAATGGTGATAATTTACAGCAAGTATTTCAGTCCCGTGGTTGTGGACCTGTTAATAGTGTTGGTTGCGTTCATGTTCAATTCTTCCATAATATCCTTTGCAACCAGTGGCAGCAGAATGATATACGGGATGGCGCGGGACGGAATACTGTATCCTAGCAGTTTCTCCAGGGTGAATAGGCATGGCGCGCCCGGTAACGCAATAATATTGACTGGAGCCATAGCCGGGGCGCTTTGCCTTCTTACTGGTTACCTTCTGGGACCGCTGGAGGCAAGCATCTTCCTAATAACGTTCGGGTCATTTTATGTTGCCCTGGGACACCTGTTTGCGGCCTTGGCGCTGATCAGAAGAAAGGTGAAGCTTGGGAAGCCTGACATCGTGAAGCACGTGATAATTCCCGTAATCTCCATGGGTGCGTACATTGCCACCATATATTTCGGGACGTATCCGGCACCGGCGTTTCCGTTAAATGTAGCCGTGTATGCGGCATGGGCTGTGCTGGTCATTCACGTAATAGTGTATTACGTCATGAAGAGGAGATATCCAGAGAGATTAAGCAGGTTTGGGGACTACAGTCTCTAGTTCGTAGGAGTTATCCCTTGTTAAGGCAACACTTTTCATGTCTAACTGGAACATTTACACAGATACTTTAACTTAGTTAAAGGGAATTCATTAATACAAATCTTACTTTATTCAAGTATGGAACAGTTATTGAAGGAACTTGAAAAGGAATTCAACTCAAGGTTCATCACCAGGGGAGATATCATTGATCAGTACTCCAGTTCCCCCTACCTGGTCTCTCCCGTTCTCTCTAAAATGGGTAAAAGGATCCTGGGGGTGGTGGTGGCTGAGGACGTTGAAGATGTAAGGAATTTGTTGAATTTCTGCGATATGCATAGGGTTCCTCTTTTAGCCAGGGGAGCTGGCACATCCACCATAGGCCAGGTATTGCCCATAGTGCCTTCCATAGTGTTAGATATACAGAAATTGAACAAAACTTTAGAATATGATAAATACCTGAGAATTTCCCCTGGGGTCAAAGTACTCACAGCGCTTAACTACCTCAGGAAGAGGGGGAAGGAACTGCAGGTATACCCCAGTAGCTTTTACATTTCCACCCTGGGGGGATACATTGCGGGAGGAGACGTTGGGATAGGGTCGTATCAATACGGCTACCATTTCGATCATGATGGTGTGAGAAGGTTAACCGTGATGGGCACAACGGGGACATACGAATTGCAGGGAAAGGAAACGTTGGCAGTCTCGCAGGCGGCTGGGACCACAGGGATAATCACGGAAGCTGAACTGTCAGTGGTGGATTACGAGGACTGGAAGGATCAACTAATTAGGGTTGACGAGATAGGCGAGGTAGTGAAGTTACTTAAGAACTTGGAGGAGGACAGGCCCAAGATAAGGAGAATAACCATAGAGGATTACGAGACGCTTTCCCTAGTTGCCAGGGGTAGAGTAATCCCGGGTAGGTGGAATGTGATAGTATCCAGCACGAAAAGCTTGGGAGAGGAGGTGGATATGAGATTTTTGGACGAACTGGCATTCGCAGCTATTTACGTTACCATGAGCAAGTTAACGGGCTTCTCCAGGTACTTTTACGAGGTGAGGCTCCTTTCCCTGGAAAGCTTCCTGAAGGTTGTGAGCCAAGTTAAGAGGGCTCTGGGCCCCAAGGTTCTCATTCACGGAGACGTCATGACGTTGAGGGGAGAAACCATAATCTACACGGTTTTCATCTCTGAAAGGGAGAACTTTGAGGTGATAGATTCCATAATGCTCAGGGAGGGAATACCCTTTGAGATACACTCCCTAGTAGTGAACGATAGGGTGGACGAGGAATTTAGATTAGAACTCATGAAAAAATATAAACAGATTGTGGACCCCCATCACATCCTCAATCCAGGGAAGCTGAGAACATGATCCTCAAAACCCTGCTTGACGTCATGGATATTCTGGAGTCCAAGGATCCCTTGGAGAGGATTAGGCAAAGGATTGAGGGAAGGGCGAAATATGAGGAGGTTACGGTGGAGGGAGTGACCTTCGTTAAGGCCCTCTACGACGGAGGGGGCAGGAGGATTGAGGTTCTGGGCAGGCTGGGGGCAATTCAAATGGTGAATGAGAGCAGGGGATTGGTTTCCGATGCTGATGGGGCCATAGTTAGCCTGACAACTCTCTTGGAACTGCTGAACCTGAGGGAAAAGGGGATAGAGCTCAAGGTTGATGTTTCCTTTGTTACTAACCTATCCATGATTGCCAAACTTATCCCTCACGCTCCCTTCAAGTTCATGGTACCTTCTGTGGGATTGGATGACGCCCTAAAGGTGGAGGTGGATCCGCAGGCCACAACAGTCCTCTCCATCGATTCCACAAAGGGAAACAGACTTGCAAAATACGACGACTTTGCCCTAACTCACGTGATAAAGGATGGCTATATCCTGAAATTGAGTGATGAGGTCATTGATATCTATAATAAAGTTACAGAGCACGAGATTTATATGATCCCCTTAACCAGCGGGGATCTAACTCCATTGGACTTCAATGTGTATCACATTAGTACCCTGATTTCGCCTTGGCTTTACACCAGTGCACCAGTAATTGGGCTAGCTACAGTTTCACCGAGGGCGATACCGGGATATGAGACAGGGGTGATGAACCTGAACATGCTTGAACATGCCTCAAGGTTTTGCTTGGAATTTCTCAAGTACATGGAGAAGGGTGGAAGGGTTTACGGTGAGGATGAACTCCAGGAATTGGAGAGGAGAGTGGGCCCCTCTAATCTCGTGAGGGTGAGGAGATCTCCATGAATGTGGAGAGCCTGTTGAGGGACCTAGTTGAGCTGGAGACCGTGAATCCACCTGGAACTAACTACGAAGACTTTGGTCGCTTGATAAGGGAGAAATTCGAGGAGTTGGGGTTTCAGGTTCAGTTGATAGAGATACCCGATGAGTTCATGGATAGGAACTACATCTACTCCCCTAGGCATAGGGGGAATAGGAGGGTAATTGTGCTTGCGAGAAATGACCCTGAACCCAAGCTTCACTTCAACTTACATTATGACGTGGTTCCCCCAGGAGATGGCTGGAAAACTCATCCATTTCAATTGAAGATAGTTGAAGACAGGGCATATGGGAGGGGGACCTCGGACATGAAGGGGGCCATGGTGAGCCTTTACAGTGCCCTGAAGATCTTTAACGATCTGCCCATAGAGATAGCGTTTGTACCCGATGAGGAAAGTGGAGGAATTGGAACCAAATATCTTGTGGAGAAACATGGGGTGAGGGCGAAAAACGTGATCTTCGGTGAGCCGAGCTTTCCGGACATTTACATAGGTCATTTTGGAATTATTCGGGGAATAGTGAAGGTGTTTGGTAAACAGGTCCATGCCAGTAAGGCTAAGGAGGGGGTAAATGCCTTTCTTGAGGCCTCACGGTTAGCCTTGGAGATTCAAAGAAGGTACTCCTCGAAGGAGGGAAGGGACAATATGGATGAACCAACGGTAAATCTTGGAGGATATGTGGAGGGTTCCACCAGCGATGGGATAGTTCCCGGTACCTTCGCCTTTAGTCTCTACAGGTCCGTTTCACCTAACGACAAAAGGGGTCCGGAGTTTGATCGAGAAGTTGTGGAGGAAGCTGTTGGGGAATTGGGGATTAAGCACGAGTTCGAGATTAAGTCCTTCGTGCCTGGATCAATGACTAATCCAAGTTCCCATATGGCAAGGGCAATGGAGACATGTATCAAGACACATTTGGGCTGGGAGCCCAGAAAAATGGTGGCAAACATTAGATATGATGCGGTGTTCTATGGAAACGCTGATGCAGTGAACTTTGGCCCGGGAGAGCCAGATCAGGCCCATGTTCCCAACGAGTATGTCAACCTCAGGAACGTTGAGAAGGTAAGCCTGGTGTATGAATGTATCATGAGATCTAGCCCCAGGGTTCTACTTTAGACATTTAAAACGATGAGTTGAGGACTTTTAACACGTTCTAAACCCTTGATTAAAAGGCGGTAATACGATTTGACTTATACATTATGGTTATAAATAGTAAGAGATATACTAGATCCCCGTGCAATTGTATAAGGATGCTATGGTCTTTATAGATGAGGCGGGCCCATTGAAGGAGGGTCAGAGCTATAGCATGTTTGTGAGTTGCATCGTTACCAATGACGATAAACTGAACTGGGTAAAGGGCTTGAACTATCACTTTATCGACGACAGGCTGGAAAGGCGAAAAGAATTTCTAAGCATTTTAGTGAATAATAAGCAGAAATTTAAAGTGATTTTATTGAAATATAATATCAGTCTGGGCGGAGGCTCTAAGATGTCGGATTATTACTTCGAGATTTACGTCAAGTATCCCATCAAAGAGTTAAGTGAGATAGTTGAAAGGAGAGTGGAAATATTTTACGATTCTCTTAATGATAAACTCTCGAGGGAAAAGAGACACGAAGTGAACTGCCCCACCCTTACGGATGGGGCTTCTTGGTTCATTGACCATGCTCGATCCCCTCTCACCCACAGCGGAGGTTCCGTCGAATGGAACCCATCCTTGACGCCCCGTGTGGTAGAAGGGTTACGGAGGCATTGATCTCCGCAAGCTTGACTTCGGGCTGTTCCATCCCTAGGTGGCCATCCCACGGCTATTACCGCACGATGGGATTCAGCAGGCCACAATATATTTACGCATGTTATCATTTAAAAACTTTCTTTGGGTTATCCATCCCCACCCTTACGGATGAGGTCTTCCGCCCCCTTAACCCCCAAAGAGATCAACGACTGGACTTATTTCTAAAAGGACCACACGTTAAGCTAAACTTGAGTTTGGAGAACACTAGAAAACGCGTAGAACTGTACAAGAAAGGGATAATGATAGCTGACTACATAGTATCAGCCGAGTTTGCATCATATCGAGGAAAGTTACCACAAGATCTCGAGGATATGTTAGATGACCTGAGAAGATCGTATGTGGTGCAGAAGATGGTAAGTCTACCTTAGCCCTTCATCCCCGCTGCCGATCCCGGCAACGAGTAAAAGGCCTCATCGGCAACAACTTCTTTGAAAAAGTTGTTACTAAAGAGTTTAATGGCCTATCAGTAATATACTTTTCTACTATCATTTTGCTCCTACCACAGTGTGATGAGGAAATTTCCTTTTCTAGGTTCATTCCCTTCATCAACCCATTCAAGTAGCAATTCATGCAAACTGATCCGCCCTCACGAAGGAACTCCACCTCCAGAATACCCCATGGAGTTAAAACCTCTTCCTGATTGTTTCCAGCTGATTCAGGAGTTCATCTCTATCCTCTTCCCTGACATTTTCCAGGAGTAACACCATTGACCCAATCACCGTCTGATAACCCTCATAAACCCTCAGGTCCGGGAAGGCCCGCCTCACCATCTTGGACTTGAACACACCGCCCGTTCCAGCCACCCTATCAACTTCTCTCCTCATTCTGGTTAACATGGAGTTTATGTATTCAATTGTCTCACTCATAACGATTTTCGCTCCAGGGTCGCCCTGTTCAGCTAGCCTGTCCACTACCCTAGCGAAGGAGGCTATTTTCCTCTTGTTGGGCCTTCTGGTGAACCTCTCTATGACCACCCTAATTGGTGCCTTAAAGAACTTCTCCACCTCCTTGGGTAACTGGCTATCAATCAGACCGTCAAGGGCTCTAGTTGCCATGGCAATACCTCTCTTTCCTATGTAGGAGGCTGAACCCTCGTCGCCGAAGAACCATCCCCAGCCGGCAAGCTTCTTGAGTTCACCCCTTTTCTGGATATATGCCACGTTTCCAGTTCCAGCAACCAGGGCCCCTCCGTCCTGGTTGAGGTGAGCCAGCTTGCATGCTACCACCCCATCGTTAACGATAACAGCACCGGGAAAGATACGTCTCACCATCCTCTCTCCCATCAGGGTGAAGTTTGGGGAATCTCCTATCCCCGCCAGCGCGAAGGAGGCCCTCTCCACGTCCTTGAGGGAGAGGTTTGCCATTTCCAGTGCTCGCTGGATTGCCTTCCTCAGCGCAATCTCGGCCCTCCTCTCCCCAACCTCCACAAAGTTGGATGAGCCGGAGAGGCCCAGGCCCAGAATCTCAAGTCCCTGGAAAACCACCGCAGTTGTCTTGGTGCCTCCTCCCTCAACCGCCAATCCTTTCCACAAGTCTCCTTCCCTCTGGTATTCTGGTTAACTTGGTGGGATCCTCTCCCATTTCCCTGGCCAGCATGACGGAGAGGAAACCCGCACTCTGGATCAGGAGGGAGACATCTCTCATGCCTGATACCCGGATCACCCTGGCGTTCACTAGTCGTGCAGTGACCTCGTCCACCTCGGAAGAAGAGAAGACCACGGGGTAGAGGGAATCTCCGTGTGCGTATCCCTCCACCTCGTTGTGGTTCACTTCGGGAATCTCACCGAAGAATGCGGGGTACTTCGCGTTCTCGTTTATCTCCTGCTTGAACCTCTTGGCAAGACCCAGGTAGGTGGAGGCGTAAAAGACGGGGATCTTCCCCCTCACGTGGGAGAGAAGGTCCTCAGCTACTCTTTTGGCCTCCATGGCGTTCACGCTATCAATGACCTCCCTGACCAGGTCTGGTCTCAGCATCTTAACCAGGGGGAGGAATAGGAAGGGAAATGCGTACCTGGGCTGTTCGCCTCCCCTCACCAAGACCTTCTCCACTGGGAGAGTTGAAAGAATTCCCCCGGAGGTTATGGCGATTACTCTCTTGTCCATGGACAGGGCCCTCCTCACAACTTGAAGGGTCTCGGTGGTGTTTCCCGAGTAACTCACCGCAATCACCGCATCGGCGAACTTCATATCCTTCACAAGGGGATAGAAAGCACTCAGGATGTCGCACACCACTCCGCTCCCTCCCATCCCAAAGCAGGAGATCTCCCCCTCCACTCTGGGGACGTTCAGGAGATTGGCCTCAGCGTAAAGTCTATCCCAGTCCTCATACAAGGTTGACTACCTCGTTTCCCGCCTCCTCCATGTCCTTCACTGAGTCAATGGACCTCCAGTAAACCTTCTCGAACTTCACCGCCCTCAGTAACCCCATCTCAGCTAGTCTGGGGAAGGTGGTTCTCTCTATGTCACCCTTCTCCGGAAGGTAATCGAACACGGATGGGGAGAGCCTGTAGACCCCAGCGTTTATCCAGTGGTCGTAAAGGGTTGGTTTCTCCACGAACCTGGATACCTTTTCCCCGTTAACCTCGACTATTCCGTAGGGGCTTTTGAGGGGTACCAGGGCTATGGACATGGAACTCAACATGTTCACGTCTAGGTTGGTGAGGATGTCGCCATTCACCACGAGGAAGTCCTCGTTTATGAAATGCCTCACCTTCCTTATGGCTCCTCCCGTTCCCATGGGCTCGTTCTCCACGCTGTAGACGATGTTGACCTCCAGCCTATCTGAGTTTGTGGATGCCCAGTCTATGAGCGCTTCCTTCTTGTAGCCTGTGAGGATCACGAACTCGCGAATGCCGTACTTCTTGAGCCAGAGGATCTGCCACTCAAGTATTGGCTTTCCTGCAATCTCGAGAAGGGGCTTGGGTTTGTCGTCTGTGAAAGGTCTAAGTCTCTTGCCAAAGCCACCAGCGAGAATTAAAGCCTTCATGGTTGGAAATAATTTATCATGGATAAAAGGTTAATTGAATCAGCAATTAGCTATTTCCGTGGGCTAGAATAAACTATCAAGGCTAGAAAATCGGGTCATTCAGGTCTCCATTGAGAATTGTAATTAGTTAATCTACATGAGATGATCAAAATCAATCTATCATTTCATGGTGTCGTCATGTTGGCATATTTCAAGTTTCAAGGAATTCAATGCAAAGTCACGAAGCCATAAAGCTAATTTATGCAAGTTTGACGACACTATGCAGAACTGCAATATTTTGGATAATTTTTATAGAAATGGAATAATATCCATATACTCATCATTTCTTCACGATGGAGACGACTCTACTCAATTAATCCTGCACTAGATAATGAGAAATTAAGGAACTAATTCAACTCTAAATAGAGACCTGACTGGCCCCATCTTCATTTTAACAAAAACTTGTATAAAGGAATTACTTTTATCTCTCTATTTTCAATTCTTTCAGTATATTCCAAATCCCAGGAAACTACAATAAGTTCCTTTGCCTTATTCTTCTCTCTCATCAAACCCTTTATCTCTCTTTCCTCAACCTTATCTGTGGCGTAAGTTACTTGAATTAATCTTGAATTTTGATCGTAAAAATCTACCTCATAATCATTCCTTATAAAATAGATGTCTCCCAACAATTGTTTTTGCCTTAACAAATGCACGGCTACTACGTTTTCCATTAACCTTCCTTTATCCCTATTCTTAACCGCTATCGACGAGATCAATCCTGGATCAGCAATGTACACTTTCTTGTTATACGTTAACCTTTGCTTTACCTTTTCTCCATATCTTGAAATTGGAAAAATTAGGTAAGCATTTTGTAATCCGAAAAACCAATTCTCAACGGTCTTATTATCAATCTTCAAAGTCTTTGCCAAAGAATTCAAGGATACTTCATTGGAGTAAAGCGACATCACAGCCTCGCTGAATTCCCTAAATTTTTCAATTTCCCTAACTTTAAACCTAGAAATGATATCTTTAAAGAGAATATCGTTATACACAACGTTCAGTTGAGATCTACCCAATATCAATGCTTCCGGAAATCCTCCATTTACTAAGTAATTATCTAACTCCCTCTTTAATTCAGCCCTTTTTTTAGTTGAATAAAACCAATCCTCTTCAACCTTTATTCCCTTGAACGTTAAGTATTCCTTAAAGGAAAAGGGAAAGAGAATGTAATCGATATGTCTTCCGGTTAGATGAGTTGCTAGCTCTCCACTTAACATCCTGGAATTACTTCCAGTAATAATTATTCTCTTGATGTCTCTTAACCTAGAAACAAATAATTCCCATCCATCAACGTTATGTATTTCATCAAAAACCATGTAATCAATCTCGCCATAGAGCTGGTAAATTGCCTCCTCTAAGGATCTGAGGTCCTTAGCTGTAATTCCTCTTAAACTCTCGTCATCGAAGTTTACGTAAACAAACCTCTTACCTCTCATTAATTGGATTGCTAAAGTTGATTTGCCACATCTCCTTACTCCCAATATGGCTAGGGCATTCGGTATAGTAAGGTAGTGCAGTAGGTCTGGGACATCCCTGTCAATTATCCTTTTGTCATCTAGCTTCTCTAGTGCGATATCCTGCTGATCAGCGACTATCTTTTTTAACTCTTCAACATTCATTGTGGAGTGTACTCCCAAATATTGATATAAACTTTACGGAGTGTACTCCCAAATATCTTTAAATTTTAAGGTCTACGCATGAGCACGTCCATAGTGTAGTTAGATAGGTATAAACATCTGTATAATGGGTAATGCTACGGGAAGAGGGAGAGAAAACCTGTTTACAGGGAGATATCCCTTCCTGTGATGTGAACCATGTGGTCAAGAAGGGTAGAGTGAGGGGTAAGCAAGAGTATCTCTGTAGGAACTGTGGGAGGCAGTTCGTTGAGGGAGCTAAGCATCATTACGACAAGAGCGTTAGGGAGAGGGCTCTCGAGAGAGAGTGCCTGGAGTGAGAAAAATTCGATGAGAGAGTGCCCGGAATGCATAAAATTCGGCTTATTTGATTAAGAAGCATAAAAATTAATTAGTTGTATCAAGCTCACACCTTGGAAAAGGATTAAATAGCTTCGTACACTTTATATCTAGAGAACTATCTTAATATGTCATCAACACTTCACCCTGACCCTTCGCATCCCAGGACGTCAGGGGAGCTGTATTGCCCGCAGTGGGGAGGAGTCCTCCTCTGGATGGGGAAGAAGTGAAGTGTTGTACGTGATGGCTATCACGTAGATGAAGGCCTCGTTCCTGGCCCTGCTCTCAATGTAGGGCCTCCAGTGCCCTTCCAGGTACTGAAGTGCTCCACGTAGGGACGAAGATATTTCCAGGGACCGCGGGGGTGGACGAAGGTATCCGCGTTCCCTGAAACCCCTGTCTAGCTTGAGCCCCTTCCTGGACAGTACCTCACGTCTGAGAAGTTGGCGAACTCGACCTCAAGATGGACGAAGAGTGTGGAGATCGGGGAAGACCTTCAGGCCGAAGTGTGACCTTCTCTTCTTGGTCCACCTCCCCTGGAACCTCCTTGTCTTGGCTCCAAGTCTAGCCTTTACGAACACCTTCAACCTGTCCACAGGTCCAGGACGCACGGCGTTGAGCCTGTACTTCATCATGATCTCCAGGCTGGTTCTCCCAGGAGGTAAGTCAAGGAGGAAGGAGTCTACTAGCCACTCTCCTCGTAGAGCGCACTAGACGGTAAATACATTCTCCTGCACTTCCCGTCCAGATCCATCGTGATCTCCCTGAGCAGACCCTTCCTCTCTCTGCTGAATCACGAAGTCGAACAGGGTTATCTTCCCCACGCTCTCTCACGAAGAGCCTGACCACCACGTCCTTGTTCACAAGGTTTACCGCGGTCCCTCAAGGAACACGTGAAAAGGATCACAATCAGTAGCTTGAAGATGAACCCACACGGTAACCTCCCCTCAACCCTTTCCCTTACTACCACTGGTATGAGGAGGAAAAGGATTTTTCTGGAGGGCATATCCTGTATCTGGGGAACGGACATCACCACGTATTGGGGTTGGATATCCTGGGCGTTCATGGTATGATGTCCGTTTTCCGACTTAAGTATTACGCCATTATTCTACCAAAATTCTATCATCCCCAGATAATTTCTCGTTGAATTTTTCTCAATCCAGACACTCCCAGGAGGTTCGGCGAGCACACCTCCCACGGACTTCAGATCGTCTGAGCCATTGCTCGGAACCGCAACATTTTGGATAATTTTTACATCTATGGAATAATATTCATATACTTCTCGTTTCCCTCACGATCGGACGGCTTTACTCAATTAATCCTAGATTGAATAAAAGGAAATGAAGGAACTAGAATACAATTCACAATGGAGAGGTGAATGACCCACTTTTAACGTGAAATATACAACAAACCGGACCAAGCCCACCACGACCCCTGGAAGGTACCCCACTAGGCTCACTTAGTCTTAGCAATCCTGTTCAGAATTTCATTTATCTTTTTACTCAATTCCTTTCTGAGCTCATCGGTGCATGTTCCCCTGTTCATTGCCTCCCTTAGCAACCTGTTCGGTAAATAGATCACATCCCCTGGAAAATCGAACACCTTACCATTAGTTATAATGAAGACTGATCCAACGGTATATTTCCTACCTTCTATTTCTTGTTCTCTTTCCGTTATTATGTCAAGTACATTTTCAATTGAGTTACTCCTGATCTCTTCACTATTTGTCAGCTTTACATCGCCCAAGAAAAGGAGACCGCGAGAAATGAACGCAACGTCTATATTTCTGTTGGATTTGTTTCCTCTCACTTTCTTTCCCTTATCGAAAACCCTGTCTATGTTCAAGGTCTCCTTCTCTTGATTTATACACTCCCTCACGATCACTTCCACTTTCTTTGAGGCCTCCTGTATCTCAGGGAATCTATCCAAGTTCTTGGCTTTCTCCTCTATGCATGTGAAATCCCTCTTGCACTCGTATTGAAGGCGTTCGTATAGCCTCTTGGCTCCGCTGATGAGTTGAGCAATTGTCATGTTATTTTCATATACTTCCTCCACTAGATACTTTCCAATTTCTGGGCACATTGATGATAAAATCTCCCTCGCATCGTTAAGGGTGACAGGCTCAAGTTGAACCCAGTTTTCCTTAATTCTGCGTATCGTGGCCTCATCCTTTATTTTCTCGAGTACAGCGGTAGGAGAGGCCGTTACCAGACGGGCGTCGCCAGAGTTCACTAGTTTATGAATATAGGGATAGTAGTGCTCTGGTCTGGCCTCATCCATAAGAAGGACTGGCTCAGCTCCCAGTAACTTCAGATCCTTGAGGAAGAGGATAATTCCGTCAAGCCCCTGGTATGAGTTGCATTCTGGAAAGTTAAGGGAGTATAGCCTAACCAGGGAGTTGGTTGAACCCTTCTTACATTGGGTCTTCATCCACGTGCGGAAATCCTTTTTCAGTAGATTCATGAAACCGTATCCTGCCTCTCGTCTCCTCTCGAACACGGCATTGGAGATAGCTTGAATAATGCCGGAGTTTTTGACGTAAAACCAAAACTCGTCAACAAAAGACTTCTCCGACGAGAGATCCATGTATATAACACTGTACTTGCCAAGGCCTTTGAGTTCCTGCGATAAACGTAGGAGAATAGTGGTCTTTCCCATTCCTGGATCTCCAAAGATGAATACCTTACCTGCAGTTAACAGACGATCTTCCACTTCCTTGTAGTATCTCTTGTATTTTGACCCAAAAATCTCGTTATTGCTCTCCCACGTGGACACGGAATCCGGGGGAAAGTTGCATGACGTCAACATCACCTCTTAATTATTCCAAAAATAACTCCTCCCTTGATTATCCCCTCCTCTCCACCCCTATACAGCTGGTAATTGTGCTCAATATATGAAGAGAATCTAGAGTAGAACTGTTCCCTAGAAAGACCCATTCTCTCCCTTATATCCTTAAGGGAGGCCAGGCCCATGGGATTTTTTAATTGTTCAAATATTTTGTCTAGATCTTGGGTCGTAGGGGAGGACCCTTGACAGGATGAAAGCAAGATGTCCAGCTTCCTGTTTATTTCTGAGATCATATTAAGTAACCCGGATAAATCTGCAGGGACAATGGAGGGAGGAGTAGTTTCTACCAACGTGATGCGCTTACCATTTCCCACTTTCGTTATTTTTATTATGCCCTCATTCTCAAGCTGAAGAAGAAACTCATCGGTATACCCTCGGAGTGATGACCTGGGAGCAGATCCGCCTCTTTGTCGCAGGAAGTCAATCAATTGCGATTTCGTGTCCATAGAGTTGATAATTACAAACTGGTTTTTAAGGATGATGCGGGTTGTTTGTAATAGGGTATTATTTTGTTACTGATTAAATTTAGTAATTTCGGTTCATAATTCTTAAACGCTGACATAGTGTCATCATTGAGGTATAAATTCTGGGACCAGCCCTCTCTCCCACAGAACGAGACCTACGGAGTACCTCATCATATCAAAGCTCCTGTTCACTGCCTTGGTTGCCCTCTTGAACCTCACGAGCCTGTCCCTGAGGGACGAGTGGAAGGACTCGTTGGGGTTAACGGGTGACACGACCCTGTGCTCGGGGAGGAGGAAATAGACGTTGTAGTCGTCCGAAACCCAGGTCCCCTTCTCGGGCACGTACTGCGCGAGCTCCTGAAACGTGTTCTCGCTCCTGTCTCCCACGGAGAACACGACGTACATCCCCTTCATGGAGAACACGAATCCCGTGAAGACCCAAGAGTAAAACGCCTTCGCGTTCCTCCTGAAGTAGGTCCACATCTCGTCCACGACCTTCACGCCCTCATTCAGCTCGTCCCTGGCTCTCCTCCACAGCTCCACGAGTTTCGCGTACTTCCTCCCTCCGTACCTCTTGATCCACGTGAATACCGTGCCCAGTGGGACCTGAAGTACCCTGGAGATCTCATGCTCATCCCGTTCGCGTACATCCTGAGGGCCCTCTCTCTCACGCTCCTATCGTGATGGTGTTTAGCTCCCTCCACGAACTTCCTCCCGCACTTCCTGCACAGGTAGAACTGCCTTCCCCTTATCTTCCCGTTCTTAACCACGTGATTACTTCCACAAGAGGGACAGGGAACGTCCCTGTAGACAGGTTTCCTTCCCCTCCTGGCCATAAGTAATACTCCCTTTACAAATATTTATACCTTAGTGACGACACTATGAACGCTGAAACTTTACCCTTATGTGTACAGACCTGGGGATTTACCCTTAGACTTGGCTTACTCCCGCTAGGCCAGGCAAGTCATTCTAGCTGAGCTAACAATCCCTCAATCTAGTAGTCCTCAAATACATAACATTTAGGTTATTTCCAGAAGCCTAAATATTGAATTTTTATCGCGGACCCGGGGGGATTCGGACCCCCGACCCTCGGCTCCCTTCGGCCTGTTAGAAGGCCGGCGCTCTATCCTGGCTGAGCTACGGGTCCCTACAACTAGAGGGGGAGGCATCAAAAAAGATTTACGCTCCAGATCTAGGCGAAATGAAGTTGCGGGAGGAGTAACCCTTAACAGGATTCACGCCTTCACTCCCTTCATGACCAAAATATCCTACACGTCTTATTACTCGTACTCTCTCCAGACTTTCCCGCACTTTGTGCACTTGTAAAACCTGGTCGGGGGCTCGTCAGCAGCCCTGGTCTGCAACATCCAGAAGAAAACCTCGTCGTTCCTGCAGTTGGGGCACATGACCCCTTTCATCTTCTGGGTTCCAGCGGGGACCTCCTCGTCCTCAAGGACTAAAGTCCTCTCCGTGGCCGCATGCTTTACCTTTGAGGATATGATCTCGGACTTGTGACCCTGTTCCTCGTAACCGCACTTAACGCACCTGTAAACGGTAGAGCCGTTCACCTTCCTGGGGGTCATCATGGACTTGCACTTGGGGCAAAATTTCAAACAAAGGACACCCTCAACACTGTTCACATCATCTTTTTTAATTCTTTCGATATTAACGTCGCGATCCTGGAACACTCCTCCTCCAGCTGTCCGCGGTACTCCTTCCCCATCCCGAAGTTGCTGAGGTTGATCTCCTCCTTTACCCTGCTTCCCTCCAGTTGTTGCAGGGAGAGAAAGAGGTGCTCCAGGTGCTCTCCCTGAAACACGCACACGACGTTGGGCTCTCCCCTCACCAGGATGGCTACCCTGGTTCCACTCTTCAAGTTCTAAACCTGCTCAAGGTCGTCCAGAAAGGACTTTCCTAGATTATCAATCTCCTCGATTGCCCTGCTCAGGGCCTCCTTGGGCGAAATGGTCCCGTCAGTTTTTATCTTGAGTATTAGCTCATCCTTGAGGGGATGGGGCAAGTAGTAAGTTGCCAGCACCACTCCCTTCACGCTCCGCAACCTTCCTGCAATCAAGTTGCCCAGGGTGTGGTCCTCTCCCTGGATCCTGAGCTCCAGGTAGTTTTCGTCCTGCCTTTCAACCTCTATTTCCATTTCCCTTCACCGAATAGGGTCCAACTCTTCTGGTCTCGACGTTACCACAGTTGGGGCACCTTAAATGTTCTTCGTCTACCTTGAACATCACCGTTCCGCAAACTGAGCAGGAAGCAACTATAACCCCCAGATCCTTCCCCCTCAAGGAGAGCTGAAGAGGATACGTGAAGGAGAGCGGTTTGGCCTTTATCACGTCAGAGGGCCTCACGGCATCCCTCAGCGACTTCACGTGTTTCTGGGAGACCTGGGAGATGTGGAGGTAACCTGTGATTGAGGGACTTACAAACCTCTCCTCAAGGCTACTCACGGACACCACAGCGTAATCCTCCTTAAGGCTGGTGACAAGACCGTATACGTACTTGGTCTTCTTTAACTTGTAAACGAAGGTCTTCTTCTCAGGGATGACGTTGCTTTTCCTGTTGATCATATCGTAGAAGACTTTCCCTATGATGGACGCCCTCACCTGTCCCTGAAGTTCGTAACAGCCTTCCCCTGGAGTGAACTCCTCTATCACTGCCAGAACGTCCCCTGGAAGCGTTAGATCGCCCTGTTTCCCCATGTTCACCACGGAAATATGTATGGTTCTAGTTTATTGGTTATAATCATTTTCGCTTCTCCCGGGGTTAATACGGGCTTTTCGTACATGTAAAGGTCATCCGTGGGAATCCTGGGGCAGGACGTGACCACGAATGCGTCAATGTAACTTCTGTCCAGGTTCCTGAGGGACTCCTGGTTAAGCACCTTGCTCGTGACCACGAAGGTCCTCTTTCCCAGGGACCTCAGCCTTGATTCAAGGGCCTTGACCATCAGGGGCCTGTTCTGTCCCACCTTGAGTCCCTGAATTATCACCCAGGTGTTTGCGTCCAGTGACTCCATGATCTTGGAGTACCTTATCTTGAGAACCTTGAAGACCTGTGGGGTGAGGTCTTCCACGGTCCTGGTGTAGGGATCCAGCTTGAGCACGGGTTTACCTGTTGCCAGTCCCAGCCCCAGCGCATGGAATACCCCTCCCGATATGTTCACGTGAACGTCAGCCTCAACCAGGGCTGACTTGTAGTCGCATCCCAGGACCTGTCCATCTCCCATGAAAGGGGAAGAGGGTCTCCCAACCTCCACCCTGAAGTGAGGGGAGAGATAGTTCCTGACCTGGTTCAGGAGCTTCCCGTGCTGAACGGTGGAAGTGAGGGCCACGGTCCTTGCCTCCCTCTCCCTGAGCAGGTTAACCAGTTTCTCCAGGGTCTCCTCCTCAACCTGGGCCGTGCTCTCCGCCTTAACGAAGAGGGTTGGGAACTTGGGATAGTACCAGGTGTATGGAGAGTGGCCGAAATGGATCAGAAGGTCCACCTTTAGGAGGTTAGCCTCGTCCTCTGCAATGTCGCACGCTCCCCAGCTTGGTTCTCCAGATATGATGAACTCCACGTCAGGGAGAGCCTGCCTGAGCCTCTCCACGAGTTCCGTGGAGAAATACCTTAATCCCTCGGGGAATTGAAGAAGAACCCTCTTTGCTCCTCTTTTCCCGATTTCAGACTTGAGGAGATCCTCATCAAAAACGTAACTCACTGAGTCTTTTCCTCCTTTAGAGGAACGACCACGATCTCGGTGTCAAGGGGAAGCTTGCTGGACGCGACCTTGAAGGCTTTCTTTGCGAACTCCAGGTGCTCCTTCTTCACCCTTATCCCCATTATGAGATCGCCGAGCTTTGTAATCCTAGCTGCGGTGCCTATGGGTTTGCCGAAGGAGAGCCTCATTCCGTCCTGAAGCCTGTCCGCCCCAGCGAACGCCATCATCTTGTTCTCCCTTATAACGTGGTGGGGGTACTTGGTTACGTAGATGTAGAAGTCAGTCTCGTTTCCGACCATGGAAGTCATCTGCTTCAGCGCAATGACTCTGGCCGCCTCGAGGGCGTTGTGGCGGATTTGACCAATTTGCTTGGTGAGAAGCCTCACCTCGAAGTCGTAGTCCTTCTTGTGGTCTCCCATCGTGAACTTGGTGATCTTGGGTTGAGGAAATCCCGGGATATACTCTTTTCTCGTGTAGGCAGGTCCCGAGAAGTGCCTGTAACATCTTCCTGGTCTTAGTGGCATGGGTAAAGATCTGTGCCCAAGTATTTAACACCAGCGGTAAAGTCGAGTTTTTCAGGAAGGAGAAGCGGGGTTATATTTAAGGAAACGCTAGGTATGCCTGACTGGGCTGAATTGTAAATTAGCTAAATGAAAATCTTTCGCAAAGACGCGGGGAGTGAAGACTGGCTCAGGACCTCACGCCACCTGAATTCCCTTCAAAGACCTCTGTTCCTTCTCCACCCTCTCCCAGATTGAGTCGTAGTTCTCCATCAGGTAACCGTAAACCTTGGCAATCCTGGTCATTGTGTCCACCTCGGAGAGAGGGTGAATCCTGAGCCCTACCCTTCCCACTGCGCCTCCTCTAACCATGAGCCAGTGGGCAAATATCTCCAGAGTGTACCGGGAGAACAGCTCTTCCCTGGGTACCTTCCTCCCATACAGCCAGTAAATTTCCCTGACGAAGTTGGAGGAGATGTTCCTGAACATCTTGGGTTCCCATTCCTGAAGTATCTTCTCCCTATCCTTAACAAGCACGTTCCTCAGGTAGTTGTATCCCTCTTCCCCGTGCTCCGAGAGCGCAAGTCCCGTCACTGCCATGACGAAATCCCTCTGGGACAGGAAGGAGTCAAAGTCCCTATTCACGTATATCCAGGCAGTTGCAGCGAAGGAGTCCACTATTCCCTCCATTAGCTTTGTGACCAGTTCCTCCCTGTTGAACGTTCTCGTCACTCCCTTCCCCTTGAGCAACTCCTCAAACTCGTCAAGGTCCACCTTCCCTGCATAAATTAACTTTCCGTCCACGAACACCGAGGGAGTGGAGATTACCCCCCTCTCCAGGGCCAGGAAAGGGTATATCTCGGTGTCCACCAGCTTAACTTTCCCAAGGAGTCCCTTCTCCTCCAGATACTCCACCAGCAGGTTGCACTCTGTGCAGTTCCTATGCGTGAAAATCTCAACTTCCATACTACAGTTTGATTTTCTTGGGATTAAAACAGTTTACCTTTAGTTTCCACCACGAGGTTTCAAACCTCCTATCAAGTAACCACACGGTAGCATGGTCTTCCCTGCTCCTTATTGCCCTGCCTATTGCCTGCTTCACCGCTATGAGGGCTGGTATCTCCATGAGTGCCTCCCTCACGGATTGACCTGTAAGTCTGTAAATGGCCTCGCTCCTCAGCTTGAGGTAGTCATCAAAGGAGGGGTACGGGATACCGCAGAGCGCCACGTCACTGATGATGCTTGCCCCATCCCTGGTGAGCTCTATCCCCTCGGATAATTTCCCTCTGGCAACCCCCGCAATCACCAGCTTCCTCCTGCCAGATTCCCTGATTACCTCCTCCAGGTCCGTTCTGCTACCCTCCACGTATTTGTCCACCTTCACGTGGGACATGACCTTCTCCATGATCGAGTAGCTGGGGAAAATAGCAAGTACATTTGCCTTCGCCGTGTGATATATTCTCAGTAGGTAACTGGCGTACCTCTTCCACATCTCCTGGCTCCTCAGGGAGTAGGAGGAGGTAACGTCCACTGCCAGCATGCAGTCAAAGGTGCCTGTCACCTTCCTTCTGAGCTCCTTCTCCACGTCCAGGTAAAGGATTCTCCTGTTTATGCCCAGGACCTTACTCAGGTAATCCTGAGGGGGCATGGTACCGGACATGAGTATCACGGGGAGATCGTCGCGGTTAAGGATGGACAGGAAGGGAGACGAGAGGAGAGGCTTCATTACCAGGTGACCGCGGTATGAGAAAACGGGAGACTCATCGGAACTGTAGAACTTGATAACTGTCCCCAGGTGAAGTTTCCTTATCGCCCTCTTCATTATCATTTCGTTCCTTCTCTCGTCGTACTCGTCCTTCAGGAGTTTCAGCTCGTTTTTATCCAGTTTAGGATAATTCTCCACCCTGATGTACCTTTCCTCTTGGAGGACCACCTCCGCCAGTTCCCTCCTGATCCTTTCCAGAATGGAGATTGCCTCCCTGCTCTTGACCTCCTTCAGTGCCAGCTCCAGGGTCTGCTGGCTTAGCTTCCTTTCAGCCAGTTCGTTGAGGTTATCCAGGTTGTGGGCCTCATCCACCACAAGTACGAACTCCTCCAGGTCCAGTCCGAGGGCCTCCCACATCCATGGGGTAAACACGTAGGGATAGGTCAGGGCAATCACTTCAGCCAGGCCTGTGGAGTTAAGCAGGGAGAAGTAGGGGCAGAACTTCTCCCTCATCCCCTTCTCCTTGAGTTCCCTGAGCAGGGTGAAGGGAGGTTCCTGGGAATCCACAGGGACTGGGACGTTGGAATCACAGAGGGAGCAATTTATGTCCTCGGTGTCTGCCCCCTCGTCTGCATACAGGCAAGCCCTGGCCTTTCCCATCACGAACCCAAACCTTTTCCCCAGTCTAGTTGCCTCCCTGTACACTGGGTAAAACTCGTTGTGGGTCCTGACCGCGAAGAGAACCCTAGGTCTAACTTCCAGCGCGGAAACTAAAGAGAAAAGGGTTTTCCCACTCCCTGTGGGAGACTGTAAAGCCACTAAAAGGCCTTCTCTTAATCCCTTAACTACCTTGTCCTTGAGCGCTAGTTGCCAGTCCCTCAGCTCCACTCTTGCGTCCTTGCAATAACCTCATCTAGCATTATATACCTTATGAATGACTTCTCTCCGAGCCTGGCAATATCTGAGGCCTTGCCCTTAACCTTGACGGTCATCATGAAGCTGAACACGTTATCGATCTTGGCCAGTGAAGAGATCTCCTTGAGGACGTCCTCCGAGGGGGAGGTATCGAGGACAAGGATAGCCCTTATCTCAGTGCTTGGGGAACTCTGAGCTATTTCCACTATCCTGTAATCCACCTTCGTTCTCAAAGCTTCGTTGTAACTTATCATTTCATACACCTAAGATAACATAGTGTTTTAACATTATAAAATAATCTACTAAATACCCAAGGGAATCGGGATCATATAAGTGAATTATTAAGTCAATTATAAGTCGTGAGTGTCGTGGAACTTTTAACCGGGACTGTCAATTTCCTCCCGTGATAGTCCAGAGACCGGAGATGAGGGTTGGGGAGAAAAGGAGGGTGGAGGTCGAGGGTAAGGTAATACTGTTAATATATCTGGGCGGGGAGAGGTACCTGGCGTTTGATAACGCGTGTCCGCACCTGGGTTGCGACCTCAGCAAGTACGGGGTGTTAATAAGGGAGGAACTTGTGTGCCAGTGCCACTTCAGCCACTTTTCGGTGAGGGATGGAAAACCACTGAAGGGAGCGTCAAAGAGGCCCATTACCGTGTACTCTGTGAAGGTTGAGGGGGACAGGCTTGTCCTTGAGAGGGTTAACCTGGAAAGAGGCAGTTGAGGATCCTCTTGGCCTCAAGGTAGTGTAGCTGACCCGTGGCTGTTGGGGAATCCACGTAGGTGTAGAGCAACTTGGAGCCCAGGAGGGAAATACCCAGCCTCTCAAGGGGATCCGGGCTCATGGGCATGAACGTGGAGTTGGGTTTTGTGGAGATATAGGAGAGTATTTCCCTGTATCCCGGGACGTTACCCACGGCTATCTTCACCGTGAAGGCCTCGCCGTATCTCAGGAACAGGTGATCTATCTCGTCCCGCGCTGGGAGGGAACGAAAGTAGTGGGCAGAGACCACCTTGTTCTTGAACTGGACTCTCCTTCTGGAGAGGAAGGAGGCCTCAACGTCATAAAGGATATTCAGTTCAGCCAGCCTGTTCAGGTAATCCTCCTTGAAGTCGTCTGTGAAGTCCCCAACGCCTCCCTCTTCCCTGTCCCTCAGGGTTACCATTATTCTGTGCTTCAGGGGGACAAGATCGAGCGGACTTGGAAATTGATGGGAGTAGTCCAGCCTCAGTTCCACTAGGTCTGCATCTATTTCCTTGACTCTTTTTACGTCTTCTGGTCTTGTCACAGGTAGGGACGCGACTATTAAAGGTCTATTCACGGAGAAAAGTACGCCCAGGCGTTAATATACATAGTCATGAACGAGTTTAGTAGAGGGAAGAAGGTACTTGAGAGATGGTTTCAGATTACCTTCACAGTCATGGTCCTAAGCTTATTTTGATTCAGAAAACTTGGTACTTCACGGTACTCCCCAAATTCAGTTTATGAAAAAATCACTAGAGCTTTATTTTAGACTGGAGGAGAGGATGTGAATTAAAACTCATGAAACAAACTGAACTCTGCTGGAGAAAGAAATTTGTGGGAGAGTGGGTAATACTAGGATGGTGATATTACCCATGATCACCCTACTCTCCCACAACGTAAACATCCAGAAGCTAGGATATATAACCCTTTCCTCGCTAAACTTCAAGGAAGGAAGAGGTAGCGAAGACGTTGGTCTCGGCCTGCCTGTGGAGAGACTCGGTGGAGAACAGGTCGAGAAGCTACGATATATCCCCACAGACCGTGAGGAACTACGTTAGTACTTAGGTAAAGTTTTTATCTTGGTATTACTAATATAGAATGTGGAGGAATTAGAGAAGGCTTACAGGGAGGAAAAGAATGCTAGGATAAGGCAGAGAATACTGGGGGTGAAGATGTACCTCGTGGACGGGTTCAGGGAGTACAGGGTGGCCGAGGTCCTCGGGGTTTCGTACTCAACGGTGAAGAAGTGGGTCGCGAAGTACAAGAGGGGAGGGGTCGGAGCGTTGAGGGATAGGCCAAGGTCGGGTAGGCCCAGGAAGTACTCCAGCGAGGAGGTGAAGAAGGTGCTGGAGACAAGTCCCAGGGAGCTGGGATACAACCTGGAGGGGTGGACCATGAGGGCGCTGAACGCTGAGCTGAGGAAGAGGGGGATAGTTTACAATAGGTATCACCTTTACAGGGTAGTGCACCAGCTGGGGTACGGTTTCGTGACGCCCAGGCCGGTGAACGCCAGGGCCGAGGTGGAGAAGCACCGCGATTTTAAAAAAAGTGAAGGAACTGATGGGACGCAGGATAGCGTTCTTCGATGAGACAAGGGTGGTGGTGGGCACCACGGTGAGGAGGTGCCTCGCCAGGAGGGGTTCCAGGCCCAGGATCAGGGTGAACCTGGGCTTCCAGCACTTCTACGTCTTCCTCGCCCTTGACGCCATTTCAAGGAAGGTGCTGTACACCCTCTACAACTCCCTCTCCAGCAAGAACATGAAGAGCTTCGTTTACAGGATGGAGAGGAAGTGGGGCAGGGAGACCAAGTACCTCGTCCTTGACAACCACTCCTCCCACAAGACGGGGGCTATCCTGGACCTGTTCAGGAGAAGGGGAGTGAGACCCGTTTTCACCCCAAAGTACTCGCCAGAGCTAAACCCTGTGGAGAGGATCTTCAAGGACCTGAAGTTCCACCTTGCGAACAGGTTCTTCAACAACGTGGAAGAGGCAAGGGAGGAGGTGAGGAGGTTCTTCGAGGAACATCACGATCAGTTTAATCTTGATGTGGTCCAATATCTGGATTTAGATGAAATAGAGGTAGAAAACAATGGATAAAAACTTCCACAAAGTACTAGTGGAGGAACAGGGGATAGAAGTAGCGGACCGCCTGCTCCAGGAGGTACAGGAAGTGGCGAGGGAGGTGTTGAAGGGGGTGGAGGAGGTGGACGTGAGCGTAGACTGGACGGGGGTGAAGTACTGGGGAGAGAGGGTGGAGGGGCTGGGAAGCGGGGATAAGGGATACCAGTGGAACTACGCCACAGCTACTACGGATTACAACGGCAAAACCGTAATCCTAGCCTTCACGCGCTACAACGGGATGAGCAAGGACGAAGTGGTGAAAATCCTCGTGGAGCAGGTCCTCTCCCTGGGATTTAAGATTGGGATAATAGCGCTGGACGCAGGCTTCTACACAGTAGAGGTCATAAAGTTCCTCTCCCAGTTTAGGTACATTGTGGGCGTCCCGGTGGGCGACGTCAAGGTTTACGAGGAGTATGACGGCCCTTACACCACCGCGAGCAAGAGGACTGATCAAGTCAGCTTCAGGTTGATCGTCCACGGTCGTGAAGTGACTAGAAGGAGGTCCCACGTCGAGTACTTCGCCAGGGCGACCAACCTCGACCTGCCCAAGGACAAGGTCTTGAGGCTTTACGACAGGATCAGGAACCCCATCGAGACTTCCTACAGGGAGGTGAAGGGCTTCCTCCCCTTCACCTGTTCCAGGAGCTGGGTCTTCCGCCTTCTCGTCTTCGTTTTGGCCACGTTCCTTTACTCGCTGTTCTTGTTCCTCAAGGGGGAAGTTAAGAGGACTGACTTCAAGCTTCTCCTTCATTTGCTTTTTATAGATGAAATACAAAATAAGTTCTTATCACGATTGATTAAAAGTATAGAACCGCTTTTTATTTATCTTGATTTATTTTTAAGGGGGTGATTTTGGGGAGTACCGGTGAGGGTGGGGGGCCATTCAGGTCTCCATTGCGAATTGAATTCTAGTTCCTTCATTTCTCATTATTCAATGTAGGATTAATTGAGTGATGACGTCTCGATCGTAAAGAAAACGAAAAGTATATGGATATTATTCCATTTCTGCAAAAAATTATCCAAAATGTTGTAGTTATCGGCGATGGCCCAGACGATCTGGAGTAGCCTGTGGGGCGTGTGGCACTTGCCGAACCTCCTCCTCTCCACCAGGGAGTTGAAGGACTCCACCAGGTTGTTGGTGGAGAGGAGGCGCTGAAGTTCTTGAGGAAGGGAGAGGAAGGAGAGGAGACCGCGTTCCACCAGTTCCTTGATCCTGTCAGGTAACTCGGCGAGCAGGCCAGACACGAGGAGGTCGATCTCCTTCCTTTCGTCGCGGTCCAGGCGCCTCTTGACGTGGTTGAGGCAGAGCTGCCTCTTCGCTTCTATTCCCGAGAGCTCAAGCGCGGAGTCCACGGACCTGACCATGTCCGCAACCACGAGCTTGAAGTTGAACTTCCTCCACACCCTTGCAAAAAGCCTCCAGTAACTCCTCGCGTCCTCCTCCTTAGCCAGGAGGAAGTCCAGCACGGCCCTTCTACCCTCGCGCGTGACGCCCATGGCCACCAGGAGGACTCCCTTCCCCTGAGCTTGACCCACTTCCTCTCAGCTATCACATACTGGAAGTCTCCCTCAACCTCAAGCTCGGGGGTCCAGAGCCTCGCGTTCATCTTCCCTCCCAGCACCGAGTAGAACGTGAGTTCCTGAGCACAGCTTCCTCCTCCCCCCTCAGCAACTCCCTCTCAACCTCCGTCCTCACCCTGCCCTTCCCGTCATACGCGGGCAACCTCACGCTCATCCACCTGAGCCTGTACTCAATCCTCCTGCCCTCCATCACCACCGAGAAACCTTTAAGAACCTGTACCTCGCGTATCCCCTCCTCTTCAGCCTCTTCCCCCTCGCGTACCTCGGGCTTACCTCCTCCGCCTCCCTCATCGCTAGCTCCTCCACCTCCTCAACAGGTTTATTTATGAGCCAGTGCTTAGGAAATACTGGGTCGAACACGATGTGTACCAACTCCTCCTGGAGTTGGTACGCGGGTTCGATAGTTAGTTTGCTCATGGTATGACATCGTGTTCGGCCCCCTTAAAGTATTACTGAAAAATGATAGATTGATTTTGATCATCCCACGTAGATTAACTAATTACAATTCGCAATGGAAACCTGAATGGCCCAGGGTGGGGCAGTTCACACTAATATAACGATACCATGTGAAATTATATGTGGCGGGATTAATGGATCCTCCCATCTTTACCCCGGGACATCGGTCTCGCGTCCCTTCCCTATCCATTAACGTTAACCTGAGAAATCTAGGGCTCTCTCCCACACTGCGTATTTTACGTCACAGACGATCTTGATACAACAAACCAGGTTAGGCTCAGAGATCTTGGTACCACAAGACGATCTCTTTTCTAATTTATCTCTATTACCTTTCGTAAGTCCTCATGGATGTGCATGTAATGCTCCCCTACGCGTTAGGCCCTAGAAAGTTCAGAGATGAGTCCGTAAAACTTTACACAGAATATAAAACTAGGCTTTTCAATTTTAAACGCCATGGATAGGGCTCTCAGTTACGCTGTCGCCACTATAATTGATGTTACAGTTGGCTCTGCACCTTTCCTAGGCCTTTCATTTTACGAGACTCTGGTCATAGTGTTGATTGGCTCTTCCATTTACTCGCTTATTTTGAGCGATTTCTCGATCTCCATGCCCCTCTCTCTTATTCCCTTCACCTTGATCTCTCACTCCCCCAGCTTTCTCGTTATATCGTCGTTGTCCACGGCCCTTTCCTACTACCTCAGGGATAAGGCGACGGCATTCCTCCTGACGCTAGGAGTTTCCATGCTGGTGTTCAATCTGGAGGCAGTGTTTCAGGTATTGGCCTTCGTGGTTCTGCTGGGGGTTCTCGTTTACCTGAAGGTGGACATTAGAGGAGTTGTTGCAAATGGAATTTTCCTTCTCCTTCTCTCAGCTATCTCCGCCATAAACCAGGGGTTTAGTTCGGAAGTTGTTAACACTCTCTCTGACGGAGCCTATTACTCCCTAACGTTTGGGGTGCTGGGACTTGCATCTCAGAACGCTAAATTGCCCAGAAGAATTCCTAGGATACCCCTGCTATTCCTTCCCTACGCTCTAGCCACCCTTGGATTTGGGATTCCACAGGATTACTACTGGTGGAATCCCTCATCTTTCCTGTTTAAGGCCAATCCGCTCTCGCTCTGGGTTCCGGACATCTATTTCCCACAGGTTAACCAGATCCTGGGATCATGGCCCCTATCTCACGAGCTGGTTCACCTTTACCTGGGAGTAAATATTTACATTGCAATCCTCACCTACCTCTCAGGGATTGGTAGCTACCTCATGTTCAAGAAACTGGGGGTCAGACAAGTATCTCTCTTCTCCCTAGTGTACCAGGTCCTATCACCCTTTCCCCACCCATACCTTCTCCTGGGATATGCCGTCCTGCCCTTCACAGCGTATCTCATGAACGTGAACGTGAGGAACTCGGTGAAGTATCCTGCCGTCATGCTGGTTAGCGTGATTGGTTCGTCCTTCTTTCTCTTTCCCGTTACCGCGCTCCTCATGGGAGCTTTCCTAGGGCGGAGAGACCTACCCTACATGGGGATTGCAGTTATTGGCGCTAATGCGTTCTGGATAATTCCCTACCTGATTCTCGGTTGGGCCAAGTAATGGAGAGATCACTTCATACCTGACCCTAGCCCTTCTTCTTCCTGTGCTCGTGATAGCCGCCAGATTTGAGGAGAGGATGAAGGTGATGATAGCCCTAGGCTCATTGACCTACCTAGTGTCTGGTCTTCCTTACTCTGAACTGGCCTATCCCGTGGTGATAGCTTCGTCTCTCCTTCTCGTGAGTGGAGAAGGAGTTAAGAGAGTGATGGCTGGTGTCGTTGTTTTCCTCCTCCTCGCCACAGCGGTGCTTCAGTTTGGGGGATATCAGCAGTTGTCCATACCGCCCAACATACAGACAATTAGTAAGGAAGTTCAGAACGCCACCATGGTCTGGTGGAACTATTCCTATCCCCTTCTTTCCCCAGCACCCATTAATACCTCTCCCATAGCTCCTCAGGGACTTCAATACATAGTGAATAGTCAGGGTAAAGTGATACCTAACCCGAACTACACTGGGTTCCCTGCGTTCTTCAAGGTTATTCTCCCAGAAAATATAACGAGAGTTAACGGTACCTGGGTACCAGAAACGTATCCAGTGCTCACATTGAACTCCTCTCACTTTTTCCTGGATTACGAGTCTAGAGGGTTGGTGGTTAACGTCTCTCAGAACGTTCTCATCAAAAGTCCAATAGGAGAGCAATTCATAGCGTGGCGGATACCTAGTAATGAGACCACACTTTTAGTGAGCCTGACAGGTAGCTGGATCTCGTATCTCGGACAACCATTGCTATTTCTAGGATATAACGTGAGCAATCAAAGTTCTGTGACGCCCATAAACTTCACAGCTCTGACGGTCTGGCTTACCAATGGTGAGCAGATAATCCTGTATTCCAACGGAGTGCATGTTCTGCCTAGCGGGTATCCCATTCCTACCTCAGGTTCGTTCAATCTCAATTTCTATTTTGTTAAGGAAGGAAACTTCACCATACTCACGGGAGAGAAGATAAACGGAATTTTTCATGTCCTCCATATCAACACTACTCTTCCCTGGAACGATATTAGCGCAGTCGGTCTCATCCTTCCCCTGAGAAATGAGATGAACGTAACTCAGATTCAGGTTTCGTCTTTTGTCCCCACCAATATTACCCAGAACTGGATATCATGGAACTCATCTAAACCCTTTCAGATCACATTCTTCCCCAGCTCCATCTTAAATGGAACCGTTTACTTCAGGTCCACTGCCCCTCTCTCACTGGAGGTTAACGGGGTTACTGCCAAGAATGGTACAACATTCTCAAAGGTGAATAACATTACCCTTATCTCAGGGCCTGGGCCAGTCAACGTAACTGCGCTTTACCTGGTTCACGATCATGTAAGCTCGTACGTGATAGGAACTCTGCCAATAAATACATCCTACCATGTGGAGGTGAAACAGATATTGGGTGGGGAGGAACTTGTGGTGTCTTCCCCAGTTGATCTGAACATGACCGTGATACCTCTAAATGGGTTGGGGTATAAACTTGATGGTCTTCCCTTCAAGGGACCAATTGCGAAATTAACACCCGGTAGACATGTGGTGGAGATCATCTATCCCGGTGAGTCGTTCCTTTTACTAGGGCTTTATCTAACTTCCCTTTCCTTCGCCATAGCCCTGATATCTGAGAAGGTCAAGGAGGGTCTAATCACGATAAGAGGCTTTATTAACAGAATTCTTGATAAAATTGAAAATTAGTTTCAGATAACACCAACATGACCTATCTAATCGTTTAGATTGCTCTGAAGTCTTTTAACTTCGTTGAAACGCGAACCTGCTGACTTTAGTCTTCCCCCGGATAAGCTTAAAATTTTCCTAAACCTTCGTCCTGTTACAAGAATGAAGTCCACGATAGTGATTCATAGGGTAACAAAGTCGGTGAGCGGTGAGGGAAATGTGGTCAGGGCATCAGCTGAACTCCTTCGAGAGAGAGGGGTAGAAACCACGCTGGCCACCTTCTCACCTCCGCTGGACGACCTTGGGCTGCCCCATGTTTCAGCTGTTCCATTTAAACTTAGGCTGTTCGATAAGTATCAGAGGGTTCTCACTTGCATCTCTGCCAGGAGAACCAAACCCGATTTCTTCCTGAACATAACTGCAATCCCTATACCGCTTTCAGATATAGCGACACACATAATCTATGGTGTTGCGCCAGAGTTTTCCTCTGTTCCCTCCAAGTACAACACCTCTTGGATATGGATGGCTTATCTCCTACCTCTACGGGGTCTTTTGAAAAGGTTCAGGGAGGAAGCTAGGAGGTCGGTATTCATAGCAAACTCGGCTTATTCTTCCAAGGCAATAAGGGAGATATATGGAGTTGAATCCACGGTGGTGTATCCTCCAGTGGACGTTACGGATTTCCTAAAGGCCTTCCATGAGGAGGGAGAGCCGTTCTTTGTGACCATTGGAAGATTTGAACCTGGAAAGAGGCTAGATCTTGCCGTGCGCCTATCCTCCATGAGTGGAGTTAGGGGAGTCATAGTGGGCTCCATGGAAAGCGATAGTTACATGAAAAAGCTTGTCAGATTGAGCAGGGAACTCAAGGCAGATGTCCAATTTCTCCCTAACTTGCCCAGGAACTCTCTTATAGAACTCATGGGGAAGGCCTCAGTCTACTTCCATCCGACCTTGGGAGAACACTTTGGAATACCCATAGTGGAGGCCATGGCAGCTGGATTGGTCCCCATAGTGCCAAGGGAGAGTGGCGGTTTCGAAATAGTGCCCGAGTTCAGTTATAACAACCTTGAAGAAGCATCGGAGCTTGTAAAAAAGGGTCTTAATACTCCAGCATCAACTAGAAGAGAGCTGAAAGATAAGGCCTTAAGCTTTGATAGGAGGAATTTTAAGGAGAAACTGTGGAATATAATAGACGAAGTGATTAGATAATTGATTGCACTTACAATCAAAGTTTGTAACTTCTTAGGAGTTAAAGGAAGGTTTAGATATGAACCGCACTTTATTAGTGAAACCCTATGTTGAAGGCCTCAGGTCTCTTGGGGCCGTAATCCTAAGTCTACCTGAGAAATTGAACATTTCGATAAGGATAATTATGAACCTGAAGAAATTAATGGAAATCCGCTAACGGAATGACCTTTTGACCATTGAACGTATGGCTAGACATTACTAGCTAAAAACGTTCTCAACGAGCTTCCGTCTAGAAAGAAAACTCGCTTTAAACAATGAAGAAGTATAACCTTTGGCTAATGTGCGTTTTAGTGATTGCAGCAAGGGAATCAAAAAATAAATCCATGAGCTAATTATAGCAATATTACTGAGCCAGTTTACCACTACATAGGATGAGGTAATAACAAAGGGTTTTAGAGCACGAATTGAAGATACCTCAACCTGACCATAATAATTCATGGTCTCGTAAGTAGAAAAGGATCCAGTGCCGTAACCCACGGGAGTTATTATCCTTGTTTCGTTTTTAAGTGGTATTATCTCTATTCCATACCAAAGTGGCTTCACCTTATAATCTGGAGAAATATTCAACTTCACTACGGAAAGATAATTATACCGATATTGAATGGTAACATTACTCAGGTTCTCTGAATTAGGCACATAAAAGATATATCCGTCCAAGGCAAGAAGGATACTTTGAGAATAATTTCCTGGAGTTGAATAGTAAATGGCTGACCCAAAAAACGCAGTGGGGTTCTCAATAAGGAATTTAACTATTCCCAACTCCTGTGATAGTCGTAATATTTCGGATGTATTATAAAGGTCGGTCGCCACGTAAAGAGAGGTATAAGGATTACTCCCTGTGGCTGGAACCTGATCTACCACTAGAGATCCTCCTGGATTCCAGAAAAACTGAGGAGGAGGTCTTATGGGGATGTTCCCTAGTGGCTTATATTCAGGGGTATACAGCCTTAGTGAAGGCGGAAAAATGAAAACTGTCTCCCCCTCAGATCCATTGTATAGCTCCCTATAAGCCTCCACCATTCCCTGGGGAAGGTTTATGGGATGCCATATCGACGCGAAGATAGAATAGCCCAGAGAAATGGTTATCATGACAAGAAGTAGAGAGGAAGTCCAGAGAATTCTACTTAGGGAATTTCTGCTCAGATTGGCTATAATCATGGAAACAAGAATACTGGCCATGGGGTTATATTCGTAGGGGTCCACGTCACTAAAGACCGTACTATGAATAAGTGAATATAGGCCTAAGTAATCTTGATTATAACTAACTAAGGCGAACAACAAAATGGCAAAAATTAATGGGAAATAGATCTTCCTTTTAACAAGATAGAGTAACCCCAATGCGGCTATAATTACTAGAGACAATGAAATTAATTCACCATTTGGATATATTTGCGTGAAATAATTAGGGGCAACTTGAGTGCCCAAGATTTCTAACATGTTAAAGTTTGGTTTTGACTCTGCTACCCTTGTTGCAATATAGGAGAAGGCATAATATGCACTCCCGTGTGTCAAGACCAAGTAAATTGAGTTTACATGAATGAGTGAGAAAAAGATCAAGACAATGGACGGCGTCAGGAAACCCTTCAATACGGACCTCTTGGATCGTGAGAAACTACTTCCTGATCTAGGCCTTGAGATTACCCTAAAAATTTCCACTGACAGGATTGAGAGAATCAGTGAAGGTATAGAGGGGCCATATACACCTAAAAAGGTTAGGGGAATAAGGGAATATATGAGTTTACCCTCACCTTTTATTCTGTATCTGTAGTAGTAAGCTAAAAACCAAGGAATGGGAGCCACATAAAGTGTAGTGGGAGAGTCAATTATAACTGAAAGTGTGCCGGGATTAAATAGTCCAATAAGGGTTCCAGTTACTATAAGAGCTCTATTTCTTGTAAAAGTAGCCACAAGAGTCCTAATTCCAAACGCGTACAGAAGTAAATAAAGGAAATAGAAGACGTTTATTCCTAAATGTCCAAAGAGTAATACTAGTATTGATTGTGCCAGAGCAAGGCCAGGGTTTAAATTTATTGAAAAAATCGGTGGACCTAGCGAAATTCCAGAAAGTGAAAGTAATGGGTAAAGGGGTACGAATGATGGAACGGTACTGAAGTCGAAGTACCCCACATATCCATTTAGTAGTAACTCATGGAAAACAATAAACACAGAGGCAGAAATAATTGCTGAATCTAATAATGTCATGACATCGATAGTTGGTCTAAATTTCATCGGTTTAACTGGGTTGTTGGGACCTAAATTTTTTCTCATGAAACTAGGTAAAGAGCGAAAGTTCATAGTGTTGCCATACTTGCATAAATTTGTTTTATGGCTTCGTGACTTCGCATTGAATTCCTTGAAACTTAAAATATACCAACATGACGAGATTATACGAAAGTTCATTTTATAAGTGAGCAGTACAGAACCAAACAATAAATCTATATAAATTCAAAAGAAACACATTTCTAGTTGATACTCAGTCGTGCAATGAATGTTCTAGTTAATAATCTAAAGCATGGGAGTCATTTTGGAATAGAATAATTATATGAAATAATGCACGCTTTTGCTATCCTTCGTTTTTTTCGACTTTATAAAGGATTTTATTGATAAAGGTCCTGATTTGTGTTAAGCTATTCTTTAGTATTTCAGATAACATAGCAATCACAAACGATAGGAATGTGAAATAAAGTCCTATAATGAGATATGCCTGTCCAGGATAGAGTATCTCAAGGACGTGAGTCCCAGGCCTTAGCACAGCAGTGTCGGAGACGTTAAGTGGGATACCATCTAGTTTATAAACCAAACCTAAAGGAATCACGGTCATATTTAAACTAATATGAGACTGTACTACTATTTTCTCTCCACCTAACAGAGGGTTTATCTTCACTAGGTATGTTAAATTAATGGGATAGGCCCCTACAATATATTCTCTCGTACCATTATGAATAAAATATATGGATGTAACATTTACAAACCCTGGACCGGAAATAAGCGTAATGTTGCTCGCATTAAGGAACGTACTCCCGTTGCTAGCGGGGATACCATTAACTTCCATGAATACCGGCCTCTTTGAGGCTAGATAGATGGTTCCATTTAGGGGCTTATTGGGATAAAAGCTAATCTTAAATGGTACAGGTGAGTCCCAAGATATCCAATTCTGCGTGACGTTGGTGGGGACGAATTGTGGAAACTGTATTTGAGTTAGGTTCAGTTCATCCCCTATTGGAAGAATAAGCCCCACTGCATTCACTTCATACCAGGGAAGGGTAGTATTTATATAAAGGGAATGAAATTTACCGTTTATCTGCTCTCCAGCAAGTATTGTGAAGTTTCCTTGATCAATGAAATAGAAGTTAATGTTGAACGAACCCGAGGTGGGAATTGGACAAGCACGCGGGAGAATTCGTAAGCCATGGTTAGAGTATAGGAAGATTTGCCCAGCTTTAGTAAGCCACAATGTGAGAGCTGTGAAGTTTATAGGGGCTAACGAGCTGTAATTGGATACGTTATACCCTAGGAATAACATAGGTTCCCCTGAGTACGAGATCCAGCTACCGGTTAAGCCCACCAGTAGTGTGGACCTGTTCTCAGCTTCAGGAATCTTCCATGCTACAAACTGCTCCCCCAACAAACTCTTAATGACAATTCCGTAAGACGTGTTAACTGTGATATTTGGCGATTTATAATCTATGTGGAAAAACGAGGAGTTTAAGGTATATTGAGCGTAAGTCTCCGAGATCCATGTGCCATTGACCCTGGTCAAGTTTCTAGGAAAAATAACCTTAAACGAGGCTGGAAATCCCGTGTAATTAGGATTGGGAATAACATTTCCCTGGTTATTAACTATATATTGTATTGCCTGTGAAATTATCTGAGTAGTATTTGTTGGAACGGGCGATAGGAGAGGGTAAGAGTAGTTCCACCATATTAAAGTAGCGTTATCAACTTTCTTATCTATCTCCTGCACGTTCGATGGAATAGAGACGCCATGATAATTTGCGAATTGAAGAACTGAAGTTATAAGAAGGAGGGTAATTACAACTCCTGCTAGGATCCTCTTTATCCCTACTCCACTTATTACAATGAGTGTGGAGGCTATTGCCACGGGATAAGCTAGTTCTGAGTAAGGAAGTCCTGATACCAGGTAAGCAATGGAACCCAGAGAGATCAGTACCTTAACCCTATCCTCTACCTTAACTGTCATGACAAGGATTGGAAGCAGTAGAGCCAAGGAGAGATAGGAGGGTATTTCTCCACTGGCTGGGGCGCCTAATATGATGTAAGGGATTATCCAGAATGCGTTGGCGCCCACCATAGCTACTCCGATCCAGGGCAGATCTTTCCTTTTTAGAAAAGCTCCTATTAGAATCGCGGATACAGGGAACAGGAAGAAAGATGAGCCGATAACACTCATTAGCATTACTGCTGGGTATTTCACAGCACTCCTCATGTTTATACTCATGAGATAAGCTGTAAACGGAAGGATGGCATATCCAAGGAGTAGATAGGGATGAGGAAAGGGAGAGAGAAGTTGATACACTAGGGAAAAAAGTGATGCCTGCCTAATCCCTTGTTTCTTAAACATGAGGTAACTGCCAATCCCTGAGAGGTAGGTGAGTAACGCAATATAAAGATCGACACCTATTGGTAGATGGATCAACAAGTGTGCTAGTGGCCATGAACCCAGTATCTGGTTAACCTGAGGGAAATAGGTAATTGGAACCCAAAGAGAGAGTGGATCGGCCTTGAACAGGAAGGAGCTTGGGTTCCACCAGTAATACTTAAATGGGATGCCAAATCCCAATGTTATAAGAGCATAAGGAAGGTAAAGGAGGGGAACTCTAGGAACTTTCCTAGGCAATCTAATGTCTTGGAATACTATTCCTAGAACTCCAAAGGCCAGGGAATAATAAGCTCCATCAGAGAAAATGTTCACGAGTGAGGAGTTGAGGCCTTGGTTAGCTGCAATTACTGCTGATATTATGAGAAGAAAGATTCCATTGGCCACAATTCCTAGAAGATCAACTTTAAGGTAGATCAGGACTGCCACCAAGATTAGGAAGGCCAGAAGCTGGTAAACGGCCTCTAGGTCAAATGTGACCAGGAAAACTCCAAGGGTTAGAAGAAACGCTGTTGCTTTCTCCTTTAAGTAGTAGGAAAGAACTGTAGAAACTGACGAGACGAGTAGAAATGAATAAGAGTGGGAAATCAACGTGAAGGGAACGAGCGAGATTGGAATGAAGATTGAAAGGTCACTTATCAAAAATGAGTATATTGCGGTGCCAAGCAATATTATTGCTATAATTTGATAAAATGAAAGACCCAGGAAAGGTGCAGAACCTATGGCAATATCTAGAATAATAGCGATGAGATAGCTTAGTGCTTTATCCATAGCAGTTTATGAAAGAGCCTCCTTTTATGTTCTTTGATAAGAATAAAGAACATTATCGTATTGATATCACCTTGTACACTTATATACAGAGCATCTTAGAACGTGTTATAATTTGATGTTCTTCATTAGTACATATAGCTCCGAGGACTACTGAGACCAGTGGTAACTAAGCAATCTTGGCACCTTCGTTAACTGGACGTTTTAGAACAATATCGGATTGTTCAGATCATACAATTTCCTTCAAATATCCCTATAATTAAGTTCCACTCTATCCTAACATGTAAGTCTATACATCATGATAGTAATTTTCAGAACTCACATCACACTGAACAGTTTCTTGACATCACCCGCCTACAGGTAAAGGGTTTTAAGCAGGCGAGTGGGCCTCATGACGCT